>NZ_JAKREU010000009.1 GCF_022664435.1 Sphingomonas panni | reverse complement strand
CAACCAGGCGCTGCAGCAGCTCGACACGGTCACGCAGCAAAATGCCTCGGCATCCGAACAGATCACCTCGACCTCCGAGGAACTGTCCGGCCAGGCGAACGAACTGCAGCAGAGCATCGCCTTCTTCCGCGTCGACGACGGATCGGCCAGGAAGGCGCGGCGTCCGGTGGCGCACAAGCCCGCAGCCACCAAGCCGAAACCTGCGGCCCCGGTGAAGCGCAACTCGGTCGCCGATCAGCAGGCCCGCGTCCGCGGCTTTGCGCTCGACCTGACCCAAGGTGGGCCGGACAGCGACGACGACGCCTTCGGACAGGCGGCCTGAGCCGGCGGCGGGCCGCTCCCTGCCGAAGGGGGCGGCCGCCGCGATCGCAGGACGACAAGGGGCGCCGCGGAATGTGGCAGCGCGCAGCAACGGCAGCGTCGCGACTTCGTCACGAAAACCGCCATCCTCGGTTTCGCAACGCCCTGCCCGATCGTCGCGATACCTTTGGATTAGAGTATACAGCATACTTTTTGAACCCGCCGTTAACACCACGGACGCTACTTCCGCCCGGACGGTCCAGAATGGACAGACAGCAACGGGGACGACATGCGGGCCACGATCAAGATGAAACTGGGGGCGACCTTTGCGGTCATCCTGCTGCTATTGTCCGGGGTGGTCGCCTTCGGCATCACGCAAATGGGCACGATCAACGACGGCATGGGCCGGCTGGTCGACGACCCGGCGACCGCGCTGGACCGCATCCAGCAGTTCAACGACGCATCGACATCGGCGGTAGTCGCCGAAAAGAGCCTCGCGCTGACCAACGATTCGCAGATCCTTGCAAGCCAGCTGGAAGAAATGCGGCGTCAGCGGACCCGTGCCGACGAATTGATCGCAACCCCGCCCCCGATGGCCGACGATGTCGACCGCGCGCAATATGCCAAGGTCCGGGACCAGTGGAACCGGTATAAGAACGCCGCGGATCAGGCGGTCGCACTGGCGATGCAGAACAAGAACATGGAGGCGGGGCAGATCTCGCTTGGCGCCGCGCGTGCGGCAGCCGAAGAGATGGGCGACCTCGTCGACGAGATGGTCAAACGCCAGCGCGAGGAAATGGCCAAGGCCGACGCCGAGGGCGATGTTACCTATGCAAACGCGCGCACGATGCTGCTCGCAACGGCGGCCGTCGCGTTCCTGATCGCTATCGGCGGCGCGCTGTGGATCGGTATGATCGTGTCGAAGGGGCTGAAGCGGGTCAGCGTCGCGCTGGATGCGGTGGCGATCGGCGACCTCGACAATGAGGTGACCGTCAGGTCGAACGACGAGATCAGGGATCTGGTCGACACCGTCAACCGCATGACCACGTCGCTGCGCAAGTCGGCGGAACTGGCCGACGCCATCGCGCTCGGCGACCTGTCGGTGAACCACAAGCCGCTGTCGGACAAGGACCGACTGGGCCATGCCATGGTCGCCATGGTCGACGGCCTGCGCAAGTCCGCGACGCTGGCCGATACCATCGCGCTCGGCGACCTGTCGGTCGATCACAAGCCGCTGTCGGACAAGGACCGGCTGGGCCATGCCATGGTCACCATGGTCGACGGGATGCGCACGTCAGCCGCCCTGGCCGATACCATCGCGCTCGGCGACCTGTCGGTCGACCACAAGCCGCTGTCGGACCGGGACCGGCTGGGTCACGCCATGGTCACCATGGTAGACGGCCTGCGCAAATCGGCGGCGCTGGCCGATACCATCGCGCTCGGTGACCTGTCGGTCGATCACAAGCCGCTGTCGGACGAGGACCGGCTGGGCCATGCCATGGTCACCATGGTCGACGGCCTGCGCAAATCCGCGGCGCTGGCCGACAAGATCGCTGCCGGCGACCTGACGGTCGACCACCGGCCACTGTCGGACCGTGACCAGCTGGGCAACGCGATGGTGGCCATGACGAAGCGTCTGCGCAGCGTCGTCGGCGACGCGACCGCCGCCGCCGACAATGTCGCGGGCGGCAGTCAGCAGCTCTCGGCCTCCTCGGAACAGGTGTCGCAGGGCGCCACCGAACAGGCCGCCGCCGCCGAGGAAGCATCCGCATCGATGGAACAGATGGCCGCGAACATCAAACAGAATGCCGACAATGCGGCACAGACCGAAAAGATCGCACGCCAGTCGTCGCAGGATGCCGAAGCCAGCGGCGTCGCGGTCGACAAGGCGGTCGGCGCGATGCGCGTCATCGCCGAGAAGATCGGCATCGTGCAGGAAATCGCGCGCCAGACCGACCTGCTGGCGCTGAACGCGGCGGTCGAGGCGGCCCGCGCCGGCGAACATGGTCGCGGCTTCGCGGTCGTCGCATCGGAGGTGCGCAAGCTGGCCGAACGCAGCCAGGCCGCAGCGGCGGAGATCAGTTCGGTGTCGACCGACACGGTGCAGGCGGCGGCACAGGCGGGCGAGATGCTGACCAAACTGGTCCCCGATATCCGCCGGACCGCCGAACTGGTGTCGGAAATCAGCGCGGCGTGCCGCGAACAGGATATTGGCGCAAGCCAGATCAATCAGGCGCTGCAGCAGCTGGACACGGTGACGCAGCAGAATGCGGCAGCGGCCGAACAGATCACCTCGACCTCCGAGGAACTGGCGGGCCAGGCCGAGGAACTGCAGTCGAGCATCGCCTTCTTCAAGGTGGAAGCGAACGGGCAGAATGCCGGGCGGGCGCCGGTTCGCAAGCCGGCCCCGCGCGGCAAGGCACCGGCCAAGGCCACCAAGGCGCGGGCGAACTCGGTGGTCGACCAGCAGGCGCGCGCGCGCGGCTTCGCGATCGACCTGACGCAGGGCGGGCCGGACGGCGACGACGACGCCTTCGGGCAGGCAGCCTGAGCCGGCGGCGAGCCGCTCCCTGCCGAAGGGGGCGGCCGCCGCGATCGTGCGACAACAGGGGACATTGCAGGATGCGGAACTGGATCGGGTGCGCTGCGATCGCACTGACGATGCTGTCGGCACCGGCGCGGGCGCAGGACGACGCGGCGGGACCGCTCAGCATCGATATCGCGTACAAGGGCGATGTCGTCGGGGTCGCGGCGGGGGATGCGCGGGGCGTGCGCTATCTCGACAATATCGACCTGCTCGCGTCGCTCGACCTCAACCGGACGGTGGGGTGGCGCGGGGGCACCGCCTTTGCCAGCCTGCTCAACAATCTGGGCGGGCGGCCCAACGACATCGCCGGCACATTGCAGGGGGTGGACAATATCGAGGTCGCCGCCCCCGACCTGCTGCTGTACCAGGCATGGGTTGAGCAGCGCTTCGCCGGCGACCGGCTGTCGGCGCTGGTCGGCAAATACGACCTCAACAGCGAATTCTATACGACCGATGCGGCATCGCACCTGATCGCGCCGGCGTTCGGCATCGGGTCCGAACTGGCGGCGACCGGCCCCAACGGGCCGTCGATCTTTCCGCGCACCGACCTTGCCATCCGGCTGCGTGCCGGCGACGAGCGACATTATGCGCAGGCGGTGGCGATCCGCGCGCCACGCGGGACGACCGACGATGGCGGCCGGCGATCGATGCTGTTCGTCGCGGAGGCCGGGCGGCAGGGCATTGTGTCGCTCACCATCGGTGGCTGGGCCTATAGCCGGCGTCAGCCGCGCATCATCCCGCCCGGCGTCACCACCGGGCCCGGCGAGGCGGCGTCGCACGGCGTCTATGCCTCGGTCGAAGCCGACCTTGCCGGACAGGCCGAACGGCCGGGATATTGGCGCGCCTTTGCCCGGGCCGGATGGTCGGACGGACGGACCACGCCCTTTGCCGGCGGGTTCCAGCTGGGCGTGACCGGCCAGGGCATCGTCCCCGCCCGCCCCGACAGCCAGCTGTCGATCGGCGTGGCCAGCGCCGACCTCAGCACGCCCTATCGCCGCGCCAATTCGGCAGGCGAACCGGCGCTGAGCGGATCGGAGGGGATGATCGAGCTGACCTATAGCGATCGGGTGCTGCCGTTCCTGACGCTCCAGCCCGACGTGCAATATGTGCGACGGCCCGGCGGCCTGCGCGATGCGGACGATGCGCTGGTGCTGGGGCTGCGGGCGATCGTGGCGTGGAAGGCGCTATAGGGCGGGTCAGCCCCAGCGCCACCATCGCGGCCGGTCGATCCGCTTGAGGTCGCGCAGGCCACGTAGTTTCAGGAAATAGCCGGTCACCTGCCCGCTATGCGTCTGCTCGGGCAGGACATGCACCACCGCGTCGACGTCGGCCTCGAACGCCGAGCCGAACATCGGCCGCCCGTCGCGATAGGGCTGCGCAAGGGCGCGTAGCCGTGCCGGTGGGTCGAGCACGAAGAACGATCCGTTCTCGCACGTCAACGGCGATACCGATAGCTGGCCGCCCGGCTCCAGATCGTCGTCGTCGGTATCGCCGATGATGATCGTGACCCGACCGCTGACCTGCTGTCCGGGCGCGAAATCGAACGCCGACCAACAGGGTGGTATCGTCCGTTCGACCTGCGTGCAGGACGCGAGCAGGAGCGGCACGAAGAGCGGGAGCCGGGCAAGCATGGCCCGGCATCGCACCGCCCGCCCCCGCCGGCAAGCGTCTCAGGGCACCGCGAGCACCGGCTGCGCTCCCAATCCTGCATCGACCAGATTGCCGACGAACTGGTCGGTGCAGTGCGACCAGCAATAGGCGGTGCCGGCACGGGCGCACGCGTCGCGGTCGGCGGTCAGCGCCTGTCGGACGGCCGCTGCCAGATCGTCGTCGACCGCGCCGATCTGCTGCGTGCCGCCGCCCATGCCGTCCGTCCCGACGATGTCGAGCGGCCCGGGCACCGGATAGCCCGCGACCGGCGTGCCGCAGGCCAGTGCCTCGATCATCACCAGCCCGAAGGTGTCGGTGCGGCTGGGAAAGACCAGCACGTCGGCGGCGCGATAGGCGGCGGCGAGCGCCGCGCCCTGCTTCACCCCGACGAAGCGGGCGAGCGGATAGCGGCGTTCGAGTTCGGCGCGCGCCGGGCCGTCGCCGACCAGCAGCTTGGTGCCGGGCACGTCGAGGGCCAGGAACGCCTCGATATTCTTTTCCACCGCGATCCGGCCGACATGGAGCAGGATGGGGCGCGGCAGGGTGGCGACGTCGAGCTGGCCGCCATCAGGCTTGAACAGCGACAGGTCGACGCCGCGCGACCAGCGTTTCGTATGGGCGATGCCATGGTCGCGCAGCGACGCGGCGACGCGGGCGGTGGCGGTCATCACCCCGCTGGCCGCGGCATGAAAGCGCCGCAGGAACGGCCAGAACAGCCCGGCGGGCAGGTGAGTCCGCATCGCCAGATAATCGGCGAAATTTGTGTGGAACGAGGTGGTGAAGCGCGCGCCGTTGCGCTTGCACCAACGACGCGCCGCCCAGCCGAGCGGCCCTTCGGTCGCGATATGGATCGCATCGGGGCGGAACGCCGCGATCCGCCGCCCGAGTTCCGACCCGCAGCCCAGCGCCAGCCGGATTTCGGGATAGCCGGGGCAGGCCCGGGTGGCGAAGCCGTCGGGGGTATAGGTCTCGACGACATGGCCGCGCTGCTGCAGCCGGGCGATGGTGGTCTGCAGGGTGCGGACGACGCCGTTGACCTGCGGGCTCCACGCGTCGCTGACGATGGCGATCCTCACGCGGTGGCGACCGCCCGGCCGGGGGCGGGCACGGCGACCTTGCCCGCCGACTTCGCCAGTTCCCTTTCCCAGGTCTCGGCGCGCCAGTCGATCAGCGACAGGGCGCCGGCATGATCCTCGACCAGCGCCGTGCAGCTTTCCACCCAGTCGCCGTCGTTATAATACATGATGTCGCCGATCTGGCGGATTTCGGCGGTGTGGATATGGCCGCAGACCACGCCGTCGACGCCATGTTCGGCAGCGGCATGGGCCACGGTTTCCTCGAACCGGCCGATGAAGTTGACCGCGTTCTTCACGCGATGCTTGGCATAGGCCGACAGCGACCAATAGGGCAGGCCGAGCTTGCGCCGGGTGAAGTTCCACACGCGATTGGCCTTCAGCAGCGCGGTGTAGGCATAGTCGCCGAGGAAGGCGAGCCATTTGGCATAGAGGACCACGCCGTCGAACTTGTCGCCGTGCAGCACCAGCAGGCGGCGACCGTCGGCGGTTTCGTGGATATCCTCCTCGACCATCTCCACGCCGCCGAATTCGAGACCGGTATAGTCGCGAAACGCCTCGTCATGGTTGCCGGGGATATAGATGACGCGGGTGCCGCGCCGCGCGAACTTCAGGATCGAGCGGATCACGTCGTTGTGGCTGGACGGCCAGTACCAGCCGCGGCGGATCTGCCAGCCGTCGACGATGTCGCCGACCAGGTACAATGTCTCGCATTCGAAGGAATGGAGGAAGTCGACCAGCTGGGTCGCGCTGCATCCGGGCGTTCCCAGATGGACGTCGGAGATGAAGACGGTGCGATAGGACTTTTTCGGACCCTCCGCCTGATAGCTTTGCGGGTCGTTGATCCAGTCGGGAATCTTGCGCGCCAGCGACTTCGCGGGCAATGCGCCTGAATTCTTTCGATCGGTCCGGGATACAAATGCCGTCGTCATCGTACTTCCCCACGATAGTGGACCGGACTTGCGTCCTTGCGATGCCGGTGCAGTAATGTTCCTGCGCGACAATAGTATTGCGCGGATGTGACGGCGACTCTCATCAAACTGAAACCTTGGCGACACGGGTCCGACATTGCCCTGTCATCGAAGCGCGTCATCGTAATGGGCCAGACACGCCGGACACCCGGCGCTGGACAAGGAAACGCACGGATTGGCTCAGGAATTGAACCGCGTCGGCGTGGCGAGCGCCTATGATCGCTGGGCGCCCATCTATGACCTGGTATTCGGCCCGGTATTCCGCCGGGGCCGGCGCGCCGCGATCGACGCCGCTGAGACGGTCGGCGGCCGCATCCTGGAGGTCGGCGTCGGCACCGGCATCTCGCTGCCGCATTACCGCGCCGAGAGCCGGATCACCGGCATCGATATCGCCGACCAGATGCTCGACAAGGCGCGCGACCGGGTGAAGCGGCTGAAGCTGACCCAAGTCGAACGCATCGCGATCGGCGATGCCGAGGCGCTGGATTTCGACGATGCGTCGTTCGACGTGGTGGTCGCGCAATATGTCGTGTCGGCGGTGCCGCATCCCGACCGGGCGCTCAGCGAATTCCTGCGCGTGGTGCGGCCCGGCGGGATGATCGTCATCGCGACCCGGCTGGGCGCGGAGGCGGGGATGCGGGCGAAGATCGAGCGCGCGCTGATGCCGATCACCAGCCGGCTGGGCTGGCGCACCGATTTCCCGTGGTCGATCTATGGCGACTGGGCGGCGCGCAACCCGCAGGCGGAGCTGGTCGAGCGCCGCCCCCTGCCCCCGCTCGGTCATTTCTCGCTGGTGTGCTTCCGCCGCGCCGGTGTGCCCGGACAGGATAACCATCCGACGCCCGCGCTCGGCGCGACCGCCTGAACCCCATTTTTTCAAAGGCCTGGACAATGCCCGGATTCAAGGAAGCGCTGAAGGAACAGCGGTGGGACGATCATCGCTATTACCATCACAGCATCATCAACCAGGCGCTGCACTTCGTCAGCGCGACGACGTTCCTGATCGCCTATGTCGTCGTGTGGATCGACCCGGCGGTGGCGAGCCTGCTCGGCTGGCTGGTGGCGATGACCGCACGGCAGTCGGGGCACTTCTTCTTCGAGCCGAAGACCTACGACCATGTGAACCAGGCGACGCACGAACATAAGGAAGAGATCAAGGTCGGGTACAATTTGTTCCGCAAGGTCGTCTTCATGGGGCTGTGGGCGGCGACGCCGATCCCGCTGCTGCTCGACCCGACCTTCTTCGGCATCTTCGAACCGCATGTCGGGTTCGTCGGCTTCCTGCGCCACCTGGCGCTGCTGTGGCTGGCCTTTGCGGTCGGGGGCTTGCTGTTCCGCGTGATCCAGCTGTTCATCCAGCGCGACGTGATGACCGGCATCGTGTGGGCGACCAAGATCATCACCGATCCGTTCAACGACTTCATCCTGTACCGCAAGGCACCGGTGCAGTTGTTGAAGGGTGCGCGGATCGATACGGATTTGCAGGAGGCGGCGCGGCACTGAGCGCCGGGCAAGGCGCATCGAAAGCTGCGCCAAGCCTAAAGGCACGCGCGACCGGCGGTGCATAAAGCGCCGTCCGACGAGCGTCGAGGTGCGGACTGCCCCGCAGTCCGCAGTTCGTGCCGGGGGCACGATCGACCTCGACGCTGGCTTTGCCCGTGGCGGGCCTGAAAACAAAGGCTTTTCCGACCAAAGTTCACAAAGTTCACACTCGTGACCGGTTTCGCGCACTTGCGAACCGGTCGCATTTGTTTGGCGGGGGGATCGACGGGGAGAAAGAGCGAAGGCGAGCATGATGATGCGTGGCGGAGTAGGAAAGCGGAATTTCGCTGCTGGCCCAATATGCGCTAAACTGCACCGATAATGTGATCCTTCGAGGTTACCATGGCCGTCGTTCGCAAGACCATCACCCTGACCGAACAGCAGAATGCCTGGATCGGCGCGCAGATTGCGGCCGGCCACTATACCAATGACAGCGAGGCGATCCGCGACCTCATCCGGCGCGAGCAGGAACGGGGGCAGGTCGACGAGCGCCTTCGCGCGGCGCTGATTGAGGGCGAGAATAGCGGAGCACCCGAACGGTTCGACTTCGCCGCGTTCAAGGAGCGTAAAGCCGCCCAACATGGCTGAGTTCCGGCTCACGCCGGCGGCGCAGGCCGATGTGGAGGCGATTTTCGATCATGGCGTCGCGGCATGGGGTTTGCCGCAGGCAATGGCCTATACGGATCGGATCGAAGCTGCATTGCATGCCACTGCCGGTGCGCCGATGCAGGCCCCCAGTTGCGATCACATCCGATCCGGCTATCGCCGCCGGTCGGTCGGACAGCATGTGATCTTCTTCAGACCCACGGAATATGGCGTTGCGGTCGTCCGCATCCTGCACCGAAGGATGGACCCGCTCCTCCACCTGTGATCCCGCTCGTTCCGCCCCTGCAACATTATCGCGCCCGCTACCTGTTAACGCGCCGGCGGCACCCCATATACGATCCGGCCCCGCCGAATCCGGCTGGTCCCGCTACCGGCGCCGGCCGGTCGACCCTATCCGCGTGGCCCGGCGGTCCGTTTGCTCGAATGATGACTGGACCGACATGCAGGACGATTGGCGACGGGGCATCCCGACTGCGGTGACGACTTCGCGGGCGATGAACGTGAGCATCGCGCGCGCCGATGTGGAGGCGCTATGCCGCAAGCATGGCGCGTCGATCAGTGCGATCGAGACGCTGCATTCGGGTGGCACGCATGTCGTGCTGAAGAACGGCGACGCGGCCGAGACGATGCGCAAGGCGTTCGGCAAGAAGCTGATCGCGGGCACGGTCGTGCGGACGCCATGGGTGCGCAACGGCTGACCCGGCGAGCGATCCCCCGATGACCCGCGACACGCCCGCCCTGACCCGCGCGCTCGAACTGGCCGCGTCGGGCGCATTCAGTTCGGTGAACCACATCCGGCAGGCGCTGCGCCGCGAGGGCTATACCTCGCTGGCGCAGGATCTGTCGGGGCATCAGGCGAACCGGGCGATCATCGAACAGTTGCACGCGGTCGCCGACGCGCGGCGGGAATGAGCCGGGACAGGGCATGACGCCAAGCGGACGGGCTTCGATGCCGATGCGCCGGCGGGAGTCCATATCCGCCAGCGTCGCGAATTCAGCCGAAACGTCAGCGTCCATGGATTCCCGCCTGCGCGGGAATGACGAAATCCAGTGGTCACCGGTGAATGTCGATCGGCCCTATCCGCGCCCCAGCCGCCGCGCGAGCGTCTCCCGCAACACCTGTCGCCGCAGCATCTTGTTGGTCGTGCCGGGGGCGCTCCACCACCAGCCATCGTCCGCCATTGCCTGCGCCGCCCGCACGAACCGCGCAACGACCTCGACAAAGTCCGCGTCGTCATAGTTCAGGCTGAAGATCAGGCGGCCGGTGCCGACCCAGCTCAATGCCAGCCCCTCGGCACGGGCATAATATTGCAGCATCCAGTTGTAGCGTGACGGTACCGCATAGGTGATCGTCCATACCGTCTGCATCCCCGCCGCGCGCACCGGCAGGCCGGCTGCGGCCATCGCCGCGTTGAACTGGGCGAGGCGCGCGTCCCAGCGGGCGTCGACGTCGGCGTACATCGCCTGTACCTCGGGGCTGTCGAGCCGTTCGAGGAACACGGCCATCGCGCCCATGACATAGGGGTGGGCGTTGAAGGTGCCGCGCGCGAAGCAGATATCGGCCGGTGCTTCGGGGCGGAAGCGACGCATCAGATCGGCGCGACCGCAGACGACGCCGATCGGCAGCCCGCCGCCCAGCGTCTTGCCATAGGTCACCATGTCGGGCTGGACGCCGAACGCTTCGGCCATGCCGCCCCGCGCGAGGCGGAAGCCCATGAAGACCTCATCGAAGATCAGGACGATGCCGGCCCGCGTGCAAACGTCGCGCAGCTTCACCAGCCAGTCGCGATAGGCGGCGCGGTCGAGATGGGCGGCGCGGCTGCTGTCGACCATCGTGCCGTCAGACGGCGCGCCCTTGTTGGGGTGCATCGCCTGGAGCGGGTTGACCAGTACGCAGGCGATGTCCTTGCGGGTGGCGAGGACATGGAGCGTCCGATCCGACATTTCCGACAGGGTCAGCGTGTTGTCGGCCGGCGTCGGGTTGCCGATGCCCGGCTGCACATCGCCCCACCAGCCATGATAGGCCCCGGCGAAGCGCACCACGCGGCGACGGCCGGTGTGATAGCGCGCGAGGCGCACCGCCTGCATCACCGCTTCGGTGCCGGACATGTGGAACGAGACCTCGTCCATGCCGCTGATCGCCCGAAGCCGCGCGACATTGGCGGCGATGACCGGATGGTAATTGCCCAGCACCGGGCCGAGATCGGAGACGCGGGCGGAGCCTTCGGCGATGCATTCCTTGTAGAAGTCGTGGCCGAACAGGTTGACGCCGTAGGAGCCGGCAAGATCGTAGAAGACATTGCCGTCGAGGTCGGTGACGGTCACGCCCGACGAGGATTCGTAAAAGCCTCCGGTCGCCAGCCGTTCGCGGACCTTCGCGCTGAACTGGAACGGGACGCGGTAGCGGCCGGTGAATTGCAGGTCGGACAGCCCCTCGCGCAGTTCCTTCGTCGCGGCGACGGTGTTCGCGAAGCGGGCGGCATAGAGCGCGGAGAGGCGTTCGAAGGCGGCACGGCGCTGTTCGGCAACATCGGCCGGCGCATCGTCGGCGGCGAAGAAGCGGGCGTCGTCATAGTCGTAGAAGGCGATCTGGCGCGCGATCCGCTGTCCCCAGCGGACATGGCCGGTAAGCGAACCGTGCTTGGCGCGGCTGAGCCGGAGGCGGGCACGGCCCTTGGTAGCGGCGAGACCGGCGACTCCGGCGGCGATTGCGAGAGCGAAAGGCATCATGACTGACGCGAATATGACCCGATAGGGAAATATTGATGACGGTCATGGACCGCATCGCCCCTTCGCCGCCCGCCCCTTCCCGTCTGGCGCGCGCTATCGCTTGGCTGACCGATATCGAATCGCTCAATTATGCCGCGACCAACTGGCTGCCGCGCCGAAGCCTCACCCGCGCCATGGGGTGGTTCAGCAAGGTCGAGCAGCCCTTGGTCGCGCGGGCGTCGATCGCGGTGTGGCGGACCTTTTGCGATGTCGACCTGTCCGACGCGGCGGAGACGAGTTGGCCGTCGATGCATGACTGTTTCATCCGGCGGCTGCGCCCCGGCGCGCGGACCTTCGCGGCGCAGGCGCATCAGGTGACGTCGCCCTCCGACGGGATCATCGTCGCCAGCGGGCCGATCACCGGCGATTCGATCGTGCAGGCCAAGGGTAAACGCTATTCGATCGCGGAACTGACCGGGGGCGAAGGCGAGGCGTATCTGGGTGGCAGCTTCGTCACGCTGCGGCTGACGGCGGGCATGTATCACCGCTTCCATGCGCCGCAGGACGGGCGGGTCGAGCGGGTGCGCTATTTCCCCGGCGACTGTTTCAACGTGAACCCGCCGGCGCTGAAGCGGGTCGACCGGCTCTATTGCCGCAACGAGCGGGCGACGGTGCGGATGCGGCTGGGCGACGGGACGCCGATCCTGCTGGTGCCGGTGGCGGCGATCCTGGTCGCGGCG
Organism: Sphingomonas panni; assembly: GCF_022664435.1. Lineage (GTDB taxonomy): Bacteria > Pseudomonadota > Alphaproteobacteria > Sphingomonadales > Sphingomonadaceae > Sphingomonas > Sphingomonas panni. The sequence continues at coordinate 137,764 of NZ_JAKREU010000009.1, read as the reverse complement.
ATCCGGCTGACCTTCCTCGACACGGTGAAGCTGTTGCGCGAGCGGGCCGACCCGGTGGCGGATATCGACGTGCCGGTCGCGCAGGGGCAGGAAATGGGGTGGTTCGAACATGGCTCGACCATCGTGCTGCTGACGCCCGCGCCGTTCGTGCTGGCGCATGGCGTGCAGACCGGCGACCGGGTGCGCGCGGGGGATGTGTTGTTCGAACGGGCGGTCGTCGAGGAGATCTAGGCCGGATCGACATGCGGCTCTTTGGACGACCGCTCCGCCCCCATCGTTGCTCCCACGCAGGCGGGAGCCAATAAGCGCCAGCGTCACGAATTCAGCCGAAACGTCAGCGTTTATGGATTCCCGCCTGCGCGGGAATGACGAATATGCTCGATTGTCGGGGAGGGCCGACCGGTTCCGGGGCATCCCGCCGCCGCGTGCTTCGCCCCACCTCCCGCCGCTCTTGCGACGCACCGCGACAAGAAGTTCCTGACCGGTGCCGGGATGACATATGCGGCGATGTACCGCCGCCGCCCTTCCAAAACGAACCCCGCGCCCGCTACAAGCGCGGCAACTCGAAAGGGAATTGCCATGGTTCGTTCGCTCGCCGCCGCCTTGCTGGCCTCCTGCCTCGCCCTGCCCGCCGTGGCGCAGACCGTGCCGGCGGCGCAGACCGCCGCGCGCGATCCGGGCGCTAATGCCCCGGTGCGCTACGACGTGTCCTTCCCGGAGGCGCGGCACCACCGGGCGAGGATCGTCGCGACGTGGCGTTCGGTGCCCGCCGGCCCCTTGCGCGTGCAGATGTCGCGCTCGTCGCCCGGCCGCTATGCGATCCATGAATTCGCCAAGAACGTCTATGACGTCAGCGCGACCGACGGCGCGGGGCGGCCGCTGAAGCTGATCCGTACCGATCCCTATGGCTGGAGCGTGGACGGCCATGACGGCACGGTCGTGGTCAGCTACACCCTCTATGGCGACCGGGGCGACGGCACCTATGCGCAGATCGATGCGACCCACGCCCATCTGAACATGCCCGCGACGTTCCTGTGGGCGACCGGATATGACGCGCAGCCGATCAGCGTGCGCTTCACCAGCCCCGACCCCGCATGGAAGGTCGCGACGCAACTGCCCGCCGGCACCGCGCCCGGCAGCTATTGGGCGCCGAACCTGCAATATTTCTTCGACAGCCCGACCGAACTGTCCGACCATATGGTTCGCGAATGGCGCGAAGCGGGCAAGACGTTCCGCCTGACGCTGCATCACGATGGCAGCGCCGCCGACATGGACCGCTTCACCGAAAAGGCGAAGAAGGTCGTGGCGGAGGAAATAAAAATCTTCGGCGCGCCGGCGAACTATGATTTCGGCACCTACAGCTTCATCGCCGACTATCGCCCCTCGATCAACGGCGACGGCATGGAGCATCGCAACTCGACGATCATCACCGACCGGCGATCGCTGGCCGAGGCGAAGGACGACCAGCTCGGCACGCTGGCACATGAATTCTTCCATAGCTGGAACGTCGAGCGGCTGCGCCCGCGCGAGCTGGAGCCGTTCGACTTCACCCGCGCCAATCCGACGCCGTCGCTGTGGCTGGCGGAGGGGTTCACCAGCTATTACGGGCCGCTGGCGATCCGCCGCGCCGGCCTGTCGTCGGTCGACGAATGGCTGGGCGAGATGGGTGGCATGGTGAACGGGGTGGTCAACAGCCCGGCGCGGATCGCGGCGCGGATCAACGCCTCGCCGCAGGAAATGAGTCTCCGCGCGCCGTTCGTCGATGCCGCGACCGCGATCGACCCGGTCGAACCGAACATCTTCGTGTCCTATTACCCCTATGGCGCGGTGATCGGCCTGTCGCTCGACCTGCAGCTGCGCCAGCGGTTTCCGGGCAAGAGCCTCGACGATTATATGCGGCTGTTGTGGCGGATGCATGGCGCGACCGAAAAGCCCTACAGCCCCGCCGACCTGCGCGCGGCGCTGACGACGCTGACCGGCGACAAGGCGTTCGCCGACCAGTTTTTCGACCGGACGATCGAGGGCAGCTTCCTGCCCGACTTCGCGCCGCTGCTGGATCAGGCGGGCCTCGTGCTGCGCGCGGCGCAGCCGACGAAGGGCTGGATCGGGCGGGTCAACGCGACGCAGGAAGCGGATGGGGTCACGCTGACACTGTCGCCGGCACAGAACACGCCGCTATTCGCCGCGGGCATCGATCGGGGCGATACGATCCTGTCGCTGGGCGGACAGCCGGTGGGCGATCTGGCCGCGTGGAATGCGGGCGTCGCGGCGCTGAAGCCCGGGACGCCCACCGAGCTGCGCTATCGCCAGCGCGGGATCGAGCGGGTGGCGACGCTGACCCCGGTCGCCGATCCGACGCTGGAGATCGTACGCGGCGAGACGGTAGGGCGGGCGCCTACGCGCAAACAGCGCGCGTTCCGTAGCGCCTGGCTGAGCGCGGAATAGGCGTCGTGCGGCTGTGTGCCGATGTCGGCGGTTCGTTCATCGACCTCGCCGCGTTCGATGCGGAAGCGCGGATCGTCTGGCGGCGCAAGGTAGCGACGCCGGTCGCGGACTGGGCGGCATTCGGCGCGGTCTTTGCCGAAGCGGTGGCGACGGTCCCGTGCAGCGCGGTATCGATCGCCACCGCGGGACTGGTCGATCCGGCGAGCGGCGTGGTCACCAGCGCGAACGTTCCGTGCATCGACGGCCGGGCCTTGGCGCGCGACCTCGCCACCGCACTGGCGCTGCCGGTGCGGGTGGTGAACGACGCCGATGCGTTCGTGCTGGCGGAAGCGACGTTGGGCGCGGGCCGGGGGCATGACCGGGTGTTCGGCATCATCCTGGGCACCGGGGTCGGCGGCGGGCTGGTCGAGCGGGGGCGGATCGTCAGCGGTGCGGGCGGGATCGGCGGCGAATGGGGCCATGGACAGGTGATCCATGCCAGCCCCCGCGCCCCGGATGCGATGCCGGTGTTCGCGTGCGGATGCGGGCGGCAGGGCTGCCTCGACACGATCGGCAGCGCGCGCGGGCTGGAGCGGCTGCACCGGTTCCTGCATGGCGTGGAGGCCGACAGCATCGCGATCACGCGCGGGAGCGAGGCGGGCGACGTGCAGGCGGCGGCCACGGTCGCGTGGTTCTGCGACCTGCTCGGGGGGCCGATCGCGATGCTGCTGCACGCCGTGTCGGCGACGATCGTGCCGGTCGGCGGCGGGCTGGCCAATGCCACCGCGCTGATCGCGGCGCTGGACGCGCGGGTGCGGGCGAATTTGCTGACCCCGGTCACGACGCCGGTCGTGGTGCCGGGGCAGCTGGGCAACGAAGCGGGCCTGATCGGCGCGTTCGTCGCGGGAGGATGATGCCGCACCCCCGCCTGCGCGGGGATACGGTTTGCGACGATCAGCGGCGATAGCCCGGACGGCCGTTGCGGTCGTGCCGGTCGATGCGGACCTTGTTCGACAGGGCGGTCATCCGGCGGTCGAGGTCGCGGCGTTCCTGCATCGACAGGCCGTTCGAGCGGCGATAGCGCTGTTCGAGATTGGCGATCTGGCGGAATTCGGCGCGCAGGTTCACCGCTTCACGCCGGCTGAGCGATCCGTTGCGGATGCCCTGGTCGATGCGGCGTTCGATCTGCGCCTGGCGCTGGTTGACCGACTGCCACGGCTGGGCGGCGGCGGGCAAAGCGGTCATCGCGACGCCAAGGCCGGCGAGCATCAGTGCGAACTTCTTCATCCCTTTTCTCCTCTGTCGAACCATCAGGGTCGAAGGTGAAAATGGCGAACGTCTGTCGCAGGGGTTTGTCGCAAACAGCGGAAAATTGTGCCGAATTGTCGCGACTTGGGTAGGTTCGTTCAGCTTTGGAGACGGAAGGCACGCCCCCTGCCCCGCCAGCTACGTCACCCCGGCGCCACCATCGTCACCCCAGCGAAGGCTGGGGTCTCTGGCGGCTCTTGTCTCGCCCTGCAACCGGAAGACCCCAGCCTGCGCTGGGGTGACGTTCGTGGCGGGCGACGTGTGTTGCTAGGCCGGTAGCCCATTTGCCCGCAGGATCGGGGTCAGCACCTGCTCCATCGCGGCATAGCCCGCCGGGGTCGGGTGGACGCCGTCATCGGTGAAGCCCGGCCGCATCGCCCCGCCCGGCGTCGCCAGCGCGGGGGTGTAGTCGACGAAGGTGATCCGGTTCTTCGCCGCGTACTCCTTCGCCCACGCATTGATCGCGCGGATCGGTGCGACCGTGGGAAGGCCCGGCTTCCACGGGAAACCGTCCGCCGGGGGCACGCTCGCCAGCAGCACGCCGATGCCGGCGGCCTTGGCGATCATCACCATCATCGCGAGATTGTCATGGGTCTGCGCGGGCGTCATCGGCCCGGTATTGCCGGCGATGTCGTTGGTGCCGGCCATGATGTGGACATAACGCGGGCGGTGGGCGACGACGTCGGCCATCATGCGCAGCACCATCTGCGGCGTCGTCTGCCCGCTGATCCCACGCCCGACGCGGCCGGGGCGGAAGAAGGCGGGGCGGCTGCCGCGCCAGCCTTCGGTGATCGAATCGCCCATGAACACGATGTCGGTCTTCACCCCCGACGCGGCGAGCGCGGCATTGTCGGCGGCATAGCGCCCGAGCCACGGCCAGTCGGTGGCGAGCTGGCGCTGGTGTTTCACCTCCCAGCTTTCCTCCTGCGCGGCGCAGGCAGCGGCGGGTAGCAGGGCGGACGCGGCGGCGAGGCCGAGGAAATGACGACGATCAGGGGTCATAACGATCCTTGCAAACGGCAGATTTCGGGGCGGATATCGCCGTCGCGGGGCGTCGCGCCGCGCGCGTCGAACAGGATGTTGGCGGGCTTGCCCTTAGCGCTGCGCGCCCAGGCGGGGCGGCCATCGCCGTTGGGGTCGCCGGTGGTGGCAAAGGCGACCCAGTAATCCTGCATCCAGACCGGCCCGGCGCGGCGGTCGTTGAAGATATAGTCGATCTCCGCCGCATGGGTCGTCGGCCCTGCCCCGCCGTCGCGGGCGAGGTCGAACTCGTAGCGCCACACCGGCCAGTTGCGGCTGGCGAGCAGGGTGGCGAGTGCGCCGGTGGGGCAGCGGAAGGTCGCATCGGTCGCGATCTGCTGGTCGCGCGTGCCGAGGCGCGGGTGCGGCAGCGGATCGGGATCGTCGAGCCGGTAGAAGGTCCATGCGCCTTCGGCATTGCTGCCGAACGACAGGTCGACGAAGCCGTCGCGCGCTGCGCGACCGCCGGGCAGGTCCAGTTCGAGCATGTTGCTGCCGAGGAGGACCGGGCGCTTGGGTGCGGTGACGAACAGCCGGTCGGGCGTGTCGGGCAACACCGCGCCGTCGATGGTGGTGCGCAGGTACAGATAATCGTCGGCGGTCAGCTTCGCATCGTGCAGCTTCAAATCGGCGGCCAGCAGCGCGGCGGGCGATGCGGTGCGAAGGCTCGCGCTGCCACGGGTGCCGAGCAGCACGTCCAATTGGTCGCCGATGCGGAACGCTTCCTTGAGCGGTCGCCATGGCAGGCCGAAGCCGGGGGTACCCGATTCCATCGCCGCCTTGGCGAACAGCCCGCGGGCGAGCGGCGAGGCGAGGAGCAGCGACACGTCCTGCGACCCGGCGCTTTCCCCGGCGATGGTGACATTGTCGGGATCGCCGCCGAATTTGGCGATATTGTCGCGGACCCAGCGCAACGCCGCGATCTGGTCCATCAGCCCGTAATTGCCGCTATTGCCATCGGCCTCCGCCGCCAGCGCGCGGTGGGGCAGGAAGCCGAAGATTCCCAGCCGATACTGGAGCGCGACGACGACCACGCCGCGCTTGCCGATCGACGACAGCGCCATGTCGCCCGCCGATCCCGCGCGATTGCTGCCGCCGTGAATCCACACGATCACCGGGCGCTTGCCGGTCAAGGCGGGGGTGCCGACATCGAGCGTCAGGCAGTCCTCGCTGGCGAAGACATGATCGGCGCGGTTCCAGCCATAGTCGTTCTGGAGGCAGGCGGGCGCGCGGGCGGTCGTCGTGCGGATGCCGGTCCATTCGACCACCGGCTGCGGTTCGCGCCAGCGGTTCGCGCCGAGTGGCGGCGCGGCGAAGGGGATGCCGCGGAAGAGGATGCGGTCGGCCTCCGCCCTGCCCTCGACGATGCCGCCGGAGACGGAGACGCGGGGCGGGGTCGGGGCGGCGGGCGCGGCTTCCTGTGCGGTGGCGGGGGTTGCCGTGGCCAGTAGGAGTGATGCCCAGATCGCCTTCATCGCCGTGCCCCTGTGTGGTGTCGTGGGTTTCCTAAGGGGAGTGGCGCAGCCGTGTAAATCCTCCCCATAGCATGGGGAGGGGGACCACCGCGTAGCGGTGGTGGAGGGGTTGGAGCCGCAAGCGATGCGCTTGTGGCCCTGCCCCTCCACCATCCTGCGGATGGTCCCCCTCCCCGCGGAGCGGGGAGGATCTAGCGGGGGCAGCTCACCTTCACATCCGCCGTGGTGCCGAGCGCGACGCGCGCGACGCTGACCGTCATCGCGCCGTCGGTCGACAGGACGAAGGGCGTATCCACCTTGCCCATGTTCACATTGCCGCCGAAGCATTTGAGCGGCACGCCCAGCGTCTTCCACTGGCCGGTGCCCAGTTGCTCCATCCGGCCGAGCGCCACCTGGCCGTTGCCGGGACCGCTGCGCAGCGACAGCGTGACCGGCTTGGTGGGTGCGGCATCGACGCGCATCGTCGCGGTCAGCATCACGTCGCCATTGGTCTGGCGGGTCAGGTCGACGGGCGACTGGGTGCTGAGCAGGATCTGCGCCGGGCCGCTGCCGTCGACGACGAAGCGCCGCGCCCCTTCCTGAACGCCATGGTCGGTCGCGGTGACCTTGACCCGGCCCGCGCCCGATTGCGCGGGCACGGTGGTGATGCGGGTGTTGCCGCCGGTGCCGGCCCCGCCGACCTCCAGCGACCAGGCGGTCGCGGGCAGGCCCTTGTCCATGAACACGTCGCCAGCATCGGCCTCGGCGACCTTCGGGTCCTCCGACAGGGTCGGCACGGTGGTCTTGCTGGCGCCGGTCAGGCCATAGCCGAGCGGAAACTGGGTCGGCCCGGTCGCGTCGGCGGTCGCCGGCCATGCGAAGGACAAGGTGCCGGTGAAGTCACGCTTCGCCTTGCCGCTGCGGTCCTTCAGAAGCACATCGGCGACGCCCGCCCCTTCCGAACCGGGCAGCCAGGCCACGACGAACGCATCGGCGGCGTTGATCGCGGCGTTCACGAACAGCGGGCGACCGGTCAGCATGACGGCGACGACGGGAATACCCTGCGCCTTCAGCTTCTTCATCGTTTCAATGGGTTGGCGCAGTTCGGGGCGCAGCTGCAACGTCTTGATGTCGCCCTGGAACTCCGCATAGGGCGTTTCGCCGAACACGACGATCGCCACATCGGGCTTCTGGCCCGTGAAGCTGCCGTCGGGCGACAGCAGGGCGGCCCCGCCCGCCATGTTCGCCGCGGCCTCGATCCCCTTGTAGATCGACGTCGCGCCGGGGAAATATTGCGGGTCGATGCCCGTCCCCTGCCACGTCAGCGTCCAGCCGCCCGACTGGCGCGCGACGTCGTCGGCACCGTCACCCGCGACCAGCACCCGCGCACCGGCCTTGATCGGCAGCAGCGAGCCGTTGTTCTTGAGCAGCACCAGCGACTTCGCCACCGCTTCGCGCGCGATGGCGCGGTGTTCGGGGCTGCCGAGCAGGTCGAACTTCCCCGACAGCGGTCGCGACGAGGGCTTGCCCGCCTCGAACAGCCCGGCACGCAGCTTGACGCGCAGGATGTTCGACACCGCGTCGTCGAGGCGCGACATCGGGACTTCGCCCGACTTGACCTGCCTGACGAGGTTTTCCCAGATCGGCTTCCAGCTGTCGGGCGCCATATACATGTCGAGGCCGGCATTGATCGCGCGCGGGCACGACGCGTTGGTGCAGCCCGCGACCTGGCCATGCGCGTTCCAGTCGCTGACGATGAAGCCGCCGAACCCCATGCGCTTCTTCAGCACACCGGTCAGCAGCCCCTTGTGCCCGGTGATCTTCTCACCGTTCCAGCTCGAAAAGCTGGCCATGACCGTCTGCACCCCGGCGTTGATCGCCGAGACATAGGGCGTGCCATGGATGTCGCGCAGCTGGGTTTCGGAAATCTTCGCATCGCCCTGATCCTGCCCGCCGAACGTCCCGCCGTCGGCGAGGAAGTGCTTGGTCGAGGCGAGGACGTAGGGACCCTTCAACTGGTTGGTCGAGCCGGGCGCGCCCTGCAGCCCTTCGATGAACTGGGTGACATAGCCCGCCACCAGCTTCGGATCGGACGAATAGCCTTCATAGGCGCGGCCCCAGCGCAGGTCCTGCGGCACGGTGATGGTGGGCGCGAAAGTCCATTCGATGCCGGTCGCGCGGATTTCGGCGGCCGTCGCCTGCGCGATCCTGCGCATCAGCGCGGGGTCGTGCATCGCGCCCAGACCGACATTGTGCGGGAACAGCGTCGCGCCGACGATGTTGCTGTGACCATGGACCGCATCGGTGCCCCAGATGACGGGGATGCCGACGCCGCCGCCGCTCCTGTCGACCGAGGCCTCATAGAAACGGTCGGCGAGCTTGAGCCATTCGGACGCGGGCGCGAATTCGTCGTTGTTCGGCGCGGAATTGCCGCCGTTCAGCACCGAGCCGAGGTGATAGCGCTTCACATCCTCCGGCGTCACGCTGGCGATATCGCCCTGCACGACCTGCCCCACCTTTTCCTCCAGCGTCATCCGCTTGAGCAGGTCGGCGATGCGCGCCTCGATCCTGGGATCGGTCTTGTACGGCCAGTTCGCCTGCGGCCAGAGTTCGGGATGCGCCGTCGCGGCAGGCGCCGGGGCGGGCACGGTCTGTGCAGCGGCTGGCAGCGCTCCCATTGCCAGAGCGGACCCCAACAGCAACATCGTAACCGGTTTCATCACATCGCTCTCCCCGACGCGCGCGTATCTCGCGCGATACTCTTGCCGCTCCGTTCGGCAAATCCGACAGCGTTGTCAACGTCCAAATCGGTCTTTTCGATAGCGAGTTTCGGATTGAACCCGCCGGTCGGCTGGTCCACGCTGTGGTCCGACAAACCGGCGGCACGACCGCCGTACAGGGAGATTTGCGAGTTGCCCCCCATCCAGTTGGCCGGTCGCCGGTGACGATCGAGCGCGCGCCCATCCGCCTGTCGGGCACCAACCTCGAACGTGCCGCCGACCATAACCAGCGGGTGACGCTGCACGCGATCCGCGTGTCGGGGTCGCTGACCCGGATCGACCTTGCCAACATCACCGGGCTGACCCCGCCGGCCATCGCCAACATCACCCGGCGGCTGCTGAGCGAAGGGCTGGTGCTTGAGGCGGGGCAGCGGCGCGGCGGACGCGGACAGCCGCCGACCAAGCTGGTGGTCAATCCCGCCGCCTGTTTCGCGATCGGCATCAATATCGACCGCGACCATGTGACGATCGTGCTGGTCGATTTCGCCGGGCAGACGCTGGCGCGCGCGACCCGCGAGGTCGATTTCGCGATGCCCGACGATGTCGCCGCCTTCTATCGGTCGGCGGTCGACGGGCTGATCGCGGAAGCCGGGATCGACCGCCAGCGCATCGTCGGCATCGGCGTCGCCCGGCCCGACGATCTGGGGACGGTCGACCTGCCCGGCCGCCCGGCCAGCTATACCGAGTGGGAAGCGGTCGACCTGACCGCGCTGTTCGCCCAGCCGATCGACCTGCCGGTCTTCGTCGAGAACGACGCCGCCGCCGCCGCGATGGGCGAGTTGCAGCTGGGTCACGGCCAGCATCATGCGAGCTTCTTCTACGTCCTGATTTCGTCGGCACTAGGCGGCGGGCTGGTGCTGGACGGCAGCTATTATCGCGGGGCGCAGGGGCGTTCGGGCGAGCTGGGCTTCCTGCTGAGCAGCGACGGCCGGGGCGGGCAGACGCAAATCCAGCATAGCGTGTCGCTGTCGGGCCTGTCGCATCCATTGCGCGAAGCGGGCTTCACACTGGCCGACATGCTGGGCGAGGAGAATGACGATCCCGCATTGGCGGCGGTGGTCGACGGGTGGATCGATGCGTCGGTCGAACGGCTGGTCGAGCCGCTGGTCGCGATCAACTGCCTCATCAATCCGGCGGCGGTGTTCATCGGCGGACGTCTGCCCGGCGGTCATGTCGATACGCTGGCCGAGCGGCTGAACATGCGGATGCAGCGGGTGGACAATGTGCCGGCGCTGGCCCCGGTGCGCCGCGCGATGCTGGCGGAGGATGCCCCGGCGGTCGGGGCGGCGATCCTGCCGTTCAGCCATTTCCTGCTGCCCAGCGCCACCGCATTGTGGAAGGCCGAGGACGCCGGCTGAGCGATCAGCCGCGCGGACGTGACGGGGGCGGCCCGCCTTTAAATGCAGCGACCAGCGCCAGTTCGAACCGCGCGCCGCAGCCGTTTGCGGGCGCCGGTGCCAGGGGGGCCGTGCGGGGATCGGGGGACTGGGCATCGTTCCGCATCGGGCAACCTTCCATGCGTCAGATTCCGGCGTATACAATATGCGGGTTAAGACTGGGTTAGCGTTTGCACGTCGTACGACCCGATCAGCACCTTCCTTCCCGTCCAAACGCTGGCCCGGCGTAATCTCTGCGGATGCGACAAAGAGCGAGCGCGCAGCAATTAGGATTTCAATTTGCTTTTTTAGCGAAATGCTGCGACGCTATGTCTGGTTCACAAGTAAAAAAGGCTTTGGGGGATGAATATGGCTTTCGATCCGGCGTCGCGGGACAGGCAGGGCGCATTGCCGTTCGCCGGGATCGAACTGGGCGGCACGAAATGCGTCTGCACGCTGGCTTATGGTCCGGGTGAGATCGTCGCGCAGGAAACCGTGCCGACCGAGCATCCCTCGACCACCCTGCCCGCCATTGCCGCCATACTGCAACGGTGGTGGGATGCCGGCGGCTTTGCGGCACTCGGTATTGCGAGCTTCGGTCCGGTCGACCTCGACCCCGCCTCGCCGACCTGGGGCCATATCCTGGCGACGACCAAGCCCGACTGGCCGATGACCGATGTCGCGGGACCGTTGTCGAACGGGTTCGACGTGCCCTGCGCATTCGATACCGACGTCAACGGCGCGGCCTTTGCCGAGGTGCTGTGGGGTTGTGCCAGGGGCCTGGACGATTTCGCCTATGTCACGATCGGCACCGGGGTCGGCGTCGGGCTGCTGGTCAACGGCAAGCCGACGCGGGGGATCGGCCATGCGGAGATCGGCCATCTGCGCGTGCCGCGCGTGGCCGGTGACATCCTGCCCAGCGGTTGCCCGTTCCATGACGATTGCGTCGAGGGGCTGGCATCGGGAACGGGGATCAAGGCGGCACTGGGCAACGTCCACGTCTCGACGCTCGCCGAAGATCATCCCGTGTGGGATCGGGTCGAGGCAGCGATCACCGCGATGTGCCATGCGATGGTGTGCACGACCGGTCCGAAGCGGATCGCGATCGGCGGCGGGGTGATGAACAAGCAGCCGCACCTGTTGGCGCGGATCGAACCGGCATTGCGCGCGAGCATCAACGGCTATCTGCCGCTGCCGGAGCGCGACTATGTCGTCGCCCCGGCACTGGGCGATCAGGCCGGGCCGATGGGGTCGATCGCGCTGGCGCAGGTCGCGCTGGCGGAGCGGGTCGCGGCGTAGGGGCGGCCCCTCGGAACAGGGGACGTCGCTCCGAACCTGATCCGGGGTGACGCTTATTCTTTAACCTATCGGCGCGAAGAAGCGGGACCCCGGGTCGAGCCCGGGGTGACGATAAGGTTACCGGTCCTATCGCCGGAACGACACCCGGTTGCCCGCGCCGGCCACGCTGACACGCGCCTTGCTGCCATCGGGGGTGCGGTAGAGGACGGTGTTGCTGGCCCCGGCAATCCTGACCGAGGCGCGTGGCGCGAGGTCGATGGTCACGCGATTGCCGGCCCCCTCTATCACCAGCGCGCTGCACCGGCCGGCGATGGTCATGGTATTGCCGGCCCCTTCGACCGTGGCGACGCCGCCGTCGCAGTCGAGTTCCTGCGTCGCGCCGGCCCCTTCCTGACGAACCTGTGCCGGCAACGTGGCCGGCAGCGCGAGGGCGGACAACAACAGGGCAGTGCGAACGACCATGATCTCTCTCCCATGACGATCAGGCGGTTAGCCTAACCGCACCGGAGCCTGGAGACCATGGCCGTTCGGTGCGATCAGTGCAGGCTCTTGGCCGATGCGGCGTTGCGTGGCGCGGTACGGCCCGCCGCGATGGCGAAGGCGCACAGCGCGGCATAGCAGAGCGCCGGCACGACGAACGCCGCGCCGTGCCCGACCGCGCCCGACACCAGCCCGACGATCAGCGGAATGACCGCCCCGCCGAAGATCGCGGTGCACAACAGGCCCGACGTCGCCGCCTCGCTGGCGGTCGAGCGTTCGAGCGTCAGGGTGAAGATGACCGGGAACATGATCGAGTTGAACAGGCCGATGGCCAGCGCCACGAAGCCGGCACCGACCCCGCCGACCAGCGCGACGTACAGGCACATGGCGACCGCGATGCCGGTGAACAGGGCGAGCAGCTTGTGTGCCTTCACCTTCGACAACAGCACCGACCCGATCGCACGACCGACCATCGCGCCCAGCCAGTAGAAGGCGACTGCCTTGCCCGCTTCCTGCAACGACACACCGGGCACGCCGTCGCTACCCATGGCGAGGCCGAGCAGCGGCACGCCGAACGCCGCGTCCGATGCGCCCCAGACCGTATCGCCGTTGAGGAACAGCGCCATCTGGGTGCCGATCGCGACCTCCGCGCCGACATAGATGAAGATCGCAGCCGCCCCCAGCACCGCCCAGCGCGAGGAGAAGGCGTCGCGCAGCAGCGCGGCGGGCGACGGCGTGTTGGCGGGCGCTTCGGGCACGGCGGCCGACACGACCTTGCGGCTGAGGAAGAAGAACACCGCGAGCGCCGCGATCAGCCCGGCGATCCAGAAATAGGCGCGGTCGATCCCGGCCAGCGCCCCGGCGCGCACCGCTTCGGTCAGCACCGTGCCGTCCTTCACCTCGACCCCTTCGAGGAACAGGCTGGCACCGAGCAGGGGCCCCAGGAACGTGCCGAACGAGTTGAACGTCTGGCTGAGCGTCAGGCGGAAATGGCTGAGCTTCGGGTCGCCCAGCGCGGCGGCAAGCGGGTTCGCCGCGACCTGCAGGATGGTGATGCCCGAGGCGAGGATGAACAGGCCGAGCAGCACGATCGGGAACACCGCAAGGTTCGCCGCGACCAGCATCGTCAGGCAGCCGACGACCATGGTGATGAGCGCGAACAGGATCGAGGGCACCGCCTTCAGCCGGCCGAGCAGGATCGCGGCCGGCATCGAGATCAGGCCATAGGCGAGGAAGAAGGCGGAGGCAGCGAACTGCGCCTCGAAATCGGACAGGGTGAAGATGCCCTTCACCGCCGCGACCAGCGGGTCGATCAGCGAGGTGATGAAGCCCCATGCGAAGAACAGCGTCGTGACGGCGGCGAATGCCAGCCCGGTGGTGGCGGAACCCGCCCGTGTCTGTGCCAAAGCGGCCTCCCCAGCTCAGTCCTTGTCGGACTAATTCGACAATTTGCTTGCGATATTGGTCCGGTCGCCGAGCGGACGGACGATGTCAAGAAATTGGTAAGGATTGGGGTGTCCGATCGCCCAGCCGCACCCCGCCGTCTATCGCCACCCCAGCGCTACTGCGTCACCCCAGCGCAGGCTGGGGTCTCCTGCGGCGAGGAGGGCGCTCCATTACGGCGAGACCCCAGCCTGCGCTGGGGTGACGGATCTGGTCAGGCGCCTATCCCAGCCGCGCGACCATGTACGCCGCCAGTTCGGACAGCGTATCGTCGCGCGCGCCCATCACGACGATGCGGTCGCCTGCGCGCGCCTGTTCGACGAGGAACGCCGCCGCATCCGCCCGGTCGGCGATATGGCGCGCGGGTGCGCCCAGCGCGGTCAGGTCGGCGACGATATCCGCACTGGTCACTTCGCGCGTGACGGTGCCGCCGCGATAGACCGGGTCGGGCAGCACCAGCAGGTCATCGGCCGCCAGGCGTTCGGCGAACATCGCCACCAGTTCGCGGCGCATGACCTTGAGCGGTCCATAGCCATGCGGCTGGAAGAACAGCAGCAACCGGCCCGGCGCGCTGCGCAGCGTGGCGATGGTCGCGGCGATCTTGTCGGGGTTGTGGCCGAAATCGTCGATGACCGCGATGCCGCCCGCCTGCCCCACCAGCTCGAACCGGCGCTTGAGGCCGGAGAAACCGGCAATGGCTCGCACGGCCTCGGCAAGGGGCACCCCGGCGGCGGCAACCGCCCCGATCGCCGCCAGCGCATTGGCGACATTGTGCCGGCCGGGCACGGCTAGGGTAACGGAATGGGTCGCGCCGTCCGCGATCAGTTCGAACCGGCTGGCAAAGGGATCGAGCGTCAGTGCGCGGGCGGTGAGGTCCGCATCGCCCTCGACCGCGAAGGTGGTCCGCTTGTCCGCCGGGATGGTCGCGGCCAGCGCCGCCGCCTCGGCATCGCCGACATTGACGATCACCCGCCCCGCCCGCTCGGCGAAACCGCCGAACAGCGCGCGCAGTTCGTCGAGCGACTTGTGGTCGAGGCTGACATTGTTCAGCACCGCCACGGTGGGCGTGTAGAAGGCGATCGACCCGTCGCTTTCGTCCACCTCGCTGACGAACGCATCCCCCTGCCCGACCAGCGCGCTGGCGAAGGGGCGGTCGGGCGCGGCAAAATCCTTCATCACCGCGCCGTTCATGACCGTCGGATCGCGGCCGAGCGCATGGAGGATATAGCCGATCATGCCCGTCACGGTCGACTTGCCGCTGGTGCCCGCCACCCCGATCGACAGCGTTGCAGCGTTGAACAGCTCGGCCAGCAATTCGGCGCGGCCCATCCGCTTCGCACCCACCCGCTCGGCGGCGACGATATCTGCGACGGTCGGCTCGATCGCGGCGGAGGCGACGACGATCTGTTCGGCCGACACGATGCCGCTGCCGTCCTGGGGATGGAGCCTGATGCCGAGCGCGCGGAGTGCGTCGAACTTGGCAGGCAGGCTCGCCTGATCGAGCGAACGGTCGGAACCGGCGACGGTCGCGCCGCGCCCGGCGAGGATCATGGCGAGGGGCATCATGCCCGACCCGCCGATCCCGACGAGGAAGAAGGATTTGCCGTACAGCATCGCCCGGCGCTATCGGGGTTGGCCTGAAGTGGCAAGCGGGGTTGCAGGATGCGTATCGGAGTCGTGGCGCCGGCGCGGCGGGTGGATGAGGAGCAGATGGCCCGGACGCAGGGCTATGCCGCGCTCACCTATCCCACGCTCGACCTGGTCGTGCATCCGCAATGTTTCCTAGACGTCGGGCATTTCGCGGGGACCGACGAACAGCGCGCGGCAGCGTTCCTTGAGTTCGCCAACGACCCCGGCTTCGACGCGATCTGGTTCGCGCGCGGCGGATACGGGTCTAACCGCATCCTCGACACGGTCATGCCACAGCTCAATCGCGCGGCGGCGGCGAAGAGCTATCTCGGCTTTTCCGACATGGGGTTCATGCTGGGGGCACTCTATGCCCGGCGGATCGGGCGGCCGATCCATGGGCCGATGGCGGCGCAGGTCGGCAAGGCCGGCGGCACCAACAGCGCGGCGCGCGCGCTCGCCTGGCTGGTGAACCATGACCGTTCGATGCTGGCCCCCGAGTTGGACGGGCGGCCGACCGTCGCGTTCAACCTCGTCATCCTGTGCGCGCTGATCGGTACGCCGTGGCTGCCCGACCTGACCGACCACGTCCTGATCGTCGAGGAGGTCGGCGAGGATCTGTACCGCATCGACCGGCTGTTCTGGCAGTTGAGCGAGGCGACGCAGCTGAAGGGCATCGCCGGTATCCGGCTGGGCGCGGTGACCGATCGCCACCCCGACGACACCGGCTTCGGCGAGACCGAGGAACAGATCGCCGCGAAATGGGCGCGGGCGATGGGCGTGCCGTATCTGGGGCGGGCGCATGTCGGCCATTATGCCGATAATATGGTGGTGCCGTTCGGGGTGGCGTGAGGGGCGACCAACCCACGAACTTTGATCCAACTGCATCGAAACGTCACCCCAGCGCAGGCTGGGGTCTCAAGCGACTCCTGCGATGTCCTATCGTCGGGAGATCCCAGCCTTCGCTGGGATGACGTTCGGTTCAAGTCGACTAGATCAACCTCTAACCTTCGATACGTTCGGCTACCGTCGTCGCGCGAACGGCCTCATACTCGAAGCTAATCGTGCCATAGGACCAATCGAGCGTCATTCGGTAACGCAGTGGGACGCACCGGTCATCGTTCGGCAGCGCCTCAATCGCCAGCGAATGGACACCCCCAAGATCGGGGAGTTCGTCACGAGGATGATCGACCGGCACGAAATGCGCCAGTTTCAGCGGCATATCCAACTTCTGAATGCCCGCGAACGATAGGGTGAGGTAGCTGAACTCTTCCCCCGCCGATCGAGGCACCACACCGGATATGTCCGCCACCATTACCAGATCGATGCCGGCCGATGTCAGGCGTATTTCGATCAGACTGGCGTCTTCCCACGCAATCCTGTCGAGCGCGTCGGCAGGAAGCTCGGCCACCGCCCCCTACTCCCCGAACGTCCGCGGCGCGGGGCTGACCGTCACCGCACCGCCTGGGCGCACCTCCTGCACCTCCAGCGCGCGTTCGGCCACGCCGTCGCGGCCGAAGCGGAACGCGCCGTCCAGACCGGCGAAGCCGTCCTCCGCACGCAACCGGCTTTCGGGAAAGTCGCGGCCGACCGGCCAGTCGCGGGCGATGCGGACCGTCAGCAGCACCGAATCATAGCCGAGGCTCGACAGGCGATACGGTGCGGCGTTGAAGCGGGCGCGGTACTTGGTCGCGAACTGGCGATAGAGGCTGTTCGACACGCTGGCATACCACGCGCCGTTCAGCGCCGGCATCGACCCCAGGCCGGTTTCGGTATTCCACAATTCGGTCCCCAGCACCTTTGCCGAGCGGCTGCCGGTCTTGCGGATCGCCGGTACCGCCAGCGCGGCCTGCCCCGCCTGATCGGCGATCAGGATCGCTTCATAGGGCGAGGTCCTGGGCAACTTGGCGACGGCGGCGGCGATGCCACCCCGCGCATAGGTCTGGATCGAGACGACCTGCCCGCCCGCCTGTTCGACCGCGCGCAGGAAACTGGTCGAGGCGCGCTGACCATAGACGCCGGCGGGGACGAGGCCGGCGAACTGGGTCATGCCGTTGGTCCGGGCATAGCCGACGACGCGGTCGATCGACTGGGCGGGGGTATAGCCGAGCAGATAGGCGCCGTTCCCGGCGACCGACACATCGTTCGAATAGCTGATGACCGGCACCTTCGCGGCGCGCGCGATCGGCGCGACGGCGCGGACATCGTCGGCGAGCAGCGGTCCCAGGATCAGCCGGTTGCCCTCCGCGATCGCGCGCTGTGCGGCGGCAGCGGCTCCGGCGGCGGTATCGTAGGTGGTGATTCGCACCCGTTCGCTGCGCGTGTCGAGCAAGGCCAGCTGCGTCGCATTGGCGATCGACCGACCGACGCCGCCGTTCGGGCCGGTCAGCGGCACGAGCAGCGCGACGCGGTGGCGCTGATTATCCTCCGGGATGCCGCTGGTCACCGGGCCGGGCCGGGTCGGCTGCGGGCGGGTGCCGGTGGGCGGCGCCTGTTCGACCGGCCCCTTGGGCACGATGGTCGCGCACCCCGCCAGCAATACCGCGCCGATCAGCGCCGTGGCGCGCGCGATGTGGTGCCGCCATTGCCGTGGCGCTATCGTGTCTGCCATGGACCTACCCCTGATGACCGAAAAACTTGCCCCCGGCCTCTACATCGTCGCGACCCCCATCGGCAATCTCGGTGACCTAACTATCCGTGCCGCCGATATTTTATCGCGGGCGGACGTGATCGCGGTGGAGGACAGCCGAGTGACTGCCGGGCTGTTGCGCCATATCGGGGTCAAGCGGCCGATGATTCCGTATCACGACCATAATGCCGAAGGGATGCGCCCCGGCCTGATCGCGCGCATGGGCAGCGAGGCGGTGGCGTTGGTGTCGGATGCCGGCACGCCGCTGATTTCCGATCCGGGGTACAAGCTGGTGCGCGATGCGCGCGCGGCGGGCCATGCCGTCGTCACCATTCCCGGCCCCTGCGCGGCGATCGCGGCGCTGACGCTGGCGGGCCTGCCGACCGACCGGTTCCTGTTCGCCGGCTTCCTGCCGTCTAAGGCCCATGCCCGTGCCGACGCGATCACCGAGATTGCGGGCGTGCGCGCGACGCTGGTCTTCTACGAAAGCGGGCAGCGTTTGTCCGCCACCCTCGCCGCACTGGCCGAACGGCTGGGCGAACGCGAATGCGGCGTCGCGCGCGAAATCACCAAGCGGTTCGAGGAATGCGTGACCGGCACGCTGTCGGTGCTGGCGCAACGCTATGCCGATGCGCCGCCCAGGGGCGAGATCGTGATCGTCGTTGCCCCGCCCGGTACACCGCCGCCGGCGACGCAGGACGATGCCGACACGGCCTTGCGGGAGGCGCTGACCCGGCTGCCCGCGTCGAAGGCGGCGGGCGAAGTGGCGAAGGCGCTGGGGATGGATCGGCGCGAACTGTACGCGCGGGCGATGGAGATGAAGGGGGAGTAAGCCTGGCTCGATTTCTCGCAAGCGTCATCCCAGCCGACGCCGGGATCTTTCAGTAAGCGCGCGCGCCCAGCTGCGGGATGCCCAGCCTCTGTTGGGGCGACGACTTACCCGGGAAAACCTACGCTGCGATGTTGCGCAGTGCGGTCAGCTGGGTCGGGCGGACAGCGTGGTTGATCGGCAAGGTATCGCCGCAGCATGCACATTCGGCGATGATGCGCCCGACGAACCATTGCGACGCGCCGCAGCTGGGGCAGTTGTTGCGGCCATGCAGTGCGTATATTGGAACGCGGGTCGGCATCGATACGGTTCGTTCCACGGCAGTCTCCCTGTTGAAAAGGGAACGCCACCACCGCGTCACAGTTCCGTTACAAAGGGTACCAAGGACCGACGAGGACACGAAAGGTTCCAGACTGCAAGCGGCATCGGACGATGCCCGCCCCCGGTCCGCCGCACTTCCGGGTCAGGCCGGCGCGCGTTCGTCCAACAGCGCGTGCGCGTCAAGGCCCAGCAGGTCGATATGCGCGCGAATCCGCGGCCAGTAGCCGGTCAGGAACCGATCGCGCTCGGCCATGCGCAACCGCTCGACCGCGCCGGGCAGCACGAACATGCCAACGCCGCGCCGCACCTCGACATAGCCATCGTCCTGAAATGTCTGATACGCCTTGGCCACGGTCAGCGGGTTCGCGCCATGTTCGGCGGCAAAGGCCCGGACCGATGGCAACTGGTCCCCGGCACGATATTCCCCGCGCAGGATGGCGGCCGCGATCAGCGCGCGCAGGCGAAGATATACGGGCGTGTCTTCGTGATCGATCGCTGTCATGCTGACTTAATACAGCAAGCGGCGAAAATGTCCATCACGGATAGGGTTCGGAACCGTGCAGAACCTGCTCGGGCCGCCCTGCCCGCTTACCCTTCCCAGCGGCGCAGGACCCGCGCCGCATCAGGACGCGGCCGTTCGTCGAGCGGACGGCCCGGCGAGCCGATGAAGACGAAGCCGGCGATACGGTCGTCAGGCCCACCGAACGCGTCGCGCACCTTATCGCTATATGCGGCCCAGCCGGTCAGCCAGCTGGCGACATAGCCCATGGCGTGCGCGGCATGGAGCAGGTTCATCGTCGCCGCACCCGCCGACAATTCCTGTTCCCAGCGCGGGATATGGCTGTCGACCGGCGCGGACAGTATGACGACCAGCGCCTCGCCTTCGTTCGCGAAACGGTCCGACGCCTCCAGCTGCGCCTCGGTCGCCTGGGGATTTTCCGCCAGCTGCGCCTGTCGCAGCAATGCAGCGAACGCCGCGCGCCTGTCGGCCGGGATCACGACGAAACGCCAGGGGGCGAGCTTGCCATGGTCGGGCGTGCGCGCGGCGATGGCGATCATCGCGTCGATCTCGGCGTCGTTCGGCCCCGGCGCGACCATGTCGCGCGGCTTGCCCGAACGGCGGGTCTGGAAATAGCCGGTCAGCGAGGAGCGGTCGTTGAAGGTCATGGCAGGCGATGTAGCCGCAGCAGCCACCCACGCCAAGCATCGTGACATTTGCAACAATCTGCCCCGGCGCAACAATCTGTCTTGGCATCGCGATTTTCGCCGTTAGGCTCGGTCGATCCGCGTGTTCCGCCCGCAAGAGGCGATGGACGCGCCAGTTTTTTGCGGGGGATGCATCCTTGTTCGGCCTACCCATCATTCCATCCATCGCAGCAGGGTTCCTGATCCTGCTGCTCGTGCTGGGCGGCGTCGCCGCCGCCAGCAAGGGCGAAGAATTCGCCGGCCATCCCAAGGGGCTGTACGTCCTGTTCTTCGCCGAGATGTGGGAGCGCTTTTCCTATTACGGGATGCGCGCACTGCTGATCTTCTACCTGACGAAGCACTGGCTGTTCGGTGACGGACAGGCCAACCTGATCTACGGGGCCTATACCTCGCTGGTCTATATCATGCCGGTGCTGGGCGGTTACCTTGCCGACCGATACCTGGGACAGCGCAAGGCGGTGCTGTTCGGTGCGCTGGTATTGACCGCCGGCCATATCCTGATGGCGTTCGAGGGACAGACCGGCGTTACCGATCCCCTGCTCAAACAGGCCGATCCGGCGATCAACATCTTCTGGGCGGCGCTGGCGTGCATCATCGTCGGCTCGGGATTCCTGAAGGCCAACATCTCGGTCATCGTCGGGCAGTTGTACGGCCGTACCGATATCCGCCGGGACGGCGCGTACACGATCTTCTATGTCGGCATCAACGTCGGCGCGGCGATCGGAACCATCCTCGCGGGCTATCTCGGCGAAACCTATGGCTGGTCCTATGGCTTCGGTGCGGCGGGCCTCGGCATGTTGCTCGGCCTGGTCGTGTTCATGCTCGGCAAGCCGTTGCTGAAGGGTCAGGGCGAAGCGCCCCGGCCGCTGGCGGCCCGGACCGAATGGCTGCTCTACGGCCTGGGGCTGGCGTCGATCGCCGTCATCTGGGCATTGATCCAGTATCAGTCCGTCATCCAGAACCTGCTGATCGTGTCCGGCGTCGCGCTGCTCGGCTATGTCCTGTACGAATCGTTCAAGCTGCCCAAGGAACCGCGCGAACGGATGTTCGCCATCCTGTTCCTGATCGCGCTGAACCCGATCTTCTGGGGCCTGTTCGAACAGGCCGGCGGATCGCTGAACCTCTACACCGACCGTTTCGTCGATCGGCAGGGGTTCGAGGCGTCGCTGTTCCAGTCGATCAACCCGATCTACATCGTGCTGATGGGGCCGGTGTTCGCCGCCTTGTGGGTGGCACTGGGCAAGCGCGGGCTGGAACCCTCGGCTCCGGCCAAGTTCGCGCTGGCGCTGCTGCAGGTCGGCTTCTCGTTCCTGGTGTTCGTATGGGGTGCCAACAGCGTCGGCCCGGAAATCGCGACGCCGGTGCTGTTCGTCTTCCTGATCTATTTCTTCCAGACGACCGGCGAGCTGTGCCTGTCGCCCGTCGGCCTGTCGGCGATGAACCGGCTGGCGCCGAAACACCTGGCTTCGCTCATCATGGGCGCATGGTTCTACATGACGGCGGTCGGCAATTTCGTCGCGGGCAAGATCGGTGAGGCGACCGGCGGCCATGACGGCGAAATGACCAAGGAAGGCACGCTGTCGGTCTATAACAGCATCGGGTGGTGGACGATCGGCATCGGCATGGTCGTGCTGCTGCTCTCCCCGATCGTGAAGCGGTGGATGCACCTCGACACGCTGGCTGACGACACCGACCACAGCCTGGCCGGACAAGCCGAAATCGGGGAGCCGAAGGCGGCCGGCGTCGACGTGTGGAAGGAAGAGAAGTAAAAATCACGACGGGTGACGCGCGCTGCGCCACCCGCTGGTCGACGGATCGGTTCAGATCGCGGCCGCCTGCACCGGCGCCGCATCCGTCACGGCCGGCGGCACCGCCATCATCTTCGAAATCGCCATTACGCTTCCCCATTGCCCTTGACCCGTCTTTGGCCGGTCGGCGAATGGTGAACAGGGTCTTGAATGCAGCGGCGGTCCCGGATCAGGAAACGGAAAGCGATCGACCCAATTCGTGTAACAGCGCCACGTAGCGAACCGCCAGTTCGGTGCGTCGTTCGATTGGGGCGGCGGCGCGTTCCATTTCGCTGATGGCTTTGCGGCTCATTCCTATTTTGTCGGCCAGTTCCTGCTGGCTCATTCCCAGCCCCTTGCGCAGGTCGCGAAGATCGTCGGCTTGCATCCTGTATCCTACTGCGGAAACTTCGACCCTACCCCCGCCCCGGCGGTCAGACCGGGATAGGGGGTTCATGTTTGGCAGATCGTAATTTCGAGGAGTTTTACCTCGAACTGCCATAACTTGAATCCGATCACGACGAGCATCGTGTATCCTTTGGGGTCTGTCAGCGGGCTGGGGCGCCATATCTTTGCTGTCTGACCCGATCGCCATGCAACGTCACGTTACATTCCACTAGCAAGAGTAACGGGGTGTTGCATCTTCTTTCGTGGTCCTCGCGTTTCTACTGCATTCTTCTGGTCTCCGCTGGAATCCCGCTTGCATGTCTCGAAAACCACGGTATTCCGCACCTCTCCCGGTAAGGGGCGCTTAGCTCAGTTGGTAGAGCATCTCGTTTACACCGAGAGGGTCGGCGGTTCGAGCCCGTCAGCGCCCACCACCACGCAGCGCAGGACGTGCTGCCCAGCAGCACTCCCCATGCGCAAGTGCGGCCAGCGGGTCGAAGCCCGCGCCATGAGGCGTGGCTTCGCCACGACTGACGGCGTGGGCGGGCGCGATGTCCGCCGGATTCTCGCTCACGACCCACGACGCGCCAACAAACGGGTAGTCCCCAGCCTTCGCCAGGACGACACAGGCGGCGGGGGACAGATCGGGCCGGGCTTTACTACCAACCCCCCAACAGTCCCGCCGCGCACGCCCGCTGCCCTACGCCCAGCCCAACCCGGCCTTCGCCACCGCCTGCCCATAGCCCTCCATCCCCGCCACCGCCCGCGCGGTGAGGGTGACGAAGGCGCGGCGGCGGTCGCTGGGATCCTCGCGCCGCATCAACAGCCCGGCATCGGTCATCGCGGTGATCCAGCGCAGCGCGGTGGTCGGCGGAACGGCGGCGGCGATGCACAGGCTCGACACCGATACCGTCAGCCCCTCCAGCCGGGCGGCGAACAGGTCGAGCAGCACGTCCCAGGCCGGATCGGCGAACAGCCCGTCGGCGAAATACTGGTCGCGCAGCCGCCGCGCGCGGATCGCACCGCGCACGGTCGCGGCGGTAATCTCGACCGGCGCGCTGTCATCGGTCGGTGGTGCCACGAAGTCCGCGGCACGGTCGCGCACGCCATCGCCACCCGGGCCATCGCGACTGAGCTTCAGCAGCGCTTCGGCGATGCGGGCGATCTCGGCATTCAGCCGGCGGAGCCGTTCGGCATCGCGCTCGGCGGCCTGCACCCCGCCGCCGATACCGCCGCTCAGCGCGATGGCGGCGACCCGTTCTTCCGGCCGGGCATCGCACAACAGGGTCGCCGGTCCGCCCAGCAGATGCAGCGATACCAGATCGAGCAGGTCGAGCGGGAAGTTGATGACGATCTGCGCCCGGTCGCGCTGCGCCCTGAGCGCCAGCATCGGTAGCACACTATCGAGCAAAGCCGGTGCGATGCCCGCCGCCTCGACCAGCAGCAGATCGGCATGGGGAATGGCGTCCAGCGCCTCGGCGAGCGCCGCAAAGCCGATGGTGTCGCCGACCTGCACCCCCGCCGCCCGTGCCGCGACCGCCGCATCCTCCGCCGCAATCGCATCGTCGGCGATGACGATCGCCCGCCGCACTGCCGGCCCACCAAATCCTTCGAAACCCGTCAAGCCATCCTCCCGCCGCGACCGTATACGGACCCGATAGGGTGAACGGACCGCGTTGGCGAGCCTCTGTATGGTGGAGCCGTGCCCGGCCCCGCTTATTCCATCGACTTGACGATCTCTTCGACCATCTTCTTGGCGTCGGCCAGCAGCATCATCGTATTGTCGCGATAGAAGACTTCGTTATCGACCCCGGCATAGCCGACACCGCCCATCGACCGCTTGATGAACAGCACGGTCTTCGCCTTTTCGACGTCGAGCACCGGCATGCCATAGATGGGCGAGGTCTTGTCGGTCTTGGCCGCCGGGTTGGTCACGTCGTTGGCACCGATGACGAAGGCGACGTCGGTCTGTGCGAATTCGCTGTTGATGTCCTCCAACTCGAACACGTCGTCATAGGGCACGTTCGCCTCGGCGAGCAGCACGTTCATATGCCCCGGCATCCGCCCGGCGACCGGGTGGATCGCATATTTCACGCGGACGCCATGTTCCTTCAGCTTGTCGCCCATTTCGCGGAGCGCGTGTTGCGCCTGTGCCACCGCCATGCCGTATCCGGGGACGATGATGACCTGTTCGGCCTGTTGCATCAGGAAGGCGGCGTCCTCGGCGCTGCCGCGCTTCCACGGGCGATCGATCGCCGCCGCATCGCCGCCGCCACTGTCGGTCGCACCGAAGCCGCCGGCGATGACACTGATAAAGCTGCGGTTCATCGCGCGGCACATGATGTAGCTGAGGATCGCGCCCGACGATCCGACCAGCGCGCCGGTGATGATCATCGCGGTATTGCCAAGCGTGAAGCCCATCGCCGCTGCCGCCCAGCCAGAGTAGCTGTTGAGCATCGACACGACGACCGGCATGTCCGCCCCGCCGATCGGGATGATGAGCAGGAATCCGATCGCGAACGACAGCACGACCACCGCCCAGAACGGCCACGTATCCTGCGTATGCGCGAACTGTGCGACCAGCAGCAGGATCGCAGCCAGCGTGGCGAGGTTGATGACGTGCCGGCCGGGCAGCAGGATCGGCTTGCCCGACATGCTGCCGTTCAGCTTCAGGAAGGCGATGACCGAGCCGGAAAAGGTGATCGCGCCGATCGCAACGCCGAGGCCCATCTCGACCTTGCTGACCGGATTGATGACGTTGAACGCCTCGCCGATCATCGGCACGACGACCGACGAGATGCCGAACGCCCCCGGATTGAGATAGGCAGCGATCCCGACGAGCACTGCCGCCAGCCCGACCAGCGAGTGAAAGGCGGCGACCAGTTGCGGCATCGCGGTCATCGCGATCCGCTTGGCGGTGGTCAGGCCGATGACCGCGCCGATGGCGATGGCGGCGAGGATTTCGGCGAAGGTGACGCTGTCGATCAGCGTCAGTTGCGTCCAGTATGTATAGTCGCCAGCCGGGGCGAATACAGTTACGTCCTGCTGCGGCAAATGCGTGAAGATCGTGGTCAGCACCGCGATCCCCATGCCGACTATGCCCAGCCGGTTGCCCCGCCGGCTGGTCGCGGGCGACGACAGGCCACGCAGCGCGAGGATGAAGCACACCCCCGCCGCCAGATAGGCGAAGGCGACCCATGGATTGACCGGCGCAGCCTCGTGCATCGCGCTCACCCCTTCTTCTTGTACATGGCGAGCATCCGCTCGGTCACGGCGAACCCGCCGAAGATATTGATGCTGGCCAACACCACGCCCAGCAGCCCGAGCCACTTCGCGCCGGGCACGCCGGCTGCTGCGGCGGCGATCAGCGCGCCGACGATGATGACCGAGGAAATGGCATTGGTGACCGCCATCAACGGCGTGTGCAGTGCCGGCGTCACCGACCAGACGACATAATAGCCGACGAAGCAGGCGAGGACGAAGATCGACAGGATCGAGAGGAAGTCCATCGGGTTATCCTTCAAGATCCTCCCCAAGCACGCTTGGGGAGGGGGACCGCCGGCGCAGCCGGGGGTGGAGGGGCAGCGCGGTGGCCGCGATCGCTTCGGCCGCGACACCAGGGGCGGCTAGGACGTCACGAGCGGGGATATGCAGAACCGTCAGGCCGTGCGCAGCGAGGACGGCGTCCCGCTCGGCATCGCGCGCAGGGTGGCTCCCCCGATCATGCGCCTCGCCATCGATCTCAATCGCCAACTTCGCTCGGGCACAGTAGAAATCGACGACGTACTTCAACACCGGGTGCTGGCGACGAAACTTCAAGCCATAGGGTTCAAGTCGCAGCCGTTGCCACAGCAGCACTTCGGGCAAGCTCATTTCGCGCCGCAGGCGTCGCGCCTGCAGGACCGTGAAAGCCCCTCCACCACGCTGCGCGTGGTCCCCCTCCCCATGCCCAGCATGGGGAGGATTTGGGGCTACCTTCACCTCCGGCCGCACCTCGCGCGGAAGCCCCCCTCCACCGGCTGCGCCGGTCCCCCTCCCCGTGCCGGGGAGGATAAGGGGAGCTGCCCCCCTCACCGTTTTGCCAGCACCAGTTCCGCGAGCAACCGCTGGATCGCGGCGGGGTCGGCGTTGCGGCTGACCTTCAGCACCATCGGCGTCGCCTGTCCGGTGACCCACAAATGCAGGTCGCTGTCGAGGTCGAAGGTCCCGGCGCTTTCGACCGAGAAGCCGGTGATCGAGCGGTACGGCACGCTGCGGAACGCGATCTTCGAACCGGTAATCCCCTGCACATCGACCAGCACGAAACGCAGGTTGGTCAGGAACGCGGTGTCGCGCAGCGAACGGAACGCCGCCAGCACCTCCTCCCCCGCGATCAGGGCATGACCGTATTTCTCGTGAATTTCGGCCGGATCGACCTCGTGGCTGCTGAACAGACCCATTATTTCCCCCTTCAAGCGGTCAGGCGCGCGTTCACGACCTGGCCGTTCTGCGTCAGGCGGATCGCCTGCGTTACCTCGTCATCGGCGGGCAGGACCGGGCGGCCGGCGTCCTTGTCCCAATAGGCCGCCAGAAAGTTGTAAAGGTTGCGCGCGAACAGTGCCGATGCATCGGCGGCAAGGCGGCTGGGCACGTTGCGATGGCCGACGATGTTGACACCGTGACGCTGCACGACCTCTCCTGCGACCGACCCTTCGACATTGCCGCCCTGCTCGACCGCCAGATCGACGATGACGCTGCCCGGTCGCATCGATGCGATCTGCGCATCGCTGACCAGCCGGGGGGCGGGCCTGCCGGGGATCAGCGCGGTCGTGATGACGATGTCCTGCCGGGCGATATGGGCGGAAACCAGTTCGGCCTGTGCCGCCTGATATTCCGCGCTCATTTCGCCGGCATAGCCGCCTGCGCCCTCGCCCTCGATGCCCGCTACCTTCTCGACGAAGATCGGCTTGGCGCCGAGCGACAATATCTGTTCCTTCGTCGCCGAGCGCACATCGGTCGCGCTGACCTGTGCGCCCAGCCGCCGGGCGGTGGCGATCGCCTGCAGCCCGGCCACGCCCACGCCCATCACGAACACGCGCGCCGCGCTGATCGTACCGGCGGCGGTCATCATCATCGGAAAGGCGCGGCCATATTCGGCCGCGGCGTCCAGCACCGCCTTGTACCCCGACAGGTTCGCCTGCGACGACAATATGTCCATCGACTGGGCACGGGTGATGCGCGGCATCCATTCCATCGCCAGCGCCTCCACGCCCAGCGCGGCATAGGCATCGATCCGGGCGCGGTCGCCGAACGGGTTGAGCGCCCCCACCAGCCACGCGCCCGGCTTTACGCCGCCCAGGCTGTCGGGCGCGGGTGCGGCCACGGACAGCAGGATATCGGCATCGGCCAGCACCTGCGCCCGCGGACCGACCGTCGCACCGGCGGCGGCATAGGCGGCATCGTCGATCGACGCCCCCGCCCCCGCACCGGCCTCCACCGCCACCGTGGCCCCGAGGCCGATCAGCTTCTTGACCGTTTCGGGTGTCGCGGCGACCCGGCGTTCGCCGGCGGCCTGTTCGGCGAGCAGCGCGACCTTCACGTCAGCCGGCGATCAGATAGATGACCAATGCGGCAAGCGCGGCGCAGACGATCGCGCCCCAGGTGAACCAGCGCAGGAAGCCGGTATAGGTCCCGGCATGGGCGGGCGGGCGGCTGTCGATGGCCATTCGATCTCCCCTCGATCGTTATTCTTGTCCCGGCAGCCTAGCGCGCCGCCACCGGCCCGCCAAGCCCCGCGCGAAACCTCCCGTCCGACGAACCGGAGAATCGCAGCATCGTCCTCTGCTTAAGCCGAATTTTACGAACGTTGGCGCATGGTTGCATCGTTACGGGACGATAGGGACACATGGACAGCATATGACGCGTGACGGGCAAAGGCTGTTGATGGTCATCGACGACGAACCGGCCCAGCGACGGCTGGTCGCGGCGATTGCGGCGCGGCGCGGCTGGCGTACGATGTTCGCGCGCGATGGCGAAGCGGCACTGGCGATGCTCGGCACGCCCGACGGCATGGCGCTGGATGCGGTGCTGCTCGACCATTGGTCGCCGGATGCCGATGCCACCGCGCTGATCGCCGAGCTGCGCCGCAACCGCCCGGCGCTGCCGATTCTGTTGCTGACCGCCAATGAATCGGTCGCCGGGGCGGTCGCGGCGATGCGGGCGGGGGCAAGCGATTTCCTGGTCAAGCCGATCGCCGCCGAACGGCTGCTGACCGCATTGGAGGCGGCGGCCGGCGGAGCGACGCGCGGCGAGCTGCGCCCGCTGACCGAAAAACTGTCGATGACGCTGGCGTTCGACGAGATCGTCGGGTCCGCCCCGCAGTTCCGCGCGGCACTGGCCATCGCGGCCAAGGCGGCGCGGGCACGGGTACCCGTGCTGATCGAGGGTGAGAGCGGCGTCGGCAAGGAAGTGGTGGCCGAAGCGATCCATGCCGCCTCCCCCCGCGCCCGCAAGCCGATGGTCCGCGTCAATTGCGGCGCGATCCCTGCCAATCTCGTCGAAAGCGAGCTGTTCGGTCACGAAAAGGGCGCGTTCACCGGCGCATTCGAACGCAAGATCGGGCGGTTCCAGGAAGCGGACGGCGGCACGATCTTCCTCGACGAGATCGGCGAGATGCCGTTCGAGACGCAGGTCAAGCTGCTGCGCGTGCTGCAATCGGGCGAGGTCCATGCGGTCGGCGCGCGCCACCCGCGCGAAGTGGATGTGCGTGTCGTCGCCGCGACCAACAAGACGCTGACGCAGGAGGTCGAGGCCGGGCGCTTCCGCGAGGACCTCTATTATCGCCTCAACGTCGTGCAGGTGACGATCCCGCCCTTACGCGACCGGATCGGCGACATTCCGGCGCTCGCCCGCCACCTGATGGCACGGATCGCGCAGCAACCGGGGCTGCGGCCGCTCGGCATCACCGACGAGGCCATCGCGCTGCTGGGCACCTATCCCTGGCCGGGCAATGTGCGGCAGTTGCAGAACGCGCTGTTCCGCGCGGCGGTGCTGTGCGACGGCGATGCGCTGACCCGCGCCGATTTCCCGGAGATCGCGCAGATCGCGGCGGGCGGCGCGCCACAGCCCGTGCGCCCGGTCCACCGCCACGATGTCGCGGGCGGCGTCACGCTGTTCCGTCCCGACGGCAATCTGCGCGCGCTGGAGGAGATCGAGGCCGATGTCATCCGCCTCGCCATCGGTCATTATCGCGGACGGATGACCGAGGTCGCCCGCCGGCTGGGGATCGGGCGGTCGACGCTGTATCGCAAGCTGGGGGAACTGGGGATCGACCAAAACGCGGCGTGAGGGGGTCGGCCTTTCCGCTTCGTCACCCCTGACTTGATCCGGGGTGACGGGTGGGGGCTTCTGTCATTCCCGCGCAGGCGGGAATCCATTGCCGCCGCCGGTTCGGCTCGATCCGGGACGGCAGCGTCTATGGACTCCCGCCTTCGCGGGAGTGACGAAAGGTTGGGTTCGACCTGCGACAGGCCCTATCCCCGCGCAGGCGGGGATCCAGAGCCATGGGCGTCGCGCTTTGCAACCCTGGATCCCCGCCTGCGCGGTGATACGGATCGGCTGCGTCAGGCGACTACTTCCCGCCATTCCCCCGGTACCAGCCCCTCGACACTCCACTCGCCGATCCGCCAGCGCACGAGCCGGAGCGTCGGCAGGCCGACCGCTGCCGTCATCCGCCGCACCTGCCGGTTGCGGCCTTCGCGGATGGTGATCGACAGCCAGTGATCGGGCACCGACTTGCGAAAGCGCACCGGTGGCACCCGATCCCATAGTTCCGGCGGATCGATCGCCCTCACTTCGGCCGTGCGGGTCGGGCCGTCGTTCAACACCACGCCGCGCCGCAGCCGGTCGAGCGCGGCTTCGTCCGGCGCGCCCTCCACCTGTACCAGATAGGTCTTGGGCAGCTTGAACCGGGGATCGGCGATCCGCGCCTGCAGACGGCCGTCATCGGTCAGTAGCAGCAATCCCTCGCTGTCGCGATCCAGTCGCCCGGCGGGATAGACACCGGGCACCGCGACATGATCCGACAGCGTGGCGCGCGCGCCCTCCGTCCCGCGATCGGTGAACTGCGACAGCACGCCGTAGGGTTTGTTGAGCAGGATCAGTCGCGCCATGCCCGTCCTGTCGACGATCTGCCCCGCGCTGTCGAGGGTTCGGGGAACCGGCTATCCCGTCCACCCGTCCGTCGCCTATAGCGCGACGACAGCCATTGACGGAGAGCGTCCATGAAGACCGTTTCGACCGCCCGCGCCCATGGCGGCACGCAGGGCGTCTATTCGCATGAATCGACCGCCACCGGCACGACCATGACCTTTTCGGTGTTCGTGCCCCCGCTGGAGGAAGGGCAGCGCGCGCCGATCCTGTGGTATCTGTCGGGCCTGACCTGCACCCATGCCAATGTGACCGACAAGGGCGAGTTTCGCGCGGCGTGTGCCGAAGCCGGCATCGCCTTCATCGCGCCCGACACCTCGCCGCGTGGCGAGGGCGTCGCCGACGATCCTGACGGCGCGTGGGATTTCGGGCTGGGCGCGGGCTTCTATGTCGATGCGACCGAGGAACCGTGGGCCAAGCATTATCGGATGCGCTCGTACATCGAGGATGAGCTGCCCGCGCTGATCGCGGCGGAATTCCCGATGCTGGATTGCGCGCGGCAATCGATCACCGGCCATTCGATGGGCGGACATGGCGCGCTGACCATCGGCCTGCGCAACCCGGACCGCTTCCGCTCCATCTCCGCCTTCGCGCCGATCGTCGCACCGAGCCAGGTGCCGTGGGGGGAAAAGGCGCTGGGCGGCTATCTGGGCAAGGACCGTTCGGCATGGCGCGCGGCGGATGCGGTGGCGATGATCGAGGATGGCGCGCGGGTGCGCGAACTGCTGATCGATCAGGGGGATGCCGACCAGTTCCTGGCCGAACAGCTGCGGCCGGAACTGCTGGCCAAGGCCTGCGCCGATGCCGGGATCGACTGCACGCTCAGGATGCAGCCGGGATACGATCATAGCTATTACTTCATCTCGACCTTCCTGCCCGATCATGTGCGCTGGCATGGCGAGCGGTTGACGGCGGAGGGGTAGCCATTTTCGTCATTCCCGCGCAGGCGGGAATCCATTGCCGCTACCGGTCGTGAAAGAGGCGCAACGCCGGCGTGTATGGATTCCCGCCTGCGCGGGAATGACGGTCAGAGGACGCGGAGGTACGGGCCGGTCGCCTACCCCTCCCCGCGATCCTCGATCAACTCCAGCACGTCGCCGATAAGCGCGCGCATCGCGGCGCGTGCCGCATGGGGATCGCGGGCGGCGATCGCGTCGGCGACGGCAGCGTGCTGCGCGACGCTGGCCGATCGACCGACGATGGTGTTGGTGAAACGGATCGAGGTGTTGAGCGCGGTCGACACCATCTCGCGGAACTGGGCGTAGAACGGGTTCTTCGCCGCCAGCAGGATCGCGACATGGAACTCGATATCGGAATCGAGCGCGTCATCCTCGCCACGTTCGGCCGCCGCCATCCGCGCCAGTCCCTGCGCGATGCGCGCCAGATCGTCGTCGTCCGCCGCCACTGCCGCCAGCGCCGCCGCCTCCGGCTCGATCGCCACGCGCAGCTGGTTGAACTGGCGCAGCAATTCGACCGAGAATTTGCGGTCGAGCAGCCAGTGCAGCACATCGGGGTCGAACAGGTTCCACGCCGATGCCGGGCGGACCACCGTCCCCTGTCGCGGGCGGGCGCTCACCAATCCCTTCGCGGTCAGCATCTTCACCGCCTCGCGCGTGACCGACCGGCTGATGCCATGCGCCTTGCCGATATCGGCCTCGGTCGGGAACGGGCGCTCGTCATATTCGCCGGTGACGATCGCACGCCCCAGCGTGTCGAGCGTCGCCCGCGTCAGATTGCCGCCGGGCATCCCGGTCATCCGCGCCGCCATGGTCCGTCTCTCTCCCCCTTGTTGCCGCTTCGTGCTGGACACTCGCCATTCATCGTATAATTGTCATACCCAAAGCGCCAGTGGGCGGGGGAGGAATAGCATGCGTCTGTCGACGATCGACCTGATCGTGGTCGTGATCTACGCGATCGGCATCTTCGGTCTGGCCCAATGGGTCAGCCGCGACAAGGGCGGGCAGGAAAAGGATTCGTCCGATTACTTCCTCGCGTCCAAGTCGCTGCCGTGGTGGGCGATCGGCGCGTCGCTGATCGCGGCCAACATCTCCGCCGAACAGATCGTCGGCATGGCCGGGTCGGGCTATCAGATCGGTCTGGCCATCGCCTCCTATGAATGGATGGCGGCGCTGACCCTGCTGATCGTCGGCAAATTCTTCCTGCCGATCTTCCTGCACAACGAAATCTACACGATGCCGCAGTTCCTCGAACAAAGGTACGGCCCGTCGATCCGCACGCTGATGGCGGTGTTCTGGCTGGCGCTGTACGTGTTCGTGAACCTGACCAGCATCATCTGGCTCGGCTCGATCGCGGTCACCAAGGTCGCGGGCGTCGACCAGACGGTGGCGCTGGTCGGCCTCGGCCTGTTCGCACTCCTGTATCAGCTGCGCGGCGGTTTGAAGGCGGTGGCGTTGACCGATATCGTGCAGGTGACGCTGCTGGTGTTCGGTGGCCTGACCATCTCCTACCTGACCCTGTCGCAGATCGGCGGCGATGCGGGCGTGCTGGGCGGTTTTGCGGAACTCGGTCGCCGCGCGCCCGAAAAGTTCGACATGATCCTGACCGCCGACAATCCCTTCTACAAGGATCTGCCCGGCCTGTCGGTCCTGATCGGCGGCATGTGGATCGCGAACCTCAGCTATTGGGGCTTCAACCAATATATCATCCAGCGCGCGCTCGCCGCGAAATCGCTGCCCGAGGCGCAGAAGGGCATCGTGTTCGCCGCGTATCTGAAGCTGCTGATGCCGCTGGTGATCGTGGTGCCGGGCATCGCCGCGGTGGTGCTGGCCCCCGATCTCGCCAAGCCCGACGAAGCTTACCCCACGATGATGCGGCTGCTGCCCTCCGGGTTGCTGGGCCTCGTCTTTGCCGCGCTGATCGCCGCGATCATCGCGTCGACCGCGTCCAAGATCAATTCGATCGCGACGATCTTCACCCTCGACCTCTATGCCAAGCGCACCAGCGAGAGCGGCGCGATGGACAAGGCGACAGAGCGCAAGCTGGTCCGCATCGGCCGCATCGCCGCCACCATCGCGATCCTGATCGCGATCGTCGCCGCACGGCCATTGCTGGGCGGCGCGGACCAGGCGTTCCAGTTCATCCAGGAATTTTCGGGCTTCTTCACGCCGGGCATCACCGTGATCTTCCTGCTCGGCCTGTTCTGGAAGCGCGCGACCGAAGCGGGTGCGATCGGCGCGGCGATCGCCTCGGTCGTGCTGTCGTGGCTGCTGCGCACCGTCGCACCGGGCATCCCGTTCATGGACCGGATGGGGATCGTGTTCCTGCTGAGCCTCGGCCTCGCCATCGTCCTGTCGCTGGCGATCAAGGGACGCGGGGATGCCGACCGGATCACGATGGAGGGCGTGCGCTTCAACACTTCGACCGGGTTCAACATCGCCAGCCTGGGCGTCGTCCTGATCCTCATCGCGCTGTACGCGACATGGTGGTGAGCCCGTTCATCGCCATCGACTGGGGCACGACCAACCGGCGGGCTTACCGGGTCGAGGACGGGCGCATCGCCGCCACGCTGCGCAGCCCGCAGGGGGTGTCGACCACCCCGGCCGACGCCTATCCGGCCGAACTGGCGGCGATCCGCGCCGAGCTGGGCGACCTGCCGGCGCTGATGGCCGGCATGGTCGGATCGACCATCGGCTGGCGCGTCGCGCCGTACGTCGCGGTGCCGGCCGATATCGCCGACATCGCCGCGCGACTGACATGGATCGACGACCGCACCGCGATCGTGCCGGGTCTGTCCTTCACCGACGGCCACCATGGCGACGTGATGCGCGGCGAGGAAGTACAGTTGCTCGGCGCAGCGCTCGCCGGACAGGTGCCCGCCGATGCGCTGCTGTGCCAGCCGGGCACCCATTGCAAATGGGTCGAGCTGACCGGGGGCAAGGTCTCCGCTTTTACCACCGCGATGACCGGCGAGCTGTTCGCGCTGCTGAAGGGCGGCGGCGTGCTCGCCCCGCAGCTTACCGCGCCGGTCTCCGCCGGCGATGCGTATCGCGAGGGTGTGCGCGAAGGGGCGAAGCGTGACCTTGCCGCCAGCCTGTTCGGCGTTCGCGCGGCCCATGTCCTGGGCCTGCGCAGCGATGCGGACGCCGCCTCCTATGCCAGCGGCGTGCTGATCGGCAGCGACGTCGCCGCACGGATCGGCGGGGGACGCGACGTCCATCTCGTCGCCGATGGGGATCTCGCCACCCTCTACGCCACCGCGATCGAAACGCTGGGCGGTCGCGCCCTTGCCAGCGGGTGCGAGGCAGCCTTTATCGCCGGCATCACCCAGATTCGAAAGTTGTCCGCATGAGCCACCTGACCGCCTTCGACGCCGCCTTTGCCCGTTGCCCCCTCGTCGCGATCCTGCGCGGAGTACAGCCGCACGAGGTGGAAGCCATCGGCGACGCGCTGCTCGACGCCGGCTTCACCATCGTCGAGGTGCCGCTGAACTCGCCCGATCCCTATGAGAGCATCACCCGCCTGTCGAAGAAGCTGGAAGGCTATGCCGTCGTCGGCGCGGGCACCGTGCTGAGCGTCGATCAGGTCGCGCAGGTCGAGGCGGCGGGCGGCACGCTCATCATCTCCCCCAACGCCAATACCGCCGTCATTGCGGCGGCGGCCGAGCGCGGGCTGGTCGCCATGCCCGGCATCGCCACCCCCACCGAAGCCTTTGCCGCGCTGGAGGCGGGTGCGGCGGCGCTGAAGCTGTTCCCCGCCGAAGCCGCCAGCCCCGTCGTGCTGAAGGCGATGCGCGCCGTCCTGCCGCGCGACGTCAGGATGCTGCCGGTCGGCGGGATCGTGCCGTCGGTGCTGGAGGATTGGCACAAGGCGGGCGCGGCGGGCTATGGCCTCGGTTCGGCGCTGTACGTGCCGGGCATGGACGCGGCGACGGTCGGCGAACGCGCGCGGGCGTTTGTCGCGGCATTGAACGCGCTGGAGCGGTAAAGGGCACCTCTTCCGCAATCGCAATCGCAATCGCAATCGCAATCGCAATCGCAATCGCAATCGCAATCGTCACTCCCGCGAAGGCGGGAGTCCATAGACGCCGACGTTGCGACTCCAGCCGAACCGGCAGTGTCTATGGATTCCCGCCTGCGCGGGAATGACGGATTTGGGGAGCGGTTGGCGCCTGCAACCCTGAATCCCTGCCTGCGCGGGGATACGGCAAGGGGGCAAGCGTCCCGGCTCCGAAAGCCCGGATCGAACGGTTTCCGTCTCCGGCAACCGAACGCCGCGTAACGAGTTTGCAGGGACATGCCGACCCGTGCCCTCAGAACCAGCGATGCGTCGCCGCTCGCCCGCGCCATCCCGATCCTCTGCACCGTATCGCAGCTGCTGACCCCGCTCCTGCCGGCCATCGGCATCGGGCGCAGCATCGGCGAACAGTCGAACATGGTGCGCACGTTGGTGACGCCGGCCGGCTGGGCATTCGCGATCTGGGGCGCGCTCTATACCGGCACGCTGGTCTTTGCGGTGTATCAGGCACTGCCGAAGCAACGCGGCAATCCGCTGCTCGCACGGCTGCGGATGCCCGCCTCGGGCGCGTTTCTCGGCAATGCGCTCTGGGCCGCCTATACGCAGCTGTTCGGGCTGAGCTTTCCCTCGGCGATCATCATCCTGTTCACGCTCGCCTGCCTGCTCGCGACGCTCAGGACCTTTGCCGGCTGGCCGCACGGCTTTTCCGCCGGAGAGCGCTGGTCCGCCGCGCTGCCGCTGACCGCGCTCGCCAGCTGGCTGACGGTCGCGTCGATCGTCAACATCGCCGCGTCGCTGCGCTTCCACGGGATCGATGCCGGAGCGTCCGCGCCGCTGGTTTCGGCGCTGTTGCTGGTCGTTGCCGGCGCAATCGCCGCGGCGGCGCTGATCGCGACGCGCGGCTGTCCGCCCTATGCGCTGGTGTTCCTGTGGGCGCTGGCGGCGATCTGGGCGGCGGGCGGACAGGCCGCGACGCTGGTGGCGCTGGCCGTCCTCGCCGCGGCATTGCTGGTGGTCGTCGGGACGCTCACCGGGCTGTCGCGCGGTGGCGTGCGGCACTGGCTGGGGCGGTAAGGCAGACCGCGCATCGTAGAAGAAGAAGCGGGACCCCGGCGCAAGGCCGGGGTGACGTGCGGCTATGGGTCAGCTTACGCGCAGCGGCCCCAGATCGCCCAGCCCGACCGTGCCGCTCGCCATCGCCAGCATCCGGTCGAGCGATACCTTCG
Source organism: Sphingomonas panni (assembly GCF_022664435.1). Classification (GTDB taxonomy): domain Bacteria; phylum Pseudomonadota; class Alphaproteobacteria; order Sphingomonadales; family Sphingomonadaceae; genus Sphingomonas; species Sphingomonas panni. The sequence continues at coordinate 101,008 of NZ_JAKREU010000009.1, read as the reverse complement.
CCTTGACGCGCAGCCCTTCCTCGATCTCGATCCGCGGCGACAGGTCGCGCAGCGCGATATAAAGCTTTTCCAGCGTGTTGAGCGCCATATACGGGCAGATATTGCAGTTGCAGTTGCCGTCCGCGCCCGGTGCGCCGATGAACGTCTTTTCCGGCACCGCCTTTTCCATCTGGTGGATGATATGCGGTTCGGTCGCGACGATCAGCGTGTCGCCGGCCATCGCCTTGGCATAATCGAGGATGCCGCTGGTCGACCCGACATAATCGGCATGGTCGAGGATGATCGCCGGGCATTCGGGATGCGCCGCGACCGGGGCGCCGGGGTGCTGCGCCTTCAGCTTGAGCAGTTCCGTTTCGCTGAACGCTTCGTGGACGATGCAGACGCCCGGCCACAACAGCATGTCACGCCCGGTCTTGCGCATCAGATAGCCGCCGAGATTGCGGTCGGGACCGAAGATCACCTTCTGGTCGGCGGGCAGCTGCGCCAGGATCTTTTCCGCCGAGGACGAGGTGACGATGATGTCGCTGAGCGCCTTCACCTCGGTCGAGCAGTTGATATAGGTCAGCGCGATGTGGTCGGGATGCTGCGCACGGAAGGCGGCGAACTGTTCGGGCGGACAGCTATCCTCCAGCGAACAGCCGGCATCCATGTCGGGCAGGATCACCGTCTTGTCGGGCGACAGGATTTTCGCCGTTTCCGCCATGAAGCGCACGCCGCAGAAGGCGATGACATCGGCATCGGTCGCCGCCGCCTTGCGGCTGAGGTCGAGACTGTCGCCGACGAAGTCCGCCAGGTCCTGAATCTCGGGCTTCTGGTAATAATGGCCGAGGATGACGGCGTTGCGCTCACGGCGCAGCCGGTCGATTTCGGCCAGCAGGTCGGTGCCGGTGGGCAATTCGGTGCGCGCGTTCATCATCGTCTCCCTGTGGCCCTGCCCCTAGGTCGGTCCCGACCGCACCGCAAGCGGGACATCCGCCCCTCCGTTGCACAAAGGGCCGCAAATCACCGCCGATTGCCCAACACGTCGGCCGGCCGCGCGGATACGTCCCAGCGTTCGGCATTGCGCACGCCGCGCTCCGCCGGGAAGGTCACGACGACCCGCACATCGCCCTCACCCGCCGCCGCGAGCGGGGCGGCCAGCACGCGGGCGAGACTGGCCCGCGCCAGTTCGCGCGCCTGTGCCAGCCGTTCGGGACTGCGCGCCTCGCGCTCGGCACGGCCCTGCGCCACCGCCGACACACGCTGCGCCAGCGCGGCGGCGGCGTCGCGGGTGACGATCATCCCGTGGGTTTCGCTGAGCGTCCGCCCCGCCTCGTCGATGTTCGGCTTCGCAACCGTCACGTCGGGCGCGTCGACCACCAGCGTCCGCGTATCGGCCGACCAGCTCAACTGCCCCTCGCCGATCCCGCCCAGATCGACGAAATAATCGACCGTATAGGGCATCTTGACCACCTGATCGCTGCGCAGCCAGCCAAAGCCGCGCACGTCGCTGGCCGTGGCCTGCAACGTGCCGCTGAGCGACGCGACCTTGAGCGCACTCGCCCCCGACAGCCGCGCGGTGATGATCCGGGTGACCGCCTGTCCGCTGTCCGGCTCGGTGGTGACGGTGTAGCGTTCCTGATAGCGCTGCCACCCGATCCAGCCGCCGACGCCCAGCGCCAGCAGGACGACGACCGCCACCGCCAGCCGGACTGCCTGCGGCCTTACATGCGATGCCATGTCGCGCCCTCCCGTCGCACCATCCCGCGCCGTTCCATGTCGATCAGATGCGCCAGCACCGACCGCTCCGCCGCGCCCAGCAGTTTCGGATGCAGCCCGACATACATGCCGGCGACCATCGTCGGCACGTCATGGGTGCCGCGTTCGATGGCGCGGGCGATCTGTCCCTCGCGCTGCTTGCGATGGCCCAGCATCCCGCGCACCAGCCGGCGGGGATTGTCGACCTGATCGCCATGCGCGGGGTAATAGACCCGGTCCTCACGCCCCAGCAGCTTGTCGAGGCTGGCCATGTAATCGCCCATGTCGCCATCGGGCGGCGAGACGATCGTCGTCGACCAGCCCATGACATGATCGCCGCTGAACAACGCGCCCGTTTCCGGCAGGGCGAAGGCGAGGTGGTTCGAGGTATGGCCCGGCGTCGCGACCGCGACCAGCGTCCAGCCATCGCCCGCCAACACCTCGCCATCGCCCAGCACCCGGTCGGGACGATAGTCGACATCGAATGCGGCATCGGCGCGCGGGCCGGCATCGTCCATCGTCAGCGCGGCGCAGCCGATGATCGGTGCGCCGGTCCGCTCCGCCAGCGGGCGCGCCGCCGGACTGTGATCGCGGTGGGTATGGGTACACAGGATCGCCGCGACCTGCCGGTCGCCGACCACGTCCAGCAGCGCGTCGAGATGCACATCGTCGACCGGCCCCGGATCGATGATCGCGACTGCGCCGGTGCCGCCGACGACGAAGCTCTGCGTGCCGCTATGGGTATAGGGCGATGCGTTGCGCGCCAGCACGCGGGTCACCAGCGGTTCGAGCGGCTGGGCGATGCCGGGGGGATATTCAGCCATTACCGTATCAGATGGCGGTCGGGCGGGCGCGATGCAAGCAGATGGGCAAGACGATGGGCCGGCCGGCATGGTGCCGACCGGCCCTGTCGCGGACGAACGGGGCAGAACGTCCGCGAACCCGGATTATTGCTTTGCGGAGAGTTCGGCCTGCACTTCGCGGATGCTGTCGTCGATGCCCTGCAGCGCGCTGGTCCGCGCACCCGCCGGCATGTCGCCGTTCGCGACGATCGACGCCCGGGCGGAACGCAGTCCGGCCAGCGCCGCCTGCAATCCCTGCCGGGCATAGGCGGCACCCTGCATGGCCTGTGCCTGGCCCTGCGCAGCGCGAGCCTCGCCCTGCATGGCGCGGGCCATGGCCAGCTCCGCCATCTTCACGCCCTGTCCGGCACGGAATTCGGCGTCGCGGGTGATGATGCGGATGCGGTCCGAACAGATGACGGTGACCTGCTTGCCGCCTTCGGTGCGGGTGATGCTGGTCTGCTGGGGGTTGCCGGGGCCGCAATCGGCAGTTTTGACCTGGATTTCAGGAATGTCGTTGACCGTCTGGCCCAGCAGCTTGCCGTTGGCGTCGAAACGCTGGACGACGATCTTGCGCACGCCATCGTCGCTGCGCATCGTGAACTGACGGGGCTTGGCACCGGCTGCGGAGGGCTTCGACTGCGCGCTCAGGCCCGATGCGGCGGGAACGACGATGATTTTCGGGGTAGCCACGGTGGCTGGCACCGTCGGCTGTGTCTCGGGTGCCGGCTCGGCCGCGATCACCGGCAGCGTCGCCGCCTGCGCCGGGACGATCGCCGCTACGGGAGCGAGGACGTCGGCGGCCTGCGCCTCGACTTGGGCGATGTCGACGCCGGTCGCGGTTTCGACCTTCGAACGGATCGTCTCCGCCGCCTTCGTCCCCGACGCGGTCATTCCCAGACCGACGATGGCCAGCGCCAGCGTCGCACCGCCGGCAACGCGGCGGGTGGCGGGCGACATCACCCGGTGCTTCGACAACATGATGAGTCTCCCTTTCAGTTCGTTGACACTGTGCAGATGGCAGGCGGCGGACAGCCCCTGGCCATGCGCGGACTTGACGATGGCGGTGGCATAGGCGTGACGGACGCCCGGCGTGGCGCGGGCCAGCACCATCGCGTCGCACGCCATTTCCTGGTCCGCGCGAAATGCGCGGAAGGCCCGCCACGCGACCGGATTGAACCAGTGGCAGCCCAGCACGACCAGCGCGACCCAGTTCGCCAGCAGGTCGCCGCGCGCATGGTGGCCCAGCTCGTGCGCCAGCGCCAACGCCTGTTCCCGCTCGTCATAGCGTTCGCGGAAATCGACCGGCATCGCGACGTAGCGATGGATCACCCCGAAGGCGAGCGGCCCGGCGGCATGGCGCGTCTCGATCATGCGGACATGGCCGCCCGCCACGCCCCTGGCCCGGCCCGATGCCAGCACCTTCGCGCAGAAACGCTGATGCTGCACGATATGCCACGCGACGAACGCGACCGCGCCCAGCAGCCACAACGCGACGACGATCAGCGGCACGTCGGCCATGCCCCAACCCTGTGGCAGGGCGGGCACCTCGGCGACCGGCACGCCCAGCATGATGATGCCGGGTTCGGTCGCCGCGCCGATCGGGTGGAACTCCACCGGACGCCAGCTTTCGGGGATGGGCGGGAGGATCATGCGCAGCGCCGGCAGCGCCCAGAGCGCATAGGCCGCCTGCGGACCGAAGCGTCGCGCGACGGGGCCGCGCAACATCAGCACCAGCAGCATCAGCAGCGTGGTCGCCGCGATCGTCTCCACCGCCCATCCGATCATTGTTTCAGCGCCTTCAACAGAGCCTCGATCTCGTCGATTTCCTTCGCGCTCAGCTGGTCGCGTTCGGCCAGATGCGCGACCAGCGGCGTCAGGCTGCCGCCGAACAGCTTGTCGATGAACCGCTGCGACTCACCCGCGACATATTCCTCGCGCGCGACCAGCGGGCGATAGCGATAGCGCCGCCCGTCCTCCTCCGCGCCGACCACGTCCTTGGCCAGCAGCCGGCCGAGCAGGGTCTTGACGGTGTTCGCGGTCCAGCCCCGCGCCGGGGCGACGCGTTCGACCACCTCCTGCGCGGTGAGCGGGTTCCTGTCCCAGAGCACTTCCATCACGGCGTGCTCGGCATCGCTGATTCGTTCGGCCATGAGCAATGACTACACCCGTGGTCATTTCGTTTACAAGCGTAATCTTTGCGCCCCGCCATGCTGTCGGGAATGTTTACACCCGCCCCGTTGGTGTGCGCGACGTTAACCAGTCCGATGCCGGAAAACCGCAAGAGCATTGAACTGGCACGGCGTCTGCAGGGGTAGAGCCACCCGATGCGTTCGCGCTTCAATCCGGGCGGACCAAGGCGCTTCCCCCCATGTGCCGGTCCGCCCACCCCGGGTTCCCGAATGACGGTCGGTGGTTCCCCTCACCCGCCAACCCCGATATTACGCCCGGCACCACAGCCGGAGCCTATTCCCTTGATCCTATCCACCCTCGCCGCCGCCACCGGCGAAGTCGGCATGGCCGCCGGCCATATCCGCTATGTCGATCTGGGGCTTAGTCCGGTCGCGCTCGACCTCGGCTTCTTCCAGCTGAAATGGTATTCGCTGGCCTATATCACCGGCATCCTCGCCGGATGGTGGTATCTGCTCAAGCTGCTCGACCAGCCGGGCGCGCCGATGGCGCGGCGTCACGCCGACGACTTCGTTTTCTACGCGACGCTCGGCATCATCCTTGGCGGGCGGCTGGGCTATGCGATCTTCTATGCGCCCGAAATGTTCGCCAACCCGATCAAGATCCTGCGGCTGTGGGATGGCGGCATGTCGTTCCATGGCGGCATGGTCGGGCTGATCCTCGGCATCTGGTGGCTGTCGCGCAAACATGGCCTGCGCCCCCTGCGCGTCGCCGATTACGTTACCTGCGTCGCGCCGATCGGCCAGTTCCTCGGCCGTATCGCCAATTTCGTGAACGGCGAATTGTGGGGCAAGCCGAGCGACGCACCCTGGGCGATCGTGTTCCCGCGCACCGTGCCCGGCGGACTCGACCCGGCACGCCACCCCAGCCAGCTTTATGAAGGACTGGGCGAAGGGCTGATCCTGTTCCTGATCCTGTCCTTCCTCTTCTGGCGCACCGATGCGCGGTACAAGCCCGGCTTCCTGCTCGGCACCGGCATGGCCGGGTTCGGCGTCGCGCGCTTCATCATCGAATTCTGGCGCGAGCCGGACGCGCAGCTGGTCGAATTCGCCCAGGCGACCGGCCTGCACATGGGCCAGTGGCTGACCCTGCCGATGATCGCGATCGGCATCTACCTGATGGTCACGTCGAAGCGCCGCCGGGTGCGCGTCGAACCGATCGCGGGGTCGGAGAGCGTGGCTTGACCGAACCCGTCGTCACCGCCGCCGACCCTGCGCTGCCCGAACGGCTGGCCCGCGCGATCACGCTGGCCGGGCCGATCAGCCTCGCCCAGTTCATGGGTGCCGCCAACGCACATTATTATGCGACGCGCGATCCGCTGGGCGCGAACGGCGATTTCACCACCGCACCCGAAATCAGCCAGATGTTCGGCGAGCTGATCGGGTTGGGGCTAGCCGACAGCTGGGACCGGGCCGGGCGCCCGGCGGCACGCTATGTCGAGTTCGGTCCCGGCCGGGGCACGCTCGCCGCCGATGCGCTGCGTTCGATGGCGTCGGCGGGATGCACGCCGCCGGTGCACCTGATCGAAACCAGCCCCACCCTGCGCGACGAACAGGCGAAGCGCGTGCCGCAGGCGGAATGGGCAGTCGATACCGTCGGTCTGCCCGAAGACGGCGCGCTGCTGGTGGTCGCCAACGAATTCTTTGACGCGCTGCCGATCCGACAGCTGGTGAAGACGGCGGACGGCTGGCGGGAGCGGCTGGTCACGTGTCAGGATACGTTGTTCCTGCCGGTGATGGGCCAGCGCGGCTTCGATCCGATCATCCCGTATCAGTTTCGCGACGCGGCCGTGGGATCGGTGCTGGAAACCGCCCCCGCCGCGGTGGCGATCATGCGGCAACTGGCGAAGCGGATCGTCGCCCAGGGCGGCTGCGCGATCGTCATCGACTATGGCTATGCCGGCCCCGCGCTGGGCGATACGTTGCAGGCGGTGCGCGGGCATGGCTTCGTCAATCCCTATGACGATCCGGGCGAGCAGGACCTGACCGCGCATGTCGATTTCGGCACGTTGATCGAAGCGGCGCGGGCCGAGGATGCCGTCGCCTATGGCCCGGTCGATCAGGGCGCGTTGCTGAAGGCGCTGGGCATCGACGCGCGGACCGAAGCGCTTGCGACGCGAAGGCCCGAACGCGCCGAATCGCTGCGCGCCGATCGCGACCGGTTGGTGGAGGAGGAACAGATGGGCACGCTGTTCAAGGCGATTGCGATCACCTCGCCCGGCTGGCCGGTGCCGGCGGGGTTCGCGGCATGACGCCGACCCTGCGCGACGCGACCGTCGCCGATGCGCCGCTGCTGGTGAAGATCGGGACCGAGACGTTTACCGACACCTTCGGCCATCTCTATCACCCCGACGACCTTGCCGCCTTCCTCGCGAAGTTCACGGTCGCGGCGTGGGAGGGCGAATTGTCCGACCCGCGCTATCACGTCGTGCTGGCGATGGCCGGTGACGAGGCGGTCGGCTATGCCAAGCTCGGCCCGCCGTCGCTGCCGTTCGAACCCACCGGCAGGCCGATCGAGCTGCGCCAATTCTATCTCCGTAAGGAAGCTCAGGGCACCGGCCTTGCCGCGACGCTGATGGAGCATATGCTGGCCAAGGCGCGGGCGACGGGCGCGGACGAGCTGTTCCTGTCGGTATTCGTCGACAACCACCGTGCGCGGCGCTTCTACGAACGCTATGGGTTCGAACGGGTCGGCACCTATGACTTCATGGTCGGCAACCACCGGGACGAGGATGACGTGATGCGGGTGGCGCTATGACGGTCGAGGTGTTGCGCGCACAGGCGCTGGACGGCGTGGCGCATGGCTTTCTCGGGCGGCGCGGCGGGGTGTCGACGGGAGTCGTCGCCGGGCTGAACACCGGGCTGGGATCGGGCGACGATCCCGCCGCCATCGCCGAGAATCGAGCGCGGGTCGTCGACGCGGTGCTACCCGGCGCGGCGCTGTGCGGGCTGTATCAGGTCCATTCCGCTTCGGTCGTGCGCGTCCTCACCGCCTTTCCCGATGGCGAACGGCCGCAGGGGGATGCGATGGTCACGGAACGGCCGAACATCCTGCTCGGCATCCTGACCGCCGATTGCGCGCCGGTGCTGCTCGCCGACGCGCAAGCCGGCGTCGTGGGGGCTGCCCATGCCGGGTGGAAGGGCGCGCTGGCCGGCGTGACCGATGCGACCATCGCCCAGATGGAAAAGCTCGGCGCGCGGGCCGACCGCATCGCCGCCGCCGTCGGCCCGTGCATCGCGCGGGCGAGCTATGAGGTCGATATGGGCTTCGTCGAACGCTTCTGTTCGACCGATCCCGAAAATGAGCGCTTCTTTGCCGAGAACCGCCCCGGCCATGCCCGGTTCGACCTCGAGGCCTATGTCGTCCATCGTCTGGCGGCAGCAGGCGTGCGGCGGATCGAGGCGCTGGGGCAGGACACCTATGCGCAGGAGGACCGCTTCTTCAGCTTCCGCCGCGCGACGCATCGCGGCGAAGCGGATTATGGGCGGCAGTTGTCGGTGATCGGGTTGGCGCAACCCTGACCCTTTCGTCATCCCGGCGCGGGCCGGCATCCATCGTGTCGGGTGCTGGCGATCCTGTCGCAACGTCACACCATCCATGGATTCCGGCCTTCGACGGAATGACGGGTGGGCTGTGTCCGGTCTATAGAGTCACCCCAGCGAAGGCTGGGGTCTTTCCCGGCTCCAGCGGTGCGCCTGCCACAGGGAGACCCCAGCCTGCGCTGGGGTGACGCGTTGGGGTGATCGGGCGAGTTGGTTTCTTTCGTAACTATCGTTAGGCTCTTCCGAAAATAGGAGAGATTCGTGACCGACGAAACCGAAGCCGACCTGACCGGCGTTCCGCCGCGCCGCCGCCCCAAGCCTCCGGTCGACACGGTCGGCGGACGCCGGCTGAAGCCCGCCACGCTGATGATGGGCCATGGCTATGACCCGGTCCTGTCCGAAGGATCGCTGAAACCCCCGATCTTCGCGACCTCGACCTACGTCTTCCCCAACGCCGCGGCGGGCAAGCGCCATTTCGAAGGGGTGACCGGCAAGCGTCCCGGCGGCGCGGAGGGCCTCGTCTATTCGCGCTTCAACGGCCCGAACCAGGAAATCCTCGAAGACCGCCTCGGCGTCTGGGAAGCGGCGGAGGACGCGCTGGTCTTTTCCAGCGGCATGTCGGCCATCGCCACGCTGTTCCTGTCAATGGTCCAGCCGGGCGACACGATCATCCATTCCGGCCCGCTCTATGCCGCGACCGAGACGCTGATCGGCCGCGTGCTGGGGCGCTTCGGGGTCAACTATCTCGACTTCCCGGCCGGCGCGACGCAGGACGAGATCGAGGCGGTGCTGCGCAAGGCGGAAGGGCGCGTGCCGCTGATCTATCTCGAAAGCCCGGCCAACCCGACCAACGCGCTGGTCGATATCGAAGCGGTCGCGGCCGCCCGCGACGCGGTGTTCGGCTCTGCGCAAGACAAGCCGCCGATCGCGATCGACAACACCTTCCTCGGGCCGTTGTGGCAGCAGCCGTTGCAGCATGGCGCCGACCTCGTCGTCTATTCGCTGACCAAATATGCCGGCGGGCATAGCGATCTGGTCGCGGGCGGCGTGCTGGGATCGAAGGCGCACATCAACACCATCCGATCGATGCGCAACACCATCGGCACGATCTGCGACCCGAACACGGCGTGGATGCTGCTGCGCTCGCTCGAGACGCTCGAACTGCGCATGAGCCGCGCGGGCGAGAATGCCGAAAAGGTCTGCGCCTTCCTGCGCGACCACCCGAAGGTCGAGCGCGTCGGCTATCTCGGCTTCCTGAAGGACGCCAAGGGCATGGAACGCCAGGCCGATATCTATGCCCGCCACTGCACCGGCGGCGGATCGACCTTCTCGCTGTACCTGAAGGGCGGCGAGCGCGAGGCGTTCGCCTTCCTCGACGCGCTGACCATCGCCAAGCTGGCGGTGAGCCTCGGCGGCACCGAAACGCTGGCGAGCCATCCGGCGGGGATGACGCATCTGTCGGTGCCCGATGCACGCAAGGCGGCGCTGGGGATCACCGACAATCTCGTGCGCATCTCGATCGGGGTCGAGGATGCCGACGACCTGATCGCCGATTTCGAACAGGCGCTGGCGGCGATCTGAACCAAGCTCCTCCCCGGCACGGGGAGGGGGACCGCTCGCGCAAGCGAGTGGTGGAGGGGGCGAGCCGCAGGTGGTGCGCTTGCGGACACCCCCCTCCACCAGCCTGCGGCTGGTCCCCTCCCCGTGCCGGGGAGGATTTCAGCCGCCACCTATTCCTTCGATCACCTTCCCGGTGCCGCCACAATTGGCGCACTCGCCGCCGTCGATCGTACCGCTGCCGCCACAACGCGGACACACATCCTCGCCGGTCCCGGGCGTACCGGGCAGGGCATCGTCGCCGGGGTTCATCGGTTCGGCCATCATCTTTGCTCCCGTGAAACCGCAACAACGGTCGACAGCGGGGGGAAGGTCCGGCATGACGGCTCGCCTTATGGCTCCCCGTTTCGCCTTCACCGTCACCGCCACGTCCGGCCGCGCCCGCACCGGCACCATCGCCATGCAGCGCGGGGACATCCGCACGCCCGCCTTCATGCCGGTCGGCACCGCCGCTACCGTGAAGGCGATGAAGCCGCAGGACGTTCGTGCATCGGGCGCCGACATATTGCTCGGCAACACCTATCACCTGATGCTGCGCCCCAGCGCCGAGCGGGTCGCGCGGCTGGGGGGCCTGCACAAGTTCATGGGCTGGGACCGGCCGATCCTGACCGACAGCGGCGGCTATCAGGTGATGAGCCTGTCCGAATTGACCAAGCGGTCGGAGGATGGCGTCGAGTTCAAGAGCCACTTGGACGGCACCCGCCACCTGATGAGTCCCGAACGCTCGATGGAAATCCAGCGATTGCTCGGCTCCGACATCGTGATGGCGTTCGACGAACTGGTCCCGACCACCTCGACCCGCGAGGTACAGGCGCGCGCGATGGAACGCTCGATGCGCTGGGCACGCCGCAGCCGCGCCGGGTTCGATTCGGGCGAGGACCATGCCAGCCGCGCCGCGCTGTTCGGGATCCAGCAGGGCGCGCTCGACGAAAAACTGCGCAAGGCTTCGGCCGATGCGCTGATCGATATCGGTTTCGACGGCTATGCGGTCGGCGGCCTCGCGGTCGGCGAGGGGCAGGAGGCGATGTTCGGCGTGCTGGACTATGCGCCACAGCAGTTGCCGGTCGACAAGCCGCGCTATCTGATGGGCGTCGGCAAGCCCGACGATATCGTCGGCGCGGTCGAACGCGGCATCGACATGTTCGACTGCGTGCTGCCGACCCGGTCGGGTCGCACCGGACAGGCCTTTACCCGTTCAGGCCCGATCAACATCCGTAACGCCAAATTTGCCGAGGATCTTGGCCCGGTCGATCCCGACTGTGCCTGTCCGGTATGTGCGGGGCACAGCCGCGCCTATCTCCACCACCTCGTCCGCGCGGGCGAAATTCTGGGGGCGATGCTGATGACCGAGCATAATCTCTATTTCTATCAGGCGTTGATGGCCGATCTGCGCGCGGCAATCGCGAACGATACGCTGGCCGTCTTCGCCGACGATTTCCGGGCACGCTACACCGCCCCCAAGCATTGAACCCCGGCAAGAGGGAGAGGATCATGACCGACAAGACCGAACTGAACGAAGTAACCGCCGCCGCCAAGGATATGAAGCGCGTCGCCGATGCCGCCGCCGATACGAAGCAGCCGTCGAAGGGGCAGGCGTGGCCGCTGGTGCCGATCGGCATCGGCATCGGTTCCGCCGCGCTGGCTGCCGCTTTGCTCTACGCCAATTCTGGACGCAAGAAGGGCTGATTTCTTCTCGTCATTCCCGCGAAGGCGGGAATCCATAACCGCTGACGGTTGCGCCTTTTCGGCGACGCCCGCGTGTATGGACTCCCGCCTGCGCGGGAGTGACGAGGCATTTCGGTTCGATCGCGACGTCGTAACCGACGATACGTTGACACCCCGACCCGATGCGGCCCACACCGTGCCGCATCACCCGTTCGGAGAGTGTCCCCCATGCGTTTCGGCCTCGCGCTGCTGATCTCGACCGCCCTGCTGACCCCTGCATACGCACAGCAGCGCCCCGCCCCGACGCCCCCCGCCGCCAGCGCGACCGTTCCGCCGATCGCCTACACCGAACGCACCCTCGCCAACGGCCTGCGCGTCTATGCCATTCGCGACACGTCGAGCGCGAACGTGTCGGTGCAGGTATGGTACGATGTCGGGTCGAAGGACGACCCTGCCGGGCGGTCGGGCTTCGCGCACATGTTCGAACATCTGATGTTCAAGGCGACGCGGAACCTCGTGCCCGAACAGCTCGACCGGCTGACCGAGGATGTCGGCGGGTACAACAACGCGTCGACCGCCGACGACTATACCAATTATTACGAGGTGGTGCCCGCCAACCACCTGCAGCGGCTGCTGTTCGCCGAGGCCGACCGGATGGCGACGCTGGTCGTCGATCCGAAGACCTTCGCGTCGGAACGCGAAGTGGTGAAGGAGGAACTGCGCAGCCGCATCCTTGCCCAGCCTTATGGCAAGCTGTTCGGCCTCTATGCGCCGATGGTGTCGTATAGCCGCCACCCCTATGCGCGGCCGGGCATAGGATCGATCGCCGATCTGGATGCGGCGACGATCGACGACATCCGCGCCTTCCATGCGACCTATTACCGGCCCGACAATGCGGTGCTGGTCGTCGCGGGCAATTTCGATCCCGCGCAGCTGAACCGCTGGGTCGACCAGTATTTCGCGCCCATCGCGAAGCCCAATCGCCCGATCCCGCGTGTGACCGTCGACGAACCGGTCCGCCAGCAGCCGGTGACGAAGACGGTGTACGAGGCGAACACGCCGCTGCCCGCGATCCTCATCAGCTATCCGCTGCCGCCGGCCAATCATCCCGATCAGGCGGCGTTGAAGGTCCTCGACGCGATCCTGTCGGGCGGCGACAATTCGCGCCTGCACCAGGCGCTGGTCTATCGCGACCAGATCGCGCAGGATGTCGGCGTACAGGTCGATGCGAAGCAGGGTCCGGGCACGCTGTCGCTCTATGCGATCCTTGCGGGCGGCAAGTCGGTCGCGGACGGCGAAGCGGCGCTGGAGCGGGAGGTCGCGCGCATCATCGCCACCCCGCCCACCGCCGCCGAACTGGCCGAAGCGAAGAACGAGATCACGACCGCCGAGCTGCTGTCGCGCGAAACGGCGGAAGGGAAAGCGTCCGCACTGGCGCAGGGCGTCATCGTCGAGCGCGATCCGAAGGCCGCCGACAAGGCGCTGGCGGCGATCGGCCGCGTGACCGCCGCCGATGTGCAGCGCGTCGCCCGGAGCTGGCTTGCCGCCAACCGCGCCGCCACGATCCGCTACCTGCCCGACACGGCCAAGCCGGCGAACGCAGCGAGCGATGCGATTGCGATCGCCGACAGCGTCGTCACCGCGCCGCTGGCCGTGCCGCCGGGCATCGCGATCCACACGCCCGCCGCAGAAGGCCAGCGCGTCTTGCCGCCCGCGCCCAGCGCGCCGGTGCAGGTCGCGATCCCGGTGCCGGTCGAACGCCGCCTGCCCAACGGGATGCGCGTCGTGCTGGTCGAAAAGCGCGGGCTGCCGGTCGTGACCGCCGCGCTGGTCGCCGGCGGCGGGGCGGCGGCCGATCCCGACGATCGCGCCGGCGTGGGTGAACTGACCGCCGGGCTGCTGACACAGGGGACCAAGACCCGCTCGGCGACCGAGATCGCCCGCGCGGTCGAATCGCTGGGCGGCAGCATCGGCAGCGGTGCCGGATGGGATTCGCAGAACGTCACGCTGACCGTCGGGTCGGGTCAGGTCGCGCCGGCGCTCGGCATCCTCGCCGATGTCGCGCGCAATCCGGCCTTCGCGCAGGAGGAGATCGACCGGCTGCGCACGCGGACGATCGACGGCGTCAGCGTCGCACTGACCGATCCGGGGCAATTGTCGGGCCTCGTCGCCGACCGCGCGGTGTTCGGCGGTGCGCCGTACGGCCACCCGGCCAGCGGTACGCCGACCACGCTGAAGGCGATCACCCGCGCCGATATCACCAGCGCCTATGCCCGCGCATGGCAGCCGGAAAAGGCGACGCTGGTGCTGGTCGGCGACATCACGCCCGACGCCGGGATGGCACTGGCGACGCAGCTGTTCGGCGACTGGCGCGGCCAGCCGGGCGCGACGCCCGCGCCGGCTCCGCAGGTCGCCACCCCCGCCCCCCGCGTGATCGTCGTCGACATGCCCGGTGCCGGACAGGCGGGCGTCGTCGTCGCGCGGCCGGGCATCGCGCGCAGCGACGCGGCGTATTTCCCCGCCGCCGTCGCCAATGCGACGCTCGGCGTCGGCTTCTCCTCACGCCTCAACCAGGAAATCCGCATCAAGCGCGGCCTCGCCTATGGCGCGCGTTCCGAACTGGACGCGCGGGCGAAGGGCGGGGCGGTGAGTGCGTCGACCCAGACCAAGAACCCGTCCGCACCCGAAGTGGTGAAGATCATCACCGACGAACTGCGTCGGCTGGGCACCGAACCCGCCCCCGAGGCCGAACTGGCGACGCGCAAGGCGGTGCTGACCGGCAATTTCGGCCGCACCATCGAACGGACCAGCGGCATCGCGGGCACGATCGTCACCTATGTGTCGGACGGCGTACCGCTGGCACGCATCGCGACCTTCCTCCCCTCGATCGAAGCGGTCGGTCCGGCGGCGGTGCAGCAGGCGGCGGCACAGGTCATGGACCCGAAGGCGGCGAGCATCGTCGTGGTCGGCGACGCGAAGCAGTTCGTCGAACCGCTCCGCGCCGCCTATCCGCAACTGGTCGTGATCCCGGCGGCATCGGTGGACCTGAGTCGCGCCGATCTGGGGGTGAAGTAAGCGCTGTCGTGTCGTCGTCCCGGACATGAACCGATGCTTGTTCAGAAGTATTGATTTTTTGGCGTATCGCGTACCCCCGCGCAGGCGGGGGTCCAGGGTTCCAGGCACGAGCCGGTGTTTTGCTTGGCTCTGGACCCCCGCCTGCGCGGGGGTACGGCGTATCTGTGGCAGGCTACGGAACTTCGCGAAGGGCACGGTTTTATCCGCGGTGATGGGGGAAAGCCCCCGATAATCTTGCGACTTTCCAAACCATTTCCCGCTACAGCCACCCCCGATGGCGGCCCTTCCCCCCCTGTCGCGGCGTGCGCGCAAGGTCATCGGCAGCGTCCTGCTGATCGTCGGTGGGGCGATCGCCGTGCGGGCGGGGATCGCTGCGCGCGAGCATCGCGATACCCCCGCCCCGCCCCCGCCGGTCGTCACCGGATATGAAGCGGACGACCATTTTCCCGGCGCGGCGCAACTGCTGCTCGACGCGCCTGTGCGACGGGGGGAAACCGGCACCGCCCCCCTGCCGGCACTTCCCGCGCATGCCGATGCCGACGCGATCGGCGACGCCTCGATCCAGCCGGCGCGGCCGTTCGTCCTGCGCGGCAGCCAGCTCGACCGGGCGCGGGCGCTGCAATGTCTGACCACCGCCATCTATTACGAAGCCGGCAACGAACCTGATGACGGACAGCGGGCGGTGGCGCAGGTCGTGCTGAACCGCGTGCGCCATCCCGCCTTTCCCGCGACGGTGTGCGGCGTGGTGTTCCAGGGGTCGGACCGGCCGGTGTGCCAGTTCAGCTTTGCGTGCGACGGGGCGATGGCGCGGGTGCCGGTGCCTTCGGTCTGGCTGCGCTCCCGCCGGGTCGCCGCCCGCGCGCTGTCGGGCGACGTGTTCGCCCCCGTCGGGCTGGCGACGCATTACCACACCTATGCCGTCACCCCGTCGTGGAACCGCGCGCTGGTGATGACCGGCGTGTTCGGCGCGCATTTCTTTCACCGTTGGAAGGGGTGGTGGGGCACCCCCGCCGCCTTCCGCGACCGCTATATCGGCATGGAGCCGATGCCGGGGCCACTGCGTCCCCTGCCCCCGCCGCCGACGCTGGAGGCGGTGCCGGTCCCGACCGTGCCGCTGGTCCCGCCGACATTCGTCGCGCCGCCGACGCCGGTCGCCAGCGCGACCCCGGCGGCCGAGTCGAAGGACACGCTGCCGCCGGAATCGCAGGTCCTCGACCGGTGGAAGGATTCGGGCAAGCCGCTGCGGTAGGACCGGCCTTTCTCGCTCACCCGTGACTTTCCCCCGCCAGCCTCCTACCTGAGCGGCAACCAACCGGAGTTTGCCCCATGTCGCTGACCGTCGCCGTCCAGATGGACCCCCTTGCCGGCATCAACATTGCGGGCGATTCCACCTTCGCGCTGATGCTGTCGGCGCAGGCGCGAGGGCACCGGCTGTTCCATTACGCGCCCGAGGACCTCAACCAGTCGGGCGACCGGGTGTGGACGGAGGCCCGCCCGGTGACGGTGCAGCGCGTCGTCGGCGACCATTTCGCGTTCGGCGATCCCGCCAGCCTTGATCTCGGCGTGCAGGCCGATGTCGTGCTGATGCGGCAGGACCCGCCGTTCGACCTCGGTTATATCACCGCGACGCATCTGCTGGAGCGGATCAGCGACCGGACGCTGGTGGTCAACGATCCGGCATCGGTGCGCAATGCGCCTGAAAAGCTGTTCGTGCTCGACTATCAGCACTTCATGCCGCCTACCCTCATCACCCGCTCGGTCGAGGAAGCGCGCAAGTTCCTCAACGAACACGGCTCGATCGTGGTCAAGCCGCTGCACGGCAATGGCGGCAAGGCGATCTTCAAGATCGATGCCGATGCGCAGAACCTGTCCTCGCTGATCGAAGTGTTCAACACCGCGTACCGCGAGCCGCATATGGTGCAGGCGTTCCTGCCCGCCGTGGCAAAGGGCGACAAGCGCATCGTGCTGGTCGATGGCGAGGTCGCGGGCGCGGTCAACCGCCTGCCGGGGGCGGGCGAAATCCGGTCGAACCTGGCGGTCGGCGGCACCGCAGCCAAAACCGAGCTGACGGACAGGGAACGCGAAATCTGCACCGAACTCGGCCCGGAGCTGAAGCGGCGCGGGCTGATCTTCGTCGGGATCGACGTGATCGGCGGCGAATGGCTGACCGAGATCAACGTCACCTCGCCCACCGGCATCGTCGCGATCGAGAAGTTCGACGGGACCGACGTCGCCGGCATGATCTGGGACGCGATCGAGGCACGGGTGGCGGCGAAGTAACCGCCCGCCCATTCACTAAAAGCGTCACCCCAGCGCAGGCTGGGGTCTCTCGCGGCTCCTGCCCCGCGCTATCACGGGGAGACCCCAGCCTGCGCTGGGGTGACGCCCGTGGCGGGTCGGGGCGACGCGGTGCCCAGCCTTTCACGGCACGAAACCCCGCCCCGCACGTTCGGAACCCCCATGACGACCTTCATCCTCGATGCGATCGCGCGCGGCGGCTATCTCGGCATCTTCCTGCTGATGGCGCTGGAAAATGTCGTGCCGCCGATCCCGTCGGAGGTCATCATGGGGCTGGGCGGCATGGCGGTGGCGCGCGGCGACATGGCGATGGTGCCGCTGCTGCTGTGGGGCACGGCCGGGACCACCGCCGGCAATTATTTCTGGTACGCGATCGGGCGGCGCTTCGGCTATCAGGGGTTGAAGCCGTTCGTCGACCGCTGGGGCCGGTGGCTGACGGTCGAGTGGGAGGATGTGGAAAAGCTGCACCGCTTCTTCCGCAAACATGGCGGCAAGACGGTCTTCATCTTCCGCTTCATGCCGACGTTCCGCACGATGATCTCGCTGCCCGCCGGCATGGCCTGTATGCCGCGCTGGCGCTTCTTCCTCGCCACCTTCACCGGCAGCATCGTGTGGAACGCGGTGCTGGCCTATGCCGGACTGTGGCTGGGGTCGAATTTCGAACAGCTCGACCATTATGTCGGGCCGGTCGCCATCGCCATGTCGGCGGCGATCGTGATCGGCTATATCTACCGCGTCCTCACCTGGAAGCCCCGCGCGCAGCGGTGATCCTCCTCAAATGAAACGTCACCCCAGCGCAGGCTGGGGTCTCTCGCGGCTCCTGCGGCGCGTTATCACGGGGAGACCCCGGCCTGCGCTGGGGTGACGTATTTGGAGAGGGCTATTTGAGCCGCAACGCCTTCAGCACCTCCGCCCACGACACATATTTGAAGTTCTGCGTGTCGGGCGCATTGTCGCCGTCCTGTGCGACCATCAGCCCCTTGCGGTAGTTCGGCCCGAAATTGCCGGGGATCAGGTCGATGCCGTCGGTTTCGCTGGTCCCGTCGATCGCCCCGCCACCGATACGGAAGCGCCCAGCATAGGTGACGCCGGGCAGGCGATAGAGGGTATAGGCATTGTCGCCCTGGCTGCTCGCGACCAGATAGCCGCCATCGCGCCCGGCCGGGGCCAGCGCCAGCCCCTCCGCATCGGCGACCAGCGTCCGGCCGTCGACCCGTGCGATCGGCGTACCGCCGACCGGAGCCGCGGGATCGGCGGCGAAGCGCCACAGCCCGACATCCTCCTCCGCGACATAGAGCAGGCCCGTGCGGTCATCGACCACGCAGCCCTCGGCCTGGCTGGCGACCTTCATCGATCGCACGGTGCGCACCACCGGCGTCGCGCCGCTCGTATCGATCGACACCTGATCGATCCGCCCGTCCTTCATCACGACGAAGCCGAACAGCGCCTTGTCCGCCTTGCGGGTCCACAGGCACATGCCATAGGCCTCGCCCGCGCCGACCGGATACCGACCGATCGGCACCAGCTTCTTCGCCACGGTGTCGAGGGTGAACAGCGCGACATGCGCCTGAGCCTCGTCCGCCCGGTCGCTGGCCGCCGCGATCACCCGTCCGCCGATCTCGCGCAGGTCGACATTGTTCAGCCGCGCGGCGGGCGTGAAGCTCAGCCGCTTGCCCGACAGGTCATAGACGTGGATGCCGGCCTTCTTGTCCGTCCCGATCACCAGGCTGGCGGCGGGGTTGCGCCGGTTGCGCCAGATGGCGGGATCGTCGGCGGCGTCGGCGGCGGTATCGACCGGATCGGTCTCCGCTACCGCCGCGACCATCGGCACCGCAGTGGGCGTGGCCGCCGGCGGGGGCGTCACCGCACATCCGCCGAGCAACGCCGCCGCCACGAGGAACCGCCGCATCAGAAATTCACCCGCAGGCCGGCCTGATAGCGGCGGCCGAACGTCTCATGCTCGATCGTGTAGCGGGTGTCCCGCACATAGCGACGGCCCGGACCGCCCAGCAGGTTGCTGAAATTGCCGAACAGCTCGACGTTGCGGGTAACCGCATAGCGCACCGACGCGTCGAGTTCGTCGTCCTTCGCCCAATAGAAGTCGCCGCCGTCGACGCCACGATTGACGCCGTTGATGACCTGGAAGTCGCCCAGCTCGTCCAGCCAGCGCGAGCGGTTCTGATACTGGACGCGCGCCGAGAAGCCGTATTTCTCGTAATAGACGCCCAGATTATAGACCGCGTCCGACGCACCCGGCAGCGGCACGCGGCGGCCATCGGGCGTTTCCGCGCGGCTGCGGTTCAGCGTCGCGTTCAGCTGCACGCCGAACCCGCCCATCCAGTCGGGCAGGCCCAGATCGCCGACGAACGGGTCGAGCTGCTGCTGGATGGCGCCTTCGATGCCGACGATCGACCCGTTGCCGCCATTGTCGATGGTCGCGAAGTCATATTGCGACCGATCGGTGCCGCCGAAGTTCAGGATGTCGCTGCCAAAGGTGCGGCTGGTGTCGAACAGCACGTCGCGCAGCCGCTTGTAATAGGCACCGAACGACAGGAAGCCGGCGGGCGCGACATAATATTCGACATAGGCATCGACGCCCATCGCCTTTTCCGGCTTCGCATCGGGATTACCGCCCGAAATGGTCAGGTTGGCGTCGTTGAACGACAGGTTGGGGCGCAGCTGGTCGTAATCGGGCCGCGCCGCGCCGGTGTTGAACGACAGCCGCGCCTTCATCCGGGGCGTAACGTCGTAATTGATGTGCAGGCTGGGATAGACCAAGGTCATGTCGCGATCGACGGTCAGCGGGGTGAAGGTCTTGCCATCAGTGACGAACGCCGACGACTTGTTGCGGATATGCTCGATCCGCGCCCCGCCAACGAGGTTGCCCCAGCCGGTGGTGACGGTGGCCATGCCGTACGCCGAATAAATCCGCTCGTTCACGTCGTACAGGTTGGCGGTCGCGTTCTGATAGCTGCCGACCTTCCTGGCATTGTCGACCAGCCCGAGCAGCTTGTCGCGGCTGAAATACTGGAAGGTGTAGCCTAGCGGCAGCTTGCCCTGGAACCCGCCGGGGATGGCGATCTGCGAATAGCTGCTGATGCCCGCGGCGGCGAACTGCGCGGCGGTGGTCAGTTCGAGCAGGCGTTCGTCGACCGATTTGGTACGGTCGTCGAAGCGGACGCCGAACGCCAGCGTCGTCTTGTCGCCCAGCAGGCCGTCGACGTCATGCTGCACGTCGACCCGCGCAGTATAGGCGTCGGTCGTGTCGGCGGCGAGCGTCGAGCGCAGGCGGAACGGGTTCATCGGAAAATCGCCGATCGACGTGACCCGCGCACCGCGGGAGAACGTGCCATTGGCGTTGCGGATCGTGCGATACAGCTCGACCTTCGCCAGTTGCGGGTCGGTCAGGTCATAGGCGACGGTCAGCCGGTTGGCGGCGTTCGCACCGTTGCTGCCATAGGACGGACTTTCGAAGTTCAGCTGCGCCGGCTGGGTCCGGTCGTCGATCGAGCGGGTGTAGTTGGCCCGCCACGACACGCGCCACGTGTCGAGATCATGGTCGCCGCCCAGGGTATTGGTGAACACCGACTGCTTATAGGCACGGACGGTGAAGTTGGAATTCAGGTCGATACCGTACACCGCGCCCTTCAGCGGCGTGTTGCCGGTGCAGACATCGGCATAGCCGGTGGTGCCCGCCGCCGGGGTGGCGTTGACCGCGCACGACGCCGTATTCCCCTTCAACAGCTTCTGCTGATCGTCGAGGTCGAAGATATAGTTGTTGCGCTGTTCGTCGTCCTGGAACGCTGAATAGATGGTTTCGGCGAAGATGCGGTGGCCGGGTGCCGGTTTCCAGTCGAGCCGGGTCGACAGCGCGTAATTCTTGCGGACGAGGCGATAGAGCTTGTTCTCCGTCTCGCGCGCCCAGATGCGGTCGGCATTGCCCGGACGGATATCTTCCTTGACCGTTTCCCAATCGGTTTCGAAATTGTCGGTCACCATGCCGCGCCGGTACAGGCTGGCCGAGGACGATACCGCGAATTCGCCGATGCCGGTATCGAACCGGTCGGACACGACCAGCGACCCTTCGAATTCGCGCCGGTCGCCCAGTTCGACCAGCCCGTATCCGGCCTTGCCCGCGACGTGGAAGCCGTTCCGGTCGAAGCCCGAGCGGGTGATGATGTCGACATTGCCCGAAATCGTCTCGCCGACCATGTCCGGCGTCACCGCCTTGCGCACGATGATCTGCTTGGCGATCGCCGAGGGGATCGAATCGAAGCGGGCCGCGCGTCCTTCGGGGCTGACGACGTTGACGCCGTCGAACGACAGCGTCGTCCAGCGCTTGGGCGCGCCGCGCAGGTTGACATAGCGCGCCTGCCCCTGGTCGCGCTCGACCCCGACACCGGGCAGGCGGCTGATCGCCTGCGCCACATTCTGGTCGGGCAGGCGGCCGACCGCGTCGGAGGCGATGACCGATACCAGTGCCGGGCTGTTGCGCTGGATTTCCAGCGCGGCGGCTTCCGATTCGGCGATCGGGCGGCTGCCCTGCACCACGATTTCCGGCGCATCGTCGTCGCCCGGCACGGTTTCCGCCGCCACCGGCGCTTCCTCGATCGGCGCGGCGATGGCGGCCGCCGGCAGGATCGCGACACCGCTCAGCAGCGCACGCACGAACAAGGCCCGCGAGGACCGCGCGAAGATAGCAACCATGTAAATTCCCCTTGGGAAGCGCCCCGGCTCCCCCTCACCGCCGCCCCTGCCGCAGCGCGGTGGCAGGTTGGTTACGCCTGCGTTACCGATCGGTGACACCCCGGCGGCGCGGACGCCTGTGACATCCCGGCCACACCCACTGCAATCCATTGCAATAGCTATGTGTCAGAACGTTGCAATCGTTTGCAGTAATAGATATCTGCGATTCGTGAACCGGCAATGATCGGGCCATTTCCCAAGGAGGGGACCATGAAGGCGTTCCATATTCTGCTTGCATCGACCGCGCTCGCCCTGCCGCTGCCGGCAATGGCGCAGGTCGCCGACGCACCCGCGACCGACACCGCCCAGCTGACCGAGGACACCGCCGCCGCCGATGCCGACATCATCGTCACCGGCGTGGCGCGCGGCCAGAACCGGCTCGACAGCTCGGTCTCGGTCAGCTCGCTCGACCAGGCGACGCTCCAGACCACCGCGCCGCGGTCGGTCGCCGAACTGTTCCGCAACATCCCCGGCGTCCGTTCCGAAAGCTCGGGCGGCGAAGGCAATGCCAATATCGCGGTGCGCGGCCTGCCGGTCGCCTCGGGCGGGTCGAAATTCCTGCAGCTGCAGGAAGACGGCCTCCCCATCCTCGAATATGGCGACATCACCTTCGGCAATGCCGACATCTTCCTGCGCGCCGATCTGAACGTCGCTCGCGTGGAGGCCATTCGCGGCGGTTCCGCCTCGACCTTCGCCTCCAACTCGCCCGGCGGCGTCATCAACATGATCTCCGACACCGGTGAACGCGAAGGCGGCGTGGTGCAGGGGTCGTTCGGCATAGACTATCGCGATTTCCGCACCGACTTTTCCTACAGCAAGCATCTGTCGGACAGCCTGCGCGTCCATGTCGGCGGCTTCTACCGTTTCGGCGAAGGCCCGCGCGAGGCGGGCTACGACGCCAATCGCGGCGGACAGATCAAGCTGAACGTGACCAAGGAATTCGCCGGCGGCTATGTCCGCGTCTACGGCAAATATCTCGATGACCGCGCCATCGCCTATCTGCCCAACCCGATCCGGGTCAGCGGCACCAACGACGATCCGAAGTTCACCGAGATCGCCGGCTTCTCGATCAACCGCGACACGCTGCATTCGCCCAACATCACCCGCAACCTGACGCTGGACGGCAACAACAATCCCGTCACCAACGACATTCGCGACGGGCAGCATCCGCTGGTCAAGGCGGTCGGCTTCGAAACGAAGTTCGACCTGGCCGAGGGGTGGAGCGTCACCAACCGCTTCCGCTATTCGGATATTTCGGGACGCTTCATCTCGAACTTCCCGGCGAACGTCGATTCGGCGGCGACCATCGCCACCGCGCTGGCCGGTGCGGGATCGACGCTCAGCTACGCGACCGGCCCCAATGCCGGCCGCGTGATCGCCAACCCGGCGGCGCTCAACGGCAACGGCCTGCTGGCGCAGATCGTGGTGTTCGACACCAAGCTCAACAGCCTCGACAACATCACCAACGATTTCCGCCTGACGCATGACATCGCGCTCGGCGGCGGGACGCTCGGTGTGACCGCCGGCTTCTACAAGTCGCGCCAGACGATCGATACCGACTGGCTGTGGACGTCGTTGCTGTCCGACGTGGTGGGCGGCGGCAATGCCGCGCTGGTCAATGTCCGCAACGCGGTCGGCACCTCGATCACGCAGAACGGCGTGTATGGCTATGCCGCCAGCTATTTCGGTGGATGCTGCCGCCGCAGCTATGACCTGAACTACGACACCAACGCGCCCTTCGCCTCGCTCAACTGGTCGGGTGGCGCGCTGACGCTCGACGGGTCGGTCCGCTACGACTTCGGCCAGGCGAAGGGCACCGTCACCGGTGCCGATCTGGGCGGCGGACGCGTCGGCATCACCACCCGCGACATCAATCGCGACGGCGTGATCGCGGACGCCGAACGCCGCGTCGCGATCCTCCCGCTCGGCAGCCCGGCCCCGGTCGATTACGACTTCAACTACTGGTCCTATTCGCTGGGTGCGAACTATCGCATCAGCCCCGACCTCGCGGTGTTCGGCCGCTACAGCCGGGGCGGGCGCGCCAATGCCGACCGGCTGCTGTTCGGCCCCGCCGTCAGCACCACCACCGGCGGCCTGCTCAATGCCGACGCGGCGGTCGATATCGTCCGCCAGGCCGAGGCCGGCATGAAGTATCGCGCGAACGGCGTCGCCTTCTACGCCACCGGCTTCTGGGCACGGACCGAGGAGCAGAATTTCGAGGCGACGACCCAGCGCTTCTTCGACCGCAACTATCGCGCCTACGGCGTCGAGCTGGAGGGCAATATCAAGCGCGGGCCGTTCAGCCTGACCGCAGGCGGCACCTGGACCGATGCGAAGATCGTCAGCGACGCGGTGAACCCGGCGACCGTCGGCAACCGCCCGCGCCGCCAGGCGGAATTCGTCTTCTCCGCCACGCCGCAGATCGATGTCGACCGCTTCACCATCGGTGCCAACGTCATCGGCACCACGTCGAGCTATGCGCAGGACAGCAACCAGCTGAAGCTGCCGGGCTATACGCAGGTCAACGCCTTCGTCCAGTTCCGCCCGGCCGATCAGGTCCAGTTCTCGGTCAATGCGAACAACCTGTTCGACACGATCGGCCTGACCGAGGCGGAGGAAGGCGCGATCCCGGCCAACGGCATCGTCCGCGCCCGCTCGATCAACGGCCGCACCATTTCGGCGACCGCCCGCTTCAGCTTCTGACCTCCCTAAACTGCAACGCCGGTGCCACTCCCCGTGGCACCGGCGTTTTCTTTGCCCGTCAGAACCGCGCGCCCAGCTCCACGCCATAGAAGCGCGGCTCGCCCCGGATGTAGGTCGGCACGCCGAACCCGCCACCGGTATTGCCCGCATCGATCAGATAGCGCTCGTTGGTCAGGTTGCGCGCGAAGCCGCCGATGGTGAACCGCTCGCCCAGCTCCACGCCGGCGCGCAGGTTGAACAGCGTATAGCCCGGCGTCGAGATCGCCGCCCGGTTCGGCACTTCGAAGAACACCTTCGACCGATAGGTCAGGTTCGGCACGGCATAGAAGGTCGCCGACCCCATCGGCACCCGCAGGTTCGCACCGGCCGATGCGGTCATGTCCGGCTGCAGGCGGAAGCGGTCGCCCGCGAACACGCCGTTGGTCGCATCGTCGCCGATCCCGCCATCGAGATAGGCGAAGGTCCCGAACAGCGACAGCATCGGCCCGACGCGCAACGTCCCCTCCAGCTCGACGCCCAGATTGTCCGCCGAGCCGGCCGAGCGCGTGGTGGTCACGCCGTTTTCAGTCACCGACACCTGGAACCCGTCATAGCGCTGGTAGAAGACCGACGCCGCACCGCTGAACGGGCCGACGCGTCCCTTGATGCCGCCTTCGTAATTCCACACCAGTTCCTCGGGCACGATCTGCAGGTTCGGAATGACACTGGCCGTCGCGCTGCTGCCGGTGCGGGCAGCGCCCAGCTGCACCACCGGCGACCGGCGGCCCTTGCTGACCGTCGCATACAGGTTCACCGCATCGGACAGCCGCAGCAGCGCATTGAAGCGCGGCAGCACGGCGGCGAAGCTGCGCTGTGCCTCGAACTGCGCGCCATTGGTGTTGGCGGTGCCGAGCAGGCTGGTGAACACCCCCGCCCCGGCGAGCAGCCGGGAGAAGGGCTGGACCGAGCTGTAGCCCGATTTCCGATCCTCGATCAGCACCCGCGCACCGGCGGTGAGTTCCAGCGCGGGGAGCGGAATCCACGTCGCATCGGCGAACATCGAATAGGTGTCGTTGTTGCCGAAATTGGTGAACACCGCCGCATAGGGCAGTTCGGTGAGTGCGCCCCGCGACAGCACCGCCGTCGCCCGCGCGCCAGGCACCGTGCCGTTGGCCGCGACGCAGTTCGGCCCTGTGGTAATGCCGGCCCGATTCAGGATCGCCCGGATCGGCGCAAAGCCGGCGGTCACCGAACAGGCGAGATAGGTCCCCTCCTCGGTCGAGAACGGCACGCGCTGGAAACCGTTTTCGAAGAAGGCGTTCCACCCGAACGACGCCCGCGCGCGTTCCCCGGTGAAGTTGAAGCGGCCTTCATGGCTCCACTGATCGCCCTTCGCATCCTCGGCGAACTCCAGATACCAGGCCGGGCCGCCATCGGCATCGAAGGTTTCGAGGCTGTTGAACCGGCGATAGCCGTTGACCGTGGTGAAGGTGACGCCACGCCCCAGATCGACCGAGACGGTCAGGTTCGCGTCATACACATCGCGGTCGAGGCCCAGCTTGCGCTTGCCCAGCACTTCCAGCGAATAGGGCGATCCCGACAGTTCGGCGGTGCCGTAATCGCCGGTCTGCCCGCCGGTGGGTGCAAAGGCGCGGCTCTTGAACGCGGTGCCCGGATTGCGCTGCCCGTCATAGGTCAGCACGAGGTCGGCGGTGACGGCGTCGGTCGGCGTCCAGCGCAGCGACCCGCGAATGCCGCGCTGGTCCTGCCCGTTCAGGTCGTCCTGATCGACTCGCCCCTGATTCTGGTTCGGCACCTTGGGATCGCCCGCGATGTTGCGGACATAGCCGTCGCGAAATTTATACGCGAAGGCCAAGCGCGCGGCGAGCGTGTCGTTGCCGGCATTGACCATACCCGACACCTGCGTCCGGTTGAAATTGCCGTAGGACGCGGCGAGGTCGGCTTCGAACCCCGGCTTGGGTCTGGCCGACAGGATCGACACCGCGCCGACCGCGGCGGCGGTGCCGAACAACGTCGCCTGCGGCCCCTTCACCGCCTCGATCCGTTCGAGGTCGAACAGGTCCTGATACGCCCCGCGCGACCGGCTGATGTCTACGCCGTTGTAATAGAAGGTGACGCGCGCGCCCTGCTGCGCCGATCCGGAATCCGACGTGATGCCGCGAATGACGAAGCCCGGATTGTTCGCGCTCTGCTCCTGCACGACCAGCCCCGGAATATATTGCGCGACATCGGCCAGCGTGGAGACGCCGAGATCGGCCATCTTCTGCCCCGTCACGGCGGTAACGGTGACCGGCACGTCCTCGATTCGCTGCTCGACCTTTTGCGCGGTGACGACGATTTCGTCGGCATCGTCGCCCGCCGGCTGGACATTGGCCTGGGCAAACGCAGTGGTCGAACTGGTGATCGCCAGCATGGCGATGGTCGAACGCAAACAGGTTTTCATGCAATATCCCCCTAATGACGGCGCGGCCTCTAGGGGGGCGGAATGACAGGTCGATGACGTCACGGACCTGTCGCATGTCGGCCATAGGACGCCGCGCAGATCGTTTCACAAAGGCCGTGCCCCATGACGCTGAACCGCCGCGACGCCCTCCGAATGATGGGCAGCAGTGCCGCCCTCACCCTGCCGACCATCGCCCATGCCGCGCCATCGGCCGCGACCTTCGCGCATGGCGTCGCCAGCGGCGATCCGGCGGCGGACGGCGCGATCCTCTGGACCCGCGCCACCCCGGTTGCGGAGGGCACCGGCGATATCGCGCTCGACTGGCACGTCGCGGCAAGCGCGGACGGGCCGGCCATCACCACGGGCCGCGCGACCGCGCGCGCCGCCCGCGACTTCACCGCGAAGGTCGAGGCGACCGGCCTGAAGCCCGGCACCGAATATTGGTACTGGTTCACCGCACCGGGCGGCACCGCCTCGCCCCGGGGCCGCTTCCGCACCCTGCCCCGCGGCGCCACGCGCGACGTCGCGCTGGCGGTGGTGTCGTGCCAGCTCTATCCCGGCGGCTATTGGCACGCCTATACCGCGATCGCCGCCGAACCGCGCGTCGATGCGGTGCTGCATCTGGGCGACTACATCTACGAATATGGCGCGGAGGGCTATGGCGCGGAGATCGGCCGCAAGCTGAACCGCCTGCCCGAACCGACGCATGAGATCGTGACGCTGGCCGATTATCGCACCCGCCATGCGCAGGTGAAGCGCGACCCCGCCATGCAGGCCGCGCACGCCCGCGCCGCGTTCATCTGCGTGTGGGACGATCACGAAAGCGCCAACGACGCCTGGGTCGGCGGCGCGGAGAATCACGATCCGGCGACCGAAGGCGATTGGGCGGCGCGCAAGGCGGCGGCGATGCAGGCCTATTTCGAATGGATGCCGATCCGCGATCCCAAACCCGGCCAGCCCTGGGCCGCGATCAACCGCAGCTTCGATTTCGGCGACCTCGCCACGCTGGTGATGGTCGAAACCCGCCTGCTCGCCCGCTCGGAACAGGCCGCGCCCAAGGGGGCCGGGATCGAACCGGAGGATTATGCCACGATGATGGCGATCCGCGCCCGACCCGACCGCGAATTGCTGGGGCGTGGGCAACAGGATTGGGTCGAGCGCGAACTGATCCGCTCGGTCGAGGCGAAGCGCCCGTGGCAGCTGCTCGGCAACCAGGTGGTGATGGCGAAGGTGCCCGGCCCCGACCTCATCAAGGAACTGGGCGCGCAGGGCTTTGCCGACCTGCTCAACGGCCTGCCCGCCGCCTATGCCCCGCGCATCGCCGCCGGACAGCGCTCGTACCGCGCCGGACTGCCGTTCAATTTCGACAGCTGGGACGGCTATCCCCCGGCGCGCGAACGGCTCTATGCCACGTTCCGCCGCGCCAAATCGCGCCCGGTCGTCCTGTCGGGCGACAGCCATGCCGGCTGGGCCAACGACCTGCACGACGACAGCGGGCGGCTGGTCGCCCACGAATTCGGCGCGACCGCGATCTCCAGCCCGTCCTATGGCTCGCTTCTGCCCGGCCTCGGCAAGGTGATCGAGAAGAACGCGCCCGAGGTCCGCTACTGCGATCAGGACCGCAGGGGCTATCTGCTGCTGACCCTGACGCCGACCCATGCCGATGCGCAGTTCCGCACCGTGTCGAGCGTGACGACGCCGGACTTCACGACCGCGACGACCGCCCGCTGGCGGGTCGCGGCGGGCAAGCCGGGGCCGATGACGGCGGTCTAACGCAAACCGCACCTCCGCCAAATCCCGTACCCCGGCGAAGGCCGGGGTCCAGTTGGTGAACGTCGGCCACTCTTTCGCACCGCTTCGTGACTGGACCCCGGCCTCCGCCGGGGTACGGTAATGGTGGGGGGTGTGAAGTCCCGATACTTTGCACCCCGCCCTCGCCACCCTACATCTGCGGGAGTGCGAGCCCTCCCCGCCCCCCTGACCGACTGGTTCGCCGCCCGTGGCTGGTCCCCGCGTCGCCACCAGCGCGAAATGCTCGACGTCGCGCGTGCCGGCAACCACGCGCTGCTCGTCGCCGCGACCGGTGCGGGCAAGACGCTCGCCGGCTTCCTGCCGACGCTGGCCGACCTGATCGAGCACCCGAGTGACGGCCTCCACACCCTCTACATCTCGCCGCTCAAGGCGCTCGCGGTCGATGTGCAGCGCAACCTGCTGACCCCGATCGCCGAGATGGACCTGCCCATCCGGGTCGAAACCCGCACCGGTGACACCCCGTCCGACCGCAAGGCCCGCCAGCGCAGCAAGCCGCCGCACATCCTGCTGACCACGCCCGAATCACTCAGCCTGCTGCTGTCCTATCCCGATGCCGACCGGCTGTTCGCGTCGCTGCGCACGATCATCATCGACGAGGTGCACGCCTTCGCCACCGACAAGCGCGGTGACCTGCTGTCGCTGTGCCTCACCCGCCTGCAGCGCCATGCTCCCGGCCTCCGCCGCGTCGCGCTGTCGGCGACGGTCGCCGACCCCGACGGCTATCGCGCATGGCTCGCACCCTATGGCGATATCGATACGGTGACATTGGTACAGGGCGAGCCGGGGGCCGATCCCGATATCCGCATCCTCCTACCGCAGGACCGCATCCCGTGGTCGGGCCATTCCGGCCGCTATGCTGCGCAGCAAGTGATGCGCGAGATCGAGCGCCACCGCACCACCATCGTCTTCTGCAACACCCGCAGCCTCGCCGAACTGATCTTTCAGGATCTGTGGCTGGCCAACGACGCGCAGCTGCCGATCGGCGTCCATCACGGCAGCCTCGACCGCGAGGCGCGGCGCAAGGTCGAGGCGGCGATGGCCGACGGCCGCCTGCGCGCGCTGGTCGCCACTGCCAGCCTCGACCTCGGCGTCGACTGGGGCGATGTCGATTGCGTGATCCAAATGGGCGCGCCCAAGGGATCGTCGCGCCTGCTCCAACGGATCGGCCGCGCCAACCACCGGCTGGACGAAGTGTCGAAGGCGCTGCTGGTACCGGGCAACCGCTTCGAATTTCTGGAGGCGCAGGCCGCACTCGACGCGGTGGAAGCGGGCGAGCTGGACCGCGAAGTCTTCCGCCCCGGTGCGCTCGACGTGCTCGCCCAGCATCTGATGGGCTGTGCCTGTGCCGAACCCTTCGCCGCCGCCGACATGCTGGCGGAGGTGCAGGGCGCGCTGCCCTATTCGGCGCTCGACGCCGACACGTTCGACCGCGTGCTGCATTACATCGCCGAGGGCGGCTATGCGCTGAAGGCCTATGACCGGTTCAAGCGGCTGCGGCTCGGCAGCGACGGGCGGTGGACCGTCACCAAACCGGCGTTCATCGCGCAGCATCGCCTCAACGCCGGGATCATCGTCGATGCCCCCACGCTCGACGTGCGGTTCAAGAATGGCCGGCGCCTCGGCACGGTCGAGGAATATTTCGCCTCCACCCTGTCGCCCGGCGATACCTTCTTCTTCTCCGGCATGAGCCTTGAGGTGGAAAAGATCGAGCTGACCGACCTGGTCGTCCGCGCGACCAGCAAGCCTGCGCGCATCCCCAAATATGGCGGCACGCGCATGGCGCTGTCGACCAACCTAGCCGACCGGGTGCGCGGGTTTCTGGCAGATTCTTCGCAATGGTCGCGTTTTCCCGACGATGTGCGCGAGTGGCTGGAAATCCAGTCGCGGCGATCGGTGCTGCCGCGGCCCGGCGAACTGCTGGTCGAGACATTCCCGCATGACGGGCGGCACTATATGGTCGCCTACAGCTTCGAAGGGTGGAACGCGCACCAGTCGCTCGGCATGTTGATCACGCGCCGGATGGAGGCGATGGGCATGCACCCGATCGGCTTCGTGTCGAACGACTATGCGCTGGCCTGCTATTGCCTCGAACCGATCACCGACCCCGCCGCGCTATTCTCTCCCGACATTCTGGAGCATGAGTTCGTCGACTGGGTACAGGGATCGGCGCTGCTGAAACGCGCCTTTCGCGAGGTCGCGGTGATCGGCGGCCTCGTCGAGCGCCAGCATCCCGGCAAGCGCAAGACCGGCAAGCAGGTGACCTTCTCGACCGACCTGATCTATGACGTGCTGCGCAAATACGAACCCGGCCATCTGCTGCTGCAGGCGGCGTGGGAGGATGCCCGCGCGCGGATGACCGATGTCGGGCGGCTGGCGAAGCTGCTGGAAACGGCACAGGCGCGCATCCGCCATGTCGACCTCGACCGGGTCAGCCCGCTGGCGGTGCCGGTGCTGGTACTGGTCGGCCGCGAACGGGTGACGCAAGGGTCGGCGGAGGACGCACTGCTGATCGAGGCGGAGGCGCTGGCGGCAGAGGCGATGGCGCTGGATTAGAGGGGCGCGCGCTTCCCTACCCTCGCCCCCTCACACCCTCGCCCCCTAACCCCGTTTGCTTCGAGCGCAGGTTCGAGCCTGTCGAGAACCGAAGTCGAGAAGGGGTTGCCCCAAGCGGACGGGTTCTCGACTGCCGCTTCTCGACAAGCTCGAAGCTGCTCGAACCGAACGGAGTGCATGGGGTTGGGTCGGGGAAATGGACGGGAACGGCCCTTACGCCCTTACGCGTACCCCCGCGCAGGCGGGGGTCCAGGGTAACGGAGCGCAACGCCGTTGGCTCTGGATTCCCACCTGCGCGGGAATACGGACGGACGCACCGAAGCGCCCGCTCCGCCGCCTCAAACGTCCAGATTCGCCACGTTCAGCGCGTTCTCCTGAATGAAATCCCGCCGCGGCTCGACGACATCACCCATCA
This sequence comes from Sphingomonas panni, assembly GCF_022664435.1. Classification (GTDB taxonomy): domain Bacteria; phylum Pseudomonadota; class Alphaproteobacteria; order Sphingomonadales; family Sphingomonadaceae; genus Sphingomonas; species Sphingomonas panni. The sequence continues at coordinate 69,370 of NZ_JAKREU010000009.1, read as the reverse complement.
GCCGCGTGAAGATTTCGTCCGCCACATCGGCCTGATCGATCGCGACGCGCAGCATCGACCGGTTCGACGGGTCGAGCGTGGTTTCCCACAGCTGTTCGGCGTTCATCTCGCCCAGCCCCTTGTAGCGCTGGATCGACAGGCCCTTGCGCCCCGCCGCCAGGATCGCGTCGAGCAGCTGGCTCGGCCGTGCGACCAGCGTCTCGCCCTTGCCCGCAACCGCCGGCGCTTCTTCCTCGCCCTCGGCCACCGTTTCGCCGGCGCTGCGCGCGCTGACCAGCTTCGACACGCCGGCATAGCTCGCCGCTTCCTCGGCTGCCAGGGCGTGGAGCTTGCGCCCCTCGGCCGACAACAGGAACGCCGGCTCGATCGTGTGCGTATCGGTGACCCCGCGCCAGCGCCGCTGGAACTGCAGCCCGCCATCCTCGGTCACCCGCGCGGTCCACTGCGCCTCGACATCGGTGCGGCCGATCCGCGACACCGCATCCTGCAACCGCGTATCGCGATCCGCCTGCCCGATCGCCGGGTCCAGCACGCCGGCGAGCGCCAGCACCTCGACGATGCCCATGTCGTAGCGGCGCGGGACATAGCGCATCAGCGTACGCATCCGCCGGGCGTGACCCAGCAACGCCTTCAGGTCGTCGCCGCTCCGCGCGCCCGCCGGGCTTTCCAGCACATGCGCGCTGACGCCCGCCTCGACCAGATATTCGTCGAGCGCATTGTCGTCCTTCAGATAGACTTCGGACCGGCCCTTGGTCGCCTTATACAGCGGCGGCTGGGCGATATAGAGGTGCCCCTTCTCGATGATCTCGGGCATCTGGCGATAGAAGAAGGTCAGCAGCAGCGTGCGGATATGCGCGCCGTCGACGTCGGCGTCGGTCATGATGACGATCTTGTGGTAGCGCAGCTTGTCGATGTTGAAATCGTCGCGGATACCGGTGCCGAGTGCGGTGATGATCGTCCCGATCTCGCGGCTGGCGAGCATCCGGTCGAACCGCGCACGCTCGACGTTCAGGATTTTCCCGCGCAAGGGGAGGATCGCCTGGAAATGGCGGTCGCGGCCCTGCTTGGCGGAGCCACCGGCCGAGTCACCCTCGACGAAGAACAGTTCCGACTTGGCGGGATCGCGCTCCTGGCAATCGGCCAGCTTGCCGGGCAGCGACGCGATGTCCATCGCGCCCTTGCGGCGGGTCAGCTCACGTGCCTTCTTCGCGGCCTCGCGCGCGGCGGCGGCGTCGATCACCTTCTGGATGATCGCCTTCGCATTGCCCGGATTTTCCTCCAGATAATCGGCCAGCTTGTCGGCCATCAGCGCTTCCAGCGGCTGGCGCACTTCCGACGACACCAGCTTGTCCTTGGTCTGCGACGAGAATTTCGGATCGGGCAGCTTGACCGAGACGATCGCGGTCAGCCCCTCACGCATGTCGTCGCCGGTGAGGGAGACCTTTTCCTTCTTCAACATGCCCGACTTGTCGGCGTAATTGTTGAGCGTACGCGTCAGCGCGGCGCGGAACGCCGCCATGTGCGTGCCGCCATCGCGCTGCGGGATGTTGTTGGTGAAGGCGAGGACGTTCTCGTAATAGCTGTCGTTCCATTCCAGCGCGACGTCGATGCCGACATCGTCGCGGAAACCGTTGATCGCGATCGGATCGGGCATCAGCGGCGTCTTGGTCCGGTCGAGATATTTCACGAACGCGGCGATCCCGCCTTCATAATATAGCTCGACCTCGCGCGGCTCCTCGTGCCGGGCATCGACCAGCACCAGCCGCACGCCGGAATTGAGGAACGCCAGCTCGCGGAAGCGGTGTTCCAGCTTGTCGAAATCGAACTCGGTGATCTTGAACGTTTCCGCCGACGGCAGGAACGTCACGCGGGTGCCGCGCTTCTCCGACGGCCCCACGACCTTCAGCGGCGCTTCGGCATCGCCCCGGCGGAAGCGCATGTAATGTTCCTGGCCGTCGCGCCAGATCGTCAGGTCGAGGAAGTCGCTGAGCGCGTTCACCACCGACACGCCCACGCCGTGCAGGCCGCCCGACACCTTGTACGCATTGTCGTCGTTGGTGTTCTCGAACTTGCCGCCGGCGTGCAGCTGGGTCATGATGACCTCGGCCGCCGACACGCCCTCTTCGCTGTGGATGCCGGTCGGAATGCCGCGGCCATTATCCTCGACCGAGACGGAGCCATCGGCGTTCAGCGTGATGAGGATGCGGTCGCAATGCCCGGCCAGCGCCTCGTCGATCGCATTGTCGCTGACCTCGAACACCATGTGGTGCAGGCCGGAGCCGTCGTCGGTATCGCCGATATACATGCCCGGGCGCTTGCGGACCGCGTCCAGGCCCTTCAGCACCTTGATCGAATCTGCGCCGTAGTCGTTCTGATTGGGGTTCGTTGCCATAGCGAGTATATAGGGTTTCGCGTGGCGGAACTAAAGCAAAACCCGCATGGGCGCGGGGTGGTTTCGGCACCCCGCGCTCGTCATTCCCGCGAAGGCGGGAATCCATAAACGCCGATGGCGCGGCAGGATCGCCAACGACAGCGTGTATGGACTCCCGCCTTCGCGGGAGTGACGAAATCTCGCCCTCCACCCCGCACCGATACTGAACGGCAGCTAACAGGCGCATTCAGTATCCGCTCAAGCGAATCGGTCCATACCCCAACTCACAGACGGACTTCCCCACAAGGGATCAACCACCGTCACCGAGTTTTGAGGGAGAAGACCCATGTTCAAGAAGCTGACGCTTGCCGCTGCCGCGCTTGCCACGGTCGCTACCGCCGCCGCCCCCACCGCCGCTTCGGCGCAGAGCTGGCGCGGGGACCGCTACGAGCGGGATTATCGCGACGGTCGCGGCTATCGTGAATATCGCGGCGACCGCGGTTACTATAACGACCGCCAGTATAACCGCCGCGGCGCGCGCTGCGAGAATGGCGATGGCGGCACCGTGATCGGTGCGATCGCCGGCGGCCTGCTCGGCAACACCGTTGCCGGTCGCGGCAACCGCCTGCTCGGCACCATCCTTGGTGGTGGCGTCGGTGCGGTCGCCGGCCGGGCGATCGATCGGGCCGACCCGCCGCGCTACTGCAACCGCTAACCGGTTTCCGGCACCCCCGGTGGCGTAACGGGGTGTCGGACATGGGGTCGGTCCTTCCTGCAAGGGGAGGGCCGGCCCTTTTTGCATGGCCCGCCGCGCCATTGCCGTTTTTCGCCATGCTTCGGTCCGAAACCGCTCCTAGCCCGGTTGCCGCAACGATGATGGAGCGGCGGATGCGGGTGGCAGTCGGACGAACGCTGGCCGGTGCCGCCGTCATGGCGATGCCGCTCCCCGCCGCCGCGCAGGACGATACCGCCGACTCCCGCGAAGACATCGTCGTCACCGGCAAGCGCCCGAGCGGTTCGGCGATCGGCGATATCGCGCCGGTCGCGGTGCTGGATGCCGCCGCGCTGCGCGCGCTGGGCGCGACCAGCATGGAACAGCTGGCGAAGCTCATCGCCCCCCTCACCACCTCGGCCAGCGGCGGCGAACCCGTGTTCCTGCTGAACGGCCGGCGCATTTCGGGCTATCGCGAAATCTGGACGCTCCCGCCCGAGGCGCTGGAACGCACCGAGGTCCTGTCCGAACAGGATGCCGCCCGCTTCGGCTTCGCCCCGACGGTCCGCGTCGTCAATTTCGTCCTGAAACCGCAGTTCCGCGCGATCGTCGTCGATCAGGGGGCCGGCACCACCACCGATGGCGGCGGCGGCACCGAGCGGCTGGAGCTGGGATCGACCCGCATCGCGGGCGACCGCCGCACGCTGCTGTCGATCAACTACGACCGGCAGAACCGCCTGCGCGCCACGCAGCGGCCCTATCTGCCCGACAGCGACAGCCCGTTCGACCGGATCGGCAATCTCCGCGCGATCGGCGGGGGCAGTATCGACCCGGCGCTCGATGCGCTGGCCGGACGTCCGGTGACGGTCGCCGCCGTGCCGCTCGACCCGACGCGGCGCGCCACGCTGGCCGACTATGCCGCAGGGCCACGCGCGACCGATCTTGCCCCTTTCCTGTCGCTGCGCAGCCGCGACGCGCTGAAGGTCGACGGCACCCATGTCGTGCCGATCGGCAGGACGATGCTCGCCTCGCTCAACCTGACGATGGAGGCCGAACGCGGTCGCGCGCTCGCCGGGCTGCAGGGGGCGACGCTCACCGTGCCCGGCGACACCGCGCTGCCCTTTGCCGGCCCGGTGCTGCTCGACCGCTATCTCGACGAAGGGGCGGTGCTGACCCAGCGCAACGACAGCCTGACGCTGCACGCCGCCTCGACGGTGCAGGGCGGGTTCGGCCGCTGGCTCTGGACCGTGACCGGCGGCTACGACCGGGTGCGCGCCCGGGCCGCCGTCGATCGCGGCGTCGCGGCCGATGCGTTGCAGGCGGCGGTCGATGCCGGCGCAAACCCCTTCGACCTCGGCCCGACCCTCGCTGCGCAACCGATGATCGTCACCCGCAGCCGCACCGTCACCGGTACGCTGACGGGCAAGGCGACCGCCACCGGCCCGGTCCTGCAACTGCCCGCCGGCCCGGCGCAGCTGACCCTGAACGCCGACTATGCCCGCTCAAGCAGCAGCGGACGGCTGGCCGACGATGCCGGCGCGGCGAGCGACCTGACCCGCACCGTGCGCGGCGGCAGCGCCAGCATCGACCTGCCGATCGCCTCGGCCGATCGCGGCGTGCTGTCGGCGATCGGGTCGCTGTCCGCCAATGTCCTGTTCGGCCTCACCGGCGTGTCGGATTATGGCAGCCTCGCCAGCAGCAATTTCGCGCTGAACTGGACGCCGAAGCGCCCGGTGTCGATCACCGCGTCGATCAACACCGCCCGCACCCCGCCCGCCATCGCCACGCTGACCCAGCCGATCGTCACCGTGCCCAACACGCCGTTCTTCGATTTCGTGACCGGGGCCAGCGCGCCGATCGCGGTCACCGGCGGCGGCAACACCGACCTCAGGCCCGAGGAACGGCAGATCCGCACGCTCGGCATCGGCTGGCGTCCGATCAAGGACAAGCAGCTGAACCTCAATCTCAGCTATATCGACACGCGCATCACCGATCAGGTCGCCAATCTCGGCAGCGCGACGGCGGCGTTGCAGGCGGCCTTCCCCGACCGCTTCGTCCGCGACGATAGCGGCCGACTGCTGCGGGCCGATATCCGCCCGGTCAACCTGTTCCGCGAAGTCGAGCGCAAGCTGAAGGCGGAGGTCTCGTTCTTCGGCCCCATCGGCCCCACGCCCACGCCCCCGGCCAAGGACGCGCCGCCCCCGCCCGAACGGCCGCAGCTCTGGTCCTTCGTCACGCTCACCGCGCGGCTCGACGACCGGCTGACGCTCCGGCCGGGACAGGGCGAACTCGACCTGCTCGACGGCGAGACGCTCGACGGCAATAGCGGCCGGCCGCGTTATGAAGTCATGGGCAATATCGGCGGATCGAAGGGCGCGTTCCGCATGGGCGTCTATGCCAACTGGCGTCCCGGCACCCGCATCCGCAGCCCGCTGCCCGCGTCCGACCTGCGCTTTTCGGGGCTGACCTTCCTCGGCCTCTATTCGCAGATGCAGGCCGACAAAATTGCCCCGAACGCCCCATGGGCGAAGCGGATGGTGTTCCAGTTCGAGGTACAGAACCTGCTCAACGACCGCGTCGACGTCCGCGACCGGAGCGGCGCAACACCCTATCGCTTCCAGCCGTCGTTCCTCGACCCTTACGGCCGGATCGTGCGGCTGTCGGTGCGGAAACTGTTCTGAGCTTCCCTCTCATCGTCACCCCGGGCTTGACCCGGGGTCCCGCTTCCTACCTGCGGTCGAGAAGAAGAAGAAGCGGGACCCCGGGTCAAGCCCGGGGTGACGTCACGTGCGAAACTACTCCACCCAGTCCAGCCCGATATCCCGGTACAGCATCCGGTCCTCTTCCCAGTTCGGCTTGACCTTCACATGCAGGTACAGGTGGACGCGCACGCCCAGCAATTCCTGCAATTCCTTGCGCGCGGTCGCGCCGATTTCCTTGATCCGCTGCCCGCCCTTGCCCAGCACGATCGCGCGCTGCGTGTCGCGCGCGACATAGATTTGCTGGTGGATCTCGACCGATCCGTCCTCACGCTCCAGATAGCGTTCGGTATCGACCGCGCTGGCATAGGGCAGTTCCTCGTGCAGCTGGTGGTACAGCTGTTCGCGAGTCACTTCGGCCGCCAGCATCCGGTCGGTGGCGTCGCTCACCTGGTCCTCGGGGAAATGCCACGGCCCCTCGGGCATCCGCTTGGCCAGCGCCGCCTTCATTTCTGCAAGGCCGTCGCCGGTCTGCGCGCTGACGAAGAAGGTTTCCTCGAACGCCGCCATCTCGTGCAGCCGCGCGGCATGGTCGAGCAGACGCGGCTTGTCGGCGATATCGACCTTGTTCAGGATCAGCAGCTTCGGCTCTTTCCGGCCGGCCAGCGGCTCGACGATCGCGCGGACCTTCGGCCCGATCCCGCCCTTGCCGTCGACCACCACCGCGATCGCATCGGCCCCCGCCGTGCCTTCCCATGCCGCCGACACCATCGCGCGGTCCAGCCGCCGCTTCGGTTCGAAGATGCCCGGCGTATCGACCAGCAGCAGCTGGGTATCGCCCTCGATCGCGATGCCCATCAACCGGGTGCGCGTCGTCTGCGCCTTCGGACTGGTGATCGCGACCTTTTGCCCGACCAGCGCATTGACCAATGTCGACTTGCCCGCATTCGGGGCACCAAGGATCGCGACAAGGCCGCACGACTGGGGGGAAGACGTCAAAAGATCAGGACCTGTCGATAAAGTGGAGGGAACGCCCTCTCTTACCCCGACCGCTCCCGGCTGCAAAGCGTCCCGATCGGCACTTGATCGCGCCCCGCGCTGCCGCTACGCATTAGTCAGACAAAAACTGACATAGGGGGGATTGATCCCATGACCGGCCGGACCACCATGCGCCACAAGCTGCGCCAGCGGGCGCGCGCCTTTGCGCTCGGCACCGCATCGCTGCTGATCGCGGCGACCGCCGCCGCCCAGACGACGCCACCGCCGGCCCCGACGCCGCAGCCGGGTCAGCCCGCACGGATCGCCATTCGCGGCGATCAGGCCGGCCCCACCTATGACCGGCGCATCTTCACCCAGTTCGCCGAACATCTCGGCAACGGCATCTATGGCGGCCTGTGGGTCGGCAACGACCGCCGCATTCCCAACACGCGCGGCTTCCGCAACGACGTCGTCGCCGCGCTGAAGCGCCTTGGCGTGCCGGTCATCCGCTGGCCCGGCGGCTGCTTCGCCGACGAATATCACTGGCGCGAGGGGATCGGGCCGAAGGCCAAGCGCCCGGTCAAGATCAACACCAACTGGGGCGGCGTGACCGAGGACAATGCCGTCGGCACGCACGAATTCATGGACCTGACCGAACAGGTCGGCGCCGAAGCCTATATCTCGGGCAATGTCGGCAACGGTTCGGCTCGCGAAATGGCCGAGTGGGTCGAATATATGACCCAGCGCGCCGGCACGCTGGCCGACGAACGCGCCCGCAATGGCCGCAAGGAACCGTGGAAGGTCCCCTATTTCGGCATCGGCAACGAACTCTGGGGCTGTGGCGGCAACATGCGCCCCGAATATGGTGCCGACGAAACGAAGCGCTTCGCGACCTTCATCAAGTCGCCCGAGGGCAGCCGCGTGCTGAAGATCGCGTCGGGCGCCAATTCCGACGACTATAACTGGACCGAGGTGATGATGCGCGAAGCGATGCGGCACATCGATGCCGTCTCGCTCCATTACTACACCGTCCCCGGCGGCTGGGCGCCCAAGGCGTCGCCGACCGAGTTCGACGAATCGGCATGGGCCGAAACGCTCGGGCTGACGTGGAAGATGGACGAACTGATCGCCAAGCACAGCGCGATCATGGACAAATATGATCCGCAGAAGCGGGTGTGGCTGGCCGTCGACGAATGGGGCACCTGGTACGGGCAGGATCCGGGTACGACGCCGGGCTTCCTGCGCCAGCAGAACACGCTGCGCGACGCGCTGGTCGCCGCGATCAACCTGAACATCTTCGCCAAACATGCCGACCGGGTGAAGATGACCGCCATCGCCCAGATGGTGAACGTGCTGCAGGCGATGATCCTGACCGACGGGCCGAAGATGGTCCTGACGCCGACCTATCACGTGTTCGAAATGTACAAGCCGTTCATGGACGGCACGGTCCTGCCGATCACGATCGACAGCCCCTATTATTCGCGCGACAAATGGGCGATCCCGGCGGTGTCGGCCTCGGCCGTGCGCGGCAAGGACGGCGCGGTGCATATCGCCTTGTCGAACGCCGATCCGAACCGGGCGACCCCGATCAACGTCGCGCTGACCGGCGTGGCCGGCACGACCATCACCGGCCGGGTCCTCACCGCCCCGACGATGAACGCGCACAACGACTTCGACAATCCGAACGCGATCGCCCCGGCGGCGTTCACCGGCGCGCAGTTGGCCAACGGCACGCTGTCGGTGACGCTGCCGGCCAAGTCGGTGGTGATGCTCGACCTCAAGTGACCCGGAAGGGGGGCGGCGTAACGTCGCCCCCCTTCCCCTCCCCACAACCCGTTCGCTTCGAGCGCAGGTTCGAGCCTGTCGAGAACCGAAGTCGAGAAGGCCCCGCCCCAAACACCGAGTTCTCGACTGCCGCTTCTCGACAAGCTCGAAGCTGCTCGAACCAAACGGAAATGGTGAAGCCCTCCACCCGTCCCCCCGCGCAGGCGGGGGTCCAGAGCCACGAACGCAGCCGTCGCCACCAAAACCCCGCGCCCCCGCCGACGCGGGAGTTGGATCGCACGGCCTGACGGCCGCACAATCCAACTTTCCTACAACGAACCGTTCTGGTTACGTTCTCCCTCCAGCAGGAGGTAGAAATGGACGCAACCCAACTCGTCGAAGACGTGATCGACCGTGAAGGCGGCTATGTCGATCACCCCGCCGACCGCGGCGGACCGACCCGCTTCGGCATCACGCAGGCTGTCGCCCGCGCCGAAGGTTACACCGGCACCATCCGCGACCTGCCGCGCCCGCTCGCCGCGCGCATCTATCGCCGCCGCTACTGGCAGGTCCCGAATTTCGACCGCGTGGCGACCCGTGCGCCGCTGCTTGCCGCCGAACTGTTCGACACCGGCGTCAACATGGGGCCGGCCATCGCCGCGACCTTTCTCCAGCGCGTCCTCAACGCCCTCAACCGCCAGCAGCGCGACTGGGGCGATCTCGCGGTCGACGCCAACATCGGCGCCCGGACGCTGCACGCGCTCGATACGCTGCTCGCCACGCGCGGCCCTTCGGCAGAAGCGGTTTTGGTCAAGGCGATCAATGCCTTGCAAGGCGAACGCTATCTCCACCTCGCCGAAACCCGCCCCGCCAACGAAGCCTTTCTCTACGGCTGGCTGGCGCAGCGCATCGGTTGATTCGCCCAACCTTCGCCAACTTCCACGACAGGATGAACAAGATGCTCAACACCCTGATCGCGCCGATCGCGGCGCTGCTCGACAAGCTGATCCCCGATCCCAAGGCCCGCGATGCGGCCAAGCTGGAACTGCTGAAGCTCGAATCCGCCGCCGATCTCGACCGGGTAAAGGCGCAATTATCGGCAATCGTCGCGGAGGCGCAGTCGACCGACCCCTGGACCTCGCGCGCAAGGCCCGGCTTCCTCTACGTCATGTACGCGCTGCTGCTCTGGGCGATCCCGATGGGGCTGATCTCGGCGGTACAGCCCGACATGGCCGCCGGCATCGCGCGCGGCATGACCGCGTACCTGCGCGGCATCCCGGAGGAACTCTACGCCCTCTTCGGCACCGGCTATCTCGGCTACACCGCCGCCCGCGCCTGGGGCAAGGCCAAGGGGGTGGAAAAGTAAAAGCTCCTCCCCGGCACGGGGAGGGGGACCATGCGAAGCATGGTGGAGGGGGGCATCCACATACGGAACCGTCGTGCTGCGAGGCCCACCCCCTCCACCAGCTTCGCTGGTCCCCCTCCCCGTTCCGGGGAGGACCTTGCGCCGCCCTTACCCCTCCCCATATCCGCGCCCATGAGCAAAGAGACGGTGTGGCACGGCACCACGATTGTATCCGTGCGTCGCGGCGGTCGTGTGGTGATCGCGGGAGATGGGCAGGTTTCGGCCGGGCAGACGGTCATGAAACCCAATGCGCGCAAGGTCCGCCCGCTGGGCGATGGCAAGGTAATCGCCGGGTTCGCCGGCGCCACCGCCGACGCCTTCACCCTGTTCGAACGGCTGGAGGCCAAGCTGGAGCGCCATCAGGGCCAGCTGCTGCGCGCCGCCGTCGAACTGGCCAAGGACTGGCGCACCGACAAGTTCCTCCGCAATCTGGAGGCGATGCTGATCGTCGCCGACAAGGACGTGACGTTGGTCGTCACCGGTAATGGCGACGTGCTCGAACCCGAAGCAGGCATCGCCGCGATCGGATCGGGCGGCAATTTCGCCCTCGCTGCCGCCCGCGCCCTCTCCGACTATGAAGGCGACGCCGAAAAGGTCGCGCGCAAGGCGCTCGCCATCGCCGCCGAACTCTGCGTCTACACCAACGATCGCGTCACCCTCGAAGCGCTCGACAGCGCGAACTGACGGACATTCCATGCAAGACAATCTGACTCCGAAGGCGATCGTCGCCGCATTGGACGCGCACATCATCGGCCAGCAGGACGCCAAGCGCGCCGTCGCCGTGGCGCTCCGCAACCGCTGGCGGCGCCAGCAGCTTAGCCCCGACCTGCGCGACGAGGTTTCCCCGAAGAACATCCTGATGATCGGGCCGACCGGCTGCGGCAAGACCGAGATCAGCCGCCGCCTCGCACGCCTCGCCGACGCGCCCTTCGTGAAGGTCGAGGCGACCAAGTTCACCGAGGTCGGCTATGTCGGCCGCGACGTCGAACAGATCGCCCGCGACCTGGTCGAGGAAGCGATCCGGCTGGAGCGCGAACGCCGCCGCGTCGCGGTGAAGGACAAGGCGGAGGAGGCGGCGATGGCCCGCCTGCTCGACGCGCTGACCGGCAAGGGCGCCAGCGAAGCGACCCGCGAAGCCTTCCGCCAGCGCTTCCACGACGGCCATATGGACGACAAGGAAATCGAGATCGAGTTGGACGCCGCCCCGCAGATGCCGTTCGAAATCCCCGGCGCGCAGCCGCAGATGCTCGACCTGTCGGCGATGATGGGCAAGGCATTCGGCGGCGGGCAGCAGAAGCGCCGCAAGCTGACCGTCCGCGCCGCGTGGGACAAGCTGGTCGAGGAAGAGGCCGACAAGCGCCTCGACCAGGACGAGGTCAGCCGTGCCGCGCTGGCCGATGCCGAGGCGAACGGCATCGTCTTCCTCGACGAGATCGACAAGATCGCGGTCAGCGACGTGCGCGGCGGTAGCGTCAGCCGCGAAGGCGTGCAGCGCGACCTGCTGCCGCTGATCGAGGGAACGACCGTCGCGACGAAATATGGTCCGATGAAGACCGACCATGTCCTCTTCATCGCCAGCGGCGCGTTCCATGTCGCCAAGCCCAGCGACCTGCTGCCCGAACTACAGGGCCGCCTGCCGATCCGGGTCGAGCTGGAGGGGCTGACCGAAGCCGATTTCATCGCGATCCTGTCGGATACCAAGGCGTCGCTGCCCGCCCAGTATCGCGCGCTGCTCGGCACCGAATCGGTCGAGGTCACCTTCACCGAAGACGGCATCGCCGCCATCGCCCGCATCGCGGCGGAGGTGAATGCCGAGGTCGAGAATATCGGCGCCCGCCGCCTGCAGACGGTCATGGAAAAGCTGCTGGAGGAAGTCAGCTTCGACGCCGAGGACCGCGCAGGGCAAGCGGTGACGATCGACGCGCCCTATGTGGAGAAGCAACTGGCGAGCATCGCCCGGAATACCGACCTCAGCCGCTACGTGCTGTAAGCGGTTCTCGACAGGCTCGAACTGGACGGGTTTCACCGGGGAAACTTCCCACCCCGTGCGGTTCGAGCAGCTTCGAGCTTGTCGAGAAGCGTCCGTCGAGAACGGGTTGCTTGTGGCACTCGGTTCTCGACAAGCTCGAACCAAACGGGAGGGGGAAAAGGCTACCCCTCACCCCACCTTGTCATACGGCACGAACTCCCCGAACGTGCAGTCGGCCGACGCGATCGGCGACCCGCGATCGACCAGCCGGAAGCGGTCGTTGCGGCAAACCTGCGCCCCGTACAGGATCGACACCACGATCTGGTCGTCACGCAGGAACGGACAGCGGTCGCGCACCTGCGTCCGCCACAACCGCTTGCCGGTCTGGCGATAGACCAGCGAATCGCCCACCACCTGCGGCCCGTCGACGAAGCCGGTCGGGATGCAATTCTCGGGCTTGCCCGCCACACGCCCCTCCAGCATCTTGGCAAGCTCCCGGTCGCCCTTCGCCTGCGTTTCCGCCTGTTGCTGCGGGGTCGCACATGCGCCCAGCAACAGCGCCGCGGTCCATGCCATTCGCTTCATCGTGCCTCTCCTCAACTCGATCAGAACATATCCTTGGCCGCACGGTGCCGGGCCAGTTCCTCGGCCGAACGGCTGCGCAGGAACGGGTTGGTCGCCAGCTCGGCGCCGATCGTCGTCGGCACGGTCGGCTCGCCCCTGGCGCGCAGCGCCTCGACCGCCGCCATCCGCTCGACGATCGCCGCATTGTCCGGCTCGGCGGTGAGCGCATAGCGGCCGTTCGACAGCGTATATTCGTGCCCGCAATAGACCCGCGTCTCGGCGGGCAGTTCGGCATAGCGCCGCATATTGCCGTACATCTCGGCCGCCGTCCCTTCGAACAACCGGCCGCAGCCCATGGCGAACAGCGTGTCGCCGCTGAACAGCACGGCGGCGTCGGCGAAGTGGAACGCGACATGGCCGGCAGTATGCCCCGGCACCGCCCACACGGTCGCCTGCGCGTCGCCGACCGACAGCATCGCTCCCTCGCCCACGCCATTGTCCATGTCGGCGATCTTGCCGCGCTCCGCCTCCGGCCCGGTCACTTTGGCGCCGGTCGCCGCCTTGATCGCGGCGTTGCCGCCGACATGATCGGGGTGCCAGTGCGTGTTCCAGATCGCGGTGATCGTCCAGCCCCGCGCGGTGGCGGCGTCCAGCACCGGCTGCGCCGCACCCGGATCGACCGCCACCGTCTCGCCGCTCGCATCGTCGTGCAGCAGCCAGGCATAGTTGTCGGACAGCACCGGGATCTGGACGATCTCCATCACCACGTCCCCGTGTTCGGCATGGAGGCCCAGGGTTCGGCAGGGTCGAGCGACCCGTCCTGCAACAGCTCGATCGAAATGCCATCGGGCGTCTTCACGAACGCCATATGCCCGTCGCGCGGCGGCCGGTTGATCGTAACGCCCGCATCCATCAGCGTCTGGCAGGTGGCGTAGATGTCATCGACCCGGAACGCCAGATGCCCGAAATTGCGCCCGCCGCTATAGGGTTCGGCGTCCCAATTATGGGTCAGCTCGACTTCGGCGACGCCTTCCTGCCCCGGCGCGGCGAGGAAGATCAGGGTGAATCGCCCCTTCTCATTCTCCATGCGGCGGACTTCCTTCAAGCCCAGCATGTCGAAAAAGGCGATGGTCGCGTCCGGGTCGGTCACCCGGATCATGGTGTGGAGATAACGGGTCATCGACGGCTCCCTATGGATCGACCCGGCATATCGGGTCGGCAGGGGCGCGTCGCAACCGCCATCAGGCGGGCGGCAGCGTGTCGAGCGCGGCGTCGGCTGCCTTGGCCTGCGGACTGTCGGGAGCGATGCGCTGCACCGCCTCGAACGCGGCCCGGGCGCCCTTCCCGTCTCCCGATAGCCCCGCGATATTGCCCGCTTCCAGCTGCACCGACGCGTCGTCGGGCGACCGGCGCAGCGCTTCGGCAATGTCCGCCTTCGCGCGGGTCAGGTCGCCCGTCCGCCGCGCCAATGTCGCCGACAACAGCCATACCAGCGGGTCGGCCGGCGCATCCTTCACCGCGCGGTCGAGATCGCCGCGCGCCCCGGCCAGGTCGCCAGCCGCAACCCGGACCCGCGCCCGGTCAAGCTGTGCCTCGCCCCGCGCCAGCCCGGTCAGCGTCCCGCTGGCCAGTGCCGCGTCCAGCGCGGTGCCGGCTGCGATCGTATCGCCATCGGCCAACCGGGCATTGCCCGCCTGCGCCCAGTAATTGGCGGCACGGGCATCCTTCGCCACCTCCGCCTCGCGCGCGGCCTGTTCGAACGCCTCGGCGGCGGCGGTCCAGCGCTGGCGCGTCGCATAGCTCATGCCCAGGCATTGCCGCGCCAGGAACCCGCCACCGACCAGCCGCCACTGCCCTGCGATCTTCTCCGCCTGTTCGGGCGCGGTCGTCGCCGCATCGACGCAGGCGTCGTAGCGGGCTTCGGGCGTAGCCCCGGCGGGCAGTTGCGGCCCGGCGGCAGCCTGAAGGGCAAGGAACAGCAGCGGAGACAGCATCAGGTCAGGACATCCTCGATCGCGCGCAGGATCAGCGCGATGTCGCTCTCGCGCGACAGGCGATGATCGCCATCCTTGACCAGGATAGTCTGCACATCGGCTGAACGGAGACGCGAGGCGAGGTGGACGGTGCGCTCCCACAGCACATCGGCATCGCGCTGTCCCTGCACCAGCCGGACGGCTACGTCGACCGGCAGCTCGCTGTGCATCACCCGGTTCGCCTCGCCCGACGACCAGAAGGCCCGGGTGAACACGGTCGGCGTATCGGCATAGGGTGACGCCCGCTCGATCCGCCCTTGCGTCAGCAGCGCCATCTTCTCTGCCTGCGTGAACCCCCAGTCGGTGAAGTCGGGCGCGGGCGCGATGCCGACCAGCCCGGCGATCCGCTCGGGACGGGCGCGGGCGGCAAGCAGCGCGATCCATCCGCCCATCGACGATCCGACCGGGACCACCGGTCCTTCGATCGCATCATCGATCATCGCCAGCGCATCGTCGACCCAGCCGGCCAGCGTCTGTTCCTCGAACACGCCCGGACTTTCACCGCACCCGGCATAGTCGAACCGCAGGAACGCCCGGCCCGTCTCGCGCGCCCATGCCTCGATCGCCAGCGCCTTGGCCCCGCTCATGTCGGACGCATAGCCCGGCAGGAACAGGATCGTCGGGCCGGAACCGGGGGTGTGACGATAGGCGAGCGGGCGGGAGTCGGTCATGGACGCGTCATGCCACGCCCCCGCCCACAGCGACAAGGCGTCAGCGTGCCGCGCGCAGATGCCCCCGCACCAGCCGCCCCGATTCGGTCAAATCCGCCTCGCTCCAGCCCGACAGCGCCTGCGTCGCAGGCTTCAGGATCGCCGATGCCTCGTCCTTGTTCGCGACCGACCAGTTGAGATAGCTGATGCCGTTCTTCGCGCACCAGTCCCACCAAGTCTGCGTTTCCTTCGCATCGATCGGCGCGTCGCCATTGGCGGCGGTGGTGCCATATTCGGTGACGAACAGCGCCACACCGCGCCGCATCGCCGTCTCCGCCTTGGCGCGCAATTCGCCCTTATGCGTCGCGGCATAGAAATGGAGCGTATAGGCGACGTTGGCGAAGGGCAGCGGATCGGCCGCCGCCTCATCGACATCCTGCGACCAGCTGCGCGTGCCGGCGACGACGAAGGCACCCGGGTCGATCGCCCGGATCGCGCCGATCACCTTCGCATGATAAGGCTTCAGCACCTTGGCCCAGCCATGTTCGGGCAGCGGCTCGTTATAGGTTTCGTAGATCAGGTTGGGCACGCCGCGATATTTCGTCGCGATATGGCTGAAGAAGCGGACGGCATCGTCGGCGCGCGGCTGGTGCGCGTGCCAGTCGACCACGACATAGATCCCTTGCGCGATCGCCGCGTCGATCACCGCCTCCGCCCGCTTCGTCTCCGCCTCCGGCTGGGTGTCGTAGCCGCCCTGCTGCGCGCCGATCGCCGCGCGCACCGCCGTTACCCGCCAGTCGCGCACCAGCCACGCAACCGTCGCCGGATCATAATAGCGCGGCTGCCACTGGCTCCAGAACAGCGACATGCCATGCACGGCATAGGGCCGCCCCTGCGCATCGACCACCCGGTTGCCCTTCACCGCCAGCCGGCCATGCGCCGCCACCGGCGATCCCGCAGGCGCGGCCGGTGCGGCCCAAGCGACCGGTCCCGACAACAACGCGACCAGCAACAGCCACCAGCGACGCATAAACCTCTCCCCTTTGATTCCGTTGGACAAAGCGTGCCGTCCGCTGTCAACGCTGTCAACAACCGGGCGAGCGATCAGTCCTCTGTGGAGGTGCCGACCACCGGCGCAGCGGCACGCTCGACCGCCGCTTCGCCTCGCGCCTGTTCCTTGCGCCGGCGCAAATTCTGTCGCAGCGCCTGTGCCAGCCGCGCCTTGCGTTCCGCTTCACTCATGGCGACTTTCTACGCAATTCGCACGCAATATGGCAACGGCCGCTTGACATCCCGCCCAATGCCTGCACATAGGCCCCTCCCGCCGCCGAGGGGTTTCCCCCCGGCTCGGAGTGCTGCCGTAGCTCAGTGGTAGAGCGCATCCTTGGTAAGGCTGAGGTCGTGAGTTCAATCCTCACCGGCAGCACCATTTTTCCCGTGAGACTGGTTAGATAGCCTCCCCTCGGGGGATCGTTGGTCCGGGTAATGATACGGGTGATCAGCATCGGCTCACGCTGATTTCGCCCGCTTCTCTCTCCATTCTTGGCTCGAGCACCCGTGCGATCTCATCGCCACGCTTTGGTCATCAGCCGCTTCCGTGGCCGACTCGCTAGTGGCACCAGCCGCGACGGACGGGCCTTACGCCTTGGTCTATGACAAGCCACGCCACGCACAGTGTGACGAACGATACGATCGTGCGACCCAGCAGGCTAGCTATCGATATCGTTGATACTCATACATCTGATAAACTCATTTTATCTATCTTTTTTGTTCCCCTAACCTCCCCTTCAAGAACAGATTCGGGAGAGGTCATGACAGGTTCGGCGAGCGACTGCCTTCCGGCATGCCCTGACGCGCGCGGCGCATGAACGCGTTGAAAATCCTCGTCATCGGCGGCGGCATCGGCGGCCTGACGGCGGCGATCGCGCTGCGGCGGGACGGGCATGACGTTACCGTGATCGAAAAGGATCCGTCCTGGTCGGTATACGGCGTCGGGATCATCCAGCAGTCGAATGTCCTGCGCGCGATGCGCGAACTGGGCCTGATCGATTCCTACCTGGATGCCGCATGCGGCTTCGATCATGTCGAGGTGTTCACGCCCGCCGGAATGTGCGTCGCCCGCGTGTCTTCGCCCAATCTGGTGCAGGGCTATCCGGCGAATGTCGGCATCGCCCGCCCCGCGCTGCACAAGGTGCTGGCGGATCGCGTGATCGCCGACGGGGTCGAGGTGCTGCTGGGCGTCACGGCGACCTCGATCGACGATCGCGGCGACAGCGTCGAAGTCACGCTGTCGTCGGGCGCCTGCCGGGTCGTCGATATCGTCGTCGGTGCGGACGGCGTCTATTCGCGGACCCGCTCCCACCTCTTCCCCGATGCCCCGGCGCCTGCCTATACCGGTCAGGCGGTCTGGCGGTACAACCTGCCGCGGCCTGCCGGGCTCGACGCGCTACAGGCCTATAACGGACCGATCGGCATCGGGCTGGTGCCGATGAGCGCCGACCAGATCTACATGTTCGTCACCACGCCCGAACCGGCGGGAACGCGCTATCCCCGCGAAGGGCTGGCGGCCGCGATGCGTGCCAAGCTGTCCGCCGCACCCGCCGCCGTGCGGGCGCTGGCAGACGGGATCACCGATGACGACGCCGTGGTCTATCGCCCGCTGGAAACGCTGATCGTCGAGGGCGACTGGCACAAGGGCCGCGTCGTCCTGCTCGGCGATGCGCTCCATGCGACGACGCCGCATCTGGGACAGGGCGCGGGAATGGCGATCGAGGACTCGATCGTCCTGGCCCAGGAAGTGGCGCGCCACGACACGCCCCATGCCGCCTTCCGTGCCTATCGCGACCGACGCTTCGATCGCTGCGCGTACATCGTGCGGTCGAGTCTCGCGATTTGCCGCGGCCAGCTCGGACTGTCCGAGCCGGTCGATAACGCCGCAGCGACGCGCGAGATGTTCGCCGTCGTCTCGCAACCCATCTGACCCCACCGCCGCCGAGCGATAGACCCGAGGACCGACCGATGAGCCGAATTACCGATATCCGCTACGTGGGCTACGCCATGCCGGACATGGAGGCCGAACGCGCCTTCTACGCCGACGTCTGGGGATTGGAGCCGGTGCCAAGCGACGACGGCATGGCCTATTTCAAGGCACAGGGCCATGGCGAGCATCACGTCGTCCGCCTGCGCCGGGACGACGTCGCCCGGGTCGACGTGATCGCGCTCGCAACCGACAGCCGCGCCGATGTCGATGCGATCCACGACCGCGCCGTCGCGGCCGGTTGCCGGATCATCTTCGCACCGCGTGACCTGACGTCGCCGGGCGGCGGCTATGGTTTTCGCTTCTTTTCGCCGGACGGCATGCCGTTCGAGGTGTCGAGCGACGTCGCCGAAGGATCGAAGCGGACGATGGTCCGGTGGGACGCGGTCCCGCAGAAGATCAGCCACATCGTCCTGCATTCGCCCGACCACAAGGCCACCGTGCAGTTCTTCATCGACGTACTCGGCTTCAAGCTGAGCGACTGGCTGGGCGATTTCATGGCGTTCCTGCGGTGCAACGAAGCGCATCATCGCATCGCGTTCCTGCCGGGCCCGCCCTGTCTGAACCACGTCGCCTATGACGTGCTGACCGTCGACGACATGATGCGCGGCATCAACCGGCTGCGGAAAAAGGGAACCGACATATTGTGGGGTCCGGGCCGTCACACCGCAGGCAACAATACCTTCAGCTATTTCACGACGCCGAACGGCTTTGCCGTCGAATATACCTCCGAGCTGGAGGACGTCGACTTCCACGCCCATGAGGCACAGGTCCATGTGCCCGGACCGCAGGTGATGGACCAGTGGGGCGTCGGCGTCGGCGGCCCGCAGACGATGCCGCATCCGAAGGCCGACCCGGCCCTGTTCCAGGCGGCGGAGGTCTGACGTCGTGGCCCTGTTCGAATATTTCCCGAACTATATCTGGAACCTGTCGGTCGCGATCGCGCTGGAAAGCGGCGCGCAGATCGGCGAGATCGTCGATATGTGCCAACCGATCCGCGATGCGGCGGCGGGCGGTGCCGATGCGGGCACGCCGCAGTTCATGGCCAAATGGGTCGAGATGGCCGACAGGCTGATCGGCCTGGCCGACGAGGACGAGGCGCGCGGGCGCGGCTTCTCCGCCAGCGACAAGCTGGAACGCGCGGCGCTGTATCTGCTCGTCGCCGAACGCATGCAGGGCCATGGCCATCCGGGCCGCAAGGCCACCTATGCCAAGGCGCGAGAGACGTTCGACCGCTCGACCCGCCTCGGCAGCCTGCCGCGCGAACGGGTGGAGGTGCCGCTGGCCGACGGTACCATGCCCGCGCTCTACACCCGCGCCCCCGGTGAAGGGCGCAAGCCGGTCGTCGTCTATTGCAACGGCCTCGATAGCTGCAAGGAACTGCTCTACTGGTCGAAGCTGCCCCATGCGCTGGCGCGGCGCGGCATTTCGACGCTGTGCGTGGACCAGCCCGGATCGGGCGAGGCGCTGCGCCTGCAGAACCTGCCGGTCGATCCGCACAGCGAGAATTGGGCGTCGAAGGCGGTCGACTGGCTGGAGGCGCGCGACGATGTGGATCCGCAGCGGATCGGCATGACCGGCATCTCGCTGGGCGGCCATTTCGCGCCGCGTGCCGTCGCCTATGAACCGCGCTTCGCCAGCGGTGCGGTATGGGGTGCCAACCATAACTGGCGCGAGGTTCAGGACAAGCGGATGAAGCGGGAAGGCGAAAACCCCGTGCCGCATTACTGGGCGCATGTCATGTGGGCGTTCGGTGCCGGCGATATGGACGACTTCCTCCGCCGGTCGACGGACATGAACCTGAACGGCCATATGGACCGCATCCGCGTGCCGTTCCTCGTCACCCACGGCGCCAGCGACCGCCAGATCAGCGTCGACTATGCGCATGACCTGCACGACCAGCTGGTCAATGCGCCGCGCCGCGAACTAAAGCTGTTCACCGCGCGCGAAGGCGGGGTGGAGCATGTCGGTGCGGACAATATGAGCTTCGGCCGCGACTATATCGCCGACTGGTTCGCCGATACCCTGGGCGGCCACGTCGCATGAGCCGCCGGTTCCTCGACCTGTCGATCACGCTCGACCCGGATGTGGTCACCGACCCGCCGTTCATGCGCCCGTCGATCACCTACCAGACGCACGAAGAAACCGTGGCGGAGGTGCAGAACTTCTTCCCCGGCCTGACCGCCGATCGGATGGCGGGCGGCCGGGGCTTCGCGGCGTCGGAAACGCTGACGCTGACCACGCACAACGGCACGCACCTCGATGCGCCATGGCATTATCATCCGACGATGGACGGCGGGAAACCGGCGATCACCATTGACGAGGTGCCGCTCGACTGGTGCTTCCGGCCCGGCGTGAAGCTGGACTTCCGGCATCTGCCCGACGGCTATGTCGCCACCGCCGCCGACGTGGAGGCGGCGTTGCAGCGGATCGGGTATGCGCTGCAACCGCTGGATATCGTACTGGTCAACACCGCGGCCGGCGCGGCGCTCGGCAGCCCCGATTTTCTGGGGAAGGGCTGCGGCATGGGCTATGAGGCGACCATGTACCTGACCACGCGCGGCGTGCGGGTCACGGGCACCGACGCATGGAGCTGGGACGCCCCCTTCGCCGCGACGGCGCAGCGTGTGGCCGAAACCGGCGACACCTCGCTGATCTGGGAAGGGCACAAGGCCGGGCGCGACATCGGCTATTGCCACATGGAAAAACTGACCAACCTCGACCAGCTTCCCGATTTCGGTTTCACCGTCTCCTGTTTCCCGGCGAAGGTGAAGCGCGGTTCGGCAGGCTGGACGCGCGCGGTCGCGATCTTCGAGGACTGATATCATGCGCCTTGCCACCCTTCGCGACGGCACGGCCGACGGCCGCGTCGTCATCGTCGCCCCGGACGGTACGTCCTGCGCACCGGTCCCCGTCGCGACGCTTCAGCAGTTGCTGGAACAATGGGATATCCATGCGGCGACGTGCCGCGCGATCGCGGAGTTCCCCGATCCCCTCACCCCGCAGGCGCTCGCCGCACCGCTGCCGCGCGCGTGGCAGTGGCTCGACGGGTCGGCGTTCGACAGCCATGGCGCGCTGATGGACCAGGTGTTCGGCATCTCGCCCGAACGCACCGGCCTGCCGCTGATGTACCAGGGACTGTCGGATCGCTTCTACGGTCCGTACGACGACGTGCCGCTGCCATCCGAAGCGCTGGGCATCGATTTCGAAGGCGAGTTCGGCGTGATCGTCGACGCCGTACCCATGGGCACCCCGGCCGAGGCCGCGCTGAACCATGTGCGGTTGATCGTCCAGATCAACGACTGGTCGTTGCGGGCGCTGGCCGGACCGGAAATGAAGACCGGTTTCGGATGGGTGCAGGCGAAACCGGCGTGCAGCATGGCCGGGATCGCGGTCACGCCCGACGAACTGGGGGATGGCTGGCGCGACGGGCGCGTCTGTCTCGACCTGCTGGTCGACTGGAACGGCGCGCGCTTCGGGGCGCCCAACGGTGCCGCGATGGCCTTCGGCTTCCACGAACTGGTCGCCCATGCCGCGCGCACGCGGTCGTTGCCGGCCGGGACGATCATCGGCTCCGGCACCGTGTCGAACGCCGATTTCCGCGAGGTCGGATCGACCTGCATCGCCGAGCGGCGCGGGATCGAGATCGTCGACGAAGGAAAGCCGCGGACCGATTTCATGCGGTTCGGCGACACGGTGCGGATGGAGGCACGACAGGCCGATGGCCGCGCGCCGTTCGGGACGATCGAACAACGGGTGGTGAAAGCATAGCGCCCCGCCGCGTACCGATGCCGGCAGGGCGGTGGCGGCGTTTCAATTCGCGCCGGTAACGCCCTGCCCCGTCGCCGTTCCCGCCGCCACGCGTTCGAACATGTCGATCAGCCAGGCGATGCCGGCATCGTTCGCGCGGCTGGAGTGATATTGCGCGACTTCACGAAGCTGCGGAATCTCGAACGGCAGGGGTTGCATGACCAGGTCGAACGCATCGCAGAACACGGCCGCCAGCCGCTGCTGCAACACGGCGACGCGACGGGTCTGCGGCAACATCAGCGCCACGCCCGAAAAGGTCGAGCTGGACACTTCGATCCGCCGCTGGTCGCCATAGGGTAGCATGTGCCGCTCGGCAAAGGTCAGTTCGCGCCCCGACCCGAGCCGCACCGCGACATGGCCGAGCGACAGGAACGTGTCGAGGTCGAGCGGCCGGTCCATCGCCGGGTTGCCGCGCCAGCCGACGACGACGTGATCGTCGGTGAACAGCGGGCGGACCGGGTGCGCCGGCGAGGCATATTGTTCGGGGCTGACGACGCAGTCAATCTCGCCGTTCTCGAACTGGGTGAGGCTCATCGATCCGGTCGGTCCGACGTCCATGCTGACGCCCGGCGCGACGGTCTGCAGCGCGCGCAGGGCCGGGGCGATCAGGACGGTCTGGATGAAGTCGGACGCACTGATCCGGAACCGGCGCTGCGACGTGGCCGGGTCGAAGGTCGACGACGTGTCGATCAGCAGGTCCGCCTTCGCCAGCAGGTCGCGCGCGATCGGCCAGAGCGATTCCGCATAGGCGGTGGGGATCATCGACCGGCCGATCGATACCAGCAGTTCGTCGTTGAAATAGTCGCGCAACCGGGCAAGCGCGGCGCTGACCGCCGGCTGGCTCAGCTTCAGCCGCTCGGCCGATCGCGACACGCTGCGTTCCTGCAGCAGGATGTCGAGCGCGACGACGAGGTTGAGGTCCAGTCCCTTGAAACGCATCCGCCATCCCGTGCCTGTAGACAGGCTCGATCCCTATTCGCCGATCAGCCGTCCGGCCAGCACCAAGGCAGGCATGGCGCACCGATCGGAAACAAGGGTACGTCGATACGCCATTTCGACAAGCTCGACGGCTGCTCAGGACCAACGGGTCAGGTTCACGTCACCGGCCCGGGGCGCGTTCGGCGTCGCCTATCGGTCGCCCGTCACGATCCGACACTGGAAGCGCGCATCGTCGCATTACTGGCCAAGCCGGCGAGCCTGATCGAGCGCCGACGCTGCGGGGATGGCGCAGGCACCGGGTAGCGATTCCGCCGAACCCGGCCCCGGCCACCCATGGACGCTATCCCTCGACCTGATCGAGATAGGCACCATAGCCCTCTGCCTCCATCGCATCGCGGGGCACGAAGCGCAGGGCGGCGGAATTGATGCAGTAGCGCAAGCCACCCCGGTCGCGCGGACCATCGGGAAAGACATGCCCCAGATGGCTGTCGCCGCCGGCCGAGCGCACCTCGGTACGGACCATGCCATGCGTCGTGTCGCGCAGTTCGGCGACATTGGCCGGTTCGATCGGCTTGGTGAAGCTCGGCCAGCCGCAATGCGAATCGAACTTGTCGGCCGATGCGAACAGCGGTTCGCCCGACACGATGTCGACATAGATGCCCGCGCGCTTCTCATGCAGATATTCGCCGGTGCCCGGCCGCTCGGTGCCGCTCTGCTGCGTCACGTAGAATTGCTCGGGCGTGAGGCGGGCAAGCGCCTCCTCGGTCTTGCGATAGTCGGTCATTGGTCGTTCCTTTGCTGCCGTCTTAGATGGGGCCGGACCGGCCCCACGCAACCGGATCAGAGCAGTTCGGCAAGGAACGCCGTCACCGATTCCCATGACCGGCGATCGGCATCGGCGTCATAGGCCATGCCCTTTTCGGGGGCGGCGGCATGGGGGTTGGTGAAGGCGTGCATCGCCCGACCATGGGCGTGCAGCTGCCAGTCGGCGTCGCGTGCGCCCATTTCCTCCGCAAAGGCCAGCACCTTGTCGGGCGCCGCCATCGGATCGCGCCAGCCATGTTCGACCAGCACCTTCGCCGCGATCGCCCCGTCCTGCTCCAGGCCATGGCCGTCGAGCATTCCGTGCAGGCTGACCACGCCCCGCACCCCGTCGGCACCGCCGCGCGCCAGGTCGAGGACGCACAGCCCGCCGAAGCAATAGCCGATCGCCGCGATCCGCGTCGCATCGACCCGGTCGAGCGTCGCGGCAAAGGTCACCGCCGCCCGCACCCGCTGCAACAACGCCGCACGGTCGGACAGGAACGGGCCGATCAGGTGGCTGTTGTCACCCGACGGATCGCCCTTCACGTCCTTGCCGAACATGTCGATCGCGATGCCGACATAGCCCAGCTCGGCCAGCCGCTCGGCGGTCTTGTGCTCGCCCTCACCGCGTCCGGCCCATTGATGGACGATCAGCACCGCCGGCGCCTTTTCCTCTCCGGCGGGAAAGGCGATCCCCGCCTGCAATAGCGTATCGCCGTCCCGGTAATCGAACTGCTGCACCGTCATTCGCCTGCTCCGTTATCGATTGTGCCGCCTGAACGGTCCGTGCCGACAGGGGTTGCGCTTAACCCTGCGCTCTTTCTACCCTAGGTGCAGGCCCGGACGAAACCGGCGCGATTTCAGGAGGATGGCCGATGGGCAGGACGATATGGATGCTGGCGACCCTTGGTCTTTCGGCCGTGGCACCGGCACAGGACCAGCCCGCGACGCTCGGTGCGTCGAACCATGCGGTCGATGTCGCCATCGGGCCGCCGACCACCGCGCCGAGCTTTGCCGACGAATTTACCGGCAAGCGGATCGATCCGGCCCATTGGCGCTTCGACACCAGCCGCAACAAGGCCGGCTGGCACAATAACGAACGCCAATATTATGCGCCCGCCGACACCCCGGCCAATGCGCGGACCGAACAGGGCGCGCTGGTGATCGAGGCTCGCCGCGAAAAGCCTAAGGGTGCGGATTCGGGCGGGCAGGACTATACCTCCGCGCGCATCGTCTCGACCCGGCCGATGGGCTATGGCTTTTACGACATCCGGGCGAAGCTGCCCTGCGGGCGTGGAATCTGGCCGGCGCTGTGGATGCTGCCGCCGGAGGGCAAATGGCCCGACGAGGGCGAGATCGATATCCTCGAACTGGTCGGCTACGAACCCGATCTGGTTCATGCAACGCTGCATACCGGGGCGTTCAACCATGCCAGGGGCACGCAGCGCGGCGGGGCGATCAAGGTGCCGACCGCGTGCGGCCAATGGCATCGCTACCAGCTCGACTGGAAACCCGACGCGATCACCATCGGCATCGACGGACGCGGCTATATGCGCGTCGCCAACGACCAGCCCGGCGGTCGGGCCGCCTGGCCGTTCGACCGGCCGTTCAACCTCATCCTGAACGTCGCGGTCGGTGGGGACTGGGGCGGCAAGATGGGCATCGACGACAGCAAGTTCCCGCAATCGATGCAGGTCGATTACGTCCGCTACTGGCAGTATCGCTGAAGCGGGACGATCTCGCCGCACGGGGGAATGAAGTCCACTGCGCGCGTCAGCGGCTGTCCGGCCCGCAACGCGCGCAGCGTGGCGATCGGCCCGCCATGGGCGACGACCAGCACGGTCGCGTGCACCGGCAACGCGTCCCACGCCGCCGCTACCCGGTCGGCTAGTTCGCGCCCGGTTTCGCCGCCGCCGGGGCGATAGGTGTCGGGATCGGTCATCATGCCGTCCATCTCCGCGCCGCTCTCCCGCCAGATCGCGTCCCAGCGCCGCCCCTCCCACCGGCCGAAATCGCGCTCCAGCCAGCGCGGGTCTTCGACGACCGGCATGTCCTGCACCAGCATCGTCGCCAGCCGGCGGGTGCGCAGCGCGCCGGAATGGACCACCGCATCGACGACCGGCAGGTCGCGGACGATCCGGCGCGCCATCGCCCAACCTTCGCGGCTCCAGCCCATGTCGGACCGGCCGTAGCAGCGCCCCTTCCACGCCAGCGCGACCGGCGGATGACGCAGCAGCAGGACCTTCACCGCGCCGCGACCGCCAGCAGCACCGCCAGCTGCCCCATCGCGGCGGCAAAGCCGAGGCAATCGCCGGTACTCCCCCCGATCCGCCGCAGCAGGAACCGCGCCAGCCGCGCCAGCATCGCCGCCATCGCCAGCAGGGCGACAAGGAACGCGCCCGGTCGCGACCAGAGCAACGGCAACGTTCCCGGCAGCGCGAGCAGCATCGCCAGCGCCAGCCGCCCCCGCGCCATCCGACCCGCACGTACCGCCATCCCCGTGCCGCTGCCGACCGGCGCCACCAACGCCGCCAGCGTCACCGCACATAATCGTCCCAGCGTCGCCGCCGCGACGATCGCCACCAGTGCCAGCACCGGCGGCAACGCGACCATCGCCGCCACGCGCAGCAGCACGACCAGCCCCAGCCCCAGCGCGCCATAGCTGCCGATGCGGCTGTCCTTCATGATCGCCAGCGCGCGTTCGCCACTGGCCACGCCGCCGAACGCATCGCAGAAATCGGCGACGGCATCCTCATGGAACGCGCCGGTCAGCAGCGCCTCGAAGATCAGTGCCAGCACGGCGGCGACGACCGGCGGCCACCACCATTGCGCCAGTACGAAGGTCGCTCCGGTGACCAGCCCGATCAGCGTCCCGACCGGCGGCAGCCACGCCATCGCCCGTGCCAGTCCCACCGCCGCCTGTTCCCCGGTCAGCCGGGCGAGCGGTGGTACCGGCACGCGCGTCAGGAACTGCACCGCCAGCAGCGGCGCGGCCCAGCGCGGGGCTTCAGTCGGCACGATCCGCCCCGATCTGGTCCAGCCGCACGACATCGTTGAGCAACGCCGCCGCGGCATCGAGCAGCGGCAGCGCGGTCAGCGCCCCGCTCCCCTCGCCCAGCCGCATCTCCCAGTCGAGGACCGGCGTCAGCCCCAGCGCCGCGAGCGCCGCGCCATGCCCCGGTTCGGCCGAACGATGACCGGCGATCATCGCGCTTACGCTACCGGGCGCTAGCGCTTGCGCAATCAGCGCGGCGGCAGTCGTGACATAGCCGTCGAGCAGCAGCGTCACCCCGCGCGCCGCGCCGGTCGCATAGAAACCGGCCATTGCCGCGATCTCGAAGCCTGCGACCGATGCGATCGCCGCGCGCCGGTCGGGCATCGCCGCCGCCCGCGCCACGGCGGCCGTCACGACCCGACGCTTGTTCGCCAGCACCGCATCGTCGGCCCCCGCTCCCCGCCCGACCGCCGCATCGGGCGGGATCCCGGCGAGCAGCGCGGTCAGGCAGGCGGCCGGCGTCGTGTTGCCGATTCCCATCTCCCCCGCGATCAGCAGCACCGCCCCCGCTTCGATCGCCGCCTCGGCCTCCTCGACGCCCACGGCCCATGCCGCGTCGAACTGCGCGACGTCCATTGCCGCCCCTTGTCCCAGCGGTTGCGTGCCTTGCGCCACGCGCGCGTCGCGGAAATGGGGATGGGGCGCCAACTTCGGCGCGATCGTGCCAACATCCACCAGCTTCAGCGGGCAATCCGCAGCCGCCGCCAGCGCGTTGCTGGTCGCCCGCCCAGAGAGGATCGTCGCGACCATCATCTGCGTCACCTCGGACGGCCACGCCGACACTCCCTCCCCCACGCAACCATGATCGGCGGCGAACAGCACCGCCTGTCGCGGGGTGGTCCGCGCATCGATCCGCCGCTGCGTCAGCGCCAGTTCTTGGGCAAGCGCCTCCAGCCGCCCCATCGCCCCGCGCGGCTTGGCCAGCGCGTCCAGATGCGCGCGAATGTCGTCGATCATGCAGCCTCCCCGGCAATGTCCAGTAATGCGTCGATGTCCAGTACCGCCTCCAGCGCGGCGGCAACCCCGTCCAGCGCGGCGTCGACCGCCTCATGCCGGTCCAGCGGATCGGCGGCAGCCCCGATCCCGGTCAGCAGCGCGGTCCGCGCACTGGTCCGGTCGAACAGGCCGTGGACGTAGCAACCGGCGATCTGCCCGTCGCGCGCCGTCGCCCCGTCCGCCGTCCCGTCGTCGAACCGCAGGAACGACGGCGTACCCGGCGCGACCTGCGTCACACCGGCATGAATCTCATACCCGGCAAAGGCCGCACCCCCAAGCAACTCGCCCGTCACCGGCCGCGTCGTCTTGATACCGGCGATCACCGTCTCGACCGGCAGCAACCCCAGCCCCGCGACGCTGCCCGCCGACCCCTCGATTCCGTCCGGGTCGGCGATACGCCTGCCCAGCATCTGATATCCGCCGCAAATCCCCAGCACCCGCCCGCCCCGCCGGACATGCCCCGCGAGGTCGATGTCCCACCCCTGCTCCCGCAGGAAGGACAGATCGGCGATCGTCGCCTTGGTCCCCGGCAGGATCACCAGCGCCGCATCGCCCGGCAGCGGCTGGCCCGGCGGGATCATCCGCAACCGCACCGCCGGATCGTGCGCCAGCGCGTCGAAGTCGTCGAAATTGGCGATGCGCGACAACATCGGCACCGCGATCAGCGGCCCTTCGCTACCCTCGACGCCCCGCCCCAGCGCCACCGCATCCTCGGCGGGCAGGCGCGCGGCGTCGGCCAGCCACGGCACCAGCCCGATATCGCGCCACCCGGTCCGCGCGACGATCTCCGCCCGGCCATCGTCGAACAGCGCCGGATCACCCCGGAACTTGTTGACCAGAAAGCCGCGGATCATTGCCGCGTCCGCCGGATCGATCACCGCCTGCGTGCCGACCAGCGAGGCGATCACCCCGCCGCGATCGATATCGCCCGCCAGCACCACTAGCACCCCGGCCGCGCGCGCGAAGCCCATATTCGCGATGTCGCCGGCGCGCAGGTTGATCTCGGCCGGCGATCCCGCGCCTTCGACCACGACGATATCCGCCTCCGCCCGCAGCCGGCGATAGGCGGCAAGCACTTCGACAAGCAGCTCCGGCCGCCGCGCCCGATAATCGCCCGCGCGCATCACCCCCGTGACCCGCCCGCCGACGACCAGCTGCGACGTACGGTCGCTCTGCGGCTTCAGCAGCACCGGGTTCATGTCGGTCGTCGGCGCGACTTGGCACGCCATCGCCTGCAGGGCCTGCGCCCGGCCGATCTCGCCGCCATCGGCACAGACGGCGGCGTTGTTCGACATGTTCTGCGCCTTGAACGGCCGGACCCGCATCCCCCGGTTCGTCAGCAGCCGGCACAACCCGGCGACCAGCACCGACTTGCCGACGTCCGATCCGGTCCCCTGGATCATTACCCCAGCCATGGAAACAGCCCGACCAGCATCCACAGCAGCAGGCAGGCGGTGCGATAGATCACCAGCGCCCGCGCCAGATCGCGCGCATCGGGACGCGGCCCGTCGCCCAGTATCGCGCGCTGCGCCGGCTCCCCGTCATAGGTCACCGCCCCGCCCAGCCGCCGCCCCAGCGCCCCGGCCATCGCCGCCTCCGGCCAGCCGCCATTGGGCGAGGCATGGGACGGCGCATCGCGCCGCATCTCGCGCCAGCCGCCGCGCCCCGCCAGCGCGATCAGCGCACCCGCGATCCGCGCCGGCACGAAATTGACGATATCGTCCGCCCTGGCCAAAGCCCAGCCGAACGCGCACAGTTCCGGGGTGCGATGCCCAACCATCGAATCGGCGGTATTGATCGCCTTCACCGCGAACAGCCCCGGCAACCCGAACAGCAACAGGCCGAGTGCCGGTGCGACCACGCCGTCGCAGAAACTCTCCGCCAGGCTCTCGATCGCCGCCGTCGCCACCCCGGCTTCGTCGAGCGTATCGGTGTCACGCCCGACAATCATCGCCACCGCAGCCCGTGCCGCCGACAGGTCGCCTGCCGCCAGCGGCCGCGCCACCGCAGCGACATGGTCGTGCAGGCTGCGCTGTGCGAGTCCGGTCGTCGCGGCCAGCACGGTCACGATCGTTCCCATCCGCTCGATCACCCGCCCCAGCACGATCGACAGCGCGACCAGCAGCAGGACGAGGATGACACCCTCCAAACGCCGCCGCCGGTTCCAGCGTCGCTCGAACCCCGCGATCAGCGCGCCTACCCCCATCACCGGATGCCACCACCGCCGGGGATAGCCGATGCCCGCCTCGACGATCAGCGCGGCGAGCGGGATCACCGCGCGACCGGCAGGATGTAGCGATGCCCCTGCGCCGTATGCCCGATCTCCACATCGATGCCATAGGCTTCGGCAATGGCCGGCGCGGTCAGCACCGCCTCCGCCGCACCCGCCGCGACGATGCCCCCATCCTTCAGCAGCACCGCATCGTCGGCGACCCGCGCCGCCAGATGCAGGTCGTGCAGCACCAGCACCACGCCGCGCCCGCCACTCGCCACGCCGCGCAACCGCGCCAGCACGTCCAGCTGGTGCGCGGGGTCGAGGCTGGCGAGCGGTTCGTCGGCCAGTAACCAGTCCGGTTCCCCGGCCAGCACCCGCGCCAGCAGCGCGCGGCCCCGCTCGCCGCCCGACAGCCGTTCGACGCCCCGCCCGGCCAGCGCGGTCATGTCGGTCGCCGCCAGCGCCGCCGCCACTGCATCGCGATCCGCCTGCGTCTCGCCCCAGCGACCGCGATGCGCGAACCGGCCCAGTCCGACCAGCGTCGCCACATCGATATCCCAGTGGACATCGGCCGATTGCGGCAGCAACCCGATCGCCCGCGCCCGCGCCCGGCGGTCGATCGCCTGGACATCCTTCCCGCCCAGCCGGGCCGCGCCCGTATCCGGGCGGCGCAGCGCGGCCAAACAGGCGAGCAGGCTCGATTTGCCCGCGCCGTTGGCACCGAGCAGCACCGTCACCCGCCCCGGCCGAAAGCTGAACGATACATCGTCTAGCACGCGCTTGCCGCCCAGCGTCAGGCCGATCCCATCAGCCACCAGATCGGTCATGCCAGCCGCCTCCGCATCGCGATCAGCAGATAGAGGAAGAACGGCCCGCCCAGCATCGACATGGCGATCCCCAGCCGCAGCTCGCTGACGGTCGGGGCGAGCCGCACCAGACTGTCGGCAAAGGTCAGCAACACCGCCCCTGCCAGCGCCGAAGGCAGCAGGATCGCGGACGGCCGATTGCCCGCGAGCGGCCGGACCAGATGCGGCACGATCAGCCCGACGAAGCCGATCATTCCCGCCGTCGCCACCGATGCCCCGACTGTCAGCGCGATGCCCAGAATGACCAGCCGCTGCAACCGCGCCGGATCGACGCCCATTGACCGCGCCGCCGCCTCGCCCAGGGTCAGCGCATCGAGCGACCGCGCGGTCAGCGCCAATACGCCCATGCCGAGCGCGATCAGCGGTGCGGCAACCAGCACATCGTCCCAGCTGCGATCGGTCAGCGCGCCCAGCAGCCACGTCACGATCTGCGACGATACGAACGGCGTCGGCGCGAGGCTGATGGCAAGCGAGGTGAGCGACCCGGTGATGCTGGTCAGGATCATGCCGCCGAGCGTGAACAGCAACAGGCTGCCCGATCGTCCGGCGATCAGCGCGAGCAGCGTCATGGTGATGCCCGCTCCGACCAGCGCAAACCCCGGCAGCAGCCACATTTGCGCGGCGTAACCGAAATAGAGCGCGATCACCGCGCCGAACGCCGCGCCCGACGACACGCCGAACAGCCCCGGATCGGCCAGCGGATTGCGCAGATAGCCCTGCATCACCGCCCCCGACAGGCCGAGCGCGCCGCCGACCAGCAGCGCCAGTACGGTGCGCGGCAAGCGCAATTCGACGATGATGATCGATCGCGGATCGTCGGCGCTCCACGCATCGAGCGGCACCCATATTTTGCCTGCCGCGACCGACAGGGCGGCGGCGAGCAGCAGCAGGACGATGAGGCCAAGGGTCAGCCGCTTCATGCCGCCACCTTCGCACGGACCTGCCGCAACCGCGCCATTGCCGCGATGATCGTCGGCCCGCCGCAATTCATCAGCCGCGTCGGATAGGGCGCGACGGTGATGTGCTTCGCCAGCCGCCGCACTGCAGGGTGGCCGGTCATGCGGTCGTCCTGCACGCCCTCCGGCGCGGTCGACAGCAGCACCCGCGGCGGATCGGCGACCAGATATTCGAGCGGCAGCACGTCCCATTGCTTCAGGCCGTATGCGGCGCTCATGTTGCGGAATCCGGCGCGCTTCAACAGGTCGTCGGTCAGCGTACCGCTACCGGGTACCAAGCCGTTACCCTGCCATACCAACGCCCCGACCGGACGCGCTGAAGAGGGCGCGGCGGCAGCGGCAATGCGCGCCGCCAGCGCGTCACCCCGGTCGGCATGGCCGGTGGCCGCCGCGATCTCGCGGACCTGCGCCATGCTGTCGGGCACCGATTCCGCGACCGGATATTGCACCAGCCTGATCCGCAACCGCTTCAACGCGGCGATGGTCGCCGGTTCGACATGCGGCCCGGCAAGGACGATATCGGGGCGCAGCGCGACCACCTCCTCCGCCGTGCCCGACGTGGCCTTGAACCGGTTCGCCCAGCCAAGCGGGACCGAGGTCGCGCGCGCATCCTGCGAATAATGGCTGATCCCGACGATCTGCGCCGGATCGGCGACGCGGGCCAGCACCGCATCGACGCACGGATTGATCGACACGATCCGGGGCAGGCGCGGCGCGGCGGACACCAAAGCCGGTGCAACCAGCAACAAGGCGAGCGGACGGATCAATATTCGACGCCTTTCTGCGCCTTGAACCCGGCATGATAGGGATGCTTCACCTCGCCGAATTCGGTGATGAGGTCGGCGATCTCCAGCAGTTCGGGCTTCGCGTTGCGGCCGGTGACGCAGATATGCTTGGTCAGTGGCCGGCCTTTCAGGAAATCGACGATCTCTGCGACCGGCAGCGTGTCGTCGCGCAGCACGATGTTGAGTTCGTCGAGGATCACGAAGTCGATCGCAGGATCGAGGATCATCTCCTTCGAGCGTTCCCATGCCGCCCGCGCGGCGGCGATGTCCTGCGCGCGGTCCTGCGTTTCCCAGGTGAAGCCCTCGCCCATCACCTCGAAGCGGGCGAGGTCGGGATGCGCGTCGAAGAAGTTGCGCTCGCCCGTCTCCCATTTTCCCTTGACGTACTGGAGGATCGCGACCTTCATCCCCCAGCCGATGCTGCGGATCGCCATGCCGAACGCGCTGGACGACTTGCCCTTGCCATTGCCGGTATGGACGATCAGCAGCCCGCGTTCGAGCGTGCGGCGCGCCTGCATCTTTTCACGCGCCACCGCCATGCGCTGCATCCGGGCATTGTGGCGGGCGTAATCGTCGGGGGTCTCGGTCATCGGAAATACTCGGCAAGGGCATGGGTCAGGCGGGCCAGCGCCGCGCCGTCGGGCGGCAGGCCGATGCGCAGGCGACGCCGGTCGTCGGCGAACGGTCGGGTCAGGATGGCATGGTTGCACAGATGACGGAACAGGGCGTGCGCGTCGGGCGTGCCGATCAGCCGGAACAACGGCGCGGCCCCGATCCGCTCGCATCGCGACAGGGCGAGGTCGAGCAGGCTGCCGACCGTCTCGATCCGCTCCACCTGTTCCCCACGCCAAGCGGCATCCCGATAGGCGGCGATACCGATGGCGATCGCCGGCATCGACACCGGCCAGTCGCCCAGCAGGTGCCGCAGCGCCCCAGCAACGCGCGCGCCGGCGATGACGAAGCCCAGCCGGACACCGGGCAGGCCATAGAATTTGCCGAACGACCTGAGCACGATCAGCCGGTCCGACGCTTCGCCGCACAGGCCGGGGGCCGGGTCGGCATAGGCTTCGTCGACGACCACCGTCATCCGCTCGGCCAATGCCCGCAACCGCGCGGGCGGCGTCACCCGCCCATCGGGATTGGCCGGCGATGCCAGCACCAGCAGGTCGGCATCGCCCGGATCGGCCAGCGCCACGACGCTGCGCCCCCCGCCCCACGCCGCCGCGTGTCCGGCATAGCCCGGCCGCACCACCGCCGGCCGCTTCGCCGCCAGCACGACCGCAAGCAGTCGCAGCGCAAGGTCGGTACCGGGCACCGCCACGACCCGGGCGGGATCGGCGACGCCGAACGCCTGCGCCGCCGCCATTTCCAGCGCGGCCAGTTCGTCGGGTTCTGGCAGCTTCGTCAGGTCGGGGTAGAGCGTGTCGACGGGATAGGCCCATGGCGCGATGCCCGTCGACAGGTCGATCCACTCGCCCCCGCCGAACGCACGCGCAGCGGCAGCCACCCGGCCACCATGCGCGCAGAATTCGGCGAGGGATGTCATCGGATCAGTAGCGGACCCGGACACCGCCATAGGCGGCGCGGCCCGGCGTGCCGTACTGGAAGATGGTCTGGTAGCGTTCGTCGAACAGGTTCTCGACCCGGCCATAGACCTCGACCCGCTCGGTGATCGGCAACGACGCCCGCAGGTCGGTCAGGACATAGCCGTCCAGCCGGCGCGCGTTCGACGCATTGTCGAAACTGTCGCCGATCATCGTGACGGTCGCGCCGACGCCAAGACCGAATGCCCAGCGATAATCGGCGTTGACCGTCATGCTGTCCGCCGGACGCCGCGCCAGCTTGCGCCCGAAATTGGCGGTGCCGACCGAGCGGTTCTCCGCATCCAGCCACGTATAGGCCGCCGCGACGGTGAACGCCTCGACGGGTTTGAGCTTCAGCGCGAATTCCAGCCCCTTCGCCTCGGCGCGCTGGATATTGTCATAGGTGCCGAACGGACGCCCGGCACAGATGCCGGTGCCGTTGGCGGGGCAGGAAATGAACGCGATCAGGTCCTTCGACGTGCGGTCGAACCAGGTCGCGCTGGCCTCCACCGCGCCGTCCAGGGCGCGCTGGGTGATACCCGCGTCCCAGCCCTTCGACCGTTCCGGGGTCAGCTGCGCATTTCCGTATTCGCTCTGCAACTGGTACAGGGTCGGTGCCTTGAACCCTTCGGAATAGCTGGCGCGGAGCAGCGTGTTGCCGCCGTTGGGCGACCATACCCCGCTGCCCGAAAACACCGTCGCGCCGCCGAACACATTGTGATCGTCGTGGCGCACGCCGCCGGTCAACGTCAGATTCTCGATCGGGGTCACCGCCAGCTGGCCGTAGACGCCGAGCAGCCGCGCGCGGCCGGTCGTCGGCGTGCCGCCATAGCTCGCCGTGGTGAAGCGCGACACTTCACGCTCGACGCCGAAGGTCGCGAACACCACATCCGTGACGTCGAACGACCCCTGATAATCGATGCGGTCGTTGCGCCCCTTGCCCCGGAACGTCTCTGTGGGCGTGCCGTCGGGGTCGCGGTTGCTGCGATTGCTCTGGGTATGAGCATAGCCGATGCGGTTGCGGAACCGCCCGTCGAACAGCGCGGCGTTCAACCCGGTATAGCCGGTCCATTGCTCGGCCTTGCCCACTTCGCGCGTATCGCCGAAGGTGAAGGTCGGCGCGGGAAAGCCGTCGATCTCGGTCCGCCCGTTCGAATAAAAACCGCGCACGTCGACCGACACGCTGTCGGCCAGCGCGACCGACACGCTGCCGTTCGCGCCGTAGTTCCGGTATCCGTCCTTCTCACGCCCCGGCGCATAGGCCGAGATACCATCGGTGGTGAAAAACCCGCCGCCCAGGCTGGCCGATACCGGCCCGGCCTTGCCCGAGACATTGGCAAAGGCCTGTCCGGTGCCGAACGATCCGCCCTCGGCCCGTGCGTTGATCGCCAGCGCTTCGGTCGGCTGGCGGGTGATGAGGTTGACGACGCCGCCGATCGCCTGACTGCCCCACAGCACCGACTGCGCGCCGCGCAGCACTTCAATGCGGGCGATATTGCCGATCAGCAGGTTGCCGAAATTGAACCCGCCGCCCGGCGACGACGGATCGTTGAGCTTCACGCCGTCGATCAACGCCACGGTCTGGTCGCTGTCGCCGCCGCGGATGTTGACGCTGGTCGTGGTGCCCGGACCGCCGTTGCGGGTGACGGTGACGCCCGGCGTCTGGCGCAGCAGGTCGGACACGATCACCGCCTGCCGGGTTTCGATGGTCGCGGTGTCGAGCACGGTCACCGCCTGTCCGACGGTGTCGACCGGACGCGCCTCCCGGTTGGCGGTCACGACGATCTCGTCGTCGCTGCCGGCCACACGTTCGAGGCCGCTGGTCGACTGGGCGCTCTGGGCAAAGGCTGGGGTCGCCGCCAACAGGCAGGGCAGCAACAGGAAACGGGTCTTCATTCGGGTAATCCCCCTAGATGCAATCCGGGGGCGCACGCGACGGAAGCGGCAGACACCTGTCCCCCGCGCACACGACCCCAACGACGTCGTCACGCGAGGAAACCCTCGATCGCCCGGCACACCCCGTCCGCGCGAAGGACAACCGCGACGGGCAGGTCTCCTGGCTCGCGGGTCATCGCCTTGCCCGGCCTTCCCGGATTTGCATCCAGTGGCACACGGAGGAGCAGGGCTCGCCGGTCACAGTTGCGGGGGCAGCCCCGGATGACGCGTCGCAAACGCGCTTCCGGGTTCCCTTTTCATCCCATTTCTGGGAACCTGTCGCATCCGCGCCCTTAAAGCGCATCGGGGCACGGGACAAGATGGCGACGACAACCCTGTTCGTGGGCGGCGCGCGGTCGGGCAAGAGCCGGCTGGCGCAAGGTGCGTGCGAGGCGCTGCCGGGGCCGTGGACCTATCTCGCCACCGCGCAGGCGTGGGACGCGGAAATGGCCGACCGCATCGCCCGCCACCGCGCCGATCGCGGTCCCGGCTGGCGGACGGTCGAATGTCCGGTCGATCTGGCACCGGCGATCGCTGCGGCGGAGGGGCCGGTGCTGGTCGACTGCCTGACGCTATGGCTGACCAATGTCATGCTCGGCGGGCATGACGTGGCGCGGCATAGCGCCGACCTGATCGCCGCGATCGGCGCAGCACGGCATCCGCTGCTGCTGGTCAGCAACGAAGTGGGGCTGGGCATCGTGCCCGACCATCCGCTGGGCCGCGAATTTCGCGACGAGGCGGGGCGACTCAACCAGGCGGTGGCGGCGGCAGTCGAACGATGCTGGTTCGTGGTGGCGGGGATGGTGCTGCCGTTGCAGCGGTTCTCGCCATCGTAAGGGTACGTCATCCCAGCGCAGGCTGGGATCTCCCTCCGCCGGCGCAACGCTCCTGCGGCTTGATGCCCCAGCCTGCGCTGGGGCGACGGTCCCTCACGGACGGTCGGCCAACACGTCCCGCAAATCGGTCCACGCCACATCATACCGGCCGTTATCCACCGGTCCGCTCGGCGCGCGCCCGTCGAACATGTTATGGAGATACTGCATTCCCTGCCACGCCGGAAACACTTGGTCCCGCGCCGGGAACAGCCGCCGCGTCACCCCGATCATCCGGCCGAGCGCGCCCAGCGACCCGGCGCGCAGCAGGCCATAGGGCTTGCCCGTGACCTCCCCCATCAGTGCCGCCAGATCGCGCGCGCTGACCTCTGCGCCGGCGATCTGCAGGTTGCGGGGGGCTGCGGGGTCAAGCGCGGCGGCGGCGGTATAGGCCGCCACATCGTCCTTCGTCGTCAGCGCGAACTTCACATCGGCATCGCCCCAGTACAGCACGCGCCGCACCCGTCGCTGGATCAGCGGCATCTGCCCGTTCAGCATGTCGGCGAACGCGCCGTTGAAGATCGAGGTCGCCATGATCGGTGCGGTATCGATCCGGGTGCGGAACGCGCGACGCAGGTCGAAATTGCGGTTGGTACCGGTCGGCAGCGCGCGATAGTCGATCGAGAAGTCGGACGGGATGAACCGCGCCGCGCCGCCGCCCAGCGCCGCATCCAGTAGCTTCGTCTGGGTATCGAGGATCGTATCGCCCAGGCCGTTCAGCGCCGATACGACGCACACCACCCCGCGACAGGCGTGCGACAGCGCCTGGGCATCGTCGAAATCCACGACATGCGGGTCGGCCCCGATCGCCGCCAGCGCCGCGATCCGGTCGGGCGCGGTGCCGGCGCGGACCAGCGCGCGCACCTTCGCCCCGCGCGCCACCGCCGCCTTCGCGATCCGGCTGCCAAGGTCGCCAGTGGCCCCGGCGACGATGATCGTGTCCATGTTCGTTCCCCGTAATCCTCCCCGGCGAACTGCCGTCCCCGTCGTGCGTTCCCCCGCATCGTAACGCAAGGGGGCTGCCACCAATGGACGAAACGATCACCGGCCCGCGCTGCCCGATCTGCGGCAATGATCGCTGGCACGACCGCGCGATGCCCGAATGCAACCATTGCGGGCTGGCGCTGGCCGACCTGTACTTCATGCCGGCTACGGTGCGCGCGGCGATCCGGTCGCTGCTGATCGACGGTACGCCCGCCGCCGGCATCGCCCTCGCACCGCACGCCCGGCGCAACGCCGGCTGGGCGCTGGGACTGGTGACGGATGGCGATGGTTGGCGGTCGGCCACGGCCCAACCGCACGCGATCACGCTGGGCATGATCGCCCGCGCCGGAGAAAGCGACCATGTCGCCCGGCTGCTGACCGACCTTGCCCCGCACTTCGCCGACCGGATCGTCCTGCTCGACGGCAGCGAGGGCGATGCGGCGGCGCTGGCACGGGCGGTTCCCGGTGCCCAAGTCCATGCCCATCCGCTGGCGGGTGACTTCGCTGCGCAACGCAACCGGGTGCAGGCGCTGGCGACGGGCTGGGTGCTGCAACTCGACAGCGACGAGACACCGGACGCGGCGTTGCTGGCGGCGCTCGGCTGGCTGACGGCGGCGGCGGATTGTGACGGGCTGTGGGCGCTGGGCCTGCCGCGCCGTAACCTCGTCGACGGCGTGCAGTCGGCGTTATGGCCCGACATCCAGTATCGCCTGACCCGTGCGCATATCCGTTTTGCCGGCACGGTCCATGAACGCCCTGTCGTCCCGTTCGAACGGACCTCGCTGGCGCTGGCGGGGGCGATCGAGCATCATCTCGACCGCCCCCGGGTGATCGAACGCTCGAAGGTCTACGAGGCCATGTCGGCGGGTGCCGGCCGCCCCGGCGACGAAGCCGCCCTGCTGCGCCCCTTTAACGACGCGCCATAAGCGGCGACCGTTTCGGCGGCGAGGCCGGCGCGGGTAAAGCGCCCCGCCGCGACTCTTGCCGCCGTCGACAGCGCCTGCCGCAGATCGCCATCGCGCAGCATCCGCCGCAAGATCGCGCCCAGCGCGTCGGCCGTGCAGTCGTCCGCCAGCAACCCCGCGCCGCTGCCGCCGACGAACAGTCTTGCGCTCGGGTCTTCGCCGCACGCCGCGATCGGCCGGCCGAAGGTCATCGCCTCCTGATAGACCAGCCCGAAACTCTCATAGCGTGACGGCGCAACGACGATATCGGCAGCTGCGAGCGCAGCATGGAGCGCGTCGTCCTCGACCCGGTGGAAACTGTCGATCCGGCGGAGTGCGGCCGGCGGCAACCGGTCCAGTTCGGTGCGGTGCAGCCCGATCATCGTCAGCCGGAAATCGGGCAGGCTGCCGGCGTCGGCCTCCGCCGCCAGTTGGGGCAGCGCACCGATCAGCGCGTCGGTGCCCTTGCGCGGTTCGTTGCGCCCGACGAACAGCAGCCGCAACTCATCATTGCCCGGCGGGTAGGATGCCGCCCGCCCCGCATCGACGATGGCCGGCGGCAGGCTGAGCCCGATCACCGCATGGCCCTGCCCCGGCGGCCGCGTGCCGTACAGCGTTGCGACCTTCGCGCCATGGGCTTCGGTATTGGAGATCAACCCGGCCGAGGCGCGCGCCGACAGCGCCTCCAGCGTCACCGCCGCCCAGCGATCGATCCGGTCGCGCAGGGAACGGGGTTTGGCGGCGCTGGTCGCGACCGGGGTCGAATTGCGGGTGACGAGCGGCGCAGGACCGGTCAGCGCGACCCACAGTCCCGGCGCATACCAGTTGGTCGCCTCCACCACGTCGAACGGGCGTTCGGCATGGAGCCAGCGGACGGTGCGCGCGATCATCGCCGGGCCGCACAAATGACCGATGCCGGGCCAGCGCCTGAGCCGCGCGAGCCACCCGTCCTCCGCCGCGCCGATCACCTCGACTCCGTCGCTGCTGCTGCGACCGGTCCGGTCCATCGTGACGACGCGCACATCGTGTCCGGCTTCGGCGAGTGCGTGCGCGATCTCGCAGGCCGCGCGCGACAACCCACTCTTTTCA
Source organism: Sphingomonas panni (assembly GCF_022664435.1). Classification (GTDB taxonomy): domain Bacteria; phylum Pseudomonadota; class Alphaproteobacteria; order Sphingomonadales; family Sphingomonadaceae; genus Sphingomonas; species Sphingomonas panni. Next base: position 29,355 of record NZ_JAKREU010000009.1, on the reverse strand, counting down.
GGCGGATAGGCCCAGGTGAGGATGCCGATCCTCATGCGCCAGCGCCCTGCGCCAGCGCGATCCGTTGCCGGTAGAGCGTCACATAATCCTCCGCCATGCGAGTCGCCGTAAAGCGTTCCTCGAACCGCTTGCGCACCCGCGCCCGGTCGAGCGTGTCGATCCGGCCCAGCGCCTCGACGGCCTCGTCCTCGGTCCTCACGATGAAGCCGGTCACGCCCGGTTCGACCACTTCGCGCACGCTGCCGCGATCCCAGGCGATCACGGGCGTGCCGCACGCCATCGCCTCGATCATCACCAGCCCGAACGGTTCGGGCCAGTCGATCGGGAAGAGGAGCGCCGCCGCCTCGCCCAGCAGCGCCTGTTTCGCACGATCGTCGACCTCGCCGACATGCACCGCGTCGTCACTTAGCAACGGCGCGACCCGTTCGTCGAAATAGCGCGGATTGCCGACATCGATCCCGCCTGCCAGCCGGATCGACCGTCCGGCGGCACGCGCCACGCGGATCGCGACGTCCGGCCGCTTCTGGTCGGTCATCCGCCCGATGAACGCGATGCCTTCGCCCCCTGTCCCGGCGGCGAACCGGTCGGCCGGAATGCCGTGATGCACCACGCCGGCGCGGTTGGCGCGCGGCAGGTCGCGTGCCTGCGCCTGCGAGATCGCCGCGACCGGCAGCTCGGGAAAGCTGTGGAAGAAGAGCTTCCGGTCCAGCTCGTCCAGCCGCCAATGGACCGTGGTCAGGCTGCGTCCGATCCGGCTGCCCAGCACGGCCGCATGGGCGAACTCGCCATGGCAATGGACGATATCGAACTCGGTCAGATGCGCGGCCAGCAACCCCAGTTGCGCCGCCTCCAGCGCGGCGGGCACGCCGGGCGCGACCGGGCCGTGATAGGCTTCCAGCGCCGACAGGCTGGGATGCGCCGACAGATGGCGGGCGGTGGTCACGCTGTCGCTCGGACCGATCAGCGTCATGTCATGGCCCATCGCCATCAACGCCTCGGTCAGGTCGGACACGACCCGCTCGGTTCCCCCCGCCCCCCTTGGCGGCGTGGGGTAGATGACCGGGGCGACCTGGGCGATGCGAAGCGGGGATACCATCGCCCACCGGAACAAAGCGGAGGCGCAACGGTTCCTGTGAGGGCGGCAACAAGTCCGCGTTTTTTAACGGGAAAGTTCCGTAATGTTCATCCTTCACCTCGCCCTGCAGGGATGTCTTCGCGCGCGGGAGGTTGAATATGGGGTGACGGCGGATACCGGCGGTCACATCCGCTATCTTCTCGATCTGGTCGCCGCTACGGGGCGGCATGCGGGGATCGAGCGTACCGAGATCGTCACCCGCGCCTTTCGCGGCGGGCCGCTCGGCGACGGCTATTGGCGCGCGGTCGAGGCGATCGACGACACGACGCGGATCGTCCGCCTGCGCTCGGCGAGCGACGCCTATCTGGCCAAGGAAGCGCTGTGGACCGAAACCGACAGCTTCGTCGACGCGCTGGTCGCGCATATCGAGGGGCTGGACCGTCGCCCCGACCTGATCCACGCCCATTATGCCGATGCCGGCGCGGTGGCGGCGGCGATCAAGGCACGGCTGGGCATTCCCTACATGTTCACCGCCCATTCGCTCGGCCGGGTGAAGCAGGCCGCGTTCGGCACCGATTGCGCGGAAACCGCCGGCCTCGAACGCCGCATCGTGATCGAGGACCATGCCATCGCCCATGCCGATGCGATCATCGCCTCCTCGCGCGACGAGGCGGAGGTGCAATATGCCGGCTATCCGAGCTATGATCCCGGCCGCATCCGCATCATCCCGCCGGGCAGCGATCTGGGGATGTTCGCGGGCACCTGCACCGATGCGATGGTCGATGCACGGATCGACCGCTTCCTCGCCGACCCGTCCAAGCCGGTGATCCTCGCGCTGGCCCGCCCGGTCAGCAAGAAGAACCTGGCGGCGCTGGTCCATGCCTATGGCCGATGCCCGGCGCTGCAGACCGCCGCGAACCTCGTCATCGTGGCGGGGACGCGCGACGATCCGCGCAGCCTCGAACCCGAACTGGCGGGCAACATGGCCGAACTGTTCGCGCTGATCGATCGCTACGACCTCTACGGATCGGTCGCGATCCCCAAGACCCATGCTCCGCATGAAGTACCCGCCATCTATGCACATGCCCGGGCGAAGCGCGGCATCTTCGTGAACCCGGCGCTCAACGAACCCTTCGGCCTGACCCTGCTGGAGGCCGCCGCATCGGGCCTGCCGCTGGTCGCGACCGACAGCGGCGGGCCGAACGACATCATCGAGGGGTGCGACAACGGCATCCTCGTCGACCCGCGCGATCCGATGGCGATCGGCCGGGCGATGCTGAAGATCCTGTCCGACGATGCGCTGTGGGACCGCTATTCGCGCGCCGGGGCCAGCGTGGCGGAGCTGTACGACTGGGACGGCCATGTCACGCGCTATGCCGAACTGGCAGCAGCGGTGATCGCTCCGCCGGCCCCGGCCGTCGCCAGCCCGCGCCTGCTGCTGATCTCGGACATCGACAACACGCTGCTGGGCGAGACCGAAGCGGCGCAGGCGTTCAACCTGTGGCATGGCGACCAGCACGACATGGCGTTCGGCATCGCGACCGGCCGCAGCCTGCACAGCGCGCTGGCGATCCTCGCCCAGAACCAGGTCGCGCCGCCCGCCGTCATGATCACCTCGGTCGGGTCGGAAATCTACCACCGCGTCCATGGTGGGGTATATGAACGCGACGATGAATGGACGGCGATCATCGACGCCGGATGGGACCGTGCCGCCATCGCCGCACTGCTGTCGAGCCGGGGCGAGCTACGCCCGCAAAGCCCGCTCGAACAACGCAGCCATAAACTGAGCTACTTCACCGGCGGCGAGGCCGATATCGCCGAGCGGGTCCGCGACCTGCTCGCCGCCGCCGGCCTGACCGCTTCGGTCATTCACAGCCATGGCCGCTATCTCGATATCCTTCCGCTGGCCGCGTCGAAGGGGACGGCGGTCGACCATGTCCGCCGCCGGGCGCAGATGCGCCGCGATCAGGTGATCGTCGCGGGCGACAGCGGCAACGATGTCGAAATGCTGCGCGCCTGTGCCCATGCGATCATCGTCGGCAATTATTCGGACGGCCTCGCCCAGCGGCCCGACCTCGCCCACAGCTATGTCGCGCGGCGCGGCTATGCGTTCGGCATCATGGAGGGGGTCGCGCATTTCCGGCGACTGCCGGCGCAGCGACTGTCGGCGTGATTTCGGTCTGTACGCTGGTGCGCGGGCGGACCGCGCAACTGGCACAGCTGATGGCCGGCCTTGCCGAGCAGACGCGCCGGCCCGACGAACTGGTCATCGCCTATATGCAGGATCATGCGCCGGACGGCCTGCCCGATCCCGGCGTGCCGGTGCGCAACGTGTTCGTGCCGGGCGATCCGATGCCGCTTGCCGAAGCACGCAACGCGGCCGCCGAGGCCGCGCGGGGCAATCGGCTGATCTTCCTCGACGTCGACTGCGTGCCGTCACCGACGCTGGTCGAACGCTATGCAAACGCACTGGACGCCGCGCCCGCGGTCTATCTGGGTGAGGTGCACTATCTCCCGCCCGGCCCGTTCGACCCGGCAAGGGGCGTCCGCCATCCCGCCAAGCCGGCGCTGGCCGCGGACGAAATCCGTCCCGTGCCCAGCCATGGCGAGCTGTGGGGCCTGTCCTTCGCCCTGCCGCGGACGGCCTGGGACGCGGCGGGCGGCATGGATACCGGCTATGTCGGCTATGGCGGTGAGGAAACCGATTTTGCGTGGCGGCTCGAAGCGGCCGGCGTCCCGATGGCATGGGTCGGCGGCGCGGTTGCGTGGCACCAGCATCACGCCGTCCATATCCCGCCGCTGCACCAGTTCGACGCGATCCTGCGCAACGCCACGCGATTTCGCGCGCGGTGGGGGCGGTGGTGCATGGACTATTGGCTGGGACAGTTCGCCGATGCCGGACTGATCCGCTGGCACGCCGACTGCGACACGATCGAACGGCTGCGGGAACCGAGCCTGCAAGAGGTCATCGCAAGCCGGCGCGAGGACGCGTTGTTCAGCTAGCGCCCAATCCGGCCAAGTCGCACCAATTGTTGCATGTTCCTTTACCCTTTGCTTGCCGAGTCGGCAGACCATGCTAGGACGGGCCCCATGCAACCCGTCCGTATCGCGCCGTCCATCCTGTCCGCCGACTTCGCCAAGCTGGGCGAGGAAGTCCGTGCCATCGATGCCGCCGGGGCGGACTGGATTCATATCGATGTGATGGACGGGCATTTCGTGCCGAACCTGACCATTGGCCCGGCGGTGGTGAAGGCGCTGCGCCCGCATAGCCCCAAGCCGTTCGACGTCCATCTGATGGTATCGCCGGTTGACCCGCTGGTAGAAGCCTTTGCCGAGGCCGGGGCCGACATCCTGTCGGTTCACCCGGAGTCGGGCCCGCACCTCCACCGCACGCTTCAGCGGATCAAGGCACTGGGCAAGCGCGCCGGCGTGGTGCTGAACCCCGGCACGCCGGTCGAAGTGGTCGATCAGGTGATCGATCTTGTAGACCTGCTGCTGGTGATGAGCGTCAATCCGGGGTTCGGCGGACAGAAGTTCATCGACAGCCAGCTGCGCAAGATCGAGGTGCTGCGCGCGAAGATCGACGCGACCGGTCGCCACATCGACCTGCAGGTCGATGGCGGGATCGACCGGGTAACCGCGCCCAAGGCGATTGCCGCCGGGGCCGACTGCCTCGTCGCCGGCACCGCGACCTTTACCGGCGGCCCGACCGCCTATGCCGCGAATATCGCCGCACTGCGCGGCGCATGATCCCGCCCCAGCCGATCGACGAACCGCAGGGCGAGATCGACGTCGGCAAGCGGCTGGTGCGGCAGGGCGGCGGCACCGGACTGTCGCTGTCCGAACGCATCGCCGAGAAACTGCAACAGCTGGCATGGCGCACCCCGTTGCACGGGCTGCGGCTGAAGGGGCGGCATCCGCTCAAGCTGATCGCGATCGCCGACGACCCGTTCTTCGGCGACATGGCGCGCGGGCAGGCGTTGTTGCGCGGCGAGTTGATGTTCCGGGGCGAGAGCGTCCCGCTTGCTCGCCTCGGCCTCGACCGTCCCAAATTCTCCAGCGCCTTTGCCGAGCATCTGCATAGCTTTGCGTGGCTGCGCGACCTCTCCAGCGTCGCGCCGCGCGTAACCGCGGTGCCGATCGCCGAGACGCTGATGCTGCAATGGCTGGCGGCGCATGGCGAGCGGGTGTCCGAACCGGCGTGGAGCGGGCATGTCACCGGGCGGCGAATGCTGTTCTGGATCGCCCACGCCCCGCTGATCCTGTCGTCGACCGATCTGGTCTATCGCTCGCGTGTGCTCAATACGATCGCGCGCGCCGCTAGGCACCTCGATGGGGAAGCGGGGAAGGCTTCCGCAGGCATCCGCGCGATCACGGCCTGGGCAGGGGTGGTCGCCGCTGGACTGGTCATACCGGGCGGCGATCCGCGCCGCGCATTCGGCGAACATGGCCTCGCGCGGGCGCTGACCAACGGACTGTTCGAGGATGGCGGCATCGTCGGCCGCTCGCCCGCCGAACAGCTGGACGCGGTGATGACGCTGACCGCTTTGCGCGAAATCTATGCCGCGCGGCGGATGGACGTGCCCGAGGCGCAGGGGCTGGCGCTGACCCGGATGGTCGCGGCGCTGCTCGGCGTGTGCCATGGTGAGGGGGGCCTCGCCTGCTGGCAGGGATCGGGGCCGGTCGACGGCGAACGCATCGCCGATGTCGTCGCGGCGACCGGCGTGCGCACGCGTCCCCTGCGCCATGCCGGCGACTGGGGCTATCAGCGGCTCGCTGCCGGGCGCACCGTGCTGATGGTCGATTGCGCCCCGCCGCCGGTCGCGCGGGCTGCGCGGGAGGGCTGTGCGTCGACGCTGGCGTTCGAACTGTCCGATGCCGGGCAGCGGATCGTCGTCAATTGCGGCGGCGCGGGCGCGGCCTTGCTGACGCTCTCCCCCGAGCTGCGCCGCGCGCTACGCACCACCGCCGCCCATTCGACACTGGTGCTGGCCGATGCCAATTCGACCGCAATCCATGCCGACGGTTCGCTGGGCAAGGGCGTCGGCGTGGTCGACTTGGCAAGGCAGGAAAGCGACGCGATCAGCCGGATCGAGGTTGCGCATGACGGCTATGCCAAACGCCTCGGCTTCCAGCATCGCCGCGTCCTGACCCTATCCGCCGATGGTCGCGACGTGCAGGGCGAGGATATGCTGATCCCGACCGGCCGGCGCGGACGCAAGGGGGAGACGGGGTTCGTCGCACGCTTCCACCTCGCCCCCGGAATCGAGATCGCGCCGACGCCCGACGGACAGGCCGCGTTCCTGCGCATTCCGGATGGCGGCCCGGTATGGCAGTTCCGGTGCAAGGGCGCGACGCTGGGCGTCGAGGAAAGCCTGTGGATCGACGAGGGCGGCACGCCGGTGCCAACCTTCCAGCTGGTGCTGTCGGGCGCGACCCCGGCCGGGGGCCATGATTTTTCGTGGCGGTTCCACCGCGCGCGATAGGATGAGGAGATAGGGTGATGTTGTTGCTGGCTGCTGCACTGGTCGCCCTTCCCGCCCCCGATTGCCGCTATGACCGGGCGGCAATGCTGGCATTGGACTATGACGCGTTCGATCAGGATATGGCGGGTGGCTGGCGTGGTCTATCGAATCGGGGATGTACGGCAGAAGCGGCCAACCTGATCCGCGACTGGCGCACGGCGCATGGTTCCGATGCACCCGACATCCGCCTTCTGTTCTGGCACGAAGGACAAATGCGGGCCGAGATCGGACAAAAACAGCAGGCGATCGCCTTGTTCGAGCGCAGCCGCAAGCCGGCCGAGATCGATCGGGTTTGGGGCTGGAACCGGTATGTCGATGGCACCATCGCATTCCTGCGTGGCGACCGGTCGGGGCTGGAGCGCGCCCGTGCCGCACTGGCCGCCCTGCCGAAGCCACCCGAGTTGGCCCAGACAGTTGGGCCGGACGGCAAGCCGACGAAATTGCAGTGGCCAAGAAATCTCAACATACTCGATGGGTTTCGCCGCTGCTGGAAGCAGCCCTATCGCCAGGCCTTGGCCTGCGCCGTGCCGACGTCGGTGAAAAAGGGGTAATCCGTCCCTATCCCGTCACCCCGGGCTTGACCCGGGGTCCCGCTTCTTCACTGCGGCCGGTTAGAGAGCGGGATCCCGGATCAAGTCCGGGGTGACGATGAGCCTACCCCGGCGACGCAGCCGATCCGGCCAGCAGTCCGCCATCGATATTGACCTCGGTCCCGGTCATATATGCCGCTTCGTCCGACGCCAGCATCGCCGCGACTGCCGCGACCTCCTCCGGCAATCCGAACCGCTTGAGCGGCGTGTCGGCGACCAGCGCCGCCATCCGCGCCTCCCGGTCGGGGCCGTCGCCCAGCATCGGTTCCCAGATCGGGGTCAGGATCGCTGCCGGATGGACCGAGTTGCAGCGGATGCGCCAGCCCTGCTGCGCGCAATAGAGTGCGACGCTCTTGCTATGATTGCGGATCGCCGCCTTCGATGACGCATAGGCGGCCGCGCCCGGAATGCCGACCAGCCCGGAGCGTGACGAGATGTTGATGATCGATCCGGTGCCGGCCGCCTTCATCGCGCCGATGGCATAGCGACAGCCGAGGAAGGTGCCGTCGAGATTGACCGCATGGACCGCGCGCCAATCCTCCAACGAGGCATGTTCGGGGTCGTGGGCGACCATGCCGCCCTCGAACCCGGTCACCCCGGCATTGTTGACCATCACATCGGCTGTGGGCACGTCGCGCGACAGCCGTGCCCAGTCGCCCTCCTCGCGCACGTCGAGCGCGATGAACCGACAGCCGAGCGCATCGGCGGCGGCCTGTCCGGCATGGGCGTCGATATCGGTCAGGACGACGATGCCGCCCTCTTCATGAAAGCGCGTGGCGATGGCATGGCCGATCCCGCGCGCCGCGCCGGTGACGACGCAGAGTTTCGATTGCAGACGTTGCATTAGGGGTCCTTTCATCGAAAAGCATCTTTGCCCTGCCAACGCTATCCGAGGTGCTATCGGGCGTCACGGAACCGGGATGATCGCAAAGAAATCCGATCCCGTCGCGCTGGACAGGCACGGACCCAGTATCCGGGCGTCCTGTGCGCCTGCATCCCGATACACCGAGAAACAATAACGCCGGGCATCGTCAAATGCCGCCGGCCGGGCGCGAAGTGCATCGAAAAAGGGCGCACTGGAAACGCCCCGGATGGCACGGCGGACGTTGCTTTCCACGTGATTGGCAGCAATCAGCGAATAGTCCTGTTCATTGAAGCAGTTGCTATCCCCGCCATAGCGTTCGATGCAGAAGCGATAGGCGGCATCGCGCATTGCCGGCGTTGCCGCTACCAGTTTGCGTCCGACAGCTTCCAGGTCGCGGTCGCCCCGAATGTCGAAGCCAGTTGCGCGGCCTTGATCTGTGCATCCACGTCGTTCGTCGATGGTGAACAGCCTGCCAGCAGCACGGAAATGAGAAAGGGGAAGCCATAGCCACGCATTCCGAATCCTCCGTTTCGCAACACCATGCGTCGTCAACGTATCGCGAGGAGACGGCTTCCCCAACCGCCGAAAGTCGCAACCCGCGCCCCCTTGCCCCGCCGCCGCATTCGCGCGAAAGGGCGCGGCCATGGATCATGTCACCGCACAGCGCGCGCTCCTCTCGGTTTCCGACAAGAGCGGTATCGTCGACCTCGCCACCGCCCTTGCCAACCATGGCGTCGAGCTGGTTTCCACCGGCGGCACCGCCAGCGCCTTGCGCGACGCCGGCCTCACCGTCCGCGACATTTCGGAGCTGACCGGCTTTCCCGAAATGATGGACGGGCGGGTCAAGACGCTGCACCCGGTGGTCCATGGCGGGCTGCTGGCGGTGCGCGACAATCCGCAGCATGTCGCGTCGATGGACGAACACGGCATCGGCGCGATCGATATCGTCGTCGTGAACCTGTATCCGTTCGAAGCGACCGTGGCCAAGGGCGCCGACCGCGACACGATCATCGAGAATATCGACATTGGCGGCCCGTCGATGGTGCGTTCGGCCGCGAAGAACCATGATGCGGTGGCGATCGTCACCGATCCCGCCGACTATGCCGCGCTGATCGCCGAACTGGCCGAGACCGGCGGCGCGACGACGCTCGCCACTCGCCGCCGTCTTGCCGCGAAAGCCTATGCAGCGACCGCCGCCTATGACTCGGCGATCGCACAGTGGTTCGCCTTCGCCGATCAGGGACAGGCATTCCCCGACACGCTCCCGCTCGCCTTCACCCGCGGCGCGGAGCTGCGCTACGGCGAGAACCCCCACCAGTCGGCCTCGCTCTACATCCCGCGCGGTCCCGCCGCGCGCGGCATTGCGCAGGCGGAGCAGGTGCAAGGCAAGGCGCTGAGCTACAACAATTACAACGACGCCGATGCCGCGCTGGAGCTGGTCAGCGAATTCCGCGACGGCCCGCCGACCGTGGTCATCGTCAAGCACGCCAATCCGTGCGGCGTCGCGACCGGCGCGACGCTGATCGAAGCCTATCAGGCCGCCCTCGCGTCCGACAGCGTATCGGCGTTCGGCGGGATCATCGCGGTCAACCGTCCGCTTGACGGAGAAACCGCGCGCGCGATCAGTGGCATCTTTACCGAAGTCGTCGCTGCCCCCTCGGCCGATGACGAGGCGAAGGCGGTGTTCGCCGCCAAGAAGAACCTGCGCCTGCTGCTGACCGGCGATCTGCCCGATCCGGCGCGCGGCGGGCTGATGGTCAAGACCATTGCCGGCGGGCTGCTGGTCCAGTCGCGCGACGGCGGCAATCTGGGCCAGGTCGACCTCAAGGTCGTGACCAAGCGCCAGCCGACGAGCCAGGAACTGGCCGATTGCCGCTTTGCGTGGACCGTCGCCAAGCATGTGAAGTCGAACGCGATCGTCTATGCCAAGGACGGCAGCACGGCGGGTATCGGTGCAGGCCAGATGAACCGGCTGGAATCCGCTCGCATCGCCGCGTGGAAGGCGAAGGACGCGGCGGACAAGGCCGGCTGGAGCGAAGCACGCACCATCGGGTCGGCGGTCGCATCCGACGCGTTCTTCCCGTTCGCCGACGGCCTGCTGGCCGCGGTCGAGGCGGGCGCGACGGCGGTGATCCAGCCGGGCGGATCGATCCGCGACGACGAAGTGATCACGGCGGCGGACGAAGCGGGCCTCGCGATGGTATTCACCGGAATGCGCCACTTCCGGCATTGAGGCGCAGCACGCTTCCTCATCGATAACGTACCCCCGCGCAGGCGGGGGTCCAGAGCGCCGCACGCAAGCGTTTGTTTTGCTTGGCTCTGGGCCTCCGCCTTCGCGGGGCCACGATCGGGAGAGATGGCCCCCAAGGTTCGTTTGCCTCCCCCGCTCCCACCCGGTACGACGCCGTCATGCCGTCGTTCCACAACGTCCCCTATGCCGCGTTCCTGTTCGACATGGACGGGACGCTGCTCGATTCCAGCGCAGCGGTCGAGCGGGTCTGGCGGCGCTGGTGCGACCGGCACGGCATCGATGCCGAGGCGCTGATCGCGATGTGCCACGGCGTACGGGGCGAGGACACGGTCCGCCGCTTCGCCACGCCGAGCATGAATGTCGATGCCGAAGCCGCGTGGCTGAACGCCGCCGAACTGGAGGATGTCGACGGTGTCGTTGCGATCGACGGCATCCACGACCTGATCGAGGGGCTAGCTCCGCACGAATGGGCGATCGTCACCTCCGCCCCGCGCAACCTTGCCGAAGTGCGGTTGCGGGCGATCGGCCTGCCGATCCCGAAAGTCTTCATCACCGCCGAGGATGTAACGCGGGGCAAGCCGGACCCGCAGGGCTTCTGCCTAGCCGCCGAACGACTGGGTGTGGCGGCTGCGGACTGTCTGGTGTTCGAGGATTCGCCTGCGGGCGTCGCAGCGGGCAAGGCGGCCGGCGCAGCGGTCGCGATCGTAGGGCCGCGCGTGGCGGCAGAGGAGGGGACCTATGCGATCACCGATTATCGCTGACCTGCGCGTCGACCGCCGCACGCTGCTGGCCGGGCTGGGCGCATCGCTGGCGCTGCCGCGCGCGGCGCTGGCGGCCAATCCGGCCTTTCCCGGCTGGTATGCCGATCCCGAAATCCGCATCTTTCGCGACCGCTACTGGATCTATCCGACCTATTCGGCGGACCAGGGCACGCCCGCGCCGGCCAGCCGCTTCACGCCGTGGCAGGCGAACGAGCGCAAGGCCCCGCATATCTGGCACCCGTTCCTGCGCCAGACGTTCCTCGATGCCTTTTCGTCGCCCGATCTGGTGCATTGGACGCGGCACCCGCGCGTGCTGGACGTGGAGCGCGTCGGCTGGGCGGCCTATTCGATGTGGGCACCTTCGGCGATCGAGCATCGCGGGCGCTATTATCTGTTCTTCGGCGCGAACGACATCAAGAACGATGCCCAGACGGGCGGCATCGGCGTTGCGGTGGCGGACAAGCCGGAAGGACCGTTTCGCGACGCGATCGGCAAGCCGCTGATTAACCGGATCGTGAACGGCGCGCAGCCGATCGACCAGATGGCGTTCCGCGACGATGACGGGCAGGTCTATCTCTATTATGGCGGGTGGAAGCACTGCAACGTCGTGCGCCTGTCCGATACGCTGACCGACATCGTGCCGTTCGCCGATGGTACGACCTTCAAATCGATCACCCCGTCCCCCGATTATGTCGAGGGGCCGTTCATGGCCAAGCGGAACGGCGTCTATTACCTGATGTGGTCGGAAGGCGACTGGACCGGCCCGGACTATCGCGTCGCCTATGCCACCGGGCCGAGTGCGCTGGGGCCGTTCACCCCGCGCGGGGTGGTGCTGCAACAAGATGCACGGGTGGCGCGCGGTGCGGGGCACCATTCGCTGTTGCAGGTTCCGGGTACCGACGACTGGTACATCGTCTATCACCGCCGCCCGCTGACCGAGACCGACGGCAACCACCGCGAAGTCGCGATCGACCGCCTCTATTTCCGCAAGGACGGCAGCATCGCGCCGGTGCTCATTACCGACCGGGGCGTGGCGCCGAGGTTGCTCGGCAAGCGATAAGGGCAGGCTACACGCCGAGCCATTCCAAGCCGTTCGGCAGTGGGTCGGCGGAGAAATCGACCTGCAGCACGCGCCGCCGGATCGGACGGACCGCCGCGTCCGATGCGTGCAGGATCGGAGTGGCATACAGCCAGACGTCGCCCGGTTCGGCCAAACATGCCGCAACGCCGTAGTCCTCCACGACCGATGGAACGGCATCGACCGGCACCCTTCCGACCCGATGCGATCCCGGCGCGATCAGCAAAGGCGCATTATCCGCATCGACCGAGTCGAGATGTACCCGGAGCGTCACCATCTCGGCCAGCAGGGCAAAGGGTGGCTCGACATGGTGCAGCCCCGCCTTCAGCGTCCATGGGCCGAAACCCGGCGTTTCGATCCGCTCACGGACGCAGATCGTGCGGTCCTGGTGCCAGCCGAGCGCCCAGTTGGTCGCTTCGCTCTTGTCGAACAGGATCGCGCGGACCGGACGACAGCTATCGCCCAAAGCGCGGGCAGCAATCGCCCCAATCACGCCATTGGCGACCAGCAGCGATGCCAGCGCCGCATTGCCGGTGACCCTGACACCGGCCCGGTCGGGCGGAACCTCGGCCAGTGCAGCCTCAATCAGCGGCAGTTCGTCCGCTACCGCGCCATCGAACCGTTCCGCCCCATGGGTGGCGACGCGCAGCGCTGCGGCTTCCCTACCCGTGTACCGCGACGATCGATGACACGACCGTCTGGATCAGCTGCTGGCGTTCGGGCACCGGTCGCGAGGTATCGCCGATCATCACCGCGACGGCATAGGATTTGCCGTCCGGCGCGGTCAGGATGCCGACATCGTTGAAACCCGCCGTACGCCCGCCCAGATCCTGTCCGGTGCCGGTCTTGTGCGCGACGCTCCACCCGGCGGGCAGCGCGGCGCGGATGCGGGCGCGGCCGGTGCGAGTATGGCTCATCGTGTCCAGCAGCCAGCGGGTCGACTGTTCGGACAACAGCATCCCGTGATGCAGCCGCGCCAGCGCATCGGCGATGGCACCCGCGCCCGCGCCATCGGGCGGATCGGCCACATAGGCCTGATAGGCCGCGCGGCGGACATTGGGGTCCAGCCGCGAACGCGCCTGCGCAAAGGCGTTGCCCTGCGAATATTCCTGCTTCCACGGCAGACCGGCGGTCTTCGCCTGCAACAAGCGTTCGCCCGGGCCGAAGCGGATATTGCCCAGGCCCCGGCTGGCGATGAAGTCGCGTACCGCGACCGGGCCGCCGGCAAGGTTCAGCAATTTGTCGTTCGCCGTATTGTCGCTCATCGTCAGCGCGCGGCGCAGCAGGTCGCCGACGGTCGTGTTGAACACGCCGTCCTTCATCAGATAGGCAATCGGCTGGTGAAACAGGGTCAGGTCGCTGCGGGTGATCGTGACCGGGGTGGTCAGCGCATAACGCCCCTCGTCGATCGCGTTCATCATGGTCAGCGCGACCCACAGCTTGCTGACCGATTGCTGCGGCATCCGCTGGTCCATCGCATGGCCCACGACCCAGCCGTCGTCGATGCTGCGCACCGCGATGCCGACCTTGCCCTGGAACCCGCCGCCCAGCGCGTTGATCGCCGACACCAGGGCCGGCGGCGCGGGCCGCGTCTGTGCCGGCAGCGGCACCGGCACGGCATAGCGTGGCGGCGCGGCCTGTGCCGCGGGCGGCAAGGTGCGCGTCGCCATTCCGGCCCCGCCCAACGCAATCACCGCTACCATCAGCGCCGCCTTGCGCGACCCGATTCGATTCAACATGTGTGCGACCATCTCACCCCGGACTGTGGCCCGACCATGCTTGTCCGGATGTTAACATGACAGGGCACAGCCGGTCGCTTGCGACGAATCCCCCCACAGGGACGACGAACGGCGGGGCTCGTTATGGAACGAGAATGGTATCGACCGCTTGCGGCTCGGTTTCGGGATAATCCAGCGTGTAGTGCAGGCCGCGACTCTCCTGCCGCCGGAGCGCCGACCGCACGATCAGATCGGCCGATTGCAACAGGTTGCGCAGTTCGATCAGGTCGGCGGTGACGCGGAAATGGCCGTAATAATCGGCCACCTCCTCGGTCAGCATCGCGATCCGGTGGCGCGCCCGCTCCAGCCGCTTGGTCGACCGCACGATACCGACATAGTTCCACATGAAGCGGCGGATTTCGGTCCAGTTCTGCTTGATGACCACTTCCTCGTCGGAATCGGTCACGCGGCTTTCGTCCCACGGCCGGATCGCGGGCGGCGGCGGCAGGCTGCCCCAGCGCGCGGCGATGTCCTTCGCCGCCGCTTCGCCGAATACGAAACATTCGAGCAGCGAGTTGGACGCGAGGCGATTGGCCCCGTGCAGCCCGGATTGCGACACTTCGCCGACCGCATAGAGGCCGGGCAGGTCGGTTCGCCCGTCGCGGTCGATCAGCACGCCGCCGCAGGTATAATGCTGTGCCGGCACGACCGGGATCGGCTGGGTCGTCATGTCGATGCCCAGCCCCAGCAGCTTTTCGTAGATGTTGGGGAAATGGCCGCGCACGAACGCGGGGTCCATATGGCTGATGTCGAGATGGACATAATCGAGGCCGAAGCGCTTGATCTCCGCATCGATCGCCCGCGCCACGATGTCGCGCGGGGCCAGTTCGGCGCGCGGGTCGTAATAGGGCATGAAATTCTTGCCCGTGGTCGGGTTGATGAGCTTGCCACCCTCGCCCCGGACCGCTTCGGTGATCAGGAAGTTCTTGACCTCCAGATTGTAGAGGCAGGTCGGGTGGAACTGCATGAATTCCATGTTCGACACGCGACATCCGGCGCGCCACGCCATGGCGATGCCGTCCCCGGTCGCCCCGCGCGGGGCAGTGCTGAACAAATAGGTCCGCCCGGCCCCGCCGGTGGCGAGGATCGTCGCGCGCGCGGTGAACAACTCGACCCGGTCGGTCGCGCGGTTGAACGCATAGACGCCCCACACATTGCCCGCGCCCGAATAGCGCAGCTCGTGCCGGCTGGTCGCCAGGTCGACCGCGACCATGTCGGGCAGCAGCGTGATGTTGGGATGCGCCCGCGCCGCGCGGATCAGCGCCTCCTGCACCGCCCAACCCGTCGCGTCGTCGACATGGACGATGCGGCGATGCGAATGCCCGCCCTCGCGCGTCAGGTGCAGCGCCTCGCCATCCATGTTGAACGGCACGCCCAGCGACGCCAGCCGCTCGATCGCGGCGGGGGCGGACTCGACGACGAACTCGACCACGGCGCGGTCGTTCAGGCCCGCCCCCGCGACCATCGTGTCCTCGACATGGTTTTCGAACGTGTCGCCCGGTTCCAGCACGGCGGCGATCCCGCCCTGCGCCCACGCGGTCGACCCTTCGTTCAGTGCGCCCTTGGCCAGCACCGTCACGCGGAACCGCTCCGCCAGGTGCAGCGCGGCGGTCAGGCCGGCGGCTCCCGACCCGATGATGAGGATGTCGCTCTGGGCAGGGTCGTGGGACAAGATGCGCTCCGGTTGATTTGTCCGACGACTAGGCGCGTTTCGTAGGGCGTGACAAGCGTGTCCAAGGGTGCAGGCGCCGCTACTCGCGTCACCCCGGACTTGATCCGGGGTCCCGCTTCTTCTTCTAGCGGCCGAGAGAAGCGGGACCCCGGGTCAGGCCCGGGGTGACGCGGGGATCAGAACGACGTCGACAGCTGCGCGAACCAGTTGCGCGGGCGGGCGAAGATACGCTCGGCATAGCCCAGCGTCGCGAGCGACGCATTCCCCTGGATCAGGTAACGCTGGTCGAGGACGTTGTTGACGCCCGCGCTGATCTCGATCCCGTTGGCCAGCTTCAGGCCCACCGAGGCATTGCCGACGAAATAGCCGTCCTCCTCGATCAGCGGAATGCTGCCGGTGATGAACGTGATCTTCGACGTATAGCTGCCATCGACCCGCGGGGTGAGCGTCACGTCGTTCCCCAGCTCGATCTTGTACGACAGGCCGAGATTGGCCTGGAGGTCGGGGGTGAAGGGCAGGTCGTCGTTGGGCGTGACGGTCGCGGTCGCACCCGGGATGGGGGTGATGCTCTTGATCTTGTCCTTCAGCACGCTCAGCCCGCCATCGACCGACAGCCCCCACGGCGCGCGCCAGTTGGCCTCCGCCTCGAACCCGCGGATGCGCGCCTCGCCGGCGTTGAACAGCAGCGGCACGACGCCCTGGCGGAAGATCAGCTGAATGTCCTGATATTCCGCCTGGAATGCGGCGAGGTTCAGGCGCAACCGGCCGAGATTGGTCTTCACGCCCAGTTCGTAGCTGGTGACGCTTTCGTCCGAAAACGGCACCGGCAGGTTGTTCGACGTGGCGGCATTGTACCGGGTGTTGAACCCGCCCGACTTGAAGCTCTTGGCATAGGAGGCATAGGTGCTGACCGCCCCGCTCCAGCGATATTGCACGCTCGCCGAACCGGTCAGCGCGGCGAAGTCGCGCTGGAACGGGCGGGGAAAGATGAACAGCGGTCCGCCCTGCGTCGTCGCCAGCGTCGGCAACGGGTTCGGGTCGGGCTGGGTCGCGGGGAACAGGTTCAGCACCGTCCCCTGATAATATTTGCGGTCGGAGGTGTAGCGCAGGCCGCCGCTGACCTCCAGCCGCTCGGTCGGCGACCACGTCGCCTCGCCGAACAGCGCGACCGAATTGGTCTTCAGGCGCGACACCTGCAAATCGCGGCTGCCGGGACCGCCGGCCAGCAGCGAGCGGATGACCGGCGGCGATGGCGGAAAGGCAAGGAACACCGTCGCGCGCTCGTCGGTCGCCTCGTTGAAATAATAACCGCCAAGGATGCCGCTGACCTTGCCGAAGTCGAGCTGGAGCTGGACCTCCTGGCTGAACTGGCTCGATTGCGACCCGACATCGGTGGTGATGAGCGTCAGCGGCGTGTTGTCGGCGTCGCGGATCCCGCGAGAGCTGGTTTCGCGATAGGCGGTGATGAGCTTCACCAGCGCCTGTTCGGTCAGGTGGATATTGGCGGTGCCGGCGACGCCCCACACCTCCGACATGCTCATCACCGGCGCGTTGCCGCCGTTCACGAAATCGCCCTTGGCCTGCAGGTCGTTGGCGCAGCGCGCGTCGTTTATCATCGGCACGTTGGGCGCACCGAAGCGGCGGTCGCCCGGCACGATCGGCGAAAAGGGGATGGTCGCGCCGGGGCAGCCGGCGGCGACGCTCGCGATCGCGGCGACCGGCGCCTGTTCGTTGACCCCGGCCAGCACGAACGGCGCGCCGTGTTCGTCGCGACGCGAATAATCGGCGCGCAGGAACAGGTCGAAATCGCTCGACGGCTCCCACTTCAGCGCGCCGTTCAGCGAATAGCCATTCTCGTTGCCGAGATCGAGGCCGTCGACCGCGCGGATGACATAGCCGTCGCGGCGGCGGAACCCGCCCGACACGCGCGCGGCCAGCGTCTCGCCCAGCGGCACGTTCACCGCCGCGAACCCTTCGCGCAGATCATAGTCGCCGACGCGCAGCCGGGCGCGCACGCTGGTCTTGCCCAGTTCCGGCTGGCGCGTGCGCACCAGGATCGCGCCGCCGATGGTGTTGCGCCCGAACAGCGTGCCCTGCGGCCCGCGCAGCACCTCGACGCCGTCGATGTCGCCGAAATCGATCGCACCGCCGACCGCCCGGCCAAGATATACCTCATCGAGATAGATGCCCACGCCCGGATCGACGGCGGCGGTCGGATCGACCTGCCCCACGCCGCGGATGAACACCACCGATGCCGCGCTGTTGCCCGACAGCTGCCCCGCCGGCTTGAACTGCAGGCTGGGGGTGATGCGTTCGAGGTCCTGGGTCTGCACGATCTGCCGCTGGTCGAGCATGTCGGAGGTGAACGCCGAAATCGCGACCGGCGTGTCCTGCAGGCTTTCCGCACGGCGGCGGGCGGTGACGATGATCTCGCCCTCTTCCTGCTCGGTGGTGGCAGCGGGCGTGTCCTGCGCCGACGCGGCGACAGGGATGGCGGCAACCGCCAGGGCACCGATCGCGGCATGACAACGCAGCACGGCAAGCATCGTCGAACGAAGGCCAGTCATAGCATCCTCCCAGGATGGGGAGATCTGTCGCTCCCCTTTTCCCGCAGGCTACGCGACCAACTGCTATTGTCAATAACTGTAATACTTCATCGCTACATTTTGCGGACTGGCAGTAGATAAGACCTACATTGCGTTCACCAGATAGGGAACGGCTGTTCCATCCCCTATCGTCACTCCCGCGCAGGCGGGAGTCCATATGCGCCAGCGTTGCCAATCCAGCCGAAACGTCAGGTGTTATGGATTCCCGCCTTCGCGGGAATGACGAAAATCCAGGATCGTCGCTGAATATCGATCGGCCCTGATTCAATTTACATCGGCAAGGATCAGCGCGTCGAGCGCGACCACCCCGTCGCCCTTGGGATAGACGACGACCGGGTTCAGATCGATCTCGCGAATGGACGGCGTCCCCGCCAGCACCCGGCCCAGCCCGGCGATCAGCGCAGCGACCGCATCGACGTCGAGCGCGGGCGAACCGCGATAACCGTCGAGCAGCGCTCCCTGCTTCAGCGCGCGCAGTTCGGCGACGATCGCGTCATGCGTCAGGTCGATCGGCAGCAACCGGACGTCGTGCAGCAGCTCGGCGGTGACGCCACCGAACCCGACCAGGATCACCGGCCCCCAATCGGGGTCGTTGCGCGCGCCGACGATCAGCTCGACGCCGCGCCGGCCCATCGCCTCCACCTGCGCGCCGTCGAGCGCGATGGTCGCGTCATAGGCGGCGACATTGGCGTAGAGCCGGTCCCACGCCGCCGCCAGCGCGGCATCGTCGGCGATGTTCAGCAGGACGCCGCCGGCATCGCTCTTGTGGCTGAGCGCCGCCGCCTGCGCCTTGATCGCGACCGGATAGCCGACGCGCCCGGCAATTGCCTGCGCCTCGGCCACGGTCGCGGCGAACCCGCCCGCCGGGAACGGGATGCCGACCGGCGCCAGCAATTCCTTCGCGCGATATTCGGGGATGACCCCGGCCGGCAGGTCGAGCGCGACCGGATCGGCCTCCACCACCGCAAAGTCGTGCGCGGCGTGGCGTAGCAGGTGCCGCAGCGCACGGAACGCCCGGTCGGGCGACGGGAAATAGGGCACGCCGATCGCGCGCAGCCCGGCGATATACTCGGCCGGCACCGGCGCGCCGTCGTCCAGCCCGGCAAAGAGGACCGGCTTGTCCGGCGCGAGCGCGCGTACCGCGTCAATGATCGCGGGGAACTTGCGCGCCGAGGTCGCCGGATCGGTCTGGATGATGCCGAACACCAATGCGGCATAGGCGTCGTCGGCCAGCAGCGGGATCAGCGTGCGGCGATACAGGTCGGGGTCGACCAGCGCCTGCGCGGTCAGGTCCATCGGGTTGGACACGGGGATGAAATCGGGGATCGCGCCGCGCATCGCCGCCGCCGTCGCCCCCGCCATCGGCGGCAGGTCGAGGCCGATCGCTTCGGCCAGGTCGAGGGTCAGCGCCTTGAACGCGCCGCTTTCGGTCAGCACCGCCGTGCCGCCGCGCCGCACCGGCTTGGCGCGCACCGCGATATCGATGACATCGCCCAGCGCTTCGAGGCTGTCGACCAGCACGACGCCGGCACGCTCGACCTTGGTCCGCATCAACTGCCAGTCGCCCGCCATCGCGCCGGTATGCGTCGCGGCACTTTCGCGCGCGGCGCTCGACGTGCCGGGGTGGAGCAGGACGATGTGCTTGCCCGCCGCGCGCGCCTGTTCCGCAAGCGCCAGGAAGCGCGCGGGCTGGCGGAACTGTTCGACGATCATCGCAATCGCCTGCGTCGCCGGATCGGCAATCAGATGCTCGACATAATCCTCGACGCCCGACGCCGCTTCGTTGCCCGTGGAGATCGACGCGGTGATGCCGAGGTCCTTCGCCATCAGCGTGGTGCCCAGCACGACGGCCATCGCCCCCGACTGGCTGACGATGCCGACCGCCGGCTTGTCGCCCAGGTCCAATACCGGCGCCTCGACAAAGGTCAGCGGCACCCCGGCGGCATAGTTGACGAGGCCGAGGCAGTTCGGCCCCTCGACCACCATGTCGTGTTCGGCGGCGATCCGGGCGACCTCCGCCTGTGCCGCCAGCCCCTCTTCGCCGCCTTCGGCGAAGCCTGCCGAAAAGATGATTGCCGCGCCCACCCCGCGCGCCGCCAGCGCCCGGACCGCGCCCAGCACCGCCGGTCCGGGAATCGCCAGCACCGCCGCATCGACCCCCATCGGCAGATCCTCGATCGCCTTCAGGCAGGGCCGCCCGTCGATCGTATCGCGCTTCGGGTTGATGAGATGGATGGTGCCGGCATAGCCGTGCCGTTCGAGGTTGCGCAGCACCGAATTGCCCAGCGCCCCCGGCGTCGGCGATGCGCCGACGATGACGACCGAACGGGGGGTGAGCAGGCGGGAAAGGTCGGGCATGGAATGTGTCCCTTTCCTCCCCGTTCACGAGGAGGTGGCAGCGCACAGCGCTGACGGAGGGGGGGTGTCCACGCAACGCAACCGTTCCGGATGGCGGCCCCCCCCTCCACCATGCTGCGCATGGTCCCCCTCCCCGCGCGCGGGGAGGATCGTTCAGGTCAGGCTTTCGCGCGATCCTTGTCGTACGCGCCCAGCCCGGGCTTGTAGCTCTTCTCGTCGATGAACTGGCGGATGCCTTCCTTGCGGCCTTCGCTGTCGTAGGAATTGGCCGCTTCCTGCGCACGGACCAGATAGTCCTCGGCATCGTCATAACTCATCACGCCGACCCGCTTCATCGCGTCCTTGGTCGCCTTCAGCGCAACCGGGTTCTTGGCCAGCAGCACCTTGGCCACCTCGGTCACGCGGTCCTTCAGCTGCGCCAGCGGATGCGCCTCGTTGACCAGGCCCCATTCGACGGCGGTCCTGCCGTCGATATTCTCGCCCATCATCGCGTGGTACATGGCTTTCCGGAACGGCATCAGCTCCTGCGCGACCTTGGTCGCACCGCCGCCGGGCAGGATGCCCCAGTTGATTTCCGACAGCCCGAACTTCGCCTCCTCGGCAGCGAACGCCAGATCGCAGGCGAACAGCGGGCCATATCCGCCGCCGAAGCACCAGCCATTGACCATCGCGATCGTCGGCTTCTGATACCAGCGCAGCCGCCGCCACCAGCCATAGCTCTCGCGTTGCGCCTTGCGCGTGCCGCCCAGCCCCTGCGATTCCGTCTCGCGGAAATATTCCTTCAAATCCATGCCCGCGGTCCAGGCCGGCCCCTCGCCCGACAGCACCAGCACGCCGACATCGTCGCGAAACTCCAGCGTGTCGAGGACCTCCATCATGTCGCGGTTCAGCGTCGGGCTCATCGCATTGCGCTTGTCGGGCCGGTTGAACCGTACCCAGGCGATGCCACCTTCGACATCATAGGCGACGACGCCGTTGCTGCTCGTTTCGGTCATGTGCAAACCTCTTGCTGGCGCCGGCAATCGGGTTCGCCGGCGAGAATGTCGGATGGGAAGGGCGACGCGCCACGCGCGCAGTGGCGTCAAATCGGATAATGGCCCGGCTGGGTCTCGATCGTGATCCAGCGCAGTTCGGTGAAGGCATCGATCCCCGCCCGCCCGCCGAACCGGCCATAGCCGGACGCCTTCACGCCGCCGAACGGCATCTGCGCCTCGTCATGCACGGTCGGTCCGTTGATATGGCAGATGCCCGACTGGATGCGCTTCGCAACGCGGAGGCCCCGCGCGGTATCGCGGGTGAATACCGATGCCGACAGGCCATATTCGGTGTCGTTGGCGAGGTCGATCGCATGGTCCTCGTCGCGGGCCCGGATCACGCCGACGACCGGGCCGAAGCTTTCGTCGCGGAACAGCTTCATCTCCGGCGTCACCTTGTCGATGACGTGCGCGGGCATCAGCACGCCGTCCGCGTCGCCGCCATTCACCTGTACCGCGCCGGCCGCGACCGCATCGGCGATCAGCGACTGGACATGCGCGACCGTCTTCTGGTCGACCACCGCGCCCAGCGGCGTCTTGCCTTCGCGCGGGTCGCCGACCGCCATGGTCCGCACCTTGGCGGCGAATTTCTCGACAAAGGCGTCGGCGACGCTGTCGACCACGATGATCCGTTCCGTCGACATGCAGATCTGACCCTGGTTCATGAACGCGCCGAACGCCGCCGCCTTCACCGCCTCGTCCAGATCGGCATCGTCCAGCACGATCATCGGCGCCTTGCCGCCCAGTTCCAGCAGTACGGGTTTGAGATGCTCGGCCGCGCGCCTGGCGATGATGCGGCCGACATGGGTCGATCCGGTGAAGTTGATCCGCCGTACATGCGGATTGTCGATCAGCGCGCCGACCACCTCGCCGGCATCCTCCGGCGCATTGGTGACGATCGACACCGCGCCTTCGGGCAGCGCCTCGGCAAAGGCTTCGGCGATCAGGCTGTGGGTGCGCGGGCATTGCTCGCTCGCCTTCAACACCACCGTGTTGCCGCACGCCAGCGGCGTGGCGATCGCGCGCACGCCCAGGATGATCGGCGCGTTCCACGGCGCAATGCCCAGCATCACGCCGACCGGCTCGCGCAGCGCCATCGCGATACAGCCCGGCTTGTCCGACGGGATCACCTCGCCCGCGATCTGCGTGGTCAGCGCGGCGGCCTCGCGCACCATCGACACCGCCAGCATCAGGTTGAACCGTGCCCAGCCTTCGGTCGCGCCGATCTCGCCCATCATCGCCTCGACGAACTGGTCCGCCTTTCCGGCCAGCGCATCGGCCGCCTTGGTCAGCGCAGCGCGGCGGGCATTGGGGCCGAGCGCCGACCAAGCCGGGAAGGCGGCAGCAGCGGCTTCGACCGCCGCATTGGCTTGCGTTGGGCCGAACGCCTCCGCCGTCGTCGCGACCGCGCCGGTCACGGGATTCAAACGGTCGAACGTTTTGACGGACGCCATGGCGGCCTCTCCTTATTTGTTATGCTTCATAGCCTAAATCGAGTCGGAGGCGGCGTCAATCAGGCAATTTGCTCGAGATACAAGCTGCAGCGCACCCATCGCCGTCACCCCGAACCTGATCCGGGGTCCCGGCTCTTCTCCTACGAACGCGGCCTAGTCATGCGACCGCCACGGCCGGCCTGCCCCGCAGGAACAGCAGCGCGATCGCCGCGACCAGCGACCCCACGCCCATCAGCACCGCAACGGTCTGCAACCCGTATCCGGCGGCGAACAGGAACCCGGCGACCATCGGTGCCAGCGCCGACCCGCCACGCCCGACCCCGATGACGAACCCGGTCGCCGTGGCGCGTGCGCCGGTCGGAAAGCGTTCCGCCACCAGCGCGTACAGCCCGACGACGCCGGCATTGGTGGCGAAGCCGGCCGCCGCCGCGACGATCGACAGGCCGGTCAGGTCGCTCTGCGCCCGCCCGAACACGATCACCAGCGCGGTGGACAACAGCATCGCCCCGATGGTCAGCGCCAACAGCCGCAGCCTGCCCGTCAGCAGGCCCAGAATCAGCGATCCGGTCGCGCCGCCGATACTGGCCCAGACCAGCACGCCCGCGGCCTGCGGTGCCGGGAACCCCATGTCGACCACGATCTTCGGAATCCATTTCAGGATGAAATAGAAGGTCATGATATGCGCCAGATAGGCGAGCGTCAGCGCGATGGTGGTGCGCAGCAGCGCCGGCGAGAACAGCGCCATCACCGGGGCCTTGGCGGCAGCGGCCTTCGGTTCGGGATCGGGCAGCATGTCGACGGGGGCATGTCCCATCCGCCGCAGCGTGGCGTTGATCCGCGCCAGCGCGTTCGCCGGCCGCCGGTGCATCAGGAACGCGACCGATTCCGGCGCACGCCACAGCACCAGCGGCACGAACAACGCGCTGCACGCTGCCCCGAACACGAATACCGCACGCCAGTCATAGTGCGTCAGGAGCACCGCCGACACCGACCCGCCGACGATGGTCCCGATCGGGTAGCCGGCCGCCATCAACACGACCGCCAGCGCGCGATGCTTCGCATTGGCGGCTTCGGCGACGGCCGCATTGGTCGATGCCAGCATCCCGCCGATGCCTAGGCCAGTGAGCACCCGCCAGACCGACAGGGTGACGATCCCGCCCGCGCTCGCCGCGCCTAACATGCCGACGGTCATCATGACGAGGCAGCCGAGGATCGTCGTCCGCCGGCCCAAGCGGTCGGCGACTCCCCCCAGCAACAGCGACCCGATCGCCATGCCGACCAGTTCCATCGACAGCACGATGCCCAGCGCGGCGCGATCGATGCCCCAATCGGCGGCAATGCCGGGAGAGGCGAAGCTGATCGACAGGACGTCGAATCCGTCCAGCGCGTTCAACCCGACCATGGTCGCGACGATCCCCCATTGGAATCGCGACATCGGAGCCTGTTCGATCGCTATGCGCGGGTCTTGGGCCACGTGGTACCCTCTCCAGTTTTTTGTTATGCGGGGTAACATATACCGCTATGACCGGTCCCGACAACCGGCATTGCCGATGCTTTGCGATCGGGGCCGGGCTGTGGATAACTGTGGATAAGTCCTGTGGATAACTACGGGATAGCGGGAGAGAGACGATGCCGACCCCACCTTTTCGCGCCGATCACGTCGGCAGCTTCCTGCGACCAAAGGCGCTGATCGAGGCGCGGGAGGCGTATCGTGCGGGCACGCTCGACGCCGCCGCTTTACGCAGCGCGGAAGATACGGCGATCCGCGACGTGGTCCGCTTTCAGGAGGATCTGGGACTTCAGGGGATTACCGACGGCGAATTCCGCCGCACCTATTTCCACACCGACTTCCTGCTGCAGCTCGACGGTGTCGAGGAAGCCGGCGGGACCCAGGTCAAGTTCCACCAGCATGGCGGCAAGGCGCTGGAATATGCGCCACCTGTCATGAAGATCACGGGCAAAATCAATCACGTCCGCGATATCCAGCGCGCCGATTACGAATTTCTTGCCAGCTGCACGACGCGGACGGCCAAGGTGACGATCCCGTCGCCGACGATGCTGCATTTTCGCGGCGGACGCGATGCGATCGACGCGACGACCTATCCCGATCTGGAGGATTTCTACGCCGATCTCGCCGCCGCCTATCGCGCGGAGATCGCCAGCCTGGCCGATGCGGGATGTCGTTATCTCCAGCTCGACGACACCAATCTTGCCTATCTGTGCGACACGACCCAGCGCGAGAATGCGAGGCAGCGGGGCATGGACCCGGATGCGCTGCCCCGGCTCTACGCGCGACTTATCAACGAATCGATCCGCGACCGGCCCGACGACATGACCGTCTGCGTCCATTTGTGCCGCGGCAATTTCCGTTCGTCCTGGGCGGCAGAAGGCGGTTACGAACCGGTAGCGGAAGTGCTGTTCAACGAACTGGCGATCGACGGTTATTTCCTCGAATATGACGATCCCCGTTCGGGTGATTTCGCACCGCTGCGCTTCCTGCCGAAGGGCAAGACGGTGGTGCTGGGGCTGGTGACGACCAAGCTTGGCGAGCTGGAATCGGCGGAGGACGTGAAACGCCGGATCGAGGAAGCGGCGCGCTACGCCCCGCTCGACCAGTTGGCGCTGTCGCCGCAGTGCGGCTTCTCTTCCACCGTCCACGGCAACGACATCGAAGTCGGACAGCAGGCCGCGAAACTGCAACTGGTGCTGGACGTTGCCCGCGACGTATGGGGCTGATCGATAACGTACGCGGAGCATGAATGTCGTGATGCGGGCAGGCTGCACGCATCACGACATCTCTCGGGTACAACGCCGGCCCGTCAGTCACGTCACCCGGACCGCAGCTGTAAGCGTCCGGCCGAAGCCGTGCAGAAGCCAAGGGCATGCGCGAGAGGGCGCGCGCTAGCCCTTGTTCCGTTAGATCAACTGGCGCAGCATGGCCGGGTGACCATTGCCTCCTTCACTTTGAGAGCGTGCTGCCTTTTTATGCTGTCTGGAGCCACAGGCCTCGCGCTTGCTCAGTCGGACAAAGCGCTGGAGGCAAAAGAGGCTCTTTGGCTGGCTAAACAGCCGGCAGCGACGCAACGCGCGTTGCGTGCACAAATGCGCGAGTGGAAGACTTGCTACGCCCAGTTCGGCCACAGATCTGCTACTGCGGAAGCGGCAATCGCAGCGAAGCTAAACCCACCAAAGTTCTACAAAATCACGACCGGCGGGGTGGTCCTCTCTTCAAGCGCTCCAGGCTTATGCCCGTCCCGAACCGAAGTTTTTCCAGGCGATACTCGGCTCACTGAATTGGATGCCAAGGGCAGTAACCCACATGATGGGATGGTGATGTGGAATGGGCCGAGACAGGCTTGCTTCACTGCCGCAACGCGCTTTGCCGAACGGTTCAATCGTGAGCTTGCGCGACTGCGCCCTTCAGATGCCAAGGCGCTATGCTCAGACCTTGGTAGAACTGTTTATCGGTAATTTCAGCTACTCATCCGCTGCGATACCATGGCGCGAGTTCGCTGATGCGACTAATCGGGTGGCCGTCAGCGATACGGGTGAGCACATCGCGCAGCCAGGCTTCGGGGTCGACAAAGTTGAGCCGGGCGGTCTGAATGAGCGTGTAGATCGCGGCCGCCCGCTCGCCGCCCTTGTCCGAGCCGGCGAAGAGGTAGTTCTTGCGCCCGAGCGCCACGGGGCGGAGGCAGTTCTCGGCGCGATTGTTGTCTGCCTCCAGCCGCGCGTCGTCGCAGAAGCGGGTCAGTGCCTCGCGCCGTTTGACCGCATAGCGGATGGCGTCGGCCAGCGCGCCCTTGCCCGAGATGCGGCGCATGGTGTCCTCGGCCCAGTTGAAGAAGCCGTCCACGCCGACCCTGACGAGTTGGCGGCGTTCGAGCCGGTCCTCCGGCGGCAGCCCGCGTCCCAACTCTTCCGCCTCATACATCAGGTCGATCATGCTGACGCCGGTGCGCGCCGTGGTCGAGCCGGTCCCCTTCCACACGTCGTAGATCTTGCGCCGGACATGCGCCCAGCACGCCACCTCGACGATGGGACCGGGCTGCCGGCGTCCATCATACAGCTGGTCGTAGCCCGTACAGCCGTCCGCCTGCAGGAAGCCGCTGAACCTCGCGAGGTGCGCGCGCGGTCGCTCGCCCTTGCGGTCGGGCGTGTAGAAGTAGGCCGCTGCCGGTGGACCGATGCCCTGCCAGCCCCGGTCATCGCGGGCGTACACCCACAGCCTGCCGGTCTTCGTCTTGCCGCTGCCCGGCGCCAGCACCGGGACCGGCGTGTCGTCAGTGTGGATCTTGTCGGCCGCGAATACATGGGCGCGGATGTGTTCGACCAGCGGCTGAAGCAGCCAACTGACTTGGCCGACCCAGTCCGCCATGGTCGAGCGGTCGAGGTCAACGCCTTCTCGGGCGTAGATCTCCGCCTGCCGGTACAAGGGCAGATGGTCGGCGTACTTGGACACCAGCACATGCGCGAGCAGGCCGGGTCCGGCTTTGCCCCGCGGGATAGGCAGCGCCGGTGCCGGCGCCTGGGTGATGGCGTCGCAGCGCTGGCATGCGAGCTTGGGGCGGACGTGGCGGACGACCTGGAAGCGGCCGGGCACATATTCCAGCACCTCGGTCACGTCCTCGCCCAGCGCCGACATGGTGCCGCCACACGCGCCGCAACCCTCCGCGTGCGGGGCGGCGTGCACGACCTCATGGCGTGGTAGGTGGTCGGGCAGCGGCAGGCGCTTGGGCTTGCGCTTCTCGCGGGCGGGTGGCGGCACGCCAGCGTCGGCAGACGCGCTGGTCGCCTCGGCCTCGACCGTCTCCAACTCCTCCAGCCGCAGCTCCAGCTGCTCGATCTCGCGGGTGAGCCGCTCGGACGACTGGCCGAACTGCATGCGCCGGAGCCGAGCGAGCTGGACCTTGAGCTTCTCGATCTCCAACGCCGTCAGCTGGATGGTCGCCTTGGCCGCGCGAAGCTCGGCAGCGGTGCTGGCCAGCTCTGCTACCGCGGTTGCGAGCTCCCCAGCGGTGGTCACGCGAGCCTGCTCGACCGTTGCCAACCGGTCCTGCAACGCCTGTGCGAAGGCGCGCAGCTCGTCCGGGTCTGAGGGGAGATCGACCGTCGCCAGCGACATGGCCCATCCTACCACCAGCCCGACTCAGGCCAAGCGAAAAGGACGGAAAAGCGTCGTTCAGACGAGCGTCGGCGCGGCTACCGGAGCCGGCGCCACGGTGCGCCGCCAGTCTATGCCCTCGATGAGCAGGGCCAGCTGCGCGGGGCTTAGCACGATGCCGCCGTCGACCAGTGGCGGCCACACGAACCGGCCCTTCTCCAGCCGTTTGGCGAACAAGCACATGCCCGAGCCGTCCCAGTAGAGCGCCTTGAGATAGTCGCCGCGCTTGCCTCGAAATACGAACAGATGACCCGAGTACGGGTCGGTGCCGAGCACCTGGCTGGCGAGCGCGGTCAGCCCGTCGAAACCCTTCTGCATGCTGACCGGCTTACAGGCGAGATATACCTTCGTACCCGGTGCCAGCGCTATCACGACGCATGCCCCAGCGCCCGCAGCACGCGGGCGAGCGCCTTCTCGTTGACGTAGCTGTCGACCGACAGCCGCACGCCCGTCGGCAGATCGATGTCGATGCCACCGGGCCGCGCTCCCGGATGCGGGCGGATCAGGTCTTCTGCCGGTACGGCAGGTGACGACGGCTTGGCAGGTGCCGCTGCAGAAGTTGTCGGTGCGAGCGCCAAGCTTGGCTCGACGGGCACGGCGTTCGTCACCACGCCATACGGGATGAACTGCAACGGCTCGCTGGCGATGCTCGCCGCCTTCCGCTGCGCCGACCGCCAGTTGTAGATGAGGCTCTCGGCGATGCCGAGCCGCCGTGACAACTCCCGCACTGTCACGCCCGGCGCCGACGCCTCGGCAACCACCGCGGCCTTCTCCGCTTCGTTATAGGTTCGCCGGCGCTCCGTCCGGGTGATGACCTCCATCCGCCCCATCTCCTGACCTCCTTCTGGACTCCAGAAGGAGACCACGACCGGTCCGGACATCGACGGCTATGCTGAACGCGGCAACACGCGGCTCACCGGACGCTTACCCGCAGCGAGCACGCGTGTTTTTGGCTGGCGTTGTCTGGGTACAAACGAAAACGCCGCCCGTGAGGGCGGCGTTTCGGATGATATGCACTGGTTGCGGGGACAGGATTTGAACCTGTGACCTTCAGGTTATGAGCCTGACGAGCTACCGGGCTGCTCCACCCCGCGACACCTTTGTCGCCCATTTGGGCGGGAGGGGTATGTGGCATTGTGAATGG
>NZ_JAKREU010000008.1 GCF_022664435.1 Sphingomonas panni | reverse complement strand
GCCCCGGAAGCGGCGACACCGCCATTGCCGGCCTCCGGTTCCGCTTCGCTCCACCTCCGACCGGCAATGGCGGCGGAGACGACAATGCACTAACTATCAACCCGGACCACCCGGTGGGGGCTGCTCATAATCACCACTCCTCGGCGGTCACCCCCTTTCCCTCAAACGATGGTATTCCGGGATAGGAGCGTTCTCCCAGGTACCCCTCGCCTGCGGAAATCAGGAACTAAGCCGATCAATCTCTGACAGCACGTATCGAGGGTCAAAAGGTTTGGCGACGAAGAAAGAGTGTTCCGGCAGGTCAGCTTGTGAAGGACGGACGTTACCGGAGACAACCGCGATCAGCATTGGCGGGTACCTATCACGAACGTAGCGTGCAAGTCGCAGACCATCCATCGATCCCTTCATCTGGATGTCTGTCAGGACAATTCCAATCTCGGGATGATCGGCTATGATCTTGATCGCTTCGTCGCCGTCCTCAGCTTCAAACGCAATAAAACCACGGTCGCTGAAAAAATCCATCAGATCGTGACGTATAAACACCTCATCTTCAACGATGAGGATTGCCCGTGGCGGAATTGCCTGACCCATTACGCGGTTACCAATTCGCCTGCACCGACTAACGGCGCTTTGATCCGAAATTCGACACCTTCAGGCGGGTAGCTCAACACCGTCTCGCCCCTGAAGTACGATCGCAGCGAACGTTCGATTAGCCGCGTTCCAAAGCCCCTGCGTGTGGGGGGCGAGACGGTCGGACCGTCGCGCTCCTGCCATAGCAAGGTGAACTCTGGGTTTGCGTCATATCCACTCACCTCCCACGTCAACGTCACGGTGCCGGTATGGTTGCTCAGGGCACCGTATTTCAGCGCGTTGGTGACCAGCTCGTGGATTGCGAGCGTGAGGGCGAGTGCCGACTGCGGATTGAGACGCACCGCGGGGCCATTGATCGCGATCCGGTCCCGCTTATCGGCAACGGCCGCCAAGCCGGCTTCCAAGACCGTATCAAGGTCCGACGCTTCCCACGATGTCGCGGTCAGCACATCCGTCGCCCGGCCCAAGGATGCCAGACGTGATGAGAAGGCAGCAGAGGCATCCTCCAGTGTCACCGCATCACGCAGCGTCTGGTTGGCAATCGACTGGATGATGGACAAGACGTTTTTCAATCGATGGCTCAATTCGCCATTGAGCAGGAGCTGCTGCTCACGCGCCTCCTGCAAAGTCGTGTGATCACGCGATACGGACAGGATGCGCACCACCTCGCCGTTCTCGCCGAAGATGGGCGAAACCGACACCGACCAGAATTTCGGGGTGCCCAGGAATGTGTCAGCTGCGATCTCGAAATGGGCCGATCGACCCGCTCTTGCCGCTGCAAGCGCCTCTTTGCCCAGACCAACGCCGTCATTCTTCAGAAAACTCGGCCAGAAGCAGCCTTTGACCGCGTTGAAGTCGCTGATCTCCATCACCTTCATGCCGCCATCGCTCATGAAGGTGAGATCGCCGTTAAGGTCGAGCACCTTGATACAATCGGTCGAGGCAGCAAGAACGCTGCGCATAAAGCTTTCGCTTTCGCGCAGGTCCTGTTCTGCCCGGCGGCGCTCAATCGCAACCCGGATACGACTGGCCGCCTCTGCGACGAATGCCACCTGCTGCGTCGTCCATTGGCGCGGAACGTTATCGTTCACGAAGAAGATCGCGACGGTTCGACCATTCCCCACCACCGGAAGATTGATCATCGTTCGAACGGCGAGGCTTTCGAAAATGTCCGCTCGAGGCGATGTTCGTGGATCATACCGCACATCGGGAATGACGACGGGACGACCAGCCCGGAGGTCGATAGCGTAGTCACCATAATCATCGACGCGGTACTGACCGACAAGCCGGGGACAGCCATCCGCCGTCCAGTGCTCCGGCACGGTAATCATTTCCCCGTCTGCATCCAGCGTACCGTACCCAGCCCGAACCACGCCGAGCGTCTTGGCCACGATCTCCGTCGCCTGATCGATCGCATGTTCCATATCGGATGACTCCGACAGAACGTGCCCGATGTCGGTGAGCGCCTCGCGCTTTTTCTCGGCGCGGATGCGATCCGTCACTTCGAGGAAAATGACGGTGAACCGATCCTCCCCAATGGGTTGGCACACCCCGTCATACCAACGATCCAGCCCTCCGAACTGACGGGTAAAGCGCTTGGCTTCGCCGGTATCGACAACCTCGGCGAACTCGTTGACCCATACGTCCTCAATTCCCGGGAAGAGGTCGCGCATCGTCTTTCCGATCGCCGTGCCCCGCTCGATACCCACCAGGCTATACCAGGCGTCGTTCACTTCCTCATACCGCCAGTCGCAGATCCTGCCGTCTGCATCGCGCACGACTCTGGCGAGGATGAAACCCTCTTCGAGCGTCTTGAACAGGGTGCGCCATTTCTCCTCATTGGCCTGCAACCTGCCGGTGGCGCGGGCTTCCACCTCCCGCAGGGCTTCGCTCGCGGCATGCGCTTCGGTGCGATCACGCAGCACCTTCACATAGCCGACATGTTGGCCGTGCTGGTCCATCAATGGGGACGTCACATCGACGGCCAGTATGCGTCTCCCGTCTTTGCGAACCATCCAATGCTCAACAGACGCTCGGCCTTCGTCGTGAGCTTGCGCCAGATCCAATGCCAGCCTGCCGGCGCTGATATCTACGTCGGTGAACAGGATCGAAGCGCTCTTTCCAATCACTTCGTCCCTTGACCAGCCAAGCACGTTCTTCGCGCCGGAAGTCCATTCAACGATATGGCCATCGAGATCGGTCGTGACGATCGCGAAATCCTGAGCGCTGTCCATGATGGCGCGCTGCCGCGCCTCGGATGCGGCGACCTGCCGTGCCGCAAGACGTTGTTCGAGTTGCGCCATGACCTGTCGAGCCAGGACGCGGATCGAGCGTATCTGTACGTCCGACAATTGCCTCGGCTGGTAGTCGAGCACACACAGCGTCCCGATTGGAAGTCCGTCGTCCGTCTTTAGCAGTGCACCGGCATAGAAGCGGATGTGAGGCTCGCCGGTAACCAGGGGGTTGCACGCAAACCGCGGATCGGCCGTCGCGTCGGGAACAAGGAGGAAATCCTGCTCCAAAAGCGCGTGCGCGCAGAACGACGTATCCAGCGGCGTTTCGCGAACCCCCAGACCCACCTCTGCCTTAAAGAACTGGCGGCACTCCCCGATCAGATTCACGACCCCGATCGGCGCCTCGCAAATCGCGGCGACCAGCTCGGCCAGCTCGTCGAAAGCCGACTCTCGCGGGGTGTCCATTACCTCGAATTTTGCGAGCGCCGCCAAACGCCGCTGCTCACGCGCTCCAAGATCAGTCATTGTTTACCACGATTTGCCCTTCCGCGGCACGCTAGCATCCAGATCGGCGCCTCGCCACTATCGAGAACATCATAGAAACAACCTCCAGTTCTGTAGATTGAAATGCTGGCGCGAGGAGCCAGCGAAACGGCACCGTCTCGTTTGGGAAGGTTCAGGGAGACGGCTGACGGTCGCAAGGCGCACCGGACGGTAGGGAAATAGCCGTTTTCCCAAAATATGTTCCCGATTGCTCCTTCCCGAAATGGCCGGTTGGAGACGGAGAAATGGGACGATCCCGCCCGTGCAATGAACCCGCCTTTAGCATCCGCCCGGAGCGGATAATGTGAGCAGCCATGTCCGATTGCGAGCAGCCCCGGATGATGGCGAGCACGCTGGCAGATAATTCGAGCAGGATGCCACCCGCCAGTGGCAGAGAGCGTGAGCAGAAAACCGGCTGTTTGCGAGCAGACGCCGCTACGATTGCAAGCGCCTACAGCTACTCCGTCTCCGCCCGGGCGGTTCGGCGGGCTGTCCAGGTCCGCGCCTATGCCGACCGCATCGTCGTGCGCTGCGACGGCCAGGTCGTCGCCGACCATCCCCGGTTCTTCGGGCGTGACCGGACCATCTACGACCCCTGGCATTACCTGCCGGTGCTGGTGACCAAGCCGGGCGCCCTGCGCAATGGCGCGCCGTTCCAGGGCTGGGAGCTGCCGCCTGCGCTGTCACGACTGCGCCGCAAGCTCGGCGCCGGTGACGATGCCGACCGGCGGTTCGTGCGCGTGCTGGCAGCCGTGCTCGACGACGGGCTGGAGGCGGTGGAAGCGGCCGTGCGCGAAGCATTGCTGGCGGGCACCGCCAGCGACGACGTCATCGTCAACATCCTGGCCCGCCGACGCGAGCCGCCCCGGCCGCTGACCATCGTCACGCCCGAGGACCTGGCGCTGCGCCACCCGCCGCGTGCCGACTGCACCCGCTATGACAGCCTGCGAGGCCTCCATGCAGCGGCATGAGATGATGACGGCCATGGCGGACCTTGGCCTCAAGGGCATGGCTGGCGCCTTCGACGAGGCCGTCACCACCGGGCTGCAGCGCAAGCGCACGACCATGGAGATCCTGACCGACCTGCTGCGTGCCGAGGCAACGTACCGCCATGCGGCGTCCGTCCGCTACCGGATGTCGGCCGCCAGGCTGCCGGCGGTGAAGGACCTCGACGCCTTCGTCTTCGACGACACCCCCATCAACGAGGGCCTGGTGCGCTCCTTGCACAGTGGCTCGTTCCTCCCCGGCCGGCGCAACGTCGTGCTGGTCGGTGGAACGGGCACCGGCAAGACGCATCTGGCCACCGCGATTACCGCCAACGTGGTGCGGGCCGGCGCCCGCGGGCGCTACTTCAACACGGTCGACCTGGTGAACCGGCTCGAGGAGGAAACGCGCCTCGGCAAAGCCGGTGCGCTCGCCAACCAGCTCTCCCGGCTCGACCTCGTGGTGCTCGACGAACTCGGCTACCTGCCCTTTGCCCGCTCGGGCGGTCAGCTGCTCTTCCACCTGGTCAGCAAGCTTTACGAGCAGACCTCGGTCATCGTCACGACGAACCTCGCCTTTGGCGAGTGGCCGACCGTCTTCGGCGACCCCAAGATGACCACCGCGCTGCTCGACCGCATTACCCACCACTGCGACATCGTCGAGACCGGCAACGACAGCTGGCGCTTCAAGCACCGCAGCTAACGCCCGGAACACCCGGCAGAGAACGCTTCGCGCTGGTTGCGCCTCCGGTCGGGCTACGCCCGCCCTACGCCGCAACCAGCGCGAACGGTGCGCCCGTCATACCCGTCACGCTGCTCGACGAAGGGGGTCCCTTTTGCACGCCGATAGGGGGTCCTTTTTGGACGCCGATTGACAGTCGTCGATGCGCTGATCGCGCGCGCGCCATGCGTCGGCGAACAGGAGCCAGGTCGTCGACGGCCTCACTACCGTATCCATGCTGCGTCTTCCTCAAGGGCTGGCATAGCCCTCCCTGAAACCAAAGGGGTCGGCAAGCGCCGGCCCCTTTTATGGATGGCTCGCCCCTTATCCGAACCGTTGTTGCTTCACGACAGCGGGTCGTTTGCGGAAGGAGCGAAGGTCATGGACGTTTCAGTGCTCGGGATCGATCTTGGCAAGAACAGCTGCAGCGTGGTTGGGCTAGACGCCACTGGCAAGGTTGTCGTCCGCCGGCGAATGCGGCGTGAGACGGTCGTCACCTACGCGGCGACCTTGCCGACTTGCGTTGTAGCAATGGAAGCCTGCTGCGGTGCGCACCACATGGGACGTGTCTTGGCGAGACAAGGGCATGCAGTGCGATTGATGTCGCCGGAATACGTCCGGCCTTACGTCAAGGCGCAGAAAAACGATGACCGTGATGCTGAGGCGATCGCGGAAGCGGCAACCCGGCCGACTATGCGGTTCGTCGAGTTAAAGACCGAGGAGCAACTCGACATGCAGACGTTGCATCGCATCCGCGACCAGCTCGTCGGGGACCGCACCTCGTTAATGAACCAGATCAGGAGTCTTCTCCTCGAGCGCGGTTACATCGTCCCACAGGGACGTGCAAAGCTCGCCGTCCGGCTTGGCGAGATGCTGGATGGTGACGAACCAGTGCTCGGCCCGCGCATTCACCGGCTGGTGAGCGACATGCGCTTGCGCTGGGCTGCCCTCGACGAGCGGATTGAAGATCTCAACGCTGAGTTCACCGAGGCTGCTCGCACAGACGAGCGAGCGCGGCGCCTGCTCACTATTCCTGGCATTGGTGCGCTAAATGCAACCGCGCTGGTGGCAGCCATCGGCGACGCCCGGACCTTCGGGCGCGGTCGCGACCTTGCCGCATGGTTAGGCTTAGTGCCACGCCAGGCAACGACCGGAGGCAAACCGCGGTTGCTCGGTATCACCAAGCGTGGGAGCCGTTACCTGCGCAAGAACCTGATCCAAGGTGCGCGCGCGTCCCTGCCGGTCATGAGCAAGAGCGATACGCGACTTGGCGCCTGGCTACGCGGCCTCCTCTCACGTTCTCATCACAACACCGTCGTGGTGGCATTGGCCGCCAAGATGGCGCGTATCGTGTGGGCGCTGCTGCGACACGAGCGCACCTACGATCCGGTTGCACAAGCAGCCTGAACAAGCTCGGCCGGCGCGCCTTGCGCCAGCTGGATGATGTCTGCGGGAGGTGAGTGAAAGATGGCCTGACAGTCGACCGGTGTCCCGGAACCCTATGGCTAAAAATGGCACTCGATGCCGGCCCCTTTATGAGGACCAGGACGCGCGGATCTCCATCTTGGCCAACGACCTCGTGTTGGAAGGCCGGATACGTTTTCGCAGACTGCTTAGAACATCAGACACAAACCACTTGCCGACGGGGCGAGCCATACGTTTTTGCCTGCGGACCGCTCCCGCGAGCGACACCGAAATAGCAGCGTGTCACCCGCCGGCCGTGCGGATAGACCAAGACATGATTATCGCAGCAGACGACATCGTCGACTGGGTTTCGGATCGCGGCGATCTCCTGATCGCAGCATGGACCCCGCAGATCGCGGCAATGACCGACTGGGAAGTGCCCTATGCCGAGGCGCTCGCCGGTGAGCTTCATGACGGGATGGTCACGTCACTCCTGCGCGGAGGCGCCGAGGCAAACTTCCTCAACCTGGTCGCGAGGAGTAACACCGGGCTCGACCCTCGAACGGAGCGCGACCTCGCCGAGCGCTTTTTCGGCGTCACGCTGAAGCTTGCTCGCGCTGCCCACCGGCACGCGCAGGACGGCAAGGCGACCGCCCTCCCCTTCAAGTACGGGACGATCGTAGGCGACGCCCGCACAGATTCCTCGCATCTTCCGCTGGCCAACGTGCTGCTCCCCCGCGAGCATCCGTTCTGGACGCGGTGGCAACCGCCGTTCGGTATGGATTGTCGCTGCGGGACCATCGGCATGACGAACGGCCAGCTTGCCCGGTCCGGCCGGAGCATTACCCCCGACGAGGCACTGCCCGCGATCGAGGCGCAGCTGCGCGACACCTGGCCCGCCGAATTTCGACCGCTGCTCGATTTCCGACAACCGCTGGCGACGGCGACGCCTACACAACCGACGATCACTTTGTCGCAGCAGCAGCTCGACGACATTCTATCCGCTTTCAGGCCTGATACCGACTAACCTATCACGCCGTGGCGCGATCGCAGCTAGTCAGACAGCATCGCCTCTGCGTGATGCGGCCTCGTTCACCCAGCGGCCAAGCAATGCCTGCCCTGCGGTCACCACCGCGCCGCCCATGCCCAAAGCGAGAAAGGCACCGAGGGCAACAGCCAGTGGCTCAAGGCGGCCGGCAAAGGTGGCGCGCGCGAGATCAACGGCCCAGAGCGCGAAAATGACATCCACCGCGACCAACGCCGCAAGGATGCAGAAAGAAACCGTCAGACGTAACTTCACTCGCCTGCTCCTATTAAGCAGCGTACCGCAGACGTGCGGTAACCGCATACTTATCGCACAAGCAGCGCCGATTGAGAACGAGCGAATTGATAACATTGGGCCATGCCTCGATAGACGATGGTGCGTCAGCGTTTGGCGTCACCACAGCCTGTTAAATACGCGTTCAAGAGGGCGGGAAACCGGCCTCGGCCAAAATATCATACCCTGTTACGTGCCGCGCGATCATTATGCTTTTCGGGACGAGCACGAACATAAAAAGGAAGAACGATATCAAGCCGCCTGCATAATGATTTGCCAGGAGGAATAGCGGCAGCGAAGTTATGCCTGCAAGCATAAAGGCTGCGATCCCCCGAAGTGCCTTGTTCATCCAACAGACTCCCATCGCTGACTTGATGATTACCAGTCCGGCCCGAAGGCTGGAAGAGGTCGATGGCGCGCGATCACCATGGGTGGTGGCGCACGAGGGTAGATTGCTCGCTCCGGCTTTCTTGCCGTCGGCTACGTGGCTACGTTGACGACCATGGAGGACAGCGCCGTGCAGCCAATCGAACGCGACACCCGACCGCAGTCTCTTGAGGACGTGGAGCGGAGCATGCGGCGCATCACCGATCGCTATACTTGGAAGCGGGTCTTCCTGTTCGCCGCCCTGTTCATCTGGCTCTTCAATGCCTATGCCGCCCTGCCCTACGTCGACGGGCGATCGTACATCGCCGTTTGGGTCGTCGCCTGCATCGGTTGCTGGACGGCGTCGGGCTGGCTGCTCGACCTGCCCCGGCTGATGTTCCCGGAGGTAGAGGCCTTTCGGCACTT
This sequence comes from Sphingomonas panni, assembly GCF_022664435.1. Taxonomy (GTDB): domain Bacteria; phylum Pseudomonadota; class Alphaproteobacteria; order Sphingomonadales; family Sphingomonadaceae; genus Sphingomonas; species Sphingomonas panni. The sequence goes on along the minus strand of NZ_JAKREU010000008.1, from coordinate 152,749 downwards.
GCGCCGCCCAGCGCCGCGCCAATAGCCGAGCGCTCACTCCATCGGCATCGATCAGATGATCGACACGCCAACCTCAGCGGCGAACACCATCAACCCGGGCTCGCCGAAATACTGCGCGTAACCAGGCCGCGGCTCGGGCGCCGAGTTCACGAACCGAGCGGGCTGACAGCGCCACCCCCTGCTATGAGGCCGAAGCGCCGCGCGCGGGAGCCATGCGATCAGAGCTGGCGCATGGGCGTCTTGTGACGTGAAGAACGGCATGGCGAGGATCATGTCATCGTGGAAGGCGGTCAGCCGGCCCACATAGCCATAGGCGCTCTTGTCGGTCTTCTCGTCGCTCGCGTACTTGCCCTTGACCTGCACCGGCCGGACGATCGTCGTGTTCGTGGCCGGGCGACTGACGATCATGTCGAAGCCGTTATCGCGGCGAGGGAAATAGATATCCCACCCTGCGTCGGCGAGGACGCCGGCGACGTACATCTCCGCGAAATAGTCGCGCACTCGAGCTGGTGGCTCATAGCCGCGCGATGCCGTTTCATTGATCTCGGGTTCGCCAGTCACGTGCAATTTCCTTGAGCGGCGAACCTATTTGCGCTTGTGCGGACCGGCCTTTCGCCCCGCTTCGTAACGCCGTTGCCATGCATCAGCCTTTTGCTTCTCGGCGATGGCGGCAATCCTTAGCGCTCGGTCCTCGTCCGACATCGCCAAGATTTGTTGCGTCCGCGTCTCAGTGGCACGTTCATCAGCGCGCGCCTTCAGCACCACCGATCCCACAAAGGCGGCTCCAACGCCGAGCAGTACCAAACCGATCGTCGCGACGCCATGCCAGCCAGTACCCAGCAGGTAGAGCAGGAACACGAGCGCGACGATGCCAGATACCATGATGCCGATCGCGCTGCGGACCGCTGCCGCACCGAACAACAGAATGGCGATGATGACGAGCAGCAGGATGACGATCATGGGTCGATGCTGACCTAAACCCAGGTGCGAGGCAAACGAGATCGCGCCCTCGCGCCCAGTTGCCGCGTGATCCTAAACGACACCTTCGGTGACCACGTTCCAGTCGGTTGAAATCGCAGGGTAGCGCTCAGACAACGCGTTGATGCCAGTAAGCGACCTGAGCCAGCGTGGCGAGGGGAAAGGGAGGCGGTAGGCCGTCGCCGCAATACTGGAGGCAGAGAATCCAGCAGCACGGCCCGGCCCGGAAGATCGGTTCGAGCACGTCGCTGGAGTCGGCTGACGATCGACGGGTAACGGCGCCGACTGCATTGCTTTCAAGCAACTGCCAGAGGGTGAACGGCGGGCCAGCGTAGGTGACCCATGCGATGCCATTTGCATCGATCGTCGCGCTCAACAGGCCTTTGTCGAATGTCGACATGACGATGATCCCGGTTGCCCCTCGTATGCCGGACATCGTGGCTGCATCTCGGCATAAGGGGAAGATGGGTGAGGGCCATCCCCGCCCGGTGGGCGGGGCCGGGCTCTAGTCGGCAAGAGCCGACCGGAGCCCCGCAAGAGCGGGTCTCCGCCCTGACGGGTGACGATCCCTTGTCCGGGTCCCGGAGACGACCCCACGGCGCTCCTGAGGCGATCTACGCGGATGTGAGAGGCTTGCCCCTCCCCTAGCCCCAGAAGTCACGCGCGCACGACGTTCACCGCTGGCAGCCTTCGGCTGTTGAATCATGCGCTAGGCGCATGATGAGTGCTTTGTGGGCCTATGTTCTCATCGCACCCTGCGCCGTCTCCCAGTGTCTCGGCGTGCCAGACCCGTCCGACGGGGTCGGCGTCAAAGGAGAATTGCCCGCAAGCGGGCAATGCTTTTGTTTGTTTGAAGACGCCTCAACAAGAATACCGGGCCTAAAGGCCCTACGGTTTCCACCGCTAAAGCGGCGGAGCCTCCGTCATTCATGTTGACCCCGCCGGCCGTGCCTGCCTCTTGAGCCCCTGCGAGGACGGCTCCGGGTGCGATGAGAACAGAGGCCGGGCCTTGCCCATCAGCACAGTAAAAGGGGAATTGATCGCTTGGGCGATCAATACGCCTTTGATTTGTTTATTTACGCTCCCTAGTCAGGAGCTATTTATGCTCGGACTCACCGTGTACGATGACTTTAGTGTCAAGAAAACAATGCGCTTCAATACTTATAGGGGAAGGGGTAAAAGAAAGATGCCGGAAGGGGAAAGGCCCCAAGCACCGGCAAACAGGGGGAGAGGCCCCCGCAAATAGGAGTTAAGATCATGAACATCGGTTCCTTCAAGTCGGTCAATGGTCAGCTGCTCGGTTCGGTCGCAACCGCCACGATCGACCTCGCTCGCTTGGGTCTCCGCCCGGTCGAGAGCAACAACGAGCGCGCGCCCGCCTTCGAGATCATGGTCCTGAACGTCGCGAAGCGTTGGGTTCAGATCGGCGCGCTTTGGGAAATGACCAGCAACAGCAGCGGCGAGAGCTTCTATCAGGGCAAGCTGGACGACCCGAGCCTCCCCGAACCCCTCCAGATCATGCTCTTTGGCGACGTCGAGGAAGGCTATCGCGTCGTCTGGAACCGCCCCGCCCCGCGGCGCGAGAACCTCGACGGCAGCCGGACCGGTCGCCGCAGCCGCACCAACAACGCCGACGACTTCGCAGGCAACGCGACCGCCGATGGCCGCGTGAGCGACGACCAGACCGCCGACGACTACGTCCCGGCCTTCTAAGCCAGCCAGACGGGCGGGGAGAGGGGTGCAACCCTCCCCCGACCCTAGCCGCCACCAATTGCCAAGGATTGACGCCATGACCAAGGAAACGACCTCGCAGCGCTTTAGCAGCTTTGCCGCCATGGGCGAAGCCCTCGCAACGAGCGACACCACCCGCGCAGACGCCGCCCGCAAGGGATGGGCGACGCGCCGGGCGAACGCCGCGCGCACGGACACCAACGATTGCCACCCCGCCGACGATAACGCCGAGCACAGCGCGACGGCGACCGATGCGGCCGACGAGATCGCGGAGAGCTACGCCGAGGCGACCGCGACGACCAATTTTCAGGACGCGTTCGGCGACGTTGGCGCGCTTTCCATCGTCGAAATGGGGGGCGAGCGGCAGGAACTGGACATGCCCGAGCCGATCGAGGCGCAACACGATTGCGCGGCGATCATGGCGACCCTTTTCGACCTGTTCCGCGACACTCGCCTAGAGGCGAGCGCGCAGGCGATCGCATGGGGCTTCGTCAACTCGTTCCACTACGAGGCGCAGAAGCTGGAACGCGAGGAAGACCGGCTTTGCGCCGACCTTGGCGAGATGACCCGCCGCTATGACCCGTCGGAGATTTACGCGGTCGAGATGGAGGAATTGCAACTCCGCGCCCAGACCAAGACGGAACAGCGCGCCGCCATCGAGTGTATGCGCGATTATGCCGCCGATTGTTACCGCGCGCAGACCGGCCACCCATGGTCCCCGGCGCGCGGATCGAAGGTTTCGAGCGGAGGCACCGCAAGCCAGATCGCGGCAATCGACTTCCTCAAAGCGCGCGCGCAGGACCACCGCGAGAAGCGCAACCCCACCGGCCCGCTTGTCGTCTTTTCGGGCGGCGCAGAGTGGCACGACTGGCAACAGCTTTGGGACCGGCTCGACGCCATCAAGGCGCGCGTTCCGCACATGACCTTGTGCACGACCGCGCAGCGCAAGGGATGCGATGCTATCGCCGCAGCATGGGCCGCAAGCCGAGGCGTCACGGTTGTTGCCTTCACCCCGCAGACGGGCCGCTATGGCAAGCGCGCGGGCTTCGTTCGTAACGAACAGCTTGCCGCCCTTAACCCGGTCGAGGCAATCGTCTGTCAGGGGTCCGGGCTGCAATCCAACCTGTTGCAGGTGCTGAAAACCGCCCGCATCCCGACCCACGCTTTCCGGATCGACGGACAGGCCCCCGCCCCCGTCGCAACCAAGCGCGCCGCGTTCGGTTGAACCCATCGGGCGGCGCGCTTTCCCCCTACGCGCCGCCCATCCCCTTTCCTTGGCAGGAATGACTAGGCCAGCGACGAGAAATCCCCGGCGCTGGCCCCTTTTCGCCACCGTCGCTTTGTGGGGGAAACCCTACTGGTTTCCCCCACGCCAGGTGACCGGGCGCGCACTGCCTTGGCACGGCCCCGTCGGGCCGCGCCTGGTCAGCGCGCGCCCGGTCACCTTCCCCCTTCCGGTAAGGCGCTGCCGCACGCCCGCAGCGCCGGCAGCGCGTGTTCGCGGCTCAACCGCATGTTGTTAGGATCTGCGCGCTAAAGCCGCAGCGTCCACGGCTGACCGGGGGATGACGGCCCGGCCAGCTGGCGAGCGGCACCCGGGATCTGCCACCGCCATATTGGCGACCGTCTTCCCGCTGAAAGGGGTTTCGGGTCAGCCGTGGACAACCCCGCCCCCGCCCCGCTCGCTCGCTTCGGTCCGGCCCTTCGGCCTCCCCTTGCTACGCCTCGGCCGGGGAAGCGCCGGAGCGGGCATTGAGCCCGCCCCGTCGCTGCTGCCGCGGGAAAAACTCTCTCTCAAGTCGTCCCAGTTTGTCGGCCGGGGTGACGAGCCTCAAGGACGGCGGGGCCCCACCATTTTGCTACGCAAAATCGTGACCCCCACCGCCGCTGACGCGGCCGCTACGCGGTCCTTGACCCTCGCCACCCCGACCGACGCGAGGACACCGTCATCAAGACGAAGGAGACGGTCATGAACAGCATCAACACGCAGCGTAGCTACGCCACGCACGAAGCCGGCTATCTGGCCGCTCAGCGCCACGGGTTCCGGACGATCCAGCGACTGGAAGACGCGCTCCGGGAGCGTGACGGATGGGCCGGCCGATACACGGGACGCTTCGATCACGAGCTGGAGGAGATGGTGATCGATGACGACTGCTCCGGGGAGTTCGACGAGGCGCATCAGATCGCCGAGGGCATAGCCGCCGAGGCAGCGCGTGGGAACGCGCGCGGGATCATCATCGCACAGGGCCGCACCGACGAAGCGGCGCTGATGATCCTCGCGGCAAGCCCCTCCCCGGGGTGAGGCTCAAGGCCCGGCCGTCACCCGGCTCGCTCGCATCGGTCAGGTCCTTCGGCCTGCCCTTGCTACGCCTCGGCCGGGGAAGCGCCAGTGCGGGCATCGAGCCCGCCCTGGCGCTGCTGCCGCGGGGTAAACCCTCTATCTCAAGTCGTCCCAGTCTGTCGGCCGGTGCGGCGAGCCTCAAGGACGGCGGGGCCCCACCATTTTGCTACGCAAAATCGTGACCCCCACCGCCGCTGCCGCGGCCGCTACGCGGTCCTTGACCCTCGCCACCCCGACCGACGCGTGATCTCCGTCATGAAGACAAAGGAGGAATGGTTATGCAGGTTCTGTTGTTTCGTGCTCTGAAGGACGCTAATGTCGAGGACGACAAGGCGGCTGCCGTAGTGGCAGCGATCGAGGAGCACGTGGACGTGGCAGTCGGTCAGGCAAACAAGGCGCTCGAGGCGAAGCTGACGGGCATCGACAGCAAGATCGAGACGACGCGCTCGACGCTGACCATCTGGTTCGGCGTGCAGACAGCACTGCTCGCGCTGCTCGGCGCTGCCGCCATCTGGAGCAACTTCCTCAAGTAACTTGGCCGGGCGGCGACGCTCTCCGGTTGCCATTCCAACAGGCCGCTCGGTGATCCGGGCGGCCTTTTTCCTGTCTGCGATCCGCGCGCCCTACCCGGCTCGCTCGCTGCGGAGCGGCCCCTTCGGGCCGCCCTTGCTACGCCTCGGCCGGGAAGCGCCAGTGCGGGCATCGAGCCCGCCCTGGCGCTGCTGACGCGCTCATAAAACCATTCTCCAGCACGCACGCTGACACATTGCTCGCGCCCAGTCTCAGGGGGCCGGGATCGTCGCCGGAGAGGAGAGAGAAAGGGAGAAGCGGTTTCAACGAAGGAGGTCGAGATGACCATCACGTTCCGCGTCGACGACGGCCACAATGTCCTGTCGCCCTCACCCGCCGTTATCACTCCCGACCAGCTCGGCGCGCTCCGCGATCTTGTCGACGAGCATAGCGGCCGGACCGGGGCTCCGATGGTCATCCCGATCCACGGTGAACCAGCCTCCGGGTCGTTCGAGATCGAGGTCCGGGTGTGCCCTCTCGCGCTCGCCTCAATCGCGCGCTGCTTCGACCACGATCCGGCCGTTATTGCCGTCATCGACGAGGCCCAGTTCCGGGCACGCCGCGTCCGCGTCTGGCAACAGGAACCGACCGGCGATCTGCGGCTCGGCCTTGGCCTCAATCCCGATGGCGCACCCGAATTGGAGGTCGCCAACGGGAACGCCTTCGCCCTTCTCGCCAGCCTCGGTCTGGACGAGGAATCGTGCGGCGCGATCCCGCTGTCGCAGCTCCGACAGCGGCTCATGGATCCGCGCATCCGGCGACGGCTCGACGAGGATCCCCAGATGTCTCGATACGTCGAAGCGCTGACCACCATGGCGGCGCTGAAGCCGGTCGAGGGAGAATACCACCTCGCATGGGCCTGACGGCCAAGCGAGCCACGCTCAGCGACCCGCAGGGACGCCCAGCCTATCGGCTGGCGCGTCCCTTTTTTTGCCTGCCAACCTCAAGCCGGCTGCGCCGCGTCCTGACCAGAAAACAGAATGGCCGCATGAGGTAGCAGCCCCATGCGGCCATCGCCGTGACCATCGGCCTCGAACCGGCTCAGGCTTGCGCCATGAGCCGCTTCTCAACCTCGTCGACGCCCAGCGTCTTCACCGCCTTCATCAGCCCCTCCAGTCGATCGAGCGGGACCTTGAACAGCCCTGCCTTCTCGACTGCTCCGACAGCCGCCTCCCGCACCTTCGCCTGATGCGCCTGACGGCGCTCGGCGAGCTTGCGTTCGTCGGCCGCGATCGCGGCCATTTCAGCGTCCAGTGACTTCGCCATAAAGTGTCCTTTTCGGTACGGCTTATCGGCTCTGAACGGGACCGATATAGCCGCCTATGGATCGCACAGGAAGCCACTCGAACGACCATGGAGCGAAACCCTTGGCTATCCCCCTACAAGAGGACCATACGCCCGGCGCGCAGCGCCCTTCAGGCAGCTGCTTTCCGCCTAGCGGCGGATTGGATCCCGGCGGAAAACCGAGGCGATCCCGAGCCGTCTCGACGGACCGGAACAGCCAGAGCAATACGAAGGAATCGGGACTACAGTAGAGCACACCCTACGCAAGCTTCGCTTGCCTTTTCCCGAGCAATTTCAACAGGTTAGCAGATGACGAATGAGGGTCACAATGTGTTACGCTTTGTGGCACAACGTAACACACTCAGAAAACCGCAGAAAACCGCGCTTTTTGCGTGTTACGATGTGGCACGATTTCGAGGCGCAAATCAACGAGCGGCTTGAATGAGCATTGAAGACCCGCTAAAAACTACACCACGGAGTGCCCACCAGCCCCCCTGCTAGGGAGCTGGTTCTTGAGTACCAAAACACACTGCACGGTCCGGATCCCGCGGGATCTACGTGACCAGGTCGATGCGGTAGCGGCACGCCAAAATCGCAGCACGTCAGACGTGATCCGATTGGCGATCGAGCAATTCGTCGCCGGTGCGAAGCGTGCCGACGACAGCCAGCTCCGCCACATGCGCGTGACCGAATATACGCAGATCGCGCTCGACGCGATCATTCGCGAAAACCACCCCGAATTGCGCGACCATTTGATCGCCCAGACTGACCTTCGGATGGAGCAGTATCATGGCGCGCGATGACCCCAAGGCCATGCGGCGTGACATCCGCAATGACGGCCGTCCTATCCCTCAGGAACACCACTCGGCGCGAGGCGAACTCCCCCGCAATTCGGGCAACTTCACGCGTGGTTCGCAGCTCCTAAACACTCAGGTGCTGATGTGGCTGCAGGGGGCCAAATTGCCGATCCTGATGTGGCTCGGCGTGTTCGCTCTCGCCTACGTCATTATCCTGTCCATCACCCTCGATGAAAACAACGTCCAGCTGATCTGCATGCGGGTTCTAGCGGGTCTCTGGAATTGGGTCGCCCTGGACAACCTGAAGCAGGTCGATTTGCGGATGCCCGACAACAGTCTGCACCGCACGATCATGGGCTATGTGCCCTACGTTCCGGAAGTCGCTCGGGCTTGGACGAAAGCCGTCCGCGGGGTGATCGGATCGGCCATGATCGCGTCCTGCGTCACCGTGCCCCTTGCCATCTGGTACGTCGACTTTTCCAAGCGGCGCGGCAAGGCAATGGTTCAGGAGCGTCACGAGCGCGGAGCCATGCTGGTCGAGCGCGATGTCCTCTATGCCGAGATCGTCCAGCACAACAAAATCGAGTTCGTGAAAGAGGCTCAAAGCCTGTTCCCGAACAAGACGCCGGAGCAGGTCCTGAAGCTGCCGTTTGGAGCCCGCAAAGCGGGAGGCATCCACCATCCGTACACGATCGCGGGCATCCCCTACCCGCACCGCCTTGAGCAGTCCCATTCCCTGCTTCTCGGCACGACCGGCGCCGGTAAGACGACCGCCCTCCGCAAGACCATCGCACAGATCCGGCAGCGCCAAGACAGCGCCGTCGTGTTCGATCTGACAGGGGCTTATGTCGAGGCGTTCTACGACCCCGAACGGGACACGATCCTGAACCCGATGGACGCGCGCTGCCCGGCCTGGTCGATCTTCAACGACTGCCGGACCTACAGCGAGTTCACGGCCGCTGCCGCCGCCCTCATTCCGTCCGATGGCGGCTCCTCCGAGCCCTTCTGGGCGCTCGCCGCGCGGACCCTGTTCATCGAGATGTGCATGAAGCTCATCGAGAAGAAAATGACAACGAACCAGGCACTGGCGGACAACCTCATGACGGCCGACCTGAAGCAGGTTCACAAGCACCTAGCCAAGACGATCGCAGACCCTCTGACGGCGCCTGAAGCCGCGCGCATGGCGGAGTCGATCCGCGCCGTCTTCAACACCAATGCGCAGGTCCTGCGCTTCCTCCCCGACGAGGGGCGCACCTACTCGATCAAGGACTGGATGACCGGCGACAAGAAGCCCGGTTCGATCCTCTTCATCACCTCAAATTACACCGATCTCGAGATGAACCGGGCGCTGCTCACGCTGTGGTCGAACCTCGCCATCCACTCGCTCATGACGATGCCGAAAACCCGGTCGCTGCGGACGTGGTTCATGTTTGACGAGCTCGGTGCCCTTCACCGGCTCCCGGCGATCGAAAGCGGCCTGCAGACCGCCCGAAATTTCGGCGGGGCGATGATCCTTGGGCTCCACTCCTTCGACAAGCTGGTGCAGGTCTACGGCGAGGAAAACGCCCGCAATCTGTCGTCGCTCGCGCGCACCAAATTGATCCTGGCTGCGGCCGATCTCGATACCGCGGAGCAGTGCGCCAGATACATCGGCAACCGTGAAATCCGGCAGATGGATGAGGGGTATAGCTACGGCTACAACAACACCCGCGATGCCTCGACCCTGACGCCTCGGAAGCAGGTCGAGCCGCTGGTCATCCCAGACGACATTACGAACCTTCCATCCATGCACGGCTTCGTCAAATTTCCTGACGGCTTCCCTGCCGCGCGCATCCAGCTCGAGTGGGAGCACTACCCGAAGGTCGCGGAAGGTTTCGTCCCGCGGAAACCGCGCGATCCTGACGCGCCTGCGGCGTCTGGTCGCGGAGGTGGTGGAAAGCCGAACAGCGGTGGTGATGACGGCGGGCGTGGGGAGTCGCTGGCACTGTCGGAGGAGGAGGTAGAACCGGCCAACGTCGCGAACAATCTCGCCGCGAATATCCTCTCCCAGCCCAGCGAAGGGGAGGTCGATAACTCCCGTGACGGCCCATCGTCGGAGGCGACGGTGGTGAGCAGCACCGAAGCGGGATCGCCGGCCGATCGCGGCCGGACCAGCGATGATGAGCGTGACGACCGGGCCCGGTCCATGGATGGGCGCAGCGCCCCTGCGCGCAGCGACGAACGGTTGCGTGACGATCCGACACCGACCGCGGAGCGGCCGGAGGATCTGTCCGTCCGCGAAGCGCGTGACGCCTTCCCTGAAGACGACGGGATCGGGCTGTAACGATGCACTCGATCGCTACCGTGAAATCGGCCTCCGGCGCGGCGAAGTATTTCACCAAGGACGACTATGTCGCAGGTGATTATTACACCGACGAGAAGGCTGGAGACGTCAGCCTTTGGGGCGGGGAAGGCGCCGCCACGGCAGGCCTTACCGGCGCGGTCAGCCAAGAGGCTTTCGCGAAGGCACTGCATGGCGAGCTGCCTTCAGGAGAGAAGGTCGACCAACGAGAGGGTCGGCGGCCGGGGTACGACCTCACCTTCTCGGCACCGAAGTCAGTCTCGCTCATGGCCTATGTGGCAGGGGACAAGCGTATCCTCGGCCCGGACGGAGCCCATACCAAGGCGGTCCAGCAGACGTTGTCATGGATCGAGAAGAACCTCGCTGAAACGCGCATCACGAAGGACGGCAAAACGGAGGCGGTGAAGACCGGCAATTTGGTCTACGCACTCTTTCAGCACGACACGAGCCGCGCGCTCGATCCCCAGCTCCATATCCATGCGATCCTGGCCAACCTGACGAAGGGGCCGGATGGCGAGTGGCATGCGCTCCACGCTGACAAAATCTGGGCGAACAACACCGTGATCGGCGCAATCTACCATGCGTATCTCCGCAATGAGTTGGAGAAGCTCGGCTACCAACTTGTAGCGACCGGAAAGCACGGCACGTTCGAGATTGTCGGGGTGCCCAAGGACGTCCTCGAGACCTTCAGCCAGCGCCGTGAGCAGATCCTCGAGAAGGCGGCCGAGCTGGGTATCGTATCACCTAAGGGGCGAGACGGTGTCACCGTCACAACCCGCGATCCCAAACTCAACCTCGAGGATCGGGACGGCCTGGTCCTCGACTGGATGAAGGATGCAGCCGCAGCCGGTTGGGACGGAAAGGCGCTGCTTGAGGGTGCGATGAACGCCGCCGCGAAGATGGAGCAGCGTGAGAACGCCGGGGCTATTGGCCGCAGCTACAATGCCATCGCAGACGCCGTGAAGGTGGCGAGAGAAACGGTGTCGGGCTTGATGCGTTCGCCCGACCCGCTCGTCGACCGCGGTTTCGTGCGAATGGCGCAGAGCGCCGGGCAAGCCAACGCGCAGCTCGCCGTTGCCTCGGCGATCCGGACCTTGGGCCAGCGCGAGGCGGCATTCGAGAAGAACCAGGTCGCCAAGAAGGCACTCGACTTCAATTTGAAGGGCGTGACGATCGATCACGTCGAGGCGCGCATCGATCAGCTGACCGAGAAGGGCAAGCTGCTTGCCGGCGAGATCCGTAGCAGCGCCGGGATGGTGGCCGCCGTAACGACGCCGGAATCCCTCAGAACCGAGGAACGGATCCTTGAGCGAGTAGAGGCCGGCAAAGGCACTGCGACACCGCTGGTTGCCCCTTCGGAGGCACCAGACCGCCTACAGGCCGCCTCCCCTCACGCGCTGAACGAAGGACAGCTTGCAGCCGCAACGCTGGTCGTGTCCTCGCCTGACAAGATCGTCGCGGTGCAGGGCATCGCCGGCGCGGGCAAGTCGACGATGCTCCAAGCTGTCGCACGCGTGGCGGAATCTGAAGGCAAGTCGGTGCTAGGCCTCGCCTTTCAGAACAAGATGGTCGCCGACATGAAGGAGGGCATGGCCCGGCCCGATGCGATCCCCAATCGGGAGATGTCGGTCGACCAGATGCAGGCCGCCGGCGTCAGCGCCGAGACGATCGCGCACTTCATCTGGCACAATGAGAAGCACGCCATAAACCCGAACACGCCGGCTGCTCAGGCGCGGCGGGACGAGCTGAAGGACACGGTCATCGTCGTCGACGAGACGTCGATGGTCTCCAACCAGGAGATGTTGAAGATGCTGACGATCGCAGAGGCGCTCGGCATCGAACGTATCGCGCTCATCGGCGACCGACAGCAGCTGCTCCCGATCGACGCCGGCAAGGCGTTCGCGATGATGCAGGCGGCGATGATCGGCATGGCTCGGATGGATGAAAATCTGCGACAGCAGACCGACCAGCTTCGGACGGTTGCAGCACTCGCCAACGTCGGAAAGGCGGGCCAGGCGCTAAAAGTGCTCGGTGACAAGGTGGTCGAACACCAAGACCCGGCCGCGCGTGCGGCGGAGCTATGGCTCGACCTGTCGCCGGAGAAGCGCGCTGAAACGGCGATCTTCGCCTCCGGGCGCGAAACACGAGCGGACATCAATGATGCGGTCCAGAAGGGCTTGCGGGACGAGGGCACGCTCAAGGGCGATGGCTTGTTCGTTACAGTCCTGCAGAACATCAATTTGACCCGCGAGGAGCTGCGGTACGCCCAATCCTACGAGAAGGGTCAGCAGCTTCAGATACAGGAGGTGATCCCGGAGCTCGGCCTGCGCCGCGGCGTGGCGGAGGTCAGACGCACTTTCGCCAACGGCAGGGTGGAGGTGGTCCAGAATGGGCGCGCCATCAAATTCAATCCCCAGCGCATGGACCCCATGATCGGCAAGGATCGCATGTCGCTCGCGACCTTGGAGACGATCCGCATCCATGAGGGCGATCGCATCAGGTGGACGGATAACGACAAGGACCGCGGGATTTTCAACGCCTCGCTCGGCACCATCACTCGGATCGAGGACGGGAAGGTCACCGTACAGCTGGCCAACAAAGACGAGGTCACGCTCGAGAACGGTGACCGGATGATGCACCGCATGGATCTCGCATACGCCCTGAACATGCACATGGCACAGGGCGTCACGACCAACGACGCGATAGTCGCCATGCGCAGCTTCGAGCGCAACCTGTCCAACCAGCGCCTTTTCAACGTCGCCGTCACCCGCGTGCGGTTCGAGCTGACGATGGTCATCGACAACCTTCAGAAGCTGGACCGACAACTCGACAGCAACCCCGGCAACAAGACGGCGTCGCTCGAGACCCTCGGACGCCTCGATATCGACGGCCCGGGGCGACATACCAAGGCGGCCGACGACGCGCTTAGCGCAGCAGCAGCGACACTCGATCGCGATGACGGGCAGCGGATCATCTTCGACGCATCGCTGACGTCGGCTGACGACCTCCCACCCATGGGCAAGTCGGAGAACGACTACTCGGATCCGAAGCAGATGGAGCGTGACGGCCTCGCGCTCGACCGCAAGGATGACGAGGATCGCCAGAAGCGCCCGGAGACGCGGAAGGACGACGAGCTGGGAATGCGCCCGCTCGACATGGACGATTTGAGCTCCCTGCCCGCGATGCCTGGCCACGGCGACCAGCTGCCGGGGCTCCCTCAGAAAAATCTAAGCCTGGATATGTGAGGAACGCCATGAGCCCGATATTTCAGAGCAAACCCACGTCCGAAGAGTTGCGCAGGCTCGCGCATGATCTGCTCGCTATTCGAGCCAGTCGGTTTTCGAGTGGCGACGCCACCCTGTTTGACGACGAAACCCAAAATGCTCGTATCCTGAGTGACGGAGCGCTCGCCTGTCTGCAGGGTGCAGCCGAACTGGAGAAGAAGGACGATGCGCGCCGATCGATCGATCGGCGCATGATCGTTCAACTCGCCCGGGTCCTAGTCATATTCGCGATCATCGTCGTCGCCGCGCAGCTCATCCCCGGAAGGCCAGCATCATCAAAAGAGGTGCAGTGGCTTTCTATGTCCGAAAACCGGCTATCAGCGGCTGAGAGCGGCAAAACATCGGATTCGATCCCTCTGAGTGCCGTCCGATGATGGACAAGCCCCTCCCCCTCCTGATCGCATTGGTCTCGGCCGTCCTCATCCTGAAGGCGCTAGGTGTTCGAAACATATTCGGTCCACCGCGCCCGGTTGCGAAACGCTTCCTGACCCCGCGCGAGACGGCCATGCTCAACGTCCTCGAGCGCGCCCTGCCGCACTGCCGTATCCATGCGCAAGTCGCGATGGGAGCGCTTCTGCGCGTACCGCAAAGCCCAATGCGGAAGAGCAAGATTTCCGACCGGAATGCCTTTTCGCAGAAGATCGTCGACTTCGTGGCGCAGGATCGTGCGACGGGCCTGATCGTCGCGCTAATCGAGGTCGACGACTGGTCGCATAACCCGTTCAAGGACCGCGTTCGCGACGAAATGACGGCTTATGCGGGATATCGCACGATCCGCGTGCCCGGGCGCGTGCAGCCCAACTTCAACGACGTCATGCCGATCGTCGCGTCGCTGCGACCCCTCCCCGCACAGAACCTTCCCCGCCACGAGGTCATGTAGCCATGGCAATAGCCGAACGATCACGTCCATCTGCCGAAGCCAGCGGATTAGATGACGCTCAGAGCGCCCCTACCAGCCAAGCCGGGGTACACACCCCCGCCGAGGAGCTGGCCGACGATCTTCGCACGAGAGCCTTTCACCTCATGGATGAGCATCCGATTGCAGCGGCTCATTTGGTGCTCGCCGCGGCTTCGATCGCGCCGGAATGTGCGGCCGAGAAGGAGGTCGCAGACGAGTTTTCCTTCGTCATCGCCGACTTCATGCAGCAGCTGAAGATTCTGCATCACCGCGCCGTGACGAAGCGCGCCATAACAACTGGAGCGGCACGTCATGGGGCTTGATGATCGCGACTATATGCGGGCCCGGTATCGGAGGCGCCAGGGTATCGATGACGGCCCGACGATCTGGAACGACAAGCGCGGGCGTGTGGAAATGGGCCAGGGATCGTCATGGACCAACGCAAGATGGCAAATGGCCGGCGTCGGACGTGCGCTACTTCAAGCAATCCTAGTTCCGGCCGTCGCGCTCGGGGGCATGTATGTCATCTATAGGACGTACACCTCGGTGATGACGTCGGCATTTCAGAGGATGATTCCAGTGCCATTCCCGGAAAGCGGCACGGTGTTCACCACACCGGCAACCGACCTTAACCGTCGACAGGGCATTCTAAGGTTTCGCGCTCCAGACAGGCCCAATCATGGCTACGTGGTCGTCTTGAACGACGTCGCGACCGACAAGGATGTGTTGGGGATCTACGTAGCTGGGGGGAAGAAGACGGCAACACCGGTCCAGGTCGGGACCTACCGCGTCAGGATTGCGGAGGGGCTGACGGCCTTCTGGCACGGGAATGACCGCCTTTTCGGCTCGACCACAGCAAAGGAAATGATGGCTCCGGTGAAGGTGGTCGGATCAACAGACAAGACGATCCGGCTGCAGACCGGTCTTGCTCGCGCTCTCGAGGTCAAAGCCGACAGCGCAAAGGGCTTTCTGGAATAGGTCATTTCAGTCGCAACGCACTGAGATAGCAACAAACCTATGGTACACGATCATCGAACGAGGGAGGGATACAATGCGCCGTACTATCGCAATCATGGCATTGCTCGCAGCGTCGGCTTCGCCGGCGCTCGCCCAGAAGGCGGGTAAGGGGGGGATCGGGATCGACGAGAATACGCAGGTTCCACGCTGCGATCGACCCTACGGGACCATCGCGTTGGTGGAGGAGCGCGCCGCTGGAGGAACCGCCGAGGGCATTCCCCCGGGCCTTGCGGCGCTGATGCGGATGGCAGAAGCCCAGAACGGCGGGAGTCAGCGTGTTGATCCGATCCCCCTGCTGAAGCTTCTCGTTGCTCAATCGGGCTGCTTCCAGGTCGTCGATCGTGGAGAAGGCTTCGACGCCCTGCAGCGAGAGCGTCAGCTCGCAGCGGGTGGAAGCGTCGCTGGCGCGAACAACCAAGCCACTCTGAAGGCCGCGGATTACCTTCTCCAGGCCAAGGTGCTCTATTCGGATTCTGATGCGGGTGGCAGCGGAGGCGGGCTCGGCACGATGTTCCCCGGCGGCCTCGGGTTCAAACAGAAGGTCAAGTCGAGCCAGACCATGCTTACCTTGATCGAGGTGAAAACCGGCATCCAACAGGCGATCGCGACGGGCTCGGCCCGCAAAAAGGATCTGTCGATCCTGGGAGGCGGTCTGCTCACCAACGCCGGCGTCGGCGCTCTCGGAGGTGCGTATACCAGCACCGACATGGGCAAGATCACTTCGGTCGCGATGCTCGACGCCTTCGTCAAGCTGACCAATCAGGCACAGACGCGGTTGCCCCAACCAACTGGAGCTTCGATCGGACCGGCGCCCTCCCCGGCGCCTCCGATGGCACCACCAGCGCCGAGGCAATAAGCTTTAGAGGGGAGAGGGAGTTAGCAGGCGAGCGAGAGCATCGCTCGAGAGCCCCCTCCCCCATCGTCGTCAGGTGTCCATATGAAACACGCGCGTATCCAGCAGCGGGACTTCTTCGATCCTGCCCCGGACCTCAACATAGAGCCGCTAGACGCGGCCGAGATGGAGGCGCCGCGTGGTGAACCGATCGCCATCCCTTGCGGCTTCATGACGAAGACCAACGAGCGATGCCAGCGACTGGCAAGCAGGCCCGTCATGCTGGAGGGGCACCAGATGACGTGTAGAGGCCGTCCTATGCTGTTCTGCGACCCCGCCTGCTACAATGCCTCCATGCGCGCCGACGTGCCGGCAGACGAAACCATCACGGATCCGTCAGCGTAGTCGATGCAAACGGCCCCCTCCCCCACTGCGCCGACATGCGGATATTGCGGCAATCGCCTCGGAGCGTGGCCGCCCGCCAGTCCGGTTGAGCCGTGCCGCGTCTGCAGAAGGCCGACGATGTTTGTGCCGATCCCGTGGAGCCAACCTCGCCGTCTCCTGATGTCCGGTCTCCTCGATGCTGGCGCATCGCTCTACGGGATCGCGACGGTCTGTCTCGTGGCTGCGTTCGCCATATCGCCGTCATCAGGTCGAGAATTTGTGAAGGCCTTCACCCTGATGCTGTTCGTTATAGGGTCCGTCCTAGCCGTCGACGGGATATTGGCAGTACGTACCGGGATCGACCGCACCTGGTCTACCAGGAGGAAAGGCCGATCGGCTCGCGCGCTGGGCGTCGGGAAGATCCTCGCGTCCAACGCCGCCCTGATGTTGGTCATCGTCGGCATACTGATATAGGTATCGCGAGTGTGCGACCGCGCACCTGTGCACAGGTGCTCACTTGCACGTCTGCGACGTCGCAATTACGCTTCTGTGCACCAGCGCACCCGCGCGTCGATGCACGTATGTCTGGGAGCGTATGCGTGAGCGAGTGCGCTTGGCTCTAGCCTGCCAAGGTCGTGGGGTGCCCTCCCCCCGAAGGCGCCAGCTAGTTCAGAAGCTCCCTTTTCACCCGCCCCCTTAGCGTTGGGGATCGTGCGAAAGCGTTATGCTCCACACCCTGCGATGGAATGAATCACCGGTGCACTGGTGCACAGGTGCGATGCGACCGCCGTGATTGCGTGGCGCATGGCTCTGGCTCGGCCGAGGGACGACAGGTCGCCGACGCGATCTCTGCGACACGGCGCTAAGGGCTGCATTGGCTCGGCGCACTATTGCGATAATGCACTGTCGCAGGTGTGCACAGGTGCGAGGGTGCGTCGTCGCACGGTCGTGATTACGCGATAGTGCGAAGGATCTGTAGTCGGGCTGCTTGTCGTGTGGGTAGCTGATGGATGTTGAACGGGAAGGGCTCACCGAGGATGGTAAGAGGAGGTGCTTAGGGGCGGCCTGACGCCGCCAGCTAAGCGACGCAGGGTAGAGCCCGCACGTGCGAGACCCGCCCCAGAAACCAGTCGGCTCACCGGCGCAGCGTCATTGCTTTGAGCCGAGCTGGCTTGAGCAGCTGTGTTGGCACCATTGAACAAGGTCATTCAACGCAACAACGGTTCAGACACTGGTGCGACCGTGCACCTGTGCACACGCGCGCACGTGCGTTTTCGCGCTTGTGCGCTAGCGCGAGTGTGGGCATACGTACCAACGCAATCGCGCACGTGTGCACAGTCACGACTGTGCATAGGGCAAAGCGAGGATATCAAGATGAAGACAGTGGCTCTCATTGCGCAGAAGGGCGGGGTCGGAAAAACGACGCTCGCGATCCACCTTGCGACAGCTTTCGCCGCTACCGGCAAGAACACCTTGCTCCTCGACCTCGATCCACAGGCCAGCGCAGCCGAATGGAAGGATCATCGCGCGGATGAGACGCCCGCAGTGCTATCGATCCAGCCATCCAGGCTGACAAAGGTTCTCGAGGAAGCGAAGTCGATGGGGGCCGACGTGGTAATCCTCGACACGGCTCCGCACAGCGAGAGCACAGCTCTCGAGGCGGCAAAGGCGGCAGATCTGATCCTCGTACCGTGTCAGCCCACGATCATGGATCTCAGGGCTATGGCGAAGACAGTCGAGCTGTTGAAGCTGGTTGGCAAAACGGCGTTCGCGGTCCTCAACAGCGTGCCTCACCAAGGCACTGGTGGCCAGGAGGCGGCCGAGACGATCGCTTCGTCGTTCGGGCTTCAGGTCGCGGACCCGTCGTTTGGGGATCGCGTCGCCTTCAGCCGCTGTATGATTTCGGGCCAAGCAGCGCAGGAGGTCGAGCCGAACGGAAAAGCTGCCGCAGAGGTGACCGCCTTGTTTGACTGGGTGGTCGCACAGCTGCACACTCGCACACGTGCACCTGCGCAGCGTAAGAAGAAGGGTGAGGCGGCATGACTAGAAAGGTTGGCTTCGCAGCAGGTCTGGGTAAGCTGGGAGAGATTGGCGGCAAGGTTGCGCCAGCGCCGTCGCCTATCGCTCGACCGGCCGAGGCGGTCGAGGCGGGGGAGGGGGACGGGCCTGTTCGGGCGGCGCCGGGCCCTCGCCGGAACGGCAAGGTGAACATTGCCGGTTACTTCGATCCCGCGGTTCGTAAGCAGCTTGCGATGCTGGCTGTCGAGCACGACACCGACCAAGTCAAACTCATGGCGGAAGCCCTGAACCTGCTGTTCGAAAAGTATGGGCGCTCGCCTATCGCCTCCGCTTGAGACAACCCCGCCGTCAGTCGCGGCGACGGTAAAGGCTCAGCGTCGCGCGCTGCATAGCTCGGAGTTGCGCAGCAAGCGCGCTCCGAGCACGCGAGTTTCGCGTTCCATTTGCTCCTCCATCATTGACCAGATGGTACGAGCGGCCGCGCAGTAGCCAGGTACGTCGGCTGCGATCTTGTCGTCGGTCCACCTTTCGATGTGTTTGTCTGAGATGAGCCTCTTAGAGGTGAAGGCGACAAGGAAATCCGACAGCGCAGCACGATCGTCGCTGTCTGCCGTTTCCAGTAAACGCGGAATAATGCAGTCGCTAACAAACGCCGACCTTTCGCGGCTTGCGCGGGTTAGATCTAAGCGAGCCTTTTCCAGACCGGCAATGTTCGCGCAGTCGGTTGCGCAGTGACTCTGAATTAACGTGAGGCCAACCCGGATGACTCGGTGATGCTCCTCAAGACCGCGAAGCAGTTCCTTGTCCATCATGGTTAACCGACGCCTCCCAAATACTGCCAAAAGGCAGCATCTGCTGCGCCGTCTACCGTATCTGGGAAATCAGCTCAGCGATATTGATAACGCCCGTAACGACTGTTGGATCGTTAGCCAGAAGGAATTTTGTTAAAGCCTTGGGAAAACGCGCCTGACGACGGCGTCGACGCTACGGCACAGCGGCTTGGCGAGTTGGAAGGGCAGGGGAAGCCCGAATTGCTGGCGCTCAGGCGATGTCCTCGACAGCGCACGGATCAGTGCCGCTGGCGTCGCCCGACCGTTCGTTCTTCAGGCGGCGAGCAATCTTAGCGAGCAACGTCCGACTGCAGCCCGTGCCGATCATGATCTCGCGCCAGCTCTGCCCATCCTTCAGTGACCGGGCGATCGCGGCGTTGCGGGCAGTGTTCTCAACGCGGCCTTTGTAGAGGCCTGCGGTTCGAGCTCGGCTGACGCCTTCGGCTTGCCGGCGCCGACGATCATCATAATCCTTGCGAGCGACCGCGGCGAGGACGTCGAGCATCATTGCATTTACCGCGGCGAACATCCGAGCTGTGAAGTCGTCGGGGGTAGCGATCAGGTTCCAGGAGGTTGGCAGATCGAGAGACACGATCCGAACCTGGCGTGCCTCGATCTCCGATCGCAACTTGCTCCAATCGGCCGAGCTGAGGCGCGATAGACGGTCGACCTGCTCGACCAGCAACACGTCACCGGGGCCGCAATCGTCCAGTAGTCGAAAAAGCTCCGGCCGGGCGAGGCGAGTGCCGCTCTCGTGTTCAACATAGCGCGATGCGATACGGAATCCATGTGAGGCGGCGAACGCATCCAGCGCTGCGCGAGCGCGGGTCGCATCCTGTTCAGCGGTCGATGCGCGGAGATAAGCCCGGACGAACATGCTTCAGTCCTTTATGAACGGTCTTGTTATGTCCAGTCTTTTTTGAGAGCGCGTTTGACGGAAAAAAGACCGGGCGCGCTCCGGTCTTTCAGAGGTATACCCAAACCGTACCTCCTAAAATGCGTATTTGGCAGAATCGTGGCGGCGTGGCACAACGTACCAGCTGTGACATTAGTATAAGGGACAGACGCAATATCGACATTGTTGTCGTCGGCGGGGGCGTCAGCTATGTTGCGTCAACGTGGTACATCAGGGCTGGCGTGCAAACATGACCTTGCAAATCAACATTACGCCTAACGGGCGCATGAGCCTGCCGGCAGACGTGAGGAAGCGCCTTGGCCTGAGTGGCGGTGGTGCGGTCTACCTTGATGAGACGGAGGACGGCGTGGTGTTGCGGACGGCAAGTCAGGCTGTGGCACGTGCCCAGGCTCTGGCCAAGCAGTACACTGGCGGTAATCCCGACGCATCCGTCGACGCATTCCTTGCCCGACGTCGGGAAGAGAGCGGCGAATGAGCGTGGTGCTGGACGCGTCTGCGATCATCGCGATGCTCAAGGGCGAACGCGGCGCGACAAAGGTCGCGGCTGAGATCGGTGGGGCGCGGGTGAGCAGCGTTAACTATGCCGAGGTAGTCAGTCACTTCGTCCATGCCGGCATGCCCGAGCGCGAAGTCGATGCGATGCTCGATCCATTGCCGCTGACGGTCGTGCCGGCCGACAAGGCACTCGCGCAGATTGCCGGGCGGTTGCGGGCGGCAACAGCGGAGGCGGGACTCAGCCTTGGTGACCGTTTCTGTCTGGCTCTTGCCCGACGGGACGGTCTGCCCGCATGGACCAGCGACCAGAACTGGAAGAAGATCGCCGATGCCGTCGAGGTCAAGGTTGTCGCGATCCGCTGACTTTACATGGTGGCGGGGTAGGGAAGGGGGCAGGACGTCCGGCTCGACAGCCATAACCCACACCGCCAGAAGGTTTCCATGCTACGCCTGATCCACACTGCCGACTGGCAACTCGGCAAGCCGTATGGCCGCTTCGACAGCGACGTGCGCGCTGCGCTTAGCGAGGCGCGGTTCGATGCGATTGACGCGATCGGCAAAGCAGCTGCGGAGCATGATGTCGCGCATGTGCTGGTCGCTGGCGATGTGTTCGATACTGAGGGACCGGAAGACCGCGTGATCGTGCAGGCGGTGTCACGGATGCAGCGCTATGCCTGTACCTGGTGGCTGCTGCCCGGCAACCATGACTTCGCCCGCAACAGCGGCTTGTGGGATCGTGTCCGCGCCAAAGGCGCCGCCAATGTCCGTATCCTCGCCGAGCCGGTGCCATGCGAGCTGGAGCCCGGGCAGTGGCTGCTACCGGCACCACTGACCCACCGGCATAATCTCGACGATCCGACCGCGCTGTTCGACACGATGGAGACGCCAGGCGCGAGCTTGCGCATCGGTCTGGCACACGGCTCGATCCGCGACTTCTCGTCGCGCGGCGAGGCGCAGAACCAGATTGCGCCTGATCGCGCGCAGCGCTCCAACCTCGACTATCTTGCGCTTGGCGACTGGCACGGGAGCCTCCGGGTCGATGCGCGCACCTGGTACTCAGGCACGCCCGAAACCGATCGCTTCCAGCGGGATGAGCCGGGCTACGCTCTGCTCGTGACGCTTGAGGCTGGGGCGGAGCCGTCGGTATCGCCAATCCGTACTGGCAGGTTCCAGTGGCTGATGCGTTCGTGGACGGTTGCCGACGCGGAGGGCTTTGCCGCCGAGTGCGACCGGCTGCTTGCGCAGGTCGAACCATCGGCAACCCTCCTGCAGCTCTCGCTCTCGGGTATCGTCAGTTTATCCGATCGTATCGCGATCCTTGCGCGCCTCGACAATGACCTGCGCCATCGCCTCCGCCATCTGACGGTCACCGCCGACGATCTCGTCGGTCGGCCGAGCGAACAGGATCTGGCAGACCTGCGGGTCGAGGGTATGATCGGCACGGCCGCGGCCAAGCTGATGAGCATGATAGAGGCCGGTGGCAGCGACGGCGCCATTGCCAGGCGGGCGCTCGAGCGCCTGTTCGTGGAACATCAGCGTGGGCAGGACGCGGCATGAGCCTTCGGATCCGGCGCATCGCGCTCTCAAACTTCCGCAAATACCGCGACCCCTTCGTGCTCGACGGGCTGACGGATGGGCTCAACGTCATCATAGAGCCCAACGAGACCGGCAAGTCGACGCTGCTGGAAGCGATGCGCGCCGCTTTCTTCATCCGGCACAACACCGCCAACCGGCTTGCGCGCAGCTATGCGCCTTACGGCGAGGCCGTCGCCCCGCAGATCGAGATCGGCTTCGAGGCGAAAGGCGAGGCGTGGGAAGTCAGCAAGCGCTTCCTGAAGAGTGCTTCGGTCGAGGTTCGGGGACCGAACGGGCGTGCGCAGGGCGAGGATGCCGAGGCGCAGCTGCAAGCACTGCTCGGCGCGCGTCGCGACACCAGCCAGGGCGGCGACGCGGCCGCCCACGGCGCACTCGGTCTGTTGTGGGTCGGGCAGGCGCAGGCGCTTGAAGTGACTGCGCCAGGCGAGATCGTGCGCGACAGCGTTCGCGCTACCCTGGAAGCTGAGGTCGGCACGATCATGGGCGGTGTTGCCTACCAGCGTGTTCGCCCCCGCATCGACAGTCAGTACGCGGAATACTGGACCAACAGCGGTCGGCTGACTGGTCGCCAGACTGCGGCCCGCGACGAGCATGACGCCGCGCAGCGCGCCGCGAGCGAGGCGGCCACTCGGCTTGCCGCCCTAGAGCAGGGCTTTTCCGACCTCGAGGCCGCACGGGCGCGGCTGAAGCTGCTCGACCGCGATCTTGCCGATACAACCGATGCTGAGCAGCGTCGGGCGCTGGTAGGCCAGCTTGACGTGGCGCGCTCTGCCGCTCAGCTGCTCGACACACGCCGCGCTGAGCAGGGCCGCCTTGTCGACCGTGTCAGGGCACTTGAGGATCTCGCATCGCGCCTCGCAATCGCCCGCAAAGCTGTCAGCGACACGGCTACAGCGCTCAGCAAGGCACGGGATAGTCGATCCAGCCTGATCGGGGAGTTGGCGGCCGCGCAGGAACGAGCGACGACAGCCCGTGAGCTGCTAACCCGTGCTCGTGACACTGGGCGGACCGCCCACGCGGCACTTGACGCTGCTCGGATACGGGCTGCCGAGCGCGAGCGCCGGGTAGCAGTCGGCGAGGCACGACGGCGATATGCCGAGCTGGTTGCGCTGGAGGCCGAATACGAAGTGACGCGACAGCTCGCGACTGCGGTGATCCCCACCACCGTCATCAAGGCCCTCGAAGAACGTGAACGTGCCGTGGACAAGGCGCGGGCGGCCGTGGATGCCGGTGCGACGCGGATCGAGTTCGCCGGTGATGTCAGCGGCCTGACGATCGACGGATCTGCGGCGGAGCGTGGAGACCGGATGTTGTCTCGCGAGACGCGCATCCAACTGGGCGATGCCGAACTGATCATCCGTCCGCCGGTCGGGCTGCAAGGCGCCGAGACGGCGCTCGCCAATGCGACCGATGATCTGAACGCGGCCTTGGCCGAGCACGGGGTGGAGAGCGTCACTGCGGCTCGCGCTCGCAACGAGGCCGCGCGAGACGCGGTCGCCAACCTTCGCACGCTCGAGGCGCGGATCATCGGGATCACGCCTGCCGTGACGCTGCTCGGAATCGAGGTGGGCGCGTCGGCCCTGAAGCTTTTCATCGTCGAATTGCAGGAAGGCGCGGAAGGGGAGGGGAGTGGCGAGGAACCAGACGTCGAGGCGCTGACCATCGCGTTAGGTGAGGCGGATACGGCGCTCGCAAGGGCGGAAGGTGTCGATGCAGTGGCATCCGAGCAGTTGCGCGAGGTGGAGGCGCGCAATACTCCATTGATGGTGCAGGAAGCTGGCGCCGAGCGGGATGCGCTGAACGCCGCGGCACAGCTTGCCACCTTGGAAGCCAGGCCCGAGGTGGCCTCGCTTGACGACGCTTTGCGCGATGCGCGCCAGCAGGAGGCGGCAGCGCTCGTCAACCTGCAGGATGCCGAACGCGCAGCGACTGCGCATGACGTTGCTACCATCGAACGGCAGATCGGCCTGCTGGACAAGCGGGTCGAGGTGGCCCGGGCCCAGCGTACCGACCTGGAAAAGGTGATTGCCGGGCTCGAGGCGCGGATCGAGGCGGAAGGCGGCAAGGGGCTGGCCGACCGCGCCGCAGTCGCGCGCGAGGAGGCTGATGCCGCAGCTACCAACCTGGCACGTGTGACGCAGGAAGCCGAAACGCTGAAGTTGCTTCGCGACATGTTGGAGAGTGCGCGCGCCGAGACGTCACGGACATTCGTCGGGCCGGTGGCGCGGCGTGCGCGCCGGCACATCGAACGGCTGCTGCCGGGTGCGAATCCCGGCTTTGGCGACGACCTTGGCTTGGCGTCGATTGCGCGGGGCGGTTTGGGCGAGAGTTGCGGCGATCTCTCCAGGGGCACCCAGGAGCAGCTGGCAGTCCTTACGCGGCTCGCCTTTGCCGACATGCTCCTCGAGCAGGGAATGCCAGTATCGCTGATCCTGGACGACCCGCTGGTCTATTCGGACGATACCCGCCTCGATCTCATGACTGAAATCCTGACGGAGGCGGCAACGCGGATGCAGATCATCCTTCTCACCTGTCGTGATCGCGCCTTCCGCCATCTTGGCAATCGGATTAGCCTGACGGGAGATCGGTAGCGAAACTTACACGTTCTGGTAGGATTACGGCCCGACCGAGTTCGGATGGCAATCGGCGTAAGCGGACGTTCGTTCAGCTACGGCTCGCCGATTACCACCCCGGCTCGCTGCGGTGGTGCCCTTGCCGATCAACACGTCGCCGATCGCCGAAATGGTCCACGGCGCTCCCAACCGCGTCTTTGCCTGCAAAATCCGGGCGGGTTGGTGTGTCGGATGAACGCCGGTGCCGTCAAGCGGGCGAAGGTGGCGCGCGGGGTCTAAGCCTCCGCGAGTGCCTTCAGGCCGCCGTAGTGGAGTGGTGCGACCGCCTCGATCATCTCGAGCAGGTAGATCGTGTTCTTCTGGGTTTCCGCCACGAGGGCTGGGTCGAACGACTTGCCGGTGTGGTGCGAGAGGTCATTGGCGAACTTGTAGATCGCCGTCTTCTTGTGCGGGTCGAAGTCGGTCTCCTCGAGCTTCCGGTGCAGGCTCCGGTTGGAGGGCACGTGGAAGTCGAGGAACGTCTCAAGCACCTTACGGGCTATGTTCGGGACGTGGTAGCAGCCGAGGATCGTCCCGTCCGACTTGAAGGTGTGCAGCACCTTGAACAGGTAGTGGTATTCGGTCGCGTGATCGATGAGTAACCGGTCGAGCGGCGCGAGGCGTGCGGAACGGCCTTCCTCCGTTTCGGAGCAGAGGACCATCGTGAAGGTCTTCTCCGCTCTGGGTCCTGGAATGTTCTGAAGCCAGTTGATGACTAGTCTGAGAAACTCGAAGTTATGGGTGAGGATGAAGAGTTGCTTGGCACCCTGCGTCCTGTTCTTCAGGAACGAGAAGGCTTGGTAGATCGCCGAGGCGTCGAGGCTTGAGATCGGGTCGTCGATGACCACCACTCCCTCCGACATGTCGAAGTCGCGGTCCGTCAGCTGCACTAGGAAGTATAGGAACGCGATCGCGGTCTTCTCACCCTCGCTGAGGCGCCTCGCCGGCCTGCCTCGTCGCATGACATGGTAGCCGTCCACGCCTGAGTCGAACCGTAGATCGGTCCTGCCCAGGAATTGACAAAGATCCCTCGTCAGGTTCTCTCCGCCCTTGTGCTCGTTCGAGACCTGAGCCTGCTTCGCCGCGATGGAGGCGTTCAGCGCCGCGATGCCGCGCACGTCCGGCAGGCCCTCGCCACCGTTCCGCAGCAGGGCGATCTCGACCGTGGCGGCGACTATCCGCTCGGCCAGCTCATCAGCCTGCCCCTTGATTGAACGCAGGTAATGTGCCTCGATCGCGTCACGCGACGTACTGCGTGCGCTGTCGAAGCCGGCGGTTTTCTCATTATGGCGCTCGATGATCGCGTTTAGGTTCGTGAAGGACTGCGCCAGCCTGGCCGTATCACTGGACGCCGTGGCCTCGTATGATCGGGTGCGGTTGGCCAACTTGCTCGTGAGCGTGGCGTCAACCTCGCCCAGCCGGGCCTTGAGCTCTATGAGCGCGGCGTCGAGTTCTTTGGTTGCTGCGTCGTAGCTGTCACGGAGTTCGGAATAAAGGGCGAGGCGGTCCGGCGCGATGATCCGGTTCAGGCCCTCGATTGCCGCTGACAACCGGTCGCGCTCGCGCTCGATGCGCGCCTTCAGTCGTTGGTCCTCCGCGCTGAAGTGGTCCGCCAAAGCTGCGAGCCGTTCAGCAGGCATCGGTCGCGCGCAGAATTCGCAGGTCTCCGAGGAATGCCGGCCGTGCAGGGATATGCCTTGCTCGACCCAGCTTGCGATGTCGGGCTTCCCCAACAGGCGTTCCAGGACATTCGACTGCGCGGACTCGGCCGCCAGGTCGCACGCGCGCAGCGCAGTGCCTCGCGCTACGGCGATGGCGCTCTCTGGTTCGTCAACGCCGATCCGGACGCTCGGCTCTTGGATTTGGACGATCGACGGCATCATGTCCTGGTGGACGGTGGTGTGGTGGAGGGCGAGTTCTTCGTCGGACAGCTGCTCGCCCCCGGTAAGATTCCGGAACGCGCCCTCCGCGTCAGGCTTGCGGTAGCTGCGCAGGGTCGCCCCGCTCGTCGCCTCGCCGATCGTCTTCGCGATGCCCGAGAACAAGCGCCCACGCTCCGTCTCCAGCTTGGCGACCGATGCGTCCAACTCCGCGATGCGCCGGAGGCGGGCGTCTCGTGTGTCGATCTCTGACTTGATCTCCGCCGCGACCAGCTTGTTCTCCTCACCCAAAATGAGGATGTGACGCAGCGGCCCGTCCAAACCGCCGATGTTCGCCTCGATGAAGTCGCTGTTGAACGCCCGCACCTTGCGCCCATACCGGGTTCCGCGCGCCAACGCGCCCGACTGGGTCTCGATTGTGAACTCTAGGTCAGGGTGATCCGCGTGCTCGCCCTCCTCGAGGCAGGCGAGCAGACGCGAGAGCGTCGTCTTGCCCGAGCCGTTCTCGCCATAGATCAGGTTGTATCGGTTCAGGTCGGGGACCTCAGGGCTGCGCGAATAGTCACCGAAGACCCCGAGGTTCTTGATCCTTCGTATCTGTGTGAGCACCGGCCCGCCTCCCCGAGCTTTGATTAGCATGGCGGATGTCAGACAAACAGAGCGCGATGTCCGATCGTCGACGCGCTTCCACCGACAGCCCGCCTCGCAGCTGGCGCCATGCAGGTTGCGGGGCTCGCGGCTCCTGCTGATCGGTTCCGACAAGAAGTAGGAGAGCAACTTTCAGCTGACCGCAGGCATCGACCTAGACTTGGGCGAGGCCATCGCGCAGGGAAGGTTTCGCGATGGCCCCTAAGCTTACTTAAAAAGAGGGCGTCGATGCTGCTAGTTTAGTTATACCGTGATCAACAGCGCTTCGGGCACAGGATATTTCCAGTCGTTGTACTTGCGCGCGATGATACGCATGAAAGCAGAGATTTCTGGTGAAAAATCGCCGACACGGTGGCTCATAATGATAGGTGAATGGGCGGGTTCTAGTAGCTCTAGGTAACGAACGTCGTCCGGGCGTGCTCGCTTTACGGATTCTGGAATGATGGCGACTCCCTCCTCCGCCGCCACTAAGCCAATCGCAATCTGCAATTCTCTAGCTTCGTGGATGACGCTGGGCGTGAGACCATTGTCATGAAACAGCGACAGAACTTGATCGGCGTAGCTCGGCCGCGGAGCGCTCGGGTAAAGGATTACTTTTTCGCGAGCGAGTGCCGCCAATGAAATGGGACCGCCGTCTATGCCCAGTGTGCTGGCAAGCGGTACCGCTGCGATTAGGGGTTCTCGTCGCAGGACGGTGCGTCGCACGGCAGGATCCTCAAATCGGATGCGCCCAAAGCCAATATCAATACGGCCTTCCTTTAGAGCAGCGATTTGATCAAGGGTCGTACTCTCCACCAGCGTCAACTCTACATCGGGTAGCTCGGAGCGAAACTCACGTATTAGTGCCGGCAGCCGGGCGTAGATCGTGGATGACACGAACCCAATCGTAAAGCGCCGCTTATCGGTCGCGATCGCGGCCTCCATCATCGCACGCATGTCTTCGACACGCCGCAGAATTTGCACGGCCTGATCGTGGAAGAAGTGCCCCATGGGCGTCAGGGAAAGCGGCCTGCTCGTACGATCGATCAATTCTGCACCGATCTCGGCTTCCAATTGCTGGATTGACCGGCTGAGGGGCGGCTGCGCCATGTGCAGCCGCTCTGCCGCCTTATTGAAATTCCGTTCGGCCGCGACGGTCACAAAATAGCGAAACTGACGAAGATCCATCGCTTGAATACCCTGTGAGTATCGTGAGCAAACCACATTGATCTTTGCGCGTCCAGCCCCTCCGACGTACCTATGCTGGGATAACGTAGAGCTGAGGATGTGGAGAGGTCATGGTCACGATCGCAGAGATCGATACCTTCATCGTCGATATTCCGACGATACGTCCGCATGTCCTAGCGATGGCGACGATGCATCACCAGTCGATCGTACTGGTGCGAATGCGCGACTCCGACGGTTTAGAAGGTATCGGTGAAGGCACGACGATCGGCGGCCTCAGCTACGGTGAGGAGAGCCCTGAAGGTATAAAACTCGCCATCGACAGCTACATCGCTCCTGTGCTCAGGACCTGCGACCCGACTAGAGTCGGCGCCGCCATGGCCAAGGTGACGCAAAGCGTTTTCGGCAACCATATCGCTAAGTGTGCGGTGGAGACGGCGCTTTTAGATTTGGCAGGCAAGCGCCTGGGAGTACCGGTGTCCGAGCTGATCGGTGGGGGACGCGTCCGCGACAGTCTTCCGGTTGCGTGGACGCTGGCGAGCGGTGACACCGCGCGCGACATCGAGGAAGCGGAGCGCGTTCTCGATCTTCGCCGGCATAACATCTTCAAGCTCAAGATCGGCAAGCGATCGGTCCGCGACGACGTCTCGCATGTCGCTGCCATCAAAAAGGCGGTTGGTGACCGCGGCAGCGTCCGTGTCGACGTCAACCAGAACTGGGATGAAGCACAGGCCGATCTCGGTATGCGTCTATTGCAAGATGCCGGTGTCGACCTCGTCGAGCAACCAGTCGCAAGGCATGCGCACGCATCGATGGCGCGGCTGTCGGCTAAGCACATCGTGCCGCTGATGGCGGACGAGGCGCTACATGGTCCCTGTGACGCCTTCGCTATTGCCGCCTGCTCGGGCGCCCGCATCTTCGCGGTGAAGATCGCGCAATCGGGTGGTCTGCTACCCGCACATGCTGTCGCGACGATTGCCCATGCCGGCGGTGTTGGCCTCTACGGCGGGACGATGCTTGAAGGCGGTGTCGGGACAGCGGCGTCGGCCCATCTGTGTGCAACCCTTCCGACGCTCGCATGGGGCACAGAGCTGTTCGGTCCGTTGCTGCTTACCCAGGACATACTGGCAGAACCGCTTCGCTACGCCGACTTCGAGCTCGCGGTCCCGACCGGTCCCGGCCTCGGTGTGGCGCTCGATGAGGACCGCGTGGCTTTCCATCGTCGAGACCGCACCGCACCCACACTCCACGTCGTTGCAGAGAGGGCCTGACGACCATGTTGTTCCAGGTAGAGATGGACGTGAACATACCGATCGGCTTCGACGCCGAAGAAGGCGCCCGCCTCAAAGCTGCCGAAAAGGCGCGGTTCCAGGATCTCCAGCGTGCGGGCACATGGCGGCACATCTGGCGGGTCGTAGGCCAATACGCGAATGTCAGCATCTTCGATGTCGCTTCGAATGCCGAACTGCATGACATTCTAATGAGCCTGCCGCTCTACCCTTTCATGACGATGCGGGTCACTGCCCTGTGCCGCCACCCGTCATCGCTCCACGACGACGACCGCTGAAGCAGCCGCAACTGATAGACCGCCCAAGGCGGCGACCAGATAGAATTCCAGGAGAGACCCCCATGGACGTTTCCTTCGTACAGACCCCCGCAATCCAGGACCTGCTCGACCGCGTTGCCGGTACAGCGTCAACCGACGGCAATCCTCGGGTGAAGGCCATCATGCGCGATCTCGTCGAAGCAACCATGACGATCATCGTCCGTCACGATATCAGTGAGAACGAGGTCTGGAGTGCGGTCAACTATCTGCAATCGGCTGCCGGAGAATTTGGCCTCCTCATGCCCGGTACGGGCATCGAGCATTTCCTCGACCTGTACATGGACGCCAAGGATGCGGAGGCGGGCAAGACCGGCGGCACACCGCGTACGATCGAAGGCCCCCTTTACGTCGAAGGCGCTCCGCTAGTCGAGAACGACGCCAATCTGACGGATGACCCGGATGAGACGACCACCCTCTACATGACAGGTCAGATCACGGGACCTGACGGGGAGGCGGTGAAGAATGCCATACTTCACGTCTGGCACGCGGACTCGCGTGGGTTCTACTCGCACTTCGATCCGACCCACGAACAGACGCCCTTCAATAACCGCCGGCGGATCAAGCTCGGCGACGATGGGCGCTACTCGTTCCATTCCAAGATGCCGAACGGCTATAGCGTCCCGCCGGGTGGTGCGTCAGATCAGCTGATGAAGGTCTTGGGTCGACACGGCAATCGCCCTGCCCACGTTCACTTCTTCATCGAGGCTCCCGGCTACAGGCAGCTGACGACACAAATCAACTTCGGTGACGATCCTTTCGCCGCGGACGACTTCGCCTTCGGCACCCGCGAAGGCCTGCTGCCCGTGCCGAACCGGCAGGGCGACAGCGCTCACATCGCTTTCGATTTCCAGCTGCAGCGCGCTGAGGTGGCAGACGACGAGGCCTTCTCAAACCGCGCCCGGCTCGCCGTCGCCTGACATTCGTCGCAAAGGAGAAGCACCATGACCGACCTTCGCGCAAATATCCGCGAACGCCTCGAAACCGCGGTCGTTGACGATCCCGCCACGGGCGCATTCCGCTGCCGACGCGACGTATTCACCGATCCGGCCCTGTTCGACCTCGAGATGAAGCACATCTTCGAGGGGAACTGGGTCTATCTCGCCCACGAGAGCCAGATACCGGAGAACAACGACTATTTCACGACCTTCATCGGCCGTCAGCCGATCATCATCACGCGCGACAAAACTGGCCAGCTCAACGCGGTCATCAATGCCTGCGCGCACCGGGGCGCGATGCTCTGCCGCAAGAAGCATGGCAACAAGGGCAGCTTCACCTGCCAGTTCCATGGTTGGACGTTCAGCAACGCGGGCAAGCTTCTCAAGGTTAAGGACGGCAAGACGGGAGACTACCCCGAGGCGTTCAACACTGAGGGTTCGCACGATCTGACCAAGGTAGCGCGTTTCGAGAACTACCGCGGTTTCCTGTTTGGCAGCATCAACCCCGACGTGCAGTCGTTGGAGGATTGGCTTGGCTCGACCCGCGTGATCATCGACCAGATGGTCGACCAGGCGCCAGAAGGGCTGGAGGTGCTTCGCGGGAACTCATCCTACGTCTACGACGGCAACTGGAAGCTTCAGATGGAGAATGGCGCGGACGGCTATCACGTCAGCGCAGTCCACTGGAATTACTCGGCAACGACCGGCCGGCGCAAGGAGGAGGCCACCAAGGCAGTCGACCCCGATGGTTGGTCGAAGAGCGTTGGCGGCGTCTACGGCTTCGACAACGGCCACATTCTGTTGTGGACACGGCTCCTCAACCCTGAGGTTCGCCCCGTATACGCACACCGCGAGGAGCTGGCGGAGCGACTGGGCGAGGAGCGTGCCAAGCCGATCGTCGATCAGACGCGCAACCTGTGCCTCTACCCCAATGTGTATCTGATGGACCAGTTCTCGACGCAGATCCGGGTCATCCGTCCGGTGAGCGTGGATAAGACCGAGGTCACGATCTACTGCTTCGCGCCGAAAGGCGAGGCGGACGCCGAAAGGGCGCTTCGCATCCGTCAGTACGAGGACTTCTTCAACGTCAGTGGGATGGGCACGCCTGACGATCTGGAGGAGTTCCGCTCCTGCCAGACCGCCTACGAAGGCGCAGGCGATTTGTGGAATGATCTGAGCCGCGGCGCTACGCACTGGATCGCGGGTCCTGATGAGAACGCCACGGCGATGGGTCTAGAGCCTACGCTCAGCGGCAATCGCAGCGAGGATGAGGGTCTGTTCGTGCGGCAGCACGAATATTGGGCGCAGACGTTGATCGCGGCCCTCGACAAGGACGATGGTGGCGACGGCGGCAGCACTGTCCGGCAGGTCGACCGTTTGCGGGTGGCAGCATGACACTCGCTTATGACCGGGTTGCCGCGTTCCTCTTTCGGGAGGCGCGGCTGCTCGACGATCGGCAGTGGGATGAATGGCTGACCTGCTACGCGCCCAACGCAGTGTTCTGGATGCCGGCTTGGGACGACGACGACAAACTGGTCGAAGACCCTCAGCGTGAGATTTCGCTGATCTACTATCCCAATCGGGATGGGCTGGAAGATCGCGTCTTCCGCATCAAGACCGAGCGATCGGGAGCAAGTATGCCCGAGCCACGTACGAACCATGCCGTCACAAACATTGAGGTGACGAGCGAGACAGACGGTGTGCTTGAGGTACGGTTCAACTGGCATACGCTCAGTCACCGCTACAAGGAGACGCTGAGCTTCTTCGGGACATCCTATTACACCATCGACGCGACTGGTGATCAGCCGGTCATTACCAACAAGAAGGTCGTGCTCAAGAACGACTACATCCGCCAGGTGATCGACATTTATCACATCTGACGCCGGGCTCGAGAGGATCACATGGGCTACCGTATCGCACTCAACTTCGAGGACGGCGCTACGCGCTTCATCGACTGCAACGCAGGCGAGAAGGTGCTCGACGCCGCGTTCCGCCAGAAGATCAACCTGCCGATGGACTGTTCGGACGGCGTATGCGGCACATGCAAGTGCCGCTGCGAGCAGGGCAGCTACGAGCTTGGCGACGAGTACATCGAAGAAGCGCTGACCGAGGACGAGGCGGAAGAAGGCATGGTCCTGACCTGCCAGATGCAGGTCTCGTCCGATTGCGTGATCGCAGTGCCGGTGCCGTCGTCGGCGTGCAAGGTGAAGCCCGCCATACATGGCGGCGAAGTTGCCAGCGTGGAGATGGTCTCCGACAGCACGATCATCCTCACGCTGCGGGTGGACGATCCCGCCGCTCTAGGCTTCCTCCCGGGCCAGTACGTGAACCTGATGGTTCCGGACACTGGGCAACACCGCTCCTATTCGTTCAGCTCCAAACCTGGCGCGGCGGAAGCCAGCTTCCTTATCCGCAACATTCCGGGCGGCCTGATGAGCAGCTGGCTTAGCGAGAAGGCGCAGCCCGGCGCTCGGATGAGCTTTGTCGGACCGCAGGGCAGCTTCTTTCTGCGAAACGTCGATCGCCCGACAATACTCCTCGCCGGTGGCACCGGCCTAGCGCCGATCCTGTCGATGTTGGAGGTCCTTGCTGATCAGGGCACCGAGCAGCCGCTTCACCTGATCTATGGCGTGACCAAAGATGGCGACATGGTCGAGATGGAGCGCATCGACGCTTTGGCCGCCCGCCTGCCGACGCTGACCTCTGCGGTATGCGTCGCCGATCCGGAGAGCGGACATCCCCTCAAGGGTTATGTCACCGAGCATCTTTCGGACGACCACCTCAACGCCGGTGACTGTGACATCTACCTGTGTGGACCGCCGCCCATGGTCGAGGCTGTACGCACCTTTCTGCGGGACAAGGGCGTTGAGCCAAAGCACTTCCACTACGAAAAATTCGCGCCCAGCGAGAGTTCGGTAAAGGCTGCGGCATGATCTTTGCCGACCGGTTCCGTGGCAAGACGATGGTCGTGACGGGCGCGGCGCAGGGCATCGGCCGCGGCGTTGCGCTACGTGCGGCCGCTGAAGGTGCGGCCGTCATGCTTGTCGATCGCGCCGACTTTGTCGCCGATGTCGCACATGAAGCAGGCAGGGCCGCGCGCGCCTTTGTTTGCGATCTCGAGACGAGCGAGGGTGCCGTATCGGCGATGCGCGCGGCCGAAACCGAGTTCGGCCGCGTCGACATCCTCGTCAACAATGTAGGCGGCGCGATCCGTATGCGACCGTTCGCCGAGTTTGAGCCGCAGCAGATAGAGGCCGAAATCCGGCGATCGCTCATGCCAACGCTCTGGAGCTGCCACGCCGTCCTGCCAATCATGCTCCACCAGGGAGTGGGTACGATCGTCAACGTCTCGTCCAACGCGACGCGTGGCATCCGACGGGTACCCTATTCGGCGGCCAAGGGCGGCATCAACGCAATGACCCAAAGCTTGGCGATGGAATACGGTGACCGCGGCATCCGGGTCGTTGCTACGGCGCCGGGCGGAACGCAGGCCCCGCCCCGCATGGTGCCGCGCAATCCCGACGGGGACGACGCACGTGAGCAGGCCTGGATGGCTGAGGCGGTCGAGCAGGTCACGACGTCCACGTTCCTCGGACGGTACGCGACGCTCGATGAGCAGATCGCGCCGATCCTCTTCCTCGCCTCGGACGAGGCATCGTACATCACCGGCTCCATCCTGCCCGTCGCGGGCGGTGACCTGGGCTGATCGGAGCGACATGAAGAACAAGGTCTACGACAATCCGGCGGCGGCCCTCGACGGGCTGCTTTTCGACGGCATGACGATCATGTCGGGCGGCTTCGGCCTGTCCGGCAATCCCGAAAGCCTGATCCCGGAAATTCGCGCAAGCGGGGTGAAGGGGCTGACCGTCATCTCCAACAACGCCGGCGCCGACGGCTTCGGCCTCTGGATGCTGCTGGAGACCCGACAGATCGCGAAGATGATCTCGTCGTACGTGGGCGAAAACAAGCTTTTCGAGCAGCAGTACCTCTCGGGCGAGCTTGACCTTGAACTTACGCCGCAAGGAACCTTGGCTGAGCGCATTCGTGCGGGCGGTGCGGGCATCCCGGCATTCTACACCAAAACGGGCGTCGGCACCGTCGTGGCGGAGGGCAAGCCCGTCGAGAACTTCGACGGAGAGGAGTACGTCCGCGAGACCTGGCTGCGATCCGACCTGTCGATCGTAAAGGCCTGGCGGGCGGACCCGGCGGGCAACCTCATGTTCCGCAAGACCGCGCGCAACTTCAACCCGAACATGGCGACAGCGGGTCGGGTCACTGTGGCGGAGGTCGAGGAGATCGTGGAAGCGGGCAGCTTCGACCCCGATTGCATCCACACGCCCGGCATCTTTGTCGACCGGGTCGTCCTGTCGACCATCAACGAGAAGCGGATCGAGAAGCTGACGGTTCGCGAGAAGGAGGACGCGTGATGGCCGGCGATACGAAGGGCTGGACCCGCGAACAGATGGCGGCGAGGGCCGCTCGCGAGCTGCAAGACGGGTTCTATGTCAATCTCGGCATCGGCATACCGACGCTGGTAGCCAACTACGTTCCTGAAGGTCTTGACGTGACGCTTCAGTCAGAAAACGGAATGCTCGGAATTGGCCCATTTCCTACGCGTGATGCGGTCGATCCTGATCTCATCAACGCCGGCAAGCAGACGATTACAGCGCTGCCCACGTCCAGCTTCTTCTCGTCGGCGGACAGCTTTGCGATGATCCGCGGCGGGCACATCGACATGGCCGTTCTCGGCGCGATGGAGGTCAGCGAGACTGGTGACATCGCGAACTGGACCATCCCGGGCAAGATGGTGAAAGGCATGGGCGGCGCGATGGATCTCGTCGCCGGCGTCAAGCGTGTTGTGGTCGTCATGGATCACGCCAACAAGGCAGGCGTATCTAAGATACTGCCGGCCTGCACCTTGCCGCTCACCGGCAAGGCGTGCGTTGATCTGATCATCACGGACCTGGCCGTTCTCGCATGCGACAAGCCTGGATTACGCCTGATCGAGCTGGCCCCAGGCATCACCGTGGACGAGGTGCGGGCGAAGACTGATGCATCATTCACAGACGAAACCGCGTTAGAGCGCGCTGCCTGATGCCTTTCATCCGATCGCAAGGCGCTGACATCTACTGGAAGGTCGAAGGCGACACCGCTGCTCCGTCGCTGGTGCTGCTGAATTCCATTGGGACCGACATGGACCTGTGGGACGCGGCAATTCCCGCGCTTAGGCATCGGTTCTCGCTTTTGCGCATCGACACCCGTGGTCACGGCGCATCCGATGCCCCGGCAGGAGACTATGAGCTGTCGATGCTCGCAGGCGACGTGGCAGCGGCTATGGATGCAGCTGACGTTGAAGCCGCATTGGTGGCGGGCGTGTCCCTGGGCGGCATGATCGCCATGCAGCTTGCAATGGACGCGCCGGAAAGAGTTACCGGCTTGGCGCTCATATGCACCTCGGCAACGATGGATCGATCCGCCTGGACGGCTCGGGTCGAGAAGGTGCGGGAGGAAGGCGTAGCTGGGATCGCTGACCTTGCCATGTCGCGGTTTCTATCGCCAAGCTTTGTGCAAGCCAGGCCCGAGATCGCCGCCAGCGTACGACGTGGCCTGCTCTGTATGGAGCCGGCAGGCTATGCCGGGTGCGCGGCTGCTATCCGTGACATGGACATCGCTGATCGCTTGCAAACAATCTCCGTTCCAACGCTCGTCGTCTCGGGG
The DNA here is from genome assembly GCF_022664435.1 of Sphingomonas panni. Classification (GTDB taxonomy): domain Bacteria; phylum Pseudomonadota; class Alphaproteobacteria; order Sphingomonadales; family Sphingomonadaceae; genus Sphingomonas; species Sphingomonas panni. The sequence goes on along the minus strand of NZ_JAKREU010000008.1, from coordinate 115,873 downwards.
GACCGCGATACCTCGACACCGTTCGTCGGTCATGGCGAGCACCTGATCGAACGCATCTCGGGTGCTCAACATGTCATGCTCGATGCTGCTCACCTTGCTCCGCTTGACGCACCAAACGCCCTTGCCGACGCCATTATCGACGCCTTCGTCTGAGGTCCCATGCCTGACGCCTTCATCTGCGACGCCATCCGTACCCCCATCGGCAAGCTCAATGGCGGCCTGTCATCGATCCGCGCCGACGACCTCGCGGCCATCCCCATCCGCGAGCTCGCCGCACGCAACGCAGGCGTAGACTGGGAAACCGTTGACGACACGATCCTTGGTTGTGCCAACCAAGCGGGAGAGGACAATCGCAACGTCGCGCGCATGGCCGTGCTTTTGGCCGGGTTGCCTGAAGCCGTGCCAGGTACAACCGTCAATCGCCTCTGCGGCTCAGGCCTAAACGCTGTCGGCATCGCGGCGCAGGCGATACGCTGCGGGGATGCACAGTTCATAATCGCCGGCGGTGTCGAGAGCATGAGCAGGGCACCGTACGTGCTCGGCAAGGCTAATTCAGCCTTTGACCGCTCTCAGAAGATTGAGGACACGACGCTGGGATGGCGCTTCGTCAATCCCGCGATGCGTCACGCCTATGGCGTCGACTCCATGCCCGAAACCGGCGAGAACGTCGCTGACGTGTGGCGCGTATCACGCGAAGATCAGGACCGCTTCGCCCTCGCCAGCCAGGAGAAGGCCGCAGCAGCTATCGCTAGTGGTCGTGTGGCGGCTGAAATCGTGTCGGTCAGCGTTCCTCAGCGAAAGGGCGATCCGATCGATTTCTCACAGGATGAGCATCCGCGCGCGTCAAGCCTGGGCGCTCTTGCCAAGCTGAAGCCGGTGGTACGCCACGACGGTACGGTGACGGCGGGGAACGCCTCCGGGCTAAATGACGGCGCAGCAGCTATGCTCGTCGCCTCCGAAGACGCCGCATCACGTAACGGGCTTCGTCCTCGCGCACGTGTGCTTGGCATGGCAGCAGCTGGCATCGCGCCAAGGATCATGGGCGTCGGTCCGATCGAGGCGGCGCGCAAGCTGAGCAGGAATACCGGGATTAGCCTTGATCGGCTCGACGTGATCGAGCTGAATGAGGCATTCGCCAGTCAGGCCATCGCTACGTTGCGTGATCTTGGCATCGCGCAGGATGATCCGCGCGTAAATCGGAACGGAGGGGCTATTGCGTACGGCCATCCGCTCGGCATGTCGGGTGCGCGGATTACGATGACGGCCGTTGAGGAGCTGCATCGCACCGGTGGTCGCTACGCCATGGCATTCATGTGCATCGGCGTCGGCCAGGGGATCGCGCTCATGCTGGAGCGTGTCTGAGACGTCACCGATTTTGCAGGGGAGTAGGTCTATGGCAGGCACCGTGGTCAACGACATTGTCGACGAGGCCACGTTCGGCCGCTTCCACTGGACAATCGTCGTCCTCTGCGGCCTGCTCCTCATCGTCGATGGCTACGACGTCTTCATCTATGGCGCGATCCTGCCCCAGCTGATGGAACAGTGGGACCTCACCCCACCCCAGGCGGGCTCGCTCGCAAGCTGGGCGCTGTTCGGCATGATGATCGGCGCGCTAACCTTCGGATCGCTGGGCGACCGGATCGGGCGCAAGCGCTGCATCGCCATCTGCTTCTCCATCTTCAGCGTGTCGACGATCGTCAACGGCTTCGTCGGGAACACAACGGAGTTCGGGGTCATGCGCTTCCTGGCGGGACTAGGATGCGGTGGGCTCATGCCCAACGCCGTGGCGCTGACGAATGAATATGCACCGAAACGCCTGCGAACGACGCTCGTGGCGCTGATGTTCAGTGGCTACGCAGTCGGCGGCATGGTAGCCGCCGGGCTCGGCATCTGGCTGCTGCCGACGTTTGGTTGGCGTGCCATGTTCTTCGCTGCCGCGGTGCCTCTTTGTCTGCTCCCGATCGTGCTCTGGAAGCTACCTGAGTCGCTCGCCGTTCTGATACGTCGGGGGGACGAGGGACGTGCGAGTGCCATTCTGACGAAGATCGCACCCGGCCGCACGGTCCCGGGCGGCCAACTGGTCCTGCGGGACGCTAAAGCGGGCTCATCCTCCATCGCCGCGCTGTTTCACGATGGCCGGGCGGGTGGAACGCTGGCGCTGTGGACATGCTTCTTCTGCTGCCTGCTGATGGTGTACGCGCTCGGCTCCTGGCTGCCGCAGCTGATGCGCACCGCCGGCTACGGGCTCGGCTCGAGCCTGTCGTTTCTTCTTGCCCTCAACTTCGGCGGTATGTTCGGCGCCATCGGCGGCGGGCGGCTTGCCGACCGTTACGGACTGGTGCGCGTTGTGGTCAGTTCCTTCGCGATCGGCGCGACGTGTATCGCGCTGCTCGGCGCGAAGAGCCCGACGGCCGTCCTCTACCTGCTGATATTCGTCGCGGGAGCAGGCACGACGGGCACGCAGATCCTCCTCTACGCGACCGTGGCGGACTTCTACGGCGCTTCTATCAAGACGACGGGGCTCGGCTGGGCCTCGGGAGTCGGTCGGGTCGGAGCGATCGTCGGGCCGCTGCTGGGCGGACTGCTGCTCGCTGCCAAGCTGCCGATGGCGTTGAACTTCGTCGCTTTCGCGGTGCCGGGGCTGATCTCGGTCGCGGCGATGATGCTCTTCGCTCGGCGGTACAGGTCGCACGTTCCGGACGAGCTGCCGGGGGCCGCGCTACCCGCCTGAGGCCGTCAGCCGTCGGTGCCCGCATCAAGGACGTAGGCTCAGCAGAATCGGTCAGGGTAGGCAAGCCCATCGCCTGCCCGTGCGATCAGCGCATACTTCCCGGCTGTCTCACTGCAGGCTCCCTGTTACGAAGAACCGGCGGGCGCTCAAAGGCGGTACTCGATCGATAAATGGCTGGCAGCCTTCGGGACCGTACGGAGCAGGCTCAATGGCAGAATGTGGGAGTACGGACCCCTCATCAGAACATGCCGTTCGGGTTTTCAAAGTGGTCGGGGATAATTTGAAGCACATCCCAATGCTCGACGATACGACCCTCATCATCTAATCGGAAGATGTCGATGCCAGCGTAGTCGTGGTCTCCGGGCCAGTGCTGATGGCAGTGCAGGACCACGGTATTTCCTTCTGCAATAGTCCGCTTGAATTCGACTCTCTTGCCAGGCCACTCTCGTGCCATCCGCTCAAAATAGTCGATAAATGCCTGCTTTCCGGTAGCGACTTGAGGGTTGTGCTGGATATATTCTCCGCCGACATATTGCTTGATTGCCTCAGCAGGTCGGCAGTCGTTGAACATCATCTCGTAAAAGGCGATCACGTTCGCCTTATTTAGCTCCAATGACATCTAACAGCATCCTTCCCTGAGAAAACGATCCTCTTTTGAAATGGTGTCGCGAACGGCCGGTCCGGGATCGGGCGCTAATCCCAAGCCAGCGGACCTCCCGCTAGCATTCCCCTTTCACCATCCCGATCGGAGCAGTCGCCGGGCTTAGCGTACGACTTGAACCATCCTCTCACCGGCGCCCTTCCTAGACCATCAACATACGTCAGCTTCTGTCCCGTGTCGTGATCGCGACCCCCGCGGAGGCGACGATCAGGCCGGCGATCTGCACCGCGCCGAGCGCCTCCCCAAAGAGCATGAACGCCAGCACCGCCACGACGGGCGGCACAAGGTAGAACAGCGAGGCGACGACCGAGACCGCGCTGCGCCCGATCATCATCAGGAGCAAGGTCATCCCGCCGACCGACAGGCCGATTACCGACCAGGTTAGCGCGCTCCACGCCTCCCAGCTGCCATCGAAGCGCATATCCTCGGTCAGGAGCGCGACGGGCGCGATGACGAGGCCCGAGGCGGCGAATTGGATCGCCGCGCCGACGCGTAGGTCAACGCCACCGCCGCTGCGCTTCTGCCAGATGGTGCCGAGCGTGATGGCGACGGTCGCCAGCGCCGCGACCGCGACGGTGACGGGAGCCGCCGCGTGGACGGACGAGGTCACCTGCGGGGCGAGCACCATTGTCGCGCCGATCAAGCCGACCAGGATTCCCATCCACTGCCGACGGGTGACGCGGTCGCCAAGCATCGGCCCGGCCAGCGCTGCGGTCAGGAGCGGCTGCAGGCCTGTGATGAGGGCGCAGACCGCTGCCGGCAGGCCATGGCTGACTGACCAGAACACGCCCGCCAGATAAATTCCCTGGAGCAGGAGGCCAGCGACGACCGCGTTCGCCCACAACCGCGGTTCGCGGGGCCTGGACGCACCGGCGAGCGCAGCTAAGCCGGTGAATATGGCCGTACCGCACGCGAAGCGGATGGTCAGGAAAGTGAGCGGGTCCGCGTGGCCCGCGACGAGGCGTGCGACCAAAAAGCCAGTCGCCCAGATGCTGACGAACAGCATCGGGGCGACCGTAACGAGGTCGGGAAGCGACCGGGACCTACCGGACACTTGCCCGTGGAGAGAGGGTTCAGAAATTGATCGTGCCTTCGACCGTGAACATGCGCGGCGGGCCGTACGTCACCTCGGCATAGCCGGATGCTGCGGTGAGGGACGAATTGCCGCTGCCAATATAGGCCTTGTTGGTCAGATTGGTGACGCCCGCAGCGATGCTGTAGCGGTCGGCCCGGTCGGCGTAACGCAAGGTCGCGTTGACCAGCGCATACTTGTTCTGGGCGATCTGCTCGGTGTTCGGCGCGTCGAAGTAGGTCTTGCTGCGGTACGCGACGTCGACGCGCGGAGTGAGCGAACCCGAGCTCAACGGGATGCGGTAGGCGAACCCGCCGTTGAGGCTCCACTTCGGCGTATAGGCCTGCATGTCGTCGAGGTCGACGCGACCTAGCGCGCCAGGCGCAAGGTTCGCCTGCCCGGCATTGAGCGCGTTCGTGAAGCTGTCGTAGCCAAAATCCGTGTATCCGACGCCGAAATTGATCAGCAGCGGACCGATCGGGCTGACGGTTCCTTCGACCTCGAAGCCATTGATCGTCGCCTCGCCGGCGTTGCGCACGACCGGGGCGACGCCCTCGCGCACAACGATCTGGATGTCCTTGTATTTCGACTTGAAGGCTGCGGCGGAAAGCCGGAGCGTGCGGCCGATGAGCAGCTTGCCGCCGATCTCGTACGACGTCACCTGCTCGGGGTCGAATTCGGGCAGAAATTCCCGACCCGTCGGCGCGTTGGGCGAGATGACGGGCTGCACGATGCGGGTGTTGAAGCCGCCGCTCTTGAAGCCCTGCGAGTAGCTCGCATAGGTCATGAGCTCCGGTGTCCACTGATATTGCAGCGTCGCCGCGGGCGTGAACTTGCTGTTGGTCTTCGAGTTGAGGACCGGGTTGAAGAGGAAGGTCCGGGAGCCGGTGCAGGTCGCGGCCACCGCGCCCGTGCGCTGCGGCCCGAGGCAGACGTTCTGGGCGTTCAGCGGCGCGGGATAGGCCACGTTGTAGCCGACGTTCGTGTAGCCGTAGCCGCTGACGGCGGCGGTCTCGAACGGCGTGGCCTCCTTCTTGTCGCGGGTGTAGCGGAGGCCGACCGTCAGGTTCAGCTTGTCCGTGATCGCGAAGGACTCCTGCGTAAAGATCGCCAGCGATTCATTCTTGATGTCGGCGTTGTTGTTGAGGCCGCCGACGCGCAGTTCCTCGCCGGTGGTGGCGCTGATCTGCGACGGGAGGAAGACCGGGTAGAACTGGTAGTCGGTCTCGCGAAAATAGTAGGCGCCGAATTGGTACTTGAGGCGGCCGTTGGGGGTCTCGCCAAGGAACTGCAGCTCCTGGGTGAACTGCTTTATGTTGTCCTGGTTGACGGTCTCGAGGATGCGCAGCGGCGTGTTGTCGGCGTCGCGGATCGAGAAAGGGTTGGTCTCGCGATAGGCAGTGATCGACTTGACGGTCAGCCAGTCGGCGACGTCGTACTGGAGTGTCAGGCCGATGCCGTACATCTCCAGCTCGGACCGGCTGGGCGCGTTGGAGGCGACCTTGAAGGGGCCGAGGGCCGAGTACTGGTTGTTGGCGCAGCGGCGATCGTTGTTCTCCGGCACCGGCGTGACGGGGTTCGTCAGCGCGAAGCCGGGACAACCCGCGATTACCGAGGCGAAGCGGACGAACGCGGCGCTGGTGTTGATCCCGCCGAAGACGGTCGGCGACCCGTTCACGTCGTCCTTGGTGTAGTCGCCGATCAGCAGCGCCTCGAACTTGTCACTCGGCTTCCACAGCAGGCTTGCACGGGCCGCAAATGTGTTGACGTCACCGAAGTCGCGTCCGTCGAGGATGTTGGTGACGTAGCCGTCGCGGATGCGCTTGGTGGCCGCGAACCGTACCGCCAGCGTCTCGCTCACCGGGAGGTTGAGGACGCCGCGCAGATCCGCGCGCTTATAGTCACCGAGCGTCCAGCCAACGTTGCCGGACACGCCGGAGAAGTTTGGGCGCGCGGAGAAGACCTGGATGGCACCGCCGACGGTGTTGCGACCGAACAGCGTCCCCTGCGGGCCGCGGAGCACCTCGACGCGCTCAACATCAAGTAGCGATATGGCGGTTCCACTGGCGCGTGCGAAGTAGACGCCGTCGACGTAGAAGCCAACGCCGGGATCGGTCGAGGCCAGGAAGTCGGTCTGACCGACGCCGCGGATGAAAATCGCGGAGGACGAGCTGTTGCCGGATGCGGGCGCAACCGCGCTGAATTGGACATTGGGAGCGAGCTGGGTGAGCTTGTCGGAGGAGTCGATCTGACGCTCGGCGAGCGCGCTGCCCCCGAACGCCGCGACGGAAATAGGGACGTTCTGGATGCTCTCCTCGCGACGGCGCGCCGTCACGACGATGTCGCCAATGCCTCCAGGTTCCTCGGCGATGGGGTCGGACTGCTGTACGGGTGGGGCGGAGGCCGCCGGGGCCGGCGCGGCCTGTGCTGCCGAGGTGCCCGCCTCAACGACGGGCTGTTCCGGTGGCGTTTGGGCGGGAATGGTGGTCTGTGCCAAGGCAGGGGCGGGAACCACGCCAAGACCGATCGCGAGTGCCGTGCTGGACACAGTTCGGCGGATGGTCGCCGTGTAGCTTCGATGAGCCTTCATGTATTTCCTCCCCGTTCGCTCGACTGCCGGGGCTCCGCCCGGTCAGAACGCGTTCGTTGACGAAAGTTAGGAAGAAGTCTTTCCGAACGTCCAATACAGATGAGGTATGCGATCGATACCTAGGAGGTCGGTGACACCAACAAGGCAAATCAGTCTTTCGGGAATATCAAGTATGCCCCCGCCAAAGAATTCTTAGCCGATACCGGCATGGTATGTAAATCGATGGCACACCAATGATCTGTAGAAGCGGGTGAGCCCTTTGGAACGTTCGTCGGCGGCGCTGGATATGCCCCCCCCACGCTTGCGAGTTCGCGCACGGGGCGGGGCGCCTGCAAAGCCGGAAGTGCGAATGCGGCAGCAGCGCGGAGTCGCAACCGAGGTGGTCGCTGGCGCCCTCCAATAGCTCAGGGGTGTTCACGCGTTGAGGCAACCACCGAGGCTTCAGCGGCGCGAAGTTGGCAGATTGACGCTGGGGGAACATAAGGAAGGTGGGTCGATCGCCGCAGCGACCGGCCCACCTCGGCTTCGAGCTTGGTTCCGCAGGGTCGGTCAGAGGATTTTTAGGACCCGCACCTGAATTCGGGCAGCTTCGTTGAAGCCCTCTCGTGATTGTACGTCACGTCCGCCGATCAGCTCGAGCTGCCACTTCGGCGCGACGAATTTTTGGATCGCCAGTCTAATCTGCTGACGCTCAGAGCGCTGACCGGTATAGACGCCGTCGAGGTGCTCCTTGCCTCCCCACATACTCGCGGTGCCGATGGCGATCGTCGTCTTCTTGTCGGGCAAGGCGTACCGAAGCCAGCTCTGGACATGGTAGACGGGCTTCTTCGTCAACCGCTGGCTGAGCGCGCCGACGTCATTGTTGACCGTGAAGAAGTTCACGTCGCCGTAGAGATCGAGGGTGACGTTCTTGCCTAGCCCCTGGATGAAGCCAATCTGCGGATCGAACGACCACCGATTATTGCCGAAGTTGACGGCCTTGTTGCGGTCGTACGTCCCGGTAGGGATACCCACGATCGGCGAGAAGCCGAGATACGTCGAATAGTTATCGCTCGGCTTGTTAACAAACCAGATCGTCGCAAAGACGAGAACGTCTCCGATACCGGTGGATGATCCCAGATTCTGCCCACCAACCCGAGCATCATGGACCGACCCCACCGGTACGATGATTTGCGGATCGACGACGAACGGCCCGAGTTTCGTGAAGTGGACGTAGCGCAGCAGCGCGACCGATGTGTTGAGATTGGTGTCGTCCTTCAGCTCCCCGCCGCCTGGAAGCTTGAGCTTGTCGCGGTTGATGAACTGGCCGTAGACCAGCGCGAGGTCGGTGCCGGGGGGTAGCGCCGTGTAGTCACCGGGGTCGACCGCTGTCTGAGCTTGAACGGGTATGGCGGCAGCAAAGCCCAGCAGGGCGGCGGACGTCGCCAGGACGCCACGGATCGTTGCCGAAATCGGCATGGTGCATTCCCCTCTTTTTTGATCGTGTTCGTTTAGGCGGTGATGGCGCTGGCAGCCTGCTCCCCGATGATGACGCAGCCTGCCATGGTATTGCCGGTCGTTACGCGAGGCATGATCGAGGCGTCCGCGATGCGGAGGCCCTGGATGCCGTGAACGCGCAACTGCCCGTCCACGACGGACATGTTATCCCGACCCATCTTGGCGGTGCAGCTCTGGTGCCAGTAGGTCACCGCCGCGTTGCGGGCGAAGTCCTGGAGGTCGGCGCCAGTGATCTTCCCCGGCATAACCTCCCGCTTGTTGAAAGCCGCGAGTGGACCGGTATTGCCGATCTCGCGGCAAAGCTCGATGCAACGGAGCATTGCCGTCATGTCATCGGGCTCAGCGAAGGTATTTGCCGCAATGTTGACCGGGGAACTGGGGTCCGCACCGGTGATGGTGATCTCACCGCGGCTCTTCGGACGCACCACGGCAGGTGATAGCGACCAGCTTCCAGCAGGCGGGTTGTACTGCTTGCCCGTGACTTCACTCACGTAGGGAATCTCGATCTGGAACGGCTGCAAATCCGGCGTGTCGAGCTTGGAGTCACTCTTCCAAAAGAAAGTTGCCTCGGCGGCATTGTTGCGCGGCGCGATCGGCTCTTTGTACTCCCAGACGCAACCCGCGATCATCACGTGATCCTGGAAGTTCTTGCCGACACCCGGGAGGTCCGCGACGACAGGAATGCCGAATTTGCGAAGCTGCGCCGCCTCGCCGATGCCCGACTGCATCAGGATCTTGGGCGTGTTGATCGCGCCGGTCGAAAGAATTACCTCGCGCGTCGCACCGATGGTCATCAGCTTTCCGCCATGGGTGAACTCGACCCCAGTGACGCGCGTGCCCTTGGTGGTGAGCTTGCGGATCGTCGCCTGCGTGAGGACCGTGATGTTCGGCCGATCCAGAATCGGCCGGACATAGGTGCTGAACACGTTGAGGCGCTCGCCGGGCTTGTAGCGAACGTTGGGGATCGCAGCCCCGCCGACGCCCTCCATCAGGATGGCGTTCTGATCAGGGAAAGTCGGGATCCCAACGCCTTTGCACGATGCGAGCATCGCGGGCGCAATGGGCGAAGGATTTGGTGTTTCGCCGACATATACAAGACCACCCTTGCCTCGTCGGTGCGCATCGGCAGGACCTTGGTAATCCTCAATGCGGCGGTAAATTCCGAGCACGTTCTCGTAGCTCCAGCGCGGATCACCGGACTCACTCGCGAAATAGTCCCAGTCGTTCTTGTGACCACGCGACCAGATCATAACGTTGATCGACGATCCGCCGCCCAGGACCTTGCCCATCGATAATGGGATTTCGCGATTGTTGATCTTGGGATTTGGCGCGCCCTTGAAGCCCCAGTCCCGCTCGCTACCGAGGTTTGTGAACCAAACGCCAGGATTGGTAACGCTCGGCACCTGATCGCTGCCGCCTGCCTCAAGAAGCAGCACTTTGACCGCCGGGTTTTCAGCGAGACGGCGCGCGACAACCGACCCGGACGAACCGGCGCCACAAACGATATAATCGTACTGCTTTTGGAGTGCCGCGCCAAGCTGAAGCTGATTTTCGCGGGCGGCCTGCGCGAATGCGGCCCGGCTCACAGCAGTTGTGGAAGCGATTCCCGCCATTGCGGCAACTCGCAAGAAGTCACGCCGCTCGAGCCGCCCCTGCATCAAGCCATCCTCAGCGGCGAGGACTGCGTTGAGCGCCCGAATGCTCGCGTCGTCGTTCATCAATCCTCTCCTTGCGGCAATGGCGCCGCATCGTGTCGCTTCGGCTCCAGCCGAACGCATCGCCGCTTTTCGTGCGTGTCGATTTCAGGAGCGTAATGACGAGAGTCGACTGCCGTCCAATACAGATCTTGTATCTATCCAATACCCTGACGGTAGCTCGCCACGGTCGCCTGCGTACCACCAATTGGCTTGTAGACCGAAAACAACGCCTAAATTAGGGTCATCATATCCACTGGGTATCGGTGAGCGACCTCAACGGTCTTTGCGGCCCGATGTTGATCGAAGGTACGCTATGCCAAACGAAAAGCTAGGAGAGCGGAAGTGACGGACAGCACAAAACTGATCGGAGACGAGCAGCTTAGCGGCGGGGCGTTCACCGGGAGCTGGACAACGCTGTCGACAACGACAGACGTTCAAGAACCTGCAACGGGAGCGACGTTAGGCAAGATCGGCATCGCCAGCCCCGACGACATCGCGGCGGCTGCCGCGAGTGCGCGCGCCGCTCAGAAGGCATGGGCCTCCGATACTCCGGATAATCGGGCAGCCGTTTTTCCAAAGGTTGTGCAGGTTGCAACCGAGCGGTGGGACGAGATCGTCGAGTGGATCATGCGCGAGAGTGGATCGGTCAGAGCGAAGGCCGAATTCGAACTGTCTATAACCATCAAGTCGATCTCGCTTGCGGGTGCCATGCCACAGCAAGCGCAGGGGCTTGTGCTGCCGAGCGAGCGTGGGCGCATCAGCCTCGCCCGTCGCCGACCGTTAGGCGTCGTAGGCATCATCGCCCCGTTCAACTTTCCGCTCTATCTGGCGATGCGCGCAGTCGCACCAGCGATCGCGGTCGGCAATGCAGTTGTGCTAAAACCCGATCCGCGCACGTCCATTTGTGGCGGCTTCGTGATCGCCCGGTTGTTCGAGCTTGCGGGTCTACCAAATGGCGTCCTCCAGGTACTGCCGGGACGCGGCGACGCGGGCGAGGCGCTGTGCCGTGATCCGAACGTCGCCATGATTCAATTTACTGGATCTACCGCCGCTGGTCGGATGGTAGGCAAGACGGCCAGCGAAAACCTGAAAAAGGTCTCGCTGGAACTTGGCGGTAAAAATTCTTTGATCGTCCTCGAAGACGCGGATCTCGAACTGGCAGCCAAGAATGCCTCATGGGCGAGCTATCTTCATCAGGGACAGATTTGCATGTCTGCAGGGCGGGTGCTGGTGCATGCGACCATCGTCGAGGAGTTCACCAAGCGCCTCGTAGCTCACGCGGAAGCGCTGCCGGTGGGCGATCCAATGTCCGGGCAGGTCGCGGTTGGACCGCTCATCAACCAGACGCAAGCCGACCACGCCCGCAAGGTCCTAGATGGAAGCGTTGCCCAAGGTGCGAAGGTAGCTGCGGGTGGCACGTCCGATGGTTTGTTTTTCAAGCCGACCGTGCTGACAGGGGTAAGCAAGGACATGCCTGCGTTCAGCGACGAAATCTTCGGGCCTGTGGCGGTTGTCGTACCGTTCGAGAGTGATGAACAGGCGATCGCGCTCGCCAACGACACTGAATACGGCCTGTCCGCGGCGATCATCACCCGCGACGTTGGACGCGGTATGGCCATTGGTGACCGCCTTCAGGCGGGTCTGGTCCACATCAACGACCAAACCGTGAACGACGACGTCGTTAACCCTTTCGGTGGTGTCGGAGCATCTGGTAACGGAACATCGATCGGCGGCCCGGCGAACTGGGAAGAGTTTACGCATTGGCAGTGGACGACCATCAAGGGAACAGCACCCGCTTACCCTTTCTAGAATGCCTTCGAAAATTATAGTTCGATTGAAATGTGAGGTGTGCCACGAGGACTGTGGCATACCCGTCAATGAACACACGCAAACCCATAACGCTTGGCCGCTGATCGGTACCAGGCGGTGTTCGACGCCGCATTGAAACGAATCTACATAGAGCGAGGATTAAGACATAACCTCACCCATGTGTCCAAGCATCGAGGTGGAGCACCCGACTGTCTCGCGGGCCTATCGTTTGTAGGACAGTCGCCAGCAGTAAATTCAACGCGCCGACACCGTCTTGCGAGCGCACATAAGGCAGAGCTTCAATCCTCAAAGGAGCTCTGCGGTGCCGTTTGGTAGGGTGCCCTTTGGTCCTCCTTGGTTAGGACTTCAGGCGGACCAAAGGGCCAACCCGAGCCAAATTTATGACGTCCAATTTTGGCGGAAATCGGACCGGCCAGAGTAGGAACGCAGAGGGTATACCCATACCAGACCGCACACATTGAAGCCAGGCAGAGACATTTACCCATTGCAGGGCAGGCGTAATCAATGCGAGTCCTCTACTCTAATCGGAAGAGGGTGCCTTATGGATATCGACTTTGATGCGCTGCTGGATGACGACGAGGTCGCACCTATTAACCCGCGTGAGATATTCCAGACCCTCGACAAACATAAGGATTTCGATTTTCTTCGGGATGTTCAACGGGACGTACTCGACGGGTGGTTCTCCCGGAGAACGTCTAAAGACACTGTCATCAAGCTTAATGTAGGATCCGGAAAGACGACCGTCGGACTGCTCGCTCTGCAAAGCTCGATTAATGAGGGAATTTATCCGGCCGTATTTGTATGCGCGGATAACCTTCTAGTCGACCAAGTAGTATGGGAGGCAGATCGCTTGGGTATCGCCGTTTCTACGGCCACCCGGGACCCTGATGTCAAAGCCGGCTCTAAGATCCTCGTTACAAGCATCTATCACGTCTTTAATGGCATGTCAGTGTTTGGCGTCGCCAAAGAGGGCGAGAAGATCCCCATAGGCGCCATCGTCGTGGACGATGCACATGCATGCCTGCGCACTCTTGAGCGGCAATTCCGGCTAACGATCCCGTCCAGCCATCCCGTTTACGAATGGGCTCTCAACAGGTTCGAGGAGGCAATCAACCAACAAAGCCCACGCAGCCTCAAACGGATTAAAGCTAACGATCACAGCGATTACGTTGAGGTGCCCTACTGGGCGCTCAAAGATGCTGCAGATGAACTACTGACAGAGTTAGTCAACGCCGAGAGCGAAAAGCCCTTCAAATACGTCGTCCCATTCCTTGGCGAAGGCCTCGCGCTCTGCCGGGTGATAATAGGCGGCCAAGAGATGGAGATTTCTGCCGTCTATCCCTGGGCAGACCTGGTCAACCCCTTTAGGCGTGCCAAACGGCGCATCTACATGACCGCGACGCTCTCTGATGACACTATCCTAGCCACTCACTTTGGAGCAGACCCTGACGTTCTGGAGGTGGCGGTAACCACGCCTTCCGCGACAATGGGCGAGCGGATGATTTTGATGCCGCAACAGCTCAACAAGGACATAACGTTCAACGACGTCAGCGGTATGTTGAAGGAGCTTTCAAAGGAGCATAACGTCGTCGTTATTGTTCCATCGAAAGCAGCTTCTGAGGAATGGGCTAACCACGCCGACCAAATATTGATGGGCGATGATGTTGCTGACGGTGTCGCGAAGCTCAGGCAATCGCACGTCGGTATGACGGTGCTTGTGAACAGATATGACGGCATCGATCTCCCGGACGACGCGTGCCGCGTTCTCGCTATTGTAGGTCTGCCAGAGGCTGCATCGCTGGTAGAACGCGCGGACATGACAGTGCTGAGCGCGTCCGGTGTCACTCTGCACCGGCAGGTGCAGCGGATAGAGCAAGGCATGGGTCGTGGCGTGAGATCAATTGACGACTTTTGCGCCGTCATCCTGTTCGGCTCGAAGTTGACGGAGAGGCTTCTTTCTGCGGACGGAAAGGCGATGCTTACCGCCGCGACGAGTGCGCAGCTCGACCTTTCTCTAAAACTCGCGAAACAGGTCGAGAAGGCGGCGGGCGGGACAATCGATATCGGAAAGGTCGCTCAAGTCGTCGACCACTGTCTGAGCAGGCACGACGGGTGGCGAAAATCAGCGCGGTCGGCACTGCTGAAAGCCGAGGGATCAAATGAATTGCGCTTTGACCGCACGCAGGTGACCCTGCGATCCGCAATCGACTTGGCTCGAGATGGCGATACGAGGGGAGCAGTCGCAACGCTGCAACCTGTGGTGACCTCAGCAACGGACGATGACAATAAGGCCTGGTTGATGAGCCGCCTTGCGCAGCTTACGCACTTTCACGATCGGGCAGAGGCGCAGAAAATAACCAAGGCGGCCTACGCTTTGAACCGGAGCGTAACCCGCCCACTCGAAGCGCTTAGCTATGAACGCCTCTCAACAGTGAACGAAGCTCAGGCTGTGTCTGCAATACGTTACCTGCGGACCCGCCGTCTTGAGCATCAGGATCGGATCTTTTTCGCGACGGACGTCAAGGAGGATCTTGCCTTTAAGCGCGTGCCTTACAAACGTTTTGAGGAGGCTGTGCGTCAGCTTGGTCTAGCAATCGGGATGCTCTCGCAGCGGCCAGAGGAGGACTATCAGGAAGGTCCGGATAATCTCTGGCGGCTACCAGGGAGGGAGTTTCTGGTCATAGAATGCAAAAATGAGGCTGGATCCGAGGAAGGCATAAAAAAGCGCGACCTCGGCCAACTCGGCCAATCAATCGAGTGGTTCAAAGACCGATATGGGGATACCGAGCCATTTATCCCGATTATCATTCATCCACTCTCGTATGTAGGGCCGCAGGCCACTGCTATACCGGATTGCCGGGTCATAGATGGGCACCGGCTTCGGCTACTTAGAGATAGCTTTTTGGACTTCGTTAAAGCGGCGAATGAGGAGGTTCTTGGAGACCCCGCGGCCGTACATCAACAACTCGCCACACATAACCTGACAGCAGATCGCTTTATAGACGCGTTTACCGTACCACTTGCATAGGCGTAAATCGATGAGGCGGAGTGTCTGTAGCCCCGCCTAGAACCGATATGACGTTTCGGAGTTAGGGCTGGAAGTGCCTATTTTAGCAGACGGTCAGCACGGTAATTTAAGGCAGCGCTTCCTCGGTCGCGCTGTAAAGGTCCTGCGCCTTTCGCTTCCAGTCGTCACACTGCTAATACCTCCCTATATATTATTTGTGGGAGAATCATCCCAGCTTTCGTTGTTCAATGAGTTTGGCCTGCCATCCGGCTTGCAGGACCAGACTGCGGCTGGCGATTTCATAGCCGGAATAGTCGCTATCCTGAACGCCTCCGCGACAGCGATCTTTCTGGCGGTTACCTTGATATGCATATTAGGCGGCGCTGTAAGCATGACCTGCCTAGCGATCATCGATAGAATACGATGGATCGATCGGAAGGTTGGTCATCGCGTAAGGGCGGTCAGCCGAGCAGGCATGAACGGTATGAAGGCAGCAGGCTGCTTTGGACCTATTATAATTGGGTCCGGCCCCTTTGTTGCCATGATCGTCTTCGGTATCCTGTACGGTCTTTTCTTTGCATCAGGTACAGTCCTCTCGGTTGGTTACGAAGAGGGCATGCGGCTCGCGAAGGAAGCAAAATCGAGTGCCTTGATTTGCGCTGGCCTAAAGAGACCAGCGGCGAATGGCGGCAGAACAGATTGCGTATCAATTATTACGAGCGGCGGATCGAGGATTTCTGGTTATCCAATGCCGACGGATCAGCAAATCATTGTCATAGATCAATCGGGGAATGCCAATTGGGTGAAGAGCGACGACGGCCTCACTGTGATGAAGACCACTATTCAACATCCGCATCCGCAGCCTACCAAGCCGAAGCCTCATAAATCCCCATAACGGTGCCGCATAAAAGGCAAAGTCGGCGCGGCCGCTTGCAAGTGCAGCGCTATTCTAAGCGCATGAGTTGCGCCGGATACGGAGATACAAGTGGCTCTAACTCGTTCCAGGGGCCAGTGAGCCATCGAGCATAATCGTCGTCATGCAGAATGACAGGCATTGCCTTGGGGTGTATAGGCGAGACTAGGAAGTTGGGCTCAGTAGTAAGAAAACTATAAGCATTCCCGCGCTCCGTCGGTCTCCAAATTCCGGCAAAGGCGAAGACAGGTCGGCTGGGCACGTCGAACCAGTGCAGCGGCTTCTTGCCGTCCTCACCAGGCGCGAGTCCATATTCAGAGAACGACGTAACCGGCACGAGACAACGCCGAGCCGGGGTGGTCAGCATCGACCGCCAGAAGCTGGAACTGAGATTGCGCACGTTGGTCACGTACTTCGTCAGCTTTACCGTCGGATCACGCTTACTCGGCACCTGCGTCGGCACGCCCCACTCCATGCGCTCGAGCCTGCGATCGTCGCCATCCTGCACAACGACAGCGCCATAGAACGGCGTCTTCTTCCCCGTCGGGAAGATATCGCCAATTGGAAACGTCTCCTCCACCTCATAGGGGGTGCGGATGCCGAACGTCGCAGCCACCTCGGCCTGCTTCGCCGTTAATCGATACCGATTACACATCAGCGCCTCCTATCGGCGCCGGCGACGATCGCCGGCGCTTGTTCGTCAGAGCTTGTCCTTCAGACCCTTCGCGGCGGTAAACGACACCTTCTTCGACGCCGCGATCGTCATGGCTTCGCCGGTCGCCGGGTTGCGGCCCTGCCGCTCGGGCCGATCCTTGACGGCAAACTTGCCGAAACCAGGGATCGAGACTTCATCGCCCTTCGCTGCAGCGTCCGCGATCTGATCGAAAACCGCCGTGATCGCCTTCTTGGCGTCGGCTTCGCTCGATCCCGTCGACGTGGCGACGCCCTTGGCCAGCTCGCTGATGTTCATGCTATTCATGCTCCCTAGAAAAACGAGCGGAATCCTTACTCATGACGAGCGACGACACAAAGACCGTACTGGATGAGGCGAACGCCCGAGCGGTTGCGCTGATGCTCGACAAGCTCGAGGACCACGATGTTACCGTGATCTATGAGGCAGTCGGCGGGATAGGGCCGATCGCTGACATCGCGGCTGACGCCATGAAGAACCGAAACATTGACCTCTAACTTGCAGCGTGTCGCTCGCGGGTGATGCGCGGATCCTCATACAGGTCCCGCATCGCCCGCAGCCGAAACCCATTCCACCAGCGCTGCCAGCGGTGCTCGGCCGCATCGTGGATCATGTGGCAGCGTTGACAGAGCGCTCGCAGGTTAGCCGGGGCGCTGTTGCTCGGATCATGATCGAGGTGCGCGCATGCCAGCACGACATAGGTCGTCCGGACGCTCGCCAGCGTAAAGCCGCCCTTCATCGAAACCCGCTTGCCCTGGTCTGACCGCCAACACCTCGCATCGGCATCCCACCAGCGTCCATCGCCAAGGTGAGCGACCCGCCGAAGGTGCGGCCGACCGCATTGCTCGCAGCGCCTGCCGGCGCGGTCGAACCGGATCGTGCCTGACAGCTGCTGCCAGTCGATCGGGTAAAGCCAACGGTTTTCGGCGCGGATCGGCATCGCATTTCTATGAGTCACGCGACCAGCCTTGGAAAGCTGATTTTCGCCGTTTGTTTTCACACCGTTTTGCAGGTGTTCCACCGCGAAACGATGAACCGAGAGGATCGAGGCTTGACCAACAGAGCTCGGTAACGGAACATAAAGGGAACGAGTAGAGTCTAACCCTTATGCCCGCCGCCCTTGATTCATCAGCGCCGACCATAGCGCATCTTCGGACGATCGCCACACCCGCGACCGACTTCCGCATCATGCCTTTCGGTGTCGATGCGATCGACGGGCGGCTCGGGGCAGGGGGCCTTCGCGCGGGCGCGCTACACGAGGCGACGGCACAGAGTGCCACGATGGTCGACGACGCGGCGACGACCCTCTTCCTCGCCAGCATCGCCGCGCGCGAAGCTGCTGCGACAGGCGGGCCGGTGTTGTGGGCGAGCTGCCGCGCTGACCTGTATGCGCCGGCGCTGGAGCAGATCGGCTTACCCAGCGCAGCCGTGATCCATGCCCAACCGCGCGATGACGCGGCCCTTCTGGCGGTGATCGAGGATACGGTGCGCGACGGTACACCGTCTGCCATCGTCGCGGAGGCGAGCAAAGTCTCCATGGTCGCCACCCGCCGCCTGCAGTTGGTCGCGGCCGAGGCTGACATGCCGGTCCTGCTTTTGCGCCGTCGACGCGGACTCAACGAGGATCCGCTTGCCGAACCATCCGCGGCCTGGACCCGCTGGCGGATCGGCACCACACCGTCCGAGCGGCTTGAGGTCGCGGGTGTAGGAAGGGCGAGATGGACGGTGGAATGCGCTCGCCAGCGTGGTGGTGAGGGCTTCTCCCTGATTGTGGAGGGCAGCGATGAGACGGGTCGTCTCGCTGTTCCTGCCGGACTTGGCCATCGAGCGGCTGAGACGGTTGGAACGGTCCGCTTCGCGGCAGCCTGAACGGCTTGTCCTCGAGCTGCCGGTAGATGACGACCCCGGCGCCTGTTCGGTGCCGCGGGGCGGCGGTTGGCGGCCAGGTGCGCGGTGGGCACGCGAGGGCCTGCCGTCCCGCGTCGACGTCGAGACGCAGATCGCGGCGCTGCCAACACATGCGCAGCCGCCTATGCGCGAGCTCGGCCGGCGATCGGAGGCAGCAAGCCACCCCTATAAGACCGTGATCGCAGGGCATCCGGAGCCAAAAGCATCGCCGTTGGATATTAAAACCCATGGCTTTCCACCTCTGGCGCTTATCGGGAAGGCTGGCCGGCGCGAGGAGGTGGTTGCTGCCTGCGAAGGCGCACGGGCGCTTGGCATCCATCCCGGTATGGCTGCGACCCATGCGCGCGCGCTCGTATCGGATCTCGATTTCCGTCCGGCCGAGCCGGAGGCTGATGCTGCACTCCTCGACCGCTTGGCGCTGTTCGCGGTTCGGCGCTGGTCTCCGATTGCTGCTGTCACGCCCGCCGATGGGCTCTGGATCGACCTTGCTGGCTGCGCGCATCTGCATGGTGGTGAGGAGCGGTTCTGCAGGCGGCTGATCGCCTTCTGCCGTCGTGCCGGCTTTACCGCACGCGTGGCCGTCGCTGATACGGCAGGGGCGGCCCATGCCCTCGCTCGCTTCGGCCGCAGCGAGCTGACCCGCGTCGAGCCGGGTGCAACCGCCAGTGCGATCTCGCCGCTGCCGATCGTCGCATTGCGCCTGGCGCCGAGCGCCATCAGCGCGGCCAAACGCTTCGGCTTCGAGACGATAGCGGATCTGCTGCCGGTCGCGCGCGGACCGCTGGCGCGTCGGCTCGGCCTGCCGGCGATCACGCGTCTGGACCAGGCGCTCGGCGCCGTGGCCGAGCCAATCACCCCGCGCGAGGATGCCGAAGTTCCGATCGTCGAACGTCGCCTCCTTGAGCCGATCGGCACAGCTGAGGCGATCGAACAGGTTATGGGCGACCTGCTGAACGATCTAGCGCAGGTCCTGGAGGCGCGAGGCTTGGGCGCACGGGCACTCCGCCTCACGGCCGTGCGCGTCGACGGCACGGAACAGGTCGTGGGTGTCGGCACGTCGCGGCCGACGCGCGAGGTATCGCACCTTCTCAGGCTCCTGAAGCTCAGGATCGAGCGGATCGACCCTGGCATGGGTCTCGAGCAATTCTGGCTGGTCGCGCCGCATACCGAACCGTTGGATGCGGTCGACCTTGGCGCGGTCCTCGCCGGCGAGACGCTGGTGCGGGACCCGGCGCGCCTCGTCGACGTCATCGCCGGCAGGATTGGAGGCTATGCCGTCTACCGGCTTGCGCCCGTCGAAAGCCATGTGCCGGAGCGGGCCGTCACCCGCTCCGACCCGGTGGAGATGCCAGGATCATGGCCGGCATGGAAGCGCCCGATCCGCCTCTTTGCCCGGCCTGAACCGCTGGCGCGCGTGATGGCGCTGATGCCGGACCAGCCACCGCGTCGGTTCGAGTGGCGGGGCAAGACCTACAAGATCGTTGCCGGCGACGGCCCCGAGCGCGTGCACGGCGAGTGGTGGCGCCGCGATGCCGAGGTGTGGGCGGTGCGGGACTATTACCGTGTCGAGGACGATGCGGGCGGCCGCTACTGGGTCTTCCGCCGCGGTGACGGTTTCGAGGAAGATACGGGCGACCTGTCCTGGTGGATGCACGGGGTCTTCGGATGACCCACTATGTCGAGCTACAGGTGCTCACCCATTTTTCGCTCCTGCGCGGCGCGTCGTCGCCGGAGGAGCTGTTCGCGGCCGCGGCGCTGCTCGGCTACCCGGCGATCGGCGTCAGCGACATCGGCACCGTTGGGGGTGTCGTACGGGCATGGGAGGCGCAGAAAGCCACAGGCGTCCGCTCGATCGCGGGCACGCGCGTCGATCTGTCCTGCGGCCGGCGCCTGCTGCTCTATCCGACCGACCGGCCCGCCTGGTCGAGGATCACGCGGCTGCTCACCGTCGGCAAGAAGCGGGCGGGCAAGGGCGGGTGCCTCCTCCACTGGCACGACCTCGAGCCGTGGTCCGAGGGTGTTGTCGCCATCCTGCTGCCGCACGAGGCGGACGAGGAGAACGTCGCCGCGCTGAAGGACCTGAAGGCTATCTACGGGCGTCGCGGCTATATGGCCCTGTTCCAGCGGCGTCGGCCGGGGGACGCGGTCCGCATCGATGCGCTGGCGCGACAGGCGGGCGGGGCAGGCGTCCGTGCCGTCGTGACAGGCGACGTCCTCTATCATGCGCCCGAGGCACGACTGCTGCAGGACGTCGTGACTGCAGTGCGCGAGAAATGCACCGTCGACGAGCTCGGCTATCGCCGGGAGGTGAACGCGGACCGGGCGCTCAAGTCGCCAGACGAGATGGTCCGGCGATTCCGCGCCTATCCGGACGCGCTACAGGCCAGCGTCGACATTGCGCGCATCTGCACTTTCGACCTTGGCGAGCTGGCCTATCAGTACCCGCACGAGCGCCTGATCGAAGGGCTGTCAGCGCAAGAAGCCTTGGAGAAGCTGGCGACCGAAGCGGTCGAGCGGATGTTCGACGGCAACGTGCCGGAGGCCTACACGACGCAGATCGCGCATGAGATGCGGCTGATCGGCGAGCTAGGCTACGCACCGTACTTCCTCACCGTGTACGCCATCGTGCGCGAGGCGCGTCGGCGCGGGATCCTCTGCCAAGGCCGCGGCTCGGCCGCAAACAGCTGCGTGTGCTTCGTGCTCGGCGTCACCTCGATCGATCCGATCAAGCATGAGCTGCTGTTCGAGCGCTTCGTGTCGGGGGAGCGCCGCGAACCGCCCGACATCGACGTCGACTTCGAGCATGAGCGCCGCGAGGAGATCATCCAGTGGATCTATGAGACATACGGTCGCAACCACTCCGCGCTGACGGCGGTCGTGACGCGATACCGCGCGCGCGGCGCGGTGCGCGACGTCGGCAAGGCGCTTGGGCTGCCTGAGGACCTGACCTCCTCGCTCGCCGGCCTTGTGTGGGGCTGGTCGGCCGAAGGCGTCGGCGAGAAGCAGGTCGACGAGCTCAACCTCGACATCGCCGATCGCCGGCTGCGCCTGACGCTCGACCTCGCGCGCAAGCTGATCGGCGTGCCGCGTCACATGTCGCAGCACCCGGGCGGCTTCGTGCTGACCCATGATCGCCTTGACGACCTAGTGCCGATCGAGCCCGCTGCGATGGAGGATCGGCAGATCATCGAGTGGGACAAGGACGACATCGACTCCCTCAAGTTCATGAAGGTCGACGTCCTCGGCCTCGGCATGCTCGGCTGCATGAACCGGGCCTTCAACCTACTCGAACAGGACAAAGGCATTCGGGTTGGATTGGCCGACCTGCAGGACGATGACCCGGCCGTCTACGCCATGATCCAGAAGGCTGACACGCTCGGCACCTTCCAGATCGAGAGCCGCGCGCAGATGAGCATGCTGCCGCGCATGAAACCGCGCCGCTTCTATGACCTCGTGATCCAGGTCGCGATCGTGCGGCCGGGGCCGATCCAGGGTGACATGGTCCACCCGTACCTTCGCCGGCGTGAGGGGCTGGAACGGCCGGAGTACCCGCGCCCGGAGCTGCGCGCGGTGTTGGAAAAGACCCTCGGCGTTCCCCTGTTTCAGGAGCAAGCCATGAAGGTCGCCATCGTCGGCGCGGGCTTCACGCCGGCCGAGGCGGACCAGCTGCGCCGCGCCATGGCCACCTTCAAATTCACCGGCGGGGTCAGCCATTTCAGCGAGAAGCTGATCGAGGGCATGGTCGCACGCGGCTATCCCCGCGACTTCGCGGAGCGCACCTTCCGCCAGCTTGAGGGCTTCGGCTCCTACGGCTTCCCCGAGAGCCACGCCGCCAGCTTCGCCAAGATCTCCTATGCGAGCAGCTGGATGAAACACCATCATCCGGACGTGTTCTGCGCCGCGCTGATGAACGCGCAGCCCATGGGCTTCTACGCGCCCGCACAGATCGTCCGCGACGCGCGCGAGCACGGGGTCGAGGTGCGGCCACCTTGCGTCAATGCGAGCCGGTGGGATTGCACCCTCGAGCGAACAGGCGGGCGTTATTTGGCGGTGCGGCTTGGCCTGCGAGTAATCCGCGGCCTATCGAACGCTGACGGAGCGAAAATCGTCTCGGCGCGCAGCACCACCGCATATGACTGCGTCGAGGACGTGTGGCGCCGATCCGGCGCGCAGCGTGCCGCGATCGAGAAGCTGGCGGACGGCGATGCCTTTCACAGCTTCGGTGCCGATCGCCGGCAGGGTCTATGGAAGGTGAGGGGGCTCGGCGAGGCTCCGCTGCCGCTCTTTGCCGCGGCTGACCGCGCGGCCGAGACACTGAGCGCGGAAGGCATTGAGCCAGAGGTGCAGCTGCGGGCGCTGACTGATGGCCGTGAGGTGATCGAGGATTATCGCAACCTGCAATTGTCGCTCCGTGCTCATCCGCTGACGTTCGTGCGTGACGAGCTGACACGTCGCGGCGTGACGCGCTGCGCGGATCTCGCCAGCGTCCGCGACGGCCGCCATGTCGAAGTCGCGGGCATCATCCTTGTGCGTCAGAAGCCCGGTTCCGCGAAGGGTGTGCTGTTCATAACGATCGAGGACGAGACCGGAATCGCCAACGGCATACTTTGGCCCGACCGCTTCGAGGCGCAGCGCCGAACCGTAATGTCGGCCTCCATGGTCGGTCTAAAGGGGCGCGTGCAGAAGGAAGGCGAGGTGATCCACGTCATCTGCGACCGGATCGTCGACCATGGCGACCTGCTCCACCGTGTCGGAGATATGTCCTTCCCGCACCGCACCGGGCGCGGCGATGCGGGCCAACATCCAGGCTCACCGGATCGCGGGGACAAGGGATGGCAGCCCGAGCCGCGCAACCAATACTGGCCGCCCCATGCGGACGGTAAGGATCCTGAGGAGGTCGCGCGCTTCAAATCGCACGACTTCCACTAATCCGTGTCGACGCTGCCTCGGCACCAGCGCGTGGTGATCGCGCTGTCGGTGCACATCCTGCGTGCCGGCGTGGCCAGGTGTTCGGAGACGACCGTCGACGGCATGGAAGTCCGTCTCGCGCTACGCTGTCTTCTACCCCACTGCCCTGAACGTTGGCCCCTCGAGCTCTATTGGGATGCAGCATCCCAGACGAACGAAATTGGCAGAGCCCAAGGCGTGACGGCCGCGTTTAACGGGATCGTTCGCCAGCTTCGCAAGGCGGGACGGTATGAGGACGTGTCACCGCTGTGAGCAAACGGCCGACGATCGAGGCACCGTACAAAACGCTCGGTGAATGGGCGGCCGATCGCGCCGACATGCGGATTGCATGCGTCTGCGGTCGGAGCATGAACATGCCGGCAGGCCAAATCCTCGAACGGTTTCATGGCGACGGCGACGTGGCATCCAAGGTCATTCGGTTGCGATGCCGAGGATGCGGTCGCCGCGGCCATGCTTCTGTATCGTCGGTGCCGATCCTGCGCCGCTAAGGCATCAGGCGTCGCCAACGGTCAGTGCAGACCTTCCGCCGTCGGCCTTTCCGGCCATGCCGGGCACCTCATCAAGCTGACGAAGATCGGTGAACTTGCCGCGCTCCTCACGGTAGCGCACAATCTCGAAACCATGGCCTTTGAGCTCGGGAACAGCATCCAGCTGCTCGGCCGTCGCAGTGTTTACGTTGACGAGAGATGCGTCGCTCATGGTCATCCTTTTCGTTTGCCGGTAGCAAACCGATAGGAGCCCCTCCCGGTTCAGACTGCCGCAGAACGGCGAGAAAGGGTGACCAATGGCCAACCATGACGCTCCGGAAGACACGAACGATATTCGGGCGCTGCTCGCCCATTTACTCGCTGGCGTCACTGGCAAGCCCGAAGCGCACTGGGAAAAGCTGATAGGCGAGGTGACGGCTTTGCCCATCGTATTCAATCCCCGGTCAAATTGGAGGATTGATCAGAGCGGCACGATGAAGGAGATCGACGCCATTGCGAAAGCCGCAGAGGTTGTGCGCCAGGCACATCCCTACGTCCCGTCACCGAAAACCTTGACCTAGTCGCCGAAGATTTCGGCAATCGGTCGACTGAAAAGGCGTGCAATCTGGAACGCGCTAGACAACGATGGATCGTGCTTCCCCGTTTCGATCGCGTTGACCGCTTGCCGTGAGATCTGAAGCCTTTCAGCGAGCTGTGCTTGGCTCCAACCACGCTCTTTGCGGAGGACCTTCAGCCTGTTGCAAAGACCCGCCACGGCTTAGAAGGTGACAACAACGGCTTGGCGGACGAGCCGCTGAGCGCTTGGTGAGGTTGACCGGGCACCTGGCGAGCGTTGTGTTGGTCGTGGCGCACTCACCATCTGAGCGACTGAGCTATAACTGACAGGGTGGATGCCGTCTTGTGTACGAAAGGCGTCCAGGTGCACGACCGTATCGCCGAAGGTCACGGCAACAGTCCTGACGATCGCTGAGGCAGCCGGGTTATACGGCGCGATCCAAACGACCCGGGACGCAGTGGTTCTACGCCGGATGACGTCCAGATTTCGAAGAAGCTTAGGGCTGCGCGGATCGTTCGAACCGAGAGCTATGACAACGAGGCTGGCAGACAACGTCTCAGGGGAGAACCGCAGCGCGTCACTGGAAGATGCGCCAACACGAGCGCGCGTCTCGCACTGAATGCCCGACATCGCCAACGCTGCGGCGGTGCCAACTGCGGTGCTGTCACCGAGGATCAGGCAGAATGGGATCATTTGTGACCCAGCAGGGCCAGTACGATAGCGAGCGACATGACGAACAGGGAAAGCCAGATGGCGATCTGCCCGTAGATGTGGAGTACCACACCTACCCAGGAGTGCCGCTTTCGAAGCAAGATGCCGCTGCCGACGGCGATGAAGAAGGCGATGGTCGTAGGCATCGTTATCGATGGTGATCTATTCAACGATGCCTCTGCCAACGGGAAGAGTCCGATCATCATAACCAGGAGCCAAGAAAACCCTAGCAGCGCACCGTCAAACACCTGTCGCGCTGACGGGTTTTCGTTATGAACTCCGGTGCGGCGAACGCCTTGATGGCCATTAACAAACGCTGTATCCTTGCGGCGGGAGCAATGTGCCATGGCCTACGACCTCACCCAGTACCTGATTACGCGAGACCAGAGCGGCTCTGGCGGCGTGATCGCGACGCCGGCGTCTGAAATCCCGGCTGTTGAAGCTCCGGCTGCGGATGCACCACGAAGCCATCAGCTTGCCTATTTGGCAGTCTACGGTGCATGTTTCGTCGGCCTCCTTCTTTGGTTCTGGAGTTAGGCTTCACTTCCTCAGCGAGGGGTCGACGAAGAAGCCCTTTCCAAGCTTTTCGTCGATCTCTGCCTTCACGGGCTGCGCAGCCATAACGGTAGAAGAGCGCTGCGCCGTAGCCAGACTACGCGCATCCTGCACCTTGCCCGACCCTGCCTCAATCGCCTCGGCCGCAGCGACGGGTGCGGCTGACTGCCCAGGGCCGCCAGCATCTATCAGGCCGCCGGGCTTATACATCTTCTCTATGGCTCCTGCGCCGGCCAGCGCCGGACCACTCAGCTCATGCGGGTCATTTAGATGGAGCTGGCCCTGTACCTCGTTGAACATACCTTCCTGACGTTCAGAAAGGAACTTCGCGATCAAGGTATCGCGCACCTGCCGGCGATGACCGGTCAGGCCAACTTCATGAAGCCCAGGCGCATCAAGCCCACCGGCTTTCTGGCTCTCGCGGGCGTACCAATCACCAAGCTCAGCACTGAGGTTGGTGCTCATCTGCATGCTATGCGTTTCGGCATAGCTGATATCTTGGGAGAGCTGCTGTGCCCTCTCACGCGACTGGCGCGCGCGCTCCTCGAACGAATGCGCCCGGGCAAGGGCCTCTTCGCGCGAAAGCGACGAACTGCGACTGGTGCTGCCGCGAGCGAACGTCCCGGAGCGGTTTGTGTCGGTATCGCCGATGCTTGCGCCGTTGGCGACAGTGGTGTCGTCGCGGACGCTCTGCGTCGTCGAATTGCGATCATCAGTGCCGCGAGATTGATCCGCGTTGTGACTGAGGCGGTCGCCTTGGATCCCGGTCTTGGAGACCTCTCCACCAATCGAGGGAAGAGCACCAACGGCACGACCGAGCAATCCGCCGCGGCCCGTCGTTGGAGTGTTGGCGCCTGCCCCTTCCGGAGCAGGACTGGAACGGCGACCGCCACCCCCGCCGATGCTGGCTCCGATCGTGCCACGAACAGTGTCGATTGTCTCAGCGCTACGATTGTTGCCGTCGGTAAGCCGCCTCGATTGCGTAATGGCGCTTTGATCCTCGAGGCCGGTAGATGTGCCCTGACTGTTACGGACGCTCCGGTCGACCGTCGCAGTATGCTGCGAGGTTGATCCCGTTTCCCAGCCTCGGATTTGCTCGGCAGAAACCCCGGTGGCCCAACGACCCGTCTGGCTATATGTCGTCAACGCCGCTGCAGAGGCCTCGTCACTTTCAGCAGATCGGTCATAGGCGCTCTTCGTGGTCTTCATATCCGAAAGGAAGCCCGCATTGAGGGTCGGCGTGCTCTCAAATCGACTAATTGCCCCGTTTGTATCAATTACGGAGTGGCCGTTGCCATAGCTGCTTGCGGTGGCACCATTGTCAAATCGGAAGCTCGAACCGGCAGCACCCGACGAAAACATGGGTGTGTCTTGCCAATTGTTGCTTTGACGCATGTTCGATGTCGAGTTGGCGAAGCTCGTGTTGCCATAAGAATAGTTGCCGGTCGTCTGCTCGGCCGCAGCCGCTTCAGCTGCGTTCTGAGCCGGGTTGAGGACCGATGTCGCCTGACCCGAGATACTCATCGCGCCCTTGGCGAGACCCGCCGCGAGGAAGGGCACACTCATCAGCATGAAGCCGGCGATCGTGGCCGTCTCGGCATTGACGGCGCCGATGCCCGCGAACGTGCCTAGCGACATACCTCCTTCCGCTGCGCCCTGGGCGGCACTGGTGGCGCGCGTCATGCAGATCATGTGGAGGATGACGTACAGCGGCCCCCAAGACGCGAGGTAGAAGAACCCGGTCAGATAGCCCTTGAGCGCCCCGACCCCCGTTTGAGGCATCAGGAAGAGCGGGAAAATCACCGGGAACATCGCGTAGAACACGACCGTGAGCACGATGTTGAGGATCGGAACCCAGCTCATCGCCTGTTGGGCGATCGAGTTGTACGTGTTGCGCGCCTGAATGTCCGCCCGCGTCGTGGCGAAGGTATCGATCGACGCCGCGCCCGGACCACCGGCCATCCCGTCGCGAGCCTGCATGAACGCGTTGATCGCCGTGTTCTGCCGCATCACGGCTTCGTAGTTGGCGCTCGAGGCGGTGAAGGCCTGATTGACGATCGGAACATCGGCACGAAGCTTAGCCGAGGCGACGGCGGTCGAGAGTTTGGGGAAGGCCTGCTTCGACCAGATCGGCGTGTGCGCCGCGATCATCGGCGTCCATTGCTCTGAGAGCAGGTTGTAGGCGTTGTTGCACGTGATGATGTCGCTTGTCACCGACGCACCGTTGCGGCTGACCCAAGGCTGCGACCGGGCGACCGAACCCGGCCCCATCGCGCTCCATAGGTCCTTCGCGTTCGCCAAGTCGGTCATCGACTTCTGACCGAGCATGATGTCGCCGAACACGCAGTTCTTGAAATGCGCCGACAGGTTGGTCGCAAACTCGGCGTCGCGGATCTCGAAATTGCGCGTCGCGTCGAAAAGGCGCGCGCCATAGACCATGCCGTTGGTTGAGTAGTTCAGCTGGCTTGGCATCGTGAAGACCGTCTCGGCCGTGCGGGTGAGCCAGTCACCGACCTGACTGGTGAAGCTCGCGATCACGCCCAGCCCGAGGGGCACGTTGGCAACGGCGGCAGGGGCCAGCGACGGGTTGATGCGGTCGGTCACCTTCACCGACACGGTAGGGACCATCAAGCACATGTAGATGAGCGTCGAGCCAATGAACCAGTTCATCCAGACGCGGACGTTCATCGTGAAGGCGACGCACAGAAGCGAATAGATCAGGCCGAGGACCATGACGACGCGAAGGAGCGAACGGTAGCCGCCCCCTCCCGTCCACGCTGCGACGGCGTTGAACGTGTTGACGATGTATTCGCCACCGCCGATCGTGAAGACCTCGACCATGCCGTTCGTCCTTAGTTGAGGCCCTGCGCGCTCAGCCCGCGCGAGAAATTGAGCGAAGCGGCCATCGCCGGCGACATGCTGTTCTGCAGGGTCGATTCCAGCATCACGGATTTGTTGATGAGGAAGATCGTCTGATTGAGCTTGTCGTTCAGCTTGAAGTCGCGCTGCGAGTAGCGGTCACGTGCCGACGCCAGCTGCTCGCGCCATGCCTTGCTGACGTCGACGTCACCCGACTGGACCTGGACCGATGACTGGCTGATCCGATCGAGCATGTTGTCGATCATCGCCGAGAGCATGTTCACAGCGACGATCTCGGCAAGAGCGTTCGTCTCACCGGGATTAAAGCTCTGGTGTGCCATCGCTTGGACCGCGAGCATTTTGTAGAGCGGGATCGTCGTCATATTGAGGAGCTGCTGCTCCCCAACGTCGAGCGCGCTGTCGGTGCGGATCTTCGAGTTGATCGAGTCGATCATGCCCTTGATCTTCGTGCGAAGTCCGGTCGCGATCTGAAGATTCTGTTCGGTGACCTTGAGGCACTTCAGCTGCTCGTCGCACTTCAGAAACTTGACCGGTTGCCCGCCCGTGCCCGTACCATCGAGAAGGGCGGTGACGACCGCCTCCTCGGCAGGCCCATGAAAGACCACAGCCGGGCCGCCGTCATCGCCACCCTTCGGGTTGACGATGATCGTGCCGACGAGGGTCATCAGGTATTCCGAGAACGCCTGATCGAAGGTGCCGAACTTATTGGACTTCTGGATTGCGTCCCAGGTGTAGTTGCGCGGCGTGCCGGCCGCATTCTCCGCCACCTTGGGATCGGTGTTGGCGTCGATCGTCGACTCCTGCTTATTTCCCGGTCCGCACTCCTGACGGGACCGCGCCCAGTCGGAGAAGATACCTTGGCTGTTGCCGATCGCTGCGCAGACGTTGGACCGCGCTCCGGCCATCTTCGGCCATAGGCCCCCCACCAGGCCCTGCGCTGCCTCGCACGACGAGATGTTCATCTGGTTCATCTGCTGCGCCTTGTTGGCCATGCCATCCATGACCTTGCCGATTTCGGGCGAGACGCTGTCGATCGCGAGCTGGAACGCGAAGCCGAGCGCGTTGTTCGCGGTCGCCTTCAGCATAGCGACCATCTCGGCGCCGTTGATGAACGAGAAGGAGCCGGTGAAGATGTCGATGCCGCCACACCCGGCGCGCACGCTCGGCATCTGGAGATTGAGCGGCTGCACGCTCTTTTGCGGGAAGCGGGTCCAGACATTGCCCATCGAATAGTATCCGGCGCTCTGGCCCTGATATGCGCTGGGGCCAGTGACATTGGCGGCGCCGCCCGCGTCCTGGAAGAAGCTATTCATCTGCCCGGCGACGTCGGCACGCGCGATGTCGACCGGGATCATGCTCGCGGCCCCGAGGCACGCGACGACCGCGGCGGACCGCCGCAGGAAGACGCGGAAGGGGGAGGGGCGGGGTTTGCAGGTGGTAGCGGTCATCAGAAATCCTGACCCGGCTTGGTGTTGGTGAGCATGAAGATCCGCTCCATGACCTCGTCGGCCGACATGACGCCGAAGCCGATGGGCACGGTCTTGCGGGTCACGGTGTCGAAGAGGACGAGCGCAGGCGTGGCCAGCGGCACGCCCATGCGCTCGCGCTGGCCGCTGTCGACCACGTAATTGGGGAAGGTTCGGCTCGGACCACCATCGGTTGAGACGGCCATCACGGTCATACGATGACTGTCGGCGACCGAGCGGAGGATCGGAGAGAAGACCTCGCACGCGGCGCAGCTCTGCGCGAAGAAGTAGAACATGCCGTACCGCTGGCCGATACGAGACAGCGCCTGATCGCGCGTTGCGCTGCGGTTATCGGTCCAGGCACGCTTGCCGACGGTGGAGACCGGTCGCTGCAGCGTGTAGTCGATGTCGGGGTTCTGCCAGAGCGCGCGCTGCCAGGTGTCGGAGAAGGTGGAGGCCCGATCCAACTGCTCGCGCTGATAGCGCACATAGGCAATGACGTTGGCCTCGGTCGGCTCGAGGATGGCGCGGTTCTTCAGCTCGTTGAGCTGCTTGGAGATCGCCTTCATCCGGTCCGTCGCCGATGCTTGAGCCTGCTGGGCAGGTTGCGGGGACTTGGGGGGGGTCTTCGGACGCTCGCAATAGAACCACTGCCCGAGGCGGCGCTGGCCGCAGTAGAAATCGTCACCCTGAACAGGCGTATCGACGTTTGCCTCGAGGACCTCAGGCTGCACCTGGTCCTCGCTCTCCGCGTCGTCGCCGGCATCGGCCATCGCCACTGATTGGAGATCGAGCGACTGCGCCCCCGCCGGCGCCGCGACCGGCGCGGCAGCTGCGAGGAGCATGAGAAGCGTGGCGGCGACGCGGCCGCGGCGGTTATCCCTGATCGTCATCATCGTCGTGCTCCCCGTCGAGCTCAATCATTGCGAGTTGAAGGACGTGCATCATCCGCGCGACGTCGAGCATCTTGGTGCCCTGATCGAGCATGCGGACGATCCCACGGAGGTGACTGCGGCCGTGCTTGCGGCCCTTGATCGTGGCGCGCATCCCGCTGTCGCGGCGCACGAGCCAACCGGCGTCGACCATGCGAGGAAACGATCGCTCGATCTCTCGCGGGTCGATCTGACAGTCGAACCAGTGCCCGACCGTCTGTGCGACCTCGCCGGCTGACGTGCCGCGCCCGGAGCGGTGGATCCGCAGGAAGATGGCGAGGTCGAGCACCGACATGTCGACGGCGCATGGTCCCCCCGGACCTTCCACATCATTTGCCCCCGTGAAGGTCATAATACCCCTGAATTTTCTGCTGGATGTCGGTCATGACACTGACCTCGTCGGGCAATTTCGCGGCGTCCATGAACTCGGCATAGACCTCCGAGAAATCCATTTTCGACAGGTCGAGGCGCTGAAACTCCTCGATGGTGAAGCCTTTGCAGGTCTCGTCCTTGGGCTTGCCCCACGGCTTGTTGATCTGCTGGCGGCCCTGCTCCTGCAGGATGCGGGATAGCTTGCTGCCGAAGCAGCAATAGGCGTCCTTCGACGTGACGCAGATGCCGAGCACCTTGTCCGAACAATAGGAGCCGACCTTGTGGCACAGCCCCTTGTCGTCCTTCTCGTCGAGTTGCTTCTCGGCCGAGCTGCACAGCCAAGGCGTCAGCAACGGCACACCCTTGCCCGAACAGCAATTGGACGCGCCAAAGATCTTCTTGTTGCAGGTCCCGCGCTCGCCGGAAAAGACCGTCAGGTTGTTCGGATCGAACTGCTTGCCGGCGTCGCCGATCGAGTGAAGCGCGACGAGCGCGTCCTTGAACTCGGTCGAGGCTTCGCGCTCGATCTGCTCGCAGTTGCCGTTGAGGCAGTAGACGTCGTTGCCGCAGACATACTGCTTGTCGGTCGACGCCGGGTCATCCGGCAGCGGGCAGCTATAGACGCGCTGCGATACCTTGCAGGCCCCCGACTGGGGATCGTCGAGACATTCGTCGCGCAGGAATTTGCACTGCTTGTTGTCGTCCAGCGAGCCGCAGTCGCTCGCCGGTTCGAGCCGTTGGCAGGTAAAGGTGCGCGACCAGGCCCAGCAGCTCTGCGTCACTGGCAAGCCTTCAATCGTGCGTGTTTCAGGGCCCTCGGTGCACACCTCGGCCGCCTGCGGCGTGCAGCTGGTGTCTGCGGCAAGCGACGGGCAGGTGCCCTCGTTGCGAGTGACGGACACGCTGACTTCGCCTTCCTTCTTCAAGTAGACCGTGCCGGTGCGAAAATTCTGGTGGCTACCCGTGTCACTGGCGGGAAGCTCGCTCGAACAGGAATAGAGCTGCGCCGTGCCGCTCAGCTTGCCCTTACAGAATTTGCGATAGTCCTCGACGTTGGTGCCGCCTGCGCCGAGGTCGATCTGCGCGTCGCAGATGTGCTTCGACACCGGCTCGGTACGGCAGACGCCGGCCGCGGTCCGAGCCTGCATGACGCTATTGCGGGCAAAGCCGTAGCCCTCGTTCTTGTCGAGAACGCCGTAGTAGAAATAGCGGGCGGTGTTGACGACGTGCGGGACCATATTGCCGCGGCAGATCTCGTTGGCCTGCGTGACCTTCGAGCCCTTGTTGCACGTCGCTTCGTAATAGCCCTTCGAGCCCACCGATGGGGGAAGCGCGGTGCAGGTGCCTTGGCTTCCGCCAATGTCCTGCCCGCCGAGATAGGTCTCGGGATCCTTCTCGATCGCGGTGCCCCGCGAGGTCGCAGCGAGGATTTCGGCATTGCTGAAGCTCGGCCGCGTGCCGCCCTTGTCGGTAACGGTGCCGTATGCGTCGCTCGTCGGCGCGGCGACTTTCCCATCCATCGTCAGCTTGTCGGGATCGTCGAAATAGCCCTTCTCTGGCAGATCGGTGCCGCCATACCCGGGCAGCTCCTGCAGCTTCAGCTCATTCGGGCCGAGGCTATCATCGGCGCGCATCGCCTTGCCCATGGCATTGCCCTGCTGACGCGCCTCTTCGATCGTCGTCTGCGCGATGACGCCGCTGGCGCCACCCACGAGGATGGCGAGAAACAGGGAGGCGGCGACCCGCTTCATCTAGCTGGCCTTCGCCATGTTGCGCAGCGCGACGGAGGCGACACCGGCACCCGGTCCGCGGGCCGACACGAAGGTATCGAGCACATAGCGGACCGAGACGTTACCGGTGATGCGATCGTGCGCGGGCACCGCGGTGCGACAGTTAAGGCCCGAGCACAGGTCGAAGTCGGAGGACACCGCCACATAGGTCGGCACGGCCTGAACATCGAAGGCACGGAAAAGCCGGGGATCAATGCCGACGTTCGAGAGCTGGTCCTTCTCGGTCACGACCTTGCTCAACGCCTCGCTGAACGCCTTCATCGAATTGCCAGGGAAACCGCGAAAGACGACCACACCCCCGGCCTTCGCCGTGTCGGCGATCAGCTGGCGAAGCGCCGGCACCGGCATCGAGAGGCTGGCGAACGCTATGAACTGAGGCGCGTCGCCCCGGCCTGTCGACGAGACGTTCTGGCTGGCGCCCTTGATGATCTCATCGAAATCGAAAGCACCGTCGCCGTTCACCGGCAGGTCGGCTTTCGCCAGCTCGACGAGGTTTCCGGTGGCCTTGGTCTGGACCGCCACGGCTTCTTCGCGGAAGGCGTCGCCACGATTGCGGACGTGGTCGGCGAACGTCTCGGCATCGCCCTGCATGGCCGCCGAGCGGCGCTTGATGGCGTCGAGATCCAGACCGTCGACGGTCTGAGCGATTGCCTGAATCCCGCCGATCGTGGCGACCAGAGCGAGGACGATGGTGAAGCGACGCATGTCAGTGGTTCCTCACAGCACGCAACAGTTGCGCTTGCGCCAGACGAGGTAGCCCATGTCCTCGCCCTTCACGGGGAAGGCCCGGCCAGCCTGCGGGGGCATGGTCGAGGCACCTAGAGGCGAGCAGGCATACTTGCCGCTGACGGTCGGGATCGGGTTGGTCATCTGGACGCGGTATTGCTGCTTGCGCAGCACCGGCATCGGGTACTTGTTGCAGAGGCCCTTGGAGCCCATCGTGCCCCACGCGAGGCCCTCGCGGTGGATCTTGAAGGCGAAGCGCGCAAGCGCCAGGCGCGACGCCTGAACGTGGCCGATCGAGGCAGCGATGTTGCCGTTGACGGGGTACATCGGTCCCTGACAGCCAGCGCACCAGAAGGTCGCATCGAGAGGCAGCTTGGCGGTCGCTGCGATGCAGTCACCGGCACACGCGGCCTGCGCGATCGGTGAGGAGAAGAGCACCGCCTCAGGATTGATGAGCGCGGTGAGAGAGTCGTCCTGCCAGAGCGGATCGACCTCGGTCATATAGGCGATGTCGAAGGACGATTGCTCGAAGCAGGCGAAGTCTGCGAGGATCTCCATCCAGTAGAGCAGCGGATATACGTACCAGTGGACATGCCACTTCGACGTGTTCTGTCCGTTCCCACCTTTCTGCGACGGCCCCGACAAATTGCCCTGTCCGATGTCGAAGCCGGGCGAGATCTTGGTCCCGCCGAGGTTCACGAAACACCATGGCTTGGTCGACACGTCGGCGAGACGCACCGGCTCCCAAAAGCCGGCCGAAATACCGATGCGCGGGACGGGTGATCCGCAGGCGCAGACGGGCAAGCTGGGGTTGTCTGTGTCGGGACGATTGCTCGGCCAGATCTTGAGGCCACCGACCGAAAGCGGGAACAGGCACGACCAGCACACATCCGTGATCGGGTTCACGAACTTGCCGGTACACTTCGACTGCGCCTCCGCGCGCGGGCTCAACACCGCCGATAGGGCGAACACGGAGAGCGCGAGGGTGAGGAGGCGCAGGCCTTTCACGCGGCCTCCTCCGGCGAAGTGGCGGCGTCGAGGTAGGCGTTGTCCGCGCGGTTCTTCCGGAAAACGTAGAGCGCCGTGTGAAGGGCCGTCGTCGCGAGGACGGCCGCCACCACGAAGGACGCGGGGCGACCAAAGAGCTTCACAAGCGGAGAGATGGCGAGGACGCCAACCGCAGATGCCACGCACAGGAACTGGAAGGTGCGGCGCATACCGCGCAGCTCCGCCGTTTCCGGCGCTGCCATCGGCGTCTTCAGGAGATCGAGCCACAGAGGCATCAGCTGTTTCCCTTCAGCTTGATTTCGGAGAGCTTCATGACGCGGCCGTCCTGCACGGCGACGGCGGGTGTGTGCCGGATGCCGAGCTTGCCCGTCAGGCGACCTTCCTGATCGAAGTAGAAGCGGCGTTGCCGCGCCGTCATCTCCTCGAGGGGGGAGCCGCTGACGAGGATGATCTTGGCCTTGAGGTCGCTGTATTGGGCGGTCGCCCACGCCATCTCGGCCTTGTTGTCACCGTCGACGAACACCAGAGCCTGGGTGACGGCGGTGAAATCGAGTGGATTTACCGTCTGACCACGCCGGGCGATGTAGTTGCCCTTTTGATCTTGAACGTCGCGCTCGATCGTGATCGTCGGGTCATAGGCCCAGGTCCGCGCTTCGGTCGCGGGGGTGATACCGGCGACGGGTTTCGGACGCCGCACGCGGGCCTCCGCCCTGCGAGCGAAGGCCGCATTCATGCGATCGATGTCGCCATTCGCCTGCAGCCGCTGGAGCTTCGCCTCGATCGTAGCGAGCAGATCCGGCTCCACGATCGGGAATGTCTGCCCGACGATGCCATGGTCGCTCGCGCGGGTCGCCGAGCTCAGCGAAACCGAGAGGAGGGCGACGATCGCGACGGACTCCAGCGCCCGCTTCACAGGATCGGCTTTCCGACGCCGACGATCTTGTTCGCGCACGCGAAGCCGATCGCCGCATACCGGCTGTCAAAGCCATCCTTGTGCGGACTACCGACGAAATAGCAGTCACGCGGAATGATGCCGGTCGGGCCGGGTACAAGTCGTTCGCCGAACTTTGTCAGCGGTTTCATGTGCGCGACGAGCTTACCGGCGACGATGACGTCGGCGCCGCGATGCTCAACCAGGTCGCCCGGCATGCCATAGACGATCTTGCCGAACATCTGCTTCTTTGCACCGAAGTGCCGAACGACGAGCGGCGAGGCAGGAGGCACGAAGAAGACGTATTCACCGCGCGCTGGCGTCGCAGTTTTGTGGATCACGAAGGCCCAATTCGGCAACGACTCTGACGAGTTGATGAGCAGGGCGTGGGTATCGCGCCATTCCGCGAGTGCATTGAGCGACGCGCCACCAGCGATGAAAAGGCCGAGCGCCGCCCAAAGCCGTTTCCTCGGCCGAAAGCGCTCAGTCGGCGCCGGTGCGCTGACCGCGTTACTGGCCACTGGGACCACCAAAGGTCGAGACGCTGGCGCCAGCAGCGCTAAGGTCGGGGGCCGGGGCGGGGACCGCTTGAGCCGTGTCCATCCCTACCGCGCCAAAGGGCGATGGGGCGGGAGCACCAGTCGGAATCTGCGTGACTTCAGGCGCAACGGCGACGGGGGCAGCAACGGGAGCAGTCGGAGCCTGTCCACGCATCATGGCACCCATCTGAGCGGGAGAGGCGGGCTGCGGCACGCGAACACCGGTCGAATAGACAGCCTTGGCGACCTCGCCGGTGATGTCGGGGACGCTCTTCGACAGGACCGCCTCGCCGACGAGGACGACCTGCCCTGCGGCGCCACGCCGCTGAAGCTCGGTATCAAGCGCCGCCATGAAGGTCCGCATCTGCGCCTGCACCTGGTCGGGCGGCGTGGCACTGCGGGCCTGCGCCTGCACGTATTCGCCGACAATGCGCGATAGGTCCGCCTTCACGATGTGCTGCGGCTTCTCGGCCATAACGGCCTTGCTGATCCACATGGCCCAGATCAGGGCCAGCAGGAGCGCCGCGCCGACAAGGAGCTGCGGCATCGTGTAGCCCGCGAAGACAGCCCGCCGCGGCACCGCGCGGCCCGATGCACGGACCGGCGTGGTTTCGAGACCGGGCGACAGGCCAAGGCCATCGTCGTTGCGGTCGACACTCGATGCTTCGGTCATGCTTGGCGCTCCCGGGCGGCAGGGTCGCGCGGCAGGATGGCGTGCCGGCGGAAGAAGATGAGGGCGGTCGACAGGATCAGGTGCGCTATACCCACCGTGATCTTGAACTGGTCGACGCGGTCAGATCCGGCCGCCAGATAGCGACTGGTCATGTTCTGGAGGTGGTGCATCATCCCATCGAGCGACAGGCCGCCCAGGACGAGGAAGAAGAGCACGAAGAGCCCCCACGTCATGAGCAACGTCGTGGCGAGAAAGCCCGCCATGTGCAGCCCAAAGTAGAGCAGGAAGCCATAGTCGACCCGTCCGGCCCTTTTGGGCGCGGCGAGCGGGAGAAGGGGGTTTGCGTGCGTTGCCATGACGGTCACTCCGCGGCGATCGGAAGCGCGTCGTCGCCGGCGTCGCTCCACTTTTCAGGGTTCTCGGGGTAGGCGACGCGCTCGATCGCCTCTTCCATCGTCAGACCATGATCGAGCAGGTCGTGGATCGCCGCGAAGGTGCGCGGTGAGGACGAGAAGACGGTCGCGGAGTAGGGATCGAGCACGAGGCGACCGACCGCCATCGATTCCGGGCCTTTGATGAGCACGTCGGAATATTCGACGCCGTTGCGCTTCAGCGAGCGCATCAGCGCATCCGTGTAATCGTCCATCTCGAAGCGATCGTGCTTCTTGAAGTCGGCGATCGTCTCGGCCTTCTGCTGCAGCACGACGAACCAGTCGCTGTTCTCGAGCGCCGCCTTGGAGCCATCCGACTTGTAGTAGTCGTTGATGCTCTGCGTGGCGGTGACGAGCGAGGCACCGTACTTGCGGCAGGTACGCGCATAGGCCTCGATGAAGTCGGCCATGGAGCCGCCCTTCAGCATCTGCCAGGCCTCGTCGAGGAGCAGCGCCTTGGGCACGGAGCGATCCTCCCGGCGCATCGCCTGGCTCGCCATGAACATGATCGCGGTGAGCGCGACCGAGCGCAACTCCTCGCGCGACGACAGGTCCGACAGCTCGAAGACGGTCAGGTTCGCCTTCAGCTGGAACGACACGTCGCCGGTGAAGAAGCGGCCATAGGTGCCCGCACTCGAGAACGGGCGCATGGCGATACCGAGGTCGGTCGCAACCGGATTACCCGTCTCCTCGAGGGCAGCGATCACGTCATCGATGCAACCGCTACGCCCCTTCGCCGCCCACACCTTGTTGATGGCACCGTCGATCAGGCCGCGCTCGGTGTCGTTGAGCTTGTCGATGTGCCGCGCCATCTGGTTCACGATGCTTTTCAGCATCGCAAAGCAGTCCATGAGATAGTCCTCATCCTGCCCGGCAAGCTCAGGGTCGATCATCGCGAACGGGTTGATGCAGAAGCCAGACGCCATGGTGAACTCGACGAAGGCGCCGCCCTGCAGCTTGGCCGAGTGCTCGAACGAGCGACCGTCGTCGATCACGACGACCTTCGCGCCGGCTCCAACCATCGAGGCGCACAGCTCCTGCAGAGCGACCGACTTGCCCGAGCCCGACTTGCCGCACACTGCGACATTGTGATTGCCGGCGGTGTTCTCGAACGGCGACCAGAAGAACGGCTGTCCACGCCGGCCAACCAGCATGAGGTGCGGTTGGAGGCCACCCAGATACTCGCCCTGCAGCGGCATGAGGCTCGCTGCGGTCGTGGTCAGAACCGTCCGCATGCGCTTCATGTTTTTGAGGTCGAACGACAGTCCGTTCGCCATTGTCATCGGCATAGCGGCGAGCAGGCCCTGGATCTGCAGATAGCGATCGTCGAGCAGGTCCCAGCCTGCGGCGCGGTACACCGACTTCAGCGTCCGCTCGTTCGAGTCACCCTTGCCCTTCGGGCTGAAAGAGGTGACCGAGAAGAAGGCTTGCACGAGCTTGCGGCCTTGACGCAGCTCGTCCTTGACGAACTTCCACTCGGCCGACTGATCCTTCAGCTGCGGCAGCATGCGCGCCGACTTGGAGTCCGCAAGGCTCGTGGTCCGCATGAACTTGCGACCGGCGCGCTGCCCCTCGGCCTCCGCATCCGGGAAGTCGAGACACAGGTTGGTCGACACGGGGCAGGGCATGCGCAGCTTGTCGGCGAACATGTCGCCGATGAGCTTGGCCATATCCCACGGCGCCCAACGCTGCGGCAAGTTGCGCACCGAGAACGAGCGCACGTCGAAGGTGTCGGGGTAGATCTCGCCGATCTCGGGTGCATTATCGACCGTCTTGCCCGTTGGGCGGAACCGTTCGGTCCGGAGCAGGATCCGATCGGGCTCGATCTTCATCTCAAGATCGTGCCGTACCGCCTGATCGGCGATGGGATCGAACGGATTGTAGGTGATCGTGTCGTCACCCGGTGCCGTCGTCGGTGAGGTCAGGTCATCGATCCAGGTGATGAGCGCCTTGGGATCCATGGCGCGCGAATGGACGCCGATGGACTCCAGCGCGGACGCGAGGCCCTCCATCACGGAGACGATTTCCTCGTTGGACACGCGGCTCGATTCCGGCGTCGAATAGGAGATGGCGAGCCGGTGATTGCGCATGTGGAAGGGCGCTGCGGACGACAGCGAGTTCCACACGCCACCGAGCAGATACTCGGTACGGTGCTTGGCCATGCGCTCATAGACGCCGGCCGCCGAATAGCGCGGCAGATACCACTTGGAGAGCAACTCGCTGATGCGCGGGCTCATCCAGCCATGAACCTGCAGCGCGCCCGGCGTCGGAATGCCTTCAGAGAGGAATTGCGCGAGCATTTCATGGCTCTGCTCGGTCGCGCCGAGCATCGGCGTGCACTCGAGGACGAACCCGCGGGTCGCGCTATTGTAGAAGATCTTCGTCTTCGGGTCGAAGCTGCGATACGGCAGCCAGTGAACGAAGCGCGGCACCGCCGTGTCGGGCCGTCCGCCCTCAGGCTTGGCATTATCGCCAAGGATCATCGCCAGCAGGCCGCTTAGGAAGCTCATTGATCCACTCCGGGGAATGAGGGAGCGCGCAGCACCGGTACGACGCCGTTGGCCTTGGCGGCTTCGCGCGCGTCAGGCTCGACGCGCGCGAGCCCCGCACGGATTGCCGGGTTTGCCGCGACCGATGCGATCGCGGTCCGACCCGCCTGGGTTGCATGAAGCGGGACGGTGACGGCCGACGTCGCCGTTGGCGTCGTCGCGACAGGGCGAACAGACGCGGAAGGGGAAGGGGCGGGGGTTTTGGCGGGGCCGACCGGCTGTGTCGTCGCCGTTCGCGCCTGAGGCGGGGAGGCAGGAGCCACGGGTGCAGTCTGGACGGCTACCCCTGTCGGCGCAGGGCGGAACGTGGGCCGGGTGGCCACCGGCACGCGTCTTGGATTGCGCGCGAGCTGGCGAGCGACCTGGTCCTTGATGTCGCCAACAGGATCGGCCTGCACGCGCGCAGCGGCAACCGCAGCCGCGCTCGGCATGTCGGGATCAAAGGCGGGATCCGCGGACGCGGTGACGGGGGGGGCGGCCCGATCGACCGCGGCGAGGAGAGTATCGCCGCCCGTCGCCGATGCTACCTCGGAGGGCGTGGTCGCAACCGCGTTCGCAGCGAGAGCCTGCTGCCACTCGCCACGCTCAACCACGGCATGAATGGCGGTCTGCTCGCGAAGGCGACCCGCCGCGTCGATCTGCGCGGGGAATACGATGCGCAGCACCCGCTCTTGGCTACGCGCCGGCGCGGCTGATGCGGCCTGGAAGCCGCCACTTACCGAGCGCGCGGCGATACTCTGAGGGCCGCGACCGTCGCTTGCGGGCACGCTGTAGGGACCAGCGGGCGTAATCATGCGATCGCCGTCCTCGCCGGCGATCATCGCCAATGCGCGATCATCGATCGTCGAACTCGGGGCGCAGATGCCATCCGGGGCGACGCACGAGAAGTTGCCCTTGATGTTGCCACCCATCGTCGTGCAGCTGGCAAGGCCAGTGCCCGCGAGGATGAGACCAAGCGCTCCGATTTTGGTAGGGTTCACGACCGTCCTCCCGCGATGAAGGCGGCGAGCGCCTCCTTGGGCCGGTAGCCCTCGATCATCGCACCGTCGGCGCGGACGATGACGGGCGTGCCGGAGAGACCATGGGCGCGCGCGAACTTCTCGTTGGCGTCGAGGCCCGACGTGTCGCAGGTGCCGGCGTTGCGCAGCGGCTCACCGGCGTAGGCCTGATGCAGGGCCTCCTCGCGGTTCTTGGCGCAATAGACCTGATTGGCGAGGTCGCGGCTGCCCAGGACCGAGATGGGGCGCTCGATCACGCGGACGTTCATCGTGCGGAGCGTGTTGGAGAGCGCGCGGCAATAGCCGCAGCGGAAATCGCTGAACACGGTGACCGTCTTGCCCGAAGGCTTGCCCCAGACGATCGCGCCGGTCGCCGGCAGGCTCGTGAGCGAGAGGTGCTGCGGCGCTGCAGGTGCGGTGGGCTGGGACCCGGCACCACGCGTTAGCGGTGCTTCGTCGCTGCTGGCGGCGTTGTTGGCCTTAGCCGCCCCGCCGATGAGCGTGTCGGGATTGATCTCGAGGAGCCGGGTGGCGGTAAGGTCCTGCCGCGTCTCCATGTCGTAGACCCGGCCGATCATGAGGTAGCGGCCCGAACGATCGACATAGAAGAGATTGCTGCCGGCAGTCA
Organism: Sphingomonas panni; assembly: GCF_022664435.1. GTDB lineage: Bacteria > Pseudomonadota > Alphaproteobacteria > Sphingomonadales > Sphingomonadaceae > Sphingomonas > Sphingomonas panni. Next base: position 74,075 of record NZ_JAKREU010000008.1, on the reverse strand, counting down.
CTTCACAGAGGCCGTCGACGACGCCGCAGTCGACCTTGGAAACGTCGGTCCTTGGCAGCCGTGCCTTGAGGAGCGCTGCGACCTTCTGGTTGGACGGCGACATGATTCCGAGATCCGCCGCAGCGCCAGCGGCACCGATGCCGACGACAGCCGCGCAACCCGCGATGGTGGCGATGAAGCGAGGACGAAGACGCCAGAAGGCGATGTAATCAATTGCGGACATACACACCCTCCAGGAAGACGATTTCGACGTCGACACCCGTCGGCATCTCAATGACGGGCTGGTACTGCTCGGCGCGCTCGATCAGATACTTGGAGACCATGTCGCCCGCCTCGCCGATGCCGTTGCCGACGCCGCCCTGCGCGATGTCGCCGAGCCCGAGCTGCTGGCGCTTGCCGTTGGCGAGCACGACGTTGCCGGGCTGCAGCGCAATGTTGGTGTTGGCCGCGAAGCCGCGCCCGATCCCGCCGACGAGGCCGGCGATGAAGGCTTGGCTCACCAGCGATCCCTCGCGGCTGACGACGCGACCCCGCACGCCGGTCTTGCCGCCGAATGCGATGAAGCCCTTCACCTCGGACTCGGCATAGCGGCCGCCCGGCTGCGGGCAGGTCATCTTCTGCAGCTTGATGTAGACCTTCTCGCTCGACAGCTCGCCGCGCGCGGCGCCGTTGATGAGGCAGCCCTGGATCTTGGTGGTGAGCAGCTTGCCGTTCTGGAGCACGGAGCGCGCCGGCCCAGTGATGCGCAGCACGACCGGCAGCGGGTCGGTCTGGCTGTTCACGCCCGCCGCGGCGTCGACGCCGACGATGACCTTGGCGGTCGCGAAGCTGTTCGCGGGCAGGTAGTTGGGGCTGTCGGTGTAGACCGTGCTGCCCTTGGCGATCTTGGACGCAGTGCCGCGATCGGTCGAGCTGAACGAGACCATCTTCACTTCGCTCAGGCGAGGCGCGGAGAGATCGGGACCGGCAGGCGGCGCCCCCGCGCCGCGGCCGTACACCGCAGCGCTGCCCGGGCCGTACATCGCCTGCGGACCGGCCGGGACAGGCGGCGGGGCGGCCGCGCGCTCGTTCACCTGCCTGCGCAGCTGCTCGTTCTCGGCCTGATAGGCCGAGACGACACGCTGGCCGTCCGACGACATCGACTGGTTCTGCGCCTTCAACGCGTCGATCTGCTGCGAAAGCTGCGCCACACGGGCGTTGGTGCCGTCGACGCTCTTCAGCTGGTTCTCGGCTGACTGGAAGCGGTTCTCCGACAGCGCCATCCACTCCTGCTCGGAGAGGGTCCTGTTCGCCATGTCGCCGACCGACACCTTCACCTGCTCGGGCTTGTCGGGGTCGACCTTGCGGGCGTTGTCCGAGCCGCCGAAGATCCAGAACGACGAGGCAACGAGGCCGACCGCGCCGACGCTTGCGAGAAGCATGCGCTGCTTCTTCTTGGTCTCGTTGTTGCCGTCGAGCTCGGACGCGATCGGCGATACGCCGTCCGTCTCTGGAGCGGCCTCGGGGCCGTCGAGCGGCTTACGCGACCGCGAGAAGATGTCCTTGATGGCCATGGCTTAGTTTCCGTTCCGCGAGACGAGGTAGGCGGTCGTGACCCGACCCGGTGCGAGTTTGGGCTCGGCGATCGACACGGCGAGGGCGCTGGCGGGCGCGACCTGTGCCTCGGTCAGGACTTTTTCCTGCGTGCCCTTGTTCTCGATCCGCAGAACGCGACCCGTCAGTGCCTCGCCGCGATATTCCGAGATCATCTGGACCTTGAGGTCGCCGACGTAGACCGGCTTCAAAGAGCGCTGGCGCAGCTCGTAGCCATCGACCGACTTGTTCGCGTACATCGCCTGCACCAACGACACCGCCGCGTCCTCAGGAGTCGACGCAGCGGCGACCTTGGTCGGTGCCGCCTCGGCCGCGTCGGCCTTGGCGATCGCGGGGTTCGAGAGGAACACCTGCACCGCCTGGTCGCCCGCGATGCGGCAGGCGAACTTGTAGACATAGCCGCGCTTCGAAGTGCCGAAGAAGGAGAGCGTCTGGCGGTTGAAGCCCTCAGGAACGGACAGGTAGATGTCGCCGCGAACTGGCTCGTTTACGACCGAGAAGTCGTCCGACGGGTTGCCCGTGTTGATCTTCGAGACACCGGCAAACTCGTCGCCGACGAGGCTGATGCGCGTCAGATCCTTGGCCGACGCGGTGCACGACACCTGCGCGCCGTCCGCGACCATCAGCGTCTGGTCGCTGGCTGCGAAGGCAGGCGCGGCAAAGACAAAGACCGCGACTGCGATGAGCGCCGCGCCGGCGATGCGGCTGAGCCAGCACATTGTGCGCGAGGCGAGCACCGTGCCGAGTGCAGCGCTGCCGAAGGCGTAGAATGCGTCCGTCACAGCGAGCCTCCCAGGCGGCCCTTCGGCTGCGCCATGCTGAATCCGACCAGCTTCAGGCTCATGCCCGAATACTCCCAGTCGTAGATGAAGGTGCGCGGCTCGCTCGACACGATCTTCTGGCCGACCACCGTGCTGAGCTTGCCGGTCACGGTAGACTGCAGGTGCTTGGCGTCGATCTCCATGCCCTCGAGCGTGAAGAATTGGCTCATGCTCGAATTGCGCTGCTCGTTGACGATCTTCAGCAGGTCGGCCTTGATCGTGCCCTGCGCTCTCGGGGAGACGATCGCGAGGACCGACTTCATCCAATAGTCGAGGCTGCCGGGCGATCGGTTCAGCGTCAGGACCGCCGTGTCGCGGGTGACGAGCTCGAGATATTCGCGCGACACGCCGCTGCTGGAGACCGTCACCGGCGATCCGAGGACCGGCTGCAGGACGATCTCACGACTACGGGTCGCGGACATGAGGAGGAGGAGTGCGACGGCGCCTGCCAGCACAAGGGCGGCGATGCCGAGAAGATTGCGCTGGCGAAGGACACGCTGGCTCTGCGCGTGCTGGTAGGAATAGTCCATGTCAGCCCACCATCAGTCGGAGATAGGAAGGTGGCGTGGCCCTGAGAGACGGAAAGCCGCCGGGGAGGTGCCAGTATGCCAGGTGGATCAACCAAGATGTCGCCCGTCCCGCCTTGGCCTTACGGAGTGCCCACCAGCCCAGGACGGCGAAGCCGATCCCGATGACGATGTGTTGGGACAGGATCCCCCACGTGAAGGGGATGACCATCGCTAGGAACTCGTCCAACGTCCAAAAGCCGATAAGCTCAGGGTCGTCCAAGTGCGATGGGATCACGTACTTATCGGCTGACATCACGCCACCTTCAGTGACGACGCCGGCGGAGCTGCTATCTCCGCCGGTGCCGGATCGAGTTAGATGGTGGCGGTGACGGTCGAGGTGACGATCGGAACGCCGGTGCCGGCGCCGACGCCCACGCCCACCGGGATCGCGACCTGGCCGAGCGAGAAGCGGCCCGAGGCCAGACCGACGACACCGCCGGCCAGCGACAGCACGGTGATGATCTTGCCGCCCGAACCCTCGAGGAAGCCGGTGAAGGCGTTCAGCGCGGTATCGAACGTGCCGTCGGCACCCGCGAAGGCGGGCGAGGCCATCACGGCCGCAGCCGCTGCGACGCCGAGGGTGGCCAGTGCGGCCGTCTCGACGCGACGGCCCATCTTGAGCATGGTCTTCATGACGAAAGGTCTCCTTTGATTGAGCGCATTTCAGCGCGCCCAACCAAAGGCTCGACCGGGAAAAAAATTCGCGCAATCGGCGCGTTTAGGAACTGGTAAGGTTGCCGTAAGTTTTTTCTGCGATTGCGACGAAATGAGCTTTGCCAGCTTACCAATCAGGCTCTTGTCCCGCGCTTCGGGACGACTTGTCCGCCCCCACGAACATCTGTCCGCGTTTACGAACGCCTGTCCGTAATAGCGGACAGCTGTCCGTATTGGCGGACACGCGTCCGCGTGCGAGGACAGCGGCGCGAAGGCCTTAATCCCGCGATGCGACTCCGCTCTTTGATTGTGTTACACAACGCGGACTCGATGGTGCTAAAACGCCGCGGAGACGGTATTTTTCAGGGTGTGCTATCAAGGTGAGGACTTCTTCTAAGATGACGGCGGGTGAACGCGCCTTCGATCTAAAGATCTCGGAAACGTTCTTTCGGCTCGTAACCGAAAGCATCCGCCTTTTCTCGAACAAGAAGAAGAGACTTCTTTCGATCAACGACGTGGTCAACGATCGATCTTCCTCGGCCGCCCAAATCAAGGATACCTACCGACCAGGCTCGTTGAAGGAGCATCTGCGGATCATCCCAACTGATGGCGATGTCGGCCTATCACTGACGATCCTCGAAAGCAGCGCTGAGGCGATCGACGGTTCGATCCCAGACCTTCAAGAGGTTATCGGATCATCGGTAAGTTTTGCGTCCGCCGTTTCACTGGTCCTCTTCGACTTCATCGTTGAGGAGAACACGACGGAGGTGATTAATAAGCTGGGGCTGGACGTTGAGGACGCCCAGGCCTTTCGAGCTGCGGCAAAAAGAACCGAAACGAACGTGATTCCAATCAGGTAGCACCTCGGAAACATGAAATTAACGTTAACGGCAGGGTTGCCATTCTGTCATTTTCGGGCGTACCTGAGTCGAAGCTAGCGGGTGGGGAGTGCCCTGAGGTGGGAGCGTCTAATCCTTACAATTCTGGCGAAAGCAGTAGCAGCGCCAAGCCAGAACTTGCCGACTTCCTCCTCGCGAGGATGAAGGAATTGCGGGTCACGTTCCGCGTGCTCGAGGCTTCAACGCCGATGATGAAGCGGACGAGGCTCCACTGCATCCTGCATTCGGACACGGCCAAGCGCCGGCCGATGCGCGTGGACGAGGCCCAGGCGATCTGCGCCGCGCTCGGCATCACGCAGTCAGAAGCGTTCTTCGGGACCGAGCTGCTCGGCTGCATGTCGGGTGACGATCGCGAGGAGGCCGCAGGCCTGACGTCATTCCTCGCGACGATGTTCGGCGGATTGGCGCCGAGATTGGCGAACGCTGTGTCCGCGATCGGCGGCTTGGATCTAAGCGACGTGAAGGGTGAGCACGGCCAGCAGATCCAGCAGCTGGTATGTGAGACTTTCGAGCGAGGGTATGCGGACCTAGCTGAGCGCAAGGGGCTCCGGCTGCGAAAGAGAGAGGCCGACGGGCTCTAACGGCACCTCGACTGAAATGATGGATTGGGCACCGCTTCAGGTGCCTTTTTTTTGGCGCTGTCACCACCGCCACGCCGTCCCGGACAGACCTCCCGCCGCCCTGCCATCTCGCGTCCCTTAGGGCTCCTAGAGCATCTGACGCCCCCCGGGATCGGAAGGGGAGGGGGAGGTTGAACGCGGGCTGGAGGACCGTGTGCATCAGCAAACGGGGATGATGCCGTTTGAGCCGAAGCCGACACGGTGCTACGGCAAGGCATGGCTTACGCTTCCGTAATCCAGACCCCCCTTACCGACCGCTACACCGACACAGCCTCTCGCGTTTTCAAAAGCACGAAGAAGGGCGGCCGGGCGGCCTGGACCTGTCCGAAATCGGCAGAAACAGGGCCTAGAAAGCCGGTTTTGGGGTCGGATTTCGTGCTTTCGGAAACGCCAGCGGCCGAATTTTCGTGCTTTCAAAAACGCGAGAGCGCCGGAAGCGAATTATCAAAAACACGAGAGCGTCGAGGTCACTGGGGATCCCGGCTGAACCCGATCCGCTCTCCTCGGCGAATGCCGAGACACATGAAGGTAAGTTGACAATGGCGGAGCAAGAACAGGGCGAGCTTTTTCTGCTCGACAGTCCTCTCCACGGACCAGTCCGCGGAGAGCGGTCACTCATGGCATGGCCGTTCTTCGCGTTGGCGAAGAAGGCCTGGATGCAACCGCTTACCTATAAAAAGGGTGACATCTCGATCGAAATCGGGCCGGGACCAAAAGGGGTGGCCACGATCTACGACAAGGAAATCCTGCTCTATATCGCCAGCCTAATGGTTTCCAAGGTAGAGGCAGGGAAGGCCATTGGGCAGGAGTTCAGCTTCAGTGCGAACGACCTTTTCAGCGTCACCGGCGTCAACAAGTCGGCTAGGTCCTACACAAGATTGTCTGAGGCTCTTGAGCGACTTCAAGGCACACAGATCAAGACCAACATCGAAGCAGGCGGGGAAGGCGAGGAGGGCTTTTTCTCGTGGCTACAAGAGGCCAAGCTGCAATACAGCAAGGGCGAAGGTGGCGTGAAGCGCCTGAAGGCGGTCAAAATTCGCCTCTGTGACTGGCTGTATCGGGCTATCATGGTCGACCGCCAGGTCCTCGAATACGCATCCACCTACTTCCAGCTCGGCCCGGTCGAACGTCGACTCTATGAGGTTGCCCGATCGCTGTGCGTTGACGGTCAGACTACCATTCCGCTTGAGGATCTGCGGCTGCAGATGGGCTACCAAGGATCCTCGCGCCAATTCAAATTCGCACTTACGAAAACCATCAAAGAGGACCCGATCCCAGGCTTTCGATTTGAGATCGAGGATCAAGGTCTCGGAACGGTGACGGCAGCCGGGCGAACAGTCCGCGAATACCTCGTCAAAATCATTCCAGAGAGCACGGTGAAGCGCCTCTCGTCATAGACGTTTTCGATTCGACGAAAGCCGACTCCAAACACGGCGCCACCAACTTCTCGCGTTTCCAAAAGCACGAATTGTTGTCCCGTGGCGCGGGACGGGGCAGCCTACGTGTTTTCAAAAGCACGAACATTAGCCGCCTAATGTTGTCGAAAGCACGAATCACGCGTGTTTCGCGAATGGCTATCGTGCGCCACTATGCGGCCGCCTGGGTCGCAGTCCGCGGCCTGGAAAAATTGGGAATGGCTGTGACCACATAAACGAATGCCCGGCACGAGGCCGGGCACCCTGAGACCGCTATGTCCGATGCCGGCAAGCATCGAAAGAGCCGTTGAACGCTCAAGATATACTGGTTTCCGAGCTTCGGTTCAAGGGTTGCGCGCTTCGCGCCACGGACGAGTTTTGCCCCGGTCCCGGCCCAATGTGAGGGCAGGAAATTGGCTGCAATAACAATGGCAGAGGCGGCTCTGGCCGTGCTCGGCGGTGCCCGCTTCAAGCGGAAGCCGTCGCGATCTGGCGCAACCCACCGCACTGGGGCGCCCGTGCGGCGCGACAGCATCGAGGCTGGTACGTTCGAAGACGCCTTCTTTTCGCGTCCCAGCAAAGGTGAAACCGACCGGATCTACAAGCGCGCTGCGGCGCTGAGCGCGGGACGGGCGAACCTGCGCGCAAGGATCGCGCACGAAGAACGAGAGCCGACACCGCGGGAGGCCGCTATCCTGCGCTTCAGCCGTAACACGCTGGCGGTCCTCGAGGCATTGCTCAGGATCGCGCGAGTCCAAGCAGGCCGTGTGTACCCCACCCTCGAGTATCTGGCCGAGACTGTCGGTATCGGACGCCGCACCGTCATCCGCGCACTTGCGCTTCTGACCGAACTCGGCTTCGTTCTTGCCCAGCGTCGCTTCAAACGCGTCGAGATCGACGGCGTTGGACCACGCTATAAGCAAACCAGCAATGCGTACCGCATGCTCATGCCGGCCTGGATCGAGGCTCACCTTCCGCGCTGGCTGCGTCCGGCTCCTTTGCCCGCGGATGTCGTCCAGCAGGAAGCCGAGCGGATCGAGCAGACGGCCGCGATGCTCAGCTCACTGTCGCGTCGGGAATATGCGTTGGCGACGGTCGACGGCCAACTAGGCAAGGTTCTCGCGCGCCTCGGCGCCGCGATCGATGCCAAAGAGAGCGAGTGCCAACCTGGCCTGCAACCGCTCCTAGATTCATATATCATTAGCTCAGAAAGACTTGGCCTAGCCGGCCAAGGCGTTCACGCCTGACGGCGAGAGCAACGAAACCGCAACGCGCATCTCGACGGCGGCCCGAAGACTGACTGTCGGAGCGCCGGCTACGCCGTCGCATTGCTCCCGAAAGGAGCATGCGTTTTCTGGCGTCGATCATCGGCAGGGCGCGAACGCTGAGATGTCAGAATTGCGCGAGTGCGACCGAGCGATAGGCAGGTTGTGGCAAGGTCGAACGAAGTGCTTGTGACCCAGGCGCTGCGGTCAATCTCGACCAATTGGCGATGATGTCGGTTACATAGGCCTGCGTTTCGGTGATCCGGGGGACGAGACCCCCGCGCACTCGGCCAGGACCGGCATTATAGGCAGCGAGCGCGAGCTGCACGCGGCCGAACTTATCGAGCTGCTGGCGGAGGTATCGGGCACCGCCACGCATGTTCTGGTAGGGATCGAACCGGTTCACGCCGAGCCCCATCGCAGTGCCGGGCATCAGCTGCGCGAAGCCGAAGGCGTTTTTCGGCGATAGAGCTGTTGGATTGTAGCGGCTCTCGCGAATTATCATCGCGTCGAAGAGCCCAGTTGGAATGCCGTGTTCGCAGGCGATCGAGCTCATCATGCCATAGTAAATTGCCCGCCGACTTTCGGCCTCGCGCGAGAGAAACCCTGACGGCCGATACGCGAGCGGAGCACAGCCGGGAACGAAGGCTGGCGCCGTAAACGATCCGACGCCCGGTTTCATCCAATCGGGCACGCTGATGGAGGACGTCGCCGCTACAGCCGGGGCCAGGCTGTCGGATACGCTGACCTCGGGAAAGATCGACGCGAGCTCCTGCTTCATCCGAAACTCAACGTAGCGGCGGCTTAGATCGTGCACCTTGAACTCAGGCGGGAGGTCAGGTGCTGGGAGGTCATCGGCGGGTCCGCCATCACCCTCCGCCATTGGCAGCGCCGACGCGGTGGTCATCGAGATCAGCTCAACGCGCCGAACCTTGCCGCGCTTTTCAGGCGCGGCCGAAGCAGATGTGGCCAGCGCCACGCTCGCGATCGCCACACCGGCGTAAAACTTCTGCACAAAAACCTCCTCGACCCCCTGTTTAAAAGAGTGGAGATCAAGAGATTTGCCCTTGTCAAGACCGGGGCCGAGGGCGAAACTGGTCAAGAAACGTCGCCCAAAGGCTCTTCGAGCATGTGGTTGATCCATCGAGACACTGACGGAAAAGGTCCAAATCGCATCAAGCTTCCGCAGCCGCTGCGGGAGGCGCTGGTACGCTGGTACGTGGGCAAAGGCACCTTCCACGACGAGCAGGCCGGCATCACGCTCGTTCAGAACGCGCGCATCGGTCACCGCTGGATCGCCTGCAATTGCCTTGGAGCGGAGGCGGCCCCACCGATCCTCACACCCGCGTTCCTGTCCGAGGCGGAGACCTACTATCTTCGACGTCTGACCAGCGAGAAACGTCCCGAGCATCGCGCAGACTGCCCGTTCTTCCGCGACCAGGTGACCAACCGGATCACCGAGATCCGGTCCCCCAACACGCCCACCGACCCGCCTGCTGGCTTTTTCGAGGTGCTCAGGCCCGCGCCGGAGAAGCTCTCGCAACGGCCGGAAGAAGACAGCAACGACGATCGGACGCGAAACGCGTCGACGCCGCGGCTGGCTCGCCTTCTATGGCGGCTAATGGACACGGCCGGATCCAACAGCGTCCCGCCGATCGGCGCAGGTCCGGAGTGGTCGATCAAGGAGGCCTTTGCCGCCATCCTCGGCGCGGCGGGAAAGATCGAGATTGCTCCCGGCATCGAGTTAGGCCGCGCCATCTGGACGCACGCCCGGCCGCTCGAGGCCAAGGTCGTGTATGCAACGCTGCGACGCCTCGCGGAAAACTGGCCAAAGGCGCATGCGCCGCAAGGCTTCGTCCTGCTCTATGCGACCGCGATCCAAGGGCACAAAATCTACGTGCCCGATGGTCCTCCCGTGGAAATCGCTAATCGGGTTCAGTCACCATCGGTGCGGGGTAACAGGATCAGCGGCCCGTTCCTCGTGCTGGTTGTCGCCGGCGAGTACCCGGAGGCCCATGGGTATGCGCCGCTGCGGGGGTACGCACAGCCGATTTACAATGGCCGGCTGTTCGTTCCGGTGGAGTCGGATTTCGAGCGGAAAACCCTCAAGCGGATCTTGGAAGCCCAACGGCTTCTCCGTTCGCAGTCAATTGATCTGGCGATCGGAAAGCCGCTCTTCGATACCATGACACCAGATGGCCCATGTCGTCCGGACTTCGTCCTCGAGGGGAGATCCCGCGAAACCGGGGAGCTGCGCACGCTCGTTGTGGAAGCGATGGGGTTCGACAACGACGATTATCTCGCCGCAAAGGCGGTGACCCACCCGCGCATGCGCCACCTGGGCGATCTGCTCACATTACGCCCGAGTGATATCGAGGACGATGCTGCGGGCATTCAAATCGCCAATGCGATGAGGCTCTAAAAGCCTCGTTGGACCGCTAAATAATTGCAGGCTCTGAGGATCAACCCCAGTTCATCGTCGCGGCGAAGTAACAGACTATGCCAAGTGTAACGGGCGTGGAAAGTAGGTAGAGCTTCTGCCAGCGCCACCATGTCTTCGGAAGCAGCAGAGCCGCACCGCGGATCGTGCGGGCATCTTGCCAGACCTTGGCCTGCCACATCTCGTGAAGCGTCACCGAAACTGACATGACCATGGCGATTCCGCAGCAGATTCCTGCCGCCAGATAGATGGCGACCCAGTTCGCGATCTCGACTGGCGAAAACTGAGACATCCACACCTCTTTTTAAGGCCGTGCGTCGACAAACAAGCACGGATCGATTCTAGTTCCTAGAGCACCCTACTTGGCTGGGCTTAGCGCTGGGTAAACGGGACGGATACGAAATCAGCCCTGATTTAACAGGGGTAGAGGAAGAGCGGAGGGGGGGAGAAAGGATGGGCTGCTCGGGTGGCCCGACATTCCCTTGCGGTAATGGTTCGCCGGTACAGGCGGCCAGGTACGAGGTCCGCTCGCCATGGAACGCTTCCTGCTCTTCATCCGCGACGTCGACGGTCGCGATCAAACCGACGTGCATCCCAGTGAACGATCGGCCCGCACGGCCCTAGCGGCTTATGTACGGAGCCGGTCCGAACCGAACGCCGATGTCGTCCCCCTCCACGACGACGACGCGATCGACAGCTATTTCGCCGCGCGGGACGCTGCATATGTGATCGCGCGCCTGACGAAGACGATGCGACGCGAGGGGGATCCGGCATGACCCTGATCGCCAATCGTCCGTCACAGAAGCTGGTCGACCTCGTCGGCGCGCTCGGGGGAACTTGGCACCGGAACGTCGCGACGTGCCGCTGCCCAGCGCATACGGACAAGACGCCAAGCCTGTCACTCCGACAAGGCGATCGAGGCATCCTTGTGACCTGCTTTGCGGGTTGCGACCCTGCCGACATCCTGCGCGAGCTCGACCGCATACCGCTAGGCCAGCGCTATGAGCCACCCAAGGTGACCCGCGCAGGAGGCACCGCCAATATCGAGCGATTATGGAATGAGGCTCGTGGCGTGCCAGGAACCTGCGCGGAGCGCTATCTCGCGTCGCGCTTCCTGCTACCGCTGCCGACCGACATTCGCTTTCACCCGCGCTGCCCACTCGGGCCGAAGCCGCTCACCGTGTTCAAGCCAGCACTGCTCGTCGCCGTTCGCGAAGCTGACCGCCTGGTCGCTTTCCAAAGGATTTTCATCGATCCCGCAACGAGCGCCTACACCGAGAAGCAGACGCTCGGGACCCTCGGCAATGGCGCGTGGCGTGGCGGTGGTCTGGCCTCGACGATAGGGCTCGCAGAGGGTTTCGAGAGTGCCCAAGCATGGTCGCGACTGCGTGGCCTCCCCTGTTGGTCTTCGTTCGGGTCACGACGACTCGACCTTCTGGCCATTCCATCGTCGGTCACCCGGCTGATCCTGGCTGCGGATCGCGATCTCGCTGGGCGACGCGCTGTGGCGCGCAGCATCGAACAATATGCGTCCGACACCCTGACCGTCGTGCCGGACTTTCCGCCGGCGCCCTACAAGGATTGGGCGGAGGTGCTCGAGGCGAAAGAGAGGGGAGGGGGAGGGAGGCGGTGAGCTGCCGGAATGGCAGCATGACCAAGGGAGCCTTCCATGTCCGACCTCCTCGACTTGCCGCCTGTCACCGACCGACCGGCCGCGCTCACGATCGCGCTCGCACTGGCGTCTGGCGAGCCGATCACGCGGCGCGCGCTCAACAACGCCATGACGGCTGCGTTCGGAGGCACCGACGCGGAGGGCCGTTGGACCCAGCGCGACAGCTTCGAGATGCTGGAACACGCTTTGGCGCTGCACGTCGCCAAGCAGCCCTATCCACTGGCTGACATCGCCGGCGTGACGCATGCCGCAGCGTTGATGGAACGGCTCCCGACGCAAACCGTGCGCAGCGAGGAGCAGATCGAGCTGCAGCAGTTTTCGACGCCGATCGATATCGGCGCGCTCGCAGCGGTCATGGCCGCGATCGGACCGGACGACATCGTGCTGGAACCGAGCGCCGGCAATGGGCTGCTTGCGGTTCAGGTGCCGCATCATGCCGGCCTGCAACTGAACGAGATCGATCCGCGCCGTCGAGAACGCCTCGCCAGCGTCTTCCCGAATGCCATCATCACCGGCCACGATGGGGCTGCGCTCGTGAGCCTCCATGCCTCGTTGGAACGGCCTACCGTCGTTCTGATGAACCCGCCGTTCTCGCGCAGCATTGGCCGCGGCGCCGACAATCTCGCGGCACTCCGCCATCTGCAGGCGGCAATCCGCCGCGTTTCGATGGGTGGTCGGATTGTCGCGATCATGCCCGATTGGTTCGCGCCGAGCGCGCAACTGAAAGCTGCCTATGAAGCGGTGCTCACCGGCTGCACCGTCCGCACGTCGCTGCGGCTCGAAAGCTGCTACCGCAAGCATGGCACCGACATCGCGGTGCGGCTCTACGTCATCGACAAGGTGGCAGGGGGTACGTCGCACACCGTCATCCAGCGTCGTTCCGTCCTCGACTTCCTCGACGTGGTTGAGATGCCTGCCCGAGCCGAGCTGGTGTCGGAAGCACGGAGCGCGAGGGCTCCCGCTGCCGCGGTAAGTCTCTTCGGTGCCGCACGCACCGCGAAGCCGGCCGTGGCACGCACCTACCACAAGCCGGTTCGTAACGCCGTTCTGCCGGTCGGCTATACGACCCTGTCAGCTCCGGCACCGCTCGCAGACCAGGTCGGAGTGTATCTTCCCTATCGTCCGAGCCGGATCATCTTCGACGCGGCCGGCGAGCACCCGACGGCGCTGGTAGAATCGGTCGCGATGGGCTCGATCCCGGCACCGGTCCCTGCCCATATCCCGCACCTTCCCGAGCGCACCGTCTCGGAGCGGATGCTGTCCTCGTCGCAGCTCGAGACCGTGATTTATGCCGGACACGCATGGTCGCAGATGCTCCCGGGGATGTTCAAGCCAGACAAGGAGGGCGTTGGCCTCACCCTGAACGAGGACGGCCGCAGCTACCGGAAAGGCTTCTTCCTCGGCGATGGAACCGGCGCGGGTAAGGGGCGACAGGTGGCCGCGTGCATTCTCGACAGCTGGCTGCAGGGCCGCAGACGCCACATCTGGGTGACCAAGAACGAGCCGCTCCTTGAGGATGCGCGGCGCGATTGGTCCGCCCTGGGCGGTATGGCGGGCGATGTGCAGCCGGTCTCTAACTGGAAGATCGACGAGGCGATCCGCCTCGAAGAGGGCGTCCTGTTCGTCACCTATCCGACGCTGCGCTCGATGCGGACCGAGAGCAGCCGCCTGCAGCAGATCCTAGACTGGGCGGGGCCTGATTTCGACGGTGTCATCGCATTTGACGAGGCCCACGAGATGGGCGGCGTAGCGGGCGGCGAGGGTGCGCTCGGCAAGAAGGATGGGTCGCAGCAGGGTATCTGCGGCGTCCTTTTGCAGAACCATCTCCCGGACGCCCGCGTTCTGTACGCGTCCGCGACGGGCGCATCCGACGTGAACAATCTCGCCTATGCGGTCCGGCTTGGCTTGTGGGGGCCGGAGACGGCGTTCGCCGGTCGCGAGACGTTCATCGCCGAGATCCGGAAAGGTGGCATCGCTGCCATGGAGCTCGTTGCCCGCGATCTGAAAGCGCTCGGGCTCTACACGGCTAGGGCGCTCAGCTTCGCAGGCGTCGAATACGACGTCCTCAAGCACGAGCTGACGCCGCTGCAGATCGAGATCTACGACACCTATGCGCAGGCCTGGAGCGTGATCCATCAGAACATGGAGGCGGCGCTCGAGTTTACCAACGTCGTCGACGGCCTCGAAGGCGGGACGCTCAACAGCGGCGCAAAAGCGGCCGCCCGGTCGCGCCTCGAATCCTGCAAGCAGCGGTTCTTCGGTCAGGTCCTTCTCGCGATGAAACTCCCGACGGTCATCGCCGCGGTGGAACAGCACCTGAAGGCTGGGCAATCGGTCGTGCTTCAGCTGGTGACCACCGCCGAAGCGATCCTCGATCGCCGGCTCAACCAGATGTCGGCAGAGGAGCGCGCCGATCCCACGATCGACCTGTCGCCCACCGAGTATATCGCCGACTATCTGCAGCGAGCGTTCCCGACGCGCCAGATGGAAACCTATACCGACGATACCGGCACCGCGCGGTCGCGGCCGATGGCAGACGAGGCTGGCAATCCGGTCTACAATCCCGACGCCATCGCCGCCCGTGAAGCCATGCTCGAACACATCTGCGGGCTTCCGCCGATCAAGTCCGCGCTCGACGCCTTGATCGAGCACTTCGGCACCGACCACGTCGCCGAAGTGACAGGCCGATCCAAACGGCTCGTTTGCACCTCCGAGGGGCGCCAGAAGGTCGAAACCCGATCAGCTCGGTCGAGCCAGGTTGAGGCTGCGGCCTTCATGACCGGCACGAAGCGCGTGCTGGTCTTTTCCGACGCTGGAGGGACGGGACGATCCTATCACGCCAGCCTCGACGCCAAGAACCAAGAGCAGCGCGTTCACTTCCTTCTGGAGCCGGGCTGGCGCGCTGATCGAGCGATCCAGGGGCTCGGACGCACGCATCGCACCCATCAAGCCTCGACCCCGCTATTTCGACCGGTCACGACAGACTGCAAGGGTGAGCTCCGCTTCACCTCGACGATCGCACGACGGCTCGATAGCCTCGGCGCGCTGACACGTGGGCAGCGCCAGACCGGCGGGCAGAACCTTTTCGACCCGGCTGACAACCTCGAGAGCGAATACGCCAAGGACGCGCTCGTTACGTGGTTCCACCTCCTCGACAAAGGTAAGCTGACCAGCACGACTCTTGACGACTTCTGCGCGCGCACCGGGCTTGAGCTCTACGACAGCGACGGGTGCCTGAAGGAAGAGCTGCCGCCTATCCAGCGCTGGCTCAATCGCCTCCTGGCCCTGCCGATCGGATTGCAGAACGTGATCTTCGACGAGTTCCTCTCGCTCGTCGAAACGCGTGTCGCTGCAGCCCGGGAAGCGGGCACGCTCGACGTTGGCGTTGAAACCATCACCGCGGACACCGCTACCGTCGTCGATGATACGCTGCTGCGCACCGACCCGCTTTCGGGCGCGACGTCCCATCTCCTCACCATCGAGATCGCACGCAAAAAGACGCCGATTTCCTTGGAGCGCATCCTCACAACGGCGCAGTGGGCCGGCGATGCGGCCTTTGTCATGAACGGGCGGTCGGGCAAAGTCGCGTTGCAGCTACACGCTCGCCCGTGGATGGACGAACAGGGGCAGCCGATCCCTCGGCTCGAACTGCAGCGCCCGTGCCGGCGTGAATATATCGGCGAGACCGACCTGCTCGAGTCCGCTTGGGACGTGATCGATCGCGCCACGTTCGAGACCAAGTGGGCCGAAGAGGTCGCCGAACTGGCAGGGCAGACCGAGGTCGAGACGATCCGCCTCGCGACGGGCCTGCTTCTGCCAATCTGGTCGGCACTCCCGTCCGATCATCTCGCGGTGAACCGTATCGTCGACGGACAAGGCAACTCGTGGCTGGGCCGCCTCGTGTTCGACCAACACGTCGTCCAGCTCTACACCAAGCTGGGGATCGCGAAGAGCGAGGACCTGCCTGTCGAGGCAATCGCACATTCGGTCCTGTCGGGCCGCAGCGTCGACGTGGTTCGGCCGTTCGAGATGACGATCCGCCGTTCTTTCGTGAACGGTGCGCAGCGGATCGAGATCGAGCGCGCTCCAGCTCAGCAACTTGCCTACCTCAAGGCGCTGGGATGCTTCACGGAGATCATCGCCTATCGGACGCGCGTGTTCGTACCGGTCGGCGAGGCCAGCACGATCCTCGAGAAGCTCCTCAAGGTGGCATGAAGGGTTGGCCGATCCTACCCCTGACGGGCGGACCGGCCACCCAATCAGGCTTCGGCCGCTTCCGCAGCCTTCTTGGTCCGGCGCGGCTTGCTGACCGGGGCCTCGGCCGCTGCAGCACCCGGCTTCTGACCAGGCTTGCGTCCGAGACCGATCTTCTTGGCCATATCCCGACGGGCTTCGCTGTAGGCTTCCGCGACCATCGGATAATCGGCCTTCAGCCCGTAACGCTGACGATAATCATCCGGGGTCAAGCCGTGACCCGCAAGATGACGGCGCAGCGTCTTGTACGGCTTTCCATCGATCATGCTGACGATGTGGTCCTTGCTCGCCAGCGACTTCCGCACCGATACAGCCGGCGTATATTCAGCGGCAGCAGGCTCGGCGGTCGCCTCATTCGGGCCGGCGCCTAGTGTCGCGACCGCTTCGTGCATCGCTTTCAGGAAAGCTGGAACGTCGTCGGCCGAGGTCCGTGTATTCGGGTTTGATAGCCACGCGATCGTCAGCTCGGTCGCCAGTTCGACGGGGTTCGTATCTTCGCTCATCTTGGATCCCGATAGTCAGGGGAAGGTCGCGGGCGCGACGTCACCTTCATAGCCCGGAGCGCCCACGCGGCAACACTGAACGGGCCAGGAACATGTCACGTTCCGAAGCAGCCGGAGCCAGGGAGAGAAGGGGGAGGGAGAAGGTGTCCGGCGAGAATGTCGGATGCTCAGCAATAAGGGTGATTTCCCATGATCCAGTCCGTCAAGCTGTCGAAGCTCGTCCCCTCCGACGTCAATGTCCGTAAGCGTCGTGCCGACAAGGCCGAGAGCTTCGCCGCGAGCATCTCCGCACGCGGCATCCTCCAGAACCTCATCGTGACGCCGCTGAAGAAGCCGCGCGGTCACTTCGGCATCGTTGCCGGCGAAAGCCGCTACCGGGGCCTGATGCTCCTGGTCGAACGTGGCGAGATCAACGCCGACGACTATGATGTGCCGGTCAAGCTGATGACGGGCCCCGAGAGCGAACTGTCCGAAGTCTCGCTGGTCGAGAATTTCCAGCGCGACGCGATGAACCCGGCTGACGAGTGCCGCGGCTTCCAGATCATTCAATCTCAGGGCGGCGACATCGATGGTATTGCCCGTCGGTTCGGCGTGACCCGCCGCTTCGTGGAAGGGCGCCTGCGGCTTGCCGACCTCGCCGAGCCGATCTTCGATGCGCTCGCCGACGAGAAGATCAGCCTCGAGATGGCCAAGGCATACGGCTCGACGGCCAGCCATGACCGCCAGCTGAAGGTCTGGAATACCTACGGCAACAGCAGCTACTACAACGCCGACATGATCCGTCGCATGATCGCCAACGACGACATGCGCAGCAACGATCCGGTCGCATTGCTTGTCGGCGCGGACGCCTACGAAGCCGCCGGCGGTATCATCGAGCGCGAGCTCTTCAGCGAGGGTGACGATCGCTGGTCGAACCCCGAAATCGTCCAGAAGCTCGCGGCCGAGAAGATGGAAGCCGAAGCGAAGCGCATCGGCGACGAGCGCGGCCTGGCTTGGATCCGACCGGTCGCATCGAACAGCACCTACGATGCCGCCCGCGGCCTCTATCCGGTGGCCCTGCCGACCGAGCCGATGACCGAGGAGCAGGGCGCCCGCGCCGTCGAGATCGAGGCGTTGCTGGAGCCGCTGCAGGAGCAGCTCGAAAGCGGCACGTTGGCTGACGAGGCGTACATCGCGATCGAGGAGCAGTACGACGCGCTCGCTGCGGAACTGCATGCCCTCGAAAATCGGCCGGTAATGATGCCTCCCGAACTCGCGTCGCGTGTCGGCACGTTCCTCACGCTGTCGCACGCGGGCGAGATGGTGCTCGACGACACCTTCTACAGCGAGACGCCTCTGACGGTCACGATGGTCGAGCCCGATGCGATCGATGACGTCGCTGGCGAGGCTGATGGTGAGCACGGTGACGCGACCAGCGATGACGATGGCGAGGTCACGCCGCGTGGTATCCAGACCCCGACCTTCCGCATCGAGGAGGGCACTGGACGGTCGAGCTTCCGGGGCAGCACCACCGCGATCGTCGAGCCCGACCGCGCCGCCCCCGGCGGCAAGCAGATGAGCCAGGTGCTCCTCGATCAGCTCGCCATCCAGCGTCGCGACGTGCTCGGCGCGGCATTGCAGGCGAACCCCGGTCTCGCGCTGGACTATATGATCTTCGCCATGATCGAAGCACGCAGCCATCGCGGCACCGGCAACGGCACGACGATCCGCGCCGCGCTGCCGCAGGATCCGGTATTGGCGAATAACGTGCCCAACTCGCGTGCGCGAGATTATCTCGCCGAGGTCCACGACAGTCTGGATGCGACCTGGACCGAGGCAACCGACAAGGTCGCTCGCTTCGAGGCGTTCCGAGTGCTGGCCGACGAGACGAAGGCGGCCTGGATGGCGTGGATCGTCGCGACGTCGTTCGAGGCGAAGGAAGGCTACGGCGCCACCCAGCAGATCCCGCTCCAGAACCGCCTCGCCACGATCCTCGAGATCGACGTTGCCAGTTGGTGGCGTCCCACGTCGGAGAATTTCTTCGACCGCGTTCCCAAGGGCGCGCTGTTGTCGCTCCTCGACGAGGTCGGCGGTCCTGCGCTGACGAGCCGTCACGCGAGCAGCAAGAAGCCGGACATCTCGGCGTCGTGCCAGAAGCTGTTCGCCGGTGACGCGATCGTCGAAACCGAGATCAAGGACAAGGCGCTCGCCTGGGTGCCCTCGGCGATGCGGTTCAATGACAAGCCGTCGAACGAGCTGGCCGCGGACGATGGCCAGGACGAGCTTGCGGGGCTCATCGGCGACGCCGACGGCGAAGGCGAAGACGACGATCTTGGCGCACTGATCGCCGACGGGGACGGTGAACCCACCGAGGATGACGAGACCGCCGAGGCCGACGACGGCAGTGTCACGGGTGAGGTCCCGCACCCGGATAACCAGAACGACGACACGACCGACCACCTGGTCGCGGCCGAGTAACAGCGCACCCGCTGGGCAACCTCGCTGCCGGCGCTGCCTCACCGCAGCGTCGGCAGCTTCTTTTCACGTCCATTCGAGGAGCCGTGCCATGCCCGCAGGCACTCGCGACATCGCGGCCGCAATTACCGACACCATCATCGCCAAGCTCGAGGCCGGCACCGTTCCATGGCAGCGTCCGTGGTCGGTGACCGGAGAAGGTGGGCGCCCGCTGCGCCACGAAGGGACTCCGTACCTCGGAATCAACTCGATCTGGCTATGGGCGATGGCCGACTTCCTCGGCTTCAAAAGCCGCTACTGGATGACGGCGCGTCAGGCCGAGGAGCTTGGCGGACTGGTCCGCCGTGAGGCGCAGCCATCGTTCTCTGTTTACAGCTCCACCTTCCGCAAGAAGGCGCAACCGAACCTGCTCGGCCTGTCGGCCGACAAGCTGATCCGATTCCTGCGCTCGTACACCGTCTTCAATGCCGACGAGATCGAGGGCCTCCCGAGCTACTTCTATGCCCGGCCGGTCCCACCGACCCCTGCGCTGTTGTCGGCGCGACAGGATCGCATCGACGCCTTCTTCTCGGCGATACCGTCGCGAGTGCGTCGGGGCGGCGACCGAGCCTTCTTCAGCCCGACTTTCGACTTCATCCAGATGCCGCACGCCGGCAGCTTCAGGTCCGCCGACGCTCATGCCTCTATCCTCGCACATGAGCACGCTCACTGGACCGGGCATCAGTCTCGCTTGGATCGAACATTCGGGAAGAAATTTGGTGACAAGGCTTACGCGCTCGAAGAGCTGGTTGCATTATCTGGACAGTCTGCGCCGTCCGCAACATTGCAGTAAGGTCGGCGATGGACGCCCACGGTAGGCAGTAATCAGGCTGGCCGTAGCGCTGACCCAAGAGCTGGCGGAGGCCAGCCTGATAGCTGCCGGGCCATAGCGCGCATCGGTGTGAAGGTCAGCTTCCGGGTGGGGGGTCCGGGGGGAGGGCTTCGCGCCGGTGTCGATCATTACTGTTTGCGAGCGTCGCGAGGCCAGGGGCCTCGATGCGCATGTGCCGCTGATCCAGCGCGACGACGCGCTCTACGATCCCGATCTGGATCGCTTCTTTCTCGACCTGCCGCTGTCGGGCGTCCGCTCGCGGCACTCGCTTCGCGCCTACGCCTATGATGTCGTAGTCTGGCTTCGTTTTCTCGATGCCTGCGGCAAGACCGTGTGGGCTGCGACCCGCGACGATGTCGACGCCTATCATCGTGAGCGACGCCGCGACGATGCCGATCACCGGATAACGGCGGCAAGCTGGAACCGCGCCGTCGCCAGCCTCGATCGCCTTTACCGTTGGGGCGAGCAGCAAGGGTTGATCGCCGACGCGCCGTTCAGCCGCCGCGCCGTGTGGCGACCGGCGCAAGGTGGCCGTCGCGGCATGATCGCGGCGCGCAACGATGCCTATGAACGTGTCGCCAGGCGATCGGATGTCCGGTTCGTCACGATGGACGACTACCGCATTTTCCGCGAGGTCGGCCTGCGCGGGCTCACCCCTGACGGCACGGAGCGCCCCGGCGCTCGCGACCGTAATGGGCTGCGCAACGCGCTGTTCGCGGATCTTCTCGTCACCACCGGCCTGCGCCTCGAAGAGGCGTCGGGCTTGCTCACCGTCGAGCTCGCGGCGATCGACCGCGAGGACGGTGACGTCCAACAACTTTGGTTGCCCCTTCCGCCGCCGCTCACCAAGGGCGACCGCGGACGCAGCGTTCTGGTCCCACGCCGGCTGCTTCGTCAGATCGCCGCCTATGTCGCGGTCGAGCGCGCCGCGGGCGTGGCCAAGTTCGCCGCGCGCGACGGTGCGGCCAGCTTCGACCGACCGATCCCTGTCACCCGCGCCGGTCTCGACCGCATGCGCGATATCTGCACCCCGGAGGAACGATGCCGCCTGATCCTGTGCGACGAGGATGGAACGCCCCGCGAGCCGGCGGCGCTATGGCTGACCGAGGTCGGCCAGCCTGTCCGCCCCAACTCGTGGGAGGTGATCTTCACCCGCGCCTGCAAGCGGTGCGCACAGAACGGCTTCCCGCTGTCGATCAGCCCGCACCAGCTTCGCCACGCCTTCGCAGTCCATATGCTCGCCTTGCTGATCCAGCAGCGGCTGCGCGAAGCGGCATTGCCGGTGGGGCCGGTGGAGAGCTATCGGCTGATCCTGGGCGACCCGCTGCAACAGGTGCAACGCCTGCTTGGCCACGCCAGCCTCACCACCACCTATATCTACCTCGACCATATCGCGACCCGCGCCGATACGGTGGACGCGGCCGTCGAGGAGCTGCTGGCGTTACTGCCGGGGCCGCAAGGCGTATGAGCGGGCGTCCCCGCAAGGGCCGGCCTGTCGCCTTTGCGCCGATCACGCCGGAGCGATCGCAGCCCGATCCTGTGCTCGGCCTCAAGTTCACCATCGAGGCGCGGCATGGCGGAACGGTCCTAGTCGATATGACCGGGCTCGATCCTCGCCCACTCGCCATCGCTTTCGCCGGTGCGCTGCGTCGATCGGCGGCGCTCGGCGGCCCCATCGGTGCGGCCAGCGTCATCAAGCAGTATGTTCAGGTCTATCGCCACTTCTTCGCCTGGCTTGGCGATGATGCGCCGGAGGTGACCGGCGTCAACGACCTGCGCGCAGTCCATATCGATGGCTTTGCGTCCGCGCTCGAACGGCGTGGGATGGGCGCGATCCACCGGCACATAACGGTCGGCAAGGTCATCAACACGCTGCGCGCGATCGAGGCAGACCGGCCCGATCGGATCGCGCCCGACCTGCATGAGCGGCTGCGCTACACGCTGGCCACTTCGGCGGGCCGCTCGACCCCGCGCGATGCCTATAGCCCCTTCGTCGCCCGCGCGCTGCGCGACGCCGCGAGGGCCGATATCGAAGCGATGCTTCGCCGCCTCGGCGCCGACGACCGCACTGATGAGGGCGACCCTGTCGTCGCCAGGGCGCGCGCCGATGTCGAAGCGATCATCGCGCGGCAGGGCTTTATCGTCGCAGACCAGCCCGCGCTGAAGCGCCTCTATTTCATGCGCATGCGGCGCGGATTGCCGATCAGCACGCTCATCGACGACCTGCATGGCCGCCATCATCTGCTCGCGCGCGATCTGCCGGCGCTGCTCGTGCTGCTCACGCTCGATACCGGCCTCGAGCCGGAGTGCCTGAAGACGCTGACCGTGGATTGTCTCACCAACCCGCATGCCGGCACGGTGGAGCTGCGCTATCTGAAGCGCCGCGCCCGCGGTGCCGAGCACAAGAGCATGCGGGTCCGCGATGGTGGTAGCGGCACACCCGGCGGCCTCATGCGTCGCCTGATCGACGTCACCGCCGTCGCACGCGAGCATCTGACCGACGATTGCCTCTGGCTCTATCACAACGTTGGCGGCCTTCGCGCCGGCATCGTCGATCCCAAGTTCCAACTCGCCGCCTGGGCTCGTCGCCATGGTATCGCCGGCGATGATGGGAAGCCGCTCCATCTGCTGCTTTCCCGGCTGCGCAAGACCCACAAGGCGTTATGGTACACCAAGACCGAGGGGCATATGGCCCGCTTCGCGGTCGGTCACACCCGCGAGGTTGCGGCGCGCCACTATGCCGATCTGCCGTCGCTCCGGCCGTTGCACGAGGCGGCCGTCGCCGATGCCTTCCGCGCAGCGGTCGCTGCGGCGATGCCGACCGTGCTTCCACCCACCGCCGAGCAGGCGCTGCGCGAAGCGCCCGAACAGGTCGCGTCGCTGATGTCGGCTGATACGGTGGGTCCGGTGCTCGACGGCGAACAGGATGTCTGGCTCGCCGCCTGCGCGGGCTTCCATAGCAGTCCTTTCGCCGAGCCCGGTTCGCCCTGCGCGCAGCCCTTCTGGGGCTGCCTCGATTGTCCCAACGCCGTCATCACCGCGCGCAAGCTCCCCGCGATCCTCGCCTTTCTCGCGTTCGTCGAAGAGCAGCGATGCAGCCTGCCGGCGAGCGACTGGGCCGCCAAGTTCGGCCGCGTCCACACCCGGATCACGGTCCAGGTCCTGCCGGTCTTCTCCGATGCCGTTATCGCCGAAGCGCGCCGGCAGATGGGGAGCGAACGGCTCTATCTGCCGCCGGAGGCACGCGCATGACCACGCCCGTCCATGCCCTCGTGCCCGCGTTCGACGATCGCCCTGTGCTGGCGAGCGCGCCGCTCAAGGCGGGCCATGCCCGCGAGGAGCTGTCGCACGTCGGCGACCCGACCTGGGATCTCGGTCCCGCCGTCTTCCGCGAGAACGCTCGGCGCTGCCACGTCACCGTGCATTTCGACGTGCTCGAACATGCCGATGTGCAGGCGGCAATGCGCGCCTATCTCTACGCCCGCCTCAACGTCGGTCTTCCCGGCTACCACCCGAAGCTGCCGCCCGCCAGCATCCGACAGGCATTCAACCGGGCTCGCCGGTTCTTCGCCTTCGCGCGCGAGCGGCTTGGGCGGCTCGACCTGGGCCGCATCGATCAGGCGCTGATCGACGCTTATGCGCGCCACCTGCGGGATGATTCAGCGCGGCGCCCCGTCATCGTCGGCCAGCTCTTGCAGGTGGTCACCGATCTCTACCATCTCCGGGATCACCTGCCTGGAGGCGGTCTCGGGTTCGAGCCGTGGGCCGGGCAAGCGGCTGCGCGCGTCGCCGGATATCGGCATGTGCGCGAGAACCGCACCCCACGCATGCCGGAGGAGATTGTCACGCCGCTGCTCGCCTGGTCGCTGCGCTATGTCACGACCTTCGCGACCGATATTCTGGCGGCTCGGGTCGCGCTCGATCGGCTCGAGGCAGTCCGCGCTCGGCTGCTCGCCGCCGAACGCGGACTGCCTGATGCAGAGCGCCGCCTGCGGCAGCGCGCGCGCCTCGAGCGCTATCTCGCGCGCCGAGCCCGGCAAGGACGCGGCGTGCCCATCTGGACGACGGCACACAACGGCGCCACGCGCATCGATCCCCTCACCGGGGATGCAACCCCGCCGATCAACGCCCATCTCCTCCATTTGCATGCCGGCATCGATGCCGTCGCCGAGCCGGCCATGCATCTCATGCTCACTACCGGCGCACCGGATGTCATTCGCGAAGCGGTTGCATCGCTTGGTACCGAGGTCGGCGGCATGGACACGCCGATCTCGATCGCTCCCGAGAGCGGTCGGCCATGGCGTGCCCGCTTCGACGTGAAGACCCTAGCGATCGAGGAGCGGATGCTGCAGGCCGCCGCCTATATCGTATGCGCCTATCTGACCGGCATGCGCGACTGCGAGGTCCAGGCGATGCGGCGCGGCTGCCTCTCGATCGCGCGCAGCGAAGACGGCCTGATCGAGCGGCAACGCGTCCGATCGACCCTCTACAAGCGCCGATCGAGCGCCGGTGAGTCGGCGAGCTGGGTGACGATCGAACCGGTGGCCGAGGCGATCACGGTGCTCGAACGGCTGTCGGAACACGCGGCACGGAAGACTGGAAGCGACACGCTCTGGCCGGTGCTTCGTCCCCGCGCTGTCACCAAGACGCATCTGTCGAGCGAGGTGGTCCGCCAGCTCAACGCCTTCCGCGACCACCTCAACACCGTCTTCGGCAGCCCCGATGCGCCGGTCATCCCACCCGGCCCCGATGGCAAGCCGTGGCGCATCACGACGCGGCAGTTCCGGCGCACCATCGCGTGGCACATCGCCAACCGTCCGTTCGGCACCATCGCCGGCATGATCCAGTACAAGCATGCCTCGGTCGCCGCTTTCGAGGGCTATGCCGGGACCAGTGGATCGGGGTTTCGCGCAGAGGTCGAGGCGCAGCGCCGGCTCGGTCAGATTGACGATCTGCTGGACTATTTCGACCGGCGGCAGGGCGGCGCATCACTCGGCGGACCGGCGGGACCACGCATCGCGCGGACCCTCGACGATGCCGCCGTTAAGCTCGGGCCACTGCCCGCCATGATCGCCGATCGGGCCCGCCTGCGCGTCATGCTCGCCAGCGTCGCGCGCACCTTCCATGTCGGCCCGCTCGCGGATTGCTTCTTCGATCCCGCGACCGCGCTCTGCCTCAAGCGCGTGACGACCCCCGATCCCGCGCAGCCGCTTACCGCCCTGTGCGAACCGACCCGCTGCCCCAACGCCTGCATCACCGCCCGCCACAGACCGGCCTGGGAACGTGCGGCGGCCGATGCCCGGGCGCACTTACGCGAACGGCGCATCTCCGACCTCCAGCGTCAGGCGCTCCAGCGCGAGCTTGATCGCCTGACCGCGGTGATTGCCGGGATCGACCCTCCCGCGCCGTAGACCACCCCGGCTGTTGGCGGAGTCCTGCGCCGGTCGGCGCGCCCGCGCAACGGCTTCGCCGTCCTTCGCTTCGCTGCGGCCCTGACGGGTGCGCGAGCCCCCCTGTGCCCGGCGCGAACGGGCCTCCGCCGCCGGGGATGGTCCCCGGCGCGAGAACGGAGAACATATCATGTCAGCCTCACCACGCTCAGACGTCTACGCTCGCGTCACGCAAGCGATCGTCGACGCCATCGAAGCCGGCACCGGCACCTGGCGCATGCCGTGGCATCATTTTGGCGCCGACGTCACCCGCCCGACCAACGTCGCCAGCGGCAAGCCCTATCGCGGCATAAATACGATCTCGCTCTGGGCGGCCGCCTATGGCAGCGGCTACGCGAGCGGGGTCTGGGGCACCTATCGCCAGTGGCAGGCGCTCGGCGCGCAGGTCCGCAAGGGCGAGCACGCCAGCCTCGGCGTCCTCTGGAAGGAGTTTCGCGCGAAGGGTGACGACGCCGGCGGCGATGACGACCATCGACGGCTTTTCGCCAAGGCGTTCAGCCTGTTCAACGCCGATCAGGTCGATGGCTACGCGCCCGAACCGGCGCCGGACCTGCCTGAGAGCGAACGCCTCGCCGCCGCCGAAGCCTTCATCGCCGCGCTCGGCATCGATACTGTCTACGGCTCGGCCAGCGCCTATTATCATATCGCCGAAGACCGCATTCACATGCCGGATTTCAGCGCCTTCCACGATGCCCACGGCTTCTACGCCACCCACATTCACGAAGCGGCTCATGCCAGTGGCGCAGCCCATCGGCTTGACCGGGATTTCAGCGCCAAGTGGACCAGGCACGCGCTCGCCATGGAGGAAGCGACCGCCGAACTGACCGCATCGTTCCTGCTCGCCGATCTTGGGATCGCGCACGAACCGCGACCCGATCATGCGGCCTACATCGCCTCCTGGCTGCAACTGCTCAAGGACGAGCCTCGGGCGATCTTCACCGCGGCGAGCAAGGCGCAGGCGGCAGCCGACTGGATGCACGCCCGACAGCCGTAATGCTCACGCGACCCGCACTTCGGCGCCAAGTGTGTCGAGCAGCGGACAGCCCGGATCCCGACCGGCATCGCAGGCGCGCACCGAGTCGGCCAGAACCCGTTCCATCCGCTTGAGGTCCGCGATCCGCGCGCGTACGTCCTTCAGGTGCGACGCCGCGAGCTCGCGCACCTCGGCGCAGGAGGCCTGACCGCCAACCGCGAGTCCGAGCAAGGCGCGTACCTCGTCCAGGGTAAAGCCCAGCTCCCTCGCGCGGCGCACGAAGCCCAGGCGAGCCACGTCCTCCCGGCCATAGCTGCGGTAGCGGCCCCGCCGCGGCGGAGCGGGCAGCAGCCCGATCCGCTCGTAATAGCGGATCGTCTCGATGTTGCATCCGGTGCGGCGTGAGAGTTCGCCGATCTGGATCGCGCCGGTTGCGGCCATCCCCAAAATACCTCTTGAGTCTGTAGTCGCTACAGATGTTAGGACAGCTCAATGCCCGCCACAAGGAGTCGCCCGTGACCCAGACGCCAAGCCCGCCTAAGGGGATCGGCACCGCCACGCTCACGCTGGCGGGGATCGCTGCGGCGTTCGGCGTCGCCGCCTGCTGTGCGCTGCCGATCCTCTTCGCATCCGCCGGGATCGGCGCAGCTTGGCTCGGCGGCGTGGCCATTGTCGCCGCGCCGTATCGCACGCCGCTTCTCCTCATTGGCGCATTGTGCCTGCTTGCCGGCGCGGCGCTGCTGTTGCGCCAGCAAGTTACGGCGGCGCGCTGTGGGCCGGGCGGCATATGCACGCCGCGCTGGATGCGTGTTCTCACGCTCATCGGATTGCTGCTCGGTGCGGCCCTGCTCTGGGCAGGCTATCGCTATGTCTGATGCCACCCCCGAGCTGCGCTCGACGCTGACCTGTCCCCACTGCGGTCATCGGGCGACGGAGACCATGCCGACCAATGCCTGCCAGTATTTCTACGACTGCCGGGGTTGCGGCGCGGTCCTCAAGCCCAAGCCGGGCGATTGCTGCGTCTATTGCTCCTACGGCGACGTGCCCTGTCCGCCGATCCAGGAGAGCGGCGGCAAGGCGTGCTGCGGCTGAGGAGGGCGGGCGATGGCGCGCGCATCATCCGCTGAAGCCGCCTTTGGATCGACGGTTACATTTCCCGGCGGTGCCGTTGTCCCGGACTGGAGCGCAGTCACAACACCCAGCGCCCGCGCAGCCCTGACGGCACTGTTCGCGGCGTTCATCGGTTCGAAGTGGCGCGGGATGGACGGCGTCGAGGAGCGGGTCCGGCGCGCCGTGCTTCAAGCCTATGCTGCCGATGGTCGCTCGCCGGTGCCGGCACAGATCGCCGCCGCATCGGGACTCCCCTCCGGCGAGGTCGGCTCGGCCCTGCAGCGGCTCGCCGGGCGCGATCTCGTGGTCCTCGACGGCGCGGGCCGGGTGACCGGCGCCTATCCGTTCACCGACGGCCCCAGCGAACATCAAGTCGAAGTCAGCGGAGTGACCATGAGCGCCATGTGCGCCATCGACGCGTTGGGGATCGGCGCCATGCTGGAGCGGGACTGCATGATCCGCTCGGCCTGCCGCCAGTGCCGGCGCACGCTCGCCATCCATACCCCCAGCCGCGGCCGCGAGCTGGAAGAGGTTGAGCCGGGCGCGATCGTCGTCTGGTCCGGCCGTCGCTATGCCAGTGGCTGCGCGGCATCGTCGCTCTGCACCTTGCAGGCCTTCTTCTGCGATGACGATCATCTGGCGGCCTGGTGCGCGAGCGGTCCGGTCGGAGCCGATGACGGCATTCGTCTGTGCCTGGCCGAAGCGCTCGAGGTTGGGCGCGCGATTTTTGCGCCGATGCGGATGGAGATGCGACCATGGCTTCCTACGACCTGATCGTCATCGGCAGTGGCACGGCAGCGCAGGTCGCGGTCGGCCGGGTCCGTGCCGCTGGATGGTCCGTCGCCGTCATCGATCACCGTCCGTTCGGCGGCACCTGTGCGCTGCGTGGCTGCGATCCCAAGAGGATGCTGGTCAGCGGCGAGGAAGCGATCGACGCGGCAAGGCGCATGGCCAGACATGGCGTCGACGGCACGCTGGCGATCGACTGGCCCGACCTGATGGCGTTCAAGCGGACCTTCACCGATCCGATCCCCGCCAAGCAGGCGCACCGCTACGCCGAGCTCGGTGTCGACGCATTACACGGTGTTGCTCGCTTTGCCGGCCCAGACACGATCGTGGTGGAAGGCCGGACATTGCGGGCCCGCCATATCCTGATCGCCAGCGGCGCGCGTCCAGTCCCGCTCGGCATTCCGGGCGAAGATCTGGTGAGCACAAGCGATGCGTTCCTGGAGCTTCAGGCCCTGCCGCGCCGGATCGTGCTGATCGGCGGCGGCTATGTCGCTGCGGAGTTCTCGCATCTGGCGGCCCGAGCGGGCGCAGAGGTCACCATCCTACAGCGGGCCGAGCGGCTCCTGCCGCACTTCGATCCCGACCTGGTGGGCTGGCTGACGCCCCGGTTCGAGGCGCTCGGCATCCGCGTCGAGACCGGTGCCACCGTTACCCGGGTCGAGCGCAGCGGGAGCGGTCTGCTGGTCCACGCCGAGCGCCAGGGCGAGCCTGATCTCAGCGTCGCCGCCGATCTCGTCGTTCATGCCGCCGGGCGCGGTCCTGACCTCAAGGCGCTCGACCTGTCCGCCGGCGAGGTGGCGGTGCAGGACGGGCGCCTGCAGCTCGACGCGCATCTGCGGAGCATTTCCAACCCGCGGGTCTATGCCGCCGGCGACGCTGCCGGAGTCGGGCCGCGGCTGACGCCGGTGTCCAGCCACGATGCCAAGGTAGTTGCCGCCAACCTCCTGGATGGCCCGACGCACCAGCCGGACTATCGCGGCGTGCCGAGCGTGGCCTTCACTCTGCCGCCGATCGCCGCCGTCGGACTGTCAGAGGAGGCGGCGCGCCGCGGCGGCGTCGCGCTCCGGGTCAACGCAGCCTCGACGCCAGACTGGTTCACCGCCCGCCGCCTCGCCGAGCCGGTCTACGGCCATAAGCTGCTGATCGACGAGGACACGGACCTCATCCTCGGCGCGCATCTCGTGGGGCCGAACGCCGACGAGGTAATCAACGTTTTCGGTCTGGCAATCCGCCACGGCCTCACCGCGGCCGATCTTCGCTCCACCATGTTCGCCTATCCGACCGGCGCCTCCGACGTCGGCTACATGCTGACTTAACGCACGAGCGCCACTGCCATGGCGGCCGATCCCTCGCGCGATCGGCCGCTTCGCGATGCATGTCGATGCGGGCTGTCGCCCGCCATTAAGCGGACGCCGCTTGCGCGGCGGCTCCGATTTTTTGGCCTCTCCCTCGATGCGGGAGTGGTCGGCGCTCCCTGCTAGGCCCGCCGCGGCGCGCTGCAAGCCTCGGCTTCGCCGGGCTGCTCCATTTCATTTCGCCCCTGCGGGTGCAGCCCGCCGCTTCAGCAGGCCTCTCCGGTCGCTCTCGCCGCCCACCCCCGCCTCGGGGGAGGCCATGGGGCTTTTGGGCAGTGCTGGAGGCAACCGATGGTTTTCACCTTCCAACCGCCATTTTGGGCTGGACTGTCAGGATATACCGCCGAACTAACAGGAGCCATGGTGTGTAGCGATCTTGGTCTCCCATCCGAGATACACGATAGCCATGCAAGCTACATTGGCGATTGGTTGCGTATGCTCCGGTCGGACAAGAGCGTGATCTTCGTTGCCGCCACAAAGGCCGAGCAAGCCTTTGCATATCTTCGCACCTTCTCGGCCGAGGCCGTACATCCGGCGAAGCTGGCAGCATGACCCATTCTCACAGGAGAACCCGCCATGGGATGGCTTTCGATGAGGCGCGACGGAATGGGTCGCCACAGCACGCCCAAGGCGTATCTGGACGCACAATTCACCTACACCAACGACGCCGATGGTGGCGGCACGCGCGGTGCGCGCGTGATCGACAGCGCATGCGTCGGAAACCGCGTCTGGTATGCCGCTGTCGAAGTCCTCGAAAACGATGTCGCCACCTCCATCACCGCGCTCATTTGTGAGGTCCGATGGACGCCGAATGCGAAGGACGGCTACATCTTCGCCTATAAAGACATGGGCGAGAATGCCGGTCCCTACTCGGACGATTGCCCTGAAAAAATCCTGCGCCTGCTTCCCCCGACGAACAACGAGTACGCGCTGAATTGGCGAAGGCGCTGTCTGGCGCGCCTTCGTAGAAGAGCACGACGCGTTGAAGACGGCATGCGGATTCGACTGCCTCAACCGCTGACCTTCAGCGACGACCACGTCGGCGCCGAGTTCGTTGTGGTGAAGCGTGGCGCCCGCATCACCTTCCGCGGCGAAAATGGCTTCGGCCACTACCACATCCGCAATTTCCGTGATCTGCCCTGGATCGTCGTTCCCCAGACAAAGGTCCATGCCACGATCTTCGCGAAACCGCCGGCACCTGCGATGACGGCATGATGGAGCCTATTATGAACGATACAGCCGCTCTCTCCGCGCTGCGGCGCGCGCTATGCAGCCAGAGCAACGCGCTCCGGGTCGCGCGGCGAATGATGGAACATGGCATCGACGTGATCGTGGTCGCCAGTCACGATCCACTGCAGCCGTGGCGAGTGACGGAGCGCGACAACAGCATCGCGGCGCGCGCATGCGCCTGATCCTCGCCGCTGCTCTGATCGCGACAGCCTGCAGCGCCGCGGCGCCGCGCGCAGACCAGAACACCACCCTTTCGGCAGACGGCCGCGCCATCGATGGTGACACGGTATCGATCGACATCCGCCTCTTCGGCGCGGACGCCTTCGAGAAGCGTCAGTTATGCAGGACAACGTCGGGGTGCTGGCCCTGCGGCAAGGCAGCGCAGGACTATGCCTCGAAGCTCCTCAAGACTGGCGCCTCGACCATCCGGCTGACGGGCAAACAGAGTTACGGGCGCCCCATCGGCACGATCGAAGTCGCCGGACGGGACCTCGGTGAAGCGATGATCGCAGCCGGGCTTGCGGTGCCAGTAACAAGTTATCTCAAAGGCGACCCGGAGCGGGCCCAGCGCTATGTCGCCGCCTATGACAAGGCGGAGCGCCAGCGGCTCGGGGCACATGCTGGGTATTTCATCGACCCAGCGAAATGGAGACGCGGAGAGCGCCTCTCCTGCGAAGCGCGCAGAGGCGCGCCCACACATGTGCGTTAGTGCACCTGTGCACAGGTGCGGCTTCACGACTATGAAGCGTCAGGAGCGCGGAGCCACCGGAGCATAGAGAGAAGGGGGGCGGGGGAGAGCATCGATCAAGGAGACGATCATGCCCACTTTTGCTTCGACCCCGGCCCCTGTTCATACCCTATGGGACGCCCCGCAGACCGCCGAGCAGCGCCTGCCTGGCATCTGGTCGGTCAGCACTGCCTCGCATGGCGGCTTCGTTCTGTCCGACGAGCGCCAGGCGGCCATGCCCGAGGCGCTGCGCCTCGACAGCATCTACTATGAGGAGGACGTGGACTGGTCGCTGATAGTCCTTGCCTTCGAGGCCGAGTTCGCCGCGTTGCGCGATCCGTTGTTCGACCTCGAGCGCGACCTCGCCCATCAAACCGCACGGCACTGGCGGCCGAAGCACTATACCGGCTTCACCGGGCAGGTACTCGAACCGAGCGACAGTCACGTCCTCCGCAAGATTGCCCTTTTAGAGGCCGCAATCGGCGAGATCGGTGTTCAAGCCGCGTGGGGTGACTGGGCCGACTGGGTCCCCACCGGCAAGGTCGGGGTTGTCGGGCAACGCATCACGGGATGCGATCATCTCGGCTTTGCCAAATACGACGGACCGAAGCTGAAGGGGCTGGTCGACGCGAACCGCTACGAGGCTCGCGATACGGTGAGCACCTTCAAGTCCGTCGGTGTCGAGGTGATCGCATAGCGCTCGCTGGCGCTGGAAAGATGTTTCCGAAAGGCGGCAACATCTTTCCAGTGGCCCAACCCATGCTCGCGGTTTCGAGCGGGGCACTCTCCGAGGATTATCAATGCGCCCAGCCCTGAGGGGCTGACGGCCCGGATGCAGCCGAAGGCGCGGGAGAAGAGGGGGGAGTGAGCGTTTGGGCGTGAAATGTCGCGCTCGACACTCATTGGAGACGGCGTCGATGTTCTACGATGTGCCTTATCGCCACCAACAGGCGGTGGACCCCGCTGCGCTCAGCACGATCGCGATAACGCTCCAGGCGATGACCAAGGCGCTGGATGATTGCCGCAACGCGGGCGTAGACCCCAATACGGATCCCGCGATGGTGCTGCTCGCACGTCACATGGCGACCGTGTCGACCAATCGCGCGCCGCGATCGGTCCTCCGTCATGCGTGCGACAAGCGACTGCAGTCGCTGAAGCGCTACCCGGCGCTGCTGGCCCTTTCGATCCGCGGCGTCGAATACGACCAGGCCGCCAAGGAACGATTTCACGAGGACGCTACGGCCGCGATGCAGGATCTCGCGTCAGCGCTCGCGCTCGCTGAGGGGAGTTACACCATCGCCTCGACCCGAGGCGAGGTTTCCGAATCCGGTTATGTCCTGCTCGCCGCGGTCGAGGTCGCCGTCATGGTGCGGGTCGGGCGCCGCTTCGAGGGGCGCGAGGTATCGTATCGCGCCGTCGCCCCCGGTGTGGATCAAACCAACCGGAATGCCAGCATGGTCGATCTGCTGCGGCCCGCGCGATTTGCCGAGCGCCTGACGCGCGAGCTGCGCCTTCGGCTCGCCCCGGCGAGCGTCTCCGAACCAAGCCTGATCGCCGCTTGAGGAGCTCCGTATGATCCAGATCAACGATGCCCTCGCCATCGCGCGAGCCGATGTTGCAAACATCGCTCGGTTCATTGAGCGCCGAGAGCGCTTCCTCGACGCCCTCGACTGGTCGGTGATGACTGACGCACAGGTTCGCCAGTCGTCCATGCTCGACGAGCTGCTGGACGAGGACCTTGCCATCGGCCTGCACTACATCGACTGGCTGATCGATCGCGTGGACAGCCAAGTCCCGACGCCTGGCGCTCTTCGCTTTGCGCCGCATCCCCGCCCGTGGCACGCTGAGTGGAACACGCTGGCCGCCTGAGAGAAGGAGCTTAGACAATGAGCCGTCATACCTTCGCCGGTCACGCCGGCACCACGGTGGCCGTGGGATGGGATCGTCCGCTGAGCACGTTCTTCGTCCAGGTCTCGCGGCCGCATCCGACGCTCAAAGGCGAAAGCCAGATTGTCGCATGGCTGGGCACCGACAACGGCGAGCTCCCAACCGCGGCTGCGGCCCTCAAGGTAGCCGCTGACTATGCCGACCTGCCGAGCGATCTCGGCGCGACGCTGGAAACGGACCGGATGAAGACGCTCGGTCAGAGCGACGGCCCCGCCCAAGCCGCTGCGCGACGATTCCGTCGTGACGGCAGTTTCTGAGGAGGATCTGGTCATGGATCCGAACAGCAACAACACGAGACCAGCACCGAGCGGGCCAAGCATGGCCTTGACCATCCTCGTGTTCGTGATCGTGCTTAGATCAGCGTCGTGGATGATCGGTGTCGTGATCGATGGCGAACCTCTTTCCGAGGGCAATTCGTCGCTGCCGTTCGAGCAGCTTTACCGGATCGTCGACACCATACAGGGGCCTATTGGGGACGCCTTGTGCTTTGTTGGGATCACCGTTGCCGTAATGGCCTATATTACAGGCAATTTCGGCGCCGAGTTCAGGAGCTCAACCACCGCCGAGGGTGAGAAGCCCAAGCGTATCCCGACGTTGCCGATGAGTGAGGCTGCGCGAGCAGCCGAAGCGCGCTTCAACGCATTGAGCGCTCAGTTCCGGTCGATGCCCGAGAATATGGTGTTGCCCGAGGCCAGCATCGAGTTCGAGCGCATCCAAGAGAAACACGTTCCCGACGTCCGGCTCGCTCACCGGGAGGCTCGTTCGACGGTATCACCAACGTCCGAGAAAGCCGATGCGTTGGATGAGGACTACGCCAGCATGCTTGGTCGGATCAGTGACTCCGTTCAACATCTGATCGAAGGTTGCGAGGCCTTGGGCCGGGAGCGACTTGAGGTACAGGCTCGCTTCATCGAGGCTCGACACCCCGGCGACGATCGCTAGAAAGTCAGCATCTGTTCTGGCAATCGATCGACAGCTCGATCGGTTGTCATGACCGGTGCGCGGGCTTCTCACGGTGCGCCAGCGGATAGGAGCAGTTATGCCCCCTATGTACCTTGGCAACGTCGCCTGGATGACATTGATAGTCTGTTTCCTATGGACCTTCGCCATGACGTATTTCGTGTTCTGTCACGAGCTGCCGGCGACCAGCGCGATCCACGTACTCGCGCCTACGTTCGGCGCACTGGCTTTCGCCGTCATGTCGATAATCCTTGATGACGGCGGATTGTTGAAGGCCCTGACCGCGCAGATCATCGCCATTTCGCTGATGATGGCAGCGGGAAAGAGGCAGCAACGAGCCTATTCCGAGCATCGCGACCGCTGATGACCGCTCTAGCGGTGACAGACGAGGCACGATAGACTGAGTCCTATGTTCGCGTCAGCAGAATCCATGATCTGGGGCTGCCTGCCTGTCCTGCTTGCCGGCGCAGCTATACTTCCCTTGAGCGCACAAGCCGGAAAGTCGATCAAGAACCTCCTGCTATTCTTCCTCGGCACGAACGTGGCGGCGCTCGCGCTGTATGCCGCGTACCAAGGGCCGGTGACGTGGTGGTTGGCGTCAGGAAGCTCATTCCTGATCGGCATGGCGGGGATCGCCGCCTTTGTAGCGGGACGGGCTGACCCAAGCCAAAGTTAAGAGGGGGGGGGCTGTTGATCCGGGTGGATCAACGGAGAACCTCTCATGTCCAACATCATCGACCTGGGCGGAGCGCCCGCCAACGAGGATTGCGCCCAGCTTGGGCAGACGCCGGACTTCGATACCGTCAACGCCCACGAGGTCTTCGCCTATAAACTGGCGATCATCGCGCGGTTCGGGGAGCCTCCCGCGGGTTGCCGCCTGAAGCCTCTCGCAAACCGCCACGATTTCGGGACCTATCGCACGCTCTCCCTCCGCATCGACGATGAGGACGACGAACAGGTAGGGGCCTATGTCGACCTGGTCGAGAACGGCCTTGGCAGCTGGCTGGAGGCCGGATTTTCGCCGCCCATCAGCTATAAGGGCAGCGTTGCCACGATCCACCAGCTCGACGTTACCGAGCTGCTGATCGGCGCCTTGCAGACGACACGCCCAGATCCTGACGGGACATTCCCGATCCCGGATTTCGAGGTGCTCCACACAAATCTCGCGTCGGCCTTCCCGGAGGAAGCTGCGCTCGCCCGAGCCCGTTGGGCGGCAGCTTGAGCCAATCCGTCGCGCCTGCGGGCGCCACGACACGGAGGGTGTCATGATCGTCGACGATTTCAATTCAGCAGATCCGCGCACATGGTTGGCGCGCGGTCGAACGCCGGAGCAGGCCGAGGCGCTCGCTGCATCGTGGCGGGACTTTCCGGATCTTCCGCACGATGCACCCCTTGCCGACCGTCAGGCCCGCAGCCGTGCACGCGTGATCGCCACCAGACCCATCTTCGAGGCGATGCGCGTGCAAGCCGAGGCCGAGCGCCAGGCGAGAAACTTCGCCTTCCTCGAGAACCAGGCGCGCGAGGGCAAGGTGAACGATCGCGATCTCGCCATTCTGCGCGGTCGCGACGATCATGGCTACGACTGGGACGTCGCCAACCGCTACGCTGACGGTTGGTATGCGGCCCATGTCGGATGGCCGCACAGCTATCCCGACGGCATCCCGAGCGAGGTGCCCCTGCAGGTCCGCCGCGCGGCCTACGATCAGGGCTTCACCGATGGTGGTGGCGATCGGACCGACCTGTTCGACGCAGCGCGCCGGACCAACCTCGCGCAGCTGCGTCAAAGCAACATGCCGCCTCCAGCGTTGCCGGTCGCTACCGCACGCCCGATACCGAGCAGCTGGCCGAAACCAGGCGACGAAGCCCGGCCCGCCCGTTGGTCGCGCCGCCTCATCATTCTGAGCGACGAGGACGTGTCTCTCGAGGCGCCCGAGCGCGCCAAATGGGACTTCCTGCGGATCATCCGTGAGCGACAGGGCGCAGACGAGATGGCGATCATCGTCCTTAGCAACGACGGCTTTGCCACGATCGAGCGCTTCCTGCCTCAGGCAATGCGACACGGTCGACGGCAGGTCAGCCACGCTGATGCGGCCGCCCAGCTCCGAGCGGCGATTATGGGCCGGAATATAGAAGACGTCCTGGTCGCTTTGCAGGGGGAAGACCTGCACCTCCTCGACGCTGTTGCCGGAGCCCTGCCGCTCTGCCGAACCATGGAGCGGACACGAAACACCAAGCTGCAGCAGCGCGCTCACCTACGGGCGTGGCTGGATCGCGGTTACGGCTCGGACGAGAACATGGCCGCAGGGCACATCCGCTGGGGCAAGCTGATCCATGGCCTGACGGGCAAGCTCGGCGAGTTCACCGCTCGGCATATCGGCGCGGCACCCGGCCGAGGGCATCTGATCCGGGTCTATGTCGGCGATGATCGGCCTGCGACCGGCTATGCCGGCGCGGACGGGGTCCAGCTGCCCCATGACGTCGTCGTCTCGAGCAAGGCTAAGCTGCGCTCTGAGATGGCGGCAACGCTCCGGCGCTTCGGTGCAGCAACGCCGCTGATGGCGCTGTCGGGGCGCGACGCCGGATAGCCAGAGCGTCCAGGCAGCCCAAGGCCATGGAGGGGAGGGGGCGGGGAAGCGCGCACCGGAATCAGCCGGTCAGGAGCAACTCCCTTGTCCGACCCCCAGCATCCCCCTTCGCACCATCTGATGCGTCCCGTCCTATGGTCGTTCGGCGAAGGCCCGACCTTCCCTGGCTATACCGACGATACGACATGGAACGGCTTCCTCAACGTGTCCGTGGGTATCGGCATTTGGCCCTACGTGCTGCGCGAGCTGATCGCAGGCGCCGATGGCGACGCCGAGCGCATCGCCGAATATCGGGGTATGGCCACCGACAGCAGCATGGTCTCGATAAGTCACGGCTACACGACCAGCGCCGTCGACGCGAAATGGCCGTGGCTCTTCCCTGACTACCCGCTCGCAACCATGATGCCGATCCCGGCGACGTGGTCGGAGATGAGCTGGCGGCATGAGGCAGCGCCGAGTTTCGGCCCATGCGTCGGCCCGATGGGCGAGGCTGCTCAGATATGGATCGACTACGCGGATCCAGCGAAGCGTGACGTTCCCGAAAGTTCGAGGTTCACCTTCAGCCGGCGCGACGCAGTCGGCGAGCTGACCGTGATCTACGCGGGCGACGACTACGACGCTGTGCTGACACACGCGTCGATCGAGGCGCTTGCCTGCAGCCTCTCCAAGCGGGTCGCCTATGAGATGACCGCAGAGGAGTGGCAGGAGACGAGGCTCCGGAATCGGACCACGCCGGACAATGTCTGCGCGTCGCACGATTTCATGGACACCAACATCCTCATGCTTGAGGCATGGGAGGCGGAACGCGGTAATGCTCTGCTCCCGGGTGGCGAGCGGGAGCGCTTCGAGGACGACCTCGAGCGGGTGCATGCTGCGTGGGACATCGCCACCCGCTGCTACCTCACTGCGTCCGAGGAGGGCGCACGCTTCGACGCTTGGCGCCTGACGGGGCGCGCAGTTGACGGCCTTCGTGCCGCGGGCATGGACCTGGCGTATGATGACGATGGCGACACGCCGGGGCGGATTTACGAGCCGGGGTTCATGGAGCGGGATCTGCGGCAGTGGGTCGTGAACGTGAGCAACACGAGCCACGCTTTCGACACGCTGTTCGACGCCGAGGCACACCTCTGGAGCGTGTTCGCCTCCAGCGAGGCAAAGGAAGCTCGGCCTTTGGCGGTGACCGCCGCGCCGATCCGTCCTGTTCCACCGCCCCGTGAGATTGCCTTCTCCGAGCAGGAGGTCACCGTGACGGCCGATGCGATCGAGCGTCGCCTCGAGGTACTGAGACAACGCGCCGCGACCACCGCCGAGGCGTCATCCGAGGGTCTATTCCTCGAAGAGAGCATCCGGCAGCTGGCAGGCGCGCGAGACAAGCTGCGCGCGGCGACCCAGCGGCCGTGAGCGGTCCGCCTCGGCGGCGCATCCCGGCGCCGCAGGGGCGAAAAAGGGGAGAGGGAGGGTGATGGCGGATGCGGGGAATTGCCCTCGCACGGCTCCGAAGGATCCGCCATGCTTCCCGCCACGATCTCCACCAGTGTCGCGCCCGAGACCATCAACAAGGTCACCCGGCTGTTCAACGGCTCGGTCAGCGACATCCTGCATGAGCTGCTGCAGAACGCGCGCCGAGCCGGCGCGAGCACGGTCGCCGTGTCCACGATCGGCCGCGCCGGCGACCGTCTCCTGCACATCGTCGACGACGGTCACGGCATTGCCGACCCGGCCAGTATCGTCACGCTGGGCCGCTCCGGGTGGAGTGACACGATCGCTCGCCGCGAGGATCCCGCCGGCATGGGCGTCTTCAGTCTTGCCGGTAGGGACGTCATCATCCGTTCGTGGTCCCAGGCCGCCCACCAAGGCTGGTGCGCCCACATCCCGGCATCAGCGTGGGAAAGCAGCCGGCCGATCGCGATCTCGCCGGATCCGATCGGGCGAGGCACCTCGATCAGCATCCGCATGGACTCCGCTTGGGAGGACGAGGTCCTGCCGGCGCTGAGCCATGTTGCGCGTCACTATCCTCTGCCCGTGACCTTCGACGGCGAAAGCGTCGAGCAGACGCCGTGGCTGGACGAGGCGATCTATGAGGAGCGCTGGAACGGGTGCCGCATCGGCGTGGTGAAGGAGCATCACCGCCGGGGAGGCGCGGCTCGTCTCAATTTCCATGGCCTGACGATCCCGTGCCCGATGCCGGTCGTGCAGCAGGTCGGCCGCGGCGAGGAATGGACGGTGCTGGTCGATATCGTCGACTGCCCGGCGCTCCAGCTGGTGCTCCCGGCTCGCAAGGAAGTCGTTCAGAACGACGCGCTTACGGCGCTGCGCGAGGCCGCGAGCAAGGCGATCTTCGGCGCTATCGCGTTGGAGGGATCGCATCGGCTGTCGCATAAGGACTGGCTGGAAGCCCGACGGCTCGGCGTCGCGCTGCCCGAGGCCGAATGTCGTCTCCATGGTTGGTGCGCTCCGCATGCCGCGGCGGGCGAAAGCTATATGTCCGGCAGCAGCTTCAACGACGGCACGATGATAATCATGCCGGACGTGGCCGCCATCGTGGCGCAGCCTGCCGAGCTGGCTATTCAGCATCATAAGCCATTCGCTGGTCCGCTCGTGTTCGGGGAGCCCGCCTTCGCCGGCTATCGCTGGTATGACGGGCTCGCGCGCGTTCAGACGCTCGGCTTCACCATCGAGCAGGAGGGCCGCACCTTCCACATCCGCGACGAGGAGGGGGCACCTTCGGACGTCGACAACGGCTATGTCGAGCAGCTGACGCTCGAAGTGACCGTCGCCCACGGCGACGCGGTCACGACGGTCGCCTGCGACGCCGACGTCGCCTTTGGTCCGGATTTCGATCTTTCGACCGAAGTCGACGACGTCGTGATCTTCGTCCGACGCGGTGCGGAGCTGCTGGCCCGGGACGTTATCTCGCTCCTCCAGCGCGCTGCCTTCGAACCGAGCTCCGACAGCTGCGCCGACAGTTATGAAACCCAGGAGGAACGGTTCCGGCGCGACGCCAGCGACCGGGTTCTGGCTTTGCTCGAGGGAACGGATGCTGCGCTCGAGGCACACATCCGCGGCCTGTTTCGCGACTATCCGGTCGATGTGCCAGCGGATCGCTCGGTGACGGTCACCATGACCTCGGCGGGCGTGTCAGTCACGATCGCCGAGCGCCAACCGGAGGTCGGGTGACATGGACATGCCCCCGCCACCCGTCGTCTTGGCCTACGGCATCGGGGTCGACAGCACCGCCCTGCTGGTTGAGCTCGTGGCGCGAGGCCGGGCACCGGACCTCGTTCTGAGCGCCGATACCGGCGTCGAGAAGCCGGCGACATACGCCTATCTCGACGTCATCCGTCCTTGGATGGACGGGCATGGCATCAGGCACGAACTGGTCTCGTACACCCCTAAACGGTTCAAACACTGGCCGCCCTATTACGGCCTGCTGGAGATGTGCCTCACGAACGCCACCCTGCCGAGCAAGAGCCTGGGCGGATCGAGCTGCAGCCTCAAATACAAGAAGGCGCCGCAGGATGCCTTTCTCGCCAACTGGCAACCGGCGATCGACGCCTGGAACCGCGGCCAGCGCGTTACGCGCCTCATCGGCTATGACGCAGGCCCCCGCGACACACTTCGCGCAAACCACGCGCTGTCGATCGAGGATCCGCTCTATGACTGTCAGTCGCCGCTGCGGGAATGGGGCTGGGACCGCGATGCCTGCGTCAGGCGGATCATCGCCGAAGGTCTTCCAGTACCCCCGAAATCGGCCTGTTGGATCTTATGTTTGCAGATGGTGTCTCGTCTCACCGCAACCCTTTATTTATGGGCTACAAAATTATCCGCCGTTTGAGACGATCCGAGGCCATTGAAGCGCTCGGGACAGTTGCAAAGCGCTACTGCACTTTGCAACTGTCCCGAGCGCAACCGCCGAAGGCGGTGCGACTCGTCGCGGCGGCATCCGGAATGACTTTGCTGAGCGGAAGAAACTGACTTGCCATTGCCCGTCGGGACTTGCTGATGCGGCCTTGATCGTTGCGCCGACAGATTGGGAAATGTCTGTTACGCGCCCATTCCGGTCGCTCAGCCGATGCACCGCAATCCCCGGAAGCTGCCGACCCCGACCGATCAGTGAGCAGCAGTCTGCGAGAACACGTTCATCACGATGACACCAGTCACGATCAAACCCATTCCCGCCATTGCCGGTAAGTCCA
Organism: Sphingomonas panni; assembly: GCF_022664435.1. Taxonomy (GTDB): domain Bacteria; phylum Pseudomonadota; class Alphaproteobacteria; order Sphingomonadales; family Sphingomonadaceae; genus Sphingomonas; species Sphingomonas panni. The sequence goes on along the minus strand of NZ_JAKREU010000008.1, from coordinate 32,723 downwards.
GCTTTTGCCCCTGAATGATCCAGGCAACGGCTGCGATCAATACGATGCCGCAGCCCGACCAAATTGCGTAAGCTATCCCGGTGGGAATGGTCTTCAATGTCAGCGACAGGCAGTAGAAAGCCACGATGTACGAGAGGGCAGTGAGAAGGCTGGGCGCTAGTTTGGTGAAACCTTCGCTCTGCTTCATGAAAGTTGTGCCGATCACTTCAGACACAATCGCCACCGCGAGTAGGACGTAATTCATGTGCGCTCCGTTTTTCCATCGGAAAGCACGGCCCTGTCATAACAAGGCGTCTTCCCGACATGGTCAGGTTTACGCCGCGGCAGGGAAGAACCCACGATATGCGGGCGCAGGAGACACCACCCTGCTACTCTATTCTCGGCGCCCCCTGATAACTGTTCCTGCTTGACCTGTCACGCTGCCTTCTGAAGGTCATCATCGGCTGCGCGGCTTACACAAGGCTGCCGGTGTTACCGTCAGGAGAATGTCCGGGCCTACGCGCGCTCCCGACGCAATGCGCACCGTCCCGGACGTTTCAACGGCCAATAGCAGATCCTGAAAACCGTTCTTGACCCTGTAGTCGCTACAGGTCTTATGGAGCCTTCCGTACCCGGCGTCAGATGTCGGGCAGGAACGGGGGCAATGTGAGTTTGATGGTTCGTGCCGGCAGGGTCTGTGTCGGGAGCAGCGCGCTGGTTATTGCAACCATGATGGCCGGTACAGCCTATGCGCAAGCACAGGTCCAGGCCGACCACACAGAGGAGGCTGAGACCGAGATTGTGGTCCAGGCGACACGGACGGGGCGCAGGGTTCAGGACGAACCGATCCGTGTCGATGTCATCAATCGCGAGGAGATTGAAGAAAAGCTCCTCATGCGCCCCGGCAACATCGCCATGCTCGTCAGCGAGACGCCGGGCGTGCGGGTTCAGACCACATCGCCCGCGCTAGGCGCGGCCAATGTCCGCATCCAAGGCCTCAAGGGCCGCTACACGCAGATCCTGGCCGACGGATTGCCCCTCTATGGTGGGCAGACACCCTCCATTGGTCTGCTGCAAATCCCGCCCACCGATCTTGGCCAGGTGGAGATCATCAAGGGCGCGGCATCGGCGCTCTACGGTCCCTCAGCACTGGGCGGCGTCATCAATTTGGTGTCGCGTCGTCCGGCCAGCGAGTCGCAAGGCGAACTCCTGCTCAATGCTACCAGTCGTGACGGACAGGATGTGACGGGGTATGTCGCCGCGCCGCTCAGCAGCGTGTTCAGTGCCTCGGTCACCGCTGGCTATGACCGTCAAAGCCGACAGGATCTGAACGATGACGGCTGGGCCGACATGCCCGGCTATGAGCGCTTCACAGTCCGGCCCCGTCTGTTTGTCAACACTGCCGATGGGACCAAAGCCTTGGTCACTTTCGGCGCGATGGCGGAGCAGCGCGACGGCGGAACGATGCCGGAAGCCAATGCGCCGGACGGATCGCCGTTCGCGCAGACGCTGCACAGCCGGCGCTACGACCTCGGCCTCACGGCCGAAACACCGCTGGAAGGCATCGGCACGCTGCGTTTGCGCGCGTCCGGCGTTACCCAATCGCATCGCCATGTCTTCGGCAAGACAGTGGAGAATGACCGCCACCGCACGGCATTCGCTGAGGCCTCGCTCGGCGGCAAGGCAGGCGAGACGACATGGCTGGCAGGCGCTGCGATCCAGTTGGACGACTATCGGTCCAAAGCGTTCTCAGCCTTCGATTACAGTTATACCGTGCCCGCGCTTTTCGTGCAGGGTGAGCAGGAACTGGCCGACCGGCTGACCCTGGCGGGGAGCCTGCGCTGGGATGCGCATAGCGACTATGGCTCACATGTCAGCCCGCGCCTTTCCGCGCTCTATCGCCCTGGGCCCTGGACGATCCGTGCGTCGCTGGGACGCGGCTTCTACGCGCCGACACCGTTTGTCGAGGAGACAGAGGCCAATGGCCTTGCGCGCCTTCTGCCTTATGGAAAGCTCAAAGCGGAGTTTGCCAACAGCGGGTCGATCGACTTCGGCTACGCCAGCGGACCGTTCGAAGCGAACTTCAACCTGTTTGCCTCGAGCATTGACCATGCCCAACAGTTGCAGACGGTGGACGCGGATCATGTCACGCTCATCAATGCCGATGGCGTCACGCGGACGCGCGGCGCCGAAGTGCTGCTACGTTATCGCTGGCAGGCTCTGTCTCTGACCGGCAGCTACGTGCATGTCGCCGCGAATGAACCCGATCTCGATGGCTCTGGTCGGCGGATCGTACCACTGACGCCCCGAGACAGCGCGGGCCTTGTCGGAATGTGGGAGAAGGAAGGGCGTGGCCGTTTCGGGATCGAGGCATACTATACCGGACGACAATCCCTACCGGACGCAAAGCAGGTCCTATGTCCAGCTCGGCGCTATGGGCGAAGTGATATTGGGCAAGGTCAGCCTGTTCCTCAATGCCGAAAACCTGCTCAATGTGCGGCAGACGAAATATGACCGGCTGCTCCTGCCGCGTCGCGCACCGGCGGGGGCATGGACGGTCGATGCCTGGGCACCGACCGACGGGTTTGTCCTCAACGGAGGGGTGCGGATTCGCTTCGGCGGAGAATAGGCCTGCTCCTCAGTTCACCGCGCGCCTGGTGGATGATCTGCCATCCGCCGGACAGCGCGAGCGCGGCCATGATTGCTGCGACAGCGATGTCCGGCCAGCCCGTGCCGGTGCCGAACACGCCCAGCGCTGCGGCGACCACGGCGATATTGCCGATCGCATCGTTGCGCGAGCAGATCCAGACCGAGCGCCGGTTGGCGTCACCCGCGCGGTGACGCCAGAGCATCGCGGCGCAGGCAAGGTTCGCGACCATTGCGATCACGCCCACGATCCCCATGGTCTCAGCAGCTGGAACTATGCCCTGCGTCGCCATCCAGATCGTGTTGCCCAGCACCCAAATCCCGAACAACAGAATCGATACGCCCTTGGCCATAGCCGCCCGCGCTCGCCACGCCAGCGCCATGCCCGCGACGCCGAGGCTGATCGCGTAGTTGGCAGCGTCGCCCAGGAAGTCGAGCGCATCGGCCTTGAGCGATGCAGACCCGGCAGTGACACCGGCGACAATCTCCACGCCAAACATGACCGCGTTGATCACAAGCGCGATCCATAACACGCGCCGCCATGCCGCATCGTTCAGCTTTTCGGTATTGTCCTGTGATCCGCCGCAGCATCCGCCGGCCATATGCATCTCCTGTTTCGGTGATGACAGGCCATATAGGGCCTGTAGCAACTACAGGGTCAAGGGTATGGCATTCACGATCGGCGATATGGGCAAGGCTACGGCCACGAAGATCGAGACGATCCGCTATTATGAGAAAATCGGCCTGCTGCCTAAGCCGGCGCGGACAACGAGCAACTACCGGGACTATGGGCAGGCGGAACTTGGCCGACTGTCCTTCATCCGCCGGGCCCGCGACCTCGGGTTTTCGCTCGATCAGGTCCGTGCGCTGTTAAGCATCTCGGGCGACCGCAGCTGCGATTGCGCCGGTATCGACCGGATCGCCAAAGAGCACCTACTTGAAGTTGACCGCAAGCTCTCGGACCTTGCGGCGCTTCGCAAAGAGCTGAAGGCGGTAATTGATTCCTGCGATGGCGGCATCGTTGCGGATTGCCGTATTATCGAAGCATTGGGGCCTGCATCGCCAGCCTAAGAATGGCAGTTGTTTGCCTTCCGCGGTCCATACCTGCCGTTCTCCTTACGGCCAATCGCGGTCATTTACATGCGAGATACCCATTCAAGCTGCTGGTCGCAGGCGGGCCGTTGATTGAGGGAATTCTTCGTCGAGTGATGGGCCCAACCAAAATCCATCAAGCGTTGTGCAGGGGAGGATCAGTGCTGCGCAAGCGGGGAGGGTTTTACACTGAACCTGCCTTCAATGCGTAGCCCGCCCGTGGCGGTCTCGCGTCGCCATGTAGCGTAGAGCGAATTGAGCGTGCAACGTGGCGTCGATTGTAATGTCCTCAGGACTTGCTCGCATCATGAGTCGGCCGGCCGTGGTTTTGGCAGCATTGAGCGCAATTGCCGGAGTTCCGCGTCTTTGGCTTCCAACGCAGCCTCCAGCATGATGATACGATTGAGCAACTGGTTGATCACGTTTCGCAGCTCGGCCTTGCCGCTCGTGCTTTGTGGTTTAGCCTTCGGCGGCTTCGGAGCTTCATCGAACAAAGCGAGAAGTTTGGAGCATCGATAGGCCGTCGCTCGACTGACCCCCGCCTCGCGCGCAACATTGGTTATGCTCAGCTTGCCATTCGTCGCGGTGCCTTTGCCGTCGCGCAAGCGGTTATAGGCGTCAAGCAGCGCGACGGTGGCTTGCGATTTCCGGGGAGGGTTCGCTTTCGTCGTCATCGTTCGACCTGTTCCAGCAACTGCCTGTAAATATCGATCTGTGCCTCAATGGCGTGTTTCTGGATCGGGCTGATGTTCTTGCCATTTTTCATGGTCTCGGCATCTGCGATGCATGATTGCAGAGCCAGCACATGCCGCCTCGCCACCACGCTGTTCGGACAACGAGCAGGCTGGCACCTCGTAAATGCCGGCTGCGCCTCAGCTCCTTTCACCTTCAAGCAGAGGGCGTGGTCGGCATAGAAGAAGCAGTCGTTGATATAACCCGGATGAAGCGTGACGGCGGTGTTCGAGAGCATTTTTGCGCGGCGCCGATCATCAACGACCGTGCCGGGCAGATCTCCGATCTTGTTTCTGATGCTTGTAAATTCGGCGACGAGTTTCGATCGCATGGGGCCGCCTGGATTGATCCCTGCCTTCCAGTCCTCGTACATCTCGACGATATCGCTGAGCTGAGCGAGGCGACGTTCCTCTTCGATCTCCGAACGGAAGCCGGATTGGGAAGTGCCCGCATAGCCTTCGAACATCATGGCGCTCGCGTGCCCATATTGTATCATGCCCGCGATCACGCCGAAGGGCTGACTGGCGATGTACCATGCAAGGGTGCGGCGGAGCTGACGCGTGCGCCACCGCCAGGGTTCATCACCCTCGTCCGGGATATGATAAAGTGCCAGTATGCGGTCGGCTTCGGCGGGCGCCGCCGCTGCCATTTCTTCGGCGAGCCGGCGACACTCTTTGGCAAAGTAATTCAGGTATACGGTCGATTGATGCGCCGTAAGCTGGACATTGCCCACCCCCCGAATCAAGGCCGGTTTGAACAGGGGCTCATCATCTCGCGGCGCTTCCGTTCGATCGGCGCTGTTGTGTAGATAGTCCTGCAACCGTATTGCTGCCAATACGGCCCTGGCAACAGGCTCTATCACGGTCCAGCGATGTTCAGCGCCGTCGACGTTTTTACGGGTTTTGAAGATTCTTCCGACGAGTTCGTAGCCCTTAACCTTCCCATGTTCGTCGCGCATGAGTCTGAGGCAACCACGCTTGAGCGCGGCCGCTTCCTCGCCGCGCATTCCTGATAATAGGCCGATTACGAGATAGCACGCGGCTATCGCCGGTATGAAGGTATAACGGCTGCTGAAGCTGGGAAGATGCGACCGCCACGCAATGTTTGTTCCTGGCATGCTGGCCCAACCACTGCTTGCGCCTGGGCGCTCGGTTCCGAGTTGCGAGATTGCCTTCTCGAGCATAGCTGAGCGTGCCTTCAGCACTGCCACGCCGAGGCCGCTGGCCTTGCAGATTTCTGGCCACGCGGGTCGACCATCTTGGGTCGCCGGTACTCCAGAGCCCGATGCTTCAAGCGCATCCAAATAAGCGCGCAGGCGCTGGTCGCTTAGTTTCGGTGACACTCTCTGCCGACGCGCGGCGATGTTGATGCCAGCTATACGATGTCGGGCGATAAGATCGTCGATCCCATGATGGACGTAGAACATGGCCCACCGCAACGCCGGCGCGCTAATGGCTTCCGGTATTCGCGGTGTGACATTTTCTCGGCCACCCCGGTATCCCGCGATCCTAGTCGCTGAACGGTTACCCCAAGGAGCTATCTCGATTCCCCGGAACGACAGGGAGGGCGTATAGAGCGCAAGTCGCCGTACGCAGAGGATCTTGTAGACAAGAGTTGCCGGTGCGAGGTGCCGCTTCGCGGACAGCCACTGATCCAGCCAAGGCTGATCGATCTCGTGGAGTCGAAGTCCGGCTTCCCGCACTTCTTGTAGAAAATGCCGGATTATATTGCCGACCTGCATCAGCGAACCAGGTTTCAGGACGCCGAGGCGGCCGCGCACATTGTCTCGGGAGTCGTAGTTTAAAGACAGGAACAGGTATTCTCGTATGAGCTCCCGCTCATCAGCATCGGCGATCCGACCGAAGCAGATACAGGCTTCATGGGCCTTTGTCGGCCGCGCGATGGCACATTCGAGCAGCCACTTATCGTCCCCGACCAGAGAGATATTCTGCTGCTCACGGCCACTCACGACCATCTGGGGCGGAATCACCAATGCCGAACGGTCAATCCGCCAAGATGCTTCGGCACGTTCCAGAACCCGACGCATGTTCAGCCCCGCTGAAGATGTGGCGGCAGCGCTGGCGCCACAGCGGCATTTTCCGCCGTGGACCGAGCCTGTTCGATATCGCCAGCGTCGAACACGGGGAGTATCTGTACCATAATTCGATTATGGTCGGCGCTGTAGCGCTCGTGCCACTCCGCTTCCGTCATGACGGCGCGCCGTTCAGCTAGCCATGTCAGATAGGTCAGCAATGCAGGCAGTTTTCGTGCGGTGAACACTGCATTCGAGCAATGGAGGCAGCCGGTGAACGCGGTGGCGCAGGAGCCGTTGTCGTTCCGCCCAAGAGGGCTCGACCAAAAGCCGGAACACATGCCAAGGAACGTATCGGCATCGCCTGAGACCAACGACGCGACCGCGCCTGCGTCGAGCTTTTGGTTTCCGATCGAGAGGCCGGATGCGAGCGCGCTGACTTCCTCCTTCGGTGGCAGGACCAACGGCATCATCGCCATGTCGAACAGTTGACCTTCAGCGACCGCTACCGAGCGTGCATGCTCTTCTCGAAGCCCGTCCACCGCGGCATAATGCCGAGCGGCAACTGGCTTCGAGTGATCGCTCGCGAAGCGCCGAAGGTGGCCTGTGTGGCGCAAGTAATTGTCCCGCTTCACCGTCTTCCTTAGCCGGGCGGGAACGATCTTGGTTATCGGCTTGCCCGCTTCGTCGACGAGCCCAAGGCTCCTGATCGCGGCATAGAAGTTGTGGGTAGAAAGGCTGAACCGCCGCCAGCTCGGCAGTCCGGCTGCAACGAAGCCCACCCACAGGTAATCCGCATTCGGGTCCCCTCGATCGGCCATTCGCTCGGCGGCGGGTCGGGATAGTTCGAGGGCAAGGCGAACGAGTCCGCCGGGCGTATTAATTCCACCATCACGCACGCGTTCGCGCTTGATCTTCGCGCGGGGGCCGCCTCGTCCCTTTGTGTATTCAATGGAGACGTACCCTCTCGCGGGGTTCTTCAGGCAGTCGCGCCGCAGGGTCCGCAGGCATTCTATCGGCATTTCGACCCGGAGCGCGATGGCGATGATGAAGCAGATCGCATCAGGCAGGGTCAGAACGAGAAGATCGCTGGCCGCGGCGATGGCAACCTTGCGATATTTGAACATGTCGAACTCGCTTCGAGCGGGGCGCGTGCCGTCGGCGACCCTCAGGAACACATTCTCAAAGCGGCTCCTCTCCGGCTTGTTTCGCAAAGCTTCGATCTGCTCGCGGCCCGACAAGATCCTTTCGCGTGTAGCTACCACGCTGCGATCAGCGGCGTCTTTCAGGACGCGAGCGACGAACGGTGTCAACGGTTCGCGGGGCCGTAATGCCGTTCCGTTGTGCCGGCTCGTGAAGTTGATCCGCGCCTTCAGATCCGGACGAAGCAGATCAGGGTTTCGTTCGTCTATCGCGCGAAGGCCGTGAACAAGGCAACGGAACCGGGAGTATTGACCCCGAACGTCGCAGGCATCGATGTCAGCGGCCGTGATCACGCGAAGCCCCCCGTTGAGGCGCCCGCTGGAGGACAGATGTTTCCCGAGCGGGATCCAGCTCTGTCGATACTGTTCGACACTCGGGACGGCCAGGCCGGCGAACAGCTCGTTCATCATCGGCCCAAGGTACAAGGCAAGATCGCGACCCAGGCCTTCGTTCCCCACCTCGTGCAGCAACCAGGTCATTTCGCGCCCGACACCGTCACGATGATGATAGGCTACGATCGCGTCGGCTCGCGGCTCCTCATCCTGCTGCGGAGGTAAATCGCGGAACGAGAGGCGAGGGCGACCCACTGCTAGAAGAAGCCCATCAGACGAGAGTCCAGCGCCTCGGCCGCCTGATCTACGATTTCGAAGGCTTCATCGAGGTAGGTGAGATATTTTTCAGTGGTCAGGACGCTGGCGTGACCCAGCCATCGCTGGACCCGGCGCAAGGGGTCGCTGACAACCTTCATGTAGATTTCCTCGGTTCGATCCGGGACAGATCGATCGTCGAGCCTCATCACTTCCGCTTTGACGAGGTGTGTAAGCCAGTAGACGGCAAAGGTATGCCGGAGGGTATGGGGCGATACGTGTAGGTCCCAGCCCATGTCCTCCGACAACTTCTTGCTGGTACGCCGGAATATCGACTGCCATGCCGCGGGGGTGAGGGCTTGGCCGTCCTGCGCCAGCCACAATGCTGCCGGCTGCGCACTTTCCAATGGTGCGCCCGATCCGGGCAGCAATAGGAGGTTGCGTCGTTCGTCGATGCGCAGAGTCGCCAGTGATCGAGGGCGCCGCTCGCCCTTGATCAAAACGCGTTGCCCGCCTGCAAGCGTGCCGATGAGCGGCTGCCGCATGGTCCGGACCCCACCCGCGCGTCGCCAGCGATCGACCAACTGGCTCCGCTCCTCGCGAATATAAGCGTCGATGAAGTTACTGGCTACCCGCCTCGGGAACGGCACTGATCGAGGTTTGCGCCCTTTGGTGATTCTGGCGGGCAGGTCGATCATGGTGCTGCGACAGCCGTGAAAGACGCGGGCGTTCGTCGTCGGAAGCTCACCGATCAGAAGGCTTGCGCCTTCTTCGAGCCTAACCCCTGTCGTCACAAGCAGCTCGGCGAACGCGGCATCGCGCATCGGATTCCGCCGGTGAGTGATGCCGTTCGCGTAACCCCCACCGAGCAGGCCTTGGTCTCGGAACAGAACGTAATCCTCGAGCGGGATCATGCGGATCGTATCTTCGGCAACCGCGCCATCACGGCGGAATCTGGTTTTCGGCGCAACTGATATCAGTCCTGCGTCCTCGCTGGCGGCCCATTGATAGAACCGCGTTAGCGCCGCAGAGGTGCGCTTCCAAGACGATCCCGATAGTCGGAGCTCGCCCGGCCCTTCGAGCCGAAGGCTGCGATATTTCCCTACGTCGGCACTCGATGCGTCGAGTAACGACTTTGAACGCGCATCCCGCAGGTAACGGGCAAAGACCTGAAGATCTCGAGCATAGTGGCCTGCGCTGGCAAGGGACACGCCATCGGATCGCAGGAACGTGATGAACGAATTGACTTCTACAACGGGGCTTCCGTCGGAATGAAGGAGAGAAGGGAGATTTGTTTCGGGTAAGTATTTGATTGCGTCCTGCTTTATGGAGTCATCAAGCGCAGGCCGGATCATCGTCCCATCAAGAAGTATAGGCTCGACGCCGAGCCAAGGATCGAACGGGAAAAGATGCACTGAACCCTCGACATGACACTGGGCGTTTCCATTTTATTGCCCCGACCCGATCGATAATGGGACAATATCCTTATCCCGTCAAAGGGAATGGATCGTCTCAATGGCGACATAATGGATTTGCATCGCGAACAAGGCTGAGGAGATCCGCGACCTTCCTCGCTGGTGCCTTCGGCTGATCGTCTTGGTCGAAGCTAGAGCGGCGCCGAGGCTCCACACCGTGGAGGGGCTATGGCGCCGCTCGACCAAAGCGCGCCCAGGCCGGATGACCGACTTCATTCGAGCGGAAGGGCTTCTCCCAAGCCGGGAAATCGACCGCATTTGGCGCGACGCGCCGCTCGACCTGATCCGTTTTCAGGACGTCGCCGCGCTCGTGCCCGTTGGCGAACGCCCAACCATGCAGAGCTGGCTCGAGCGCTTCAACGCAGGGCTGTTCGCCCGACCAACGCCGCTCGCGGCCTGATCCCTCACGGAGGACACCATGAACGACAATCAGGATGCGCGGCCGATAGATCCGACGATCGAGCCGATGCTCGTTCTGTCGACCGCTCACATCACGCAGGAAACCTGCAACACCTTCCTGCCGACCTATCCCGGCCCAGCCTGGGAGAAGGGCGAATACGGATGGTTCATCTACGTGCCGGAGGACGTCGACGAGACGCTCCCGGTCGACCTCGCAGCCTGCATGGCCCTCGCGCGCGCGAAATCCGCCTTCTGGATTATGCTCGATCGCGACGAGCCTGAAGCCGACGGTCTCCCAGTCTTCGACTGGTGAATCTGGATCACGAACCCAACGCCGGGACTGCGCGCTGCGCGCGCCTATTCGGAGACCTCAGATGGTCGATACGACCGACAGCAATATCGATACTATCGGCCGCCTCAACGATCGGTGCCGGCAAGGCCTTGATCGCACGGCTAAGGTGATGATGACCAGCGCCTGCCTCGCCACGTTCACCGAGGACGGGACGAGCGCACTCGCGGTTCAGATTGGGATCGTCGATGCACTTCGGCGCTGCGCCTTCGATCCGCGCGATCGGGAGCGAAATCGCGGCGAGTTCGAGTTTCGCGGGCAGACCGTTTATTTCTCGATCGACTATTACGATCTCGCCCGAGAGTACGGATCAGAAGACCCCGCCGATCCAACCAAGACGCGCCGGGTCCTCATGATGATGTTGCGCGGCGACCTCTGAGGCGAACCCGGTGGACCGACCGAGGCAGGCATTGACCGTCTCAGGAGGCAAGGGTCGCATACCACATGCCGAATGCGTTGCTCGCGATGTGGACGATCAAGCCAGGAACGATGGAGCGCGATTGGACGGCGCATAGGCCGGTCCCCAGCCCGAGGCATAGCGATGCCACGAGATTTGCTGGCTCGAAATGCAAGGTGACGAACAACAGGGCCGAGGCGATGACTGCCACCACGCGCCAGCCACGATCAACGAGTGTGCCGAGCAGATATCCGCGGTAAAGCACCTCCTCGACCATCGGCGCGACCAGCACCGTCGCAACAAGCAGCGCGATGCCGGATGGCCCGGCCATTGATGCCACCAGTGCGCGGCCGACCTCGAGATTGCTCGACGCACCCGACTGCCAGACGGTGGCACCCTGCAAAGCCAATATGCCGAGCGGCATTTGCGCAACCGCAAGGCCGCCCAGCATGGTCACAAGGGTCGAACGATCCCAATCCGGTTTGACCATCAAAACAGCGCGAGAGCGGCCGACCTTGCGGATATCCATCGCCACCAGGCTGAGTATCGCAACGGCACCAAGGGCGATCGACGCGGCGGTGAGCGAGGCCGAGGCCGGATCTAAACCAAGCGCAGGGCCGACGAGATAGTGGATGATGGTGAGGGCCGCCTGATGCGCAATCAGCAGTGCCGCAACGACCCATAGGGACGGCCTTGAGGCGGATCGCGGGGTTTGCACGGCGAGCGCGGGAGCTGCGGCCATCTCGTTCATCCTTCACCCCTTCACGATAGGAGACCGCAGTGTCGGGCATTAAGTCTCAGCAGAACCATGTCCGTCAATGCCGTCCACGCGATCGGCGCTTCGACCTCGTACAGCTTCTCGGCCCGGCGCCGGGCAACGCCGAATGGGAGGCCGAGAAGGCGGGTTGGCGCAGCTTCGTGATGGGCAACGCCAATTCGGCCTATCGACGCGGCACGAAGCTGCGCCACGCATGGCAGCGAGGGTATGACGGTGCCTCGCGCAGCACCGATGCGGTCCGATTGATGCTGTAGCCGATGAAGGCGTGTCGCCCGCGGCGTCAGGGAGGGAAGGGGGAGAGGGGCTGTTGGGTCATGTAGATCCGGGAGCCTCACAATGAACGCATTCAGGCACGCGACGGCCGAGGTGGTGATCCGCCACGGCCACATGGCGTGCGGCCTTGGCGCCGGCGCTGCCGGCATGAACGCCGCCAATCCCCGCGTGGGACCACTCCGAGGCCGGTTCGAGTGCGCGGGCGGCATCGATGTCGATGAAGGCGCCATCCGTAATTTCGAGCGCCTGACCGGCGTGAAGGGCACGGTCATGGACCTCTTCAGCGAGGCACAATACCGGGCCTTCCACGGTGAGGCGCCACCTCCAGGGTGGCGCGAAGCGACGCCGCGCGACGTGCGTAGCGTGTTCGGCCGCCTCGACATTCTGTTCGCAAGCTATCCCTGCAAAGGCTTCTCCGGGTTGCTGTCGGCGCGGGCGGCCGAGACCGCCAAGTACCAGGCGCTCAACGACCTCACGACGCGCGGCATGATGCTCAGCCTTGAGGCCTATCGTGACGATCCGGTCGCTATCGTTGCCTTCGAGAACGTGCCGCGGATCGCCTCGTCGCGTGGCGCGCGCTTCCTTGCGAAGATCGACGCTCTGTACCGCGCCTACGGGTATGTGGTGAGCGACGTCGAGGACAGTATCCACGACTGCGGCACGATCGGCGGGCTCGCACAGAGCCGCAAGCGGTTCCTCCGCCTCTTTCGGCATCCGTCCAAGGTGCCGAATTTCATCTATCAGCCCGCCAAGAAGCGGCTGCGCGGTGTCGGCGAGGTGATCGGCAAGCTGCCGCTGCCCGGCGACCCGGTCGCAGGCGTCATGCACCGCGTGCCCGCGCTCCAGTGGAAGACGTGGGTGCGCCTTGCCTTCGTGCCGGCGGGCCGGGACTGGCGCGCGCTGAACGATCTCGCCGTCGTGGACGGGCACCTCCGAGATTTCGCCATCGTACCCGAGCAGGCGTTGCGAGAGAACGCGCTTGGCGTCCTCGACTGGTCTGACCCCGCGCCGACGCTCACCTCGGCCCGCTCGCCGGCCCAAGGCCGCTTCTCGGTTGCCGACGTCCGCGTTCCTGCCGACTGGAACGCCGATGTCCTCGGCGTCCGCGACTGGGACGGCCACACCGGGACCGTCGCAGGTCGCACCGGTCCGACGAACGGGGCTTACAGCGTTGCGGATCCTCGCCCCGACTACGGCGAGAGCACGCATCGTCACGTCCTCGGCGTGCGTGACTGGGAGCAGAGCGCGGCGACGATCAGCGGAAGCCCCAAGCCGAGTGGCGGTGCCCATGCCGTCGCTGATCCGCGGGTGAATGGCCATCCCAAGAGCGTCCAGCTCGGCGTGCGGCCGTGGTCAGAGCCAGCACCGTGCATCAAGGCCGACGTATCGGTCGGAACCGGCCCCTATGCCGTCTCCGACCCTCGAACCGCCGCCCCGCGCTTAGGCAACGTGTTTCGGATCGTGCCACTTGGCGGCTCCGAAGCTGGCGAGCCCGTCGCCGACCCGCGGCCGACGCACGGCAGCGGCGCTCACCACAACAAGATGAAGGTGGTTGCGGCCGACCAAGCAGCCCCGACGATCACCGGCTCGGATCGCGTAGGGTCTGGTGCGCTTTCTGTCGCCGACCCGAGGCCGGGATATGCGTCGGGCACGCATCGCAACATCCTCGCGGTTACCGATTTTGGTGATACCGCCAAGGTCGTCACCGGGGCCATCCATCCCGCTGGCGGTGCGCTGTCGGTCGCAGATCCTCGCCCGGTCGGCCTCAGCTCCGGTGCCCGAGATCAGCACAGCTACAACAGCCAGGCGCACTATGGCGTGGTCCGCTGGGAAGACACGAGCGTCGCTGTCCCCGGTTACGCGAAATACGACCGCGGCAAGTGGTCGGTTGCGGATCCCCGCATCCCCGAGGCCGAGCCGCTGGCCACCTTGCCGGCACCGAACGATCGGGTGGTTGCCCGGATCATCGCCTCCGATGGGACATGGCACCGACCGTTTACGACCTTGGAGCTGGCCGCTCTTCAGTCGCTATTCGACCCCGAGGAGGTCTTCCGCTTCGACGGCGAACGCGATGCCTGGTCGATGCCCCAACCGTTCGAGCTCGAGGGAACATCGGACGCCAAGAAGCGGGAATGGATCGGCAATGCGGTCCCATCGGCTGCGGCGCAGGGCATGGCCGAGGAAATAGGTGAAGCGCTGCTACTCGCCCGGCTCGGCGAAACCTTCACGCTCTCGCACAAGGCGATCTGGGTTTCGCCGCTGCGCATGGCGCTCGCAGTCGACCACAGCCCCATACAGGCGATCACCGAAGGCCGTGGCCTTGAATGGGGAGAGGCATGATGGTCGATCGGTCCAACCTCTCGCGGCCGCGGTCCAGCCAAGCCCATGTGCGCAACCCGGTCCTCGCGCTGCCGAGCATTGCCCGGCTGCAGGCGATGACGCCGGCGACCCGAGCTGAGCTACGGCTCGTCCTCCTCGAGCTGCGACACGACGCGCAGACGCGAGCCGAGGAATGCTGGCGGCGTCACAAGGCCCCCATGGCTGCCTATTGGAAGGTGGTCTCAGTGTACGCAGGACACCTGTCGAGGGTCCTGCGATGAGGTACGATCCGCGCATAGCCACGACCTCCCCGGAGGAGTTCGCCGAGTTGATGGCGCTCGTTCGTCGTGCCGATGAAGCCCCGAGGCCGCAAACGGACGACGACGTATGGCGAGCCACCTATGCCGAAGAGCAACGCCAGCGGCGTGTTGTTGGGTATCAGCAGGATCTCTTCGGATCCAAAGCGACGACACACTTCCGTCGCAACCGGGCCGCGCCGGATTGGGATCGGCCGCCTGTCGAAGCGATCGAGCAGAAGCTGGAGCGGATCAAAGGCGACCCGTTTGCGACGTTCGGTCCGCCACGATCAGATCGGCCGTCTATCCTGTCGCCGGACGAACGCGCCGCGATCGTCCGCAAGGCCGGAAACTGGCTCGCAGTGCGCCAGCGCGTCCGACTGGTCGACGCACCGGGATCCGTTGATCCGGCATTCGGAATCCAACGCTTTCTCGGTCGGGCAGGCGTGGTGTGGCGCCTATGCGGAGCCCCATTCGCGGACCATTGCTATGTCTTCTTCAATCCCGTCGGAGCCGAGCGCACGGCCAAGATCGAGATGGCAGAGCTGCGGGACCTGGAGCCGGTCCGATGAGCTGGCGGGAGCCCGACCTCTTCTACGGCGACAAAAAGCCGCCGCGGTCCCTCGCCCCGATGAAAACCTATCGTGCAGAACCGCGTAGCGCGCCGAAGCCGTTTGCATGGGAGAGCATGGGAGCGTGGGTCCGCCATATGCACCGGCTTTTCGCGCTCGAAGGCCCAAACAGCGATCATTATCGCCGAACCCGCGAGACGGCACGCGCCCTGACGGTCGACCGAATCCGTGAATGCCGTCACGATGACGATCTTCAGCGCTGCGAGGCGATGCTGGTCGAGGCCTCGGCGGGGTGGCTTTACGGTCTCGATCGCGCCTTCAACCGAGCGGAACGCGGAGCGCTACTGGTCGAGGTGCGCAACCGCCGTCATCTGATCGCCATCGGGCGCGATGCGCCCAAGGCCAAGGGACCGAAACTCGATCCGCGATACCTTCCTGACGACGCACTCGATCGGCTGATCCAATCTCACGCAGACGTCGCGACGGTTGACCGCCTGCGCCACGAACGGGAGCGACGCGCGATTGAGAGGGGAGGGTGAAAGACGTAAGGACAGATTGAGGGAGAATTGCCATGCTTGGATCCGGGCCCTTCGGAGAGATGGTTGCCATCGAATGGCTTCAGATCGTCGCCGGGACACCGATGGTGGTGATGATGTTCGTCCTGCTCCTCGCGATGATGAAGCGGGCTACAGGGCAGATTGACGACCAGGCCGTCGCAAGCGTCGGTTACGGTATGGTAGCAGCTTCGGGCTTCGCCGCTGTCGTCTACCTGATCGGGCTCGCCTGCGTTTATACCGGCCTGATGTGGGAAGGACTGTCCCCTGACCGGCTACCTCAGAACTTTCTCGGCAGCGGCCTTTTCTTTATGATCGGTCTTGTCACCTACAAACTCCCGAAGCTGTTCGGTCCTTTCGACAGATGGCTTAATCGCGACCGGACGCGCCAGTAATCAGGCTGCTGTTAGCGCCTGTTAGACGCCTGCACGCCTGTATCGGCAGCGCGCTTTCTTTCAGAGCGATAATAATGGTTATGTAAAACGGAGCGTTTAACGGCGCTGTAAAGCTGCGTCCTTTTGGTGTGACGCGGTGCGATTGGCGCGCGCCTGCGATGCCGTTCGCCGATGCTTCCATATCGTAACTCTGTAGGAGTTGAAACCATGGATCATACTGGTTTGGTGTTCGTAATCTCGGTCCTGGTCACCGCCTCCATAACCATTCTCTACCAGGGTGGTGCGGTGACTTTGAAGGTAACCGCCGTGGTTGCAGGGCTCGGCTTCTGCGGCATGATCGGAGCAGCAAGCATGGCTCCGCCTTCGGAACCGCTGACGTGCGAAGAGATGGTCAAGCGAAAGGCCGAGGCTGACGGCTACGTGGTTGGCCTCGCCAGCGGGATGATGATGCCCCGCTAAATTGGACGCCTACGGCGCCTCTCACAAGCGGCGGATACGAAAATGGGGCCGAAACCGATAGCAGCGGCCCCGACCCCATCATCAAAGGATCCTCCGTCGAAACGGCGGATAGACCGATTAAACGCGAGTGCGTCGAATCCGGTCCGCTCCCTTTGATATACCCAACATGTTCAACAATCCATGAACGGACGCGCTGCGGCGCGTGCCGTGACAGGACGTGCCAGACGAGTACCGCGCCATGCTCAACACAGCTTCTACCTGCCGCTCACTGGCGTCCTTCGAGAACGCCTATGCCGTCGCAATCCAACTGCGCGAAGCGACCGGCGTCGATCAATTCGTCGTTCGCACCGGCAACGCTACTCAACCCTTCCGCGTATCGCGGCAGAGGCCCCAGGCGCCCGAGACCATGCAGGTACTGGTCGCCTGAAGACAGATCAGCTGCTCGCCTGCGTTCGCGCCATCAGCTGCGATGCGGTGACGCCTTCGCAGAGCGCCTCATCGGTCATGTAGGTGATCGGCAGGTTCTCGTCGCGGACGACCGCCGCCATACGGCCGCGGCGATACGCGAGGCTCTTGAGCCACGCGAGGTCCTCGAGCGCCAGCTGCAGGGGCGTCACGTCCAGCAGGTGCCATAGACGCATCTGGAACGGGCTCTGCGCCTTCAGGATCTCGGCGACCTCCTCGAAGCCGACACCCTCCTCGACGCCGTTGCTATGGTCGTGCGCCAAGGCCGCGAACGCTTCCTCCAGCTCACGGATTGCGAAATAGGCGATGTCCAGGCCGACGCCGATGGTCGCTCCGGCCAGCACCCGGCGATCGACCGACAGCTGCGGATCGTTTAGCGCATCCAGAAGCGGCAGATCGTAATCATAGCCGCGCATCGCGTCCTTCAACTTCATGGTCGTCCTCCTGTGGCGCGTATTGAACATAACGTGAACAGGGTGCGCAAGTCTTTTTCTTCATACCACGTAGATCCCACAGGATGAATCTTGCCGGGAACATCATCAGTGGTGGCACCAGGTCGCCGCGCTTGACCGCGCAGCCCTATGAAGGTCACACACATCTCACACGTTGGAGGTTCGGAATGCACGTTTTGCTTATTCTGGGGATCGCCATCGCGATGGGAGCCGGCTTGTGGAACATGCGCGCTGCGATGCGAGCAGGCCGCGGAGCAGACTGGCGCACCAACAGGGACGGACTTCGCGCACCCGGCTCCTCGCAGAGCTTCACGCTCCTCAGCATGATCGGACCTACCGTTATCATCGCTTTGGCAGCATTTGGTGTGCCGCTTCTGGTCCTGCTTGCTGCGGGACTGGCCTATGCGATCACCTTCGTCGTGCTGGCGGTGCGCGAGCGTCGTCTGTCCGAAAGGTACTATCGCGGGAACGTCGGCATAACGTCGTGAGGATGTACCTCCCCTCCCCCCGACTGTCCGGCGCTCGACCGCGTGACAGTCGTTGGAAAATCGACGCGTGTTAGGAGACTTTGCTCCAAATCAAGGGTTTGAGGGGAATGGAACCCTCAACGATCCCTTTCGCGCTTGTCGTCGATGATGACCCTATCATCCTTATGGACGCGTGCGGCATCCTCGAGGATGTTGGGTTTCGCTGTCATTCGGCCGATCATGGCGATGCTGCGAAAGCTATGCTCCCCGAGCACGCCGAAGGTATCACGCTCCTCTTCTCTGACGTCGAGATGCCAGGAGAGACGGACGGCTTTGCCCTCGCTCACCATGTCGCGGCGCGGTGGCCGTGGATCGAGATTGTCATCGCCAGCGGTCGCGTCAAACCGAACGATGGCGACCTGCCGGAGAAGGCGACGTTCATCGGGAAGCCGTTCTCCGCGGCGCTAGTACGGAACCACCTTCGCGAGAAACTACCCGACGGGAAGAAACCTGAGCCGCTGAAAGCCGCGGTCTGATCGGACCAAACCTGACTTGGCTTTGCCCCGGCTTCCCGTATGTTCACGCAATTATCAACGGGAGTGCCGGATATGGCCACGCCGCGCCGCAACAGCTTCGTCGTTCCGAAGACGACGGGACGCGATTACCTCAACGCCTTCATGCACCTCCTCGAGGCAGCTTATTGGGCTGGGATCGTCGGCGCGCTCGTTTACGCCGACGTCGACCTCTGGGTCTGGGCAGTAGCGGGCTTGCTCGCTGGCCCGCCCTACATCATCGGCACCGCGTTAATTCGTAGGCGCCTCGGCATTCTGCGGAGGGTCTGAACGGATGCAGCAGCCTCATGCGCGCACTGTCCGGCTGGCAGCCATCGCTCTCACGTCTGCGGCCCTTACCGGACTGGTCGCGGTTTATTTCATCCCCGTCGGCCCCAAAGAAGAGCGCGCCGCGACCGTGCTATCCAAGACCGGCCCGCAGGGTCAGGCGGCGTATCGCGCCGCTTGGTCCGATGGCCGCCTCACCCGCGCGGACATGTACGAGATCCGCGATGCTTCGGGTCACGACATAGACAATTGGGTCGATATGTCGGGCCGAACGAGCTGACGCCGCTCGATCGCCTCACCAGTGGACTACCACGATCGCGACTGCCAGGATCAGCGGCAGGATTGTCTCCACGGTCCCGATCGCAGCGGTCGCGAGGCGCAATCGCCTCAATCGGCGAGACGGCAACGTCGGGATAGCCCGAAGCGTCTCCGGTACGGCCGTGAGCTCCGTCAGCACCAAGGCATAGCCAAAAGCCAGCGCGACGATGATGCCACCGATCGCAGCAACAGCGGATGGCGGACTGATTGCGATGCCCACGATCGCTACGGCGACTGCACCCCCGAGCAACCCCGCAGCCGCAACATATTGGCGCAACAAGGCGGTGGCATCACGCTCGGCGGACGGATGGGCGATGTCGTCGATGTGTGGATCGGCGTGGAAAAGGGACCCCGGTAGCGGGGTGATCGGCGTCGAAAAAGGACCCCTCATCCCGGTGGTCTAGGGTGCTCGCTTGGCGGTGTGTCAGGCGGCGAGATCGGGATGCTGGTATTGGAGACGGTGTTGAGGATCCGGCGCGAGCACGCGTCGGGGAAGGCCATCAAGGCGATAGCGCGGGACCTGCACCTGTCGCGCAAGGTGGTGCGCAAGGCGATCCGGGCGCCGGAGGCGGACATGGGCTACCGGCGGGAGGTGCAGCCGCTGCCGAAGCTGGGGCCGTTTCAGACGCGACTGGATGCGTTGCTGGAGGAAGACGAGGCACGGCCGCGGCGCGAGAAGCTGCGCCTCACGCGTATCCACGATCTGCTGCTGCGCGAGGGGTTCGACGGCTCATACGACGCGGTGCGCCGCTATGCGGCCCGCTGGCGGCAGGCGCGGCGTCGCGACGTGATGAATGCGCCGGCGTTCATCCCGCTGCTGTTCCGACCAGGCGAGGCGTATCAGTTCGACTGGAGCCACGAGGACGTCGAGATCGCGGGCAAGCCGATGCGCGTGAAGGTCGCCCATGTGCGGCTGTGCGCTTCGCGGGCCATGTATGTGCGAGCCTATCCGCGCGAGACACAGGAGATGGTGTTCGACGCCCATGCGCGGGCGTTCGCCTTCTTCGGAGGCGTGCCGACGCGCGGCATCTACGACAACATGAAGACGGCGGTGACGAGCGTGTTCACCGGCAAGGAGCGGGTCTTCAACCGGCGTTTCCTGGTCATGGCCAACCACTACATGGTCGAGCCGACGGCCTGCTCGCCGGCGTCAGGCTGGGAGAAGGGCCAGGTCGAAAACCAGGTGCAGACCGCGCGTGGCAGGCTTTTCCAGCCGCGCTTGCGCTTTGCCAGCATCGAGGAGCTGAACGGCTGGCTGGAGGCGGAGTGTCGTCGCTGGGCCGACATGCACCGGCATCCGGAGCAGAAGGAGCTGACCGTCGCGCAGGCATGGGCTGCCGAGCGTGGCGTGCTCCAGCCGGTCGTCGCGCCCTTCGACGGCTTCCATGAGAGCGAGCACGCGGTGAGCGGCACATGCCTCATCAGCTTCGACCGCAACCGCTACTTGTAGGCGCTTGCAATCGTAGCGGCGTCTGCTCGCAAACAGCCGGTTTTTCTGCTCACGCTCTCTGCCACTGGCAGGTGGCATCCTGCTCGAATTATCTGCCAATGTGCTCGCCATCATCCGGCGCTGCTTGCAAACGGGGCGTCGTGCTCACGCTTCCTGCCAATGGGTTCTCCAAACCCGTCGCCGGCAGCCGCTTTTGCGAAGAAGGTTTTCAGAACAGTTTTGACAAGCAGCAGGCCGCAGAAATGCGTTGCGGTCATGGCCCGCCGGCAAGGTCGTCAGAAAGGAAGGTTTTCGCGAACAGAGGACGGCGCATAGAATGGGCACAGATATACGTTTATGACCGAACCCGTCGAACTGCGCTGGCCGCGATCGTCCCGTTTGGGATCAATGGTCGGGATAGGATTCTCTTCATGCCCCAGCCGGTATAAAGGAACCGCCCCGATCGTAGCGGCTGCGTCGTTATCCCGCCTACCCAACCCGTGGGCTCGACCTTCGGCCCAGCCGGGCCCGCCTCAACGTGGCCCGTCGACTGCGATGACCGCGGCGTCGTCTAGCTGGAACCGGCCAAAGTCGTCGTCGCCCCATAACGAACGCTCCAGCCGGCCGACAAGCCGGATCGGCTTCCCGGTCGGCATTGACCCATAAGGCAGCGAGTATTCATGGTTTTGCGTCGAGGGAGCCGATCATAGGCAGGAATACGGCACAACCCGTTTCCTTGCAGGAAAGATCAAGCACCAGGTTCTTCCCCGATCCGTCGTTCCGCCCAGCAAACGTCCACAGAAGGCTGCGGCGCTCGGGATAGTTCGGGTCGGCGACACGGTAGGAAGCTACGCCTGCGGGGCGGCCGTCGAGCGTGAGCTGATCCGCTTTGTAGTTGGTCCCGGAGCTCGCGATCGGCAGCGCCGATCCTCGGCCTGTCACTGTGAACATGCCTTCGTAGCCCGGCCCGCGCAGCAGGAACACCGGATCGTCTACCGGGTCCTTTCCCGCCTTCAGAGTCGCATCTGATGGAATGGCGACCGTGCAGCACGAAGGGATCCCGACCGACTTCCAGCCGGCCGGGACCTCGGGTTGCGGTGCGTTCGGCGAGCAGGACACTAGCAGCAATCCCGCTACCGACCACACCGCGACCCTCATATCACCGCACTCCGTAGGCGTTGCGAAGCGCTGTCGTCTCCGTCGAGCACGGGGTGCGACGCACCACGCCCGCCGGCTGACTATAGTGCATGACGCACGCCGTGTTGTTGGCTTCTGAAGCGCGTCAGCCCTGAGCGCTACGGCTCCCTATTGGGGCGATCGAGCTTCGCCCAAATTGCGGGTGCCCGCAGCTTGGAGAAGGATCTTGCGACCAAGCACCTAGTCGCCCTCTACACCGCTTGTGGCGGTAGAGAGCGCTTTTCCGATCAGCACGTCCGTGAGCGGACGGAACTGACCATACCCGATGTTCAATGGTTTGCCGCTAACGACAATCGACCCCAGGGAGCTGTGCATCCCTCAAATCCACGGTTCACTACCCGCTCTGCTGAGGCCTTGGCGGGCGATTTTACATTGGAGGATCTGGGCTTCATCTTCGTTCCTTCGTCACTACGACGAAGCCCAGATCCTCCTTAAATCACAACCTCAAATCTGTGCCATTGGTGCTGACGGCGGACACGCGACCTTGGTGAGCTTCGAATCCGTGCCCGCGGACTTGAACGCGAACGCGGCCCCGGCTGCCGCGGTGCTGGCGACGGCCGCTCCAACGAGCACCTTCTGCTTCGTGTCCATCAGACTGTCCCTCTCTCAAGGGGCCGCGCGACCGACGTGTTCCTGCTCGTCCTCTCCTCATCACCAGCGGATGCAATCTTGAACGCCAAGATTTGTGCGCGGTGGATCTGGGGAGGCTCGGCGAACAGCGAAGCAGCGCTTCCGGATAGCGCCGTGCCGATTTCGCCCGACAGATGCGTCTCGCGCCCTGCCTCGTCGGCGAAGGTATCGAGGATGGCGAACCGAGTCTTTCCGAGACGCAGAGCGTACCACGACAGGGTGCCAGGCTCCCGCTCCACGGCCGATCGGGCTCCTTGGAGGAAGCGGGCAACCTCTTCCTCCGCACCGTCCCGTGCTTCAAGCGGAACATGCAGGGCCAAGCGCGGCAGGGCGTCCGCCGCCGGCACCTTGAGGGCGAGGATGTCGGCCGGCTCGATCTCCGGCAATCCGTTGAGGATGGTGAAGGTCTTCACGACCAGCGCCCGGCCGACCGTGCCGAACAGATGCTTCAGCCGGCCGGCATTGCCGGGGAAGGTATCGAAGATGGCGAAGTCGGCGGGGCCAAAGCGCAGCGCGTACCAGTGCCGCGTGTCCTGCTCATGCTCGACCGGCTCCAGCGCACCCCGGAGGAATTCAGCGGCATCTTCCTGGTGGGTCGGCCCGGCTTCAATGCCTACGAACAGTGCCTTGTGCATCTTTTCTCTCCTTGTTCCGATGGTAGCGCCTCGAGCTCCACGGAAGGCGTCCTGGGCCTAAATCATGGGAAGTTCGCGCGGCCGGGCGCCGACAGCCCGTTCGGCCAGGGCGACTTCCCCGGCCCGCGCACCCCTGGCGGGCGCGTGCTGGAGGAGATCGCGGCCAGCCACGGCACGACCGCACGCCAAGTGGCGCTTCGCTTCCTGGTGCGTCGGCCATCGCTGTTCGCTATGGTCAACGAGTCCTGACCCTAGGTCTGCCGACATACTTGGTCGCAAGCTGATCGACACCGCCGCTACACGTGCTCCAAAGCGGCGGTGTCGATCGGCATCGATAAGCGTCCTGTTCCCGGTTATTCCGCCAATCAACCGTGCGGGCGCATAACAACCTTGATCACACCTTCTTCCTTGTCGCGGAATTTAGCGTACATTTCTGGCGCGTCTTCAAGACTGGCCGGGTGGGTGATCACGAAGCTGGGGTCGATCGCGCCCGCGACGATTTTTTCCAGCAACGGTCTAGTATAGCGCTGCACGTGGGTTTGGCCGAGCTTGATCGTTAGTCCTTTGTTCATCGCTGCACCGATCGGAAGCTTGTCACCCATCCCGACGTAGACGCCGGGCACGGAGACCGTGCCGCCCTTGCGGCAGCTCATGATCGCCTGCCGCAGGACGTGGACGCGATCAGTGGCGAGCATCATGCTTGCCTTCACCTTGTCCATGACCGCGTTCGCCGCCCCGTGCGCGGCCGCCTCGCAGCCGACAGCATCGATGCAGCTGTCGGGGCCCCGGCCCTTGGTTCGCGCCTGCAGCTCGTCGTAGACATCGGTTTCGGCGAAGTTAATCGTCTCAGCGCCACCGGCCTCCGCCATGGCGAGTCGCTCGGGCACCTCGTCGATCGCGATCACGCGGCCGGCGCCCATCATCAGCGCGGAGCGGATGGCGAACTGGCCGACCGGACCGCAGCCCCAGATCGCGACGGTGTCGCCATGCTCGATCTGCGCATTCTCGGCGGCCATGTAGCCGGTCGGGAAGATATCCGATAGGAAGAGGGCCTGCTCGTCGGTAACGTTGTCGGGAATCTTGATCGGACCGACATCCGCCATCGGCACGCGGAGATACTCCGCCTGACCGCCGCAGTAGCCGCCCAGCATGTGGCTGAAGCCGAACAGCCCGGCGGGCGAATGGCCCATCGCCTTGGCGGCCATCTCGGCGTTCGGATTGGTCCGATCGCAGGCCGCAAACAGACCCTTCTTGCAGAACCAGCAATCGCCGCAGCTGATCGTGAACGGCACCACCACCCGGTCCCCGATCTTGAGGTTGGTGACCTCGGACCCGAGCGCCACGACCTCGCCCATGTTCTCGTGGCCGAGGATGTCGCCGGCCTCCATGGTGGGCTGGTAGCCATCCAGCAGGTGAAGGTCCGACCCGCAGATCGCGCAGGCGGTTACTTTGATGATCGCATCGCGCGGGTGCTTGATCTCGGGATCCGCAACGGTGTCGACGCGGACATCGCCTTTACCGTGCCAGCATAGTGCGCGCATGTCGTTTCCTCATCTGAGTGCATGTCCCTGTCGTCAGGGCCATGTCTATGACGCTCAACGCCTTGAGCCGCGGCATGGGTCCCTGTCCATTTGATTCGTTTACATCAACGAGCGGCCGTAAAACGGCCGTACGGCCAGCGGGTTGAACGCAGACGGCATGCCCGGCTTGAAAGCCAGCAAGATAATGAAGTGGGTCGCCCAGGCCGTGCAGCCGGCCGACACGATGGTGATAGGTTCTCACAGGCTGCGCGTCTTCCGCCCTGAGCGTATGGCATGGTCGGCCAGGGCAAAGGACGCATAGATTCCGCAGAGGCAAACCAGGCCGGCGAGCAGCACCAACCACAGATCGTGGTCGTGCCGGACGCAGTCGAAAACCTGTACGACCTGGGAGTACATCATGCTCGGCTAACGGCAAGGCGTTAAGACATCTCCAACCGGCTCATATCGGCTTTCCCTGGCTGTGATCCAGGACCAAGGAAGCCGCAGTCGGGTTCCGCGCAGCCATGAACACTTACGTTGCCGAGCCCGCGCCTGTCGTCCGAACCGGCGACCATGCTCGACTGACATAACTTGATTTCGGTCCTCCGGGTCGGTTCCCAGTCGCTACAAAGATTTATGCCTCGCATCGCCGTGGCGCTGGTGGCATTAAGGGCATGATCGGAGGATTACGTCCATGGCACGCAAGAGCATCAAAAGCGACGCGGTGAAACTCAAGGGCGAGACGGCCAAGAAGGCACCGCCGCTGCCGGCGGGTGCCGACCAGCCGACGAACTATGCCGAGCAGCAGGGCCATGGCGGCGAAACCCGCCAGACGACCTCGGACGCGGCACTTACCATGACCACGCAGCAGGGCATCCCGATCGCGGACGCCCAGAACAGTCTCAAGGCGGGTCTGCGGGGCCCCACGCTGCTCGAGGACTTCATCCTCCGCGAAAAGATCTTCCATTTCGATCACGAGCGCATCCCGGAGCGCGTCGTCCACGCACGCGGCTATGGCGCGCACGGCGTGTTCGAGCTGACCGACAGTCTGGCCGACTACACCCGCGCCGACGTGCTGAGCACGGTCGGGCAGCAGACGGAGGTGTTCGTCCGCTTCTCAACGGTAGCGGGCAACAAGGGCTCGCGCGATCTGGCGCGCGACGTGCGCGGCTTCGCCGTCAAGATGTACACGAAGCAGGGCAACTGGGACATCGTCGGCAACAACATCCCGGTGTTCTTCATCCAGGATGCCATCAAGTTCCCCGATCTGGTCCATGCGGCCAAGCAGGAGCCCGACCGGGCGTTCCCCCAGGCGCAAACCGCACACGACAATTTCTGGGATTTCGCCAGCCTCACCCCGGAAGCCTGGCACATGATCATGTGGATCATGTCCGATCGCACGATCCCCCGCTCCTTCCGCACGATGGAGGGCTTCGGCGTCCACAGCTTCCGCCTGGTGAACGCGGAAGGCAGGTCGACCTTCGTCAAGTTCCACTGGAAGCCGCGCCAGGGGCTCCAGTCGGTGCTGTGGAACGAAGCGGTCAAGATCAGCGGCGCCGATCCCGACTATCATCGCCGCGATCTCTGGGAGGCGATCGAGAGCGGTGACTTCCCGCAATGGGATCTCGGCGTCCAGCTGTTCGATCAGGAAACCGCCGACAAGCTTCCCTTCGACCATCTCGACTCGACCAAGCTCATCCCCGAGGAGGACGTGCCGGTCCGCATCGTCGGTACGCTCACGCTTAATCGCAACGTCGACAACTTCTTCGCCGAAACCGAGCAGGTCGCCTACTGCACGCAGAACATCGTGCCGGGCATCGACTTCAGTGACGACCCGCTGCTGCACGGCCGCAACTTCTCCTATCTCGATACCCAGCTGAAGCGGCTCGGCAGCCCGAACTTCACCCACCTGCCGATCAATGCCCCGCGCTGTCCGGTGATGAACTTCCAGCAGGACGGCCACATGGCGATGCGCAATCCGAAGGGGCGCGTGAACTATGAGCCGAACAGCTGGGGCGCGGAAGGCGGTCCGCGCGAGAACGCGGAGATCGGCTTCACCAGCTTCCCCGCCGAGGTTCAGGGGACTAAGCAGCGGGTTCGGTCCGAAACCTTTGCCGATCATTACAGCCAGGCGCGGCAGTTCTATCTCAGCCAGCAGCCGATCGAGCAGAAGCACATCGGCGACGCGCTGGTGTTCGAGCTGTCGAAGGTAGATCGTGTCGACATCCGGGCCCGGGCGGTCAGCCACCTGCGCAACATCGACGAGGATCTCGCCGCTACCGTTGCGGACGGGCTCGGCCTTGACCTGCCGGACGCCGCCAAGGCGGCCAAGCCGACGCTAGACCTGCCGACATCGTCGGCGCTCTCGATCGTCGCCAACGGCCCGGCGAATTTCGCCGGGCGAAAGATGGGCCTGCTGCTGACCGATGGGTCGAGCGCCGAGCTGTTCAATGCGCTGACGAAGGCGCTGGAAGCCGAAGGCGCGGTCTGGGAGGTGGTCGCGCCGAAGATCGGCGGGGTCACGCTCGACGACGGCACCAAGGTCGCGGCCAAGCAGAAGATCGACGGCGGACCTTCGGTCCTGTTCGATGCCGTCGCGGTGCTCCCGTCCGAGGAGGGGGTTGCGATGCTCGCCAAGGATGCGGCCTCCAAGGACTTCGTGGCGGACGCGTTCGGCCACTGCAAGTTCATCGGCTACACCGATGCAGCCGCCACGTTGTTCGACGCTTCTCGGGTGCCGGAGCTTGACGATGGCTTCGTAGCCCTAAGCAAGAGCAAGGACGTCAAGGCGTTCGTCACGACCTGTCGTGACCTCAGGTTCTGGGCTCGGGAGATGAAGGTCGATCTCGACGCGGCGGCCTGACGACCCTGGCGGGAGCGGCAGGTGGACGTCCTGCCGCTCCACTTAACGGCAAGCCTCATATCGCACGGACGTGGGACGTGCTGCCTCGCTCGCGTTCAAGGGGATCGGGGCACACCGTCGGCGCGGGCCGCGGTGACGACCCAGCGGCGGGTGCGGCGCACGGTGCGAACCGTCCAACGACGCCCGGTCTCTGCGAGGAACCGGGCGTGGATTCCTGCCGCGTGCTGGGCGAAGTCGTAGTAGTCGATCCTGTGGTGCGCGAGCACGATGGTGCCGTCTCCCCGCAGGCGAGCGGCCATCTCACGCGCAACCCGGGCCATCTCTCGCGCTGAGAGGTAATACAGGATCTCGGCGATCACGATCACGTCATAGACGAGACGTGGCGGTCGACCGGGGAGCACGAGCAGCGATGCGCACGCACGAGGCCAGGCCGCGACGGCGCGTGCCGTCAGGTCGACCCCCTCCCTCGTGCCCTCGGTCGCATCGAGGCACAACGCCATCCTCGCGATCGCGGCACTGTTGGATCCGTTGCCGCTGGCCAGCTCCAGCACCCGTCCGACCGGTCGGTGACCTATCGCGTGCAGGATCGCGGCACGCTTCACCGCCTCGTCACGGGCGGTGAAGGTGCGCCAGGGATCGTCGTCGCCGGCGAACTTGGCGGCGAACCCGGCAAGATCGATCGGGCTCGTCACTTCGAACCCGGCCGGTAGCGCTCGACCGGACGAGCAAAGGCCGCAAGCTCGTGTCTCGCGATCGTGAAGCCTGCTGGATCATCGGAAACGGCGCCGAGCTGCGTCCGGTAGACGCGGATCAGCGACCGCTTAACCGGAACTCCTCCGGGCACAGCGATGCGCCATGCCGGTCCGGACCTGTCCGGGCGAGGCGGCCACACGCGGTAGGTCAGCCGACCGGCGCCACCCGGGCATCGGGCGACGGCCGCTGCTACGGCGCGGTGATCGGGATGGTCGTCATCGCAGGCCGGTCCGACGATGAGATCGAGATCCCGGCATCGTGCGACCTGGCGGCGCAGCGCGCGATAACAGCGTCCCGGGATCGAGGGCAACTGGCCATCGGGCAAATTGAGGAACGAGACGTCGCCAGCAACGATGCCGAGACGACGTAGCGCATGAAGGCTCTCACGCTGGCGCGCCGCGACCAGTCGCGCTCTCGGCCATTGTCGGCTGCCCCGGTGAGACGCGGCACCATCGGTCACGACCGCAACCCGGACCCGAGCTCCATGGCGGCGAAGCCGCGCAATGAGGCCTGCCGCGCCGATGACCTCGTCATCCGGGTGCGGGGCGATCACCAGCGCGACACGTACGTTTCGCAGCGGGATCCTCACAGAATGGGGTCGAGGATGTGCTCGGCGACAGCCTGGCCGACGCGAAAGCGATGCGCGTCGGGCGCAGGCTGGCGCAGGTACACCATGAGATCGGCGATCTTTGCCGCCAGCGGATGCGATAGGAACAATCCCTGCAGCCCCACCGCCTCCTGCGCGATCGTCAGGGCGCGCTCGGCAGAGCCGGCGATCGATAGCCGCGCAGCGGACACCCGGGCGAGGCGTTCCGCATCCGTCCCGCTGAACCAGGCGCCCGCCGTGTCGCGGATGCTCGCCGCTGCACCCTGGGCAAGCAGGAACAGGTCGGCGAGGCGCGATGCCTGGAACGGATCGGAAGCGCGCTCGTGGGTGGTCAGGTGGTCACGCACTGCATCGAGCAGGCCGGCGATGCCCCCGGCATGAACCGCGGCGAAGCGCAGCGCGCCTCCGCTGAAGAACGGCTCCCGCGCATAGCTGCCGGGCTCGCCGATACGGCCGTCTTCACGGATCACAGAGCCGGACCAGCGCACCAGATGTGTCTCCGAGCGCTGCATGCCGATCGTCTGCCACCACTCCCGATCGATGGCAGGCGGATCGGCATCCAGGTCGAGCAGGAGCAGCTGCGGCCCGCGTTCGCTATCCGCGGTTACCAGCGCGTGAGTCAGTATCCCCGCCCCCGATGCATAGCCCTTGCCGCCGGTCAGCCGTCCGCCGGTAAGCACCAGCGACTCACCCGGCAGGCCCGCATTCCACACACCCAGCATCGCTCCCGCAGCGATCCGCGCCCGCAACGCAGCGACCTGGGACGACGTGCCGTATCGAAACACGATTTGCACCGCATCGACATGCCCCTCCAGCAGGCGCCCGATGGGGAGATCCCGGCGTCCCGCAGCGTAAAGAGGGCGGAGCAGGTCCAGATATGCCTCGGGCGTCGTCGGATCGCCGGCGGGGTCGGTCACCCACCCTGCCGCGACGATCGCATGGCGCAGAGCTTTGGTCGTCGTCATACCGCCTGCTCGCAAAGCTGGTGCTCGAGCGTTGCCAGGGCATGCTCGGCCTCGGCGAGGGTGACGTCGGGTATATCGGGCAGCGCCGGCACGACACGCATGGCGAACGCCTCTGCGTTGGGGCAGTCGCGCGCGACGCCGATCACATGGTCACCGGTCAATCCGATACGGTCGCCGAAGCGAGCTGCGACAAAGGAATCGGGGAGCCCGGCCCAAATGCGGCGCGCCTCCGCCTGCTGTCGGTATTGCCATGCCGCCCCTCGGGGATGCGGCATTGAGGGTGCCCCGTGATGGTCGATGGCAGTGAGCGCAGCCGCCATGCCGCCCGGCGCCCGGCCGAGCCTCCGTGAGGAGGTCGCAACCACCATGCCGGGATCGCGGCGCACGCGAAACCCGGCGCGCCCGGCATCGTCGAGCAGGGCGGCGTCCTCGCCGCATGGCACCGGCTGGAAGCCACCCAGCGCCTGATAGGCTCCGGGTCGGAAGGCCATGTTGGCGCCTCCCGAGCAGTGGGAGCCGGTCGGACTGTCCCACGGAACGGGGTCGACCGATCGTCGGTAGGCGTGAAGCCGATCGAGGTAGCGCTCGACCCTCCCCTGCACCGGATCCCGCTCCGCTGCGATCCGGACGATTCGCCCGGCGACAAGGTCGGCCGAGGCCAGGCCCTGCAGTGCCGCCCTGACCCAATCGGCACGGGGCTGGCTGTCGGCGTCGGTCGTCAGGAGAATACCGTGGGGCGTGCTCGCCGCATGATGCAGGCCGAGGGCGATGGCGGCCCGGCGTGCACGACCGGCATTGGCATCAGGGGACGGGTCTCCCTGAGCCACCGTGAACGGAAGGGCCATGCGACCAGCATGCTCGAGTATTACCTGCTCGCTCGCATCCGAGCAATTATCAAGGAGGAAGAACACGGCAGCCTCGACGTCGCCCAGGTCCAGTCGCTCGATCGCCTCCAGCAACTTCGGTAACGCAGTCTCCTCGTTGCGGACCGGAACACAGATCGCAGCTGACACAGGTCGCAACGGCACCCCCACCATCGGTTTCGCAGGACCGGCGACCCTGCCTTGCAGGACTGTAGGTGATAAACGCCGGTTTCGATAGCTGCTCGCGGTGATGCAAGATGCCAGATCGTCATGCAGGACTATAGGTTTGCCCGGTTTCAACCGAGATATCGGCGTCGGGTAGGTAGCCGTCGAAGTTCGCGCCGCGCACCTACAAGCTGCTGTTCGACATGGCAGGCTACCCGGATGCGAAGGCGGTGCCATTCTTCCCCGAGATCGATCCCGTGTTCCGCGTCACCGACCCTGCCGCGCACTACCATGTGCCGGTCTGAGCTGCCCCCTTCTGAGTGGTCCATCGACTATTACAGTCTGGACCAAGGAAGGGACGACGAATGCCTGCGAAGAAGCACAAGCCCGAGGAGATTATCGGGAAGCTACGTGAGGTTGAGATCATGCTGGGTCAGCACCGGTCGACGCAGCGCAAGGTGCCGTTCGGGGCAGATGACGAAGAGGCGCTGACCGAGGATATCATCGCCCTTGCCAGGCAGTACGGGCGCTACGGCTATCGCCGGGTGACGGCGCTGCTGCATGCGGCGGGTTGGTCGGTGAACCACATGGCGTAATCAGGAGCGGTGCTCGTTGGGATAGCCTGTCGTCCCCTGAAGAGGAGGACGGAAGATGACCTGCTATGTTGGCCTAGATGTGTCGATGAAGGAGACCGCGATCTGCGTCGTGGACGAAACGGGCGATCGCATATGGGACGGTAAGTCGCGAACGGACCCGGACGCTATTGCGGCCGTGCTGGCGCGGAGGGCCGCAGGAGCCGTGAGGATCGGTATCGAGACGGGCCCGATGACCGTGTGGTTGTGGCACGCATTGACCGAGCGAGAGCTGCCGGTGGTGTGTCTTCATGCCAGGCATGCTGCGGCAGCGCTGAAGCTGCAGATGAACAAGACGGACCGCAACGACGCGTTTGGGTTGGCACGGCTGGTCCGCTCGGGCTGGTACCGGCCGGTCGCTGTTCGCTCGATGGATACGCACCGGTTGCGTGCGCTCCTGATCACGCGAGACCAGCTGGTCGGCATGAGCACCGCGCTCATCAACAAGATACGCGGCCTGGCGAAGACTTTCGGCATTCTGGTCGGACCCGGGAAGGGTGGCACCTTCGAACGTCAGGTCCGGGCAACGCTGCCGGACGATCCGGTGGTCGCCGCACTGTTCGAGAGCCTACTGGCGATGCTGAGCACATTGCGGGAGCAACAGCTTGCCATTGCCAAGCAGCTCGCCCGGGTTGCCCGGCAAAGCGGCGCCTGCCGCTTGATGATGACGATGCCCGGCGTCGGACCGCTGACGGCCGTCAGCTTCATGACCACCATCGAGGATCCTCACCGGTTCCGACGCTCGCAGGATGTCGGCGCCTATCTCGGTCTCACTCCGCGTCGCTACCAGTCGGGCGAGGTCGACATCAACGGCCGCATCTCCAAGTGCGGAGATCGTCTCACCCGCAAGCTGCTGTTCGAAGCGGCCAATGTCATGCTGTCGCGGACCTCGCAGGCGTCGGCGCTGAAGGACTGGGCTGCCGCCATCGGCCGGAGATCGGGCTTCTGGAAGGCGCGCGTTGCGCTGGCCCGCAAGCTGGCGGTGATCCTCCACCGGATGTGGATCGACGGGCGAGGCTTTGACCCAAAGGTGACTGCCATGGCCTGATATCTGCTTTCCGAGCTGCCGCCCCGCCAGGGTGCGGCCACGGCCATCTCGTGACCCGCTTCGTGACCATCTGGAACACGGGAACCACATCGAGAGGCCGGCGATCTGGCGCCATGCTGAGGCTGGACCCGTCCTGACCTCGAAGACGACAACGATGCGCAAAAGAAGATCGACTACGAGCACCTTGGCAAACGGCTTGACCGATTAGACGATAAACGGGTGGAACGGATCTGGCGACGCGAGGGGCTGAAGGTGCCGCAGCGCCAGCCGAAACGCGGCCGGTTATGGCTGAACGATGGCTCGTGCATCCGGTTGCGGCCGGAGTATCCGGGGCATGT
>NZ_JAKREU010000007.1 GCF_022664435.1 Sphingomonas panni | reverse complement strand
CCATTCACAATGCCACATACCCCTCCCGCCCAAATGGGCGACAAAGGTGTCGCGGGGTGGAGCAGCCCGGTAGCTCGTCAGGCTCATAACCTGAAGGTCACAGGTTCAAATCCTGTCCCCGCAACCATACGTCATCAAAAGCCCCGTCTCCCAAGAGACGGGGCTTTTGTGCGTTCCGGAGCTATAGTGGTAGGCCGACATAATTCTCGGCGATCGTGGTCTGCATCGACAGCGAACCGGCGACATAGTCCAGCTCTGCCGTCTGCATCCGATGTTCGAACGCTCCGTCCTCCGGAAAACGATGCATCAACTTCGTCAGATACCAGCTGAACCGCTCCGCCTTCCAGATCCGCGCCAATGCCCGGGTCTGATACCCGAGCAGCCCGGCATCGTCACCGCGCTGGAAGAACGCGATCAGTGCGTCGGACAGGTAGGCGACGTCGGACGCGGCGAGGTTCAGTCCCTTCGCACCGGTCGGTGGTACGATATGGGCGCTGTCGCCCGCCAGGAACAGCCGGCCGTGGCGCATCGTTTCGAACACATAGCTGCGCAGCGGCGCGATCGACATTTCGAGGGCGGGACCACGGGTGACCTTGTGGTCGCTCAGCGGATCGAACCGTTCGGCGAGTTCATCCCACAACCGGTTTTCGCTCCAATCCTCCACCCGTTCGGTCCGCGGCACCTGCACATAATAGCGGCTGCGCGTGGCCGAGCGCATCGAGGCGAGCGCGAACCCCCTGTCCGTGTTGGCGTAGATCAACTCGGGGTGGCAGGGGGGAACGTCGGCGAGAATGCCGAGCCAGCCGAACGGATATTCGCGTTCGAACTCGCGCACCGCTGCCGCCGGAACTGCCTTGCGCGAGGGGCCGTGGAAACCGTCGCAACCGATGAGGAACTGGGCGTCGATTCGGGTCGCGACGCCGTTCCGGGTGAAGGTCACGAACGGCGCGGCGCTGTCGATATCGTTCAGCGCGACGTCCTTCGCGTCATAGAGGATCGTCAGACCGCGTGCCGCCGCGGCGTCCATCAGGTCGCGCGTCACCTCGGTCTGGCCGTAGACGGTGACGTGGCGTCCGGTCAGCGCCGTGATATCGATCCGGATCAGGTGATCGGCGGTGGCGAGATTGAAGCCTTCCTCGATCAGCCCCTCCGCACGCAACCGCTGGTCCAGCCCCAGCCGGGCCATCAGATCGGTCGTCACCGCCTCCAGCACGCCGGCACGGATGCGGCCGAGGATATAGTCGGGCGACTGACGTTCGACGACGATGCAGTCGACCCCGGCTGCGCGGAGCAGGTGCCCGAGCAACAGGCCCGACGGCCCGGCCCCGACGATGACGACCGAGGTTTTCATC
The DNA here is from genome assembly GCF_022664435.1 of Sphingomonas panni. Taxonomy (GTDB): domain Bacteria; phylum Pseudomonadota; class Alphaproteobacteria; order Sphingomonadales; family Sphingomonadaceae; genus Sphingomonas; species Sphingomonas panni. The sequence continues at coordinate 266,068 of NZ_JAKREU010000007.1, read as the reverse complement.
GCGCAGCCGCCAGTTGCCGGTCGAGCGCGTCGAGGACGCGGTAGCAGGGCATGACCTGCGCCACGCTGGCAATGGGTTCGCGGCCTTCGCGGATCGCGGCGATGAATTCGCGGTCCTGCAGTTCGATCCCATTGGACGACACCGCGACGCCGGACAGGTCGATCGGTTCTTCCTTGCCCGTCACCAGGTCGTCGTAGCGGGCGATATAGGTGCCGGTGTCGCCGATATAGCGGAAGAAGGTGCCGAGCGGCCCGTCATTGTTGAAGCTGAGCGACAGCGTGCAGATCGCGCCGCTTTCCGCCTTCAGCTGGATCGACATGTCCATCGCGATGCCCAACTCGGGGTGGTGCGGCCCCTCAATCGCATTGGCCTGCACGATCGGCCCGGCCTGATAGGCGAACAGGTCGACCGTGTGCGCGGCATGGTGCCACAACAGATGGTCGGTCCACGACCGCGGCTGCCCCTTCGCGTTGATGTTCTTCCGCCGGAAGAAATAGGTCTGCACGTCCATCTGCTGGAGGTGCAGTTCGCCGGCTGCGATCTTGTTATGCACGAACTGGTGACTGGGGTTGAAGCGCCGGGTGTGGCCGCACATCGCGGTCAGGCCGGTTTCCTGCGCCTTGGCCAGCACTGCTTCGCCATCGGCCAGCGTGTCGCACAGCGGAATTTCGACCTGGACGTGCTTGCCCGCCTCCAGACATTGCAGCGCCTGCGCGGCGTGCATCTGGGTCGGGGTGCAGAGGATGACCGCGTCGAGGCCGGGCAGCGCCAGCGTCTCGGCAAGGTCGGTGGTGGCATGGGCGATGCCGTACCGGGCGGCCACGGCCTGTGTCGGTTCGAGGTTGCGGCCGACGACCGAGACGACCTCGACCCCGTCGATGTTCTTCAGCCCGTCGAGATGCTTTTCACCGAATGCGCCGGCGCCCGCGAGTGCGATTTTCATGTGTTTCTCCTTCTTCCTTGTCGGAAGGGGGCCGGGGAGAGGGGCTGTCTCTCATCGCCGGCGCTGTCGTTGGTGGTTGGAGACTGCCCCTCTCCCAACCCTCTCCCCCGCAGGGGAGAGGGCGTTAATTGTCTGGTTGCAGGACGAGATGGCCGATGGCGGTGTTGCTGCACGGGACGTGGTAGTGGCGGTGCAGCGCCTTGGTGCGCTTGCCCATCGCGCCGCGCATGATGAGCCACATGACCATCTCGATCCCTTCGGACCCGGTCTCGCGCAGATAGTCGATATGCGGGATGTGGCGGAGCCGGTCGGTTTCGCCGATCATCCCGTCGAGGAAGTCGTTATCCCATTCGGCGTTGATGAGTCCGGCGCGCGGCCCCTGCAACTGGTGGCTCATGCCGCCGGTGCCCCAGACCTGTACGTTCAGATCCTCCGGGAAGCTGGCGACCGCCCGCGCGATCGCCTCGCCCAGTGCCCAGCAGCGATTGCCCGAGGGCGGGGGATAGGTGACGACGTTGACCGCCAGCGGAATGACCTTGCACGGCCACTCGGCGACGTCGCCGAACATCATCGACAGCGGCACGGTCAACCCGTGATCGACGTCCATCTCGTTGATGATGGTCATGTCGAATTCGTCGAGGATCAGGCTTTGCGCGATGTGCCAGGCGAGGTCGGGATGGCCGTGGACATCGGGCACCTGGCGCGGTCCCCAGCCTTCGTCGGCGGGCTTGTACGTTTCGCCGCAACCGATCGCGAAGGTCGGGATGATCTTCATGTCGAAGGCGGAGGCGTGGTCGTTATAGACCAGGATGACGACATCGGGCTTTTCCGCCTTCTCCCATTCGCGGGTCCAGTCATATCCGGCGAAGATCGGACCGAAATAATCGTCGCGATCCTTTTTCAGATCGTGCGCGACGCCGAGCAGGGGCACGTGGCTGCTCGCCACGCCGGCAGTGATGCGGGCCACTATCGCGAATCCTTCTTCGAACGGACGCCATCCGGCGAACGGCCGCCGGCGTTCATCATCGCCTGATAGTCCTCGACCGACACGCCGGTCATCGTGCTGACCGCCTGCACGAAGCTGAGGCCGTCGGTCGAGAACACCTTGGCGAGGAAATAGATATTGCCGCCGAGATCAAGGCAGCGATTATAGTCGCGCGACAGGATCGCCGCGCGCTGCTCGGCACCCAGCGGCCATTCGTCGATATAGGCTGCTTCGTCCGCCTTCCATCGTTCGCGGTTTTCAGGCTTCATCAGGCTCATCGCGAACTGGTTCATGTGATAGCCCTGCCGTGCCCGCGCGGCGGTGAAGACGCGGGTGCCGGGAATATCCTCGAACTCGGCGAGATAGGCGTGAATGTCCTTGGGCTCGCTCATCGGCCGCGCTCCTTCAGCAAGGTGTCGAGACGAGGGAAGACGCGGCGGGCGTTGCCCTCGAAGATCGCGCTCCGCTCCGCATCCGAGACATCCAGCGCGTCGACATAGCGTTTGGTGTCGTCGAAATAGTGCCCGGTCGTCGGGTCGATTCTACGCACCGCACCGACCATCTCGCTGCCGAACAGGATGTTCTTGTTGTCGATCACGTCCGCCAGCAGGTCGATGCCGGGCTGGTGATAGACGCAGGTGTCGAAATAGATGTTGTTCATCAGGTGCGTGTCGAGCGCCGGCTTCTTCAGCATATCGGCAAGCCCGCGATAGCGCCCCCAGTGATAGGGGACCGCACCGCCGCCATGGGGGATGATGAACTTCAGCGTCGGGAAGTCGGCGAACAGGTCGCCCTGCAGCAGCTGCATGAAGGCGACGGTGTCGGCGGCGATATAATAGCCGCCGGTCGCGTGCATCGCCGGGTTGCAGCTCCCCGACACATGGATCATCGCCGGCACGCCCAGCGCGACCATCGCTTCGTAAAAGGGGTACCAGTAGCGATCGGTCAGCGGCGGATGGGTGAAATGGCCGCCGCCCGGATCGGGGTTGAGGTTGCAGCCGATGAAGCCCAGATCGCGCACGCAGCGTTCCAGCTCGGCGATCGAGGCGGTCATGTCCGCCTTTGGGCTTTGCGGCAACATGCACACGCCGACGAAGGTGTCGGGGAACAGGCCGACGACCCGCGCGATCAGGTCGTTGCAGCGGCGCGCCCATTCGATCGCCACTGCTTCGTCACCGACATGCGGCGCCATGGCGGAGGCGCGGGGCGAGAAGATCGTCAGGTCCGCGCCGCGTTCCTTGATCAGGCGCAGCTGGTTCGCCTCGATCGTCTTACGGATTTCCGCATCGCTGATCGCAGGATAGGGCGGGGCGGGTTCGCCCGCCTTGTACGCGGCCACCTGCGCCTCACGCCACGCGTCATGCGCCTTGGGCAGCACGGTATAATGGCCGTGGCAGTCGATAATCATTCACTGTCTCCCAAAGCGGCGAGCTTGGCGGTCAGGCCATCGGGGGGCGTCAGGCCGAGCGACCCGAGCGCGCGCTGGCGGCGGATCGTGCCGCGCGTCATGGCGGGCTCGACTCCCAGCGCTTCCAGCGTGACGGCGACCTCTTCCATCTCGGCGGCGCGGCGCAGGCCGTGCGCCATCATCCGGTCGAGATTATAGGCGATCCGCGTTTCCCAACCCTGCGGCTTCCAGCTGGCATCGAGCGAGGCGATCACCGCGTCGCGTACCCCGGCACGCTCGGCGGCGAGCACGCATTCTGCGGTCAGCGCCTCCAGCCCCTTCACCATCACCGACCGGATCATCTTGATCGACGATGCCGCGCCGATCGTCGGGCCGGCGATGGCGACATTGGTAAAGCCATGGCCACGTAGCACCGCCTCCGCCTCCGCTGCATAAGGCCCGGCGAGCAGCAGCGGCACGGCTAGGCGCGCGGGCAGGACCGGCGCCAGCACTGCGACGTCGACATAGCGGCCACCGGCGGCGGTGATCGCCTTCGCAGCGGCGCGCTTCGTGTCGGGCGCGACGCTGTTCATGTCGAGCCAGAGTGCGTCGGGGGCAAGCAGCGCGGCATAGGCTTGTGCCGCGGGCAGCGCCTGATCCGCAGTAACCAGCGAGAAGACTGTGTGCGCGCCGGTCAGGGCTTCTTGCGGCGTGTCGCAGCCCGCGACTTCAGCGGCGCGGCAGGCGTCGAGCAGTGCGCCGCGCGTCGCCGGATCGGCGACCTTGCGATCATAGGTGCGGGTGCCGGGGCGGGCGAATGCCTGTCCCGCTTCGCCGAACCCGATCGAGGCGATGATCCTTTCCATATCCGGGGGGTACCGGGCGTGGCCGTGGTCCCGCCAATCGGAAAGCACCGGGGCTTATCGGTTTTCCTGAAGTCTGGTTTCGTTCGATGCGCGTTGCAACAGGGCGATCAGGCGTGCCTGCCCGGCGGTCGGACGCCATCCGCTTCGGGTGGTGATGCCGATGGTGCGCACCGTATCGGTCAGGTCGGGACCGATCCGCACCAGCAATCCGGCATCGACCTCCAGCGCGACCTGATCGGGGGACAGCAGGGTCAGCAGGTCGCTTTCCGCCAGCAGCCCGCGGATCACCATCACCGATCCGCATTCGACCGGGACCGGGGGCAGCGGGCGACCGGCGAACAGCATCTCCCAATGGTGCCGTAGCGGCGTGCCGACCGGGCCGACGACCCAGCGTTGGGCAGCAAGTTGTTCCAGATCGACCGCCTTGCCGGCCAGCGGATGGCCGACGCGCCCGAAAATGGCGAGCCGGTCGGTGAACAGCGGCACCTGATCGATACCGGCGGGCGGATCGCTGCGCAGCGCGCCGATCATCAAGTCGATCACGCCGTCGAGCAGCGGGTCGACCAGTTCGCGCCACGATCCCTCCACCACGTCGATGACCGTGCCCCGCGCATCAGCAAGGAACAGGGCGAGGGCATGGGGCAGCAGCAGCGCACGGCTGAGCGGCATTGCGCCCACCGCGATGCGGCCGCCTTCGTCGGCGTCGCCGCGCGCCTCGACGATGCCCGCCGCGATCTCCCCCGCCGCGAGGCGCACGCCGCGCGCCAGAGCGCGCCCGGCAGTGGTCAGTACCATGCCGCGCCCGCGCCGTTCGGCCAGCGGCGTCGCCCAGATCGCTTCCAGTTCGCGGACGGCGCGGTGGATCGCCGGCTGAGACAGGCCGCTGCTGGCTGCCGCGCCGGCAAAGCCGCCGGCATCGGCGAAGTGCAGGAACGCCTCCGCCTGGGTCGCGGTCATCAGCGCGTCGGGCCGGGCGAAGCCGCGCTTGCCGCCACGCCGTCCGATCCCGGCGAGCAGGGTGAAGGCGCGTTCGGTCCGTTCGGCCAGTGCCAGGCCGGCGGCAGTTGCGGTCATGCCGTCGGGGCTGCGTTCGAACAGGCGGGTACCCAGCTGGCGCTCCAGCTTGCCGAGGCCCTGGGTCAGCGCGGGCTGCGACAGGCCAGCGGCGTCGGCAGCGCGGTTCAGGCTGCGCTCCGCCACGATATGGCCGATGGCGCGCAGGTGGCGCAGGTTGAGGTCGAACGGCTTCACGATGGCGGATATAGCAAAAACTTATCGGCGGCGCGCAAGATCGATTGGCAAAGTGCGGGCCGGCGCGGGACGAACGGGGCAACTTGCCCAGCTGAAGGAGCCGCCATGAACGTCGTCGTGCAGAATATCGAACGGGCCGATGCGGCGGTGATCGACGGCCTCGCCGCCGCCGGGGTCGCCACGGTCCATGAGGCGCAGAGGCGGATCGGGCTGCTCGGCCATCAGCTGCGCCCGATCTATTCGGGCGCGCGGATCGCGGGCAGCGCGGTGACGATCTCCGCCGCCCCCGGCGACAACTGGATGGTGCATGTCGCGATCGAACAGTTGCAGGCGGGCGATATTCTAGTGCTGGCGCCGACATCCCCCTGCATCGACGGCTATTTCGGCGACCTGCTGGCGACCAGCGCGATGGCGCGCGGCTGTCGCGGGCTGGTGATCGACGCGGGCGTACGCGACGTGCGCGACCTGACGCAGATGGGTTTTCCGGTCTGGTCGAAGGCGGTGTTCGCGCAAGGGACGGTCAAGAACACGCTGGGGTCGGTCAACGTGCCGGTCGTCTGCGCCGGGGCTGCGATCGAGCCAGGCGACGTGATCGTGGCGGATGACGATGGCGTCTGCGTGGTGAAGCGCGCCGATGCGGCGGCGGTGCTGGACAAGGCGCGCGCGCGCGAAGCCGCCGAAGAGGGCAAGCGCGTACGGCTCGCTGCCGGGGAACTGGGCCTCGACATTTACGACATGCGCCCGCGGCTGGAAGCGATGGGGCTTAAATATGTCTGACGGCGTGCGCTGCATGTGGATGCGGGGCGGCTCCTCTAAAGGGGGCTATTTCCTGAAGGACGACCTGCCCGCCGACCCGGCCGCACGCGACGCGTTCCTGCTGCGCGCGATGGGATCGCCCGATCCCCGGCAGATCGACGGCATGGGCGGCGCGGACCCGTTGACCAGCAAGGTTGCGGTGGTCAGCGCTTCGAACCGCGACGGAGTCGACGTCGATTATCTGTTCCTGCAGGTGTTCGTGGATCAGGCGATCGTGACCGATGCGCAGAATTGCGGTAATATTCTTGCCGGGGTCGGCCCGTTCGCGATCGAGCGTGGGTTGGTCGCGGCACAGGATGGCGAAACGCGGGTCGCCATCTTCATGGAGAATACGGGCCAGGTCGCGGTCGCGACGGTGCAGACCTCCGGCGGGCGCGTAACCTATGCCGGTGATGCGGAGATCAGCGGTGTGCCCGGCACGGCCGCACCGGTCCCGCTGGCGTTTCGCGATACGGCGGGGTCGTCGTGCGGGGCGTTGCTGCCGACCGGGAACGGGGTCGACACCGTCGACGGCGTGGCTGTCACGATGATCGACAACGGCATGCCCTGCGTCGTGATCGCGGCCGAAGACGTTGGAATCACGGGCTATGAGGATCGCGAGACGCTGGACGCGAACGACGCGATGAAGGCGCGGGTCGAGGCGATACGGTTGCAGGCAGGGCCGCTGATGAACCTGGGCGACGTGACGGCCAAGTCGGTGCCCAAGATGATGCTGGTCGCGGCACCGAAGGACGGGGGCGCGATCGCGGTGCGGTCATTGATCCCGCACCGGGTCCATGCGTCGATCGGGGTGCTGGGCGCGGTCAGCGTCGCCACCGCCTGCCTGATCCCGGAGTCACCGGCCGCGAAGGTGGCGAAGGTGCCGCAGAAGCGGCAACTGACCCTGGGGGTCGAGCATCCGACCGGGGTGACCGAATGCGTCGTCACGCTGGACGCGGCGGGGCAGCCGATCGAGGCGGGGATGTTGCGGACCGCGCGGAAGTTGATGGATGGGGAGATTTTCGCGTGAAGGACGAACAGGGACGCATCCGCAGCTGGACGCTGGAACCCTCCACGCCGCGCTTCGTGCCGCCGCCCGGCGCGGTCGACGCGCATTGCCATGTGTTCGGGCCGCAGGCGGAATTTCCGTTCAGTTCCAAGGCGAAGTACCTGCCGCAGGATGCCGGGCCGGACGCGCTGTTTGCGCTCAGGGCCAAGCTGGGGTTCAGCCGCAACGTGATCGTACAGGCGAGCTGCCACGGCACCGACAATCGTGCAACCTTGCACGCCATCGCGGTATCGGAGGGGACGTGTCGCGGGGTGGCGGTGGTCGATCCCGCGATCAGCGATGCGGAACTGGACGCGCTGCACGCCGGCGGCATTCGCGGGGTGCGGTTCAATTTCCTGAAGCGGCTGGTCGATGACGCGCCCAAGGACAAGTTCCTGAACGTCGCGCAGCGCATCGCGCGGCTGGGCTGGCATGTCGTCGTCTATTTCGAGGCGGACCTGCTGGAGGAAATGCGGCCGTTCCTGGCAGCGATCCCGGTGCCGGTGGTGATCGACCATATGGGGCGGCCGGATGTGGGGCAGGGGCCGGACGGCGCGGACATGACCGCGTTCCGCAGCCTGCTCGACAGCCGTGACGATATCTGGACCAAGGTGACCTGCCCGGACCGCCTGGACCCGGCCGGACCGCCCTATGCCGATTTCGTGGCGGCGGTGCGGCCGCTGGTGGAGGCCTATCCGGATCGGGTATTGTGGGGCACCGACTGGCCGCATCCCAATATGGAGAGCGTGCTGCCCGACGACGGCGCGCTGGTCGATGTGATCCCGGCGATCGCGCCGACGGCGGAATTGCAGCGCAAGCTGTTGGTCGACAATCCGATGCGGTTGTACTGGCCGGAGGAAGGGTAACCTTCGACGCGTTCGTCATTCCTGCCGAGGCGGGAATCCATTGCCGCTGACGTTCCGGCTGGATGCGCGACGTCGGCGGGTATGGACGCCCGCCTTCGCGGGAGTGACGAAGCGAGCGGCCTTATTACGCCTTCTGGCAGGTGAAGGCCGCTGCCTTTTCCGTATCGCCGGCCCCCGCGACCGGACGCGCGACGAGCGGATAGGGGCAGAGCGGGCGGGTGCGGCCGGGCCATGGTGTCATCGGGCCGGCCGAGGCCTCGATCCGGTCGGGGGCCTGTCCCTGTTCGACCCAGCGGACCAGCGCGCCAAGGCCGTCGAACTGATCGGTCGCGGGGCCGCCCTGGCAATGCGCCATGCCCGGCACCGGGAAGACGCGGACGAACGACGCGGCCTGCCCCGCGTTCCTGCCGTTCACGTCGTTCCACCATGCGATGGTGTCGTTGATCGAAAAGACCGGGTCGGACGCGCCATGCGGCACGATCATCCGCCCGCCATGCTTGCGGAACGCCGACAGGTCGCTCGACCGGGCGGCGATGTCCTCCCATGCGGATCGCGGAAAGCCCGGCGCGGTCGCGTGGATCGCGGCGGGATCGCGGTCGAAGTCATAGGCCATGGCATAGTCCATGCCGGCCTGCGGTCCCGGACCCAGCGCGCGCGGCGGCGTGGAAAAGATCGTCGCCAGCGCCGGTGCGCCCATGGCGGCGTTGATCGCGGGCACTGCCGGCGTCTCCAGCCCCAGTTTCCAGATGCGCCAGCCATTGTCGGACATGCCGGCATCCCAAGGGAAGCTGGCATAGAGCGCCTGCCCCCGGCTGTCGTGCGGACCGCCAAAGGCGCGGACCATCGCGTCGATCTGTGCCGGAGCGAGGCAGCTCTGATTCTTTTGCCCGCTGCACTGACGCGCGCGCAGTTCGCGGACGACCTCCGCCGTGCCACATTGTGCGAAGGCGCCGACCAAGCCATCGGCGAGGCCATCCCTGGCATCGCACGCCGCCAGCACCGCCTGCCGCGCGAGCAGCAGGTCGGCGTTGGAGAATGCCTGTGCCAGCCGGGCGACGGGCACGCTCGTCTCACCGGGCGCGCGGACCAGCGCGGCATAGCGTTGCGTGTCCCAGACTTCGGCGATTGCCGCCTTGGGCAGGGCGAAGCCGGGGGCGGCGGCAAGGATGCCGTCGAACGCGTCGGGGTAGCGCTGGGCAAAGGCCATGCCCTCCTGCCCGCCCTTCGAACAGCCGGCGAAATAGCTGTGCGCCGGGTCGCCGCCATAGCGCCGCTTCAGGATCGCGCGAGCGGCGTCGTAGCTGGCCTTCAGCGAGGCATGGCCGTAATCGGCGCGGGCCTGCGCATCGAAGCCGAAGGCCACCGCGCCGCCGCGCGCGGGATCGGCGTTGGTGTCGTTGGAATGGCCCGAATCCTGGCTGATAACGGCAAAGCCCTGCGCCAGCGCGGTCGCTCCGGCGTTGAGCGGCCCGACCGCCGACCCGATATCGCCGTTGGTGCCGCCGCCGCCCTGGAACAGGAAGCGCCGGTTCCATTGTTCGGGCAGGCGCATCCGGAAGCGGATGGCGTATTTCTGCCCGTCCTGCCCGGTGCGTTCGCGCAGAATACCGGTGACTTCGCAATGGGCGGGGAGGGGCGCGGTCTTCGCACCCATGCCGAGATCCAGCACCAGCCCGGCGGCGCGGTCGTCGGCGGTCAGGATGCGCATCATCGGATCGCTCCACCCGCCGGCCATCAATGCGGCGCAGCCCTGCGGTGCGGTGCCTTGCGTCGCGGCCATCGGCGGGACCGGCGTCGCGCAACCGGCCAGCGTCGAACCGGCGAGGATCGCGGCCAGGGTGACATGCCGTCGCGTCATCTTGCTCTCCATCATCATGCCAGTTGATAGACGGTGATCCGCACCGCCGCCCCGTCCGCCGGATCGGCGGGGCCGACCGTGCCGAGGAAATTGCCCTGGTTGAGCCAGCCATGCTTGCCCAAGGGTACTTCGAACACCGGGGTCGTGCGGACCTTTCCGTCGAATACCACGCCCTTGTTGGTGATGTGGATCAGCGTGCCATCGCGCTCGCGCATCAGATAGGCGGCCTCCAGCAGGGTCGATCCGTCGGCGCGGACCAGTTGCCAGTCCATCCCCTCGGGCAGGATCGCGCCGGAAATGCGCGGACCGGCGAAGCGGCCGCCGGTGATCGGGATGCGGATGCGCTTGCCCATGGGAGTCGCGCCGACCTCCTCCGCCTTTCCCAGCGTCACGATCGCTTCATAGACGAAGGTCAGGCCGATGCTGGTGAGCCGTTCGGGCGTCGCCGCCGCGCCGATCGCAGGCAGCGCGGCCGATCCCGCCAGTGCCGCCGACACCCCGAGGATCGAGCGCCGGGTCAAACCATCGGCCGTCACATCCGGCATTCTCGATCCTCTCGTTATTTGTTATTATGCATAGCTAAAATCAGCCAGCCGTCAACCGGCGGGCGGCGCGGTCTTCGCAAATTCCCGCTGCAGCCAGTGATCGAAGGTCTCGACCCAATGGCCGGCGGGCAGGCTGGGCGATCCGACGCCGAAGCCATGGCCCCCTTCGGCAAGGAAATGCGCCTCGACCGGGCGGCCGGCGCGACGCAGCGCGGCCATCATCGCCATGCTGTTGTCGGGCACCACCGCGCCATCGTCCATCGCGTGGAGCAGGAAGGTCGGCGGGGTCGTTGCGGTGACATGGTCGGCCGGCGAGCGTCGCACGACGGCCGCCGCACTGGGATTCTTGCCCAGCAGGCGTTCGGCGGACAGGGCATGGGTGAAGGGCGGCTTCGCGGCGATCACCGGATAGATCAGCGCGGCGGCATCGGGCCGGGCGTCGATCCGGTCGGTCGCGTCGCGGGCGGGATAGACGGATTGGGCGAAGTCGGTTTCCAGCGTCGCCGCCAGATGCCCGCCCGCCGAAAAGCCCAGCACCGCGACCCGGTGCGGGTCCAGCCCGTCCTTCATGGCGGCGGCGCGCACCATGCGCAGGCCGCGCTGCGCATCCTGCAACGGCACGTCGGACCGGTTGGCCCAGCCTTCGCCCGGCAGACGATAGACGAGGACATAGACGGTATAGCCGAGCGCATTCAGCCGCTGGGAAATATCGACGCCTTCATTGCCGATCGACAGGAAGTCATAGGCCCCACCGGGGATGACCAGCACCGATGCGCCATTGGCGTGCGCCGGGCGGAACAGCCGCAGGCCGGGTTGTTCGATATTGCGCAGGAAGGTGGCCGGGCTGTCCGCCGGCACCGCGACCCGCCGGAAACCGCCGCCGGGCGGGGTGCCGGTCCACAGTGGCACGAACGGCGCACCGGTCCACGCGACCGGCGGGGCAGGGCGCTCAGCCACCTTGCCCTGCGCGGCGACGGTGCCCGGCAGCAGGGCGAGCGACAACAGCAACGCGGCGCGAAGCGGGAAGGAACCAAGGGCCATGGGCAATATCCTGTCGAAGAATCATGTCGTTGCGCCATCGATCCCGAAGGCCCGGCGCAGCGCGGCGATCTTGGCCGCGGTGAAGCGCTTGGCAAGCCCGGTATCGGGGGCGACCGCGTCGAAGCCGTGAAAGGCGCCCGGCGTCACGACCAGTTCGGTCGGCACCCCCGCCGCGATCAGGCGGCGGGCGTAATCGACATCCTCGTCGACGAACAGGTCGACCGATCCAACCCCGATAAAGGTCGGCGGCAGGCCCGACAGGTCGCGCACCCGCGCCGGCACGCCGGCGGCGGGCACCGACGCGCCGCCCGGCGCCTGTCCCAGGAACGATCGCCATCCGAACACATTGGCCGGCGTATCCCAGCCGATCCGGCCGATGAACGGCGGGACGGTCCGCGTGCTGCCGGTGCGGTCGTCGAGCATCGGGTAGATCAGCACCTGCGCGCATAGCGGCACGCTGCGCCGGTCGCGCGCCATAAGCGCGAGCAGCGCGGCATGGCCGCCGCCCGCGCTTTCGCCCATTACCGCGATCCGGGCCGGATCGACGCCGAGCGTGGCGGCATTGGCGTGCAGCCACAGCAGGGCGGCATGATTGTCGGCGACCGATCCGACATAGGTGGTTTCCGGGGCCAGCCGGTATTCGACGGTGACGACCGCGCAATCGAGCTGCCGCGCCAAGTCCTGGCATTGCAGGATCGAGCCGCTGGCCGATCCGACGATATAGCCGCCGCCATGGGTGTGCAGGATCGCGGGGCGGCGCGTGCCGGGCTTGGCGTTGATGACGTAGATCGTCACCGGCGGCTGGCCGGGCGCGCCGGGGATGCGCCGCTCGACATGGGGGATGTCGGTCGCGGGCGGCGGCTGGGGGCCGGCGCGCATCGTCCGATAGGCTTCGGTGATCGGCGGCATCGCGGCGACCATCGCCTGAATCTGTCGCGCGGCGGCGCGCAGTTCGGGGGCGACCGCCGCGATCGGGTCGAGCGGTGCCGGTGTCGTTTGCGCCCAGGCCCCGAGCGGCAGCGCCGCGCCGATCCCCGCCCATGCCGCCCCGCGCAGAATGTCGCGCCGTTCCAGTGCCATTCGACTCTCCCGTCGATCGTGCGGGGGTTGGGGCGCAACGCCCGGCCCGCCTCTTGGCTATGACCGATAACGAAATTTTCCGGTCCCGCAACTTCCGTTTGCAAACGATTGAAGTTATAGTTATGAAACATTGCAGTTGGACGATGCCAACGTAGGGAGAGGAACCGGGGGTGTTGCCCCATGGTCGACCGGTCGCGCTCATGCGACGCGGTCGCGATCCTTCCGTTCGCGTCGACGAAAAGAACGACGAAAATCGGGAGGATCCTATGCGTAAATGGACGTTGCTGCTGGCCGGAACCGCGTTGCTGCCTGCGACTGCCTGGGCACAGGATGCCGCGCCGCCGGCCGATCCCGTCACCGCCACCGCCGCCAGCGACGACGCCGCGGTGGGGGAGATCATCGTCACCGGGCAGAAGACGTCCGAACGCCTGTCGCGCGCGCCGATCGCGATCAGCGTCGTGTCGCAGGATTCGCTGACCCGGCAGGGCGTCGATTCGGCCTCGGCGCTGGCGACGACCGTGCCGAACCTGCAGCTGAGCGCCAACGGCTTTGCGGTGCGCGGCATCGGCAGCAACAACAGCTTCAGCGGCTATTCGACGGTCGCGACGCAGATCGATGGCATCTACGAACCCTCGGCACAGGCGCTGTCGTTCGGGCTGTATGACCTGGGCGCGGTGGAAGTGCTGCGCGGGCCGCAGGGCACCGTCTATGGCCGCAACGCGACGGCAGGCGTCGTCAACATCAACACCGCCGACCCGCGCAAGACGCGCGGCGTGACCGCCGACCTGCAGATCGGCCGCTTCAACGAAGTGCGCGCGCGGGCCGCGGTCGACCTGCCGGTCAGCGATGCGTGGCGGTTGCGCTTCGCCGCCTATCGCCAGGTCGATGACGGGGTGGACGATAATTTCGGCGCTCGGCACGGCTATGGGAAGACGGACCAGTCGGGCCTGCGCGTTACCTCGCTGCTCGATGTCGGGCCGGTGACGTGGCGGCTGTCGCTGAACTATGGCCGCAACGAGGGCACGGTCCCGGCCAGCTATCTGACCAGCATCAACACCTATCCGCAGGGCAACCTTGCCGCCGGGACTTTCGGCCCGCGGCAGGTGATCGAGACCGACGCGCTGAACGTCGGGCAGGCGCAGGTCCGCGACAACCGCATGGACCTCGAATATTATTCGGCCCGGTCGCGGCTGGCGTGGCAGGTCGCCGACGGGCTGTCGCTCACCTATCTGTCGGGCTACACGCTGCTGAAGAATGACGGCATCGACGCCGCGACCGGCGTATTCACGCAGGAATCGATCGACCGCCGCACCGAAAGCTGGTCGCATGAAGTCGACGTCAACTATGATCGCGGAATCCTGAACCTCGTGCTGGGCGGGTTCCTGTATCAGGATCGCCAGCCTTCGGGCACGCGGCTGCTCCATGCCGGCGACACCGCGCCCGCGCCGTTCAACACCGTCTACAACCTGATCGGCGCGAAGATCGCCGGGACCGGCACCGGCATCTCGACGATCAGCGGCGTCGATGTCGTCACCAGCTATCGCGGGCAGGGGACCAAGTCGCAGGCGGTGTTCGGGCAGGGGACGCTGGAAATCCTGCCCGGCCTCAAGCTGATCGGCGGCATCCGTTCGACCTGGGAACAGGTGAACGCCCGCAACATCGAACTGGTTTGCCCCGGCGACACGATCAACCGGCAGAACATTACGCCCACGACCTGCCCCGGCATCCCGTTCGTCTTCGCGCTGTCGAACGATACCAACCGGCCCGAGGCGAAGTTCGACAATATCAGCTGGAAGGTCGGCGCGAATTACGAGGTCAGCCCGACCACTTTGGTCTATGCGACGGTCAGCACCGGTTTCCGTGGCGGCGGGCTGGAGGCGAGCGGCAACGCGCCGCAGTTCCGGCAATATCGCCCGGAGACCGTGACGAACTATGAAGCGGGCGTGCGCACCACGTTGCTGGACGGCAAGCTGTATCTCAGCGCCACCGGCTTCAACATGGAGTATAAGGACCTGCAGGTGTCCAGCATCGTGCTGAACCCGCTGACCAACCAGGTATCGGCGGTCACTACCAACGCCGCCACGGCCCGGTTGCGCGGGATCGAACTGGAGGCGAGCCTGCGCCCGACGCCCAACGACCGGATCAGCGGCTATGTGTCGTACCTCGACGCGCGGATCAAATCCTTCCCGACCGCGTCGGACAATCTCAATTCGGCGAGCGGCAACTATAACGCGTTCGCCCCGGCGTTCGGCTTCCGGCCGTTGCCGTCGAACCTCAGCCTCGATGCGTCGGGCAACCGGCTGGCCAATGCGCCGGAGTGGAGCGGGCGGTTCAGCTATGCCCATACCTTTGACCTGGGCAGCGGCGGGCGGGTGATCCCCAGCGTCGATTTCTATGCCCAGTCGCATACCTATAGCGACGTGCAGAATTACGCGCAGAGCCGGCGCGACGCCTATACCAAGACCGACCTGAACCTGCGGTTCGAGGATGCCGACGACCGCTATTCGATCACGGCGTTCGTCAACAATGTCGAGGACAGCCGCGTGCCCAACACGCTGGTGACGGTGTGGAGTTCGACCACCGCGAACTATGATCCGCCGCGCACCTATGGCGTGCGGCTGGGCATGAATTTGCGGTGATGCGGAGGGCCGGGGCGGCAGGGTGCCGCTCCGGTCGGCTGTCCGATCCTACATCGCACCTTCACCGTGCCCGCGCATGGGCCTGCTTGGCAGGGCCGATCACAGGGTCGGTTCGCAAGACGATTGCCAGATTCCCTATCGTCACTCCCGCATAGGCGGGAGTCCATATGCGCCAGCGTCGCCCATCCAGCCGAAACGTTAGCGGTTATGGATTCCCGCCTGCGCGGGAATGACGAGAATCCCCGATCGTCCCCGACTATCGATCGGTCCTAGTTGTAATCGGCCCAAAAGACCGAGTCCGGTGCCTGCGTTGGATCGCGGCCGATGAAGCATTCGGCGACCAGCTTGCGCAGCCACGACACCGCCGGGTCGGTGTGCGAGCGCCGGTGCCAGAATTGGCGCAGCTCGACGCCGGGCACGGCGAAGGGCAGCGGCAGGAACTTCAGCCCCAGCAGCCGCGCATAGATGCGGCCCACCGCCTGCGGCACCACCGTCATCATGTCGGACCCGGCGACCAGCAGCGGCACGCTCATGAAATGCGGCGAATGCAGCGCGATGCGGCGCTCCAGGCCCAGTTCGCGGACGTGCCGTTCGAACCGTTCCTGGCTGCGCCCCTCCTGCGCCACGACGATATGGTCGGCGGCGAGGAACTGGTCGAGCGACAGCGTGTCGCCGATCGTCGGATGACTGCCGCGCACCAGACAGACGAAATGCTGCACGAACAGGGTCTGTTCGAACAGGCTGGCGGAACTGGCTTCGGTCAGGTGGCCGATGGCGAGGTCGATCGTGCCCTGCGCCATGCCGTCGATCAGCCGGGCGGGATCGGCCGCGACCGACCGTACCGTCACCCCCGGTGCCCGCTCCCGCAGTCGCGCCATCAGATCGGGCAGGAACACCAGGTCGCCCAGATCCGACAGGCTGATGGTGAAGCTGCGGTCGGAACGGGCGGGGTCGAACCGCCCGGCGGGCAGGATTTCGGACTGGATCGTCGCCAGCGTTCGCAGCACCGGTTCGCGCAATGATCCGGCCAAGGCGGTCGGTACCATCGCGCCGCCCTGTCGCACGAACAGCTCGTCGCCGAAATGTTCGCGCAGACGGCGCAGCGCGATGCTGACCCCCGGCTGGGTCAGGCCGAGCGACCGGGCCGCCGCCGATACGCTGCCGTGCGAAAACAGTGCGTCGAGAACACGAAGCAGGTTGAGGTCGAGCAGCTGCATATCCAAGGCTTATACCGGGTATAAGCATGATGTGCGATGCTTATGGCATGTCCGACTGATACGATCGCGTCATGGATCGAGAGCCGTCGCGAACGGCCGGACAGGAGCAGGACATGACCACCGACACGCTCATCGCCCCGCCGAAACCGCGTAGCAAAGCCGCCGAGACCCCGCGCGCCACCTGGCCGGTCAACGCATGGTATGTCGCGGCGACCGCCGCCGAAGTCACGGACAAGCCGCTGGCGCGCCAGATCACCGGGCGGCGCATGGTGTTCTTCCGACCCGAGAGCGGCGGCGTGGTCGCGCTGGAGGATTTCTGCCCGCATCGCGGCGCGCCGCTGTCGCTGGGCTTCGTGCGCGGCGACACGATCGTGTGCGGCTATCACGGGCTGGCGCTGAACTGCAAAGGGCGACCGGACAATATGCCGGGGCAGCAGGTCGGCAAGTTTCCCGCGGCGCGGAATTTCCCGGTGATCGAACGCTATGGCTTCGTCTGGGTGTGGCCGGGCGATCCCGAACAGGCGTCGGCGGACAAGCTGCATCCGCTCCCCTGGGCGGAAAGCACCGAGTGGGCCTATGGCGGGGGGCTGTTCCATATCGCGTGCGATTACCGGCTGATGATCGACAACCTGATGGACCTGACCCACGAAACCTATGTCCATGCGAGCAGCATCGGGCAGAAGGAGATCGACGAGGCGCCGGTCAAGACCGAGGTCACACCGGACGAAGTCGTCACCAGCCGGACGATGGACGGGGTGACCGCGCCGCCCTTCTGGCAGATGGCACTGCGGGGGGCGGGATTGCCCGAAGATGCCGTCGTCGACCGGTGGCAGAAGTGCCGCTTCAGCCTGCCGAGCCATGTGATGATCGAGGTCGGCGTCGCGTTGCAGGGCGAGGGCGGGTACGACGCGCCGGCGGACAGGAAGGCGGCGAGCATCGTCGTCGACTTCATCACGCCGGAGACGGAGACGTCGCACTGGTATTTCTGGGGCATGGCGCGGCAGTTCGCGGTCGATGACGCGGCGTTGACCGAAACGATCCGCGAAGGGCAGGGGAAGATCTTCTCGGAGGATCTCGACATGCTCGAACAGCAGCAGCGCAACCTGACGCAATTTCCCGACCGCAAGCTGCTGAAGCTGAACATCGATGCCGGCGGCGTACGGTCGCGGCTGATGATCGAGCGGGCGATCGCGCGCGAACAGGTCGAAGCCGAATGAGCGAGCGTCGGTTCGACGTGCTGATCGTCGGCGGTGGCCATGGCGGGGCGCAGGCGGCGATCGCGCTGCGGCAAAAGGGGTTTGCCGGCAGCATCGCGATCCTGGGCGACGAAGCCGATCCGCCCTATGAACGGCCGCCTTTGTCGAAGGAGTATCTGGCCGGGGACAAGGCGTTCGATCGCATCCTGATCCGTCCCGAAAGCTTCTGGATGGAACGGTCGGTCGAGCTGCTGCTGGGGCAGCGGGTCGTGCGGATCGATGCCGCGGCGCACCGGGTCGAAACCGATGGCGGCGCGGCATTCGGCTATGGCCAGATGATCTGGGCGACCGGGGGCAGCCCCCGCCGGCTGACGTGCGGCGGGCACGACCTGCCCGGTATCCATGGCGTCCGCACCCGCGCCGATGTCGATGCGATCATGGCCGAACTGGACGCCGTGACGCGGGTCTGCATCATCGGCGGCGGCTATATCGGGCTGGAAGCGGCGGCGGTGCTGACCAAGTTCGGCAAGCAGGTGACGCTGCTGGAGGCGCAGGACCGGGTATTGGCGCGGGTCGCCGGGGCGCCGCTGTCGGCCTTCTACGAAGCGGAGCATCGCGCGGCGGGCGTCGACCTGCGTACCGGGGTGACGGTCGAGTGCGTCGAGCGGGGCGATGCCGGTGGGCTGTCGGTGCGGACCGCCGATGGCGGCGCGGTCGCGTGCGGGATGGTGATCGTCGGCATCGGCATCGTGCCGGCGGTCGAACCGCTGCTGGCGGCGGGCGCGGCGGGCGGCAATGGGGTGGAGGTCGATGCTTGGTGTCGCACCACGCTGCCCGATATCTACGCCATCGGCGACTGCGCGGCGCAGGCGAACCGCTTTGCCGAGGATGCGGTTCTTCGCGTCGAAAGCGTGCAGAACGCCAACGATCAGGCGACGACCGTTGCGACGCTGATCGCGACCGGCGACGCGGCCCCGCATGGCGCGCTACCCTGGTTCTGGTCGAACCAATATGATCTGCGGTTGCAGACGGTCGGGCTGTCGATCGGCCATGACGATGCGGTGATCCGTGGCGACATGGCCGCGCGCGCCTTTTCGATCGTCTATCTGAAGCGGGGGCAGGTGATCGCGCTCGACTGCGTCAATGTAACGCGCGACTATGTGCAGGGGCGCAAGCTGGTCGAGCAGGGCGCATCGCCGCCGCGCGACCGGCTGGCGGATGCCACCGTGCCGCTCAAGGAGTTGTTGTGATGCCGATGCTGACGGTAACCACGCGCGACGGATCGGTGCGCGCCATCGACGCGCAGGTCGGCCTGTCGGTGATGGAGGCGATCCGCGATGGCGGGATCGACGAACTGCCGGCGATCTGCGGCGGATGCTGTTCGTGCGCGACCTGTCACGTCTATGTCGATGCCGGCGACCTGACCCGGTTGCCGCCGATGTCGATGGACGAGGACGACCTGCTCGACGGATCGCCCACGCGCACCGAACGGTCGCGCCTGTCGTGCCAGATCGCGGTGTTCGACGGGCTGCGCGTGGCGATCGCGCCGGAGGACTGAAGGGTCAGTCCGTCGTCACCGCCCGCTGTTCGATCCGTTCCAGCAGGTCGAGCAAAGTCGCCTTTTCGGCGGCGGTGAAGTCCGACAGCAATCGTTCCTCATGCGCCTCGATCCGGGCGACGCATTCGGCGAGCAGCTGCGTGCCGGCGTCCGACAAAGCGAGGGTGAAGGCACGGCGATCGGTCGGGTCGGTTTCGCGGACGATCAACCCGGCCTCGATCAACTCGTTGATCAGCGGCACCATATTGGCGCGCTTGATGCCCAGCAGGCGGCCGACCGTGCCCTGGTTGATCCCCGGATTGTCGGCGACGACCGCCAGGATGCCCATCGGGATCTGGCGGATGCCGGTGCCCTCCAGCGTCACGGCGAAATCGCTGGCAAAGACGGCGGAGGCGCGGCGCAGGCGATAGCCGACCAGCCGGCCGAGCGTCCTTGTATGGGGGTGCGGTTCGGTCATGGCGACGGGCAAGCCATGTTCCGCGAACCGCGTCAAATCCAAATCGCGGATCGGGCTTCAGCGCGGGGCTTCGCGCAGGGTGAGCAGCGCCGGGGCGACCGCCAGCGCGACGACCGCGATCATCGCGCCCGGCACCATCACCCATCCGGTCCATTCGAGCAGCCAGTGCGAGACGAGCGGGGTCAGCCCGCCGAAGATCGCGGTGGCCGCCGTCGCGCCCAGCGCCAGCCCGCTGAGCCGGCCCTCACCCGGCAGTTGCTCGGCAGTCGCGACCGCGCCGACCGCGCTCATCGCCCCGCCCAATGCCGCCAGCACCAGCGCGCCGATCAGCGCGGACGATCCCGCGCCCGCCATCCACGCGAACATCGTCATCGGCAGGATCGCGGCGGCGATGCAGATGGCGATCAGCACCGGCTTGCGCCCGACATGATCGGACAGCAGCCCGACCAGCGGCGTCACCGCGATCACCATCACGGCGGCGGCGGTCGCCAGCCACAGCGCCGCGCCTTCGCCCATCGCACCGGTACTGGTCAGGAACGAGGGGACATAGACGATGCCGACATAATAGGTGATCGACCCCAGCGCCGAAATCGCGAAGCCCCGCGCGATGGCGGCGCGGTGGTGGGTCAGCGCATGGCCGATCGGGTTCGCGGGCACCGACCCGTCGCGTTGCTGTCGCTCGAACTCGGGCGATTCCTGCAACGTCGATCGCGCGATGCCGATGGTCGCCGCCAGTGCGGCACCGAGGAAGAAGGGGATGCGCCAGCCCCACGCCTCCAGCTGTGCGGTGGGCAGCGCCGAGACGACCGCCGCCGAGATGCCGACCGCCAGCAATCCGCCGACTTCGCTGGCGGCCGAGGCCGAGGAGGTGACCAGCCCGCGCCGGTTCGGGCGCGCCCCTTCGTAGAGATAGGCGACGACCCCGGTATATTCGCCCCCGACCGAGAAGGCCATGACGCAGCGAAGCGCCAGCAACAGCCACCCCGCCGCCGGCCCGATCGCGGCGCGCGTCGGCAGCAGCGCGATGCCGAGCATGGCGAAGGTCATCAATGCCATCGACAGCAGCATCATCCGCCGCCGCCCGAACCGGTCGCCGACCTGCCCGAACGCCAGCGCACCCAGCGGCCGCATCAGATAGGACACCGCGAACCCGCCCAGCGTCACCGCCAGCGACGCCGCGCCCCCGCCATAGAATACCCGCGACAACAGCGTGGCGAGATAGAGGTAGAGGGTGAAGTCGTACCATTCGACGACCGTCGAAAAGGCCGCGATCCCCATCGACCGCCGCGAAATGCCGTGTCGCGTGCCGTCGTCGTGCATCGCCATTCCCTTCGAGGGCGGTGGTGGCCGGTTATCGGACGGGGGGCAAGCCGGTTCGGTAATGCGTACGGGGGCGGTGAGGGAATTTCGCCACGACCGTCATCCCAGCGAAGGCTGGGATCTCCCGGTGATAGCACGGGACAAGAGCCGGTTGAGACCCCAGCCTTCGCTGGGGTGACGCTTTTTTTGCGCCTCCTCTTCCCTACAGCGCCGTGAACCGGAAGTCGCGGAAGCGGGCGGTGCCGGCACCCGCCGAATACAGCCCCGGCCGCAGCATCAGGAAGCCGCCGCGGACATTGTGGTGATAGCCCGACACCTCCATCCCCCGGTCGAACCGCTGCCACGTCGTGCCGCCGTCGCCGCTGGTGTGGAAGGACACGATATGACGGTCGTTGGTGACGCGCATCCGCATCCGGCGGCCAAGTGGGTTCGCGGGCCGCCCGCGTTCGATGCCATATTGGTGGGTGACGAAACGCTGTTCGTCGAAGCCGAGGCCGCAATAGAGCCTGTCGTCGTAGAACAGGATCAGCCCGGCGGTGCCACCGGAGGCGATCTCGATATCGCATTCGAAGCGATAGCTTGTGTCGCCCGCGATCAGCAGCAGCGGCGCGCCGTCCGACGGTGCCTTGCCCCGCGCATCGAGCAGCAGCACGCCATCCTGCACCCTTGCCCGCGCGCGATCCTCCGGCGTGGGGCGGAAGAAGTTCCATTTGGTGCCGAGCGCCAGCGTCGTAAAATCATCGGACAGCGGCTGGCCGTGGCGCACCGCCTGTCCGCCGCGCGGCTTGGGCAGCGGGCGGGACAGGTCGCCGCCGGCCATGCGGAACCAGCCATCGGGAGTCCATTCGACCGGATCGAGCAACGCCTGTCGCCCCAGCGTCCAATAGCCGTTTTCATAGCCGTGGTAGACCGACCACCAGCTGCCGTCCGGCCCCTCGACCAACGTCGCATGGCCGCGCGACCACCATTTTTCGTCGCGCGAGGTCGTGCGGACGATCGGGTTGCCGGGATGATGCTCCCACGGCCCATGGATCGACCGCGAGCGGGCGGCGATCACCATATGGCCGGTGGGCGGCCCCGCCGTGCCGCCCACCGCCGTGACGAGGTAGAACCAGTCGCCGCGCCGCGTGACCTTCGGTCCTTCCGGGCTGAACCCTTCGACGTCCCAGCTGTCGGGATAGCGCCACGGGTCGTAGACATGCTCGACCTGCCCCATCGTCGACAGGCCGTCGTCGGACAGGCGAATGTGGTCGCCGCCCGACAGGAACAGCCAGCGCGACCCGTCCTCCCCCACCACATGGCCCGGATCGATATGATCATGCAGCTTCAGGTCGATCGGTTCGGACCATGGGCCATCGATGTGATCGGCCCAGATCACCCAGCTGGTCGTCGGGTTCTTGGTGGGCACGTAGAGATAGTAGCGCCCTTTATGCTTCGTCAGCTCGGGCGCCCAGACCGACCCGATATTGGTCCTGAGCGCCGCCGTGCGCGGGGTCCAGTTCACCAGATCGCGCGAATGCCAGATGACCAGCCCCGGATAGGAATCGAAGGTGGAGAAGGTCATGTAATAATCGCGACCATCCTTCAGGATCGTCGGATCGGGATGGTCGCCGGCCATCAGCGGATTGAGAAAGCGCCCGTCGCCCAGATCGGCGATCCGCTGGTTATCATAGCCGCGCCGGGGCGTGGGGGCGGCGACCGGAGCCGCCAGTCCCGTGGCGGGCAGCGCGGAGAGCGCGCCGCCCAGCGCCGCGCCCGCCATGACTCCGCGCCGCGAGAAGTCGCTCACATCT
Organism: Sphingomonas panni; assembly: GCF_022664435.1. Lineage (GTDB taxonomy): Bacteria > Pseudomonadota > Alphaproteobacteria > Sphingomonadales > Sphingomonadaceae > Sphingomonas > Sphingomonas panni. Next base: position 243,223 of record NZ_JAKREU010000007.1, on the reverse strand, counting down.
TGACCCGCGCACCGACCAGCAGCGTGCGACCGAAATGGTTGTTCTCGTAATTGCGGCGGGCATCGACGTCGACGATCCGGCGGCGATAGGCGTCGGTCAGGTTCGTCCCCTCCAGCGACAATTCGAGGAAGTCGGTCAGCTTGTAACGGATCGACGCATCGACGTTGGCGATCGAATCATAGCCTTCGAAGATATTGCCGGTGCCCGACCCGCCATCGACATACGGCCCGCGATAGGCGACCGAGGTCCGCGCGCTGAACTTCGCATCCTCGTAATAGAGCGTCGCGTTGAACTGCCGCTTCGACACATTGTACAGCGTTTCGGTGCGGGTCACGGTCGGCAGCGCACCGCCGGGCACCGTCGCGGGCGCTTGCTGCGTATAATCTGCTTCCGAGCGGACGAAGGTCGCGTTCACGATGCCGCCGAAATTGCGCAGTACGCCGGGCAGGAAGCGGAACGGTGCCTGCAACGCGATCTCGATCCCGTCGAGCGTCGCGCCCTTGCCGTTGGTCGTGGTGGCGATGGTCCAGATGTCCTGTCCCTGCAACGCCGGGTTCACCGCTGCCGGTGACGACGGCACGAGCACCGACGGCGACAGGCCGGTTTCGGTGAAGGTGCCGCTGCGCGTGACCGCCACCGGGAAGCTGGCGATATCCTTGCGGAACAGCGCGACCGAGAAGGCCGATTGCGGCGCGAAATACCATTCGGCTGCGAGGTCGTAATTGGTCGCGCGGAACGGTTCGAGGAACGGATTGCCGCTGGTCACGCGGAAGTTGAAGCCGTCGGCCGATCCGCCGGGCGTCAAATTGCCCAGCGACGGGCGGGTAATGACCTTGGCGATCGCGCCGCGCAGAATGATGTTGCTGGTCGGGTAGAGCGCAACGTTCATCGAGGGGAGCCAGTCCTCGTAATCGCGCTTCACCGTTACGTTGACGCCGCTGTTGATGCCATAGGACGACTGGTCGGTGCGGACATAGCGGATGCCGGCATTGGCGGCATATTCGAGGCCGAGGACCGTGCCCTTTGCATCGAATTGGAGATAGCCGCCCTTCGTCTCCTCCACCACGCCGCGATTATTGCCGACGTCGAGCGCGAGCGGGCGGTTGTACAGCCCGGTGAACTGCGTCGCGGCGTCGAGGTTCGGGACCAGCCACTGGGTGGTGGTGCCCGACGGGGCCTTCGCGCCCTTCAGCGTGAACAGCTCCGACAGCTGCGGCGTCGCCTGGAAGCCGTAGACGGCACTCGGGCCGAACGCGGTGCTGGCCGAACAGGTGATAGTGCCCAGCACGAGATCGCGCCCGCCATTGCCGCATACCGCCGTGTCGCGGGTGAAGGCGGTGATGTCGTAATCATAGCGCCGCCACATGCCGCCTACATGGACCTGGAATCCCTCGGCCACGTCCCATTCGGTCCGCAGCTGCGCGGTCTTGAACTGGTTGACGACGTCCGATGGACGGTCGCGGATTTCGGCCAGCTGGAAATTGGCCGGATCGGTGACGCTGGTGCCGAAGGCGAGCAGCGGTGAATTCTTGTCGCTGTAATCGTAGCGATAGCCCTGCGCATCGCGGTCGTCGAACACCAGGGTCGTTTCGACCGGCACGCTGGCGTCGGACTTGGAATAGCCGCCGAGTAGGGTGAAGCGGAACGTGTCGGTGACGTCCTGATCCCAGGTGCCGCCGATCTGGTAGAATTCGGTCTGCGACTGGCGGAAGAAATGCTCGGTGCGGACCCATGCGTCGTTCAGCGTCGCCGACACCATGTTGTTGTTCGAATCATAGGTCGGGTTCAGCACGTCGATCTGCCGCTCGTTCGAGCGCAGCAGGACTTCACCCCATTTCTCCCGCCGGTCGGCACGGAAGCGCGAATAGAGGCCGTCGATCGACACCTTGGTCGCATCGGTCGGCGACCATTGCACGCTGCCGGTAATGCCCAGGCGCTCGCGGCTGTGGGTCACTTCGCCATAGCGCGGGATGCGCGGGTGGAACGACAGCGCCGCCTTGTCGCACGCCGCGCTCGACACATAGGTGCCGCCGCGGTTCGGCGCGGTCCAGCAGCGCGTGCCGTCGACCGAATCGAAGCGCGCCTGTGCCCAGCGGACGGTGTTGTTGCCGATCTCCTTGGTGACCGTGTCTTGGTACGCGACCGACACCGACGCGCCCAAGGTGCCATCGGGCGACTTCCACCCGATCAGCCCGGCAAAGCGCGGGCCGACCGTCTTCGACAGGTCGTTGTAATTGGCGACCGCGGAGGCGGCGACGGTCACGCCGGTCTTGCCGGCCAGCGGATTGCCGGTGTTCAGGTCGACGACCGCGCCCAGCGACCCTTCGTCCAGATCGGCCGAGGCGGTCTTGTGGACCACGATCGAGCTGAACAGTTCGGAGGCGAACACGTTGAAATCGAACGAGCGGTCGCGATTGGCCGAGGCACCGTCGCTCGACGTGGTGACCGTTTCCAGCCCGTTGACGCGGACGCGGGTGAATTGCGCGCCGAGGCCCCGGACGGTGATCGCGCGGCCCTCGCCGCCGTCGCGCTGAATCGCGATGCCGGGAATGCGCTGCAACGATTCGGCGAGATTCTGGTCGGGGAACTTCGCGATATCCTCCGCCACGATCGCATCGACCGCGCCGACCGAGGTACGCTTCACGTTCAACGCGGCGTTCAGCGACGCGCGAAAGCCGGTGACGACGATCTCGCCCTCGGCATCCTCGGCGGTCTGCACCGGATCGGCGGGGGCGGGTGCATCCTGTGCGTGGGCAGCGCCGGCAACGGCGATCAGCGACGTCGCGGCGAGCAGCGCGCGGACGATATGGCGGTCGGTGCGAAGTTTCATGGCAATCCCTCTCCCTGCGCGATGACACCGGGGGCATTTCGTCACCCCGCCGGCCATCCAGCCTGTCGGCGGCACGGGTCCCGGTTCGGCCCGTACCTCCGTCGATCCTCCCCGCAATGGGATGAGCCACCGCAGGAATCCGGTTTTGCCGTTTTCGGCTTGAGAAACCGGTGTCAACGCGACATTGTGCCGTCACGACGAAGCTGTCAAGAAGCGCTCGGAGAGGAAATCGATATGAACCGACGGATCGCCCTGGCCCTGTGTGGCCTGCTGCCGTTCGCAATGACCGCGCCGGTCGCGTCCGCGCAAAATGTCGCGGCCTCTTCGGGGGTTAGCGCGTTTCCGGGGGCGCAGGGCTGGGCGGCGGTGACGCCCGGCGGGCGCGGCGGGCGCATCCTGCGCGTCACGACACTGGCCGCCGACGGCCCCGGATCGTTCAAGGAAGCGCTGGAAACGAAAGGCCCGCGCATCATCGTGTTCGAGGTCGGCGGGGTCATCGATCTGGGCCGCTCGACGCTGACCATCACCGAACCCTATCTGACGATCGCCGGACAGACCGCGCCGTCGCCGGGCATCACGCTGATCCGCGGCGGGATCGACATTCGCGCGCATGACGTGATCGTCCGGCACCTGCGCGTGCGGCCCGGCCTCGACGGACAGCCCAAGCGGTCGGGATGGGAGGTCGATGCGATGAACACCGTGTCGGCGCACAACGTCATCGTCGACCATTGCACGATGAGCTGGGCGCTGGACGAAAATCTCTCCGCCTCCGGCCCGCGCTTCGCCGGCACGACGCCCGACGACTGGCGGCGCGGAACCAGCCACGACATCACCTTCAGCTACAATCTGCTGTCGGAGGGGCTGGCGGACGCGAGCCATCCCAAGGGCGAGCATAGCAAGGGGTCGCTGATCCACGACAACGCCACCAACGTGCTGATCTGGCGCAACATCTATGCCCATAATGTCGAGCGCAGCCCGCTGCTGAAAGGCGGGGTGCAGGCGGCGGTGGTCAACAACCTGATCTACGATCCCGGCACGCGCGCGGTGCATTACAACCTGATGGCGCTGGAATGGGCCGGGCACGAATATCAGGAGGGCAAGCTGTCGGCGGTCGGCAACGTCATGCGCGCCGGGCCGTCGACCGATGCGAACCTGCCGTTCCTGATGCTCGGCGGCGATGGCGACCTGCGCTATCACGGGCGCGATAACGTCGCGGTCGACAAGCATGGCAATCCGCTGCCGATGTTCGGACGTTATGGGTTCACGCGGGCGAAGCTGATCGAGGCGAAGACCCCGCCGGTCTGGCCGACCGGGCTGCCCGTGCTGCCGGCGCAGGATGTCGAGACGCATGTGCTGGCGAATGCCGGTGCGCGGCCATGGGACCGCGATGCCGACGATATCCGCGTGCTGTTCTTCGTCGCCGAGGGGCGCGGAAAGATCATCGACGACGAACGCCAGGTCAGCGAATATCCCCATCCGGTGCCGACCACGGCACCGTTCGTCGAGGGGGAGTGGGATCTGGTGACGATGGAACCGAAATCGGGACGCTACCCGGGGCAGAAGGGGCCGATCCAGGAATCGCTGTCGGCGCGGGACCGGGCGATGCGGCAATGATCGCGCGGCTGGTCGCCACGCTGCTGGCGTTGCTGTTGGCGGTGCCGGGCATGGCCGCGCCGCGCGTGCTGCTGTTCCACCGTGCGACCGGGTTCGTGCATGATTCGATCCCGACCGCGGTGGTCGCGCTGACTAGGATCGTGCGCGAGCGTGGCATGGAGCCGGTCGCCAGCGACGATCCGGCTGTGTTCGACCAGCCGCTGGCCTATGCCGCGATCGTGCTGGTATCGACCACCACCGATCCCAAACGGCCCGAGACCGAATGGTTCGTCGGCCCGCGCCGGGACGCGCTGCAGCGCTATGTCGAGGGGGGCGGCGGGATCGTCGCCATCCATGCCGCCGCCGATTCGCATTACGACTGGCCCTGGTATGGGCGGATGATCGGCGGGCGGTTCGCACAGCATCCGCCGGGCACGCCGGAGGCGGATGTGACGCGTACCCCGCACCGGCACCCGGCAACCGATGGCCTGCCCGACCATTTTCGCATTGCCGACGAATGGTATGGCTTTGGCGATCTGTCGACCGATCTCGATCATCTGCTGACCTTCGATCCGCAGTCGATCGGGGCGAAGGACGTGAACCCGAAGCCGCTGGCGTGGGCGCATCGGGTGGGGAAGGGGCGGGTATTCTATACCGGGCTTGGCCATCGCAAGGAGAGCTGGGCCGACGCGCGGGTGCTCGCCCATGTCGGCGGGGCGCTGGACTGGGCGACCAAGCGACGGCGGTGAGGGTTAATCGGGCTGATTCTGTCGCCTCAGAACGTCACCCCAGCGAAGGCTGGGGTCTCCCGCGGCTCCTGCTGCGCGCCATCATCGGGAGATCCCAGCCTTCGCTGGGATGACGTTAGGGTCAGGCGCGCGTGGACGGTCCCTGCCTCTCACGTCCCCGGCTGGATATAGGGGAAGCGGGCGAAGAGTTCGCGTTCCCAGCGGCGGGGATCGTCTACCAAGCGGCTGGTCGTGTCGAACACCATCGTTTCGCGGCGGGGCAGGCTGTGGCGCGGCCAGTCGCGGCCCGGATGACCGTTGCGGGCGAGCGAGCCGAAGGCGGCCATCATCCGCGCCGACAGCGCGCGGGCGGCGGGGCCGGTGCCGCTCATCGATCCGGCGGCATCTAGCGTGCCGAACACGAGGGGAATGTCGTCGGTATGCGCCGCGCGGCCGCCGGGCCGGACGGGCGAGCTGTAATCGAGCTGATAGACCCAGGCTGGCACGCCGGCGGCGGCGCGGGCCTCCGCCTCGATCACCTGCCCCGGCCAGCTGCGCCCGGCGGTGGTCGCGCGGTAGAGGATGTCGGCCGGCGTCATCGCCGGGAACTCCGCGCGATATTGCGCCACGACCCATTCGGGGTGCGCGTCGACGCGCAGCTGCGGTGCCATCCGCTCGGCGAGATTGGCCCAGTTCAGGTCGGGTTGCGGCGCGATGAAAGCGCGGGTTTCCTCGCGCGTATTGCCCAATATCAAGGGGATGTTCCGCCCCAGCGGATGAGCATCGGGCCAGAAGGGGTGGCGTTGCAGCGAGCGCATGTCCAGCACCGGCCCCATATAGACCCCGCCGCCCAATATCGGGTCCTCGGCCGACAGCGCGTCGATCAGGCGGGCGACGGGCAGGGTCGCGGCCTCGGCCGGGCTGGCCTTCAGCCGGGTCAGGAACGCCTGTGCGCGGCGGGTGGCGTTCAGCGGGCCGGAGGCGGTGACCTGCTGGCCGCTCATCGTCGCGGCGGCGTGGAACAGGCCTTGCGCGGCGGGCATGGCCATCAGCGTCGCGATCTTCGCCCCGCCGCCCGACTGGCCGAACAGCATGACGCGCGAGGGATCGCCGCCGAAGTGCGCGATGTTGGTGCGTATCCACTGTAGCGCGAGCAGTTGATCGCGTTGTCCAACATTGCCGCTGTCGGGAAAGCGCGGGTCGAGCCGGGCGAGATAGAGATAGCCGAGCGCGTTCAGCCGGTGGTTGACCGTCACCACCACGGCATCGCCGCCCGCCGCCAGATGGTGGCCGTACACCAGCGGATCGACCACCGTGCCGTTCATGTACGCGCCGCCGTGGAAGTACACCATGACCGGGCGGTTGCCGCCGCGCCGGGCGTCGGGGGTCCAGACGTTGAGGAACAGGCAATCCTCGTTCTGGTTGTCGATGTTGGCACGTTGCGGACAGGAGGCGGCGAATGCGGTCGCGGCCAGCGTGTCGCGGACCGGCGCAGGGGCCGTAACCGGTTGGAATCGATGGCGGGTGGGGTCGATGCCGTAGCGGATGCCCCGAAAGACCTGCACGCCAGCTTCGGTCGTTCCGCGCCAGCGTCCGGCGGGGGCGGTCACGACCGGGTCGGCGGTGCGGGGCGTGGCGCGGGCCGGGTGGACCAGCGCCAGCGCGGCGGCACCGGCGATCACGTTGCGGCGGCCGATCGGTAGGGTCATCACATCCTCCCCGTGCCAATGCCCCGTTTGTCCTGAGTAGCCGTATAGCTAGTCGAAAGGGCGTATCGAAGGCCCGTCGCGGCAGGTGCTTCGATACGGGTCTTCGGCAAGCTCAGCCCCTACTCAGCGTGAACGGGTGTGGGCGGAAACTTCGTCGTTATCCCGGCAAGGGTAATCGGTGTCATCCGCGGCCGCAAGTCATCCCTGCGGCTTGGCGACCGAGGCGCGGCGGATCAGGGTGGAGACGAACAGCGTCTCTTCCTCGGCCGGGGCGTCGGCGTCGGGTTCGTCGTCGTCCTCGCCGATCAGCTTCAGCGCGGCGGCGCGGGCCATGGTCGCGATCGGCCAGCGGACGGTGGTGAGCGGCGGCCAGAGATGCGACGCGATCGAGGTATCGTCGAACCCGACGATCGACAGGTGTTCCGGCACGTCCAGCCCGCGCTGCCGGGCGATATGCAGCGCGCCCGCCGCCATTTCGTCGTTGGACGAAAAGATCGCGGTCGGGCGCGGCGACAGGTCGAGCAGCCGTTCGGCGGCGCGCATCCCCGATTCGAAGGTATAGTCGCCCTGCGCGATCCAGGTGCGCTGCACGCCCAGACCGGCGGCCTCCATCGCCTCTTCATAGCCCTGTTGCCGTTCGAAGGCCGAGCGGAAGCCGTGCGGGCCGGCGATCATGCAGATGCGGCGATGGCCGGCGGCGAACAGGTGATCGATCGCGCCGCGCACCGCTTCCCGGTCGTTCGACGATACCATGTGGCCGGGACCGTCGAAGGCCGCAGACCCCATTCGGACATAGCGGCAGCCGATCTGGGCACAGAGCGCGGCCAGTGCGTCGTTTTCCGAAATCGGCGGCAACAGCATGACGCCATAGGGCCGTTGCCGTTCGAGGAAGCGGCGGATTTCGTCGCGCATGTCGGGCGCGCCGCGGTCGACCGGATGGACCAGCAGTTCGAATTCGGTGTCGCGCAACACCTCCAGCAACCCCTGCTGCACGCGCAACACCATCTGCGCATTGGGATTGTCGTGGATCAGCGCGATCAGGAAGTTGCGCCGCAATGCCAGCGCGCGCGCCTGCGGGTTGGGAATGTAACCGAGTTCGGCGATGACCGCCTGCACCTTGTCCCGCGTCTCCGCGTTCAGCAGCGGCGACTGGTTGATGACCCGGCTGACCGTCTTCTTGGACACGCCGGCCAGGCGGGCGACATCGTTGATCGTCGGTTGGCCGGTCTTCTTCATGGATATTGGATAGCTTGGCCCGCGCGATCCGCCAATGTCCCGGACGGACGATTTGGCCGGCTTGCTTGTGACACCGGTTTCCATTACGCCATGGCCGATAGATGGGAGAGGTTGGGGCATGGGTAATCGCGATCGGATCGCACAGGCGTTCGTGACGGCGCGGCGGCAGGCGGCGGGCCTGTCGCCCTATCCGGGCGATGCGCCGACGACGCTGGCCGACGCCTATGCGATCCAGGACCGCGCGATCGCAATCGACGGGCGCACGGTCGCCGGATGGAAGGTCGGACGGATCAACGCGCCGCTCGACGGCGTGCTGGGTGCCAACCGGCTGGCCGGACCGATCTTTTCCGATCAGATCGTCGGTAGCGACGTGCAGGACATGGCCGTGATCGCCGATGGCTTCGCTGCGGCGGAGGCGGAATATTGCGTGCGGATCGGCCGCGCGCCCGAACCCGGCCGCACCGGCCTGTCGCTGGACGAGGCGTTGGCGCTGGTCGATGCGGTGCATGTCGGCGTGGAGATCGCCAGTTCGCCCTATGCTGGGATCAACGCCGACGGGCCGCTGGTGACGATCAGCGATTATGGCAATAATTTCGGGCTGTTGATCGGCGACGAAGTGCCCGGCTGGCGCGAGTTGGGGTTTCTCGACTGGCCGGTCGAATCGCGGATCGACGAAGCGGTGGTCGGCAGTGCAACGGCGCGCACGATGCTGGACGGGCCGATCGGCGCGGTCGCGTTTCTGGTCGACTGCCTCGCCGAACGTGGCGTCGCGGTGACGCCCGGCACCTGGGTTTCGTCCGGCGCGGTGACCGGCGTGCATCAGATCGGGCCGGGCCAGCGGTTCGAGGCGGATTTCGGGGTGCTGCACGTCGCGTGCGGGATCGTGGCGGCATCGGGGGCGCAGGTCGATGCTGCCTGATCGGCACGCGCCCGCGATCCTGTGACAGACGGTGGGCGCGGCGTGCCTTGGCATACATGGTCGTACCCCGGCGGAGGCCGGGGTCCAGTTGGGAAGGCCTTCCGGCAAGGCACAGGCGTCCCCCAACTGGGCCCCGGCCTTCGCCGGGGTACGAAATGGCGGTGAGGGATGATGGCGATCGGATGGTCGCCATCTCCCGCCCCAAACCAATAACGCGGAATCGACCCCATCAGACGGGCCGATCCGCAGAGGATGCAAGCGGAGGCGTGGAATGACGGAGCAGGTTGACGGCATCGAACGCGCGGTGGCCCGCGCGGGTCGCTATCGCTGGGGGATCGTCGCGCTGTTGTTCATGGCGACGGTCATCAACTATGTCGACCGGCAGATGATCGGGGTGCTGAAACCGACCCTGTCGAAGGATCTCGGCTGGAGCGAGACCGACTTCGCCAACGTCATCTTCTTTTTCCAGATGGCCTATGCGATCGGCTATATCGGGTTCGGGCGGATCGTCGATGTGATCGGCGCGCGCATGGGCTATGCCGTCGCCTTCGTCATCTGGCAGGTCGCGCATATCGCCCATGGTGGCGCGTACAGCGTGACGCAGTTCGCCATGGCGCGGTTCGGCCTGGGGCTGGGCGAGGCGGGCAACTTCCCCGCCGGGATCAAGGCGGTGACCGAATGGTTTCCGGCCAAGGAACGCGCCTTCGCCATCGGCGTGTTCAACGCCGGCGCGAATGTCGGCGCGATCATCACGCCGCTGGCGGTGCCGATGCTGACCGTCGCCTATGGCTGGCGCATGGCGTTCGTCGTGACCGGGGTGGTCAGTCTGGTGTGGCTGGTCGCGTGGCTCGCCTTCTATCGCTCGCCTGCCGATCACAAGAAATTGTCGGCGGGCGAGCGCGCGTGGATCGAGCAGGACCCGGCCGATCCGGTGCAGCCGATCGCTTGGGCGAAGTTAGTCACGAAGCGCGAGACCTGGGCCTATGCGCTCGGCAAGTTCTGCATCGACCCGATCTGGTGGTTCTTCCTGTTCTGGCTGCCGGGCTATCTGGGCGACCGGTACGACCTCGACCTGTTGAGCTTCGGGCCGCCTTTGGTCGCGATCTACCTGTTGTCCGATCTGGGCAGCGTGGCGGGCGGATGGCTGTCGTCGCGGCTGATCGCCAGCGGGCGGAGCGTCAATTTCGCGCGCAAGGCGACGATGTTCGTCTGCGCGGTCGCGGTGCTGCCGGTGTTGTTCGCCCAGTCGATCGACAATTTGTGGGTCGCGGTGCTGGTAATCGGGATCGCGACCGCAGCGCACCAGGCGTTTTCGGCGAACCTCTATACGCTGCCCTCCGACCTGTTCCCGCGTGCGGCGGTGGGGTCGGTGGTCGGCATCGGCGGGACGGTCGGCGCGGTCGGCGGGATGCTGATGGCGAAATATGCCGGTTACGTGCTGGACGGCATCGGCAGCTATGCGCCGTTGTTCTTCGTTGCCGGGTCGGCCTATTTCGTCGCGTTGCTGCTGGTGCATGTGCTGTCGCCACGGCTGGCGCGGGTGGAGGGGGCGTAGACTTTTCTCCATTCCGTTCGGTTCGAGCAGCTTCGAGCGTAGTCGAGAAGCGATAGTCGAGAACGGGTTGCCATACGCGGGGAGTTCTCGACGGACGCTTCTCGACAGGCTCGAAGCTGCTCGAACCAAACGGGGTGTGTGAGGGGGGCGCTATTCCCCCGCCAGCTGCATCAGCACCGCCCATTCCCAGTCCGTCACCGGCGACACCGACAGCCGCGACTGGCGCAGCATCGCCATCTCCTGCAGCGCATCCTCGGCCTTCATCGCCTTGAGCGGCACCGCACGGGGCAGGGCATGGTCCGGTTCGACGCGGACCGACACCCAGCCTTCGTCGCCGTCCGGCCGCGCCGTGCGGGCGATACGGGCGACGCCGACCGCCGCCTTGTCCTTGCCCGAATGGTAGAATAGCGCGCGGTCGCCGAGCGCCATCGCGCGCAGATGCCCAGCGGCGGCATGGTTGCGCACGCCGTCCCATTCGGTGCCGCCGTCGCGGACCAGATCGTCCCAGCCATAGCTGTCGGGTTCGGACTTCAGCAGCCAGTTCGCCATGGTTAACCCTTTCATAAACCGCCGGTGAATGCTCGGTTCCGCGTGCGTTCAGTCGTGCGGGCGTAGGGCGTCGATCATCGGCGCAGATGCGTCGACGTGACAAGACGGTAGTTCGGGGCCGACATGGCCCCCACGCATGTTGAGGAGATTGGCATGAAGACCTTGCTGACCAAGGCGGGCCTGGGGCTGTCGCTGGCTGCGACGGCGCTGACCGCCGCCGCGCCGGCCGATGCGCAGTGGCGCCGCGGCTATGGCTGGGACCGCGGCTATGACCGTGGCTGGCACCGCGGGCGCGACAATGGCGGTACGGCGGTCGTCGCCGGCATCGCCGGCCTCGCCATCGGTGCGGCGCTCGCATCGAGCGCGAACGACCGGCGCTATCGCGATCGCTATTATCGCGACCGGGGCTATGCCTATAATTACGACGATCGCTTCTATCGTCAGCGCGGCTATTATCCGAACGACGGCTATTACGCCTATCGCTATAACGATTATCAGCGGTGCTGGATCGAGCGGCGCTACGATCCCTATTACGACCAGACGGTGCGCGTCCGGGTCTGTAACTGATGCGGCGGGGCGGGGGAGCGATCCTCCGCCCTTTCCGCTTGGCGGCGGGGGCATTTTGCGGCATGGGCCGCGCCCATGACTGATACGCCCCCCGATCGCCTCTCGATCAATCCGCGCAGCCCGCATTTCAACCAGCCCGTGCTGGAGCGCGGCATCGGCATTCGCTTCAAGGGCGCCGAGCGCAACGATGTCGAGGAATATTCGATCTCCGAAGGCTGGATCCGCGTCGGCCTTGGCAAGAAGGTCGACCGCAAGGGCCAGCCGCTGACGATCAAGCTGTCCGGCCCGGTCGAGGCCTATTTCCAGACGCCGGCCAAGGGCGCGGATGCGCCGGCGGACGAAGTGAAGGGCGACGAGGCGGAGTAAGGGCCGCTCAGAGCCATGGCGGATGGGTGTAGCGCCCGTCCGCCGGGTCGTAGCGCAGGATGGCGTAGTCCGGCCGATTCTCGTGGATCAGCGTCACCGGCCGATGGAGCAGGTCGCCCAGCCATCCCAGCAAGCCGATGATCGCGGTATCGTGATCGGTGTCGGGCGGATTGATTGTGAAGTCTGCTTCGTTCGAGCCGTATAAGCGCCAATCCACTTCCGTGCCGCGCCAATCGAACAGCACGCTCCGGCTCAATGCGGGTGCGTCTGTGAAGATCGGACCGACGCTGGGCGGCATTGCCGCTTCGCTTCCAGCACGCAGATAGGTCGGTGCAGGGTCGTGTCGGCGTAGCGCGCGCCAGAGCCGCTGCCAGTCCTCTAAGCTTGCGGCATCGACAACGATGTGCCGCACCGAACCGTCCGGGGTCAACTGCTCCCGCAGCCAAGCCCGGTCGATCATTCGCCGTCCCGTTCCATCCGCTTGCCGACATGTTGCTCGCCGCGCTTGGCGGCCAGCGTTACCTGCCGGTGCCGTTCCGCCTTGGCCGCCAGCGTCGCCGCGTCGCGGGTGCCGGCGCAGGCGGGGCATTGGACGCCTTCCTCGAACAGCGGCGAGGTGCGGTCCTGCGGGCTGACCGGCATTCGGCAGCCGCGGCACAGGGCGTGGGTGCCTTGCGCGAGGCCGTGGCCGACGGCGACGCGTTCGTCGAAGACGAAGCATTCGCCCTCCCACGTACTGGCCTGCTCGGGCACTTCCTCCAGATATTTCAGGATGCCGCCGTCGAGGTGATAGACCGCCTCGACGCCTTCGCCTTTCAGGAAGGCGGTCGATTTTTCGCAGCGTATGCCGCCGGTGCAGAACATCGCGACCTTGCGTTTGCCGGCCAGCAAGGTGTCGCGGTTGGCGCGGAACCAGTCGGGGAAGTCGCGGAAGCTGTCGGTCTGCGGATCGACCGCGCCGGCGAAGGTGCCGACCTTCACCTCATAGGCATTGCGGGTGTCGATGACGACCGTGTCCGGGTCGGCGATCAGCGCGTTCCAGTCGGCGGGCGCGACATAGGTGCCGACGATGCGGTTCGGATCGGTGCCGGGCACGCCCATCGTCACGATCTCGCGCTTCACCCGCACCTTCAGCCGGTGGAACGGCATCGTCGCGGCGTGGCTGAACTTCGGCGCGAGGTCTTCGCAGCCAGGCAGGGCGCGGATCGCGGCAAGCGCGGTGTCGATCCCCGCCGCGCTGCCCGCGATGGTGCCGTTGACCCCCTCGGTCGCGATCAGCAGCGTGCCGCGAATGCCGGCACCCGCGAGCACCGTTTCCAAGGCGTCGCGGGTTTCCTGCGGGTCGGCGATGTCCGTGAAGCGGTACAGCGCCGCGACGGTAAATTCGGTCATCAGTGGACGAAGCGCGCCACCACGTCGCGATACGAGCGGCTGACCTTCACCTGCGAACCCGATTCGAGGATCAGGAAACATTCGCCGTTGGTGTGCGGCTTCACTTGCTTGACCAGGTCGAGATTGACGATGGTCGAGCGATGGACGCGCTGGAACCGGCGCGGGTCTAGCCGCTTTTCGAGATCCTTCATCGTTTCGCGCAGCACCAGCGAATTGTCGCCGGTGTTGATGACCATATAGTCGCCCGCCGCCTCGATCATCTCGATCGTGTCGACATCGACGCGGAAGATCTGGCCGCGATCCTTGATGTTGATGAGCTTTTCGAAGCGGTTCGCGCCGACCGCGTCGTCGGCGGTGCCGTCCGCCGCTTCCATTTCCGCTGCGGTGTCGGGCGCGACCTCGGCCAGCACTTCCTTCAGTTTTTCGACCTCGGCCTGTCCGCGCTTTTCGGTCAGGCGCTGGCGCACGCGGTCGAGCGTGTCGGCGAGGCGCGATTCCTCGACCGGCTTCATCAGGTAATCGACCGCCTGCGCCTCGAACGCGCGGATCGCGTGGTCGCTGTACGCGGTCACGAACACCACCAGCGGCGGTTCGACCTCCATCAGCCCCTGCACGACCGAAAAGCCGTCGAAGCCCGGCATCTGGATGTCGAGGAAGACGAGGTCGGGCTTGTGGGTCTTGATCGAACGGATCGCCTCGCGGCCGTTCTGGCATTTGTCGATGATCTCGACATCCTCATGTGCCTGCAACCGCAGTTCGAGGCCCTGAATCGCCAACGATTCGTCGTCGACAAGGATGGTACGGATGGTCATGCAGCCTCTTTGGTAACGTCTTGCGTCTGGTAGGGCAGTTCGATCTCGACCACGAACCCGCCGTCGTTGCCGCCGCGGGTTTCGAAACGATGGTCGGGGCCGTACGCCTGTGCCAGCCGGTCCCGGATATTCTGAATGCCGACACCGGTGGAAAGCGTCGGCCGCTTCGGTCCGTCGATCAAGCCGGGGCCGGTATCGGACACGGCGATCTGCACCCGATCCCCGGCCAGTCGAGCGGTGATCGCGATATCGGCGCCATCCTCTTGCGGCGTCACGGCATATTTGATCGCGTTTTCGACCAAAGGTTGCAGCAGCAGCGACGGCAGCCGCGCGTGCGCGACACGGCCGTCGATGTCGAAGCTGGTACGCAGGCGATCTTCGAACCGCATCTTTTCGATATCGAGATAGAGCTTCAGGGTTTCAACCTCCTGCTCCAGCGTGACATGCGCGGTCGGTTCGTTGGCCAGCGTATAGCGCAGGAACGACGACAGGCGGCTGAGCATCACATTCGCCTTCTCGGTCTGTTTCAGCAGGACGAGGGTCGAGATGGAATTGAGCGTATTGAACAGGAAATGCGGGTTCAGCTGATAGCGCAGCATGGCGAGCTGTGCCGAGGACGCCTGCATCTCCAGCATCCGCATCTCGTCCACCTGCTGTTCGACCACCAGGTAGAAGTTGATGCCGAAATAAAGCGCCGACCAGCCGGTCAGCACGGTGAAGTTGAGGAACAGCGTGCCCAGCACCAGCGACAGGCTGACATCGGGCGACACGTTGCGGATGAAGGTGAAGACGAAGGCGTCGATCAGCGAATAGGCGAAGGTCGCCGCCGACAGGGTGCACATCGTCAGGAAGATCGCCGGCACGCGCGGCAGCGAGCGGTAATAGCCGTACAGCACGCTCATCAGCAGCGTCAGGCAATAGCCGACGATCACCTCGACGATATTGCCCAGCACATTCTTCAGCGACGCGGCGCTGGCCACGGTCGAGACGGAGCGCAGCAGCAGATAGCCGGTCCATCCGGCCGCCTGCAGCAGCCAGAAGGCGCGGTTCTTCTGTTCGAAGAAGGGGCGCGAGAAAATGGCGGGCTTCGGCGTCATGCGCTCCGTCAGTCGTCTTGTGCCCCCGTGGGCGTCATAGCCGGGCGGGGGCGGGTTGGCAAAAATCGCCTTAGCGCAAGCGCGCCCCAAACGAAAACCGCCGCCCCGTTGCCGGGACGGCGGTTGCCGTTTGGTTGGTCGTGATGTGGCTTAGAAGCCGAACTTGACCGAGCCGATGACGGTGCGCGGGTAGCCGACCGAGAAGTTCGGGTTGCCCGACAGCGCATCGACCTGCGTGCTGATGTTGCCGAAATACTTCTCGTCGAACAGGTTGCGGACGTTGAGCGAGAAGCTGGTGCGCTTCAGGCCGTACTGTTCGAGGCTGAAGCGCGCGTCGAGATCGACCAGCGTATAGGCACCGACGACGACGTCGTTGACGTCGGTCGCGAAGCGCTCGTCGACATACTTGCCCTGCACGCCGACGTTCAGCGGACCGTAGTTGAACTCGGCGCGACCACCGAACTGCCATTCCGGCGTTTCCGGCACCTTCTTGCCCTTGGTCTGCGCGATCGCCGTGCCGGCGGTCTGCACGTTCGAGAGCAGTTCGGTGTGGGTGTACGACGCGATCGCGGTCAGGCCCAGCCAGTTGACCGGACGAACCGTGACGGTGCCGTCGAAGCCATAGCTGTCCACCGCGCCGATGTTGCGGTCGAACGAGATGCCCTGATCGAAGTCGAACGAGGTCACGATGCGGTTCTTGTACTTGATGTACCAGCCGGTCAGCTGCGACTGCACCATGCGGCTGTTGTAGCGCAGGCCGAGATCGAACGAGTCGGTCTTTTCCGGCTGCACGCCGATGAACGGCGCACGATACAGGTTGTCGGTACGCGGTGCCGAGAAACCCTTCGCATAGCTACCGAACATGCTGATGTTGGTATCGACGAAATTGTACGTGAAACCGGCGTTCGGCAGGATCGCATCATACTTATAGGTCGTGGCGAACGGCGCGTAATAGGGCGTCGCGCCGGTGGTCGGAACGACCGCATTCGGGGCGATGATGCGCAGCGAGGCAACGGGCTCGCTGGTGCAATAGGCGAAGCCCGAGCCGCGTGCCTCGATCGGGCAGTAGGTTTCGAGGTTACGCTTGAAGAACGGCGCACGCAGGCCGACCTGCAGCGTGAACGCCCGGTCGAAGAAGCGGCCGATATATTCGCCCGAGATCTGGTTCAGCAAGGCCACCGACTTGCGGTCACGCTGCGAGATCACGAAGCCGTCGGCGGCCAGCACCGGACGGCCGTTACGACCCGAGAAGATGTTCTCGGGCATGCCGTTCGAATAGAGATAGCCCCATTCGCCGGTCTGACGGTGGTTCGCATTGTCGTAGGTGTAGGCGACGCGGACGCGCTGGTCTTCGGTGATGTCGTAGCGCAGCGACGCGATGCCGGTGTAGCGGTTGGTGTTGGTGATGTTCGGCGAGAAGAAGCGAACCGTGTCGCGGAAGTCGCCGTCACCGTTGAAATCGACACCCGGCGAGGTCGTCAGGCTGCCCTTGGCGCGGGCCGAGTTCTCGGCCAGCGTGGAAGTGCCGCCGCCATGGGCCAGCGTGTACTGGTACGAACCGTCCAGCGTCAGCGTCAGCTGGTCGGTCAGCGAGAAACGCGAATTGGCGCGGACGTTGCCGGTGTTCGACGGGTTGACGCGGATGCCGTAATAGTTGGAGCAGTTGTTCGCCGCCTGCGCCGTGCCGTTGACCGGGGTCGGCGTCGAGCAGAACTCGTCATTCTCGAAATTGTTGACGGTTTCGAACTGGCTGTCGGTCAGGTCGATGCGGATCGGGTTCGACGGCGATGCATTGGCGTTCGCCGGGATGACGCCGGTGCCGAACAGCGTGCGCATGTCGCCCACCGAGACCGAGCGGTAGAAGTTGTTCCGGTTCTCGTTGTAGTGGCCCGAGATGCGGATGAAGTCGCCATTGTCGCCGAGCGGCTGGTAGATGCCGGCGTTGAACTGCTGCTTGCGGATGCCGCCCGGACCACGGAACTTGTCGTTCGATGCCTTCGACGCCGACAGGAAGGCGCGGGTGCCGAACGAGGTCAGGTTGCCGGTTTCGATCAGGCCGAACACGCGGTGGAAATCATAATCGCCGTACGATGCGACCAGCGTCGCCGACAGCGTTTCCGACGGGATCAGCGTGCGATAGTTGATCGTGCCGCCCGCCGCCGACGCGGTCGGGCTGTCGACGTCGGTCGCGCCGAGGTTGACGTTGATCTCGTCGATCAGCTCCGGGTCGAGCTGCTGGTTCGAATAGATTGCATAGTTGCCCGAATCGTTCAGCGGGAAACCGTCGAAGGTCAGCGAGACGCGGTTGTTGTCGAAGCCACGGATGCGGATGTTGCCGCCGGCCGAACCGAACGGATCGCTCTGGGTGAAGTTCACGCCCGGCACGATGTTCAGCGCGTCGAGGACGGTGTTGCCCGGAGCCTGCTTCGCGATGAATTCCTGATCCAGCACGACGCGCGCCTTGGGGCTGTCGGGAATCTTGATGCCGTCGACGCCGTTCTGGACGCTCGAGCCGGTGACGACGATTTCTTCCGATTCGAAATCGGTCGAACCGGTCGACTGCGCGAAGGCCGAGGCAGGCAGGAGGAGCGCGGCGAAGGCCACGCCGGCGTAAAGCTTGGTGTTCATAAGTCCCCTTTGAATCGCAGTTTCGTGGCGCGACTCGAGTACGCTGGTTCAGGCGGTGGCATTCACCGTCCCGGCGCCAATGGACGCGCCATATTTCTATTTTGCTACAACCGGAAGCGGGGAACTCAGTCTCTTTGGGTGCGTTGCAAAAACGTCACGTTGTTGCAGCGGATACGATCTCCGCCCAGGCTGCTTCGTCGATCACGCGGATACCCAGTTCCTCCGCTTTCGCCCGCTTCGATCCCGCATCGGCACCGACCACGACCAAGTCGGTCTTCTTCGATACCGATCCCGATACGCGCGCGCCCAGCGCGTCCGCCTGTGCCTTCGCCTCGTCGCGGCTCAAGGTTTCGAGCTTGCCGGTGAAGACGACAGTCTTGCCAGTCAGTTCGGAGGCGACCGCCTTGTGTTCGACCGGGGTCGGGGTCACTTCGCGCAGCAAGTCGTCGACGACCGCGCGGTTATGTTCCTCGGCGAAGAAGGCGAGCAGTGCGTCGGCGACTTCGGGGCCGATGCCCGCCGTCTCGACCGCTGCCACCAGCGCGCGGCCGCGACGCAGCACGAATTTGCGATCATTCTCGCCGATTGCGGGCACGGTTTCGGCACGAACCGCCAGCGCGCGCTCGATCATGTCGAGGAACGCCTCGATCGTACCGTAGCGGCGGGCGAGGTCGCGGGCGGTCACCTCCCCCACATGGCGGATGCCGAGCGCGAAGAGGAAGCGGTCGAGGCCGATGCTGCGCCGCGCGTCGATCGCGGCGAGGAGCTTGTCGACGACCAGGTCGGACATGCGCTCGCGCTGGACCAGCGCCTCGCGGTGGGTGTGGAGGCGGAAGATATCGGCGGGCGAGGCGATCAGGCCGTCGCGAAAGAACTCCTCGACCCGGACGAGGCCCAGCCCGGCGATGTCATAGGCATGGCGCGACACGAAATGGATCAGCCGTTCGACCCGCTGCGCCGGGCAGACGAGGCCGCCGGTGCAGCGCACGACGACTTCGCCTTCGCCGCGTTCGGCGAGCGAGCCGCATTCGGGGCATTCGGTCGGGAAGGTCCAGGGGGTGCGCGCTTCCTCGCGGGTCAGGTTGTCGACGATCTGCGGGATGACGTCGCCCGCGCGCTGCACCACGACACGGTCGCCGGGGCGGACGCCCAGCCGCTCGATCTCGTCGGCATTGTGCAGTGTCGCGTTGGTGACGACGACGCCGCCGACCGTCACCGGCTCCAGCCGCGCGACCGGGGTCAGCGCGCCGGTGCGGCCGACCTGAATGTCGATGGCTTTCAGCGTCGTCTGCGCGCGTTCGGCCGGGAACTTGTGCGCGACGGCCCAGCGTGGTGCGCGGCCGACGAACCCCAGCCGCTCCTGCCAGTCGAGCCGGTCGAGCTTATAGACCACGCCGTCGATGTCGTAGGGCAGGTCGGCACGCGCCGCCTCAATCGCGCGATAGACGGCGAGCGCTTCGGTCGCACCGTCGCACCGCTGGAACGCATCGGCGATCGGGAAGCCCCAGTCGCGGAGCGCCGCGACCACGCCGGCCTGGCTATCGGCGGGGAGGGCCGCGACCTCGCCCCAGCCATGCGCGAGGAACTTGAGCGGGCGCGATGCGGTGACGGCGGCATCCTTCTGCCGCAGCGATCCGGCGGCAGCGTTGCGCGGATTGGCGAATTGCCGCGCCCTGGCCGGGTCGACCGCTTCGGCCAGCAGCCGGGCGTTGAGGCCGGCGAAATCGTCCTTCGCCATATAGACCTCGCCGCGAACCTCGAACACCGCCGGCGCGGCGTCGGGCAGCGTCTGCGGAATGTCGGCGATGGTCGCGACATTGGCGGTCACGTCCTCGCCCACCGCACCGTCGCCCCGCGTCAGCGCGCGGACCAGCCGGCGGTCTTCATAGCGCAGCGAACAGGACAGGCCGTCGATCTTCGGCTCGGCGGTCATCGCGACGGCTTCGTCGTCCGACAAGCGCAGGAAGCGGCGGATGCTGGCGACGAATTCCGCCACGTCCTCATCGGCGAAGGCGTTGTTGAGGCTGAGCATCGGCCGGGCATGGGCGACCTTGGCCAGATGCCCCGCCGGCGTGCTGCCGACCCGCAGCGAGGGCGAATCGCTGCGCACCAGGGCCGGGAACGCCGCCTCGACCGCGCGGTTGCGGCGGACCAGCGCGTCATAATCGGCGTCGGTCATCTCCGGCGCGTCTTCGCCATGATAGGCGGTGTCGGCCCGCGCGATACGGTCGGCCAGCTCGGCCAGTTCGGCGCGGGCTTCGTCTTCGGTGGCGGGCAGGGGCTGGGTGGTCATGGCCGACCGCTATCGGGGCGATGCAGGGCGATCAAGGGGAGATGGGCGCGATGCGGCGGGACGTCCTATTGGCCCGTGCCGCGCCCCGCCGCCCGGCGGATGGTCGTGCGGCGTTCCACGACTATCGGATGGTCGAAATGCAGCCCGGCGCGCCCGTCCTCTGCCCAGCGCAGCGTCGCCGCCGTCCACTGGCCACCGCCGATATCGATCCTGAGCGTCGTGCCGATCGCCGATTCGTCGAAATCGATCAGGTCGATCAGCGCGCCGTTGCTCGACAGGTCGCGGATGCGGGCGGAGCGGCGCGTGCCGTTCACCTCGATCGTGGTCGACCGCAGCATCCGGGTACGGGGCAGGCGGGGTGCCTTGGGACCGCGCGGGGTGAGCGCGCCGCCCTCGTCTAGCAGGCGCGCCGCCGCATTGGCGCCATCGAGCGGCTGGCCATAGACGAAGCCCTGCACCTCCGAACAGCCGAGTTCGCGCAGGACGGTCAGTTCGTCGTGATATTCGACGCCCTTGGCGGTGGTGTCGATGCCGAGCGCGTCGGCCATCGTCGCGATCGCCCGGACGACGGCGGCGTTGCGCCCTTCGGGGTCGCCGACCCCGCGCACGAACGACCGGTCGATCTTGATCCGGTCGAACGGGACGCGGCGCAGGCAGGACATCGACCCCGGCCCCGCGCCGAAATCGTTGAGCGCGATCCGCACGCCGATGCCGTGCAGCGCCGCGCAGGTGCCGATCGCGGCCGGCACGTCGCGCAGCACGGCGGCTTCCTCGAGGTCGAGTTCGAGCCGTTCGGCCGGCAGGCCCGAGCGGGCGACGGCGTTGGCGATGATCGCGGGCAGGGCGGGGTTGGCGAACTGCGTGCCCGACAGGTTGACCGACAGCCGGGTGTCGCCCGGCCAGGCGGCGGCGTCGTGGCACGCGGTGCGCAACACCCATTCGCCGATCGATTCGATCAGCTTGCATTCCTCGGCGATGGGCAGGAACTCGTGCGGCAGCAACGTGCCGCGCGTCGGATGTTCCCAGCGCAACAGCGCCTCGAACCCGGTGATGCGGCTGTCGTCCAGCGCCACCACCGGTTGATAGACGACCCGCATCTGGTCGAGCGACAGTGCGACGCGGAGGTCGGATTCCATCTGCCGCCGCGACCGTTCGCCATCGAGCATCGCGTCGTTGAAGAAGCGCGCGACCCCGCGTCCCGCGCCCTTGGCGGCATAGAGCGCGAGGTCGGCATTGGCGACCAGCGCGTCGGGGTCGACACCGTGATCGGGCGATACGGCGATGCCCACGGAACAGCCGATCGATACGGCGGCACCGTTCAGGAAATAGGGTTGCGACAGCGCGGTGATGATCGCCTGCGCCAGCGTGGCCATTTCCGCCCGGCTGCCGATGCGCGGCAGGACGACCTGGAATTCGTCGCCGCCCAGCCGCCCGACCAGCCCGGCATCGCCGACCGTGCGCAGCAGCCGCTGCGCCACCTGTTTCAGCAATGCGTCGCCGACCGGATGGCCCATCGTGTCGTTGACCGCCTTGAACCGGTCGAGATCGAGCAGGAACAGCGCGGTACCGTCATAGCTAGGCTGGGCCAGCGTCTGTTCCAGCGACATCCGCATCCGTTGCCGGTTGGCCAGCCCGGTCAGGCTGTCGAACAGGGCGAGGCGGGTGATCGCGGCGTCCGACTGGCGCACGGCGGCAAGGTCGGTTCCGGTGCCGACGAACCCTTCGAACCGGCCATAAGGGTCGGTGAACGGGCTGCCCGAGACGGTCCAGTGATGCTCGCCCGGACCGCGCGATGCCGGGGCGACGGCATAGTCGGTAAAGGCGGTGCGCGCCGAAAAATGGAAGGCGATGGTACGTTCGGCGTCGCCCGGCGGGGGGGCTTGTGCCGCATCGTCGCCGGCGATCCGCAACAGGTCGACCAGCGGCTTGCCCATCGGATCGATCCCGATTCCGGTGAACACCGCGACGATCTTGTCGCTCAGATACGCGATGCGCCCGTTGCGATCGGTCTGCCAGAACCAGTTCGGGCTGTGATTCTCCGCCTCGCGCAGCAGCCGTTCGGCCCGGTCGGCGGGCGCGCGTGCGCTGTCGTCGGTCCCCTGGACCAGCGATCGCAATGCCGCCTTCAAACCGCCGCCCGTCAATGTGCGTCCTCCGCCATGCTACCAAAGGAGGATAGCGCGCGATGAATGAACGAATTCTTTGCAAGCGGGCGCGGTCCCCCTGTAGGGCGGGAAAGATTTTTCTGGACAGACACGGACCGATCCCGATGACCGTAACCATCACCGAAGCCGACCTGATCGACAGCGTCGCCGACGCGCTGCAGTTCATCAGCTATTATCACCCGATGGACTATATCCGCGCGCTGGGCGAAGCCTATGCCGCCGAGACCAGCCCGGCGGCCAAGGACGCGATCGCACAAATCCTGACCAACAGCCGGATGTGCGCGGAGGGGCATCGCCCGATCTGCCAGGATACCGGCATCGTCACCGTGTTCGTCAAATGGGGCCAGAATTGCCGCCTCGACAGCGACCGGTCGTTGCAGGAGGTCGTCGACGAAGGCGTGCGCCGTGCGTATCTGCACCCGGAAAACAAGCTGCGCGCATCGATCCTCGCCGACCCGGCGTTCACCCGCCGCAATACGAAGGACAATACGCCGTCGGTGCTGCACGTCGAAATGGTGCCCGGCGACACGGTATCCGTCGATGTCGCGGCCAAGGGCGGCGGGTCGGAAAACAAGTCCAAGTTCAAGATGATGAACCCCAGCGATTCGATCGTCGACTGGGTGCTGGAGATGATCCCGCAAATGGGGGCCGGCTGGTGCCCGCCGGGCATGATCGGCATCGGCATCGGCGGCACCGCCGAAAAGGCGATGCTGCTGGCCAAGGAATCGCTGATGGCCCCGATCGACATGGGCCAGCTGAAGGCGCGCGGCCCCCAGACCGATGTCGAGGCGCTGCGCATCGAACTGATGGACAAGGTCAATGCGCTCGGCATCGGTGCGCAGGGGCTGGGCGGCCTGTCGACCGTGCTGGACGTCAAGATCCTCGACTGGCCGACGCACGCCGCCTCCAAGCCCGTCGCCATGATCCCCAACTGCGCCGCGACCCGTCACGCGCATTTCACGCTGGACGGCAGCGGTCCGGCCTATCTGGAACAGCCGAACCTTGCCGACTGGCCCGACGTCAACTGGACGCCGGACAAGGCGGCGATCCGCGTCGATCTCGACACGCTGACCCCGGAAGTCGTCGCGACGTGGAAACATGGCGACCGGCTGCTGCTCAACGGCAAGATGCTGACCGGCCGCGATGCGGCGCACAAGCGGATCGCCGACATGCTGGCGAAGGGCGAGGAGCTGCCCGTCGATTTCCGTGGGCGAGTCATCTATTATGTCGGGCCGGTCGATCCGGTCGGCGAGGAAGTGGTCGGCCCGGCCGGCCCCACCACCGCCACCCGCATGGACAAGTTCACCCGCATGATGCTCGACCAGGGGCTGCTGGCGATGGTCGGCAAGGCCGAGCGTGGTGCGGATGCGACCAAGGCTATCGCGGAAGCCAAGTCAGCCTATCTGATGGCGGTGGGCGGTGCGGCCTATCTCGTCGCCCGCGCGATCAAGGGGTCGAAGGTCGTCGGGTTCGAGGACCTCGGCATGGAAGCGATCTACGAGTTCGAGGTGCAGGATTTCCCGGTCACCGTCGCGGTCGACAGCGAAGGGCAGAATGTCCACCACCTCGCGCCGCTGGTGTGGCGGGAGAAGATCGCGAAGGAGCGGTTGCTCGAGAGGGCGTGAGTCCGGCCCTCCCGTCATTCCCGCGAAGGCGGGAATCCATAGACGCTGACGCTTGCAATTCTACCTGAACCGTTAGCGTCTATGGGTTCCCGCCTGCGCGGGAACGGCGATTGGGGTGGGGCGGGCGGTTCGCCCCCCACCATCGTCACCCCGGACTTGATCCGGGGTCCCGCTTCTTCTTCTGGCGGCGGGTATAAGCGGGACCCCGGGTCAAGCCCGGGGTGACGCCACGGAAAGGGCGTCGCGCCGACCTACTCCGCCGACAGCGCGCCGATGAACCGCTTGCGCCACCAGATGACGTCCTCGTCGACGACATTCTCGATCATCGCCTGCCACCGGTCGATGCGTTCGGCGCGCGGCATCCTCAGCGCCTTGTCGATGCCGTCGGCGATATCCTCGGCACTGTAGGGGTTCACCATCAGCGCGCCGACCGACAGCTGCTGCGCCGCGCCGGCAAAGCGCGACAGGATCAGCACGCCCGGATCGCGCGGGTCCTGCGCGGCGACATATTCCTTCGCCACCAGGTTCATGCCGTCGCGAAGCGGCGTCACCAGCCCGATGCGCGCCGCACGATAGATGCCGGCCAGCACCTCGCGCGGATAGCCCTTGTTCACATAGCGGATCGGGACCCAGTCGGTATCGGCATAGGCGCCGTTGATCCGCCCCGACATCTGTTCCAGCGTGTTGCGGATGTCGCGGTACGTCTGCACCGCGGTGCGCGACGGCGGCGCGATCTGCAGCAGATAGACCAAAGCCCGCCGGTCGGGATGGTTCTGCAGGAAGCGTTCGTAACCGGCGAACCGCTCCGGCAGCCCCTTCGAATAGTCCAGCCGGTCGACCCCGACGATCAGGCTGCGCCCGACCGCGCTTTCCAGCTGGTTCAATTGTGCCGCGCGCGCGACCGGCCCGGCGGCCCCGGCGATGAAGTCCTTCGCCTCGATCCCGATCGGGCAGCTGATCGCGCAGATGGTGCGCCCGCCGACGGTGACGTTGTTGCCGTCGATGGTGCCGCCCATCTCCTCCTTCACATAGTTGAAGAAGCTGTCGAGCCATTCCTCGTTCTGGAACCCCACCACGTCATAGGCGAACAGCGCCTCGACCATGCGGCGATGGTCGGGCAGCGCGGTCAGCAACCGTCGCGGCGGCCAGGGAATGTGCAGGAAGAAGCCGATGCGGTTGGTGATCCCCTGTTGCCGCAACACCCAGCCGAGCGGGATCATGTGGTAATCATGGACCCACACCAGATCGTCCGGCTCGATATGCGGGCCGATACGCTCGCCGAACACGCGGTTTACGCGTTCATAGCCGCCCTGGAAATCGCGTTCGAACTCGGTCAGGTCCAATCGGTAGTGGAATAGCGGCCACAAGGTGCGGTTGGCATAGCCGTCATAATATTCCTCGACGTCCTGCTCCGACAGATCCATCACCGCGCTGGTGACGCCGCCATAGGTCTGGAACCGCAGTTCGCGATTGTCGCTGGTGTCGCCCGACCAGCCGAACCAGATGCCGTCCTCTTCGGCCAATGCGGCGTTCAGCGCGACGGCCAGCCCGCCCTGCGCGCCGCCGCCGGTGCCCGGCTGCGGGGCCTGCACCCGGTTCGAGATGACGATAAGGCGACTCATCTGACGACATTCCATGACTTGCTCAACAGGACGGCGGAATTGATCATGCCGACCAGCGAGTAGGTTTGCGGGTAATTCCCCCAGAGTTCCCCGGTTTCGGGGTCGATATCCTCGGACAGCAGACCCGCAGGCGTGCAGCGCGACAGCATCTCTTCCAGCAGCTCGCGCGCATCCTCGTCGCGGCCGGTCGCGTGCAGCGCCTCGATCAGCCAGAAGGTGCAGACGTTGAACGCGGTGTGCGGCAGGCCGAAATCATCCTCGATCGCATAGCGCAGCATGTGGCTGCCGCGCCGGAGGCCCTTTTCCACCGCCTCCAGCGTGCCGATGAAGCGCGGGTCGCTGGGTTCGAGGAAGCGCAGGTCGAGCAGCTGGATGATGCTGGCGTCGAGGTCGTCGCCGCCGAAGGTCGCCGACATGCGGTTCGTCTCGGGCCGCCATGCCTCGCGCTCGATCTTGGTGCGCATCGCGGTCGCCCGGTCGCGCCAGAAGGTCTCGCGCTCCGTCAGCCCCAGCGTGCCGGCGACATTGGCGAGCCGGTCGCACGCCGCCCAGCACATCGCCGCGCTGTAGGTGTGGACATGGCTCTTGGTGCGCAGTTCCCAGAGACCTGCGTCGGGCTTGTCATAGGCTTGCCACGCCCGCTCGCCAATGGGTTCGAGCGCCTCGAAATCGGCCTGCTTGCCGACGCGGAACAGCCGCTGGTCGAAGAAGCCTTGCGCGTTCGACAGGATGATCTGGCCGTACGCGTCGTGCTGGACCTGTTCATAGGCCTGGTTGCCGACCCGCACCGGCCCCATGCCGCGATAGCCGTCCAGCCCCTCGGCCTCGCGCTCGACCAAAGTCGCCTCGCCACCCACACCGTAGAGCGGCTGGATCTGCCCGTCGGCGGCATTGTCGACGATGTTGCGCAGATATTCGAGATACCCCTCCAGCACGTCCAATGCGCCGAGGCGGTTCAGCGCCTGCACCGTATAATAGGCGTCGCGAATCCAGCAGTAGCGATAGTCCCAGTTGCGCCCGCTATTCGCATGTTCGGGTATCGACGTGGTCAGCGCGGCGACGATCGCGCCGGTTTCCTCATGCTGGCACAGCTTGAGCGTGATCGCGCTGCGGATCACCGCCTGCTGCCATTCGACCGGCGTGGCGAGGCCGCGCACCCAGTGGCGCCATTCGTCGATGGTGTTCTTCAGCATCCGCTCGACCGAGGCGGGCAGTTCGTCGGCGAAGCTTTCGTCCGGGCCGAGGAAGAAGTGCAGCGTGCGCTCGACGCGGAACAGCCGCTCGTCCTCGATCCAGCCGACCGGTGCGCTGGTCGACAGGCGGATCGCCTCCTGATCCAGCAGGTAGCGGATATGGTTCGACCCGCGCGTGCGCTCGGCCGGCGCGCTGCCCCAGTCGACCGAGGGGCGCAGCCGGACGCGGATGCGAGGGGAACCGGCCAGCGGGCGGACGATCCGGCAGAAGGCGACCGGGCGGTACATCCGGTCATGCCGCTTGAAGCGCGGACAGAAGTCGACGACCTCGATCGCATTGCCGTCCGCATCGACATGGCGCGTCACCAGCACCGGCGTATTGCGGATATAGGTCTGCTGCGTCTCGACACAGCCGTCGAGGTCGATTTCCCAGAAACCGAACGCCCCGTCCGATCCGCGCCGCCGGTCGTCCAGCAGCGAGGAAAAGGCGGGATCGCCATCGACCCGCGGCAGGCAGCCCCACACGAAGCGCCCGTTGCGGTCGACCAGCGCCGACACCTGGCAATTACCGATCGGCCAAAGGTCCATCGTCGCGGTCATGCGTTGTTCTCCAGCCAGTCGAGGAAGGCGGCGACATCGTCCAGCCGGTAGGCGGCGGCGGTGTCGCGCATCGGTCCGATCAGGATGCCCGCCCCGCCATGATGCGCGGCGACCACCATGCCCGGTTCGTCGGTCAGGTCATCGCCGACGAAGACGGGCGAATGCCCGGCAAAGGGTGCGTCCTCGCACAGGGTCGCGATCGCGGTGCCCTTGTCATGGCCGGCCATGCGCAATTCGATCATCATCTTGCCTGCCTGCGCCGTCAGCCCGTCGCGCTGGGCGAAGGCATCGACCAGCGCGTGCGCCTCCTGTTCGACCTCGGGGGCCCCCCGATAATGGATCGCGACGCCCAATGTCTTGATCTCGATCACGATCCGGGGATCGTCGGCGAAGCGGTCGGTAAAGGCGCGTTCGGCCGCGCTCAAGCTTGCGGGGCGGTCGGGCAGGAGGGTGGTGCCGCCGGCGGGGCGGATTTCCGCGCCATGGCTGCCGACGACCGCGAAGTCGCGGATGGTGTCGCCCAGAAAGCCGTCGATCTGTTCGATGGACCGACCGCTGACGATCGCGACGCGGCCCTTCAGCCGGGCGGGCAGGCGGGCGAGCAGCGCCCGGAGCGCCGGGTCGACGGTCACGCCATCGGGCTTGTCGGCCAGTTTGACGAGCGTGCCGTCGAAATCGAGGAACAGGCCGGCATCGTCGAGCAGGCCGGCGGGCGGGGGAGGGAGGTCTTGGTACGGCATCGGTCCGATGAACGCGGGGTCGGGTGAAATCGTTTCGCAGGTGCGGTGTATTTTGACGTGGAGGTGCATCCTATGCGCTCATACGTCACCCCGGGCTTGACCCGGGGTCCCGCTTCTTCTTTCCTCGCGACATGGCAAAAGAGATGCGGGGCGGCCGGGTGTACATCATGGCCGACCGCTATCGCGGCGTGACGTACGTGGGGGTCACCGCTGATCTCGCGACACGCATCCACCAGCATCGCACGGGCGGCGGGTCGATCCATTGCTCCAAATACAATCTCGACCGCCTCGTCTGGGCCGACCGCGGCGGCGACATCCTCGCCTGCATCGCACAGGAGAAGCGCATGAAACGCTGGCATCGCGACTGGAAGTTCGACCTGATCGAGCGCAGCAACCCCGACTGGCGTGATCTCTCTCCAACGATTGTCGGATGAAGAAGAAGCGGGACCCTGGGTCAAGCCCGGGGTGACGCGCGCTTGGGGCAATCCGGGACTGGCGAACCCTCGCCACACCCTCTATGCAACCGCCATGACTGCCCGGATCATCGACGGAAAAGCCTTCGCCGCGAACCTGCGCGCGCGTGTCGCCACCCATGCCGCCGCCTTCGCGGCCGCCGCCGGTCGCCCGGCCGGCCTCGCGGTCGTGCTGGTCGGGGAGGATGCGGCATCGTCCGTCTATGTCCGCTCGAAGGGCAAGGCGACGCGCGAGGCGGGCATGGCCAGCTTCGAACACCGCCTGTCCGCCGATGTGGGGCAGGACGAGCTGATCGCGCTGGTCGAGCAGCTGAACGCCGATCCGGCGGTCGACGGCATCCTCGTCCAGCTGCCTTTGCCGAAGCATCTCGACAGCGATGCCGTGCTGCTGGCGATCGACCCGGACAAGGATGTCGACGGCTTCCACCCGGTCAATGCCGGACGGCTGGCAACCGGACTGCCGGGGATGGTGCCGTGCACGCCCTATGGCTGCCTGTTGCTGCTGCGCGATGTGCTGGGCGATTTGTCGGGCATGGGCGCGGTCGTCGTCGGCCGCTCGAACATCGTCGGCAAGCCGATGGCGGCGCTGCTGACCGCCGAGAGCTGCACCGTCACCATCGCCCATTCGCGCACCCGCGACCTCGCCGACCATGTGCGCCGCGCCGATATCGTCGTGGCGGCGGTGGGCCGGGCGAATTTCGTCCCCGGCGACTGGATCAAGCCCGGCGCGACCGTCATCGATGTCGGCATCAACCGCACCGATGCGGGGCTGGTCGGCGATGTCGATTTCGCCTCGGCCAAGGCGGTCGCTGGCGCGATCACCCCGGTACCGGGCGGCGTCGGGCCGATGACCATCGCCTGCCTGTTGCGCAACACGCTGGTCGCGGCGCATCGGCGGGAAGGCATCGCCTTCGACGACACCACGCTGTGATCGAGCTGTTCGTCTCGTCGCTCATCACCTTTTTCGTGGTGATCGACCCGCCGGGCTGCGCGCCGATCTATGCGGGCCTCACTACCGGCGCGTCCGATATCCAGCGCCGCACGATGGCGATCCGCGCGGTCGGCATCGCCACCGCGATCCTCGTCGTGTTCGCGCTGTTCGGACAGGCGCTGCTGAAGGCGCTGGGCATCAGCCTCGACAGCTTCCGCATCGCCGGCGGCATCATGTTGTTCCTGATCGCGCTGGAAATGGTGTTCGAAAAGCGTACCCAGCGTCGCGAGGACCGCGCGCAGAAGATCATCGAGACGCCGGAGGTGGAGGACGTCTCCACCTTCCCGATGGCGATGCCGATGATCGCCGGGCCGGGGTCGATCGCGTCGGTCATGCTGCTGATGAGCCAGGTCGGAGACTGGACCGCGCGGGCCGTGGTGCTCGGCGCGCTCGCCACGATCCTCGCGCTGACGCTGGCGGCGCTGCTGGCTGCGGGTCCGCTGATGAAGCTGCTGGGCGCCCGGATCGAAGCGGTCATCACCCGCCTGCTGGGCGTACTGCTGGCCGCGCTGGCGGCGCAGTTCGTCATCGACGGGGTACGGGCGAGCTTTCTCTGACGCCATCTCCACGGTTCGTGTCGCAACCATCCCGCTACGCTGGGCGGGATGGCAACGCCGGCACGCCGCACCAGCCGGATCGTTTCGGCATTATATCCGTTGCATGACATTGTGTTGCGGATTGGTTACAGCTGACATGATATTTTAGAAATACGGTGAGCCGTATTTACAAATCCCCTTGTAACGACTGATACTTGCCACGTTCGGCCCGCCAACGATGCGGGCCGGCTGCTTGGAACGCCCGTCTGGGTTTAAGGGGATTGCTGTTTCCATGGTTGCCATCTCAATGCGCACGTCGTTGCGCCACGGAGCGGCTTTGTCCGCGCTCATCGTCAGCACGATCGCCGCACCGGCCTTCGCCCAGTCGACCGCAACGGGCGACGAACCGCCCGCCCAGCCGACCACGGTTCCGGCAACCACCGCAAACCAGGGCGATGGCGAGCAGGAAATCGTCGTCACCGGTTCGATCCTGCGTCGTACCAACGCGGAAACCCCGTCTCCGGTCACCGTGCTGAGCGCGGAATCGCTCCAGTTGCGCGGCATCAACACCGTCGCCGAAGCGGTGCAGCGCCTGTCGGCCAACGGTGCCGGCACGATCTCGCAGGGCTGGAACACCGGCAACAACTTCGCGACCGGTGCGAACGCGGTTTCGCTGCGCGGCCTGACCGTGCAGTCGACGCTGACCGTGTTCGACGGCCTGCGCATGGCGCCCTATCCGCTGGCGGATGACGGCCACCGCAACTTCGTCGATCTGAACACGATCCCGAACACGATCCCGAACGCGATCATCGAGCGCATCGAAGTGCTGCGCGACGGCGCATCGTCGACCTATGGCGCCGACGCGGTCGCGGGTGTCATCAACGTCATCACCAAGAAGCAGATTCAGGGCGTCCACCTGAACGGCTCGGCCGGTATCTCGCAGCGGGGCGATGCCGCCGAACAGCGGATCGACCTGACGCTTGGCTATGGCGACCTGGAAGAGCAGGGCTTCAACTTCTACGTCAACGGCGAATATCAGCGCAACGAAGCGCTCTATGCCCGCGATCGTGGTTTCCCGTACAACACCGCCGATCTCAGCAGCCAGTGCGCACCGTCGATCGGTCGCCCGGAAATCCGCAACGCTGCCGGTACGATCACCCAGACCGCGATCGCGGCGGGCACCGTCACCTGCCGCGCCAACGGCATCCGCAACGGCTTCAACGCCGATGGCGGCTTCAACGGCCTGCTCAGCACCACCGTTCCCGTCGTCCGCGGCGTGGACGCGACCGGCACGGGCACGACCCGCTACAACCTGCTGAACGCCGCTGCCGGTTGCCGCGATCTCGTCGCGGTCAACGTGCCGACCGGCGCGTCGGCCACCGCCGGCCCGGTCCAGTGCCAGCAGGACTTCCGCAGCCAGTATGCGCAGCTGCTGCCCGATCAGGACCGTCTGGGCTTTGCCGGTCGGTTCACCGCGAAGCTCGGCGACCGCGCCGAATTCTACGCGATCGCGAACTATTACCAGACGATCACGCGCACGCAGCTCACCCCGCTGGGCTTCAACAACCAGACGACCCCGCCGGGATCGGTCCTGCTGAACCCGCTGTTCCTGCCGACCTATGTCTGCGCGAATGGCGTCGGCACGCTCGACATGTTGAACACCGGTTGCAACGCGACCAACGGCACGCTCAACCCCAACAACCCGTTCGCGGCAGCGGGTCAGCGCGCGCAGATCCTGTCGCTCTACGATCGTACGCGCGAAATCGAATCGAAGGCACGCGCGCTGCGCGGCGTCGTCGGCGTGTCGGGCTCGTTCGGTGACGACTGGCGCTATGCGGCGGACTTCACCGCCTCGAACGTCCAGCTCGACATTCGTCAGGCCAACTACCTGATCCCGCAGCGCATCCTCGACGTCGTGGCGCGCGGCACCTACAATTTCGTCAATCCCGAACTGAACTCGCAGGAAATCCGCGACTATATCGCGCCGCTGAACGAGACCCGCTCGACGTCGGACCTGTGGCAGGCACAGGGCACGATCTCGAAGGATCTGTTCCAGCTGCCCGGCGGTCCGCTGCAGACGGCGGTCGGCGTCGCCTATCGCCACGAATCGATCAACAACCCCAGCGCGAACCCGGCGAACGACTCCAACCCCTATGATCGCTATTATGGCGTGAACTCGGTGGGTGCGATCGGCAGCCGCAACGTCAAGTCGGCCTTCTACGAAGTCAGCGCGCCGATCGTGAAGCAGTTCGAGGTCAACGCCTCGGGCCGCTATGACGACTATTCGTCGGGCCAGAAGAATTTCTCGCCAAAGTTCGGCGCGAAGTTCACGCCGATCCCGCAGGCCGCGATCCGCGGTACCTGGTCGAAGGGGTTCCGCATCCCGAGCTTCAACGAAGCGTTCGGCCTGCCGACCACCGGCTACATCACGCGCCAGCTCGATGCGAAGAATCCGGCACAGGCCGCCTTCATCGCCGCGCATGGTGGCAACAACTACGCGACCGGCCAGTTCTCGGTCGGGCAGACGACGGAAGGCAATCCGGCGCTCGACCCTGAAAAGTCGACCAGCTGGACGGTCGGCGCGATCTTCGAACCGATCCGCCGCGTCAGCCTGACGGTCGATTACTTCAACATCAAGATCAAGGGCATCATCGGCGCCGCCGACGATACCGGCGTGTTCGAACAATATTACGCCAACAACGGCGTCGTGAACGTACCGGGCATCAACGTCCGTCCGGGTCTGGTCGACAACGAAAACCCGAACGCCCTGCCGCATCTCGGCTTCATCGAATCGTCGTTCCAGAACGGCGACTCGCAGGAAGTGTCGGGTATCGACCTCGGCGTGAACGTGAACTTCCCGTTCAGCGACACCGTCCGCCTCGTCAGCGGGTTCGAAGGCACCTATCTCA
Source organism: Sphingomonas panni (assembly GCF_022664435.1). Lineage (GTDB taxonomy): Bacteria > Pseudomonadota > Alphaproteobacteria > Sphingomonadales > Sphingomonadaceae > Sphingomonas > Sphingomonas panni. The sequence goes on along the minus strand of NZ_JAKREU010000007.1, from coordinate 210,095 downwards.
TCAACTTCGACCGCGTGACCGAGAACGGCAACCGCCAGCGTTATGCCGGTACGCTCAGCCCGTGCGACGTCACCTCCTGCTCAGGTTCGCCGCGCTGGCGCGCGACGTGGCAGAACACGCTGGAAATGGGTCCCGCGACCGTGTCGGTCACGGCCTATTACACCAGCGGCTACGACCTCGCCTCGATCGACTATGACGGTACGAAGGGCGACTGCCTGGGCAGCATCGGCGCGTCGGTCGTGACCTATCGCGACAACGTGACCCCGGTTCTCTGCAAGGGCCCGGAAACGTGGAACGTCGACATGTCGGCGACCCTGAAGGTCAACGATCGCTTCTCGATCTACGCCAACGTGTTGAACATCCTCGACCTGAAGGCGCCCTTCGACCCCAGCGCGGGCTACAGCATCAACCAGTACAACCCGGCCTGGGCCGGCGCGAACATCCTCGGCCGCTTCGTGCGCGTCGGTGCGCGGGTCGACTTCTAAACCCGCCGACCTTGGTGAAACTGTGGGGCGCTCCGGCAACGGGGCGCCCTTTTCTTGTGTCCACCTTCCTGCATCTACCCAAACCGATTATTGTGTTGCTGATATAATACGGCAACACTAATGATCTTCACCATCCGGTTATCGGTGCATAAATCGAAAAATCACAATACAGGTATATTGATTATGGCAGTATTCCTAATAGTCTCGCTGAATCAGATGGTTGTAAACTTCTGATGTGCAACATCGGGTAGTTGCCACTGTTACCGAAAAAGCACGTTGCTCGTCTTTTGATTGTTCCGGCATCTTTAACAGATTGCATCGCAAGTTTTTGGACCGTTAGTTTCTCAACATTGCACCATGGTTACGGTGCTAAGGGGAAACGAAAATTATGAAGCAGACCGTTCGCGTCGCCTTGCTCGCGTCTACACTGATGATCGGTTTCGCAACGCCCGCATGGGCACAGGTCTCCCCGGACGCGACCAGCGCGGACGGGCAGCAGGCCGGCGAAGGTGAGGACAAGGAAATCCTCGTGACCGGATCGCGCATTGCGCGCCCCGAAATCGATTCGCCTGTTCCCGTCACGACGGTCAACAGCGCGCAAATCCTGCAGCGCGCCGCGCAGAACGTTTCGGACATTCTGAACGAATTGCCCCAGGTCGCGATCGGCTCGACCCGGACCAACACGAACTTCCTGACCTCGGGCACCGGTATCTCGACCGTGAACCTTCGTGGGCTCGGGTCGAACCGTACCCTCGTCCTCGTCAACGGGCGCCGTTTCGTCGGTGGCTTCGGTGGCGATACCGCTGTCGACATCAACAACATTCCGACCGATTTCCTGGAGCGCGTCGACAACATCACGGGCGGTCAGGCTGCGGTCTATGGGTCGGACGCCATCGCGGGCGTGGTGAACTTCATCCTGCGTGACAGCTTCGAAGGACTACAGGTCCGTGCGCAGGGCGGTGTGACAGAACGCGGAGACAATGGGCGTTATTTCATCAGCGTGACCGGCGGCACCAAATGGGGTGCGGATGACCGTGGCAACGCCATGATCAACTTCTCCTACGACCGGGACAACGGCCTCAAGTCGGCTGACCGGGCCATTTCGTCGCAGGACTGCGCCAATTTGGTCTGCGGTCCGGGTTCGTACAGCTCGTTCGCGCCGCAGGGCCAGTTCCAGCTGCTCGGCGCAAATGGCGGGTCGGTTCGTGTGCTGCCGGGCAATAACAACAACTTCTCCTATCGTCCGGACGGATCGCTGGCGCTGCTCAGCGGGTATCAATCGGGGCAGTTCGGCTTCAACCGTAACGGTCTGCGTCGTATCGCCGTGCCGTTGGAACGCTATCTCGTCAGCGGCATTTTCAACTACGAAGTCACCAGCGGCATGCAGGCCTATGCCGAAGTGACGTTCGGTCGCACGGCGTCCAACTCCTCGATCGAACCGTTCGCCCTCGCCAACACAGACGTCTATGCATCGGGCGGTATTCCGATCACCAACGCGTTCATCCCGACGACGGTGGCGCAGGCGATTGCCGCTGCGAACTCGGATGCCGATCCCAACAACAACGTCTCATCGCTCGGCTTCCGTCGTCGCCAGAATGACGTGTTCGATCGCAGCAACCGCGCCGAGCGTAACACCTGGCGTGCCGTGGCCGGTGTCCGGGGCGATCTGGGCTCCGACTTCAACTACGATGTCAGCTACGTCTATGGGCATCTGAACGACTTCAACGCCAGCGAGGATATCGATACCGCCCGCTATCGCCAGTCGCTGGACTCGATTCGGGTTGGCAACGGCAATGTTGTTGGTGTCGACATCATCTGCCGCGACGCTGATGCGCGTGCGAATGGCTGTATCCCGATCAACCTGTTCGGTCGCGGGACCGCGGATCCCCGTGCCGCCGCCTATGTCCAGGCGGTGATCCCGAAGTCGGAAGACATCACCAACGAACAGCATGTCGTCACGGCATCCATCTCGAACAGCTCGCTGTTCGATCTGGGCGCGGGAGGCGTCGGTCTGGCCGTTGGCGTCGAATATCGGTATGAATCCGTGGTCGACGACCTCGATGCGCTGACCAACACCGGCGGCAACTCGGGCAACCAAATCCCCGATCTTCGCGGGTCGCAGGACGTTCGCGAAGTCTTCGGCGAACTCAACGTGCCGCTGCTCTCCGATCGGCCGTTCTTCAAATATCTGGGTGTCGCCGGCGCAATCCGTTATTCGGATTACTCGACGGTCGGTGGCGTTCTCAGCTGGAACGCGGGTGCCGAATGGGAACCGTTTAACGGCTTCCGCTTCCGCGGTCGCTACGCGGTGGCCAACCGTGCCCCGAACAACTCGGAACTGTTCAGCGCGCCGTCGGAAACCTTCGCGGGCGTTACCGATCCTTGCGATGGCATCACCCGTACCTCGACCGGGGCGACCGACGCAGCCTGCCGCACCGTTCCGGGCATCGCAGCGTTCTTCGCCGCCAACCCGAACGGCACCTTCGCCTATACGCTGGCGGATACTCAGGGCATCAACGGCTTTGTCGGCGGCAATCGCAACCTGCAGGAAGAGACCGCCAAGACCATCACGGCAGGCTTCACCTACACGCCGGCGTTCGTGCGAGGCCTGCAGTTCACAGCCGATTATTTCGATATCCGTGTCGACGGTGCCATCTCGACGCTGGACCGGTCGGACACGGTCGAAAAGTGTCTCTCGACCGGCCAAAGCGTCTATTGCGATAACGTCATCCGTTTCGCGTCGACCGGCTATCTGCAGACGGTCAACGCACAACTGATTAACATCGCGGGGTTCAAGGTCCGGGGTGTGGATGCCAGCCTGCGCTATTCGCAGCCGTTGGGCCTGTCGAGCGAGGATTTGCTGTCCGTTGTTGCGAACTACACCTACCTGCTTGACTACAAGACACGGACCGATCCGTCGGCACCCGAAGACGAGTTCGCAGGGTCGTTCGGCGCCGGCACCTCGACCCATCGCCTGAATGCTCGTGCCACCTATCAGACGAACGGCACTGGCTTTAGCTGGCAGTCGACCTTCACCAGCGGCGGTCCATTTGTCGTGAACGGCTTCATCAGCAACGATCCTGCGGTTCGCGCGCTGAACGACGTCAAGGATTATTGGCTGCACAACATTCAGATCAGCCAGGATGTCGGTAAGACGTTCACTTTCTACTTCAACGTCGACAATCTGTTCGACACGAAGCCGCAGTATCTGCCGGGAACGCCGTTCGGTACCCCGACCGGTCTGGAAACGTCGCCGAACTTCGATCTGTTCGGTCGCCGCTACACCGCCGGTGCGCGGTTCCGTTTCTGATCGAGTAGATACGTAGGATGAAGGGCGCCTTCCCTTTTGGGGGAGGCGCCCTTTTTTCGTTACCCGACGCTCAGGCTCAGCGCCCCGTCACCCTCATCCACCCGCACGGTCGATCCATCGCGGACCTCGCCGCGCAGGATCAGGTCGGCGAGCGGGTCCTGCAAATAGCGCTGTACCGCGCGTTTCAATGGCCGTGCGCCGTATACCGGGTCGTAGCCGACCCGCCCCAGCCAGCTCCGCGCGGCGTCGGTCAGTTCGACCTTTACCTTGCGGTCCGCCAGCAGGCGGCCGACGCGGCCGACCTGGATGTCGACGATCGGCGCCATGTGGTCCGCCGCCAGCCGGTGGAACAGGATGATCTCGTCCAGCCGGTTGAGGAATTCGGGCCGGAAGTGCGCCCGCACCACGTCCATCACCTGCGGCTCGACCTCCTCGACCGGCTGCCCGTCGGCAAGGTTGGTCAGATATTGCGACCCGAGGTTCGACGTCAGGATCACGATCGTGTTCGAGAAATCGACCGTGCGGCCCTGCCCATCGGTCAGGCGACCATCGTCCAGCACCTGCAGCAGGATGTTGAACACGTCGCCATGCGCCTTCTCGACCTCGTCGAACAGCACGACCTGATAGGGGCGGCGGCGGACGGCTTCGGTCAGCACGCCGCCTTCCTCATAGCCGACATAGCCCGGAGGGGCACCGATCAGCCGGGCGACCGCGTGCTTTTCCATGAACTCGCTCATGTCGATCCGCACCATCGCGTTGGGATCGTCGAACAGGAACTCGGCCAGCGACTTGGTCAGCTCGGTCTTGCCCACGCCCGTCGGCCCCAGGAACAGGAACGACCCCAGCGGCCGGTTCGGGTCCTGCAAACCGGCGCGCGAACGGCGCACCGCGGTGGCGACGGCGCGCACGGCATCGGCCTGCCCGATCACCCGCTTGCCCAGCGCCTCTTCCATGTTCAGCAGCTTCTCGCGCTCGCCCTCCAGCATCCGGTCGACCGGAATCCCGGTCCAGCGGCTGACGACGCCGGCAATGTCGTCGGCGGTCACCTCCTCGCGCAGCATCGCGCCCGCCGACGCGCCCGCCGCCTCGGCCAGCTGCTTTTCCAGGGTCGGGATGGTGCCGTAGGTCAGCTCCGACATCTTCGCGAGGTCGCCCGACCGCTGCGCCTGGTCCAGCGCGACGCGCGCGGCATCGAGCTGTTCCTTCAGCTTCGCCTCCGACGAAATCTTGTCGCGCTCGGCCTGCCAGCGGGTCGTAAGGCCGGCCAGCTGCTCCTCGAGATTGGCCAGTTCCTCTTCCAGCGTGTCGAGCCGGTCGATGCTCGCGGCATCGCTCTCGCGGCGCAGCGCCTCGCGCTCGATCTTCATGCGCAGGATGCGGCGGTCGAGGCTCTCGATCTCCTCGGGCTTGCTCTCCACCTCCATGCGGATACGGCTGGCGGCCTCGTCCATCAGGTCGATCGCCTTGTCGGGCAGGAAGCGGTCGGTGATGTAGCGGTTCGACAGGGTAGCCGCCGACACCAGCGCGCCATCGGTGATCCGCACGCCATGGTGCAGCTCGTATTTCTCCTTGAGGCCGCGCAGGATGCTGATCGTATCCTCGACGGTCGGCTCGCCGACGAACACCGGCTGGAACCGCCGCTGCAGCGCGGGGTCCTTTTCGACATGCTTGCGATATTCGTCGAGCGTGGTCGCGCCGATGCAGTGCAGTTCGCCGCGCGCAAGGGCGGGCTTCAGCAGGTTGCCGGCATCCATCGCCCCTTCGGACTTGCCCGCACCGATCAGCGTGTGCATCTCGTCGATGAACAGGATGATCTGCCCCTCGGCGCCCTTCACCTCGTCGAGGACGCCTTTCAGCCGCTCCTCGAACTCGCCGCGATATTTGGCCCCGGCGATCAGTGACCCCATGTCGAGCGACATGAGGCTGCGGTCCTTAAGGCCGTCGGGCACGTCGCCATTGGCGATGCGCAGCGCGAGGCCTTCCGCGATGGCGGTCTTGCCCACGCCGGGTTCGCCGATCAGCACCGGATTGTTCTTGGTCCGGCGGGCGAGGATCTGGATCGTGCGGCGGATTTCCTCGTCACGGCCGATCACCGGATCGAGCTTGCCGTCGCGCGCCGCCGCCGTCAGGTCGCGGGCGAATCTCTTGAGGGCATCATAGCGATCCTCGGCCCCGGCGGTGTCCGCCGTACGCCCGCCGCGCAATTTGTCGATCGCGGCGTTCAGCCCCTGCGGCGTCACCCCGGCGCTGGTCAGCGCCTTGCCCGCCGCGCCGTTCGACAGGGTAAGCGCGAGCAACAGCCGCTCGACCGTGACGAAGCTGTCGCCCGCCTTGCTCGCGATCTGCTCGGCCTGATCGAGCAGGCGCACGGTATCGTTGTCGAGGCCCGGCGAGGATTGCGCGCCCGATCCCGACACTGCCGGCACTTTGGCCAGCGCGGCATCGGTTTCGGCGTTCGCCCGGCGCGCGTCACCCCCGGCAGCGGCGATCAGGCCCGACGCCATGCCCTGTTCGTCGTCGAGCAGGGCCTTGAGGATATGCTGGGGGCTGATCCGCTGGTGCGAATTGCGGATCGCCACCGTCTGCGCGGCCTGCAAAAATCCTTTCGCGCGGTCGGTGAATTTCTCTAGGTTCATGGGATACTCCCCTGTGATGTTGTCGGCGATATGGTGTGGTAAATGAGCAACACAAGATGCCGGTCGCATCGATTGTTCGGGGAACGCGTTCGGGCATGATGGGGCGCATCGTCAGGGGGCTGGTCTGGACCGGCGTGTGGATCATGGCGGCACTCTGTCTGGCCGTGACGATCGTCCCGCGCTTTCTCGATCGCATCTATTATCAGGGGGTGGCGGGCGATCATTTCGATGGCGCGCGCTTCTTCAATCCCGATGGCGAGGATACGTCGCGCCCCACCGGCGGCCGCGCCCATTATCTCTGGCAACAGGTGACAGGCACGGACGGCCGCCCGGACTGGCCGGTGCGGGTCCCGGTGACCCCCGCAAAACCTGCCGAGCTACTTCCCGCCGCTACCCGTCCGGCGCGCGACCCCGCGGCCACGCCGATGCGCGTTACCTGGATCGGCCATGCGTCGGTGCTGGTGCAGACGCCCGGCCTCAACATCCTGACCGATCCGGTGTGGAGCGAGCGTGCCGGCCCGTTCGGCTTCGGTCCGAAGCGGGTGGCGGCCCCCGGCATCGCGCTGGCCGACCTGCCGAAGATCGATCTGATCCTCATCAGCCACAATCATTACGACCATCTCGATCTGTCGACGCTGAAGAAGCTGTACGATCGCGACCGCCCGGCCATCGTCACCAGCCTCGGCAACGACGCGATCCTGCGCGGTGCGGGGATGGAGGCGACCGCGCTCGACTGGCGACAGGCGGAGCGGATCGGCGGGGCGACCGTCCATGTCGTGCGCAACCATCACTGGTCCAGCCGCTGGTTCGTCGACCGCAACCGCGCCCTGTGGTCGGCATTCGTGGTCGAACTGCCCGGTGGCAATCTGTTCTTCGCCGGCGACACCGGCATGGGCGATGGGACGTGGGTGGAGGAGGCGAGGGCGCTCGGCCCGATCCGCCTCGCGCTGATCCCCATCGGCGCGTTCCGGTTCCAGCCGGGCCAGATGGCCAGCGGTGCGCATATCGGCCCGGTCGATGCGCTCGACGTGTTCGGCCGATTGGGCGCGTCGCGGGGTATCGCGATCCATTGGGGCACATTCCGCCTGTCATACGAAGGCTGGGCGACGCCACCCAAATTGCTGACTGCCGCGAAACGCTGTGCGGGGCAGGCCGACCGCCGCTTCGGCGCGGTCGCGATCGGCCGCCCGGTCGACATCGCCCCGATGGACACGCCTGCCGCAGCGACGTTCGATCGTGCCGCGGTCCTGCGTTGTCTGGATGGCCCGATGGGCAGCGCACTGCGGTGAGTTCGAAACCCTATCATCTTCGTCACCCCGGACTTGATCCGGGGTCCCGCTTGCTACCCCCGGCCGCAGAAGAAGCGGGACCCCGGGTCAAGCCCGGGGTGACGATGCCATGCTTGCGCTAACCCCCTGACCCGGCCTAATAGTAACGACAGATACGATCCGGCACAGACCGGACCATTGGAGAGAGACATGCTCGATTTCGCGCTCGGCGAGATGGCCGATGCCATTCGCGAGACCACGCAGCGCTTTGCCGCCGACCGGATCGCCCCGATCGCGGCGGCGGTGGATGCGGAGGACCGCTTCCCGATCGAGCTATGGCCCGAAATGGGCGCGCTCGGCCTGCACGGCATCACCGTCAAGGAGGAAGATGGCGGCCTCGGCCTCGGCTATCTCGAACATGTCGTCGCGTGTGAGGAAGTGGCGCGGGCCTCCGCCTCGGTCGGCCTGTCCTATGGCGCGCATTCCAACCTATGCGTTAACCAGATCGCGCGCTGGGGAAACCCCGAGCAAAAGGCGAAATATCTGCCGAAGCTCATCAGCGGCGAGCATGTCGGATCGCTCGCTATGTCCGAAGCCGGCGCCGGGTCCGACGTCGTCTCGATGAAGCTGCGCGCCGACAAGGTCGATGGCGGCTGGCGGCTGAACGGCACCAAATTCTGGATCACCAACGCCCCCTATGCCGCGACGCTGGTCGTCTATGCCAAGACCCAGCCGGACGCCGGATCGAAGGGGATCACCGCCTTCCTGATCGAAAAGGATTTCGCCGGTTTCTCGATCGGGCAGAAGATCGACAAGATGGGGATGCGCGGCTCGCCGACTGCCGAGCTGGTCTTCAACGACTGTTTCGTGCCCGATGAGAATGTCATGGGTCCGCTGAACGGCGGCGTCGGCGTGCTGATGAGCGGCCTCGATTACGAACGCGTCGTGCTGTCGGGCATTCAGCTGGGCATCATGCAGGCGTGCCTCGACACCGTCCTGCCCTATGTCGCGGAGCGCAAGCAGTTCGGCAAACCGATCGGCGCGTTCCAGCTGATGCAGGGCAAGATCGCCGACATGTCCGTCGCGCTCAATTCCGCCCGTGCGTATGTCTATGCCGTGGCGAAGGCGTGCGACGCCGGCCGCACCACCCGCCACGATGCGGCGGGCGCGATCCTGCTCGCGTCGGAAAATGCGGTGAAGGTCGCCAATGACGCGATCCAGGCGCTGGGCGGGGCAGGGTACACCCGGGACTGGCCGGTCGAGCGCTATTTCCGCGATGCGAAGCTGCTCGACATTGGCGCGGGTACCAACGAAGTTCGTCGGATGCTGATCGGTCGCGAATTGCTGGGCGAGGGGACGCGCGCACAATGACGGTGCTGCCGAGCCTGATCGACCGGAACTCGGACGGTTTCGCCGCCAATGCCGCGCATAATGCCGCGCTGGCCGACGAGCTGCGCCAGCGGATCGCGACGACCGCGCTGGGCGGGCCGGAGCGCAGCCGCGAGCGTCATGTTTCCCGTGGGAAACTGCTGCCCCGCGACCGCATCCACCGCGTCCTCGATGCCGGATCGCCGTTCCTCGAAGTCGGCGCGCTGGCGGCGAATGGCATGTATGGCGACGAGGCCCCGGCGGCGGGCGTCATTGCCGGCGTGGGGCAGGTCCATGGCCGGCAGGTGATGATCGTCGCCAACGACCCGACGGTAAAGGGCGGCGCCTACTTCCCGATGACGGTCAAGAAGCATCTCCGCGCACAGGAGATCGCGACCGAAAACCATCTGCCGTGCATCTATCTGGTCGACAGCGGCGGCGCGAACCTGCCGCATCAGGCCGAGGTCTTTCCCGACCGCGACCATTTCGGCCGCATCTTCTTCAACCAGGCGACGATGTCGGCGAAGGGCATAGCGCAGATCGCCTGCGTGCTGGGCAGCTGCACCGCCGGCGGTGCCTATGTCCCCGCCATGTCCGACGAAACGGTGATCGTGCGCAACCAGGGCACGATCTTCCTTGCCGGCCCGCCTTTGGTCAAGGCCGCGACCGGCGAGGTCATCAGTGCCGAGGAACTGGGCGGGGCCGATACCCATGGCCGCAAGTCGGGTGTGGTCGATCATGTGGCGGAGGACGACGAACAGGCGCTGCTGATCGTGCGCGACATCGTCGCGACCCTGCCACCGCCGCGCCGCGCGGAGATGGCGCTGGCCGAACCGCGCCCGCCGCTGCACGATCCGGCCGACCTTGCCGGCATCATCCCCACCGACGTCCGCGCGCCCTATGACGTGCGCGAGGTCATCGCCCGCTTGGTCGACGGATCGGAACTGCATGAATTCAAGCCGCTCTACGGCACGACCCTCGTCTGCGGTTTCGCCCGCATCTGGGGGATGCCGGTTGCGATCCTCGCCAACAACGGCGTGCTGTTCTCCGAAAGCGCGCAGAAGGGCGCGCATTTCATCGAACTCGCCTGCCAGCGCCGCACGCCGCTCCTCTTCCTCCAGAACATCTCCGGCTTCATGGTCGGCGGGAAATATGAGGCGGAGGGGATCGCCAAGCACGGCGCGAAGCTGGTGACCGCGGTGGCGACCGCGCAGGTGCCCAAGCTCACCGTGCTGATCGGCGGCAGCTTCGGTGCCGGCAATTACGGCATGTGCGGCCGCGCCTATTCCCCGCGCTTCCTGTTCACCTGGCCCAACAGCCGCATTTCGGTGATGGGCGGCGAACAGGCGGCGAGCGTGCTGGCGACCGTCCACCGCGACGCCGACAGCTGGACGCCGGAGCAGGCCGAGGCGTTCAAGGCCCCCGTCCGCGACCGCTATGAGGCCGAGGGCAGCCCGTGGTATGCCACCGCCCGCCTGTGGGACGACGGCGTGATCCTGCCCGAACAGACCCGCGACGTGCTGGGCCTCGCGCTGTCGGCGACGCTGAATGCACCGATTGCGGATCGGGCGCAGTTCGGCATCTTCCGGATGTGATGGCGACACGCTCCGCCTCCCAACCGTATCCCCGCGCAGGCGGGGATCCAGAGCCAAGCAGGCCGACGTCGGTCTTAGGCAACCCTGGACCCCCGCCTGCGCGAGGGTACGCGGTCGCGTGGGGCGGAGCCTTACCCAGCAAACTGGATGTACCCCGGCGAAGGCCGGGGCCCAGTTGGGTGACCTTCCCGCATAACCGCACCCGACCCGCAACTGGACCCCGGCCTTCGCCGGGGTACGGATTGGGTTGGTCTGCGAAGGTTTCGCCACTGCCGGGGTACGCTTGGCGTGGGGAAGGGGAAGCATGACCAGCATCTCCGGCCTGCCCCCCATCCGCCCGCCCGGCCCGCAGGACGTCGGCGTCACCCCCGGCAAGCCCCAACCCCCGGCCGCGCCCGCCACCCCGACGACCGCGCTCGGCGTCGACACCGTCGCCTATGACGCGATCGTGGCGATGGTTACCCGCGCCATCGCCAGCCTGCCGCCGGGCACGGCACTGTCCAGCTTCATCGCGACCGTCGCCCGCGTAACCGCGGAAGTGGAGGCGCAACTCGCCGCGCATCCGCAGCCGACCGGGCAGGCGACCTCACCGACCGCGCCCCCCATGCCCGGCACTGCGGACGTGGCCAACCCGACCACCCCGCTTCCCGAAGCGGTCGCGCGGGCGCTGACTGCCGCCTTCGCCGCCGATCCCGCCACCGCCCGCGCTGCCATCGCCGATCCGCTGCAACCGCCGCCGGCCACCCCGGCGGAGGTCAGCGCCCGCGACCTCGCGCTCGCCGCCGCCGCCCTGATGGGCGCGCGGATCGACCCCGACCGCCCGATCCCGACCTCCGACCGCCTCGCGACCGATCCCGACCGCGACGCCCTGCCCACGGAACAGCCCATGCGCGACCGCCTCTACCTGCTCGACCCGAGCTTCACCGACCCGGCCTATCCCGACCGGACCTTCTATTGCCGCGACTGCATCACCGTCGACGGACTGCTGGCGCGTTTCCCGGACAAGGCGACGATGCTGGAGGTCATCCGCATCCCCTATTCCCGCCCGCGCGAACAGGTGATCGCGGTGGTCGGCGAGGCACACCAGAACCTCCCGCTGCTGGTCCTCAGCGCCAACGCCGATCCGGCGCTGGCCGACGGGCGGCATGACGGAACCTATTTCGTAAGCGATCTCAAGGGGCTGCTTCACGCGCTGCACGTCCGTCACGGTTTCCCGGAGGCGCATCCATGACCCTTTCCTACAACCCGCCCGCCGTGGCAGACCATCGGCGGGCGGCGTCGTCCCCCGGCCGAGGTCGCGCACCGCACGCATTGCGCACGAGTGTGAACTTCGTGAACTTTGGAGCGGCGCGATGATCGAATCGCTGCTGATCGCCAATCGCGGAGAGATTGCCCGGCGCATCATCCGCACCGCGCGCCGGCTGGGCGTGCGCACCATCGCGGTGCATAGCGACGTCGATGCCGGCCTGCCCTTCGTGGCGGAAGCGGACGAAGCCGTCTGTATCGGCCCGGCCCCGGCACGCGAGAGCTATCTCGACCAGGCGAAGATCCTCGCCGCCGCCCGCGCGACGAACGCGGCCGCGATACACCCCGGCTACGGCTTCCTGTCCGAAAATGCCGAGTTCGCCGAGGCAGTCGCCGCCGCCGGCCTCGTCTGGGTCGGCGCACCGGCCTCCGCCATCCGCGCGATGGGCCTGAAGGACGCGGCCAAGGCGCGGATGATCGCCGCCGGCGTGCCGGTGACGCCGGGCTATCTCGGCGAGGACCAATCGGGCGAACGCCTGCGTACCGAGGCCGACGCCATCGGCTACCCCGTCCTCATCAAGGCGGTGGCCGGCGGCGGGGGCAAGGGGATGCGCCGCGTCGACGATGCGGCCGCCTTTGCCGACGCGCTCGACAGCTGCCGCCGCGAAGCCGCTGCCTCGTTCGGCGACGACCGCGTGCTGATCGAGAAATATATCCTGTCGCCCCGCCATATCGAGGTGCAGGTCTTCGGCGACACCCATGGCAACGCCGTCCACCTGTTCGAACGCGACTGTTCGCTGCAACGCCGCCACCAGAAGGTGATCGAGGAAGCGCCCGCGCCCGGCATGGACGCGGAGACCCGCGCGTCGGTGTGCGACGCCGCCGTCCGCGCCGCCCGTGCGGTCGACTATGTCGGGGCGGGCACCATCGAATTCATCGCCGACGCCTCCGAAGGGCTGCGCGCCGACCGCATCTGGTTCATGGAGATGAACACCCGGCTGCAGGTCGAACATCCGGTGACCGAGGCGATCACCGGTACCGATCTGGTCGAATGGCAGTTGCGCGTCGCATCCGGCGAACCCCTGCCCAGGACGCAGGGCGACCTGTCAATCACCGGCTGGGCGATGGAAGCGCGGCTCTATGCCGAAAATCCGGCAACCGGCTTCCTGCCGTCGACCGGGCCGCTGACCCATCTCTACCTCCCGACCGACATCCGCGTCGACGCCGGGGTTCGCCAGGGCGATGCGGTGACGCCGCATTATGATCCGATGATCGCCAAGCTGATCGTCCACGCCCCCAACCGCGCCGCCGCTGCCGCGAAGCTGGCTGCCGCCGCCGCGTCGGTACAGGTCTGGCCGGTGCGCACCAACGCCGCCTTCCTCGCCCGCTGCGCCGGCGACCCGGACTTTGTCGGCGAAGCGATCGATACCGGATTCATCGAACGCCATGCCGACCGGCTCGTCCCCGATGGCACCGCGTCGGCCGCCATCGCCGGAGCGGCGGCGGCGGCACTGGTCCAACGCGACCCGACCGACCCGTGGCGCGCGCTCACCGGCTTCCGCCTTAACGCCGCGCCCGACGACCGGGTGGCGGTCGCGATCGGCGGCAGCACCCGCCTCGCCACGCCGCAGGCTACCGGTACCGTCGCACAGGTCGGCCAGGAACGCGTCCTGTTCGCCGATGGCGAAGCCTTTCCCTTTGCCGCGCCGGTCGCGGGGCAGGGCGGGGGTGCCTCGGCCGGCGACGGCGCGATTCTCTCGCCGATGCCCGGCCGCATTGTCGCGGTGGAGGTTGCAGCGGGCGACCGCGTCACCGCCGGCCAGCGGCTGGTGGTACTGGAGGCGATGAAGATGGAGCAGGCGCTGCTCAGCCCGTTCGACGGCACGGTCGCCGACCTTGTCGCCACCCCCGGTGGGCAGGTCGCGGAGGGCGTGGTGCTGGCCCGCATCGAAAAGGACGCCGCATGACCGGCCGCTATTATGACGACTGGCAGGTCGGCGACCGGATCGACCACCCGATCCGCCGGACGGTGACCGAGACCGACAATCTCCTCTTCTCGGCGATGACCCACAACCCGCAGCCGCTGCACATCGATGCGGAGGCGGCGAAGGCGTCGGAGTTCGGGCAGATCCTCGTCAACGGCACCTTCACCTTCGCGCTGATGGTCGGGCTGTCGGTAGGGGAGACGACGCTCGGCACGCTCGTCGCGAACCTCGGCTACGACCAGCTGGTGATGCCCAAGCCCGTGTTCCTCGGCGATACGCTGCGCGCCACGACGGAGGTCACCGCCCTGAAGGACAGCCGCTCGCGTCCCGATGCCGGCATCGTCACCTTCACCCATGAACTCCATAACCAGCGGGGCGAGGTCGTCTGCCGCTGCCTGCGCACCGCGCTGATGCAGCGCCGGCCATGACGCTGCGCTCGCTCCTCTTCGTTCCCGGCGACCGGGCGGACCGTTTTGCCAAGGCGGCGGCAAGCGGGGCGGACGCGCTGATCCTCGATCTGGAGGATGCCGTCGCCCCCGCTGCGAAGGACGGCGCGCGCGCTGCGGTCCGGGACTGGCTGGGCGAGGGGGCGTCGCTGCCGCGCTTCGTGCGGATAAACCCGGTCGACACCCCGCTGGCGCTCGCCGACCTCGACGCGCTGGCCGGCACCGGCCCGGACGGGATCATGGTGCCCAAGGCGGAAGGGGCGGCGACCATCGCCACGCTCGATACGCTGCTGGCCGAGCGCGGACTCGCCGATATGCCGCTCCTGCCGATCGCGACCGAGACTCCGGCGGCGATCTTCCAACTCGGGAGTTACGCGGCGGTCGCGCACCGCCTTGCCGGCATCACCTGGGGCGCGGAGGATTTGCCCGCCGCCATCGGTGCGACGACCTCGCGCGAGGGCGATGGCCGCTACACCGCGCCTTACGAGTTGGCCCGGTCGCTGACCCTGTTCGGTGCCCACGCCGCCGGGGTCGCGGCGATCGATACCGTCTATCCGGCGATCCGCGACCAAGCGGGCCTCGCCGCCTATGCCGCGCGGGCGGCGCGTGACGGCTTTACGGCGATGATGGCGCTCCACCCGGCACAGGTGGCGCCGATCAACGCCGCCTTCACCCCCTCGGCCGAAGCGGTCGCGCGGGCGCAGGCGATCGTCGACGCCTTCGCCGCTAACCCGCAGGCGGGCGCGCTGCAGGTCGATGGCCGCATGGTCGATGCCCCGCACCTGAAACAGGCGCGGCGGATATTGGCAACACGCTGATTCCTCCCCGCGGGCGGAGGATCTATTCCACCGGGACGCCGGGCGGCGGCGCGGCCAGTTTCCTGAGCGCTGCCGTCCGCTCCCGCTCCACCGCCGCCCGGTCGGCGGCCAGCCGCTTTCGCACCGCCAGATAATGGAGCGCGGCACGGCGATCCTCTTCGCCGGTCAGCGACGCGGGCACCTGCTGCGCGGCTTCCTCCAGCGCGGCGGGTGTCGGGACCGGGGTGGCGGGGGGCAGGCCGGCATGGCCCTGCGACGCGATGTCGTACCAATGCGCCGCCGCCTGCGAAAAATCGGGCAGGGTCGCGGCGACCGCGTCGAAGCGTTCGACCGCCATGGCGTGGCGCACCAGTTCCGCTTCGATCGGGATCAGCGCGCGTTCGGCCAGCAGCATCCGTAGCATCGCCGCATCCCGGTCGAACCGGTTCCAGGCGGCCTGGTTGAAGGCGTGCTGGCTGCGTTGCAGCGTCAGCGCGCGCAGCACGTCGGCGCGATCGGGCTGGCGCCAGACCCACGCAATGCCCTGCACCGCGAACCATCCCCATGCGACCAGCGCGAAGCCCGCCAGCGCCAGCAACACGGTGCGCCAGCCGGGCTGTCCGGCCGATCCGGCGGCGATGCCGACCACGATCCCGGCCAGTCCAGCCGCCGCCAGCCCCAGTCGCGGGTCGCGATACCATGTTGCGCGCAAAGCACCGTCTCCCCAATCACCGATAGCCGGCGACCCTAGCACCGATCCGGCCAAGGTCGACACCGCCAATCCGTGGCCATGGCGTGCCGCGATGGGAAAGCGGGGTCAGGCCGCCAGTCGCAGCCGGTCGCGCCCCCCGGCCTTTGCCGCATAAAGCGCCTGGTCGGCCGCGCGCAGCACCATGGCCGCGCTGCCCGTGCCGTCGATGGCAGCTATGCCGGCACTGACCGTCAGCTCGACCGTCGCCGGGCCATGGCGCAGCCGGGTCGCGGCCAGCGTCGCGCGGAGACGCTCGCACAGGCAATGGGCCTGTTCGATGCCGGTGCCCGGGAACAGGACGCCGAATTCCTCCCCGCCCAGCCGCGCGACCACATCGCCATCGCGCATCACGCCGCGCGCGATCCGGGCGAATGCCTGCAGCGCATGGTCGCCGGCGTCGTGGCCGTGGCGGTCGTTCACCGCCTTGAAATGATCGATGTCGAACACCGCGACGCAGCCGGCGATTCCGCCGTCGGCCGCAACTGCGATGCGCTCCGCCAGTGCGGCGTCGAACACCCGGCGATTGGCCAGGCCGGTCAGCGGATCGGTCGATGCCGCGCGCGACAATTCGGCCTCGCGCGCCTTGCGATGCGACACGTCGCGGATCATCGACACCGTACCGCTGACCCGACCGTCATCGCCCTGGACCGCGCGGGTATGCGATTCGAACCAGCGCAGCGCGCCGTTGGATACCCGGGCGCGATATTCGACGATCTGCGTGCCCGCCACATCGCGCAGCGCGTCGCGGTGGGCGATCAGTACCAGATCGCGGTCGACCGGATGCACCAGTTCCAGCGCGCGGCTGCCATGCAACTGCGCCGGGCTGCGCCCGACGATCTGCTCGATGGAGGGGGAGAGATAGGTGACGCGTCCGCCGGTATCGATGCCCAGCACGATGTCGGTCGAATGGTCGGCGAGCAGGCGATAGCGCGCCTCGCTCTCGCGCAGGCGGCGATACAGCGCCTGTCGCCGGCTGAGGTCGGCGCCGACCGGAAAGGTCGTCAGAACGGCACAGGCGAAATAGAATTGGAAGAACGCCATGCGCTCGTGCACATCGCCGCCGATGAAGCTGGTCGGGCCGTATCCGTGCGCGGTCGCATAGCCACCGACCAATGCCAATATGATCGCCGCCACCGCCGCGCCGGGCAGGCCCAGGCGAAAGGTCGTCAGCATCACCGGCAATACCGGCAGGAACAGCAGCGGCCATGCGTTCTGGAAGAACACGACTGCCGTCACCACGGCGGTCGTGGTCAACAAGACGGCCGCTTCGATGCGCAGCTGGCGCGGTGCGGCGCGCCAGTGCCGCCCGATCACGCCCGACAGCAACAGCGACAGGATCGGCGTCAGCGTAATCATGCTGAGGCTGTGGCCGATGAACCAGAGACGCCACTGCGGCCCGAACGGCAGGCCGAAGCGGAGGACGACCACGCTGGCGGCGATCGTCGCGCCCAGCGCGGGGGCGATGATGCCGACCGCCGCGACGAACCGGCCGATCCGTGCGAGCGATCCGAAATAGCCGCGCCGGACCCGCAGCCTGCGGAACAGCCATGCCGCCATGCCGACCTCGCCGACCTTCGCGATCGCCATCGGCACCGCCGCCGCCGCACCGAATCCGAACAGCGTCGTCGCGGCCATGCTGCCGATCGCGGCACCGATCAATATCGGCCGCCAATCCCGGCGGGGGCGGGCGATCAGCATCGCCAGCAGGAACGGGGTGGCGGGCGCGACCGCCGACAGGCCGCCCTGCCAGTTCAGGAATATCGCGAGCGAGGCGAGGAGAAAATAGACCAGCGCCGTGACCAACCAGATCCGTCGCGTGAAAGTGCCTGTCGCCATGCGGTGCACATGACCCGTTCCCGGTTAACGGCAGGTATAGCCTGCGGCTAACTATCTCCAAACTGATCGTATTTGTCGCGCTTGCGCTGACCGAACAGCAATTTGCGTTCGAGGTGATGGCGCAACGCCGCATAATAGGCTTCGAGAAAGGCGAGGTCGTATCCCTCCTCGCGCCGGCCCAGTTTGCCACGGATCGCGGTGGCGACGGCATAGAGGTCGGCGCGGTCGTTCCGGCGCAGCACCTCTTCCAGCCGCTGCAGCTCGAACGCGCCATATGCATCCAGTTCGGCGGCAGTGAAGGGGGCGATCCGGGCCTGGTCGTGGGCGTGCGCCGTCTGGATCAGCAAATCCTCGCCCAGCTTGCGCACCTCGCGTTCGACGACCCAAGTGCCCGCGATCACGTCCCCGGCGCGCAGCCGGTCGCGGTTGAGCAGCGGCAGGAACAACAGGATCGACGCCCAGCCCAGCGCCAGCGTCGCGGTCCATGCGGTCGCCATCCCCTCGGCAAAGGCGAAGGCGAGGAAGAACAGCGGCAGGAACACCTCGATCTCGCGCAGCAGGTTGCGCGCCAGCACCGCCGACCCGGTCAGTCGCCCGCCGTCGCGCGACACGACGCGCAGCTTCATCAGCCGCTTGCCCGGCGTCGCCGCACGCTTGCCCGCCTCGAACAGCACGAAATAGAAATTGCGCAGCAGGAAGAAACCGAGCAGCCAGATGACCGCATAGAGCGAAGTCGCCCCGCGCGGCCCACCGATGGCCAGCGCCGCGATCAGCAGCGATGCACCGATCAGCACCGCCAGCATGATGATCGCATCGATCAGGAACGCCCCCGCGCGTGCGCCGGCCGATCCCAGGCGCAGGTTCAGCGGTACCCCTTCGGGCGTGACCAGTTGCCGGTCGAGCGTCCGCGTCACGCGGGGCTTGCGCGGCTTGCGCTCACGCCGCGCCACGGCGACCCCCGAAGGTGAAATAGAGCGTCCACAGCGCCAGCATCGCGCCGCCCACCGCCAGCCGTGCACTGTCGTCGTTGACAAGCTGGCGCGCAAACCCCTCCAGCAGGCCGGCGATCAGCAGCATCAGGATGACGCCGATCATCACCACCGCGCCGCGCCGGCCGGCGTCGGCCGCCGCCGCCATGCGGGTGCGTTCGCCGGGAAAGGCGACGGCGCGGCCGATATGCAGTCCCGCCGCCGCCGCGATGGCAATCGCCCCGATCTCGGTCGTGCCATGGATCATCAGCCACGCGAACAGGCCCCAGCCCAGGCCATGCGGCACGAATGCTGCGAACATCGCGCCGGCCAGCGCGCCATTCTGCACCGACAGGATGATCGTCGGAATACCGAACAGGAACCCCAGCGCGAACGCCATGATCGCGACCTGGGAATTGTGCGTAAACAGCGAGGTGGCGAAGACATGCAGCCCGCCCTGGTCGGGCGGTGAATAGAGCGAGGCGCGCAGGCTTGCCGCACTGGCGTTCATGTCGCGCCCGCTCGCCATTTCGGGGGACACCATCGCCGAAAACCACGCCGGGTCGCTGCGGACCAGGTGATAGGCGGCAAAGGCGCTGAGGACCAGCAGCAGGGTCGACAGGAGCAGTTCGGGGGCGATCGCCCGCACCGCGCGCGGCCATCCGCTGGCGAAGAACGTCTTAACCTGCTGCCACCATGGCTCGCGGGCGGAATAGAGCGCGAAATAGGCCCGCGTCGACAATGCCTCGAGATAGCCGACCAGCGATGCGTCGAGCGACGTCGCTCGCGCGATCGACAGCGCGGACAGCGTGGCGCGGTACAGGCGCGGCAGGTCGACCAGATCGTCGTCCGAAAGCCGGCGCGGCGATTTCTTTTCGAGCTGGTCGAGCAACGCCTCCAGCCGCGCCCAGTCGCTCTCACGTTCGGCGCGGAAATGATGGGTGGCGAAGGTGACGGTCATCGGCCGCGCTCCCGGTGGCTCAGATAGCGTTCGACGAGCGCCAGCGGCATGGCGTCGGCGGTCGCCTCGATCACGTCGATCCCCATCCGCCGCAATCGTTCGACCACGATCGCCCGGTCGCGCAGCAGCAGATGGGCGACGTTGGCGCGGACGAGGTCGTCGGCATGTGCCGGCTCGGCATCGCGCAATTCCTCCAGTTCGGCATCGCGGAACAGCACGAACAGCACCCGGTGGCGCTTCAGCATCCGCTGCGCCGCCGCCAGCAGCAGCTCCGCGCTGGTCGTATCGGTGAACTCGGTGAAGAGCACCACCAGCGCGCGCCGATCGAGCTTCTGATCCAGCGTGACGAGGCCGAGCGTGTAGTTGCTCTCCTCCGCGCCGTAATCGATGTCTGCGGCGGCATGGTGCAGCCGGGCGAAGCCGCGCGTGCCGCCGCCGATGCTGCCGCTGTCGACCTGCGGCCGTGCCCCGAACGAATAGAGCCGCACCCGGTCGCCCGACTTCAGCGCCACGAATGCCGCCAGCAGCGCCGACGACACCGCGCGGTCGATACGGGGAATGTCGCCGACCGGATCGGTCATCGCGCGTCCGGCGTCGACCGCGAACACGATCATGTTGTCGCGTTCGGTATGGAACTCGCGCGCCAGCAGCGCGGCGTGGCGGGCCGATGCCTTCCAGTCGATCGACCGGCGTTCCATGCCGGGCTGGAAATCGGTCAGCACCTGGAAATCCTGCCCGTCGCCATGGTCGCGGCGCAGCCGGTTGCCCATGGCGACACTGTTCAGATATTGCCGCATCCCCTGATCGCGGACCGGGCGGATATCGGGCAGGACCGGAATATCGCGCGCGGCCTTCGCGCTCGCCTGCCGCCATGCCAGCCCCATCGGCCCGGCGCGCCTGGCCCATAGCCGCCGCAGTTGCGCCTTGCCGCGCCGCTCCGCACGAAAGCCGCCCGGCGCGGTGCGTTCGATCGGTCCGTCGAACGCCGCGGCGATATCGGCATTGCCCATCGTGAACGTCTCCCCGATGTTCAGCGTCGCGGGCAGTCCTTCGGGCATCGCCAGCACCGGCTTCTTCGCCAGCACCGCGTCGGCGCCGATCAGCACCAGCACGCCCGCGATCCAGAGCGGCGCGGCGATCCACGCCGCCGGCGCCAGCACGCCCAGCGCCAGCCCGACCGGCGCGGCTAGCGCGGTCAGCTGGATCGCACGGGGCGTCGGCACGATCATCGCGGCGCTTCGACCGATGCGATCAGGCTGGCGACCACGTCCTCGACCCGCCGCCCGTCGATCTCCGCGCTGGGCGACAGGATCAGGCGGTGGCGTAGCAATGCCGGCGCCAGCGCCTTCACATCGTCGGGGATCACATAATCGCGCCCGTCCAACGCCGCGCCGGCCCGCGCCGCCGCCGCCAGCGCGGACGCCGCGCGTGGGGACGCACCCGACGACAGGTCGCCATGGTCGCGCGTCGCGCGGATCAGCCGCACGATATAGTCGATCACCTCATCGACCAGCCGCACCTGTCCGACCGCATCGATCGCGGCGGCGATGGCGGCGTTGTCGGCGACCTGCGCCACGCCCGAATCCTGCGGGGCTGGGGTGCCGGTACGGGTGCCGTACTGCGCGACGATGGCGCGCTCTGCATCGAGGCTGGGCCAGCCGATCGCGATCTTGAACAGGAACCGGTCGAGCTGCGCCTCGGGCAGCGGGTACACCCCCTGCTGCTCGATCGGGTTCTGCGTCGCGACCACGGTGAAGCGGTCGGACAGCATCTCGGTCCGCCCGTCGATGGTGATGCGGCGTTCCTGCATCGCCTCCAGCAAGGCCGCCTGCGTCTTGGGCGGGGTGCGGTTGATTTCGTCGGCCAGCAGCAATTCGCAGAAGACGGGGCCGCGGGTCAGCGCGAATTCCGACGTCTGGAAATTGAACAGGTTGGACCCGATGATGTCGCCCGGCATCAGGTCCGGCGTGAACTGGATCCGCCCGAAATCGAGGCCCAGCGTCCGCGCGAAACTCTGTGCCAGCAGCGTCTTGGCGGTCCCCGGCGGTCCTTCGAGCAGGACGTGACCGGCCGAGAACAGGGCGATGGTCAGCAGCCGGACGGCGTCCTGCTGTCCCACTACCGCTTTCTGTATCTCCCGGTCGATCGCCGATCCCAGCGACCGTACCTCGTCGAGCGTCATGCGCCTGTTTCCTTCTTCCATGCGGTCAGGTCTTTCGCCGCCGCCAATGCCTCACCCTCGGTGCGGGCATCGCGCAGGCGACGGTCGATGTCGGAATAGCCCGGATGCACCCGGTCGAGCCGCTCGGCCGATGGCGCTGCACCCATCAGCAACCGCCGCGACAGCAGCTCCAGCATCATGTCCGCATAACGCGGGCCGACCAGCGGGGTGCGTCCGGCCAGCCGCGTCAGCGCCACGATATTGTCGATCAGCGCGCGCTTGCCCGCCGCCACCGCCCGCTTCTCGCGCAGCGGGGGGCCGAACCGCCCGGCGGCGGCGATCCCCGCCAGCACGGCGGCGGCGATCAGCGCCAGCGTGACGCCCAGGAACGGTGGCAGGAACAGCAGCTTGACGAGGTTGCGGTCGCCCCGCGTGTAATGCAGCGACCGGTCGAACAATGCCCGGCCGTCATGTTCGGGATCGATCGCGCGCAACATCGCCAGCGCCGCCTTCGCATTGCGCTGGTCGGCCATGGCGCGGTTGTTGACCAGATCGGGATCGGCCAGCACGAACGTGTCGCTCGATCCGATCTGCCCCAGCACCGCCGCCCCGTCGCGCGCGCCGATCAGCGGGGTGATGGCGTCGCCCGCCATCGCGTTGAGGCCCCGGTCGGGCAGGGCGAAGGAGCGCAGCGCGGGATAGTCGTCGGCGACCAGACCAACGTCGCTGCGATCCTCGACATGCCAGTCGGCCTCGGCCGGGACCAGCTGCTGCAGCTTCGTCCCGTCGACCTCGCCGGTGCGCTGCACCCGGCCACCCTGCAGCGGCAGTTTCTCGACCTGCCATTTGGGCAGGATGATGAGCGTCGGATAGCGCAGCGGCGGTCCGTCCTCGTCCTCCGCATCGCCATCGGACAGCGCAGAGGCCATCGCGATGCGCTTGTCGACGATCGCCTTGATATCCGCCGGCCGGGTGGCTTCCGTCGGAGTCAGGATCAGGATGGCCGCATTCTCGCGCGGATCGACATCGTTATAGTCGGGCGGCTGCACCGCCTCGACCAGCCGCTGGAACGCATGATAGCCCGCCCCGTCCTTGCGGTCCGCCGCCGGTGCTTCCCCGGTGGCGCGCGCGATCTCGTCGCCGAACCCCGACATCAGGATCGAGGCGAGCAGCAGCAGCGCCCCGCCGATGACGAGGATGACGACCGTGCGCGCGGCAAAGGGCGAGGACTGGTTCATCGCGCACCCTTCAGGGCAAAGCCGGCATAGTCTGCCCGCGCCCGCTGCCAGTCGTCGGCACCGAGCGCCCGCCCGCCGAACAGGCTGCGCTCGACCGCCGCGACGATTCCGGCGAAGACGCCGCGCGCGTTTTCGGGCAGCGCATCGGCGCGGGCGATGTCGCGGCTGGTATCGGCCGGACGCACCACGTCGCCGCGCCATGCGACGATATCGTCGATGCTGCGGAACAGCAGCAGGTGGACCGCCTCGTCATAGCGCCCATCGGCGGCCAGCGCATCGGCATCCTCCAGCAGCGCCCGCGCGCGGGTTTCGGTCGGGGTCCATGCCGGCGCGTCCTCGACCATGCGGTTGCGGCCGAATCTTTCGGCGATCCATGCGCGCAGGCCCGGGACCAGCGCGAACAGCAGCGCGACGACGATGACGATGGCGATCCCCCACAGGATCACCCGCCATCCGCCCCCGACCCATTCGACGAAATTGCCGATCGCGCGCAGCGTCGGTTCCAGCCATTCGGGCGGCGGATCGCGCGGTTCGGGCAGCTTTTCGGGCAGGTCGAACTGGATCGACGGATCGGCGCGGATCGCTTTCCAGGCGGCGTCGACCTTCGCGGAATCGATCGGCGGTACCGCCGCGACGGCGTGGCTCAGTCCGTCCGCCCCCTGCGCCGCCGCCACGTCCGCTCTCCCTGTCGCCTGCAGTGGCATGGCGACGCTTGGAGCAAATCGTCGATTTACATGCAACGCTTTTCCACCCAGACTTTCGGGTGACGGCCGGGGGCGGCCTGTGGGGGAACGGGTCGATCCGATGGTGGCGTTCGCGATTCTGATGCTGGCGCTGCCGGTGCTGCTGCTGGTCGTGGCGATCGGTGGCGCGTTGATGGAGGGGCGGCGCTCGCCCCACGCGTTCGGCATCGGCCGGGTGATGTCCAACAGCTTTGTCGCGATCGGGGGTGCGCCGCTGGCATTGTTCGGCGCGAGCGCGCTGCTGAACGTGCCGGTCACGCTGGCGACGTCGTTCGCGACGTTCGGTACGACCGATCCCGAGCGCGTGGTGAAGACGGTGACGATGGTCGGCCCGTTCGGCCTGTTGTGGTTGCTGCTCTATCCCTTCCTGAAGCTGTTCATGACCGGGATCGCGGTCGACACGCTGGCCGATCGCCCGGTCGAGCCGGCGGCGACGCTGCGCATGGCGCTGCGGCGGACGCTGCCGGCGCTCGGCATGTTGATGCTGTTCGGCATCGCGCTGATGGTGGGCATGGTGCTGTTCGTCGTGCCCGCGCTGGTGCTGATCCTCACCTGGTTCGTCGTCCTGCCGGTCATGGCGGCGGAGGGGCAGGGGCCGATCGAAGCGTTCGGGCGCAGCCGCGACCTGATGCGCGGGATGCGCTGGCGGTTGTTGCTGCTGCTCGTCCTGGTCGGCCTGCTCTGGCTGGTCGTCAGCGGCATGGTACAGGGGCTGGCGCTGGTGCTGCTCGGGGCCAACGATCCCTGGCTGAGCGCGGCGATCCAGGCGTTTTTCTCGACGCTGCTCGGCGTGTTTCCGGCCGTCGGTGCCGCCGCCGTCTACCACGAAGCCCGCACCGCGAAGGAAGGGGCCGGCAATCATGACCTGACGGACGTCTTTGCCTGAACGAGTTTGTAAAAAGGGGAGTTTTCGCGTGATCCGAACATGGACGATGGTGGCGCTGGCCGCCGGGCTGGTCGCCTGTACCAGCGATGGCAAGGGGGTCCGCTCCGCATCCGCCGATGCGCCGAAGGGCAAGGGGCCGGGCGCCGGAAAGGGCTATGACCACGACCCGTTCCCCTCCACCTATCGCGCCTACCCGGGCCGGCCCACCCTGGTCACCAACGTCACCATCCTCGATGGCGAGGGCGGGCGGATCAACGGTGGATCGGTGCTGTTCCGCGATGGCAAGATCGTCGAGGTCGGGCAATCGATCGCGGCGGCGGACGGCGTGACCGTGATCGACGGACAGGGCAAATGGGTGACGCCCGGCGTCATCGACGTCCACAGCCATCTGGGCGATTATCCCAGCCCCGGCGTCGACGCGCATAGCGACGGCAACGAGATGACCGGCCCGGTCACTGCCGAGGTATGGGCCGAACACAGCGTCTGGCCCCAGGACCCGGGGTTCGCCCGCGCGCTCACCAATGGCGGTGTCACCACGCTGCAGATCCTGCCCGGTTCGGCGAACCTGATGGGCGGTCGCTCGGTCACGCTCAAGAACGTCTATGGTCGCACCATGCAGGCGATGAAGTTTCCGCAAGCGCCCTATGGCCTGAAGATGGCGTGCGGCGAGAATCCGAAGCGCGTCTATGGGTCGAAGGGGCGGATGCCCTCGACCCGCATGGGCAATGTCGCGGTCGATCGCGCGACATGGCTCAAGGCGCGCGAGTACGACCGCAAATGGGATAAATATGAGGAGGAGGGTGGCGAGGCCCCCAGCCGCGACCTGGCGATGGATACGCTGCGCGGCGTGCTGGACGGCGAAATCCTCGTCCACAACCATTGCTACCGCGCCGATGAAATGGCCATCGTGATGGATATGGCGCAGGAGATGGGGTACAAGGTTACCGCCTTCCACCACGCCGTCGAGAGCTACAAGATTGCCGACCTCCTGAAAGCGCGGGGCGTCTGCTCGGCGGTGTGGGCCGACTGGTACGGCTTCAAGATGGAAAGCTACGACGCCATCGGCGAAAATCTCGCGATCCTCGACCAGCAGGGCGCGTGTGCGATGATCCATTCCGACGATGCCAACGGCATCCAGCGACTGAACCAGGAAGTGGCGAAGGTCATCGCCTCTGCCCGCCGCGTCGGCATCACCGTGACGCCCGAACATGCATGGACGTGGCTCGGCATCAACCCCGCCCGCGCGCTGGGCATCGACAAGGTCACCGGCTCGCTCAAGCCCGGCAAGATGGCCGATGTGGTGCTGTGGAACGGCGATCCGTTCAGCGTCTATACCCGCCCGCAGATGGTGTGGGTCGACGGCGCGCTGCTCTACGACGCGAACAATCCGAAATTGCGACCGGTCTCCGATTTCGAACTCGGCCAGCCCGGCGAAGGGGATGTGAAGTGAAGCGCCTGTTCCTCGCCGCGCTGCTCGTGAGCAGCACCCTTGCCGCCCCTGCCATCGCGCAGGACGTGACCATCACCAATGCGAAGCTCGTGCTGGGCGACGGATCGGCCCCGATCGAGGGCGGCACCGTCGTCGTGCGCGGCGGGCGTGTCGTCAGTGCGGGACGCGGCGGCGCGCCTGCGGGTGGTCGCACCATCGATGCCGGCGGGCGCTATGTCACGCCGGGCCTCGTCGCGGGCTTTTCGCGGCTGGGCATCATCGAGGTCGACGGCGTGTCGTCGACCAACGACGCTTCGGCGCGCGAAAGCGTGTTCAACGCCGGGCTCGACATCGCATCGGCCGTGAACCCCCGCGCGACCCCGCTGGCGATCAACCGCACCGACGGCATCACTCGCGCGATCGTCGCGCCCGACAACGGCGCCTCGATCTTTGCCGGCCAAGGCGCGGTCATCGACCTCGGCAACGACATGGACGCGGTCACCCGCCCGCAGGCATTCCAGTTCATGGAATGGGGCGAAGCCGGCGCGCGTGCGGCCGGCGGCAGCCGCCCGGCGGCGATGGCGATGTTCCGCAACGCGCTGTTCGAGGCGCAGGCCTATGCCCGCAACCCGGCCGGCTTCGCCGATCGCGGCAAGGAAGCGCTGCTGACCCGTGCCGACGCACAGGCGCTGCAGAAGGTGCTGAACGGACAGGTCCCGCTGCTGATCCATGTCGAACGTGCCTCCGACATCCTCGGCGTGCTGGCCCTGAAACGCGAGTTTACGGGCCTGAAGCCGGTGCTGGTCGGCGCCAGCGAAGGCTGGACCGTCGCGCAGCAGATCGCGGCGGCGAACGTGCCGGTGCTGGCCAGCGCCCTGTCCGACCTGCCCGCCAGCTTCGAACAGCTGGCCGCCACCCAGTCGAATATCGGCCGGATGAAGGCTGCCGGGGTGGTCGTCGGCATCGGCATGATCGGCGACGACGAAGCCCGGCAGGCGCGGCTGGTGCGGCAATATGCCGGCAACCTTGTCGCACTGTCGAAGGTGCCGGGCGCATCCGGCCTCGACTGGAACGCCGCCTTCGCCACGATCAGCTCGCTGCCCGCGCGCACCATCGGCATGGAGGGGGAGATCGGCTCGCTCGGCGTCGGACGGCGCGGCGACGTGGTGATCTGGGACGGCGATCCGCTGGAGATCGGATCGGCCCCGACGCAGTTGTTCATCGACGGTGTCGAACAGCCGCTGACCAACCGCCAGACCCGGCTGCGCGACCGCTATCTCGTGCCCGCCGAACAGGGGTTGCCCAAGGCGTATCAGCGGTAAGGATGAGGGAACCTGCAGGCGCGGCCAGGCTTTGTCCGATACGGACAGTCGCCGCGCCTGCGGCTTCGATGGGGAGACAAGACATGCGTGCGTTGCTGGTGTTGCTGGGTGGATCGCTGATGCTGGCGGCGTGCGGGCCGAGCGCGGAGCAGCAGGCCGCCGCCAATCAGGCCGCCGCCGCCAATGCGCAGGAAGCACAGGAAACCGCGGCCAAGGTCGACGCCCTGTCGCCCGGCCAGCGCGACGGCGTGTTCATCCGCGCGATCCGCGATGCCGGCCTGCCGTGCCAGGGCGTCACCAAGTCCGAAAAGGGCGAAAAGCCCGGCAGCTGGGTCGCCACCTGCCAGGAAGGATCGCGCCACATCATCACCTTCGGCGCGAACGGCATGGCGAACGTGACGAGCTTCACCCCGCAGCCGGCACCGCAGCGGTAAGCGACCAGGGCCGATCGACATTCAGCGGCTTTCCGAATCACACAATCCCCATTGTCACTCCCGCGTAGGCGGGAGTCCATATACGCCAGCGTCAGAAATAGAGCCGAGACGTCAGCGGCTATGGATTCCCGCCTGCGCGGGAATGACGAACATTGTCGATGGGGGCTGAACATCGATCGGTTCGGGTACCGTCACCCCAGCGCAGGCTGGGGTCTCCCGCGGCGAGGCGCGCGCTCGATAACGGCGAGATCCCAGCCCGCGCCGGGACAACGGTCGCGGTGAGAAGCGTGTCGCGTCAACGCGGCTCGAACACCGACCACCCGGTGCGCTGCACCAGCCGCTCCAGCGCCAGCGTGCCCAGCTGCGAATTGCCCCGCTCGTTCAGACCCGGCGACCACACCGCGATCGACGCGATCCCCGGCGCGATCGCCAGGATACCGCCGCCGACCCCGCTCTTGCCGGGCAGCCCGACCCGGAAGGCGAACTCGCCCGATCCGTCATAATGGCCACAGGTCAGCATCAGCGCGTTGATCCGCCGCGCTCGCTGCGCCGACACGATGTTGCGCCCGGTCGTCGGGTTCACCCCGCCCGCCGCCAGATAGCGCCCCGCGAGCGCCAGTTGCCGGCAACTCATCGCCAGCGCGCACTGGTGGAAATACACCCCCAAAGTGATGTGCGGATCATGGTGGAGATTGCCGAACGCGCGCATATAGCTGGCCAGCGCCAGATTGCGGAACCCGGTGTCCTGCTCCGCCTTCGCCACCGCTTCGTCGATGTAGATGCCGTCCTCGCCCGCCGCCGCGCGGACGAAGCGCAGCAACTCGCCCAGCGCCTCGCGCGGTTCGTAGCGGCCGAGCAGGATGTCGGCGACCACGATCGCCCCGGCATTGATGAACGGATTGCGCGGGATGCCGTGCTCGCTCTCCAGCTGCACGATCGAATTGAACGCACTGCCCGATGGCTCGCGCCCGACCTGCTTCCACAGCTGATCGCCGACCGCGCCCAGCGCCAGCGTAAGGGCAAACACCTTCGACACCGACTGGATCGAGAAGCTCTCCTCCGCATCGCCCGCCAGATGGCAGGTGCCGTCCGCCTCGATCACCGCCATCCCGAACCGCTTCGGATCGACGGCAGCCAAGGGCGGGATATAGTCGGCCGGCGCGCCCCGATCGGGCGCATCGGCCATTTCGGCGGCGATGTCGGCAACGATCGCGGACAGGTCCACGGGGCGTCAGGCGATCGCGTCGACGAACGCGCGCGGCACGCGCAGCACCGTGCCGTGGCGCGCTTCCTTGGGGAATTTCACCCGCGCCGTCTCGTCGCGCCAGGTCACGAAGTCGGTGGTCGACGCCGCACCGAAATGGCCCTGTTCGTACACGTCGTAATAGACGACCGCGCGGCCATCGATCCACACCGCGCTCGGCCCCTCGGTCATGGTCGGGTTGAACGGCTTGCTCGCCGGCCCGAACGGCCCGGTCGGCGACGCCGCCGAACTGCTGACGACCCAGCGACGCTGTTCGACGTCGTGCGTCTCGTCCTTGTAGATCATGCGATAGCCACCCTGCGGCAGCTTCAGCAGCGTGAAGTCGATCGAATCGAACCCCGGATCGAACAGCAATTTCGTCGGCTTGAAGCTGCGGAAATCGCGGGTCCGGGTGTAATAGGGACGCAGCTTCAACCCGTCGAACCGCTCGCCCGGGGTCGCGCCATATTTGCCGTCGATGCTGCTCGACCAGAAGATCACGAAATCGCGACGCACGGGATCGTACACCGTCTCGGGCGCCCAGCTGTTGCGGACGCCCTCGAACGCGGTCATCACCGGGATCGTCTGCTGCGCCGACCATTGCATCAGGTCGCGCGAGGTCGCATGGCCGATGACGGGTCCGAACCAGTCGCTGGTCCACACCAGATGCCACAGGCCGTCGGGCGCGCGGCACAGATGCGGGTCGCGCATCAACTTGTCCTTGCCGACCTCCGGCGTCAGGAACCCGCGCCCGCCGCCCAATGGCGTGAAGACGAACCCGTCGTCGCTGCGCGCCAGCTTCAGCCCAGCACGCCCTTCATCCTTGTCGGTGAAATAGCTCAGCAGGAACACATCGTCGCCGCGCGGCGCGGCGAAGGCGGGCAGGGCGGCAGTGCCGATCGTCGCGCCGGCGGCTGCCAGCAAGTCCCGCCGTGTCATCTGCATCGCATCTCTCCAAGTCGTTACCAGCGTCGCTATCGCGCGGTGGGCGCTTTGCAAAGCGGTCGTTGCGTAATCTACGCGTCACCCGGGATCGAGTCCGGGGTGACGTCAGGGGGAGCGCGCCGGTTCCCATTGAGTGGCGAACATGCGACCAACGGGCGATGGGGGACAATATGCACGAACCGACCGACCACCGCCCGCGCTCGCCCGTCCTGCTGCGCGGCACCTTCAGCCAGAAGCTGCGCATCTACCTATTCTGCTACTGCACGGCGGTCATCGCGGCGACGGTGGTCGGCCTCCTCGTCCTGCCGATCTGGCTGGTGATCGGGCCGTATTGGGTAAAGCGCTATCATGCGGCGCTGCGCTGCGAGGTGACCGACCGCAACGTCGTGATCGGCAAGGGGCTGTTGTTCCGCCGCGAACTCACCATTCCGCTCGACAAGATTCAGGATATCTCGATCCGCGAAGGGCCGTTGCTGTCGGCCTTCGGGCTGCTGCGGCTGCGCATCGAAACCGCCGGCCAGTCGAGTTCGCCGAACGGCAAGTCCGACGCCGATCTGGTCGGCCTGCTCGACGCCCGGACGGTGCGCGACCGCATCCTCGATCAGCGTGACGCGCTCGCCGCGCCCGATATCGCGCCGGTCGACAATGATCGGCAGGTCCTGATCGACATGCGCGACGCGCTGCTGCGGATCGAGGGGCTGCTGGCGGCGCGCTGATCGGCTCAGGCCAGCCCCTTCAACCGGTACAGCGCGTCCATCGCCTCGCGCGGCGACATCGCGTCCACATCCAGTGCGGAAAGCGCGTCGCGCAAGGTGTCGACCGGCGCTTCCTCGACCGGCGCCATCGCGGCGAACAGCGGCAGGTCGTCCAGCCCCGCCGCGATGCCGCCGGTCTTCGCCTTGCCCGCCTCCAGCTTCGCCAGCACCGCCTTCGCGCGTTGCAGCGTCGCGGGCGGCAGTCCGGCAAGGCGCGCGACGGCGATACCGTAGCTGCGATCCGCCGGCCCCTCGGCGAGTTCGTGCAGCAGCACCAGATCGCCCTTCCACTCGCGCGCACGGACATGGTGCAGCGACAGCGCGTCGCACCGCTCGGCCAGCCGGGTCAGCTCGTGATAATGCGTCGCGAACAGGCAGCGGCAGCGATTATCCTCATGGATCGCCTCGACCACCGCCCAGGCGATGGCAAGCCCGTCATAGGTCGAGGTGCCGCGCCCGACTTCGTCGAGGATGACGAACGACCGCGGCGTCGCCTGCGCCAGGATCGCCGCCGTCTCGACCATCTCCACCATGAAGGTCGATCGGCCCCGCGCCAGATTGTCCGACGCGCCGACCCGGCTGAACAACCGGTCGACCAGCCCCAGCGTGGCCGAGGTCGCCGGCACGAAGCTGCCCGCCTGCGCCAGCACGACGATCAGCGCATTCTGTCGCAGGAAGGTCGACTTGCCGCCCATGTTCGGACCGGTGACCAGCCACAGCCGCGAGGATTCGGACAGGCGGCAGTCGTTGGCGACGAAGCGTCCGCCCGACTTCGCCACCGCGCTCTCGACCACGGGATGCCGCCCGCCGACAATGTCGAGGCAGCTATGGTCGACCAGTTCCGGCCGCGCCCAGCCACCCTCCGCCGCGCGTTCGGCCAGCGCCGCCGTCACGTCGATCCGGGCGAGCGCATCCGCCGTCGCGGCCACGCCCTCCCGCTTCGCCAGCGCCGCTTCGGTAAACGCCTCCAGATGCGCCGCCTCCGCCGCCAGCGCGTGCGCGCCCGCCTGCGTCACCTTCAGCGCCGCCTCGTGCAGGTCGGGCGCATTGAATCGGACCACTCCGGCCAGCGTCTGGCGATGGGTGAAGCCGCTGTCGGCCGCCATCAGCTTGTCGGCCGCCCGCGCCGGCACCTCGACATGATAGCCCAACACGCCGTTATGCCGGATCTTCAGCGCGGCGATGCCGGTGCGCTCGCGATATTGCGCCTCCAGCGCGGCAATCGCCCGCCGTCCGCCGGCCCCGGTATCGCGCAGCGCGTCGAGCGCGGCGTCGAATCCTTCCGCCACGAACCCGCCCGCCGCCGCATCGATCGGCGGCATCGGGACGAGGCCCCGCGTCAACAGGTCGATCAGCTCGCCATGCCCGCGCAGCCGGGGGGCGAGTTCGGCGATCAGCGGCGGCACGGCGGGCATCTTGTCCAGCCGCTGGCCCAGCGTCCATGCCGCGCTCAACCCGTCGCGCAACTGGCCCAGATCGCGTGGGCTGCCGCGCCCCGCCGCGATCCGCCCCAGCGCCCGGCCGATATCGGGCAGCGCGCGCAATGTCGTGCGCAGTTCGTCGCGCAGGCCGGGATCGTCATGCGCCCATCCGACCGCCGCCAGTCGCGCCTCGATCATCGGCCGGTCCATCAACGGCGCGGCGATATCGCTCGCCAGCAACCGCGCGCCGGCACCGGTCACCGTCCGGTCGACCTCCGCCAGCAAACTGCCCGCCCGCGCGCCGGCGGCGGTGCGGGTCAGCTCCAGGCTCTCGCGCGTCGCCGCGTCGATCGCCATGCACTGTCCGTCCGCCGCACAGACCGGCGGGCGCAGGAACGGCAACTGCCCCCGTGCGGTATGGTCGAGATAGGCGATCAACCCGCCCGCCGCCGCCAGCGCCGCGCGCGAAAACTGCCCGAACCCGTCGAGCGTCGCGACACCGTGCAGCGCCTTCAACCGCGCCTCGCCGCCCGCACTGTCGAAATCGGCCTTGTTCCGCAACAGCGTCGCGACCTCCGCGAACGCCGACGTTTCGGCCGCCACCACCTCGACCGCCTGCAACCGGGCAAGCGCGGCGGTCAGCCCGGCGGCGTCGGTCTCGATCACCTCGAACCGGCCGGTCGAAACATCGGCGGCGGCGATCGCCACGCCGCCCGCCGCCTCGCCGATGCACGCGCACCAGTTCGCCGCACGGGCATCCAGCAGCGCTTCCTCGGTCAGCGTGCCGGCGGTGACGACGCGGACGATGGCGCGCGCCACCAGCGCCTTCGACCCACGGGCCTTCTTCGCTTCCTCCGGGCTTTCGACCTGTTCGGCAATCGCAACGCGGTGCCCCGCCTTGATGAGCCGAGCCAGATAGCCCTCGGCCGAATGCACCGGCACGCCGCACATCGGGATCTTCGCCCCCTCATGCTCGCCGCGCGCGGTCAGCGCGATGTCGAGGGCACTGGCGGCGATCTTCGCATCGTCGTGGAACAGCTCGAAGAAATCGCCCATGCGATAGAAGAGCAGGCAGTCGTCGGCCTCCGCCTTCAACGCCAGATATTGCTGCATCATCGGGGTGGGGGCGGGGGAATCGGTTCCCGGAGCCTTGCTTGCCATGGCGCGGCGATACCGCCCGGGGATGCCGCGGCGCAAGCGTGTCAAAGCGTATCCGGCCGGACCTTCACCCTTGCCCGACCCGCCTTCCCCTGCGTAAAGCCGATCCAAACGGGAGAGCGCCAGTGTCCGAAACCACCGACCAATTTTCCGAGCGCGAGGCGCTGCTGTTCCATTCCGAAGGGCGTCCGGGCAAGATCGAGATCATCGCGTCCAAGCCGATGGCGACGCAGCGCGACCTCGCGCTCGCCTATTCGCCCGGCGTCGCGGTGCCGGTAAAGGCGATCCACGAAGACCCTGCCACCGCCTATGACTATACCGCCAAGGGCAACCTCGTCGCGGTCATCTCCAACGGCACCGCGATCCTGGGGCTGGGCAATCTCGGCGCGCTGGCGTCGAAGCCGGTGATGGAGGGCAAGGCGGTCCTGTTCAAGCGCTTCGCCGACGTCGATTCGATCGATATCGAGCTGAAGACCGAGGATGTCGACCGCTTCATCGACGCGGTCGAGCTGATGGAGCCGAGCTTCGGCGGCATCAACCTCGAAGACATCAAGTCGCCCGAATGCTTCATCATTGAGCAGACGCTGCGCGAACGGATGAACATCCCGGTCTTCCACGACGACCAGCACGGCACCGCGATCATCTGCGCCGCCGGCCTCATCAACGCCTGCCTGCTGACCAAGCGCAAGCTGTCCGAGGTGAAGGTCGTGGTGAACGGCGCGGGCGCCGCCGCCATCGCCTGTACCGAATTGATGAAGGCGATGGGCGTGGCCCACGACAATGTCATCATGTGCGACCGTACCGGCGTGATCTACCAGGGCCGCGACGACGTGAACCAGTGGCAGTCGGCCCATGCCGCCGCCACCGACCGCCGCACCCTGACCGAGGCGCTGCACGGCGCCGACGTGTTCCTGGGGCTGTCGGCCGCCGGCGCGCTGAAGCCCGAAATGGTCAAGGACATGGCCCCGTCGCCGATCATCTTCGCGATGGCCAACCCGGAGCCGGAAATCCGCCCCGAACTGGCCAAGGCCGCACGCCCCGACGCGATCGTCGCGACCGGGCGTTCGGACTATCCGAACCAGGTCAACAACGTCATCGGCTTCCCCTTCATCTTCCGCGGGGCGCTCGACGTGCGCGCCACCGGCATCAACGACGAGATGAAGATCGCCGCCGCCAACGCCATCGCCGAACTGGCGCGGCAACGCGTGCCGGAAGAAGTCGCGCTGGCCTATGGCACGCAGCACAGCTTCGGCCCCGAATACATCATCCCCGCGCCGTTCGACCCGCGCCTGATGGAACTGGTGCCGTCGGCGGTTGCCAAGGCGGCGATGGATTCGGGCGTCGCGACGCGCCCGATCCTCGACATGGACGCCTATCGCCAGCAGCTGCGCGCGCGTTTGAACCCGACCACCTCGGTCCTGACCATGGCCTATGAGGGGGCGAAGGCGCATCCCAAGCGTGTGCTGTTCGCCGAGGGCGAAGAGGAAGTCGTGCTGCGCGCCGCGATCGCGTTCAAGGAAGGCGGCTATGGCATGCCGGTGCTGGTCGGCCGCGACGATGTGCATGACCGGCTGCGCGCTCTGGGTGTCGCCAACCCGGAGGATTACGAAGTCCACAACAGCCGCACCAGCGAGATGGTGCCGCAGATGGTCGACTTCCTCTACGAACGGCTCCAGCGTCGCGGTTACCTCAAGCGCGACGCCGAACGCCTCATCAACCAGGATCGCAACACCTTCGGCGCGGTGCTGCTGCAGCTGGGCGTGGCGGACGCGATGATTACCGGCATCACCCGCACCTATGCGCAGACGTTCCGCGACGTGCGCCGCGTCATCGATCCGGTCGATGGCAAGGTGCCGTTCGGCATCCACCTGCTGGTCGGGCAGAGCCACACGGTGTTCATGTCCGACACCACGATCAACGAACGCCCCTCGGGCGAGGAACTGGCCGATATCGCCGAACGCACTGCCGCCGTCGCCCGTCGCATGGGCCACGAACCGCGCGTCGCGTTCCTCAGCTATTCGACCTTCGGCAACCCGTCGGGCCAGTGGATCGACAACGTCCGCGACGGCGTGGCCGCGCTCGACAAGCGGCAGGTCGGCTTCGAATATGAAGGCGAAATGGCCCCCGACGTCGCGCTCAACCCGCGCCAGATGGCGAACTTCCCCTTCGCTCGCCTGTCGGGTCCGGCCAATGTCCTCATCATGCCGGGACTGCAATCGGCGAACATCTCGGCCAAGCTGCTGCGCGAGCTGGGCGGCGACGACGTGATCGGCCCGATGCTGATCGGCATGGAAAAGCCGGTGCAGATCGCCCCGATGACCTCGACCGCCAACGAACTGGTGACACTTGCCGTGCTGGCCGCCGGCGGCATGGTGGGGTGACGGGACCGGGGACGTTCGCCGCGCGAATGTCCCCGCCGTACCAACGGCTTTAACGAGCAATAGCAATCCGTTAACCGCGCGCTGTTAACGATTGCGGATGGTTCGCGTCGTTTCCCGCACTGCCCCGACGGGCCGGCTGCTCCTGCTTCTGGCAGCCACCGGCATCGCCTATTATGCGGTGGCCTATGGCGCGCTGACGCTGACGCAGGGTGGGCACGGGATCGCCACCCTGTGGCCCGCCGCCGGGATATTGCTCGCGGTGCTGGTGCTGGTACCGGCGCGCCATGCCGCCGCCTTCATCGCGGTCGCCGCGATCGCCAGCGTCGTCGCCAATCTGCAAAGCGGGCTCGACGTTGCGAACGCGTTCGGCTTCGCCGCCGCCGACATGATCGAATCCGCACTGGCCGCGTGGCTCCTCAGGACGCGGGCGCGCTGTCGCCTGTCCTTTACCCAGCCGGCGGGATTGGGCTGCTTCTGCAAGGCGGTCCTGCTGGCGTCGGCGGTCAGCGCAACCGTCGCCCTTGCCGCCGCGCCGGTTCGCTCCGTCGCCTTCTGGCTGTCGTGGTTTTCGACCGACCTGCTCGGCGCGCTGATCGTGACCCCGCTGATCGTCAATCGTCTGCCGCAGCTTTCAGGGCAGTCGTATCCGACCCGCGCCGCGCCAGCTGCTGGAAATTGCGGCACTGCTGGCGTTGGTCGGCCTCGTGAGCGGTTTAGCCTTCTGGCAGACCCGCTATCCGCTGCTGTTCCTGCCGATGCTGGCCGTCATCCTCGCCGTCGTGCGGCTGGGGCCGTTCGGCGCGGCGGGCGGGGTGCTGATCGTGGCGCTGGTCAGCTCGGTGTGCGTGGCGCTGGGGCGGGGACCGGACGGGCTTGCGGCGCTCGACCTGCTGACGCGCAGCCTGTTCCTGCAATTCTACCTGCTGGCGCTGTTTCTCGGCGCGTTGCCGATCGCGTCGCTGCTGGCCGCCCGCACGCAGTTGCTCGACAAATTGTCGAACAGGATGCGGCTGCTGCAGATGGCCGAAAGCGCCGCACAGGTCGG
The DNA here is from genome assembly GCF_022664435.1 of Sphingomonas panni. Taxonomy (GTDB): domain Bacteria; phylum Pseudomonadota; class Alphaproteobacteria; order Sphingomonadales; family Sphingomonadaceae; genus Sphingomonas; species Sphingomonas panni. The sequence goes on along the minus strand of NZ_JAKREU010000007.1, from coordinate 173,283 downwards.
ACATTGGCGGGTCGAGATCGCGACGGGCACTATCTTCTGGTCGCAGGAGGTGTTCCGGATTCACGGCCTGCCCGACGACGTGCCGCCGACGCTGGACCAGGCACTTGGCGCCTATCACCCCGACGACCGTGCCCGCGTCAGCGACCAGATCGATCGCTCGATCGACCGTCGCGAACCGTTCGACTTCCTCGCGCGCATCGTGCGGCCCGATGGCGAAGTGCGTCACGTCCGTTCGCGCGGCGAGATCGATGGCCACAGCGGTGACGACGATTTCGGCCTGTTCGGCATCATTCAGGACATCACCGCGCAGGTGGCGCAGGAGCGCAGCCTCGACGAAGCACGGTTGCGGGCGGAGGAGGCAGCGCGCATCGCGACCATGGCGGCCGAAACCGATGCGCTGACCGGCATCGCCAACCGCCGCCGCATCCTCGACCAGCTCGACCGCAGTATCCTGTCGGCAACCCGGGACGGCTACCCGCTGTCGGTCGCGATCTTCGATATCGACCATTTCAAGCAGATCAACGACCGGTTCGGCCATCAGGTCGGCGATACCGTGATCCGCCGGGTCGCGCTCACCGCGCAGGGGCTGGTGCGGGCGACCGACAGCATCGGCCGCTTCGGTGGCGAGGAATTCGTCATCGTCCTGCCCGATGCCTCGGCCCAGACCGCGCTGCTGGTCGCCGAACGCGTCCGCGCCGCGATCGAAGGGGAGCCGGCCGATCCGGCGGTGACCATCAGCATCGGCATCGCCCGGCTACGCGATGGCGACACGGTCGAAACCGTGCTGAAGCGCGCCGACGACGCGCTCTATGCCGCCAAGCGCGAGGGCCGCAACACGCTCCGCCTCGCTGCCTGAAGGGGCAGGGAAATGGGCTGCAGCCGGCGCGTTGTCTCCTGTCGGTCGGATCGGTCAGGAGCAGTCGGTTGGAAAGCGCCCTCGTCATCGGTGCCAATGGTGGGATCGGCGCGGCGCTGGTCGCCGCGCTCGCCGCGTCGGGCCGCCATGGCCGCGTCATCGCCGCCGCCCGCCGCGAACCCGATACGCTGCCGGCCGGGGTCGACTATCTGCCCGTCGATATCGCCGACCCTGCCTCGATCGCCGCTGCCGCCGCGCGCATCGACGGGCCACTGACCCGCGTCATCGTCGCGACCGGTATCCTGCACGATGAGGAAGCCGGCCCGGAACGGTCCTTGCGCGACCTCGACGCCGACCGACTGGCGCATCTCTTCGCGATCAACACCATCGGCCCGGCGCTGGCGCTCCGGCATTTCGCGCCGTTGCTGGCAAGGGACGCGCCGTCCGCCATCGCCTGCATCTCGGCGCGGGTCGGCAGCATTTCCGACAACCGGTTGGGCGGCTGGTACGGCTATCGCGCGTCGAAAGCCGCACTCAACCAGGTCGTCCGCACCGCCGCGATCGAACTGGCGCGCAGCCGACCACAGGCGGTGTGCGTCGCGCTCCATCCCGGCACAGTCGACACGGGATTGAGCAAGCCGTTCCAGCGCGGCGTGCCAGCGGAAAAGCTGTTCTCGCCGACCTATAGCGCCGGGCGGCTGCTGGCGGTGCTGGACGGCCTGACCCCGGCGCAGAGCGGCCGCATCTTCGCATGGGACGGCGCCGAGATCGCGCCCTGAACTTTCCTACATGCGGGTGACCTGCCATGGTCGGCGACGCTCTTTCGCATCGTTTGCCAGCCCGCCACCCGCGCGTCACGGGCACGCGCGAACGTCGCCGACCGACAGCGGTGAGGTTCGAAAGCAGGCCTCCGCTTGCCGTCACCCCGGACTTGATCCGGGGTCCCGCTTCTTCTTCTGACCGGCAGCAGTAGGAGCGGGATCCCGTTGCGAAGACGTGGCAACAGTCCGACGCCAACCGCACGTGCAAAACGCCACGAGTGTGAACTTAGTGAACTTTGGCCGCTATCCGTCGATCGATCCGCCGAGCGACGCATTGACCAGCCCGCCATCGACCGTGATCGTCTCGCCCACCACATAATCGCCCGCGCGCGCCGCCAGATAGATCGCCGCCGCCGCCATATCCTCGTCCACGCCGATCCGGCCTGCCGGAATGCGCTTCGCCACGCCGTCGCCATGGTCGCGCGCGGCCTTGTTCATCTCGCTGGCAAAGGCCCCCGGCGCGATCGAGGTGACATGGATCGCATCCTGCACCAGCCGCGCTGCCATCCGTCGCGTCAGGTGGATCAGCGCCGCCTTCGACGCCTGATAGCTGTAGGTTTCCCACGGATTGACACGCTGGCCGTCGATTGAGGTGATGTTGATGACCTTTGCCGGCCGTGCCCGCGATGCGGCGGCCTTCAGCATCGGATGCAGCGCCTGCGTCAGGAAGAAGGGCGACTTGACGTTCAGGTCCATCACCTTGTCCCACCCGCTTTCGGGAAATTCCTCGAACGGCTGCCCCCATGCCGCGCCGGCATTGTTGACGAGGATGTCGAGCCGGTCGGTATGGCTGGCCAGCCGGTCCGCCAGCGCGCGGCACCCTTCCACGCTCGACACGTCCTGCGGCAGGGCGGTCGCGCCGATCTCCTCCGCCGTGGCGATACAGGCATCGGCCTTGCGCGCCGATACGAACACCCGCGCCCCCTGCGCGACGAAGCCTGCTGCGATCATCCGCCCGATCCCGCGCGATCCGCCGGTGATGAGCGCCGTGCGCCCGTCGAGCCGGAACAGGCTGTTGGTGTCCATGGCATCATCTCCTGCAAACCCGATGTTCGAAACGGCATCGTTGCAGGATAAGTAGCCGATACCGAAGCGACAAAAAAGGGTCTGTCACGCCATCTTGTAACAACCGTCCGCTGCTGTAATCTCTTTACAGGCGAAGCCGGGGTGGGGCCGATGGAAAGCAAGATGTTCGCGGGCCATGCCGTCCGCCGCCTGCGCCGGGGGCAGGCGCTGACCCAGGCGGCGATGGCCGAAGCGCTGGGCATTTCCGCCAGCTATCTCAACCTGATCGAACGCAACCAGCGTCCGCTGACCGCGACGCTGCTGGTCGCACTGGCCGAACGCTATGGCTTCGATCCGCGCACGCTGGCAGCGAGCGAGCCGGGCGGCGGGGCGGAGGCGCTGCGTCGCCGACTGGCCGATCCGATGTTCGCCGACCTGTCGCTCGACCGCGCCGACATCGCCGAATGGCTGTCCGCTGCGCCCGGCGGGGCCGAGGCATTCGCCCGCGTCTTCGACCGGCTAGGCGGCAGCGGGGCGGGGGCGCCGGTCACCGCCGATCCGGCGGCCGAGGCACGCACAACGATCGAGCGCTGGCGCAATCATTTCCCCGACCTCGATGCGCAGGCGGAGGCGCTGGCCGACGAACTGCGCCTCGCCGGTGGCGATCCGGCGGCGGCGATGGCCGACCGGCTGCGGGTGCGGCATCACCTGTCGGTCCGCCTACTACCGGTGGAGGTCATGCCCGACCGGCTGCACCGCACCGATCTCCACGCCCGCCAGCTGCAACTGTCCGAACGGCTCGACCCGGCGTCGCGGACCTTCGCGCTCGCCCGGGCGCTCGGTCATGCCGAGGCGCGGGCGGAGGTCGACGCCGTAGTGCGCGGTGCCGGCCTGTCCGACCGCACCGCCGAACAATGGCTGCGGCGGCACCTGCACGGCTATTTTGCCGCCGCCGTGATGATGCCCTATGCCCGGTTCCTGCGGGCGTGCGAGGCGACCGGATATGATCTGGCGCTGCTCGGCCGGCGGTTCGGTGCGGGGTTCGAACATGTCGCCCACCGCCTGACCACCCTCCACCGCGTCGGCGCGCGGGGGCTGTCCTTCTGCCTGCTCCGGCTCGACCGCGCCGGACAGGTGTCGAAGCGCTTCGCGGGGGCCAGCCAGTCGCCGCTGGTCGAAGGGGCACCCTGTCCGTTGCTCGGCGCGTTCGACGCGTTCGCGCGCGGCGGGGAAACGATCGTGCAATTGGTCGAGCCGGAGGAGGGTGGCCGCTGGCTGACGCTGTCGCGTACCGTCACCCCGCCCGGCGCGCTGGCCGGGGAGGTGCGGGCGCGCTTCGTCGTGATGCTGGGTGTCGCTGCCGATCAGGCGGGCGCGCTGGCGGCGGCGCGCGGGCTGGACCTGTCGGCGGGAGGGGTACCGGTGGGGCCGGGGTGCCGCGCCTGTACGCGGGGCGATTGTCCGCAACGCTCCGCCCCGCCGCTCGCCCGCGCCATGCGGCTGGACGATCGGGAAGGAGGGCTGACCCCCTTCGCCTTTGCCGGCGACTGAGCGGGGTAGTAAGGGGCCGTTACGTCTCCTTTAACCCTGACGTGGCAGGAGGTTGTCATGCGAGTCCTTCACATCCTCGACCATGGCCTGCCCCTGCACAGCGGCTATACCTTCAGGACGCGGGCGATCCTGACCGCGCAGATGGCGCGCGGGTGGCAGGTCGCGGCGGTCACCGGCGCGCGACAGGGGGCGACGACGGTCGCGCGCGAGACGGTGGACGGCATCGACTTTCATCGCACCGTGCCGCCGCGTGCATGGCCGGCCCCCTTGGGGGAACTGGCCGAAATCCGTGCGTTTTCGGCATCGATCGACCGGGTGGTGGATGCGTTCCGGCCCGATATCCTCCACGCCCATTCGCCGGTGCTGGACGCGCTCGCCGCGCTGCGCGTCGCACGGCGGCGGGACCTGCCGCTGGTCTACGAAATCCGGGCCTTCTGGGAAGATGCTGCCGTCGGCAACGGGACCGGTACCGAAGGCTCCGCCCGCTACCGCGCGACTCGCGCGCTGGAGACCTGGGCAGTGCGCCGTGCCGACGGCGTCGCGGTGATATGCGAAGGGTTGCGCCGCGATCTGGTCGCGCGCGGAATCGATCCGGCCAAGATCATGGTGTCGCCCAACGGCGTCGATCTGACCCTGTTCGGCGATCCGCCCCCGCCCGACACTGCGCTCGCCGCCGAACTGGCGCTGGAGGGCAAGGAGGTGCTGGGCTATCTCGGCAGCTTCTACGATTACGAGGGCCTCGACACGCTGATCGCTGCGATGCCGGCGCTGGTCGCGGCGCGGCCGAACGTCCGGCTGCTGCTGGTCGGCGGCGGACCGATGGAGGCGGCGCTTCGCGCACAGGCGGCGGCCTCCAGCGTCGCCCATGCCATCCATTTCATCGGCCGCGTGCCGCATCAGGAGGTCGAACGCTATTACGGGCTGGTCGACCTGCTGGTCTATCCGCGCAAGGCGATGCGGCTGACCGATCTGGTCACCCCGCTCAAACCGCTGGAGGCGATGGCGCAGCGCCGGCTGGTCGCGGCATCCGATGTCGGCGGCCACCGCGAATTGATCCGCGACGGCGACACCGGCACGCTGTTCCCGGCCGACGACCCCGCCGCGCTGGCGGCGCGGGTCGCCGCGCTGCTCGCCGACCGGTCGGGATGGGAGGCGATGCGCGACCGGGGCCGCGCCTTCGTCGAGGCGGAGCGCAACTGGGCGTCGAACGTCGCGCGCTACCAGCCGCTGTACCAGCGCCTGATCGCCGGCCGGCACGCGGATGCGGTCGTCGGCAATGCGACGATGGCGGACGCATGAACCGCTCGCTCCCCCCGCTGGTCGCCGGCGCATCGGCGCTGATCGTCGCGGTCGCGATCGCGGTCGTGCCGATGTGGCGGATCGAGACGGTCGTGTCCGAAAGCGGCCTGCCTGCCCTGTTGCCGATCGCCGCGCCGCCGCTGGGCTGGACGGCGCGGGCCGGGATGATGCTGGTCGCTGCGTTGCTGGTCGCGGTGCCGGTGTGGATCGCGCTGACCCTGCTGGCGGTGCGCCGTCCGGTCGCGCTGCCGTCCGCCGAAATTCCGGTCGAGGAAGCGCCGCCCAGTGTCCGCCGCGCCGATGCCCATCCCGACGCCCCGCCGCGCCAGCCGGTGCGTGCCGCCCGCGATCTGGGAACGCCGTTCCTCGATCCGGTCGCGTCGCCCGAGCCGGAGGTCGAACTGCCGCGCGACCTGAACACGCCGATGGCGATGTTCGACCCGGAGGCGCTGCCGATGGTCCCGGCGGCACCGCCCCCCACGGTCCGCCCGCTGTTCCGTCCGCCAGTGATCGAAGCCGAACCGGTCGTCGAGTCCGAACCGGTCGTGGAGATCGAACCGGAACCCGCGCCGCTACTGGTCGAGGCGATCGACGAACCGGCGGCGCCACCGACGCCGCCCGCACCCGGACTGTCCGAACTGATCGACCGGCTCGACCAGGGGCTGCAACGGCGGTGCGGCCATCGTCCGGCAAAGGCCGAACCGGAACCGGACGGCACCCGCCCCGGCCTCGCCTCCGCCCTCGGCGCGTTGCGCCGTATGGCGGGGGGTGAATAGGGGGTCAGCGCTCTTCGACAGTCAGTACCTCGATCGTCGCAACTTGCTGGTCCGCCAGTGATTCCCGTCCCGTGACCGCGAGGTCGGCGACGAGATGCCCGCGCAGCGGCAAATCCGCTTCGGGCAGTCCGGCCAGCCATGCGTCGAAGCCAGCCTCTTCGCTGGCGATGGTCAGCCGGTGCCGCGCGCCGTTGAAGGTCGCGCTGGCCCACGGAATGGCGTGCGAATCACGGACGTCGATCGCGACGCCCGCCGCCTCCGCCGCGTTGCGCAGCCGCCGTTCGAGCAGGGCCAGCGCGTCCGGCCCCCGGCTCATTCCGGCCGTTCCTGGCGTGCGATATAGGCCTCGATCCGGGCGATCAGTGGCGCGCGTGGCTGCCGCCCGTTGCGCAGGTCGCCCACCAGCCTCGGGTCGCCCGCCGCCCGCCGCCCGAACAGCGTTTCGGGCGTGCCCGTTTCCTGCAGATGCCGACTGATCCGCTGCAATATGGTGTGCATCCATCACCTCCATCCACTCCCTCGACTCAACAATGTTCTTGATCTGTTCTTTAAAATCCAACATGTCTAGGAAAATTCCTAAAGGGAGTGCGGCAATGGAACTGGACGATGTCCGCGCAGGCGTCGCCCGCCTGGCGGCGGAGCGCGGGGCGAGCCTGTCGGAGCTGTCGCGCCTGCTGGGGCGCAACCCGGCCTATATGCAGCAATATATCGAACGCGGGTCGCCCCGGCGGCTGTCGGAGGGGGACCGGGCGACGCTGGCGCGCTATCTGGGCGTGTCGGAGGAGGCGCTGGGCGGGCCGGTCGCGCGCGAACTGGTGGCGGTCCCGCGGATCGATGCCCGGGCGTCGGCCGGACCGGGCGGAATTGTCGAGGAGGATCGCGGCGACGGCGCCCTGCGGATCGACGCGGCGCTGCTACGTCAGTTGCGGGTGCGCCCGACCCATGCGTCGGTGATCGCGGTGGCGGGCGATTCGATGCTGCCGACGCTGGCCGATGGCGACACGATCCTGGTCGACGGCGGCGACCGGCGCGGGGTGTCGGGCGCGATCCATGTAGTGCGCCATGACGGCGTGTTGCTCGTGAAGCGGCTGGCGAGGGTGCCGGGCGGCGTCGAACTGGTCAGCGACAATGCCGCCTATCCACCGATCGCGATCGACGGAACGCCGGACATTGTCGGCCGCGTCGTCTGGCTGTCGCGCGCCTTGTGACGGCGGGCGTTATCCTTGCGGTCGATCCCGTCGCCAGATGACGACGGCGATGGCGACACCGATGGCCAGTCCGATCAGCAGGCCCATGGTCGCCTCGCCATATACCGCGCCGATGATGGCACCGCCCATCACGCCCAGCGCGATCGGCATTCCGCCGGCTTTCGGCGTATGGGGTGGTCTGTTCATCGCCGACGCTTGCCATAGTCGGCGGCACCGCGCCACTCTCGTCCCGTCTGTTTCGGATCGGGACGTGCTGCCGTGCCAACGCGGGATTGCATTCGCCGCGTTAAGGATCGAAGGCGGCGGGAAAGCCGGTCGGTTCGGTTCCGGCACGATCCATGAACTACGGGATGCCATGCTCGATACCGTCATGCTGCCGCCATATATCGCCGACCTGTCCGATCTGGCGAAGGCGGATGAATTGATGGCGGATTATGGCCCGGCCGCTGCCGAGGAAGCCGCCGCGCGCGCGAACCAGGCCCGCGACCGCGAGAATGTGGTGCAGTTCTGCCGCTGGCGTCAGCTCGCGCGGCTGGTCACGCTGCTGGAACAGCCGGACGCCTGGGGCACGATTCACTGACGATTCCGGCCGGTTTGCGCTTGGCGGCACCTATCCTGCCGGTCTAGGACGATCCCATGTCGAGCTGCCGGCTAGCCGTGCTGTTGAGCGCCGGATGGCTCGCTTTTGCGGGTCCGATGGCGTTCGCGCAGACGCCGCCGGTCGTACAGGAAACGCCGCTCGACCCGAACGCGCCGCTGGCCGACCTGCCCGATATCGGCGTGGCATGGCCCGACCTCGCCACCGCGCCGACCGACCCGACGCTGACGACCGGGCCGCAGCGCGCCGAGGGCGGTTTCCGCTATAATTATCGCATCACCGGTATCGACGGCATCAATAACGACCTGTTCCGTCAGCGTTTCAACGAATTGTCGACGCTGCGCGCCAATGAAGGCGAACCGTCGAACGCCGCGCAGATCGATCGCCGCGCGCGCGAGGATGCACGGCTGCTGGACGAACTGCTCCGCAACGAAGGCTATTTCGACGCCCGCATCACCACCAGCGTCCGCCCCGAAGGTGACCGGCTGATCGTGTATCTGGAGGTCGAGCCGGGCCAGCTCTACCGCTTCGCTCAGGTCCGCACGCCGGGCATCGCGGCGGCGGGCGCGAAGGCACCCGCCCTCGGCGAAGCCTTCGGCCTGAAGCCCGAGGCGCCGGTGCAGGGCGACAGCGTGGTCGCCGCGCAGGACAAGCTGGAAACGATGATCGGACGGGAGGGCTTTCCCTTCGCCAAGGTGGGCGAGCCGGAGATCACCGTCGACCACGCTACCCGGACCGCGACGATCGAGGTCGATGTGCAGCCGGGCGGCGAGCGCCGTTTCGGCCGGATCGTCGCGCGGGCCAACCGCATCTTCGACGGCGATCATGCGCAGGACATCGCCCGGTTCAAACCCGGCGAAACCTATGATTCCGCGCTGGTCGATGATCTGCGTCGCGCGATCGTGCAGACCAGCCTGGTGTCGCAGGTGCGCCTGACCCCGGTCGAGGGGCAGGCGCCGGGCACGGTCGACCTCGACCTCGCGATGGAGCCGGCACCGCCGCGCACCATCGCCGGCGAAATTGGCTATGGCACCGGCGAAGGCGCCCGGGTCGAGGCAAGCTGGACCCATCGCAACCTGTTCCCGCCCGAAGGGGCACTGACGCTGCGCGGCGTGCTCGGCACGCTGGAACAGGTGGCGGCTGTCACCTTCCGCCGCAACAATTTCCATGGCCGCGACCGGGTGCTGACCGCGCAGATCGCCGCGACGCATCTGGTGCGCAATGCGTTCGAGGCGAATACCGTCTCGCTGTCGGCGGGGCTGGAGCGGCAGACCAACATCTTCTTTCAAAAGACGTGGACCTGGGCGCTGGGCGGCGAATTGGTCGCGACGGACGAACGCGACGTGATCGTCGCGACCGGCGAACCGCGCCGCCGCACCTATTTCATCGGCGCTTTGCCCAGCAGCCTGAACTATGACGGCTCCGACGACCTGCTGAACCCGACGCGCGGTTTCCGGCTGGGCGGGCGGATCAGCCCCGAATTGTCGCTGCGCGGCGACCTGTTCGGCTATACCCGTGCCCAGATCGATGCGAGCGTCTATCGCCCGGTGACCTCGCGGGTCGTACTGGCCGCGCGGACCCGGATCGGATCTATCCTGGGTGCGCCGCGCGATGCCGTTGCCCCTTCGCGGCGTTTCTATGCCGGCGGCGGCGCGTCGGTGCGCGGCTACGGGTTCCAGGATATCGGCCCGCGCGACCCGAACAACGATCCGATCGGCGGCCGCAGCCTCGCCGAATTCTCGCTGGAGGCACGGGTCAAGGCGTTCGGCAATTTCGGTGTCGTGCCGTTCCTCGACGCGGGCAACATCTATACCTCCACGCTCCCGCGCTTTTCGGGGATGCGCTACGGCGCGGGGGTCGGCGTGCGCTATTACAGCAATTTCGGGCCGATCCGCGTCGATGTCGGCACGCCGATCAACCCGCAGCGCGGCGACCCGCGCATCGCCGTCTATGTCTCGCTGGGGCAGGCATTTTGACCGACGAACCCGCCGCAGCGCCGCCGCCGGTCGTGGTGAAGCGCCGCATCGGCTGCGGCCGGCGGATCGCGCAGTTGCTGCTGGCGATCGTCGTCCTGATCGTCGGCGCGCTGGTGGTGATCGATACCGGGCCGGGCCATCGGCTGATCGCGAACCGCATCGCGACGATGAAGCCCGCCAACGGCCTGCGCTATCGTATCGGGCGCATCGACGGATCGATCTATACGCGGGCGCGGCTGATCGATGTCCGCATCTATGATTCCAAGGGGCTGATCCTGCGAGCGCCGCTGGCCGAACTTGACTGGCGGCCATGGGAATTCGTGTCGAACCGGCTGTCGATCAACAGCCTGACGATCCCGCGCGCGATCCTCGCCAAGCTGCCGCAGCCGACCCCGACCGGGCGCAAGAGTCCGATCCTGCCGAGCTTCGACATTCGCATCGGCCGGCTGAGCGTCGAGCGGCTGGAACTCGCGAAGGCTGTGACCGGGACCGCGCGCACGGGCAAGTTGTCGGGACAGGCGGATGTGCGGTCCGGCCGCGCGCTGGTCGATCTCGCGCTCGATATCGCGGCCAGCGACCGGCTGCGCCTTCGCCTCGATGCCGAACCCGATCGCGACCGCTTCGATATCGACCTGCGCGCGCGGGGCGCAGGCGACGGACTGCTCGCGACCGCCAGCGGCATCCGCCGGCCGCTGTCGGTCGAGGTGTCGGGCGATGGGCGCTGGTCGGCATGGGACGGGCGCGCGGTCGCGGATGCCGGAAGCGCGCGGATCGTCGACCTGACGCTGGGCGTGCGCGCCGGGCGCTACACGCTGGGCGGCACGCTCGCACCGTCGTCGTTGCTGCAGGGCAAGCTGCAGCGGCTGACCGCGCCGAACGTCCGCGTCACCGGCAGTGCGACCTTCGCCGACCGCCGCATCGATGGCGTGCTGGCACTGCGCAGTGCCGCACTCGCGATGGAGGCGGACGGCATCATCGACCTCGGCACCAGCGCGTTCCGCGACCTGCGCCTGCGCGCGCGGCTGCTGCGCCCGGAAGCGATGTTCCCGAACATGACCGGGCGCGACATCGAACTGCGTGCGATCCTCGACGGCGAATTCTCGACCGCGCGGTTCGATTACCGGTTGCGCGCGAACCGGCTGGCGTTCGACCAGACCGGGTTCGAACAGGTAGTCGCCGCCGGGCAGGGGCGTTTTTCGAAGGCGCCGGTCATCGTGCCCGTGCGGCTGGCGGCCGCGCGCGTTACCGGCGTTGGCGATGTCGCGGGCGGCATCCTGCGCAACCTATCGGTCACGGGCAAGCTGGCGGTCGATGCCCGGACCTTGGTCGGCAACGACCTGATCGTCCGCTCCGACAAGCTCAACGGGCGGATCATGCTGACGCTCGACCTCACCACCGGCCGCTACGAGGTCGGGATCAGCGGCGCGCTGCAACGCTATCTGATCGCGGGCCTGGGGCTGGTCGATGTGCAGACGCGGCTGACCGCCGTGCCGATTCCGGGCGGCGGCACGCGCATCGTCGGGCGAGGCATGGCGCAGGTCCGCCGGCTCGACAACGGCTTCTTCCGCTCGCTGACGCAAGGGTTGCCGCGCATCGAGACCGGGCTGGAGCGGGGCAGGGACGGCATCCTCTATCTGCGCGGGCTGCGGCTCACCTCGCCCGGCCTGACGCTTGTCGGCAACGGCTATCGCCGCCGCGACGGCACCTTCCATTTCGAAGGCAGCGGGCGACAGGCCACCTACGGCCCGGTCCAGCTGGTGCTCGACGGCAACATCTCCAAGCCGACCCTCGACCTCCGCTTCGCCTCGCCCAACGCGACGCTGGGCCTGAGCAACGTCGTCGCCCATCTCGATCCGACGGCGGAGGGCTTCGCCTATCGCGCCGAGGGCGGCTCGCGCCTCGGACCGTTCACTGCCAATGGCCGTATCCTGCTGCCGAGCGGCGGCACCGCCCGCATCGCGGTCGACGAACTGGAGGTCAGTGGCACCCGCGCGACCGGCGGCGTCGATATCGTCGAGGAGGGCTTTCTCGGGCGGCTGAACGTCGATGGCGGCGGTATCGCCGGCACGATCGACTTCGCCCCGCAGGGCAGCGACCAGCGGATCAATATCGCGCTGGACGCCACCCGTGCCCGTCTGGGCATTGCCGGATCGGTGCGCCGCGCGCGGCTGGAGGCCGGCATCGTGCTGGCCGACGGCGGCACCACGGTCGATGCGACGATGACCGCGCAGGGCTTCCGGCGCGGCAAGCTATCGATCGCGCGGCTGGCGGGCAGTGCCAGGCTGGTCGACGGCGTCGGCGAAATCCGCGCGGCCATCGCCGGGTCGCGCGGCCGGGCCTTCTCGATCCAGAGCGTGACGCAGGTCACGGCGGACGAATATCGCATCAGCGCGCAGGGCACGCTCGACCGCCGCCCACTGAAGCTCGAAACGCCGGCGGTCATCCGGCGTGAGGGCGATGGCTGGCGGCTCGCGCCCACGGAGTTCAGCTTTGCCGGCGGCACAGCGACGGTCGGCGGCGCGGTGGCGGCGGACACCACCGAACTCGCGCTCGACGTGACGCGGATGCCGCTCGCCGTGCTCGATATCGGCTATCCGGGGCTGGGGCTGAGCGGTAGCGCGTCGGGCAGGATCGCCTATGCGACGCGCGGCGATACCCCCAGCGGCCGGGTCGACCTGACGATCCGCGGCCTGAGCCGCTCCGGGCTGGTGCTGTCGTCGACCCCGATCGATGTCGGCATCGCGGCGGTGCTGGACGCCGATCGCGCGGGCGTGCGTGCGGTGATGGCGAGTGGGGGCAAGACCATCGGCCGGGCGCAGGCGCGGCTGGCGCCGCTGGGGCAGGGCGACCTCGCCACCCGGCTGAACAATGCGCCCCTCTTCGCGCAGCTGCGCTATGGCGGTCCTGCCGACACGCTGTGGCGGCTGACCGGCATCGAATTGTTCGACCTGTCCGGCCCGGTATCGGTCGGCGCGGATGTCACCGGCCGCCTCGCCGACCCGCGCATCCGTGGTGTCCTGCGCTCCAGCGGCGCGCGCATCGAAAGTGCGATCACTGGCAGCGTGCTGACCGGGGTCGAGGCGCAGGGGCGGTTCGACGGATCGCGGCTGGTGATCGATCGCTTTGCCGCCAGCGACGGGCGACAGGGGCGGGTGACCGGCACCGGCGCGTTCGAATTCGCCGCCGTGCGCGGCTTCGGCATCGACCTGTCGTTGAACGCCGACCGCGCGCGCCTCATCAACACCGATTCGATCGGCGCGACCGTCACCGGCCCGATCCGCGTGCGCAGCGACGGGGCAGGCGGTACGATTTCGGGCGAGGTGCGGATGGACGGCAGCCGCTATCGCCTCGGCCGCGCGACGGCCACCGCGCCGATCCCGCGTCTCAACATTCGCGAGATCAACCGCCCCGATGGCGATGACGAGGCGAGCGCGGCGGTCGTCCCGTGGAAGCTCGACCTGAAGGCACGCGCGCCCGGCGGTCTGATCGTCACCGGCCTCGGCCTCACCAGCGAATGGTCCGCCGACCTCGCGATCACCGGCGAGCCGACCAGCCCGATCATCAACGGCCGCGCCGATCTGATAAGGGGCGATTATGAATTCGCCGGACGCGAATTCCGGGTCGATCGCGGCGCGTTGCGCTTCAACGGCGAAAGCCCCGCCGACCCGGCACTCGATATCGTTGCCGCTGCCGATACGCAGGGGCTGAACGCCACCATCCGCGTCGCCGGCACCGCCACTCGACCGGAGATCAGCTTCCAGAGTGTGCCCGCGCTGCCCGAGGACGAATTGCTGTCGCGGTTGCTGTTCGGTACCTCGATCACCAACCTGTCCGCGCCCGAAGCGTTGCAGCTGGCGGCGGCAGTGGCGGCGCTGCAGAATGGGGAGGGCGGGCTGAACCCGATCAACGCGGTGCGCCGTGCCGCCGGCCTCGACCGGCTACGCATCCTGCCCGCCGATCCGCAGACGGGGCAGGGCACGTCGGTTGCCGCCGGCAAATATCTGACCCGGCGTTTCTATGCCGAGATCGTGACCGACGGACAGGGCTATAGCGCGACCCGGATCGAGTTTCAGGTGACCCGCTGGCTGTCGCTGCTCGCGTCGATTTCCACCATCGGCCGGCAAAGCACCAACGTCCGCATCTCGCGCGATTACTGACGCACGGGTCGAACCGGCTGCGCAACGATTGGGGCAGTGGTTCGTATAGGGTTCGAACCACCGGAGACGCCGATGCCCGCTGCCGCCCCCGCCACCGATGGCCGCCTTGCCCGTGTCGCGCTGCGCTTCACCGACTGGGCCGAACGCTGGTTTCCCGATGCCTTCGTGTTCGTGGCACTGGCGGTCGTGGTCGTCGCGGTCGCGGTGCTGGCAAATGGCGCGCCGGTCACGGCGGTGACGAAGAGCTTCGGCGATGGCTTCTGGACGCTGATCCCCTTCACCATGCAGATGGCCTTCGTCACCATCGGCGGTTACGTGGTCGCGACCTCCGCGCCGATGCAGCGGCTGATCGACCGGCTGGCGTTGATTCCCCAAAGCGGGCGCGGCGCGATCGGGCTGATCGCTATCGCGACGATGCTCTCCTCGCTCTTGAGCTGGGGATTGAGCCTGATCTTCGGTGGCCTGCTGACCCGCGCGCTGGCGCGCCGCACCGAACTCCGAATGGACTATCGCGCAGGCGGGGCTGCGGCGTATCTCGGCCTTGGCGCGACCTGGGCGATGGGGCTGTCATCCTCCTCGGCGCAGCTACAGGCGAACCCGGCCAGCCTGCCGCCCGGCCTGCTCCCGATCACCGGCGTCATCCCGTTCAGCCAGACGATCTTCCTGTGGCAATCGATGCTGATCGCAGCGATCCTGATCGTCGTGTCGACGGTGATCGCCATCGCATCGGCCCCCGGTAGCGACAGCGCGGTGACGGCGCAGGACATGGGCATCGATCCGGCGCGCGAGGACGACGCCGTGCCGCCCCGCACCCAGCCCGGCGAGTGGCTGGAACACGCCCCCCTGCTCACCGTCCTGATCGGTCTGCTGGCGGCGGGCTGGCTGGTGCAGGAATTTGCGCGGCAACCGTGGATGGTCGCGATCTCGAACCTCAACACCTACAACTTCCTGTTCCTGATGGCGGGGCTGGTGCTGCACTGGCGGCCAAAACGCTTCCTCAACGCGCTCGCCCGGTCGGTGCCGGCCACCGCCGGCATCCTGATCCAATACCCCTTCTATGCCGCGATCGCCGCGATGATGACCACCGCAAAGAGTGCCGACGGATCGACCTTGTCCGACGTCATCGCCCACGCCTTCGTATCGCTCAACACCACCGAAACCTTCCCGATCACGATGGGCGTCTATTCGGCGATCCTCGGCTTCTTCATTCCTTCGGGCGGCGGCAAATGGCTGCTGGAAGCCCCCTATGTGATGCAGGCGGCGAACGACCTGCAGGTGCATCTCGGCTGGGCGGTGCAGATCTACAATGCGTCCGAAGCGCTGCCGAACCTCATCAACCCGTTCTGGATGTTGCCGCTGCTCGGCATCCTCGGGTTGAAGGCGCGCGACATCGTCGGGTTCAGCTTCCTTCAGCTGATCGTCCACTTGCCGCTGGTGCTGTTCCTGCTCTGGGCGCTGGCCTTTACGCTGCCCTATATCCCGCCGGTCATGCCGTGACGCGGGCGCGAACCGGAATCGACGCGTTGTAGAGGCTGGCCCCGCGTTCGTCGCGCAGATCGAAGGACAACAGGTCGCCCGCGATCCGCACCATGCCGAACCCGGCGGCGGCGCGGCAGAAGCGGGTACCCTCGACCGCCTGCACCGGGCGCGCTTCCATCCCGCCGCCGCACTGGATCATGTCAATCCCGTCGCGGCGGATATGCTGCAGGTCATGATCGTGCCCGGCGATATAGGCCTGCACGCCGTGCCGGTTCAGGATCGGTAGCACCTGGGCGATGATCTCCGGCTGGTCGCCATGGCCGCTGCCGCCCGAACGGATCGGGTGGTGGCCGGTCACCAGCTTCCACTTGGCGCGCGACTGCGACAGCGCATGGTCGAGCCACGCCAGTTGCGGCTTTGTGTCCTGCGACCGGGTGTTGCTGCCGATCATCCCGTCGCTTTCGCGATAGCGCTCGACGAAGGGTGAGGTGTCGATCGCGAACAATTCGGTGTCCGCGCGCGCCAGCGAGGCATCGGCCACCTGATAATAGCGCGCGGGCATCCGCCAGCGCTTGCTGCGCGCGCTATAGTCGAGCTGCGCCTGCGGGTTGCCGCGATAGTCGTGATTGCCGAGCAGCGCATACCACGGCACCTGCAAGGCCGGGTGGGTATAGACCCCTTCGAACACCGACTGCCAGAGCGGGTCGTCGGTGGAGGTGACGCCGTCGCTGTAGAAATTGTCGCCGATCGCCAGCACGAAATCGCTGCGGGCCTCCGCTGCTGCCCGGCCCATCGCGGCGGCGACATGATGCTGTTCGGGCGTGTCCCGACCCCAGTCGCCCAGCACCGCGAAGGTGCAGCTCTTCGCGGCGCGTGCCTGTGCTGGAGCGACGGTCAGGCTGGCGGCACCGATGGCGAACCCGCCGAGCAGCGTACGGCGGTCGAGAAGGACGGTCATGGGCGGGAGATTCCTGCGGCGGGTGGTCGGGGTTGCTTCACCACGGGGATGTTACGGTTGTGTGGCGGAGGGCAGGCGGATCGCATCAGTCGCCTTCACAATTCGCACGTCACCCCAGCGAAGGCTGGGGTCTCCCGCGGTTGGCATGGTGCGCTCGTACCGGAAGATGCCAGCCTGCGCTGGCATGACGTTCGTGGGTAGCGGGGCAACGGCGCCCACCACATACAAAAAAGGCGCCGGGGCAGGTGCCCGACGCCTTTCTCTTGTCTCAGCGCGACGTGGCGAAGCCACGTCGTCGGTCCTCGCCGGGTCGGCGAAGCCGGCCGACAGCGCGGATGCGCCCGCTAGGCGCACCGGCGCGGTCGTCGCCGCGCCTTACGCGCTGTAGTACATGTCATATTCGACCGGGCTGGGGGTCATTTCCCACCGCGCCACTTCGCCGCGCTTGATCTCGACATAGGCCTCGATCTGGTCCTTCGAGAACACGTCGCCCTTCAGCAGGTAATCGTGATCCGCTTCGAGGCTGTCGAGCGCTTCACGCAGCGAACCGCAGACGGTCGGGACCTGCGCGAGTTCTGCCGGCGGCAGGTCGTACAGGTTCTTGTCCATCGCCTCGCCCGGATGAATCTTGTTCTGGATGCCGTCCAGACCCGCCATCATCAGCGCCGCATAGGCGAGATACGGATTGGCCATCGCGTCGGGGAAGCGGACTTCAACGCGCTTCGACTTCGGACCGGTGCCGTACGGGATGCGGCACGACGCCGAACGGTTGCGCGCCGAATAGGCGAGCAGCACCGGCGCTTCATAGCCCGGAACCAGACGCTTGTAGCTGTTGGTCGTCGGGTTGGTGAAGGCGTTGACCGACTTGGCGTGCTTGATGATGCCGCCGATGAAATACAGGCACATGTCCGACAGCCCGGCATAACCGTCGCCGGCGAACAGCGGGCTGCCGCCGTTCCAGATCGAAAAGTGCGTGTGCATCCCCGAGCCGTTATCTTCCTTGATCGGCTTGGGCATGAAGGTCGCGGTCTTGCCATAGGCATGGGCGACCTGGTGCACGACATACTTGTAGATCTGCATCCGGTCGGCGGTCGTGGTCAGCGTGCCGAAGGTCAGGCCCAGTTCGTGCTGCGCGGCGGCGACTTCGTGGTGATGCTTGTCGCAGGGCAGGCCCATTTCGAGCATCGTGGTGACCATTTCGCCACGAATGTCGACGGCGCTGTCGACCGGTGCGACGGGGAAGTAACCGCCCTTGGCGCGCGGGCGGTGCCCCATGTTGCCGGCTTCATATTCGCGGCCGGAATTGCCCGGCAGTTCGATGTCGTCGATCTTGTAATAGCTGGTCGAATAGCTGTTTTCGAACCGCACGTCGTCGAACATGAAGAATTCAGCTTCCGGCCCGACATAGACGGTGTCGCCGATACCGGTCGTCTTCAGATACGCCTCGGCGCGCTTCGCGGTCGAACGCGGGTCGCGGGCATAGAGTTCGCCGGTCGACGGCTCGACCACGTCGCAGAAGATGACCAGCATCGGGGTGGCCGAGAAAGGATCGGTATAGACCGCGTCCAGATCGGGCTTCAGCACCATGTCCGACTCGTTGATCGCCTTCCAGCCCTCGATCGACGAACCGTCGAACATCAGGCCGTCGGTCAGCTCGTCCTCGCCCAGGATCGACGCGACCATGGTCAGGTGCTGCCACTTGCCCTTGGGATCGGTGAAGCGAAGGTCGATCCACTCGATCTCTTGGTCCTTGATCCGCTTCAGGATGGTGCTGGCGGTAGTAGCCATCGGAAACTGCCCTTTCTGGATTAAACCCCACGCTCCGGCGCAATCAATCGCCCCGGAACGCCCCGTGATTCGAAATAATGCTGCGCTGCGTCAGATCGCGTCGTCGTTGCGCTCACCCGTGCGGATGCGCAAGGCGGTCTCGACCGGAATGACGAAAATCTTTCCATCGCCGATGCGCCCGGTCTGTGCGGCTTGCGCGATCGCCTCGACGACGCGCTCGGCCAGACCGTCCTCGACCACCACTTCCAGTTTCACCTTCGGCAGAAAGTCGACGACATATTCCGCGCCGCGATACAGTTCGGTATGGCCCTTCTGCCGGCCGAAGCCCTTGGCTTCGGTCACGGTGATCCCGCTGACGCCGACTTCGTGCAGCGCTTCCTTTACCTCATCCAGCTTGAACGGCTTGATGATGGCTTCGATCTTCTTCATGCGCCCTACCGATCCCCTCGGACGTGACGACCCGGACGGGCCGTTTGCATCCTGTTAAACAATTACCGTGCCAACCGGCGATTCGCCTGTGGCGGGATCATCGGGGATTAGGACGGGACTGTCGATATTGCCCACAGAAGGGGCAGGGTGCCGGTTTTTCGGGCAGTGTTATCCTCCCCGGCGCGGGGAGGAGCTCAGAGGTACGGTGGTTTGGTGAAGCCCTTGGGGCTCAGCGTGAAAATCTCGCATCCGTCCTCGGTGATGCCGATCGAATGCTCGAACTGCGCTGACAGCGACCGGTCGCGGGTCACCGCCGTCCAGCCATCGTCGAGCATCTTCACGTCGGGCCGCCCGATATTGATCATCGGTTCGATGGTGAAGAACATCCCCGGCCGCAGCTCCGGTCCGGTGCCCGGTCGCCCGGCATGGATCACCTCCGGCGCATCGTGGAACAGCTGGCCCAGGCCATGCCCGCAGAAGTCGCGGACCACGCCGTAGCGATGCGCCTCGGCATGGCGCTGGATCGCGTGCGCGACGTCGCCCATCCGGTTGCCGGGCTTCGCCTGTTCGATGCCGAGCATCAGGCATTCATAGGTCACGTCGACCAGCTTGCGCGCCTTGATCGGCACGTTGCCGACCAGATAGGTCCGGCTGCTGTCGCCATGCCAGCCATCCAGCAACGGGGTCACGTCGATATTGGCGATGTCGCCATCCTTCAGCGTCCGGTCCGACGGGATGCCATGACACACGACATGGTTGATCGAGATGCAGGTCGAATGGGCATAGCCGCGATAGCCGAGCGTCGCGGGCACCGCGCCCCCTTCGCGCATCAGGCGATAGATGATCGTGTCGAGTTCGGCGGTGGTCACGCCGGGCACGACGTGCGGGGTGATTTCGTCGAGGATATGCGCGGCAAGCCGGCCAGCGCGCCGCATCCCTTCGAAGCCGGCGGCATCGTGCAGCTTGATCGCGCCGGTCCGGGCGAGCGGCATATCGGCGGTGACGGTCTGATAGTCGGTCATGGTGCCCATATAGGCAAGGATCGGGCGCTAGGCGAGGGCGCACACCCGCGCTATGCGAGGGGCATGACCGACCGCATCTGGACCGCCGCCCTGCTCGTCATCGGGGATGAAATCCTCTCCGGCCGGACGCAGGACAAGAATGTCGCGCAACTCGCCACCTGGCTGAACGTGCAGGGCATCCGCCTGTCCGAGGTTCGCGTCGTCGCCGATCGTGAGGAAGCGATCGTCGAGGCGGTCAATATTCTGCGGACGCGCAACGACTATCTGTTCACGACCGGCGGCATCGGGCCGACGCATGACGATATCACCGTCGATTCGATCGCGGCGGCGCTGGGCGTTCCGGTCGTCGTCCACCCCCGCGCCCGGGCGATCCTCGAGGAATATTACACGACGCGCGGCGGGCTGACCGACGCGCGGCTGCGTATGGCGCGAGTGCCGGAGGGGGGCGAGCTGATCGAGAACCGCATGTCCGGTGCGCCGGGCATCCATATCGGGAACATCTTCGTCATGGCCGGGGTGCCGCACATCGCGGCGGCGATGCTCGACAGCCTGACCGGCACGCTGGAAGGTGGCCTGCCGGTCGTGTCCGGCACGCTCGGCTGCTGGGTGGGTGAGAGCGAGGTGGCGGGGATGCTGCGCGAGGTGGAACGCGCGCATGACGGGGTGGCGATCGGCAGCTATCCGTTCTTTCGCGAAGGCCGCACCGGCGCGAACTTCGTCGTCCGGGCGACCGATCCGGCGCTGGTCGAAACCTGCCTTGCCGACCTCGCCGAGCGGCTGCGTGCCACGGGGCGCGACGTGGTGGCCGACGGAATCTGACGCACCGCTTGCGGGGGCGGGGTCGGCTTGATAAGTCGGACAAATAATCGTCAGGAGAGAATGACGTTGGCTTCCCCCACCCGCATTGCCTTGGCCGGCATCGGCAAGATCGCGCGCGACCAGCATATCCCGCAAATCGCCGCCAGCCCCGACTTCGAACTCGTCGCCGCCGTCACCGGCCATAGCCCGCCCGAGGGCGTGCCGGGGTTCAGGACGATCGCCGAGATGATGGCGGCGATGCCCGACGTACAGGCCATCTCCATCTGCACGCCGCCGCGCGGGCGGCTGTCGCTGATCCAGCAGGCGCTGGACCATGGCCTCGACATCATGATCGAAAAGCCGCCGGCGGCGACCCTGTCGGAGGCGCAGGCCTTTGCCCGCGCCGCCGAACGCGCCCGCCGCGTGCTGTTCGCGACATGGCATTCGCGGGAGGCTGCGGCGGTCGAGCCGGCGCGGCAATGGCTGAACCAGCGCGATATCCGCCGCGTGACGGTCAACTGGAAGGAAGACGTGCGCGTCTGGCATCCCGGGCAGGCATGGATCTGGGAGCCGGGTATCGGCGTGTTCGATCCCGGCATCAACGCGCTGTCGGTCATCACCCGCATCCTGCCCCGCCCGCTGCTGCTCGACGCGGCCGAGCTGCGCTTCCCGTCGAACCGCGACGCGCCGATCGCCGCCGACCTCGACTTCACCGACACGGCGGGCGTGCCGGTCCGCGTCGAATTCGACTTCGACCAGACCGGGCCGCAGACCTGGGACATCGACGTCGAGACCGATGACGGTCATCTGACGCTGTCGATGGGCGCGTCGCAGATGGCGGTGGACGGTGTCGCGGTCGATGTCGGCGACGAACCCGAATATGCCCGGCTCTATCGCCGTTTCGCCGAATGCCTGCGCGATCGGCAGAGCGATGTCGACCTGTCGCCCTTCGTCCATGTCAACGACGCCTTCCTGCTCGGCCGGCGGGTGACGGTGGGCGAATTCAGCGAGTAGGGTTCCAACCGTACGAGCACGTCACCCCAGCGAAGGCTGGGGTATCCCGCGGCGAGGCGCGCGCTGCATTATCGAGAGACCCCAGCCTGCGCTGGGGTGACGGATGAGGCTAGGGCGCCATCGCCGCCGCAATCGCATCCCGCGCCCGGTTTGCGACCGCCTTGCGCCCCATGCCCGCCGGATCGAACGGTTCGAGGAAATGGATCGTCAGCCCGATTCGGCCCGGCCGCGCCAGCACGCAGGCGGCATTGGTCGTGCCCGGTTCGTCGCCCAGCCACGCGACCTCATGCGCATCGCCATAGTCGCAATAGACCGGCTGCACCCGCAATCCCGGCGGCGGCGGGTCGATCGCGCCCAGCAGCGCCGCCTTGAACGGCAGCAATTCGCCCGGCGCGGCGGTGGTCCCTTCGGGAAACACCGTTACCGGATGATCGGCCAGCAACGCCTGCCGCAGCGTATCGATCTGTCGCGCGACACCCAGCCGGTCACCGCGATCGACGAACAATGTGTGGTTCAGCGTGCACAGCCACCCGACCAGCGGCGCGTCACGCAGTTCGCCCTTGGCGACGAATGCGCTCCCGCTCACCCCGGCGATGGCGAGGATATCGATCCAGCTCTGATGATTGGCGAGGTACAGGACGTCACGCGGAACGGGCGATCCGACGACGGTGGTCCGTACCCCGACGATCGCCGCGATGCGCCCCAGAAAGCGCGGCGGCCAGGGCGAGCGCCGCCCGAACAACCGCCAGCTGCCATGCAGGATCAGATAGACGAGCAGCGCCGCCAGCATCCCGCCCGCCCGCGCGATCAACCGCAGTCGCGCGGGCAGCGTCATTTCGCTCAGTCCTTGCGGTCGAGGCTGACGCCGTACAGTTCCATGCGGTGGTCGACCAGGCGGAAGCCGAGCCGCTCGGCGATCTGCTTCTGCAGCAATTCCAGCTCGGGATCGACGAACTCGATCACCCGGCCGCTTTCGACGTCGATCAGGTGATCGTGATGCGCTTCGGGCGAGGGTTCGTAGCGCGCCCGGCCATCGCCGAAATCGTGGCGGTCGAGGATACCCGCCTCTTCGAACAGCCGCACGGTGCGATAGACCGTCGCGATCGAGATGCCCGGATCGATCGCCGATGCGCGCTCATACACCTTTTCGACGTCGGGGTGGTCGTCTGCTTCGGACAGGACGCGTGCGATGACGCGGCGCTGTTCGGTGATCCGCAGCCCCTTTTGGTGACACAGCGCTTCGAGGTCGATCTTGCGGGGCATGAATTCCTGTACGTCCAGACGGGTAGGTTGCGCGCCGTTCTAGCGTGCCGGGCGCGCCAGCGAAAGCCGCTAAACGCGCGCCGGCCGGATCAGCTCGTACGCCGCTGCGTACCCAGGCCGATCTGCTTGGCCAGCGTCCGGCGCTGTTCGGCATAGTTGGGCGCGACCATCGGGTAATCGGCCGGCAGGTTCCACTTGGCGCGATATTGCTCGGGCGTCAGCTTGTAATGCGTCATCAGATGCCGCTTCAGCATCTTCAGTTTCCGCCCATCCTCCAGGCAGACGATATAGTCGGGCTTGATAGATGACCGTACCGGCACCGCCGGTTCGGCGCGCTGCACCGGCGCTTCGATCGTGGTGCCGAGTCCGGCCAGCGCGCCATGCACGCTGCGGATCAGGGTCGGGATTTGCGCGATGTCGATCGTGTTGTTGCCGACATGTGCCGCGACAATATCCGCAGTCAAGGCGATCAGCGTGTCGTCACGCTCCGCATCCAGTTCCATATCATTCCTCGTTACGCAGCCGCTACGTATGGCCATCGCCGCTATCGGCCCGCGGCGCGGTGATCGCAACAATATAAGCAACGTTTTTCGTTATTCGGCGGATATCTGCCGGACATAGGTGTGCGCGTCGAAGCGTTCACCGCCACGTCCCGCATAATAGCTGCGCCGTTCGCCGCACTTGGCAAAACCTTCGCTGACATAGAGTCGCGTGGCGTCATTGCCTGCCCGCATTTCGAGGCACAGTCGCACCGCGCCGCGCGTCGCGGCATCCCTGATCGCGCGTTGCAGTAACGCCCGTCCGACGCCGCGCCCGCGCGCCTGCGGCACGACCGCGATCAGCAACAGCTCGGCATCGTCCGCGACCGCGCGGGTCAGGGCAAAGCCGACCAGTACATCGTCGGTGCGTGCCAGCGTCAGCCATACGCCGGGCAAGGACAGCATCCCCAGGCACTGGGCCGGGGTCCATGCTTCGCCGAAGCGCGGATCGAACGCCGCCTGCATCACCTGGTCTACGGCACCGACATCGGCGGCGGTCCCGTCGGCGAGGACGATGTCGACGCGGGTATCGCTCATCCGCGCACGCTCGGCACCGCATCGGGCGCGCGACCATAGAGCGGGGCGGGGGGCAGGGTGGCCTGCGCCATCGGCAGCAGTACCGCATCGGCGGCATCGGGCAGCCGGTCACATGCGGGCAGGCCGTCGTCCACCGTGCGCAGCCGCGCCAGCCCCTGGCCCACCACCCGCCGTCCGTCCAGTGCCGCCACGGCGTCGGCCGGCTTGCGCGACACCGCCGGGCCGTCGGCGATCAGCGCGCCGTCGAACCCCTGTTGAAACACCTCGCCATGGCCGCCGTCCAGCACCGCCACGACCGCGTCGCCCGGTTGCTCGGCCAGTGCGGCGGCGGCGATCAGCGCCAGCGAGGAATAGCCGGAAACCGGCACGCCCCAGCCGATACCCAACCCCCGTGCCGCCGCCAGCCCGACGCGCACGCCGGTAAAGCTGCCGGGGCCGCAATCGACCAGGATCGCGTCCGCCCGGCCTTCATCGGGCAGCGCGGCGATCATCGGCACCAGTCGCTCGGCATGGCCACGCCCGACCACGACATGGTCGCGCGCGATCACCGCGCCATCCTCGATCAATGCGACCGAGCAGGCGGCGGTGGCGGTTTCGATGACCAGCGTCCGCACGGGCGCGTCAGGCGATCCGGTTGAACTTGGCGAAGTCGGGCCGGGGCGACCGCGGGTGCAGGCTCGACGGATCGCCATAGCCGAGCGTCGTGATGAAATTGGCATGGACCGCCGGCGTGTCGGCAAAGAACGCCTTGTCCACCGCGCCGGCATCGAAGCCGGACATCGGCCCAGTGTCGAGCCCAAGCGCGCGGGCGGCGAGGATCAGATAGGCCCCCTGAAGCGACGAATTGCGGAAGGCGGACGCCTGACGCAGTTCGGCATTGCCGTCGAACCACGACTTGGCGTCGGTATGGGGAAACAGCTCGGGCAGATGCTCGTGAAACTCGGTATCCATGCCGATGATCGCGGTCACCGGTGCGGCACGGATCTTGTCGGGATTGGTGCCGCTGGCACACGCCGCCAGCTTGTCCTTCGCCTCCTGCGACGTACACCACACGATCCGCGCGGGCAGCTGGTTGGCGCTGGTCGGACCCCATTTCACCAGGTCCCAGATCGCGTGCAGCGTCGCTTCGTCGACCGGCTGGTCGGTATAGCCGTTATAGGTGCGCGCGCTGCGGAACAGCGTGTCGAGCGCGGTATCGTCGAGCTTGGCCATCAGACTGCACGAACCTCCGTGACTTCGGGGACATAATATTTCAGCAGCTGCTCGATCCCGTTCTTCAGCGTCGCACTGGACGACGGACAGCCCGAACAGGCACCCTGCAGCTGCAGGTACACTTTGCCCTGATCGAACCCGCGATAGACGATGTCGCCGCCGTCATTCGCCACCGCCGGGCGCACGCGCGTCTCGATCAGTTCCTTGATCTGTTCGACGATGTCGGCATCCTCGGGATTGTCGGTCAAAGCGGCGTCTTCCGCCGGGACCGAGAAGCCGGCGGTGCCGGTCGCGTGGAACAACGGCATCCGCCCGCCGAAATGGTCGAGCAGGAGCGCCAGTACGTCGGGCTTCAGGTCGGCCCATTCGCTGCCCGGCGCCTTCGTCACCGACACGAAATCGCGGCCGAAGAAGACGCCGACCACGTCGCCCAGCGCGAACAGCTGCGTGGCGAGCGGCGAGGCCTCCGCTTCCTCGGGGGACGCGAAGTCGCGGGTGCCAGCGTCCATCACGACCTGCCCGGGCAGGAATTTCAGGGTCGCCGGGTTGGGCGTGGATTCGGTTTCGATCAACATGCCGCCCATGTGGCGGCACCGTAACGGGGGATCAAGGGCGTTCGGGGAAACCCACTGTTCGCGGACGCGCCGGGCGCGTTGCCTCTGCCGCATCGTTACGATACCAGCGTAACGATCCAGCAAGAGGGGCCATCACCGGTGATCGAGACGCATCTGGCGAAATTGCGCGCGCGCGACACGATTTCGCCGGAGGAGGAAGCGGTCATCCGGGCGTCGCTGGGCGAGGTACGCGTCCTGCCCGCGCACGACACCTGCATCCGGGCCGGGGAACGACTGACTTCCAGCACGCTGCTGCTCGAAGGATTGATGTGCCGGTACAAGGATCTGCCGGGCGGCGAGCGGCAGATCACCGAACTGCACGTCGCGGGCGATTTCCTCGACCTGCACAGTTTTTCGCTCAAGCAGCTCGACCATAATGTCATGACGCTGACCCCGTGCCGTGTCGTGCTGGTGCCGCATGCGAAGCTGACCGAGATCACCGAGACCCAGCCGCATCTGGCACGGGTCTACTGGTTCCTGACCGCGCTCGACGCCGCGATCCACCGGGAATGGGAATTGTCGCTCGGCCGGCGGACCGCGATCCAACGCATCGCGCACCTGATCTGCGAACTGCGTGTCCGCCTCGGCCTGATCGGACAGGCCGACGATGCCGGTTACGCGCTGCCGCTGACGCAGGCCGACCTGTCCGACTGCACCGGCCTCACGCCCGTCCATGTCAACCGCACGCTTCGCGACCTGCGCGAACGCGGACTGATGGACTTTCGCGGGCGTCGGGTGACGATCCACGACCTGAACGGCCTGATGGCACTGGCCGAGTTCGACGATGCCTATCTGTATCTGCGGCGGGAGGAACGTTGAGGTAAAGCTGAGCCGGGGCTGAACGAACCGGCCGGATCAGCTTTATATTTGCCGTGCGCTGTCGATACTGGTCGGGGCGTTGCAACGACGCTACACCTTCCGCCATGGCATCTTCGTTCCGTTTGGCCACGGGCGCGTTCACGACCCTGGCCCTGATCGCCGCGCCGCTTGCCGCGCAGACCCCGCCCGCATCGCCCGCGCCCGCATTGCCGGCACCCGCGCGTCAGCTTCCGCCGCTGCAACCTGTCGCACAGGGGCCGGATACGCCGTGGCTGTTCAAGGGCAGCGACATTCCCCCCGACCGGACATGGACGTACGGCGTCCTGTCCAACGGGCTGAAATATGCGGTCCGCAAGAACGGCGTGCCGCCGGGGCAGGTCGCGATCCGCGTCGCGATCGGCACCGGTTCGTTGATGGAAACCGACAGCGAACGCGGCTTCGCCCATCTGATCGAACATCTGACCTTCCGCGGATCGGTCCACGTCCCCGATGGCGAATCGAAGCGGGTGTGGCAGCGCCTGGGCGTCACCTTCGGCTCCGACAGCAACGCATCGACCAGCTTTACCCAGACGGTCTACAAGCTCGACCTGCCGTCGGCGACGCCGACCGGCCTCGACGAAAGCATGAAGATCCTGTCGGGCATGATGGCCGAACCGACCCTGACCCAAGCGGCGCTGGACGCCGAACGCCCGGTCGTCCTGTCCGAACAGCGTGAACAGCCCGGCCCCCAGGTCCGCTTCGGCGATGCGGTGCGCGCGCTGTTCTTCGCCGGACAGCCGCTCGCCGACCGCTCGCCGATCGGCAATGTCGAAACGTTGCAGGCCGCGACCGCCGCCAGCGTGAAGGCGTTCCACGACCGCTGGTATCGCCCCGACCGCGCGATCATCGTCATCGCGGGCGACGCCGATCCCGCCATCCTCGAAGCGATGGTGAAGAAGCATTTCGCCGGTTGGCAGGGCACCGGCCCGTCGCCTGCCGAACCGAAATTCGGCGCTCCGAAAGCGAACGAACCGGTCGCCGCCCCCGTCAGCGAACCGACCATGCCGACGCTGGTGCAGATGGCGGTGCTGCGGCCGTGGACCGTCGGCGATGACACCATCCTGTTCAACCAGGAACGCATGATCGACCAGATCGCGCTGCGCATCCTGAACCGCCGGCTGGAAAGCCGCGCGCGGGCCGGGGGCAGCTATATCTCGGCCGGGGCCAATCTCGACGACGTGTCACGCTCCGCGAACATCACCCAGCTGTCGATCCTGCCGCTGGGCGACGACTGGGCGGCGGCGCTGCGCGACGTGCGCCAGTCGATCGCCGACGCGATGCGCACCGCGCCGACCCAGGCGGAGATCGACCGCGAGGTCGCCGAAATCCGCGCCGGCATGGAAAACGAAGTCCGCACCGCGCCGGTGACGGCGGGCGCGCTGCTCGCCGACAACCTCATCGCCGCGACCGATATCCGCGAGACGGTCGCGGGGCCGGAGACGTCGCTGCGCATCTTCGAAGGGGCGGTGACGAAGAAGTTCTTCACGCCCGCCCGCGTCCAGGCGGCGACGAAGAAGGTGTTCGAGGGCACCGCAACCCGCGCCATCGTCAACACCCGCACCCCCGATCCGACCGCCCAGGCGAAGCTGACCGCTGCGCTATCGGAAAAGATCGCAGGGAGCGCCACCCGGCGCAGCGGGCAAGGGGCGATCGGCTTCGACCGGCTGGCCCCGCTCGGCAAGCCCGGCGCGATCACCGGCCGCAGCATGGCGCTGAGCGATCCGCCGGTCGAGCGCGTCGACTTCGCCAATGGGTCGTCGCTGCTGCTGTTCCCGAATGAATCGGAAACCGGCAAGGTCTATGTCCGCGTCCGCTTCGGCCGGGGGCTGAACGCGCTCCCCGCCGACCGGCGCACGCCGGCCTTCGCCGCCGACCTCGCGCTGGTCGCCTCGGGCATCCAGACGCCGAAGGGCGTGCTGGGGCAGGAGGAGCTGGACCGGCTGACCGGCGGGCGGCAGATCGGGCTGTCCTTCGGCATCGACGACGACGCCTTCAGCCTGTCGGGCATCACCACCGCCGCCGACCTGACCGACCAGCTGAAGCTTATCGCGGCCAAGCTGCAATCGCCGGCATGGGACCCCGCGCCGGTCGCGCGTGCCCGTGCGGTGATGCTTGCCAGCTATGACGCGCTGGGCGCCTCGCCCGACGGCGTGATGGCGCGTGATCTCGACGCGCTGCTCCACGACAACGACCCGCGCTGGGGCACGCCCGACCGCAAGGAGATCGAGGCGCTGACCCCGGCGGCGTTCAAGGCGTTGTGGGCACCGCTGCTCGCTTCCGGTCCGATCGAGGTGCAGGTGTTCGGCGACGTGCAGCAGCAGCCGGCGATCGACGCGGTCGCCGCGACCATCGGCGCGATGGCTCCGCGTCCGGCTGCCACGACTCCGCCGCCGCCGGTCCGCTTCCCGGCGCATGTCGCGACGCCCGTCACCCGCACCCATGGCGGCCAGCCCAACCAGGCCGCCGCCGCCATCGCCTGGCCGACCGGTGCGGGCAGCGCCGGTCTGACCGAAAGCCGCAAGCTGGAGGTGCTGGCCGCCGTGTTCCGCGACCGGCTGCTCGATCGGCTGCGCAGCCAGGCGGGCGTCAGCTATTCGCCGAACGTCGACAATGGCTGGCCGGTCGGCCTGCCCGGCGGCGGACGGATCATGGCGATCGGGATGGTGCCGCCGGACAAGACCGGCTTCTTCTTCGACCTCGCGCGCGAACTGGCCGCCGATCTGGTCAAGACGCCGGTGCCCGAGGACGAACTCGACCGCGCCAAGCTGCCGGTGATCCAGATGGTCGCGCGCATGTCGAGCGGCAACATGTTCTGGATGAACCAGACGCAGGGCGGCACGCGCGATCCCGCGCGGCTGGCGGCGATCCCCGGCATCATCAACGACATCCGCGCAACGACCCCGGCGGAACTACAGGCACTTGCCGCGAAATATCTGGTCCCCGCCAAGGACTGGTCGATGCAGGTGTTGCCGGAGAAGAAGTAAGACCCCTCCCCGGCACGGAGCGTTGGGTCGGATCGTCCCCCGGACGATCCTTGACCATGCGGGGCATGGTCAACCCAACGCTGGGGACCGTTCGCGCAGCGAATGGTGGAGGGGGGCGTCCGCACACGAACCGGTGGCGGACGCCTCTATCCTTTAACAAGAAGAAATGGGTTCACGCGAAGGCGCGGAGACGCTGAGGAAGTTGCGTTCCGGGCGAAGCGCTCGCGAACGGAAGACGTTCCCTGACGGGATAGGCGAGTAGTAAGGCCGCTGACGCGGGGAACGCTTGCCCAAGGCGCAACCCCTCCGCGTCTTCGCGCCTTCGCGTGAAAACCTACCTGCTTCTAAGCCTCGACAATCTGCCGAACCGGCGCCCCAGCCAGCACCGCCAGCCCCCAGATCGCCAACCCGCCGAGCGCCAGCCCTGCGCCGACCAGGCCGGTCGACGTCCAGCCATAACCGGCCGCGATCGCCATTCCCCCGGCCCACGGCCCGATGGCATTGGCGGTGTTGAACGCCGAGTGGTTGAGCGACGCGGCCAGGCTCTGCCCCTGCCGGGCAATATCCATCAGCCGCGTCTGCAGGACGGTGCCCAGCGCCCCGCCGATCCCGATCAGGAACACGATGACCAGCATCGACCACAACTGACCCGCCGCCAGCGGATAGAGCGCCAGCGTCGCCGCACTCCACAGCAGCAGCCCACCGGCAGTCGGCATCAGCGCCCGGTCGGCAAAGCGCGGCACGATCAGATTGCCGACTGTCATCCCTGCGCCGAACACCGCCAGCACCACCGGCACCATCGCCGGCGCGGCGCCGGTCACCTCGATCAGCGTCGAGGCGAGATAGGTATAGACCGCGAACATGCCCCCGAAACCGATCGCGCCGATGCCGAGCGTCAGCCACAATTGTCCCGATGTCAGCACGCCGAGTTCGGCCAGCGGGCTGGCGCTGCGGTCCGGCCGGTCGCGCGGCGCGGCCCATGCGACCATCGCCATCGTCGCCGCCGCCAGCACCGCGACCACGCCGAACCCCCAGCGCCAGCCAAGCGCCTGCCCCAGCGCATTGGCCAGCGGCACGCCGACGATGGTCGCGACCGTCAGCCCCAGCATGACCCGCCCTATCGCCTGCGTCCGCTTTTCCGCCGGGACCAGCGACGCCGCGACCAGCGCCGCGATCCCGAAATAGGCCCCATGCGGCAACCCGCTGAAGAACCGCGCGACCAGCATCGCTTCATAGGTCGGCGCGAGTGCGCTTGCCGCATTGGCGATGCCGAAACACGCCATCAGCGCGATCAGCACCGTCCGCCGCGCCATCCGCGCGGTCATCACCGCCAGCAGCGGCGCGCCGACCACCACGCCCAGTGCATAGGCGCTGATGACATGCCCCGCCGTCGGTTCGTCGATGCCGAGGCCCGGCGCGAAGAACGGCACGAGACTCATCGTCGCGAACTCGGTCGTGCCGATCGCGAACCCACCCAGCGCGAGCGCGAGGTGGACAAGCCCGACCGAGCGGGCGGGAGGGGGAACAGGGGACATGGGGCAACCTCCGTGCTGCATTGCAGCATATCAGCATGGCCATATGGTTCGTGGCGTCGCGTGGTCAACCGGCCGGTTTAAATTCGGCCCTTTCCCCCAGGGTCATCAAATCGCCGCCATAACGTCGCGTATACGTAATACCCGTTCCCTACCGGCCCCGCCCGACGAGCATCCTGCTCGAAGGGGAAATATCGCATGGCTTTCAAACCGTGGCTGCTGAGCGTCGCGCCGCTGGCGCTGTTCGCGCAGAATGCGCTGGCACGCGAAACCTCGGTCCCGACGCCCGCGCCCGACGCCGAAGCGCCCGTGGCGTCGGAAGGCGAGGGCGACGAGATCGTCGTGCTCGGCTTCGGCAAGACGCGTCAGGTGCAGACGATCACCGCCGCCGACCTCGAACGCCTGACCCCCGGCACCTCGCCGCTGAAGGCCGCGTCGAAGCTGCCCGGCGTGAATT
Organism: Sphingomonas panni; assembly: GCF_022664435.1. GTDB lineage: Bacteria > Pseudomonadota > Alphaproteobacteria > Sphingomonadales > Sphingomonadaceae > Sphingomonas > Sphingomonas panni. Next base: position 141,552 of record NZ_JAKREU010000007.1, on the reverse strand, counting down.
TCCAGTCGGGTGACGCGTTCGGTGCCTATGAATGGTCGACGCGGATCAGCCTGCGCGGGTTCAACCAGAACCAGCTGGGCTTTACCCTCGACGGCGTGCCGCTGGGCGACATGAGCTATGGCAACGTCAACGGCCTGCATGTCAGCCGCGCGATCATCTCCGAAAATCTCGCTTCGACCACTGTGGCGCAAGGCGCGGGCGCGCTGGGTACTCCTTCGACCAGCAACCTCGGCGGCACGCTGGAATTCACCAGCCGCACGCCGTCCGACAGCGCCGATCTGGTCGCGTCGGGCACCTATGGCAGCAACGACACGATCCGCGCATTCGCCCGTGCCGACACCGGCGATCTGGGCGGCGGGCTGAAAGGCTATCTGTCCTACGGATATCTGACCACCGACAAGTGGAAGGGCTTCGGCGTCCAGCGCCAGCATCAGGCGAATGCCAAGCTGGTCAAGGAAATCGACACGCGTGGCAGCATCGCCGCATTCGTCAACTTCTCCGACCGGCGCGAGAACGACTATCAGGATTTGAGCTACGACATCATCGCGCGGCGCGGCCTGCGTAACGACAATGTCAGCGACAACTACCCGCTCGCGGTGCAGATCGGGAAGGTCTATCAGAACCAGGCCGCGCTGGCCGGCTATCGTTCGGCCAATAACGGGTCGGCGGTCGGCTTCGTCGCGCCATGGGCCGGGGCGGGGCTTACCTTCCCGGCCGGGATCGGCACGGTGGACGACGTTTATTACGACGCGGCCGGGCTGCGCCGCGACTGGCTGGGCGGGTTCATCGTCGATGCAAAGCTGACCGAGCAGCTGACGCTTACCTCGACCAGCTATTACCACCATAACAAGGGGCAGGGATCGTGGATCACCCCCTATTCGCCGACCCCGGCCGGCGCGCCCGGCCCCGACGGCACCGCGCTGGCTGCGTCGGCGACCTCGACCGCCGGGCTCGCCTCGCCGCTCGGATATCGCACCACCGAATATGGCATCGACCGGGCAGGCAACCAGACGCGCGCCGTGTTGAACACCGGCGCGAACCGGCTGGAAGTCGGGCTGTGGTATGAAAGCAATACGTTCCAGCAGGCCCGCCGCTTCTATGGCATGAACGACGGCGCGAACCCGATCCGGGGCGCGCGCCAGTTCCAGAGCAACCCGTACCGCACCCAGTGGGACGGCAAATACGATACCGAGACGATGCAATATCACGTCGCCGACACGCTTGAGCTGGGCGACCTGACGTTGAACGGCGGATGGAAGGGGATGCGCGTCGTCAACCGTGCCAACCTGCGCACCGGTACGCTGGTCGCCGGCGAGATTTCGGCGCGCGACTGGTTCCTGCCGCAGGTTTCGGCGCTGTTCCGTCTCGGCGGCGGGGCGGAACTGTTCGCCAGCTATACCGAAAATATGCGCGCGTTCGTCTCTTCCGCGACGACTGGGCCGTTCGCGACCACCCAGAACGGGTTCAACGCGATCCGCGGCACGCTGAAGCCCGAGACGTCGAAGACGGTCGAAGGCGGCGCACGCATCCGTTCGGGCGGGTTGCAGCTGTCGGCAGTCGGCTATTATGTGGATTTCGCCAACCGGCTGCTCGGCTTCGCCAATGGCGCGGGCATTATCGGCAACCCGCCGACGCTGAACAATGCGGGCAATGTCCGGAGCTATGGCGCCGAACTGGCGGCGACCTTCCGCGTGGCGCAGCCGCTCACCCTGTTCGCCAGCTATTCGTACAACAAGGCGACCTACCGGAACGACGTGCGCAATGCGGCGGGCGTGGTGCTGCAGGCGATCGCGGGCAAGACGGTGGTCGACACGCCCGAACATATGGTCAAGGGCGAGATCGCCTATGACGACAGCCGCTTCTTCGCGCGCATTGGCGGCGACTATATGTCGCGGCGCTACTTCACCTATCTGAACGACCAGTCGGTCGGCGCGCGGCTGCTGGCCGATGCCAGCATCGGATATCGCCTGACCGGGGTCGGCGGTATCCTCGAAGGCATGGCGATTGAGGGCAGCGTGACCAACCTGACCGACAAGGCCTATATCGCGACGATCGGCAGCAACGGCTATACCGCGAGCGGCGACAATCAGACGCTGCTGGCGGGCGCACCGCGCCAGTTCTTCGTGACGCTGCGTCGCGGGTTCTGATCGGGCGGGGGCGGCCCTTATCGCGCAGGCCGCCCCCTCCCTCCTGCCTGCGAAGGGGCACCGTCGCCGGTCAGCCTGTCATTCGTCGGGTGCTATGGTCGGCAGATGCCGCGCCATCCGCGCGCGCAGCAGGGCGACCAGTTCGGGCTGCATGAAGCCATAGTCGTCGGGAATGTCGAGGCAGACGATTCGTTTGCCGTTCAGGCTGCGGCGGAAATGGCGCTGCACCTTGTTGCGGTGCGTGCGTTCCATCACGAAGATCGTGTCCGCCCACTCGACCAGTTCATGCGTCAGCGGATTTTCCGCATCATGATTGGTTCCGGCCGACGATACCTCGATTCCGATGACATCCGCGAAAATCTGCTCGGCGGCGGGGCTGCGCAGCTTGTTCTGGCTACATACGAACAGGAAATTCCTCATCCCCGGTACAGCGCGTCCAGCCGCTCGCCGTAAACCTCCTTCAACACATGCCGCCGGATTTTCAGACTGGGCGTCAGCTGCTGGTTCTCGATGGTGAAGGGTTCGTCGGCGATGATGAAGCGGCGGATGCGTTCGGTGACCGACAGGTCCTTGTTCACCCGCTCCACCGCCGCGCCCAGCGCCGCGCGATAGTCGCTGTCCTCGCGCAGTCGGGCGAAGTCGCAGCGCGCACCGCCCTTCGCACAGAATTGCTGGGTCCATTCGGCATCGGGCACGATCACCGCGACCATGTACGGCCGCCGGTCGCCCGCGATCATCGCCTGCGCGATCTCGTTCTGCAGGGTCAGCATCCCCTCGACCTTCTGCGGGGCAACATTGTCGCCCTTGTCGTTGACGATGATGTCCTTCTTGCGGTCGGTGATGCGGATGCGCCCCTTCGCATCGATTTCGCCGATGTCGCCGGTATGCAGCCATCCGTCCTTCAACACGCGCGCCGTCTCGGCCTCGTTACGCCAGTAACCGTGCATCACCAGTTCGCCGCGCACCAGTATCTCGCCATCCTCGGCAATGCGAACCTCGGTTTCGGCCAGCGGCGGGCCGACCGTGTCCATCTTGATCCCCGCCGCCGGGCGGTTGCACGAAATGACCGGTGCGGCCTCGGTCTGGCCATAGCCTTGCAGGAAACACAGCCCCAGCGACTGGAAGAAGCCGCCGATCTCCGGGTTGAGCGGCGCGCCGCCCGACACCATCGCCTTCAACCGCCCGCCGAACCGTTTGCCGACCTTGGGCTTCAATAGCGTATCGACCAGCAATTTGGTCGGCCGGTCGAGCAGGGTCGGGCCGTCCTCCTTGCCGCCGATCGCCACCGCACGATCGAGCAGCCATGACGACACACGGCCCTGTTTCTGCACCGCCTTGGTGATCCGCGTCCGCAATACCTCGAACAGGCGGGGGACGACGACCATGATCGTCGGGCGCACCTCCTCGATATTGCTGGCCAGCTTGTCGAGGCCCTCGCTGTAATAGATCTGCCCGCCCAGCCCGATCGGGAAATGCTGCCCCCCGGTATGTTCGTACGCGTGGCTGAGCGGCAGGAACGACAGGAACACCTCGTCCTCCCAGCCGAAATCCTCGGAGATCACGGTGCAGCAGCCATTGACGTTGTGCAGGATCGCGCCGTGATGCTGCATCACCCCGCGCGGGGACCCGCCGGTGCCGGAGGTGTAGATGATGCAGGCGAGGTCCTCGCGACCGAAATCTGCCTCAGCCGCGACCGTGGCCGGATCGGCCGGGTGCTTCGCGATCAGGTCATGCCAGTCGTGAAACTCCAGGCTGCCCTGCTGCGCGGTCTTCATCGGTTCGATCGTGATGATCTTTTCCGACGACTGGGTGGTGCGCAGCGCGGCGGGCAGGACGGTGCGGGCCAGCTTCTCGGTCGATACGATGATCGCGCAGGCGCCGGAGTTTTCGATGATATGGCCATGGTCGCGCACGGTGTTGGTGACATAGGTCGGGACCGTCACGCACCCGGCCGCCATGATGGCGAGGTCGGAGATGCACCATTCCGGCCGGTTCTCGCTGACCAGCATCACCCGGTCGCCGCGCTTCAGGCCGATGGCCTTGAGGGCAGTGGCAAGGCTCGCGACCTGTCGCGCGGCATCGGCCCAGCTAGTCGCTTGCCATTGGCCACCCTGTTTGCTCCACAGGAACGGCGCGTCCCCACGCTCGGCGGCGCGGGTGAAGAACATCGTGACCAGATTGGGAAATCGTTCGAGTTGCCGGGCCATTGCTTATCCTTCTCCTGCGGCCGGGTGTAGGCAGGCAGAACCGACACGGCAACGCCCGAGAGCGGGTGACGGGGCCGATGGTCTTGGCTAGACAGGCCGCCATGAGAATGTTCGCCACCACCATCGCCGCGCTCGCCACCGTTACGCTGGGGGGCTGCAACGTCCTGTCGTTCGGTAAGAAGGAGGTCGCCAGCGCCGCGACGCCGGCACCGCCTGCCGCAACGCCGGGGCAGGCGCAGAAGTTCGTGATCGCTGCCAATCCGATCGCTGCCGAAGCGGGGATGGCGGTGCTGCGCAAGGGTGGCAGCGCGGTCGACGCGGCGATCGCGGTGCAGGCGATGCTGTCGCTGGTCGAACCGCAAAGCTCCGGCCTCGGCGGCGGGGCGTTCCTGACCTATTTCAATGCGAAGACCGGCAAGGTCGAAATCTATGACGGGCGGGAGGTCGCGCCGGCCGGGGCGACGCCGACGATGCTGCTCGGCACCGACGGCCAGCCGCTGCCGTTCGCTCAGGCCGTGATGAGCGGCCGGGCAACCGGCGTGCCCGGCGCGGTCAGGATGCTGGGGCAGGCACATGCCGATCATGGCACGCTGGCGTGGAACCAGCTGTTCGACGATGCCGAACAGGTCGCGCGCAAGGGCTTCGTGATCTCAGCGCGCCTCGGCCGGTTCCTCGGCGGCCAGTCACCGCAGCTGCAGGCGGAGGATGTCCGTCGCTATTTCAAGGGCAAGGGCGGCGCACTCGCCACCACCGGCGACCGGATCAAGAATGGCGACTATGCCGATTTCCTGCGCCGCCTCGCCAAGCAGGGGCCGGATGCGCTCTATACCGGCAAGACCGCCGAGCGGATCGTCGCCAAAACCACCAGCGGCAGCCTGCCCGGCACGATGACGCTCGCCGACCTCGCCGCGTATCGCGCGGTGAAGCGCGATCCGCTGTGCGGCAACTGGCGCGCCTATATCGTCTGCACCCCGCCGCCGCCGTCGAGCGGGGTCGGGCTGCTCGAACTGCTCGCCATCCTTGGCCGCACCGATATCGACAAGCGTGGGCCGAACGATCCGCAGAGCTGGTATCTCTTCGCGGAGGCCAGCCGGCTGATGTATGCCGATCGCGACCTGTATGTCGGCGATCCCAAGTTCGTGAACGTGCCGGTCGCCGGGTTGCTCGCCCCGGCCTATATCGCCGAGCGCGCGAAGCTGATCGGCGCGACCGCAGGGCCAGCGCCGGCAGCGGGCGTCCCGGCGGGGGTCGTCACGGCGGCGGCCGACACGACCCGCGAACCGGCGGGCACGTCGCACTTCATCGTCGGCGACGCGCAGGGCAATGTCGTGTCGATGACGACGACGGTCGAAAGCTTCTTCGGCACCGGGCGGATGGTCGACGGCTTCTTCCTCAACAACCAGATGACCGACTTCGCCTTTTCGCCGCGCGATGCGCAGGGGCGGGCGTCGGCCAATGCGGTGGCACCGGGCAAGCGCCCGCGCTCCTCGATGACCCCGCTGGTGATGATCGACCGGCAGGGCAGGTTCGCGGGCGCGCTCGGTTCGGCGGGCGGCAACGCGATCCTCGCCTATGTCGGCAAGTCGCTGGTCGGGGCGGTCGAATGGAAGCTGCCGATGCAGCAGGCGCTGGCGCTCCCCAACCTCGTCGCGCGCGGCAACAGTTTCCAGGGTGAAGTGACCAAGTTCTCCCCCGAAATCCTGAGCGCGCTGGCCGCGAAAGGCGTGCGGCTGCAACCGGGGCAGGGCGAGGATTCGGGACTGCACGGCGTCATCATCCGCGACGGCAAGGTCGATGGCGGCGTCGATCCCCGGCGCGAGGGCAAGGTGATCGTCGAGTAGGGGCGCCTGCTCCCGCCTCACCACAGACGTCACCCCAGCGCAGGCCGGGGTCTTCTGCGGCGAGGCGCGCGCTTCATTACGGGGAGACCCCAGCCTGCGCTGGGGTGACGAAAATGCGGTCGATCAGCCTTTCCGCCGCACCTGCGCGAAATGCTCCGCCCGTTCGAGCAGCAGCGCCAGATCCTCGCGCGCAATGTCATAGGCATCGGGCGTCTCGGCCAAGGCGGCGTCGATATCCTCCAGCCGGACGCCGCCCGGTTCCGCCGCCGCCTGAACCGCGGCGGGTGTGGCCGGCCGGTGCGGATAGCGGAGCGCCGTCATCCGGTGATAGAGGATGCCGATCGACACCAATGCGATCGAATTGATCCCGACCGGCGCGAACGCAAAGGCGTAGCCCGCATCATGGATGCCCGCGCTGCCGATCACCGCCGTGAGCGCCGCCGCCCCGCCCGGCGGATGCAGGCAGCGGCATAGCGACATAACGAGGATTGCGAGGCCGACTGCGACACCGGCGGCAATGGTGACGTTCGGCACCGCCTGAAACACCGCCACCCCGACCAGCGTCGACAGGATGTTGCCGCCGACCACCGGCCATGGCTGGGCCAGCGGACTGGCCGGCACCGCGAACACCAGAACCGCCGACGCACCCAGCGGCGCGACGATGATCGGCAGGTCGCTTCCCAGCCACGGAAACTGTGCACAGACCGCCATGGTCAGCGCGATCCCGATCGCCGCCCCGATGCACGCGACCACCCGTCGCCCGAACCCGGCATTGGCGAGCAACGGGCGAAACAACCGGATCACAGTCCCGCGACGATCCGCCGCGCAAGGCCCGGCCCTTCATAGACCATCGCGCTGTACAGCTGGACGAGGCTGGCCCCGGCATCCAGCCGCCGCCGCGCTTCGTCGGCCGACCCGATGCCGCCCGCCGAAATCAGCGGGAGCGCGCCGCCGGCAATCTCACGCGCCTCGATCAGTTTGGCGAGCGCGAGGGGGGCGAGCGGCGCGCCGGACAGGCCGCCGGTTTCCTGCGCATTGGCTGACCGCAAGGTGGCCGGGCGCGAGATCGTCGTGTTCGACACGATCAACGCGTCGATCCCGCCATCGATCGCCGCGCGGATGGCGACTTCCAGTCCCTCGCGCGACAGGTCTGGTGCGACCTTCAGGAACAGCGGCACGCGCTTGCCCCCGACATGGCGCGCGGCATCGCTGGCGGCGATCAGCTGGCCCAGTTCGGGCTGCGATTGCAGGTCGCGCAGGCCCGGCGTGTTGGGGCTGGAGATATTGATCGTGACGTAATCGGCCAGCGGCGCGGCCTTGGCCACGGCCGATCCGTAATCGGCGATGCGGTCGACCGTGTCCTTGTTCGCGCCGACATTGATGCCGATAATGCCGGGGCGGGGGGTGAGCGCCGCCACCCGCGCCAGCGCGGCATCGATCCCACCATTGTTGAACCCCAGCCGGTTCACGACGCCCCTGTCCTCGGGCAGGCGGAAGATGCGGGGCTTGGGATTGCCCGGCTGCGGCTTGGGCGTCAGCGTGCCGACCTCGACGAACCCGAACCCCAGCCCCAGGAACCCGGCGACCGCCCGCGCATCCTTGTCGACGCCCGCCGCCAGCCCGACCGGGTTGGGAAAGCGGATGCCCGCCACCGTCACCGCATGACGGTCGTCTGTCTTCGGCGCGAGCGGGGCGCCGGCCTTACCCCATGCCTCCAGCATGGCGATGGTCAGCGAATGCGCGCGTTCGGCGTCCAGGGCGAAGAGGAGCGGGTGATACCAGGCCATGATCGCCGCTCTATCGCCGGGTGGCATCGGAAGGAAGATTCGGTTTCACGCGAAGGCGCGAAGGCGCAAAGAAGAATGGTTCGCGCAGAGACGCGGAGGCGCGGAGGGGTTGCGCTGGCGGAAGCGTCTTGCCGCGCGAGCGGCTTTCATGCTCGCGGCAGCCGCATAGAGTTGAGGTCTCAATGGCGCGAAACGGGAGGACGAACGCAACTCCTCAGCGTCTCCGCGCCTCTGCGCGAACCAACTTCCTTATTCTCTTCGCGGCATCGCGCCTTCGCGTGAAACCGAATCCTTCTGCCCCGAAAACAATCGATCACATCAATCGAAACAAACCCGGTTGACCTCACGCCCCCGCGCGACCACATGCCAATCCGACCGGAACGATCCGATTAAGGAAGCGATGCGCCTTTCCAGCCTAGCCGACTATGCCGTCGTCCTGCTCGCCGCCACCGCGCGGCGGGGTGGGGAGGCGCGCGTCACGGCAACGGCGCTGGCGGAGGAAACCGGCCTGCCGCTGCCGACCGTGCAGAAGCTGGTAAGCCGCCTGTCGGCCGCCGGACTGATCGAGACGGGACGTGGCAGTGGCGGCGGCTTTCGCCTCGCCCGCGCAGCCCATGCGATCGACCTGGCGCAGATCATCGAGGCGATCGAGGGGCCGATCGCGCTCACCACCTGCGTCGATGCCGCGCGCCACGATTGCGCGGTGGAGACGAACTGCATGATCCGCCCCCATGCCGGCACGGTCAACGCCGTGGTCCGGGGCGCTCTGGCGGGCGTGACGCTCGCCCAACTCGCGAACACCGGGGCGATGCCCCAAGAGGTAGTGTGATGGCCACGAAGAATGCCGAGGCGCTCGCCGCCGCGAACAAGAAGTACGAGTGGGGTTTCTCCTCGGACATCGAACAGGACTTCGCGCCCAAGGGGCTGAGCGAGGATACGGTTCGCTATATCAGCGCCAAGAAGAACGAGCCGGAATGGATGCTCGACTGGCGGCTGAAGGCATTCCGCCTGTGGCAGACGATGGAGGCGCCCGACTGGGCCAAGCTGAACCTCGATCCGATCGATTATCAGGACGCCTATTATTACGCCGAGCCGAAGGCGAAGCCGAAGCTGGGGTCGCTGGACGAGGTCGATCCTGAAATCCTGCGCGTCTATGAAAAGCTCGGCATCCCGATCGAGGAGCAGAAGGTGCTCGCCGGCGTCGAGGGATCGCGCAAGGTCGCGGTCGACGCCGTGTTCGACAGCGTGTCGGTCGCGACGACCTTCCGCAAGGAACTCGAAGCCGCCGGCGTCATCTTCCGTTCGATCAGCGAAGCGATCCGCGAATATCCCGACCTCGTCCGCAAATGGCTGGGCAAGGTCGTGCCGCAGCGTGACAATTTCTTCGCGACGCTGAACAGCGCGGTCTTTTCGGACGGCACCTTCGTCTACATCCCTGAGGGCGTGCGCTGCCCGATGGAGCTGTCGACCTATTTCCGCATCAACGCGGAGAATACCGGCCAGTTCGAGCGCACGCTGATCGTTGCCGACAAGGGCAGCTATGTCAGCTATCTCGAAGGCTGCACCGCGCCGATGCGCGACGAGAACCAGCTGCACGCTGCGGTCGTCGAGCTGGTCGCGCTGGACGATGCCGAGATCAAATATTCGACCGTCCAGAACTGGTATCCCGGCGACGAGAACGGCAAGGGCGGCATCTACAATTTCGTGACCAAGCGCGCGCTGTGCCAGGGCAAGAACTCAAAGGTGTCGTGGACGCAGGTCGAAACCGGATCGGCGATCACCTGGAAGTACCCGTCCTGCGTGCTGGCCGGGGAAAACTCGGTCGGCGAATTCTATTCGGTTGCGGTCACCAACAACCGGCAGCAGGCCGATACCGGCACCAAGATGATCCATCTGGGCAAGGGGTCGCGCTCGACCATCGTGTCCAAGGGGATCAGCGCGGGCCGCAGCGACAATACCTATCGCGGGTTGGTGCGCGTCGGCCCCTCGGCCGAAGGTGTGCGCAACTTCACCCAGTGCGACAGCTTGCTCCTCGGCGACCAGTGCGGCGCACACACCGTGCCCTATATCGAGGTCAAGAACCCCTCGGCCCAGATCGAGCATGAGGCGACGACCTCGAAAATTTCCGAGGACCAGATGTTCTACGCGATGCAGCGGGGTCTCGACAGTGAGGCGGCGGTCGCGCTGATCGTCAACGGCTTCGCCCGCGAAGTGCTGCAACAGCTGCCGATGGAATTCGCGGTCGAGGCGCAGAAGCTGCTCGGCATCAGCCTCGAAGGGTCGGTGGGGTGATCGCGCTGCTGCTGGCGCTACAGGCGGTCGCGCCGACCGCGCCCTATGCCGATTGCCTGTCGGCGCGGATCAATGCGGACGCCCGCATGGAAAAACCGCCGGCCGACCCGGCAGCGCGCGTCGCGATCTTCGACGATGCCGCCAAGGCGTGCGCGCCGATCCGGGCGAAGGTGGCGAAGGCGCACGCGGCGATGCTCGACAAGATCGATGCGTCGATGAAGGCGGTGCTGACCAACCCCGACGCCGCCGAGGCCGAGTTCGGTACCGAACCGGTCGCGGGCGAGACGCCGTAAGGCTTTAAGGATTTGCGGGTCTGATCCCGCACGAACAGGACGGAACATGCTGAAGATCGACAATCTCCACGCCGAAATCGACGGCAAGGAAATCCTCAAGGGCCTCTCGCTGAGCGTCAATGCGGGTGAGGTCCATGCGATCATGGGGCCGAACGGCGCGGGCAAGTCGACGCTCGGCTATGTGCTGGGCGGTCGTCCCGGTTATGAGGTGACCGAAGGGTCGGTGACGTTCGCTGGCGAAGACCTGCTGGAGATGGAAGCGGACGCCCGGGCCGCCGCCGGCCTGTTCCTCGGCTTCCAGTATCCGGTCGAGATTCCCGGCGTGTCGAACGTCCAGTTCCTGCGCGAAAGCCTGAACAGCCAGCGCCGCGCGCGGGACGAAAAGCCGCTGTCGGGTGCCAAGTTCCTCAAGCTCGCCCGTGCGCAGGCCGATGGCCTCGGCATGGACATGGACATGCTGAAGCGGCCGGTGAATGTCGGTTTTTCGGGCGGCGAGAAGAAGCGCAACGAGATGGTGCAGATGGGCATCCTCGACCCGAAGCTCGCCATCCTCGACGAAACCGACAGCGGCCTCGACATCGACGCGCTGCGCATCGTCGGCGACGGCATCAACCGCATCATGCGCGCGCCGGAAAAGGCGGTGATCCTTATCACCCATTATCAGCGCCTGCTCGACTATGTGCAGCCCGACTTCGTCCACGTCCTCGCTGATGGCCGCATTGTGCGCTCGGGTGGCAAGGAGCTGGCGCTGGAGCTGGAACGTGAAGGCTATGGAGCGGTGGCGGCATGAGCGCGAGCATGATCCTCCCCGGCACGGGGAGGGGGACCATGCGCAGCATGGTGGAGGGGGCTGTCCTCCTCCAGAGCGGTTGCGTTGCGCGGCGCTCCCCCTCCACCACTCGCTTGTGCGAGCGGTCCCCCTCCCCGCAGGCGGGGAGGATCTGATGGCAACGCTTCCGACAAATTCGCAAGAGGCGTTCCGCTGGACCGACCTTGCCGCACTGACCAGCGCGGCCGCATCCATCCGTGGTGAAGCGGCGAATGCCGATGCCTATTGGCTCGACATCGCCGGCCCGCGCATCCTGTTCGTCGATGGCGTCTACGCGCCGGACCGCAGCACGCCGGGCCATGTCATGCTGTCGCCGCTGACGCTCGATACCGCGCATCCGCTGGGCGTCCAGGCATCGGGTGCGGCGGGTTGGTCGATCGACCTGTCGGCAACCGAGATCGCCGATACCGTACAGATCGTCCACATCGCGACCGGTGCCGAGAACCATGTCCCCGCCCGGTTGACGCTGGACGAGGATGCGGTGGCGTCGGTCGTCGAAACCTATGTCGGCAGCGGCTGGACCAACCGCCTGACGCAGATCGACCTCGAACGCGGTGCGCGACTGATGCGTAGCGTGCGCCTGCTCCAGTCGACCGGTTTCGTGTCGATCCGCGACGAAGCGGTGGTAGGCGAGGGGGCGAGCCTCGTGTCGCAGTTTCTCGGTGCCGGGGGAATGGGTAGCCGGATCGACGCGCAGCTGACGCTCGACGGCGATAGCGCGTTCGTCGATTATGGCGGTGCGCTGCTGACCCGCGAGGACCAAAGGCAGGAATGTGCTGTCGCCGTCCGCCATGCCGCGCTGAACGGCTCCAGCCGCCAGACGTGGCGCGCGGTCGCAGCCGACCGCAGCCAGGCAAGCCTCGCCGCGCGGGTCGAGGTCGCGCGCGGTGCGCAGAAGACCGATGGCGAACAGTCGCTGCGCGGGCTGCTGTTGCAGCGGACCGCGACGGTGAACCTGAAGCCCGAACTGGAAATCTTTGCCGACGACGTGAAGTGCGCGCACGGCGCGACGGTCGGCGAACTCGATGCGAAGGCGCTGTTCTACCTGCGCAGTCGCGGGGTCAGCGAGGCGCGGGCCAAGGCGCTGCTGACCACCGCCTTCGTGGCCGATGCGCTCGATCGGATCGGCGACGAAACGGTGCGCGAGGCGTTCGCGGCCGATGCCGATGCGTGGCTGGAGGCGACGCTGTGAAGCGCTCCTTCCGTCATTCCCGCGAAGGCGGGAATCCATTGCCGCAGCGGTCGGCGATGGGGCCGCGACGGCAGCGTCTATGGACTCCCGCCTGCGCGGGAGTGACGAAGTGATGAGCAATACCCAACCCCTCGACCGTGTCAGCGACTTTCCGGCGATTCCCGCCGGTTGGGCCTATCTCGACACCGCTGCGACCGCGCAGAAGCCGCAAGCGGTGATCGACGCGATTACGCGCGCCTATGACACGACCTATGCCACGGTGCATCGCGGCGTATATCAGCGCTCGGCCGACATGACGCTCGCCTACGAAGCGGCGCGCCGTCGTGTTGCGTCGTTCATCGGCGCCAGTGCCCCGGAGGAATGCGTGTTCGTGCGCGGCGCGACCGAGGGGATCAACCTGGTCGCGCAGGGCTGGGCCGAGCGGCACCTGAAGGCCGGCGACCGCATCCTGTTGTCGATGCTGGAGCATCACAGCAACATCGTACCGTGGCAGCTGGTGGCCGAGCGGATCGGCGCTGCGATCGACGTCGTTCCGCTGACCGCCGACGGCCGGATCGACCTCGATGCGATGGCGGCGATGATCCGGCCCGAACATAAGCTGGTCGCGTTGGCGCATGTGTCGAACGTGCTGGGATCGGTCCTCGACGGTCGCCGCGCGGCGGACATCACCCATTCGGTCGGGGCCAGGCTGTTGCTCGACGGGTGTCAGGCGGTGCCGCGCGTGCGCGTCGACGTCGCGGCGCTCGACTGCGACTTCTACGTCTTTTCCGGGCACAAGCTCTATGGCCCGACCGGCATCGGCGTGCTGTGGGGTCGCCCTGAACTGCTGGACGCGATGCATCCGGTGCAGGGCGGTGGCGCGATGATCGACCGCGTGACGTTCGAACGAACCACCTATGCCCCGCCGCCCGCGCGGTTCGAGGCGGGCACGCCGCATATCGTCGGCGCATTGGGCCTGCACGCCGCGATCGATTATGTCGAGGGTATCGGGCTGGACGCGATCCATGCGCATGAAACCGCGCTGGTGACCGCCACCCGCGAAGCCCTGGGCCGGATCAATTCGGTGCGCCTGCTCGGACCCGACGATTCCGCCGGAATCGTCAGTTTCGTGGTGGAGGGGGTGCATCCGCACGATGTCGGCACCATCTTGGACGAGGAACGCGTCGCGATCCGCGCCGGCCATCATTGCGCGCAGCCGCTGATGGACGTGCTGGGTGTTCCCGCCACGGCGCGGGCGAGCTTCGGCGTGTATAACGGGCCGGACGACGTGGCCGCGCTGGTGCGCGGACTGGAACGGGTGAGCAGGATTTTCGGATGAACGATGAACGCAGCTTTGAGGTCGAGGAAGTCGACGCCGTGGCCCCGCCGCCGCGCGCACGGGTGACCGATGCCGACGAACCGCGCCAGCGCGACTATCTGGGCGATTTCCTGGCGAAGAAGCCGGTACCCGTCGCCGATGGCGAGCCGGGTGGCGACGTGTACGAAGCGGTGATCGCCGCGCTGAAGGACATCTTCGACCCCGAAATTCCGGTCAATATCTATGACCTCGGGCTGATCTACGGCGTCGACGTGGCGGACAACGGCCATGTCGCGGTGACGATGACGCTGACCACGCCGCATTGCCCGGTTGCGGAATCGATGCCGGCCGAGGTCGAACTGCGCGTTTCGGCCGTGCCCGGCGTCTCCACCGCCGACGTCAATCTCGTCTGGGATCCGCCATGGGACCCGCAGAAGATGTCGGACGACGCCAAGCTCGAACTGGGAATGCTGTAATGGCCACGCGCGTTCGCCCCGCGGCGATCATCCTGACGTCCAACGCCGAACGGCGCGTCGCCGACCTGATGGCGAAGGCCCCGGCCGATGCCATCGGCGTCAAGCTGTCGACGCCGCGTCGCGGCTGTTCGGGCCTCGCCTATTCGGTCGATTACGTGACCAGCGCCAATGCGATGGACGAACGGATCGAAACGCCCGGCGGCACCTTCTTCGTAGACGGCGGATCGATCCTCTATCTGATCGGTTCGACGATGGACTGGGTCGAGGACGATTTCACCGCAGGCTTCGTCTTCGCCAATCCGAATGCGAAGGGCGCATGTGGATGCGGGGAGAGCTTCACGGTGTGATCGTCCCCTGAAGGGGGCAGGCGTGAAGCGTTTTTACTGGTTGCTGGTCGCATGGCCGGGTGTGGCGGCGGCACAGGACGCGCCGGAGATCGTCGTTACCGGACGCGGTCTCGCCGATGCACTGGGCGAACGCGTCTATGATATCGTCGAACTGGATCGCGACCGTATCCTCGCTTCCGCTAGCGGCCGGGTGGAGGACGTGTTGCGCGATGTCGCCGGCCTCCAGCAATTCCGCCGGTCCGATTCCCGCAGTGCCAATCCCACCTCGCAGGGGATTACTTTGCGCGGTCTGGGTGGCAATGCGTCGAGCCGGGCGCTGCTGCTACTCGACGGTGTGCCGCAGGCCGATCCATTCGGCGGCTGGGTCGCCTTTCCCGCCTATGCCACCGATCGGCTCGGCCGTATTCGGGTGACGCGCGGCGGGGGAAGTGGTGTGGCCGGACCGGGCGCGTTGGCCGGTACGATCGAACTCGACAGCGCCGGACCGGGCGATCTGACGCCGTTCGCTGCGTCGATCACCGGGGGCAGTCGCGCCTCTATCGACGCGCGAAGCTCGGTGGCGCTGGTGCGTGGCGGCGGGTTCGCTACCCTGTCCGGCGCCTATGTGCGGGGCGATGGCTTCGTGCCCATCGTTCGCGAGGATCGCGGCCCCGCCGATCGCGCCGCGCCGTTCGAACAGGCCAGCGCCGCCGCCCGGGCCGTGATGCAGGTTACGCCGACGACCGAGCTGCAGGCCAATGTCTCGGGCTTTACCGACCGGCGCGACCGGGGCATCGACTTCACCGACAATCGCAGCGAGGGCGCGGATGCCAGTGTGCGCCTGGTCGGGCGCGGGACCACCAGCTGGTCGTTGCTCGGCTATCTCCAGACCCGCGCCTTTGCCAGTCGCTTCGCCAGTGTCGCGGCGGGGCGGACATCGACCGCGCTGACGCTCGACCAATATAATGTGCCGGCGACCGGCGTTGGCGGTCGTGCGGAGATCGCGCCTGTTTTCGGGGCGTTGTCGCTCCGGCTGGGCGGCGACGTCCGCGTCGTTACCGGAGAAACGCAGGAACTCTACACCTATGTCGCGGGCAGCCCGACGCGGCGGCGCGTCGCGGGTGGACGCAACACGACCATTGGCCTGTTCACCGATGCAAGCGTTGCGACCGGCGATATTGTGCTGAGCGCTAGCGGCCGCCTCGACCGCTGGACGATCGCCGATGGCCACTTGCGGGAGGCGGCGCTGATCGGCGCGACGCTGACCGATTTGCAGTTTGCGGATCGACGGGGGTGGGAGCCGACCGGGCGGGCCGGCATCGCATGGGCCCCCGCCGATGCGGTAACCGTGCGGCTCGCGGGCTATCGCGGCTGGCGCCTGCCGACCCTCAACGAACTCTATCGCCCGTTCCGCGTCGGTGCCGATGCGACCGCCGCCAATGCCGCGCTCGCGCCGGAGACGCTGTGGGGCGGGGAAGCCGGCATCGAACTGCGTCCGGCGTCGGGCATCCGTCTCGCGGCGACCGCCTTTGCCAACGACCTGCGCGACGCCATCGCCAACGTCACCGTCGCCAACGGCCCCGGCAATTTTCCCGGCGTCGGCTTCGTGTCGGCCGCAGGCGTGTTTCGCCGCCGCGCCAATCTCGACCATGTTCGCGTCAAGGGTGTCGAACTGGATGCGTCCGGTCGGCTGGGCGCGATCGAGGGGCGGTTGTCCTATGCTTATACCGACTCGCGGGTGCGCGATGGCAGCGCGTTGGACGGCCTGCGCCCTGCGCAGACGCCGGCGCATAGCGGTTCGGCGACGCTCGGCTGGCAACGCGACCGGTGGCAGACATCTGCGACGTTGCGCCATGTCGCCGGTCAGTATGAGGACGATGCCAATCAGCGCCGGCTTTCCGCCGCCACGACGCTCGATCTGGTAGCGGCCATACCGGCAACCCGCGGGCTGACGGTCGAGGCACGGGCGGAGAACGTCACCGATACCAGGATCGAAACGGCGATCGGTGGCGATGGCGTGGTAGAGCGAGCCTCTCCCCGCACCTTGTGGCTGGGCGTCCGGCTGGGCGGTTAGAGCGGTTTTCAGTCGAATTGAATCATCGGGGATTCACATGGCGGCCGTTTTCTGATTCACGATCCGTGCTGGCAAAGGAGGCTGGCGCGACTGGGTCGAGCTTTATCACGTGATCTGCGGGACCGCGTCGTTGCGGCTGTTGAAGGTGGACTATCATGCCGACAGGCGGCCGACCGGTTCGGCGTCAGCGCAGCAAGCGCGATCCGCTGGCGGCAACTGGTGCTTGTTCACGGCACGCCAGCAGGCAAGGTCCGAGGCGGCGACCGCCGTACGGCGAAGATCGAGGACCATGCAGCCTTTATCCTCGATGCGATCGAGCAGCAGCCTGATCAGACCCTGGCGGAATTGCGGGAGATGCTGGCTGCGCGCGGCGTGACCACGAGCATTGCCACGCTATGGCGCTTCTTTGCCTGGCATGGGATTGCGCGCAAAAAAAGACCGGCCACGCGAGCGAGCAGGACCGCCCCGACGTCCTGAAGCGCCGCGAGGAATGGTTTGAGGGCTAGCTCGACCTCGATCCCGACAGACTGGTCTTCATCGACGAGACATGGGCGTCCACCAACATGGCCCGCCGTCATGGACGATGTCGACGTGGCCAGCGATTGCGTGCCGGCATTCCCTTTGGCCACTGGAAGACCACCACCTTCACGGCCGGTCTGCGCCGCACCGGCATGGTTGCACCCTGGGTGCTCGACGGGCCGATGAACGCCGATGCGTTCCTCACCTATGTAACGCGTGTCCTCGTACCCGAACTGGACTGCGGCGACGTCGTCATCATGGACAACCTGTCGAGCCACAAGACGCCCGCCGTGCGCACCGCCATCGAGAGTGTCGGCGCAACGCTCCTGTTCCTCCCGCCGTACAGCCCGGACTTCAACCCAATCGAGCAGGCATTCTCCAGGCTGAAGGCGAACCTGCGCAAAGCCGCAGAACGGACCATCCATGGCCTATGGAACGCTATCGGGCGCATCCTCCACCTCTACTCACCACAGGAATGCGCCAACTACTTTGCAGCCTGCGGATATGATGCAGACTGATCGAAAACCGCTCTAGCGACCACGTCGGCGGATATCGGAAACGCCACCGACAGGGCATCGGGTCGATGCCCTGTCGGTGGACTTGGATCTCAAGCGCCGGTCTGCGACGCCATGCTGCCGCGCGGTGCGACCATCGAGGGCACCGGGCCGGTGGCGGGGCGCAGGGCCTCCCGATCGGCGGCAGACACGGGGGCGGTCGGGTCGGGGCGGAAGGCTTCGGGCGCGCGGTCGGTCGGGCCGGGGCGTTCCTTGTGCAGCGCCAGATCGGGCGCGGCATGGCCTTCGCTCGGCTTGCGCCGTGCCAGCAGCACGCCGAACAGACCGATGGCGATGCCGGACGCGGCCAATGCGACCGTGCGCAGGGCGGACACCCCGGCGGTGCGCGATTTCGGCTTGTGTTTCTTATGCTTGGCCATGATCGATCCTTTTGCTGTCACCGGTCCAACGACCGGCGCGCAGACAGGTTCAACCGACGGCTTCGCTCCGGCGAACGGTCGCGGCTTCGCGGATCAGCCGCTGTTCGGTCGTACGCTCGGCCCGGTCGGCCATTTCGGTCCACGCCTGTTCGGCGCGGCGGCAGCGGTCGCGGACATTGTCCAGCGTCGCGGCTTCGGCATTGGCACGCTCCACGGCGGCGCGGGCGCGATAGGCTTCGGCGGTGTCGGCCAAGAATATCCTCCTGCAAACAAAAGGGGCGGGTGGAGATCGCTCCGCCCGCCCCGTCAAAATCAGTCGGCGGCGGTCAGGTTGACCGCGCTGACCCGACCACGCCGGTCTTCTTCCAGTTCGTAGCCCACGCGCTGGTTCTGGTTCAGCGTGACCATACCCGCGCGCTCGACGGCCGAAATATGGACGAAGGCGTCGGTGCCGCCGTTATCCGGGGCGATGAAGCCATAGCCCTTGTCGATGTTGAAGAATTTTACGGTGCCGAGTGTGGCCATGACGGTTCCTTCCGTGGGTTGCGGGCGCCGGAAACGCCCGACCCCCGTGCCTTAGGCAGCAGGGAAAGAAGGAACTTGCCGCAAAGCAGGACACCATCGATTTGCGACTGTAGCATCGCCGATATGGGTATCGGCCCGCCCCGTTCAAGGGGCAGGCCGATCTACGCCGTTATTCGGTAATGCCTGTCTCAGCGGCAACGGACATTGTTGCGGTCGATGGCCTGGCCGCCGGCAGCACCTGCTGCACCGCCGAGCAGCGCGCCGAGCAGTCCCGAACCGCCTGGGCGCAGCGCCGTGCCCAGCACGCCGCCCGCGATACCGCCGACGATCAGGCCAGTGGTGCCGTCGTTGCGGCGGCAATAATAGCGACCGTCATTGCCGACATAGACGCGGTCGTTCTGTGACAGGCGGCGCTCGCGATAGCGGCGGTCGTCACGATAATAGCGCGCCGCGTCATAGCCGTTATAGGCCGGATCGGGCCGGTCGTAGTCGTAGCGGCTATAGCCCGCATCGGCATAGCGCGGGCCGCCCATGCCGTAGTCGGTGCATCCGGAAACCAGGGTAGCGGCGGCGACGAGGCCGAGGGTGAGCGCGCGCATGTCGACTTGTCCTTCGCTTGATAGTTCGATCAAACGGGAATGCCGCGGGCGGGCGGATGTTCCGAATTTATACGGAAAACAATGGTTTCGTAGGCGAAACTACCAGCGGCCGCCGGCGTCGTCGATTGCGGCCAGCAGCGCGCGCTTGCTGTCGGTCCGATTGGTGCCACCATTGCGCGGCAGTTCGGGGTTGCCCAATGCCGCGCGGCGTTCGACCAGCCGCGCCGCGACCTCACCATGCCGTAGCCGCAGGCCGGGCCACTCCTCCACTTCAGTCGAGATCGTCGACGCCATGATCGCCCGCACTTTCCTCACGTATCCGACGTTCAAGATAAACATGATCGAGCGGAGAATGAAGCCGGTATAATAGCCGCGCCTGATCGATCCGGTCGGGAGCGGTGCCAGAAGCATATTGTCCCATCCGGTCGGCGATCAGGTCCTCGACTCCCAGGATGGCGAAGGACGAACCGGGCGCGAAGTCATCGATCAACAGGATGCGCTCGCGCGGCACCAAGCCGTCGAGCGGTGTACTGCCTACCACCTCGAAACCGAGCGCCAATTCGGGATGAATCCAGCCGCGCGTCGCAAGCCCCGGGCCGTTCGGGCGGATGAAACCATGCTCGCGCAGGACCGCTTCCAATTCGGCTTGGACGGGCGAACATAGATCGAAATCGCCAGTCGAAACCGCGCTACCCGACCAATATTCGACTGCGGCCCCGCCGACCAGGATCGGGCGGGGTTGTCCGGTGGCACGCAACGCCTCGCTCACCGCCGCGAACATCCGCAGCGCAGCTTCGAACGATGAGCGCCAGACGCTCACTCCGCCGCCTGTGCCCTCGGGGTCAGCAACGGCTTCAAATACCGTCCGGTAAAGCTACCCTCGACCGAAGCGACGGTTTCCGGCGTGCCCTCCGCGACCAGCTTGCCGCCCTTGACGCCGCCTTCCGGCCCCATGTCCAAAATCCAGTCGGCGGTCTTGATGACGTCTAGGTTGTGCTCGATCACCACCACGGTATTGCCCTGTTCGACCAACTGGTGGAGCACCTCCAGCAGTTTCCGCACATCCTCGAAATGCAGCCCCGTCGTCGGTTCGTCGAGAATGTAGAGCGTGTTGCCGGTCGCCCGTCGCGCCAGTTCCTTGGCCAGCTTCACCCGCTGCGCCTCACCGCCCGACAGGGTGGTCGCCTGTTGCCCGACCTTGACGTACCCAAGGCCGACTTCGGCCAGCATCGCCATCTTGTCGCGGATCGGCGGCACCGCCTTGAAGAACTCGACTGCGTCCTCGACCGTCATGTCGAGCACGTCGGCGATGCTCATCCCCTTGAACTTCACCTCCAGCGTCTCGCGATTGTAGCGCGCGCCATGGCACACGTCGCACTCGACATAGACGTCCGGCAGGAAGTGCATCTCGATCTTCAGCACACCATCGCCCTGACACGCCTCGCACCGGCCGCCCTTGACGTTGAAGCTGAAGCGGCCGGGCTTGTAGCCGCGTGCCTGCGCCTCGGGCAGCCCGGCGAACCAGTCGCGAATCTGGGTGAAGGCACCGGTATAGGTCGCCGGGTTCGACCGCGGGGTGCGGCCGATCGGCGACTGGTCGATGTCGATCACCTTGTCGAGATGCTGGAGTCCGGTAATCTTTTCATGCTTGCCCTGTACGATCCGCGCGCCGTTCAGCGTACGGGCGGCGGCGGCATAGAGCGTGTCGATGGTGAAGCTCGACTTGCCCGATCCCGATACGCCGGTGATGCAGGTGAAGGTGCCGAGCGGAATGCTGGCGGTCACGCCGGTCAGGTTGTTGGCGGTGGCGTTGTGCACCGTCAGCTTCTTGCCATTGCCCTTGCGCCGCTTGTCCGGCAGCGGCACCGACCGCGTGCCGTTGAGGTAATCGGCGGTCACCGATCCCTTCGACTTCAGTATCTGCTTCAGCGTCCCCTTGGCGACGATCTCGCCGCCATGGACGCCCGCGCCCGGACCCATATCGATGACGTAATCGGCGGTGCGGATCGCGTCCTCGTCATGCTCGACCACAAGCACCGTATTGCCGAGGTCGCGCAGGCGGCGCAGCGTCGCCAGCAGCATGTCGTTGTCGCGCTGGTGCAGCCCGATCGACGGCTCGTCCAGCACGTACAGCACGCCCGACAGCCCGCTGCCGATCTGTGAGGCTAGGCGGATACGCTGACTCTCGCCACCAGACAGCGTGCCGCTGGTCCGGTCGAGATTCAGGTAATCCAACCCGACATTGTTGAGGAAGCCCAATCGCTCGACGATCTCCTTCAGGATCGACTGGGCGATCGCCTTTTGCTGGTCGTTGAAATGGTCGGGCAGCGACTGGAAAAAGGCCAACGCATCGACCACCGACAGCCGCGTGGCATGGGCGATGTCCTGCATCGCGACCTTCACCGCCAGCGCTTCGGGCTTCAACCGCGCGCCGTGACAGGTTTCGCACGGCTGCGACGCCTGATATTTCGACAGTTCCTCGCGCATCCACGCGCTTTCGGTCGACAGCATCCGCCGGTTGAGATTGCCCAGCACGCCTTCGAACGGCTTCTTGACGTCGTACGACTTCTTGCCGTCGACGAAGGTCAGCGTCACCGGCTTGCCGGCGGTGCCGTGCAGGATCACACGTTGCGCTTCGTCGGGCAGATCCTTCCACGCCGCGTCGAGTGAGAAGCCGTACGCCTTCGCCAGCGATCCCAGCACCTGCATATAATAGGGGGAGGGCGGGTTGGACTTCGCCCACGGCACCACCGCGCCCTTCTTGATCGACAGTTCGTGGTTCGGGACGATCAGGTCCTCGTCAAACTCCAGCCGTTCGCCCAGACCGTCGCACGCCGGACATGCGCCCTGCGGTGCGTTGAAGCTGAACAGGCGCGGTTCGATCTCGCTGATCGTGAAGCCGCTGACCGGACAGGCAAATTTCTCCGAAAAGACGATGCGGTTGTCGGGGATACCGGCACCCTTCAGCTTGCCCGTCTGCGGCGCAGCCTCGGTCACGCGGTCGCCCTGTTCGCTGTCCAGCGGCGGATTGCCCGACTGCGCCTGCGCGACGGTGGTATCGACCAGATCGACATAGGCGAGGCCGTCGGCAAGCTTCAGCGCCGTTTCGAAACTCTCGGCAAGGCGCGTGGCAGCATCGGCGTTCACCACCAGCCGGTCGACGACGATCTCAATGTCATGCTTGAACTTCTTGTCGAGGGCGGGCGCATCCTCGATCAGATGGACTTCGCCATTGACCCGCACGCGCTGGAACCCGGCCTTCTGCCATTCGGCCAATTCCTTGCGATATTCGCCCTTGCGCCCGCGCACCACCGGGGCGAGCAGCAGCAGCCGCGTCCCCTCGGGCAGGGCCAGCACGCGGTCGACCATCTGGCTGACCGTCTGCGCACTGATCGGCAGGCCGGTGGCGGGCGAGAAGGGCACGCCGACCCGCGCCCAAAGCAGGCGCATGTAATCGTAGATTTCGGTGACCGTCGCGACCGTCGAGCGGGGATTGCGGCTGGTCGTCTTCTGTTCGATCGAAATCGCCGGCGACAGCCCCTCGATATGCTCGACATTGGGCTTCTGCATCAGCTCGAGGAACTGGCGTGCATAGGCCGACAGCGATTCGACGTAGCGGCGCTGCCCCTCGGCATAGATGGTGTCGAAGGCTAGGGAGGACTTGCCCGAACCCGACAGGCCAGTGATGACCGTCAGCGTGTCGCGCGGGATGTCGATGTCGACACCCTTGAGGTTATGTTCCCGCGCACCGCGGACGGAGATATGGGTCAGGCTCATGCGGTCCGTTCTATCTTCGTTCTTTTGGATTGGCTAGGGCGAGAGATGGGGGCGGGGCCTCGCGGTTTCGAGGGGGACTTGCCGCGCCACGCCAGCGATTGCCGGTTGAGCGCGACCAGATCGGCCTCTCCGGCCAATGCTGCCTCGCCCAGTGCCACCGCGCGTTCGAGTGCGTCCGCATCGGCATGGGCATAGGCCGGTCGGCCGGCAACATGATCGTACCATGTCCCGCCAAAGGCGTGGTCGAGCAGGATACGCTGGAAACAATGGTCGGCCGTCACCGGCCAGCCGCGTTCCCGCGCGACACCGGGCAGGGCGCGTCGCGTCAGATCGAGCCAGCGCGCCTCCAGATCGCTTCGGCCGATCATGACGGCAGCCGGACCTGCAATCGCCGCCAGCGGGCCTCGACGAAGCTGAACGCGCCGAACGCGACGAAGCCGATTCCGATGGCGGTCAGCAGCAACTGTCCGCCCGCCTGTCGCTGCAACAATGCCATGCCGCTCGCCATCCCGCCGGCTTCTTCAGCATCCGCTGCCCATGCCGCGCCGACGAACAGGATCGCGATCGCCGCGAACACCGCCGCCCGCGCACCATAGCCGACGCGCCCCATGGTGCAGACATAGTCCGGCACCGGCGTGCCTCCTGATAGGGTGCGGGCGAACTCGCCGGTCCATGCCTTCTTCGCCTGCTGTGCGGCGGCGGCAAGCAGGGCGATGGCGACCAGCGCCACCAGCAACCGCCCGCCCGGCTGGTCGAGCATCCATGCGGTCCAGTCATGGGCGCTGTCCTCGCCGCCGACCCGGCCGGTCGCCCGCGCACTGTGGATGGCAAGTCGCGCCGCAGTCCACGCCAGCACGACATGGGCGATGCCGCTGACCGCGTGCCCCGCACGGCGGAACGCGCCCTTGGCATCGTTCGCCTGCGCCTCGGGATCGAACAGCGCCTCGGTCAGCCGCCACAGCGCATAGCCGGCCAGCCCCACGGCCATCGCCGCCAGCAGCCATTCACCGAACGGCTCGTCCGCCAGGCTGGCGATCGCCCCCTGATTGTCGCCGGCCCTGCCACCGCGCAGCGCCGCATCGATCGCGAACCAGCCGACGATGCAATACACGATGCCGCGCGCGGCGAATCCCAGACGGGCGAGCAGGGTAGCGCCGGTACGCGTCGACATGGGGAGGAAGCCTTCGAAATCGTTGCGCTATGCCAACAGCTTGCGCGATCAAGGGTTCCGGCGGTTGCAGCGTCGCGATCCCGGTGGCAGCTTCGGCGGAAGGGCAACGGGGTGCGATATGGTGCGGACGATCATGCTGGCGGCGGTACTGGTGGGCCAAGTGGGTGGGGCGGACGCGCCGCCGCTCAAACCCAAGGCGGCATGGAGCGTCAACTATGCGGAAGACATGTGCGTGCTCAGCCGCGACTATGGGACTGCCGCTGACACGGTGAGCATTGCCTTCCGTCCGACACCGTTCAACGATCGGGTCCAGACGTTGCTGCTGGGTAGCCGGAAGCAAATTGGTTATGGTCCACGCGTAGTGGTCCATGTCGACGGCCGTGCCGGGACCGGCGTATTCGACGGCCATGGACAGCGCGCACCCATGCCGAAAGCGCCGAACATGGCCGTCACCTTCGACCTGCCGCGTGATACGGTCACCGATTTTGCCGGAACGGAGCCGATTGGCTTCACCTTGTCCGGCGGCAAGCCGTTGCGTCTGGACCTCGGGCTGTCGCCCGCCGCTCTGAACGTGCTGCGCCGGTGCGAAACCGATTTGATGAAATCCTGGGGCTTCGACGTTGCTGCGGTCGATACCACGCCTGCTGTTCCGGCCCGCGCACAGCGCGACCCGGCAATGTGGTTGCTGAATTCGGACTTTCCACGCCAATTACTTGGAGCCAGCGCGGTCGTCACCATCGCCTGGATCATCACGACAGAAGGTCGCATCCGCAATTGCCGCGTCGTGCGGTCGTCGGGGAACGCGACGTTCGACGCGATCCCGTGTGAAGCGTTGGGGCGTCGCGCGCGCTACACCCCGGCACGTGATGCAAATGGCAAGCCGGTCGAAACCCTGTCGTCGCGCGTCGTCCGTTTCCAATCCTGACGCTCGCCCTCACCCCCGCCCGAACGGCAGCAAAGCCTCATACACCGCCAGCGGCGGCTTGTCCTTCACCGTGACCCCCTGTCGCAGCAGAAAGGCATGGCGGACGATCTCCGCCTGCTGCTCGATACCGTACGCCTCGAACGGTTTGCCGGGCACGATGGCGTAGCGATAGGTGCAGAAGGGATGGCGCATCAGCGGGAGCCAGTATCGCCCGCGATGCTGCGCCTGGTGGATGTGCATCATCTCGTGCAGGAACAGCGCGGCGAGGTCGCGCCCGGCGCAGGCGAAGTCGTCGCGGTACAGATTGCCTTGCGGGTGGAAATGGATGCACCCGGTCGGCGCCATCGCGACCTGTTTCGGCTGAAAGAACGCCCATTTCGCGTTCGCCACCCGCGCCCGTCGATAGTCGATCGTGTCGCCGAACATGGTGCGGGCGAGATCGGTTTCGGCGGGGGTGAGCAGGCGCTTCACTTCGGTGCCGGATCGCCCGCGCCGACCAGCTTCGCGTCGACGATGATGTCCTGCGATCCGTCGAAGCGGAAGGTCAGCGGGATGGTGCCGCCCGGCCGCAAGCCGCCCTTCAGGTCGAACAGCATCGCATGAATGCCGCCGGGTGCCAGCGTCGTGGGTTCATGCGCGGTCAGCGCCACCCGCTCCAGCGGCCGCATCATGCCCATGCCGCCATGGCCGGTCATGCTCTCGTGCAACTCGATCCGCCCCACCGCCGGGCTGGCGACGCCGATGAGCGCTTGGCCGAGCGAACCCGGCTGGATCGTGGCATAGGCCGCGGCCGGGCGTCCGGGCACGGCGGACAGGCGGACCCACGCATTCTCGACCCGCGTGGGTTGCTGGCATCCCGTCAGCGCGATCGCCGCCGCTGCCAGTACCATCCACCGTGTCTTCATGCGCACGCTCCTGTCCCGATACGGTTCCCTATGCCGCGCATAATCTTGCGGCAAGCCGAACCCTGCCTATATCCGCCCTCGGAACGACCCGGACGGCACCTCCCCGTGCCGCCGGGTCCAGGTTTTACATTCAACCCGGGGGCCAATGAGGGACCATGGCTAAAGTAATCGGTATCGATCTGGGCACGACCAACAGCTGCGTCGCGGTGATGGAGGGCGGTAGCCCCAAGGTCATCGAAAATGCGGAAGGCGCGCGCACCACGCCGTCGATCGTGGCGTTCGCAAAGGATGGCGAGCGGCTGATCGGCCAGCCGGCCAAGCGTCAGGCCGTGACCAACGGCGACAACACGATCTTCGCGGTGAAGCGCCTGATCGGCCGCCGCTTCGACGATCCGGTCACCAAGAAGGATACCGAGCTGGTTCCCTACACCATCGCGCGCGGGCCGAACGGCGATGCGTGGGTGAAGGCGGGCGGCGAGGAATATTCGCCGTCGCAGATCAGCGCGTTCATCCTGCAGAAGATGAAGGAAACGGCCGAATCGTATCTCGGCGAGACCGTGACCCAGGCGGTCATCACCGTGCCGGCCTATTTCAACGACGCCCAGCGTCAGGCGACCAAGGACGCCGGCAAGATCGCCGGTCTCGAAGTCCTGCGCATCATCAACGAACCGACGGCGGCGGCGCTCGCCTATGGCCTCGACAAGGACAACAACAAGACCATCGCGGTCTATGACCTTGGCGGCGGCACCTTCGACATTTCCGTGCTGGAAATCGGCGACGGCGTGTTCGAAGTGAAGGCGACCAACGGCGACACCTTCCTCGGCGGCGAAGACTTCGACGCGAAGATCGTGCAGTTCCTGGCGGATGAGTTCAAGAAGGTCGAGGGCATCGACCTGACCAAGGACAAGCTGGCGCTCCAGCGTCTGAAGGAAGCCGCCGAAAAGGCGAAGATCGAGCTGTCGTCGGCGCAGACGACCGAAGTGAACCTGCCGTTCATCACGGCCGACGCGACTGGTCCGAAGCACCTCGTCAAGTCGATCACCCGT
The DNA here is from genome assembly GCF_022664435.1 of Sphingomonas panni. GTDB lineage: Bacteria > Pseudomonadota > Alphaproteobacteria > Sphingomonadales > Sphingomonadaceae > Sphingomonas > Sphingomonas panni. The sequence goes on along the minus strand of NZ_JAKREU010000007.1, from coordinate 114,390 downwards.
GCGGACCTCGAACGACTGGTCGAAGACCTCGTCAAGCGCACCCTCGAGCCGTGCAAGAAGGCGCTGGCCGATGCCGGCGTGCAGGCGAGCGCGATCGATGAAGTCGTGCTGGTCGGCGGCATGACCCGGATGCCGCGCGTCCGCGAGGTCGTGAAGCAGTTCTTCGGCAAGGAACCGCACACCGGCGTGAACCCCGACGAAGTCGTGGCGATCGGTGCCGCGATCCAGGCGGGCGTGCTGCAGGGTGACGTGAAGGACGTGCTGCTGCTCGACGTGACCCCGCTGTCGCTGGGCATCGAGACGCTGGGCGGCATCATGACCCGCATGATCGACCGCAACACCACCATCCCGACCAAGAAGTCGCAGGTCTATTCGACCGCCGACGACAATCAGGGTGCGGTGACGATCCGCGTGTTCCAGGGCGAGCGCGAAATGGCCGCCGACAACAAGATGCTGGGCCAGTTCGATCTGGTCGGCATCCCGCCCGCGCCGCGCGGCGTGCCGCAGATCGAGGTCACGTTCGACATCGACGCCAACGGCATCGTCAACGTGTCGGCCAAGGACAAGGGCACCGGCAAGGAGCAGCAGATTCGCATCCAGGCCTCGGGCGGCCTGTCGGACAGCGACATCGACCAGATGGTCCGCGACGCCGAACAGTTCGCTGAAGAGGACAAGAAGCGTCGTGCCGGCGCCGAGGCGAAGAACAACGCCGAATCGCTGATCCACACGACCGAGCGCCAGCTGGCCGACAATGGCGACAAGGTCGACGCGTCGCTGAAGTCGGAGATCGAAGCCGCGGTTGCCGAGACCAAGGCGGCGGTCGAGAGCGGCGATGCCGATCGCATGACCGAAAAGAGCCAGGCTCTGGCGCAGGTCGCGATGAAGCTCGGCCAGGCGATCTATGAAAAGCAGCAGCAGGCCGAAGCCGCCCCGGCGGCCGACGCTGCGGCGGAGAACAAGGCCGACGACGTCGTCGATGCCGAATTCTCGGAAGTCGACGACAGCCACAAGGCGTAAACCAACGCCCCTCCCTCTCCCCCTCGGGGGAGAGGGCCGGGGAGAGGGGGCGTGGCGGGCGGGTCGTTGTGGACTGCCCCTCTCCCAAACCCTCTCCCCTGAAGGGGAGAGGGCTTTTTGATGACCACCGAAGTCGATTTCTACGAACTGCTCGAATGCGAGCGCACCGCGGATGCGGGGACGATCAAGTCGGCCTATCGCAAGCTCGCGATCAAATATCACCCCGACAAGAATGCCGGGTGCAAGGATTCCGAGGCGAAGTTCAAGGCGATCAACGAAGCCTATGACTGCCTGAAGGACCCGCAGAAGCGCGCGGCGTATGACCGCTACGGCCATGCCGCCTTCCGCCAGGGTGCGGGCGGTGCCGGCGGCGGCGCGCAGGATTTCGGCGGCTTCTCCGACATTTTCGAAAGCGTCTTCGGCGAATTCATGGGCGGCGGGCGCCAGGGCGGCCGTGCCGGCCCACGCCGTGGTGCCGACCTGCGCTACGACATGGAGGTTTCGCTGGAGGAGGCCTATCACGGCCACCAGACCGAGATCACCGTCGACGTCTCCGCCGCCTGCGCGCCCTGCGGCGGCAGCGGCGCGTCGCCGGGCACCAAGGCGCGCACCTGTCACACCTGCAACGGCCATGGGAAGGTCCGGGCGCAGCAGGGCTTCTTCGTTGTCGAGCGAGCCTGTCCGACCTGTCACGGTGCAGGGCAGGTTATTAGCGACCCGTGCCCGGTCTGTAACAGCGAGGGCCGCGTCGACCAGACCAAGACGTTGCAGGTCAACATTCCGCCCGGCGTCGACGAAGGCACGCGCATCCGCCTGACCGGAGAGGGCGAGGCGGGCGCACGTGGCGCACCGGCCGGCGACCTCTACATCTTCCTCCACGTCAAGCGCCACGCGCTGTTCGAACGTGAGGGCACCGCATTGCACGCCCGCGCGCCGATCAGCTTCACCACGGCGGCGCTGGGCGGGACGATCGAGATTCCCGGCCTCGACGGGCAGAAGCACAGCATCCGCGTGCCCGCCGGCATCCAATCGGGCAAGGAACTGCGCCAGCGTGGTGCCGGGATGCCGGTCCTGCAGGGGCGGGGCCATGGCGACATGGTGATCCATATCGAGGTGGAAACCCCGACCCGCCTGTCGGCCCGGCAGAAGGAACTGCTCGAAGCGTTCCGCGAAACGGAGACGGGTGAGGAGTGCCCGGAGTCGATGGGCTTCTTCAGCCGGCTGAAGACCGCGCTCGGCGGGTAAGAACAGGTCGTCCGCTTCCTTCGTCATTCCGGCGAAGGCCGGGATCCATTGTGTCGGGTGTTCGCGAACGATACGCGACGTTCCGCCGTCCATGGATTCCGGCCTTCGCCGGGATGACGACGGAATGTGATACGATACTGCGACCCAAGCAAAGGACACGACCATGACCGCTGTGTGGCGTCCCGCCACCGTCTCCGACGCGCCGCGCATCGCCGCGCTCGCCCGCGCCGAACTGGGCGACTATGGCGAAGCGGCGGACCTGTACGCCGAACGCATCGCCCTCAGCCCCGAGGGATGCTGGGTGCTGGCCGACGGCGATACGGTCACCGGCCATTGCATCAGCCATCCGTGGCACCGGCTCGCACCGCCGGCGATGCACGCGCTGTTGGGCGATCTGCCGCCCAGCGCCGATTGCTGGTATCTGCACGACGTCGTCGTCGCGCCGGTCGCGCGTGGTACGAAGGCGGTCGAGCGCCTGCTTCCGATCCTGAGCGACATCGCCGCGCGCCGTGGCATTCCCGTCCTCGCGCTGATCGCGGTCGGCGGGGCCGATGCCTATTGGGCGCGGCAAGGCTTCATCGCGGCCCCCGGCGGCGCGGCGGGGTTCGGCGCGGATGCGATCTATATGGAGCGGCGGGTCGACTGATCCGAAGGGCGACGGGGTGCCGCGTCAATCGAGCCGATAGACATGGCTGTGGTGACGCCATGACAGGCTGCTCCAGACCCTGCGGTTCGGACCGACCCCGCCATGCGATTCCAGTGTCATTCCGTTCAGCAGCAGGACGACATGACCGACGCCCTTCGCACTGTCCTGCGGTCGCAGGAACGCGATCCGTACGCGGTTGTCCGTCTTTTCGCCGTCCTCGACGACGCCGGGCGCGTAATTCCAGTTTCGCACCCAGTCATGCTGGACCACCGATCCGTCCGGGAACTTGACCATGGGACTGGTCGCTAACCGGATGGCTTCGCGTACGAAGCCGCTGCAATCGATCTCGGTGAACTCCTGCCCCGGAATGGCACCATGTCTCGGGACCTTTTTGCCAAGGCCGTAGCGCACACGGGGATCGCTGGTCATGCACCTGTCCAGAAAATCGGTCAGGATAGCGCGATCCAACGGCATCGTCGGGCGCACCAGTAGCGAGGAAGGGGCGGCATAGTCGCCATCGCGTCGAGCAGCCGGGTAGTCGACGTCGGCATTCGCCCATGCTTCCCCGTCGTTGACCGCTGCAATCGCGCCGTCATCGTCGTTCTGGAACGCCGGGTCGTCGTCGTGGTTCTGCGGGATCTGGTTCATGATCTCATCCTTCGTGGCGGGACGCAGATCGTACACGCTGCACCGCAGCCGATCGGATGCATCGTAGCGCGAGACAGGGCGGGTCGCGCAGAGACAGTCGCATCGAAAATGGTGGTATCGATCACGGTGTTCGCCGCCGCGCCCGGCTCCCCGCGATGCCCCGCCGGACTTACCGGTCCGGCGGGGATAATCCGTCACGCCTTGCCGAACACCCGGGCAAAAATCGTGTCGACATGCTTGTAGTGATAGCCGAGGTCGAACCGGCTCTCGATCTCGTCGGGCGACAGCGCGGCGGCGACGTCGGGATCGGCCTTCAGCAGTTCGAGCAGCGACAGTTCGCCGTCCGATTCCCACACCTTCATCGCGTTGCGCTGAACATAGCGGTACGAATCCTCGCGGCTCACCCCGGCCTGGGTCAGCGCCAGCAGGACGCGCTGCGAATGGACGAGGCCGCCCATCTTGTTGAGGTTCTTTTCCATCCGCGCCGGATAGACGACCAGCTTGTCGATCACCCCGGTCAGGCGGGCCAGCGCGAAGTCGAGCGTGATCGTCGCGTCGGGGCCGATGTAACGCTCGACCGACGAGTGCGAGATGTCGCGTTCATGCCACAAGGCGACATTCTCCAGCGCCGGGGTGACGTAACCGCGCACCATGCGGGCAAGGCCGGTCAGGTTCTCGGTCAGCACCGGGTTGCGCTTGTGCGGCATGGCCGACGACCCCTTCTGCCCCGGCGAGAAATATTCCTCGGCCTCCAGCACTTCGGTGCGCTGCAGATGGCGGATTTCGGTCGCGAGGCGTTCGATCGACCCGGCGATCACGCCCAGCGTCGCGAAATACATCGCATGGCGGTCGCGCGGGATGACCTGCGTCGATACCGGTTCGACGGTCAGGCCCATCTTCTCGGCGACATGTTCCTCGACGCGCGGGTCGATGTTCGCGAAGGTGCCGACCGCACCCGAAATCGCACAGGTCGCCACCTCGGCGCGTGCGTTGCGCAGGCGCGTGCGGCAGCGGTCGAACTCGGCATAGGCCTGGGCGAGCTTCAGCCCGAAAGTCACCGGCTCGGCATGGATGCCATGGCTGCGGCCGATGGTGGGGGTCAGCTTGTGTTCGCGCGCGCGACGCTCGATAACGTCCAGCAGCTTGTCGAGATCGGCGAGCAGGATGTCCGACGCCCGCGCCAGCTGCACCGCAAGACAGGTGTCGAGTACGTCCGAACTGGTCATCCCCTGATGCAGGAAGCGCGCTTCCGGCCCGGTCCGTTCCGACACATGCGTGAGGAAGGCGATGACGTCGTGCTTCGTCTCCGCCTCAATCGCGTCGATCCGGTCGACGTCGAACTCGGCATCGTTCATCGCCCAGATCTTCTCGGCGGCCTCCTTCGGCACCACGCCCAGTTCGGCGAGCGCGTCGGTGGCGTGCGCCTCGATCTCGAACCAGATGCGGAATCGAGCCTGGGGCTGCCACAGGGCGGTCATCTCGGGGCGGGAGTAGCGGGGAATCATCGCAGGGCCTTTCGAAAACGGGCGAACGGTTTGCCGCGCCCTAGCAACAAGTCGCGGACGAATCGAGCCTATCGTGCGATAGAAGAGAGTCGAGAAGGGCTTCAATCGAAACCGAAACGACCTAAGTTGGCCGGGTCATCGCAAAGTCGTTAGGCAATGTAATGCGAACGACGCAATGAAGTACCGAAGCCTTCCGAAAGGAGAAATTCGATGATGAAGCGTATTCTTCTGGCCAGTGCCGTGATGATGTCTGCGCCTGCCCTTGCGCAGGATGCTACTACGACACAAGCGACTGCTCCGACCGCGCAGGCGGCACCGGTAAATCCTGCTCCTGCACAGGCTGATCCGTCGATCACTGCAACGCAGCCAGCCCCGGCCGACCCGGCGACGCAGACCGCGCAGGCGACCGCAGAGGCCGGACAGCCCGCCAGCGGTGCGCAAATCGCGCAGATCGTCGAGGCCGAATTCCCGAAATACGACAAGGACGGGAAGGGGCAGTTGACCGAAAAGCAGTTCGGCGAATGGATGGTCGCGCTGCGATCGGCCAGCGAGCCCGGCGTGACCGCCGACAAGCCCGAGGTGAAGAGCTGGGTCAAGCAGGCCTTCGCCCAGGCGGACAAGGACAAGTCGAAGGCAGTGAGCAAGGCGGAACTGACCAGTTTCCTGAGCCAGAGCGCCTGATCGCCGCGCAGAGCTGATATGACAGAGACCGTCGGGAGCGATCCCGGCGGTCTTTTCTATCGTACCCGTGCCGGATTGCCGACGACCGTCGCCCCCGCCGGCACGTCCCGCGTGACGACCGATCCCGCGCCGATCAGCGCATCGTCACCGACCGTCACGCCGGGCAACAGGATGGCGCCGCCGCCGATCCACACATTGCGTCCGATGGTGACCGGTCGCCCGAACTCCAGCATCTGCGCACGCACCGCCGGATCGCGCGGATGGTCGGCGGCCAGAATCTGGACGCCCGGCCCGATCTGCGTCTTGTCGCCGATCATGACGGCGCACACGTCGAGGATGACGCAGCCGTAATTCAGGAACACGTCGTCGCCGATGGTGATGTTGTAGCCATAGTCGATGTGGAAGGGCGGGCGGATGATGACGTTCTCGCCGACCGATGCCAGCATCTCACGCAGCAACGCCCGCTGTTCGTCACGGTCGAGCGCGATGCGGGCGTTGTAGCGGTCCATCCACGCCGCCGCGCGCATCACGTCCGCCACCAGTTCGGCATCGCCGGCATGGTACAGCTCGCCGGCGATCATCTTCTGCTTTTCGGTACGCATCAGAACATTCCCTGGGCGCGCAGGCTCGTATGCCCCTTCGCGCCGATGATGAGGTGGTCGTGGACGGTGATGCCCAATGGCTTGCCCGCTGCGGCAATGGTGCGGGTCAGGTCGATATCGGCCCGGCTGGGGCTGTGATCGCCGCTGGGGTGGTTGTGGACGAGGATCAGCGCCGCCGACCCCAGGTCCAGCGCGCGGCGGATCACCTCACGGGTATAGATCGGGGCTTCGTCGATCGTCCCCTCCGCCACCAGTTCGTCGCGGATCAGCAGGTTGCGGCTGTTGAGGTGCAGCACCCGGATTCGTTCGACCGCCAGATGCGCCATGTCGGCGTGGAGATAGTCGAGCAGCGCCTGCCAGTTCGACAGCACCGGCCGCTCCGCCACCTGCGCCTTGAGCATCCGCGTCGCTGCCGCCTGCGCGATACGGATCGCCGCTACCGCGCTGTCGCCCATGCCGGAAACCTTGCCCAGCGCGATCGGGTCGGCCGACAGCAACCCGCCGATCCCGCCGAACTCGTGGAGCAGTGTCTTCGCCAGCGGCTTGGTATCGCGCCGGGGGATGGCCAGCGTCAGCAGATACTCGATCAATTCATGGTCGAGCAAAGCCGCCCCGCCATGTTCCAGCAACCGTCCGCGCAGGCGCGCGCGGTGGCCGGTGCCGTCGGTCTCTGGCGTGGTCATGGCCGAATGCCTAGCCGATCGCGGGGCAGGGGGCGAGGGGGCGGTTCACTCCTCGCCCCCCGGCTTCAGGTCGTCGTCGGATGGGGTATAGTCGAGAATGTCGCCCGGCGTGCAGTCGAGATAGCGGCAGATCGCCGCCAGCGTCGCGAAGCGCACGCCCTTCACCTTGCCCGATTTCAGCAGCGACAGGTTCGATTCGGTGATGCCGATCGCCTCGGCCAGTTCCTTCGACCGGACCTTCCGCCGCGCCAGCATCACGTCGAGATTGACGATGACCGGCATCAGACGAAATCGGCCAGTTCGCGCTCGGCCCGGATGCCTGCTTCCAGCGCCCAGATCGTGGCGTAGGCCGCGAAGGCGAGCATCAGGAGCAGCAAGGTCATCTCCACCATGATGGGAGCGGTAAGTACCTCCGGCTGGGCGAACCCGTTGGCGAGCAAGAGGCTTTGAAAGATAGGCGCGATTATGTGCGCAATAGCCAGCACGATCGCGGCACGCGATGCCCGTCGCAACCACGGCAACGCATCGGCCAGGGCATTACACCGCTTCTGCCCCAGGCGTCGCAGCGCCATGCCGACCGCGAACAACAGGACCGGCATCGGCCCAGATTGCAGCAGCACGACAGCCGCCAGTCCGATGCGGATGCCGGGCGTTGCCACCCACGCGTCGAAACGGCGGCGGGCCGTTGGATCGCGGTTCAATTTGGTCAGTGTTTCGTCAGGCAGCAGGTTCGCCGCATCGGCGCCTGCTCGGCAATCTTGGCCCGAACCGCAATTCCAATACGGCCAGGCGCTGCCGCTGCGATGATCGTCAGCACCCCCAGCAGCGCCGCGAGGCACAGGAACAGCATACCGACCCTGCGGCTGGTCCGCGCCTTCTTTGGCGGCAGCGAATATCCGTCCGACACAAGATACTTTCTGTTTTACAGCAATTATTGTCGATGATACGACATTGCTCACGGCGAAGCGACTGCCGTTTGCGGGAAGGGGTTCAAATGATTCGGTTTGAAAAGGGCGTCCTGGGCGCAGTGTTGGCGCTCGCCTCGACGACGGCGATGGCACAGGAGCGGGCGGTGCCGCCGCGTGAACCGGCGGAGGTCGCTATCGGCGTGCTGCGGCATGGTGCCAACTTTCATCCGCTCGGCAGCAAGCTGATCTTCGACCTGCCCGAGCTGCCGGCCGGGCAGATTTACGAAGGGGAGGAAGAGAATGGCACGGTCGACGTGCAGCTTGCCTATCGCACCGCGCCGCTTCGCATCTTGCTGAAACCCCGCCTGACCGTGAAGGCGCAGGTGAACACGGCAGGCCGCACCAGCTTCTTCAGCGCGGGGGCGGAATGGCGGCAGCATATCCTGCGCGGCCGGGTCTATGGGCAGGCGGGGATCGGCATGACCGTCATCGACGGCTATCGCTTCACGCCGGACCCGTTCCAGCCGGGTATCTCGAACGACGAGGCATGGCGGCGCTACGATATCTATCGTCGCCGTACCTCGTTCGGATCGAAAGTCCTGTTCAATCCCAATGCCTCTGTCGGGGTGCGGCTTGACCGGCGCTGGGCCGTCGAACTCGCTTGGGAGCATTTCAGCCATCGCCAGATGTTTTCCGATACCAACCCCGGCATCGACAATGTCGGCATCCGCATCGTGCGGCGGCTGGGTCGGTGATCGCGCCGCTCCTTGTCGCCGCGCTGCTGGTGCAGGCGGCGCCGGATGCGCCGCCTCCCGACGACGAAATCGTCGTGACCGGTGAGCGCCCGCGCAGCTTCCAAGTCGTGACGAAGCGGGCATGGCTCGTCGGCCCGACCCGATGCGCGTTGAAGCCGCCCAGCGGTGATCCGCTGTTCGATGCGGGCATCTGCCAGGCGTATCTCGCCTGCGTACCGACGGTGCGGACCGGACCGGAAATGGAAGCATGTATGCGGCCGCCGCTCGAACGCGAAGCGAAAGCCTGGCAGGAACGACACAAGGCGGCGACGGCCCCGAGTTGAGCCGTCACCCCACAACTTCCGTTGCGCTGCCGGAACCGTTTGCCGCCTCTCGCGCTTGACCCTGGCAGCATGAAGCGCGACGAACGGGTCGCAATAGCGGAGTAGAGGGTCTGGGCGGTGACGACGAGCAGGCGGTGGAGACCGTGGCATCGCCGCGTCGCCATGGCCGAAAGCGCCGCCGCTTCGTGCAGGTGCTGCTGATCGTGTGCGGCATCGTGTTGCTGCTGGCCGGGCTGTTGTGGACGCAGCGCAAGCCGATCGCCGACAATCTGGTCCGCCGCGAACTGGAAAAGCGCGGCGTGTCCGCCCGCTACCGCGTCGCGCAGATCGGGCTGGGGCGTCAGCGACTGGTCGACGTCGTGCTGGGCGATCCCAAGGCACCCGACCTGATCGCCGACTGGGTGGAGATCGATACCGATGTGTCGCTGAACGGTGCGACGGTCACCGGTGCCCGCGTCGGACAGGCGCGGTTGCGTGCGACCTTGCGGCCCGGCGGGACGGTATCATTCGGTCAGATCGACAGGCTGTTGCCGCCGCCCTCCGGCAAGCCCTTCGCGCTGCCCGATTTCGACGTTGCGGTCGATGACGGGCGCATCCGACTGACGACGCCATATGGGGTGGTCGGCGCGAAGCTTGCCGGGAAGGGCAATCTGGCGAACGGCTTTACGGGTACGCTGGCGGCGGTGGCCGAGCGGCTGTCGCTGAATGGCTGCGGCATCGACCGGCTGGCGGCGAACCTGTTGCTCAGGACCGCGACCACCGGGCCATCGCTGACCGGTCCGATCCGGGCGCAGGCAGCGGCGTGCGGCGACGTGCGGCTGGTCGCGCCGGTGATTCGGGCCGACGCCAGGCTCTCGCCCGGTTTCGACCGGTGGCGCGGGCGAGCCGAGGTCGCGGCCGAACGGATCGTCGCACCCCGGACCCAGGTGGCGGCGTTGTCCGGCACCATCGGGTTCGATGGCCGGGCGCGGCGAACCTCCGGCATTCTCGACCTGCATTCGGGCGATTACGTCCTGCAGCAGGGTGCGGGGCAGGCGCTGTCCATCGCCGGGCGCTACGAAGTCGGCGGAGTGCCGGCGTTCGACGGACGGATCGGGGCGCGGGGTGCCCGACTGTCACCGGCGATGGTAGCGCAGATCGCCCGCACGGGGGATGCCGCCGCCGGCACCCCGGTCGCACCGCTGGCGACGGCAGCGGCGCGCGCGGCGGCACGGGCCGCGCAGCGGTTCGACCTGTCGGCGGAGGTCGCCGCCCGCCCACTCGCCGCGCGGATCGACCGGATGGCCTTCGTCGCGGCCAGCGGCGCGCGCGCGACCCTGCGCGACGGGCCGGTGCGCTGGGTATCGGGCAAGGGCGCGACGCTGAACGGCACGCTGGCGATGGGCGGCGGCGGCCTGCCTGTGGCGAGCATCCGGCTGTCCCATGCCGGCCCCGGATCGCCGGTCATCGGCACGGCGACCGTCGCTCCTTATGCGGCGGGCGATGCGCGGCTGGCGCTTGCCCCGGTCCGTTTCCGTACCGCCGGCAATGGCGCGACCCGCATCGAGACCCGTGCCGAACTGTCCGGCCCGTTCAGCGGCGGACGGATCGACCGGCTCGCCCTGCCGATCGATGCGCGCTGGGATGGCGGCGGGCGGCTGGTGGTGAATAATGGCTGCGTGCCGGTCGCGTTCAACCGGCTGCGCGTGTCGGCGCTGACGCTCGATCCGGCGCGGCTGCGGTTGTGCGCGGCGAATGGGGGCATGGTGCAGCTCGCAAATGGGCGAATCGGCGGCGGGGTATCGATCGGCGCGACGCGGTTGACGGGAACGCTCGGCGGCACCCCGGTTACGCTGGCGGCGGCGGGCGGGCGGTTCGGTCTTGCCGACCTCGGCTTCGCGCTGACCGATGTGAAGACGCGGCTGGGCAGCCCGGACCGGATCAGCGTTCTCGACCTGGGCTGGCTTACCGGGCGCGTCGCGAACGGCTTGGTCGCGGGCAGGTTCGACCGGGGCGAGGGGCAAATTGGCAATGTGCCGCTGCTGATACGCGAAGCATCGGGCGACTGGCGGCTGGCTGGCGGCGTCCTGTCGCTGGACGGCGATGTCGGCGTGCGCGATGCCGATCCGCAGCCGCGATTCGAACCGCTGCGCAGCGACGATTTCAAGCTGACGCTCAGCGGCAACGACATCCGTGCCGGCGGGACGCTGAAACACCCGGCCAAGGGTGTGAAGGTCACCGACGTGACCATCACCCACGACCTTGCCACCGGGCGCGGGGATGCCGTGCTGGCGGTGCCCGGCATCACCTTCAGTGATTCGTTCCAGCCTAATGAGTTGACCCGGCTGACCTATGGCGTCGTGGCCGATGTGAAGGGCACGGTGTCCGGGCGCGGCGATATTGCGTGGAGTCCGGAGGGCGTGACCTCGACCGGTACGTTTCGCACTGCCGACACCGACCTCGCCGCCGCTTTCGGCCCGGTCACCGGGCTGGCGGGGGAAATCCGCTTCACCGACCTGCTCGGTCTCGTCACCGCACCCGGACAGGTCGCGACGATCGCCGAGGTCAATCCCGGCATCGCGGTGACCGACGGCGTGGTCCGCTATCGCCTGATCGAAGGGATGCGCGTCCAGATCGAAGGAGGACGCTGGCCGCTGGGCGGCGGTGAAATGGTGCTGGAGCCGACGGTCCTCGACTTTGCCGAGGATCAGGAGCGGCGCATGACCTTCCGCGTCACCGGTGTCGATGGCGGGCTGTTCCTGCAACAGTTCGAATTCGACAATCTCAACGCGTCGGGCGTGTTCGACGGTGTGCTGCCGATGATCTTCGACGCCAATGGCGGCCGGATCGAAGGGGGCAAGCTCCAATCGCGTGGTGGCGGCAACCTGTCCTATGTGGGCGAGGTATCGAAGGAAGATGTCGGCTTCTGGGGAAATCTTGCCTTCCAGGCGCTCAAATCGATGAACTATCGCCGCCTGACCATCGAACTGGACGGGCCGTTGGCGGGCGAGATGCTGACGGCGATCCGCTTTGCCGGGGTCAGCCAGGGGGAGGGGACATACAGCAACTTCCTGATCCGCCGCTTGGCCAAGCTGCCGCTGGTCTTCAATGTTCGGATCAGGGCACCCTTCCGCCAGCTGATCGATTCGGTGCAGAATTATTACGACCCGAAACGGCTGATCGAACGCAACCTGCCCGCGCTGCAGGCCGAACAGCGCCGCCGCGAACAGGGCTTGCCACCGGCGCCGCTCGACACCACCATTCAGCCCTCCGAAAGCGAGACTGTGCCATGAACGACAGCGTGACGATGTTCAGAGCCTTGATGATCGGTGGCACCGCGTGCCTCGCCGGCGGCTGCGTCAACGTGTCCGCGCCGGACAAGCCGATCGTCATCAACCTGAACATCAACATCACGCAGGAAGTGGTGTATCGCCTCGATGGGGAGGCGAAGACGCTCATTCAGGATAACCCGGGGATTTTCTGACCATGCATGCTTACGTCAAATACGGCCTCGCCGCAGCCGCCTTCGTCGCGGTCGCCGGGTTCGCCGGCACCGCATGGGCGCAGCGCGATCCCGCCTATCAGGCCGCCCGCGCGGCGGGGCAGGTGGGCGAACAGCCCGATGGCTATCTGGGTGTCGTCGGCGGCGGCACGGCCGAGCTGCGCGCGCTGGTGGCCAACATCAACATCCAGCGCAAGGCCGCCTATACCCGCGGCGCACAGTCGGGCGCGACCGTCGAGCAATTCGCGTTCGTGTCGGGTTGCAACCTGATCGCGCAGACCAAGCCGGGCGAGAAGTACAAGACGCCGGGGGGTAGCTGGGAAACCCGCGGCAACGGACCGCCGGAGCGCGACCCGCGCTGCGTGTGAGGGATTGAAAATCGGCGCATCCTGCGCTATATGAAACACGCGGTGTCTGATTTCAGGGATACACCTCCAGACCCCGGTCGTGCCAGCGGCCGGGGTCTTTACGTTGCGGGGCCGGCTGCCAGGCCGACCCCGTCCCGCCGCTACTTGGAGCGGGCGACCTCGATGATTTTCAGCACCAGGGTCGCGAATGCCACCATCAGCATGATTACGCCGATGATGACGGTTGCGGTATCGTTATTCAGTTCAATCACCTCCTTCGCGGCCGATGTGTCGGCCGCTCGATGCGTTTAGCTAATTCTCTCGGCAGGGTCTGCATTCCTTGTCGAATGTGTTCAGAACGATCTCGGTCGTTTCCCCCGTTCATCCTCCCGAAAGGTTTCTGCGCGAACGCTATGGTTGACTCGAAACCGTCACCTTCCTAAAGCGCGCCTGCCTTGGCGGGCTCGCCATCCGGCGCATATCCGGCCCGACCGACTGGTCGTGGAGGGGATGATGGCGGAGAACGAGCCCGGACTAGACCCCTTGCCCGAAGATCCCCGGATCACCTCGCTCGACGCGCGGCTGAACCAGGCGAAAAAGGACGAGGCGATCCGGACCGGCCAGGCGCGGGACGAAGCGGGGGAGAAAAACTACCGCCTCGGCAATCGCGTGCTGGCTGAACTGATCGGCGGGATGGTCGGGGGGGCGGTGATCGGGGGAACCCTCGACTATCTGCTCGGCACCTCGCCATGGCTCCTGCTCGTGCTGCTGTTCCTCGGAATTGTCAGTGCATTCAGGAATATCATCAGGATTTCGAACCGGCGTCCGGACTGACAGTCCTCGGGCGCCTTGGCATATCGGGGCGAAGCGACGTGGCGCAGGCAGGCAAGATCGATCCGATGCACCAGTTCGAGGTGCAGACGATCTTCGACATTCCCCTGGGCGATCACGTCCTGCCGTTCACCAATTCGGCGTTGTGGATGATCGTCGCGGCGGTCGCGCTGTTCGTGTTTATGATCGGCGGCATGAAGCAGCAGGTCGTTCCGGGCCGCTGGCAGATGGCGGTCGAGGGCTTTACCGGCTTCATCGACAAGCTGCTCGCCGCGAACATCGGGCATGAAGGGCGCAAGTACCTTCCGTACGTGTTCTCGCTGTTCATGTTCATCCTGTTCGCGAACGTGGTCGGCCTGCTGCCCTTCGGTCTGGTCGGGCTGCACCCGTTCACCGTCACCAGCCACTTCACCGTGACCGGCGTCCTCGCCATCGCCAGCTTCTCGATCGTGCTGATCGTCGGCCTGTTCAAGCATGGCCTGCGCTTCTTCAGCCTGTTCGCGCCGAAGGGCACGCCGATCCCGGTGCTGCTGCTGGTCGCGCCGATCGAGTTCGTGTCGTTCATGGTCCGCCCGTTCAGCCTCGCGCTGCGACTGTTCGTTGCGATGACCGCCGGCCACATCCTGCTGAAGGTGCTGGCGGGCTTCATCATCAATTCGACCGCGACCGGTGCCGGCATCGGCGTGCTGGTCAGCGTGCCCAGCTTCGCGCTGATGGTCGGCGTGTCGGCCCTCGAAATGCTGGTTGCCGGCGTACAGGCCTATGTCTTCGCGCTGCTGACCTCGCTCTACATCAACGATGCCGTGCACCTGCACGACCATCACTGATCCCAACCAACAGACAAGATTTTTCCAAGGGAGTTTTCGACATGGAAGCAGACGCCATCAAGTTCCTCGGCGCCGGTCTCGCAGCTATCGGTGCTGGCCTCGCCGCACTCGGCGTGGGCAACGTCTTCGCCGCCTTCCTGCAGGGCGCGCTGCGCAACCCGTCGGCCGCTGCCGGTCAGCAGGGCAACATGTTCATCGGCTTCGCCGCCGCCGAACTTCTCGGCCTGCTGGCGTTCGTCGTCGCAGTGCTGCTGATCTTCGTCGCGTAACATGCGTGACGCCCGGCGCGGGGGCTGACCTCCGCGCCGGACTCCCGGTCCGGCTGACGGACCGGTTTCGGCCGGGCGATGGCGCCCGGTCGACCAGACCAATACGGGACGTTTCATGCCGCAAATCGAGCAGCTCGCCGCGACCTGGGGGTCGCAGGTCTTCTGGCTGGTGCTGACCTTCGGCATCGTGTTCCTCGTCGTGGGCCTCGGCATGGTGCCCAAGGTGCAGGGCACGGTCGACCAGCGCGACCAGGGCATCGCCGCCGACCTCGCCGCCGCCGAAGCGGCGCGTGGGCAGGCGGATGCGACCGAAGCGGCATGGCGTGCCCGCGAAAATGCCAGCCGCGAGGCTGCGCAGAAGCTGCTGGCCGAAGCCCGTGCCAAGGGTGCGGCGGCGGCGGCAGAACGGCTGGCCGCGGCCAATGCCGACATGCAGGCCCGCGTCGCGCAGGCCGAAGCCGATATCGCTGCCCAGCGTGGCGCGGCGATGGCGCAGGTCGAACAGGTCGCCGCCGAAGCCGCACAGGCGATCGTCGAGCGCGTGTCGGGCGTGCGGGTCAGCGAACAGGACGCGCACGGCGCGGTGAAGGCGGTGCTCCATGGCTAATCCCAACGTCGCGCATGGCAGCCCGACGCTGAACGAGGCGATCCACGAAGAGGGCCTGCCCAAGACCGGCACCGAAGCCGTCGAGGGTGCGCATGGCAGCTCGACCGGGGCCAACCATCCCGATCCGACCGCGCTGGGGCTGAACGCCACGGCATGGGTCAGCGCGGCGATGCTGCTGTTCCTGCTGGTGCTGGTCGTGAAGGGCGTGCCCGCCCTGATCGGTCGCCTACTCGACGGTCAGATCGCGGCGATCCGTACCCGCCTCGACGAAGCGCGCACGCTGCGTGCCGAAGCCGAGGCGCTGCGCGACGAATATACGTCGAAGATCGCCGGTATCGAGGCACAGGCCGCCGAAATGGTCGCCCATGCCGAAGCCGAGGCGCAGGCGCTGCTGGTAAAGGCGGAAGCCGACGCCGCCGAACTGACCCAGCGTCGCGCCAAGATGGCGACCGACAAGATCGCCGCCGCCGAACGCGCCGCCATTGCCGAGGTCCGCGCGACCGCCGCCGATGCCGCCGCCAAGGCTGCCGGCGCGCTGATCGCGACGCATTTGTCGGGTGAGGCCGATCGCGCGCTGGTCGACCGGACCATTGCGGGTCTGGGTGGCAGCCGCCTGAACTGATCGGATCTCTTCCGCGCGACGACGCCGCCCCGCCATCCGGCCGGGCGGCGTTTCGCGTTCCGGCCGCTGGCGTCTCTTTCGGGTTTCCGACGCCGCGGCCCATCTTCCCGAGCCCGTGACAGGAGAAGCGATATGGCATGGGCCATTCTCGCCGTTGCGGTCGTGTGTGAGATCATCTGGGCATTGAGCCTGAAATGGGCGGCGGGGCAGGGGACGGTGCTGGCCTCTGCCGTGCCCATCACCCTGTCGTTCGTGAACATGGGGCTGTTGGCGCTGGCGATGCGCGGCATTCCCGCCGGCACCGCCTACGCGGTGTGGACCGGGCTGGGCGCGGTCGGCGTCATCATCGGCGGCGCGGTGTTGTTCGGGGAGAAGATCGCACCGGTGCAGGCGGGCTTCATGGTGCTGATCGTCGTCGGCGTCGTCGGTACGAAGCTGTTCGCCCAGACCTGATCCCGTAACGCCTGCATCGGCCAGTGCATTGACGGCGGCGGGGGGTGCCGGTCATTGTCGTTCCGAACAGGGGAGGCGGCAATGACCGGACGGCGATGGACGGGGGCGATGGCGATAGTGCTCGCCGGATGCAGCGAGCCGCCGTCCGAACTGCGCTCGATGAAGTCTACCGAAACCTTCGACGTCGAGGAACCGCCGGCGGAAATGCCGCCCCCGCCCGCCGCCGGGTCGCAGATCGCCTATACTTATTCGGTCACCTACGCGTTCGATCGCAGCACGGTTGCTAAAGTGCAGGGGCAACATCTCGATCTGTGCCGCCGGCTCGGGACCGGGCGCTGTCTGGTCGTTCGATCGTCGCTCAATACGCCCGGTCCCGACGACCATGTCGTCACCGACGAAGCGGTGCTGATGATCGATGCGACACGCGCCGATGCAGTGACGCGCCGGTTCGACGCGATCGCCGAACGCGGCGGAGCGCGCCGGTCGAACCGACAGGTCGAGGCGGAGGACGTCACCCGGCAGGTCATCGACACCGATGCGAAGGTCCGCGCCAAACAGGCGCTTGCCGAACGCCTGCTCGCCATCATTCGTGGGGGCGACGGCAAGGTCGGCGAACTGGTCGCGGCCGAACGCGCCTATGCCTCGACCAACGAGGAACTGGAAGCGGCAAAGGCGCAACAGGCGGCGCTGGCGCAACGTGTCGCCATGTCGAAGCTGACGATCACCTATGCCTTCAACGACCTGCCCGGCGGCGATTCTCCGGTCCGTGCCAGCTTGGCCACGGCGGGAGCAACGCTGTCGGCCAGCGTCGCGGCCATGGTCACGTTCATCGTCGCGGCGTTGCCGTGGATCGTCACGGGCGGCCTGCTGGTGTTCGGGCTGCGACGACTGGCCCGGCGGCGGGGCTGGCGCTGGTCATGGCGGCGCGGCGAACGTCCCGCTGGTTGATGCCGAACCGCTGACCGAAAATCCGGGATCGGTCGAGGTTACCGCTAACAGGAATCGTTGGACAATGGTTCGTAGCGCAGGAATACTCGCCCGATAACAACAGGGAGAGGGTGTATGCGAGCAATCCACGGACGGCGTTTGCCGGGCTGGGCGATTGGGGCGGCACTGGCCGTTAGCGCCGCGCCGGCGCTGGCGCAAAGCGACAGGATGGAACCGATGGCGACCCCGGCCCAGCCGACCTCCATTCCCCTGAACACCGGCACGCTGCCAGGCGCGACCGCGAAGGAATCGTGGCACCGGCAATATGGCAGCAGCTTCGCCCGCAACGTCACCGACGCGACGCTGACCCCGTTCCTGCCCGATCCGGCCAAGGCAACCGGCACGGCGGTGATCGTCGCACCGGGCGGGGGATTCCGCACCCTGTCGATGTCGAACGAGGGCTGGGACGTGGCGAAGGCGCTGGCGGACCGGGGCGTCGCCGCGTTCGTCCTGAAATATCGGCTGAACCAGACGCCCGCGGACATGGCCGGGTTCGAACGGTCGATGCGCGAGATGTTCTCCGGCACCGCACCGCACCGCGTCCGCGACCTGCGCCGGGCGCTGCCGCGAACGCGCTCGCCCCGCAGATCGCCGACGCCAATGCCGCTTTCGCCCTGATCCGGTCGCGCGCGGGCGAGTGGAAGGTCGATCCGAACCGTATCGGCATGATCGGTTTTTCCGCCGGCGCGATGCTGACCATGGCAACGACGCTGGCGAACGGCCCCGCCAGGCCCGCCTTCATCGGCGACGTGTACGGCCCGCTCGCCGCGATGGGACCAGTGCCGGCCGACGCCCCGCCGCTGTTCGTGGCGATTGCTGCCGACGATCCGTTCTTCGCGAACGGCGGCTTCGGCCTGATCGAATCGTGGAAGGCGGCGAAGCGGCCGGTCGAATTCCACCTGTATGAACAGGGCGGCCATGGCTTCGGCATGTATCCGAAGCAGACGACGAGCACCGGATGGTTCGACGCCTTCGCCCGCTGGATGGACATGCACGGCTGGCTGAAGCGCGCCGGGTGACGGCATCCGGTTATGGCGATTACGGTATTCCGTCCCCCACCCGTTCGTCACCCCGGACTTGAGCCGGGGTCCCGCTTTCTTGCGCGGTAAAGGAAGAAGCGGGACCCCGGCTCAAGGCCGGGGTGACGATGTTTGGAGCAGCCATCGAGAAAAGGGCGGACGTCTCCAGCGGGTTGGCGGCGTGGCTGCGGGGCGCTAAGTCCTTGTCGGGGCGTCGTTGCCCCTGGAGGGATTGCCATGAAGTTCCTGTTCACCGCCGTCGCGCTGCTGGCGACGCCGCTTGCCGCCTCGGCACAGACCGCGCCGACCGCCGCGCCCGCTGCCGCCAAGCTGACCATCGACAGCAGCATCGAGGCCATCGCGGCGAACCCGAAGGGCAAGGCGATCCTCGACGCGCAGTTCCCGGGGATGATGGCGCATGAATCCTATCCGATGTTCAAGGGGATGAGCCTGAAGCAGGTCCAGCCCTATGCACAGGGCAAGATCACCGACGCGGACATCGCGAAGGTCGCCGCCGAACTCGCGAAGCTCAATTGACATGGTGCGCGTCGGCCTGATCGGGTTCGGCCTGGCCGGCGCGTCGTTCCACGCGCCGCTAATCGCGTGCGTGGAGGGAATTGAGCTGGCGGCGATCGCCACCTCGCGCCAGACGGATCGCTTCCCGGGCGCGGTGCGCCATGCCGACCCGATGGCGCTGATCGACGACGACGGCCTCGACCTGATCGTTATCGCCACCCCCAATGACAGCCACGCCCCACTGGCACAGGCGGCGCTCGCCGCCGGGCGACATGTCGTCGTCGACAAGCCGCTCGCCACCGACGACGCCGATGCGGTCGCGCTGGTGCATCTGGCGCGGGGCGCAGGCCGGCTGCTCAGCGTGTTCCACAATCGCCGCTGGGACAGCGATTTCCTGACCGCCGAACGCCTGCTGCGCGACGATGCGCTGGGCGAGGTGCAGCTGGCCGAGCTGCGCTGGGACCGGTTCCGCCCGGCGATCAAGCCCGGCTGGCGTGAGGAGGGCGGTCCGGGCAGCGGGCTGCTGAACGATCTGGGGCCGCACATGATCGATCAGGCGATCCGGCTGTTCGGCATGCCCGATGCGGTCGCGGGCGACGTCACCACCCAGCGCGACGGCGCCGGCGTCGACGATTATTTCGAGGTCGTCCTGCGCTATGGTGCCCGCCGCGTGACGATCGGTTCGGCCTCGCTGGTCGCAGCGCCACGTCCGCGCTTCGCCCTGCACGGTACCAGGGGCAGCTTCGTCAAATATGGCATCGATCCGCAGGAAGCGGTGCTGCGCGCCGGGGGGATGCCGACCGACAGCGGCTATGGCATCGAACCCGATGGTCTGTGGGGTACGCTGACCGATGCGGAGGGCAACGCCCGCCCGGTCCGGTCGGAGGCTGGCGACTGGCGCGGCTTTTACCGGGCGATGCGCGACGCGATCCGGGGCGAGGGCACAGTGCCGGTCGATCCGGTCGACGCGGTGCGCGGCCTGCGCATCATCGAGGCGGCCCGGGCGGGGTAGGCAATGCTGGTGACCGGCCGTTAACGCTCGTCCGGTAATCATGGTCCCAGATGTTCGAGCTTCCCGACGTGGCGACGCTGCGCCAGTGCAGCATCCTGTGCAGCGCGGCCTATACCGTGGTGTTCTTCGCCATGGGCGCGGGAGGGGCGTGGTACCGCTATTGGGGCTGGGGGGCGTTCAGCTATTGCGCCTCGCTCATCCTGACGGGGTTGATCGGGGAGCCGCTCCCGCTGTGGATGCTGGTGCTGACCGACGCCGTTCTCAGCTTTTCGATGGCGCTGGTGCTGGCGGGCGTCCGGCGCTTCGACGGGCAACCAGCCTTCGTGCCATGGATGTGGGTCGTGGTGGGGATAACCGCGATCGTGCCCAGCGCCGTGCTGACGGTGATCGGTACGGGCGCGATCGCGGCGGCGGTCTGGTCGGCGACGATGGCGATCAGTTCCTTCGCGCTTGCCCTGCCGCTGATCCGCAATCGCGCGACCGACGGCACCGCCCGGCCGCGTCGCCTCGCCGGCTGCCTGCTGTCGCTCTACGCCCCGGTCTATCTCACGGTCGCGATCAGCGCGCTGGCGACGCAGCAACTGGTGCAGCTGCTGGAGGCGATTCCCTATCTCGCCGACCAGCTGTTGTTCGGTGCGGCCAATCTGGCGCTGCTGTGGATTCCGACGGCGCGCGCGCAGCGGGAGCTGCGGGATATGGCGTTGCGCGATCCGCTGACCGGCCTGTGGAACCGCGCGGCGCTGGCGGCGGGCGCGGCCAAGCTGCTGGTGCCGGGCCGGGTCGCGTTGCTGATCGATGTCGACCGGTTCAAGGCGATCAACGACTGCCATGGCCATGCGGTCGGTGACGCGGTGCTGGTGGCGATCGCGACCGCCCTGCAACGCGGCGTCGGTAGCGATTTCGTCGCGCGGCTGGGTGGCGACGAGTTTCTGGTCGTAACCGATGCCGACGATCCGGCATCCGCCGCCGAACGGCTTCGTCTCCGCGCCGGTCGGGGCGAGGCGGGGCTGCCGCCATGGACGCTGAGCGTCGGCGCAGCCCGGATCGAGGCCGGCGACCGCTCGATCGACGAGGTGATCCAGCGCGCCGACCTGTTGATGTACCGCGCGAAGGACGATGGCCGCACCTCCGCGGCGGCATGACGCTGGCGCTCGCCGGGCGGACTCCCTAAATCGGCGGCGATGTCGGAAACGCCCAACGCTCCCAATCGCTTCCATGAGGACAAAGCCAGCTTCACCGTGCGCGGATCGGACGCGCCGGATATCGACGCCGGCGTCGCCGCGATCCGCAACGTGCTGGCGACGCTGCCGGCGCGGCCGGGGGTGTACCGGATGCAGGATGCGCGCGGCGAGGTGCTCTATGTCGGCAAGGCGCGCGCGCTCAAGAACCGCGTGGCGAACTATACGCAGGTGTCGCGCCTGACCAAGCGGCTGCAGCGCATGGTCGCGCAGACCCGGTCGATGACGATCGTCACGACCAATAACGAGGCGGAGGCGCTGCTGCTCGAAGCGCAGCTCATCAAACGCTATCGCCCGCCCTACAACGTGCTGCTGCGCGACGATAAGTCGTTCCCGTTCATCCTGCTGCGGGCCGACCATGAATTCCCGCGCATTCAGAAGCATCGCGGCGCGCGGCGGGCGAAGGGCAATTATTACGGCCCCTTCGCCAGCGCCGGATCGGTGACGCAGACGCTGAACGCGTTGCAGAAACTGTTCCTGCTCCGCTCCTGCACCGACGGCTTCTTCAAGACGCGCGACCGGCCGTGCCTGCTGTACCAGATCAAGCGTTGCTCGGCCCCGTGCGTCGGGCGGATCGATCAGGCCGCCTATGCCGAGCTGATTGCCGACGCGAAGGACTTCCTGGCCGGCAAATCGACCAAGGTACAGGCGAAGCTCGGCACCCAGATGCAGGCGGCGGCGGAGGCGATGGACTTCGAACTGGCCGCCGTGCTGCGCGACCGGCTGAAGGCGCTGACCTTCATCCAGGGGTCGCAGGCGATCAACGCGGACGGCGTCGGCGATGCCGATATCTTCGCCATGGCGTGTCGCGAGGGGACGATCGGCATCCAGGCCTTCTTCATTCGCGGTGGCCAGAATTGGGGCCATCGCAGCTTCTTCCCGGCGCACACCAACGACGTGCCGGAGGAGGAGGTGCTGTCTGCCTTCCTCATGCAATTCTATGAAGAGGTACCGCCGCCGCGCAACGTGTTCGTCGACCGCGACCTGACCGAAGCACCGGTGCTGGCCGAGGCGATGGCCGAACGTGCCGGGTTCAAGGTCGCGCTGTCGGTGCCGCAACGCGGCGTGCGCCGCCGCCTGCTCGACCAGGCGAAGCGCAATGCGGAGGAGGCGCTGGAACGACGCAATGCGGAGTCCACCACCCAAGCCAAGCTGCTGCGCGAGGTCGCCGAGCTGTTCGAGCTGGAAGGGCCGCCCGACCGGATCGAGGTGTACGACAACAGCCATATCCAGGGCACCAATGCGCTGGGCGCGATGGTCGTCGCCGGGCCGGAAGGGTTCCGCAAGGGCCAGTATCGCAAGTTCAACATCAAGCAGGCGCAGACCAACGACGACTTCGCGATGATGAAGGAGGTGCTGACGCGCCGCTTCGCCCGCGCGCAGGAGGAGAATCCGGATCGCGAAACCGACCGCGACGGCAATGGCTGGCCCGACCTTGTCCTGATCGATGGCGGCAAGGGGCAGTTGAGCGCGGCCAAGGCGGTGCTGGAGGACCTCGGCATCGAGGATGTCTGCATGGTCGGCGTCGCGAAGGGGCCGCATCACGGCCGCGACGGACGCGAGGTGTTCCACCTGATGGACGGGCGCGAACTGACGTTGCCGGTCAATTCACCGGTGCTGTTCTATCTGCAAAGGCTGCGCGACGAGGTCCATCGCTTCGTGATCGGGGCGCATCGCGACAAACGGTCCAAGGCGATCGGTGCCAGCCCGCTCGACGACGTGCCCGGCATCGGCCCGGCGCGAAAGAAGGCGCTGCTGATGCATTTCGGCACCGCCCGCGCGGTGCGCAATGCCAGCCTGGAGGACCTGCAAAAGGCGCCGGGGGTCAGCAAGACCATGGCACAGGGTGTCTATGACTTCTTCCACGCCCGATAGCATCGCGCTCGATCCCGCGCTGGCGGCGCGGGCGCGGGCGGCGGGGATCGATATCACCGCGACCTGCCACGCGGCGCTCATCCATGCGATCGACGAAGCGGCACAGGCGACGCTGCGGGCGGAAACGGCAGCGGCGATCGCCGAATGGAACGACTGGGCCGGGACCCCGGAATAGATCGAGCGCCCCGAACGTCAACCGAGCGGAAGACGGATTTTCCCCGGCACGGAAGCTCCGGCGTCCGTTGGAGCAACGTCCTTGCGGCGCTTAGCCGATACTCCGCTGGATGAAGCTGCGGATCGCCTGCCAGCGCCGGGCCTCGCCCGCGTCCCCGCGGTTGCAGGCGCGGACGCTCTTCGACCCGGCGATGTCCGGGGCGTCGCGGCCATGGCGTGCGACGAGAAATATGGCGTCGGTGCGGTCGATGTCGTCGATCATCCAGCCCTCCGGTAATAAAGTTACGCCGCTGAACGACGTGTTGGTCGGTCCTGTTCCCGCTGTCGATCCCCTATTTTGCGCGAAATTCGCGTCGTTTTCGGTACGGGAAAGTAACAATCCGGGCATATGGGCCGATAGGATGGTTAACGTTGCTTGGTACGCCCTGTACTAATAGATCGGCATCGTCCTAATCGATTTATGGGATATTTACCTCGAACCGTGCAGGACGCTTTCATGGCAACGCCGGTATTCCTGACGATCGACACCGAATTGATGTGGCGGCACCATGCGGCCGACCTGCCCGCATCGACGGTCGTCGCCCGCTCGCTCGAACCCGCCGGGGTCGGGGTGACGTGGCAGCTGGAGCGGTTGCGTGCGCATGGGCTGAAGGCGTGCTTCTTCGTCGATCCGCTCCCCGCGCGCCTCTACGGCATGGCCGCGATCGCCCCGACTGTGGAGGCGATCCTGGCTGCGGGGCAGGAGGCGCAGCTCCATCTCCACCCCAATTGGGTCGGCGCGGCGGTCGGCGACCGGGGGCGGGCGCATGGTGCGTTCGAACTGGTCGACCTGTCGCGGCAGGAGCAGCAGGACCTGCTGGGCGAGGCACGCGACCTGCTGCGTGAAGCCGGCGCGCCCGATCCGGTTGCATTCCGCGCCGGCAGCTACAGCGCCAACGACACCACCATCGACGCGCTGGCCGCGTTGGGCTTCGCCTATGACAGCAGCCATAACGGCGCGCACCATCCATGGCCCAGCGCGCTGTCGCTGTCGTCGGACCTGATCGCGCCCGTAGCGCATCGCGGGCTGGTCGAGCTGCCGGTAACGACCATCGCCATGCCCGGCGGCGGGCGGCGGCATTTCCAGATTTGCGCATTATCTGCAGCGGAGATGCGCGCGGCGCTCGATCATGCCGCCCGGCACGACCATGCCGCGGTGACCATCGTCAGCCACGGCTTCGAACTCGCCAACCGACAGGGTACGCGCGCCAACGGCGTCCATGTCCGCCGGTTCGAGGCATTGTGCCGCACGCTGGCCGCGCGCGCCGACGCGCTGCCCACGACCCATTTTGGCGACCGTCCCGCGCTGCGGCTGGGGCAGGACGACCGACCGCTGCCCGCCAGCGCGTGGCGCACGCGGCGGCGACAGGTCGAACAGCTGTGGTCGAACTGGGTCGAGGAGCGTGCGGCGTGACGACCGCCGCCCAACCCTGGCCGATCAAGTTCCAGATCGGCGCGCGCACGCTCTTTTCGATCCGCCGCCGGCTGGTGCGCGTGCCGCTGGAGTTGCGCGACGTGCTGTCGGGGGAGGTGCCGGTCCTGCCACCGCTGCCGCCCGGCGGCGATGGCTGGTCGGTCACCTCGCTGCCCGAACCGTTGCTGGACAGGGTGCGCCCGGACAGCGGCTTCGCCTTCGTCCGGCAACGCTACACCCGCTATCACACCGACCTGACCATCGGGTTCGACGCATGGTTCGCCGGCCTGTCGGGCAATGCACGCTCCGGCCTGAAGCGCAAGGCGAAGAAGCTGGCCGAAGCGAACGAAGGCGCGCTCGACGTCCGCACCTATCGCACCGCGCAGGAACTGGCCGAGTTCCACGGCATCGCCCGCCGGGTGGCGGAGCGGACTTATCAGGAAAGGCTGCTCGGCGCGGGCCTGCCCAACGATATTCAGTTCCGCGCGGCGATGCAGGGGAAGGGCGCGCGGGGCGAGGCGTTCGGCTGGCTGCTGTTCGTCGGCGGCACGCCCATCGCCTATCTCTATTGCCCGATGACGGCGGGCGACGTCCGCTACGACTATGTCGGCCACGACCCCAGCTGGAGCGAATGGTCGCCCGGCAGCGTGCTGCACATGGCGGCGTTCCGCACCCTGTTCGACGAACCGGCGGCGCTGCGCTTCGACTTTACGGAGGGCGAGGGCCAGCACAAGCGGCAGTTCGCCACCGGCGGCACGGCCTGCGCCGACCTGCTGCTGCTGCGCGGAACGGTGGGTAACCGCGCGACGGTGAAGGCACTGCGGGCGTTCGATGGCGGGGTCGAGCGGGTGAAGAAGGCACGCGACTGGCCGGTCGTCGGACCCTTGGTGGCGCGGGTGCGGCGGGGGTAGCCAAGGCCCAAAGTTCACGAAGTTCACACTCGCACGCCATTTGCGCACTAGTCGCTTTGTGCCCTGTGACACCGGAATGGATTGAACGATGGAAAGAGCCGCAGGGACGATGGCACGCTTCCGCTGATGTAGGAAAGTAGGCGCCTTTCTCCGCCGTCATCCCCGCGCAGGCGGGGATCCATACGCGCTGCGCTCGAGGATCGATCGCGCACGCTGGTGCATATGGATTCCCGCCTTCGCGGGAATGACGATGGGGGTGGACGATCGAGCCTATTTCGAAACGGCCAAAGCTTCGAACGAGGTAATCGGGGCGGCCCAGCACGATACCGCATGCCGTTCGCGCAGGAGAGTCTGTCGATAACGCGCTTGGCTGACCGGACGGCGAGCGCCACGAATGATAAGATCAAAGAGCAATATGTCGCGACCATAGGGTACGGCATGATATGTCGATGACGCTTTTGCCGTTACATCGGTATAAAACAGCACTGGCTGGCGTTTGTGTACCAGCAATCGGGCAGCCTCGCGCCAGTTCTGCTCGTATCGGTCGCGGCTCGAGTTCGCGGTGCTTGAACAGAAATCTTCTTCCAGCTCCCCGATGCAAACTCGCCCGCGCAGGTAATTCGCGGCGGGGGCTCGGCAACCGTTCGATCTTTTGTAGAAAGAAAGGGGAGGCATGCCGACCTGTTTAGAATAGCGTTCGAACCGCTGCCATCCGTCAGTTTCGCCCCCCGAACGAACCCTGCTAAACCCGCCCGATGCACCTCAACGCCCCCGCCATCCTCCTGTCCGCGCGCGCGCACGGCGAACATGGCGCGGTGGTGCGGGCGCTGACCGAACAGGCCGGGGTCCAGCCCGGCTATGTCCGCGGGGGGCGGAGCCGGGCGATCCGGCCGGTCCTGCAACCCGGCAACCTGATCCGCGGCGACTGGCGGGCGCGGACCGATACGCAGCTGGCGGCGCTGACCGTCGAACTGATCGAAAGCCGCGCGCCACTGTTCGCGGAACCGCTCGCCGCCGCCGCGATCGACTGGATGTGTGCGCTCACCGCCTATGCCCTGCCCGAAGCGCAGCCCTATCCCCGCATCCATGCCGCGCTGGACGGGTTGTTCTCGGCCATCGCCGCCGCGCCGGGTGCGCGCGACTGGGTGGGGGCGCTGGTGCGGACCGAATTGCTGATCCTGTCCGAACTGGGCTTCGGCCTCTCGCTCGACGAATGCGTCGCGACCGGCGTCACCGACGACCTGACCCATGTCAGCCCCAAGAGCGGCGGCGCGGTGTCGCGCGGGGCAGCGACCGGCCTCGAACACCGCCTGCTGCCGCTGCCTGCCTTCCTGATCGAAGGGGGCCGGGCCGAGTGGACGGCGGCATTCGACGGCCTCGCCCTGTCGGGCCATTTCCTGTCGCGCGACCTGCTGGGGCTGAAGGGGCAGGACGTGCTGGCGGCGCGTACCCGGCTGGTCGAGCGGTTGAAAAGGACGGTTGCGTGAGCGCGCCGGAGTGGGCAGAGGCGTGCCCACGCAATCTTCGTGCGTGAACCATGGATGATATGATGGCTTTGATCGCGATACTGCCCGGCGACGGGATCGGACCGGAAGTGGTGGCGGCGGCACGCCAAGTGCTGGAGAAGCTCGATCTCGGCCTGACGTTCGAGGAAGCACCGGTCGGTGGTGCTGCCTATCGCGCCCATGGCCATCCGCTCCCGCCCGCGACGCTCGACCTGGCGAAGCGTGCCGATGCCGTCCTGTTCGGCGCGGTCGGCGATCCCGAATTCGACAATGTCGCGCGCGAACATCGCCCCGAACAGGCGATCCTCGGCCTGCGCAAGGCATTGGGCCTGTTCGCCAATCTGCGCCCGGCCAAGCTGTTCGCGGGCCTTGAGGACGCCTCGGCGCTCCGTCCCGAAGTCGCCGCCGCGATCGACATGGTGATCGTGCGCGAGCTGACCGGCGACGTCTATTTCGGCGAAAAGGGCCGCGGCACGACGGCGGACGGCCTGCGCGAAGGCCACGACCTGATGCGCTATGACGAGGCGGAGGTCGCGCGCATCGCCCGCGTCGCGTTCGACACCGCGCGCACCCGCAACCACCGCCTGTGTTCGGTCGACAAGGCGAACGTGCTCGAAACCTCGCAGCTGTGGCGCGACGTGGTGATCGAGGTGGCAAAGGAGTATCCCGACGTCCAGCTCACCCATATGTATGTCGACAATGCAGCCATGCAGCTGGTGCGCAATCCCGGCCAGTTCGACGTGATCGTCACCGGCAACCTGTTCGGCGATATCCTGTCGGATCAGGCGAGCATGTGCGCCGGCTCCATCGGGATGCTGCCGTCGGCGGCGATCAATCAGGACAAGAAGGGCCTGTACGAACCGATCCATGGTTCGGCGCCCGATATTGCGGGACAAGGCAAGGCGAACCCGCTGGCGACAATCCTGTCGGCGGCGATGCTGCTGCGCCATTCGCTGGACATGGCCGAAGCGGCCGACCGGATCGAGGCGGCAGTTACCGCCGCGCTGGTCGCCGGGCATCGCACGCCCGACCTGGGGGGCAGTGCGACGACGCAGGACATGACGAACGCGGTGCTGGCGGCGCTGTGACATTGGCACCGCCGTACCCCGGCGAAGGCCGGGGTCCAGTTACGGAACGATCGTGTTTCAAAGCGAGCGTCGCCCAACTGGACCCCGGCCTTCGCCGGGGTACGGTTTGGTCGGTGGTCCGCAGGTGCGCACGCCACCCGGCCGCGGTACGTATCGCCTGATGACCCCCCTCGACCTCGCCATCGTCATTCCCGTGTTTAACGAACGCGGCAACGTGCCGCTGCTCGTCGCCGCGCTCGACGCCGCCTTGCAGGGCATCGCGTGGGAGGCGATCTTCGTCGACGACGACAGCCCCGACGGTACCGCCGACGTCGCGCGAGATATCGCCCGCCACGATCCGCGCGTCCGCGTGATCCAGCGCATCGGCCGGCGCGGCCTGTCGACCGCCTGTATCGAGGGGATGTGCGCCACCGCCGCGCCGCTGGTCGCGGTGATCGACGGCGATTTGCAGCATGACGAGACGCTGTTGCCGCGCATGGCGGCGGCGCTGATCGCCGATCCCGCGCTCGACCTGGTGATCGGTTCGCGCTTCGTCGCGGGCGGCGGGACGGGGGCGTGGGACGCCGACCGCGTCGCCAAGTCGGCGCTCGCCACCCGCCTGTCGCGCCGCGTGCTGAAGGCCGATCTGTCCGACCCGATGAGCGGCTTCTTCATGATCCGCGGCGAAGTCGTGCGCCGCGTCGTGCCGCGCCTGTCGGGGATCGGGTTCAAGATCCTGCTCGACATCCTGACCGCCGCGCCCCGGCCGCTGCACTTCGTCGAACTGCCCTATGTCTTCCGCACCCGTGCCGTGGGGGAGAGCAAGCTCGACCATGTCGTCGCGCTCGAATATCTGATCGCGTTGTACGACCGGATGTTCGGGCGCGTGGTGCCGGTGCGCTTCGTCATGTTTTCGGCGATCGGCGCGGCGGGGGCGATCGTCCACCTCGCGGCACTGGCGCTGTGGCTCGAACTCGGCGTGAACTTCATCGCGGCGACGATCGTCGCGACGGTGGCGGCGATGACGTTCAACTTCTTCCTCAACAACCTGCTGACCTATCGCGACCGGCGGCTGCGGGGGGCACGGGCGCTGGTCGATGGCTGGGTGTCGTTCTGCGCCGTCTGTTCGGTCGGTGCGGTCGCCAATGTCGGTGTGGCGGCGTTCCTCTACGACGTGCGCGGGGGAGCATGGGCGTTGCCCGCGCTGGCCGGCATCGCGGTGGGCGCGGTGTGGAATTTCGCGCTGTCGTCGCGGTTTACGTGGGGGCGCTACGGGCGGAAGCGCTCGGCCTAGTTTTTACGCGACGGCGCCAAGCAGCAACACAGATTTCGCGCAGAGACGCAGAGACGCAGAACGGTCGCGTTTGCCGCGCCAGCGGCTGTTAACCGTTATCAGTGGGAAGGGGACGTTTCCCGATCGAAACCTCTTCGCGCCTCCGCGCCTTCGCGCGAACCCGATTCCTTCTACCGCCAGCTGTCGAACCACATCCACCGGTTGAACGCCTGCGGCCCCGACAGCGGCGCGGCGGAGATGATCGGATAGAAATAGACGAACAGCATCAGCACCGGCAGCAGGAACCATTCGTGCGCCCGCGCGAACCGGCCCTTCGCCCACGCATGGAATGCCGCCGCCAGCGCGAGGCACAGCCAGATGCTCGACAGGTGATAATAATAATAGAAGCCGAGCGACTTGGGGATCACCGCCCATACCGCCAGCGACCCGATCCACAGCAGCGCGACCCCCAGCAACGCCCGCGACCTGCGCCGCCATCCGGCCCACAGGCACGCGGCGACCGCGACCAGCCCGCCCCACATCACCGCCGGATTCCCGAGCAGCAATACGCCCCGCTGCACGCCATTGTCGGGTTCGTAGAAATACCAGATCGGCCGGATCAGCAGCGGCCAGCTCCACCAGCTCGACTGATAGGGGTGGGGGGCGAGAATCTGCGTCTGCCGCTGATACATTTCCAGCTGGAACGGGACCAGCCGCGCCAGCGTCAGCGGGTCCTGCGCATAGAAGAAGGCCGGCGCGAAGGTCGCGAAATAGGTGGCGATGCTCACCACCCCGAACAGCGCCAGCGCCGGGAACAGCGGCAGCCCCGGCCAGTAATCGCGCCCGTCGCTCTTGCCCCAGACGAGCAACAGCCCGGCCCCCGCGACATAGGGGATCGCCGCCCATTTGACCCCGACCGCCAGCCCGAACAACATGGCCGCCAGCGCCAGCCTGCGCGCTGGCCGCCCGCGCATCGACCAGAGCAATGCGGCGATGGCCAGCGTGGTGAACGCGCCCAGATACACCTCCAGCATGGCGGTGCGCGCCTCGATCAGCAGCGTCTGGTTCAGCATCGCCAGCACCGCGCCGAACGCCGCCACCTGCACCCGCCGAAACAGCAGTTGCAGGCAGGCGAACACCCCCAGCACCGTCGCGGTCCCGGCGAGCGTGCCGAAGATCCGCCACCCCCACGGATCGTCGCCGAACAGCGCGATGCCGGCGGCGATGAACATCTTGGCGACCAGCGGATGCTCGGTATTCGCCGGATAGGCGAGCGCCAGCAACGTCCGTGCGGCGGGGACGTAATGCACCTCGTCGAACGACAGCTTGCCCGGTCGGCCCAGCCCCCACAGGAACAGCAATTGCGCCGCGACGGCGATCAGCAGGGCGGTGGTCCACGGGCGATCGCGCAGGCGGGAGAGCATGGGCGGGGTGTAGCGGAACGTGGCGACGGTGCAATCCTTCCCGTGTCGGGAAGGATTTCGCGAACCGATCGCCCATGACTTGCCACAATCCGTCCGTATTGGACCGAGCCATGGCACTGATCGATACGTTCCTCGCCCGAACCGTCCGCCGCGGTACGCTGTCCCTGACCCATGCCGATGGCCGTACCGTCACCTTCGGCACTGCCGATCCCGCCTTTCCCGATGTCGCGATCCGCTTCACCCATTCCGGCGTCGCCGGACGTATCGTCCGTCATCCGGCGCTCGGCGCGGCGGAGGCGTTCATGGACGGCGACCTGGTCATCGACCGCGGCGACATTCGCGATCTGGTCGAGCTGCTGACGTCCAATACTCCGTGGGGCCGGGGCAGTTCGCTCGCGCCGTCGCTGCCGATCCGGCTGTTCGATGCGGTCCGCCACCGGGTCGACCGGGTCAACATGGCCCGTCGGTCGAAGCGCAACGTGGCGCATCATTACGACCTGTCCGACCGGCTCTACGCGCTCTTCCTCGATACCGACCTGCAATATAGCTGCGCCTATTTCACCGATCCCGCCAACGGCCTCGAACAGGCGCAGGCCGACAAGAAGGCGCATATCGCCGCCAAGCTCGCGCTGAAGCCCGGCATGCGCGTGCTCGACATCGGCTGCGGCTGGGGCGGGATGGCGCTGTATCTGCATGAAAAGACCGGCGCGGAGGTGCTGGGCGTCACCCTATCCGAAGAGCAGATCAAGGTCGCTCGCCGCCGCGCGGAGGAAGCCGGCGTCGCCGACAAGGTGAAGTTCGAACTGATCGATTACCGCGCCGTCACCGGCCGGTTCGACCGGATCGTGTCGGTCGGCATGTTCGAACATGTCGGCCCGCCGCAATATGGCACCTTCTTCCGCAAGTGCCGCGAACTGCTCACCGACGACGGCGTGATGCTGCTCCACACCATCGGCCGCATGGGCGTGCCCGGCGTCACCGATACCTTCACCACCAAGTACATCTTCCCCGGCGGCTACAACCCGGCGCTGTCGGAAATCGTGCGCGGCTATGAAGGGACGAAGCTGATCGCCACCGATATCGAGGTGCTGCGCGTCCATTATGCGCTGACCATCGACCATTGGTACGACCGCACCGTCGCGGCGAAGGACGCCATCGTCGCGCTGTACGACGAGAAATTCTACCGCATGTGGACCTTCTATCTGGCAGGCGCGGCGGCGGCGTTCCGCCATGGCGGCATGGTCAATTATCAGGTCCAGCTGACCCGCAACCGCCTCGCGCTGCCGCTGACGCGGGATTATATGCTGGAGGAGGAGCGGCGGTTGCGGGGATAGGCTGTCGTCCCCGTCGTCACCCCGGGCCTGACCCGGGGTCCCGCTTCTCCCGTTCCGGCGTCGGGGCTTGTCGCTCGGAACCGGGCAAGGCACGATAGGTCATGCGCCTCTTCGGCCGGCTTCCGCGACGTTCTCGACCACCGGTTGAACCCGACGGCTTCGGGCAGAGCCTCCACGACGACCTGCGCTTCTGGTACCGTTTTCGCCGCGCGCGTCGCCGTGTGGTTGCGTGGTGTGTCCCAACCGACGCGGAGCGCAAGGCGATCGAAGCGCATCCCATCCTTGGCCGCTTCGGCGACGACACGATCGCCGTTGCCGAGGTCGATGGCGAACGATGGACGGTCCGCGAACGCGTCTGGCATGGCTGGCCCGATCCGCCGCGCTATGTCTTCTTCGCGACCGCCGGCGACACGATCCGCGCGGCGGTCGACTTTGATGGCTGGCCGCCGCGCTGGACCAGGCCCGGCTATTCGATGGTCACCCCGACGACCTTCCAGTCGCCAGCTTCCTGATCGAGCGTCACCGTCTCGACCTTCTCGCCGCCGGTTGCGAAGCGGGTGCGGAACTTCAGCATTTCGACGCCGGCGGGGGGGCACGGGAATGGTTTCCTGCCCGATCAGCGAACGCGACACCACCGCGCCCAGCGGTGGGCGCACGCGCTGCGACACCTCGGCCCACACCGCCTCGCTGTTCAGCTTGCGGAACGCCGCGCCGAACCGGTCATAGCTGTCGCTCCAGCGCTGCTGGTCGACCAGTTCGAGGAAGGCGCGCGCCGCATCGGCGGCGGGGGTGGCCGGCACCGTGGTCGCGGGCTGCGGGGCAGGGGTCGTGCCGGGCAGCAGGGTCAGGGCCAGCAGGCCGAGGGCGAGGGTCATCAGCAACACTCCGGTCAGAACCGGCAGCCGGCGACGCGCCGGTGCCGCGCCGCCATCCGGCGCGGCCTCGACATCGTTCGCCACGGCCGCCGAGTCCTCCCCGGTTCTTTTGTCCCCCAGATTTTCGGGGGTGCCCTCCGCCGCCAGCAACAGCCGCGCCGCCTCGCGACTGCTCGATACGGCCAGCTTGCGCCGCGCATCGCGCAGCCGTTCGTTGATGGTATGGACCGACAGGCCGAGCGTCACCGCGACCGACTTCGCATCATGCCCGCGCACGATCAGGCGTAGCGTCTGCTTTTCCTTTTCGGTCAGGGCGTCGAGGGCGGCCTTGGTCGGCATGGTCATGGGGTTCGGCCTATGGCCGTGCCGGGGGAGGGAACACCCCTAAAAATTTGGGACGGGTACGACGGCCCGTCAAACCCGAAGCGAACGTCGCCCCAGCGCAGGCTGGGGCCTCAAGCGGCTCCTGCCTCGCGCTATAACCGGGAGATCCCAGCCTTCGCTGGGATGACGCGTGGGGCTGGCGTGACGACGGGGAGGGGGCGATCCACGCCCCCCGGCTCCTCAATCCTCGCCGAAACGATCCTCGACCAGCTGGCACAGCTGCCCCACCACCGCCTCGGCGCCATCGCCCGACGCGCTGATCGTGATATGGTCGCCCTTGGCCGCGCCCAGCATCATCAGGCCCATGATCGACGTGCCGGTCACGCGCGATCCGTCCTTTTCGACGCTGACCTCGATCGGGGCGGCGGCGGCCATCGTCACGAATTTCGCGCTGGCCCGCGCGTGCAGCCCGCGGCGGTTGGTGATCTGGACGGTGCGCGAGGTCGTCATGCGGCTGCTTCTCCCAGAACCTCGCTCGCGACCGAGATATATTTGCGCCCCGCCTCGCGCGCGGCGGCCACCGCTTCGGCGACCTTCATCGCTTTCCGCGCACCGCCGAGCCGGATCAGCATCGGCAGGTTGATGCCGGCGATCACCTCGATGCGGCCCGTTTCCATCAGTGAGATGGCAAGGTTGCTGGGCGTGCCGCCGAACAGGTCGGTCAGTACGATCACACCCTGTCCCGCATCGACATCGGCGATCGCCTTCGCGATATCGGCGCGGCGTTCCTCCATATCGTCCTCGGGACCGATGCAGACCGTACCGATCCGCTCCTGCGGACCCACGACATGCTCCATCGCCACGACGAACTCCTCGGCAAGACGTCCGTGCGTCACCAAAACCAGGCCGATCATGTTCGTCGTCGTTCCTACATCCGTCATGGCGCCTGTCGTGCGCCTTCCAGCGAATCCTGCGGCGCGGTGCCGAGGTCGCGATGGTGTATCGTGGGCGAAAAACCGGTTTCACGCAACCATGCGCCCATCCGTTCGGCGACATGCACCGACCGGTGCCGCCCGCCGGTACAGCCGAAGGCGATGGTGACATAGGATTTCCCCTCCGCACGATAGCGGGGGAGGAGGGTCAGCAGCATCGTCTGGAACGACGCGATCGCCGCGTCATAGGCGGGGTCGGCCCGGACATAGGCGGCGACATCGGCGTCGAGGCCGGTGCCCGGCCGCAACACCGGGTCCCAGTGCGGATTGCGCAGGAACCGCATGTCCAGCACGATATCGGCGTTGCGGGGCACCCCGCGCGAAAAGCCGAACGACAGCACCGACAGCACCGGCTCGCTGCTGTCCGGGTCGGCAAAGGTCTCGCGCGTCCATTGCGCCAGGTCGTTGCGGCTGAAATTGGTGGTGTCGAGCAGCCGGTTGGCGAAGGCGCGCAGCGGTTCGAGCACCTCGCGCTCGCTCTCGATCCCGTCGGCGGCGGTGCGGTCGAGCGCCAGCGGATGCCGCCGCCGCGTCTCGTTATAGCGGCGCTCCAGTTCGGCCTGGCTGCTGTCGAGGAACAGCACGCTGACCCCGAAGTCGGGCCGGGCGCGGATCGCCGCGACGATCTGTTCGGCGTCGAAGCCGCGCGTGCGCGTGCCAATGCCGATCGCCAGCGGCCGGTCGGCATCGGCCGGGCTTGCGGCGATGAGATTGCCCAGCAGCCGCAGCGGCAGATTGTCGACAATGTCCCAGCCGCTGTCCTCCAGCGTCTTCAACACCGTCGATTTCCCCGCGCCGGACATGCCGGTGACCAGCAGGATGGAAGCATGATGCATTATCGGGCGATCCTGTCGAGCATGAGGT
This sequence comes from Sphingomonas panni, assembly GCF_022664435.1. Lineage (GTDB taxonomy): Bacteria > Pseudomonadota > Alphaproteobacteria > Sphingomonadales > Sphingomonadaceae > Sphingomonas > Sphingomonas panni. The sequence continues at coordinate 79,097 of NZ_JAKREU010000007.1, read as the reverse complement.
GGATACGGGCCGGGGCCGATGCCTCCAGCAAGGCGAGCGTATAGGCGGGCAGGGCGATGCCCGCGACGACATGGGTCATCGCCTCGGGCATCCGCTCGGGCGTGCCGGCCTCGACCCACAGCGCGACGGGTACGTCGCGGGTGAAGGGGCGTTCGACGATGCCGATACCGCGCACCTCGATCCGCCCGGCAATGGTCGCGGGCGGCGCTGCACGGAGCACGCCGTCGCGGGCGGTCAGCACGGTATAGTCGTCGCTGACCAGCATCGCCCCCGCATCGATCAGCCGCAGCGTCAGGTCGGATTTGCCTGCCCCCGACGGCCCGGCGATCAGCACGCCCCGCCCGCCGATCGCGACGCACGAGGCATGGACGGGTTGCGGAGGGTCGTCGCTCATGCGCCGGCCACCGGCAGCTGCACGACGAAGCGGGCGCCTTCGCGTTGGTCCCTGCGTGATTCGGCGGCGATCATACCGCCATGCCCTTCGACGATGGTCCGCGCGATGGCAAGGCCAAGGCCCGAATGTCGTCCGAAAGCCTCATCGCCCGGTCGCACCGAATGGAACCGGCGGAACACCGCCTCGCGTTGTTCCGGGGGCACGCCGGGGCCGTCATCGACCACCTCGATCTCGACCAGGTCGCCATCGTTGGTCCCGGCGATCCGCACCGTGCCGCCGGGTGGCGAGAAGGAGATGGCATTGTCGATCAGGTTGGCGAACACCCGCTCCAGCCGCGCGCCTTCGCCGCTGACCACCAACGGCTCGTCCGGCTCGAAGCGCAGCATGACGCCGCGCTCCACGCCACGATCGTTGCGATAGGCGACCAGCGCGCCGATCAGCGCGACCAGGTCGACGCTCTCGAACTTCGCCCGCGCCAGCTGCGCATCCAGCCGCGACGCGTCGGAAATATCGGTAATCAGCCGGTCGAGCCGGTGGACATCGTCCTGCACGATCGCCAGCAGCTGCGCCTGCAACGCCGGGTCCCTGACCGCGCCCAGTCCGTCGACGGCGGACCGCAGCGAGGCGAGCGGGTTCTTCAGCTCGTGCGTCACGTCGGCAGCGAACGCCTCGGTCGCATCGATCCGGCTGCGCAGCGTACTGGTCATGTCCGATAGCGCACGCGCCAGCATCCCGATCTCGTCGCGGCGGCTGGGCAGGCGCGGCACGACGACCTCGCGCGCGCGGCCGAGGCGCACCCGGATCGCGGCGCGCGCCAGCATCCGCATCGGCCGGACGATGGTGCGCGCAAGGAACAACGACAGCAGCACCGACAGCAGGAACGCGACCGCCAGCACCAGGCTCAGCCGCGCGCGTTCGGTGCGCACGGTCGAGGTGATGTCGCGTGCATTGACCGTCGCCATCAGCACCCGGTCCTCGGGCAGCGGCGCTGCGGCGGTGACCACCGGCGTCCGGTCCGGCGCGCGCCACACCGTCGCGGCGGTCGCGCCGGTGGTGCGCACCGTCACCACATCGGGCCAGCGCAGGCCCCGTCCGGGCGCACGTTCGCGGTATAGCGGGTCGCGTTCGTTGCCGACCACCGTGTCGATCCCGGCGTCGAGCGCGCGCGCGGCATCCTGCTGCCACCCGTCCTTGTCGGGGTCGACCAGCTGGAAATTGCGCACGCCCAGTTGGCGGCTGTCGGCGACCAGCCGCCCGCGCCGGTCGTAGATGCGCAGGCGCAGCCCCGACTTGCGCGCGAAATTGACCATCTCGTCGGTGCGGTCGTCGGGGGGCAGCAGCGACAGCGCCTCGGCGATCAGCCGCACCTCGCGCTCCGCCTGCGCCACCCGCCCGTCGACGATCCGCGCGCGATAGCTGTCGAGATAGAAGAACCCGCCCGCCAGCAGCGCGAGCGCAAAGATGTTCACGAACAGGATGCGCGGTGTCAGCGACACCCGCCCGGACCAGCGGAGCGAGAGGGCACCTTCGTCGGCGGGCGGGTCCTCGGGGATGTCAGCGGGGGGCATTGCCATCCCTGCATTTGCCCATGCCGTACCCCGGCGAAGGCCGGGGTCCAGTTACGGCACGTAGCGATCCCATCACCGACGTTCCCCAACTGGACCCCGGCCTTCGCCGGGGTACGATACCGTTTTACCTGCCCGCCGGACCGAATGCCGACCGTCCTCAGCCACCCTATTCGTCCGCGAACCGGTACCCCGCGCCATACAGCGTCTCGATCGCGTCGAAATCCTTGTCGACCTGCCGGAACTTGCGGCGCAACCGCTTGATATGGCTGTCGATCGTGCGGTCGTCGACATAGATGTCGTCCTGATAGGCGGCGTCCATCAACTGGTTGCGCGTCTTGACGATGCCGGGGCGGCTGGCGAGCGTTTCGAGGATCAGGAACTCGGTCACGGTCAGCACGACATTCTCGCCGTTCCACGTCACCTTGTGCCGCGCCGGGTCCATGGCGAGGCGTCCGCGTTCCAGCACCGCCTGCGCACCGCCCTCGGCGCTGCCCGGCTCGCCCGGCTGGGGCGGTTCGGCGCGGCGCAGGATGGCGCGGATGCGCGCGATCAGCAGCCGCTGCGAAAACGGCTTGGCGATATAGTCGTCCGCGCCCATCGCGAGGCCCAGCGCCTCGTCCAGCTCGTCGTCCTTGCTGGTCAGGAAGATCACCGGCAACCGGCTCTTCTCCCGCAACCGCCGCAGCAGTTCGAGACCGTCCATTCGCGGCATCTTGATGTCGAGCACCGCCAGGTCGGGCGGATTCTCGGCAAAAGCCTTCAACGCGACCTCGCCGTCCGAATAGACCCGCGTGACGAAGCCTTCGGTCTGCAGCGCGATCGACACCGACGTCAGGATGTTACGGTCGTCATCGACCAGCGCAATCGTCGCGGTCATGCCTCAAGGTCCATCTGCATCACCGCCCACGACTAGGGGAAACGGCGCTTGCGCTCAATGGTCCGCGCCGGGGGCGGGCGACATTCGTTCTGACGCGGGACACCCGACCAATCGTCACCGCGGACTTGATCGGGGGTCCCGCTTCTTCGTCTTCCCTGGTCCGGCCCAGGACGACGAGCGACCCATATATCATATAATTATCAGCTTAACCCATTGGGCGCAGGCGGAAAACATGTCGGCGATAATGTTGTTTAACGTGTTTGACGGCGCGGGTCGTGCCGCTTACACGAACGGGAAATCGCGAGGCGGAACCACCGTCCGCGAGTCGGGATTCGAGGGAGAATATAGCCATGGCGATCGTCACGCCCGAACACGACCTGTCGGCAATGGGTATCGAAACCGGCGCGGAGGTGCATTGGAACCTGCGCACGCCGCAGCTGGTCGAACTGGCGGTCGCGCGTGGGGAGGGGCGGCTGGCCAAGGACGGCCCGCTGGTCGTCACGACCGGTCGCCACACCGGCCGCAGCCCGCAGGACAAGTTCATGGTCCGCGACGCGATTACCGAGGACACCGTGTGGTGGGGCAAGACCAACCGCGCGATGGACCCGGCGCATTTCGCCACGCTGAAGGCCGATTTCCTCGCCGAACTGGTCAACGAACCGAACCTGTTCGTGCAGGACCTGTTCGGCGGATCGCAGCCCGAACACCGGGTGAAGGTGCGCGTCATCAACACGCTGGCATGGCACAACCTCTTCATCCGCACGATGCTGGTCCGCCCTGAGAACGCCGATCTGGCGGGCTTCGTCCCCGACTTCACCATCATCGACCTGCCGAACTTCCGCGCCGATCCGACGCGCCATGGCTGCCGCAGCGAGACGGTGATCGCCGTCAGCATGACTGAAAAGCTCATCCTGATCGGCGGCACGCAATATGCCGGCGAAATGAAGAAGTCGGTGTTCGGCCTGCTGAACTTCCTGTTGCCCGAAACCGGCACCATGCCGATGCACTGCTCGGCCAATATCGGGCCGAAGGGCGATACGGCGGTGTTCTTCGGCCTGTCGGGCACCGGCAAGACGACCCTGTCGGCCGATGCCAGCCGCACGCTGATCGGCGACGACGAACATGGCTGGTCCGACACGGCGGTCTTCAATTTCGAAGGCGGCTGCTATGCCAAGATGATCCGCCTGTCGGCAGAGGCCGAGCCGGAAATCTTCGCGACGACCAAGCGCTTCGGCACGGTCCTCGAAAATGTCGTGATGGACCCGGATAGCCGCGTCCTCGACCTCGACGATCCCAGCCTCGCCGAAAATTCGCGCGCGGCCTATCCGATCGACTTCATCCCCAATGCCTCGGCCGACAATATGGGGCCGGTGCCGAGCAACGTCGTGATGCTGACCGCCGACGCCTTCGGCATCCTACCCCCGATCGCGCGGCTGACGCCCGATCAGGCGATGTACCACTTCCTGTCGGGCTATACGTCGAAGGTGGCCGGGACCGAGATCGGCGTGACCGAGCCGGAGCCGGTCTTCTCGACCTGTTTCGGCGCGCCGTTCATGCCGCGCCACCCTTCGGTCTATGGCAACCTGCTGAAGGAGCGGATTGCGAAGGGCAATGTCGCGTGCTGGCTGGTCAATACCGGCTGGACCGGCGGCCAATATGGCGAGGGGCGCCGGATGCCGATCAAGGCGACGCGCGCCCTGCTCAACGCCGCGCTCGACGGATCGTTGAACGATGCCGAATTCCGCACCGACCCCTATTTCGGGTTCCAGGTGCCGGTGGCGGTGCCGGGCGTCGACGCCGCGATCCTCGACCCGCGCAGCACCTGGGCAGACGGCGAAGCCTATGACCGTACCGCCACCAAGCTGGTCGACCTGTTCACCGCCAATTTCGCGCAGTTCGCCGATGCGGTCGACGCCGGGGTGCGCGATGCCGCCCCCCGCGTCGCCGAACCGGCCTGAGTCAGGAGAGGGAGCGCCCCCGGCACGTACCGGGGGCGCCTTTTCCGTCCGGGGATAGCGAAGCGACCCGCTGCGTTGTCGCCGGATGCCCCAGCCGTTTCACCAGCCGCAATCCGCCCGCCTGACGCTCCGCGCCGGACGCAAGCTGCGCCTAAGGGCAGGAGTCGACGTCACGCCCGCGGGTTTGCTGTCGATCGGTGCGCTGGTATCGTCGATCCTGTTGTCGAGCGCGGCGATCGTCGTCGCTGCGCGATTGCCCGTTCGGGATCGGGAGAAGCGCGATGTTCTATGACGCCAACGCCTGGCCCCCGCCGCCCGACGGCTATGAACCGCCCCGACCGCCCGCGCGCCTGACCCGGCCTCAGGAGCGGGTGATGCTCGGTAGCATCGGGCTGTTCCTGCTGGTGATGTTCGTCGGCCCGCTGGCGGGGTCGTCGGTGATCGCCGGGATCATCGCGGTGTTTTCCTGAGCAGGACCGCCTCAACCTTCCCCCCGACCGGCCCGTTTGCTTCGAGCGGAGGTTCGAGCCTGTCGAGAACCGAAGTCGAGAAGGGGTTGCCCCGAACGTGGCGTTCTCGACAGACGCTTCTCGACAGGCTCGAAGCTGCTCGAACTAAACGGGTCTGGTTGGAAACGGAAAGGGATCGAAACCCCCTTCACCCCCGAACGAACATCCACCGATCCCCTTCGGCCCCCGCGAACCGATAGCCGTCGCTGTCGAACCCCTGCATCGCCGCCACATCGGTCACCCGGTGCTCGCACATCCACCGCGCCATCATCCCCCGCGCGCGCTTGGCGTGGAAGCTGACGAAGCGTGGGCCGTCCGGCCCGTTCTCACGGAAATCGACCTCGATCACCCGCACATCGCCCGGCAGCTTGCCCGCCACCGCGTGCCAATATTCCTGGCTGGCAAGGTTCAGCACGACGTCCGACCCGCTCGCTCGTACATCCTCCGCCAGCAACGCCGCGATCCGGTCTCCCCAGAACGCATAGAGGTCCTTGGCCCGCCCCGGCGCCCAGCGCGTGCCCATCTCCAGCCGATAGGGCCGAATCGCATCCAGCGGCCGCAGCAGCCCGTACAGCCCCGACAGGATGCGGACATGGTCCTGCGCGAAATCGAACTGCGCGACCTCCAGCGACTTCGCGTCGAATCCGGCATAGACGTCGCCCGCGAACGCCAGCAGTGCCGGCCGCTCCTCCGCATCCGCAAAGTCGCGATACCGCCCGGCATTCAACTCGGCGAGCTTGGGCGAAATCCGCATCAGGCTGGCCAGCTTCGCCGCGCCCAGCCGCGCCGCACCGCGCGCGATCTGCCCGGATTCGTCGGGAAAGCGCGGCGCGCTCCACGTCAGGTCGGGCAGCGTGCTCGCATAGTCGAGCGTCTTGGCGGGGGACAGGATCGCGATCATCGCCCGCCGCCTATCGGCCCGAACCGGACACGTCAAAGGGGGTTCGTTTGGCCCGCTTGCGCGGACGCGGCACCGGCCCGGTGCCGCCTCGATCCGGTCCTGCCGGATCGCCCAAAGGGACCCGAACCGTTCAACGCGCGTTCAGCGCTCGTCCGGCAATGCAACGTTACGTGGCCGCGCTTGTGCGGACGCATGGTTCGACCTAGATGGGCCGCGCCTGCCGGGCGCTCACGTCCAGCATCAGTTTTCGGGAGAAATCACGGCATGACGTTCGTTTCCAAGGCTGCCCTGGCTGCCCTGCTCGGCATGGGTGCGACCCTGGCCGTCGCCGCGCCGGCCGATGCCCAGCGCAAGAAGAAGGACGAAGCGCCCGCCGCACCGCAGATTCAGGTCGGCGAAGCGTTCCGTACCGCCGCGCTCGCCGCCGACGCCGCGATCAAGGCAAAGAACTTCGCCGTCGCCGATCAGCAGATCGCCGCGATGCAGGCTGCCGCGACCGCCGGCAACCAGGACGAGGCCTATTTCCTCGCCCAGCTGAAGGTGTCGAACGCGCAGGCGAAGAACGACCGCCCCGCACTCGCCGCCGCGATCGACGAACTGCTCGCCAGCCCGAAGCTGAAGCCGGAAGAGCGCGGCAGTCTCTATTACAACCGCGGCGTCCTCGCGCTCGACACCAAGCAGACCGATGTCGCGGTGCAGAATTTCGAACGCGCCAAGCAGGCCGGCTATAACGAGCCCGACCTCGAACTGCGCCTCGCCAGCATCGCGATCCAGAAGGGTCAGGTCGATCAGGGTCTCGCCAGCCTCGAAAAGGTGATGGCCGCGCGCAAGGCCGCCGGTCAGCCGGTGCCGCCGGGGTGGTACGACCTCGCCATTTCGCAGCTCTATCGCTCGAACCGTCCGGTCGAGGCGGGGCAGTGGGCGCGCCGCAAGCTGGCCGAATATCCGACCCAGGCGAACTGGCGCACCGTGCTGGCGCTGTTCCGCGACCGCGCCGACAACAAGGGCGCGACGCTTGGCAATCAGGCCCGCGTCGACATTCTGCGCCTGATGCGCGACACCAAGTCGCTGGCCGACCAGAACGACTATCGCGACTATGCGCAGACGACGCAGGACATCGGCCTGCCCTATGAAACCGTCGCGGTGATCGACGAAGGCCGCGCGTCGGGCAAGATCCCGGCCTCGGCGTCGATCTTCAACACCGTCCGCACGACGGCCCAGACCCAGATCAAGGCCGACGGTTCGGCAGCGGCGCTCGAAACCCGTGCAAAGTCCGGCCCGAACGGCCGTGCGGCGCTGGCGGCGGGCAACGTCTATCTGGCGACCGGCAACAATGCCAAGGCGGTCGAGCTGTACAATCTCGCGCTGCAAAAGGGCGGGATCGACGCCGACGAGGCCAACACCCGCATCGGCATCGCCCATGCCCGTGCCGGCCAGGCGGCGGAAGCGAAGGCGGCGCTGGCCAAGGTCACGAAGAGCGGCCCGCGTGCCGAGATCGCCAGCTTCTGGACCTTCTACGTCGACAATCCCCGCATCGTCGCCTCGACCCCGGCGGTCGGCAACAACTGATCGGGTAATCGAATACGCGAAGCGGCCCGGACCAGCGATGGTCCGGGCCGTTTTCGTTTCGGGCAACCCGCCGCACCAGATCCGTTCGGTTCGAGCAGCTTCGAGCTTGTCGAGAAGCGCCCGTCGAGAACCCGTTCGCTTGGGGCAGTCCCTTCTCGACTACGGTTCTCGACAGGCTCGCCCCTTCGCTCGAAGCAAACGGAGTTTGATATGGGGATGGGAACGGAAAGCCACACGCCCACATCCAACCACCCCCGTTCGGTTCGAGCAGCTTCGAGCTTGTCGAGAAGCGCCCGTCGAGAACCCGTTCGCTTGGGGCAGTCCCTTCTCGACTACGGTTCTCGACAGGCTCGAACCTGCGCTCGAAGCAAACGGAGTTTGATATGGAGGATGGGAGAGGAAGGCTTCATCCCCACACTCAACCACCCCGTTCGGTTCGAGCAGCTTCGAGCCTGTCGAGAAGCGCCCGTCGAGAACCCGTTCGCTTGGGGCAGTCCCTTCTCGACTACGGTTCTCGGCAGGCTCGACCCTTCGATCGAAGCAAACGGGGTTTGATATGGGGCACGGGAAAGGAAAGCCACACGCCCACATCCAACCACCCCCGTTCGGTTCGAGCAGCTTCGAGCTTGTCGAGAAGCGCCCGTCGAGAACCCGTTCGCTTGGGGCAGTCCCTTCTCGACTACGGTTCTCGACAGGCTCGAACCTGCGCTCGAAGCAAACGGAGTTTGATATGGAGGATGGGAGAGGAAAGCTTCATCCCCACACTCAACCACCCCGTTCGGTTCGAGCAGCTTCGAGCCTGTCGAGAAGCGTCCGTCGAGAACTCTCCGTTTGGGGCAACCCCTTCCCGACAGGCTCAACCTCCGCTCGAAGCAAACGGAGTGAGGAAATGTAGCGAAGGGCAACGCGTCCCCCCCATCACTCCCCGGCGGAAACCGGAATCCCCGGCAACGCCTTCGACGTGCGGACCGTCGGCGACGTCTTCACGCTCGCCACATTGGGCGCGGTAATCAGCTGCGTCGTCAGCATCGACTGGAAGGATTCGAGGTCCGCCGCGACGATTTTCAGGATGAAGTCGATCTCGCCGTTCAGCATATGGCATTCGCGCACCTCGGGGATCGTCGCGATATGCTCCTCGAACGCGGCCAGGTCGCTGCCCGCCTGGCTCTTCAGGCTGACCAGCGCGAAGACCGTGATCGTGAAGCCCAGCAGCCGGGGGTCGAGCGCGGCATGATAGCCGCGGATCGCGCCGGCCTCTTCCAGCGCCCGTACGCGGCGCAGGCAAGGCGGGGCGGTCAGCCCGACGCGTTCGGCCAATTCGACGTTCGTCATCCGTCCGTCCTCCTGCAACAGGGCGAGGATTTGCCGGTCGATACGATCGAAAGCCATGAAAGAGTTCCGTGATAGGGTTCGAATGATTGCCCTGCCTACAGCATTATAAAATTACGCGGAAGCGCAATTGTCCCACATTGCGACGTACCGAAAATGGGCAGTTCCGTATTAACGGTCGCGGCGTTAAGGGTCGTGGGCACCCCGGATTTGCGCGGGTGCGAGTGACGGGAATGCGGTGCGCTTCGACGACAGCCTCGAAACGGTTCTGGCCTCCGATTTGACGGGCGAGGGCGCGCGCGCGTCGGCGTGGCGGCAGCTGGTCGACCTGATCGGGCGCGGCCGCTCGGCCCCCGATCCCCGCGCCATCGCGCTGCTCCACGAACTGCGCGACGGCGTGCCGCGCACCGTCCGCGTCGCCAGCGCCCGCGACCTCGAATATGCCCGCCCGCCCGCCGTGCTGGTCGACCTGCTGGCGACCGACGTGATCGAGGCGGCGGTGCCGGTGCTGCGCAGCGCCACCCTGTCGGTCGGCGAATGGCTCGCGCTGCTCCCGCGCCTCGGCTCGGCCGCCCGCGGCGTCGTCCGCAATCGCCGCGACCTCGACCCCGAAGTGCAACGCGCGCTCGACAGTTTCGGCAGCACCGACCTGGTGCTGGGCGACGACCGCGGCGAAGGCGATGTCTCCGCATCCGCCAGCCAACAACGTCACCCCAGCGAAGGCCGGGGTTTCCCGCCGCAATCGGACGACGCCAGCCCCACAGAGACCCCAGCCTCCGCTGGGGTGACGCCTGTGACGAAGGCTGCCGAGCCGACGCCGACGACGCAGGCGGACCCAGAAATCGAACTCCCCCCCACGCGTCACCCCAGCGAAGGCTGGGGTCTCCCGCCGCAAGCGGACGACGCCCGCCCCGCAGCAACCCCAGCCTCCGCTGGGGTGACGCGCGTGGCGGATGGCCAGGACGTATCCGGTAAACCCGCCCCCGTCTCGCCCCAGGCCGATCTCTTTGCCCCCGCCGCCGACCCCGCCGGCCCGTTCCGCATCGTCGACGTCATGGCCCGGATCGAGGCGTTCGAACGCACGCAGGACGTCGCGCCGCCCCCACCGCCGCTGCCCGGTACGCAGGACAGCTTCCGCTTCGAAACCGATGCCGCCGGCCTGATCCGCTGGGTCGAAGGGGTCAGCCGCGCACCGTTGGTCGGGCTGTCGCTCGATTTCGGCGCAGCCCCGGGAACCGCGCGCTTCGACGGCGTGGCGGCCGGTGCGCTCCGCCAGCGCAGCCCGTTCCGCGACGCGCGCCTCGTCATCGGCGGCGACAGCGATGCGGCGGGCGAATGGTGCGTGTCGGGCGTGCCGGCCTTCGACCATGCGACCGGCCGCTTCACCGGCTATCGCGGCACCGCCCGCCGTCCGCGCCGCGATGAGCGCGCCGAACCGGTCGCCACGCGCGACGCCGGCGTCGCCCAGCTGCGCCAGCTGGTCCACGAACTGCGCACCCCGGCAGGCGCGATCGCCGGCTTTGCCGAGATGATCGAGGCTCAGCTGCTCGGCCCCGTCCCCCCGGTCTATCGCGACCGCGCCGGGGCGATCCTCAACCATTCGCGCGATCTGGTCGCCGTCATCGACGATCTCGACCTCGCCGCCCGCATCGACGGCGACGCGCTCGACCTGCGCGCCGACAGCGTGGCGCTGCGCCCGGTGCTGGACATGATCGCCGCCGACCTCGCCTCGCTGTGCGACCTGCGGGGCACGTTGCTGGAGATCGAGCCGACCGACCTGTCGGTGACCGGCGACCGCCGCGCGGTCGAACGCCTGCTCGCCCGCCTGCTCGCGACGCTGGTGTCGGCGGGCGAGGCGGAGGAATCGATCTATGTCCGCATGGGGCTGGAGGGCGATGGCCATGTCGCGATCGTCCTCGACCGGCCGGCAGCGCTCGATGCATGGCCGGGCGACAGCGTGTTCGACGTGGACGATGACGAAGGCGACCAGTCGCTGCTCGGCACCGGCTTTGCGCTGCGCCTCGCCCGCAATCTCGCCAGCGAGCTGGGCGGCACGCTCGTCTTCGGCACCGCCACGCTGACGCTGCGCCTGCCGGCGGCGGACGCGGTGGAGGTCGGGCAGGCGCAACAGCGGTGAGCCCGCCGTTTCGGCCCGCCGATGGCCGGCCGGTCGTCTGGCGCGACGGGTTCGGCACGCGCTTCGCCGTCTTCGTCGATACCGAGGAGGAGTTCGACTGGAACGCCCCCTTCAGCCATGACGGGTGGAGCGTGGCGACCACCGCCGCCTTGCCCGACGCCCATGCCCGCATGGCGGGGTTGGGCGTGCGCAGCTGCTATCTGGTCGACTATCCGGTCGCGACCGATCCCGCCGCGATCGACGCCCTGCGCGCGGTGCTGGCGCAGGGCGATGCGACCATCGGCGCGCAGCTCCACCCCTGGGTCAACCCGCCGTTCGACGAAGCCCTGTCGGCCCACAGCAGCTTCGCGGGCAATCTGCCCAAGGCGCTGGAGGCCGCCAAGCTCGACCGCCTGACCGATGCGCTGACCGCGCTCGCCGGCACCCGCCCGACCGTCTACCGCGCCGGCCGCTACGGTCTCGGCCCCAACACGCTCAAGCTGCTGGCGGAACGCGGCTATGCCCTCGATAGCTCGATGCGCGCCCGCTATGATTATGGCGCGCAGGGCGGGCCGGACTATCGCGCCATCGCCAACCACGCCTTTCGCACCGGTCCCGACGGCACCATCGTCGAACTGCCGCTGACCACCGTCTTCACCGGACGGTTGCGGCGCGGTGGGGCAGCGCTCTACCGCGCCGCCGGCCGGATCCCTCGCGGGCGGGGCATCCTCGCGCGCACCGGCCTGCTCCACCGCGTCGCGCTGACGCCGGAGGACATGCCGCTCGCCGACGTGCTGGAGGCGATCCGCGTGGCCGTGGGGGAGGGGGCCCGCGTCCTCAACTTCGCCTATCACTCGCCCAGCCTCGTCCCCGGCCACACCCCCTATGTCCGCGACGCCGCCGATCTCGCCGCCTTCTGGGCGTGGTGGGATGCGGTGCTGGGCCTGCTCGCGCGGCTGGGCGTGGGCGCAGCGTCGAGCGACGACATCCTCGCCGCCGCCACCTGATCCTTCTCGGCCCCGGCGCGTTCAGCCGCGCGAAGGGAATTGCCGATGCTCACCCCCCAAGACGAACACTGGATGCGACAGGCGATCGCCATCGCCCGGACCAAGGGCGACGACCCATCCTGTTCCCCGCTCGGGTCGATCATCGTCCGGGACGGCCGCGTCCTGTCCGCCGAACCGAACCAGACCCAGGAACTGCCCGACGCCACCGCGCACGCCGAGATGATGGCGATCCGCCGCGCCTGCGAGAGCGAGCGCGACATGGAGCTGCGCGGCGCGACGCTCTATTCCACGCTCCAGCCCTGCGGCATGTGCACCATGGCCTCGATCTGGTCGAAGGTCGCCCGCGTCGTCTACGGCGCCGGCCGCGACGACGTGCACCGGATGTATTTCGAGGACCGCCACATCGACACGCTCAGCTTCATCACCGACGCGTACCGCGACGACATCGTGATCGAAGGGGGCTGCCTGCGCGACGAATGCGCCGCGCTCTATTACGGCCCCGACGACGACGTGCCGGAGGAGGAACAGGGCAATATCTGAGGGGGAGGGCGCCGCGCTCCCCCAACCGTCGCCCCGGGCTTGACCCGGGGTCCCGCTTCCTCTTCTGCCGCCGCCAAAGAAAAGGGGCCGGAAGCACGAAGCCTCCGACCCCCTGTTCTGTTTGTCGGCCGACGCGGGAGTAAATCCCGCGTCGTCGGTCGGGTGCTACGCCCCCGCCGGCCGGCCTGTCGCCGTCTCCGCCTTAGCTTGCGCTAACGCGGTGCGGCTCGGGCTTACGCGCCAGCCACTTCCGTGGTGTCAACTTTAATCCCCGGGCCCATCGACGAGCTGACCGCAACCTTGCGGACATACTTGCCCTTGGCGCCCGACGGCTTGGCCTTCACCACCGCATCGACCAGTGCGTCGAAGTTTTCGCGCAGGTCGGCGGCCGAGAACGACGCCTTGCCGATGCCCGAATGGATGATGCCGGCCTTTTCGACGCGATATTCCACCTGGCCGCCCTTGGCCGCTTCGACCGCAGCCGCGACGTTCATGGTGACCGTGCCCAGCTTCGGGTTCGGCATCAGGCCCTTCGGACCCAGGATCTTGCCGAGACGACCGACCAGGCCCATCATGTCCGGGGTCGCGATGCAGCGATCGAAGTCGATCTTGCCGCCCTGGATCGCGTCCATCAGGTCCTCGGCGCCGACGACATCGGCACCCGCCGCCGTGGCTTCCTCGGCCTTCGCGCCGCGGGCGAACACGCCGACGCGCACGGTCTTGCCGGTGCCCTTGGGCAGGGTCACGACGCCACGGACCATCTGGTCGGCGTGACGCGGATCGACGCCCAGGTTCAGCGCGACTTCGATCGTCTCGTCGAACTTGGCGGTCGCATGGGTCTTGGCGAGCGCAATGGCTTCGTCAACGCCGTACAGCTTCTGCGCATCGACGGCAGCGGCGAGGGTCTTCGCCTTCTTGGTCAGCTTGGCCACAGTCTTAACCCTCCACCACTTCGAGGCCCATCGCGCGGGCCGAACCTTCGATGATCTTCGTCGCCGCGTCGATGTCGTTGGCGTTCAGATCCTTCATCTTCATCGTGGCGATTTCGCTCAGCTGCGAACGCTTGATGCTGCCGGCCTTCACCTTGCCCGGTTCCTTCGAACCCGACTTCAGGTTGATCGCCTGCTTGATGAGGTAGGTCGCCGGCGGCGTCTTCGTCTCGAAGCTGAACGAACGGTCGGCATAGACGGTGATGATCGTCGGCAGCGGGGTGCCCTTGGGAGCATCGCCGGTCTGCGCGTTGAACGCCTTGCAGAATTCCATGATGTTCACGCCGCGCTGACCCAGCGCCGGGCCGATCGGCGGCGACGGCTTGGCTTCGCCCGCCGGCACCTGCAGCTTGATATAGCCGGTAATCTTCTTGGCCATGGTTCACTCTCTTTCAAGTTTAGCGGTTCGTGCGGCGCGGCCCTGTCGGACCGGCCTCCCGCCATGGTTTCCAAAACTGTCGTTTGGGAAGCGGCGCGCTTAGCGCAAACCGGCCCCCCTTGCAATGTAGGATTCCGCCTGATCCGGTACGCACCATGCCCGACCGCAAGCCCCGCCCGTACAGCCGCAAGCAGGCGCTGCAGAACGCCGCCTTCCTTAGCCAACTCGAACGCACCGGCAACGCCCGCGACGCCGGCCGCATAACCGGCCTCAACCGCTCGATGCTCACCAAGCGGAGGAACGCCGACCCCGACTTCGCCCAGCGCTGGGAGGCCGCCCTGACCCTAGCCGCCGCCCGCCTCGCCAAACCCGATCAGACGGAAGGGCCGGCGCGCGTCGTCCGTTCGAAAGGCCGCCTGCAACTGCGCGTCTCCAAGACCCGCACCATCGACCGCGACGCCGAACAACGCTTCCTCGCCGCCTTGAGCGCCACCGCCAATGTCCGCCTCTCGGCAGCCGCCGCCGGCTTCGCCCATTCCAGCTTCTACGCCCGCGCGCGCAACAACCCCGGCTTCGCCCGCGAAATGCGCGTCGCGCTGGCGGTCGGTTCCGAACGGCTGGAGGCGGCGCTGCTCGAAAGCTCGCTGCCCGAAGCCAATGTCCACGACCATTGGCGCCATAACGATCCCCCGCCGATCCCGGCGATGACCGCAGCGCAGGCGATGCAGATGATCGCGTGGAACGACCGCCGGGCGAAAGGGCTGGCCGAACCCGACCTCGCGCCGAAGCGCGGCGAGAGCAACGCCGCGTTTATCGAGCGCAAGGCGAAGGACTATCGCGCCGGGTTGCTGCTGGCCGAGGAAGAGATGCGGATGGTGGAGTACGCGCAGTTGGAGTGGCGGCGGGGTGGGCGGCGGACGCAGTGGGAGCCGGGCGGGTGGGAGGTGGCGTTGGAGATTGCGCTCAGGAAGGGGTGAGGGGCAAAGGAAAAACCATCGAGTTTTGCATCTTGAGAATCAAGCTCCGGTAATCGCGTTAGACTCGATGCAAAAATCCTTTAACGTGATGCATTAGGTTATTCTGATTATCGGGGGTGTCGTGTTTCACTGTTATAGACGCTTCCTTGCGCTTCCCGAGCGCCTCCGGTTCAAGCTTATTCCCCTGATTGCTCGCGCGCTTTTACAGTACGCTACTCACAAAACGAGAAAGGATGCAGCGGGGAAAGAGATAGCCACCATACTCGTCGATAACACTGTTTTAGATCTAGCTGTCACTCATGAAGGTAAATGGATTAAGCATAGTCGTGGGGGATATGTTGCGCGCGTTCCGGTGTATGGCCGAAAAAATAATTCCGAGCGTCATAGGCAGGCTAGCTACCTTGTAAGCTTAACTCATTTAGCTAGGTCCGGGGCAATAAAATTCTTCCAGTCTGCTGAATTAGAAGAAGAAAAATTTCGGCAGCCAGTAGGACGATATCGGGGGTATGGTTACGTCGATTATTCGCTATTTCAGGGCTTAGAAATCAAACCGATCGATGGTTGGGTTTTTTCGATGATCGGGCCAAGTTGGATGAAGCTGCCTTCTTTGCAGGATCAGCAGCGTAATCGTTTAAGACAATCAGATGATATGTTGTTCAAAAGATTGTATGATCTTTTGAAGCAGCAGCTCGGAGAGAAATGTAGCCAAGATGCGTGGCATATCCGTACGGCAGAACATTACGGATTGGGTTATTTTTTGACTTCGGATCGTTCATTGCTAAAAGCATGTAAAACTCTGTCAAAAAAAGAGCCTCTAAAATCATTAAAAGCTCGGGTAGTAAGCCCTGAAGAGCTAGGCGATATATTGGGTATTAAGCCTGTGAAGCCATACATATTAAGTTATAATGATGCCAGTTTCTTTGTACGTATGGATCATGCCATGCCCGGTGAACGCCGTCGAAAAGTAAGCGAATACCGATAAAAGATGGGTTCAAGCCACGCTAAATGGCCAATCGCTTTTAAACAAAAACGGCGCAGGGCCTTCGCCCTACGCCGCTAACGTCGGTCGGGTTGCACCCGCCGGCCGGTGTCCGCCGTCTCGCAGTTAGCGTTCGCTAACTGCGTGCGGACAGCAAGTCAGGCATTCGCCTTACTTGCTTCGTTCCACTTGCTCGAAATCCAGTTCGACCGGGGTCGCGCGTCCGAAGATCGACACGCTGACCTTCACCTTCGACTTGTCGAAGTCCAGTTCCTCGACCACGCCGTTGAAGCTCGCGAACGGGCCGTCCAGCACCTTGACCGAATCGCCGATCTCGAAATCGACCTTGATCTTCTGCTTGGTGGGCGAGGCGGCGGCCTCTTCCTTGCTGTTCAGCATCCGCGTGGCTTCCGCCTCGCTGATCGCCTGCGGCTTGCCCGACGATCCCAGGAAGCCGGTGACCTTCGGCGTGTTCTTGACGAGGTGGTAGACCTGGTCGCTCAGGTCAAGCTTCGCCAGCACGTAACCGGGCATGAACTTGCGCTCGGACTGCACCTTCTTGCCGCGACGGACTTCGGTCACATTCTCGGTCGGGACCTCGATCGCCTCGACGGCGTGGTCGAGGCCGAGGCGCGTCGCTTCGGACAGGATCGAATCGCGGACCTTGCCCTCGAACCCGGAATAGGCGTGAATGATGTACCAGCGCGACATGGTTGTCCTTAAAGCTATTTCGGGAAGGCGTGGGTTACTGGGCGAGCTTCAGCAGGCCCTTGACGATCGCGTCGAACGCCGAATCCACGCCGAGGAAGAAGATCGCCAGCAGCGAGGTCATGATGACGACCATCACCGCGGTCATCACCGTTTCCTTGCGGGTCGGCCACGCCACCTTGGCGGTTTCGGCCCGGACCTGCCGCATGAATTCGACGGGGGTAACTTTCGCCACGTGCATGACCTTCATTATCGGTTCGACCGACCGCCGGACACAAGGCCCCGTCCGGTCCCTGTTGGGAACCGGCGCGGCCCATCCACGCTGTCGGATTGGGCATGGTATCTAGCGACTGCGCGAGCGGGAAGCAAGCGCGCGGGGGGCAGGGGCCGCGCAGCCGCTCCCACCACCCGCGACACGCGCCGCCGCCTGGCGCAGGTCGCCTCGACCCGCTCCGCCCCGAACGTCATCCCGGCAAAGGCGGGAGTCTCCTCGTGATAGTACGCGGCACGAGTCGCCCGACGCCCCGGACGGCTGCCTGCAGCGCGATCCGCGCCGGTCAGAACCGATAGCCGAACCCGGCCACCGCATGACGCCGGTCGAAGTTCAGCCCCTCGTAGATCCGGTCCTTCGTCCGGAAGTTGGTCGCGACCAGTTCGGCCTTCACATATGCCCCGCGGCCGACCCCGAACTCGCCACCCAGCCCGAAATTCATGCCGGCATAGGTTTCGGTGGTCTTGTCGACGCCGAACGCGAATTCCAGCGGCATCGACGCATAGCCGACCTTGCCATAGAGTTGTGCCTGCTCCCCGACCTTCACCCCCAGCCGGACGCCGCCGCCCAGCTCACCCTTCGCCCGCTGGCACACCTCGATCGACAGCCCGACATCGTCGCATCTTTTGGTCGTCGTCCCGGCATAGCCCGCATAGGCGCCCAGCAGCACCCGGCTGCCGATCGCGACGTCATACCCGATCTCGCCGCCATAGCGGATGCCGTCGGCGCCATCATAATATTTGGTGTCGCCCTCGACGCTGTTGACCTCCAGCCGGTCATACCCGCCCTGCACCTCGACCCGGAACCCGGTCATCGCGTCGCGATACGTGACCTCGTCGCCGGTGCCATAGGGATCGAACGGCTTGTCCTGCGCGAACGCCGGCGTCGCACCCGTCAATGCCGCGATCGCCGCGACTATCGTCAATTTCATGTCAGTCCCCCCTTGGACGCGACTGCCGCGTCGGGGGAGGCTGATGGCCGATCAGTCGTTTCGTGCCGGTTACGATTTCCGGAATCGTATCCGAAATGGTTACAACAAGCTGATCGCCGCGAAGCCGCCGACCAGCGCCACGACCAGCAGGATGCCGATCAGCGTCAGCCGCTTCTCGATGAACTCCTGCACCGGTGCGCCATATTTCTTGAGCAGGAACGCGATCAGGAAGAAACGGAACGCGCGGGTGATCGTCGCGGTGAGGACGAACAGCGCGAAGTTGAACTTGGCGAGGCCCGACGCGATCGTGACCAGCTTGAACGGGATCGGCGTCAATCCTTTCAGCAGGATGATCGCCGCGCCATATTCGGCGAAGCCCGCCTGGAACTTCGCCGCCTTGTCCTCCAACCCGTACAGGTTGATGACCCACGCGCCGACCGTGTCCCACAGGAAATAGCCGATGGCATAGCCGACCATGCCGCCCAGCACCGACGCGATCGTGCAGATCGCCGCGATCTGATACGCGCGGCTGCGATGCTGCAGGATGACCGGCACCAGCACGACATCGGGCGGGATCGGAAAGAACGAGCTTTCGCAGAACGACACGACAGCCAGGCTGCGCACCGCATGGCGATGATTGGCGAGGCGGAGCGTCCAGTCGTACAGCGCGCGAAACATCGTCGTCGAATCCAGTCCATCGGTTGCGGGGATCGGCGCGGCGGCGCGCTGGCACGAGTGGAGGGATTCGAACCCCCGGCCCTCGGTTTTGGAGACCGATGCTCTACCAGCTGAGCTACACTCGTGTGCGGACGCGGCCTCTATCCCGGTCGAACCGGAAGGGCAAGGCCAAATCCGGGATAGGGAAGCGCGGCGCTGTAGGAAAGCGAAAAATCAGGCCGCGATGGCGTAGGGCTTGATCTCGCCCTCGAGGTACAATTTGCGCGCCTTGGCCCGGCTGAGCTTGCCCGACGACGTGCGGGGCAGGGTGCGCGGCGGGACCAGTTCGATGACGCAGTTCATGCCGGTAACCGACCGTACCCGCTCGCGAATTTCCTCGCGCAGCCGCTGGCGCTCACCCTCGTCCGACGCGCGGCACTGCACCAGCACGGCGGGCGTTTCCTCGCCGCCGGGCGTGGTGATCGCGAAGGCGGCAATATCGCCGGCCTTGAACCCGGGCAGCTGCTCGACCGCCCATTCAATGTCCTGCGGCCAGTGATTCTTGCCGTTGACGATGATCATGTCCTTGGCCCGACCGACGATATATACATATCCGTCAGACAGATAGCCCATGTCCCCGGTGTCCAGCCACCCGTCGACCATGCACGCCGCGGTCGCTTCCGGATCACGGAAATAGCCGCTCATCAACGACGGCCCCTTGCACCAGACCTTTCCGATCGCGCGCTCGGGCAGGGGGGTGCCGTCCTCCTCGCGGATTTCGACCGCCATGTCCTTCACCGGCTTCCCGCAATTGACGATCGCGCGATACCGCTGCGGTCGGTCGGCGCGGCCGGTGCCGCCGGAAAGTTCGGTTTCTTCAACCAGTTCGACGATGATCCCTTCGCCCGGCGGCATGATCGCCACCGCCAGCGTCGCCTCGGCAAGGCCATAGGACGGCAGGAACGCCGATGCCTTGAACCCGGCATCGGCGAAGGCGTCGACGAACGACTGCATCACGTCGGGCCGGATCATGTCCGCGCCATTGCCGGCAAGGCGCCAGCGCGACAGGTCGAACCGGTCCGCCGCCTTGGTCTGGCTCGACATGCGCCGCGCGCAAATGTCGTAGCCGAAGGTCGGCGAGTAGGAAATCGAATTGCCGGCGTTGCGGGTGATGAGGTCGAGCCACGCCAGCGGACGGCGGGCAAAATCCTCTGTTTTCAGATAGTCGGTCGATACCTGGTTGGCGACGACCGACAGGAAGCAGCCGACCAGCCCCATGTCGTGATACCAGGGCAGCCACGAAATGCAGCGATCCTGCTCGACCAGCTGCATCCCATGGCTGTGCGCCGACAGGTTGTTCAGCAAGGCCGCATGGGTAATCTCGGTACCATGGGGAAAGCGGGTCGATCCGCTGCTATACTGCAGGTAGCAGATGTCGTCCGTCGACGCCTTGGGCAACTCGACCTCGGGGGCGTCTGCCGCCGAAAAGCTTTCCCAGTCAATGCCTTCGACGCCGGCGATCCGCGCGGCCTCACCCGCCATCGCTTCCAGTTCGGCCGGGTAGAACAACGTCTTCGGATCGCAGCTCGCCAGCTGGACGCGCAGCTGTTCGACATAGGCCTCGCGCCCGCCGAACGAGGTGGGCAGCGGCAGCGGCACCGGCCATGCGCCGGCATAGACGACGCCGAAGAACAGCGCCGCGAATTCCGGCCCCGTCTCGGCAATCAGCGCGATGCGGTCGTTCGGGCGCACGCCCTTCGCGATCAGGCGATAGGCCTGTTGCAGCGCATCCTCGCGCATTTCACGGAACGGGTAGGGGCGCTTGAGCGTGCCGCGCGCGTCGTGGAAGTTCAGCCCGCGCGTGCCCTGCGCCGCATAGTCCATCGCGTCGCCCAGCGTCGCGAAGTCGGCGAAGCGGCGCGGCAACGCGTCCACGGTCGGCGTCGCTTCCGGCGAAACTGCAACACTATCTTCAAGATTCGTCGTCATTCTTGTCCAACTCTCAGGCCCGTTCGCGCGATACGCGGCGTTCGAAGCATGTCGCCATAGCGGCAAAGGGCCGCGCGGCACAGTTGATTTCAAAATCGCCGCCCAGTGTGGCACAAACATGGCGCATGTCCCGAGACCCACGCCGTCCGCTGCCACCGCTCGACCAGCCCGCCCTGGAACGTGCCGCCTTACGCTATGTTGAACGCTATGCGACCACGCGGGCGAAGCTGGTCGCCTATCTCAACCGCAAGCTGCGCGAGCGCGGGGGCGAGGGACCGATCGATGTCGACGCGCTTGCCGACCGGATGGCGGAACTGCGCTATGTCGACGACCGTGCCTTTGCCGAGGCGCGGGTGGCGTCGATGACCCGGCGGGGACTTGGCGCGCGGCGCGTGCAGGAGGTATTGCGCCAGGCGGGCGTGGGCGCGGACGATGCCAGCGAATTTCGCGAGACATTGGAGGAGGGGGCGGAGGAAGCCGCGCTCGCTTTTGCCCGGCGCAAGCGGATCGGCCCCTTTGCGGCGGTGCCCGCCGAACGCGACCGGCGCGAGAAGCAGATCGGGGCGATGGTGCGGGCCGGCCATGCCCCCGCGCTCGCCCGGCGGATCGTCGGACTGGAGCCGTCCGACGACGATACGGGATGGGACAGCTGAAATGTAAAGAAATCGTCGCGTTCGCGAAACATCGTGATAGAGTGGGCGCAGGGGGAGCAAGCGACGATGCGTCTGGAAGCGCGAACGATTGCCGATGATTGCGTGACGGGGCAGGCGGGGCCGGCGCTGATGGCGGCTGCGCATGAGGAAGTGATCCCGGCGGTACGTGGCGCGATCAAATGGTTCGACGTCACGCGCGGTTTCGGTTTCGCGGTCGCCGACGATCCGGCGGTGGGTGACGTCCTCGTCCATTTTTCGGTGCTGGAGACGCATGGTCGCCGGACCCTGCCCGAAGGGGCAGTCATCACCTGCAACGCGGTACGCCGTTCGCGTGGCGTACAGGCGGTCGAGATCCTCGACATCGACCTGACGAGCGCGATCGAACCGGTTCGTCGCGCCGCCGACCGGCCCGACCGCATCGCGCTGGCGGATCAGGCGGGGCCGTTCGAACCGGTGACGGTCAAATGGTTCAACCGTCTGAAAGGCTATGGTTTCCTGGTCCGCGACGGCCAGCCGGGCGACGTGTTCGTCCATATGGAGACGCTGCGTCGCGGTGGGATCGAGGAGGTCGAGCCTGACCAGCGACTTGTCGCCCGCATCTTCGAGGGGCAGAAGGGGCCGTTGGCCGTGATGGTCGAAACGGGCGAGTAAAAGCGTGCGGATAGTGGGAATTTCGGGGTTTGCGGCGGTCGCGCTGCTGGCATCGCTCGGTGCGTGCAACGGCAAGGATCAGACGGGTGACGCGCCTGCGGCACTGGCGAAGACCGACCTGACCGTCACCACCGCCGACGGCACGGCACACCGCTTCACCGTGGAGGTTGCCGCCACCGAATCGCAGCAGCAGCAGGGGCTGATGTATCGCCCGCCGCTCGCGCCCGATGCCGGTATGTTGTTCGCACCCTATCCCCCCGACGGCGGGCCACCCAAGGTCGCGAATTTCTGGATGAAGAACACGCCAAGCCCGCTCGACATCCTGTTCATCCGCGCCGACCGGACGATCGCGACCGTCGCCGAAAACACCGTGCCCTTTTCCGAAGCGCCGGTGCCGTCGGGCGAACCGATCGCCGCCGTGCTGGAACTGGGCGGCGGGCGTGCGGCGGAACTGGGCATCGCGGCGGGCGACAAGGTGGCGTGGAAATGATCCACCCCATTGTCGTGCGCCTGGGCCTACGCTAAGCGGTCGCGCATGGGAATCCTCGCGAACGTCTTCACCTGGTGGAACGGTGCCACCTTCGGCACCTGGCTCGGTCTGCGCGGCAAGACGCAGGTCGGCACCGACGACCTCGGCAATGCCTATTATGAGGGCGGTCGCGACACGGCGGGCAACCCGCGCCGCTGGGTGATCTATTCGGGATCGAATGATTCGAGCCGCGTGCCCCCCGAATGGTTCAGCTGGCTGCACCATCAGATCGAAGGGACGCCCGACCAGTCGCTGCCGCCGGTGCGCCAGTGGCAGAAGCCGGCGGTCCCGAACCAGACCGGCACCGCGCTCGCCTATCGTCCGCCGGGCGTGCTGGACAAGGGCGGCGCCCGCGTGCGCGCCACCGGCGATTATGAGGCGTGGAGCCCCGACGCGTGAATTCGCGCCGCTGGCTGGCCGGGCTGGCGATTGCGGCCCTGCTGGCGGTCGGCGGCTGGTTCGGCTGGCAACGCTGGCAATCGCGACAGGCAACGACCGAGGGTTCGCGCGCGGAAGTCGCCGTACCCGAATCGGTCCGTCCGCGGGCCAATGCGCCCGAAGTCGTCAGCGTCGATGCCGGTCTCGACAGCAGCCTGCTGGCCGGGGCCACGCCGATGGCGCAGCGCGTCGCGGTCGTCGGGCTGCTGAACAAGCGTAACGGCGAAACCCGCGACCTGACGCTGAAGCCCGGACAGGCGGTGCGCGTCGGCGACGTGATCGTGCGCCTGCGCGCCTGCGAACGCACCGCGCCGTGGGAGCAGGAGCAATATACCGGCGCATTCGTGCAGATGGACGTACGCGGGACCGATACGAAGTGGCGGCGGGCCTTTTCGGGCTGGCTGTACAAGGAACGCCCGGCACTGAACGTCGTGCTGCACCCGATCTACGACGTGTGGCCCAAGAGCTGCACGATGTCCTTCCCGGAAACCGGCCCGGACACCGTGTCGGCCGGGGCAGGGGCGGCTGCTCCGGCGGGAAATGCCCCACGCCGGTCGAGCGCATCGAACGCCGCGGAAACCAGCCCGGTGCCCGCCGAATCGATCCCCAGCGCGTCGGACAACAGCGCCGAATAGACATCGCGCGGAATTTCGACCGCGCCCATCGTCGCCAGATGGTCGGTCTGGAACTGACAGTCGAGCAATCGAAATCCGCCGACCTTCAGCCGCGCGACCAGCCATGCCAGCGCGACCTTCAATGCGCTCGGCGCCCGGCTGACCATCGATTCGCCGAAAAATGCCTGTCCGAGCGCGAGGCCGTACAGGCCGCCGGCGAGCCGGTCGCCGTCCCACACCTCGACCGAGTGGGCGAATCCCATTTCGTGCAGCCGCAGGAAGGCCCGCTCGATCGTGCCGTTGATCCAGGTCTCGGGGCGATCCGACGCGCTTTCGGCGCACAGTTCGATGATTTCCTCGAACGCCACATCGGCGGTGACGCGGTAGCGATCGGAGGCGACCAGCTTCCGCAGCGACCGCGACAGATGGAACCCGTCGAGCGGTAGTATTCCGCGCAATTTCGGTTCCACCCAGTAGATGCCGGGCGCATCGCGGTCGTCGGCCATTGGAAAGATGCCGCTGGCATAGGCGCGCAGGACCGTCTGCGGGTCCAGATCGTAATCGGGTGCCATCGGGCGCACCCTATCGTGCCGTCACCCGCTGGCAACCGGTCATTCGCCGGCCAAATAGCGCGCGACCGGCTCGATCATGTTCTCGGGGATGCGGCGGGCGATGACCGGCATCGTCGCCTGGTCCTTGCGCGCGTCGACCACTTCCTTTTCCCCGCGCCAATGGCGCAACCGTTCGGCGATATAGACCGATCGCTGGCCGTCGATCACCGGGAAGCGCTTGGCCCCGGCGGCGTCGTGGCAGCTGCGGCAGGCGGGCAGTTGCTTGTCCGGCAGGCCGCGCTCGACGATCTGGCGCGCCGCCATATCGTTGTTGCCACCGCGCCCCGGCGCGATGCCGGGCATGGCGGCGAAGCGCTGCGCCAACGCCACGCGCTCTTCCGGCGTCAGCTGCGCGGCGGCATTGCCCATGACCGCGCTCTGGCGACGGCCGGTAGCATAAGCTTCCAGTGCGGCGGCAAGATAGGCCGGGTTCTGTCCGGCCAGGATCGGTATGTCACGCTGGCCCCGGCCCAGGCCGTCCTCGCCATGGCATCCGGCGCAGCTGTCGAACCGGCCATTCGCCGCGCCGAAGCCCTGCGCATTGCTGCCCGCCAGCACGCGATATTCGGCCGGAGTCATCGTCGGCAGTCGCCGGACGAAGGCGACCATGCGCTTGACCTCATCCGGGCGGTCCTTCGTCGCCCAGGCGGGCATTCCGCTGAACTTCACGCCATGTTCGAGGATCCAGAACAGCTGGCGATCGGTCCACTCCTTCGCATTCTTCGACAGATCGGGGGCGGGGGGCGTCGCGGCCTGCATCAGCGGCAGTGGGCGGACGCCCGGCGCACCGTGGCACGAGGCGCAGGACGACGCATAATAGCCTGCCGCGCTGACTAGGCCGCTATCGTCCTTGGCGTCCTTCGGCGTCGAGAATGCGGCACGGGTCTGCACCGAATTGCGCATCACCCAGTGCAGGAACCAGTCGGTGATCGCCCAATGCCCCGACGATGCCGCGACGTTGAACAGCCCCGACCATGCATAGGCCATGCCGAGCGCGAAGATGCCGAGCAGCGTCACGATCACGCGCTTCCAGGTGAGGCGGATGGTCATGGCGTCGGCTCCGGGTGGCGTAACAGGGTGGCGAGCAGGGCAAGGCCGCCGAGGAAATAGCTGGCCGCGCCGATCATCAGCATGACCACTCCGCCCAGTTGCTGGTCGGCAAGCGCATCGTGCATCCCATGCGCCATCGCCGGATAGAGCGGGCGCCGCGCGAGGCCGATCAGCGCGCCGAGCAGGGTCATGTGCATCGAGGTGAGCAGCAGCGCACCGACCCCTGCCGCCCGCCGGTCCGGCCCCGTTCCCAGCACGGCGGCCCAGAGCAGCCATCCGGCCAGCAGGAACATCGCCTGTTCGACGATCATCGCCGCCAGATGGGTGTCGGCCAGCATCCGAAGCGCGGGCAGGTGCCAGCCCCACACCGTCGCCAGCTCGACCAGCGACATCGCCAGCGGGGTAACGGTCTGCGGCCAGCGGCGGGCCGGATCGAACCGGCTGTCGGCAAGGCCGAAGGCGAGCAGCGGCGCGGCGATGGCGACGGCGATCATATGGCCGGCCATATGCCCGACCATTCCCGCCTGCGCCGCCGCCAGCCATCCGGCGGGGAGCAGCACGAGGCCGACGATCAGGCTCGCGCGTCTCACCGGCAATCCGTCAGGAACAGGACCGGCGCGGCGGTGAAGATCACGCCCACGAAGCTCAATGCCGCCAGCAACACCGTCGAAAAGGCGAGAAAGCGGATGCGGTCGCTGTCGGTGCCTTCCTCATGCGGCGGCGTGTCGCCCGGTACGCGCGACTGGAGATGCGCGACGATCCCCGCCGCGAGGATCAGCGCCAGCGCCACTAGGGTGCCGACCAGGTAGAGGATGGGAAAGCGCGGAAACCCGCCGACCTTCGCACAGTGGATCGCCGCCCACAGGTAGGAAAACAGGAAATGCACCGCCCACACCGTCGGCGGGACGATCAGCGACCAGAGCGTGACCTTCAGCTTGGCCACCATGCCGTGCAGCCCGCGCTTCATGCGACCCCCGGGAACAGGCCGATCGTCGCATAGGTGACGATGGCGGTGAGTGCCATGAAGTGCTGATAGACGGTGATATTGCGCAGGTCGGCATCATGCGTCGGCGTCATCCGGCCCGCGATGCTGCGCGCCAGCGTATAGCTCTGCATGATCGCACCGACGCCGGCATGGGCGGTGGTCCAGATCACCAGCACCCACACGATCGCGGGATAGCTGTGCAGTTCCGGGTCTAGCCCGGTGGTCATCGGTCCCTGCAACCCGGCCCAGATGCCGCCCAGGCTGGCGAGAATGCCGAGCGCCAGCAGCCCGCGTGCCGCCCCGACGCCGCCACGCTTGTTGCTCTCCCGCGCCGCCACGGTGGCGATCCAGCTGACCGCCGCGACGCCCAGCGCCACCATCGGCCAGAAGGTACCCGGCCCGTCCATCCCGGGGCCGGACGGCGGGAATTCGGGATGCACCGTCCAGAAGAAATAATAGCCGAAGACGAGGCCCGAAAAGGCGGTGGCATCGGCCATCATCGTGATGAACATCGCCCACCATCCGGGCGCTGCCGAGCCGGAGACATAAAGCGGCAATTCGATGCCGTGGCCGATCGGCTTGCAGGGCTTTTCGGGGATTTCGGCGGTGCCGGTCCACAGCCAGTAGAGGACGAAGCCGAGCGTCACGATCGCACCCGCCAGCGACCACCAATACAGGTGATAGGTGGTGAGGATGAATACGCTGCCGAGCGCAATCGCGGTCAGCATCGGTACCCAGCTGGGAGTACCCAGTCGCACGACATAGAGCGGACGTGCGTCGAGGACGGTGGTCACGATCGTCTCACGCCGGCCTTCTTCCGCATCGGGCAGGAAGAAGCGACCCTCGTCGACCTTCGCCACGAAATCCTTCTGGTCCCAGATCGGATAGCGGCTCTCGATCAACGGCACCGAACGGATGCCCCAATCCTCGTCATCGGGATGCGCCAGCCATTCGAGCGTGCCGGCGTTCCACGGATTGCGCACCGCCTTGGCCCGCCACGGCGAGCGGGCGAGGTCGATGCAGACGACCAGCGTGCCGAGCGCGAAAAGATAGGCACCCATCGTCGAGGCGAGGTTCAGATAATCGATGCCGAGTTCGCTGGGGTAGGTGAATACCCGGCGCGGCATCCCGTACAAGCCACTGAAATGCATTGGGAAGAAGGTCAGGTTCGCGCCGACGAACAGCATCCAGAAGGCGGTGCGACCCATGCGGTCGGACAATTTCTTGCCGGTAATCAGCGGCCAGTAATAATAGAGGCCGCCGAACAGCGGCAGCAGCGTGCCGCCGATCAGCACGTAATGCAGATGCGCCACGACGAAATAGGTATCGTGCGCCTGCCAGTCGAACGGCGCGATCGCGACCATCACGCCGGTCAGGCCACCGATGACGAAGATGGCGAGCGATCCGCTGGCATAGAGCAGCGGCGTCGACCACTTCACCTTCCCGGCCCACAAGGTCGCGATGAAGGCGAAAATCTGGATGCCGGTCGGGATCGCCACCGCTTCGGACGCGGCGGAGAAAAAGGCGAGACTGATCTTCGGCAGGCCGGTCGCGAACATGTGGTGGACCCACAGGCCGAACGACAGGAAGGCGGTGCCGACTGCTGCCAGCACGATCCACGGATAACCGAGCAGATGCCGCTGGGCAAAGGTCGGGATCATCATCGCGAACAGCGCGATCGACGGCAGGAAGACGATATAGACTTCCGGGTGGCCGAAAATCCAGAACAGGTGCTGCCACAGCAGCGGATCGCCGCCACGCGCCGCATCGAAGAACGGCCAGTTCAGCAACCGCTCCATTTCGAACAGCACGTCGCCCGCGATCAGCGGCGGGAAGGCGAACAGGATCATCACGGCGACGACCAGGATGTACCAGGCGTAGAGCGGCATCAGGTTGAGCCGCATCCCCGGCGGGCGGCACTTGAGCACGCCGACGATCAGTTCGACCGCTGCGGCGACCGACGACACCTCGATGAAGCTCAGCCCCAGCATCCAGATATCGGCACCCAGCCCGGACAGGTCGGTGCGGGTGGTGAGCGGCGGGTACATGAACCACCCGCCATCGGGCGCGGCGTTGAAGAAGATCGACCCGCCGACGAACACCCCGCCCAGCAGGAACGACCAGTAGCCGAAGGCGGACAGGCGCGGGAAGGGCAGGTCGCGCGCACCCAGCAGCTGGGGCAGCAGGATGATCGACACCGCCTCGAACATCGGGACGGCGAAGAGGAACATCATCATCGAGCCGTGCAGCGTGAACAGCTGGTTGAAGCTGTTCGCCGAGACGAGATCGTTTTCCGGCACCGCCAGCTGGGTGCGCATGATGAGCGCCAGCACGCCCGCGAACAGCATGAAGCCGAACGCGGTCAGCGTGTACCACGCGCCGACCCGGTTGTTGTTGCAGTCGGTCCAGCGCAGGAAAATGCCCTGCGGCGCCTTCCACACGGCACGCAGCCGTTCCTCCTGCGCGGCGCGGAGCGCGGGATCGTCTTGCGCGTGCAGGCTCATTTCAGGCTTTCCAGATAGGCGGCGATCGCCTGTGCGTCTTGGCGCGACAATTGTGGGTAGGCGGGCATTCGCGCGCCCGGTTTGACCGCGGGCGCATCAACGATGAAGCGGACCAGGGCGTCGCGGGTCATCGGCGTGGTGCCCGCGCCCAGCGACGTGCGGCTGCCGATATAAGTCAGGTCGGGGCCGATCTGCCCGGCGGCCGGCGTGCCGGCGATAGCGTGGCAACCGGTACAGCCATTGGCGGCAAAGGCACGCGCCCCGGCGGCGGTATCGGCGGCTGGCGCGGCAGGGCGGCGTTCGTTGGCGAGCCAGGCGTCGAACGCGGCCGGCTCCATCGCCACCACGTCGAACGCCATCAAGGCATGGCTGAGACCGCAGAATTCGGTGCAGACGCCACGGAACCGGCCGGCCTTGGTCGCCCGCACGACCAGCGTGTTGGTCCGGCCCGGAATCATGTCCATCTTGCCGGCAAGGCCGGGGATCCAGAAGCTGTGGATCACGTCGCCTGCGGTCAGGTCGAACTGTACGACGCGGCCGACGGGAATGCGGATTTCGTTGGCGGTGACGACCGGCGCGGCACCCGGCGGTTGATAGCGGACCCGCCACCAGAATTGCTCACCCTCCACCGCGATGCGCAGGTCGTTCCGTGCCACCGGCAGCGGCCGCATCGCGGGCAGGCTGTAGAGCAGCAGTCCCAGCAGCACGACGACGGGCAGCGCGCCGCCCAGCCAGCCGACCAGGCGCATCCCGCCCTTCAGCGTCAGTTTTCCCTCCGGCGCGCGCACGGCGGCGATCATCAGCGCGGCGACGCCGGCGGCGATCACGATCGCGCCGATCAGCATGACAACGGTCAGATGGCGGACGGTGGCGGCTTCGTCACCGAACACGTCGAGCGCCGACTGGTGACGGTTGCACGCCCCCAGCAGCAGCAACGCGGCTGCACCCACACTGGCTTTGACGCCGCGCATATTCCCCTTTCGCCCCGCGCCGGATTATACGGCACGCTAACGAAACGAGATTTCAGCGCCTGCGTTCCATCCGCACCGAAATTGGTCCGTTTCGCGCCGGGATGTGTAGGCCGTCACCGGCAATCTTCGCGGGCCTTCCATCTATCGTTGCGCGCCCGGCTTCCCCGTCTAGCGGCCAGGGCAGTACGAAGCCGCCCGGCGGCGTCGCCCCGCCGCCGATGGTCGCGACGACCGCGTCCCCCTCGGCCCGGATGGCGAGGTCGACCGTGCCAAAGGGGGTGCGCAGCCCGCGAACGTCCGATCCGGTGCCCGCCAGCCAGTCGCCGTCCAGCCCACCGGCCAGCACGATCGCCTGTCGCTCCGGTTCGACATAGGCGAACAGGTCGAGCGCGGCGCGGATATAATCCGACGCGACCCAGGCGTGCGGCACGTCGCCAAGAAAGCGGATTTCGCGCGGGTCGCGACCGACCACTTCGGCCCAGCCATTCCATCCGCCGGGCCGCCGGTCGCCCATGTAGAAATCGAGCATCCGGTTCGCCCGCTCGCGCCAGCCCAGCCGGACCATCGCCGACACGTTGCGCAGCTCATACGGCGTATAGTCCGCCCAGTCGCCGCTGACCGGCCGCGCCATCACGCGCCGCCATTGCCTGTCGAAGGTGTTGGCGAGCAGTGTCGGATCGAGCCGCGCCTGTTCCCCGGCCGGGTCGAGCCCCATGGTGGTCGAGGTCGCGTCGAAATCGCCCATGCTGGTCGCACCGGGAATATAGTCGATCTTCCAGAATTTCACGGCGGCATCAATGGCGGCGTGCAGGTCGCGCTGGAACCGGTCGCGCTGCGCCTCGATCTCCGCCGCCTCCGGCTTGCCCAGCACGCGCGCGGCGAAGGCGGCGTCCTTGTAGCCGGTCAGCGCCCAGAAATCGTCCCACAGGCTGTACTGCGCCTTGGCCGAATAGCCTTCATGGCTGATCGATGGCGGCATCAGCCCGTACAGCATCCGCCGCTCGGGCGTCTGGTTGGTCGCGGTCCGTTCGGACTGGGCCAGACTTTCCATATATTTCCGCGCGGCGTCCAGCTTCGGCCAGTCGCGCGCCAGTGCCGCCTTGTCACCCGTGTAGCGGTACAGGTCGGTGACTAGGTGGATATATTGCCCGTGGCTGTCATTCTCCGGCACCGGGTCCGGCCCGCGCGCGTCGACGCAGCACGGCACCTTGCCATTGGCGAACAGGTTCGGCCCGTACCAATCGGCAAAGGCGCGGCCGGGCGCGACTAGCCCCATGCGCAACATCGTCTCGGTCATCATCGCGCCGTCGCGAATCCAGCTGCGGTCGTAGGAGCGGGTGCCGGGTTTGAGGGCCGGGCCGTCGCGACTCATCAACACCTGCGCCAGCGCCGACTTGACCGTATCGGCGAGCGGCTGCTTCATCGCGGGCACGCGCATCGTCACGGCACCCAGCGTCCGCTGCCAGCTGGCGCGGGTCGCAGCATGGGCGGCATCGAGTGCCGCTTGCGTGATCGGGCCATCGCCGCCCAGCGCCATTGCCGTGGTCCAGCTTTCGCCCGGCGCCAGTGTGACATCATAGGCAAGGCCACCCGATGCGAGTTGCGTCGGATCGTCGACCCGCACTGCCTCACCCGGTTTGGCCGGACCGGCGAGCGCGCCCTGATCGAACGGCGTGGCCCATGCCTGTGCCGGGGCGGCGAGCGGGAACAGCCGCCGCGTGACCGCCGCATCGCCCGCGATCGCACCGGGCGTGGTCACCGCCATCGCGCTGCCATCCCAAGCCAGCGTCGAGATCGGGCTGACGCCGCCACGCTGGCTGAGGAACTGTGCGGGCGGGTTCACCTGGAACGGCCGCACCGCCAGCACCAGTCGCAGGGTGCGCGGCGCGTTACCGGTGTTCTTCAGCGTCCAACGGGCCATCAGCCTTCTACCGTCCGCATCGGCGAACAGGCTGGTGTCGAGCGTCCACCCGGTCGCGGTCCACAGCGCGTGGGGGATCGGCAGATAGCCGTCCTCAAGGGTGTGTCCGGTCGCGACATCGCTCCACGCAATGGTCCGACCGTCGTCGACCACGAACGGTTCGACCGAGAAGCCGCCCTTGGCGATCTCGATCGCGCCATCCTCGCCGATCAACCCGCTGACCGCGCCGCCATCGCTGGCGACGAGGGTCCAGTAGCTTTGCTCGGTGAAGCCGCGCGGGAAGCGGCCGCGCGGAGCGTTGCGGGCGAGATCGGCGATGAAGGCGTTGGGCGTCTCCGCCCAGGCGCGATCCTTGACCTCGACCTCGGCCAGCCCCTTCGCCCCGCTGATCCGCAGATAGCGGGTTTCGGTATCGGGCAGGGCGATCGGATCGGTGCCGCCATCGCCTTGGCGAACATTGCGCAGGTTGCGCCAGCGGCGACGGTCGTCGCTCGCTTCGATGGCGTAGGTCGGCGCGGCGCCGGCCCAGTGCAGCACCAGCCCGCCCAGTTCACGTGGCCCGCCGAAATCGATCGTCACCGGGCCCTTGGCGACCGTTGTCCGGTCGCCATCGGTCGCGCGTGCATCGCTTGCCACCGGTGCGGGCAGCGGACGGGGCGGGGGGAGGGCTTCGAAGGTCCAGTCATCGACCTCGATCGTGCCCGCGCCACCGTCGCGACCGCGCACGACGACGATCTCGACCGCCTGCGTGGATTTCAGCCTCTTGTCGGTCGTCGGTCCCCAGGCGAACTGCACGTCGCGCGGACGGATGCGCAGTTCCTGCCAATCGGCGGAGGGACGGAAATTGGGCTTGGTCACCCACCACACATTGGTGCCGTCGGCATCGGTGAACTTGATCTGCAGGTCGTTGACCCCGCCGGTGCCACGCACCTTCAGCCGCATTTCCCAATTGGCCGGGAAGGTGATCGGCAGCGCCCGGCGCACGAAGGCATAGCCCGACACCTTCGCGAAATCGTAGCGTAGTTGCAGTGCCTTGTCCGTCGCGCCCGGCACGGCGGTGGCCGTCGCGCTGACGCCGTCCGACGAGGCGGCGCGCCATGCCGCCACATCGTCGAATGTATCGAGCGGCTGGGCCTGCGCCGCCGCCGCGATCAGGACGAATGGGATCACGCCAGCCAGCCCCCGGTGAACCCGGCGCGTTCCAGCCCGCGGCGGATATGCGGATTGCGCCGCATCACGTCCCAGATCAGTCCCGTGCGCAGATTCTCGATCATCAGCACGATCGGCCCCTGATCGATGCCCAGATAATCGCCATCGACCCAGCCCACGTCGGGCACCAGCTTGCCATGCTGCAACGGCCGTTCGGTGCGGGTCAGCGTCGGGTTGAAACTGTCGAGGAAGCCATATTTGTCATAGATGCCGGCACCATAGCGGGCGTGCATCTTCCCGATCATCGGCTCGACGATTTC
Source organism: Sphingomonas panni (assembly GCF_022664435.1). GTDB lineage: Bacteria > Pseudomonadota > Alphaproteobacteria > Sphingomonadales > Sphingomonadaceae > Sphingomonas > Sphingomonas panni. Next base: position 46,053 of record NZ_JAKREU010000007.1, on the reverse strand, counting down.
GGGCGCGAAGGCGACAGACCCGAGCGCGGCGGTCGGCGCCAGCGTCCCGTCGTCCCGCTCGCCCGGACCGCGCGCGGAATAGCTGAAGAATTCGCGCTCCCGCCCGTCGATCGTGACCTTGAAATCGCCGGGCCCATCGCACGCGGTCAGGCCCCAGCAATCGTCGCCATAGCCGATCTTCTGCCCCGGATTTTCATTGGCATAGGCGCGCTGTGCATAGGTCGCGCGGCGGCTGTTCTCGAAATAATCGATGCCCTTCGACGCGATATAGGGATCGCGGATGCCGCGGAAATCGATCCATACATGGCTGTACTGGTGGCCGAACATCGGCGCGAACTGCAGGTGCGGCTCGCCCCAGCGATTGCCCCAGCTCTTGTCGAACTTCTGCGTCAGCGCGGCCCAGGTCGCGGGGGGCAGCGGATGCGTCGGGCTGGCCAGCGCCAACACGTACAGGATCATGCCTTCATTATAGGTCGCCCAGTCGTGCGGGATGAAGCCGCGCTCGGGATGCCAGCCCATCGACACGAAGGGCGGGCGCGGCACGATCCAGTCCCATTCGACCGCGCGATAGAGTTGCTCGGCAAGGTCGCGGATGCGCGCTTCGGCCGGGTCGGCACGGTCGAACCAGCTTTGCGCGAACAGCACGCCGCCCAGCAGCAACGACGTGTCGATCGTCGACAATTCGGTCCGGCCATAGCGCGTGCCGGTCTTCGCATCGAGGAAATGGTAGAAAAAGCCCTTGTAGCCGCTCACGCCGGTCGCGGCGGGGCCGGAGGGCGCCTTTGCGAGGAATTCGAGGCTGGCGAGCGTGCGGTCGCGATGCTGCTGGCGCGTGATCCAGCCATGCTTCTCGCCGACGCCGTAAGCGGTCAGCGCAAAGCCGATCGCGGCGATCGAGGCGAAACTGGGCGTCGGCCAGCGATCGGGCGCAAGGCCGGTCGCGGCATCGGTCGTGTCCCAGAAGAAGCGGAACGCGCGTTCCTGAATATCGGAGAGCAGGTCGGGGTTGCGGGCGGGGGCAGGGGCGATCCCGGTCCGTGGCGTGCAGGCCCCGACAAGCGCGGCGGTGCTGGCGGCAAGGAAGAAGCGGCGATCGATCACGTTGCAGGCCCCTTTACTGGACATAAAAAAAGCCGGGACAGGCGGGGGAGCCTGTCCCGGCAGGGGAGGGAAGGGATTAGAAGCTGAACCCGGCCGACAGCTTGATCGTCCGCGGCGGGTTACCCCCGACGCTGAACGACGAACGTTCGCCGTACACCGACGGCGAACCTGCCGTACGGGTGTTGTCGGTCGGGTTGTTGTTGAAGTCGACGAAGTTGCGGTCGTTCATGAGGTTAATGACGTCGACGCGCAGGCGGATTCGGGCCTGATCGTTCGGGAAACCGACATTGATGTACTTCGTTGCAGCAAAATCGAGCTGACGCCGACCCCATTCGTCGCCCAACGAGTCGCGGAACCGACCGACAAGTGTCCGGTCGAACGGCACCGACGAAACCAGCGGTGCGATCATGTACATCGGCGATTCGATCGAAAACTTGCCCGACAGGCTGACCCCGATCGGCGTATCGGTGCTACCCGCGATGACGAAGCGGTGGCGCGGCACGCCGACCGACCGCAGCGTCGGGTAATCGCTGATCTTCGCAAAATCGAGGCTGAACGTCTCGCCGAACTGACGGTTCTCCTCCGCCTCGGTGAAGGTATAGGTGGCGTCGAGGCTCCACGGCGAGGTTTCCGTGTAGGGCTTCGTGATCTTGGCGTAGACCGTATCGGCGTTGGTCTCCAGGCCGTTGTCGCCGATCAGGATCGACCCGAAGCCAGGCGGCGTGAAGCCGAACGGCGACTGCGGCGTGTCGGTCGTGCTGGCGGGGTTGTCGAAGAAGAACGACCCGTCCGGGCGACGGTTGCCCAGAAGGTACACGAAGCCATCGCGGCTGCTGACATGGGTATAGCCGACTTCCAATTCGACCGGGCGGAAGCGCGAACGCAGGCCTAGGCTGAACTGGTCCGAATAGGGTACCTTCAAGTCGTTACGGATGAACCGCAACTCGCGCCCGCCGCCCACGCTGCTGTTTGCCAACTGCTGGCGGCCTTCCGCCGTCAAATAGATCGGGTTCCACTGGATACAGGTCGCCGATGCGGTGCAGGGGTTGACCGTGTTCGCATTCAGGAACTGGAAGGTGCGGGTCTGGAACGACCCGACCGTCAACTCCTGTTGCAGGAAGTCGAACTGGTTACGGTCATAGGATCGGCCATAGCCGCCGAACAGGGTGAAGCGGCCTTCCTCGTCGATGCGGTAGGTGAAGCCCAGACGCGGCTGGATCGCGCCGGTAAACGCCTTCCGGTTGTTGCCGGTCGAGATGTAGTCGTTGATATTGTAGTCGGTGTTCTGAAGGTTCGGATATTGTGCGGCCGACACTGCGGTCAGGTTCGCCTGCGGTGTGACGAAATCGAGGAAGGCCGGGGTGCGCTCGTAATCCCAGCGGACGCCGATGTTCAGCGTCAGCCGGTCGTTCACGTCCCAGTCGTCCTGCGCATAAATGCCGAACTGGAAGTTCTTCGATTCCACTACCGGATTGCCAAAGCCACTCGGTGCGCCGAACTGCAGCTGGTACGGTACCTGGTCGTTGAAGCTTCCAGCACCGTTCAGGCTGGTGTCATAGGTATAGACGCCGTTCAACTGGTTCTGCTGCAGCGAATTGAGCGTAACCCACTTTCCCTTCACGCCGGTCTTCAGCGTGTGGCCTTCGAACCCGGTGTAGGTGAAGTCGTTCTGGACGGTCCAACCCTTCTGGCCCTTGTCCTGGAAGTTGGTGCCGCCACCGATGCGGAACAGGTCATATTGGTTGACGCTGGTCGCGGTCCGGTCGGTACGGCGGAATAGCTGGCCGATGTCGGAGGTCAGCGGGGTGGGGCCCCAGGTCACGTCCTCATACGACACGCGCAGTTCGTTGACCCAATTATCCTCGGTATGCTGCCAGCGGCCGAGCGCGCGGGTTTCCTCGACCTTGTTGTTGGTTGCGGTCGAGAAGGCAGCGGTGCCCGATCCGATCTGGATACCGCTTTCGTCCCGATAGCGCCCGGTGAGTTCGATCAGGTCGCGGCTGGTCGGCTGGATCGACAATTTACCGAAATACAGGTCCTGCTTGAACGACGACGAGTAGGAACCGAAGATATCGCGATACTGCGCCGGCAGCGAATCGATCGCCACGCCGTTGCCCGGCAGGATGTCGATCGGCAGTTCGCGACGCTTGCCTTCATAGCTGACGAAGAAGTGCATCACGTCCTTGATGATCGGACCGCCCAGCGCGCCGCCGAACTGCTTGTCGACCGTTTCCACCTTGTCGATCTGTGTCGGGAAGATTTCGGTCGGGCGTTTGGCGCGCAGATTCTGATCGGTATAGTCGAAGAACCCTTCGCCATGGAATTCGTTGGTGCCCGACTTGGTGCCGGCGATGATCGCCACCGAACTGACCTGATCCAGCTCCGCCTTGTAGTTCGACGAGAGCACCTGATATTCACCGACTGCCAGCTGCGGGAACGGGTTGCCCGGCGTCGAATCCTGGCCGGTGATGCCGTTCTTCAGGACATAGTCCTTCTGGCTGACGCCATCGATGAACACGTTGATCGAGTTCGACCGCTGCGCGCCGCCCTGGAGGCGGGCCTGGCCGCCAGAGCCTTCCTCGACGAAGCGCACGCCCGGGGCGAGATCGGCGAACGCCAGGAAGTTGCGGCTGTTCTGCGGCAGCTGCTCGATCAGACGCTGGCTGATGATCGCGCCGACCTGTCCCCCCGACAGGGTGCGGATACGGCTGCCGGTGACGACGATTTCCTGGTCGTTCGATGCGACGCTGCCCGGATCGGTCTCGGTCGTTTCGCCTGTCGGTGCGGCGGGGGTGTTCGCCAGATCGATGTCGAGCCCGGCATTCTGCGACACGTTCAGGGTGAAATTGTCGGAATTTCGAGTGTTCGTCGCCAGTTTGATTTCAAGCCGATAGGTACCCGCCCCCAGCGACGCGAAATTGTAGCGACCGTCCGGTCCGACGCGCACGGTCTGTCGGAAGCCCGTGTTCACTTCGACGATGGTGACCGACTCGACGGCGTTTCCCGGCGGCGACGTGATCGTGCCGCGCAGCGATGCCTGGCCGACCTGGGCGTGCGCAGCGACCGGAGCGAGCACCGCCCCCGTCGCCAGCGTCGTCGCGGCGGCGAGCGCCGCGCGGATCATGGTCTTCCTCATGCGTATATTCCCCTTGCTTCCCGGTTTTCCGGGTCTTCCCTTGGTGAAGTGGTATCGCGCACGACCAGCAGCGGTGCGCGCAGCTCGACGCGGGTGTCGTCGCCGCCATCGATCTGTTCGATCAGGCGGGCGACCGCGCGTTCGCCCAGTTCCGCGATGTCGATGCGGAGCGTGGTGAGCGATGGCGAAATGAGACGGGCGAGCGGAATGTCGTCGAACCCGGCAATGGCGATCCGGTCGGGCACGGCGATGCCGGCGCGGCGAAACGCCATCAGCGCACCGATCGCCATCATGTCGTTGGCGGCAAATACCGCATCGACGTCCGCCCCCTCCCGAACCAGCTTTTCCGCTACGGAAACGCCCGACTCTTCGAGAAAGGTTCCCCGCTCGACGATAGATTCCAGGCCAGCGGCGGCCATCGCTTTGCGGTATCCGGCAAGTCGTTCTTCGGCATCGATATTTCCCGAAGGACCCGCCAGATGCACGATCCGCCGCCGACCGCTCGCGACCAGATGCTCGACCATCGTCCGCGCACCGGCGGCGTTGTCGATGCGCAGTTCGGGGCGCGGCTGTCGGTGCGGCGCGCAGCTGACCAGCACGGCGGGCACGCCCGGCGGCAGGTGATCGAACAGCAGGTCGGGGTCGATATGCGGTGCCATCACCACCAGCCCGTCGACGCGGCCACGCATGGTATGGAGTGCCTCAACGCCACGCGCCGGATCGGCGTGCATGTTCGACAGCAGCAGCTGCAGCCCGCGCTCCGACGCCTCGCGATCCATGCCGCGCAACAGTTCGGAGAAGAATTCGCCGTGCAGGTCCGGCAGCACCACGCCGATCGCGTTCGACCGGGCGAGGCTGAGCGAACGTGCGCCGGCATGGGGCACATAGCCGAGCGCCCGTGCAGCGGCCTCGACCTTCTCGCGCAGGGCGGGGCGAACATTGTCGTGGCGGTTGAGGACGCGCGAAACCGAAGCGACGGAAACTTCCGCCGCGCGAGCCACATCGCGGATGGTGGCATTCGCCATGCTCTTTCGGTCCACTCCCTGCCATCGCCGCGCCCATCGCAGCGAATCCGACGGCTGCCTGCCGTTCGCTCTTGATGTAACCGGTTACAAGAATCTACAACGCGCTTCAACCACAGATTCGAATGACCGGATTTGAAACACAGGCGCGACTGAATCGTTGCGCAAACGACACAGAGGGGATCGCATGGACGACATCCAGATTTCGCGGCGCGCATGGCTGATGGGCGCGGGCGCGGTGGCCGCATGGAGCGCGTCACCGGCACGGGCATTGCTGGCGCAGGCGGGCGATCGCCTGCCGGCATCGGTCGAGGCGCTGATCGGCCAGATGACGGTCGAGGAAAAGTGCGGACAGCTGACGCTGATGGCCGCCGCCTGGGCCGGGGGTGCCGCCAATGCGCTGAACCCGATCAGCGCGACCGCGACGTTCGACGAACAGCTGGCGCAGGTGCGTAGCGGTCGGCTGACGGGCGTGTTCAACGGCAATGGCGCGGAAATGGCGCGGCGGATGCAGCTGGTCGCGATGCGCGAACAGCGGCTGAAGGTGCCTTTGCTGTTCGCCGCCGACATCATCCATGGCTTCCGCACGGTATTCCCGATGCCGCTGGCGGAGGCGGGCAGCTTCGACGCCGATCTTGCCGAGCGCACCGCGCGCGCGGCGGCGGTCGAGGCTTCGGCGGCCGGAATCGACTGGACCTTCGCGCCGATGGTCGACATCGCACGGGACCAGCGCTGGGGTCGCGGGATCGAAGGGGCGGGCGAGGACCTGCTGCTCGGCAAGACCATGGCCGATGCGCGCGTGCGCGGATTCCAGGGCCGTCGCGGACTGACCGCCGACGACGCCGTCGCCGCCTGTGCCAAGCATTTCGCGGCCTATGGCGCGGCGGAGGCCGGGCTGGACTACAATACTGTCGACATTTCCGAACGCACGCTGCGCGAAACCTATTTTCCGCCGTTCCAGACCGCCTTTGCCGCCGGCGCGCCGACGACCATGGCCTCGTTCAACGAATTGTCGGGCGTGCCCGCGACCGCCAATCCGTGGCTGCTCGACACGATCCTGCGCAAGGAATGGGGGTTCGGCGGGCTGGTCGTGTCCGATTATACCGGCGACGAGGAACTGATCGCGCACGGCTTTGCGGCGGATGCGCGCGAGGCGACGAAGCTCGCCTTCCTCGCCGGCGTCGATATGTCGATGCAGTCGGGCTTCTACATCAAGCATCTGCCCGATCTGGTCGCCAAGGGCGAGGTGCCGATGGCGCGGCTCGACCAGGCCGTGCGCCGGGTGCTGGCGCTGAAGGCGCAACTGGGCCTGTTCGACGATCCGTTCCGCCGCATCGATCCGCGCCGTGAAAAGCAGCGGGTGCGTACGCCTGCCCATCTGAAGCTGTCGCGTGAGGCCGGTGCGCGGTCGATCGTGATGCTGAAGAATGACGGCGACCTGTTGCCGCTGCCCAAGTCGGGCAAGAAGATCGCGCTGATCGGGCCGTTCGTGCAGGGGCAGCGCGAGCTGATCGGGACATGGAACGTCTATGGGTCGGATGCCGAGGCGGTCGACCTGCTGACCGGCGTCCGCGCCGCTGTCACCGATCCCTCGACCGTCACGGCAGTCGATGGTTCAGGCATCACCGACGCGATCCCCGGCGGGATCGAAGCGGCGGTGATCGCCGCGTCGCAGGCAGACGTGGTGCTGCTGGCGATCGGCGAATCGCAACGCATGTCGGGCGAGGCACAGTCGCGTGTCGATATCGGCATCCCGCAGGCGCAACTCGACCTCGCCGAGGCGGTGCTGGCCACGGGCAAGCCGACCGTCATCCTGCTGCGCAATGGCCGCGCGATGGTGCTGGACAAGCCGGTGCTCGCCGCGCGCGCGATCCTCGTCACCTGGTTCCTGGGGTCGCAGAGCGGCCCGGCGACCGCCGACATCCTGTTCGGCGACATGTCGCCTTCCGCCCGCCTGCCGGTCAGCTTTCCCTATTCGACCGGTCAGCAGCCCTATTATTATGCGCACAAGACCACCGGTCGCCCCAATCCACCGGGGCCGCTCATGGAGTATAAGGCGCGCTATCGCGAAGGCGCGAACGCCGCGCGCTTCCCGTTCGGGCACGGGCTGACCTATGGCCGCATCGCCTATAGCGACCTTGATCTGGGCGGCGGGCGGCTGAACAGCGACGGTGCGTTGAAGGTTCGCGCGAAGGTCACCAACAGCGGCACCCGCGCCGCGACCGAGGTGGTGCAGCTCTACATCCACGACGTCGCCGCCAGCATCACCCGGCCGGTGCGCGAACTGAAGGCGTTTCAGCGCGTGGCGCTGGCACCGGGTGAATCGAAGGTCGTGGAGTTCACCCTCCGCGCCGACGACCTGCGCTTCATCGGCACACAGAATCGCCCGACCGTCGAACCGGGCGCTTTCCGTATCTGGGTCGCGCCGTCGGCCGAGGCGGATGGCGTCAACGGCAGCTTCGTGCTGGCCTGACGTTCCCGCGCACCCCTTGTCGGTCGTCGCGCGTTAACCCCCTCGGAAAGAAGGAGGATCGCATGACGACCGACCAGCAAAAGCAACCGGTCCAGGCCAATGGCCAAGGCACCGACGCCGCCACGCCGGACGGCGTGAACAGCACGAAGGGCGGCGGGGAATCGGGTGGCGGTGCCTATCCGAACCCGCATGACGGGGGCGATGCCGGTCGTTTCGACGGAGGGCAGAGCGAGAAGGACTATCATGGCGGCCCGGGCGGCGCGGACAATGCCGCTACCGGGACCGATGGCGCCGACGCAGGTTAAGGTGATGGCGGGCGCGGCGTGCCGCTGTCTGCGGCCTGTCGCCGGTAAACTGACAGCGATCCGGGCAGGTGGATTAAGCGCTAGGCGTCGCCCAACACCCCCTGCGCCATGACCAGCGTGCCGAGCGGGCCGGCTTCGTCGCCGAGGCCCGCCGGCACGATCCGCTCCCCGATCGAGCGTTCGTCGACGAAACCCAGATAGCCCGCCAGTGCCGTGACCGCGCGCTCCCGCACCATCGGCAGCAGTTGCGGCTGGCCCAGCCCGACACCGCCGCCCACGATGATGCGGGCAGGGGACAGGGTCAGGAACAACATCGCGAACGCCTCGCCCAGCGCATCGGCAACGTCGCGCCATGCCGGATCGTCGGCACTCAGCAGATGTGCCGGCCTGCCGGCTCGTGCCGCAATCGCCGGACCGCTGACCAGCCCTTCCAGGCAATCGCCATGGAACGGGCAGGCTCCCGCGAAATCGTCCCCGGTGCGTCGTCGGACGCGAATATGGCCGGCTTCGGGATGCATCATGCCGGTCACCGGCTGCCCGTTGACGACGATCCCCATGCCGACGCCGGTGCCGACCGTGACGTAGATAAAATCGGACAGCCCGACGCCCGCGCCATGCCGACCCTCGCCGAGCGCCGCGCCGGTCACATCGGTATGGAATGCTACCCGGTCGAACCCAGCGGCCAGCGGGCCGACGATGTCTGCGCCGGCCCAGTGCGGCTTTGGCGTCGGCAGCATCCGCCCTTCGGCGACCGAGATCGGGCCGAAGCTGGCGATGCCGATCGTCTCCGGTCGATGGTCGTTCCGCCATTCGGCAAGCTTCTGCGCCAGTGCGCCGAGCGTTTCGTCCGGGGTGGTGGTCGGCACGCGGAACCGGTCGACGATCGTGTCGCCGCGACCGATCACCGCGATCGACTTGGTCCCGCCCAGTTCGACACCGGCCACCATCTTGTCCGCAACCATCGCTCGCCCCTCTCCGCTGATGCCCGGTCATGCCGCAACGACGACGGTCGCGGCAAGCCGGGCAGTTGCGACCGGCCGTTACCGGCTTTGGCAATCGTTTGCAATCGACAGGCCGGACCGAACATAATGCTGGCCGAGCGATGGAATATGTTCGTACAAGCCGCACCATGGACGACAACAGCGCCCCTTCGACCCGCGTGCGGACCATCGCCGACCTGGCCCGGCTGGCCGGCGTGTCGCCGGGCACCGTGTCGCGCGCCCTTGCCGGGAAGTCGCTGGTCAATGCCGAAACGCGCGACCGGATTCAGGCGCTGGCCGCCGAACACAGCTTCCGGCCGAACCAGATGGCCAGCCGGCTGCGGACGCAGCGGACGGGGGTGATCGGCGTCGTCGTGCCATTGGGGCATGAACGGCGTCAGCACCTGTCCGACCCGTTCTTCATGACGATGCTCGGCTTCCTTGCCGATCGCCTGACCGAAGACGGCTATGACCTGATGCTGTCGCGCGTCATTCCCGATGCGACCGACTGGCTGGAGCGGATCGTCGATTCCGGGATGCTCGACGGTGTGCTGCTGATCGGTCAGTCCGACCAGTTCCACACCATCGAACGCGTCGCGCGCCGTTATCGCCCGCTGGTCGCATGGGGCAGCAGCAACCTGGCCGGTCAGGTTCATTGCGCGGTCGGCACCGACAATATCGCCGGCGGCCGGCTGGCGGGCGAACGGCTGATCGAACGCGGCGCACGGCGGATCGCGTTTCTCGGCGAACTGCGCGCCCCCGAAATCCGTCAGCGTTGCGAAGGTGTCGCGCAAGCGATGGCGATGGCCGGCATTTCTCAGCCCCCGGTCCAACTCGACACCCATCTCGCCTCCGACATTATGGAACAGGAGATCGCCGCCCATCTCGACCGGGTGGGCGGGGAGATCGACGGTATTGCCGCCGCGTCCGACGTCATCGCGCTGACGGCGCTGCGCGTACTGGCCGACCGAGGCATCCGCGTCCCGGCCGACATGCCGGTCGTCGGCTATGACGACCTGCCGCTCGCGGTCAGCGCCGTGCCGCGCATCACCACCGTCCGCCAGGACATCGCGCGCGGCGCGACCGAGATGGTGTCCGCCCTGTTCCGCCGCATCGCCGGTGAGGATGCGCCGTCGGTCGTAATGTCGCCGATCCTGGTCGAACGCGACTCCGCGTGATCGCGGCGGGGCAGGGGGCATCAACGCCCTTGCGCACCGCCCGCACCCGACGCTATCGCAGCCTTGCACAAGCGTGGGGCCTGTAGCTCAATGGTTAGAGCTGGCCGCTCATAACGGCTAGGTTGCGGGTTCGAGTCCTGCCGGGCCCACCAACGCTTGTACCGCGCGGCATTTGCGACTAGGGCCGCGCTTCGCGTCGGGGAGTGGCGCAGTCTGGTAGCGCGCCTGCTTTGGGAGCAGGATGTCGCAGGTTCGAATCCTGTCTCCCCGACCAACTCACGCCAAGTTACTGATTACACGCCGCCAGCCCGGCGATCGGGAACGGTTGTACCCCTCGCTGTACCCATTGGGGGCCAAGGCGTGGGATTGCCGAACCTGAAACTGCGCGGCGACAGCTATCATTGGCGGCGGAAATCATGGTGTCCGGCCAGCCGCTGCCCCTCTCCATTTCGTTACGCACCGGAAATTTTTACCGCGCCCGCATTATATCCGACCGACTGAGCGTCGCAGTCGAGGGTTTGCGCATGGCCTATCGTCAGTTCACCGCTGCCGCCGCGATCCTGATCTGGGGCATCGCCAGCTTCGCTATCGTGCCGCCCTTGCAGATGCGGGTGATGGATGCCGCGGCCGATGCGCCGAACCTCGCCTCCGCGATGAATATCGGCGCGCTCAACCTCGGCAACGCGATCGGCGCGGCATTGGGTGGCGGAGTGATCGGCGCGGGATTGGGCCTGCCCGTCGTATCGCTGGCAGGGGCCGCGATGGCGGTGGTCGCGCTGGCGATGCTGCTGGCATTCCGGCGTCACCCCCGCATCGCGACCTGCCCGGTCTGAACAGCGACGGTGACGCGGGTCACCCGCCGGTTCCGAACCGATGAAGGACCTTGCGCATCCGGACCAGCGGCACGACCACGCCACCCACATCCGCATCGGCGCGTTCGAGCGGGCGATAGCCGCACGCGGTGTAGAGCCGCTCGCCGCTGGCCGTGCTCATCAGTTCCCCGGCTGTGAAACCCGCCTCCGCGGCGGCCCGCTCGCACCGGTCCAGCACCATGCGGCCGATCCCGCGCCGGACATGATCGGGATGGGTGTACATCGCGCGGATACGGGCGGCGTCGCGGGCCGGGTCGAGCAGCGCGGGATCGCGCAGCCCGGCGCTGTGATCGCCGCCATAGAGCGTCGCGCGGCGGCTCCATCCGCCGCAGCCGACCGCCGCGCCGTCTTCCTCGACGATGAAATAGGTCCCGTCGCGCACCAATTGCGTATCCAGCCCCATCACGGACCGACTCGCGACGATCTGGGCCGGAGTCAGCACCGCCGCCTGCCCCTGATCGATCGCCAACGTCATCAGGTCGCGCAGCACGTCCAGATCGTCCTCCACCGCCGGCCGGATCGTCAAGGCATCGCTCATGCTGCCAGCTCCAGCCGCCACGTCTCTCCCTGAAGGGGCACGCCGAACCGGTCGTGCATCGCCGTCTCGACACATCGGAAACCCTGCGCGGCATAGATGCGGCGGGCGGCTTCCAGTACGGTATGCGTCCACAACGTCAGCGCCGAATAGCCGGCCTCGCGCGCGAAGCCGACGCATCGCGCGACCAGCGCCTCGCCGATCCCGCGCCGCCGTGCGAACGGTTCGACGTGGAGCAGGCGCAGGCGAGCGAGGCCGTCACCCTCATCGGTCACGAACACCGCGCCGGCCAGCACGCCGTCGATCTCCGCGACCCAGCATTGCTCGCGGGCGGGATCGAAGTCGCGCAAAAAGGCTGCGATCACTTCGCCCTCGATCACCTCAAGCTCGCGGCCCCAGCCATGGCTTTCGGCATAGAGGATCGATTGCCGGGCGGCGATCAGCGCCGGCTCTCCCGTGCGGAACGGCCGGATGTGGAACGGTCCGCCTGATCCTGGATCGAGCAGCAGACGGGCGCGGGTGAGCGCCTCGACGAGATCGCGTCGGCTCGTGCCCGGCACTTCGTCCAGAAGATCGCTGACGGCATCGCGCTGGCGTGCGTCGATGATTGCGAAGGCGCCGCGTCCCGCCTCGGTCAGTCGCAGGTCGCGGGCGCGTGCATCATCCTCACGCACGACACGAACGACCCAGCCCCGTGTCTGGAACCGCGCGATCATGCGGCTGAGATACCCCGCGTCCATGCCCAGCACGTCCTGCAACACACTGGCAGTAACGGGCTCGCGCGTGGCGATCTCGAACAGCAGTCGCGCTTCTGGCAGGCTCGCATCGGTGCCGAGGAAGCGCGCATCGAGTGCGCCGATCGTCTGCGTGTAGAAGCGGTTGAACCGGCGGACTGCCGTGACGTCTGCGTCTTCCATGGCCGACATGCTGGACCCTAATACTTGACGGAGTCAAGTATTAGGGCAGCGCCGGTTCCGGCACGAGTTGCGCCCGGACCGCGGCGGCATCCCGGCCCGGGGGCGCGCCGAACAGCCGGCGATAGTCGCGGCTGAACTGCGACAGGCTTTCATAGCCGATGGCGAAGCCGACGCGCGTGACCTCCTCGGCGGCGATCAGCCGGCGGCGGGCCTCCTGCAATCGCACCTGCTTCTGGAACTGCACCGGCGTCATGGTCGTCACCGCCTTGAAGTGGCGGTGGAAGCCGGGGACACTCATGCCGGCTAGCGCCGCCAGATCGGCGACGCGCAGCGTCTCGGTATAATGGTCGCGGATGTGGGCGGTGGCGCGACCGATGCGGGCGGCGTGGGTGTCGGCGAGCCCGATCTGGCGCAGCGCCGGTCCCAGGGCGCCACCAAGCAGCCGCCAGACGATCTCGCGCCGGACCAACGGCGCGAGCACCTGCGCATCGCGTGGGGCATCGAGCAGGTCGAGCAGCCGCCTGAGAGGATCGCACAGCGTGGGATCGTGATCGGCAGTGGAGAGGGCGGCGAAGGCGGGTGCATCGGCCAGCGCCCCGGCCTGTTCGGCGAGCAGTTCGGTGACCGTCGCCGGATCGATCGCCAACGAGAGCGCGAGATAGGGCGCCTCGTGGGACGCCTGCGTGATCCGCGCCGTCACCGGCAGGTCGACCGAGGCGAGCAGGCATTGGCCGGCGGCGTAGCGATAGGGTGTCTCGCCCAGCATCGTCGTCTTCGCACCCTGCACCACGAGGCAGAAAGACGGGCGGTAGACCGAGCGGATGATGCCGCTCGGCGTCTCCGCGCGGGTGAGCAGCAGCCCGTCGATCGGCGTCTCGCGGCCATGTGCGAACCAGTGGCGCTCGATCAGCGGGGCAAGGTCGGTCAGCGTCGTCATCGGCCGCAAGTTAGTGCGTGATCCGCGTCGATGCACGGGCCAGCGCGACACCTTGATAGGATCGGGCAGAATATTGATCGGATCGGCGTCGCGACGCCGCGCGCTCGGCGACTATCTCCCATGCATCCGATCCCATCAGGAGAACGACCCCATGCGTATGCGTCAAATTGGCCATAGCGGCCTGTTCGTGTCCGAACTCTGCCTTGGCACCATGACCTTCGGCGGCAGCGAAGGCATGTGGGGGCAGATCGGCCAGCTCCGGCAGGAGGAGGCCGACACGCTGGTGAAGACCGCGCTCGACGCCGGCATCAACTTCATCGACACCGCCAACGTCTATGCCGACGGCGAGAGCGAGCGCATCCTAGGCCAGTCGCTCAGGAACCTCGGCGTCGCGCGCGACGATGTCGTGGTCGCGACCAAGGTGCTGGGGCCGATGGGCGACGGTCCCAACGCACGCGGCGCTTCGCGCGGCCACATCGTCAGCCAGTGCAAGCAGAGCCTCCGGCGGCTCGGGCTGGACCATATCGACCTCTATCAGATCCATGGCTTCGACCCGGCGACGCCGATCGAGGAGACGCTGGAGGCGCTCGACACGCTCGTCCGCCACGGCCATGTCCGCTATCTCGGCTTGTCCAACTGGGCGGCGTGGCAGGTGGTCAAGGCGGTCGGCATCGCCGAGGCGCGGCGGCTGGCACCGATCCTGTCGCTGCAGGCCTATTACACCCTGGTCGGTCGCGATCTGGAGCGCGAGATCGTGCCGATGCTTCGGTCCGAGAAGATCGGGCTGATGGTGTGGAGCCCGCTCGCCGGCGGCTATCTGTCGGGCAAATATGACGGCGAGGGCTTGGGCTCGGACGGCCGGCGCGCCACCTTCGACTTCCCGCCGGTCGACCGCACCCGCGGTTCGGCGGCACTCGTGGAGATGCGGCGCATCGCCGAGGCGAAGGGCTGCACCGTCGCACAGGTCGCGCTCGCCTGGCTGCTCCATCAGCCGGTGGTGACGAGCGTCATCGTCGGGGCCAAGCGGGTCGAACAGCTCGCCGATAATATCGCCGCGACACAGGTGTCGCTCGACGCGGACGATCTCGCCGCGCTCGATGCGGTGACCAAGCTGCCGGCGGAATATCCCGGCTGGATGCTCGAACGGCAAAGCGGCTATCGCGCGTAAGGAACTGCCGGGGCGACGTGGCGGTGCGTCTCGCACATGCGACGATACCGCCGCCCCGGCGGCGACAAACGGTTGTCCGGCGGCAGTCATTTCGGATGCCAAGGCCCGCTATCGCGCCGATCGCACGACAGTCGGGTTACTCGCCAGCGTAGCACCTACCGACCCTGCCATCCTGCACCGAACCGCCCGCCCACTGGACAGAATGCATCCTCCTGGATCAAGGGCGGGCGGAAGGGGGGCGCTGGACGGTGATCCGCCCCCTTGCAGCGATGGCCCAGGGTTGAATTCACGAATGACCGACAGTCTTGTTTCCCGATGGGCCTTCGGGTCCGCCCTGCTCCTCGTCTCCGTACCGGCCGGGGCGCAGGATCGCACCGCCGCCGACAGCGATATCGTCGTGACCGCGCAGCGCCGCGAGGAACCGGCGAGCGACGTGCCGATCGCGGCGACGGTGCTGGATGCCGCGCGGCTGGACGATCAGGATATCCGCAGCCTCGACCGGCTGGGGGCCAATGTGCCCAACCTGTATCTCGCGCGCAATTTCGGCACGACCTCGGGCGCGTTGGTGTTCCTGCGCGGGGTGGGGGAGGGGGATTCGATCTTCACCAACGACCCGCCGGTCGGCATCTATGTCGACGACGTGCTGTTGCCGCGCGCCACCGGATCGCTGCTCGACCTGATCGATGTCGAACGGGTGGAGGTGCTGCGCGGGCCGCAGGGTACCCTTTATGGCCGCAACACGTCGGGCGGCGCGATCAAGGTCGCGACGAAGCGACCGACCACCGACGGCGTGAACGGCATCGCCGACCTGACCATCGGCAGCTATCGCCGGGTCGATGCGCGCGGGACGATCAACCTGCCGCTGTCGAGCAACGCCGCGCTGCGCCTGTCGGGCCTTTCGCGCAACCAGCGCGGCTGGGGCCGGAACCTGACCGACGGCGCCGTCGTCAACGGACAGGATGTGCAGGGCGGCCGGGCGAGCCTGTCGTGGACGCCCACCGACCGGCTGACATTGTTCGCGACCGCCGATATCACCCGCGAACGCTCGACGCCGCGCTTCCCGCAGCAGTTCCTGCCCGATCCCGATCGGCCGGGACGCTTCACCAACGTGTTTCGCGAGCGCGACGGCGATATCGACCGGTTCCGGTCGGCGGACACGATGCCGCTGAACAAGACCGATAGCGGCGGCGCATCGTTGCGCGCGGATTATGCGCTGGGCGGGGACACGAGGCTGACGTCGATCACCGGCTGGCGCAGCCTGCGGTCGCGGATCGGGTTCGACCAGACGGCGAACCCGCCGGGCGGCGGAACGGCGGTCATCCTGTTGCAGGACCAGCGCCAGCACAGCGTCAGCCAGGAGTTCACTCTGGCTGGCCACGCCCTTGGCGGGCGGATCGACTGGCTGGCCGGCGGCTATTATTTCCACGAACATAACGACCAGCTGACCGCGATCAGCTTCGCGACGCCGGCGGGCACCGCCGCGCGCTACCGCACCGATGATTTCTTCGCCGCGCCATCGCGCGGGTCGGGGACCAGCGGCACCTGGTCGCCCTATCGCCCGGCGCTCGACACCGATAGCTGGTCGGCCTTTACCTCCGCCACCGGCCATGTCGGCGCGCGGGCGCGCCTGACGCTCGGCGCGCGCTGGACCGATGAGCGCAAGCGCTATGACGTACAGTTCCTGACCGCGCCCGACACGGTGCTGATCCTCCCCGATGGTCGCCGGGCGGAACGCCGTATCGCGCAGTCGTGGCGCGACCTGTCGCCGCGTGTGGCGGTCGACTACCGGATGGGGCCGGAAGAGGGCGGCGTGCTGGCCTATGCGTCCGCCGCAAAGGGGTTTCGCAGCGGCAGCTTCGACGGGCGCGCCCGCAATATCGACTTCGTGCTGAACCGGCAGGCTGCCATCGCGCCTGAGCGGGTATGGACCTACGAAGTCGGCGCGAAGGGTAGCGCCGCCGATGGGCGGCTGCGCTGGGACGTCGATTATTTCATCAGCGATTACAGCGATATCGCCTTTTCAGCCGCGCGTGCCGGAGCGCCGCCCGAAATCTTTCGCCAGAATGTCGGCGATGCGCGTATCCAGGGGCTGGAGGTCGAAGCGAGTGCGCGGCCGCTGCCGTGGCTGGAGGTCGGCGGCTGGGTCGCGACGCTGGCGGATCGGTTCACCCGGTTGAAGAGCAGTCCCGGCTGCACCGCATTCGTCGCGAACGAACGCGACCTCGACCTGCGCTTTACCCCGGCGGTCCGTTATCAACTGCGCGGGGCGGTGGTGCGCGGCGGCTGGCGGCTGGGCGGGGATTATAGCGGCGCCTCGCCCTATAATATCGCGCTGTGCAACGAACCGCAGCACCGGGTGACCGATGCGCAGCAGGCGAATGCGCAGTTGAGCTATGCCGATGGCCCGTGGACGGTGATACTGGCGGCGACCAACCTGACCGACCGCCGCTTCAACACCGGCAGCGTGGCCGCGATCGGTTACCCCGTCGCCCCGCGCGAGGTGACGGTGACGCTGCGGCGCGCATTCTGACGACGGTTACCGGGGCGCGTCGACCAGGCTCGACCGGTCGATCTCCGCGATCGACCGCGCCCCGGTCAGCGCCATGGCGACCCGCATCTCGCTGTCGAACAGGTTGAGCAACCGGGTGACGCCGGCCTCGCCCGCGGCGGCCAGCGCATAGATAAAGGCACGGCCGATCATCGTCGCATCGGCCCCCAGCGCCAGCATCCGCACCACGTCCAGCCCGGACCGGATGCCCGAATCCGCAAGGATCTTGATCTCGCCCTTCACCGCATCGGCGATGGCGGGCAAAGCGCGCGCGGTGGACAGCACGCCGTCGAGCTGTCGCCCGCCATGGTTGGACACCACGATCCCGTCCGCTCCGAAACGGACCGCGTCGCGCGCATCGTCGGCGTCCAGAATGCCCTTGATGATCATCGGCCCCATCCAGAAATCGCGAATCCATTCGAGGTCGCGCCACGAAATCGACGGATCGAAATTCGCGCCCAGCCAGCCGATATAATCGGCCAGCGCCGTCGGCATGCCGCGATAGGTAGAGATGTTACCCAGATCGTGCGGCCGCCCGTGCAGCCCGACATCCCATGCCCAGCGCGGATGGGTCGCGGCCTGTATCATCCGGCGCAGCGGTGCGCCGCGGCCGGACATGCCCGAATGCGCATCGCGGTAGCGTGCGCCGGGCACCGGCATGTCGACGGTGAAGACCAGGGTCGTCACCCCCGCCGCCCGTGCGCGTTCCAGTGCGTCGCGCATGAACCCCCGGTCCTTCAGCACATAAAGCTGGAACCAGATCGGCGCGGGCGAGGCGTCCTGCACCTCGCGGATCGCGCAGACGGAAACGGTCGACAGGGTGAAGGGCACGCCCTTCGCGGCGGCGGCGCGCGCTGCCTGCGCCTCCCCCCGCCGCGCATACATGCCGGTCAGCCCGACCGGCGCCAGCACCACCGGCATCGCCATGCGCTGACCGAACAGCTCGGTTTCGAGGCTGAGATCGCCGACGTCGCGCAGCACCCGCTGGCGCAACGCCACGTCGGACAGGTCGTCGACGTTCCGCCGCAGCGTATGTTCGGCATAGGCTCCTCCGTCGATATAGTGGAACAGGAACGGCGGCAGGCGGCGGCGCGCGACGGCGCGGAAATCGGTGGGCGCGGACACGATCATGGCAAGGGTCCTAGCTGCGGAGGGTCAGGAAAGCGAAGAGTGCATCGTGCGGCCGGGCATGTCCTGCGGAACATGTCGCGGAGCGCAGGCGCATCTGTCAAACTTCGCCGTCCATGGTCCTGCCGGAATGCGGTTGGTCGCCGACGCCTTACGCCCGTTCGGCACGGGCATGAAGGCTTTGACGCTGTGTCACGTTTTCCATAATATGGCAAATAATTCCATATTTCGGAGCGTGCCCTATGATCGGTTTGGATCGCAGAACCTTCCTGATGGCAAGTTCGGCGGCGGTCGTCGTGCCGGCCGATGCAGCGACCACCGCACCGTCCACAGCGGCGTTCCGCAACGCGACGGGCGCGGTCGGCTGTGCGAACTGGCTCGACGGCGCGCCACCCGAACGCCATGACGGTGTGACCTGGGGCCAGCCTTGGCCACGCGGGACGCGGCTGGCGCGCGACTATCGGCTGGCCGGGGGCGGGGCGCTGCAGAGCTGGCCGCTCGCATGGTGGCCGGACGGGTCGATCAAATGGACCGGCCACGCCGCCCCCGCCGATGCGGCCCGCGCCGCCGCGCTGCGCGTCGAGGCCGGACGGGGCCGCGCGTCTGCCGCCACGGTACAGGTCCGGGAAGCAGCGGACGCGCTGACCGTCATCGTCGGCGAAACCGTCTGGATCGTCGGGCGGCAGGGGACGGCCATCATCCGGCAGGCGATGACCGGCGGTACGACCGTGATGGGCAATGTCGCGTTGACCGCCACCGCGCTCGACCGGTCGGAGGATGACGGCGGGGACCCGGCGCGGCTGCTGCGCTACGCCGGACGGATCGAGCGGGCGGTGGTCGAACAGGACGGCCCGATCCGCGCCGTCATCCGGGTCGAGGGCCGGCATGAGGGGGAGGGCGAGCAATGGCTGCCCTTTTCGCTGCGGCTTTATTTCCATGCCGGATCGGCTTCGGTGCGGATCGTCCATAGCCTGATCTTCGACGGCGATCCGGCGCATCGCTTCATCCGGGGATTGGGGCTACACGGCGACGTGCCGATGCACGATGCGCTGGTCGATCGCCATGTCCGCTTCGCCGGGCAGGACGGGGGGCTGTGGGCGGAAGCGGTCCGCCCGCTGACCGGGCTGCGTCGCGATCCGGGCGCGGCGTTTCGGGCGGCGCAGGTCGCCGGCCGCGCCGTCCCGCCGCTGGCGACCATGGCGGCGACCGTGCGCGACAAGCTGGATTATATCCCGGCCTGGGGCGATTTCCGCCTGCGCCAGCCCAATGCCGATGGCTTTACGATCACCAAGCGGCCCGGGCCGGGTCATGGCTGGATCGATGTCGACGGCGGCACGCGGGCGGCGGGGCTTGGCTATGTCGGCGGGGCGGGCGGTGGCGTGGCCTTTGCGATGCATGATTTCTGGCAGCGCTGTCCGGTCGGGATGGACGTGACCCGCGCGACCGGCGACACCGCGCGCTTCAGCTTGTGGTATCACGCGCCCGACGCCCCGGCGATGGACCTGCGCTTCTATCACGACACCATGGGCATGGCGGATTACGCCCACCAGAATCTCGGCCTCGACATCACCTATGAGGATTTCGAGCCGGGTTGGGGCGATGCGACGGGTATCGCGCGGACGACCGAGTTTCGCCTGTGGGCGCTACCCGCCACGCCGCCGCGCGAACGGCTGGCGGAGATGGCGGCGCAGCTTGCCGCACCCCCACGCGTGGTACCCGACAATGCCGCGATCCACGCCGCCGGGGTCTTCGGCATCTGGGACCGGGCCGGTCCCGCCGGTCCGGGGCTGCGCGGCATGGTCGAGGCGCGGGCGTCGCGCGAGCTGGACTTCTATATCGGGCAGGTCGAGCAGCGGCGCTGGTACGGCTTCTGGAACTATGGCGACGTCATGCACAGCTATGACGGTGACCGGCATGTGTGGCGCTACGATATCGGCGGCTTCGCATGGGATAATAGCGAGCTGTCGACCGACCTGTGGCTCTGGTACGCCTATCTGCGCACTGGCCGCGCCGACGTGTTTCGCATGGCAGAGGCGATGACGCGCCATACCGGCGAGGTCGATGTCTATCATCTCGGCCGGTTCAAGGGGTTCGGCACCCGCCACGGCGTGCAGCATTGGGGCGACAGTTCGAAACAGCCGCGTATTTCCAACGCCGCCTATCGCCGCGTCTTCTATTACCTGACCGCCGACGAGCGCTGCGGCGACCTGATGCGCGCGCTGGTCGACAGCGACCAGACGCTGCGCCACGTCGAGATCGGCCGCAAGGTCGAGGCGCGCGTCGGCGGCAACGCTCCGCCCGGGGGCACCGGCGCGGTCGTCGCCGACGCGCCGTTGCCGCCGGGACAGGTCTTCATGCAGTTCGGTACGGTCTGGGGAACGCTGGTCGCGGCATGGATGACCGAATGGGAACGGACGCGCGATACCCGCTGGCGCGACCGGATCGTGGCGGGGATGGAGTCGCTCGCTGCGCTGCCGAAGCAATGGTTCGCGGGTGGCGCGCCGTTCGACCTCGCCTCCGGCCGGTTCGTCGGTGGCGGCGAGCATGTCAGCATGAGCCATCTGAACGGCGTCTTCGGCGTATTCGAGACGATGGCCGAGCTGCTCGAACTGGTCGATGTGCCCGCGTACCGTGAGGCGTGGCTCGATTATTGCGCCTACTATAATGCGCCCGAAGCGGCGTTCCGTGCGAAGACGGGCGAAGCGGGCAAGGGGCGCGGGTTGACCCAGGCGCATTCACGCTACACCGCCTATGCCGCCGTCCAACGGCAAGACCCGGCGCTGGCAAAGCGGGCCTGGGCCGAGTTCACCGGTGCAGGCGACCGTGCGACCCGCGACCAGCGGCGCGGCGTGACGAAGGTCCTGCCGCCCGCCGTGCTGAAGCCGGTCGATGAGCTGGCGGAAGTGTCGACCAACGACGCCGCGCAATGGGGGCTGGCGGCGACCGCCAATCTGGTGCTGCTCGCGCCCCTGCTGGACGGTGGCGCATGATCCGTCCACTGATCGCGCTGGCGGTGGCGGTCGTCCCGGCATCATGGGTAGCCGATGCGTTCCGGGGCGACGACCTGTCGCGCTGGCGGGTCGAGGCGGAGCCGGGCGCGCGCGTCACCGCGCGGCATGGCATCCTCGACATCGATGCCGCCGACGGTGTGACCCTGTGGTATGCGCGCGAACTGACTGGGCCGGTCGCCATCGACTATGACGTGATGGCGGTGCAGGCCGGCGGGCCGCACGATGCTGTGAGCGACGTCAACGCCTTCTGGATGGCGCGCGACCCGGAAGCTCCCGGCGGGTCGGTCCTCGCCCGGCCGCGCGACGGGCGCTTCGCCGGCTATGACCGGCTGCAGACCTATTATGTCGGGATCGGCGGCAACCGGAACACGACCACGCGGATGCGGCGCTATGTCGGCCGCGACGGGGACCGACCGCTGCTGCCGCAGCATGATCGTAGCGACAGGGCGGCGATGCTGGTGCCCAATCGCTGGATGCATATCCGCCTGATCGCGAACGGGACCGAGGTGGCGGTGGAGCGCGACGGGCGTCGGCTGTTCACGTTGCACGACGCCGCGCCCTATCGCCGCGGCTGGTTCGGCCTGCGCACGACGCGCAGCCATTTGCGGGTCCGCAACGTGCGGATCACGCCGCTCGCCCGTTGACCGCATAGAAAAAGGGGGCCGGATCGCGATGATCCGGCCCCGTTCAGTTTGGGGAGTGGCCGGCGTCCGGGGGAAACCCGGACGCCTGCACCGTCAGAACTTCAGCTGGAAACCAGCGAAGAAACGCTGGCCGGGGTAGTAGAGATCGACCGGCATCGACTTGTTGATGTAGAGTTCGGAATATTCCTTGCCGATATTCTGCATCTCCATGAACAGCTGGTAATGCCACTGTGGGAAGCGGAACACGACCTTCGCGTCGAGATAGCCCTCGCCCTTGCGATAGAGCGGGTTGTTGCCGTTGGTGGCGCTGGCAACCGTGTCCAACCAGTCGGAGCGGTAATTGTAGCTCAGGCGCGCGTTCAACCAGCCCTTGTCGTAGAACATGCTGGCGTTCCACGTCCATTTCGACAGGCCGGGATATTCGGTCAGCGCGGCGTTGGTCGCGTTGTTGATCAGGTTGGTGCGGATCGCCCGGGCGAAGGTCACGTTGCCGCTGGCACCGAAGCCGTCGAACGGCTGCGGCAGGAAGGTGAAGGCGGTCTGCGCCGTAGCCTCGATGCCGTCCAGCAGCGCGCCCTGCCCATTGACCGGCTGACGCACGGTGTAGGTGATGCCGTCCCGGAACAGGTCGACGCCGCTGCGTGTGATATTCTCGATGACGAAGCTGCTGATGTCCTTCTTGTAATAGCCCAGGCTGACCATCGTGTCCTTGTTGGGATACCAGGCCAGGTTCGCTTCCCATTGGGACACGCGATAGGGCTTTAGGTCCGGGTTGCCCGCGCTGCACACGTCGTCGGCCGAAGAGACCGTCTGGTCGTCGAGGCAGTTGATGTTGGGCACCAGGCTGAGTGGCCGGGGGCGGGCGACGTTTTTGGCCCAGTTGCCGCGCAGGACCAGGTCGGGGGTAATCTCCAATAGCGCGTTGAAGGTCGGCAGAATGTCGACATAGTTGGTGCTGAGCGACAGTTCCTGTGCCGCCAGCACTACCGTTTCCGTGCCGCCCGTGGCGGTGCGACGGGTGACCCGACTGATATTGGTGCCGGTGCCGGTATCGCGGGTATAGACGTAACGGACGCCGGCATTGCCGCTCAACCGCATTCCCAGAACCTGCGTTTCCATATCCGCCTGCAGGTAGCCAGCGGCGACGGTTTCCTTGATCCGCGCGTTCGGAATTTGGGGCAGGCCATCGGCGGACAGGACCAAATCCTGATCGAAGCCGGACAAGTCGTAATATTGCGACAGCGCCTGCGAATTAAATTCGGGAATGGCGAGGCGCGACGGTATGCTGGACGGCGCACCCTGCAACCCGCTGAACAGCGGTGCACCGCCGGTCTGGGTGGAGTTGCCGTTGACCAGAGCGACATATTCGGCTGGCGTCAGGAAGAAGGTGTTGCCGTTGCGGCGCGTGGTCACGTTGTTCACGATGTTGGTCGTGAATGACACGTTTGCACTCGACTGGTATTTTGCCGGTGTCGATCCGACGGCCGGGGTGATCAGCCGCGAACCACCGCCCATGTAGTTCAGGAATTCCAGCCAGCGCAGTTGCGCGCCATATTGAAGCGTCTTCAGGAACGACAGCCCGGTGTCCCAGTCCGCGTCCAGCTTCAACTGGTTCTCGCTGTTTTCAAGCTGACCCGGGCGATATTGCAGGGTTGGACCGGATGGGATCAGCAACTGACCATTGGCCCCACGACGGGTGAAGTCTGTATAGATGCTGGGGTCAGCGGGATTGACCGAGGTCGGGAAATTGAAGACCGGAATGCCCTGGTCGTTGCGACGGTCGACGGTGACCCCCGAAACACCGGTGGCATAGGCAAGCAGGTTGGTTTCTTGGATCGTCTTGCCGGTGGCGCGCGACGCAAGGAACTTCAGGTTCAGCCGGTCGATGTCCCAGTTGAAACCGGTCGTATAATATTTCGACTTCTGATCGTAGCTGAAATTACGCCGTTGCACGCTCAGGATATTGCTCGCACCGTTGTACACCGGATTGGCGGCGGTCCCGATGTTGACCGAATTGTCGGCGGTGCGGAAGCTGGTGACGACATGGTCGGCACCTACCGTAGCGGTCCCCGCCGTGATCTGCGGACGCGAGGTGGCACCATTCAGGCCGGCAGCCAGCGGCGCGTCATAGTTGAACCGTTCGAACCGGCTGGTGTCGAGCGAGTAGTTCGCATCCTGCAGATTCTGGTCGCGATTGTTAATCTGTGCGCTGGCAAAGGCGCGGAAGTTACGCGCGAACTCATATTGTAGCTGGAAATCGGCCGAGATTCGCTTGTCGCGGCGGACCCAGTTGCGATAGCGCGGAACGGTCGGCACCCAGTCGAAGAACTGCGTTTCGCACGCCAAGCGACGCGCGGTCGCTGCCGCCGTCGTCGCGCCGCCGACACCGGCGCAGCTGGCATAGGTGTTGAAGTTCGCATAATTCGGGTCTGCGACCGTCTTCTGGTCCGACCGGTCGAAATCGGCGATACGCTGCCAGTTGGTGTTGCTGATATAGTCCTGACGCGTCGTCTTGTCGTCATAGGTGACGTTCGCCAGCACGCCGAGGCCGTCGAGCAGGAAATGCGGCGTGCCTAGCACCAGGGTCGCGCGCGGACGCCAGTCCTCCGTCGTGTCGAGGTGCTGTGCGGAAGCGACCAGTGTCGCCAGCGGCTTCGCCAGGTCGAGCGGACGGCGGGTCTCAATCGACACCGTACCGCCTAGGCCGCCTTCGGTCAGGTTCGCCGAATAGCCCTTATACACGTCGATCGACTTGACCAGTTCGGTCGCTAGTTCGCGAAAGTCGCCGGAGCGTTCGCCGGTGGCCGACATCTGGCTGACGCCGTTGATCTCGACGCGGTTGAGGTCGGGTTCGACGCCGCGGATCGACACCTTCACGCCCTCGCCGAAATCACGGCTCAGCTGGACGCCGGTGATGCGCGCCAGGCTGTCGCCGACATTCTTGTCGGGGAAGCTGGCAATGTCGTCGGCGACGATCGAATCGACCACCGTCTCCGCCTTGCGCTTGCGGGCGATCGCCGATTGCAGCGAGGCACGGGTACCGACGACCAGGATTTCGCCGACGCCGGCTTCATCGCCCTGTGCGGTCGAGGAGGTGGCGGGATCGCCCTGTGCCGGGGCGTTCGCGCTCTGCGCCAGTGCCGGCGTGCCGACGCTCAGGCCGGCGGCCAGCACGCCCCATGCCGACGTGCGCAACATGCGGCGCAGGACCCCCCGGTCTTCCGGTAGACGTGACCCGGTGATTGCGACGAAACCCGTCATGACATCCTCCCTCTCGCCCCGCGTGACCGATGCTTGTCGGCCGACTGCGGGGATCCTCCACTCGAATATGGGTGTAACTGACCACAATGTGGAATGCAATCATATAGATTGGAATTTAGTACGATGGGTTTATGCTTGGCCGAAGCGGTTTGGATCGCACAACGATAGCGTCCGGCCGAACGGACGAAGACGGGAGGAACGGACGAATGGCGGAATTCCAGGGGCTGAAGGCAGGCCTCGCAACCTGGGTCATGGCTGCCGCGATCGGTGCAGCGGCGGCCGCGCCGCTGCCGATTCGGCAGGTCGAACGGCTGGATCGCGGCGTGGTCGCGGTGCCGGCAAAGGGCGGCGGGGTGCTGGTCAGCTGGCGCTCGCTGGCCAGCGACGCAAGCGATGCGGCGTTCGAGGTCTATCGCGACGGCCATCGGATCACGCCGCGTCCGGTGACCGACTCCACCAATTTCCGCGACGCCGCCGGCACGCCGGCCAGCCGCTATGCCGTGCGCATGATCGCGTCCGGCACGGCCGGCGCACGGACCGCTGCGGTGCCGGTCTGGACCAAGGGCTATCTGTCGATACCGCTCGATCCGCCGCCGGGCGGCGTCACGCCGGCGGGGGAGCGGTACACCTATACCGCCAACGACGTGGGGCTGGGCGATCTCGACGGGGACGGGCGGCCCGACCTGGTGCTGAAATGGGACCCGACCAACGCCCATGACAACAGCCAGGGCGGCTATACCGGGCCGGTCTATCTCGACGGCTATACGCTGGCGGGCAAAAGGCTGTGGCGGATCGACCTCGGCCGCAACATCCGCGCCGGGGCGCATTATACCCAGTTCCTCGTGCAGGATTTCGACGGTGACGACCGCGCGGAGGTCGCGATGAAGACCGCCGACGGCACGGTCGATGGCACCGGCCGGGTGATTGGCGACGCAAGGGCCGACTGGCGCGCGCATGACGGCGAAGTGCCGCAGGCCGACAGGACCGGCGCGCACGTCACGCCGGACGGGCGGATGGTTGCGAAGCTTGCCGGACGCATCCTGACCGGGCCGGAATATCTGACGGTGTTCGAAGGGACCACCGGCCGCGCGCTGGCGACCGCGCCCTATGATCCGCCGCGCGGTCCT
Organism: Sphingomonas panni; assembly: GCF_022664435.1. GTDB lineage: Bacteria > Pseudomonadota > Alphaproteobacteria > Sphingomonadales > Sphingomonadaceae > Sphingomonas > Sphingomonas panni. Next base: position 19,710 of record NZ_JAKREU010000007.1, on the reverse strand, counting down.
CGTGACGATCCGGGCTTTGCGTGGATGGCGCAGCATTGGGGCGACGGCTATGGCAACCGCGTCGACCGGTTCCTCGCCGGCGTCGCCTTTCTCGACGGGAGGCGTCCCAGCATGATCTTCGGGCGCGGCTATTACGGCCGCACCGCGATCGCCGCCTGGGATTATCGGAACGGGAAGCTCACCAAGCGCTGGCTGTTCGACACCGATCAACCGGGCAACGCGGACTATGCCGGGCGCGGCAACCACCAGCTCAGTATCGCCGACGTCAACGGCGATGGGCGGGACGAGGTTATCTACGGCTCGATGGCGGTCGACGCCGATGGCAGGGGGCTGTGGACACAACCGCTCTATCATGGCGACACGATGCATGTCGGCGACCTCGACCCGACCCGGCCGGGGCTGGAGAAGTTCGGGGTATTCGAGGAGGTCCGCCGCAACGGCGGCATCGGGTCCGCGCTGCTGGATGCGCGCACCGGCGAAGTCCTGTGGACCAAGCCCGCGACGACGGACACCGGGCGGGGTTTGTCCGCCGACATCGACCCGCGCCATGTCGGCGAGGAAATGTGGGGGGCGAACCAGCCCGATCTTTACGACGTCCACGGCCAAGCGATCGGACCGCATCCCCGCCAGACCAACTTCGCCATCTGGTGGGACGGCGATCTGCTTCGCGAACTGCTCGACGGCACGACCATCTCCAAATGGAACTGGAAGACCGGCAAGACCGAGCCGCTGCTGGTGGCGGAAGAGACCGCGTCGAACAACGGCACCAAGGCCAATCCGGCGCTTCAGGCCGACCTGATCGGCGACTGGCGCGAGGAGGTGGTGTGGCGGAGCGCCGACAATCGCGAGTTGCGTATCTATACCACGCCATGGCCGACTACGCACCGGATCACCACGCTGTTGCAGGACCCGGTCTATCGCGCGGGGATCGCGTGGCAGAACACGGCCTATAACCAGCCGCCGCATACCGGCTTCTACCTCGGCATGACCAAGGCGTCCGACAAGGCAGAGTAACGGCGAAGGCGCAGCCCGGTCACAGGACCGGGTTGCGTCCCCAAAGCTGGTCGTAGCGCCAGCCGGACAGGTCCTCGACCACCTTCTTCGCCTGCGGGTTGGCAGGTTCGCGTTCACCCGCGCGCAGCCGTTCGATCTCGTCCATCAGCACCGCATGGTTGGCGGGATCGAGCCGGAAGCGCAGCGACACCCAGAAGCCGAAGGCGAGCAGCAGCAGCGTGCCGCCGATCATCACCGCGACGATGGCGTGGATCGTCCCCGGCGATTGGCTGGCGGCACCGGTGACGAAGCCCGATGCCTGCAATATCTGCCCCACCGCGATCAACGCGGCGGCCTGCGACATTTTCCGCACGAAGGTCATGACCCCGGCAAAGGCCCCTTCGCGGCGGCGGCCGGTGACGATCTCGTCGACGTCCGCCATATAGTTGTAGGTCGCCCAAGGAATATAGTTGAGCGCCCCGCGCCCTAGCCCGGCGAACGCCACCGGCAGCACGAAGATCCAGCCGCTCGCCCCCTGTCCGGTCCACCACAGCCCCAGGAACAGCAGCACGCCCAGCGCGAAGCTGCCGACCGCGATGCGATAGGCTCGTGCGGGAGAGGCGCGCAGTGCGAAGTTGATCGCCAGCAGCACCGCGACCGTCTGCACCGCATAGGTCAGCCCGGCGAGGTTCGACACGGCCAGCGTCGTGCCGCCCAGCGCGAAGACGACGAAATAGGCAAAGGCCGCATTGAAGATGTCCTGGCTGATATAACCGCCCAGATACATGCCCAGATGCAGGCGGAACGCGCGGATGCGCAGCGTCGAGAACAGGTTGCGATACAGGTCGCGGATCGCGGCCAGCGGCGTCATGCGCTCCTTCGCCAGCGCCACCGTCTCGGCAGACCGCGGGCGTTCCCAACTGAACAGGTACAGCATCGTCGCCGACGCCATGAACAGGATCGAGAACAGGATGCCCATGTAGAGATAGGTGTCGGGCGAATCCTTCCCCAGATGCTCGATCAGGCGTCCGGGCAGGATCGCGGCGAGGATTGCGGAAATCTGGCCACACATGATCCGCCAGCCCGCGAACTTGGCCTTGCTGCGATAGTCGCTCGCCATTTCGGCGGCGAGCGTTTCGTAGGGGATGATCTCCAGCGCATAGACCAGCTCGAACAGGACATAGGTGACGAGGTAGAACCAGAAGCTCTGCCCCGACACCCACATGATCGCGAAGGACGGCAGCAGCGGGATCGCGGCGAGAATGAACGCCCGCCGCCGCCCGAACTTGCGCCCCGCCCAGGTGTTGCCGAACCGGTCGGAGATATAGCCGATGGTCGGGCTGGCCACTGCGTCGAGCACACGGGCGATGCCGAAGATCAGAGTCGCCTGCGCCGCCGACAGGCCGCAAAAGGTGGTGTAGAAGAACAGCACCCAGGTGCTGATGACCGCCATCGACCCGGCGCCGAGGATGTCGTTCGATCCATAGGCGGCGAAATTATACCAGCGGACCGGCCGGGCGGGGGCGATGGCGGCGGTGGACATCAGATGTAGGTCCGCAGGAATTCGCCGAGCGCGCAGATCGCCAGGCTCTGGCCATAGGGCATCGAGGTGAGGGCGATGTCCTTGTAGAACTGCATCGTGTCGCCCATCGCGGTGCCGAAGCTGACCTGCTTCAGCTCGCCATGCTCGTCGATATTGGCGAGGACGGCGCGGATCGCCTTGATGCCGACCGCCTCATACTGGCGCGGCAGGTATCCCTTCCGCACCGCCTTCAGGATGCCATAGGCGAAGCCTGCGGTGGCCGACGCTTCGAGGTAGCTGGTCGGATCGACGATCAGCGTATGCCACAACCCACTTTCGTCCTGATGCTCGGCCAGCGTCTTCACCTGCGCCGCCAGCGTGTCGATCAGGAAGGTGCGGAACGCATCGCCCGGCGGCAAGTCGAGCATCTCGATGATCTCGGGGATCGCGATCGTGACCCAGCAATTACCGCGCGCCCACAAGGCGCTTGCGAAATTGTGCCGCCCGTCGAAGGTCCAGCCGTGATACCAAAGGCCGGTCTGACGATCGAACAGATATTTGATGTGGATCAGGAACTGGCGCTTGGCCTCTTCGATATAATGCGGGCGGTCGAGAATCTGGCCGATGCGCGCGAGGGGCAGCACGCTCATCATCAGCGTGTCGTCCCACATCTCCTGCGGGTTCTCGTCGTTGAAGACGATATGCTGGAACCCGCCTTCCTCGGTCTTCGGCAGGCCGTCATCGGCCATCAGCCATTCGGCCCAGATGTCGAGATAGGGCAGGTAGGTCTGGTCACCGGTCTGCTCGTACAGGTTGGCGAGCGTCAGGAAGGGCGACATGGTGTTGATGTTCTTGGTCGGCGTGCCCGCGGCGAAGCGGTCCTCGAACCATTGCAGCATCACGTCCCACGCGGCCTCGTCGCCGGTCTGCTCCCAATAGCGGTACAGGCCGAACAGGCCGATGCCGTGGGTCCATTCCCAGTCGTTCCACCCCTTGGTGTCGATGACGCGGCCGTCCTCCAGGCGCAGCAGGAACTCGCCGGTCTCGTCCTTGATGTTGACGAGATTGTCGATCAGCTTGGCGATCTGCGCCGTCACCTCGGCGCGGGGGATATCGTGATTGAGGGCTGCCACGGGAAAGTCTCTCCGAAGGATCAATGGGTTGGATAGAGGTCGCGATAGGCGGGTGCGGCCACGTCGGTGACGCCCACGCCGCCGCGCGCGTGATGCAGGGTGACGAGCCGGACCGGATCGATGGCGTTGCCGGGCGCGCCGTCGCTGGTCACCGCCAGCGCCAGCGTGTTGCGGCCGCGATGGCGCAATATTCCTTCCGGGATTGGAAACACGCGCTGCGGCCCGACATTCGCGACGAACTGGCCCATGTTCCAGCCGTTGACGAAGATCAGCACGCGGTAACGGCCGGGCGAGCGCGGCGTCGTCGCATCGCCGATCTGGACGCCGATGGTCGCGTCCTCTCCCTTGGGCACGGACAGGTCGAAGGCGGTGCGATACCAGCTGGTGCCGGTGTAGGCCTTTGCATCCGCCAGTTTTAGCGACGGCCATGCGCCGTCGGCAAAGCCCGGCAAGGTCCAGCCCATGCGTTCGCCATACAGGCCGCCATTGTTGCTCGGGCCGCGCGCAACATCCTTCAGATCCTCGCCACCCGCGCGACCCTGAATCTTCCAGCGGATCGGCACGGCGAAGCTCTCGCCGCCAGCCTGCGCCAGCGAGACGGAGATCAGCCCGCGCGGTTCCTTGTGCGCGTCGTCGACGTCGAGGTCCCAGTTGTGGCCGTTCACCCGCACCATCGCCGCCAGCACATGCTCGCCGGGGGCCTGCGCCTCGGGCGGCAGGGCGAACTCCGCGACGCCGGTGGTGATCGGCCGTGGCAGGCCGCCCGCCAGTTCGTGCTGGCCGACCAGCTTCCCGTCTAGGAACAGCTGAAGCATCCCCGCACCGCCCGCGCCGTAATGGATGGTCGCGGTCTTTGCCTGCGTCGAGCCGGTGAAGCGCCCGCGATACCAGACGTCGCCGTCGTGGAAGCCGTAGGACTCCGCGCCGAGATTGGGCTGGCCGGTCGGCGGACGGATGGTCGCGACGTTGCGCGCCGCTCCCGCCATGGTCCAGCCGGCATCGTCGAAGTCTGGCCGGGCTTCGGGGGAACCCTCGGCATAGCGCCAGGTCGCCGCCATCAGGTCGGGCAAGGCCAGCGTCTGCGGCGCGGGCAGGGGGCGTCGGGCGATCAGGCTCCCGCTCGCCGTGCGGGCGACGGGTATCGACTGTCCGTTCCAGCGAACCGAGCGAACCGGCCCCCAGACCTCCAGCGGTGCTGCCGTCTCGGTATCGCCGGTCAGGTCGAGCGTGCCGCCGCGCACCGTCGCGTGACGTACCAGCGCGGGGCCACGCTCCAGCAGGCCGTCTTGCCGGAAGAAGCTCTGCCCCGCCGCCACGTCGCCGATCAGCAGCAGCAAGGGCGCGCGACCGCCGCCCTCGATCCGCACGCGGGCCAGGCCGTTGTGCGTGTAGGTCAGGCGCAGGTCGCCCTTCGCGGCGTCGAAGGCGCTTGCGACCTCGCCTTCAACCACCGTGACCTTGGGCGCGGAGGTATAGCGCAGCACCGTCTCGCCCGGTTCGCCCGCCCGGCCGTAGAAGAGCGCGACATCCTCTGCACCATGGCGGATCGTTGTCTGGAGTTCGGACGTCGAATAGACCAGTCGCTGGCGTTCGAGGTTTACCCCCGCAACCAGCAGCTTGGCGTCACGCCCGTGCAGTTCGCTGGCAAAGCTGTAGCGCCCGTCGGGCAGCTCCGCAGTGATCGTGAAGCGCGCGTCGCCGGTCGCGTTGGACGGCTTGGGCGCGACGAACAGCAGGCGCGCGTCGGTATCGGGATTGCGGTCATGATAGACCTGCACCGCATCGCTGCCGGTGATCGCGACCGGTGGCGCCTTTTCCAGTCGGGCGAGATCGGGCACTGCCTGTAAGAACTGGCCGATCTGCTTCAGTTCCAACGCCTTGGGCCGAAGATTGCGCGCCTCATCGATCGCCGACCCGTAATCGTAGGAGGTGTATACCACCGGCGCGGGCAGCCAGCCCCAGCTGGTGCCGCCATAGCCCATATAGATGCTCTGGATCGCGATGCCGTTGGCGATGTTCGTGCCGTAGAACACACGCTGATATCCGCTGCCGCGCTGGATGGCGTTGCACGGATACATGCCGTTCGACCCCCAATAATCGAACCAGCCGCCGCCGAATTCCGCGATGAAGCCAGGCGTCTTGGGCGAGGCGCTGGCCCCGCCCTTGGCACCACCGGGGCCGTAGAGGCCCCAGTCGGGGGCGGCGGACCCTTTGGTCGGCTTGTTGTCGACGCCGCACACGCCGCCGGGATAGCCGTCGAACGCGTACAGCTCCTGCGGTCCCTCGACCGTCAGCGGCACGCCCGAACCCTTGGGCACCCAATAGCCGTTGCGGCCCTGATCGTTGTGGAAGATGGGCACGGTGATGCCGTCGGCGCGCGCCTTGTCGTACAGATGCTGCATGTAGCGGCCCTGCGCGGGCGTGGTCAGCGCCAGTTCGTTCTCGATCTGGTGCAGGATGACGCTGCCGCCGCGTCCCAACTGGTGCTTGGCGATGATCGGGTTGATCCGGTCCAGCCACTCGTCGGCCGCCGCCAGATATTCGGGATCGTCGGTCCGCGCCTTGCCCGGCTGGTTGACCAGCCAGCCCGGAAAGCCGCCGCGCGACAGCTCGGCATTCACATAGGGGCCGGCGCGGGTGATGACATAGAGCCCCTCCTCCTGCGCCATGGTCAGCAGCCGGTCGATGTCGCGGATGCCGCTGAAATCGTACACGCCCTGTTTCGGGCTGTGGAAGCCCCAGTCGATATAGATGGCGACGGTGTTGAACCCGCTCGCCTTCATCTTCTGCAATATGTCGCGCCACAGGTCGGGCGAGGGCAGGCGGAACGGGTGGAATTCGCTCGACCAGATCAGCGTCGGCTTGCCGTCGATCAGCAACGACTGGCGATCGAACGTGACACGCTGAGGAGGCGGCGCAACCTGCGCCGTGCCCGCGAGCAACAGGGCGGCGAGAACGCTCATGGCAGGTAGAACATCGGGGTCAGTGGTGCCTCGACCGGGCGATTGTCCGCGCGGACCTCCATCAGGTCGGCCATGTAATCCCACCAGCGTTGCATGACCGGCTCGCCGGGCAGCGTGTCGCGCGTGTCGTCGGGATGGAGCCGGAGGACGGCGAACAGTGCGTTGGTTTCCTCGTCGAGGAAGATCGAATAATCGTGGATGCCCGCCGCCCGTAGGGCCTCGGCCAGGTCCGGCCAGATCGCGTCGTGGCGACGACGATATTCCTCCGCCATGCCGGGCTTCAGCATCATACGGAATGCGATCGGCTGGCTCATGCTTCGTCTCCGGGGATGTTCAGGCCGTGGCGGTGCGCGAAGGTCGCGAAGCGGGAGAGCCACGAATGGGGCTTGCCGTCCGCACCGATCAGCCGCGCGCCATGGCCGCCCTCCTCGACGATATGCAGTTCGGCCGGGCGGGGCAGGGCGTGGACCGCCTGGAACATGGCGATGCTGTTGGCGACCGGTACGACCTTGTCGTCGGCGGCATGGCCGAGGAAGGTCGGCGGCATGTCGGCGGGCAGGTTCAGTTCCGCCGAATAGCGGCTTGCCAGCGCCGGATCGCCCTTGCCGCCGAGCAGCTCCCGTTTAGACTGGGCATGGCCGAAGTCCTGCGTCAGGGTGATGACCGGGAAGAACAGGCCGACCGCCCTGATCGAGGTCGGCTGGCGATCGGCGGCGTCGATCGGGGCATAGGTTGCGCGGTTGCCATTCGCAGCAAGGCGCGCGGCCAGATGCCCCCCCGCCGAAAAGCCCATCGCCGCTATGTTGGTCGGATCGATGCCCCATTCACCGGCTCGCGCCCGGATCACGCGCAGCGCCCGCTGCGCATCCTGCAACGGCGCGTCCGGCCCCGCCGCCCAGCCGTCATGCGGCAGGCGATAGAGCAGGTCGAACGCGGTCACGCCCAGGCCGGCGAGCCAGCGTGCCACGGCGGAAGGCTCGCGACCGACCGCGACCCGTGCATAGCCGCCGCCGGGGATCAACAGCACCGCCGCGCCGGTCGGTTTCGCCGCCGGGCAGACGGTCAGCATCGGCGTCGCGACATGCGGCCATGCGATATTGTCGGCGGGACCTTCGGGCGCGCGCAGGACGAACTGGTCGGCGACCGGCGTGGTCGGCTTCCCCGGCGGGGTCGCGGGCCAGATCGGAAAGCGGTTCGCCGTGGGCGCCGCGATCGCTACGCGCGGAGCCGCGGCGAGCGACAATCCGGCGGCGATCAAGGTGCGTCTGTCGAGCGTCATGGTCAGTTCCCCGCCGGTCGTTCGTTGCTGTGGAAGGCGCTGGCCGCCAGTCGGAAGCTTTCCGGCGCAGGCGGCTGGCCCGGGTCGAAGGGGGGCAGGTCGCTCCGCACGAAGCGGGTGAGCGGCACCACCGCCCGCATCCGTTCGGCAACGTCGCGGGCCAGTACCCATGCGCCGTAATTATCGTGATGCGTCGCGTCGCGCCCGCCATCGTTGAAGGCGAGCGGCGCTCGATCCTTTCCGAGGGATTCGTAGAAGCGGATGGAATCCGAGTTCAGATCTATCACCGGCACCTTCTCTTCGGCCCCGACCGCACGGACGGCGGCGGCATAGTCGCCCAGCGTGGGCCGGATATGCCCGGCTTCGGTCCATTGCCGTCGCTCGGGCGAGGTCACCAGGATCGGCGTCACGCCGCGTCGGCGCAGTTCGGCGATATAGGTGTGCAGATAGCTACGATAGGTCGTTGCCGCCTCGGCATAGGTCTGCGGCCACTGTGCCTTCTGGTCGTTATGGCCGAACTGGATCATCGCGAGATCGCCGGGCTTCGCGCTCGCCAGCACCTTGTCCAGCCGCAGCTCGGTCAAGAAGGATTTCAGCGTCTCGCCCGACTCCGCATGGTTGGCGACCGCGACAGTCGGGGACAGGAAGGCCGGCAGCATCTGACCCCAGCTGGCCGCCGGTTCGGCGGGCTGGTCCGTTACGGTGGAATCGCCCAGCAGGAAGAGTGTCGGCACCTCGACCGGGACGATCGACACGGTACGCATCCCCGGCGCGGCTCCCAATATCTCCAGCGTCAGCCGGTCGTCCCACGTGAACGAACCGATTTCGCGCGGCTTCAATCGAACCGCCGTGCCGCCCGGCGCATTGGCCGGCGGCGTGGCTAGGGTCGCATCGCGTACGTTCACGACGAAACGGCGCGTCACGATTTCGCCCGGCCGGGTCCGTACCGCATCCAGCATCAGGCGGCGGCTCTCCGCCTTGATCGTCGTCTCGGTCGCACGCCTAGCGTCGCCCAGCGTCACCGTGACCGCATAATTGCCCGGCGGCACCGCAACCGAGAACAGCTGCGGATCACCCTCGAACCCATGATCTCCGTCGAAGCGGTGACCGGCTTGCGCGATCAGGTCGAAATCGCGCGCAGGGGACTGGGCCGATGTGACGCTTGCCACGGTCAACGCCGCCAGCGTGATCAGGCGACGCATGACGGCCCACCCGCCGGCGTCGCACGACGCAGGGCGGGACGGTCCTTCAGCACATGGCGCGCGATCGGCAGCCGCGTCTTTGCGAGGCCGCCGGCGACCAGATCGGCGATGCGCCGCGCGCCCAGTTCGCTGAAATGCGTGTCGTCATCGACCGCCTCGGTATAGCCGGGCAGCCCTTCGCCCTTCGCATAGTGGAGATAGTAGACACGCGACGCGTCCGCGCCGACGCCATCGATCCAGCGTTCCGACAGCTTGGCTAGGTCGATCAGCGGCACATGCTCGCGCTTCGCCACCCGCCGCGCGGCATCCGAATAGGTCGGGAAGCTCGGCTCGACATGCCCGTCCTTGAACGCACGACGCGTCACCGGGGTCAGCAATACCGGCTTCGCCTTCGCCGCGCGGGCGACGGCGATATAGCGCGACAGGTTCGTTTCGTAATCGGGGACGGGGGTGTAGCGTTCGGGCTTGGCCTGATTGGCGTCGTTATGGCCGAACTGAATCAGCAGCGTATCGCCCGGCCGCAAATCCCTGGCGATCGCGTCCAGCCGCCCCTCCGCCATGAAGCTCTTGGTACTGCGCCCGCCGATCGCGCGGTTGACGACCGTCACTTCCGGCCCGACGGCGCAGCGCAGCATCGAACCCCAGCCCGACAGCGGATATCGGTCCGCCTTGTAATCCTGCGCAGTCGAATCGCTGGCGATGAAGATGCGCGCCGGCGGCAGGGGGCGGGGCGCGCCCGCCAGCAGCAGCGGCAGGCAGGCGACCAACCATCCGACCGCCGCCCGTTGACGCTTCGCCATGCACCCGCTCCCAAACCATGCCTTGCGGACCTATTGCCGGCCCGCTTTCCCGGACTATGCGCGTGAATCCCACATAGTGCAAGGTAAGTTTGGCATCTGGGAAAAGATCAGCGGCGTTCCTTCTCGCGCCAGCCAAGGTCGCGGCTGATGGCGTGGGCGGTGCCCAGCACATCGTCGGTCAGCGACGTCATCCGGTCGTCCGACATATATTGCGCTGCGCTCGACACGCTGATCGCGGCAACGATCCGGCCGCTGGCATCGCGGATCGGCGCGGCGACGCAGCGGATCTGGTCCTCGTTCTCTTCAAGGTCATAGGCACAGCCGAGGCCGACATAGCTTTGCATCCGCTCCAGCCAGACGCCGTAATCGGGCGCCTTCGGATCGCCGCCGCGTTCCTCCTCGAACCGCTGGCTCCACGTCTTGGCCGTGTCGTCGAGCATCAGCGCCTTGCCGAGGCCGGTCGAGGTCATCGGCTGGCGGTCGCCGACCCGGCTGGAGATGTCGACCCGGCGGCGACCGGGAATCTTGTCGAGGTACAGCGCCTTGTCGCCGTCGCGCACGCCCAGATGGACGGTATCCTCCGACGCGGCGGCCAGCGCCTCGATATGGTCGCGGCCGATCTGGACCACGTCCGCCTGCTGCTGCGCGAGGAACCCCAGTTCCAGCAGCTTCGGCCCCAGGCGATAGCCCTGGCGCGGCGTGAAGATCAGGAAGCGCCGGTCGATCAACGCGCTCGCCAGCCGGTGCGTCGTGCTGCGCGTCAGGCCGAGCCGCTCGGCCAGTTCGGCCAGTGCGATCGGGCGGTCGGCAACCTCGTCGATCAGGTCCAGCCCGCGCAGCAGCGTCTGGCTGCCGGTCGGGCCCTTGGTCTCGCTGGAATCGGCTTTGTCGGTTTTGGCGGGTGCGGGCATCGCAATGTCTCTCCTGTCGCACCGCAGCCTCTGCCGGTACGTACCATATTGTGGAAGTATCTGCCCGCGCGCCGGCCTGCTGTCGAGTGGAAAGCGCCGGGTCCTAACGTGATGGCAACCATGACGGTGCGCGGCGGACGGTGACGTCGGTTACCCGGTCCATGTGCACAGGCACCCGCGCGTCCGCGCCGTCATGCGACAGCGTCAGCCCATCGACCTGCAGGCCCCGGACGTGCCGTGCCGACAGGCCCCATGCGGGCAGGGTGCCGAACATGCTGGGTTCGGGATAGGCCTGCGGCAGTTCGGGCGGAACGCGCGCGGCGTCCTGCGCCGTGCCGCCGCCACGATAATGGAGGGCGATCCGCGTAACCGCCACGTCTTCGATCGGTCGGTCGGCCAGTCCCGCGAGGATCATCGGATAGCGATGGTCGATGCCGGTGGCGGTGATATCGGCAAGGGTAATGCCGCGCATCGTCCCGGCCACGGTGCCAGCCGGTCCCCGCCCACGTTGGCCCAGCCGCAGAAAGATCGGGGCGCTCGTCACGTCCTGCATCGTCAGCCGTCGCGCCGTCACATTCTCCACCCTGCCACCATCGACCGTCTCCAGCGCCAGCCCTCGGCTGCGTTCGAACCGGCAATCCTCGATCAGGATATCGCGAAAGCCGCCATTGCTCTCCGTGCCGATCTTGATCCGGCCGGTCGGGCCGTCCCGGTCGGGGGCAAGGCGCTGGGTCGTGCCGAAGCTACCGTCCAGCATCGTGCCCAAGTCATAGCCCGACACGGTGCAGTCGCGGATGACGATATCCTCGACATCGATCGGATGGCCCATGGCCAGGCTGCTCTTGATGACGATGGCGTCATCATTGGGCGTGTTGACCCGGCAGCGCGTCACGGTCGCATGACGCACGCCGTCCAGGTCGATGCCATCGCGTTCGCTGTCGATGGTCAGCCGGTCCAGCGCGACGCGGGTACAGCCGGTTAGCAGCATCGCGATATGGCCGCCGCGATCAATCGTCAGCCCCTCAATCGTGACGCCGTGGCAGTCGCGCAGGCCGACCGCCTTGTTGCCGTGGCCGCGCATCGCCTCGAATTCGGGTTCCAGCGCGGCGATCGCGGCGGCGCTCATGCCCTGCATCGACAACGGCCGTTCGCCGAGCTGGGCTCGCCAGCGCGATCCGGGGCCGTTGCGGGTCAGCCCTGTTCCCTCGATCCGGCCGGGGCCGCCGATGGCGATGTCGCGAAGGCCGTCACCCCAGATCAGGCTGTTATGCCAATGGCTGTGCCCGAAATCCTGATAGAGCTGCTCCCCGCGCGGTTCGGGGTCGTCATAGCGACCGCCATGGCGGGCCGGATCGGCGGCCTCGATCACCGCACCCTCGGCCAACCACAACGCCACGCCACTCGCTAGTCGGATCGAGAAGCAGAGATAACGCCCGGCGGGCAGCGCCACCGTCCCGCCGCCGGTGCTCGCAACATGGGCAATGGCGCGGTTGATCGCATGGTGGTCGAGCGTTTGTCCGTCGCCGCGCGCCCCGGCTTGCACCACGTCCACCGATTGCCGGGCATGGACCGGCGCGGCAAAACGCATGGTCAGGGCCGGGCCTTCGCGATCTCGACGGCATAGACCTGTTGCCCGCCCTGCATGTTGGCACGAAAGACCAGCCATTTGCCGTCCGGCGTGAAGTTCGCGTTGGGTTCCAGCCGGTAATCCTGGCGCTGCATATTGACGAGCTTTTCCGCCTCGAACACACCGGGCTGGATGAGCGTATCGGCATCGGGCGCACGAATGCCCGCGACATCGGGAATGGCGCGCGGGCGGAACAGATAGAGCCATTTGCCGTCGGGCGCATGGGCGACCATCTCGCGGTCGCCGCCATCGCCCGAGAACAGCTTGCCGTCGGGCGAGCTGTGGAAATGCACCGACCATTCATTGCGGTTGAGGTGGTATTGCGTGCGCTTGCCGGTCGCGACGTCATAGCCCGCGACCCAGAAATCCTCGCCGCGCGGGGTCTGCAGATCGTACCAGATGGTCCGCCCGTCATGGGAAAACCATTCATGCCCGGCAATCTCCATGTTCATGGTGCGGGTGTGGATCTTGCGCGGGGTATCGTTCGGCCGGTCGACCCGCATCAGCCAGAGCCGGTCGACCTTGTGCCATGGCCCCTCGTGACAGAACATCAACAGGCCCGGATCGGTCGGCGAAAATTGCAGATGGTTCAGCCAGTCGGTCGCGCGGTGGACGATGCGCTTCTGCCCGGTGCGCGTATCGATGACGAACATCGCCATCGGCACCCGTGCCTCCAGCCGCTCGTTCATCCGCACTTCCTTCGCCTCGGCATAGCTTAGCGGCTTGCCGTCCGGCCCGGTCGCCCGGTAATCGGCTTGGTCGTAGCGGGCGTCCTTCTTGGCGAAGAGCGCGAGGGTTTCGGACGAAGCGTTCGGGTCGGTTTCGACACCGCCCAAGAGCGTCTCGTCGGCATTGATCGTCTGGATGTCGCCATGGTCGATGGCGGCGACCTTGCGGACCTTGCCGCTGTCGATATCGGCCGCCCAGATGGTCTTCGCTCCCTGACCGTCGGCGGCTTGCGTCTGGTAATAGGCGGTCCGCGTCTTGTGGCCGGCGAAGAGCAGGCGGAACGGCCCCGCGATCGGCACGATTGTCTTCAGCGCACGGGTCTTGAGGTCGACCGTGGCGATGCCCTTCGGCGTGGAGATGAGCAGCTTGTCGCCCTGCGGCGTATAGCCGTTATAGTTGAAATAGAGGCTGGCGCTGCCCGGCTCGTCCGACAGGCGGACGATGCGGTGGCCGGTATCCGGATCGATCCACTCGCGCGGCGGCACCGGGGCCGCCGCACTGGCAAGCGACGGAACGGCCAGCGCCAGCAGCAGGACAGCGCGCCACATCATTGCAGGTTCACGAACGCGCCGCCATCGACCAGCAGCGCCGCGCCGGTGACATAGCGTGCCATGTCGGAGGCGAGGAACACGGCGGGCCCCGCCATATCCTCCGGCACGCCCAGCCGCCCCAGCGGCACACGGCCCTCCATATATTTGCGCTTGCCCTCGTCGGCGAGGTCGTCCTTGTTGATCTCGGTCAGGATGGTGCCGGGCAGCAGCGAGTTGCAGCGTATATTGTGACGCCCCAGCGCGATGGCAGCCGACTGCATCAGCGAATGCAGCCCCGCCTTAGTCGGGGTATAATGCGTCTGATACTCGCCGCCGACCAGCGCGGAGATGGAGGAGACGGCGATGATCGACCCGCCATGGCCCTGCTCGACCATCTGCCGTGCCGCCGCCTGGCACATATAATAGCCGCCATGCAAATTGACCCGCATCGTCCGCTCGAACGTCTCGACGGGCATGTCGAGGAAGCTGTGGAACGGGCAGATGCCCGCATTCGATACCATCACATCGACCTTGCCGAAGGACTCGACCGCGCGGGCGATGAAGTCGGTGGCGGTGGCCGGGTCGGCGACATCGCCCTGGATGGCGACCGCGCGGCGACCATGCGCCTCGATCCCCGCCACGCACTGGGCGGCGCCATCCGAATCGCGGGCATAGTTGATCGCGACATCCGCGCCATGCTCCGCCGCCCCGATGGCGATCGCGCGACCGATGCCCGTCGAAGCGCCGGTGACGACGACGGTTTTTCCTTCCAGCAGCTTCACGGCCTTGCTCCTCATCCTGTCCGTGTCCGCTCCTTCGGTCATCGGTTCTCGCAAAACAACCGATTGACCTTCGGAGTCTCAACAAATAACATACTATTCCATAAAGTGAGAAAGTAAACCGGGCAGAGGGGCTTGCCGTGGCATTGTCGAAGATCAAGCATGTCCGCGCCTTCGTCGCGCGGGGGGCAGGAGCCGATTATCACGATCAGGGCGCGGGCCACTGGATCGACGATCACATCGCCACGCCGATGGCGCGCTATCCCGAATATCGCCAGTCACGGCAGAGCTTCGGCATCAACGTGCTGGGCACATTGGTCGTCGAGATCGAGGCGGAAGACGGCACGATCGGCTTCGCGGTGACGACCGGAGGCGAACCCGCCGCCTATATCGTCGAGAAGCATCTCGCCCGCTTCCTCGAAGGCCGCAGCCCGCACGAGGTCGAGAAGATCTGGGACCAGATGTATTTCTCGACCCAATATTATGGCCGCAAGGGGCTGGTGGTGAACGCCATTTCCGGCGTCGACCTGGCGCTGTGGGACCTGCTCGGCAAGCTGCGCGGCGAACCGGTCTATCACATGCTGGGCGGCGCGGTTCGCGACGAACTGCAATTCTATGCGACCGGCGCACGGCCTGATGTGGCCAAGGAACTGGGGTTCATCGGCGGCAAGCTGCCGCTCCATCACGGTCCGGCCGAAGGGCTGGAGGGGATGGAGAGGAATATCGCGCTGCTCGCCGACATGCGGTCCAAGTGCGGCGACGATTTCTGGCTGATGTACGACTGCTGGATGTCGCTCGACCTCGACTATGCCACCCGCCTTGCGCATCGCGCATGGGACGAATGCGGGCTGAAGTGGATCGAGGAGGCGCTGTCGCCCGACGACTATTGGGCCTATGCCGAACTGCGCAGGAAGGCACCGCCGGGCCTGCTCGTCACCACGGGCGAGCATGAGGCGACCCGCTGGGGCTTCCGGATGCTGATCGACATGGGCTGCTGCGACATCATCCAGCCCGATGTCGGCTGGTGCGGCGGCGTGACCGAACTCATCAAGATCGCCAATTACGCCGACAGTCGCGGCGTGATGATGATCCCGCACGGATCGTCGGTCTACAGCTATCACTTCGTCATCACCCGGCACAATTCGCCCTTCGCCGAATTCCTGATGATGCACCCCGGACCGACCGAGGTGGTGCCGATGTTCGCGCCGCAATTGCTGGGCGAGCCGGTGCCGCAGAACGGCCGCATCCGCGCCAGCGCGCTCGACAAGCCCGGCTTCGGTGTCGAGCTGAACGCCGACGTGCCGCTGCATCGCCCCTATACGCACTAAGGATTATTCCCGATGAAGCTCTGTCGTTACGGCGCGCGCGGCGCCGAGAAGCCCGGTATCATCGATGCCGATGGCGCGATCCGCGACCTGTCCGGCGTCGTCGCTGACCTGACGATCGACAATCTGCCCCAGGCTCTGGCGGTCGACGCCGCGGCCTTGCCGCTGGTCGAAGGCACGCCGCGCTATGGCGTGCCGATCGCCGGGATCGGCAAGATCGTCGCCATCGGGCTCAACTATCGCGATCATGCGATTGAATCGAACCTGCCCATTCCGACAGAACCGATGATGTTCATGAAGGCGCTGTCGAGCCTGTCCGGGCCGAACGACGACGTCATGCTGCCCAAGGGGGCGACGCATGGCGACTGGGAGGTCGAACTGGGCGTGGTGATCGGCAAGACCTGCCGCTATGTCGACCGGGCCGATGCGCTGGACCATGTCGCGGGCTATGTGCTGGTCAACGACGTGTCCGAACGCTTCAACCAGAAGCAGCGCGGTACGCAGTGGTCGAAGGGCAAGGGGCACGACACCTTCTGTCCGACCGGCCCATGGCTCGTGACACCCGACGAAGTGGGCGATCCGCAGGACCTCGCCATGTCGCTCGACGTCAACGGGCAGCGGATGCAGACCGGCAATACGCGGACGATGATCTTCCCGGTCGACGAACTGATCGCCTATGTCAGCGAATATATCACGCTGGAGCCGGGCGACCTGCTCATCACCGGCACGCCGCCGGGCGTCGGGGAGGGCAAGAAGCCCGACGCGATCTATCTGAAGGCGGGCGACACCATGACGCTGGCGATCGAAAAGCTCGGTACCCAGCAACAGTCGGTCGTAGCATGGCGTCACCCCCGCACCGGAGCGCCCGCATGAGCATCTATGCGGGGCGGTTTGCCGGGCGCGCCGCGATCGTGACCGGCGGCGCGTCGGGGCTGGGCTGCGAAGTCGCACAGCGGATCGTGGCCGAAGGCGGCACCGTCGCGCTGTGGGACGTCGATGGCGACAAGCTGGCGACGACGGCGAGCCAGGTCGGCGCCAGCCATTGGGAAGCGTTCGACATCGCCGATCAGGCGGCGGTCGAGCGCGCCACCGCCGCCAGCCTCGCGGCGCTGGGCAAGGTCGATATCCTGATCTGTTCGGCGGGCATCACCGGCGCGACGGCGAGCGTGCAGGACTATCCGCTCGACAGCTGGCAGCGGGTCGTCGAGATCAACCTGAACGGCGTCTTCTACTGCTGCCGCTCGGTTGTCCCGCATTTGTTGGCGAACGGCTATGGCAGGATCGTCAACGTCGCCTCGGTCGCGGGTAAGGAGGGCAATCCCAACGCCTCGGCCTATTCGGCGACCAAGGCGGGGGTGATCGGCTTCACCAAAAGCCTCGGCAAGGAACTGGCGGGCAAGGGCGTCATCGCCAATGCGATCACGCCGGCGACCTTCGAAAGCCCGATCCTCGCGCAACTGCCGCAGAGCCAGGTCGATTACATGCGCAGCAAGATTCCGATGGGACGGCTCGGCGAAGTCCATGAGACGGCGGCGATGGTGTGCTTCATGGCGTCGGAGGAGTGCAGCTTCACCACCGCCTCCACCTTCGATACGTCCGGGGGACGGACGACGTTCTGATGGTTCCGTTCGTCGACGCGCATATCCATCTGTGGGACCTGGGGCGGCTGCGCTATCCGTGGCTGACCCCGCCGCACACCGATGACGGACCGAACGGTTCGGTCGAGGCGATTGCGCACACCTATCTTCCCGCCGACTATCGGGCGGAGATGGCGCGCTGGAATGTCGTCGGTGCGGTACATATCGATGCCGGTGCCCATCCCGGCGATGCGCTGGCGGAAACCGAATGGCTGGAGGGGCTGGCCGAGGCGGATGGGCTGCCTAGTGCTATCGTGGCCTTCGCCGCGCTCGACGATCCCGATCTTGATACGACGCTGGCCGCCCATGCCCGGCACCCGCGCGTCCGGGGCATCCGCCATATCGTCAACTGGCACCCCGATCCGCAGCGCAGCTATACCCCGCGCGACGTGACGCAGGACGAAGCGTGGCGGCGGGGGTGCGGCCTGCTGGCCAAGCACGACCTGTCGTTCGACCTGCAATGCTATCCGGCGCAGATGCCGGCGCTGGCCGAATTGTTCGCGCGGCACCCCGACATTCCGGTGATCATCAACCATGCCGGCATGGCGGTGCCGGGCGATCCCGACGGCATGGCCGAATGGCGGCGCGGGCTGGCGGCGCTTGCCGCGCTCCCGCAGGTGTCGGTCAAGCTCTCGGGCTTCGGCTTCGCCCGGCGCGACTGGACGCCGGATTTCGTGCGCGACACGGTGCGCACCGTCATCGACCTGTTCGGCACAAGGCGCGCGATGTTCGCCAGCGACCTGCCGACCGACCGCCTGTTCGGCCATATCGACGCGCAGATGACGGCCTGTCACGCCGCCGTCGCCGATCTTGGCGAAAAGGATCGCCTGGCGCTCTTCGCCGCCAACGCCAATCGCATCTACCGGCTGGGCCTTGTCCTGCCGTCCATCGAGGAACCATGACCATGTACGACCGGACCTATTACGCGACGCATCCGGACATGATGGAATGCGTGTCGAACGAGGAGCTGCGCGACCGGTATCTGATCGAGGGGCTGTTCCGCGAGGGCGAGTGCGTGCTGAACTACACCCATGCCGACCGGTTCGTGATCGGCGGGGTGGCGGTGGGTGAGGCGCCGGTGAAGCTGCCCGCGCAGACCGAACCGAAGTCGGCGGAGGGCCATCCGTTCCTCGAACGTCGCGAGATGGCGGTGGTCAATGTCGGCTCGGCCGAGGGCACGGTGACCGTCGATGGCGAGACGTTCACGCTTGGCAACAAGGACTGTGTCTACGTCACCATGGGTGCGGCGGACGTGGCGTTCGCCGGCAAGGGCGCACGCTTCTACATCGCGTCCTGCCCGGCGCATAAGGGCTTCCAGACCCGCAAGCTCGGCATCGCCGACGCCAACGCGCTGGAGCGTGGCAGCCTGGAGGAATCGAACGAGCGGACCATCTACCAGCTGGTCATCCCCGGCGTGTGCGACAGCGCGCAGCTGGTGATGGGGCTGACGGTGCTAAAGCCCGGCAGCGTGTGGAACACCATGCCGCCGCACATCCACGAACGCCGCAGCGAAATCTATTTCTACTTCGAACTGCCGACCGACAACGACAAGGTGTTCCACTACATGGGCGAGGGCGAAGCGATGCGCCACATCGTCATCGGCAACGAGGAAGCGGTGATCTCGCCGCCCTGGTCGGTGCATATGGGATCGGGCACGCGCGCCTATGCCTTTATCTGGGCGATGGCGGGCGAGAACCAGGACTATACCGACATGCAGGTCCTCGACATCTGCCAGCTGGCGTAAGCGCGATGGCCAGCCCCTTCGATCTATCCGGCCGGGTGGCGGCCGTTACCGGGGCCAATACCGGCATCGGGCAGGCAATCGCGGTCGCGCTGGCGGCGGCCGGGGCGGATGTCGCGCTGGTCGGGCGGACGCCGGCGACCGACACGGCGCAGCAGGTCCGCGCGCTCGGCCGGCGGGCGGCGATCGTGTCCGCCGACCTGTCGACCATCGAGCCGGTGGAACGGGTGGTGGCCGAGACGCTGGAGGCGCTCGGCCGGCTCGACATTCTGGTCAACAATGCCGGCATCATCCGCCGCGCCGATGCGGTCGACTTTACCGAGGAGGACTGGGACGCGGTGGTCGACACCAACCTCAAATCGGTGTTCTTCCTGTCGCAGGCCGCCGGCCGCCACATGATCGCGCAAGGGCAGGGCCGGATCATCAACATCGCCTCGATGCTGACCTTTCAGGGCGGGGTGCGCGTGCCGAGCTATACCGCGTCCAAGTCGGGGATCGGCGGGCTGACCAAGCTGCTGGCGAACGAATGGGCGAAGCAT
>NZ_JAKREU010000006.1 GCF_022664435.1 Sphingomonas panni | reverse complement strand
CAACCAGGCGCTGCAGCAGCTCGACACGGTCACGCAGCAAAATGCCTCGGCATCCGAACAGATCACCTCGACCTCCGAGGAACTGTCCGGCCAGGCGAACGAACTGCAGCAGAGCATCGCCTTCTTCAAGGTCGAGGACGCCCGCGCCGTCACCCGCAAGCCCGCCGCCGTGCGCAAGCCGGTAGCCGCGCGCAAGCCCGCCGCCCCGGCACCACGCGCCAAGCCCAACAGCGTCGCCGATCAGCAGGCCCGCGTCCGCGGCTTCGCGCTCGACCTGACGCAGGGCGGACCGGACAGCGACGACGCAGCCTTCGGAGCGGCAGCATGACCGGGAACGCACCGCTCCAGGTCGTCACCTTCGGCATGGGGGACGAGGTCTTCGCGGTCCCGGTGACCATGGTGCGCGAGATCCTCGACTATCGCCCCGCCTTCCGCGTGCCCAACGGGCCGGCATGGATGCTCGGGATCACCGATGTCCGGGGTCAGGGTGTGCCGATGATCGACCTCAGGATGCGTCTGGGCCTGTCACCGGTCGAACCGACGCTGGCAACCCGCGTGCTGATCGTCGACGTGCCGCTTGCCGACCGGATGCTGTCGCTGGGCCTCGTCGTCGACCGGGTGATCGCGGTCGCCAATTTCGAACGCGACCGGCTGGAAGCCGCCCCCGATATCGGTCTGCGCTGGCGGTCCGACTATATCGCCGGCGTGGTCCGCGAACCCGACGGCTTCGTGGTGGTCATCGACACGGCGGAGATATTCTCCAACGACGACCCCGCGATCATTGCTGCCGCTGCCTGATCGCCAGCCGCGCTGCGTCCTTCGTCGGGACGCGGCGCGGCCACCCGACCGGCACCAATCCGAGATCCGAACAAAGAGTATGCCGACCATGTCGCTTCTGTCGCAATTCAAGCGCTCCGCCCGGCCCGCCACCGCAATCGCCGAGATCAACGCCCTAACCCGTTCGATCGCCGCCGGCGACCTGTCGCAGCGGCTGCGGGAGGATATGGCGAGCGACGAGGCGCGAGAGTTGCTGGCGGCGGTCAACGCGCTGCTCGATACCGCGCTTGCCCCGGTCACCCGGCTCGAAAGGGCGGTCGGCCATGTCTTGGCCGAACATGATCGCGGCGACATCGACGTGATGCTGAGCGCCGATGCCTTTCCCGGTACGACCGGGCAGATCGCGAGCCAGGTGAACCGTCTGGTCACCGCGCATATCGATACCAAGAAGGCGGCGATGGGCTGCGTCCGCGAACTGGCCAATGGCAATTTCGACGCACCGTTCGATCGCCTGCCCGGCAAGAAGGCGTTCATCAACGACACGATCGAGACGTTGCGCGGCAATCTGCGAACGCTGATCGCCGAGATGAACCACATGTCCGCCGAACATGATCGCGGCGATATCGACGTGGTGGTCGCCGTCGAAAAATTCCCCGGCGATTTCCGTACGATGGCCGCCGGTATCAATTCGATGGTCGCCGGCCATATCGCCGTGAAGAAAAAGGCGATGGCCTGTATCAAGGCGTTCGGCGAAGGCGATTTCGATGCGACGCTCGAATCCTTCCCCGGCAAGAAGGCGTTCATCAACGAAACCATCGAAACGCTGCGCTGCAACTTCAAGGAAATTTCGGGCGAGATCCAGCGGCTGATCGGTGCGGCGACCGTCGGCAAGCTGGCGGAACGCGGCGATGCCGCACGCTTCGCCGGCGATTATGCCGCGATGGTCGCGGGCATCAACGGAATGCTCGACGCGATCATCCTGCCGATCGCCGAGGGGAACCGGGTATTGGACCGGGTCAGCACCGGCGAGCTGAGCGGTCGGGTCGAGATCGCCTGCGACGGCGATCACCAGCGGATGAAGGACGCGATCAATCGCCTGGTCGACAATCTGTCGACCTTCGCCACCGAGATCGCGGCCGCATCCGATCAGGTCGCCTCCGGCAGTCAGCAGCTTTCGGCCAACTCCGAACAGGTAAGCGAAGGCGCCACCGAACAGGCCGCCGCCGCCGAGGAGGTATCGGCGTCGATGGAGCAGATGGCCGCCAACATCAAACAGAATGCCGACAACGCCGCCCAGACCGAAAAGATCGCGCGCCAGTCGTCGCAGGATGCCGAAGCCAGCGGCGTTGCCGTCGAACATGCCGTCGCCGCGATGCAGACCATCGCTGCCAAGATCAGCATCGTGCAGGAAATCGCCCGCCAGACCGATCTGCTGGCGCTGAACGCCGCCGTCGAAGCGGCACGCGCCGGCGAACATGGTCGCGGCTTCGCGGTGGTCGCATCGGAGGTGCGCAAGCTCGCCGAACGCAGCCAGACCGCAGCGGCCGAAATCAGCGCGGTGTCGGCCGATACGGTGAAGGCCGCCGGACAGGCTGGCGAAATGCTGACCCGGCTGGTCCCCGACATTCGCCGGACTGCCGAACTCGTGTCGGAAATCAGTGCCGCGTGCCGCGAACAGGATATCGGCGCCAGCCAGATCAACCAGGCGCTGCAGCAGCTCGATACCGTGACGCAGCAGAACGCCTCGGCCTCCGACGAAATCTCGTCGACCGCCGACCAGCTCGCCGGACAGGCCGAAGAGCTTCAGTCGAGCATCGCCTTCTTCCAGCTCGCACCGGCCGGCCGCGTTCCCGCACCGGCCGCGACGCGGACGCCCGCCAAGCCCAAGGCAAAGAAACCGAAGGCCCCGGCCAAGACCCGCGCCGGCAGCATCGTCGACCAGCAATCGCGCGTGCGCGGCTTCGCGCTCGATCTGACGCAGGGCGGCGCCGACGACGATGATGCCGATTTCGGTCGGGCGGCCTGATCGCCGTCCCCTGCCCAACCCCTGAAATCCGACGACGTGACCGTCGCGGCCACGTCGATCGATTGGAACGTACCAGATGCCCGCACTGCCCGCCTATTCCCCCGATCAGGACCGCCTCAGCCCGCACAAGTTCGCGCGGCTGTCGGCGCTGATCTTCGACAAGACCGGCATCAAGATGCCGCCGACCAAGGCGACGATGCTGCAGGGCCGGTTGCAACGGCGGCTGCGGGATGTCGGCCTGCCGACGCTCGACGCCTATTGCGACCATCTGTTCGACGGCAGCGCGCATCCCGATGAGATGATGCACCTCATCAACGCGGTGACCACGAACAAGACCGATTTCTTCCGCGAACCCGGCCATTTCGACTTCATGATGCAGACCGCACTGCCGACGCTGGCCGATAGCGGCCGTCGCCGCATCCGCGCGTGGAGCGCCGCCTGCTCGACCGGTGCCGAACCCTATACCATGGCGATGGTGCTGGACCAGTTCGCGCAGAAGAGCGGGATCGACTACGGCATCCTCGCCACCGATATCGACACCGCCGTCCTCGAAACGGCGCGGCGCGGCATCTATCCGGCCGAACTGGTCGAACCGGTGCCCGCGTCGCTGCGCCAGCGTTACGTGGCGACGTCGCGCGACCGTCATGCGCAGGACGTTCGGATCGTGCCGGCACTTCGCTCGGCGATCGGTTTCGCACGCCTGAACCTGATGGACGTCACCTATCCGGTGGGTGAGCCGATGGACATCATCTTCTGCCGCAACGTGCTGATCTATTTCGACAAGGAGACGCAGGAACGCGTCGTCCGCCGGCTGTGCGAAAACCTGCGGCCGGGCGGCTACCTGTTCCTCGGCCATTCGGAATCGATCGCCGGCATGAACCTGCCGGTCACGAACGTCTCCTACACCGTCTTCACGAAAGACTGACATGTCCAAGATCCGCGTCCTCATCATCGATGACAGCGCCAGCGTCCGGCAGGCGATGACGGCGATCCTGAGCGAAGACCCTGCGATCGAGGTGATCGCCGCCGCCGCCGATCCGTTCGCCGCCGCGCGCTACATCCAGGAGGAAGTGCCCGACGTCATCACGCTGGACGTGGAAATGCCGCGCATGGACGGCGTCACCTTCCTGCGCAAGCTGATGAGCCAGAAGCCGATCCCGGTGGTGATGTGTTCGTCGCTGGTCGAGGAGGGGTCGGAAACGCTGCTCCAGGCGCTGGAGGCGGGCGCAGTCGACGTCATCCTGAAACCCCGCATGGGGGTCGCCGACCATCTGAACGAAGCGAAGATGCGCATCCGCGAGACGGTGAAGGGTGCCGCCCGCGCCCGGCTGCGCACCCGCACCGCCACCGCTCGTCCCAATTCGCCTCCCGCAAAGCTGACCGCCGACGCCGTCCTGCCGCCGCCGACCGGCCGCGCGATGAGCCGCACGACGGAGATGGTCGTCTGCATCGGCGCATCGACCGGCGGGACCGAGGCGCTGCGCGAGGTGCTCGAGGCACTGCCCGCCAATTCGCCTGGCATCGTCATCGTCCAGCATATGCCCGAAAGCTTCACCCGCGCCTTTGCCAAGCGGCTGAACGGCTTGTGCCAGGTCGATGTGAAGGAGGCCGAGGACGGCGACACCGTCATGCGCGGCCATGTCCTGATCGCGCCGGGCGGGCTGCGCCACATGATGCTGGAGCGGCAGGGCGCGCGCTACGTCGTCGCCGTGAAGGAGGGACCGCTGGTATCGCGCCACCGCCCCTCCGTCGACGTGCTGTTCCGCTCCGCCGCGCGCAACGCCGGGTCGAACGCGGTCGGCATCATCATGACCGGCATGGGCGACGACGGGGCGCGCGGCCTGCTGGAAATGAAACAGGCCGGCGCCCGCACCTTCGCGCAGGACGAGGCGACCTCGGTCGTGTTCGGTATGCCCAAGGAGGCGATCGCCCGCGGGGCCGCCGACCGCGTGATCCCGCTCCATGCCATCGCCCGCGAATTGTTGCAGGCGACCGCGCGATGATCGCCGCCCCCCGCCTTGTCCCCTTCTCCCTTCAGGACTGACGCCATGCATCATATCCGCATCGATACCGATACCGCGCAGGCGATCGACCTGTCCGACCTCAAGCGGTCGCTGGCCCTTGTCGCGGCGGGCATGGACGCGCGGTTCGTCCGCGCCGGCACGACGCTTGCGACCGCGATCGATACGATCGATCGCATCATCACCTCGATCGAGGGCGTGACCGGCGCACTGGATGAAAGCGTCGCCGGCATCGCCGTGTCCAGCCTGAAGTCTGTCGCCGGACAGCTCGATGCGCTGCCGGTGGTGCAGGCGGGTCGCGACGCGGACATGGCCCGGATCGGATCGGCATCGCGGGTATTGCGCGACCATGTGATGGACATGCGACAGGCGCTGCGCGTGCTGCACATCTATGGCATGAACATCAAGATCGCGGCGTCCGGCGAAGCGGCTTTCGTCGGGTTCGTCAACGACATGGGGCAACGTCTTGCCACCGGTGAGGAACATCTCGAAGGGTTCCTCGCCAAGCTGAAGGAACTGTCGGGCAGCGTCGGCAGCGTGCAGCAGGCCGGCCGGCTGCTGGCCGCGGAGGCGCGCAAGATCCTGCCGGCCGTGCCGCAGCGGCTGACCCGCGATGCCGGCGCGCTCCATACCCATCTGGGCGATGTCGCCGCGATGGCGCGACAGGTCGCGGAAATCGCCCGCACCGTGCAGGGCCGTGTCGCGACCATGCTCGGCGCGCTGCAGGTCGGCGACAGCACCCGCCAGCGGCTGGAACATGTCGTCTCCGCACTGCAGCTGCTCGACGGCACCGAACACGCCCTGTCCGAACCGGTCTATGTCGAGGTCACGGCGGTCGTCCACCGCCTGCTCGCGGCGCTGCTGGAAACCAGCGCCGCCGATTTCGACCGCGACGCGGCGCGGCTCGTGTCGGCATTGAAGGCGTTGCAGCCCGATACCGCCGCGCTGCTCGACCTGATCGAGGACGATGCCGGCCGCAACGGCCGCCCGTTCCTGATCCAGATCGAGGAAGCGGTCGGCGAAGTCGCCATCATCACCGTGCAGCTGCAGGAAGCCGACCAGCGGTCGGGGGCGATGCTCGGCCTCATCAACGAAACCGTCGACGAGCTGACCGGTCGACTCGAACAGCTTCAGCGCGTCCAGTTCAACGTGCAGGACATCGCCACCAACACCCGCCTGTTGTGCCGGCGGCATGGCGAGCTGGGCAAGGCGGTGTCGGTCGTCGCGGGCGAGGTCGACATCTACGCCCATTCGCTGGGCAATGCGATGCGCGGCATCGTCCAGCCGATCCGCGAACTGTCGGAGGTCAACACGCTCCTTGCCGGCAAACGCGCCGCCGAGGGCGAGAGCGACATGGGCAGCAAGCTTACCCAGGCGCTGGTCGTGATCCGCGAGGGGTGCCAGCGGACCGACCTTGCCGTCCGCGAGGGTGGTGACGATGCCCGCCAGCTGATCGAGTTGCTCGCCATCACCGGCGACGAGATCGGCGCCGAACTGCAACTGGGGGCGATCATGCGCCAGGCGGCGATCGCCCTGTCGGCGACGCCGCCCCTGGGGCCATTGTCGGACGAGGCCACCGTCGTGCTCGGCGACCTGCTGCCGCGCATCTTCGCGCTCTATACCATGGCGCAGGAACGCGAAGTCCACACCGCCAACGTTCCCGCCGCCTTCGCCGTTGCCAGCGCCGTGGTCGAAGAAGAGGACGACGACGACGGCCTGTTCTGAACGGGACGGCCGGGCGGCGCGGCTTTGCGCGCCCGGCCAAAGGCGTTAGGGTGGCGGGTGACCTACGACCCCGCCCCCAGCCGGTCGCAGCGCCTGAAGGCCGCGACCGCGACGATCCACGACACGCTCGACCAGCGGATCATGGCACTCGACCCCTTCTCATCGCCCGCGCGCTACGTCCGCTTCCTGCGGGCGCAACAGGCGTTCCACGCCGCACTCGCACCGCTCTATGCCGCACCGACCCTCCGCGCGCTGATCCCTGACCTGACCGAACGGGATCGCACTGCTTCCATCGCCGCCGACCTTGCCGATATCGGCCTGCCGCCACCGGTCGTGCCGGATGGCGCCCCGATCGAACCGGTCGACACGTCGACGGCGCTCGGCTGGCTATATGTGGCGGAAGGGTCGTCGCTCGGCGCGGCGTTCCTGCTGAAGGCGGCGCAGCGGATCGGGCTGACGGTCGACCATGGTGCCCGCCACCTCGCCGCCCATCGCGACGGTCGCGCGGCGCACTGGCGCGCCTTCACCGCCCGGATCGACGCGGCGGACATGACACCGGAGGACGAAGCGCGGATGATCGCCGCCGCCCGCGACGCCTTCACCCGCTTCCGCGCGCTGGCCGATGCCGCGTTTGCGTGACGACATGGGGCATTAACGCTTCGCAAGGCTGGGCATTCGATCGTTGGTTCTGCTATATCATCGTTTGAAGCAACACCGTTCCGGATCAAGTTCGGTCATGTTGCGGCAAATGGATGGCGGAGCGATAGGCTACAGGATAGCAAAATGCTTTCGCTAGACGACCCTCGCTGGAACGACCTGCAACATGCGTACGGCCGCGCTGGCAACGTACCAGATTTGTTGCGAACCTTGGCTTTATCGACAGGTCCGACCGCGAGCTTTCAAGACGAGCCGTGGTTCAGCCTCTGGTCGAATCTATGTCATCAGGGCGATGTCGATACCGCTTCTTATGCCGCCGTTCCGCACGTCGTGCACATCGCCAGCCAGGCAGCGGAACCGGTGGATTTCGGGTTCTTCCAATTACCAACCGCAATAGAAGTCGCTCGCCAGACAGGCGGTGGTCCCGAAATCCCATCATTTCTAGCCGAAGATTATCATGATGCCATCCAGCAACTGACGGATAATGTCAGCCTGCATCGGCATCATCCGTGGGACCAAGCGATGCTCCTGTCAGCGGCGGCGGCGCAAGCCGTTGCGAAAGGGCATATCGATGTCGCCGATGCTCTGCTGAATATGGACGCACGCATCTTCTCGAAGATCAGAAACGGCGAATTCGACTAAACTGTCGTTGCAGCACGGGATGTCGGTCGACCCGGCTGCCAGATGACCGCCTTGAAGCACCCCGCAGTCGCCTCAACCGGCAACGCCGAACCGCCCCGGCAGCAGCAGCACGAACCGCGCGCCCTGTCCCGGCGCGCTGTCGACGAGGATGTCGCCGTGCATCGCCCGCGCCAGCCGCCGCGCGATGTAGAGACCCAGGCCGCTGCCGCCCGCCTCGGTCGGGTCGACCCGGCCGAACTTGGCGAAGATGCGCTCCTGATCGGCCGGGGCGATGCCCTTGCCCTGATCGGCGACGATCACGCAGGCGTCTTCGCCGTCGCGCTCCAGCCGGATCCACACCGTGCCGCCCGGCGGCGAATAGCGTACCGCGTTGCCGATCAGGTTGACGAGAATCTGCAATACCCGGCGAAACTCGCCGCTGGCCGGCATGGTGTCGTCGAACGATGGCCGGTCGATCCGCACGTCACCCTGCGCCGCACGTACCGCCAGCAGCCCCGCCGCCCGCCGTGCCACGTCGGCCAGGTCGAGATCCTCGACCGCTACCGCGAAATCGGCGCGTTCGATCGCCGACAGATCCTCCAGATCGTCGACCAGCCCGAGCAGATGGCGACCGGCGCTGGCGATATCGGCGGCATAGGCGACATAATCGTCGCGCAGCGGGCCGTCGGCCTGTGCCGACATGCTGTCGGCATTGGCGATGATGCGGCCCAGCGGATCGCGCAGCGCACGACCGATGCGGCGGCTGAACCCGTCGGGCAGGTCGGTCGCAACCTCGGCCGGATGGGCGGCCTCGTGCGTCGGCAGGTCGCGCGCCGCGCCGTCGAACCCGGCAAATTGTCCGTTCGCATCGACCCGCGGCACCGCCGACAAGCGAACACGATGCGCCGTATCGCGGATCGCCGCTTCCTGCCCGTCGAACCACGCCTGCGCTGCCAGCGCGCTCAGGATCGGGAAACCGCCATCGCCATCGTCGTTCAGCGCGAACAGCCGGGTGATCGGCTGGCCCAGCACAGTGTGCGGATCGAACCCCAGCCGCGCGGCGGCATGGTCCGACACATGGGTCAGGTGCAGCGCGGCGTCGGTCGTCCACAGCCAGTCGGCGTCGGAGCGGAGGAAATCCACCTCGCGGCGATGCGCCGGCTCCGCCTCCCACGGCGCACCCGCCTGCCATCCGCTGACCTCCAGCCGGATGCCAAGCTCGTCGGGTTCGGCGCGCACGGTGAGCGCGATATCGTCCTCGCCATCGGCGGCGACGATCGGCCGGGTGAGCGCGATGCCCAGCCGCTGGACCAGCCGCACCAGCGCCGCGATCTGCGGCACGGCGACCGGCTGTCCGGGGCCGCCCCCGGCGCGGCGGTTCAATTCGGCGAGGCGCGGTTCGGCATCGAGCAACAGCCCGTCCGCCGACAACCGCCCGATCGCGGGCGGCGCACCCGGGCGATGATCGTTCACGCGCTCGCCCCCAATGCCAGCATCGCCGCATGATATTCGGCATCCAGCGCCATCGGTGCCAGCGCGATCCGTGCGGCCTCGGGCGTCACGTCCATGATGATGTCGATCCGGTCGGCAAAGCCTTCGATATCGCGGGCCGGTTCGGACTCCGCCAGTGCAAAGCCGATCCGCGCGATCGTCGCCCGGTCGACCGCCAGCGCGCGCAGCACGACCCACAGCCGCGCGCCATCGGGATCGATCACCAGATCGCGCACCCGCTCGAACGCCAGCCCGCTCGCCCGCGCGACCAGCGCGGTGAACAGCACCAGCCGCCCGTCGCCGATCGCCTCGGCCAGCAGCGGCGCGACTTCGTCGCCCTGCGGCTCGATCGCCTGCGCCAGCCGCATCGCCGCGACCTCCAGCGGAACGAGTTCGCTCTGCGTGTCGATCGCGCGGCGGACCGATTCGGCCAGGGCCGCGTCGAGCAGCGCGATATCCGCTCCCGCGTCGGTCATGTCGCGCAGCGCCGCCGCGACCCACCATGCCAGCCGGGCCAGCAGCGGCCGGGCCAGCTCGACCGTGGCCGGGATCCCCTCGACCAAGCTTCCGCGCCGCGACTGCGCCGCCAGCACCGCGACGGCGGCGGCCGCCACCAGCCGGTCGCCCGATTGGGCCAGTCGTGCGACCATCGTCGGCCCCTCGCCGGCACCATCGATCATCACGGGCAGCCCATGGGCGATCGCATCCAGCCGCACCCGCGCGAACAACTCCCCGAACAGCACCGGATCGCGGAACAGCCCGGCGCGCACCACCCGGTCGAAGGGAGAACCCGCCGCGCGCAGCCCTTGCGCCAGCGCCGTCTGTCCACGCGCAATCAGCAACCGGACCGCATCGTCGCGCACCATGTGGTCGATGCCGTCGACCGTCAGGCGCATCACCGCATCCAGCCGTGCCGCCGTCCGGTCGTCGATCCGCGCATCTTCGGGCAAATGGAAATGTTCCGCCGCCGCGCGCAGCCGGCGATGCCCCGCCCGCTCGGCCGCGGCGACATGGTCCAGCAGCTGGACGGCGGCGGCGCTGGCTTCGCGGGGATCGATCGGGTCGATGGACATGGTTCCGGCTTTAACCTTACCCGGTTAAGGCTAAGCTAAGCCTCTCGCCGCAAATTTTCGATGGCGTGCGCAAGTGTGACGCTCGCGTGGAGCGCGACCAACGCCAGCCCGATCGTCGATGTTCCCGCCAGCGCGAACGGTGCGAGCAGGACCAATATCGTCGCCGGCGTCGCGGCCCAGGGCGGGCGGATCGCGGGCGATCGCCGCGCCAGGATCGTCGCCGCGACCCCGACCAGTGCCAACACGCCCGCCGTCCCGGTCTGGACGATCAGCGACTGGACCAGCCCGATGCCCAGCACGCCGGCCACGCCGAACACCTCGACCCCGCGCTCCTGCATCGCGGCATGGCCGTCCTCGCCCCGCAGCCAGCCGAGCAGCGACCCCGCCGACAGCACGACCATCGCGAGGAACAGCAGCACCGTCGCCGCCCCCGCGCTCCAGAACGGGATCGCGGCAAGTCCCGCAACGCCCAGCACGCCGCCCGCCGCACCGATCGCGACATCGGGCACCTTGCGCCGCACCAGCAACGGCAGCAGCAGCCGCGACACCGGGGTGAAGACATAGCGGTCGATCCACCCGGTACGCTGTTCGGCCAGGGACGCCAGCACATCCTTGCTGCGCACCTCCAGCGTCCCCGCATCGCGCTCCACGCCGTGCCCCGACCGCACCGCCTTGGCCGGCAACAGGACATGGGCGGCGCGTGCCTGGGTCGCGACGCGCAGCAGCGTCGACTGGAAATCATATTCGCGCGGCAGGCGGGCGGCATCGTCCAGCCGGTCGATCGACAACGTCGCGACCCCGGCCCAGCAATGCTCGGCGTCGACCCGCTCGACCGACGTCGCGTCGCCGGTCGGCGTCACCAGCAGCGTGTCGGTCGGCTCCAGCGCCATGCCCTCGACCACCGCGTCGGTCGTGACCAGCCCGTCGGCCAGCGCGACGATGGTGGCGAGCGGATGGACCTTGGCCTTCGCTTCCTCGGCCGATCGGACGATATCGACCGTCGCGCCGCGCCGCCCGATCCGGTTGACGGCCGCCGCCAGCGCCGGCGTCACCCGCCCGACCGCGACCAGCAACTGCCCCGCCCCGGCCGCGACCAGCAACCGCGCCTGATATTCGATCAGGGTCATGCCGCCAAAGGGCAATGTCGCCGCCAGCACGCCGGGCTGGTGTTCGGCTTCTTCGGTCGCGAAAATCAGGCCGGTCAGCATGAAGCGCCGTTAAGCGCTCACGAGCCGCAGCGCCAGCCCCGTGCGCGGGGCGGCATGCAGCTCACCCCCGGTCAGCGGCTGGGCGACGCCGGTCGTCCCGGGAAAGGTGATCGGCAGCCCTTTCAACGACCGCACCGCCAGATAGGCGAACCCCTCCGCCTCCAGCGCGTCACCGTCCCAGCCCAGCACGTCGCTCGGCTCGGCAGTCACGCCGCAGCGCTCGCCGATCATCCGCAACATCACCGGATTAAGCCGCCCGCCGCCACCGACGAACAGGCGCTTCGGCCGCGCCGGCAACTGGTCGATCGCCTCCGCGACGCAGGCGGCGGTGAAGGCGGTCAGCGTCGCGGCCCCGTCCGCCGCCGACAATCCGCGCGCCGGCTGGATGGTGAAGTCGTGCCGGTCGAGCGACTTGGGATGCGGCAGTTCGAAGAACGGATGGTCGAGCATCGCGGTCAGCACCGCCTCGTCCACCTGCCCGCTCGCCGCCAGCGCGCCGCCCGCGTCGTAGCGCGCGCCGCTCTCCGCCTCGACCCAGCTGTCGACCAGCCCGTTGGCCGGGCCGGTATCGAACGCGATCAGTTCGTCGCCCTCGCCGACAAAGGTGATGTTGCCGACCCCGCCGAGGTTCAGCACCGCCACCGGCTTGTCCATCCCCGCCGCCCGTGCCGCATGATAGATGGGCAGCAGCGGCGCGCCCTGCCCGCCGGCCCGCACGTCCGCCACGCGCAGCTCGGCGACGACATCGATCCCCGTCGCCGCCGCCAGCGCCGCGCCGTCGCCCAGCTGCCATGTCCAGCGCTTGTCCGGGCGATGCGCCACCGTCTGTCCGTGATAGCCGATCACGTCGACGCCCCGCGCCTCGACGCCCGCCTTCTCCAGCAGCGCAGCGATGGCGGCGGCATGGGTGCGGGTCAGCAATTCCTCCGCCCGCTCGATCAGCGGATGCTCGCCCGGATCGTCGAACAGCAGCGCCAGTTCGGTCGCGGCGGCAAGCGTCGCGCGATCCTCGTCGCTATAGGGCGTACCCACGAACGCGACCGGCCGCACCTCGCCCTCGCCATCGGTTTCGATCAATGCCGCGTCGATCCCGTCGAGCGAGGTTCCAGACATCAGGCCGATCGCAAGCAAGGGGCATCTCCGCGCAAAGGAACGCCCTCAATATCGCCTGAACCGCGCCAAAGTCGAGATACGTGGACTTGCGCCCGCCCACGACGCTAAAGACGCCGCCATGGCATACACCTCCGACCTGCTGAACACCCTGTCCGAACGGGGCTATATCCATCAGTTGACCGATGCCGCCGGCCTCGACGCGCTGGCGAGCAGACAGGTCGTACCCGGCTATATCGGCTTCGATCCCACCGCACCGTCGCTGCATGTCGGCAGCCTCGTACAGATCATGCTGCTGCGCCGGATGCAGCAGACCGGGCACAAGCCGATCGTGCTGATGGGCGGCGGCACCGGCAAGATCGGCGACCCGAGCTTCAAGGACGAAGCGCGCAAGCTGCTGGCCGAGGACGGCATTTCGGCGAACGTCGCGTCGATCAAGCGCATCTTCGAACGGTTCCTGACCTTCGGCGACGGGCCGTCGGACGCGGTGATGGTCGACAATGCCGACTGGCTCGACCAGCTCGAATATATCCCGTTCCTGCGCGAGGTCGGGCAGCATTTCTCGGTCAACCGGATGCTGTCGTTCGATTCGGTGAAGTTGCGCCTCGACCGCGAACAGTCGCTGTCGTTCCTCGAATTCAACTACATGATCCTGCAGGCCTACGACTTCCGCGAATTGTCGCAGCGCCATGGGTGCCGCCTGCAGATGGGCGGCAGCGACCAGTGGGGTAACATCGTCAACGGCATCGAACTGTCGCGCCGCATGGACGGGACCGAGGTGTACGGCGTCACCACCCCGCTCATCACGACCGCCGATGGCGGCAAGATGGGCAAGACCATGTCGGGTGCGGTCTGGCTGCACGAGGACCAGCTGCCGCATTTCGATTACTGGCAATTCTGGCGCAACACCGACGACCGCGACGTCGGCCGTTTCCTGCGCCTGTTTACCGACCTTCCGCTCGACGAGATCGCCCGGCTGGAAGCGTTGCAGGGTGCCGAGATCAACGAGGCAAAGAAGATCCTCGCCAACGAAGCCACCGCCATGTGCCGTGGCGCCGACGCCGCGTCGCAAGCTGCGGAAACCGCGCGGCGGACGTTCGAAGAGGGATCGGCTGGCGATACCCTGCCGACCTTTGCGGTCGCAGGCGGGATCACCGTGGTAGACGCGCTGGTCGCGCTGGGCCTCGCCACCTCGAAGGGCGAGGCCCGCCGCCTCATCAAGGGCGGCGGCGCGCGCGTCGATGGCGAGAAGGTCGTCGACGAAGCACAGCTGATCGCGGTGGACGCGCCGGTGCGGGTATCGGCGGGCAAGAAGCACCACGGGCTGCTGACGCCGGCGGAGTAGGACTCCCTCTTCACCACTCACCCGTTCAGTTCGAGCAGCTTCGAGCTTGTCGAGAAGCGTCCGTCGAGAACCTGATCGCTTAGGACACCCCCTTCTCGACTACGGTTCTCGACAAGCTCGAACCTCCGCTCGAAGCAAACGGATGGTGGAAGTTGGGGGGGCAAGCTACCCCCGCCGAACCAACACCGCCCCGACCAGCACCAACGCCACCCCGGCCAGCCGCAACCCGCTGATCGGTGTCTTCGCCAACCCGATCAGCCCGAACCGGTCGATCACCAGCGCCGCGACCAGCTGGGTAGCGATCATGATCGTCAGCATCGACGCAAGCCCCAGCCGGGGTGCGGCAAAGGCCGCCGCCGACACGAAGAACGCGCCATACGCCCCGCCCAGAAACATCCATGGCCGCGCCTCGCGCAGATTGGCCAGCGGCGTCCGGTCGGCGATCAGCCAGACCCCGATCAGGATCAGCGTCCCCACCGCAAACGACGCCAGCGCCGCCAGCAGCACCGACCCGATATTGCGTCCCAGCGCCGCGTTAGTCGGCGGCTGCACGGCAAGGCCGATACCGCCCAGCAGGGCGACGAACAGGGGAGCAAGGGCGTTCATGGCGAGCGGGCTATCCGCTTGATCCAAAACGAGCAACCTCCCCGTCATTCCGGCGAAAGCCGGAATCCATGGATAGGGTGTCAGCCTCACCACCCAAGATCGTCACTCCCGCGAAGGCGGGAATCCATACACGCCAAGGTTGCGATGGAGCCGGACGGTCAGCGCCTATGGGCTCCCGCCTCCGCGGGAGTGACGAGTGGGGCATCTCCTCACCCCGACCGCAACCGCCCGACCCCCGCATCCCGCTCGAACAGATACAGCGCCACCCGCGCAGCCTGCCCCCGTGGCCCTTCCAACCCGCCATCGCGGTCCACCAGCAACCGCGCATCGGCATTGGCGACCGGCAGCAACTCGCCCAGCATCTCCGGCGTGGCCAGCCGGAACACCGCCTCCCCCGACTGCCGCGTGCCGAGCAACTCGCCGCCGCCACGCAGCCGCAAATCCTCCTCGGCTATGCGGAAGCCATCGTTGCTCTCCCGCATCAGCGCCAATCGCGCCCGCGACGTTTCCGACAGGCTGTTGCCCCGCAGCAGCAGGCACACCGACTTGCCGCCGCCGCGCCCCACCCGCCCGCGCAACTGGTGCAACTGTGCCAGCCCGAACCGGTCCGCCGCCTCGATCACGATCAGCGTCGCATTGGGCACGTCGACGCCCACCTCGATCACCGTCGTCGCCACCAGCACGCCAGCGCGTGCGGCGGAGAACTCGGCCATCACCGCGTCTTTTTCCAGCGGCTTCATCCGCCCATGGACCAGCGCCACCTTGTCGCCGAACCGCTGCCTGAGCGCCTCCGCCCGCGCCTCGGCGGCGGCAAGGTCGGACTTTTCGCTCTCCTCGACCAGCGGGCACACCCAATAGGCCTGCTTCCCCGCCGACAGATGCCGCGCCAGCCCATCGACCACCGCGTCCAGCTTGTCCTCCGACATCACCACCGTCTCGATCGGCTCGCGCCCCGGCGGCATCTCGTCCAGCCGGCTGACGTCCATCTCGCCATATTGGGCCAGCGTCAGCGTGCGCGGGATCGGCGTCGCGGTCATCACCAGCAGATGCGGCGGCCGCGCCGCCTTCGCCTGCAACATCATCCGCTGCGCGACGCCGAAACGATGCTGTTCGTCGACCACCACCAGTCCCAGGTCGCGATAGGTCACGCCCTCCTGAAAGATCGCGTGCGTGCCGACCAATATGTCGATCGACCCATCGGCCAGCCCCATCAGCACGCCCTCGCGCACCCGCCCCTTGTCGCGCCCGGTCAGCGCGGCGACGGTCACGCCGGTCCCGGCCAGCTGCCGCTGCAACGTCGCATAATGCTGTCGCGCGAGGATCTCGGTCGGGGCGAGCAATGCCCCCTGCGCCCCGCCCTCGACCGCGATCAGCAGCGCCATCAGCGCGACCAAAGTCTTGCCCGACCCGACATCGCCCTGCAGCAGCCGCAGCATCGGCTGGGTCTGCGCCATGTCCCCCTCGATCTCGCCGATCGTCCGCGACTGCGCGCCGGTCGGCTTATACGGCAGATCGAGTTTGCTGCGCAGCCGCCCATCCCCGGTCAGCGCTCGGCCCTTCCGCGCCCGCGCCTCTCCCCGCACCAGCAACAGCGCCAACTGGTTGGC
Source organism: Sphingomonas panni (assembly GCF_022664435.1). Lineage (GTDB taxonomy): Bacteria > Pseudomonadota > Alphaproteobacteria > Sphingomonadales > Sphingomonadaceae > Sphingomonas > Sphingomonas panni. Next base: position 288,001 of record NZ_JAKREU010000006.1, on the reverse strand, counting down.
GAACACCTCGTCATAGGCCAGCCGCTCGCGCGCTTGTCGGTCCGCCGGATCGGCATGGATGCGTGCGAGCGCTTCCTTCCACGCCGGCCAGTCGTGCTTCGCCAGCAGACTCGGCTCGATCCATTCGGGCAGGTCCGGCGCGCGCTCGATCGCCTGCGCGGTCAACTGCCCGACCCGCCGCGAGGTCAGCCCCTCGGACAGCGGATAGATCGCCTCCCGTTCCGGCAGGCTGTCGGCCTCCTCTGGCGGCAGGACATGATCCGGATGGACCATCTGCAATTCCTGCCCGTACAGCTCCAGCTTGCCCGACACGATCCGCGTCTCGCCCAGCGGGAACAGCTTCTTCACCCAGCCCGACGATCCGCCGAAATAGGTCAGGCTGACGATATTGCCATGCGCGTCCGCCGCCCGCACCCGCGTCGGGCCGCGCCCGGCACTGACCCGGTAATCGGTCGCGACCAGCGGAATCGCGATCACCCGCCCCGCATCCTGCTCCATCAGTTCGGTGCGCTTCAGCCGGTCGACCCAGCCGGTCGGCAGGTGGAACGCGACATCGACCACGCGCGACAATTTCAACCGCTCCAGCGGCTTGGCCAACGCAGGGCCGACCCCTTTCAGCGAGGTGACTTCGGCAAACAGCGGGTTGAGGAGTTCGGGACGCATGACTACTTGGTCCTATATCCCAACCGACGGCCGCTGCCAGCGTCCGGCGGCGCAATTGCATTGGAACGTCATGGACCGCGAAACCCGGCTGAAGCGCCTGAAATTCCGTAGCTGGCATCGCGGCACCCGCGAAGCCGACCTGATGATCGGCGGCTATTTCGACGCGCATTCCGCCAGCTGGAGCGACGCCGACATGGACTGGTTCGAGCAGTTCCTCGAGGAACAGGATGTCGACATCATGGCCTGGGCGATGGGCGTCCAGCCGCCGCCCGCGCAGTTCGACCACCCGGTCCTCCACGCGATGCGTGCGATGGATTTCGTGCCGGTAAGTCGCTGAACTGGATAATCCCCCTCTCCCCTTCAGGGGAGAGGGTCGGGGAGAGGGGCAGTAACAAAACACCGCGCACTCCCCCTCTCCCAACCCTCTCCCCTGAAGGAGAGAGGGCTAAAGGTAGAAAATGCCCGACCTCTCCAAAATCCTCGCCGCTCCCCGCTCGCTCACTCTCGCGGGCGTACCGGCCGGCTTCCTGCCCGTCCTCCTCGCCGACCTCGCGCGCGGCGCAAAGAGCGACCTCGTCTATATCGCCCCCGACGAAGCGGCGATGCGCGCCATCGCAGCTACCGCGCCCTTCTTCGCCCCCGAACTCGCTGTCCTGCAATTCCCCGCATGGGACTGCCTGCCCTACGACCGCGCCAGCCCGACATTGCGCTCGATGGCCGAGCGCCTGTCCGCACTCCACACGCTTCAGACAAAGGCCAAAGGCCCGCGCCTGATCGTCACCACCGTCAACGCCGCGACCCAGCGCACGTTGACCCCGTTCCGCATCCGCCAGCTGGTCGCGCGCCTCGCGCCCGGCGAGCGCATCTCGCTCCCCCGCCTGTCCGCGCTTCTCCAGGCGAACGGATACAACCGCGTCGACACCGTCCACGACGCGGGCGAGTTCGCCGTCCGCGGCGGCCTGGTCGACCTCTGGCCGTCGGGTTCGGAATCGGGCTTGCGCCTCGACTTCTTCGGCGACGAGATCGAAACCGTCCGCACCTTCTCCCCCGAAGACCAGCGCACCACCGGCCGCGTCGACGGCTTTACTCTGCTCCCCGCCTCCGAAGCCTTGCTCGACGAGGAATCGATCAAGCGCTTCCGCACCCGCTACCGCGAAAAATTCGGTGCGACCGCCACCGGCGACCCGATCTATCAGGCGATCAGCGACGGCCGCCGCCTGTCGGGGATGGAACATTGGCTGCCCTTTTTCGAAGAGCGGCTCGAAACCTTCTTCGACCACCTCTCCCCCGAAGCGGTCATCGTCCGCGACGCCGGCGTCCCCGCCGCCGCCGAACAACGCTTCGAATCGATCACCGACTATCACACCAACCGCGTCCGCGCGCAGACCAGCGATCCGGGCAGCTACCGCCCGCTACTCCCGAATGCGCTCTACCTCTCGGCCGACGAATGGGCCGACCGCCTGTCGGACACCGCCGCGCATCAGGTCACCCCGTTCCACGCACCCGACAGCGCCACCTCGCTCGATTTCGAGGTCGACGGCCCCCGTGACTTCACCCCAGAACGCACGCAACAGGCGAATATCTACGAAGCGGTCGTCGATCACATCGCGTCCCTGCGCAAGCAAGGCCGCAAGGCCATCCTCGCCAGCTATTCGGAGGGTGCGCGCGAACGATTGATGGGCCTGCTCGCCGATCACGACCTGACCGGCGTCTCGACCGTCGAGACATGGCAGCAGGCGCTGGGCGGGGCGAAGTCGACCGTCTCCTTCGTCGTCCTGCCGCTCGACCACGGCTTCACCGCCGCCGACATCGCGGTCCTGACCGAACAGGACATGCTCGGCGACCGCCTCGTCCGCCGCGCCAAGCGTCGCAAGAATACCGACGCCTTCCTGCAGGAACTCGCCACCCTCTCCCCCGGCGACCTCGTCGTCCATGCCGACCACGGCATCGGCCGCTATGTCGGGCTGACCCAGGTCCCGGTGGCCAAGGCGCCGCACGACTGCGTCCAGCTCGAATATGCCGGCGGCGACAAGCTCTACGTGCCGGTCGAAAATCTCGAAGTCCTCAGCCGCTACGGCGCGGGCGAAGAGGGTGCGACGCTAGACCGTCTGGGCGGCGAGGCATGGCAACGCCGCAAGGCGCGCATGAAGGAACGCATCCGCGAGATCGCGGGCGACCTGATCGCCACCGCCGCCAAGCGCGCCATGCGCCCCGCCGACATCGCCGAACCCGACAGCGGCGGCTATCCCGCCTTTGTCGACCGTTTCCCCTATCAGGAAACCGACGACCAGGAACGCGCCATCGCCGATGTGCTGGAGGATCTGGGCGCGGGCAAGCCGATGGACCGGCTCGTCGTCGGCGATGTCGGCTTCGGCAAGACCGAGGTCGCGCTCCGCGCGGCCTTCGTCGCCGCGATGGCGGGGATGCAGGTCGCCATCGTGTGCCCGACCACCCTGCTCGCCCGTCAGCATTACAACAACTTCAAGGCCCGGTTCGAAGGCTTTCCGATCGAGGTCGGCCGCCTCTCCCGCCTCGTCACCGCGACCGAGGCGAAGAAGGTCCGCGACGGCCTCGCCAACGGCACCATCGACGTGGTGGTCGGCACCCATGCGGTCCTGTCGAAACAGGTCGATTTCAAACGCCTCGGCCTCGTCATCGTCGACGAGGAACAGCGCTTCGGCGTCACGCACAAGGAACGGCTGAAGGCGATGAAGGCCGACGTCCACGTCCTGACGCTGACCGCCACCCCGATCCCGCGCACGCTGCAAATGGCGATGTCGGGCCTGCGCGAACTGTCGGTGATCCAGACCCCGCCGGTCGATCGCTTGGCGGTCCGCACCTATATCATGCCATGGGACCCGGTGGTCCTGCGCGAGGCGCTGCTGCGCGAACATTATCGCGGTGGGCAGGCCTATTTCGTGACCCCGCGCATCGCCGACCTGCCCGATATCGAAAAGTTCCTGTCGGAAGAGGTTCCCGAAATCCGCTACGTCGTCGCGCACGGCCAGATGGCCCCGACCGAGGTCGAGGAACGCATGTCGGCCTTCTACGACAAGCGCTACGACCTGCTCGTGTCGACCACCATCGTCGAATCCGGCCTCGACATCCCTTCCGCCAACACCCTCATCATCAACCGCGCCGACAAGTTCGGCCTTGCGCAGCTCTACCAGCTGCGCGGCCGCGTCGGCCGGTCGAAGACCCGCGCCTATGCGTACATGACCACGCCCCCCGAACGGCTGGTCAGCGAGGCGGCAGAGAAGCGGCTGAAGGTCCTGTCCGACCTCGAATCACTGGGCGCCGGTTTCCAGCTCGCCAGCCATGACCTCGACCAGCGTGGCGCGGGCAACATGCTCGGCGACGAACAATCGGGACATATCAAGGAAGTCGGCTTCGAACTCTACCAGTCGATGCTGGAGGAGGCGATCCTCGACGCCAAGGCCGGGGGCTTGCGCGACGACAAGCCCAAGGACTTCTCCCCCACGATCACCGTCGATGCGCCGATCCTGATCCCGGAGGATTATGTCCCCGATCTCGACCTGCGCATGGGCCTCTATCGTCGCCTCAACGATGTCGAGGACCGCGCCGGCATCGACGCCTTCGCCACCGAACTGATCGACCGCTTCGGCAAGCTGCCGGTCGCGACCGCCAATCTGCTGCAACTGATCGAGGCGAAGCTGAATGCGAAAAAGGCCTGCATCGCCAAGATCGATGTCGGTGCCAAGGGCGCGATCGTCAGCTTCCATGAGGACAAGTTCCCCAGCGTCGACGGCCTGCTCGCCTATGTCGACAAGCTGGCCGGCACCGCAAAGCTGCGCCCCGACATGAAGCTGGTCATCAGCCGCAACTTCGGCGACCCGCAGGCCCGCCTGAACGCCGCGCTCCAGATTTCGCGCGGATTGGCCAAGGCGGCGGGGTAAGCGGTCCGCCGGGAATCCCCCACGCGCCCTCGACCCCTGTTGCAGCGAAATGCCCGGGCGGGTGACATAACCCCGCCCGGACACGGCCCGGTCAGAATTCCGACCAGTCGTCCTCGACCACCGCGACCGCCGCATTGCCGACCACCCGGAGCGGTGCGGCCCGCGCAACCCGGCGTTCGCCGCCCACCGCACCGGCCGGCTTGCCGCGATCGGCGGAAACCGGTGCCGCCAGCCCGTTGCCGGTGCGGAACCGGCCGATCTGTCGAGTCATCTCCTCGACTTCCGACGCCAGGCTCGATGCCGCCGCCGTCGCCTGCTCGACCATCGCGGCATTCTGCTGCGTCACGCCGTCCATTTCGGACACGGCCGTGTTGATCTGGAGCAAGCCCGTCGCCTGCTGTTCCGCCGACGCTGCGATTTCCGATACCAGTCGGTTGATCTCGCCGATCTTGCCGATGATCCGGTCGAGCGCCTTGCCCGTTTCCCCGACCAGTTCCACGCCGACCGCGACCTGCGACGACGACGCGGTGATGCGGGTCTTCACATCCTTGGCCGCTTCGGCCGAACGCTGCGCCAGCGCCCGCACTTCGGACGCGACGACTGCGAACCCCTTGCCCGCATCGCCCGCCCGCGCCGCTTCGACCCCGGCGTTCAGCGCAAGCAGGTTGGTCTGGAACGCGATCCCGTCGATGACCGAGATGATTTCGGAAATCTCGTTGGAGGTCCGTTCGATCCCGCCCATCGCATCGACCGCGCGGCGTACCACCGCGCCCGATTGCTCGGCTTCGTCCCGCGCGACCCGGACGGCGACATCCGCCTGGTTCGCCCGCTCCGCCGTCGACCGCACGGTCGACGTGATCTCGTCCATCGCCGCGGCGGTTTCTTCCAGGCTCGCGGCCTGCTGCTCGGTACGCTGCGACAGATCGTCCGACGCCTGGCGGATATCGCTGGCACCGTTGTTGATGCCGTAAACCGACTGCGACACGCCCGACAACGCCTTGCGCAGCGAGGCGGCGGCTTCGTTGAAGTCCGACTGCAGCTTGGCATAGGTGACGGGGAAGCTACCGTTCAATTCGACGGTCAGGTCGCCATCGGCCAGCGAGGCGAGGCCGACGCCCAGCGCCTCGGTCGCCTGCGATGCGGCGACCGCCTTTTCCTGCTCGGCGCTGACCACCGCCTCGCGGAACGTCTCGACCGCGCGTGCGATATCGCCGATCTCGTCGCGCTGGTTCAGGTGCGGGACTTCGACGACGCCCTGCTCCGACGCCAGCCCCCGGATCGTACCGGCCAGCCGCCGGATCGGTGCCACCACCTTTTGCGAGATGATGAAGATCGAGGAGAACAGCACGATCAGCGCCACGACCATCAGTCCGACCATCATGTTGCGGTTGGTCGCGGCGGTGTCGGCGGCGGCGCTGCCCGTCTCGTCGGCAATCTTCAGCTGCAGGTCGACCAGCTTGCCGATGGTTTCCGACACCGGGTCGATGCCCTGATACAGCTCGTTCACGACAAAGGCGTCAAGCGCGGGCCGGTCGCCGCGCTCCAGGATCGCCTGAAGCCGCGCGACATGCCCGTCTGCGACCTGCATCCGCCTTTCGGCCTCGGCAACCAGCGCTGCTTCGTCGCCGGTGATGTGGGTGGCGCGATACACCTTCCAATGCCGTTGCAGCGTCTGCCAGCCGTTACGGACCTTGTCCGCCGATTGTGCGAAGCTGGCATTGCCGTTGCGGGCCTTGTGCGACGCATCGACGATATCGACCGCATATTTGTCGGCCACGACCTTCAAATCCCGCATCGGCGTGACCCGGTCGGTCAGGATCGTGTCGAGTGCCGCCTTGCTGCTTTGCATACTCGCGAACGACAAGGTCGCGAGCAGGACGATGGCAAGGGCCAGCGCCGCCAGGCAGGCGTATAGTTTTGCGCGAATGCTCATGGTTGGACTCCCTGCGCATCGTATACGGCGGAGTCGGTTAATATTGTTTTATTCAGAATAGCCGGCTCAAGTCTTCGCGAGACCTTACTCCTGATTATTGTCGTACCGTTTACATAGTAAACTCTACCCATCGGCTGGATATCGATTACATTACTGTATATTCAGTCGTTTGCACGGAAGATGTATCAATTGATACATGGATATTCTGTCGTCCAACCACCGCCAGCTTAACAGTAATATCGTTCAGAATCATATCGATGGCCGCAATACTGCGAACCCGGCCGGGCCATGGCACTGCGACGGGCCGTGTAACCGCCGCGCAGGGCGGTGCGACGCCGCCCCTTTCCTACATCCACGTCCGCTGCCAGGATGCCGGGCGAGTGGAATCCGCTTCCGTTACGAAGCCGACAGGACATGTCGACGCAAACGGCGCGCAAGTGTGAACTTAGTGAACTTTGGCCGCCCGCTGCTGGGCAAGCCCCTAATAATTAAGCTGTAATTGAGTGCGGATCACATCGCCCTCGGCACGGCCCAGCCGGCGCTCATCCGCCTCGGCCCGCTCCATCCGGGCATAGGCCAGCGTCAGTTCCAGCGCCGGCACCGGCTGGAACTCGATGCCCAGCTCGATCTCGTCGGTTTCCAGCCGGGGGGCATTGACCGCCGCCTTCCACCCGCCGCGATAGGTCTGCCACCGGGCATAGGGCATGAACGGCCCCACAGGCGACTGCCGCACCCGCGCCATCGCCTGTACGTAACCGCCGTGGAGCGGCTTCGTCGTGATCGCCCGCAACGTCCGGTCATATTCCGGCCCCCGCCCCCAGTTCCATTCCGCCTGGAACCCCAGCGGCGCGGGATACAGGATCGCATGCAGCCCGACGCGTTCGTCGGCGAAGGCGGTCGCGCTGACACCCCCGGTGCGGACCTCGGGCTGGACGCGGTTGGTATAGGCGCTGCCTCCGACCTCCAGCACCCGCCCGCCGCCGATCTCGAACGGCCACGTCGCCAGCGCGACCGCCATCACCGCATCGTTCGCCTCCTCGCGATTGATCCCCTGCCCGTTGTAGATCCCGACCCCGAACGCGCCGTAATTGCCGAACAGCTTCTGCCCGTCCTCGGTCAACCGGTCCCAGATGTCCTCGACATGGGTCGGCGTATAATAGGCGACGACGCCGATATCGCGCTCGCTCGGCACCCCGCTGTTGATCGCGTCGCTGCGGTCGAGTGGCACGCGGTTCGACGACGACTGCATATTCTCCCAGCCGAACGGCACCTTCGACTGGCCGAAGCGCAGGCGGAACCGCTTGTCGGCGTCGAGGAACGCATCGAAATAGGCGTCACGCAGTTGCAGGAACCCTTCGCGCCGCTCGCCGACCGACTGGCTGCTCACCGAAGTCGCGAAATCGGGCTGGAGGTAGAAGGACACCCGGTCGCCCAGATCGCCCTGCAGCACCAGCCGGATGCGGCGAAAGGTGAAGCCGGTATCGTCGCCGATCCCGCTGTCATGCACCGACCGCAGCCGCGCCGCCTCAGCGGGCGCGGTCCGGTCGCCGGAGATGATCTCGCTCACCCGCAACTGGGTATAGCCACGCAGGCGGATGCGATCGTACCATTTCTCGCGTTTCGCCGGCGGCGCGGCGGCCGCGACCGGTATCGGCGCTACGGGTGCGGACGTTGCGGCAACCTGCGGCGGCTGCGTTGTGCGGGAAGTCGCGCGGGTCATCGCCTGCGCCGCCTTCATCTCGGCGATGACTGCTTTCAGCTCGTCGATCTGCCGTTGCAGCTCCTGCACAGTCTGCCCGGCGGCAGGCGGTGCGACCAGAAACGACGTGGCGAGGATCGCCGGAAAGAGCTGCTTCATGGACCCGCGCCATGCCGTTCGGGCACGGCGCGGGTCAAGCGATGTTTGTGACGGTTCGGTTACCGCTCAGATATGAATCGCACGGCCATAGGCGGCCAGCACCGATTCATGCATCGATTCCGAAATGGTCGGGTGCGCGAACACCGTCTGGGTCAGTTCGGTTTCGGTCGTCTCCAGCTGGCGGGCGACGACATAGCCCTGGATCATCTCGGTCACTTCCGCGCCGACCATGTGCGCGCCCAGCAGTTCGCCGGTCTTGGCATCGAACACGGTCTTCACGAAGCCCTCGGCCTCGCCCAGCGCGATCGCCTTGCCGTTGCCGATGAACGGGAACTTGCCGACCTTGACGCTGTAGCCCGCTTCCTTGGCCTTCGCCTCGGTAAAGCCGACGCTGGCGACCTGCGGCCGGGCATAGGTGCAGCCCGGAATATTGTTCTTGTCCATCGCGTGCGGATGGACGTCCTTGTTGCCCAGCGCCTTGGCGATGGCTTCGGCGGCGATCACGCCCTCATGGCTCGCCTTGTGCGCCAGCCACGGCGCGCCGGTCACGTCGCCGATCGCCCAGATACCCTCGACATTGGTCTTGCCGTAACCGTCGGTCTTGATGTGCCCGCGCTCGGCCTCGATCTTCAGCGCTTCCATGCCGATATTCTCGGTATTGGGCACGATGCCGATCGCGACGATCGCATGGCTGAACTCGACCTGCTCGACCTTGCCGTCCGGCCCCTTGATCGCGGCCTTCACGCCGCCGGCGGTCGCTTCCAGCTTCTCGAGACCCGACTTGGTCTTGATCGTCATGCCCTGCTTGGTCAGCGCCTTGTGCATGAACTCGCTGACTTCGGCGTCCTCGACCGGCATGATCCGGTCGAGCATCTCGACGATGGTCACGTCGGCGCCCATGTCGTTGTAGAAGCTGGCGAACTCGACACCGATCGCACCCGATCCGATGACCAGCAGCTTGGTCGGCATTTCGGGCGGCACCATCGCATGGCGATAGGTCCAGATCTTGGCGCCATCGGCCTTGGCGAACGGCAGGTCGCGCGCGCGGGCACCCGTCGCGATAATGATGTGCTTCGCTTCCAGCTCGGTCGTCTTATCGCCCTGCTTGACCGACAGCTTGCCCTTGGCCGTGATCGTGCCGACGCCCTCGTGCACCGTCACCTTGTTCTTCTTCATCAGGCCCTTGACGCCGGCGTTCAGCTGGCCCGCGACCTTGCGGCTGCGATCGACGACCTTCGCCAGGTCGAATGCCGGCTTCTCCGCCGACAGGCCATACTGCGCGGCGTGCATCATGTAGTGATAGATTTCGGCAGACCGCAGCAGCGCCTTGGTCGGGATGCAGCCCCAGTTGAGGCAGATGCCGCCCAGCCGCTCGCGCTCGACGATCGCGACCTTCAGGCCGAGTTGGCTGGCCCGGATCGCCGCGACATAGCCGCCGGGGCCGGAACCGAGCACGATGAGGTCATAAGATTCAGCCATCACTTTACCTTTTCGCTCGTTGCTGCCCGGTCGAGCAGCCGAAATAATTGCGGCACGATCGCCGTGCGTCAGCCCGCGATCACCCGCGGCTTGCGGTGTTCGTCGATCGCCACGAAGACGAACTGCGCCTCGGTCACGCGGCAGGTGGCCTCGCCGAAGCGGTCGCGACGCCAGGTTTCGACCTTGATCGTCATCGACGTCCGCCCGACCTTGATGAGATCGGCATAGACCGACAGCTCGTCACCGACCGCGACCGGCGCGTGGAACTGCATCGCATCGACCGCGATGGTTACCGCCCGCCCCTTGGCATGGCGCGCGGCGAGCAGTCCGGCGGCCATGTCCATCTGCGACATGATCCAGCCGCCGAAGATGTCGCCATAGGGATTGGTGTCGGCGGGCATCGCCGTCACGCGCAGTGCGGGCTGGTCGCTTGGCGGCAGCGTGGAATTCTCAACGATCATGCGACACCCTCTTCGCCCGCTCCTCGGCCATGGCGCGCTGCACCTGCCGGACGCCCAGCACCAGCACGACGACCATCGACACCCATGTCACGGTCCAGATGTCGTGCCGCCCGAGCGGATACGACCATGCCGACAACGACCCGATCGCCCATGCCGCCGCGATCCCCGCGACGACATGCACGATCTCGGTCAGCAGCCGGGCGCGCATTTACGCGATCAGGCCGAGCGGCGACTCCACCAGCGCCTTGAACAGCTTCAGCATTTCCGCGCCATCGGCACCGTCGATCGCGCGGTGGTCGAAGCTGCCGGTCGCCGTCATCACCGTCGCCACGCCCAGCGCGTCGTCGACGATATACGGGCGCTTCTCGCCGGCACCGACCGCCAGGATCATGCCCTGCGGCGGATTGATGACCGCCTCGAACTGCTTGATGCCGAACATGCCCATGTTGCTAAGCGACGCCGTACCGCCCTGATATTCCTCGGGCTTCAGCTTGTTCTCCTTGGCGCGACCGGCCAGGTCCTTCATCTCGCTGCTGATCTTCGCCACGCCCTTGTTGGCGGCATCGCGGATGATCGGGGTGATGAGGCCGGTCGGCGTCGACACCGCCACCGATACGTCGGCGCGACTATACTGCACCATTTCGTTGCCGAGGAAGGTGACGTTGCACTTCGGGCTGTTTTCGAGGGCAACGCCCAGCGCCTTGATGAGCAGGTCGTTGACCGACAGCTTCACGCCACGCGCGTCGAGCGACTTGTTGAGGTCGCCGCGCAGCTTCAGCAGCGCATCCAGGCGGATATCGACCGTCAGGTAGATGTGCGGAACCTGCTGCTTCGATTCGGTCAGGCGACGCGCGATCGTCTTGCGGATGTTCGACAGCTTTTCGACCGTGTGCGGGATCGAATCGTCGAACCACACGGCAGCAGCCTTGGGGGCTTCGGCGGCCGGGGCGGATGCTGCAGCGTGCGGAGCGGGTGCGGCGGCTTCCGACTTCGGTGCGCTGGCCTGACCCGGCTTGGCATTCTCGACGTCCGCCTTGACGATGCGGCCGTTCGGCCCGCTGCCGGTGACGCCCGACAGGTCGAGGCCCTTGTCGGCGGCGATGCGGCGCGCCAGCGGGCTGGCCTTCACACGGCCCCCGTCGCTATGGGCAGCGCCGGCGCCGGCCGGGCGACCGTGATCCGACGTTCCGGCGGGCGCAGGCGCGGCTTCGCTGCCGGTCTTGTTCGGATCGGTCGCGTCGGGCTTGCCCTTGAACTGGTCGTCGGCAGGCTCGGGCGTCTCGGACTTCTTGGGTGCGGCATCGACAGCCGATGCATCCTCACCCTCTTCGAGCAGGATGGCGATGACCGCACCGACCTTCACATTGTCGGTGCCTTCCGCGACCAGCACCTTGCCGATCACGCCTTCGTCGACGGCTTCGAATTCCATCGTCGCCTTGTCGGTTTCGATTTCCGCCATGATATCGCCGGACTTGACGGTATCACCTTCTTTCACCAGCCATTTGGCCAGCGTCCCCTCTTCCATCGTGGGGGACAGGGCGGGCATCTTGATCTCGATCGGCATGGGGCAGAATGGTCCTCTCAGGCTCGTCGCGCCTCTTCGCTGTCGGACGGCTCCCGGTCAAGCCCCGGCACGACCTTGCGCAACCAACAACAACCGGCGCATGAACCGTAGCGTCAGGGGAAGGATGCAATGCGGACATATCTGGTCGTGGTCGACGAAAGCCCGGAAAGCGCCGTCGCGCTCCGCTTTGCCGCGCGTCGTGCGGTAAAGACCAATGGCGGCGTCGAGGTGCTGGCACTGGTCGAGCCGCAGGAATTCGCCCCCTGGGGTGGCGTGCAGGCGACCATCGAGGAAGAGGCGAAGGAACGCGCCGAGGCACTGGTGCAGGCCGCTGCCGGCACGCTGATCGCCGAATCGGGCCTGCAACCGCATCTGACCGTGCGGATCGGCGACGGGCCGCGAATCGTGCGCGAGATGATCGCCGCCAATCCCGCGATCGCCGCACTGGTGCTGGGCGCCGCCGCGACCGGATCGCCGGGACCGCTGGTCACGCACTTCGCCGGGACCGATGCCGGCGCCCTCCCCGTGCCGCTGATGGTAATCCCCGGCAGCCTCGATCAGGCGGGAATCGATCGCCTCAGCTGATTCGCGCGGTCAGCTATCGTTCAGCCGGCCGCTTGCATGAGAAAATCGTAGAAGTACCGGGCGGGGGAGAGCAGCGATTCGCGCTCGATCCCCCGCGGGCTGCTGCTGTTCGCCGGGTGTCCGGCACATCCTCTCTTATAATTCAGCGCAGCGCTGGTGGAGGTGCGTTAGCGCGGTCCGGACACAAAAAAAAGGGCCGGCGAACCGACCCTGTAAAGTTTTAGGAGAGGATGCCTGAAAGGCACAGTCGTTGTGCATCGCAACCGATCCGTTAGCAATTGCAAAAAACGAAACCAAACATTCGATTGCTGCATCTTCACCCATAGGGACGATAGGTTTTAGCGTGCGATGGGTATCCGCGGAAACCGGTTGAGCGCGGGGGCCGAACGCGGCATCCTCCCTGAAATGCGCTCGATCTTGCTTCTGCCCGCCCTGTTGCTCGCCACCACCGCCGGCGCGCGCGACACCCCCCGCCCCGACCGGCTGCGCGCCGATGTTGCGACCTTGGTCGGGTTCGGCACGCGCCATACCGCTTCCGATCCCGACCATCCGACGCGCGGGATCGGTGCGGCACGGCGCTGGTTCGCGAATGAACTGACCCGAATCGGTACGGGCTGCGGCAATTGCATCACCGTCGCCAATATCGCGCGGTCCTTTACCGGCCCGCGTGCGCCGACCGGCGTCAACGTCGTCGACGTGCTGGGTTTCCAGCAGGGCCGCGATCCCAAGCGGGTGGTGATCGTGATGGGCCATATCGACAGCCGCGTCAGCGACGTGATGGACGCACGGAGCGATGCGCCCGGCGCCAATGACGACGCCTCAGGCGTCGCGCTGGTCCTCGAAACCGCGCGCATCCTGTCGAAGGAGAAGTTCGACGCGACGATCGTCTATGCGGCGCTGTCGGGCGAAGAACAGGGGCTGTGGGGCGCGCAATTGCTCGCCGACACCGCGAAGGACCGCGGCTGGATCGTCACCGCCGTCCTCAACAACGACATCGTCGGCAACACCATCGGCCAGGACGGTCGCAAGGTCGCCGACCGGGTCCGCGTCTTTTCGGAAGGTATCCGGGCCTCCGAATCGCTGGAGCAGCAGATTGCCCGCCGCGCCGCCGGCGGCGAGGACGACGGACCGTCGCGCGCGCTGGCCAAGACGGTCGACGCGGTCGCGACCGGCATCCCCGGCGGGCTCGACGTCTTTCTCGACCGGCGGCCCGACCGATTCGGGCGTGGCGGCGACCACGAACCGTTCCTCAAGCTCGGCTATCCCGCGATCCGCTTTTCGGTCGGCGTCGAGAATTACGATGCGCAGCATCAGGACCTGCGTAGCGAGGGCAAGCGGGTCTATGGCGACACGATCGACCGGATGGACTTCCCCTATCTGGCGAAGGTGACCGCGATCAACGCGGCGACCATCGCCCGCCTCGCCGCCGCCCCCGCCGCGCCGGCTAGCGCATCGATCGAAGGGGCGCTGGCGACCGACACGACCGTCCGCTGGCAACCCGTGACCAATGCGGCCGGCTATCGCATCCGCTGGCGGCGCAACGATGCGCAGGACTGGACGAACAGCCGCGACGTAACGGGGGCCGAGGCGGTGTTGAACGGTGTCATCGTCGACGATTATTTCGTCGCCGTGTCCGCCCTGTCGACCTCGGGCGCGGAAAGCGTGCCGACCTTCGCCGGACGCGCCCCGCGCTAAGCCCTAGCGTCGCAGCAGTTTCGAGGGATGCACCCGCCGCAGCACGGGGCGGTTGGTTCGATAGGTCACGACTTCCTCGGTCGTCGTGGTCGTCGTGACAGGTGCATTCTGGATCGTGACCGTCGTCACCGTGCGCGGCGGGTAATAATAGCCATTGGCGATATAGCCGCCCGGCCCTTCGGTCGTGGTCGTCGTCGTATAGCTGCGCGCGACCGGCTGTGCGCCGACATGCCGCTCGACATAGCCGCCGGGCGGATAGGGGCGGATCGGCTGCACCTCCTCGCGCATCGGGCCGAATACGACGCCGGGTGCATCGTCATAATAGCCATCGTCCGGCGCGACCGGCACGTCCTCGCCCGGCAACGGATAGTCGGCGCCATAGCCCTGCCGGATAGGTGGCGGCGGCGGCGGGGCACGGCGATCCTCGGCGCGATCGATAGCCGTCCCGGCCAGGGCACCGACCCCCGCACCCAATATCGTGCCGCCCAGCCGGTTGCCGCGACCGGCGATCACATTGCCCGCTACGGCACCCGCGGCACCACCGATCACAGCGCCACCGACCCCGTCGTCGCGCCGCGCGACCGGCGGCGGAGGAGGCGGCGGCAGGCGATCGTCTTCGGCCAGATAGCGGTCATAAGCGCGGTCGTCGCGGACATAGCGGCCGTCGTCGCGCGCATCCCAATCGATACCCTGCCGATAATCGAACACCCGGCCATCACGATCGGCGAGCACCGCATCGTCGTAATAGCGATACCAGCCATAGCCCGGCTGCGGCCGCGTCAGCCCATAGGCTGGCCAGTCCTGCACGAAGAAGCTGGGCGCGACCCAATAACGAGGCAGCATCCAGCCACGCACCGGCGCCCGGTACGCCGCCCAGCCACCCGGCGCATAATGACCGCCATACCAGCGCCCGCGCACCTTTCCGCCCCAGCGCGGTCCCGGCAGGTTGACGCGCGGCTGCCCGGGATAGATTGCCGGGCCACGGGGACGCGCCTCGGGCGACTGGCCGATGCGCGGCTGCGCATGGGCGACGCCGGTGGAGGCAAGGATCGCCGCTACAGCGGCAAGGGTCGGCGTTCGCATGATCGGGTCGGCTCCCTGACGCGCGGTTCACTCCGCGCCCTTATGGTTGCCAAAACCTTATCACGTACCGCGGTTCCCGACGAATCACGCGATTCCCGGTCCCGCCGTCCCGCACCGGGGCAGGTCAGGCGATCCGGGGAGCCAGTCGCGCGACCAGCGCCTCGCAACCGGTCTGGTCCTCGGCATCGAACCGGCCGGGCAGCGGGCTGTCGAGATCTAGCACGCCGATCAGCCGGTCGCCGACGACGATCGGCACCACCAGTTCGCTGCGGCTGTCCGCGTCGCAGGCGATATGGCCAGGGAACGCATGGACATCGGCGACGAGCTGCGTCGTCCGCGTTTCCGCCGCCGTCCCGCACACCCCGCGCCCCATCGCGATGCGGATGCACGCCGCCTTGCCCTGAAACGGCCCCAGCACCAACTCGTCCTCGACCAGCCGATAGAAGCCTGCCCAGTTCAAGTCGGGCAGATACTGCATCAGCAGCGCCGAGGCATTGGCCATGTTCGCGACGGCATCACGCTCGTCGGCGGTCAGTGCGTCGAGCGCGGACAGGAGATCGCGATAAAGGTCGCCCTTGGCGCCGGCAGCAATGTCGAACTGGTACATGGGGCGCTATGTAGCGCCCGAGCCGCGTCGCACAATCCTTCCCCGCACAGAGCGCGCTAGTCCATCCGGACCTTGCCCCGCCCCGCCTTCACCTGCGATCGGCCCTTCTTCGCATCGACCCGACGCACCTGCGACGCCTTGGTCGGCTTGGTCGCGCGGCGTTTCTTCGGCACGATCGTCGCCTCGCGGATCAGCTCGAACAGCCGCTCGCGCACCTCGCGCCGGTTCATCTCCTGCGACCGCGACGCATCGGCGCGCAGCGTCAGCACCCCCTCCTTGGTCAGCCGCGACCCCGCCAGCACTGCCAGCCGTTGCTTCACCGCCTCCGGCAGTCCCGGCGACGCCACCACGTCGAACCGCAGCAGCACCGCGCTGTCGGTCGTGTTGACATGCTGCCCGCCCGGCCCCGACGCGCGGGTGAAGCTTTCGACCAGTTCGCCGCTGTCGATTGAAATCGACCGGGTGATCGGGATGCGTGGCACCTACGCTTCTTCGAACCCCGCCGCGACGAAGCTGCGCGGCCATGGCGCGGTAACGTCGATCGCCGGCTTGTTGTCGCGCGGCACCATCAGCCCGATGGCGTGCAGCAACATGCCGTGCCGCCCGCCCCGGCCATAGACCGGATCGCCCGCCACCGGACAGCCCAGTCCCTCGGCCATATGCACGCGGATCTGATGGGTGCGCCCGGTTTCCGGGAACAACGCGACCAGCGCCCGGTCGCCGACGGTGCGCAGCACGCGCCAGTTGGTCCGCGCCGGCTTGCCCTTCGCATCGCCGACCATCCGCCAACCGGTTTCGGCGGTACTGACCTTCGCCAGCGCCAGATCGATCTCGCCCGATTCCCCGGCGGGAATGCCGTCGAGGATCGCCAGATAACGTTTCGTCACCCGCCCCTGTTCGAACGCCTGCTGGAACCGGGCATGTGCCTTGGGATTGCGCGCGAGCAGCAGGCACCCGCTGGTATCGCGGTCCAGCCGATGGACCGGGGTCGGTTCGCGTTGGAAGGTGAAGCGCAGTTCGTCCGCGCGGCCGACGATGCTCGGCGATCCGTCCCGGGGCGGATCGACCGGCAGGCCGGCAGGTTTGTCGAGGACGATCGCCTCACCGTCGATGAACAGGACCAGGTCGTCAAGCATTGCGCTTCCTTGCCATCGTTGGTGACGCCATGCCAGTGCGCTTGGCGGCCCCTGCCCGTCCAGCCGGAGACTTTCGTGCGCCGAACCACCCTCGCCCGCCTGTTGCCGCCGCTGTGCATCCTGTCCGCCTGTGCGCCGACCACCGCCCCCGCACCGCCGGTCGCGGTCCCGACTCCCGCTCCCACGCCCGTCGTCGCACCGCCGCGCATCACCGCCCTGCCGCCCGCCGGACCGACCGGCCCGGTCGAACTATGCGGACGCGGCACGGTGCAGCGGACCGCCGATGGCCGGCTGTTCAATCATTTCCCCTATCCCGACATGCCGGCGACCGCGCTGGTCGATGCGCCCGCTGCGCTCGGGCAATCGTGCAAGGTTCACCCGGCGATGGCCGCCGATCTCACCCGCCTGCTCGCCGCCGCCGATGGCGATCCCGCGATCGCCGGCACGTTGCGCGCGGTATCGTGCCACCGGTCCGTCGCGTTGCAGCGGGCGACCTTTTGCGACGGGATCGGCGCGAACGGATCGGGCAGCTTCGCCGAACGCGCCTGGGCCTCCGCCCCGCCGGGGCATAGCGAGCATTCGACCGGCTATGTCATCGATTTCGGGACCAGCACCTCACCGCTCTGCAACGCCGAAGCCTGTTTCGCCGCCACCCCCGCCGGCCGCTGGCTACGCGCCAATGCTGCCCGCTTCGGCTTCGAAATGTCGTTCCCGCCGGGCAACCGGCAACAGGTGAAGTGGGAACCATGGCACTGGCGCTGGGTCGGCACGGCGGCGACCGAAGCCGGGGCCGCACCGGCACGGTCTATCTTCCTGCAGGCACGGACCCGGTTTCCGGCGGAGCCGAAAGTCGATTGACCGGGCAATCGCACCCTTCATCCCAACGCCGCAACCACCATCCCAGCGCCACAAACGTCATCCCAGCGAAGGCTGGGATCTCCCTGTTGCTATAGCTCGAACCTCGCCGCAGGAGGCCCAGACCTTCCCTAAAGCCAACAAAAAGAAGAAATTGGTTCGCGCGGAGGCGCGGAGACGCGAAGGGGTTGCGCTTGCGGCACGGATACCCGCGCAGGCGGCCTTATCTATCGCTATGGCGGACCAGACGTCTTCCGATCCCGCGCGTCCTATCCGAACGCAACCCCTCCGCGTCTCCGCGCGAACCACTGTCTTCCTCACCTCACCGCGCCTTCGCGTGAATAAAGCGCTCTATCTGGCAGCCGTCACCCCCGCCCCGGTCTGCACCACCGGCTGCATCGTGCCGTCCGCATTATAGTGCAGCCGCTCGACCGTCACCGCCCGCCGCCCGATCGCGCCGTTCAGGTCGCCGATCGCCAGCGTGGCATTGTGCAGGAACAGATACCAGTCGCCCTTATACTGCACGATCCCCGGATGGATGGTGAAGCTGTACTTGCCCGACCCCGTCAGTTCCCCGCGATAGGTCCACGGCCCCCGGATCGACGGCGCGGTGGCATAGGATACCCGCTCGTCGCGATGCTTCGACCGGTCGAGCGAGGCATAGGTCAGGTAATAGGTGCCGTTCCGTTCGTGCAGCCACGGCCCCTCCTCGAAATGCGGCGGGGTGATCTCGGTGATCGGGCCGTCGATCTCGATCATGTTGGGCTTCAGCTTCGCGATATAGCATTGGCGATTGCCCCAGGCGATCCATGTCGTCCCGTCGCGGTCGGTCCACACGGTCGGGTCGATATCCTCCCAGCTATGCGTCCCCTTGGGCGTCATCTGGTTGGTGATGAGCGCCGATCCCTTCGCATCGACGAACGGCCCCGTAGGTTTGTCGGCCACCGCAACCGCGATCGCCTTCCCCGGATGGGTGTCGTCATGCTCGACAGCGGCGTAGAACCAGTATCTGCCCTTCTTGAAGATCGCCTGGGACGCCCACGCATCGGCCTTCGCCCATTTGAAATCGGCGACTTTCATGATCGGGCCATGGTCGGTCCAATGGCGCATGTCGGTGGTCGAATAGACCAGCCATTCGCGCATGTTGAACATCTCGTCGCGCTGCGCCTGGTCGTGCCCGACATACAGGTACAGCCGGTCGCCGACGACCAGCGGCGCGGGGTCGGCGGTGAACTTGTCGCGGATGATCGGGTTGCTACCCGGCACCGGCGCGGTTCGATCCTGCGCGCCCGCCACGCCTGCGATCAACAACGCGCCCCACAACGCAATTCCGCGCATCCGCCCCCTCCATCATCGTTCGTTACGACGATGATAGCCGATAGCGCTAACAATCCAACCATCGGTAACGACAGGGGATGGCGTGCGCTCGACCCGTCCCGTCCCGTCCGACGACCGCTTCACGGACGCCCTGGAACGAAGTCGCATCACCAACCTTAGTTAGTATGGTACGCCATGGACAAAACCCACCGGCGGCCGATCTCGACAGGAGGAACTCATGTCGAACCCGCTTACGACCAAGTTAACCAGCTTCGCCGCCTTGTCGGACGAAGAGAGGGTCGCCCTGGATCAGGTTTGCCAGGACACCTTCACCGTGAAAAGTCGTGACCTGATCCGCATCGGCGACCGTCCCGAACAGGCGTTCCTGATCCTCGATGGCTGGGCCTGCCGATACAAGGATCTGCCGGACGGGAAGCGACAAATCCTTGCCTATCTCCTTCCCGGCGACCTGTGCGACCCCCATGTCTTCATCTTCGAACAGATGGACCATTCGATCCGCGCCGTTGGCGAAGCCCGGGTCGCGGCGATCCCTAAACAGGTTATCCTCGACCTGGCCGACCGCTATCCGGCGCTGGCGCGCGGCTTCTGGTGGTCGGCACTGGTCGACGAAGCCGTGTCGCGCGAATGGCTGGTCAATGTCGCCCAGCGCGATTCCTATACGCGCATGGCGCATCTGTTCTGCGAAATCTGGCTGCGCATGTGCCAGGTGGAGCGGACCAGCGGCGGAACGTTCGCGCTACCTCTGACCCAGGAACAATTGGGCGACACGCTGGGCATCACGCCGGTCCATGTCAACCGGGTGTTGCAACGGCTGCGTGCCGAAGGGCTGGTCACCACCTGTCACCGGCAGATGACGATCCACGACATCGACGCGCTGAAGGCTGCCGCTGAATTCGATTCACGCTACCTGCACCTCGAACGGCGGGCGCCGGCATAGCGGGGCGACCCTCCGGCCGCCCCGCATCAACTCAGCCGAATACCTTCGCGGCCAGTTCGGCGATCCGCTTGCCCTGATGCCGCGCGCCGCCCAGTTCGATCTCGGTCGGCTGACGGCTGCCGTCACCCCCGGCGATGGTCGATGCGCCATAAGGCGTGCTGCCATTCACCTCGTCCAGCCCCGTATGACCTTCATAGGCATAATCGAGGCCGACGATGGTCATGCCATGGTGCATCAGGTTGGTGATGATCGAGAACAGCGTCGTTTCCTGCCCGCCATGCTGCGTCGCGGTCGAGGTGAAGGCGCCGCCGATCTTGTTGACCAGCCCGCCCTTGGCCCACACGCCGCCGGTCGTGTCCCAGAACGCCGCCATCTGGCTCGACATCCGGCCATAGCGCGTGCCGGTGCCGACGATGATCGCGTCATAGTTCGTCAGTTCGTTGGGGTCGGTCAGTTCGGCATGATGGTCCGCGACGACGAAGCCCGCCGACTTGGCGACCTCTTCCGGCGCGGTTTCGCGCACGCGGCGGACGTCGACCTCGGCACCGGCGGAACGCGCACCCTCGGCGACCGCATCGGCCATTTTCGCGATATGGCCGTAGGACGAATAATAGAGGACCAGAACCTTCGACATGTTGCGCTACTCCGTTGCGGTTATTCGGAATCGACCAGGACGATCTCGGCGTCCTCGGTCGCGGTGATGGTGACGGTCTGCCCACCCGACAGCGCGGCCCCGTCGCGCGCCTGAAAGGCGACACCGTCGATGGTGATCGCGCCGGTCGCAGCGACCAGATAGGCGTGACGCCCGTCTCCCACGCTATGTTCCACGCTTTCGCCGGCCTTCAGCGTCGCCCCCAGCACGCGGGCTTCCGCCCGGATGCGCAGCGCGTCGCCGTCTTCGTCATACCCGCTGGCCAGCGTGACGAACCGGCCCGAACGTTCGCCCTTGGGAAACGGCTTGGCACCCCAGGACGGCGCGCCGCCCTTCTGCCGCGGCTCGATCCAGATCTGGAAGATACGGGTCGTCTCCGGCTCCAGATTATATTCGGCGTGGCGGACGCCGGTGCCGGCGCTCATCACCTGCACGTCGCCCGCCGCGGTGCGGCCCTTGTTGCCCATCGAATCCTGATGGGTGATCGCGCCGGAACGGACATAGGTGATGATTTCCATGTCCTTGTGCGGGTGCGGCGGAAAACCGCTGTTCGCGGCGATCTCGTCGTCGTTCCACACCCGGATCGCGCCCCATCCCATCCGCTTCGGATCATAATAGTTCGCGAAGCTGAAATGGTGGCGGGCGTTCAGCCATCCATGGTCGGCATGGCCCAGGCTGGTGAAGTCACGTTTGTCGATCATCGTCGATCTCCTTGCTTGACCCCCAAGATAGGCCACGCGATCATGACGTAAATGGAAACGTCGGAAACCGATCGTTTCGCGAACGGAGGGGTAATGCGACTTCCCGATTTCGAAGCCTGGGCGATGTTCGCCTGTGTCGTCGAACACCGATCGTTCAGTGCGGCCGCCCAGTCGATCGGCGTGTCCAAGGCGACCGTGTCGAAGGCGGTGGCCCGGCTGGAGGTGTCGCTCGGCACCACCTTGTTCCACCGCACCTCGCGGCGGCTGACGCTGACCGATGCCGGGCAGTCGCTGGCCGAACGCGCCGGGCGCATCCTCGCCGAGGCGCAGGCGGCGGAGGAACAGGCGCGCGATGCCGCCGCCGCGCCCACGGGCCTCGTCCGGGTCGCGGCACCGATGTCGTTCGGGCTGGCCCATGTCGCACCCGCCATCGCCGACTTTCTGGTGACGCATCCGGGCGTGGAAATCGACCTGACCCTGTCCGATGCCAAGGTCGATATCGTCGCGGAGGGAATCGACATCGCGTTGCGCATCGCCGAACTGCCCGACAGCTCCCTGCGCGCCCGCCGCCTTGCGCCCGTCGCGATCCGCATCGTCGGCGCCCCGGCCTATTGGGACCGACGCGGTCGCCCCGGCCATCCGGCCGATCTCGGCGACCATGACTGTTTCGGCTATGCCAACCTGCCCGGCGCGCTGTGGCATTTCCGGCGCGGCGAAGAGGAGGTGGCGGTCCGCCCCAGCGGCTCGCTGACGATCAACAATGGCGAAGCGATGCTGCCCGCGCTTTATGCCGGCCTGGGCGTCGCGCGCCTGCCCGATTTCCTGGTCGATGCGGCGATCGCCGACGGCCGATTGGAGCCGGTGCTGGCCGACTGGACCAGCGGCGGCGTCGCGCTGCACCTGCTGACCCCGCCGGGCACCTTGCGGCCGGCACGGGTCGAGGTGCTGATCGAATTCCTGTCCGATCGTTTCCGCCGAAGCTGCAACCAGCGTTAATTTTACTAAACCTTTCGCCTGCGCGGCCGTTTACCATTCCAGAACCCTTCATTCCGCTTAACCAACGGAATTTACGAAGAGTTTTCGATTAGGAAGAAATTAACCTTTTGCCTTCATAGGTCTTTACGTTAATGTTTCCGCTGCGCGCCGGTCAGGGACGATAGCGCGCCGCGAAACGGGGGAATTGAGCCGATGCGCGTGCTGCTGATCGAGGACGAGCCGACGACCGCCAAGGCGATCGAGCTCATGCTGACGACCGAAGGTTTCAACATCTACACGACCGATCTGGGCGAAGAGGGCCTCGATCTGGGCAAGCTGTACGATTACGACATCATCCTGCTCGACCTGAACCTGCCCGACATGCACGGGTACGACGTTCTCAAGAAGCTGCGCGTCGCGCGGGTGCAGACCCCGGTGCTGATCCTGTCGGGCATCGACGAGATGGATTCGAAGGTCCGCTCGTTCGGCTTCGGCGCCGACGATTACGTGACCAAGCCGTTCCACCGCGAGGAATTGATCGCGCGCATCCACGCCGTCGTCCGCCGGTCGAAGGGGCATTCGCAGTCGGTCATCCGCACCGGCAAGCTGTCGGTGAACCTCGATGCGAAGACGGTCGATGTCGATGGCGCGCGGGTCCACCTGACCGGCAAGGAATATGCGATGCTGGAGCTGCTCTCGCTCCGCAAGGGCACGACCCTGACCAAGGAAATGTTCCTCAACCATCTCTATGGCGGGATGGACGAGCCGGAACTCAAGATCATCGACGTCTTCATCTGCAAGCTGCGCAAGAAGCTCAGCATGGCGTGCGAAGGCGACAATTATATCGAAACCGTGTGGGGCCGTGGCTACGTCCTGCGCGAACCGGACGAAATGGTCGAGGCCGCGGTCGCGTAGGGCGGCGGGCGGCGTCCTGTCGTAAACTCCGTTCGGTTCGAGCAGCTTCGAGCGAAGTCGAGAAGCGTCCGTCGAGAACGCCCAGTTTAGGGCACGCCTTCTCGACTGTGGTTCTCCACAAGCTCGAAGCAAACGGGCCTGCACGAGACCGCAATCCAACCGCCAACAATACCTCCGCGCAGGCGGGAATAGTGCGGCCGGAAAAATCAGGCAGTAATCGCCCCGCCCATCCCCAGCCTTTTGCCATTGGTGATAATCACGCGGTCGCCGAGCTTCGCCACGCCGAACAGCTTCCTGGCGAAGGCGGTCGGCACGCCGATGCAGCCATGGGTCGCCGCCCCCTCCTGCACGTCGCTGCCATGGATCGAGATGCCGTCATTGGTCAGCCGCAACATATATGGCATCGGCGCGCCATAGAGGTTGCTGACATGATCGGCATCCTTCTCGGTGATCTTCAGCGCGCCCAGCGGTGTCGGCTTCCAGTCCGCGCCATAGAGCACCACCGCCGCGCCGATCTCGTAACCGTCGCGGAACACCGACAGCACCTGCGCATCCAGGTCGATGGTGACGACCAGCTTACCGTCGGCCGGCGCACCATCCTCGTCCCAGACCCAGCGGCCATGGGTGAACGGGCCGTCGATATCCAGCACGCGGCGAACGACCATCGCTTCCGGCGCAGGCGTGGAAACGGCGACGGGCGTCGCGATCGGGACAGGTACCGGCGTCGGCTGGATCGCCGCTACCCTCACCGCCGGCTTCGCCGCGACGGGTGCCGGCCGCTCGGCGCTGAGCAGCATGGCTGCTCCGCCCGCCGTGACACCCACCACGCCGACCAGCATCGCTACACCCAATCCGGTCCGCAACGAAACGCGCATCGCTCCTCCTGTCGGCCGGGAATGTAGGGCAAGCAACGCCGCAACGCACCCCGCCAATCCAGACCGTACCGCGATGGCACGTTAATCCTCCCCGTATCGGACCGATCTACCGCCCGCTCTCACCCTTCGGCACATCCTTCAGCGGCCACGCCTTATAGCCGCCGACCCACGTCTCGATCACCCGCGTCGCGCGCAGTTCGGCGGGGGTCGCCACCGCCGGATCGCGGTCGACCACGATGAAGTCCGCCTTCTGCCCCGGCAGCAGCGAGCCGAATTTCTGTTCGGCAAAGCCGGCAAAGGCCGCGTCCTGGGTGAATGCCTTCCACGCCTGTTCGCGAGTCACCTTCTCCTCGGGCCGCCAGCCGCCCGGCGGCTGCCCGTTCGGGTCCTCCCGCGTAAAGGCCGCGGCCCATCCGACGAACGGGTTCGGGCTTTCGACCGGATAGTCGGACCCGAACGCCAGTCGCCCTCCATCGCGCAATACGGTCGCCCAGGCATAGGCCCCGGTCAGGCGCGCCGGCCCCAGCCGCGCCTCGGCCATGGTCCGGTCGCCGGTGGCATGGACCGGCTGCATCGACGCGATGATGCCGTTCTTGCCCAGCCGCGGCAGGTCGGCCGGGTCGAGCACCTGCGCATGTTCGATCCGCCAGCGCCGGTCGTCCTTGTACGACGATGCCAGCTCATCGATCGCGTCGAGCACCTGCCGGTTCGCGCGGTCGCCGATCGCATGGATCGCGAACTGGAACCCGTCCATGGTGCCCCGGCTGAGCAGGTTCAGCAGCGTGGTATCGTTGATGAACGACAGCCCGGTCTGCTTCGGCGCATCGCTATACGGTGCCTTCAGCCACGCCCCGCGCGACCCCAGCGCACCATCGGCGTACAGCTTGATCCCGCCCATGCGCAGCCGGTCGCCGTACAGCCACGGCGTCGGCCCCGCCCCGGCGACGGTCAGTGCCGTGTCGAGGCCCGCGCCATAGCTCATGATCCGCACGCGCAGCTGGCCGATATCGCCCATCCGCCGGAACACCAGCCAGTCGTCGACCGACGTGCCCATGTCCGCCGTCGCGGTGATGCCGGTCGACAGCAGCAATTCCTGCGCCTTCAGGAACGCGGCGTTGCGTTCGCGCGGGGACGGCTTGGGCTTTGCCGCATCGAACAGGCTGGCGGCGCTGTCGACGAACACGCCCGAAGGCTGTCCGTTGGGTAACAATTCGATCCGCCCGCCCGCCGGGGCAACCGTCTTGGCGGTGATCCCTGCCGCCTTCATCGCCGCGCTGTTCGCCCACACCGCATGGCCGTCCGCGCGTTCCAGCAGCACCGGCTTGTCACCCGCCGCCGCGTCCAGTTCGGCTGCGGTCGGGAAACGCCCCAGCCCCCACGCCTCCTGGTTCCAGCCACCGCCCAGTATCCACTGGCGATTGCCGTTGCTGCGCGCATAGGACTGGATCGCCGCCTGCGCTTGCGACAGCGACGTCGTCTTCGACAGGTCGAGTTCGAGCGCACGATAGCCCAGCGACATGACATGGCCATGCGCGTCGATCATGCCCGGCATGACGATCCTGCCGCCCATGTCGCTGCGCCAGTCGAGCTTTTTCGGGACCTTCTCGCCCTTGGGCACCAGCCGAACGACCTTGCCGTCCTTGTCGATCAATATGCCGCCGAAGCGCACCACGCGGCCCTGCGAATCCAGCGACACGCCATTGACGTTATCGATCAGCCCATCGGCCTGCGCAGTCCCGGCCAGCAGCAGCGCTGCAAGGGTCAGTGCCGAGCGCATCACTTCGAGATCCTCCGCACCAGCGCGCTGGTATCCTGTCGTCCACCGCCCATCGCCTGCACCTCGGCATAGAATTGATCGACCAGCGCGGTCACCGGGAGCGTCGCCCCATTGCGCCGCGATTCGTCGAGCGCGAGGCCCAGGTCCTTGCGCATCCAGTCGATCGCAAAGCCGAAATCGAACTCGTCCTTGGCCATGGTCGGCCAGCGATTGACCATCTGCCAGCTCTGCGCCGCGCCGCCCGACACTGCTTCCAATACCTTGTCCAGATGGAGGTCGGACGCCTGCGCGAACCGCAGCGCCTCGGACAGCCCGCCCAACACGCCGGCGATACAGATCTGGTTGACCATCTTGGTCGTCTGTCCCGCGCCGGCATCGCCGACATGGACGATGCGCTGGGCATAGGCGGTCATCAACGGCTCAGCCGCCGCGAACGCCTCGCCCGTGCCGCCGCACATGATCGACAGCTTGCCATTCTCGGCACCCGCCTGCCCGCCCGATACCGGCGCGTCGAGGACCAGCAGCCCCTTCGCGGCCCCCGCCTCGGCCAGTTCGCGCGCGATCGCGGCCGATACGGTCGTGTGGTCGGCAAACAACGCCCCTTCGCGCAGCGTCGTGAACACGCCTTCGTCGCCCAGCGTCACCTGCCGCAGATCGTCGTCGTTACCGACACAGGCGAACACCGCGTCCGCCCCGTCCGCCGCGGCGGCCGGCGTATCGGCGACCGCCCCGCCATGCTTCGCCGCCCAGGCGTCCGCCTTCGCACGGGT
Organism: Sphingomonas panni; assembly: GCF_022664435.1. Classification (GTDB taxonomy): domain Bacteria; phylum Pseudomonadota; class Alphaproteobacteria; order Sphingomonadales; family Sphingomonadaceae; genus Sphingomonas; species Sphingomonas panni. The sequence continues at coordinate 261,225 of NZ_JAKREU010000006.1, read as the reverse complement.
GCGGTTATAGACGGTGACCTGATGGCCGGCGGAAACGAGATGACCGGCCATGGGAGCGCCCATGACGCCGGTACCGATGAATGCGAGTTTTGCCATGGGGCCGGGGTGTATGGCGTTACGAAGGCGTGGGGAAGGGCGATATTGCGAGGTACGCATTGCGCCCTCCGCAGTCGTCATTCCCGCGAAGGCGGGAATCCATACACGCGACGTCCCGGCATGATCGCCAACGCCAGCGTCTATGGACTCCCGCCTTCGCGGGAGTGACGAGGAGATGAATTACGCCGGCTGCCCGCCCCCACCGGTCGCCCCGAAAATCTGCCCCGTCGAAAAGCTGATCGCCGGATCGGCCGCCGCGACATACAGCCCCGCGATCTCCGCCGGCTGGCCCGGCCGCCCCATCGGCGAACTCCCGCCGAAGCTTTGCAACTTCTCCGGGGTCGCGCCACCGCTGACCTGCAACGGCGTCCAGAACGGTCCCGGCGCGACCGCATTGACGCGGATGCCCTTCGACGCCAGCTGTTTCGCCATCGCCTTGGTGAAGTTCAGCACCGCCGCACGCGTCAGCGCGTAATCGACGATATCGGGCGACGGATCGCCGGCCTGTTCCGACGACGTGTTCAGGATCACCGCGCCCGGCCCCATGATCGCCACCGCCGCCTTGGTCAGCCAGAACGGCGCATAGACGTTCGTCTTCATCGTGTCGTCGAAGTCCTGCGCGCTGATCGACGCGATGTCCGGCCGGGTCTGCTGCCGCGCGGCATTGTTGACGAGGATGTCCAGCCCGCCCAGTTGCGCCGCCGCCTGCTGCACCAGCTTGCGGCAGAACCCTTCGTCGCGCAGGTCGCCGGGGATCGCCACCGCCTTGCGCCCCGCCGCGCGGATCAGCGCGACGACCTCGCGCGCGTCCGGCTCCTCGGCGGGTAGATAGTTGATCGCCACATCCGCGCCTTCGCGGGCATAGGCGATGGCGGCGGCGCGGCCGATGCCGCTGTCGCCACCGGTAATCAGCGCGCGCTTGCCGGCAAGGCGTCCCGATCCCTTGTAGCTCTGCTCGCCATGGTCCGGGCGCGGCGTCATCTTGGACGCAAGGCCGGGCCAGGGCTGACGCTGCACCGGAAAGGGCGGCTTGGGATGCGCGGCGGCGGCGGCGCTCGTCGGGGCGGCGGCACCGCCCCCGGTCTGCGCGGCAGCGGGCACGGCGGCGGCGACGCCCGCCAGCGCGGCACCCGTCACGAAGGTGCGGCGATCGGTATCGGTCATGGGTTCGGCTTTCCGGCTAAGGGGGTCCGCCAAAGAGACGCCGCCCCGCCCGATGGGTTCCCCTCTTGGTACAAATCGGCTACCCGCCCGCGATGGCTACCAACCCGATCGCTCCGCCCGCCCTGCCCCTGACCGTCGACGATGTTCGTGCGGCGGCAATGCGTATCGGCGGATCGATCGTCCGCACGCCGACCCTCATCAGCCGCACCCTGTCGGAACTGACCGGCGCGACCGTCTATCTCAAGTTCGAAAACCTCCAGTTCACCGCCGCTTACAAGGAACGCGGCGCGCTCAACACCCTGCTGCAACTCGACGAAGCGACCCGTGCCAAGGGCGTGATCGCCGCCTCTGCCGGCAACCATGCGCAGGGCCTCGCCTATCACGGCAACCGTCTGGGCGTGCCGGTGACCATCGTCATGCCGCGCCCGACTCCGACCGTTAAGGTCATGCAGACGCAGAGCCACGGCGCGACCGTGGTGCTGGAGGGCGAGACGTTCGACGCGGCCTACGCCCATGCCCGCAAGCTGGAGGCCGAACAGGGGCTGACCTTCGTCCACCCCTTCGACGATCCGCGCATCATGGCGGGCCAGGGCACCGTCGCGCTCGAAATGCTGGCGGATGTGCCCGAACTCGACACGTTGGTCGTGCCGATCGGCGGCGGCGGCCTTATCAGCGGCATCGCGACCGTCGCCAAGGCGGCGGACCGTCCGATCGAGGTCGTCGGCGTGCAGGCCGAACTGTTCCCCTCGATGTACAACCGCGTGCACGGCACCGACATGGACTGCGCCGGCGACACGCTGGCCGAGGGGATCGCGGTCAAGCAGCCCGGCGGCCTGACCGCACAGGTCGTGGCCGCGCTGGTCGACGACATCGTACTGGTCAGCGAACGCCAGCTGGAGGAGGCCGTCAGCCTGCTGGTCCAGATCGAAAAGACCGTGGTCGAGGGCGCCGGTGCCGCCGGCCTCGCCGCGCTGCTCGGCCATGGACAGCGGTTCAAGGGCAAGACCGTCGGCATCGTGCTGTGCGGCGGCAATATCGACACGCGCCTGCTCGCCAACGTCCTGCTGCGCGACCTCGCCCGCTCAGGGAGGCTCGCCCGCCTGCGCATCCGGTTGCAGGATCGCCCCGGCGCGCTGTTCCACGTCGCGAAGATCTTCCACGAACACACCGTCAACATCATCGAGGTCTATCACCAGCGCGTCTTCACCACGCTGCCGGCCAAGGGTCTCATCACCGACATCGAATGCGAAACCCGCGACCGCGACCATCTCGACCGCCTGGTCGAAGGGTTGCGCGCTGGCGGCTATGAGGTGAGCACGGTCGAACTGGCATGACCGACACCATCACCGGCGCCTGCCTGTGCGGCGCCTGCCGCTACCGCAGCGATGCGCCGGTGATGAACGTCCGCGCCTGCCATTGCCATCGGTGCCAGCACAAGACGGGCAGCGCCTTCTACGCGCGGGTGATGGTGCCGCTCACCTCGGTCACGATCGAGGGGCCGGTCGCGTGGTATGACGGCGATACCGGCGTCCGGCGCGGCTTCTGCCCGACCTGCGGCTCGACGCTGTTTTCTGAGCGTGTCGCGGCGGGCACGATCGGCCTGGCGATGGGCACGCTCGACCATCCCGACCGCTTCGCGCCTGCGGACCATATCTGGGTATCCGCCAAGCAGCCATGGCTGGTGCTGACCGATGACCTGCCGCAATTTGCCGAGGGGCCGCCCGCCGGCTGATCCGCCCGCAAAATTCGCGGTTAACGCGCTTTTCGCCACGTCTTGTCATCGCCATATCCACCCCGTCATTCTATCGGGGACTGCCCGATCCGAAGGAGCAATGGGTGACCGCGCCGTTTCGTTTTCCCCGGTTCTTCGTCACCTCGCCCGCGCCCTGCCCCTATCTGCCGGGGCGGCAGGAGCGGAAGGTGTTCACCGAACTCAGCGGCGACAATGCCGACGAGCTGAACGAAGCGCTCGGCCGGATCGGCTTCCGCCGCAGCCAGTCGGTCGCCTATCGCCCCAGCTGCGTCGGGTGCAGCGCCTGCGTATCGGTCCGCGTCGTCGCCGGCGATTTTTCGATGAACGCGACCCAGCGCAAGCTGATGCGCCGCCATTCCGATCTCGACATCCGCGCCTGCAAGCCATGGGCGACCGACGAACAATTCCGCCTGCTGCGCCGCTACCTGACCGCGCGGCACCCCGGCGGCGGCATGACCGCGATGGACGAATCGGACTTTGCTGACATGGTCGAGCATTCGCCGGTCACGTCATGGGTCATCGAATATCGCGAACCAGCGGTGGACGGCGTTCCGGGCCGGCTGGTCGGCGCGTGCATCACCGACGAACAGGCCGACGGGCTGTCGATGGTCTACAGCTTCTTCGAAACCGACGACCATGCCCGGCCGGGCCTCGGCAACTTCATCATCCTCGACCATATCCGCCGCGCGCGCGCCGGCGGGTTGCCCCATGTCTATCTCGGCTATTGGGTGCAGGGATCGCCGCGCATGGCGTACAAGACGCGCTATCGCCCGCTGGAGGTGCTGGGGCCGACCGGCTGGACGCTGCTCGACGACAAGCCCGCCGCGACGGTACCGGCATGATCGCCGCGCTGCTCCCGCTGTTGCTGGCGATACAGCCGGCATCCGGGCTGGAGCAGCGTCGCGCGACGATCGTCCAGTTCGAGATCAAATTGGCAGCCGGCCTGTCGCCCGCCGAACAGACCGCCGCGACCGAAATCTTCGCCGCCGACACCCGCACCATCCGGCGCTGTGCCGATGCGGCTACGATCGGCGCGCGGTACAAGGCGGAGAAGCGCTTTTCCGGCTCGATCACCGAGCGCCGCAACACCGCCTTCGCCGCCCTCCCGATCGAATTGCGCCGCGAGCTGGACAAGGTGCCGACCGGCCATGCGACCCGCGTCTTCGGATCGGTCGGCGTCCGCCGCGTGCTGATCGCCTGCACCGTGCCGCGCGTACCGGCGGCACGACCGGATACGGTGTAGCGGCACGATCGAATTTCTTCGCAACCTTCGTCATTCCCGCGAAGGCGGGAATCCATAACCGCCGACGCCAGCGCAAGACCCGACACGTCAGCGTCTATGGCCTCCCGCCTCCGCGGGAGTGACGAACGTTGGAATGATCCGACGGCACCAACACGAACAGGCACCCGACCCGTCAGGATCGGATGCCTGTTCGAAACCATATCGGGCAGGCCCCGGCCTACCTGATGCCGAATCAGCCCTGGCGGGCCTTGAAGCGGCGGTTGGTCTTGTTGATGACGTAGATGCGCCCACGACGACGGATCACGCGGTTGTCCCGGTGACGATCCTTGAGCGACTTCAGCGAATTGACGATCTTCATGGGAACGGCTCTCAAACGGCAAAGAGGCCGCTCGCACGGCCGGAAAAGAGGCGCCCAGCTATCGCCGCGCGGCGCTTTCGTCAAGCTGGAACCGCCGCAACGCATCGAAACACTTGCGCAATGAACCCATGGCAGCATGTGGCGCGTTATACGTCATGGATGAACCGTGGCTGTTTCGGGGTAGATGATATGAAGAAGGCGTTGGGTTTCGGGCTGGCGGCGACCGCTGCATTGCTGGCGAGCGGCTGCACCACCGGCGGATCGCGGATCAGCCCGGTCGAAGTGACCCGTTTCCACCTGAGCCAGCCGATCGCGAAAGGCAGCTTCTCGGTCGAACCGGTCCAGACCAACATGTCGGCGACCCCGGAATTCCAGACCTATGGCAATGCCGTCGCGCGCGAGATGGAAAAGCTCGGCTTCGCCCGTGCCGGCACCACGCCGTCGGATTTGATCGTCGGCGTCGCGTTCACTCGCGGAACCAAGGGCTTCGTCGAAAAGCGCGCGCCGGTATCGATCGGCATTGGTGCGGGCGGCGGTGGCGGCGGCTGGCGCGGGGGTGGCGTGGGCCTTGGCGGTGGAGTCGGCTTCGGGCTTGGCGGCGGCCAGCGTGAGGTGATCGGCACCGAACTGGCCGTGCAGATTCGCCGCCGCAGCGATGGTACCACCATCTGGGAAGGGCGCGCCGTCACCGATTCGCTGGAAAGCACGCCGGGTGCGCAGCCCGTGTTTCAGGCCGACCGGCTGGCCAATGCGCTGTTCCGAAACTTCCCAGGCGAGTCGGGAATCACTACGACGGTGAAATGAGCATCACCATCAACGCCGCGTTCGACAGCGGCAACATCCGCGTCGTCGCCATCCAGGGCGATGTGATCGACCTCGACATCGTCGCCGATCACCAGTCCGACTTTTATCAGTGGTTCCACTTCCGCGTCGCCGGGGCGCGGGGGCGGACCCTGACGTTCCGCATCGTCAATGCCGGCGGCTCGGCCTATGCGTTCGGCTGGCCGGGCTATCGCACGCGGATGAGCACCGATCGTCATGCGTGGCGGCAGGTCGATACCGACTATGCCGATGGCGTGCTGACCTTTACCGCGACGATCGATACCGACCTCGCCTGGTTCGCCTATTTCGCGCCCTATACGATGGAGCGCCACGACGACCTGATCGCGCGTATCGCCGCCCGGCCCGGCATGTCGCACCGCGAACTGGGTCAGACGCTCGACGGTCGCGCGATCGACTATCTGACGCTCGGCGAAGGCCCGCTCAACGTCTGGGCCTATGCCCGCCAGCATTCCGGCGAATCGATGTGCGAGTGGTTCATGGAGGGGCTGCTGGAGAAGCTGACCGACCCGAACGACGCGCTCGCCGCCGATCTGCGCCAGCGGATGACCTTCCACTGCGTGCCGAACATGAACCCCGACGGCTCGTTCCGCGGCCATCTGCGCACCAACGCCGCCGGCGTGAACCTCAACCGCGAATGGCACGCGCCGACACCCGAGCGCAGCCCCGAAGTGCTGTGCGTGCTGGGCCGGATGGACGAAACCGGGGTCGACATCGCCATCGACGTGCATGGCGACGAAGCGATCCCCGCCAACTTCATCGCCGGCTATGAAGGCATCCCCAACTGGACCGACGACCATGGTGCCCGCTTCACCGCGTTCGGCGCGGCATGGGCGGCGGCGACGCCCGAATTCCAGACGAAGCTCGGCTATCCGGTATCGGCCCCCGGTCAGGCGAACCTGTCCATGTCGACCAACCAGCTCGCCAACCGCTTCGGCGCGCTCAGCATGACGCTGGAAATGCCGTTCAAGGATCACGATACCAATCCCGACCCCGAATATGGCTGGTCGCCCGAACGAGCGAAGGCGCTGGCGCATAGCTGGCTGGAGGTATTGGCGGACTTCACCCGGTGATCGTCCGGTCGGGCGGCCTGGATCATCCCGCTACCGCCCGACTGCTCGCGGCGCATCTGGCCGATATGCACGCCAGTTCGCCGCCGGGCAGCGTCTACGCGCTCGACCTGTCGGCGCTGGCGACGCCCGACATCGCCTTCTACACGGTGTGGGACGGCGACATCTTGCTCGGCTGCGGCGCGTTCCGCACGCTGGGCGACGGGACGGCCGAGGTGAAGTCGATGCGCACCCTTCCGGCGGCGCGCGGGCGTGGCGTCGCGCAGGCGGTCCTGGACCGCATCGTCGCCGACGCCCGCGCCGTCGGACTCACCGCCTTGCTGCTCGAAACCGGCACCGGGCCGATGTTCGACGCCGCCCACCGGCTGTACCGACGCAACGGCTTCGCCCCCTGCCCGGCGTTCGGCAGCTATAGTTCGACCGACTTCAACCGGTTCCTCTCGCTTCCGCTTTAGGCTAGGTGCGGCGCAACAACCGCAATGGAGGCCCCATGCCCACGCTCGTCCTGATCCGCCACGGCCAGTCGGCCTGGAACCTCGAAAACCGCTTCACCGGCTGGTGGGACGTGAACCTGACCGAAAAGGGCGAGGCGGAGGCCAAGGCGGCGGGCGAACTTCTGACCGAGAAGGGCCATGACTTCGACCTGTGCTTCACCAGCTTCCAGACCCGCGCGATCAAGACGCTGAACATCGCGCTGGAGTCGATGGGCCGGTTGTGGCTGCCGGTCGAAAAGGACTGGCGCCTGAACGAGCGGCATTATGGCGGGCTGACCGGCCTCGACAAGGCGGAGACGGCTGCCAAGCATGGCGACGAACAGGTCAAGATCTGGCGTCGCAGCTTCGACGTGCCGCCGCCCCTGCCGGAAGCGGACAGCCCGTGGGACCTGTCGGCCGACCGCCGCTATGCCGGGATCGACATTCCGCAGACCGAAAGCCTCAAGGACACGATCGACCGCGTCCTGCCCTATTGGGAAAGCCGCATCGCGCCCGAGCTGAAGGCGGGGAAGCGCGTGCTGATCTCCGCCCATGGCAATTCGCTGCGCGCGCTGGTCAAGCACCTGTCGGGCATCCCGGACGACGAGATCACCGGCCTCGAAATCCCGACCGGCCAGCCGATCGTCTATGAACTGGCGGACGACCTGACGCCGACCGATCGCTATTATCTGAACGAGCGGTAACGCCCCTTCTCCTTCTCACAAATCCGTTTGGTTCGAGCAGCTTCGAGCCTGTCGAGAAGCGTCCGTCGAGAACTCCCCGTTTGGGGCACCCCTTCTCGACTTCGGTTCTCGACATGCTCGAACCTGCGCTCGAAGCAAACGGGAAGGGATGGCGTAAAGCAGGAAACAAACCGCTTTCCTACACGCCCCGCCCCCGCCAAACTCCCCACCGGCCCCGCACCCCGGCCCCGCTCTTTAACACCACCGCCACGCCCACCGCGCCAACAGCGCACGAGTGTGAACTTAGTGAACTTTGGCCACCAAAGGCCCGACTGCACAAACACGCCACTAGTGTGAACTTTGTGAACTTTGGGCCTGAATATGCCGGTACGGAATCCTTCCGCTTGCCCTGTTCCCGCCCCTTCCCTAAGCAGCGGCTCCCCCAAAGCGTTACGGGCAGACAATGAACGACGTGACCCTGGTCGGCATTATCATGGGCAGCACTTCTGACTGGGACACGATGGCGCACGCCGCCGACGTGCTGACCAAACTCGGCGTCCCCCATGAAACCAAGGTGGTGTCCGCGCACCGCACCCCGCAGCGGCTGGTCGACTACGCGACCAGCGCCGTCGAGCGCGGCCTGAAGGTCGTGATCGCCGGGGCCGGCGGGGCCGCCCATCTGCCCGGCATGGTCGCCTCGATGACCCGCCTGCCGGTCCTCGGCGTGCCGGTCGAATCGAAGGCGCTAAAGGGCATGGATAGCCTGCTCTCGATCGTGCAGATGCCCGGCGGCGTGCCCGTGGGGACGCTGGCCATCGGCAAGGCAGGCGCGATCAATGCCGGCCTGCTCGCCGCATCGATCCTCGCGACGCAGGACGAGGCCTTGGCGCAGCGGCTCGACGCGTGGCGCGCGGCGCAGACCGACAGCGTGGCGATCGACCCGCAATGACCGCGCTGCCCCCCGGATCGACCATCGGCATCATCGGGTCGGGCCAGCTCGGCCGGATGATCGGCGTCGCCGCCGCCCAGCTCGGCTATCGCATCCATGTCTATGCCCCCGACAGCGGCCCGGCCAACGACATCGCCTTCGCGCACAGCCGCGGTGCCTATGACGATATCGCCGCGCTGCAGGCGTTCGCCACGCAGGTCGACGTCATCACCTACGAGTTCGAGAATATCGCCGCCGCCCCGATCGAGGCGCTGGGCGACAAGGTCCGCCCCTCCGCCCGCTCGCTGGCCGTCGCGCAGGACCGGGTCCGCGAAAAGAGCTTCGTCGAGCAACTGGGCGGCCGCCCGGCACGCTGGGCCGAGGTTGCCGACCGCGCCGCGCTCGATACGGCCATCGCCAGCGTCGGCTGTCCGGCGGTGCTCAAGACGACCCGCTTCGGCTATGACGGCAAGGGGCAGGCCCGCCTGCTGTCGCCGGCCGATGCCGATGCGGCGTGGGATGCCATCGGCGGCGGCCCCGCGATCCTCGAAGCCTTTGTCGATTTCGAGGACGAATTCTCGGTCGTCCTCGCCCGCGGCATCGACGGCGCCACGGCGGTCTATCCGGCGCCGAAGAACGTCCACAAGGACGGTATCCTCGACACTTCGACCGTGCCGGCCCCGGCCATCGAACCCTGGCGTGCCGAGGCGGAAGCGCTGGCGGCGAAGGTCGCCGAGGCGCTCGACCATGTCGGCGTCCTGACCCTCGAATTCTTCTGCGGGCGCGACGGTGCGGTGTTCAACGAAATGGCCCCGCGCGTCCATAATTCCGGGCACTGGACGATCGAGGGCAGCGAGACTTCGCAGTTCGAGAACCACGTCCGCGCGGTCCTCGGCCTCCCGCTCGGCAGCGTCGCGATGACGGCGGCGCGGGTCGAAATGACGAACCTGATCGGCGACGACGTGGCGGCATGGCCGGCGCTGCTGGCCGAACCGGGCGCGCACCTGCACCTCTATGGCAAGCACGAAGCACGCGCCGGCCGCAAGATGGGCCATGTGACTAGGGTGGAACGTTAGGCCACCTCTCACGTCACTCGCCAATTCGTCACCCCAGCGAAGGCTGGGGTCTCCCGGTAATACTGCGGAACAGGAGCCGGCAGAGACCCCAGCCTTCGCTGGGGTGACGCACGGAGCGGATGGGGAGGAGCTTTAAGCCTCCACCCCCAGCTGCCACAGCACGAACGCCATCTCCTCGGCGGCGTCCTTCAAACTCTCCCACCGGCCCGACTTGCCGCCATGGCCCGCGCTCATATTGGTCTTGAGCAGCAGCACATTGTCGTCGGTCTTGGTCGCGCGGAGTCGCGCCGCCCACTTGGCCGGCTCCCAATAGGTCACGCGCGGGTCGTTCAGCCCGCCCGAAATGAACACTGGCGGATAGGCCTGCGCCGTCACGTTATCATAGGGAGAATAGGACGCGATCAGCTCGAACGCCGCCTTGTCCTCGATCGGGTTACCCCATTCGGGCCATTCGCCGGGGGTGAGCGGCAGGCTGTCGTCGAGCATCGTGTTCAGCACGTCGACGAACGGCACGCTCGCCACCACCGCGCCCCATAGCTCGGGGTCGGAGTTCATCACCGCGCCCATCAACTCCCCGCCGGCCGATCCGCCGGCGATGGCGATCTTGCCCTTGTCGGTGAAGCCCCGCTCGATCAGCCCCTTCGCCACATCGACGAAATCGTTGAAGGTATTGGTCCGCTTCTCCAGCTTCCCGTCCAGATACCATTGCTGGCCCAGGTCGTCGCCGCCCCGGATATGGGCGATGGCGAACGCCATGCCCCGATCGAGGAACGACATCCGGCTGGTCGAGAAACCCGGCGGGATCGCATAGCCGTACGCGCCATAGCTGTAGAGATACAGCTTGCCCGTCCCGTCGCGTGGGAAATCCTTGGGATACACCACCGAACACGGGATCGCCGTCCCGTCACGCGCGGTGATCTCCAGCCGCTCGGTCGCGTACTTCTCCGGATCATAGCCCGACGGGATCGTCTGCACCTTGCGTACGGTCAGGTCGCCGCTCGCCACGTCATAGTCATAGACGGTCCCCGGCGTGACCATCGACTCGTAGCCAAGCCGCAGCGTGTCGACGTCATATTCCGGATTGTCGCCCAGCCCGACGACATAGCTCGCCTCGGGAAACTCGATCGGCCGCGCCGGCCCGCCAGCATAATCGTGCAGCCGGACCTGATCGAGCCCATCCAGCCGCCCCTCGACCACGAACAGCTTCGCGAAGGTCGTGACCCCGGTCATGTAGAAATGCGGGTCGGCGGCGATCAACTCCTGCCAGTCGCCGGGCGCTTCCAGCGATGCGGTCGCCAGCCGGAAGTTCGGATGGGTGTCGTTGGTGTGGACGAACAGCGTGCCGTCATGCTCCTCCACGTCATATTCCACGCCCTCCTCGCGCGCCTTCACGAGCAGCGGTTCGGCGGTGGGGTCGTCGGCCGGGATCAACCGCACCTCGCTGGTGACGTGATCGCCCGCCGAAATGACCAGGAAGCGTCGCGACTGGGTCTCGCCGACCGACACCCGCCAGCCTTCGTCCGCCTCGTGGTAGAGTTCGATATCCTGCTCGATCGGCGTGCCGATACGGTGGAGCCGGGCATTGTCCGTACGCCATTGTTCGTTGGCGAGGCCGTAAAGGAGGCCGCTCGAATCCGCGGTCCATACCAGTTCGGACAGCGTCCCCGGAATCACATCGTCCAGCAGTTCGCCGGTCGTCAGGTCCTTGACCCGCGCCTCGAACCGCTCGCCGCCGTCATCGTCGATCGCATAGGCAAGCAGCCGCCCGTCGGGGCTGACCGACAGCGCGCCCAGCCGGAAATATTCCTTACCCTTAGCCAGCGCAGGTTCGTCGAGGATCAGTTCGTCATCGCCGCCTGCGACGGGCCGGCGCCACCAGCGGCGATATTCTCCGCCGGTCTCGAAATCGGACCAGTACCACCAGTCACCGTCGCGCTGCGGCACGGTGGCATCGTCTTCCTTGATCCGCCCCCGCATCTCGGTGAACAGCGTATCGATTAGGGGGGCGTGCGGTGCCATCACCGCATCGAAATAGGCGTTCTCGGCCTTCAGATAGTCGAGGACCTCGGCATCCTCGACCTTCGGATAGTTCGGGTCGCGCAGCCACGCCCAGGGGTCCGACACGGTAATCCCGTGGCGTTCATAACTATGGGCGCGTTGTTCGGCGATCGGCGGAATGGGCTTCGTCATGCCGCCCATGTGGGACGGCGCGGCGCGGAAGTCGAGCAAGCTTGTGGCTTTTGCGCGACCGTTTCGGCTGATACGAGCAGCGCATGACCAGCCACACCGAACGCCTGTCCGCACTCCGCGCCCATCTCGCAACGCTCGACCTGACCGGTTTCGTCGTTCCGCTGACCGACGAATATATGAGCGAATATGTCGGCGACTATGCGCAGCGCCTCGCCTGGCTGACCGGATTCAAGGGGTCGGCCGGCAGCGCCGTCGTCCTCGCGGACACCGCCGCGATGTTTACCGATGGCCGCTACACGCTGCAGGTGCGCGAGCAGGTCGATGCCGCCGACTGGCAGTTCGTACAGGTGCCGGCGACCACGATGGCCGACTGGCTGCGGACCAACGCCCGCGAAGGCGACCGGATCGGCTTCGATCCGTGGCTGGCGACCATCGACTGGGTGGCAGCAACCGAACGCGCGCTGACTGATGTCGGGGCGGTGCTGGTCCCGGTCGGGGCAAACCCGATCGACGCCTTGTGGAACGACCGCCCCGCCCCCTCCCCCGCGCCGATGGCGGTGCAGGACGACACGCTGACCGGCCGTACCTCCGCCGACAAACGCGCTGCGGTCGGCGAATGGCTGGGCGAGCGTCGCGCCGATGCGGTCGTGCTGACCGCGCTCGATTCGATCGCGTGGACCTTCAACATTCGCGGCAGCGACGTAGCGCATACGCCGGTCGCGCTGAGCTATGCCATCGTCCATGCCGATGGCACCGCCGAGTTGTTCGCCGCGCCGGGCAAGGTGGGCGAGGATATCGCCCGCCATCTGGGCAATGCCGTCACCGTTCGCCCGATGACCGATTTCGCTCCGACCCTCGCCACCTTTGCGGACAAGCGCGTCGCCGCCGATCCCGACCGTGCCGTCGCCGCGATCCACGACGCGCTCCGCCGGGGTGGCGCGACGGTCGTCGCCGAGCGCGACCCGACCGTGCTGGCCAAGGCGATCAAGAACCCTGTCGAGATCGCCGGTCATCGCAGCGCACAGGCCCGCGACGGCGCGGCCATGGTCCGCTTCCTGAAATGGTTCGAGGAAACCGCCCCCTCCGGTACGCTGACCGAACTGTCCGCGTCCGACCGGCTGGAGGCGATCCGCAGCGAAACCGGTCTCTTGCGCGACCTGTCATTCGACACGATCAGCGCGACGGGAGGCCATGCCGCCAGCCCGCATTACAAGGCGACCGTGGAGAGCAACGCGGCGATCCTGCCCGGCCAGCTCTACCTGATCGACTCCGGCGGCCAATATGCCGACGGCACTACCGACATCACCCGCGTCATGCCGGTGGGCGACGTGTCGGAGGAGATGCGTGACCGCTTTACCCGCGTGCTGAAGGGCCATATCGCGATCGACACCGCCGTCTTTCCCGACGGAACGCTCGGCGGCCATATCGACGGTTTTGCGCGGCGGCCGTTGTGGGAAGCAGGCCTCGACTATGCCCATGGTACCGGCCACGGCATCGGTGCCTTCCTGTCGGTACATGAAGGGCCTCAACGGATCGGCCCACCCAATTATCCCGGCGGCGGCCCGCTGGAACCGCTGCGCGCCGGCATGATGCTGTCCAACGAACCCGGCTATTACAAGGCGGGCGACTACGGCATCCGTATCGAGAACCTGCTGCTGGTCGTCGAGCGCGACGTGCCCGCCGGCGACCTGCCGATGCTGGGGTTCGAGACGCTGACCTTCGTCCCGATCGAACGCTCGCTGATCGTACCGGCACTGCTGACCGATGCCGAGCGGGCGTGGGTCGACGCCTATCACGGGCGGGTCGAGGCATTGCTGACCCCGCTGCTCGACCGCGAAACCGCCGCATGGCTGGCGGCGAAATGCGCGCCGCTTAACTGAATTTTCTGCGGGGCGCTCGCCGCTGCCCCGCATTCGTATGCGTCTATGCAATCGATTGTTGCATTTCCGAGCGAGAGGCGCGACAAGCGTGCCGTCGGCGACAGACCGACGTGCAAGGAGCAGGACCCGACCATGGCGCCCCCGATGAAACCGCACCTGTCGCTGCCCCGCATCCTTGAAATGAACCTGGGGTTCCTCGGGTTGCAGTTCAGCTTCGGGCTGCAACAGGGCAATATGGCGCCGATCTACAGCTATCTCGGCGCCGATGAATCGCAGCTTCCGCTCCTGCAACTTGCCGGCCCGCTGACCGGGCTGCTGGTCCAGCCGTTGATCGGCGCACTCAGCGACCGGACCGACAGCCGCTGGGGACGGCGCACGCCCTATTTCGTGATGGGCGCGGTGCTGTGCTGTTTCGGCCTGTTCTTCATGCCGTTGTCGAGTTCGATCCTGATGGCCGTATCGCTGCTGTGGATCCTTGATGCCGGCAACAACATCACGATGGAGCCGTATCGCGCCTATGTCAGCGACCGACTGAACGAGGACCAGCACCAGATCGGCTTCCTGACGCAGAGCGCCTTTACCGGTCTGGCGCAGATGCTGGCGTTCCTCACGCCCTCGTTGCTGGTGTGGGCGGGAATGAACCAGGACTGGGTCGACACCCACAACATCCCCTATACCGCTCGCGTGGCGTTCATGGTCGGGGCGGTGCTGTCGATCTCGACGATCCTGTGGTCGATCCTGCGCGTGCCCGAACTGCCCCTGACCCAAGCGGAAAAGACCGCGATCGCTGCCAAGCCCAAGTCGTTCGGGTCGACCCTGGCCGAGATCGGCAGCGCGATCCGCGACATGCCGCCGGCGATGCGCAAGCTGGCGCTGATGAGCCTGTTCCAGTGGTATGCGATGATGGCGTACTGGAACTACGTCATCTACACGATCGGCCGCACCGTCTACGGCACCGCCGATCCGACCTCGTCCGGCTTCCATTCGGCGGTGCTGACCAATGGCGAGATGGCGGCCTTCTACAACGGCGTCGCCTTCCTCGCCGCCTTCGCCATGGTGCCGATCGCGCGGCGCATCGGTGCCGCCCCGCTCCACGCGCTCAGCCTGATCGCGGCGGGTATCGGCATGGTCTGCCTGCCGCATGTCACGTCGAAGGCGGTGCTGTTCCTGCCCGCCATCGGCATCGGCCTCGGCTGGGCCAGCATCATGGGCAATCCCTACATCATCCTCGCCGGATCGATCCCGCCGGAGCGGACCGGTGTCTATATGGGCATTTTCAACATGATGATCGTCATCCCGATGCTGATCTTCTCGGCAACGATGTGGCTGTTCTACCAACCGTTGCTGGGCGGCGATCCGCGCAACGTGCTGACGCTGTGCGGCGTGCTGATGTTCTGCGCCGCGGCTTCGGTATGGAGCGTGCGCGAGCGCAATGCCGATGGCGCGCCGGTCGGAGCGGTGCGTTGAACCCTTCGCCCCACGCCCTGACGCACTGGTCCGCCCAGCAGGTCGCCACCATCGCCGCCGATGGCACGGATCGCCTGCCCGTGCTGACCGCCAGCGATATCGTGCCGATCGATCCGGCCCACGACTTCTGGGACATGTGGCAGATCGCCCGCGCCGATGGGTCGACCGTCTTCGTCGACGGACGCAGCTACTGGTTCTTCCTCGGCACGCCGCGCTTCGACGATCCCGAGGCGCGGCACGACGCCGCGCGCATTTACCTGACCAGCCATGGCAGTGACGGGTGGCGGCTGCACGGCACGACCTTTCCCGATGGCTTCAGCCCCGGCAGCCGCGAATGGTCGGGGTCGGCCGTACTGGCGAAGGATGGCGAAACGCTGACCATGTACTTCACCGCCGCCGGTCGCAGAGACGGGCCGCACAGCTTCGAACAGCGACTGTTCGAGACGGTCGGGCGCTTCCTGGTCGAGGGCGAGGACGCGCGGACCGACAACTGGTCGCCACCCATCGAAAGCGTCGCTGCGGACGGCAAATGCTACCGCGTCGCCGATGAGGTCAAAGCGCCGGCAACGGGCATCAAGGGGTTTCGCGACCCCGGCTTCTTCCGCGATCCCGCGACCGGCCACGACCATCTGCTGTTCGTCGGGTCGGCGGCATGGACCGATGCGCAACTGGACGGACTGATCGGTATCGCCAGCCGCGACCGCCCGGATGCGCCATGGCAGCTCGGCACCCCGCTGGTCGATGCGATCGGCGTGAACAGCGAGTTGGAACGCCCGCACATCATCCTGCGCGACGGCCTCTATTACCTGTTCTGGTCGACCCAGGCGAAGCGCTTCGCCCCCGGCCTGCCCGCCCCGACCGGGCTGTATGCGATGGTCGCCGAGCGCATGACCGGCCCGTGGCGGCCTGTGAACGGCAGCGGCCTGGTCGCGGGCAATCCGACGGCCGAACCCACGCAAGCCTATTGCTGGTGGGTCACCGGCGAGGGGCAGGTCGCCGCGTTCGTCGACTATGCCGGGTTGAACGGGGCGGACGCCAGCGCCGACGTAACGCTGCGCCGCGCCCGCTTCGGCGGAACCGCCGCTCCGTTCTTCCAGCTCGATTTCGCCGGCGACCGGGTGACGATCGCCGGTTCTGGCGCCCCTACAGGTTGAGCAAGGCCGGATCGCCGCCCTTCGCCATGATGTTGATGGAGGTCGATCGTTCGGCGGCATAGCGCAGCAGCGCGTCGGGACCGCCCGCCTTGGGACCGGTGCCCGACAGCCCTTCGCCGCCGAACGGCTGCACACCGACGACCGCTCCGATGATCGAGCGGTTGACATAGACATTGCCCGCCGGGACCAGTGCCGCAACCTCCTCGGCAAAGCGGTCGATCCGGCTATGGATGCCGAGCGTCAGGCCATAGCCGCGCGCCGCCAGCTTGCCGGCGACACCGGCCAGGTCGGCGGGGTCGTAGCGATAGACGTGCAGTACCGGCCCGAACACTTCGCGTTCGAGGAAATCGGGGCTGGGCACTTCGGCGATGACCGGCGCGAAATAGGTGCCGCGCTGATCCCAGCCACGTGGGTCGGCGCGGAACAGGATTTTCGCCTCGCGCTCCAGTCGCGCGACATGCGTGTTCAGCGCGTCGCGGGCATCGGCGTCGATCACCGGACCGATATCGGTCGCGGGATCGGACGGGTCGCCGATCACCAGGCAGCCCGCCGCGCCGACCAGCGTCTCGATCGTCGCGTCGGCGGTATCCTTGGGCAGATAGAGCAGCCGCAACGCCGAGCAACGCTGCCCCGCCGATCCGAAGGCGGAGAGCAGCACGTCGTCGACCACCTGTTCGCGCAGCGCGCTGGTGTCGACGAACAGCCCGTTCAGGCCGCCGGTTTCGGCGATGAACGGCAGGATCGGGCCGTTGCGGTTGGCGAGGCTGCGGTTGATCGCCCAGGCGGTGTCGGTGCCGCCGGTGAAGGCGACGCCGGCGATGGCGGGATGCGCAACCAGCGCCGCGCCGACCTCCGCCCCGTCGCCCGGCAGCAGCGCCAGCAGGTCGGGATCGAGCCCGGCGGCATGGAACAGGCGGACCGCTTCGGCGGCGACCAGCGGGGTCTGTTCGGCGGGCTTGGCGAGGACGGCGTTGCCCGCCGCCAATGCCGCTGCGACCTGTCCGGTGAAGATCGCCAGCGGGAAATTCCATGGGCTGATGCAGACGAACACGCCGCGCCCATGGAGTTCGATCTGGTTCACCTCGCCGACCGGCCCGGGCAGCACGGTCGGACCGGCAAAGCGGGTTTCGGCCAACAACGCATAATAGCGGCAGAAATCGACTGCCTCGCGCACCTCCGCCACGGCGTCGTTCAGCGTCTTGCCCGCTTCGGCCGACAGGATCGCGATGAAACGGTCCATCTGTGCATCGAGCGCGTCGGCCATGGCGCGCAGGAGTTTCCCGCGGGAAACCCCGCCGGCCGCGTTCCAGCGTGGTTGGGCGGCCCGGGCGAGCGCTGCCGCATGGTCGATATCCGCCAGTGTTGCGGCGGTGACGGAGCCTATCGTGCGGCCATGGTCGACCGGGCTGACCATGGGTGCGGCACCCGCGCCGGCAAGGGTCTGGCCGCCGATGATCGGGCCGGCGTGGATGGTGGTGAAGTTGGCGCGATTCGTGGCTGCCGTGGCGCGGACGGTGGCGATCGAATAGTCGCGGCCAAGGGGGTTGGCGCGGCCGGGATAGATGTCGGACGGGGACGGCAGGCGCGGATGTTGGCGCGGGGTCGCGGCGACCGCCGCCACCGGGTCCGCCACCAGCGTCGTCGCCGGTACTTCCTCGTCCAGCAGCGCGTTGACGAAGCTGCTGTTCGCGCCGTTTTCGAGGAGGCGGCGCACCAGATAGGGCAGCAGTTCCTCATGCCCGCCGACCGGCGCATACGCCCGCAGGATCAGGCTGTTGTCGCCGACCGTTGCCGCCGCCTGACGGTACAGCCCCTCCCCCATGCCGTGCAGGCGCTGGTGTTCGATCCGCACGCCGGCGCGATCCGCCATGTGGCGCACCGCCATCAGGCTGTGGGCGTTATGCGTCGCGAATTGCGGATAGAGCGCCGGCGCGGCGGCGATCAACTTATGCGCGCAGACGAGGTAGGACAGGTCGGTCGCGGCCTTCGACGTGAACACCGGATAGCCCGGATGCCCGGCGATCTGGGCGCGCTTCACCTCGCTGTCCCAGTACGCGCCCTTGACCAGCCGGACCATGATGCGCCGCCCGGTGTCGCGCGACAGCCGTTCGAGCCGGTCGATCACGCCCCGCGCCCGCTTGCCATAGGCCTGCACGACGACGCCGAGCCCGGTCCAGTCGCCAAGCTCGCTCTCCCGCGCCAGCCGGTCGACCAGCTTGAGCGACAGGGCGAGCCGATCCGCCTCCTCCGCATCGATCGCGAGGTTCAGATTATGCCGCGCGCCGATCAGCGCCAGCCGCTTCATGCGCGGATAAAGGTCGGCGAACACGTCGTCCTCTCGCACCGCTTCGTAGCGCGGGCAGAGCGCCGACAGCTTGACCGACACGCCATGCCCCTGTTCGGGCGTGCTGCCCGGCGCGCGGGCGTTGCCGACCGCCTCGATCGCGGCGGCATAGATGCGTTCGTAGCGCTCGGCGTCCTGCGGGGTCCGCGCCCCCTCCCCCAGCATGTCGAACGAACAAAGATAGCCTTCCTTCGACGCCCGCTTCAGCGCGGCCTCGATCGTCGATCCCAGCACGAACTGGTCGCCCATGATGCCGACGGCGGCGGCCAGCGCGCGCCGGATGACCGGCTCGCCCAGCCGCCCGGCCAGCCGCCGGATCGTCTCGCCGATGCCCGCCGGGCCTTCGTCGCCGACCAGCTTGCCGGTCAGCGTCAGGCCGATGGTGGAGGCGTTGACGAACAGGCTGGACGACTGGCCCAGATGCGCCGCCCAGTCGGCGGTGCCGACCTTTTCGGCGATCAGCCGGTCGCGGGTCGCGGCGTCGGGGGTGCGCAGCAGCGCTTCGGCAAGGCACATCAGCGCCAGCCCTTCCTGCGTTCCCAGCGAGAATTGCTGAAGGAACCCCTCGACCACGCCGGGCTTGGCAGCGGCGGCGCGGGTACGCTCGACCAGCTTGGCGGCGTTGGCGACGATCTCCGCGCGATCGGCCTGGGTCAGCGGCACCTGCGCGAGCAGTTGCGGGAGCAGGACGCTTTCGTCGATGAACTTGTCGGCGTCCAGTGCGTCCCAATCGATCGCGGGCATTCGTCTCTCCATATGTCGGTTCGTCGGTATATCGCGAACCGAGGCGAAGGTGCTTCGGATGTTGACCACATCGACCGATATATGTTTGCCGTCAGTGGAAATATCTCGTTCTTTCTTCAGTATCGCGTCACCTCGGGCTTGACCCGGCGTCCCTCTTCTTGCTGGAGCGTGGGAAAGTAGCGGGCCCCCGGGTCAAGCCCGGGGTGACGTGGAGTGTGGGGCAAGGGGTGCGCGATGGACCAGACCGACCGCAAGTTGCTGCGCGTGCTGCAGGCCGATGGACGCATCACCAATCAGGCACTGGCCGCGCAGTGCGGCATATCGCCCGCCGCGTGCTTCGAACGTGTGCGGCGGTTGCGCGAGGGCGGCGTGATCCGGGGCTATGCCGCGCTGCTCGATCCCGGAAAGCTCGACCGGTCGCTGCTGGTGTTCATCGAGGTGCTGCTGGACCGCACCACCGACGACGTCTTCACCGCCTTTGCCAACCATGTCCGCGACCTGCCCGAGGTGCTGGAATGCCATATGGTCGCGGGCGGCTTCGATTATCTGCTGAAGGTGCGGATGGCGGACATGGACGCCTATCGCGCGTTCCTCGGCCGCACGCTGACGACGGTGCCGGGCGTGCGGGAAACGCGGACCTATGCCGTGCTGGAAGAGGTAAAGGCGACCACCGCACTGCCGCTGTGACCCGCGTCAGTCCTGTTCGATCATCAGATAGACCATCGTCTGGGTCAGCAGCATATAGGCGATCTCGCCAAAGGTGACCGGTCCGGCCAGCTCGCCCAGCTGCTTCCCCTCCAGCTCGGCATAATGATAGTTCAGGATGCAGTTGCAGCTGAACGCGATTTCGCCCTGCGGGCGGCCCAGCCGTTCGGCGAACCGGTGCGCATAATCGCCGACCGGTCGGGCGAAGCGATAGTCGATCCCCGCATGGACCGGCGCGAAGAAATCGACCCGGCCCGTTGCCGCATCGATCCCCGCCGTCGCGACATTGACCATCGCGCCATTATAGTCGGCGACCAGCGGCAGGCGGGTATCGATGCCATGCGCCGCGATATGATCGACGAGGCGGGTGCGCACCCCGTCGACCATCGCCCATTCGACGGCAAAGCCGGTATCCTCGGCGAAGGTCAGCACCGGCCCGTCGAGATCCGGTTCGAACAGGTTGACGATATCGGCCCGCGCAAAGGCGTGGTCGGGAAGGGCGACGTGCAGCACCACCGCCGCGTCGTCGGCGCTGCGCCCGGTGCGGCCGTCGAACACCCTCGGCCGCGCAGCCTCGCCCGCGTCGCCCGCGACTCCGGTGACCCAGCCGACGACCGGCCGGCGGAACATGTCGGGCCATTCCAGACCGTGCAGGGCGAAGTCGCTATGCACCCCGCTCTGTCCGGGGATCAGCAGGATGGTATAGCCATTGTCGGGGCCGAGCGTCGCCATGTCCGGGAGCGCCGCGCGGTCGAGCATCCCGAGCCACGCGACCGACGCGATCGCCGGCAACCGTTGTACGAAGATGCGATCGCGGTCGTGCGTCCCGCCCGCCTCGGCAGTGATGAAGAACGGGCTGGTGCCCCCGATCCACTCCCCCGGCGGCAGGGCTGCAAGCAGCCGTTCCTCGCCGGCGAGGATCAGCCTATCCCCGGCAGCCAGCATCGCGGCGACTTCCGCCACGCTGTACATCGACCGGCCGGCCCGGTGCGGATTGGGACCGGTCATCGTGGCTGCCCCTGAAAGATCGTAGCGAAATCGTCGCGTGCGAAGCGGAGATTGTCGCGAAAGAAGCGATGCAGTTCGTCGACCAACGCCGGGCGGTCGGCATCGGACCGGGCATAGGCATGGGTCAGGCGGATCATCAGGATGCGCAGGGCAAGGCATTTATAGGCCGGCCGCACCGCGCCGGACAGCAGCGCGTCCCAGCGTGAATCGTCCGTCGGCGGTATTTCGATACTGGCCGTCATGCCCTGCAACCCTTTCCTGCAAAGATTTAAGCCACCAAAGGGTTAAAAGCCGGTTTAGCGTTCGATGACGGTCAGTTCCGCGAATAACCGTTTTACCGCCATCGTCGCTCCCGCACAGGCGGGAGTCCGTAAGCGCCGGCGTTCCGAATGCGGCCGAAACGTCGGCGGCTATGGATTCCCGCCTTCGCGGGAAGGACGGGAAGATGCGCTGACTCCGAATAACGGTCGGCTCCGGATTCGGCGGCCGCTCATCTGGCGGTGTGCAAGCATCGCTTTACCGCCATGATGCGTTTCGGTGATTGCGCGGCGGCACGGGCATGATAGCCTCCCCGCTTCCCCACGCGCTGCACGGGAGACGACATGATGGTTGCCGTTGCCACGAACCGCTATTCGATCCTTGCCCTGTCCGATGGGAACCCGCCGCCTGCGCTCGGCGAGGCGATCGACCGATTGCGCGCGACGCTGTTGCCGCTGGGGGGTGGAACCGATGCCGCCCGCAACATGCTGGGCGCGCGGATCGATCGCTTCGTGGAGGAAGCCGACCGGCAGGTAATCCTGCTGGCGCATGGCGCGGGCTGTCGCGCGGCGGCATGGTGGGCGCGGCTGTCGCCGTCGCATTATGTGCAGCGGGTGGCAGGCGCGATCCTGGTCGATCCGCTGGCCGACGACGTCGGCACCCGGTTCGCATCGCCCGCGACCTTGCTGCCGTTCCGGTCGATGACGCTCGACAGCACCGGTCGGATCGAGGCGCTGGCCCGCGAATGGGGCAGCGAGGTGATGCCCGGCGGGACGGCAGTGCGCGGCGGTGCGCTGCTGCGGCTGATCGACCGGTTGAGCGGTGCGGTGGTCGCGCATGATGTCAGGACGGCGGAGAAGCTGGCGGGGTTGGGGTAAGCGCCCGGCCCCCAACCCCGACCCCGTTCGGTTCGAGCAGCTTCGAGCTTGTCGAGAAGCGTCCGTCGAGAACGGGGTGCCCGGGGCACGGCCTTCTCGACTTCGGTTCTCGACAAGCTCGAACCTGCGCTCGAAGCGAACGGAGTGTGCGGAAGATACTCCGCAGTCCTACCCCCGCCGGCGCGGCATGAGCGCGTTGCGCATCGCGAAACTGGAATTGATCCGGGTGACGCCGGGCAGGCGCGACAGGATGTCGGTGTGCAGCGCCTCATAGGCCGCCGCCGATTCGACGGCGACGCGCAGCCAGTAATCCGACTGGCCGGTCATCAGCCAGCATTCCTGGATTTCGGCATGGCGGCGCACGGCCGCTTCGAAGCGGGAGAGATATTCCTCGGTCTGTCGCTCCAGCGTCACCTGCACGATGACCGTCGCGCCATGGTCGGCCGGATCGGCGCGGGTGACGACGGTGTAACCGCGAATGACACCGGCATCCTCCAGCAGCCGCACGCGGCGCAGACAGGCCGATGGCGACAGCCCGACCTCCGCCGCCAGCGCGTTGTTTGGTCGACGCGCGTCGAGCCGCAACAGGTTCAGCAATTTGCGATCGATGGCGTCGAGATTCATGTTCGTTGCGTTTGTGCCGCATTTCGTTGCGTAACGACGCTAATATGGCAGGGGATGCGGCACAATCGCAAAACCTGCGGTGAATTCGGCGCTACCTTGTCGCAACGGAGAGTAAGGAACCGATGGCATTGCTGACGATCGACCTGAACGCACTGGTCGCCAATTACCGGACCATCGCGGCGACCGTCGCCCCGGCGCGGGCGGCGGGCGTGGTGAAGGCCGATGGCTATGGCCTGGGCGCGGCGATCGTTGCCGATGCGCTGTACCGTGCGGGCTGCCGCGACTTCTTCGTCGCGCTGACCGGCGAGGCGAGCGCGCTGCGCCCTACCCTGCCCGCCGATGCGCGGCTGTTCGTGCTGAACGGGATCGCGCCGGGGGAGGAATCGGCGCTGATCGCCGCCGATGCCGTGCCGGTGCTGAACTGCCCGGCGGACATGGCGCGCTGGGGCGCGGCGGCGCGGATCAACGGGCGGCGGCTGCCCGCCGCGCTGCAGGTCGACAGCGGCATGTCGCGGCTGGGCATGACTGCGGCGGAGGTGGCGGCGATCGCCGCCGATCCGCGACAGCTCGCCGATATCGACGTGGTGCTGGTCATGAGCCACCTGGCGTGCGGCGACGCGCCGGACGCGAACGCCAACGATGCGCAGCGGGCGCGGTTCGACGAACTGGCGGCGATGCTGCCGGGTGCCGAGCGATCGCTGGCCAATTCGGGCGGTGCCTTTCTGGGCGGGGGCTTTCACGGCGACCTCGTGCGGCCGGGCATCGCGCTCTATGGCGGCGCACCGCAGGAGGACCGGGCGAACCCGATGCGGCCGGTCGTCGCGCTCGACGCGCGGATCGTGCAGTGGCGCGACGTGCCGGCGGGCACGGGCGTCGGCTATGGGCTGACCTCGGTTACGGATCACGACCGGCGGATCGCGACCTTGTCCTATGGCTATGCCGATGGCTGGCCGCGGATGCTGAGCAACCGGGGGGCGGCCTATGTCGCCGGGGTGCGCGCGCCGATCGCCGGGCGGGTGTCGATGGACAGCATCTGCATCGACGTGACCGATGTGCCGCTCGACCTGCTCGTCGGGGCGAGCCATGCCGAGCTGATCGGTCCGCACCAGAGCATCGACCAGGTCGCGGCCGATGCCGGGACCATCGCCTATGAAATCCTGACCAGCCTGCGCCACCGCCATGCCCGGCGGATCGTGGCGGTGCGCGAACAAGAGGACGCAACATGCGGATCGTGATCCTGGGCGCGGGGGTGATCGGCGTCACCTCCGCATGGTATCTGGCACAGGCCGGGCATGAGGTGGTCGTGATCGACCGGCAGGCGGGGCCTGCGCTGGAGACCAGCTTCGCCAATGCGGGCGAGATTTCGCCGGGCTATGCCTCCCCCTGGGCCGCGCCGGGCATTCCGGCCAAGGCGATGAAGTGGCTGTTCATGGAACATGCCCCGCTGATCCTGCGCCCGCAGTTCGACATGGCGATGCTGCGCTGGCTGATCGCGATGCTCGGCAACTGCAATGCGCGCGACTATGCGGTGAACAAGGGGCGGATGGTTCGGCTGGCGGAGTATAGCCGCGACAAGCTGATCGAGCTGCGCGCCGCCACCGGCATCACCTATGACGAACGTATGCAGGGCACGTTGCAGCTGTTCCGCGAGGAAAAGCAGCTGGCCGGAATCGAGAAGGACATCGCCGTCCTGAAGGCCGATGGCGTCGCCTATGAGGTGCTGGACCGCGCGGGCTGCATCGCCGCCGAACCGGGGCTGGCAGGCAGCAACCAGCCGCTGGCGGGCGGGCTGCGGCTGCCGGGGGACGAGACGGGCGACTGTTTCAAGTTCACCAACCGGCTGGCCGAGATGGCGGCGGCGGCAGGCGTCGAGTTCCGCATGGGCACCACCATCCGCCGCATGGTGCGACAGGGCGACCGGATCGTCGGCGTCGACACGGACCACGGCACCGTCACCGGCGACGCCTATCTGGTGGCGATGGGCAGTTTCTCGCCGAAGCTGGTCGCGCCGCTGGGCCTGAAGCTGCCGGTCTATCCGGTGAAGGGCTATTCGATCACCGTGCCGATCGTCGACGAAACCCGCGCCCCGGTGTCGACGCTGCTCGACGAAAGCTACAAGGTCGCGATCACGCGGCTGGGCGACCGCATCCGGGTGGGCGGCATGGCGGAGATTTCGGGCTTCAACAACGAACTGCCCGAAGCGCGGCGTGCGACGCTGGAATATTCGCTCGGCAGCCTGTTTCCGGGCGCGGGCGATACGTCGCGGGCAAGCTATTGGAGCGGGTTACGCCCGATGACGCCGGACAGCACGCCGGTGGTGGGCGCGACGAAGTTCGGCAACCTGTTCCTGAATACCGGCCATGGAACGCTCGGCTGGACCATGGCGTGCGGATCGGCGGCGGTGATCGCCGACCTGATGTCGGGCAGGCGCGCGGCGATCGAGACGGGGGATTTGTCGATCGCGCGCTACTCCTGAACCAAACGTCATCCCAGCGAAGGCTGGGATCTCCCGGTGACAGCACGCCGCAGGAGCCGCTTGAGACCCCAGCCTGCGCTGGGGTGACGTTGAAACTTCAAGGGTTTCTACCGCAGCAACGCCGTCAGCGCCGGGACCGTCAGCGGTTCGGCGCACAGGAATCCCTGATAGAGCTGACACCCCTCGGTCGCGAGCGCGTCGCGCTGCTCGACCGTCTCCACCCCTTCGGCGATGATCGTCAGGTCGAGCGAGCGCGCCATGTCGATCACCCCGCGCACCACCACCCGGTCGCGATGCGACCCGACGATATCCTGCGTCAGCCGCCGGTCGAGCTTGAGGTAATCCAGCGGCAAGGCCTTGAGATAGGCGAGGCTGGAATAGCCGGTCCCGAAATCGTCGATCGCGACCCGACACCCGGCGGCGCGCAATGTCGCGAGCAGACCCGCCGCTTCGCCCAGTTCGGCGATCAGCCCGCTTTCGGTAATCTCCACGGTCAGCCGGTCGCGCGGGAAACCGCTGTCGTCGGCGGCGGCCAGCAGGGTGTCGGCGAAGTCGGCCTGCGCCACATCCTCCGCCGTCACGTTGATCGACAGCCGCAGCCGGGAGAGCGGCCCATCCCATTCCGCCGCGATCCGCATCGCCAGATGCTGGACATGCGCCGACAAGGCACCCGCCAGCCGGGCGTGCGCGGCGGCGGCGAACAGCAGCTCGGCACCCAGTTCGCCCCGGTCGGGATGCTCCCAGCGCGCCAGTGCCTCGACCCCGACGATCCGCCCGGCGAGCAGGTCGACCTGAGGCTGGAACCGGACCGCGATTTCGCCCCGGCCGATCGCGCGATGGACCTCGCCCGCCAGCGCCTCGGCGCTTCCTCCGGCCGGCGGTCCTTCCGCATCGTCGGCCCGCGCACCCGGCAGGGCGCGCTGCACCCGAAGGATGAGGGCATCGCCCGCCTCCCCCGGTTCGGCCAGCGCATAAGCCTGTTGCAGGCTTAGCGTGACCATCGCGCTGCCGGCGACGAACGGCCGCGCCAATGCCTGCGCCAGCGCCGCCGCCAGCCCGGCATCGGCCCCGTGCGGCAGCAGCACCGCGAATTCGGTCCCGCCCAGCCGGGCCAGCGCGGCACGTGCAACACCCGCATCGCGCACCGCCTGTTCGATCCGCCGTTCGACCGCGCGCAGCAGCGCGTCGCCGACCACCCGCCCCTGTTGCCGGTTGACCGGATCGATCCCGCCGATCGCCAGCACGCGCAGGCCGGGCCGTTCGCCCGCGTCGATCCGCCGATCCAGCCAGCGCTGCGCCCCGGCGAGGTCGCGCACCGATCCCAGCGCCTCGCGCACCGCCGCGCCGATATTGCCGACGCGCGCCAGCGGTTCGATCAATGCGTGCAACCGCCCGCTATGCGGATCGCGCGCGACATGCTGCACCACCCGCCCCAGTCCCGGAAGATCATGGGCAAAGGCAGTGGCAGGCAGGTGATCGGTCAGCCGCCGCAGCGCCGCCAGCGCGATCCGCCGCCCCTCCGGCCCGAGCGACCGCAACAGCGCCCGCGGATCGCCGGTTTCGGCAAAGCCCGTCGCCTCCGCCAAGGCAGGCGTCAGTTGCAGCGTGCCGCGTTCGGCATCGTGCCGCCAGCCCAGCGGCGCGCCCGCGCCCGCCGTCGGATCGTGCCAGCCGCCGCCCATCCGCACGACATGCCGTTCGGCGGATCGCACCGCCTGCAACAGCACCTCCCCGCCGATCGGGCTGACGAGGAAATGGGTCGCCCCGGCATCGTGCAGCGCGCGCAGCCGGTCGGTATCGCCGCGCGACACCAGCACGAGCAGTGCATCGCCATGGCCGGCGGTACGGGCGAGTTCGGCCGTGGCGGCGATCCCTTCGTCGATCGCGCCGCGGGTATCGACGATGGCGATCGCCGTGCCGCTGGCGGCGACACGCTGGCGCAGGCCATCGGCGCGGCGGGCGGCAACGACCCGCCACCCGGCCCGCGACAGGATCGCGGCGAGTTCGTCGCGCTGCCGAAACGACAGCACGAACAGCGCGCGCTGCTGCGCCGCGTCATGGCCCGACCATGCGGTCAAATTCCACCCATGGACGCGGACTCTATGGGCACAAGCGGGCGGCGGCAATGGACAGCTTGTATGGTCCGTCGCGGCACCCTAGCTTAGGCCGCAATGTCCTGCGCCCCTTCCCTCATCGATGCGCATGGCCGCACCATCCGCTATCTGCGCATATCGGTTACCGACCGGTGCGACCTGCGCTGCCGCTATTGCATGGCGGAGGCGATGACCTTCCTGCCGCGCTCGAAGGTGCTGAGCCTCGAGGAGATCGCGTTGATCGCCGAGCGGTTCGTGGCGCGCGGGATCGACAAGATCCGCCTGTCGGGGGGCGAACCGCTGGTCCGGCGCGGGGTCACCGAACTGTGCCAGCGGCTGGGGCGGATGGTCGGGAACGGCCTGTCCGAGCTGACCATGACCACCAACGCCACGCGGTTGCGCGACCATGCGCCGGCGCTGGCCGGTGCCGGTATCCGCCGGATAAATGTTAGCCTCGACAGTCTCGACGCAGACGTGTTCCGCTACGTCACGCGGCACGGCGACGTGGCGCAGGTGCTGGACGGTATCGCCGCGGCGCGGGATGCGGGCATCGCGATCAAGATCAACATGGTGGTCCTGAAAGGGCTGAACGAGGATCATGTCGGCGACATGCTCGACTGGTGCGGGCGCGAGGGGCATGACCTGTCGCTGATCGAAACCATGCCGCTGGGCGCGATCGACGAGGACCGCACCGACCGGTTCGTGCCGCTGACCCGCGTGTTCGATACGCTGTCGCAACGTTTCACCCTGACCCGCGACAGCCACCAGACCGGTGGCCCGGCGCGTTACTGGCGCGTGGGCGAACATGGCAATCGCCTCGGCCTCATCTCGCCGCTGACCGCCAATTTCTGTGCGGGCTGCAACCGCGTACGGCTGACGACCGAGGGCAAGCTGTATTTGTGCCTCGGCCATGACGACCATGTCGACCTGAAGGACGCATTGCGCGAGGGCGGGATCGCGGCGGTCGATGCCGCGCTCGACGCCGCGCTGCCGCGCAAGCCCGCCGCGCACGACTTCCGCATCGAAACCGGGGCGGCGCCCGCCGTCGCCCGCCATATGAGTGTGACCGGCGGATGACGACGCGCCTTGCCCTGCTGGCCTCCCCCACCGCACAGGCGCGCGCGGCGGAGGAGACGCTGCGCGCGCGCTATGACTGGGTCGGGGTCGAGGATGCCGACCTGATCGTCGCACTGGGTGGCGACGGCTTCCTGTTGCAGGTGCTGCACATGCTGCTGGAGCGGCGCAATACGGTACCGGTGTTCGGCATGAACCTCGGCACGGTCGGGTTCCTGATGAACGAATGGCGCATGGACGAGCTGGACCGGCGGCTGGGCCGGGCCAAGCCGTTCCGCGTATCGCCGCTGACCATGACCGCGACGACGATGGACGGCGAGGTGCGCGTCCTGCCCGCGATCAACGAAGTCTCGCTGCTGCGCGAGACGCGCCAGACCGCGAAGCTGGAGGTGTCGCTCAACGACCGCATCGTCATGCCCGAACTGGTGTGCGACGGCATCCTGGCGGCGACGCCGGCCGGATCGACCGCCTATAACCTGTCGGCCAACGGTCCGATCCTGCCGATGGGGTCGGGGATGCTGGCGCTGACGCCGATCAGCCCGTTCCGCCCGCGTCGCTGGCGCGGTGCCATCCTGCCCGACAAGGCGCGCATCACGCTGCGCGTACTGGAGCCGGACAAGCGCCCCGTATCGGCCGTCGCCGACCAGCGCGAGGTGCGCGACGTGGCGCAGGTCGATGTCGCGGTCGACCGGGTGCGCGACCTGACCTTGCTGTTCGACCCCGAGCACGCCCTCGACGACCGCATCACCATGGAGCAGTTCGCCAGCTGATTTCAGAAAAATGAAATTAGGCGTTGCAAAGCCCGAATCCGCTGCTAAAGACGCGGCCTCGCAGTTGTTCCCTGATAGCTCAGCGGTAGAGCTCTCGACTGTTAATCGAGCGGCCGTAGGTTCGAATCCTACTCAGGGAGCCAGCGACACCCCCCGGCAGGACCGGGCGGACAAGGCGGGGCGGTTGCTCCGCCTTTGGTCGTTTAAGACCAATGTACCAGTGCAGTTTCGTCAGAGGGCGTTCAGCAACGGCTAATCTGATGTACGGCACGTTCCATCGGCTCATGTCCACGGACCCGAACCCCCGACGGATCGTTCTTGACGCAATGGAACATCGCCATGGGTCGGTAGCCATGGCGGCATTGGAGAAACTGATGTTGCTGCACCCTACCCCGCGTGCCCGCCTGCGGGCGATCGGCACTACCCTTGTCGGAGCGCTGGCGCTCGCCGCCTGCGCCACGCCCACCCCGTACCAACCGGCGTCCGGTTCGGGCTTCTATCGCAACGGCTATAGCGACCAGCAGATCGAGCCGAACCGCTATCAGGTCAGCTTTTCGGGCAACAGCCTGACGTCGCGCGAGACGGTCGAGCGCTATCTGCTCTATCGCGCCGCGCAGCTGACGCTGGAGCGGGGCTATGACTATTTCATCATGGCCGACCGCGACACCAACCTGCGCAGCCGTACCTATTCGACGCCGGGCGTCGGCGGCTTCGGTGGCTGGGGCGCGGGCTTCGGCTGGGGTGGATGGGGTCCGGCTTGGCGCTATCGCAGCCCGGCGTTCGGCTGGCGCACCTGGGACCCGTTCTGGGGCGATCCGTTCTTCGACCGCTCGGTCGATATCCGCACCGTCGACAAATATGAGGCGATGGCGGAGATCGTGCTGGGCCGCGGGCCGAAGCCGAACAACAACGTCCGTGCCTTCGACGCGCGTGCGGTGCTGCAGAGCCTCGGCCCGAGCGTGATGGAGCCGGAACCGCGCCGATAAGGGGCGCTGTGGTTTGAACGCGGAAAGGCCGCAGTTCCTGTGGGGAGCGGCGGCCTTTTTGTTGTGCGGTACTGTCGTTCGCTTTCTGCCGTATGGCTTCGCCCCGGCGAAGATTGGGGCCTCGCGCCGCGCGCGCAGGCTATCCGACAGTCCGTCCCTGCGGAGCGAGATCCCAGCCTGCGCTGGGATGACGGCAGTTGGAAAGCGACTCTTCTTCCGCAGAGACACGTATCCCCGCGCAGGCGGGGATCCAGAGCCGCAATCGCCATCGCCTGTAACCCTGGATCCCCGCCTGCGCGGGGATACGCTCCTGCAGCCTTACGCTACCAGCGCGCCGTGGCAGTGCTTGTACTTGCGGCCCGACCCGCACGGACAGGGCGCGTTGCGGCTGACGCGGCCTTCCCAGCTGGCGGGGTCGTCGCCCAGATCCTCGTCGGGCTGCGGCGCGGCCATCTGCAGCATCGGCACGCGGGTGGTGATGAGGCCGGGCGTCCCCTCCCCGCCCCAGCTGTCGTCCTCGCCGGTCAGCGGGTCGATATGCATCGTCAGGAAATCGGGCAGTTCCGGCAGTTCCGGCGGCGCCTGAAAATTGAAGTTCGCGTGCGCCATCGTGCGCGTCACGTCCTCGCGAATGCTGCCGAGCATCCGTTCGAACAGCGCGAACGCCTCCTGCTTATATTCGTTGATCGGCGTCTTCTGCGCGTACGCACGCAGGTGGATGACGGCGCGCAGCGCGTCGAGCATCGCGAGATGCTCCTTCCAGTGATGATCGAGCGTCTGGAGCAGGATCGACTTCTCGATCTGGGTCCAGCTGTCGGCATCCAGCTCCGACGACTTCGCCTCGACCAGCGCATCGGCCTCGGTACGGATACGCTCTTCGAGGGTTTCGGCGTCCAGACCGTCCTCGTTCGCGATCCATTCGGCGACCGGCGCATCGACGCCCAGCAGCTCCTGCGCCTGTTCGCGCAAGCCTTCGACATTCCACTGTTCGGGATAGCTGTCGGGCGGCACGGCGTCGCCGACGACGGTGTTGACCACCGCGTGGCGCATGTCGACCACGACATCGCCGACCGCTTCGGCGTCCATGATGTCGGCGCGTTGTTCGTAGATGACCTTGCGCTGGTCGTTCATCACGTCGTCATATTCGACGACCTGCTTGCGCACGTCATAGTTGCGCGCCTCGACCTTCTTCTGCGCGGTCTCGATCGCGCGGGACAGCCACTTGCTGCCGATCGCCTCGCCATCCTCGATATTGTTGCGCATCATCTTGGCGAACAGCGTGTCCGGCCCGAAGATGCGCAGCAGGTCGTCATCGAGGCAGAGATAGAAGCGCGACAGGCCCGGATCGCCCTGACGGCCCGAACGGCCGCGCAGCTGGTTGTCGATGCGGCGGCTTTCGTGGCGTTCGGTGCCCAGCACGAACAGGCCGCCGGCATCCAGCACCTTTTGCTTTTCTTCGATAATCTCCGCCCGGATGCGCGCGGCGGCGGCGTCATATTCGCTCGTCCCCTCGACCAGATCGGGATGTTCGTCGAGCATACGGAATTCGAGATTGCCGCCCAGCTGAATGTCGGTGCCGCGCCCGGCCATGTTGGTGGCGATGGTCACCGCGCCCAGTCGACCCGCCTGCGCCACGATATGCGCTTCGGATTCGTGGTAGCGGGCGTTCAGGACCTTGTGATCGACGCCTTCCTGCGTGAGGAATTCGGAGAGCAGTTCCGACTTTTCGATCGAGACGGTGCCGACCAGCACCGGCTGCCCCTGCGACGCGTGTTCGCGAATCTTCTTGGCGATGGCGCGGAACTTGTCGTCCAGCGTCTTGTAGAATTCATCCTCTTCGTCGACGCGGCGCACCGGCACGTTGGTCGGGATCGACACGACGTTCATCTTGTAAATGTCGAAGAATTCGGGCGCTTCGGTCGCCGCCGTACCGGTCATGCCCGAGAGCTTCGGGTACATGCGGAAATAATTCTGGAAGGTGATCGAGGCGAGCGTCTGGTTCTCCGGCTCGATATTCACGCCTTCCTTCGCCTCGGTAGCCTGGTGCAGGCCGTCCGACCAGCGGCGACCGTCCATCATGCGGCCGGTGAATTCGTCGATGATGACGACCTTGCCGTCCTTCACGATGTAATCCGTGTCACGCTTGAACATGACGTTCGCGCGCAGCGCCTGGTTCACATGGTGCACGACCTGCGTGTTTTCGAAGTCGTAGAGGTTGGCGCCGACCAGCAGCCCGGCATCCTCCAGCATCCGTTCGACCTTTTCGGTGCCGTCCTCGGTCAGCACGATCGACTTCTGCTTTTCGTCCTTCTCGTAATCGTCCGGGCTCAGCCGCTTCACGATCTCGTCGACCGAGCGGTACAGGTCCGACTTGTCGTCGGTCGGCCCGGAGATGATGAGCGGGGTGCGGGCTTCGTCGATCAGGATCGAGTCGACCTCGTCTACGATCGCGAAGTTGAACGGCCGCTGCGTCATCGACGCGCGGTCGAACTTCATATTGTCGCGCAGATAATCGAAGCCGAATTCGTTGTTGGTGCCGTAGGTGATGTCGGCACCATAGGCCGCGCGGCGCTCATGATCGGGGATGTTCGGCACGATCACGCCGGTCGTCAGGCCGAGAAAGCCATAGACCTGCCCCATCTGCGCCGCGTCGCGCCGCGCCAGATAGTCGTTGACGGTGACGACATGCACGCCGTCGCCCGGCAGCGCGTTGAGATAGCAGGCGAGCGTCGCGACCAGCGTCTTGCCCTCACCCGTGCGCATCTCGGCGATCTCGCCCCGGTGCAGCACGATGCCACCGACCATCTGCACGTCGAAATGGCGCATCCCCAGCACGCGGCGCGCGGCTTCGCGGACGGTGGCGAAGGCTTCGGGGAGCAGCGAGTCGAGCTTGGCCCCATTTGCCAGCTGCTCGCGGAACTTGGGCGTCTGCGCAGCCAGTTCCGCGTCCGACATGGCGGTCAGCGTGGGTTCGAAGCCGTTGATCTTGTCGACGATCGACCCGAGCGATTTGACGTAACGGTCGTTGGACGACCCGAACAGCGATTTGGCGAGGCCACCGAACATGGGCGAATTTCCTTAGGTGTACGGGAAGCGCGCCGCGATGCGTTCGCCGGCTGCGCTGAGATAAGGGGTCGGAAGGGCGCGGGTGCGCGCTATTCGTGGGTGCGCAGCGTGCGCGCGCGGACCGCGACAGGGGGCGCGGGCGTCAGGAACAGCGGCTGCGGATCACGGACCAGCGGCTGGGCGGGACGCGCGATCGCAGTCGACCCCGCCTCGACCATCGCGACTGCGATCTGCCCAGCGACAGCCTGTGCCTGCGCCACCTGCCGCGCATTCGCGACTCCCACGCCCGGGAGCAGGCCGGTCAGGCCCGTCAGCAGCGCGGAGAGGAACAGCAGCAAACGCAAGCGATACGTCCAGACGGTTTGGTTTCGCGACAGGATGCCCGGCCGCAAGCGGCCGAGACATAGGGAATGGGCGGCCCGGCGTCCAGCGGCGCGCGTCACTTCGCGGGCTGAAACGCGGTGGAGGTCGTCTTCACGATCCGCACCGGCTTGCCGCTTTCGGGGGCCATGTAGCGATTACCGACCGGACAATCCGTCGTTCCGTCATTCGAGCTAATTTTTCGACAGGTCTGCACCACGCCGGAAGGATCGATCGTCAGCTGCTCCTCGACAGTCCAGTTCGGTGGAATTTCCGAGGTCGGCGAGGTCGGCGAAGCGCTGAACCCATCCACCGTCTGTGACAGTGTAAAGGTCAGGACCCCCGGCCCGTATCCCTTGGCGACATCGCGCGCGGGGTAGGAATCGCCATATCTGGTGCAAACATCGAACTGGACGCTGGGGTCGCCGGCAAGGCGGCTGGTGCAGTCGGTGACGTTTCCGTCCGGCCCGATGACGATCCTGCTGATCGATTGGAAGGGCAGCAACGGCTGGCGATAGTCGGATGGCGGTTGCCAATTGACTCGCTGCTCCCATTCGCCCGTCACCGGCCTGCCGTGCTTGTCGGTAGCGGGTTTGAAAACACCTCTCAGCACCATTACTCGGCAGGTCGTCTGGTCCAGCAAGGCGCTACCGCTGGTTTCAACGATACGGCAACCTGTTGGGCGACCCGCCGGATTCACCGACAGCGCGAACTTCACGATCCCCTTTTCATCCTTGCGCAGCGCTTCTGCCGGAAAGTCGTCGTTCGTCACCCAACTGGCCGGATCGATCGGCTTGGGATCGGTCTGCCCCCAGGCTCCGCCGCCACAACAAAGCGTTGCAACCGCCGCGCCCATGCGTAGGAACCGTCGCATATCCCCCCCCTGCCCCGTATCCGGTGCAGGCTAGACCGGACACAGCGCCTATGTCGACTGCCGTATCCCCGCTCGCCACGCCCTTCCCCGCGCTGCCGCCGATCGGGGGCGTTACGCTGCGCGTCGCGCGGGCGCGGTACAAGAATTGGGACCGGTGCGACCTGACCTTCGTCACGCTGACGGAGGGAACGGCGGTGGCGGGCGTGCTGACCAACAGCAAATGCCCGTCGCCCGAGGTGGAATGGTGCCGCCGCGCGCTGGTGCTGGGCCGGGCGCGGGCGCTGGTGGTCAATGCGGGCAACTCCAACGCCTTTACGGGCGACCGGGGCCGCGCCGCCGTCGAGGCGATCGCCGCCCGCACCGCACAGGCGATGGACTGCCAGCCATCCGACGTCTTCGTCGCCTCGACCGGCGTGATCGGTGTGCCGCTGCCGATCGACAAGGCGGAAGCGGGCCTCGACGCCGCGTTCGTCGCCGAACCCTGTGGCTGGGAAGCGGTGGCGGAAACGATCGGCACGACCGACACCTTTACCAAGGGCGCGTTCACCACCGCGAAGGTCGGCGACCGGACGGTCAAGCTGTCCGGCGTCATCAAGGGGTCGGGCATGATCGCGCCCGACATGGCGACGATGCTGGGCTTCATCTTCACCGATGCGGCGGTCGATCCGGCGTTCCTGCAAAGCACGCTGGAGGCAGCCAACCGGCGGACCTTCTCCTGCATCACCGTCGATGGCGATACCTCGACCAGCGACACCGTGCTGGCGTTCGCGACCGGCGCGGCGGGGAACGATCCGATCGCGTCGTTCGACGATGACGGCGCGGATGCGTTGGCGGCAGCGCTCCACGACCTGTGCCGGCAGCTGGCGCATCTGGTGGTGCGCGACGGCGAAGGCGCGACCAAGTTCATCGCGGTGACCGTCGAGGGCGCGGAAAGCGACGGCAGCGCGCACCGTATCGCGATGAGCATCGCCAATTCGCCGCTGGTGAAGACCGCGATCGCCGGCGAGGACGCAAACTGGGGCCGCGTGGTGATGGCGGTCGGCAAGGCGGGCGAACCGGCCGAGCGCGACAGGCTGTCGATCCGCTTCGGCACGACGCAGGTTGCGGAAGGGGGCCTGGCGGTTTCGGGCTATGACGAAGCGCCGGTGGCGGCGCATCTGAAGGGGCAGGAGGTCGAGATCGGCGTCGACCTGCATTTGGGTGAAGGGCAGGCCACGGTGTGGACCTGCGACCTGACGCATGGGTATATCTCGATCAACGCCGATTATCGGAGCTGAGGGGTTCCGGGCTGTAGAAGGCCGGGAAGTGCTGGCGTTAGCGCGGCACGGGGTCCGGGTGCGGCACCGGCCTTCGTTGGAGTGGAATGGCGTCGGGCAGGCCTATTCCACGCCCCTAACCGTCACCCCGGACTTGATCCGGGGTCCCGCTTTTCTCACGGCTCGGTAGAGGAAGAAGCGTCACCCCGGGTCAAGCCCGGGGTGACGTGGGATTGGTCAGCGGCAGCGATGACGTCGCCGCCAGCAGCATCAGCCCAGTTCGCCTTCAAGCCACGCCTTCAACTGGCTCTTCGGCCGCGCGCCGAGCAGGTCGGCGACCGGCTGGCCGTTCTTGAACAGCTTGAGCAGCGGGATCGACTGCACACCCATCGAACCGGCGGTGTCGGGGTTGGCCATGATGTCGACCTTGGCGATCGTCACCTTGTCGCCCAGCTCGTCGGCGATTTCCTCCAGCGCCGGGGCGATCATCTTGCACGGGCCGCACCAGTCCGCCCAGAAATCGACCAGCACCGGCTTGTCGGACTGCAGCACGTCGGCGGAAAAGCTGGCGTCGGTAACGGTCTTGGTCGGCATGATAATCTCCTTGTTACGCTGATATCTATGATCTGGGGGTCGGCACCTCAAGCTTCGCGGGGCAAGCTTTGTTCCCCCGCCCCCAAGCCCGGCTTGTGCGCGTCGAGCAGCGCATCGGGCAGCACGAACATCCGCGGGCCGGCGGTGTAGAGCAGTGCCGCCTCCACGCCGTGATCGGGAAAGATCACGCGGAGCGCCGCGGCATAGGCGGCCATCTGGCGCAGGTGATAGACCGGAATGTCCGCCACATCGTCCGGCACCCGGCGGCCGGTCTTGAAATCGACCACGCGGACGGTGCGGTCGCCGATGCACAGCCGGTCGACGGTGCCCGCCACGACCTGCGTCCCGACGACCGCCGCGATGGGTGCCTCCGCCAGCGCGTCGGGCCCGAACAGGTCGGTAAAGTCCGGGTCGTCCAGCACCGCCATCGCATCGCGCGTCACGCGGCGGCGCAAGGCGGCATCCTCCACCCCCGCCGCACCGGCCAGCCAGCGTTCGGCCGCATCCGCTCGCTCGGCGCGCGGCACTTCGGGCAGGCGTTCGAACAGCTGGTGGAGCAGCCGTCCGCGCTCGGCCGCTGCGCGCATCGTCGCGGTCGGCGGCGGGTCGGACACCTCGTCCTCGCCAACGGCGGATGGCGCGAGGGGGCGCGGCGGGCGCGCCTCGGCCGGGGCCGGCGCGCGCAGCCAGCCGGGGATGGCCGTCGCGTCGGTCGGGGCGGTTGCCTTGCGCGCCTTGCCAGCGACCGGGGGCTGCGGGGTCAGCCCGGTAAAGACCCGGTCCCCGCCGTCCCCCTCGGCCACGCCCAGCGCGTCGAACGCGGCGGCGGCGGCGCTGTACCAGCTGAGCGGCGGCGGCACGCCCTTCGTCTTGGGGCTGGGCGCGCCGGCGATGACCAGCCGTTCCTCGGCACGGGTCGCGGCGACATAGAAGAGCCGCCAATGCTCCTCCAGATCGCTGCGGTCGCGCGCGGCAAAGGCGTCGTCGACCGGCGTGCCGCGCTCGCTCGCGCGCGGGCGGAACAGCGGGAATCCCGCACCGTCATGCCCCTCGGGCGACCAGTAGACGACATCGCGCTTGCTGTTGGTCGGATCGATCGCGGCATCGGCCAGCAGCACCAGCGGCGCCTGCAACCCCTTCGACCCGTGCGCGGTCATCACCCGCACCGCGCCGCCCGCACCGCCCGCGTCGCGCTTGATCTCCACCTCGCCCCGGTCGAACCATTCGACGAAACGCTGCAGCGACGGCGTGGCCAGCGCCTCGAACGACAAGGCGGCGTTGAGCAGTTCGTCGATCGGGTCGCGCGCTTCCTCGCCCAGCCGCGCGATCAGCTTGCGGCGTCCGTCCAGCTCGCCCGACAGCAATTCCTCGAGGAATCGATAGGGCGTGGCGAAATCGGCGCGGCGCAGGATGCGCGACAGCGGCTCGACCGCGTCGCTGTTCGTCTGGCGCAGTTGCCGCCACAGGCTCCCGCCCTTGCGCAGTGCCCCGGCCAGCAGCTGGTCCTGCGTCCAGCCGATCAGCGGCGAGACGAGCAGGCTGGCGAGGCTGAGGTCGTCGTCGGGCTGCAACGCGAACCGGATCGCGGCGAGCAGGTCCTTGACCGCCAGCGGCGCGTCGAGCCGCAGCCGGTCGACGCCCGCGACCGGCACCCCCTCGGCATAGAGCCGTGCGACGATCAGCGAGGCGAGGTCGCCGCGTCGCTTGACCAGCACCATGATGTCGCCCGGCTGGAGCATCCGCCCCTTGGACTCCAGCGGCAGCGTGCCGATCCAGCCGGCAATCTCGCGCGCGATCTTTGCGGCGATCACCCGCGTGACATCGTCGACCCAGCCTTCCTCGGCATCGTCGGGCGTCTCCACCACGGTCGGTGCCCAGAGGGTGACGGTGCCGGGGCCGGGCACCTCGCTATCATGGGTGTCGGGCGTGTCGATGCCCATGCCGGGATCGGGCAGCGCGGCGATGGCGGCGTCGACGAATTC
The DNA here is from genome assembly GCF_022664435.1 of Sphingomonas panni. Lineage (GTDB taxonomy): Bacteria > Pseudomonadota > Alphaproteobacteria > Sphingomonadales > Sphingomonadaceae > Sphingomonas > Sphingomonas panni. The sequence goes on along the minus strand of NZ_JAKREU010000006.1, from coordinate 222,758 downwards.
CAGCACCGGTCGCGTCGTGCGGAAGCTGTGGGTCAGCGACAGCGTGTCGAGTTCGCGCGCGTCGCCACGATATTCGTCGGGCAGCGCGGCGCGGCGTTCGAAATCGACATGCGCCGCGCGGAAATAGATCGGGTCGGTGCCTTGGAAACCGAAGATCGCCTGTTTGTAATCGCCGACGACGAACAAGGTCCGCATTCCCGCCGCGCGCACCGCGTCGCCGCTGAAGAATTCCTCGACCAGCGAGCGGACGATCGCCCATTGCTGCGGATTGGTGTCCTGCGCCTCGTCGATCAGGACATGTTCGGTGCTCTGGTCCAGCTTGAACCGGACCCAGTCGCCGATGCCCGGTTGCGCCAGCAGGTTCAGCGTCTCGCGGATCAGATCGTCGAAATCGACCGCGCCGGCACGCCGCTTGGCACGGACATAGGCGTCGGCATAGGCCCGGCCGGCCGACAGCGCGTCGGCCAGCGCGTCGGCATAGCCCATCCGCCCGGCCAGCTCGATCAGCTCGCCCGCACGGGTCCCGACCGCATCGGCCAGTTCGTCATAATCGGGTTCGGCGGCGATCAGCTTGGCCGACGCCTTGCGCAGCGTATCGTCGGCGGTGAAGAAGATCTTGCGAATGTCGCGTACCCGCGCCGCACGTTCCGCCGGGCCGTTCGCCAGCCAGCCCATGATCGCCCCATGGGTCTTCTTGCCCGTCGCCGTGCCCCAGGACAGATTGGCGGCAGCGAGCCGTTCGAGCGCGTCGCAGTCGAATTCGTCGTCGCTGCACGCGTCGGCCAGCATCTCGTCGATCGGTCCGGACGGCAGGTCGAGCGCGCGGCGCAGGAACGGCTGAAGCCCGCTTGGCAGCTCAGCCATCGCCTGCGGTCGCTTGGCGCATTCGCGCAGGAAATTCTCGGCCGCGCCCTCGCCCATGCGCAGCGACATGGCGGCGATGGCGTCGCCGATCCGCGTGGAACCGGTCCGCTGTTCCTCGACCAGCAGTTCGGCCAGCGCCTCACGCGCCATGCCGGCTTCCTCGCGTGCCTCCAACGGGCGGAAACCGGGGACCAGACCCGCCTCGACCGGGAAACCGGCGAGCAGGCTCTGGCAGAAGCCATGGATGGTCTGAATGCGGACGCCGCCGCCGGGCGCGTCGAGGACGCGGGCGAACAGGGTGCGGGCGCGCGCCAGCAATGCCGCATCGTTCACATCCTCGCCCAGCGCGAACAGGTCTGCCTTCAGGTCGGCAGTCGGCAGGCGGACCCAGCGCGCCAGCCGGCTGGCGACGCGTTCGGCCATTTCCGCCGCCCCGGCCTTGGTAAAGGTCAGACACAGAATTGCCGCCGGATCGACCCCGCGCAGCAACAGGCGGAATACCCGCGCCGACAGCACATGCGTCTTGCCGGTGCCGGCGGAGGCCGACAGCCAGACATGGCGATGCGGGTCGCTCGCTGCCGCCTGGTCGTTCTTCAGCCGCTGGAGCGCGCGGACCTCACTCACGGCCATACCATTCGTCGCGGCGCATCAGCTGGTCATACTCGGCATAGGGGGCATATTCGGGCACCAGCTTGGCGACGAACGCCTCGTCGCCGGTCAGGAACCGGGCGACCGCCTCCTCGAAATGACGCTTGGCGAGCGCGACAAACTCTCCGGTAGCGATCCGTCCGCCGGTGCCGTTGGCGTTGACCGGGGTGGTCATCTTGCCGAAACTGTCCTTGTCCTTGATGAGCGACCAATATTCGAAAGCGCCGGCCGTCCCGCGGACTTGCGCGAAACAGCCGCGTTCGGCCATCAACCCCAACAGCCCGAGCTGCAGGCTGTAACCGGCAGCCACCGCCTTGCCGCTTGGTGCCTTGCCGGTCTTGTAGTCGATGATCGCCAGCATGCCGTCGGCGGCGCGGTCGATCCGGTCGGCCTTGCCCGACAATTCAACCCCGGCAATCTCCAGCACGCCGTCGCATTCGACCGCCGCCACGTCGCGCCCCTCGGCCAGCTTTTCCTGCGTCAGCGCCGCGACCCAGTCGATCGCCTCCTTGAGGCGCGGCACCCACAGCGCGCGGAGCAGCGGATGGGTGCGCGGGTCGTCGGACAGCGCCTGCAACCGCCGCCGGAGCTTCGCCGGGTCCAGCCCGTCCTCGCGCGCCCAGCGTTCCAGCACGCCATGCACCGCCGTGCCGCGCCACGCGGCGGTCGCATCGGCATCGACCGCATCCATCGGCGACAGCCGCAGCATCCGCCGCGCGTAGAAGGCATAGGGGTCGGCCTTGAGCCGGTCGACTTCGGTCACCGAAATTCGTCGCGGGCGCAGCGCCACCGGCGGACGCGGTGCCGGGCGCGACGCGGCGGCATAAGCGGCGGGCCGGTCGATCGCCCGCGCCCAGTCGCGCAAATGCCCGGCACGCGCCAGATTGTCGTCCAGCGCCTGCAACCGCAGCCACAGCCGCGACGCGATGGTAGGCGCGGTCGCGTCGCGCGCGGCGCGGGTCAGCACCACATCGGGCGCACCCATCGCACCGGCAAAGTCGTGCGCCGCCAAACCGATGCGCCGCTCCAGTCCCGGCAACCCCAGATCGGCACGGATGCGCGGGGCGAGCCACGGATCGGGCGACGGCAGCGCTGGCCACACCCCCTCGTTCAGCCCGCCGAGGATCATCAGGTCGGCGGTCTGCAAGCGTGCTTCGAGCAGACCGAGGATCGCGAGGCGAGGATGTGCACCCTGTGGTGGGCGCACCGCCACCTCGTCCAGCAACGTGCGCAGCAATGCGGGCAGTGCGCGCGGATCGACCAGCGGCGGGCCGATCGCCGCCTGCTCCTCCAGCGCGGCGATCAGTTCGGCGGCGGCGCGCCCGTCGGGGCGGCTCCACACCGCATCGCCGGCCAATGCGCTCGCCGTCTCCCGCAGCACGGTCAGGAGCCGGACCAGCGGCTGCGGCCCGGCAGCGACGATATCGGCCAGCGGGGTCAGCAGCGGGCAGGCGACCTCCCAGAAGCTCGCCGCCGCCGTGCGGATCGCCGCGTCGCGCGGTTCCCCCTCGCGCAGATGACGGTCGATCCCGGCCAGCCCCGGCGCAGGGCGCGGCCCGCGCAACGCCCGATCGAGCCGGCGAACCCCGTCGAGCCACTGGACGCGCTGTTCCGCCTCGCCGCTCTGCACCAGCGGATGTTTCAGCAGGGACAGGAGCGCGACGGGCGCAAAGGCCTGCGCCGCCGCCTCGACCAGCGCCAGCAGCAATGTGCCGGGGGCGAGCAGCGACAGCGGCTGTCCGGCGGAATCGTCGACGCTGACGCCCCAGCGCGCCATGTGCGCCGCCACCCGCCGCGCCAGCATCCGGTCGGGCGTCACCAGCGCGGCGGTGCGGCCGGGCGTCTCCAACGCCTCGCGCAGCGCGACGGCGATCGCCTGTGCTTCTTCGGCCGGCGTCGCCAGCTCGACCATCCGCACGCCCGACAAGCGGCGATCGGCGGCGGGGACGTCGATCCAGTGATGGGTCTGCTCGGCCGGGCTGAGCGCGGTGGCGATGGCACGGCTGCGCGTCGGGGTCGCGTCATGTTCGCTCGCCGCCTGCCAGCGGACAAATTCATGGCGGTTGACGCCCATCCGGTCGAGCAGCAGCTTCAGGTGATATTGCGGGTGCGTCTCGATCGACCGCTTGCGCCGGCCGGTGACGGGATCGGGAGCATGGGGGCCGAGCGACGCCCATTCCTCGTCATCCATCGCCAGATCGAGGCCGGGCAGCACGACCATCCCGCGCGACAGGCCGGCCACGCAGCGCTGGATGCGGGCGATGGCCGGCGCGTTGGTCGCGATGCCGGCCGCGCAGACGAACCCCTTGGGCGGATCGACCGACCAGCGCGCACACAGCCGCCCGAGCAGCCGGGTCCGCCGGTCGGCCAGGTCGATCCGCCCCAGCGCCGCCAGCTCGCCCGGCCAGCGGTCCAGCACGATGCGGAATAGCTCCAGCGACCGCTCCCAATGCGCCGACAGCGTCTCGTCGAGGTTCAGGTCACGTAGCCGCGCCGGATCGACCTCTTCCACCAGCAGCTGGTCGAGCGTGGCGGCGAGATCGCCGGCGAGCCGCACCGCCTCCGCCGCATCGACCGGGCGGCCGGCGCGCTGGCGCTCCTCGGTCACCAGCCGGGCGAGGATCATCCGTCGCGCCAGCGGATCGATCGCGGGCGGGATCGGTTGCTGGTCGGCCGGGTCGGCGAAACTGCCGATCCCTTCGTCCAGTTCGGGATCGCCGATCGCGACCAGGCGCGGCAGCAGCAGCCCGCCGCCGCTGGCGCGTACGAACGCTTCCTGAACGGTCCGCTTGGCGCGGTTGGTGGGCACCAGCACCATGCCCTGCGCCAGCGCCAGCCGGTCGCCGCCGAACCGGCGGATCAGCCCGACCGCCAGCGCGTCGGCGAACGCCCGGTGGATCGGGATGGTGTAGAGACCGAGGCGTCTGGCCTCAGCCATCGGCGAGAACCGCCTCCGTCATCGCGATCGCGCCCGGCGTGCCGACATCGAACCACAGCCCCTGATGCGCGACGCCATATGCGCGCCCCGCCTCGATCGCGCGGTTCCAGAACAGATTGGTCGAAAACGCCCCTTCGGGCCAGTCGGCGATGACGCGCGGCGACAATATCTGCACGCCGGTAAAGACATAGGGGGCGAGCCGGCCGGGCTTGCGGCGGCCGGTGATGCGGCCCATCGCGTCGATATGGAAATCGCCCTGGCCCCGATGGCCGTGCGCCAGCGCCTGCGGCACCAGCAGCAGGAGCGCGTCCATCTTCGCATCGTCCCACAGGCTGCTGAGCAGACGGATCGAATCGACCGGGCCATCGACCCACAGATTGTCCGAATTGACGCAGACGAACGGCTGGTCGCCAATCAGCTCGCGCGCCTTGACCAGCCCGCCGCCGGTCTCCAGCAGCTTCGTGCGTTCGTCGGACACGGCGATGTCGATGCCCTTCACCCGGTGCTTCAGATGCGCTTCCATCGCATCCGCGAGGTAATGGACGTTGACCACCGCACGCTTGACCCCCGCCCCGCGCAGCCGGTCGAAGACGTGATCGATCAACGGCTTGCCCGCCACCTCGACCAAAGGCTTCGGCCGCATCGCGGTCAACGGGCGCATCCGCTTGCCCAGCCCCGCCGCCATCACCATCGCGGTTTCGGGCACCGCCGCTTGCGGATGGGGGCGGATCGAACGGAGGGTGGTCATGCGAGTTCCTGCGGATCGCCGCGCTGTGCGGGCGGGATGTTGAGATCGAACCAGCGCGCGACCCCGGCAAGCGCCGGGTGGGTCAGGTCACGCTCCAGATAGCGCCAGACGCGCGGGCACAGCGCGCCATAGCGCGGCTTGCCGTCGCGCCGCCACAGCCGGGTAAAGATGCCGAGAATCTTCGCGTTCCGCTGCGCGCCGAACAGGTGATAGGCGGCGTCGAACCCGTCCCCCACCCCGGTCGATTCGCGGTAGCGGGCGAGCATCGATGCCTCGACCACCGCGGGCACGTCGCGCCGCGCATCCTGCAACAGCGACACGAGATCATAGGCGGGATGCCCGGCCAGCGCGTCCTGAAAATCGAGCAGCCCGAGCCGCGCATCGTCCAGCAGCATCAGATTTTCGGCATGATAGTCGCGCAGCACCGTGACGACCGGCATCTCGGGCAACGCATCGAACGCCGCATTCCATGCCGCGACATAGCCCTCGGTATCGACCGACAGCCCCAGCGCGTCGCAATACCATTCGATCAGCAGGTTCGCCTCGCGCAGGATGAACGCGCGGTCATAGGGCGGCACGGGCGCGGGTTCATGGCGTTGCAGGCGCAGCAGCTGGTCGACGGCGGCGGCATAGAGCCGGCCCTCGCTTTCGGGCGCGGCGTCGACCGTCTCGCGCATCCGCATGTCGCCGAAATCCTCCAGCAGCATGAAGCCTGCCGTCGCATCGTCGGCCAGAATGGCGGGCGCGGCAAAGCCCCGTTCGCCCAACCACGCCGCCATATGCGCGAACTTGCGGGTATCCTCGGGCGGCGGCGCGTCCATCAGCACCGCGCTGCGCCCCGCCTCGATCACGCGGTAATAGCGGCGGAACGACGCATCGACCGCCAGCGGCAAGATCTGCGCATCGCCCCAGCCGGCGTCGGTCAGAAACGGGACAGCCGCATCGCGCGGGTTCAGGTCAGCGGCCATCGGCTTTCCCAAGCGTCCGGCACGCGCGCTGTCAAGCGCCGCCCGCCGGCGTCGTCGAACGCCAGCGTCAGCCACAGCGCGTCCGGCCAATGGTCGTCGCCCAGCCGTTCGGGCCATTCGACCAGCAGCAGCGCATCGTCCGCCTCGTCCAGCCCCAGTTCGAGCGCTTCATCCCGGTCCTCGATCCGATAGAGATCGACGTGCAGTACGCTCAGGCGCACCTCGGGCGGATCATAGGGCTGGACGATGGCGAAGCTGGGCGACGGCGCCTCGCCCGCCAGCCCCAGCGCCGCCAGCACGCCGCGTGCGATACTGGTCTTGCCCGCGCCCAGCGGCCCCGACAGCGCGATGACGTCGCCCGGCCGCACCACCGCCGCCAGTTTCGCGCCGAACGCGTGCGCCGCCGCTTCGTCCGCCAGATGCATCACGGCTCGCGCGGCAGGTCGATGGTGACCAGCGTACCCACGCCCTTCTCCGACACCAGCTCGATCGTGCCGCCATGCGCCTCGACCGCCTGCCGTGCGAGCGGCAGGTCGAGGCTGAGCGCCCGCTCCCCGACCCGCGTCGCGCCGGCCTGCGCGAACCGGTCGAACGCGCGGGCCACCGCGTCCTTCGACATGCCCGGCCCGTCGTCCGACACCACGATCCGCGCGCGCTGCGTATCGCCATCGACATGCAGCAGCACGCGCCCGCCCTGCCGCAGGCCACCGATCGCATGGTCGAGCAGATGGCCGACCGCCTGTCGCAAGCGCCGCGCATCGCCCAGCATCACGCCGGCCGTCGGTGCGATCTCCACCGCCAGCTCGACTCCGCGTGCCGCCGCCGCCGCGCGCGCCGCGTCGGCGGCCTCGGACGCGATCATCTTCAACGGCACCGTCGCGCGGGCGACCGGCGTGGTTTCGTTGGCGGTCAGGTCGAGCGTATCGTCGATCAGCCCCCCCAGCCGCTCGACCGATTCGAGGATCGCATCGGTGTAGCGCGCGCCGTCCGCCGTCAGCTTGCCGGCATAGCCCGCCTGCAACATCTCGGCGAAGCCCTTGATCGAGGTCAGCGGCGTGCGAAGTTCATAGCTCATCGACGCGACGAACGCGGTCTTGACCCGATCCGCCGCCTCCAGCGCCTCGTTGCGGTCGCGCAACGCCTGTTCCATCCGCCGGCTGTCTGAAATGTCGAGCATCGTCAGCAGCGCATTGCCATCGGGCAACGGGACCGCGCCGAATTCATAATGCCGCCCATCGGCCATGGCGAAACGGCCCGATCGCTGCATCCGCTGTTGGGTGGCGAAGCGGACCAGTTCGGGGATCAGCGCCGCCTTGCCGGGGCTGGCAAGGTTCTCGGCAACCCGCTCCGCCAGCGCGTCGACGCGCGGGTGGCCGTCGAGGAACGCATCGTCCAGCCCCCAGACCTGCCGGAACTTCGCGTTCCAGATTTGCAACCGGCCGTCGGCCGCGAACACGCCCAGCGCCTCGAACAGATTGTCGAACGTCGCGGTGCGGACGCGCAGCAGCGTGTCGCGCGCGCTGGCCAGTTGGACCTGTTCGGTGCGATCCTCGAAGATCAGCAGCAGGCCGCCTTCGGGCAGAGGCTGTGCGACGACACGCAGATGCGTGCCGCCGGGCAGATGCCACTGCTCCTCGATCGCGCCCTCGGCGGCGCGGAACCAGTCGCGGCGCTCCGCCTTCCATCCCGGAAAGTCGCGGACTTCGGGCAGGCGCTTGGCCTCGCGCATCCGGTCGAGCACCCGGTCGAATTCGGGCCGGTCGGCCAGCCATTCGGGCTTCATCGCAAAGGTGCGGCCGAACGGCTGGTTGTAGAAGACGAGCGTGCGGTCGGGCGCGAACTGCGCCACGCCTGCCGACAGCCGGTCGAGCATCGCGCGCTGCGCCTCGCGGCTGCGCTTCAGCCGGCCGCGCGCCTCCTCGATCTCATGCACGTCGATCGCGAAGCCGCCGGTGCCGCCGTCGCGCAGCGGCATATCGTGGACGCGCAGCATCCGCCGTTCGCCGTTGATCGTCGCCGGCATCGCCGCCGCCTGCGGCTGCCCGGTGTCGCGCGCGATCGCCGCACTGGCCAGCGGGCCGCCCATGCCGACGCCCTCGACCAGTTCGACCTGCCGCGCGATCGCCTCCGCCGCATCGCTCGCATCGACCGCGCGGACATAGGCGGTGTTGACCATGGCGAGCCGCAGCGAATCGTCGCGATACCACATCGGCATCGGCGCAGCCTCGATCAGGCTGGACAGCGCATCGAACGCGGCGCGATATTCCTCCGCCTCCGCGCCCAATGTCGCGATCTCGTTATGGAATTCGGTCGCGTCGAAGAACCAGACCAGCACCCCACCCGGCGTGTTGAGCGCCGCCGGTGCCCGGTCCCCGATCGCGAACAACGACCGCGCCGATCCGGTCGCGCGGACGACGGTGCGGAACGGCTTGCCCCCGCGCAGCGCAGCGGTGATCGCATCGACCAGCCGGTCGGCACTGCCCGGCTCCAGCCCGCTATCGGCGCTGCCCAGATCGGCGAGCGACACCGGCATGTCGCTGCGGCCCAGCCGGTCGGCAAGCGGCTGGTCGAGCAGCAGCCGGCCATCGGCGCGTACCACCATCGCCAGCGCGGGCGACGCCGACAGCGTGGCACTGAGCGAATCGAACAGTGCGCCCTCCGCCGCCGCCTGCCGCCGCGCGGACAGGCCGGTATGCAGCATCCACACGCTCGCGCCGATCAGCAACGCCAGCACGACGCCGGTCAGCACGGCCGTCATCAGGGTCAGGGTAATCAAGCGAGCGCCTCGCAGGCAGACGATGGAACGGCGGAAATGGGCACGTCTCCTGCCTAGTCGTTAGCGCCCGCATAAAAAAGGGGCAGTGCCATATGGCACCGCCCCTTTGTCGCATCCCGGCGGCGGATCGCCGCCGCCGGTCGCGAGGTTCGTTACATCTTCACCCGTGCGCCGGCGAAGAAATAGCGACCGATCGTCTGCTGGATGTAGCTCAAATCCGCTACATCCGGCTTCTGGCCGAACAGGTTGTTCACGCCGCCATAGAATTGGAAGCGGTTGGTCGCATCGACACTGAGGTACAGGTCATGCTGCCACATCTGCTTGATGTACTTGTATTCCGGCGCGACGACGTCCGGGTTGCTCTCGTTCGTCAGGTTCGCATAGCGCAGCGTCTTGTCGAGGAAGTTGACGCCGTAGTTGACGGTAACGTTCTCCAGCGACCAGGTCAGATCGGCATTGGCGCTGTATTTGGGCGCACGGAAAGCCGATTCCTGACGACGGTTGGTGACCGGCGCGCCAGGCGTACCGATGAACTCCAGCTTGTCGAGATAGTTGCCGACGAGGCGCAGGTTGAACCGACCGACATCCCCCGCGTCGAATGCGTAGTTGATGTTCACGTCGAGACCGGCGGTGCTGAAGCGCGCGACGTTCTGCGGCGCGACGATGAAGCTGGTGATGTTGCCGACAGCTGCCGTGTTGCTGGCAACGTTCGTCCGGGTGATCGAACGGCAGAACACATTGTCCAGCGTGGCCTGATCGACGCACAACCGGGCGACCTCGTTCGCCGCGACGGTGTTGATCGCGCCCTTCAGGTTGATGTCATACCAGTCGGCACGCAGCGACAGGCCGGGAATGAATCGCGGCTGCACCACCGCCCCTGCCGTCCACGTCGTCGCCTCTTCCTCGCGCAGGTCGCGGTTGCCACCCGAGAAGCCGGAGATGTTGGTCGTGCGCGCGTCCACGTAGTTCGCCGGATCGGCAACGCCCAGGCCGCTTAGCAGCGTACGGCAATTGGCCGCACGGGTCGCGGTGCCGTTCTGCAGTTCCGCCTTGTCGCACGGGTCGGTGATGAAGGCGAAGGTCTGCGACTGACCGGCGAACAGCTCGCCGATGTTCGGCGCGCGAACCGCCTTCGAATAGGTGCCGTTCAACGTGACGTCACGCACCGGCGCATAGGTGCCGTTGACCTTCCACGTCGTCGTGCGGCCGATCGTCGAATAGTCCGAGATGCGGATCGCTGCGCCGACGCTCAGGCGATGGGCGAAGGCCATGTCCTTCAGGATCGGCGCGTCGAGTTCGGCGAACGCTTCCTTCACGTCGAACCGGCCTTCTTCCCGGCCCAGCGAGTTCGTGAAGGTCACGCCCTGTGCCGCGATCGCATCGGGTACGAACCGGCTCTCTTCCTTACGATACTCCGCACCCAGTGCGAAATTGAGCGGACCGCCGGGCAGCCGGAAGAACTGGCCGAAGTCGCCCGAGACCGAGCCGGACACGACATGCTGGCGCAGACGCGAACGGTCGGTGGTGGTGGCGCGGACGAAATCGAGCGCCGCCTGGCTGGGGGCTCCGTCGCCGAACAGGTTCAACGGCACGCACTCGCCCGGCCGGAACGTCGTCGGGTTGACGACGGTGCGGCTGGCATAGGGCTGGTTCGGGGTCCAGGTCGGATCGAGGTTCACGCGGCAGGTGATCTGCCCGTTCGACGGATCGCGCACCGCATCCAGCGCCGCGAAGAAGCGGTCGTTATAGGTATTGTTGACGTAGCGGTTGGCGATGTCCGACTGACCGAAGACATAGGACAGTTCGTAGCTGCCATGGTCGTTGATCGCGCCGCGCGCACCGACGACCGCGCGATAGGTTTCGCGAGTGATCGTCTCGCCACGCTGACCGATGTCGAAATTGTCGCGGGTGATCAGCACGCCGCCATTGCCCAGATTCGGCAGGCCGGCGGGCAGGTACGGATTGCCGTCTTCCGCCAGCAGATAATAGTCGAAGGAAGGCTGGCCGACGGTGAACGACTTGCTACGGGCGTACTTGCCTTCCGCGAACAGCGTCAGCGCGGGCGACACGTCGTAATGCGCGATCAGGTTCGCGACATGGCGGTCGATACGCGGCAGCAGGTCGTTCTGGTAATCGGCGACACTGGTGCCGCTTCCCCCCTGCGAGAAGCCGGGGCGCAGCACGGTGCCGAGCTGGAACGGAACCAGCTGACCGGCGCCGTTGACGAAGTAATCGGGCTGGCCGTCGAAATCGACGTCGATGCCGCCCTGGCGCGCGGTGTCGTTGTAGCGGACATCGTTGGTCGGGATATTGTCCGGGATGCCGTTGCTGGCGCCGCCGGTATAGCCCGGCTGGAACTCCGGATCATTCGGATTGCGCTGGAACGAGACGAACCCAGTTCCACGCAGCCGCGCGCGATCGCGCGATTCCAGCCGGCTTTCCGAGCCATATTCATAGGCGAGCGCCACGTTGCCGCGCCCGTCGGCGAAATTCTTGCCGGCGGTCACCGCCAGCAGGCGCTTGCCTGCATCGCCATATTCGGAAATGCCGGCCTGCGCACGCGCGGTAATACCTTCGAAATTGCGTTTCAGGACGAAATTGACCACGCCGGTCACCGCATCCGCGCCATATACCGCCGACACGCCGCCGGTCAGCACGTCGACGCGCTCGAGCAGATCGGTCGGAATTGTGCTGACATCGACCGCCTGCGATCCGGGGAGCGACGCAACCTGGCGACGCCCATCGATCAACACCAGCGTGCGATCCTCGCCCAGGTTACGCAGGTTCAGCAAGTTCAGGCCCGAGAGACCGATGCCGACGCCGCTGCCCGCCGTATCGGCCGAGGTGGTCGAACCCTGCAGCGCAGGAATCTGCGCGATGATATCGGTCAGATTGGTGCTGCCACCCTGCTGGATCGCGGCGCCGCTCACCGAGACGACGGGGCTGGGCGATTCGAAGTCTGGTCGCCGGATGCGGGTGCCGGTGACGACGATCTCTTCGCCGTTGCTGGCATCCGCAGGCGTCTGCGCAGCGGGGTCCGCCGGGATCGGGACGTTGTCGTTGTTGCCGGGCGCGGCGGTCTGCGCGACGGCGGATGCCGACGCCATCAGCGCGGCGATGACAACGGCACTGCGTGCGACACCGCTACGCAGACGCGACGTTGACTGGTTCATGAAACGGACCCCTTAAGCAATACATTCTGATGTATTGCTTCGAGACGCAGTCCGTTTGATTTGCAACGTATTGAATGGGTGCCGGGGCGGTTTGGCTGCGAGGCGTTGCAAACGCGCAACAAAAAAGGGCGGGCATCCAACCGGATGCCCGCCCCCTCGGCTCTCGGATCGCGCGAACGATCAGTAGCGATAATGATCCGGCTTGAACGGCCCTTCGACCGGCACGCCGATGTACGACGCCTGCTTTTCGGTCAGCTTGCTGAGCTTCACGCCCAGCTTCTCGAGGTGCAGCGCCGCGACCTTTTCGTCGAGGTGCTTGGGCAGGACGTAGACTTCGTTCTTGTATTCGTCGCCCTTGGTCCACAGCTCGATCTGCGCCAGCACCTGGTTGGTGAAGGACGACGACATGACGAACGACGGGTGGCCGGTGGCGCAGCCCAGGTTCACCAGACGACCCTTGGCCAGCACGATGATCTGCTTGCCATCGGGGAACTTCACCAGGTCGGTGCCCGGCTTCACTTCGTCCCATTCATAGTTCGACAGGGCGGCGATCTGGATCTCGCTGTCGAAGTGGCCGATGTTGCAGACGATGCTCATCGGCTTCATCTTCGCCATATGCTCGGCGGTGATGACGTCGGCATTGCCGGTCGCGGTGCAGAAGATGTCGGCGCGTTCGACCGCTTCGTCCATCGTCACGACCTCGAACCCTTCCATCGCCGCCTGCAGCGCGCAGATCGGATCGATTTCGGTGACCATGACGCGCGCGCCGCCGTTGCGGAGCGACTGGGCCGAACCCTTGCCCACGTCACCGAAGCCCGCGACGCAGGCGACCTTGCCGGCCAGCATCACGTCTGTGGCGCGACGGATCGCGTCGACCAGCGATTCCTTGCAGCCATAAAGGTTGTCGAACTTCGACTTGGTGACCGAGTCGTTGACGTTGATCGCCGGGAACGGCAGTTCGCCCTTCTTCGCGATCTCGTACAGGCGGTGGACGCCGGTCGTCGTCTCTTCCGACACGCCCTTCAGGTTCTTGACCGTCTCGGTCAGATAGCCCGGACGCTTGGCGATGAACGCCTTCAGCGCGCGCTGGAACTCGACTTCCTCTTCATTCTCCGGCTCGCCAAGCGTCGCGCCGGCTTCGAGCTTCGCGCCCCACAGCGCGAACATGGTGGCATCGCCACCATCGTCGAGGATGATGTTGGCGGTTTCGTCGCCCCAGTTGAAGATGTCGCCGACATAGTCCCAGTAATCGGCCAGGCTCTCACCCTTCACCGCGAACACCGGCACGCCCGCAGCGGCGATGGCGGCGGCGGCATGGTCCTGCGTCGAGAAGATATTGCAGGTCGCCCAGCGGACGTCTGCGCCGAGCGCGGTCAGCGTCTCGATCAGCACCGCGGTCTGGATCGTCATGTGCAGCGAGCCGGTGATGCGCGCGCCCTTCAGCGGCTGCGACGCGCCGAATTCGCTGCGCAGCGCCATCAGGCCCGGCATTTCGGTTTCGGCGATCTCGATTTCCTTGCGACCGAAATCGGCGAGGCCGATGTCCTTGATGACGTAATCGGTCTGCTTGTCGGCAATGGCGGTGGCCATGTTCAGCTCCTGCATGGGGCCATGGGCGCACCCATGGCGGATGGTCGGCCTCTACCCAGCCGCCCGACGAAACGCAAATCCTATATAAAGATATCTTTATATCTCGTTGTCAGGCGGTTCCCGCCCCCAGCGCCAGCAGCCGGGGATCGATGCCGGCCGTCTCGAACCCGCCGCGCCAGCGCGCTTCGGTCGGCACGTCGAACAGCAACGCGCCATCGCCCGCGACATTCATCCAGCCATGCCGCGACAATTCGCTCTCAAGCTGCCCCGCCTCCCAGCCGGCATAGCCAAGGGCGATCAGATAGCGCACCGGTCCGGTACCCGCCGCGATCGCGCGCAGCACGTCGATCGATCCCGACAACGCCCATTTGCCGGCCACGTCGATCGTGTCCTGCCCGGACCAGCTGTCGTCATGCAGCACGAAGCCGCGCCGCGTCTCGACCGGGCCACCCAGATGGATCGGCGCATCGGGCGCATCGCCGGGTTCGATGTCGAGCTGTTTCAGCAGCGCATGCAGCCCCAGCCCGTCGATCGTATCGCCGATGCCGACGCCCATCGCCCCGTCCTCGTCATGGGTACACATCGCGATGACGGCATGGTCGAAACGCCGGTCGCCGATGCCGGGCATGGCGAGCAGGATTTGTCCGGCAAGGAATCGCGTCTGTTCGATCATGATGGCGACGCTAGCCCCCCGCGTATCGGAGCGCCATGGTTGAAAAGGACCATCCGCGCACCCACGCTGCATGGTGGCGCGCGCGACGCGCCGGACCCGAAGCGGAGAATATCATGACGATCAAGGTCGGCGACCGCCTGCCCCCTGCCAAGCTCGCCAAGGTCACGCCCGACGGGCCGGACCAGGTATCGACCGAGGATTTCTTCGCCGGACGGCGCGTCGCGCTGTTCGCGGTGCCTGGCGCCTTCACCCCCACCTGCTCGGCGCGCCACCTGCCGGGCTATGTCGAACAGGCACAGGCGTTTCGCGACAAGGGCGTGGACGAGATCGCCTGCACTTCGGTCAACGACGCCTTCGTCCTGTCGGCATGGGCCAAGTCCGGCGATACGGGCGACAAGGTGACGATGCTGGCCGACGGCAATGCCGATTTCGCCAAGGCGATCGGCCTGACCATGGACGGTTCCGCCTATGGCATGGGCACCCGGTCGCAGCGTTATGCGATGCTGGTCAACGACGGCGTGGTCGAGGCGCTGCATGTCGAGGCACCCGGTGAGTTCAAGGTCAGCTCGGCCGAGAATCTGCTGGCGTCGATCTGACACGCAACGGAACCCCCGACCACCGTTCGAGTTAGTCGGTAGTTACGCACCCATATCGATCAGGAAAGGGAACGTCATGACCAACACGACGATCACCAACGACGCGACGAAGAACATCGCGAACGACGTCGCCGAAACTTCGGGCACGCTCGCTGAAAAGGCGTCGGCGACCTATGCCTCGGCCAAGGACAGCGTGAGCGACGCCGCCGCGAAGTCGCGCGATGCCGTAGCCGATGCGGCCGCCAAGTCGCGCGACGCCGTAACCAGCGCCGCCAAGTCGACCGCCGAAACCGTGAAGGCGCATCCGGGCGCGACCGCCGCGATCGTTGCCGGTGCCGCCGCCGCCATCGCCGGTGCCGCATTCGGCGCATCGAAGCTGATCGAAAAGAAGCGTGAAGCAGACGCCCTGCCGAAGGTGCCGCCCTCGGCCACCTGAGCTTGCATCCCCGGCGCGTGACCCATGCGCCGGGGGCTTGCGTTGTAGGCCAAGCCGCCTTAGCCACGGTCGATGACGCAGGCTTCCCAGATCGTCGCCGAACTCGATCGGCTCTACACCGCCTCGGTCGCGCGCCTTCGCGCCGCCCTGGACCTCTACCTCACCGACGGCACGCCTCCGCCCTCGTCCGCGCGGGTCGACGGGTCGTTCGCCTATCCCGAAATCCGTCTGACCTATCGCGGCAGCGGCGAACGGCCGACGCCGTCGCGCGCCTATGGCCGGCTGACGACGCCCGGCGAATATCGCATCAGCGTGACCAAGCCGGCGATGTTCGCCGCCTACCTGACCGAACAGCTCGACCTGCTGATCGCCAACCACGACGTGACGGTCGAGGCAGTGGCCGGGCGGCAGGAAATCCCGTTTCCCTATGTCCTCGACGCGGGCCATGCGCTCAGCCTCGACGCGGTTTCGGCGACCGAACTCGCCCGCTATTTCCCGGCGACCGAGCTGGCGCATATCGGTGACGAGATTGCCGACGGCCTGTGGGTCAGCCATGACGACCATCGCCCGCTGGCGCTGTTCGACGGGCTGCGCACCGATTTCTCGCTGGCACGATTGCGGCATTATACCGGCACCCCGCCGGAGCATATCCAGCAGTACGTCCTCTTCACCAACTATCACCGCTATGTCGACGAATTCGTCCGCTGGGCCGGGGAACAGCTGAAGCCCGCCGCCGATGGCACCCCCAGCCGCTATACCGCGCTGTCGGGGGCCGGCGGCGTGCTGGCGACCGCCGGCGACGATGCCGAACGGATGGTCAGTGACAGCGCGTGGCGGCGGCACCAGATGCCGGCCTATCATCTGGTTGCGCCCGACGGCACCGGCATCACCCTGGTCAATATCGGCGTCGGCCCGTCGAACGCGAAGACGATCTGCGATCACCTCGCCGTCATGCGGCCCGAGGCGTGGCTGATGATCGGGCACTGCGGCGGCCTGCGCCCCAGCCAGCGGATCGGCGACTATGTGCTGGCCCATGCCTATCTGCGCGACGACCATGTGCTGGACGACGTGCTGCCGCCCGAAATCCCGGTGCCGGCGATCGCCGAAGTGCAGGTCGCCATGGCACGCGCGGCGGAGATCGTGTCGGGCCAGTCGGGCGACGAGCTGAAGAACCGGCTGCGCACCGGCACCATCGTCACCACCGACGACCGCAACTGGGAATTGCGCTTCAGCCGTTCGGCGCTGCGTTTCTCGCTCAGCCGCGCGGTCGGAATCGACATGGAATCGGCGACCATCGCCGCACAGGGATATCGCTTCCGCGTCCCCTATGGCACGCTGCTGTGCGTATCGGACAAGCCGCTGCATGGCGAATTGAAGCTGCCGGGGCAGGCCAACCGCTTCTACGAACGCGCGATCAACGAACATATGCGCATCGGCATCGAAGCGTGCGAGCAGCTGCGGCAGGAAGGCGCCCGGCTGCACAGTCGCAAGCTGCGCGCGTTCAACGAACCGCCGTTCCGCTAAGCGCACGACCGGGCGGACAGGACGAACGGTCATCCCGTTGAATACCGGGTAACTTTTGCCCGCTAAGCCGTGGTCGCGAAAGGAACGACCACGGCGTGCCCATCCCGACCGGCAATCTCACCACCACGTTGCGCGAGATCGCACTGACGCTGTTCAAGGCGCTGGTCGCCCTCGGCGTGTTCGGCGCGATCATCTTCGCCTGGGGCTATAGCAAGGCACGCGAGCAGCAGGCGTTCACCAATTCGCTGCCGCTGCCCAACGAAGTCCGGCAGGACGAATGCGCGGTATGGTTCGTCGGCAGTTCGACGATGGCACGCTGGAACAGCATGCAACAAGACATGCTGCCCTGGACGACGCACAACCGCGCGATCGGCGGCGCGACGCTGGCCGAACTGACCACGCGCTTCCTGAACGAACGCCGCCCCCAGCCGCCGCGCGCGATCGTCTTCTATGCCGGCGAAAACGACCTCGCGTTCGGCGTGTCGGTCGATGCCACCGCATCGGCCTTTGCCGACTTCATGGCGTATAAGCGCAAGCGTCTGGGTACGACGCCGGTGTTCTTCGTCTCGGTCAAACCGTCCCCCGCCCGCTGGTCGATCGCCGACAAGCAGACGGCGTTCGACGCGATCGTACGGGCGATGGCGGCGCGCGATGCCGACCTGATCTATGTCGACGTCCGCGACCGGTTCCTGGTCGACGGCCGCCCGGGGCCGTTCTACGAAGTCGACGGGCTGCACCTGAACGCCGGCGGCTATGCGATCTTCAGCGACGCGCTGCACCGCAGCCTCGCCACCGATCTGCCGGCATCGCTGGTCCGATATTGCCAGCGCGAATCGAAGCATAGCTGACCCCGGTGGAACCGCCGCAACGCCTTGTCGGGGTCGATGCATGGCGTGCCGGCCTGATGCTGTTCGGCATCCTGCTCCACGCGCTGCCCGAAGGTTCCCATGCGCCGCTGTTCGTGGTGATCGGCTATGTGTCGACCCATGTCCGCATGGGGGCGTTCATGATGATCGCCGGTTTCCTGTGCGGCTTCGTCGCATCGCGCCGCCACCGCCGCCAATGGCTGCGCGCCCGGTTCCAGATGCTGGCGATGCCGCTCCTGACCGGGCTGCTGCTGACGGTCCCGACGATGATCGCCCTGCGGCTGCATTTCGCGACGACCGCGCCGTCCATCGCCAGCCTGGGGTTCAACTGGTACCATCTCTGGTTCCTCCTCGCCCTGATCCTCTACCTGCCGATCGCGTCGCTGCTGGCGTTCGGGCACGCCCATGCGCGGGTGACCGCATGGCTGACGGGCAACGCGGCGACCGACGCCGCACGGCAGGCCCGCGTCCTGCTGGCGATGCTGGTCGTTTCGCTGGCATCGATGACCCTGGGAGTCCGGCTGGCGGCGATCGTACCGGGCGACGGGCCGACCGTGGCGAGCAACCTGCCCCAGATCCTCGGCTATGCCCCGCTATACGCCACCGGCATCCTGCTCGGCCGGGATGGGCTGCTGACCAACCGCATGGTCGGGCACTGGCGCATCCTCGCGCTGCTCGCCGGTACGATGCTGCTGCTCGATTGCGGTGCCGCATGGGTCAGCGGGACCGCGACCGGCGTTGGCGTTCCGCAACTGTCGCTGGTGGCGCGCGCGGTGCTGCCGGGGACGAGTGCGCTGCTGATCCTGCGGTCGGCGCTGACCATCCGCCGGATATCGCGACCGCTGCGCCGTATCGCCGATGCGTCGCTAACGATCTACGTCGTCCATTTCCCGATCGTGAAGCTGTTGCAGGCGCTGGCGGGCGACATCCTCGGCAATGATTATCTGACTTTCGCCTTCGTCGTGTCGGTTGCCGCGATCCTGTCCTACGCCTTTCACACGCGTGTCGTGGCGCGCTCGCCGTTCCTGTTATGGCTGTTCAACGGCGCGCCCCGCCCGTCGTTCGGAATCCTGCCCCGCACGGCCTGACCCGATCAGACCTTGTAGCGATCCGTCGGCAGATGCGCCTCGCTCGCCGCCGCACTCTTGTGGAACAGCGCCTTGTCCTCCGGACGAAAGGCCCAGCGCCACAGGATCGCGAAATAGGTGGCGAGGATGATCGGGATGCCGAACAGCATCTCGGCCCATTCGAACCGCTTGGGCAGTTCCATGATCGCCACCCCGACGACCGTCGCCGCCAGCACCGCCCACAGGAACGCCGGCCGGAAATCGCGAACGCTGACCCCCAGCAGCTTCGACAACAGTCCCGACTTCAGAACCGATCCCAGCGCGACCGACAGGCACAGTGCCATCGCCGGCCCCGTCGCCGCGTAATTTTGCGGCAGGCCCATTGCCCGCATCGCGAACACCAGTGCAAAGCTCGACACCACCTGAAAGCTCAACAGCCCGATCGAGATCATCAGGTTGCGATGCCGCGCGACATAGACCAGCGCCGCTTCGGACACCGCGCCCTTCGCCGCCAGCACTTCGGCGACCAGCAGGAACGACAGCGCTGCCGCGCCGCTGACGAATTCGCGTCCGACCACGCCCATCACCCCCGCCGCCGGGATGCTGCCCGCCAGCGCCAGCGCCGCCTGTGCGGTGATGATCCAGAACCCCACCTGCCGCACCTGCCGCGCGACCGCACCCTTGTCGTCCGCCGCCAGGCTCTGCGTGATGACCGGCCCCAGCACGGGATCGAAACTGGTCTTCAGCTTCTGCGGCAGCGACGCGACCTGCTGCGCCATGTAATAGATGCCGACGATCGCCGGCCCGAACAGCAGCCCCAGGATGAAGCGGTCGACGTTGCGCGTGCCCCATTCGATCGCGTCCGCCCCGGCCAGCGGCATGTTGCGCTTCACCAGCGCCAGCATCGGGCGCAGGTGCGGCGACCAGCCATAGGGCAGGCCATAGCTGCGGATGAACGGCACGATCGACGCCACCAGCGCCGCCGCCATCGCCAGCACATAGGACATGATCAGCCCGTCGCGCGTCGAATAATAGCTGAGCGCCCATGCCGCGATCGAGATCGTCCACGGCTCCACCACCGCCCGCGCGGTCACCGCCGCCTTCACGTTCAACCGATAGGCGAGCGCGGCCAGGCTGACGTCCGACCAAGCGATCGCGAACACGATCAGCGGCAGCAGGCGTTCGAACCCGATCACCTCGCTATTCGGGTACATCACCTGCGGGAACACGAACAGCACGGCGCTGGCCGCGACCGACAGGATGAACGCGACCGCCAGCGCGTCCCACACCACATGCGCGTGCGGCCGGTCGGTCGACGACAGCGCCTGCGCCAGCCCCCGCTTCAGCCCCAGCGTGGCGACCAGCGCCGCCAGTTCGACGACCAGCACCGCCAGCGCGAACCGCCCGACGATCTCCGGGCCATAGATGCGCCCGGCAATGAACAGGAACGGCAGCCGCGCGACGAGCCGCAGGACGAAGCCGAACACGTTGGTCCGCCCGCCCTTGGCCAGGGCGGCGATGTCGTCGGACGGCGGGGTCGGCGCGCCGGTCATGCGGCGCGCGAAGGATCGATCATCGCGGCTCCTTACGCCAGCGCGTCCGCTCCCCATAGCCCCCGTTTACGCTTTGGCCGCGGGGTGCGGCTTGCGGGCAACGGTTGCCGCCGGGAACGAACCGCCGCCCCGCGCCTTCGATCACCGACGAAAGATGGAGACGATCGATGAAGGCGTTCGCAACGATCCTCGGACTGGGCCTGCTGGCCGCCTGTTCGCAGCAGCCCGCCCCCGGCAACACCGCCGCCGACAACGCCCATGGCGGCATGTCGCACGATGCGATGACGACGCCGATGGCCGGCCACTCCGATGCGACGCGCGGGTTCAAGCAATCGATGGCCGACATGATGACCAAGGCCCCGCCCTATACCGGCGACGCCGATGTCGATTTCATGCAGCAGATGCGCGTCCACCACGTCGCGGCAGTGGCGATGGCCCGCACCGAACTGACCCATGGCAAGGACGCCGAAGCCCGCGCGCTGGCGCAGGCGGTGATCGATACGCAGCAGAAGGAGATCGGACAGATCGATGCGTGGCTGCGGGCGAAAGGGCCGTAGGCAACATCAGGCCAAAACGCCGCGCGAGCCTGCAACCTTCGATGGAGCACTGATCGGGTCAGGTGAGCGCAGCGTCAGAAGGGCGCCGGAACGGCCTTTACGACGTTCACGCGGTCCGGTGCATGCGGATCGAGCCGCAGCGTAACGATGCCCGGCGTTCGCCCTTTCATCGAAACGGCCAACCTGCCATCCTCCCACGTCATGATCCATGGTCGCCGGGTTCGAAGCTCCCTCAGGATAGAGGCCCGGTTCCGGCAAAAGCCGGCATCTCCGATATGGTCCTTGCAGCCGAAGGCGACCCGGATGCGACCGGTTCGGATGCCGTCGGCACGCAACAACGTCGCCAATCCCTTCCCCGGTTCGATGCCAGGGTTCAGATGCACGTAATCCGATGTCGGGCATGTCGCCGTCGCGGTCAAAGCGACCTCCGTCATCGCATAGACGGAATCGAGGACGAACGGCCCGTCCCGTTCGAGCGTCGGTGACCGAAAGCTGGCTCGCCACCGTCTGCGGACACAACCGCCGTCGGTGGGCACCGGCCGCTCGACCAGATCACGCTCGACGAAGCCGGGCGGGGCCATATGCCCCAGTGGCACCACCTCAACCGCCTCGACCGGCCCGTGCGTCTTGCCACGCAGCACCACCGTCCCGGCCTCCGCTGGCGGCAACCGGTCGACCGCCGCAACGGTCGGCGCCGCTTGCAGCAGGAGGACGGCCAGGATCAATGCGCCGCGCCCCAGCTCTTGCCCGTCCCGATCTCCACGCCCAGCGGGACCGACAGCTGCACCACCGGTTCGGCCGCCGTCTCCATTACCCGGCGGATGACCGGCGTCGCCGCCTCGACCAGTCCCTCGGGCAGTTCGAACACCAGTTCGTCGTGCACCTGCAACAGCATCCGCACCTCGGAGAGGCCCGCCTCGGCCAGTGCCGGCCCCATCCGCGCCATCGCCCGCTTGATGATGTCGGCGCTCGTCCCCTGGATCGGGGCGTTGATCGCCGCGCGTTCGGCACCCTGCCGTTCATGCTGCACCTTCGACTGGATGCGCGGGAAATGCGTCTTGCGTCCGAACAAGGTCGTGGTGAAGCCGGTCGTCCTGACACTCTGCGTCGTCTCGGCGATATAGCGGTTGATGCCGGGGAAGCGGTCGAAATAGCGGTCGATCATCGCCTGCGCCTCGTCGGCACTGACGTCCAGCCGCCCGGCCAGCCCCCAGCGACTGATGCCGTAGAGGATCGCGAAGTTGATCGTCTTGGCCCGCCCGCGCGTGTCGCGGTTCACCTCGCCGAACAGTTCCTGCGCGGTGATGCTGTGGATGTCGTCGCCGCGTTCGAACGCCTCGCGCAGCTGCGGTACGTCGGCGATATGCGCCGCCAGCCGCAGCTCGATCTGCGAATAGTCGGCGGCGAGGATCACGTTGCCCGGTTCCGCCACGAACGCGTCGCGAATCTGCCGGCCGACCTCGGTGCGGATGGGGATGTTCTGCAGGTTCGGATCGGTCGACGACAGCCGCCCGGTCTGCGCACCGGTCAGGCTGTAGCTGGTATGCACCCGCCCGGTCGCCGGGTTGATCTGCGCCTGCAACGCATCGGTATAGGTGCTTTTCAGCTTCGACAGCTGCCGCCAGTCGAGCACCTTCGCCGCGATCGCCGCGCCGGGTGAATCCTTGTCGGCGGCGATCCGCTCCAGCTCGTTGACGTCGGTCGAATAGACGCCCGACTTGCCCTTGCGCCCGCCCTTGATCCCCAAGGTCACGAACAGCACGTCGCCCAGCTGCTTCGGGCTGCCGATGGTGAACTTCGTCCCCGCCAGTTCGTGGATTTCGGTTTCCAGCGCGGCGATGCGGGCGGAAAAATCCTCCGACAGCTTGGCCAGCACGCCGGCATCGACCTTGATCCCGGCCTGCTCCATGTCGGCGATCACGCGCACCAGCGGCCGGTCGACCATCTCATAGACCCGCGTCGCCTGCTCATAGGGCAGGCGCGGCTTGAACCGCCGCCACAGCCGCAATGTCACATCGGCATCCTCGGCGGCGTAGCGGGTGGCGGTCTTGAGGTCGATCTCGCCGAAGCCGACCTGCTTCTTCCCCGTGCCCACCACGTCCTTGTACGCGATGCAGCTATGCTGGAGGTGGGTCGCCGCCAGCTCGTCCATGCCATGCCCGTGCAACCCGGCGTCGAGCGCGAAGCTCATGACGATGGTGTCGTCATAGGGCGCGACGCTCAGCCCGGCGCGCGCCAGCACGATCATGTCGTATTTCAGATTATGGCCGATCTTCAGGACGGCTTCGTCCTCGAACAGCGGCTTGAGCGTCGCCAGCACCGCCTCGCGCGGCAACTGTTCCGGCTTTTCGGCGAACATGTCGGTCCCGCCATGGCCGATCGGCACATAGCACGCCCGGTTCGGGGCCAGCGCCATACTGACGCCCACCAGTTCGGCACGGGTCGCGTCCAGCCCGGTCGTCTCGGTATCGATCGCGACCCAGCCCTGCGCCCGCGCTTCGGCCACCCAGCGGTCGAGCGCCTCCTGCGTCACGACCGTCTCATAGCCATCATGGTCGCAAGCCGGTTCGTCGTCCTGCGCCACCGGCGCGGCCGGGGCCTCGGCCGGCGCTTCGGCAACGCTGCCGAGCTTGTTGAGCAGCGTACGGAACCCGTGATGTTCGAGGAACGCGCGCAGTGGCGCCTCCGGAATCCCCTGCAGTTCCAGCGCGTCGAGCGGTTCGGGCAGGCCGCCGTCGCATTTCAGCGTCACCAGCACCTTCGACAGCCGGGCATTGTCGGCATGCTCGATCAGATTGTCGCGCAGCTTACCCTTCTTCATCTCCGGCGCGGCGGCCAGCACCGCCTCCAGATTGCCATGCTCGTTGATGAGCTTGGCCGCCGTCTTCGGCCCGACGCCCGGTACGCCGGGGACGTTATCGACGCTGTCGCCCATCAGCGCCAGCACATCGCCCAGCTTGTCCGGCGTCACGCCGAACTTCTCGACCACATGTTCCGGCCCCAGCGTCCGGTTGTTCATCGTGTCGAGCATGTCGACCGACGGATCGGTCATCAGCTGCATCAGGTCCTTGTCGGCGCTGACGATCGTCACCGCCCAACCCTGCGCCAGCGCCGCCTGGGTATAGCAGGCGATGATGTCGTCGGCCTCCAGCCCCGCTTCCTCGATGCACGGCAGGCTGAACGCCCGCGTCGCGTCGCGGATCATCGGGAATTGCGGCACCAGGTCTTCGGGCGGCGGCGGTCGATGCGCCTTATACTGGTCGTACAGGTCGTTGCGGAACGTCTTCGACGACTTGTCGAGGATGACCGCCATGTGCGTCGGCCCGTCCGCCTTGTGCAGCGCATCGGCCAGCTTCCACAGCATCGACGTATAGCCATAGACCGCGCCCACCGGCTCGCCATGGACGTTGGTCAGCGGCGGCAGCCGGTGATAGGCGCGAAAGATATAGCCGGAGCCGTCGACGAGATAGAGATGGGGCATCGCCCGCAGATAGCAGCGCGGGCGGGCGGGCGCGAGGGGGTCCGGCTTGACTTCGCACGGTGGCGCGGGCCAGATTTCGGCAACGGGCCGATGCGGACGCCCGTTCAGGTGGATAGCCACCCAAGTTCCGCTCCATCGGCCGCGGATCGCGGCCCATAGGAGCGTGCCCATGGACCCTGCCCCATCCCGTCCCCCGGCCATCGGCCTGATCGCGCTGTTCGGCAAATTCCTGCGCTTCGGCTGCCTCGCCTTTGGCGGGCCGGTCGCCCAGATCGCGATGCTGCGACAATCGCTGGTCGAAGAGGAACGCTGGATCGACAAGGCACGGTTCAACCGGCTGCTGGCCGTGTTGCAGATTCTGCCGGGGCCGGAGGCGCACGAACTCTGCGTCCATTTCGGCGTGCTGGCGCGCGGCCGGATCGGCGGACTGCTCGCCGGCCTCGGCTTCATGCTGCCCGGCTTCTGCCTGATGCTGCTCGTCGGCTGGCTGTACGTCACCATCGTACAGGGCAGCGTTGCGCTCGGCGGCCTGTTGCTCGGCATCCAGGTTGCGATCCTCGCCGTGATCCTGCGCGCGGTCGTGCGGATCGGTCAGCATGTCGTCGAGGACCGGTCGCTGGCCGTTATCGCATTGGCTGCGGCAGCGGCGACGTTGGCGGGCGTCCCGTTCTGGATACCGTTGCTGGTCGGCGGCGGCATCCATGCGGCGAAGGATCGGCCGGTCGCAGCCATCACGATCGGCCTGACCGGCATCGCCGGCGCCGTCGCCGCACTGTCGATCTCCACATCGGCCCCGGTCGCAACGGCGGCAGCGCCGCTGACGGTGCTCGCCCTGTTCGTCGCCGGATTGAAGGGCGGGCTGCTGACCTTCGGCGGGGCCTATACCGCCATTCCCTATGTCCGCGCCGATACGGTCGGGCGCGGCTGGATCGGCGATGCCGCGTTCCTCGACGGGGTCGCCTTCGCCAACGTCATCCCCGCGCCGCTCGTCATCTTCGCGACCTTCGTCGGCTATGTCGCCGGCGGCCTCACTGGCGCGCTCGCGATCACGCTCGGCATGTTCCTGCCGGCCTTCGCCTTCTCGCTGATCTTCTTCGAACGGCTGGAACGGATCGTCGACGCCCCCTCGCTCCGCCACGCGCTGACCGGCGTCGCGGCGGCGGTCGTCGGCATCATCGCTGCGACCTTCGTGCAGCTGGCGCTGGCGACCGGCGGGCGGGTGGAAGCGCGGCTCGTCGCCGTCGCGCTGTTCGCCGTGGCACTGTCAATGGCGTGGCGGTTGAGGGGCGGCTGGGTGACGCCGGTCATCGTCGGTCTGGGTGCGGTGGTCGGATGGGCGGCGTTGTAGCACCGCTTGACGGCGGGAGCGGCGCGGAGAAGATTGTGCCACGGGGGAGAAACAATCGATGCGCAACTGGATTCTGCCGCTGGCCGCGTTGCTGGCGACCATGCCTGCCGCCGCGAAGGAACTGAAGGTCGGACAGCCCGCGCCGCCGATCGAACTGACGCTGGCCGATGGGACGAAGACGACCATCGCCGAGCATCGCGGCGAGGTGATTCTCGTCAATTTCTGGGCGACGTGGTGCGTACCGTGTCGCGCCGAACTGCCGCTGCTCGACGCCTATTATCGCAAGATCAGCAAGCATGGCGCGCGCGTCTTCGCGGTCACGACCGAAGGGTCGGTGCCGATCTACAAGATGAAGGCGCTGTTCGCCGCGCTCGCGATCACCCCGGCCAAGGGGATCAGGGGCATTTCGCGCGAGGTGCCGGCCGTGCCGACCAACTACATCATCGATCGGCGCGGCATCGTGCGATACGCCAAGGCGGGCGCGATGGACCTCGACGACCTCAATCGCGAGCTGATCCCGTTGTTGAACGAACGGGTGCCGGCAAGTTGATGAGGTAGCGGTCGGGCTATCCCACTCGCCACCCCGGACTTGATCCGGGGGCCCGCTTCTTCTCGACCGATGTGAGAGTCGCGAGCACGACGATGTCCGGGATGACGGGATAAGCATCTTGTTCGGAAAACGGCCCCGGAATCGCTTCCGGGGCCGCTCTCGTTTCAGTGGCCCGACGTGGCGAAGCCACGTCGTCGGTCCTTGCTGTCCGCAAGGCCGGCCGGGCGGACCTTGTTCCGCTCGGCGTAGCTGACGCTACGCCATTGCCCGGTCCGCCTGCCCGGCTCGCTCGCTCAGGCAGCCGCCTTCGCGCGCGATGCCTTCTTCCGCTCGTGCGGATCGAGATGGCGCTTGCGCAGACGGATGTTCTTCGGCGTCACCTCGACCATCTCGTCATCGTCGATATACGCAATCGCCTGTTCCAGCGTCATCTTCTTCGGCGGGGTCAGGCGGATCGCGTCGTCCTTGCCGCCCGATGCGCGGAAGTTGGTCAGCTGCTTCGCCTTCATCGGATTGACCTCGAGGTCGTCCGTCTTGGCGTTCTCGCCGATGATCATGCCTTCATACAGCGCTTCGCCATGGCCGACGAACAGGATGCCGCGCTCTTCGAGCGGACCCAGCGCATAGCCCTGTGCTTCGCCGGCGCCGTTCGAGATCAGCACGCCGTTCTTGCGGCCTTCGATCTGGCCCTTGTGCGGACCGTACTTCTCGAACAGCCGGTTCATGATGCCGGTGCCGCGCGTGTCCGACAGGAATTCGCCGTGATAGCCGATCAGGCCGCGCGACGGTGCCGAGAAGGTGATGCGCGTCTTGCCACCACCCGACGGACGCATGTCGGTCATTTCCGCCTTGCGCTGGTTCATCTTGTCGACGACCGTGCCCGAAAATTCCTCGTCCACGTCGATCACGACGGTTTCATACGGCTCGGTCTTGCCGCCATTCTCGTCCTCGCCGAACAGCACGCGCGGACGCGAGATGCCCAGCTCGAAGCCTTCGCGGCGCATCGTTTCGATCAGCACGCCCAGCTGCAATTCGCCGCGACCGGCGACTTCGTAGCTGTCGCGATCCGACGCTTCGGTCACCTTCACGGCGACGTTCGATTCGGCTTCGCGGAACAGGCGGTCGCGGATCATGCGCGACGTGACCTTGCTGCCCTCGCGACCCGCCATCGGCGAATCGTTCACCGCAAAGCGCATCGACAGCGTCGGCGGATCGATCGGCTGCGCGTGCAGCGGCTCGGTGACGCTCGTGTCGCAGATGGTGTTGGCGACGGTCGCGACGGTCAGGCCGGCGAGGCTGATGATGTCGCCCGCCTTCGCCTCTTCGACCGGCACGCGGTCGAGGCCGCGGAACGCCATGATCTTCGACGCGCGGCCGGTTTCGATGACGTTCCCGTCATTGTCGAGCGCGTGGATCGGCTGGTTCAGCTTCACCGTGCCCGAATTGACGCGGCCGGTCAGGATGCGGCCGAGGAAGTTGTCGCGGTCGAGCAACGTCACCAGGAAGGTGAACGGCGCATCGACGTCGAGGCTGGGCGGCGGGACGTGGCTGACGATCGTCTCGAACATCGGCTGCAGCGTGCCTTCGCGCGCGTCCATGTCGGTCGAGGCATAGCCGTTGCGGCCCGATGCATAGAGCACCGGGAAGTCGAGCTGTTCGTCATTTGCGTCCAGCGACACGAACAGGTCGAACACTTCGTCCAGCACTTCCTGGATACGCGCGTCGCTGCGGTCGACCTTGTTGACGACGACGATCGGCTTCAGGCCCAGCGCCAGCGCCTTGCCGGTCACGAACTTCGTCTGCGGCATCGCGCCTTCCGACGAATCGACCAGCAGCACGACGCCGTCGACCATCGACAGGATGCGCTCGACCTCGCCGCCGAAATCGGCGTGTCCGGGCGTGTCGACGATGTTGATCCGCACCGGTTCGCCACCCGCCGGCGGCACCCATTCGACCGAGGTCGGCTTGGCGAGAATCGTGATCCCGCGTTCCTTTTCGAGGTCGTTCGAGTCCATCGCGCGTTCCTCGACGCGCTGATTGTCGCGGAACGTGCCGGACTGACGGAACAACTGATCGACGAGCGTGGTTTTGCCGTGATCGACGTGGGCGATGATCGCCACGTTGCGAAGGCTCATGGTATTTCCTGGATACTGCGGGAGTGCAATTGGCCGCGCGCTTAGCGTATTTCGCACGAAACCGGAAGACCCCCCTTTGTTGCGCTGCAGCGGGCGTTGCGACGAGCAACAAGAAGGAATTGGCTCGCGCAGAGACGCGGAGGCACGGAGAGGATGCACCAAGCTCGCATCTTTCCCGCGTCAGCGGCTTCGATGCCATGGGTTCAGCGGGGAACACGTCTTCCGATCACGATCGATCCGCCCCGAACGAAACCTCTCCGCGCCTCCGCGCCTCTGCGCCTCTGCGCGAACCAACTCTCTTCTTTTTCCTCAACGACAACACCCAAACTGTATTATTCCAACAGCACACTTGAACCGCCCCCCGTTCCCCGCCATCAAAGGGACAAGACCGTTGGAGGATGTATGGCAACGCAGACGACCGAAGAGCCAGCGCTGGTGCTGACCCCGCCCGATCCGGTGCCGACGCTCGCGCCCGCCAAGGCCGCCGGGCTGGTCCCGGTCGACGATACCAAGCGCACCGAACTGCAGCGCCGCGTCGACGACTTCATCGACCAGCTGGTCGCGCAGGACGCCAACTCGCCCGAATTCGGCAAGCGGGTCGACGCGATCAGCAATCTCGGCGCGCGTGAAATCCGCGAGGCCGCCGGCCAGTCCAACCGCTTCCTCGATCGCCCGGTCAAGGCGATGGACCAGGAATCGGGCGTCGGTGCCGACCTCGCCCAGCTGCGCCGCACGATCGAGGATCTCGATCCGGGCAAGCAGGGCAATCTGCTCGAGCCGAAGAAGCTGTTCGGCATGATCCCGTTCGGCAACAAGGTCCGCGACTATTTCGACGGCTACAAGTCCGCGCAAAGCCACATCGCCTCGATCCTGAAGCGGCTGCAGTCGGGCAAGGACGAGCTGCTGATGGACAATGCCGCCATCGACACCGAACGTGCGAACCTGTGGACCGCGATGGGTCGCCTCGAACAGATGATCTATCTGTCGCAGGAGATGGACGGCAAGCTGGAGGAAAAGGCCAACGAGCTGGATCACACCGACCCGGCCAAGGCCAAGGCGATCCGCGAAACTGCGCTCTTCTACGTTCGCCAGCGCAGCCAGGATTTGCTGACCCAGATGGCGGTGACGGTACAGGGCTATCTGGCGCTCGATCTGGTCAAGAAGAACAATGTCGAGCTGGTGAAGGGCGTCGACCGTGCCAGCACCACGACGGTCGGCGCGCTGCGCACGGCGGTGACGGTCGCGCAGGCGCTGACCAACCAGAAGCTGGTGCTCGAACAGATCACCGCGCTCAACACTACGACCGCCAACATCATCGATTCGACCGGCAAGCTGTTGCGCAGCCAGACCGCGACGATCCACGAACAGGCCGCCGCCTCGACCATCCCCGTCGAGGTCCTCCAGCGCGCGTTCCAGAATGTCTACGACACGATGGACGCGATCGACACCTTCAAGCTGAAGGCGCTGGATTCGATGAAGACCACCATCGGCACCCTGTCCAGCGAGGTCGAGAAGTCGAAGGGCTATATCGCCCGCGCCGAGGGCGCGTCGCAAAACGCGCAGGGCGGCGAAACCTTCAAGCTGGAGGCGATGTAACGCGATGTCGCGCAGCGACGAGGTCCTCGAACGTGCCAACCTGACGCTGGAGCGCGCCCGCGAGCGCCACGGCGTCGTCGCCCCGCGCGCGCGGCGTCGGCGCGAGGCGGAGGTGCTGCGTCGTCTCGGCCGCATCGCTGCCGCCGATGGCGCGATCCTGCTGGCGGCGTTGGTGTTCGGCTGGTTCGTGCCGCTGGGCCTCGGCGGCGCGATGCTGGTCATGGCGCTGCTGATCGCCGCCACCGCGCTGTTCGCGCTGATGCCGGTCACCCGCGAAGTCGCGGTCGAACAACTGGTGCAGGCACCGATCAAGTCGCTACCGGCGCAGACCGAGCGCTGGCTCGCCACCCAGCGCCCCGCCCTCCCCGCGCCCGCGATCACGCTGGCCGATGCGATCGGCGTGAAGCTCGACACCCTGTCGGCCCAGCTCGCCACCCTGCCCGACGACGAACCGGCGGCGGCGGAAGTGCGCAAGCTGGTCGGCGAACAGCTCCCCGAACTGGTCCGCGGCTATCAGCGCGTTCCCGAACCGCTCCGCCGCGTCGAACGCAACGGCCGCACGCCGGACCAGCAACTGGTCGACGGGTTGCGGATCATCGACACCGAAATCGCGGCGATGACCCAGCAGCTGGCACAGGGCGATCTCGACAGCCTCGCGACGCGCGAGCGGTTCCTGCAGATCAAATATCAGGGCGAGGAATAGGGCGTTTGGCCGGCCTGGACCACACATAGCCGGTCATGGCGCCACTGACCATTCCCAGCCCTCCCATCAGGAAACAGCCAAGGGCGTCCAGCCCCAGCCAGAGCAGGCCGGCGCCTGGAATGACAAATCCGGCAATGCCGCCAGCCGCACAATACGCAAAGGTCGACTCTCTACCACGCCGACGCAAGAACAGCGCCAGCGGCAGGCCGATCAGGATGCTTGCGAGAAGTACGATCGGCGTCGTCACAAGCAGCGGCAGGATCGCCAGATGGAGCGACGCTCCTATACTGCCCGGACCGTTGATCCCTCCATCCGGCAATGACGACAGCGTGAGAAGGATCGTGAAGAACAGCGGCATCGCCGCCGCAGTAAAGCTGCCGGCCAATACCGCCTTGCAGAACCGTATGAACATGAAGCCTTGCATCATGTTATGGAACGCGGCGCAATGCCTGCCCGAATCCATGATGGCAAAGAGCTGTGGCCTTGCCGTCATTCCCGCGAAGGCGGGAATCCATACCCGCCGACGAAATTGATGGAGTCATGACCGATGCGTTTATGGCTCCACGCATTGTCGAGGTGGCGTAGGCGACGCAGAAACCATTTTCCTACACTGCCCCAACCGCCTTACCCTTCGCGCGGCTCTTTCTCACCGTCGATCCACCGCGCCCCGCCACATGCGAATGCTACGCAACAACGCAAACACGCCACTAGTGTGAACTTTGTGAACTTTGGCCCCAAACCGCGCTATTCGCGGTCGCGCTCCACGTCCCAATAATGTCGCTGCACCATCACCGACGGCACCGGCCGCCCCCGCCCGTCCAGCGATGGCCGGAACCGGAAGGCACGCTCGACCTGCCGACAGGTTGCGGCATCGATAGCGCGATTGCCGCTGGAGCGCATGATCTGGCACTCGCTGGCCCGCCCGTTGGTCTCGACGATGTACCGCACCTCGACAGACCCTTCGAAGCCGTTCTCCTCCAGCTCCGGCGGCAACCGCGCGCCCTGCAACGACCCGCCGATCTGCTCGGGCGGCGTATCGCCCCCGCCGCTCCCGTCGCCATCCCCCTCGCCACCGCTGCCAAGGCCATTGCCGACCCCGCCCGCGCCGGTCCCCGGCCCGACCATATCGGTCGCACCCGACGACGCATCGTTGCCCGGCCCGGCAACCGGCGCGGTCACGACCGGCGGCGGCACCGGCAGCGGGACGACCGGCGGCGTGGCGACGATCTCGGTCGCCTTGGACCGGATGTTGGGGGGAGCCGCGCGTCCCTCCGGCCGCCCCTGCCGCACGACCTGCGGCACCGGCGGCGGGGGTGGCGGATCGGGCGGCGGCGGCAATATGTCGAACGTCGCCAGCGCACTTTGCGCCGTCCGCGCCACGTCCACCCCCAACCCGACGATCAGCGCCCAGCCCAGCAGCACATGCAACGCGACGGTCACCACCATCGCACCGATACGGCTTCTATCTGGCAAGGTCGTCGTCATCGCCATCGTGCTGGCACAACGCCGATGAATGGCGGGTGATCCTTCTACATACCCGATCGCCCCCGCCCCAAACGTCACCCCAGCGCAGGCTGGGGTCTCCCGGTTGGCTGGCGGGGCAGGAGCCGCGAGAGACCCCAGCCTGCGCTGGGGTGACGATCGTGGCTGTGTGAAAGAAGCGGCCTACCGCTTCCCCAACGCCACGATCGCCCGCTCGCGCAGCCGCTCCACCGCCGCGCCATGGATGCCCGGCGCCGCCGCCATCACCCCGAAGAATTGCGGGCGGGGCTGGTTGAAGCGCAGCTTGCGCCCGATCGCGTCGGTCACCGTCGCCCCCGCCTCGCGCGCGATCAGGATGCTGGCTGCGACGTCCCATTCATTGCCCCAGCGCAGCGTCGCGAGGAAGTCCGCCTCTCCGCTCGCTACCATCGCCATGCGCAGGGCGATCGAATTGGGCTTGGCCACCATCAACAGGTCGCGATCCGCCTTGGGCAGGGCGTCGACTGGCGTCCGGCTGCCGGCAAAGTCGACGCGCGGGCTGACCGCCAGCCGCGCGCCGTTCATCCGTGCCCCCTGCCCCGCCGCCGCCGTCCAGCGCTGCCGCCGCACCGGCGCGTCCAGCACCCCGATCACCGGCTGGCCATCCTCGATCAGCGCGACCGACACCGCCCAGCCGTCGCGCCCGCGAATATAGTCGCGCGTGCCGTCGATCGGGTCGACGATCCACACCTGCCGACGCGCCAGCCGAATCGCATCGTCGGCCGTCTCCTCCGACAGCCATCCCGCCTCGGGCAGCAACGCGCTCAACCGCTCGCGCAGCAACCGGTCGACGCTCAGATCGATCTCGCACACCGGGTTGCCCGGCGCCTTTTCCCATGTCTGGAAATCGCCCCGCCAACTGGCCAGCGCCAGCGCGGCCGCTTCCCCGGCGATCGCCGTTACCTGTTCGAGCAGCGCCGGATCAGCCACCCGCCACCGTCATGCCATCGACCCGGATGGTCGGCACGTTGACCCCCTGCCGATGCTCCAGATCGCCCGCCGCGCGCATCGACAACAGCATCGGGCGCAAATTGCCGGCGATGGTGATGCCCGATACCGGCCGGGTGATCTCGCCCTTCTCGATCAGGAAGCCCGACGCTCCCCGGCTGTAATCGCCGGTGACGCCGTTGACCCCCTGTCCGATCAGTTCGGTCAGCAGCACGCCGCGCTCGATATCGTCGATCAGCGCCGCGACGCTGCCTGCCCCGCCCGCCAGATGGACATTGCCGGTCGTGACCCCCGGCGGACCGCTCAAGCCCCGCGATGCATGACCGGTCGGCTCCAGCCCCAGCTGCCGTGCGGACGCGCTGTCCAGCAGCCAGGTCTGCAGCACCCCGCGTTCCACCAGCGCCATCGGCGATACCGGCAGCCCCTCGCCATCGAACGGCCGCGCGCGAAGCCCATGCGGGCGATGCGGATCGTCGATGATCGACAGCCCCTCGGGCAGGATCGCATGGCCCAGATGCTCGCGCAGAAAGCTGGTCCCGCGCGCGATCGACGGGCCGGAGATCGCGCCCAGCACATGGCCGATCAGGCTGCCGCCGACGCGCGGGTCGAACACGACCGGCATCGCGCCGCCGTCGATCTTCACCGGGTTCAGCCGGGCGACCGCCCGCTCGCCCGCGCGCCGCCCGACCGTCTCCGGTGCTTCGAGCATGGTACGGTGCCGCGCCGAATGATGGGCATGGTCGCGCTGCATTCCCGCGCCCTCGCCCGCCAGCACACTGGCCGAAATGCCGTGGCTGGTGACGGCATAGCCCTGCGCGAAGCCATGACTGGTGGCGAGCGCGACGATGGCCCGGCTATAGCCGGCCGACCCACCCTCCGAATTGCTGACCGCGGCGACCGACCGCGCCGCATCCTCGACCGCCATCGCCGCCTCGCGCAGCAGTTGCGGGGCGACCTCGCCGCCATCGTCGAGGTCGAGCAACGGCGGCGCGCCGTGCAGCAACCGTTCCGCCGGGGCGAGGCCCGCCCAGCGATCCTCCGGCGCGGCGCGTGCCATCGCCACCACCCGCTCGGCCAACGCGGCAAGGCCCGCTTCGGACAGGTCGGAAGTGGAGACGCTCGCCGAACGCTGCCCGACGAACACGCGCAGCCCCAGTTCGGCCCCTTCCGACCGGCCGACATCCTCCAGCTGTCCCAGCCGCACCGACACGGACAGCGCGGTATCGGCGACCAGGATCGCATCGGCGGCATCGGCACCACATGCACGGGCGCGGGCGATGGCGGATTGGGCGCGGTCGGTGGCGGTCTGGGGATCGAGCATGGGGGCCAGATGGGAAGCCTTGGGCGTCACGGCAACGCTCATGCCGCCTGCCCCACGGTCAGCAGCCCCAGGAACAGTAGCAGCCCGGCATCGCGGTTCGACCGGAAGCGGCGCAGCGTGTTGGCGCCGTCCGCCGGCTTCAGCGTCGCGACCTGCCACATCAGGTGCAGCGCGGCGGGCAGCAGCGCGAGCAGCGCCAGCGGCGTCGGAAACACCCGCCACACCGCGCCCGCCCAGCAGGCGACGGCAACTACGTAGAGCAACGTCACTCCCGGCCGCACCTTCTGCCCCATCGCCCGCGCGGAGGAACGCACCCCGACCATCGCGTCATCCTCGATGTCCTGGCACGCATAGATGGTGTCGTACCCGATCACCCACGCGATCGCGCCCGCGTACAGCAACGCGAGCGGCGTCCAATCCTCGACCGCCATCTGCGCCCAGGCAACCGGCGCGGCCCAGGAAAACACCATCCCCAGCCACGCCTGCGGCCACCAGGTGATCCGCTTCATGAACGGGTACGCAGCGACCAGCACCAGGCTGCCCAGCGCGACGATGGCGGCGATGAAGTTCAGTTGCAGCAGGACGACGAAGCCGATCAGGCTGAGGATCACCAGCCACGCCCATGCCGCCCGGACCGACACCGCCCCGCTCGCCAGCGGGCGGTTCGCGGTGCGCGCCACCTGCCGGTCGAGATCGCGGTCGACGATATCGTTATAGACGCAGCCCGCGCCGCGCATCGCGATGCTGCCGAGCAGGAACCACAACAGCATGTCCCACCGCTCGACCGCCCGGCCCGATAGCGCGATCGCCCATGCACCGGGCCAATAGAGCAGCCACCACCCGATCGGCCGGTCGAACCGCGCGAGCAGCGCGAACGGCCGGGCCGCCGCCGGCAGGACGGCGATCAGCCCGCGATGTTCGGTATCGGCGACGTGCGGAGAGGCTGGCGATGACATGTCGCCCCTGCTGCCACGGACCGACCGGCTTGCACAGGGCGTTCGTCGGTCGCCACCGTCCAGAACCGCTTCCTTCGGTTCAGGGGCTGAACACCCAGGCCTCCGCTTCCGCCATGGTCGCGAAGAAGGCCGCGTTGTCGCGCGCGGTCAACCGCCGGATCTGGATGCGCGCCAGTGCTGCGTCCGCGATATAGGCCAGCCGCCGCGACCGGGCGACCGGGTTCTCCAGCATCTCGGCAAAGGCCGCGACCGCGTCCTGCGACTGGATTTCGACCCCGCGCGTGTCGCAGATGCTGATATGCTGCACGCCGTGCAGAAAGGGCCGCAGCCGGGCGATGTTGCGCGTGATATCGGCGGCAAAGCCATGCACGTCGTCGACGGTAAAGAATCCGGTGATCGCCATGCGCAGCAACAGCCGGGACGGTTCGATCGATACGGTCCAGCTCGCTTGCATGATTTTACCCTAGCGCTCAATTCGTTAACGGACCATCGGCATGTCACGTGGCGACACCGGGAAAAAGGCGATACAGGGTACGCCATGGACCTGGACCAGCTTATCGCCCATTATTTCGGCACCACCGATCCTGATGCAGCCGACCCGGCCGCCTTCGACACGGCGCGCGAGCGGATGGCGATCGACTTCGGCGTGGAGCGCGATCCGTCGCGCCGTTTCGCGCTGTGGACGCTGATGGACGCCTTCGGCTTTGCCCCGCCCCCGGCGGAGGCGTTCGAGAAGCATCCCAAGCTTCGCGCCGCGGCGGAGCGCTATCTCGACGCCGCCTATCGGGTCGAACGCGACGGGACGCCCGACTGATGCCGTGGGTGCTGCTTACCATCGCCGGGCTGCTGGAGATCGTCTGGGCCTATTATATGAAGCTGTCCGAGGGCTTCTCCAAACCCTGGCCGACGCTCGCCACCTTCGTCGCGATGTTCGCCAGCTTCGGCCTGTTGTCGCTGGCGATGAAGCAGCTGCCGCTCGGCACCAGCTATATGGTGTGGACCGGCATCGGCGCGCTCGGCGCGTTCGTGGTCGGCATCGCGTTGCTGGGGGAGAGCGTGACGCCGATGCGGCTGGTAGCGGCGGCGATGCTGCTGGGTGGGTTGGTGCTGATGAAGCTGGCGTCGTGACCGCCCCATCGTCATTCCGGCGCAAGCCGGGATCCATGGAAACGGGACATTGCGCCTCGATAGAGAACGTCTTTATCCATGGATTCCGGCCTTCGCCGGAATGACGCTGATGGGGGCGGTGGCCTGCCCAATCCTGTCCTACCTGCTATAGCGTCCTCATGCCCGCTACCCCCGCCTGGCCGCCCGATTCGTCGCCCCGCCTGTTCGTCGACCAGCCGCTGTCCGAACACGCTCGCATCCGCCTCGACGGCGCGCAGGCGCATTACCTGCTGTCGGTGATGCGGGTGAAGGACGGCGACATCGTCCGCCTGTTCGACGATGCGACCGGCGAATGGCTCGCCCATGCGACCGAGGTGCGCAAGCGCGACCTGACCCTCGCCGTCGCCGACCATCTTCGCCCGCGCGAAACCGTGCCCGACCTGTGGCTCTGCATCGCCCCGACCAAGAAGGGCCGGATCGACTGGGTGATTGAAAAGGCGTGCGAGCTGGGCGTCGACCGGATCGTGCCGGTGCTGACCCGGCGGACGGTGGTCGACCGCCTGAACCTCGATCGCCTGCGCGCGCACGCGATCGAGGCGGCGGAGCAATGCGGCCGCACGGCCCTCCCCGCGCTCGCCGAACCGGTCAAGCTGCCCGCCCTGCTGCGCGACTGGCCGGCCGAGCGCGCGCTGTTCTTCGCCGACGAGACCGGCGGCGTCCCCGCACTGGCAGCCATGCGCGCCCGCCCCGGCCCGGCGGCGATCCTGATCGGGCCGGAGGGCGGCTTCGATCCGGAGGAACGCGATTCGATCCGTGCCCATCCCCAGGCGGTAGGCATGGCGCTCGGCCCCCGTATCCTGCGTGCCGAGACGGCGGCGGCGGCGGCGACCGCGCTGTGGATGGCGGCGGCCGGCGACTGGTAGGCGAGCTTTGC
This sequence comes from Sphingomonas panni, assembly GCF_022664435.1. Taxonomy (GTDB): domain Bacteria; phylum Pseudomonadota; class Alphaproteobacteria; order Sphingomonadales; family Sphingomonadaceae; genus Sphingomonas; species Sphingomonas panni. The sequence continues at coordinate 185,181 of NZ_JAKREU010000006.1, read as the reverse complement.
CCCTATCAATGACAGCCCCCTAGCGCGGCCCGTCCGCGCGGCGTATGGGCGCGACCATGAGCACAAAGACCGTTTCGGACAGCAACGCAGCGGTCATCGACGACCGTTCGCAACTGATCGCCTATTTCGCCGGGGGCGAGAAGCCTGCCGAGCGGTGGCGGATCGGCACCGAGCATGAGAAATTCGTCTATCGTACCAGCGACCATGCCGCCCCATCCTATGACGAACCGGGTGGCATCCGCGACCTGCTCGCCGGCCTCGAACGCTTCGGCTGGCAGCCCGTGCTGGAGGGCGGCAAGGTCATCGCGCTGAGCGGCAAGGACGGTTCGGTCAGTCTCGAACCCGCCGGGCAGTTCGAACTGTCGGGCGCGCCGCTCGAAAACCTGCACCAGACCTGTGCCGAAACCGGCCGCCATCTGGATCAGGTGAAGGCGGTCGGCGACGAACTCGGCCTCGGCTTCCTGGGGCTGGGCATGTGGCCCGACAAGCGGCGCGACGAGCTGCCGATCATGCCCAAGGGCCGCTATGGCATCATGCTCAACCACATGCCGCGCGTCGGCAGCATGGGTCTCGACATGATGCTGCGCACCTGCACCATCCAGGTGAACCTCGACTATGCGAGCGAAGCCGACATGGTGCAGAAATTCCGCGTGGGGCTGGCGCTGCAGCCGCTCGCGACGGCGCTGTTCGCCAACTCGCCGTTCACCGACGGCCTGCCCAACGGCCAGCTTTCCTATCGCTCGCACATCTGGTCCGACACCGATCCCGCGCGTACCGGCATGTTGCCGTTCGTGTTCGAGGACGGCTTCGGCTACGAACGCTATGCCGACTATGCGCTCGATGTGCCGATGTATTTCGTCTATCGCGACGGCAAATATATCGACGCCGCCGGCCTGTCGTTCCGCGACTTCCTGAAGGGCGAGCTGTCGGTCCTCCCCGGCGAGAAGCCGACGATGGAGGATTGGGCCGACCACCTTTCGACAGCCTTCCCCGAAGTGCGCCTAAAGACCTTCCTCGAAATGCGGGGCGCGGATGGCGGACCTTGGGGGCGCATCTGCGCGCTGCCGGCGCTGTGGGTCGGGCTGCTCTACGACGGGCAAGCGCTCGACGCCGCATGGGACCTTGTGAAGGGCTGGTCGATCGAGGACCGCCAGCAACTTCGCGACAGCGTGCCCGCGCTCGGCCTCGACGCACCGCTGCCCGGTGGCGGACGCTTGCGCGACGTCGCCGGCGAGGTGCTCGACATCGCCGGCCGGGGCCTCAGCGCCCGCCGTCGGTTGAGCGTGTCGGGGGAGGATGAAAGCGGCTTCCTCGAACCGCTGCGCGAAGTCGTGCGCTCGGGCAAGGTGCCGGCGCAGATATTGCTCGACAAGTTCGCCGGCGAATGGGGCGGCGACCTGTCGAAGGTCTACGGCGAATATAGTTTCTAGCTTTCCGTTCCCCCCCGCACCGGGGAGGAACGGAACAGCTTCGTCACCAACCCGCGCCGCACCATCCAGTCGCTATACGCCCGGTACGCCGGGTCCTGCCCCAGATGCCATTCCTCGGTCTTGGCGCGCCAGTAATAGACCCCGCTGACACAGGCCAAAATCGCGGTACTGCGCGCCGCCGAGGTCCAGCTGTCCGCCGTCGTCAGCACGGGAATGGTCGAAATCCACCAGAACAGGTTCTTCGACAGATAGGCCGGGTGCCGGCTGAACGCATACGGCCCATGCGTCAGGATGCCGCGATGCGTCAGGTTCGAAAACCGCAGGCCGAATGCCATCGTCGCCCACGCATAGATCGCGGTCAGCCCGACCAGCACCGCCCCCACGATCCACAGCAGCACGGGATAGTCTGCGAACCAGTAGGTCCAGTCCGCCGTCCCCGGATGGTAATCGAGTGGGCCACCATTCGCCATGAGGATGAACGGCGGATAGCAGATCAGCGCCGCCGACCATCCGGCCGCATAGGGCGTCGCGCTGCGGATATGGGTGTCGAGCGGCCGCATCGCGAGGATATAGCCCGCCGTCGCGAACGCGACGTCGATCACGAACATGAAGGTGATGAGCCAGTTGGCCAGCGGCACCGGCCCGGTCAGCACGGCGGAGCGCTGCGTCCGGATGAACTCGCCGAACCCCGGGGGCACGATGGCGAGCATGAAGACGAGGAAGAACGCCTTCACTGCCCAGCCCCGCAGATGGTTGAAGATGGCCTCGCGGTCGATCGGCTCGTCGAGGTGCATCGCCCACGCACCCAGCGCCCAGCAGCCATCTTTCGGTTCGACGAGCCGCCGGTCGATCCACAATATGTACGGGATCGACAGCACGAACAGCGGCACCGACGCCCAGCCGAACACCCACATCGAAAAGGCGAACCCGCCCTCCCAATAGAACCGCCCGGTGGCATAGATCGCCGCGATCAGGCCCCAAGTGATCCACAACCCGGCCAATTTGGTCAGGCTGATCTCGACCGTCTCGCGCCACGGCCGCACGTTCGTCCAGTCGATCCCGGTCGATGGGTTGCGATGCACCTTGTCGACCAGCAGCGACCACAGCACCATCGGCAGCGCGCAGGCCGCGACGTTGACCAGCGCGGCATAGGGCCCGTCCATCCCGTAATGCCACGCCACCGCAACCCAGGCGAGCAGCCCGGCCAGCCCGGCAAGTCCCACGCCCGACGATACCGCCGATGGCGGTCGCTGGTCGGGTTCGGCTTGCGCGCTGATCGAGTTAGGCTGATACATGGGCAATCCGCTACACCCGGGATGGTAAGCATCCGGTGAAGCATATCCTTTTCCAAAGGAAGTATCTGCCCTTGCGTATCGTTCTTGCCGCGTTGCTGCTGACCACCACCGCCCTTCCCGCCGCCGCACAGCAGATCAACCCGCCGGGCAACACCCTGCCCCAGCCGACACCGATCATCGACACCGTGCCCGCCGCGCGCGACGTGGATTATCCCGGCACGATCAAGCTGGACGTCGATGCGACCGACACGGTGCAGGGCATTTTCCGCGTGAAGGAAACCATCCCGGTCGCCCGTAGCGGCCACATGGTGCTGCTCATGCCGAAATGGCTGCCGGGCAAGCATGGGCCCCGCGGCGAAATCGAGAAGCTGGCCGGCCTCGTCGTGCGTGCCAACGGCCGCCAACTTCCCTGGACCCGCGACGTGCTGGACATGTTCGCCTTCCACATCGACGTGCCGACGGGCGCGAAGAACCTCGACGTCCAGTTCCAGTTCCTGACCGCCACGCAGGGCGATCAGGGCCGGATCGTCGTCACGCCGGAAATGCTGAACCTGCAGTTCGAATCGGTCAGCCTCTATCCCGCCGGCTATTACACCCGCCGTATCCCGATCGAGGCGAGCGTGCGCTATCCCGCCGGCTGGACCGCCGCGTCGGGCCTGCCGTCGAAGGTGCAGGGCGGCGTCTATCGCTATGACCGCACCAGCTACGAGACGCTGGTCGATTCGCCCGTATTCGCCGGCAAGTACTTCAAGCGCTTCCCGCTGACCGATCGCGTCGGCCTCAACGTCGTTGCCGACAAGCCGTCCGAACTGGCCGCCACCCCCGAACAGATCGCGGCGCATACCCGGCTGGTCGAACAGGCAGTGAAGCTGTTCGGCGCGCAGCATTACGACAAGTACGAATTCCTGCTCTCGATCACCGACAAGATGGGATCGATCGGCCTCGAACATCATCGTTCGTCGGAGAACGGCGTCGATCCGGGCTATTTCACCGACTGGAATGCGGGACCGGGCGAACGCAACCTGCTGCCGCACGAATTCACCCATAGCTGGGACGGCAAGTTCCGGCGCGGGGCGGACCTGTTCACCCCCGATTTCCGCACGCCGATGCGCAACTCGATGCTGTGGGTCTATGAGGGGCAGACGCAGTTCTGGGGCTATGTGCTGCAGGCGCGTTCGGGCCTGGTGTCGAAGCAGGATACGCTCGACGCCTATGCCGACATCGCCGCCGCATTGGACGCACGAGAGGGTCGCCAGTGGCGCCCGCTGAGCGACACCACCAACGATCCGGTCATCACCGCGCGTCGTCCCAAGGGCTGGGTCAGCTGGCAGCGGTCGGAGGATTATTACAACGAAGGCCTGCTGGTGTGGATGGAGGTCGACTCGATCCTGCGCAAGCAGTCGGGCGGCACCAAGTCGATGGACGATTTCGCCCGCGCCTTCTTCGGGGTGCGTGACGGCGACTGGGGCGTGCTGCCCTATACGCTGGCGGATGTCATCAAGACGCTGAACGGCATCCAGCCCTATGACTGGGCCGGCTTCCTCGACCGGCGCCTGAACGCCCGTACCGACCGCGCGCCGATCGACGGCTTTGCCGCCAATGGGTATCGCATCGTCTATACCGACACCCCGACGCCCTACCTGAAGGGCCGCGAGAAGAGCGGCGGCGGCGTGTCGCTGCCCTATTCGCTGGGCCTTACCGCCAATAAGGACGGCAAGGTCGGCAGCGTGATGTGGGGCAGCCCGGCGTTCAAGGCGGGCTTCGAAACCGGCACCACCATCATCGCGGTCAATGGCACCGCCTATACCCCCGACCGGCTGCGCGACGCCGTCGGCGCGGCCAAGGGGTCGAAGGACCCGATCCGCCTGACCGTCCGCATGGACGATGCGGTGCGCGAGATCGCCATCCCCTATAACGAAGGCCATCGTTATCCGCGGCTGGAGAAGATCGGCGATGGCGAAAACGGCATCGACCGGCTGCTCGCCGCCAAATGAAAGGCGACCCATCCGGTCCCAGATCGGGACCGGATGGGCGCGTCCGTAACGATTCCAAGGAAAAGCGGCTTTTCCGTTCGTGAATAAACGGTAAAGGGCGCGTCTACCGCGCTGCAGCGTGTGATGAGGGAGTAATAACAATGCGCATCGACATGGTGCCGGTCGGCGACGATCCGCCCAAGAGCCTGAACGTCATCATCGAAGTGCCCACCGGCGGCGAACCGGTGAAGTATGAATTCGACAAGGCGTCGGGCGCGCTGTTCGTCGATCGCATCCTCCACACGCCGATGCGCTATCCGGCCAACTACGGCTTCGTGCCGCATACCCTGTCGCCCGACGGCGATCCGCTCGACGCGCTGGTCGTGTCGCGCTCGCCCTTCATTCCCGGCTGCGTCGTTCGCGCGCGTCCGATCGCGGTGCTGAACCTCGAGGACGAAGCCGGCGGCGACGAAAAGCTGGTGTGCGTGCCGGTCGACTCGACCTTCCCCTATTATAGCAATGTCGGCGAAAAGGCCGATCTGCCGGAGATCGTGTTCGAACAGATCGAACATTTCTTCACCCACTATAAGGACCTCGAAAAGAAGAAGTGGGTCCGGATCGGGACGTGGGGCGGGGCCGAGGAAGCCAAGCGCATCACGACCGAGGCGATCGATCGCTATAACGAGGCGAAGGCCAAGGGCGAGGAACCGCACGAATACGACGTGCCGGGTCGCTGATTTGAGCTCTGGGGGATACACTTGACGATCCCCCATTCTTCGTCACCCCGGGCTTGACCCGGGGTCCCGCTTCTTCTCGACGGAAGGGAAAGCGGGACCCCGGATCAAGTCCGGGGTGACGCCTGATCGCGCTGCTTGCGCTTCTTCACCGGCGCGCGCCGCCCGGCCTCTACCGCCAGCACCGCCCATTCGCGCAGCGCATCGGCATCGTCGAGCACGTCGTCCGGCGCACGACGATAGTTCATCGTCGCGATGCTGCCGTCCTTGCGCTCCATCGAAAACCGTTCCGCACCGGCGGCATCCCAGGTGACATCGCTCTCCGCATCGGCCTTGAACCAGAGCGTATCGTCACCGACGATCGCGAACACGGTGCCGTCCAGATACAGCGTGGCGCCGCCCATCATCCGCCGCCACGTCACCTGCCCGAGCGGGGCGAGCGACTCCTCGATCCACGCCAGCAACCCTTCGTCCGCGCTCATGCCCCCGCCTCGCTCTGCACCGCCGGCACCCGTCGCCGGACCGCGACGATGCACCCTGCCACGATCAGCAGCGCACCGACCACCGTATAGGGTGAAACGGTCTCGCCGAACACGATCCACCCGGTGATCGCCGCCCACACGAACGCGCTATATTCGACCGGGGCCAGCACCTGCGCCTCCGCCCGCGCATAGGCCCAGGCCAGCGCCATTACCGATGCGATATTGAGCAGCGCCGCCCCTATCAACGCGCCCAATTGCGACGGTGCCGGCACCGCAACCAGCCACGGCGCTGCGGGCAGCAGCATCGCGCCGATGACGAGGCTGGAGAACAACGCGACCTCCAGCGGGTCGGCGGCCTGCGCCTGTTGCCGCAGGAAGATCAGGCTGGCGGCATAGAGGATCGACGCCGCGACACAGGCAAGGCTGCCTAGCACCGCCTGCGTCGATGCGTCGGCCTGCACCTCGCCCGCCGCGATCGCCAGCACGCCGACCGACGCGACCAGCGACCCGATGATCGCCGCACGGCGGATCGTCTCGCCCAGGAACAACGCGGCCAGATACAAGGCGATCAGCGGCGCGAGGAAGGTCAGCGCCACGCCCTGCGCCATCGGCACTCGTGCGAGGCCCCAGAAGAACAGCACGACCGACGCCCCCGCTGAAACGCCGCGTCCGATATGCAGCTTCAGTACGCCCCATGCCGGCCAGCGCCGCCCGCGCGCCACGAATACGACGGCACACAGCACCGCCCCGGCCACCGACCGCCACAGCACGGCGTTGTACGCGCCGCTGTCGATCGACAACTGCTTCATCAGCGCATCCATGACCGTATAGACCATGATCCCGGCCCCCGCGACGAGGAAGGCGCGCAGCGAGGACGGGGCGGCGGACATGCGGACCTCTCCAGTTGGGGATGGTGGCGTTGCTGTCGCGTAGCCCGTCCAACGAAGCAACCTTATCCTCCCCGTGCCGGTGAGGATTTGCAAGCCAGACCACCTCCGATACACCGCTCCCATGTCCCTGCATCTCGGCCAGCGTCTTGCCCCTGCCCGCTTCGTCGCCTTTGCCGCCGTCGCGGTCGCCGCCGGTTGCTGGACGGTGCCCGCACTTGGCTGGCGCGCCGGCATCCCGCTGGCGTTCGACATCGGGGCAGTCGTGTTCCTCCTGTCGTGCGTGTCGCTGCTGGGTGCCTCGGCCGAGCGGATGCGGGAGGCGGCGGTCCGCAACGACGCCAATCGCGGGCTATTGCTGATCCTGTGCGCCGCGATCGCCATCGTGCTGCTGACAGCGATCGCGATCGAACTGGGTCAGCGCGGCGCGCCCAGTACCGGAATCGTCGTGCTGGTAGTCGCGACGCTGCTGCTCGCCTGGACCTTCGCCAACACCATCTATGCGCTGCACTACGCGCATCTGTTCTACACTGCCGACGAAGCGGGCAAGGACAGCGGCGGGATCGACATGCCCGGCACCTACGAACCGGATTATTGGGACTTCGTCTATTTCGCCTTCACGCTGGGCATGACGTTCCAGACGTCGGACGTGTCGATCACCTCGCGCACGATGCGGCGTACGGTAACCGGCCATTGCCTGATCGCGTTCGTCTTCAACCTAGGCGTGGTCGCGTTCAGCGTGAACGTGCTGGGGGGATCGTAACAAGCCCCGGCCACCCCGTTCACTTCGAGCTTGTCGAGAAGCCTTCGCTCCGGGCGAAGCGTTCTCGGCGGACGCTTCTCGACAGGCTCGAAGCTGCTCGAACCGAACGGGATTGGTGAGGTCGAACTTTACGCCGCTGCCTGCGGCACCACGGCACTCGCCGCGTCGATCTCTGCCGCCTTGGCCTCGACCAGCTTGACGATATGGTCGATCATGTCGGCATCCTGCACATGATGGTCGGTGACCCCCGACAGATAGACCATGTGCTTGCCATTGCCGCCGCCGGTGATGCCGATGTCGGTTTCGCGCGCTTCGCCGGGGCCGTTGACGACGCAGCCCAGCACCGACAGCGACATCGGCGTCCGGATATGCTGCAGCCGCTCCTCCAGCGCCTGTACGGTGCGGATCACGTCGAAGCCCTGCCGCGCGCAGGACGGGCACGACACGACGCGCACGCCGCGATTGCGGATGCCCAGCGCCTTCAGGATCTCGAACCCGACGCGCACTTCCTCTTCCGGCTCGGCCGACAGCGACACGCGGATCGTGTCGCCGATCCCGAACCACAGCAGCGATCCGATGCCGATCGACGACTTGACCGTCCCGCCGACGAACCCACCCGCCTCGGTAATGCCAAGATGTAGCGGGCAGTCGACCATCTCGGCCAGCTGCTGATAGGCCGCGACCGCCAGGAACAGGTCGGATGCCTTCACCGCGACCTTGAATTCGTGGAAGTCATGGTCCTGCAACAGCTTGATATGGTCCATCGCCGACTCGACCAGCGCATCGGGGCACGGTTCGCCATATTTTTCGAGCAGGTGCTTTTCGAGGGAGCCGCCGTTCACGCCGATGCGGATCGCGCAGCCATTGGCCTTGGCGGCGCGGACGACTTCGGCGACGCGCTCGTTCGACCCGATATTGCCCGGATTGATCCGCAGGCACGCGGCACCTGCATCGGCGGCTTCCAGCGCGCGCTTGTAATGGAAATGGATGTCGGCGACGATCGGCACGCGGGCGGCGCGAGTGATCTGGCGCAGCGCGGCGGTGCTTTCGACGTCCGGGCACGACACGCGGATGATGTCTGCGCCCGCCTCTTCGCAGCGGCGGATCTGGTCGATCGTCGCCACCGCATCCGACGTGTCGGTGTTGGTCATCGTCTGCACCGTCACCGGGGCGTCACCGCCGACCGGCACATTGCCGACCATGATCTTGCGGCTCTGGCGGCGGTGGATATCGCGCCACGGGCGGATCGACATGAACAGTCTCGCTAACAATTGGGTTACTTCCTGCGCGATATAGCCCCGCAATGCGTCACGCGAAAGTCGAACGGAAAATCACAGTTGTCGGAAGGGGTTAGGACGGCATCATCGCGGCATTACGGGCTGGACTGGCTCCGTATCGCCGCGTTCGGCGTGCTGATCCTGTATCATATCGCGATGGCGTTCAGCCCATGGCACTGGGTCGTGACCACCGGCCATGCCTATCCGGCGCTGATCGCCCCGATGGCGGCCGTGACGCCCTGGCGGCTGGGCCTGCTGTTCGCGGTGTCGGGCTATGCCAGTGCGACGCTGGTGGCACGGGCGGTCAGCCCCGAGGCCTTTGTCGCCGAACGATCGCGCCGCCTGCTGATCCCGCTCATTTTCGCGATGCTGGCGATCGTACCCCTGGAAATGTGGGTCCGCGTGCTGGAGGGCGGTTACCCCCATGGCTATCTGCGCTTCTGGCTGGTCGATGGCTGGCGGGTCGGTACCTTCTACGGCGTCGAATTTCCCAGCTGGGAGCATTTGTGGTTCCTGGTCTATCTCTGGACCTATTCGCTGCTGCTTGCGGCGTTCGTCGCGACCGATGGCGCGGCGCGGCGGATGGACAGGATTGCGGCATGGCTGTCGCAAGGGAGCCGGCTGCTCTGGGCACCGATCGCGCTGATGACCGGGGTCCGCCTCGCCGCACTGTTCGTCGTACCGGAGGGGCAGGGGCTGCTGCACGACGTCGCCGGCCACTCGCAATATCTGCCGCTGTTCGCGCTCGGGTTCCTGATCGCGCGCCGACCGGCCCTGTGGCGATCACTCCATCGCCATGCCCGTGGCGCGATGCTGCTCGCGGTGCTCGCTGGCGGGATCGTCGTAACGGTCGAGCTGCAATATCCCGGCGACGTCGTGCCGCCGCACCTCGCCATGGCCGCCAACCGCGCGGCGCGGTCGGTCATGGCGTGGGCGATGGTGGTGACGTTGTTCCACCTTGCCGACCATTACCTCAACCGCGACCATCGTTGGCGCGGGTCGCTCGGTCGAGCGGTGTTTCCGGCCTATATCGTCCATCATCCGGTGATCGTGCTGGTGACCTGGTTCACCCTGCCGCTGGCGCTGGGGCCGTGGACGGAGGCCGCGCTGCTGCTCGCCGTCACGCTCGCCGCCTGCATCGCCGCCTACCTCCTTGCCCGCGCGGTACCAGGGTTGGGCACGCTGCTCGGTGTACCGGCCCCGGTGCGAAAGGGTGGCACGCGCGCGGCGATCTGCTAGGTCGACCGCCCCGCCCCCGCCCCCGCAGGACTTTGCCATGTCGATCGATTCCCCCCGCCCCTGGACGCTGCTGGTACATGGCGGTGCCGGTATCCTGACCCGCGAGACGGTGAGCGCCGAAACCGACGCCTCTGCCCGCGCCGGCCTCGACGCCGCGCTCGCCGCCGGGGAAGCCGTCCTTGCCGGCGGCGGCGACGCACTCGATGCGGTCGAGGCGGCGGTACGCGTGCTGGAGGACGACCCGACGTTTAATTCCGGGCGCGGCGCGGTGTTCACCTTCGAGGGCACGATAGAGCTGGACGCAGCGATCATGGACGGCCGCGACCGCTCCGCCGGTGCCGTCGCCGGCGTCACCGGCAGCCGCCATCCGGTCACCCTCGCGCGCGCGGTCAAGGACCACAGCCCCCATGTCCTGCTGTCCGGCAAGGGCGCAGACACCTTCGCAGCCGAACAGGGGATCGAGCCGGCGGATGCCGACTGGTTCATGACGCCGGAGCGTCGTGCGCAACTGGACGCGATGAAGGCGAATCCCGATGGCTGGTTCGACGTCGACATGAAATACGGCACGGTTGGTGCGGTCGCGGTCGACGCGGCTGGCCATGTCGCCGCCGCGACCTCGACCGGCGGGGTTACCGGCAAGCGCTGGGGCCGGATCGGCGATTCGCCGCTGATCGGGGCCGGCACCTATGCCGACGACCGCGCCTGCGCCATGTCGGCTACCGGGTCGGGCGAGTTCTTCATCCGCGTCGGCGTCGGGCATGAGATCGCCGCCCGCATCCGCTTCGCCGGCGAATCGATCCAGACCGCCGCCGATACGGTGCTGGCCGAAACGAAGGCGATGGGCGGCACCGGCGGCGTCATCGTGGTCGGCCCCGATGGCGATGCGACGTGGAGCCTGACCACCCCTGGCATGTTCCGCGGTCGCGTGACGCAGGGCAGTGCGCGCCGGGTCGCGATCTACGGCGACGAAGGATGAGCGGCCTGACCGGCCTGCACCACGTCGCGATCATCGCCTCGGACTATGACCGGTCCAAGGCGTTCTATGTCGAGGCGCTGGGCTTCGCGATCGTCCGCGAAGTGTGGCGCGCGGAGCGCCGGTCGTGGAAATGCGACCTGACCATCGACGGCGCGCAGATCGAACTCTTCACCTTTCCCGAAGCCCCGCCCCGCCCGTCCCGCCCGGAGGCACTGGGCCTGCGCCACCTCGCCTTCACCGTCGCCGACATCGACGCGGAGGTCGCGCGGCTGGCGATGCACGGCATCGAATGCGAGCCGATCCGCATCGACGAACATACCGGGCAGCGCTTTACCTTCTTCGCCGATCCCGACGGCCTGCCGCTCGAACTCTACGAAACACGTCGCGCATAATCCTGCGCGCTTGCGGCGGCGGGCGAACCGAGTAATCCGGACGGCATGATTCGCCGCCTGCTCCTCGCGCTCGCCTGCCTGTTCGCCACCTCGCCGGCCTATGCCTATTGGGAATTCGGCCATGAAAGCGTGGCGACGATCGCGCGCCTGAACGTCAGGCCGGAAACCCGCAGGGCGATCGAGCGCATCCTGAAGCATCAGGCGCTGCTCGAAACCCCGTCCTGCCCGGCACGCACCATCGAGGAAGCGAGCGTGTGGGCCGATTGCGTGAAGCCGCTCGGCGAACGCTTCAGCTATGCCTATTCGTGGCATTACCAGAATATCGACGTGTGTAAGCCGTTCGACCTGAAATCGGCGTGCAAGGACGGCAATTGCGTGTCGGCGCAGGTCGAACGCGACGTGAAGATGCTCAGGGACCCGAAGGTCCCGATGCGCGAAAAGGTTATGGCGCTGGCCTTCCTCGTCCATTTCGTCGGCGACCTGCACATGCCGCTCCATGCCGGCGATCGGGGTGACCTGGGCGGCAATCGGGTCCGGGCGGATTATGGTGCCTATGGCCCGGAACGCTTCAACCTGCATTCGATCTGGGACGGTCCGCTCGCCGAACGGGCGATCACCACCCCGCCGTCGATCCTGCGCACTTATACCGCCGCCGAACGCGCGCCGGTACAGGCGGGCAGCGTCGAGGACTGGAGCCGCGACAGCTGGGAAGTCAGCCGCGACTATGCCTATGCCCCCGCCTTCGGTGGCGACGCCTGCGCGCCCAAGAGCAACGCGCGGGTCAAGCTGGACGATGCGACCATCGCCCGGCTGGTACCGATCGCACAGGATCAGGTGAAGAAGGGCGGCCTGCGCCTCGCCCGGCTGCTCGACGAAGCGCTGGGCTGATACCGACGCGCGGCCATTGCGCCGCGCGCCGTCCCGTGTCAGCTTGGCCCCCGAAGGACGACCGCGATCACGCGGCGCACGATTTTGGGGGTAGGATGCGACTTTACGCGACGATGGCGGCGGCGATGCTGCTTGCGGGCTGCGGTTTCGGCCCGGCGACCGGAGGCCCGGAACTGCTGGTGACCGGCAATAGCGAGGCCGTGGCGGCCTTCGTGCGGCAACAGGGTGCACAAATCCCCAGCCGGGCGACGACCTTTCCCCAATCGATCGGCAATGGCCGCTCCAGCGCGCGGGTGTTGATGCCGGTCGATGCCGGTGCGGCGACGGTACGAGCGGTGGCGCGACAGGCGAACGTTGCCGGATTGACCATAGCGATGGTCGCCGACCGCTAGGAATCCGGGACCGGTCGATGACTCGCTCCGGCCTTCGCGACGAACCGAAGCCGGAATTAACCATTTGTTTTTCGTGAGGTGCCAAGCCGGACACATGATCCGGTTCGGTCGCACGCTGTGGTTGACGCTGATGTTGGCGATCGGCTTGCTGTGCGTGCCGCCGGCCCATGCGCAGATCGGTACCATCGGCAATGTCGGACGCGCCCTGGCCGTCTGCGTCAGCCGGGTCCAGCCGGGCGATACGGTTCGTAGGATGTTCGCCCGACCGGAACGCTTCGACTGCACGACCTCGCAATCCGCCATGGGCCCGGGCGATTACTGGGTGCTGTCCGAACCGCTTCCGCCCCCGGCCGATGCCAACGCCGCGATCCGTGTGCGGCAGGTCAGCCTGTGGCAGCGGCAGACGGGACTTTACGCGCTGGCGGCCGATGGCCGGATCGCCGGACAGATCGCCGATGAATTCGGCATCGGCCGGCGGCTGAAGCTGGGTGCGGTGATCGATCATCGCTTCGTGCCGCATGGCGCGCCGTTCACCCGGCTGCTGTGGCGCATAGACGGAGCCGGCAACCTGCGCGGCATCGTGCTGGGGCCGAAGATCGCGACCGATGCGGACAGCATCCGCTCCGATATCCTGCTTGCCGCGCTCTATTCCGCGTTCGCAGGGCTCGCGCTGGGCCTGCTGGTCTACAATCTGGCGCTGTGGCGGGTGCTCAACCACGATTTCCAGCTCGCCTATTGCGGATTGCTGGGATGCCTGCTGCTCTACGCGCTCAGTTCGTCCGGTGCGCTGGCGTGGCTGTTGCCCGATATGTCCAACAACCGGCGTATCCTGTTCAGCTACATGATGTTGTGCGGCGGCATGGCGACCGCGCTGACCTTCTGCGCCTTTTTCTTCGAAGCGCGCGTGCTGGACGGTGCACCGATCCGGGCGATGCGCGGATTCATCGTCATCTTCTGCGTGCTCGTCGTCCTGTTTGCAGCATTGGGCGCACAATGGATCGCCCCGCTCGACCGGATTTTCTCGGTGACGATGCTGCTGTCGCCGGTCGCGGTACTGGCGGCGCTGGTCCGCGCATGGCGGCGGCACAGCATGTACCTGTCGCTGTTCGCGCTCAGCTGGGCCGCACCGCTGGTGATGCTGGTCGCCCGGTCGCTCTATAATCTCGGCCTCGTGCCGTGGAATTTCTGGGTCGATAATTCGACGATCTTGGCGATGAGCGCGGAAACGCTGCTGGCGAGTGTCGCGATCGCGTACCGCATGCGGATGTTGAGTCATGAACGCGACGAAGCGGTCCGGCAGGAGGCGATCAGCCGCGAACTGGCCGATACCGATCCGCTGACCGGGCTGCTCAACCGCCGCGCCTTTCTTGCCCGCGCGGTGCCGTCCGATGGCCCGCGCACACTGATGCTGTTCGATATCGACCATTTCAAGCAGGTCAACGACACGATCGGCCATGACGGCGGCGACGAGGTGCTGCGCCTGTTCGCCCGCACGCTGCGCTATCACGCGCCACCCGGCGTCCTGGTTGCGCGCATGGGGGGTGAGGAGTTCGCGCTGCTCGGCGAGGAAGCACAGATGCCCGACGTCGATGTGATTCTGTCCAGCGTGCGGGCGGTGCGCCTGCCCTTCGACCTGCGCATGACCACCAGCATCGGTATCTGCCACGGGCCGCTGAGCGACGACAATGACTGGAAGCGATTGTACCGGCGGGCCGACAAGGCGCTGTTCGAGGCCAAGGCAGCGGGTCGGGATCGTGCCGGTCGTGCCCTCGCCGCCTGACAGCAATTACTTGTAACGCAACTCGGCTTGCACGATCCGCAACCGTTGCTTACACCTATGTCAATGAGCAGCGCCGCCCCCGTCCTCGACCGCTACGCCCACCCCGTCGCATGGGACACGCCGCTGCCGCCGATGTCGATGGTGACCCTGTTCGAGGAATCAGCCGCGCGGCGCGGCGACGCCCCGTTGATCGACTTTCTCGGACGGCATTACAGCTATGCCGAAACGAAGGGCGGCGCAGACCGGGTGGCCTGTGGCCTAGCCGCCATGGGCTATGGTCCGGGCGACCGCATCGGGCTGTTCCTGCCCAACGTGCCGCATTATGTCGCGGCCTATTACGGCATCCTGAAACTGGGAGCGACGGTGGTGAATTTCTCGCCGCTCTACACGGCGCAGGAACTGGCCGCGCAGGTCGAGGATTCGGGCACGAAGCTGCTCTTCACCCTGTCCGCCTCCGCGCTGTTGCCGACCGCGCTGAAGGTGCTGGAGAACAGCTCGCTCGAACGGCTGGTCGTGGGATCGGTCGCGGGCGCACTGCCGCCGGCCAAGTCGCTCTTCTATCGCTGGTTCCGATCGAAGGAGGTCACGCCACGCCCCGCCGACCCGCGTGTCACCGCCTTTTCCGCGCTGATCGCCAATGACGGCGGCTGCGGCGCGCCGACCATCGACCCGGAACGCGACCTCGCGCTGATCCAATATACCGGCGGCACCACCGGCAGCCCCAAGGGCGCGATGCTCAGCCACGCCAATCTGTCGGCCAACGCGCGACAGGTCGCGTGGCTCGACCCCGATGGCCCGAATGCCTGCGAACGCATCGTCGGCGCGCTGCCGATGTTCCACGTCTTCGCCAATACCTGCGTCCTCAACCGCACGGTCGTGACCGGCGGTGAGATCGTGATGCTGCCGCGCTTCGACGCCGGACAGGTGCTGGCCGCGATCACCCGCACCCGCGCCACCGCGATGCCGGGCGTGCCTACCATGTATCGCGCGCTGCTCGACCATCCGCGCCTCGCCGAGACCGATTTTTCCTCGCTGCGCTTCTGTATTTCGGGCGGCGCACCGATGCCGCCCGAACTGAAGGAACGGTTCGAGGCCGCGACGAAGGCGACATTGGTCGAGGGATATGGCCTGTCCGAAAGCTCGGGCGTGGTGTCGTGCAACCCTTATGCCGGCCCCCAACAGCCCGGCAGCATCGGCCAGCCGATCGCCGGAACCCGCGTGCGGCTGGTCGACAAGGAAGACCCGACCCGACCTGCGCCGGAGGGCGAACCGGGCGAGATCGTGGTGGCCGGGCCGCAGATCATGTGCGGATACTGGCATCGCCCCGATACCGACGACACGACCTTCTGCACCGACGCCGACGGCACGAAATGGCTGCGCACCGGCGATGTCGGAACGATCGATGCCGATGGCTTCGTCCGTATCGTCGACCGGTTGAAGGACATGATCGCGGTCGGCGGGTTCAAGGTGTTCCCGAGTGAGATCGAACGCATCCTCTACCACCATCCCGCCATCCGTGAGGCGCTGGTCGTCGGCCTGCCCAACGACTATCGCGGCGAAAGCCCGCACGCCTATGTCACTTTGACCGAGGATGCGGACGTGACCGGCGAGGCGCTGAAGGCCTGGCTCAACCCGCAACTCGGCAAGCATGAGCGGGTGGACGAGGTGGTCGTCCGCCTGGCGCTGCCCAAGACGATGATAGGGAAGCTGAGCCGCAAGGACCTGATCGCCGAGGTGCTGGCGGAACGGGTCTGACTTCATCCCCGGGTCTCGCTTGTTTTCGTTTTCACGCGAAGGCGCGAAGGCGCGGAGAGAAGAAGTTAGATTTCGCGCAGAGACGCGGAGACGCAGAGGAGAACTGTAGAGCAGGCCGGCACAGCCTGTCCGGCGAAGCCTCTCGCGTGCCGCGCTGGAAATGGAGAGCCGCTATCGCGGCGACCACCAATCCTCCGCGTCTCTGCGTCTCTGCGTCTCTGCGCGAACCAATCCCTTCTTCTCTCCGCGCCTTCGCGCCTTCGCGCCTTCGCGTGAAAACGAAATTCCGCAACCCTTCCGACCTTCGCCCAAATCCGGTAAGGGCGCGGGCATGACCACCCCCAAAACCTTCCACGTCAAATCGTTCGGCTGCCAGATGAACGTCTATGACGGTGAACGCATGGCCGAACTGATGGCGGCGCAGGGCATGACCGCGACCGACGACGCCAATGCCGCCGATCTGGTGGTACTGAATACATGTCATATCCGCGAAAAGGCGACGGAAAAGGTCTATTCGGATATCGGGCGCCTGCGCAAACACGGGTCCGACCCGATGATCGCCGTCGCCGGCTGCGTGGCGCAGGCCGAGGGCGAGGAAATCGTCCGCCGGGCAAAGGTCGATGTGGTCGTCGGTCCGCAGGCCTATCACAACCTGCCGAAGCTGGTGGCGGACGCGGCGGCGGGTAAGCCGGCGCTCGATACCGACATGCCGCCTGAATCGAAGTTCGGGCATCTTCCCGTGCGCCGCCGCAGCGGCCCTTCGGCGTTCCTGACCGTGCAGGAAGGATGCGACAAATTCTGCACCTATTGCGTCGTTCCCTATACGCGCGGGGCGGAGATCAGCCGCTCCTTCGCGCGGATTCTCGACGAGGCGAAAGCGCTGATCGACGGCGGTGCGCGCGAAATCACGCTGCTGGGACAGAACGTCAACGCCTGGACCGATGCCGATGGCCGCGGCCTCGACGCGCTGATCCGCGAACTGGATCGCCTGCCCGCGCTGGAGCGTATCCGCTATACCACCAGCCATCCCAACGACATGACGCAGGGACTGATCGACGCGCATGGGGATGTCGAGAAGCTGATGCCGTTCCTGCATCTGCCGGTACAGGCCGGGAGCGACCGCGTGCTGAAGGCGATGAACCGCAGCCATACCGCCGACAGCTATCTGCGCCTGCTCGACCGCGTACGCGCCGTCCGTCCCGACATCGCGCTGTCGGGCGACTTCATCGTCGGTTTCCCCGGAGAAACAGAGGCGGAGTTTCAGGAGACGCTGCGGCTGGTCGATACGGTCGGCTATGCGCAGGCGTACAGCTTCAAATACTCGCCCCGGCCCGGCACCCCCGCCGCCGACATGGCCGGCGAAGTGCCGATGGAGGTGATGGACGACCGGCTGCAACGGTTGCAGGCATCGCTGCTGCGCGATCAGAAGGCGTTCAACGATGCAGCCATCGGCCGCACCTGCCACGTGCTGGTCGAACGTGCCGGGCGCCATGCCGGGCAGATGCTGGGCAAGTCGCCCTGGCTGCAATCGGTCCATTTCGACACTGACGCCCGCATCGGCGACATGGTCGAGGTTGAGATCGTCGCCGCCGGTCCGGTGTCGCTGTCTGGGATCGAACGGATGCGGGCAGCCGCGTGAGCGACCCGCTCTCATTAGGGTCGCGCGACGGGATTTCCGACGAGATCGCCTATCTGCGCTCTGCCTATCCGAAGGGTGACTGGGCGAAACACGTGAATTTCGGGCAGCTATGCGACTTCTGGCTGAACGTCCACCAGTCGCTGCGCAGCGAAGGAGCTGCGGTCGAGCGGATCATCGCCGATTTCCGCGAAGGCCGCATGGACGCGCCGGTCTTTCCGCATCGCTTCGTGCCCGCGCTCAACCAGTTTCTGGGGCACCTCGACGGGCATCACCGGATCGAGGACGCGGTCTATTTCCCGAAGTTCCGCGCACTGGACCGGCGGATGGAACGCGGTTTCGACCTGCTGGAGGCCGATCATCATGCAATCCACGACGCGCTGGAAACCACGGTCAACAGCGCTCGTGGCCTGCTCGCCAGCCTGTCCCACCCGAACCGCGACATCCGTGCCGCCGACACCCACGCCGATCATGCCGCAATGCTGACCCGGTTGCTGCTGCGCCATCTGGCGGACGAGGAGGAGCTGGTAATCCCCGCGATGCTCGAACATGGCGAGCGCCGCGTCGGCTGAACGCTTCGCCAGATAAATCAGAAACTTGATACAATATATCTGCAACCAAATTGCCGTGGCGGCATTGCACGTCGCGGAATTCTCTGATTCACGGAACCCCAACATGACGACCCCCGCCAAGGGCTACGCCGCGCAGTCGGCCGACGCCAAGCTTGCTCCCTTCTCGTTCGAGCGTCGCGATCCCCAGCCGAGCGACGTCGCGATCGACATCCGCTATTGCGGCGTGTGCCATAGCGACCTGCACACCGCCCGCGGCGAATGGCCGGGCACGCTCTATCCCTGCGTTCCGGGGCATGAGATCGTCGGCACCGTCACCGCCGTCGGCAGCGACGTAACCAAGTTCGTCGTCGGCGACACGGTTGGCGTCGGCTGCATGGTCGATAGCTGCGGGCAGTGCCCGTCCTGCCATGAGGGCGAGGAGCAATATTGCACCGGCACGGGCTTCGTCGGCACCTATAACGGTCCCGATCCGGTGCTGGGTGGCCATACGTTCGGCGGTTATTCGGACCATATCGTCGTCGACCAGGACTTCGTGTTGAAGATCCGCCATGACGAAGGCGACCTTGCCGCCGTCGCGCCACTGCTGTGCGCCGGCATCACCACCTATTCGCCGCTGAAGCATTGGAGCGTCGGGCCGGGGCAGAAGGTCGGCATCGTGGGCCTGGGCGGTCTGGGCCATATGGGCGTGAAGATCGCGGCGGCGATGGGGGCCGAGGTGTATGTCTTCTCGACCTCGCCCAACAAGCGCGACGATGCGATCCGGCTGGGGGCGAAGGACCTGATCGTGTCGAAGGACGCCGACGCGATGGGGACGCACGCCGGCAGCTTCGACTTCATCCTGAACACGGTCGCTGCCGCCCATGACCTCGACCAGTTTCTGGGGCTGCTCAAGCGCGACGGCACGATGACCCTGGTGGGCGTGCCGGAAACGCCGCACCCGTCGCCTTCGGTCGGCACGCTCGTCTTCGGTCGCCGTTCGCTGGCCGGCTCGCTGATCGGCGGTATCGCCGAGACGCAGGAGATGCTCGATTTCTGCAACAAGCATGGCCTCACCGCCGATATCGAGATGATTGACATGGCCGATATCGAATCGGGTTATGACCGGATGCAGAAGAGCGACGTGAAGTATCGCTTCGTCATCGACATGGCGACGCTCGGCTGATGCCGCTTGGGGGATGTTCGGCCGACCGATATCCCCCATCCAATTATCGCTGTCCCGCCGCGTCCGGCTCTGCCACAATCGCCCGCGATGCAGTCGCGCCGCCCCTGGCTCCCCTTTCCGCCTTCGTGCGTTGAACGGGTGATGCGCGACCTTCATACCATCACCATGTTCCTCCCCGGCCGGGCGCACCTTGCGTTCCGGCCGTTTCGCGAAAGGATCGCATGAGCCGCAAGCCCGTTCCCGCCCAAGCCGGTCAGCGCGCCCGCGCCGAAATCAGCTTCGACAAGCCGCAACTCCTGTCCCGCCTGTTCGGCGAATTCGACGCCAATCTGCTGGCACTGGAGGAACGGCTGGGTGTCTATATCACCGCGCGAGGTGATCGGGTCGGGATAGAGGGATCGGCGGAGGCCGTGGCCCATGCCCGCGAAGTGCTGAACGAACTGCACCGCCGCATCCTGCGCGGCGAAGAGGTCGATCCCGGCCTGATCGACGCGGTGATCGCCATGTCGTCGCAGCCGGCGCTCGACGGTATCTTCCGCGCGGAAAGCGGTCAGGGCGCGCCGTCGATCATGATCCGGACCCGCAAGAAGACGATCGTGCCGCGCACCGTCGCGCAAGCCAGCTACATGCACCAGTTGCTGTCCAACGACATCATCTTCGCGCTGGGGCCGGCGGGTACCGGCAAGACCTATATCGCCGTCGCGCAGGCGGTGGCGCAGCTCATCACCGGCAGCGTCCAGCGTCTGATCCTCTCGCGCCCGGCGGTGGAGGCGGGCGAGAAACTCGGCTTCCTGCCCGGCGACATGAAGGAGAAGGTCGATCCCTATCTCCGCCCGCTCTACGACGCCCTGAACGACTGCCTGCCCGCCGAACAGGTCGAACGCCGCATCCTGTCGGGCGAGATCGAGATCGCTCCGATCGCTTTCATGCGCGGCCGGACGCTGGCCGACGCGTTCGTCATCCTCGACGAGGCCCAGAATACCACGCCCGCGCAGATGAAGATGTTCCTCACCCGCTTCGGCCAGAACAGCCGCATGGTCGTATGCGGCGATCCGAACCAGACCGACCTTCCCGGCGGCGTGCAGGCATCGGGCTTGGCGGATGCGACCAATCGGCTGGAGGGGATCGAAGGCATCGCGTTCGCCCGCTTCGGTGCCGGCGACGTGGTGCGCCATCCGATCGTCGGGCGCATCGTCGAGGCCTATGAGGGCAAGGATGCTTGATGCGGAGTATATCCCGCATTAGCTTGCGGGATATACTGTTGCGGAGGTCGTGATGGCGTCGCTGTATATCAAGGATCCGGAAACCGCTGCGGCAGTCGCGCGCGTCGCCAAACGGCTCGGCACGAGCAAGACTCAGGTCGTGCGCGACGCCATCCGCCGGGTCGAGGATGATCTCGAGAAGGCCACCCGCCGCCAGGACCTGCGCGAATGGATGCGGGAGTATCGCGAAAAGCACCCACTCCCGCCGCCGACCGGACTGAAAGCGGACAAGGCCTTCTACGACTGGTTATCGGGCGAGGAAGACGATTTTTGACCCTGTTCGTTGATGCGTCGGCGCTGGTCGCGATGATCGCTGGCGAACCGGACGGCGAAGCACTGATGGTTCGGCTGATGGCCGATCCCGACCCGCTTTGGTCGGCAATGACCGAATGGGAAACCGTTCTGGCATTATGCCGGTCCTATCGCTACCAGATCGAGCGCGCCCGACAAGAGGTGCGCGATACCGCGACGGCTGCGGCATTGCGCCGCGTGGACATCGGGAACGACGAATCGCAGGTCGCACTCGATGCCTACGCCCGCTACGGCAAGGGCCGCCACGACGCGAAACTCAACATGGGCGATTGCTTCGCCTATGCCTGCGCCCGTACCAACAATGCCGCTTTGCTCTACAAGGGCGACGATTTCGCAAGGACCGACCTTAGATGATCGACATCGCCGTACAGGCAGAGGCCGACTGGCCGCAGGACCTCGACTGGGAGGCGCTGGCCACCCGCGCCGCCACCGCCGCGATCGGCCGCACGCCGCAGGGTGTCTGGCTGACCGACCCCGCCATGATCGAGGTGGCGATCCGGCTCACGTCGGATGAAGAAGTCCACACGCTCAACCGGCAATATCGGCAGAAGGACAAGCCGACCAACGTCCTCTCCTTTCCCATGATCCAGCCCGACCTGCTCGATACCGTCACGCAGAACAGCGACGATGGCGAGGTGCTGCTGGGCGATATCGTGCTGGCGCATGGCGTCTGTGCCGCGGAAGCGGAGGAACGCGGCATTTCCGTTGGCGATCACGCCACGCACCTGATTGTCCATGGCTGCCTGCATTTGCTAGGCCATGACCATCAAAATGATGCCGAGGCGGAAGCCATGGAGGCGATCGAGCGTTCCACGCTCGCCGAACTCGGCCTGCACGATCCCTATCCCGTTACAGAGGACTGACACGACCATCATGGCCGACGTTTCGACCAGCACCGCGCCCGGCGACAGTAGCAGCTCCGAAGGGGGCATATGGCGGGGCCTGCGCTCGCTGATCTTCGGCACCGACGCCAGCGAGACGCTGCGCGAACGGATCGAGGAGGTCATCGCAGCGCATGAGGACGAAAACGATGCGCCGGTCGCGGGGGATTTGTCGCCGATCGAGCGGAAGATGTTGCGCAACATCCTGCATTTCGGCGAGCGTGACGCGGGCGACATGGGCGTGCCGCGTGCCGACATCGTCGCGCTGGAGGAGAATACCCCCTTCGCCGACGTCGTGAAGCTGTTCGCCGAGGCCGGGCACAGCCGCCTGCCGGTCTATCGCGAGAAGCTGGATACCATCGTCGGCATGGTCCATGTGAAGGACGTGTTCGCGATCCTTGCCAAGGGGGAGGAACACCCCCCGACCGCGATCAGCCTGCTGCGGCAACCGCTCTATGTCCCGCAGTCGATGGGCACGCTCGACCTGCTCGCGCAGATGCAAGCGAGCCGCACCCACCTCGCCATCGTGCTGGACGAATATTCAGGCACCGATGGCCTCATCACCATCGAGGACCTGGTCGAGGAGATCGTCGGCGCGATCGAGGACGAGCATGACGAGGCGCCGACCGACCTGTTCGTGCCCTTGGACGGTGGCGCATGGGAGGCCGATGCCCGTGCCGAGCTGGAAGATGCCGCCGAACTGATCGACCCGCGCCTGGGCGAGGTCGAGGAGGATGTCGAGACGCTGGGCGGCCTTGCCTTCGTTCTGGCGGGGGAAGTGCCGAAACAGGGCGCGTGCCTCGATCATCCCTCGGGCTGGCGGATCGAGATCGTTGCCGCCGACACCCGCCGGGTCCTCCGCCTGCGGCTGCACCCGCCACTTCCGACGATCGAGGAATAGGCGTCGCTCGCCGCAAGCCCGGCACTTTGCGCGCGTCAGGGTGCCGTGTGGTCCGCGGCGGAGGCCCGACACGCTGCGTTACGAGCGCCAAGCGGAATTGCATCAGGCCAAGGACCGGGATGCCGTGCCGATGGTGCAATGAACGCGCCGGTCCGTACGTCATTCTACACCCAGGCGATTGAACGGGCATAACCACGTAGTGCGGCGCGGTTGCGGGCAGACGCCCGTTCACTACCATCGGCGGCGCCCCCTCGTTGGCCGCTACTGATCGCTCCAGCCGATTACATTCGGAAAAATTCCGAATTTCCACGATGCCGCGATTTCGACGTATTGATTATGTACGCAATCGAATGAAGCGCGACTCCGGTTTCAGCTGAAACCAGAGCTTGAGGCGGGATCATCGCCTTCGCACCGGATCGGATGGAGTCGCGGACACGCGGCGCAGACCATGGTCGCGCCCGCCCGACTGCAGCCGACGGGCCGCCGATGTTACTCCCTTGGCATCGGCGGCCCTTTTCGCTTTTCGGACCGGTGGCGCGGCTGTATCCCCATGCCATGCGCAAACATGCCGTCCGTTTCGGAATCGTCCTGCTCGTCCTGATCGCGGGACTGGTCTTCTATCTCACCCGCCCCGACCGGGCACAGTTGAGCGAGAACGCCGTTGCCGGCCGTGCGCCGCAACTGTCGCAGGTCCGCAAGCAGACGATCCCGACCGTCCGCATCGCCGAGCCGACCGGCTGGAAGGACGGCCAGACCCCGACCGCGCCGGCCGGATTGCAGGTGCAGGCATTCGCCAAGGGCCTCGACCATCCGCGCTGGCTCTACCGCCTCGCCAATGGTGACGTGCTGGTCGCGGAAACCAACAGCCCCCCGCGCGAAGGCGGCGGCATCACCGGCTGGTTCATGCGGTTGTTCATGGACAAGGCAGGCGCCGGCAGCCCGTCGGCCAACCGCATCACCCTGTTGCGCGACGCCAATGGCGACGGCGTGGCGGAGGGACGCTCGACGCTGCTCAGCGGGTTGAACTCGCCGTTCGGCATGGCGGTGGTCGGCGACTGGCTGTACGTGGCCAATACCGATGCGCTGGTCCGCTACCCCTTCCGTGTCGGGCAGACCCGCATCACCGCCAGCGCGGAAAAGATCGTCGACCTGCCCGGTGGCGGCAATCACTGGGCGCGCAATGTCGTCGCCGATCCCGATGGCAAGTCGCTCTATGTCAGCGTCGGCTCTGCCTCCAACATCGCCGAAAACGGGCTGGAGATCGAAAAGAACCGGGCCGCGATCTGGCAGGTCGATCCGGTCAAGAAGACGTTCCGCATCTATGCCGCGGGGTTACGCAACGCGAACGGCATGGCGTTCGAACCGCGGACCAAGGATTTGTGGGCAGTCGTCAACGAACGCGACATGCTGGGATCGGACATGCCGCCCGATTACCTGACCAAGGTCGAGTTCGGCGGCAATTATGGATGGCCGTGGCATTATTGGGGCGGTTACATCGACGACCGCGTCCAGCCGCAGCGTCCCGACCTGCGCCAATATGTCGCCCGCCCCGACTATGCGCTGGGCGCGCATGTCGCCCCGCTCGGCCTCGCCTTCACCGGCGACATGCGGCTGGGCGACCGCTTCGCCAATGGCGCGGTCATCGGCCTGCACGGGTCGTGGAACCGCGTGCCGCCATCGGGCTACAAGGTGATCTACGTCCCCTTCGCCGCCGATGGCAGCTTCCCGGCCAAGGATGCGAAGCCGGTCGACCTGCTGGCCGGGTTCCTGTCCGCCGATGGCAAGGAAGCGTTCGGCCGACCGGTGGGCGTCATCGCCGACCGCACCGGCGCGATGCTGGTCGCGGACGATGTCGGCAACGTGATCTGGCGGGTCAGCCAACCGCTGTCGGCGCGCTGATCCGCACGCCGCCCTTTTCCCAGGCGTGCCCCCAGCGCAGGCCGGGGTCTTTCTCGGCTCCTGCGGCGAGCTATAACCGGGAGACCCCAGCCTGCGCTGAGGTGACGCTCGGGGCATGAAGATTTAGGCCGGGACCGGGCACCCATCCAGGCTGCTACTTCAACAACGCCGGCCCGTCGCGGCCCAGCTTCTCTTTTATCTTGTTGGCGAACATCGCCAGCATCGGCGGCAGGTCCAGCACCGCATGGACATGGGTGTCATGCATCTCGCAGCGGGCCTTCACCGTCTGTCCCATGCCGCTGACCGTGAAGTGCAGCGTGTCGCCGTCCCATTGCTTGTCGTGCATCACGCCGCCGGGGATCATCCCTGCCAGCTTGTCGATGCCGCCATCGATCCGCTGTCGTACGCCTGCGCGGCCCAGCTGGTGGGGGATATCGACTTCGACCGGTTGCGTCATGAAAACTCCTCTTTGCACCGCATCTAGTGCGCGACGCTCTTCGAAAACAGGTTCATCACGACGACCCCGGCGATGATGAGCGCCATGCCAAGCATGGCGGGACCGTCCAGCCGCTGCCCTTGCCAGCCCCACGCGATGCCCGCGACCAGCACGATCCCCACCCCGGACCAGATCGCGTAGGCGATGCCGGTCGGCATGGTCCTGAGCGCCAGCGACAGGCAATAGAAGGCGACCGCATAGCCGCCAACCGTGACCAGCGACGGCCCAAGCCGGGTAAATCCCTGCGTCGCGCGCATCGTCGAGGTGGCGATCACTTCGGCAACGATCGCGATGGCAAGCCAGGCATAGGCGGTCATGACGATCAGATAAGGTGACCCGCGCCGGATGGAAGCGCGCGTTCCGGCAAAAGGACGGTCGATCCGCCTTATGCCACCGCGCGGAACAGGTTGAAGCCGCTGGGCAGGCGGCGAGGCAGCTTCGCGCCAGCCACGACCGCATCGATCGCATCGATCGCGCTCAACAAATCCTTTTGCGGATAGGGCTTCGACAGACACCCTGCGGCGTAGAGCTGTGCCCCCTGCGGACAGCTGCCGGTGACCAACAGCACCGGCACGCCCCGGTCATGCGCGACGCGGGCGACGTCCAGCCCGCTGCCGTCCGACAGGTTGATGTCGACCAGTACCAGATCGATCTCGTCGCCCGCCTCGATCGCGCCGCACGCGGCGGCGACGGTATCGACCGTCGCCCGGATTTCGAACCCGGCGCTGCCGAGGAAATGTTCGGTGTCGAACGCGACCAGAGGCTCGTCCTCGACGACCAGGATCCGGTTGATGTGTCGCTTCCTGCGCCCGAACAACATATCCCCACTCGCTTTCCACCGGGATGCAACCAGCTTATACCAAGCCACAAACTCGCGAAGGCGACGAAGGAACCGCTTCGGCTGAAACTTTCGTCGCATCGCCGCAAACGGATACGCACATCATCGTTACGCCCCCTGAATCCCCGACCGAATCCCCCCGTGACGGCCAGCGCATCGCCAAGCTGATGGCGCGCGCCGGCGTGGCGTCGCGTCGCGACGTCGAACGCATGATCACCGCCGGCCGAGTCGCGCTGAACGGCTTGGTCATCGAGACGCCCGCCACCATCCTGCCCAATCTGAAGGGCGTGACGGTCGACGGTGCGCCGGTCGCCGCCCCCGAACCGACCCGGCTATTCCGCTTTCACAAGCCCGCCGGAACGCTGACCGCCGAGCGCGACGGTGCGGGGCGGCCAACGATCTACGACCGGCTGCCAGCCGGACTGCCGCGGCTGATCCCGGTCGGACGGCTCGATTTGAATACCGAGGGGCTGTTGCTGATGACCACCGACGGCGAGTTCAAGCGCCGTCTGGAACTGCCCGCGACCGGGGTCGAGCGGACCTATCGCGCGCGCGCCTATGGCGAGATCAGCCAGCAGCAGCTCGAAGACCTGATGCTGGGGATCGAGATCGAGGGCGTGCGCTATGGCCCGATCAACGCGAATCTCGAACGGCGCACCGGCACCAATACCTGGATCGAGATGACCCTGACCGAGGGCAAGAACCGCGAGGTTCGCCGCGTCCTCGAACATCTCGGGCTGAAGGTATCGCGCCTGATCCGCACGCGTTATGGCCCCTTCTATCTTGAGGACCTGCCCGAGGGCGAAGTGGACGAGATCCGCCAGCACGAACTGGTCGCGTTCCGCAAGACGCTGGCCAACAAGCCGACCAGCAAGCCCGCGCCCGAAGGCGCCGATCCTGCCGCGCTGAAGGCATGGAAGCGCGCGACCCCGCTGCCGCGTCCCGAACCGGTGGCGACCGGCTTCGACGAGCGTCGCCCGCGCGTGGAGCGCGACGGCCAGCGTTCGGGCTTCAGCGGACGCCGGCCGGACCGCGAAGGCTTTGGCCGGCAGCAGGACGGCGGCGAACGGCGCGGGTTCGGTGCGCGACCGCAGGGTGGCGAACGTAGCGGCTTCGGTGCCCGGCCGCAGGGTGGCGAGCGTAGCGGCTTCGGTGCCCGGCCGCAGGGCGATGCCCGGCGGACCGTCGGCCCGCGCACCCATGCGACCGAACGGCCGGTCGAGCGGCGCGAAGGCTTCGATCCGCTGACGCAGGCGGGGCAGACGCCTGCCGAACGGCGGCAGCCCGGCCTTGGCGACCGGCGCGCCTATGGCGATCGCCCGGCGTCCTCCGACAATCCGCGCGCGCGCCGCGCGGCGGCCCATGCCGAACGGCCCGGCTATGACGGCGTGGCGCGCGTGCCCCGCAAGCCGCGCGAACCGGCCCGGACCGAAGAGGCCCGGCCGGCACGCGGTCCGGTCGACCGGCGCATGACCCAGGCGGAAGCAGCGGATGCCGACCGGGCGAGCTTCGTCGATCGGCCCAAGCGCAAGCCGAGCGGCTGGGCCAAGGCCGGCCCCGCCCCCCGCGTCGTCAAGGGTAAGCCGAAAGGCGGACGCCCGGGTGGCGGCAAACCGGGTGGAGGGAAGCGCTGATGCGCGTGATTTCCGGCCAGTGGCGCGGACGTCCGATCGTCGCGCCCAAGGGTGACGCGACCCGCCCCACCGCCGACCGCACGCGGGAGGCGCTGTTTTCGATGCTGGCCAGCCGCGTCGGCAGCTTCGACGAACTGGCGGTCGCCGACCTGTTCGCCGGGTCGGGCGCGCTGGGGATCGAGGCGCTGTCGCGCGGGGCCGCCACCTGCCTGTTCGTCGAACAGGACAAGGCGGCACTGGATGCGTTGCGCGCCAACCTCGCCAAGCTGGACGTGGCAGGGGCCGATGTCCGCGCGACATCGGTGCTGGCACTGGGACCGGCGGCGCGCCCGCTCGATATCGTGATGATGGACCCGCCCTATGGCAGCGGTGCCGGCGCGGTTGCGGCGGACAAGCTGGCCCGGCTCGGCTGGATCGGTCCGGCGACATGGGTCAGCATCGAAACAGCCAAAAGCGAGCTGCTCGACCTGCCGCAGTTCAGCGTGGACGCCGAACGTAGTTATGGGAAGGCGCGCATAACGCTCTTGCGACTGATTTGATCCCGGAAAAATCGGCTGTTAACATTTTTGCGGGATAGGGCGCCCAGCACTTTCGGAATGTTTCAGCGACGGGATCGGGAATGGACAGCGCGGTATATGCCCTGATCGTCAACGCCTGTATCGCCGGCCTGTTCGCCACGGCCTTCGCGATTGTGCGGATGTCCTATCCCGACCAGCGTTACGTGACGTGGTTCGTGCTGGCCTATATCGTCGGTGGACTGACGCCGCTCAGCGAGCTGGGTGTCCGGCTGACCGACTATACCGCCCCGTTCATGATCGGCAGCTACGGGTCGTTCCTCCTCAGCCTCGTGCTGTTGGTGGCGGGAATGGCAGCGCTTGCGGAACGCAGGGTGCCGCGTGGACCATTGATCGCACTGCTGCTGTTCGGAGCAGTGGTCCGCCTGCTGATCTGGAACGGACCGCGTAACGCGCTATGGTATGAACTCGCCTATCAGGCACCGTTCGTGATCGGGGCCGGACTGTCGAGCGTCATCGCGGTCGATGCCGTGCGACGGCGGCGCGGGGCCTTGTGGCTGGCGCTGGCGATCGCGTCGGCGCTGACGACGGCGCATTTTCTGGCCAAGCCGTTCTTTGCCGCGACCTTTGGTTCCGGCCCGACCGCCAAGGCCTATGCCAGCAGCAGCTATGCCCTGTTCTCGCAAGCGACCGGAGGCGTCCTGATCGTGACGGCCGGGCTGTTGACGCTCCTGCTGGTGGTGAAGGCCGCGATGGGGCTGTCGATTTCCGAATCCGAAACCGACCCGCTGACCGGCGTCGCCAATCGCCGCGGATTCGAACGCCGGGCACAGCCGCTGATCGCCTGTGCGCACGAACGTGGCGAGCCGCTGGCAGCGATCCTGTTCGACCTCGACCATTTCAAGCGGGTCAATGACGGCTATGGCCATGCGACCGGCGACGCGGTCCTGCAGGCCTTTGCCACGATGCTGACCGAGCGACTGCCCCGATCGGCGGTGGTCGCACGGCTGGGCGGGGAGGAATTCGTCGCGCTGCTGGACCGCACGACGCTGCGCGGTGCGTGGCTGGCGGCACAGGCGGTGCGCGCGTCGCTGCCGGGCATCGCCGCCCATCTGCCATCGGTCACGGTCAGCGCGGGCTTGGCCGAATTGGCCCCGGACGACACGCTGTATCGCCTGATCGACCGGGCCGACCGCTGCTCCTATGAAGCGAAGCGCACCGGGCGCAATCGCATCTGTCCGGTGCCGGAGCCGGTGGTCGACGCAGAGACCCTGCGCATCGCGTAAACGGGGTCAGCGCTGGCGCGGGACCAGCAGCAGCCCGACGATGCTGGCGATGCCCGCCGCGCCAAGTACCGCGCCGACGGCGGACAGGCCGTGCGATACCGACAGCGCCTGCGCGATGCTGGGGGTCAGGCCGCCGCCGATGACCCCGCCGACATTGAAGCCCATCGACGCGCCGGTGTAGCGCACCCGCGCCGGAAACAGCGCCGGCAACCATGCGCCGAGCGGGCCGTAGACGAAGCCCATCATCAGCAGCGCGAAGGACAGCCACGCGCCGATCACGAACAGCGACCCACCGCCGACCATCGGGGCCAGCAGCACGCCCGCCAGCACGACACCGACGCACCCGCCGGCCAGCACCCGCGCCGGGGTGGAGCGGTCGGACAGCCACCCGGCCAGCGCGATGCCCGCGGCCATGAACAGGATCGCGACCAGCTGCGTCTGCAGGAACGCGCTGCGGCCATAGCCGAGCGTCGTGGTGCCGTACCCCAGCACGAAGGTCGTCGCGATATAGTAGAGCGCGAAACAGGCGATCACCCCGAACGTACCAGCCAGCGTGGCGCGCAGGTGCGCCCCCGCCAGCTCGGCGATCGGGACGGCGGCCGGCGCTTCCCGCTCCAGCGCCTGGGCGAATGCCGGGGTTTCGTGCAGCTTCACCCGAACCCACAGGCCCAGCCCGACCAGCGCCGCGCTGAACAGGAAGGGCAGCCGCCAACCCCATGCCGCGAAATCCGCCTCCGACAACGCGATGCCGAGCAGCAGGAACAGCCCGTTGGCCGCGATGAAGCCGACCGGGGCACCCAGTTGCGGGACCATGCCGAACCGCCCGCGCCATCCGGCCGGGGCATTTTCGACCGCCAGCAACGCCGCCCCGCCCCATTCGCCGCCCAGTCCCAGCCCTTGCGCGAACCGCAACGTGCAGAGCAGCAGCGGCGCGACCCAGCCGACCATGGCATAGGTCGGCAGGAAAGCGATCAGCAGCGTCGATCCGCCCATCAGCATCAGCGACGCGACCAGCGTCGACTTTCGACCCAGCCTGTCGCCGAAATGCCCGAACACGACCGCACCGAGCGGGCGCGCGATAAAGGCAAGGCCGATCGACAGATAGCTCGCCATCAACTGTGCCGACGCGCTTTCGGACGGAAAGAAGAGCGGTCCGAACACCAGCGTCGCGGCGGTGGCGTAGATATAGAAGTCGTAGAATTCGACCGACGTGCCGATCAGGCTGGCGATCAGGATGCGGCGATGGACGCGCATGGGATGCGGTTGGCTCATGCGCCCGCGTAGCGTTTTACAGACCGGGCACAAGAAGGTTTCGTGTGGCCGGCCGACAACGTAATTATCGGCAGGACGGCACTGCGCTCCGTCATTCCCGCGCAGGCGGGAATCCATAGCTGCCGACGTCCGCGCTCAGGCCGCTGGGTCAGCGGATATGGACTCCCGCCGGCGCAAGCGTGGCGAAATGTCCCCTACTTCGCGCTGGCGACCTTGACCGGTGTCAATTGCGCCAGCCGCACCTGCGCGTCGTTCCGCATTTCGGTCCGGCAACGCAGTTCGTCCTGACGACCGAGCAGACCGATCGCCCGTGACTGACATACGCGGAGCGCGGCGCGATCGATACGGGCGTCGAGAATATGGCGGCCCTCGACCGAGGCGAGGTCGATGCCCGCGACCGATACGCGCGCCGAAACCGGTTCGCGCTGCTGGGCCTGAGCGACGGACGAGAGACATGCGGTGGCGGTCGCGGTGAAGACGACGAAACGGACGGTCATGGGATAGCTCCTGCGAAAGCGTGCCCGTCATGGCAGCGGTCGTCCCACTCGACGCCACCGTCCATCGGCACCGCCCCGATAGGATCGTTATGTTGCACCGCAGCGAAGGCGCGGCGACAGAATCATGACGTTTCGGAAATGATTTACGCGCTTGTCGCCTTCCCGTTCGTTCCCTACCTGTTCGACGATGTCCGCACTTGCCCCCCCTGCCCCGACCCCGGCCGATGCCCCCTATCTCCGTGGCCTGAACGACCCGCAGCGCGATGCGGTGCTGACCACCGATGGGCCGGTGCTGGTGCTGGCCGGTGCGGGCACGGGCAAGACCGCCGCACTGACCGCGCGGCTGGCGCACCTGCTCTATACCCGCAAGGCCTATCCGTCCGAAATCCTGTCGGTCACCTTCACCAACAAGGCGGCGAAGGAGATGCGCGAACGCGTCGGCCGGCTGGTCGGCGACATGGTGGAAGGGATGCCGTGGCTCGGCACGTTCCACGCGATCGGGGCCAAGATGCTCAGGCGGCACGCCGAACTGGTGGGGTTGCAGTCGAACTTCACCATCCTCGATACCGACGACCAGCTGCGCCTGCTCAAGCAGCTGATCGTCGCCGCGAACCTCGATGAGAAGCGCTGGCCGGCGCGTAGCCTGGCCGGGCTGATCGACGGGTGGAAGAACAAGGGGATGACCCCGGCCGATGTCGATGCCGGGGAAAGCGAGCGCTTCGCCAACGGGCGCGGCGGCGAACTGTACCAGCAATATCAGGACCGGCTGAAGGCGGTGAACGCCTGCGACTTCGGCGACCTACTGCTGCACGTCCTGACGATCCTGCGCACCAACCGCGAGGTGTTGCAGCAATATCAGCAGCGTTTCCGTTACATCATGGTCGACGAATATCAGGACACGAACAGCGTCCAATATCTGTGGCTGCGGCTGCTGGCGCAGGAGCGACGCAACCTGTGCTGTGTCGGCGACGACGACCAGTCGATCTATTCGTGGCGCGGCGCGCAGGTCGAGAATATCCTGCGGTTCGAACGCGACTTTCCGGGTGCGAAGATCGTCCGGCTGGAACAGAATTACCGATCGACCCCGCATATCCTGGGCGCTGCGTCCGGGGTCATCGCCCATAATGGCGGGCGGCTGGGCAAGACATTGTGGACCGAAACCGATGTCGGCGAAAAGGTCCGCGTCATCGGCGTGTGGGACGGGCCGGAGGAAGCACGCCGCGTCGGCGAGATGGTCGAACGCGGGCAGCGCGACGGCAAGAATCTCGACAATTTCGCGATCCTCGTCCGCGCCCAGCACCAGACGCGCGAGTTCGAAGAACGCTTTATCGGCATCGGCATGCCGTACCGGATCGTCGGCGGCTTCCGCTTCTACGAGCGTGCCGAAATCCGCGATGCGCTGGCCTATCTGCGCGTCGTGAACCAGCCGGCCGACGACCTGGCGTTCGAACGGATCGTCAACGTGCCCAAGCGGGGCTTGGGTGACAAGGCAGTGCAGACCATCCACCGGTTCGCCCGCGCGACCGGTTCCTCGCTGATGACCGCCGCCGCGCGCATCCTCGATACCGACGAACTGACCGGAGCGGCGCGCAAGTCGCTGGGGCGGCTGGTCGGCGACTTCGCACGCTGGCGCGACATGGCGCAGAGCCTGCCGCACGCCGAGCTGGCCCGGCAGCTGTTGGACGAGAGCGGCTATACCGCGATGTATCAAGCGGAAAAGACCGCCGAGGCCGCCGGGCGGCTGGAAAACCTGACCGAACTCGTCCGCGCGATGGAGGAGTATGAATCGCTCGGCGCGTTCCTCGAACATGTCTCGCTGGTGATGGACAACGAGGCGTCGGCGGAGGAGCCGAAGGTCACGATCATGACCATCCACGCCGCCAAGGGGCTGGAGTTCGACACGGTGTTCTGCGTCGGATGGGAGGAAGGGCTGTTTCCCTCGCAGCGCTCGCTCGACGAGGGTGGCACGGCGAGCTTGGAGGAGGAACGCCGCCTCGCCTATGTCGCGATCACCCGTGCGCGACGGCTGGCGGTGGTGTTCCACGCCGCCAATCGCCGCATCTACGGCCAATGGAATTCGTCGCTGCCGTCGCGCTTCGTAGGCGAACTGCCCCCGGAGCATATCGAGACGGAGACCACCATGGCCGGCGGCGAAAGCCTGTGGCGGGCGAATTGGAGCGAACGCGCCGATCCCTTTGCCGATGTCGCGCGGGGTACAGGGCGTGGTCCCGGCTGGCAACGCGCCGCGTCGCAAGGGTCGACCTTCACCACCACCCCGTCGCGCGTGGTGGAAGCGCGGGCCAGTGCGATCAGCCTCGGCAACAAGGGGCGTAACGACCTGTCGACCGGACAACGCGTGTTCCACCAGAAATTCGGTTACGGCACGATCGAATCGATCGAAGGCAACAAGCTGGAAGTGTTGTTCGAGACGGCGGGACAGAAACGGGTAATCGACAGCTTCGTCACGCCGGGCTGAGGATGAGCCGACGCTGAACGAATGCTTGATCTGGATCAGGGACGCATTGATCCAAACAGCGTAATCATTGTCCGCCAGGTACACTGTACAGGAGGCTGACATGCCCACCGACACTATTACCTATTACCGCCGCCGGCTGGACGAATCGCGACATCGTGCAAGCGAAGCGAGCCTGCCGGAAGTACGGCGGGTCCATATGGAAATGGCCGAACGCTATTCGGCCATCCTGCGCGATGCCGAACGCGGTGTGATCCGCCCGGTGCTGGGGATCGTTCCGCGCTGACCGTACCCCCCGTTCACAGAAGCAACCCGGCCGCGGCTCGCTCGTTCACGAACTGGAATTTCCAGACGAGGACCGCGACATGCCCTATGTAAAGACCCGTGACGGTACCAACCTGTTCGTGAAGGACTGGGGACAGGGGCGACCCGTAGTGCTGATCCATGGCTGGCCGCTGTCGGCCGACAGCTGGGACCCGCAGGCGATGGCGCTCGCGGATGCCGGATATCGCGTGATCGCCTATGATCGGCGCGGCTTCGGCCGGTCGGACCAGCCGTGGTCGGGCTATGATTACGACACGCTGTCGGACGATCTGGCCGACGTACTGAAGGAAACCGGCGTCACCGACGACATTGCGCTGATCGGCTTCTCGATGGGTGGCGGCGAGGTCGCGCGCTACATGTCGCGGCACGGAGGCAAGGGCGTTACGCGGGCCGGCTTCATCGGATCGGTCGTTCCGTACATGCTCCAGACCGACGACAATCCCGATGGTGTGCCGCAGGACCAGCTTCAGGAAATCGCCGATAATATCAAGGCGGATCGCCCGAAATTCTTCCGCACCTTCTTCGACCAGTTCTATGGCGTCGGCTTCATCACCAGTCCGGTGAGCGAGGAAGTGCTGGACCTGTCGTGGAACACCGCGATGCTGGCCGGACTGAAGCCGACGCTCGCCTGTGCGGAATCGTTCGGGACGACCGATTTCCGCCCCGATGTGCCGTCGATCACCGTGCCGACGCTCGTCATCCACGGCACCTCGGACCAGACGGTGCCGATCGACGCGACCGGTCGCGCGCTGGCCAAGGCGCTGCCCAATGCGACGCTGGTCGAGTATGACGGCGCGCCGCACGGCCTGTTCGCGACCGAGAGCGACCGGTTGACCGAGGATCTGCTGCGCTTTTTGGGGCGGTAATCGTCTCGATGCTCTCGTCATTCCCGCGAAGGCGGGAATCCATACACGCAGCGGTCGCGATGAATCGCCTATGTCGCGTTTATGGACCCCCGTCTGCGCGGGGGTGACGGTTCGGGGAACAAGCCACCACCCAATACCCCCAAAGCCGATCTGCATTGCCCCGGCCGTTCCTCGGACCTAAACCCCCACCGATGAGTGCCACGCCCCACCCGCTGTCGATCGCGCCGTTCCGCGCCTATTTCCTCGCGCGCCTGTCGAACACGCTGGCACAGATCGCGATGGTCGTGGTCATCGGCTGGCAGGTGTACGACATCGCGCGTGAGACGATGACGATCAAGGAGTCGGCGTTTCAGCTGGGCCTGATCGGCGTTGCACAGTTTTTTCCGCTGCTGGTGCTCTCGCTGGTCGCGGGCTGGGTCGCGGACCGCGTCGACCGGCGCTGGATCGCGCGCGGGTCGGTGGCGCTTGAGGGCGGCTGTGCCCTGCTGCTGGCATGGCTGACCTATAGCGGCGCGATCACCCTGCCCTGGCTGTTCTTCGTCGCGGCGATGCTGGGCGTCGCGCGTGCCTTTGCCGGGCCGGCGTTGCAGGCGCTCGCCCCCAATCTGGTGCCACCCGCGGTGCTGCCGACCGCGATCGCGATGAGTTCGATCGCGTGGCAGGGCGGGTCGGTGCTGGGGCCGGCGATGGGCGGCTATCTCTACGCCTTCGGCCATTACCTGCCCTATGCGGTGTCGGCCGGACTGTTCCTGTTCGGCCTCGTCATGCTGTTCCTGATCCCGCCGATCCCGCGCGCGGCGATCACCGGCAACATGAACCCGTGGCGGCAGATGCTCGACGGCCTGTCCTATGTCCGTCGCAACCGTCTGGTGTTCGGCGCGATCTCGCTCGACCTGTTCGCGGTGCTGCTGGGCGGTGCGACGGCGATGCTGCCGATCTATGCGCGCGACATTCTGCAGATCGGCGCGGACGGGCTGGGCCATTTGCGCGCCGCCCCGGCTTTGGGCGCGGTGGCGGTGGCTGCCGTCTTTGCCGTGAAGCCGCTGTCGAAGGATGTCGGGGCCAAGATGCTGCTGTCGGTGATGGGCTTCGGCGCGGCGACCGCGCTGTTCGGCCTGTCCGCGCCGCTGCTGATTCCGGTGTTCGGCCCCTCGGCGATCGGCAGCGATTTCGCGCCGGCCGCGATCCTGGCGCTCGTTTCGCTGTTCGTGGTCGGGGCGACCGACATGGTGTCGGTCTATGTCCGGCAATCGCTGATCCAGTTGCACACGCCCGATGCGATGCGCGGGCGGGTCGGCGCGGTGTCGACGCTGTTCGTGTCGGGTTCGAACGAACTGGGCGAGGCACGCTCCGGCTTCCTTGCGGCACTGGTCGGCCCGGTGATTGCGGTCGCCGGGGGCGGCGTGCTGGCGATCGGCGTTACGATGCTGTGGTCGCGCCTGTTCCCCGAACTGCGCGCCGCGCGGAGCTTTACGCCACCCGAAGATTTGGAAGTCATCCCCAAGGAGACACAGCCATGAAGGCCGATACCATCCTGCAAACCATCGGGAATACGCCGCACGTCCGCGTCCGCCGGCTGTTCGGCGATGCCGAGGTGTGGATCAAGTCCGAACGCTCCAACCCCGGCGGGTCGATCAAGGACCGCATCGCCCTGGCCATGATCGAGGCGGCGGAAGCGTCGGGCGACCTGAAGCCCGGCGGCACGATCATCGAACCGACCAGTGGCAATACCGGCGTCGGGCTGGCGATGGTCGCGGCGGTCAAGGGCTACAAGCTGATCCTGGTCATGCCCGAAAGCATGAGCATCGAGCGGCGTCGCCTGATGCTCGCCTATGGTGCGACCTTCGACCTGACGCCCCGTGAGAAGGGGATGAAGGGCGCGATCGAACGCGCACATGAACTGGCCGCCGAAACGCCCGATGCGTGGATTCCGCAGCAGTTCGAAAACCCGGCGAATGTCGACGTCCATGTACGCACCACGGCGCAGGAAATCCTGCGCGACTTCGCC
Organism: Sphingomonas panni; assembly: GCF_022664435.1. Taxonomy (GTDB): domain Bacteria; phylum Pseudomonadota; class Alphaproteobacteria; order Sphingomonadales; family Sphingomonadaceae; genus Sphingomonas; species Sphingomonas panni. The sequence goes on along the minus strand of NZ_JAKREU010000006.1, from coordinate 148,084 downwards.
GACAGTCCCATCGACGTCATCATCACTGGTGTCGGCACCGGCGGCCACATCACCGGCGTCGCCGAGGCGCTGAAGGAGAAGTGGCCGAACCTGAAGGTGTTCGCGGTCGAACCCGAACTCTCGCCGGTCATCTCGGGCGGACAGCCCGGCCCGCACCCGATCCAGGGCATCGGCGCGGGCTTCGTGCCGGCCAACCTCCACACCCGCGCGATCGACGGCGTCATCAAGGTGGATGCGGCGGTGGCCAAGGACATGGCGCGACGCTCGGCCCGCGAGGAAGGAATGCTGGTCGGCATTTCATCGGGCGCGACGCTGGCGGCGATCCTGCAAAAGCTGCCCGACCTGCCCGATGGCGTGCGCGTGCTGGGCTTCAACTACGACACCGGCGAGCGTTATCTGTCGGTGCCGGACTTCCTGCCGGAGCAGTAAGCATATCCCATAACCCCCTCCGTTCGCTTCGAGCGGAGGATCGAGCTTGTCGAGATCCGTAGTCGAGAAGGCGCCACCGGCGTGACGTTCTCGACAGACGCTTCTCGACAAGCTCGAAGCTGCTCGAACCGAACGGAAAATTTTTGGCAAACATGCCGCTGGACGTAGCACCGACACGAAACGCCATGCGCACCGGATCGACCGCACTCGATGGCGTGCTGGTCGTGCTGTCGGTCGCGGCCGCCGTCGTGCCCGCGCTGATCGTCGAACGCGCGCCGGCGGTTCGCGTCGAGCCTCGCATGGCGCAGGGCCAACGCGCCACTGTCGGTCGTGCCGCCGGTCCGACGATTCCCCCACCCCCGGTCGAACCGGCCGAGTTCCGCAACCTGCCCCCCGATGAAGCGCGCGCCTTCAACGCGACCGTGCCTTTTTTCGATGGCCCCAACCCCGCCGCACGCCCGTTCCGCTTCGCCGGCGATGCCGAGAACCGAGCGCGCGCCACCGACTGCCTTGCCGCCGCCGTGCTGTACGAAGCAGGCGACGATACCAAGGGCCAGCGCGCGGTGGCACAGGTCGTGCTGAACCGCGCGCGCCATCCCGCCTTTCCGGCGAGCATATGCGGCGTGGTGTTTCAGGGATCGGAGCGGCGCACCGGTTGCCAGTTCACCTTCACCTGCGACGGAGCACTTACCCGCAGATATCCCGACGCCTTCTGGGAACGTGCACGGCAGGTGGCGGCGGCGGCACTGTCGGGCAGCGTCTATGCACCGGTCGGCTACGCCACCCATTATCATACCGACTGGGTCGTGCCCTATTGGCAGTCGAGCCTGTCGAAGATCGCGGCGGTCGACACGCATCTCTTCTTCCGCTGGGCCGGATGGTGGGGCACGCCCGGCGCGTTCCGCCAGCGCGCGGGCGACGAGGAACCGCGCATCATGCAGCTCACGCCCTATTCCGACGTCCACAAGCTGCCCGAAGTGCTGGCGGTCGAACAGGAAGCCGGAATGCTGACCGGTCGGTTCGCGGGCGGATCGGTGCCGCGCCCCAGCAGCGACGATCCCGACACCTTCCTCGTCGCGCTCGATAGCGCGGGACCGCCGGACAGCTGGCCCGCGTTGGCGGTAGCGGCCTGCGGTGACCGGGTGCGGTGCAAGTTTATCGGCTGGCGTGACAAGACGGCGGTCCCGGCGCAGGCGGCGGCCGCGAGCGAACAGGCGGCAGTCGAGACGATGTCGTTCGCCTATTACCGCGACCGCGCGGTGCCGCTGGAACGCCGGCTATGGAATTGCCAGCAGGTGCCGCGCCGCGCCGTCGATTGTATGCGCCGCGGCGCGCCGCCGCCCCCACCGGCCGTTGCACCCGCGACCGTCCGGCCGGACCCGATCCAGCCCACCGCGCCGCTGACCGGGGTGCGGCGGCGGAGCGATCCTGTGCCGACCGCCTCGCCGGCCGCAACGCGGGAGTAGCAGCCGCAGACCGATGCGCCGACAATGGCCGGGGCCGGCTACGGCACCGGCGGCGTATGCTCAGCGGAGGCTTTCGGGGTGCCGTGGGATGCCAGACGCGTTCATGCCCGACCCAACTGCCAGCAGCGCCCGCGCCAGCGGATAGGCATCTCCTACCGCGAGGTCGGACACATCCGGCCGCCCCATTCCCTTCGCACCAGCCGTGTCGACCCTGACCGTTGCGACGCCGAGCAGCCGTTGCAGCGGCGAACGGGTTACCGACACGCTCTGGATATGGCGGAGCGGCACGATCCACGCCTGTTTCGACAACACGCCGCGCGTCACCTGCAATGTGTCGCCGACGATGGCGTACCGATGCCGCCGCCGCGCCATCAGCGCGACGACCACCGGAATCGGCACCAGCAGGAGCGCCAACGCCGCCAGCGGCACGAACCAGCTGATCGCAAGGACGCCGAGAAGCGGCAGCCCGCCGCGCAACAGCCCGATGCGCACGACATGCCCGAACGCGACAGGGCGCAGCGGCTGCGGATCGAACGCCGGGTAACCGGCCGCCGCCAGCACGCGCGTCACCTCTTCGTCGCGCGCAAAGGGCGCGACCTGCTGCCGCCCGCCGGCATCGTCGCTGCCGCCCAGCGTCTGCAACCGCAGCCCCGACCAGCCCAGTCGTCCGCTGACCATCCCGCGTTCGATCAGCGCCAGCTGAATGCGCGCCAGGCTGACGACGACTTCGGTCCGGGTGGTCAGGCCACGCACCCGGCGCAGGCGCGTGCCCTCCCGCTCCAGCCGAAAGCCATGTTCGATGAAGAAGGTCCGCGCGACCCCGCTGATCGCGCCGACCGTCAGCGCGGCGATGGCGGCGAGCAGCACGAAGAGCGGCGTTGCGAGCGCCCACGCCTGACGCCCGGCGATCCCCGCCCAATCGCGCCAGCCGTTCCAGTCGAGCCCGATCACGTCGCCCAGCTGATTGATCGCCGCGAACAGCACGCCGACCCACACCAGCGAAAAGCCGAACAGGCCCATGGTCAACACGCGCCGCGTATCCATGGCGAAGACGATGTCGCGCGTCGGGACCGCCTCCGTCGCCGCCGCCGCCGCCGCCGGCGCATCGCGACCACGCAGCACGGCACGCAGTCGCGCGGCTTCGGCCAGCGACACGCTGTCGAGCGAGGCCTCGTCCGCTTCCCCGCCGCCGGTCTCGATCCGCACGCGCGCCAAGCCGAAAACGCGCGCCAGCAACTTCTGGTCGATCGACACGTCCTGAATGCGTTCGAACGGGATCGAGCGGCGATTGCGGTGCAGGATGCCGTCGGCGATCACCAGTTCGCCGTCGGCAATGCGATAGGTGAATGACCGCCAGCGCAGCCACGTCACCAGCCCCGCCCCGACCAGCACCAGCGCGGCGACCCCGGCCATCACCAGCGCTCCGCCCTTCGACGCCGCCGCCGACAGTGCGACCAGCCCCGCGACATTCTGTGGCGCCTTCACCACGATCCTGAGCGCGATGGTGCCGGGATGCAGCCGACGCGCCGCATCGCTCCCGCTTACCATGGCGACGCGCCGATCGCGGCACGGATGCGGTCGCGCACCCCTTCCGCCGCTTCGCGCGACAGGCCGGGCACCGCCACGCGGCTATGGTCGGTGCCGGCGGTATGCAGCACGACGGTCGCGATGCCGCAGGCGCGCTCGATCGGCCCCTGCGCCAGGTCGATATGCTGCACCCGCCCGATCGGGACGATGGTATGGACCCGCATCAGCCAACCATGGGCAACCTGCAATTCCCGGTCGTCGAGCGCGAAGCCCCAATGGGCGAACTTGCGCGCCGGTGCGACGAACGTCAGCCACAGCGCAATGGCCAATGCCGGCCCGCAGGCCAGCCCATTCGGCAATGCCTGGTCGGCGAGGATCAGTTCGACCACCACGGCAACCGCCAGCAAGGCCAGCGACTGCACGGCACCCCGCCAGCGCAGGACATTGACGAACCGGCGATCGAGCGGGGCAAGCGTTGGGATATCGTCCATGCCCGGTGTGATAGGGGCGCAACACGCCTTGCTCAAGCGAATCCGGCGCGGGGCGGCAATGCTCTTGTGCCCGGACGTTCGCGGGGCCATAGCGCGCGCATTATCTGTGCAGTCGAGGGCTATCCATGAAACTCCGCATCGTCGTGACGCTCAAGAACGGCGTACTCGATCCGCAGGGCAAGGCGATCGAACATGCGCTCGCCTCGCTCGGCTTCGCGGGCGTCGGCGAAGCGCGCGTCGGCAAGCTGATCGAGCTGGAGGTCGCGGACGACACCGACGACGCGACGATCGACGCGATGTGCCGCAAGCTGCTCGCCAACACGGTCATCGAAAACTACCGGGTCGAACGGGCATGAAGACCGCGGTCATCGTCTTTCCGGGATCGAATTGCGACCGCGACATCGCCGTCGCACTCGAATCGGTCACGGGTACCGCGCCGACGATGGTGTGGCACCGCGACACCGACCTGCCCGACGATATCGGCCTGATCGCCGTGCCCGGCGGCTTTTCCTATGGCGATTATCTCCGCTCCGGCGCGATCGCGGCCCGCTCGCCCGTGATGCGCGCGGTGGTCGACGCGGCGGGCAAGGGGCTGCCGGTACTGGGCATCTGCAACGGGTTCCAGATCCTGACCGAAGCCGGTCTGCTGCCCGGTGCGCTGATGCGCAATCGCGGGCTGTCGTTCGTGTGCCGCGACGTCGCGCTGACGGTCGGCGACACGCATTCGGCCTTTACCAGCGGCTATCGGTCGGGCGACACCATCAAGGTGCCGGTGGCGCATCATGACGGCAACTACACCGCCGACGACGCGACGCTCGACCGGATCGAGGGCGAGGGCCAGGTCGCGTTTCGCTATGCCGAACCGGTCAACGGATCGGCGCGCGACATTGCGGGCCTGGTGAACGATGCCGGCAACGTGCTGGGCATGATGCCCCACCCCGAACGCCGCATCGAAGCCGCCCATGGCGGGCGCGACGGCCGCGCACTGTTCGAAGGGCTGCTGGCGAAGGTCGGCGCCTGAACGCCGCTCACCGCGACCGACGCTCTCCCTCAAAGGGCGAGAAGTCGGTCGCGGTATCGAACACCTCGACGCCCTCGCGCCGCTTCAGCCAGCCGACCACGGCATAGGTGACCGGCGTCAACACCATCTCCCACGCGACCTTCATCGCCCAGTTGGTGATCATCACCGTCGCCACCTGCTGCGTCGGCCAGACATGCAGGAACGCCAGCGGATAGAAGATCGCGCTGTCGACCGCCTGCCCCACCACCGTCGACCCGATCGTCCGCGTCCACAGCGCCCTGCCCCGTGTCCAGACCTTCATCCGGGCGAGGACATAGGCGTTGACGAACTCCCCCGCCCAGAAGGCTGCGATCGACGCGAAGACGATCCGCGGCACCTGCCCGAACACCGCTTCATAGGCGCCTTGGCCCGTCCAGTCGGCGGCGGGCGGCATCGCGACCACCGCCCATGCCATGAATGCCATGAAGAGGAGCGCCGCGAACCCGACCCAAATGCACCGCCGCGCCCGGTCATAGCCATAGACCTCGGTCAGCACGTCGCCCAGGACATAGGATACCGGAAAGAACAGGATGCCCGCCCCGAACATGAACGGCGTACCGCCGACGTCCAGCGCCGCCACCTTTCCCGCACCGATGATATTGGACAGCAGCAGGATCGTCACGAACGCCGCCATCACCAGATCGAAATGGCGAAAATGCTGCCCCGATACGGTTCCGCCGTCGATACGGTCGAGGGTCTGGTCGAACGGTTCGTGCATGGCATCGTTATGATAGCGGTTCCGCTTTGCCGCAATGCACGCTAACGAAGCGGCGGGCACCCGTAGCTCAGCTGGATAGAGCAAGGAGCTTCTACCTCCTTGGTCGGGGGTTCGAATCCCTCCGGGTGCGCCATTACTTTTTCATTTATTGCATATAACGGAGCAACTTAGCTTTGCCGGACGCTTCTCGGTCCAGCCGTTTGTTCCCACATTCAAATTGGGATTGAGGCGAATGGCGGCGAGCAAGCCCGGCTGTTGCCGAATGACGCAAGGCAGCACAGCGCCCCCGATATCGGACGCTGCAGGCTCGCGCTCACCCTCCTCCTGACTACTGCGCCGATGCTTCCACGATCCGGGGAAGCGTCCGAATCGGCTCGACGGTGATGTGGCGAAACCACGTCTCCGCCCCTTCGGACTGCAACTGAATCTTCCCGTGCGTCAGCGGCCGTCGTACGCCGTCGGCGTCGATCGTAGCCAGGTCCCGCACCTCGGCAACGGGAACGCCATTCACGACATGCACCGCACGATCGCCGACGACGTACAGGTCCAGCGTGTTCCATTCGCCGACCGGCCGCTCCGCATCGGTGGCGGCTTCGGCATTCCAGGTCGGCGTGCCGTTGACGATGTCGACTTCCCGGCCGCCAAGCCCGAACCGGAGATGCGGCGCGATGATCGTCGGATCGAAAGCGACGTCGGTATGACCGCGTAGCTTGCCGCCGACGGCTACGATCATGCCGGTCGATCCGGTCATGATCTCGAACTCCGCCGATGGACGCCACGTGCCGAACACCTCCCCCGGCGCCCCGTGCGTATGATAGAGCAAGCCATTGTTGCGTGGCTGCTTTTCACGCGGTGCCCACGTTCTCGATCCCCATTTAAATTGCAGCCGAAGGTGATAGTCGCGTAGGTCCGCCTCGTGGACCAGGCTTCCCCAGGTCTGCCCTTTCACCCATAGCGCCGGCGCGCCGTCGACCGATCGGACCGCGAAATCGCCATCGGTCGACCGGCTTACGCCGACCGGCTTCATGGGCGGGCTTGCCTGATAGGTGACCGACGGGTCCGCATAGCCGAGCCAAGGGGTCCAGCCATTGAGGCTTCGCCCGTCGAACAATGCGACCGCCTTGCCCGTCGGCTTGGGGATGTCGACCAATTCCAGCCGTTGCGGGGTGGCTACACGGTCTCCCGCGATCGCACGCGCCTGCTCCCTGCTATCCTGCGCCATCGCGGCGTTGCCCAGTGTCGCAACGGCAATCAGTGCCAGCTTGAAGCGCATGTCCAACCCTCTCCCTGTCGCTGCTGAATCAGCGACTTACGGCTGAATATAGCCTGGTATCGCTATCACGTGAACCTCGATTGCCGGTGCCTGACCTGCACCCTCCCGAGCGGTCCATCGACTATGACCGCCTTGTCCCGCAACGTCATGACTATGGCTATGGCCACGGCAAGCCCGGTCGCAACGGCGCACGATCAGAACCGCAGTGTGACGCGCAGGCCGGGTTGCGTGTTACGGAAGTCGATATTCCCGCCGAGGCGCTGCACTGCGGAGCGGACGATGGCTAGGCCCAGCCCGCTGCCGTCTTTCCCCGCGCTCGTCGACAGGCGCAGGAAGCGCTGGCCGACCCGGTCGACATCGGCATCGGGCAGGCCGGGACCGTCATCGGCCACCGCTATCGATACCGTTCCCGCGTCCTCCCCGATGACGATCGCGACCATGCCGCCGTTGCGGTTGTAGCGGATGGCATTGTCGACGAGGTTCGACAGAATCTCGACCAGCAGCGTGCGATGGCTCGCGATGACGACAGGCCCCTCCGGCGCATCGAGATGGAGGTCGACCCCCGCCTCGATCGCCTGCCCGATCCGTCGGCCAATGACCCCCACGGCCACCTCGCGCAGGTCGACCCGCTCACGGGGTGGTGAGACTCCTGCTTCATCGGCGCGGGCCAGGGCAAGAAGTTGCGTGACGAGCCGTTCGAGCCGGTCGGCCGCATCCGCGATTTCGCCGAGCGCGCCCGGATCGCCGCGCCGGGCGAGCGCGACCTGTACCTTCAGGACGGCCAGCGGCGTTCGCATCTGATGCGATGCGTCGGCGGTGAAGCGGCGTATCCCGGCCGTCGCATTGTCGAGCCGGGCCAGAAGGTGGTCGAACGCGTCGGCGAGCGGCACCAGTTCGATCGGCAGCGGCCCGGTGTCGAGCGGCGAGAGGTCGGGGGTCGCGCGCGTGTCGCGCGCCGCCACTGCGGTCCGCAACCGGGCGAGCGGACGCAGGCTCCAACCGAGCGCAGGGCGAATCAGCAGCATGGCGACGCCGACCAGCAATATCTCCCCCAGCAGCAGCGCGACCAGCAGCCGGCGTTGCAGCGCGTGGCGGCCGTCCAGCGTCTCGGCGACCTGCACGATCACCGGCCGGTCGATGCGGGGCAGGTCGCGGCGGACCTCGGCGATGCGGATCGGCTGGTCGCGATAGCTGGCATAGCGGAAGCGCGGGGTATCGATCGCGAGGTCGGCGATGCGCGGCGCGGACAGGTCGGCATAGCCGGTCAGCAGGCGGTCGCCGACCGCGATCCGGTAATAGACATTGTCGCGCTCGCTATTCTCCAACATGCCGAAGGCGGCGGCCGGCAGGTCCATCGTCACCTCGCCCCGTTCGACCTGCACCGTCTCCGCCACCGCCCCCAATGCGCCGCCCAGCACCCGGTCGTTGGTCCGCCGCACGACATCGGCGATCAGCGTCGCGCCGGCCAGCCCGAGCAGCACCGCGATGCCGAGCAGCGGGGCGAGCATTGCTGCCAGCAGCCGCGTGCGCAGCGCCAGCGCGCGACCACGGGGTGCTTGCGTCACGGTGCCGAATTCGCCGTCGGGCGGATTCTCGAAAGAGCCTTCAACCGGCATCGAGCAGATAGCCGACGCCGCGCACGGTGCGGATCGCGGGACCATCGGGCGCCAGCTTGCCGCGCAGCCGGGTGATGTTCACCTCGATCGCATTCGGCCCGACCGGTTCGTCGAAGCCGAACACTTCGGATTGCAGCGTTTCGCGCGGCACGATCTGCCCGGCGCGGGCGGCGAGCGCGTCCAGCACCGCCCATTCGCGCCGGCGCAGGTCGAGCGGGCGGCCGGCAACCTGCGCCTGTCCGGTCGAGCGGTTGAGAACGAGCGAGCCGATGACCAGCTCCGGCGTCGGATCGCCGCCGCGCCGCCGCCCCAGCGCCCGGATGCGCGCCTCCAGCTCCTCGGGTGCGAAGGGCTTGCGCAGATAATCGTCGGCACCGAGGTCCAGCCCGCGCACCCGGTCGTCCAGCGCATCACGGGCCGTCAGCATCAGCACCGGCACCTTGTCGCCGCGCCGCCGCAGCGCCTGCAACACGGCAAAGCCGTCGAGACCGGGCAGCCCGACATCGAGAACGACGAGCGCATAGGGTTCGTCCGCCAACACCATCAACGCGTCCTCGCCCCCGGCGACGTGATCGACCGCATGCCCCGCACCGCGCAACAGCGCGACGATGCCGCGCAACAGCGCCGCGTCGTCCTCCACGATCAATATCCGCATCGAATTTCCCTGCGGTGAAAGGCGGATGACAGGTTCGAGCGGTACGACATGTCCCGTGCTTACCCGAACCGAGAGACGGGAAGCGAGAGGACTTGCATGAAACATCTCCTGATCCTGTTGGCCGTACTGGTCGGCCTGTCCGGGCCGGCGGCGGCGCAGCGCCCGGCGGGATATCCCCGCTCCTATGACGCGCTGATCGCGGCGGCGCGTGCCGAGGGCGGCGTGCGCGTCTATGGCAATGCCGATGCGACGGCGATGGCCCCGCTGATCGCGGCCTTCCGGCGAGCCTATCCCGGGGTCGCCGTCCGGTACGACGATCTCGAATCGCGCGAAATCTATCGCCGGGTGGTCGTCGAGACCCGCACGCGGGCACCGGGCGCGGACCTCATCTGGTCGTCGGGCATGGATCTGCAGGCCAAGCTCATTAACGACGGCTATGCGCAAGCCTATCAAAGCCCGGAAAAGCCCGCCCTGCCCGCCAATGCGGTGTGGAAGAACATGGGCTATGGCGTTACCGCCGAACCGGTCGCCTTCGTCTATAACCGCCGGCTGATCCCGCCCGGCCGCGTGCCCCGTACGCATGAGGCGTTCGAGGCGCTGTTGCGCGCCGGTCGGGTGCCGCTGACCGGTAAGGTCGCGACCTACGACCCCGCACGGTCCAATGTCGGCTATCTCTACCTGACGCAGGACCATGCCATCACCCGCGATACGCGGTCGCTGGTACAGGCAATGGCGGCGACCCGGCCTTGGCTGTCGCCGACGACCGAACCGATGCTGGAGGCGGTCGCCGAGGGGCGCATCGCCATCGCCTATAACGTGGTCGGCCCCTATGCCCTGACCGCCGCGAAGCGCGACCCGCGGATCGGCGTAGTCTTTCCCCGCGACTATACGCTGGTCGCCTCGCGCGTCGCCTTCATCGCCCGTGACGCCTGGCGGCCGGCGGCGGCGAAGCTGTTCCTCGATTTCCTCCTGAGCCGCACCGGGCAGACGCTGCTGGCGCAGCAATGGCTGTTGCCGGTGCGCAGCGACGTGCGTGCGCCCCGCCTGTCGGCGCAGCAGCAACGACCGATCCGCGTCGGACCCGAACTTCTCGTCAATCTCGATACGATCAAGCGCCGCCGCTTCCTGGCCGACTGGCGCGCGATCCTTTCCGAAGGAATCCAATGATGAAGCTGTTCCATAGCGGTTGCGCGCTGGTCGCGCTGGTCGCCGCCTCCCCGGCACTGGCGCAGACGCCGAGCGCCGCCGAACTGGCCGAACTGGTCCGGGCGCAGGCCGCCGAAATCGCGACGCTGCGCGCCCGGCTCGACCGGCTGGAAGGGGCGAGCTCTGCCGTTTCGGCCGCCCCCGCAGCGCCAGCGACGGTCGCGCCGCCCCCGGTCCAGGTCGCGTCGCAGACCGGCGGCAACGTCACCAGCCCGTTCGCGCCGCAACTGGTGCCGCCCGGCCCCGCCGAGCGCGACGTGGCGCAGGCACGACAGGCCAATGCCGCCGGCGTCACCACCGAATGGGGCGCGGGCCTGCCCGTGTTCCATTCGGCCGACGGTATCTACACGTTCAAGCCGCGCGGGCGCATCCTGACCGATGTCAGCTCGACCTTCGGGTCGGACTATACGGCACGCAACATCACGACCACGGGGATGCGCGCACTGCGCCTCGGCCTCGAAGGCGGGGTGGGCACGCATTTCTTCTACCAGTTCGAAAGCGACTTTTCGGAGAATGAGGTCGACATCGTCACCGCGTTCATCGGCTGGCGCAACCGGATCGCGCCGGGCATCGATTACGACGTCCGCGCCGGACACCTGTTCAACGATCGCGGGTTCGAAGGATCGACGGGATCGGATTCGACGCCGTTCATGGAACGCACCGTGGTGTCGACCGCGATCATCCCGCAGCGCGGCTTCTATGGCGTCGGCATCATGCCGCGCCTGTTCTGGAAGACGGGACACGCCTCGCTGACCGTCACCGGCGACCGGATCGACGGCAACCAGTCGGGCAATGACAGCCGCACCGTGCTGGCGCGCGCGCACTGGAACCCGATCAAGACCGGAAACAGCGTCCTGCATCTCGGGCTTTGGGGGTTCGACGAAGGTCTTGCGGCCGGTGCGACGACGCTGACCCGCAACACGGTGATCGGCGGGCGGTTCAACGGCGCGCTGCGCGTGTCTTCAGGCGCGCTGACCGGTGGGACGGGCACTACCGGCTACGGTCTCGAACTCGGCGGCTATGTCGGCCCGGTGTGGCTGATGGGCGAAGCCGGGCAGCGTCACGCACGCCTCGATGCCGGTCGTCCCGATTTCGTCAGCAAGGCTTGGAGCCTGTCGGGCGGATGGTTCGTCACCGGCGACCTGCCGCCCTACAACCCGCGTCTGGGCAGTTTCGGCCAGCCGAGGGTGCTGCGCCCGATCTTCGAAGGCGGACCCGGCGCGATCGAGCTGACCGCGCGCTACGAAAATCTCGACTATTCTGACCTGCTGACCGGTGGGCAGGGCTGGGCCGCGACGCTGGGAGCCAACTGGTATCTCAACAGCTTCACCCGGTTCCAGTTCAACGTCGTCCACTGGAACACCGACAACCGCGCCGGCGCCTATGTCGGCCCCGATGACGGGCAGACCGTCATGACCCGCGTCGCCGTCACCTTCTGATCCCCCCTTCGGGAGCAAACCATGAACCTCGCGCTGCTCGGCTTCCTGATGGTGGCCACCTTCATGACGCTCATCATGACCAAGCGGATGACCCCGCTGGTCGCGCTGATTACCGTCCCCACCGCCTTTGCCCTGTTCGCCGGTTTCGCCGGCGGTCTGGGCGACATGATGATCGACGGGATCAAGAACCTCGCGCCGACCGGCGTGATGCTGTTGTTCGCGATCCTGTTCTTTTCGATCATGACCGATACCGGGCTGTTCGATCCACTGGTCAACCGGCTGCTGAAGGTCGTGCATGGCGACCCGTTGCTGATCCTGATCGGGACGGTGGTGCTGTGCGCGATCGTCAGCCTCGATGGCGATGGTTCCACGACCTATATCATCACCATCGCGGCGCTGCTGCCGCTCTACAAGCGCTACGACATGAACCGGCTGTATCTCTGCTGCCTGTTGATGTCGACGAGCGGGGTCATGAACCTGACACCATGGGGCGGGCCGACTGCGCGCGCCGCCAGTGCGCTGAAGCTCGATCCGGCCACGCTGTTCCTGCCGCTGATCCCCGGCATGATCGCCGGCCTCGCCTTCCTGATCGCGCTGGCGGTGTGGTTCGGCCGCAAGGAACGCCGCCGCATCGGGCATGTCAAGGCGAACGGCCCGACCGCCTTCACCGGCATGGCCGTGTCGCAGTTCCCGGAAGCGCGCCGCTATCACCTGCGCTGGTTCAACGGCGCGCTGACGCTGGCGCTGATCGTCGGGCTGGTCGTCGGGCTGTTGCCGCTGTCGGTGCTGATGATGCTGGCCTTCGCCATCGCGATGATCGTCAACTATCCGCAGGTCGCCGAACAGAAGGAACGCATCGCCGCCCATGCCGGCAACGTCCTGTCGGTCGTGTCGCTGATCTTCGCCGCCGGCATCTTTACCGGCATCCTGTCGGGCACCGGCATGGTCGAGGCGATGAGCAAGGAGGTCGTCGGCTTCATCCCGCCGGCGATGGGGCCGTACATGGCGCCGATCACCGCGCTGCTCAGCCTGCCCTTCACCTTCTTCATTTCCAACGACGCCTTTTATTTCGGGATGCTGCCGATCCTGGCCGAGGCCGGCGCGCATTACGGCGTCGAGCCGATCGCGATCGCCCGTGCGTCGCTGATGGGACAGCCGGTCCATCTGCTCAGCCCGCTGGTGCCCTCGACCTATCTGCTGGTCAGCCTGGCCGGGATCGACCTCGCCGATCACCAGCGGTTCACGCTGATCCCGGCGACCGTGGTCTGCGTCGTGATGACGCTGGTCGGAATGGTCGTGCTCGCCTTTCCGTTCGTGAGCTGAGCGCGTGGTCGAACTCTGGAACCATATCGTCACCGATTTCGCCAATATCGGCAGCCCCTCCGCCCTCGCGGCCTTCGGACAGGTGGTGCTGATCGACGTGATGCTGGCCGCCGACAACGCCATCGTCGTCGGCGCGCTGGCCGCGGGATTGCCGGCGGACATGCGGCGCAAGGTCATCCTGATCGGGGTCGGCGCGGCGCTGTTGCTGCGCGTCGCCTTTGCCTTGCTGGTCACGCAGCTGCTGCAGGTGACCGGTCTCGTCTTCGCCGGCGGGTTGCTGCTGGTGTGGGTCGCGTGGAAGATGTGGCGCGAGCTGCGCGGCGAAGCGGGCGAGGATGCGGTGGTGCAGGTCGCGCCGCGCAGCTTCGCCAGTGCCGCCTGGGCCGTCGCGGTCGCCGATGTGTCGATGAGCCTCGACAATGTGCTGGCGGTGGCGGGCGCGGCGCGGGACCATCCCGGCATCCTCGCCATCGGGCTGATCCTGTCGGTCGCGCTGATGGGCGTGGCGGCGAACGTGCTGGCGCGGGTGATCGAGCGCTATCGCTGGGTCGCCTATGTCGGCCTTGCCGTCATCCTCTATGTCGCGTGCCGGATGATCGTCGAGGGACTGACCGATCCGGCGCGCGGTGTCCTGACCCTCTTTGCCTGATCTTGCAGGAGCATCCATGAATCAGTCAACGATACCGCTCGTCCTGCTGCCCGCCATGGGCTGCGACGGCCAACTCTGGGCGCGGCAGGTCGTCGACCTCGGCGATGTCGCCCATCCCGAATTGGGCGACCTGACCGTCGACGACACCCTTGCCGCCATGGCCGCGCGGGTGCTGGCGCACGCCCCGCCGCGCATGGCGGTGGCCGGGGTCAGCCTCGGCGGCTATGTCGCGCTGGAGATGATCCGGCAGGCGCCGGACCGGATCGCGCGCGTCGCGCTGTTCGGGACGCGCGCGAGCATGGCGATGCGGCCGCGCACGGTCGGCGAACAGGGGCTGCTCGCCACCGCGCCCCATGCCGATCCGATGCTGACCCCGATCGTCAGCGGCCCCGTACAGGCGATGGCCGAACGGGTCGGTGCCGACGTGTTCGAACGGCAGCAGCGCGCGCTGCTCGCCCGGCCCGACCTCGATGCGGCGATCGATGCGGTGCGGGTCCCGACGCTGGTCGCGGTCGGCGACCGCGACCGCATCTGCCGGGTGGAGGATGCGCGGGCGCTGGCGGATCGCATCCCCGGTGCCCGCTTCCACGTCCTGCGCAATTGCGGCCACCTCTCCCCCATGGAACGGTCGGGCGAGGTGACGATGCTGTTGCGCGAATGGCTGACGGGTTCCGGTCAGGCCGGGATCAGCCCCGGCCGGCCGCGTTCGGACACGAACACCGCATAGTCGGACAGCACGCCGCCGGGGGACGCGACCGTGTCGAGGACCTTCAACTCCCCACGAAAGGCATCGCGGCTCACCTTGCACAGGACGTAGCCGCGCCGGTCGGTCATCGCCTTGATCGCCGGGGTGTGCCGGCGGACGTTGCGGGTAAAATCGTCGGTATCGCCGACCCCGTCGCCGCCCGACGTGATCGACGTCGCCAAATATTCGCTGGAGATCACCCGGCCATCGCCCTGATCGTGGATCAGGTCGCCGGCATAATGGCGATGCGCGTCGCCGCTGACCGTCATCACATTGCCGGGACAATGGTTGGCGATATGCGACAACAGCGCCCGCTGGCTGTGCATATAGCCGGTCCACTGGTCCATCGACGCGACCGGTTCGGCGATGCCGGGCAGGCGATAGTGCATTGCCATCAGCCGCACCTGCTGCGCGATCAGGTTCCAGCGGGCCTCCGACCGGGCAAGTCCGTCGAACAGCCAGCGTTCCTGCACGTGGCCCAGCATCGTACGGTCGGGGGAAAACACCTCCGGTCCCTGCACCAGATCGCCATCGCCCTGTGCCTGGTCCGATCGATATTGCCGGGTATCGAGGAAGAAGGCGTGCATCAGGTCGCCGAACCGCGCGTCGCGGAACATCGCCATCCGCCCGTCGACCGGCATCGACCGCGCCCGCAGCGGCATATGTTCGTAATAGGCTTGCATCGCCATCGCGCGACGCAGCAGGAACAGCGCTGGCGGCGTGCCGTCCTGATCGCAATCGCCGGCCCAGTTATTGTCGACCTCATGATCGTCGAAGCTGACGAACCACGGGGCCGCGGCATGGGCCGCCTGAAGATCGGGGTCCGATTTATACTGGGCGTAGCGCAGCCGATACTGGTCGATGCCGTATGTCTCGCCGCCGATATGGCGGCGGACAGGCGTCACGACATGGCCGCCGATCCGGCGTGGATGCGGTCCACGGTCCGGGCCTTCATAGATATAGTCGCCATAATGGAACACGAAATCGACCGGTTCGGCGGCGATGTGCCGCCATGCGGTGTACAGCCCCTCCTCATAATGCTGGCAGCCGGCGACGACGAACGACAGCCGGTCGAGCCGTGCGTCGGGCAATGGCAGCGTGGCGGCCCGCCCGGTCGCGCTGCGATGGCCACCGCACAGGAACCGATACCAATAGGGACGCGCCGGAGCGAGGCCGGCGACCTCGACATGGACCGAATGCGCCAGTTCGGGATGGGCGATCGTGTCGCCCCGCTGCGCGATGCGGCGGAACCCAGGGTCCTCCGCCACTTCCCAGCGGACCAGTACCGGAGCGGCAACCATGCCCCCGCCCGGCTCCAGCGGTTCGGGCGCGATCCGGGTCCACAGGACGAAGCCCTGCGCATCGGGATCGCCCGACGCGACGCCCAGCGTGAAGGGACTGGCAAGGAAGCCGGGCGCATCCACCAGATTGCGCGGCGCGGCCATCGCCGCCCCTGCCCAGACGAATGGCATGGCGGCGAGCAACCGCCGACGATCGATGACGGTCATGCCGGTCTCCCCCGCCCTGCCGCTCAGCGGATCACGATGTGGAAGAAGGCGGTGCGGCCATAGACGTCGACCTGGCTGACCGACACCGGGTCCTGCCCCATGGCCATGGTCGGCCGCGAATTGAACGCATTGGCCAGTTCATATTTAAACAGCACGCCCGTCGCCACATTGTGCCACAGCGCGGCGTTGACCACGGTCAACGGGGTACGGACACTGTCGTCCTTCGGCCCTGCGCCGATGGTGCGCAGCGCCGTGTTGCGATAGGCAGCCGACAGGCTGAACGCGCCATTGATCTGCGGCAGCTGGACCTTGGCCCCCGTGCTGGCGCTGAACCCCGGCTGGTAGAGCAGGCGATCGATCGTGCGCGTGCCGCTATCGGTCGCATAGCGCATCTGCCCGCGCACCACGGTCGCGTTGGCGAACGGATCGAACCGGACGCCGAGCAGCTTCAGGTCGCGCTGCGACACCTGGAACTCGGCACCGTAGAGCCGCGAGCTTTCGGCGTTCAGCGGCTGGCGGACCGACGTCGCCGCTCCATCGACGATATCGATCGATCGCAGGAAGAAGATGTCGTCGCGGATCCGCTTGGCAAAGGCCGCCACCGCGATCACGCCATTGCGACCGAAATAGCGTTCCAGCCCGACATCGAAATTGTCCGACTGGCGCGGGCGCAAATTGGGGTTGCCCCGGCTGATCGTGCAATCGGTGCCGCCATCGTCGTCGACGCCGCAGGTGACCGATTCCGCCCGCGCGATGTCGCCCGGGATCGGCCGGCCCAGCGTACGACTGTACGACGCGCGCAGCCGCAACCCGTCGCCAAAGTCGTGGGTCGCCTGGAACGAGGGCAGCAGAAACGAATAGCCACCGTGATTGCGTCGCAACTGCGGCTGGATCACGCGGTTCACCGCCACCGGCTGATCCGCCGCGAACGCGACGTGATCGTAGCGCAGGCCGGCGATGAAGCGGCTCGGTCCGGTCGAATAATGGACCGACAGATAGGGCGTCCACAGCCGCTCGACATAGCGATAGTCGCTGATCCGGCTGTTATAGCTGCTGGTCGTGCGATCGATCGCGGTCCGTGGCAACAGGCCGTCGCGCACCGCCGGATAATCGATCCACGGGAACGACACCGGTGACCCGAACGGGCGATAGTCGGGATCGAATAGGTAGGGCGTCATCGACGCCCCACCGCGATAGACCGTCTGGTCGAGGTCGCGGTCGAGGTCGAGCCGCCGCCATTCCAGGCCGGTGACGACACCCATGCCCCTGTCGTCGGGTTCCGCGTTCCATGCATAGTCGAGCCGCGCGTTCGTCAGCGTCTCGTTCGCGCGATGCTCGCTCTGCGTCGCGCCGTTCAGTGCATAGCTGGAACCGAACACCAGCGCCGTGTTGCTGAGCGCGGTCGCGCGCGGGATCTGCCGGCC
This sequence comes from Sphingomonas panni, assembly GCF_022664435.1. GTDB lineage: Bacteria > Pseudomonadota > Alphaproteobacteria > Sphingomonadales > Sphingomonadaceae > Sphingomonas > Sphingomonas panni. The sequence continues at coordinate 130,555 of NZ_JAKREU010000006.1, read as the reverse complement.
CTCGTCATCGCCCTCCTCCCAGTCGAGGAACAGGTTGCGGGGCAGCGCGCGCGCGACGATCGATGGCTGTTCGTTGGTGAAGGTCGCCTTGGTATGGCCGACGCGAAGGCGCAACGACGCATCCTCGCCGGTCCAGCCGAGATTGCCGATGCCGCCGAACGTCTTCTTGTCCCAATTGTCGAACCGGAACCGGGTGTAGAGGCTGTTGACGACCGACCGTCCGCCGCTCGGCGTGGTGCCGACGATCGACCGGGCGGTGTAGATGTCGTTCTTGTTCATCGACGACGATTCCCACATGCGGAACCCGAAGCCGAGCAGCGAGGCGCGGATGCCGTCGCCGATATCCCATTCCAGCTTCGCGCTGCTGCCGGCGGTCTGCAACCGGTTGGTATAGCTGCCGAAACTGTGATCGCCTGGGACGACGCGACCGTCCCAGCCGGGTGCGTCGGGTCCGGCGACTTCCTTTCCCTTCGCGTCGAAGAAGGTCTTCACGACCTGCCACCATTTGGCGGAGTTGCGCACGCGGCTCTGATAGCGGGCGGAGAGCGCGATGCCGAACCGGCCATCCGCGCCGAAGCGGTCGGCGAACACGCCCTTGAACCCGCCACCGAAATGCCGCCAGCTCTTTTCGAGCGCGTTGCGGCCATCCGGGCCGCCGAACGCCGAATAGATGCCATAGCTGTCGAGCAGCGCATAACGATGCTTCTGGTCGAGCGGGCTGCGCGAAATGATGTCGATCACTCCGCCGATCGCACCACCATCCTGTTCGGCGGTGAACGTCTTGTACACGTCGGTGCGCTGCGACAGTTCGGCGGGAATGATCTGCAGATTGACCTGCCGCGATCCCTCGCCGTCATTGCCGATCGTTGCGATGCTGATGCCGTCGATCGTCGTCTGGTTAAGGTCGGGCGCGGCGCCGCGAATGATGACGAAGCGCGGCGAATCCCCCTCGTCCTCGGTAGTGACGCCGGGCAGAAACCGCAGCTGTTCCGCGATACCGCCGTCAGGGGCCAGCGTCTCGACATCGTCATAGGGTACGGCGTCGACCGTCGCCTGCTGCGCCCGCTTGGCGATCGCCCGGCTCGGTTCGGTCACCTTGCCGGTCACGACGATATCGTGGTTTGCAACCGGCGCGACGGCCCGCAGCGCCACCATGCGCGGCGTATCGGTTACCACGCGCAGCGGCAGCGTCGCGATCAGCCGGTCGAGCGCGACCCGTGGCGCGAACCGGCCGCGCAGGCCCGAAACGCGCCGCCCCTTCAACGCGTCCTGCGGAAACAGGATTTGGATGCCGGTCGCCCGGCTCCAGTCGTTCAGGGCAGCGGCGGCGTCCTGTGCCGGCACGTCGAAATCGATCTGCCGGCGTTCCTGTGCGCCCGCCGCGACCGGCATGACGATCGATGCGGCCAGCGCCGCGACCAAACCCATTCGCATATTCACCCCCCGGAACGTCGTTACTGTCCGGGAGACGAAGCGCGCTGCGAAACCCGCTACTCCGCTGCGCGCTTTTTTGCGCGCGCGATCAGGATGCGTCCGTCCTGCCGATAGGAGCGCAGGTCGAACGACGCCGCCAGCGCCGCGAGGAAATCGGTCGCGTCGCGCGACGTGAAGCGTCCGCCCAAGCGAATGTCGCCGATGCCCGGATCGGCGATCTGCAGCGGGGTCGTCAGATAACGGTTATAGTCGGCCACGGCCGTTGCCAGCGGCTGATCGGTAAAGGCCAGTTCGCCGCGCAGCCATGCCTCGGCCCGGTCGCGGTCGGCGATGCCGGCGGCCAGCGCCCGTGCTCCGCCGTGATCCACCACCAGCCGCTGCCCCGCCGTCGCACTGGCCCCCGATGCCGTCGCCTGACCGCGCAGCACCAGCATGTCGAGCGCGCCGTCCGACAGTAACCGGGCATTATAGCTGCCGGGCTGGCATTGGACCCGATGGTCGCCGGCACTCAGCGCCACCGCCGGCCCGGTGGCAAATTCCAGCGCCATTTCCCCCTGGTCGAGCCAGAGCTGCCGCGAACCGAATGCCGATCTCCACGCGACCGCCGTGTCGGTATTCAGGTCGAGCCGCAGCCCGTCGTCGCAGCGGATGGTGCGGCGCTCGCCGATCGCCGTCTCCGCCGACGAACGGGCGACGGCACGCGAGCCTACCCCGACCATGCCCAGCGCAAGGACCGCCGACGCCGCCTGCATCCAGCGTCGCCGCGTCATGCCGGTCGCGGTCGCCTGCACCGGCATCGCGCCGCGCGCGCTCCCCAACCGGGACCAGGTGGCCGCGACCTGCGCAAAGGCGGCCGCGTGGCGCGGATCGGCGTCGCGCCAGCGTTCGAACGCCGCGCGATCCCCGGACCCAGAATCGAGTGCGACCAGCCATGCGGCTGCCGCTTCGATCAGGTCCGGTTGCTCCTCACGCGCCATTGTGCCGGCCTATCCTCCGCCGCCGGTTCCGCCAAGTCCGCCGCCGCCCTTGTCAGCAGCACCAGCCCCTTGGTCAGATGTTTTTCCACCGTAGAGACGGACAGGCCGAGCATCTCCGCTATCTCCCGCGTCGAATATCCCTCCAGCAGCCGCATCTGCGTGACCTTGCGGCACTGGCGCGGAAGCCCGGCGATCAGGGCGAGCAACCGGTCCTGCTCGCTCCGTTCCGCCGCGATCATATGCGGATCGGGGCCGTCATCGCGGATCCCGGTCAGGTCGGCGGCGGCGAATTGATCGATGCGGACGACATTCGCGCGGCGCAACCGGTCGAGCGCGAGGTTGCGCACGACCTGAAGCGTGAAGGCAACCGGATTGGCGATCGATCGCCAGCCGCTGACCGTCAATAGCTTCGCATAGGCTTCCTGAACCAGGTCATCGGCCTCACCCGGACCCAGCAGCCGCCCGGCCAGCGCACGATATCGCGCCGCCGACGGCAGGACATTTTCGATCAACCATCGATCATTGTCGCGTAGCCAATTCACCGCGTCCTCCGCAGGGGGCGGCTACCGGTCGGACGTGACAGGGCAAAGACACAGCTTCACGCGAACGCCGGTCGACACCCCGAATGCGTTGCCACGACGCCATACCTTCGGACGAATATCGCGGAGATTGCCGGTGCGGGGAACCGGCCAGCGCCCTATCCCGCCGCCTGCTGCTTGTCGCCGTTCAACGAAGCACACCGGCGGATCGCCTCCGACAGCGTTTCGGGCGCGCTCGGCTTCGGGCAGACCATCGCGCGCGGGTAACGCTGGCGCAGGTCGGCATCGTCGGCATGCCCCGAATGGAAGATCAGCGGCACACCGGCGGCATGGAGCCGGTCGGCCGCCGGGAATACCGTCCCGTCCGCCAGCCGTACGTCCAGCACGGCCGCCGCGAACGCCGCATTGCGGCGTTCGACCGCCTCCTGCGCCTCGACGAGGGTCATGCACGGTCCCTCGACCGCGAAGCCCGCCGCCTCGATCGTCGCCTGCACGTCCAGTGCGATGAACAGCTCGTCCTCCACGAGCAGGACCGGATCAGTCACGCAGCATCACGCCAGCGGGCAACCGAACCTCCAGCCGGAACAGGCCGTCGGCCACGCCCGCGGTCATCGCGCCGCGCAGCTGCCGGACGCTGGTTTCGACCAGGACAGACCCGAAACCGCGCTTCCCCGGCTGGTGGTCGCCCGTGTCCTTCGCATCCTCGGCCCATGTCAATATGATCCCATCTTCCCCAACCTGCCACTGCACATGCAGGCCCCGTTCCCCGTCGCTGCCCAATGCACCATATTTGATCGAGTTGGTTGCCCATTCGTGGAGAATGAGTGCCAACGGCGACAGACAACTTCTGTCGAGTGCAACGACCGGGCCGTCGATTTCGATCCGCGCATGGTCGCGATACGGCGCCAGCGTGGTGGCGACGATATCGTCCAGCCCCACCGCATGGGGCTGTCCGGCGGGCGACGCGAGCGAATGCGCCGCGCCCAGCGCCGCGATCCGGCGGCGGATATCGTCGGCAAAGGTGCGCAGGTCGTCGTGCGAGCGCGCCGCCATGGTAATCATGCCCGCGATCACCGCGAACAGGTTCTTCACGCGGTGGTTCATTTCGCGCAGCATCAGCTCACGCGTTTCGGCCAGCGCATATTCGGGCGTCACATCGATCGACACGCCGACCAGCCGCTGCGGCTTGCTGTTGCCGACGACCCTGCCGAACCCCTTGACCCAGCGCGTCTGCCCGTCGCTGCGGCATACGCGGAACGTGGCCTCGTAATCGCCGCTGCGTTCGATCGCCCGGCGCAGCGATGCCTCGACCTTGGGCAGGTCCTCGGGGTCGATGCGTGCAAGCAGGTTGTCGATCCCCGGCTCAGCGTCCGCGTCCGCGTCCACGTCGAACAGCTGGCGTTCGGCGGGGTCGAGGACCAGTTCGCCGGTTTCCGGGCTATATTCCCAGACGCCGATCCCCGCCGCCTTGATCGCCAGGTCCAGCCGCTCGCGCTCCGCCGCCAGTTGCCGCTCGAGCGCGAGCGCGTCGGTGATCTCGGTCAGGACCAGCGTCGCGCCGTCGATCCGCCCGGTCTGCGTACGATAGGGCAGCACCCGCATCGAAAAGATATGCTCGCCGTCGCTGGTATGCACCCGGCGCTGGACCGGCGCGCCACCGGCGGCGACGGTCCGTGCGTCGTCGAGATGCGCGGCATCCTGCAACCGGTTGGCGACATCGGTCAGCGGACGACCACGATCGGTCGGCTTCAACGGAAAGATGCGCGTGGCGGCATCGGTGTAGCTGCGCACCTTCAGGTCGGCGTCGAGCACGACGACCGCCAGTTCGGTCGATTCATAGAAATTGCGCAGGTCGGAATTGGCGACGGTCAGCTGGTCGACCTTGCTCTTCAATTCGTCATTGACGGTCGACAATTCCTCGTTGGTCGATTGAAGCTCCTCGTTCATCGACATCATTTCTTCGTTGGAGCTCTTCAACTCCTCGTTCGCCGTTTCCAGCTCCTCGATCGCCGAGCGCAGCCGGTGGCGGGTCAGGCGCAGTTCGTCCTCCAGCGCCTCCAGATGATCGTCGCTCGGCTCCAGGTCCTGCAACTCGCCCTGATCGGACGGGACGAACGGCCCGGTATCGCGGAAGACGAACAGCAAGGTGCCGTCGCCCAGCGGATCGCAGATCACCTCGACCGGCTGCGTCCCGTAATCGGTTTCGACCGCGACGTCCCGGGCGATCACCCGGCGGCGTTCGTCGCGCGCCTGTCGCAGCAGCGGGCCGATGACATTGCGCAGGCCCGGCCGGGCGAGGTTCACCGCGCTGCTGCCGCCGGTACGGGTCACCGGAAATTCGAAATAGCGGCTGAGCTTGCCATAGGCGGAGATGATCCCGCCGTCCTGATCGACGATCAGACTGGGCGGCGCATAGCGTTCGACGACACGCCGCGTCGCCAGCGCCTCGCTGCCAAGCGACGCGGTATCGCCGCGCGTGTCGCGTTCGCGCCGCGGGATCGGCTGACGCTGGCTGCCGGGCAGATCGATCGGGTAGCTGGGCGCGCCCGGGCCGCGTTCGAACAACCGGGCCTGCTGGTCGACCGGCTGAAACAGGTGCTCGAACCGCCCGACGCTTTCCGACGGGCCGAGGAAGAGATAGCCGCCGGGACGCAGTGCATAATGCAACAGCGGCAGGACCGCCTGTTGCAGCCGGTCGTCGAAATAGATCAGCAGGTTGCGGCACGACACCAGGTCGATCCGCGAAAAGGGCGGATCCTTGACCAGGCTGTGGCTGGAAAAGCGGATCATGTCGCGGATCGGTGCGGCGATGGTGAACCGTTCCGCATGGGGCACGGTATAGCGTTCGCGCAGTTCCACCGGCACATCGGCCATCGCGGCGGCGGGATAGCTGCCCTCGCGCGCGATCGACAGCATCTGTTCGTCGATATCGGTCGCGAAAATCTGCACCGCCAGCGGCGATCCCGACTTGCGCGCCGCCTCCGCGAACAGCATCGCGATGGTATAGGCTTCCTCGCCGCTGGAACAGCCGGGCACCCAGACGCGGATATCCTCGTCCGCCTGCCGGTCCGCCATCAGCGGTTCGACCACCTGCGTCCTGAGCGTCTCGAACGCGTCGGCGTCGCGGAAGAAGCGCGTGACGTTGATGAGCAGGTCGCGGAACAGCGCCTCGCACTCCGCCGCATCGCTGCGAATACGCGCGAGATAGGCGCGGCCGGTATCGATGCCCAGCACATGCATCCGCCGTTCGACGCGGCGCACCAGCGTCGAGCGCTTATATCCCGAAAAGTCGTGACCGATGGCGGTGCGCAGCACGCGGCACATTTCGTCGACATGGTCGGCGACGACATTGGCTTCGGGTTCGAGCGGTTCGGAGCCGCGCCGCTCGAAGAAGGCCTGCAGACATTGCAGGATTTCGCCCGGCGGCTTGACGAAATCGATCATGCCGGTGCCCACCGCCGACAGCGGCATCCCGTCATAGCGGGCGCTTTCGGGCTGCTGCACGACGCAGACGCCGCCATTTTCCTTGATCGCGCGCAGGCCGGTGGTGCCGTCGGCACCGGTGCCCGACAGGATGACGCAGGCGGCGTTCGCCTGCTGGTCGCCCGCCAGCGACAGGAAGAAATCGTCGATCGGCCGGCGAAGCCCGCGCGGCTGCTGGAAATCCGTCAGTTCCAGCACGCCGTCATGGATGGCGAGGCCGCGCCCCGGCGGGATGATATAGACGGTATCGGCCTCGATCCGCTCCCCGCCCGAGCTTTGCAGCACCGCGAGCGACGTGTTGCGGTCGAGCAGCTGCGCCAACATGCTCTCATGGTTCGGATCGAGATGCTGGACGATGACGAAGGCAAGGCCCGTGGGACGCCGGGCGGGGGCCAGCATCTCGCGCAATGCCTCCAGCCCGCCGGCCGATGCGCCGATGCCGACGACCGGCACCCGCGCCGAGACTGCGGGGAGAGTATCGCCCTGCCGGGCGGCGTCATGCATCGGGGGTGGACTCGAGACCGGCCAGCATCATCTTTGCCTGTGCCACGATCGCGGCACTGTTGGCGATGGTCAGCAGCGTACCCTCGACGACGATGCCGGCATCCCCGGCGATCGGTGCCAGCCGACCGAGCGTGGCGGCGAGCTGTTCGTCATATTCCGCCAGCAATTCGGGCTACGAGCGGCTGACGTCGAACTGCGAAGCGAAGATGTAGCGCGTCTCCCCCTCGTTCGAACGCAGCCGCGACATATAGAGCAGGTTGACGAACGGCGTCCCGTCCTTGCGAAAATTGACGATCGGCGTCCGCACATTGGGCTGCGTCGGCCGGGCAAGAAATTCGCGCAGGCGCGCGCGCGGTTCGATATTGGCCGCGTCGCGTTGCAACAGCCGGCAATTGCGCCCGACCACATCCTCCGGCTCGAACCCGGTCAGGCGGCTGAAGGGCGTGTTGACCAGCACCAGATGATTGTCGCCCTCCGCAGCGGCGAGCGCGAGCGCGACCCGCGACTGCTCGAAATATTCGACAATGGGACGAGGGACGTCAGACGACACGCATATTCCGATTCATACAGATCAGGCTTCGATTACCCGTAAAACTTGATCCATAACAAGCTTTCAACCCGGGATAAGTTCGAGGTGCAAACGCCGACGACAGGATTTTCGTTGCCGTAGCGATACGACGCGAACCGCCCGGCGTCCCATCGAAAGACACCGCTTCGCAGAACGACAGGGGCCCGAACCTGCGCTTCCCGCGTTGTCCGTTTGGCATAGTTTATTCGAAAGGTCGTTTGCGTTATCATGCCACCGCGCATCCATGGAAAGCCGGCAGGGTCCGGTCGATCCCGAACCGCGTCGTTGCAGGATATATCGCCATCCATGTCGGACCTACGCCTTGTCGAATGTCAACGGGATCCGAGGGACTATGCCTTCCTCGCCGGCGGGGGCGATTGCGCGGCGCTGATTGCCGATCTCGACTGGGGCGGCACGCCGCTTGGCCCGATCGCCGGCTGGCCGCAAAGCCTGAAGACCGCCACCGCATTGTTGCTGCGGTCGCCGGTGCCGATGGTGATGCTGTGGGGTGTCGACGGCGTCATGCTGTACAACGACGCCTATTCGGCCTTTGCCGGCGGACGGCATCCGCAATTGCTGGGGTCGAAGGTCCGCGAGGGCTGGCCCGAAGTGGCCGAGTTCAACGACCATGTGATGCGGGTCGGGCTGGCCGGCGGCACGCTGCGCTATCAGGATCAGGAGCTTACGCTCGACCGATATGGCCGGCCGGAACAGGTGTGGATGGACCTCGACTATTCGCCGGTCCTCGACGAAGCGGGCGAGCCGGCGGGCGTCATCTGCATCCTGGCGGAGACGACCGACCGGGTGACCAACGCGCGACGGACCCAGTTCCTGCTGTCGCTCGCCGATGCGTTGCGGCCGCTGGGCACGCGCAGCGAGATCATGCAGGTCGCCGCCGATCGGCTGGGCCGGTGGCTGAACGCGAACCGCGCCTTCTACGCCGAAATCAGCAGCGAATTGCTGATGACCGTCGACTACGACTATTGCGACGGCGTGCAGTCGCTGACCGGCGCGCATTCGCTGGCCCCGTTCGGTACCGGCCTGCTCGATGCCTATCGCTCCGGCGTGCCGATCGTCATGCCCGACGTGCCCGGCAACGCGCAGCTGAGCATCAGCGCGCGCGAAGGCCTGGCGGAGCGGCGGGTCGGCGCGTTCATCGACGTACTGCTGTTCGACAAGACCGAACGTGTCGGCGTGCTGGCCGTACAGTCGGCGACGCCCCGCGCATGGACCTCGGCCGAGGAAAGCCTGGTGCAGGAGGTCGGCGAACGGGTGAAGAGCGCAGTCGAGCGCGCCCGTGCCGAGGAAGAACTGCGCCAGTTGAACGAAACGCTGGAGGAACAGGTCGCGGTCCGTTCGGCCGAGCGCGACCGGCTGTGGAACCTGTCGCAGGACATGCTGGCCCGCGCCGGCTATGACGGCATGATCTCGGCGGCCAGCCCGGCCTGGTCGCGGGTGCTGGGGTGGAGTGAGGCCGAACTGCTCTCTCGCGGCATGTCGGCTTCATGCATCCCGACGACGAGCCGCATACCTCGGCGGCGATCGCGCAGATGGCGCAGACCCGCCGCCCGACCCGGTTCGAGAACCGCATCGCGACCCGCACCGGCGGATGGAAGCATATCGAATGGACCGTGGCTCCCGAGGCGGACGGGCTGAATTTCGTGGCGGTCGGCCGCGACCTGACCGAGGCCAAGGCGCGCGAGGCCGATCTGGAGGTCGCGCGCGAAGCGCTGCGCCAGAGCCAGAAGATGGAGGCGATGGGCAGCCTGACCGGCGGGGTCGCGCATGATTTCAACAATCTGCTGACGCCGATCATCGGGTCGCTCGACATGCTGGTGCGCAAGGGCGTCGGCACCGACCGCGAACGTCGATTGATCGAGGGTGCGCTGCAATCGGCCGAACGGGCGAAGATGCTGGTACACCGCCTGCTGGCCTTTGCCCGTCGCCAGCCGCTGCAACCGACCGGGGTCGATGTCGCGAAGGTGATCGACAGCATGACCGGGCTGATCGAATCGACGATCGGCCCGACCATCACGGTCGCGGTCGAGCTGGACGAGCTGCCGCCCGCCCATGCCGATCTCAACCAGCTGGAAATGGCGCTGTTGAACCTGGCGGTGAATGCGCGCGATGCGATGGCGGATGGTGGCACGCTGACCATCGGCGCTTGTCGACGCAGCGTACAGGCGGGCGAGGTCGCCGGGCTGGCGCAAGGCCATTATATATGCCTGAGCGTCGGCGACACCGGTTGCGGCATGGACGAAGATACGCTGCAGCGTGCGATCGAGCCGTTCTTCTCGACCAAGGGCGTCGGGAAAGGCACCGGTCTCGGCCTGTCGATGGTCCATGGTTTGACCGCGCAGCTGGGCGGTGGACTGACCATCGACAGCGCGCCGGGGCGGGGCACCACCATCTCGCTCTGGCTGCCGGTCAGCATGGTCACCCCGTCCGGCGAGGAACGACCGGCGGAACAATCGCCCTTTCCGACCCGGCTCGGCACTGCACTGCTGATCGACGACGAGGATCTGGTACGGATGAGCACCGCGCATATGCTCGCCGATCTGAGCTACAACGTGGTCGAGGCCGCGTCCGCCGAGGAAGCGCTGCGCCTGATCGATAACGGGCTGGTCCCCGACGTGCTGATTACCGATCACCTGATGCCGGGCATGAGCGGGGCGGATCTTGCCCGCCGTCTGAAGCACAGCCATCCGGCGCTGCCGGTGCTGATCGTGTCGGGCTATGCCGACGAAAGCGGGATCGATGCCGATATCCCGCGCCTGACCAAGCCGTTCCGCAATGCCGAACTGGAGCTCTGCCTGACCGCGCTGACCGCGCCGGTGCTGACGTTCGATCCGGGTCAGCCGGTCGGGGCGGGCCGGGTCACGACATAGGCGGCACAGCCCGCCATCAACGCGCCCACCGCCAGCGCGAGGGCGACGCCCGGCCGCGCGCCGAGGAGGAACAGGGCATAGCCGCCGGCGATCCCGCTGCACGCCATCACCTTTGCCCGCCGCCCGATCGCCCCGTCGCGACGCCACGCCCGCAGCGTCGGCCCGAAACGGGGATGGTCGAGCAGCCACCGCTCCAGCCGGGGCGATCCCCGCGCGAAGCAGCCGGCGGCGAGGATCAGGAAGATCGTCGTCGGCATGATCGGGAGCAACGCGCCGATGAATCCCAATGCCACGCACAGCCAGCCGAGCGCGATCCAGCCCCAGCGCGAAACGCGGCTGCGCTGGGACGGAGGCGGGGTGGACGACATCGCCGCCACCCTATCGCGGACGACGGGGTGGCGATAGTTCGAACGCGCGCAGCCGCCCCGGACCTGCTCCGGTATGACGACCACGGCCGGCGGGTCGACGAATCACAGGACCGATCGACATTCGGCGACGGTCGTGCATTTTCGTCCTTCCCGTGCAGGCGGGAATTCATAACCGCCGACGTTTCGGCCGGTTTCGCGACGCTGGCGCCTATGGACTCCCGCCTACGCGGGAGTGACGACAGGGATAGCATAGTCGTCCCGCGTCGAGGGAGGTGAATGTCGATCGGCCCTACCCCGCCTTGCGCCGCGCCTTCGCAACCTCCGCCTCGAACGCCGCGCGCTGCTCCGTGACCATGCGGGGCAGCAGGCCCGGAGCGACAAAGGCATCGGCCTGCCCCGCGTGGCGGCGCGCGCCGCGTTCGATCACGTCCGCGCTCTCCGGATGGCCGGGCAGGACGATATCGGCGTGCATCGTCGCCAGTTTGGCGAAAGTCCGGCGGAAATCGGCGACGATTCCCGGATAGCCGCGATTGCCGAACAGCCGGTTGCCGGCCACGGTGATGCTGCACGGAAAGAAGACCCGGCGCAGCCTGCCCACGTCGCGCGCGACCATCGACCAGCTGGTGCAGCCCGGCGTATGGCCGGGGGTCAGATGTGCGGTAAGGGCCACCTCGCCCAACCGTACCACCTCGCCATCGCCGATCACCTTGTCGACCTTCACCGCCGGAAAGCGCCGCACGCCGTAATCGACGTCGCTCTGCGGGATGCCGCGCTCCAGCGCCGGGCGGTCCGCCGCGCTGGCTAGGAAGCGCGCGCCGGTATCGCGCCTGATCCCGGCGATGCCGCCAACATGGTCGTCATGGGCGTGGTTGCTGACGATCAGCCGGACGCGATGCAGCGGCACGCCGACCCGCCGGATATTGCGTTCGATCAGCGCCACATTGCGCTCCATCGGCCCGTCAATCAGGATCGCGCCGTCGCGCGACACGATCAGATAGGCTGCCAGCCCCTTCGTCCCGACATAATAGAGATTGTCGGCGATGCGGAACGGTTCGGTCGGCATCGTCCATTCCGGCGGATCGGCGGCCAATGCCGGCCCGCTGGCCAGCACCGCTCCCAGCGCCAGCCATCCCCTGAAAAATCCGCGATATCCCATATCCGCCATCCCTTCGCGTCATATCGACGGCACCGCAATTGACGCGAATGCAGCCGGCCGACAAAGGATCAAATCTCGGTTCGATCCTTAGGAAATCTCAGGCTCCATGGCGCGCGTACCGGTTCCGCTCAATGCCCTGCGCGCGTTCGAGGCGTCGGCGCGCCACCTCTCCTTCACCCGTGCCGCCGACGAACTATGCGTGACGCAGGCGGCGGTCAGCCATCAGATCAAGGCGTTGGAGGCGCGGCTGGGCGTCGCGCTGTTCCGCCGGTCCAATCGCGGGCTGCTGCTGACCGACGAGGGGATGGCGCTGGCCCCGACTTTGGTCGAATCCTTCGGGGCGATCGACCGCCTGTTCGACCGGTTCGACAGCGGCGGCGTGGCGGAGGTGCTGACGGTCAGTGCGGTCGGCACCTTCGCAGTCGGGGCGCTGCTTGAACGGCTGCCGGCGTTTCGTGCCGCCTGTCCGGGGATCGACCTCAGGCTGCTGACCAACAACAACCAGGTCGATCTGGTCGCCGAGGGACTCGACTGCGCGATCCGCTTCGGTGACGGCGCGTGGCATGGTGAAGCGGCGGATGCGATCTGCCCCGCGCCGCTGACGCCGCTATGTTCCCCGGCCGTCGCGCGGACGCTGCGCAGTCCGACCGACCTGCTCCGCCGGACCCTGCTGCGCTCCTATCGCGCGCAGGACTGGCCTTCGTGGTTCGCCGCGGCGGGGCTGGAGGTCGGCGCGCTGCACGGGCCGTTGTTCGATTCGTCGCTGGTGATGGTGCAGGCGGCAATGCTGGGCGAAGGGGTCGCGCTCGCGCCGAGCACGATGTTCCGGCGCGAGCTGGAGGGCGGCCGGATCGTGCGTCCCTTCGCCGTCGAGGTGTCGAGCGACGGTTACTGGCTGACCTGCCTGAAATCCCGGCCTCCGGGTCGGGCGATGACGGAATTCCGTCGCTGGTTGCTGAACAGTTTCGCCCAAGAACGCGGCGAACAGCGGCAATAGTCCGAACGAGTCGTGACCGGCCGATCCTAGCGACGATTCGCGACAAAGCGGCGACAGGAACATGGTTTCTACGTTTTTACGTTCGATCGATTTGTCGTTTCGGCCATGGATTGATCGGATGCCACGAACGGTTCGTCGCCGATGAACGGTGCAAACGTTGACAGTCCGTCGCCCAAAGCAGAAGGGACGTCCCAGTTTTTAGCCGGTCCTGCGATCCGCCCTCTTTTCAGAAGCGGAAGCCGGACGGCGAGACGTGGGGGATCCCGACGGCCGCTTCTTTTTGTCCGCGTTTCTGCGGCCGATGGCGGGCACCCTCGCGCACAGAAGATGCGTTGGAATGAACAAGCGTTGGTCCGTATTGGTGTTGTGGAGCCTGACGGCGGCAAGTGGCGTAGCGAGCGCCCATGTCGCGATGAACACGGATCCCGAACTCCCGGTCGCTCAGCAACCGGCACCAGTCGCCCTCGCTGCCACTCCCGTTACCTTCGCAACGCCGACCCCGGTGGTGCAACCCCTCCCCGCCCAGACCGACGAAGCAACGGACGCGACCGAGATCGCCGATGCGGACGTCGCCGACCTCGACAAGTCGGAAATCGAATGCGTCGCCAAGGTGGTGGTGCATGAAGCCGGCAACCAGCCGCATAAGGGCCAGCTGGCCGTCGCCCAAGTCATCCGCGCCCGCATGAAGAGCGGCCGTTTCGCCCCCAGCGCCTGTGGCGTCGTCAAGCAGCGCGGCCAGTTCTTCAACGTCGATGCCTACGACCCGCCGCGCAACAATGGCCGCTGGAACACCGCGGTCGACATCGCGAAGCGCACGCTGGCCGGCAAGGGCGAAGACGTTGCGCCGGGCGCGCTGTTCTTCCATTCGGCCGGTGCCTCGTTCCCGAAGCGCACCCGCGTCGCGCAGATCGCCGACCACACTTTCTATCGCTGAACCGTTTCCGGCCTCGGCCAGGAAATCCGCAACGCCCGCGCCGAGCCTCGCTCGCGCGGGCGTTGCTGTTTGGGGCGTCCGCGCTTGCCGCGCCGTTCCAACCAGACCCGTTTGCTTCGAGCGCAGGTTCGAGCCTGTCGAGAACCGATGTCGAGAAGGGGTTGTGGCAAACGAACCGTTCTCGACGGGCGCTTCTCGACAAGCTCGAAGCTGCTCGAACCAAACGGTATCAGATGATGGAACGCTGCACGCCCTACCGCGCGCTGCCGTCCTCGCCGGGCTGCTCAGCGCCGAACCGCGCCGCCTGCGCCGCTTCCCACCGGCGACGCACCGCCGCACGCGGCGCATCGAACCCAAGTCGCTCGGTAAACCCCGCCCATGCGGCGATCGGCGCACGCAGCGGCTCGGTATAGGGCGATGGCGGCAGTTCGTCGAACCACGCGGCGATCGCATGGGCGTTGAACAGCGCCAGGAACATCGTCGCGGTAGCGATGATCGTCGTCATCCAGCGCCACGGCCGAACGGCATCCACCGGATCAGGCGCGACCTGCACCGGCGATCCCACCTCGACGATCTCCCCCTGTTCGGCACCTGTGGTCATGCGCGGCTCCGGGTCAGAACTGGTAGTAGATGAACGGCGCGACCCCTTCGGGACGCATCGCGTCGACGATCAGGATCAGCACGCCGAGCGACAGGCCGATGACCGGCGCGGCGTGGTGGCGCACCCGCGCCGCCAGTTGCTGGAGGATACCCGCCGGCGCCGCATGGATGGCGAGGCCTACCGCGACCAGCACCAGCGACAGCGGGGTGACCAGCGTATTGCGCCAGTCGCCGGCGAACAGCTGCCCCAGATAGGCGAATGCCTCCCCCTCCCCCTGCGCGCGGAAGAAGATCCAGCCCAGCACGACGACGTGGAACGTCAAGAGGATACCGGCCCAGCGCGGTGCCTTGGGCAGGCCCGTGGGACGGTGGCGCGCCCAAAAGCGCTCGATCGCCAGCCATCCGCCGTGCAGCGCGCCCCAGATCACGAACGCCCAGCTGGCCCCGTGCCACAGCCCGCCGAGCAGCATCGTCAGGAACAGGTTGAGATAGGTGCGCACCGGCCCCTTACGGCTGCCGCCCAAGGGGATGTAGAGATAGTCGCGCAGCCAGCTCGACAGGCTGATGTGCCAGCGCCGCCAGAAATCCTGGAGCGAGGACGCACGGTAGGGCTGGTCGAAATTGCGCGGAAAGGTATAGCCCAGCAGCGCCGCCAGCCCGATCGCCATGTCGGAATAGGCCGAAAAGTCGCAATAGATCTGCACCGCATAGCCATAGGCACCGATCAGCAGGTCGAAGCTCGAACGGCTTGACGGATCGAAGAATGCCGGATCGACCAGCGCCCCGGCCAGCTGCGATGCGATGACCGCCTTCTTGAACAGGCCCCACAGGATCAGCAGAAGCGCTGCGGCGACGGTACCGCGATCGATCGTCGGGACGCGACGGAACTGCGGCAACAGGTCGGCCCCGCGCACGATCGGCCCCGCGACCAGATGCGGAAAGAACGACATCAACAGCGTCAGATCGAGCAGGTTGGCCGCCGGGATGCGCCGACGATGGACGTCGACGAGATAGGAAATCGCCTGGAAGGTGAAGAACGAGACCCCCACTGGCAACACGACCTGCAACAGCGGCAGATCGCGTCCGAACCCCAGCGGGGTCAGCAATGCGGCCAATTGTTCGAGGAAGAAGCCGGCATATTTGAAATAGCCCAGCACTCCCAGATTGGCGACGACGCCGACCGTGACAAGCGCGCGGCCGGTGCGGTCGTCGTCACTGCGCACGATCGCCTGTGCCAGCGCCCAGTTGACGAAGGCGGAGACGAACAGCAGCGCGACGAACCGCGCGTCCCATGCGCCATAGAAGAACCAGCTGGCGAGCAGCAGCGCGATCTTGCGCCATTCGTTCGAGCGTCCCAGCGACCAGGTGATCGCATAGACGACAAGGAAGAACAGCCCGAAGCTGAGCGTGGGGAACAGCATTTAGCGCGCCGTCGTCGGATCGGCCGGGGTCGACCAGCCGGACTGCCCGGCGGACCCGACCAGCCGGGTCATCGCCGCGTCCAGATCGGCCTGGAGCAGCCGGGCGATCTCCGCGCCGCCGCGGCTGGTGAAATGGACGTGATCGCCGCGCATCATCGGGCTGGCCCCTTGCGTCCAGCCATCGGCGACGCAGCGGCCGCCCATGCGCTGTGCCCAGTCCCAATAGGCGATGCCGAACGCCTTTGCCTGTCGCCGCTGGATCGCCTGTACCGACGCCAGCGCGGCCGTCGGACGCCATTCGCCGCCCGACGTACACGGGCTGCTGGTACCGCTCTCTCCGGTCTGGAGCGAAGGCAGCTTCGTCGCGGAATCGGGTGCGCCGACCAGCAGCATCGGCACGCCCGGTGCCAGCCGCTTCAGCCGCGTCAGGTCTGCGCGGAGCGTCGCTTCATAGGCGCTGGCCGAAAAGCCCGGTCGGAACGCTTCGTTGGTACCATAGGCGATAACGATCAGGTCGGGACGATACACTGCCAGTTCGGTCGTGACGACGCGGTCGTCGGTGCGGCCGAAATGCATGAACTGCGCACCGACCGTGCCGAGGTTCGACAAGATCACGCCGCCGCCCGCGCGCCGTTCGGTACTCCAGGAGGTGATCGTCACCGGTCCGTCGAGGACGGTCGCCGACGCGATCGTCGCCTCACCATTGCCGTCGAGCGTGCGACAGCGGCTGCCGTTCTGTGCACCTTCCAGCGGCCAAGAGACGACCGCCGCGCCGAGGCTCAGCTGCAGCGATCCCTGCCCCGGTCCGCTGAGCGCACACACGGTCAGCCGGTCGAAATCCCGGCCGTTATCGGCGCTGAGCGTCAGCGTCGCGCCCGGCTGCGTGCTGGTCAGGCTGTAGCCGCTGAGGCCCAGGCGAACATTGCTGTTCGGCGACCACGCCGCGCCAAAAATGCCGTTGACGCTCCAGCCGATCGACTGGCCCGCCGTGATGTCGCGGGTCAGATAGCCGGCATAGGGCCGCCCGGGCGGCAACGCCCCCCGCCCCGCCCGGCCATAGCGCGTCTGCAACAGCGTCCGCCAGCTGCCGGTGATCTGGTCGCCTGCGGTATGGCTGTCGCCGATCTGCAGGATGCGGACCGGTTCGGGCGCACTGCGCGCGGTGGAGAGCTTCTCGAGAAACGGCCGCAGCCGCTCCGCGTCGCACAACCCGCCGATACAGGCGTTGGCGGTTGCGGCCTGCGCCAGCGCGATGGCGAACAGCGCCGACATCAGCGTGCCGTCCCGGTCGCGGTCGGCGTGGGCGTCGGCAACGGACGCCCCGCCTCGCGCCGGGCGCGCTCGGCGTAACGGCGCAGGTCGTTCGCGACGCTGTTCGTCAACCGCTGATATCCGACACCGATCATGTGCAGCCCGTCACCGGTACGCATCAGCACCGGCTTGCCGGTCTTCAGGTCGGGCAGATACGCGTTGTACTTGCCCTCCGCGTCCAGCGTCAGCGGGCGGGAGTCGAGGAACGGCACGCCCAGCCGGCGCATATGTTCTTCGTAAAATGCGTCCATCGCCTGCATATCGGCATCGAGCTGGGGATCGCGCATTACCGGCAGGCCGACCCAATAGACGACCGCGCCGGTCGAGCGCAGCGCCGCCACATAGCTGTCGATGCGGTCGCCGATCACCTGTTTCCAGCCATCGCTCATCAACGGGTGGAGATGACCGTCGGCAAACACCGCCTGGTTGTCGTTCGCGCCGAAGCTGATGACGACGGCGTCGACCGGCTGGGCCGCGAGCTGTTCGCGCGCGCGCTTTTCAAGGTCGAGGACGCGGTAACGCGTGAAGCCGGTCGCTTCCTTCGCGAATTTCAGCACCTCGAACCCGTCTTCCTTCGGCAGCTGGCGGTAGAGGGCATCCCAGATGCCGTTGCCAAAGCTGTCACCGAATACACCGACGCGCAGCACGCCGTCGCGCTTTACCCGGCCGACCACCCGTGGATCGATCGGGCCGTCGACGGTGCGCGCGACGCCGGCCGGGGCAGCGGGGGCGGCGGGTGCGGCATCGGTACCGGTCGACGACGCGCCCGGTGCGACCGGCGGCACCGGCGAGGCGATCGGTGCCGTCGGCGATCCGGGCAGTGCGATCCGGCCGCTACCGGCAAAGGACAGGCCGACGACGAACCCGGCGATCAGGCCGAGGACCAGTACCGCCATCCGGTCTCCCAGCCACCATAGCCCGGATTCCGTCGTTCGATTGGCAGCAGTCACGTCTGGATACCCGTTCACATCTGGGACGGCCCGCGCGGATGCGGGCGGATCGATGCAGCGGGTACCGCGTCGCGCGTAACGGGGCAAGCGGTGGCCGGGCACCCACGCGCCGTGGTGCCGCTTCGCCATGACGGACCGTGCGCGACTCCCTCGCGAACGACGATTTCGCGCCACACGACCGGACGCGCCGACGTGCCGCAAAATACGTTATTTCGCAGAAGGTTAATTGCAACCGGCAGGTTACCGGCCTGCCCTATCCTGATGACAGGGAGGATCGGAGCATGATTGCCAGCTTCTGCTACCGCGTATCGGGTAACAGGGTCGCACCAGCCAAATCACGTCGCTTGGGAGGTTCGAGCGGCACTCCGGCCATCCTCCTGCAGCAATTGCGTAAATTCCGTATCGTCCGCGATGTCGCTCGCGCGCTGCGCGACGGGCGGGGCACCGCGATCATCGAACTCGCGCTGGCGCTGCCGATCCTCGCCCTCTTCCTGTTCGGCATCGTCAGCGGTGGCAGCTGGCTGGCCATGTCGCACGTCGTGCAGGAGAGCGCGAACGAAGGCGCGCGCGCAGCGCTGGCCGGGATCACTGCCGCGGAACGCGCCACGCTGGCGCAGCAGGCCGCCGTCACGACGCTGGCGCAGAGCTATGGCATCCGCAGTGACGCGTTGGCGGTGAAAGTCGAAGACGATGGACGACAGATGACGGTGAAGGTCACCTATGACGGCTCGACCAATCCGCTGCTGAAGCTGCCGATCATGCCCGCCGCGACCCGCACCATCCAGCGACAGGCCAGCGTCGTGCTGGCGGGGTTCTAGGGCGATGGCGGGGGGGATGGTGCGGCGACTGGTAGGTGCGCGCGACGGCAATGTCGCGATGATCCTGGCCGGCGGGCTGGCGATGCTGACCGGTACGGCGGTGCTGGGGGTGGATACCGCCACCCTGTATCTGGAGAAACGCAGGTTGCAGGGTGCGGCCGATGCCGCGGCGCTGGCGGCAGCGGCCGATCTCGACAATGCGACCGCGCGGGCGCAGGCGGCGGTGGCGCTGTCGCCGGACAATGCGACGCGGCTGGTGACGATGATGCCCGGCCGGTTCAGCCGCGATCCGCGGCTGGCAGTCGATGCGCGGTTCCTGGCGAACGGAACGCCGGGGAATGCGGCACAGGTCGCGCTGCAAAGCCGGGTGCAGCCGATCTTTGCGCAGGTGTTCGGCTATCGCGACATCACCATCGATGCCCGCGCGACGGCGGCGCGCATAGACCTTGCCGGATTTTCGATCGGGACGCGGCTGGCATCGGTGCAGGGCGGCCTGCCCGGTGCCTTGCTGTCGCAGCTGGCGGGCAGCGAATTGTCGCTGTCGGTCATGGATTATAACGCGCTGGTGTCGGGGCAGGTCGACCTGCTGAAGACCGCCGAGTTGCTGCGTACCGGCGGCAGCGTGCAGGCGCTGAGCTTCGATGAGGTACTGGCGTCCGATATCGCCCTGCCAACGCTGGTGACGGCGATGGCCGGTGCCACCACCAGCAGCGCCGCCGCGCAGGTTCTGCGCAGCGTCGCGGGCAAGCTGCCCAATCGCAACGTCCGGCTCGACACGCTGATCGACCTCGGACCGCTGGGCAGCCGCGGTGCCGCCGATCCCACGCGCCCGGTACCGGTCGACGCCTATGCGTTCCTGCGCGAGGCGTTGCAGCTCTCTAGCGGCACGCGGCAAATCCAGAGCGCGGTCGATCTGGGCATTCCCGGCATCGGCCAGGTCAAATTGTGGCTGCAGATCGGCGAGCGACCCGCCGGTAGCCACTGGCTATCGGTCGGCGAGGCGGGCCAGACCGTCGTGCGCAGCGCGCAGACGCGGCTGTGGATCGACGTCGCATTGCTCAACGCGCCGCTGAGCCTCGGGTCGGTGCGGGTACCGATCTTCGTCGAACTGGCGTCGGCGGAGGCGCGGCTGGCGCAGATCGGCTGTCGTGGAGGCCCCGCCAATGCCTTGGTCGCACTGGACGTCACGCCATCGGTCGGACGCGCGGCGATCGCCGATCTCGACCCGGCCAACCTCCCCTATTTCCAGCAGCCGATGCCGCTGCGCCCGGCGCGGCTGGTCAGCCTGCCGCTCGTCACGCTGACGGGTCTGGCAGACGTGCAGCTGGGCGGGGTCAGCGCGCAACGGGTGAATTTCTCCGCGGCCGAGATCGACGGCAATGTCGTGAAGACGGTATCGACCAACGACATTGCCGCCGGCGTCGCCAGCAGCCTGCTGCGCACGATCGACATTCGCGCCAATGTGCTGGGCCTCGGCCTGTCGACCGGGCTGCTGACCAGCACGCTCGGCAATACGCTCAGCATCGCCGCTCCGGCGCTGGACCTGGTGGTGGGGCAGGTCACGGCGCTGGCGGGCGTGCATGTCGGACAGGCGGACGTGCGGGTCGACGGCGTGCGTTGCGGCACGCCGGTGCTGGTCGGATAGCGTCAGGTCGACGGTCGGGTGGCCGCCATCACGGTGCAGGCGACCGCACCCGCTCCGGTCATGCGCTAACGCCGCGTGAGCAGGACGATCGCCCCCTCATTGCCATAGATGCTGCGTAGCTCGGCGATGGTAACCCGCACCGCGACCGTCGTACCGTCGTTCGACAGCAGCGCGCTGTCGATGGTCCGGGCGCCCTCGCCGCTCAGCACCTGGTCCAGCGTCTCGCGAAAGGCGACGCGGTGGGCGACCGGGACCAGATCGGCCATGGCGACATGGTGCAACCGTTCCTCGGACAGTTGCACCATGCCAGCAAAGGTCGGCTCGACCCGGTCGATATGGCCGCGAATGTTGAGGCAGACATAGCCGATGCCGTCATGCACCGCGATCGCTTCGCGCAGCGAGCGTCGCGCATCGGCAAGGCGGTGGCGCTTCATATCCTCGGTAATGTCGTGGACCAGGATCGTGACGTGCCGCGCGAACGGATGGATATCGATCCTGATCCAGCCGTCCCGTCGGAACAGCGACGGGATTTCCGCCGAACAGGGTTCCCGGCTGACCACCGCGCGACGGACATAGGTTTCGACCAGCGAACCGTCGATCGCCGGAACCGCCTTGAAGATCGAATGCCCGACGAACTCGCCCTCCGCCCGGTTCACCTGCGCATGGGCGACCTGGTTGGCGGCGATCACGCGCATGTCATAGTCGATAAGCACGACGCCGATGGTCAGGCAATTGGCCAGTTCGGTCAGGCTGGGTGATGCGGCGGCGGCACCGCCTCGTTCGCCATCGGTGTCCTTGAGCGCATTGTAATGCCGCACCGTTGTCAGGACATGGGTCGCCCGGCCATGATGGGTAACGAAGATCGCTTCGTCATCCTGCATCTGACGCAGCTGGCCGAACCGTCGGGCAAAGTCCGCCGAGGAGACGGTCGGCTGATCGGCTTCGTTCCGCATTACCAAATCGGCTGCCTGACCCGGCATAGGCCGTTCTCCCTGTTAAGTTTCTTCGCGCTGTTCCTCTTCGATCGGTAACAACGCAACGCGCGCCCCACCTAAGCAATACAACATACATCCTAGTGGATCGGTTTCGGCTCGGACAACTGGAACATGCTTCAAAAACAAAGTTATACACTTGTTGCGGCCATATCGGACCTGTACCTATTGTTGGCATATGGCGGGGGGATATCGATTGCGGGCACAGTGGAACGTCGCGGCACTGGCGCTGGTCGCCTTGTCGGCACCTGCCGTCCCGGCCGATCGGACGACCTGGATTGCCAGTTGGACGACCTCACCGATCAAGACGAGTGTCGAGCAGCGTATCCCCGGCGCGGACAAGGGCGATACGACCGTGCGGCAGGTCGTCCGGCTGACGCTGGGCGGCGCGGCCGTTCGGGTGCGTTTCACCAATCGGTTCGGCACCACCCCGCTGCGCATCGCGGGCGCGCATGTCGCGATCGCCACCGGACCGGCCGCAGCCACGACGATCGGCGCGAGCGACCGGGCGCTGACCTTTGGCGGACAGGCCGGCGTCGAGATACCGGCCGGCGCGGATTTTTGGTCCGATCCGGTGGCAATTCCGGTCAAGCCGCTGTCCGACCTCGCGATTTCCACCCGTTTCCCCGCCCTGCCGGAGCAGCAGACCGGCCATCCCGGCGCCCGGACGCGCAGTTGGGTCGTGCGGGGCGACCGACTGTCCGACGCGGCCTTCACCGACGCGGCCCCCGTCGAACGCTGGTTCCAGATCGCGGCGGTCGAGGTTGCCGCCGCCCCGACCGCACGCGCCGTCGTCGCGCTCGGCGATTCGATCACCGATGGCTATGGCGTGACCGGCGGCCAGCATCTGCGCTGGACCGACGGCCTCGCCCGCCGCCTGTCCGCCGCGCGGGCCACGCGCGGGGTCGCGGTGCTGAACCACGGCATCGGCGGAAACTGCCTGCTGGCCGAATGCAGCGGCCCCAATGCGCTCGCCCGGTTCGACAGCGACGTCGCGAGCCAACCGGGTGTGCGCTATGTGATCGTGCTGGAGGGGGTCAACGATCTTGGCCGGCTCGGCCGCGAACGGGCGGCGAGCGAGGAGGAGCGCCGCGCGCATGTCCGGCAGATGATCGCCGGCTATGCGCAGATCGTGGCCCGTGCTCGCGCGCTGAAGCTGACCGTGATCGGCGGCACGATCACGCCGTTCGTCGGCAACGACTATTACCATCCCGATGCGGTGGGAGAGGCCGCGCGGCAGGCGATCAACGCATGGATCCGCACGCCGGGCAATTTCGACGCCGTGATCGATTTCGACGCGGTGGTGCGCGATCCGGCCCGGCCCGACCGGATGCTGCCCGCCTATGATTCCGGCGACCATCTCCACCCGTCGATGGCGGGGTATCGGGCGATGGGCGACGCGGTGCCGCTCACCCTCTTCGCGCGCTGACGCCTTGGCCGGCGGGCCGCTGCTCCCCATCTGGCGCGGGTCACCAGCATCGGAGCCGTCCCATGATCGACCTGCATTACTGGCCCACGCCCAATGGCCACAAGATCACGCTGTTTCTCGAAGAAGCCGGCCTGCCCTACACCATCCACCCCGTCGATATCGGCAAGGGCGAGCAGTTCCGCCCCGAATTCCTCGCCATCGCACCGAACAACCGGATGCCGGCGATCGTCGATCACGAACCGCTGGGTGGCGGCGCTCCGCTGTCGATCTTCGAATCGGGCGCGATCCTGCTGTATCTGGCGGAAAAGACCGGACGCTTCCTGCCCGCCGACACGCCCGCGCGCTATGACGCGATCCAATGGCTGATGTGGCAGATGGGCGGCCTGGGGCCGATGGCCGGGCAGAACCATCATTTCAACATCTATGCGCCTGAGAAGATTCCCTATGCGCAGGACCGCTACATCCGCGAAACCGCGCGGCTGTACGGCGTGCTCGACAAGCGACTGGCCGACCGCGACTTCATCGCCGGCGACTATTCGATCGCCGACATGGCGGCCTATCCGTGGATCGTGCCGCACGAAGCGCAAGGGCAGAAGCTGGAAGACTTCCCCAAGCTGAAGCGCTGGTACGATGCCATCGCCGCGCGCCCGGCGACGGTCGCTGCCTATGCCAAGGGCAAGGCGGTGAATGATTCCAGCAAGCCGATGACCGAGGAACAGCGCCGCAACCTGTTCGGGACGCCGGCCAAGAACTGAGGCTTGCGACAAACTGCGACAAAGCAGTCGTCCACCGACAAAGGCTGGCGACAATTGGCGGCAACAAGGGGCGCATTCTCCACCGGAGGTGCGCCCCTTGTTCCGAAAGGTTACGTTCCATGCGTTCGTTGATCGCCGCCGCCTCGCTCGCCGGCATTGCCCTGCCCTCGATCGTCACCGCGCAGACTGCGCCGCAACCGCCCCGGCCGATGGCCGATGGCGTGCTGACGCGCGAGGAGGCGATGACCCGCGCCGACCGTCGATTCGATGCGCTCGACACCGATCGTGACGGCAAGATCAGCGCCGCCGAACGCGCGGCCCTGCCGCAGCGCCCGCGCGGGACGGTCGATGGTGCCACGCCGATGCCCGGCCGCGCGCATGGCATGGGCGACCGGATGCTGGAACGCGCCGATGCCGACAAGGACGGCGTCATTACCCGCGAGGAATTCCGCGCGGTGGCGGCACGCGGCTTCGACCGGCAGGATGCGAACCATGACGGCCGCGTCGATGCGGCAGAGCGCAAGGCGTGGCGCGACCGGCGCATGGCGCGGCGCGGCGGCCAACCGGGGGAGTAACCCGCCGATCGGACGGCGCGGCCCGGCGTCGCGCCGTCCGTCATTTCCCTTATGCCGATGGGCCGCGTAGCATGTCCGACATGGCCGATATTCCCCATTTGCTGCTGGTCGACGACGAACGATCGATCCGCGAACCGCTTGCCCAATATCTGACGAAGCAGGGCTTTCGCGTCACCCAGGCGGGCGATGCTGAGGGCGCGCGGGCGCGGCTGAACGCCTATGCCATTGACCTCGCCATTCTCGACATCATGATGCCGGGCGAGGACGGGTTGTCGCTGTGCCGCCATATCCGCGAGACGAGCGAGACGCCGGTCATCCTGCTGACCGCGCGCGCGGAGGAAACCGACCGTATCGTCGGGCTGGAAATGGGGGCCGACGATTATGTCGTGAAGCCTTTTTCCCCGCGTGAACTGGCGGCGCGCGTGAAGGTCGTGCTGCGGCGGACGGCGGGTGGCGCCGTGCGACAACATGCCCCGGAGGCGGGATCGTTCGCCTTTGCCGGATGGGTGCTGAAGACCGGCGAGCGAGCGCTGGTCGACCGCGAAGGCGTGTCGGTGCCGCTGTCGACCGGGGAATACAACCTGCTCCACGCGCTGGTCACCCGCCCGCGCCAGGTGCTGACCCGCGACCAGTTGCTCGACCTGACTCAGGGGCGCGAGGCGGCGGCATTCGACCGGGCGATCGACAATCAGGTCAGCCGGCTGCGCAAGAAGATCGAGACCGATGTGCGCAACCCGGAAATCATCAAGACCGTGTGGGGCGGCGGCTATACGCTGGCGACCGAGGTGACGCGGCTGTGAAGCGGTGCGAATCGAGAACCCGCCTGTGAGGCGGCTGGGTCCGACCAGCCTGCCGGGACAGATCGCGCTGCTGGTCGCGGTGGCACTGTTCGTCGCGCAGGCGCTGAACTTCGGCCTGTTGCTGCGCGAACGCCGCGCCTTCCGCTTTGCCGAGATTACGCTCCCCGCCGTCACCCGGCTGATCGATGCCGCCGAACGCCGCATCGCCCCCCGGCCCGGCCAGCCCAATGCCAGCCCGCGCGACCGGATGCGCGGGGTCCGACTGGTCACCGACCGCGCGCCCGTGATGCGCGGCGACGCCGAAGGCGATGTCGAGGACGCGATCCGTTCGGGCTTTGCGGAGGCCGGCATCCGCATCGGCACGGTTGCCGCACATATCCGCCCGATCGACGAGGCCGAGGTGCGCGCACGCGGCATCACCGGGCCGCGGGCCGATCGGCTGCGGCGGATGGGCGCGGTGCTGGACGCGTCGGTCGAGCTGCCGGGGCGCGGCTGGCTGGTATCGCACACGCCCTGGCCAATGGCAGAGCGCAGTCTGCTGTGGCAGCTCTTGGCGCAAACCTTCATCCTCTATGTCATCGTGTTGTTGCCAGTGCTGTGGATCGGCCGGCGCATCGCCAAGCCGTTGCGCGGCCTTGCCGGCGCGGCGCGCGCCTTTCACCCCGCCCGGCCCCTGCCCGCCATCGAACCCTCGGGGCCGCAGGATGTACGGTTGCTGATCGCGGCCTTCACCGACCTGGGGCAGCGGGTGAATGCGATGGTCGATGAAAAGGACCGGATGCTGGGCGCGATCGGCCATGACCTGCGCACCCCGCTGGCCGCGTTGCGCGTCCGGGTGGAGTCGGTCGAGGACGATACCGACCGCGCGCGGATGGTCGAGACGATCGACGAAATGAACGCGACGCTCGACGATATCCTCTCGCTGGCGCGGCTCGGCCGGCCGAGCGAGGCGGCGACCGATGTCGATGTAGCCGCGCTGGTCGATGCAGTGGTCGAGGATTTCCGCGACCTGGGTAACGAAGTCGACTTCGTCGAAGCGGCGCGGGTGCCGCTGCACCTGCGGCCCAATCTGATGCGGCGAGCGGTGCGCAACCTGATCGAGAATGCGATCAAATATGCCGGTGCGGTCGAGGTCCGGGTGGAAACGACTCCCCGTTCGGTGGCGATCATCGTCGCCGATCGCGGCCCCGGCATTCCGGCCGACCGAATGGAGGCGGTGTTCGATCCGTTCACCCGGCTGGAAACGTCGCGCAATCGCGGGACGGGCGGGATCGGGCTCGGCCTCGCGCTGGCCCGCGCGATCGTGCGCGATGCGGGGGGCGAGATCGTGCTGGCGAACCGTAATGGCGGCGGGCTGAACGCGACGATCCGGTTGCCGCGATAGGGGTGCCTGCCCCCTACGTCACCCCGGGCTTGACCCGGGGTCCCGCTTCTTTCCGACGGCAGAAGAAGAAGCGGGACCCCGGATCAAGTCCGGGGTGACGGCTCTTCTAGCGACGCGCCATGGCTGGCTCATGCCAGCCGAATGACACGGCACAAATCGTCCCCTAGGCGATTTGAGCCCGTGTCAGCACCCCGCTTGCGCGGGGCGAATGAAGCGGGGACGATCGTCCCCCGGACGATCGCCTCTCCGCTTCATTCCCACTCGATCGTGCCGGGCGGCTTGCTCGTATAGTCGTAGGTGACCCGGTTGATGCCCTTCACCTCGTTGATGATCCGGGTCGCTACCCGCGGCAGGAAGTCGCCGGGGAACTGGAATGCCTGTGCGGTCATGCCGTCGGTCGAGGTGACCGCCCGCAGCGCCAGCACATTGTCGTACGTCCGTCCGTCGCCCATCACGCCGACGCTGCGTACCGGCAGCAGCACCGCGAACGCCTGCCAGATCGTGTCGTACAGACCCGCCGCACGGATTTCCTCGAGATAGATCGCGTCCGCCTTGCGCAGGATGTCGCAGCGTTCGCGCGTCACTTCGCCCGGAATGCGGATGGCGAGGCCGGGTCCGGGGAACGGGTGGCGACCGACGAACACGTCGGGCAGCCCCAGTTCGCGACCCAGTGCGCGGACCTCGTCCTTGAACAGTTCGCGCAGCGGCTCGACCAGCTTCATGTTCATGCGTTCGGGCAGGCCGCCGACATTGTGGTGACTCTTGATCGTGACCGACGGCCCGCCGGTGAAGCTGACGCTTTCGATCACGTCCGGATAGAGCGTGCCCTGCGCCAGGAACTGCGCCCCGCCCAGCTTGTTCGCCTCGGCCTCGAACACGTCGATGAACGTCTTGCCGATGAACTTGCGCTTGGCTTCGGGGTCGGTGACGCCGGCCAGGCCGTCCATGAACAGGTCCTGCGCATCCACATGGACCAGCGGGATGTTGTAATGGCCGCGGAACAGGCTGACGACCTGTTCGGCCTCGCCCGCGCGGAGGATGCCGCCATCGACGAACACGCAGGTCAGCTGGTCACCGATCGCCTCGTGGATCAGTAGCGCGGCGACCGACGAATCGACCCCGCCCGACAGGCCGCAAATGACCTTCCCATCGCCGACCTGTTCGCGGATCTCGGCGATCTTGAGTTCGCGGAACTCGGCCATCGTCCAGTCGCCGGACATGCCGCAGACGTGGCGCGCGAAATTGGCGATCAGCTTCGCGCCATCGGGCGTGTGGAAGACCTCCGGGTGGAACTGCACGCCATAATAGCGTCGGGCATCGTCGGCGATGATCGCGAACGGCGCGCCGGGGCTGGTGGCTACGACCTGAAAGCCCGGCGCGATTGCCGCGACCTTGTCGCCGTGGCTCATCCATACCTGATGCCGTTCGCCGACCGCCCATAGCCCGTCGAACAGGCTGCAATTCTCGCCCACCTCGACATAGGCTTCGCCGAACTCGCCCGAATGGCCCTTCTCGACCTTGCCGCCCAGCTGCTCGGTCATGACCTGCTGGCCGTAGCAGATGCCGAGGACCGGCACGCCGGAATCGAAGATCGCCTGCGGTGCGCGGGGGGAGCCTTCGTCGCAGACCGACGCGGGACCGCCCGACAGGATCACGCCCTTGGGCGCGAGGCGGGCAAAGGCTTCGTCGGCCTTCTGAAAGGGGACGATCTCGGAATAGACTCCGGCCTCGCGCACGCGACGCGCGATGAGCTGCGTCACCTGGCTGCCGAAGTCGACGATCAGGATGGAATCGGGGGTCTCGTTCATGCCCCCCGATAGCAGAGCGCCGCGCGGGTGCCAGCCCCGCGCGGCGTCATTTGTCAGTTGATCGGCTTCACGTTCAGCCCGGTCCATTTGGCGATGAACGCCCACAGATCGGCGGTTTCCTCGATCACCTTGTCGGTCGGCTTGCCCGAACCGTGGCCCGCGCGTGTTTCGATGCGGACCAGATGAGGCTTCGGCCCGATGTCCTTCGACTGGAGCATAGCGGTGTATTTGAACGTATGCCCCGGCACCACGCGGTCGTCGGTGTCGGCGGTCGTCGCGAGGATCGCCGGATAGGTCACCCCGGCCTTCACATTGTGATAGGGCGAATAGGTCAACAGGTTGCGGAAATCCGCTTCCTTGGCCGGTACGCCATAATCATCGACCCAGTAGCGCCCGGCGGTGAACCGGTCGAAACGCAGCATGTCCATGACGCCCACCGCCGGCAGCGCGGCGGCGAACAGGTCGGGCCGCTGGTTGACGACCGCGCCGACCAACAGCCCGCCGTTCGACCCGCCCTGGATCGCCAGCTGCCCCTTGCCGGTAACCCCCTGTGCGATCAGGTCTTCGCCCGCCGCAATGAAGTCATCGAATACATTCTGCTTGTTCAGCAGCTTGCCGCCGTCATGCCATTCCTTGCCATATTCGCTGCCGCCGCGGATGTTCGCGACCGCCAGCACGCCGCCTTGCTCCAGCCATGCGATGCGCCCCGGCGAGAAACCCGGCAGGATCGGCACGTTGAACCCGCCATAGGCATAGAGCAGCGTCGGCGCGGGCTTCGTCACATCCTTGCGCTTGACGATGAACATCGGGACCTTGGTCCCGTCCTTCGACGTGTAGAAGCGCTGGCGGACGTCGTACTGCGCCGGGTCGAACGCGACCTTCGGCGTCGCCCATGGCGTCACCTGCCGCGTGGCGACGTCGTAGCGATAGATGGTGGTCGGCGTCGCGAAGCTGGAGAAGGCGAAGAAGCCTTCGTTGTTGTCCAGTTCCCCACCGACGCCGCCGACCGTGCCGATGCCGGGCAGTTCGATCATGCCGTCGGGCTTGCCGTCGAGGGTGAAGCGCTTCACCTCGGTCTTCGCATCGACAAGATACGCCGCCATGATCCGGCCGCCGACGAGGCTCGCGCCGTTCAGCACCGCCTTGTCCTCCGCGACCAGTTCCTTCGGTTGGGGATTGGCGGCGGCCATATCGAGCGTCACGATGCGCAGGCGCGGCGCGCCCTGCGTCGTGGTCAGGTACAGCGTGCTATCCTTCGACCCGACGGTGTTCCAGTCGACATTGTCGGTGTTGACGATGGTGCGGGGCTTGTCGTTCGGCCTGGTCAGGTCGAGGACGGTGATCTCGGTATGATCGCCCGGCCCGCTGGTCGAAATGACGAGCCAGCGCCCGTCATCGGTGATGCCGGGATAGAAGGTATAGCGCGGCTGGTCGGGCCGTTCGTAGATCAGCCGGTCGGCGCTTTGCGGCGTACCCAGCTTGTGGAAATAGACCTTGGCGTTCAGGTTCTGGCTCTGAAACTCCTGCCCCTTTTCCGGCGTCGGGAAACGAGCATAATAGAAGCCGGAGCCATCCTTCACCCACGACGCCGACAGGCCGTATTTCACCCAGTCGATCTGGTCGTCGAGCACCTTGCCGGTGTCGACGTCCAGCACGCGCAACTTGCGCCAGTCGCTGCCCCCGTCCTGGATCGAATAGAGCAGCCGCTTGCCATCCTTCGACGGGGCCCATTCGGCGAGCGCGGTCGCGCCATCCTTCGACCAGCCATTGGGATCGATCAGCACCCGCCCCTGCCCGTTCAGGCTGTCGCGGACGTACAGCACCGACTGGTTCTGCAGCCCCGAATTGCGGCTGTAGAAATAGCGACCGCCTTCGCGGTTCGGCACGCCGAAGCGTTCATAGTCGAACAACCGGGTCAGCCGCTGCTTGAAGATGTCGCGGCCGGGCAGTGTCGCCAGATAGGCGTCGGTGACCTTGTTCTCCGCCGCGACCCAGGCCGCGACCTGCGGATCATTGCGGACGTCGTTTTCCAGCCAGCGATAGGGATCGGCGACCTTCACGCCGAACTGTTCGTCGACCTGGTCGACGGTGCGGGTCTGCGGATAGGCGATGGTCTGGGCAAGGGCAGTCGTGCTGGTCATCAGGCACGTGATCGCGACAAGGGCATGGCGGTACATCGTTGCTCCACGGGACGAGCCGGAAGGTATCCGGCGTTACCAGCAGGATACGCGACCCGTACGCCTACGCAACCCCGTGGAGACAATGTTACCCGTTCAAACGAGAAAGGGCGGCCGTACCGAAGTACGACCGCCCCGTCCCTGTGTCTCTCGACCGAAACGCCGATCAGGCGGCTTCGTCGAAATCCTCTTCGCTGATCACCGGGCCCGAATCCTGACCCTTCGCCGACAAGTCGCGGTCGACGAATTCGATGATCGCCATCGGCGAGGCGTCCGAGGCGCGGATGCCGGCCTTGATGATGCGGGTATAGCCACCGTTGCGATCGGCGTAGCGGGTCGCCAGCACGTCGAACAGCTTGGTCAGCTGCGCATCGTCGAGCAGACGAGCGTGCGCGAGACGACGGTTCGACAGGCCGCCCTTCTTCGCCAGCGTGATCAGCTTTTCGACGTAGGGACGCAGTTCCTTCGCCTTGGCGACGGTGGTGGTGATCTGCTCGTGCTTGATCAGCGCGGCCGACATGTTGCGGAACAGCGCAATGCGATGTGCCGAGGTACGCTGCAGCTTACGGCCGCCGAAGCGATGACGCATGGGTATTTCCTTCGTTCGTTAAGGGGCCGTGTCACGGAATCCCCAGAGCTGGTGGCGGTTTAGAGGCTGCCACCGGTTGGCCTGTTCGCGGCAAAGTTCACTAAGTTCACACTTGCCGCGATTTTTAAAACTTGCCCGACACGGGCCAAGCCCGTGCCGTCGGACGGCCTGGAAAGCCGCCGGCCGGGCTGGTTTTGCCTCCGGGGCAGGCGCGCCTGCCCCGGTGCAAAATCAGCCCATAATCTCCTGCTCGAGCTTCTTCGCCATCTCTTCGATGTTCTCGGGCGGCCATCCGGGGATGTCCATGCCGAGGCGAAGGCCCATCGACGACAGCACTTCCTTGATTTCGTTCAGCGACTTGCGACCGAAATTCGGGGTGCGCAGCATCTCGGCTTCGGTCTTCTGGACCAGATCGCCGATATAGATGATGTTGTCGTTCTTGAGGCAGTTGGCGCTACGAACCGACAGTTCGAGTTCGTCGACCTTCTTGAGCAGGTAACGATTGATCTGCGCGGTATCGCCCTGACCTTCGCTCTGCGGTGCTGCGACCTGCGTACCGGTGGCGGCAGCGCGGGGCAGCGTCGAATCGTCGAAGTGGACGAACAGCGCCAGCTGGTCCTGAAGGATGCGACCGGCATAGGCCAGCGCGTCCTCAGGGGTGACGGTGCCGTCGGTTTCGATGGTCAGCGTCAGCTTGTCGTAATCCAGTTCCTGCCCGACGCGGGTGTTCTCGACCTTGTAGCTGACCTGGCGCACCGGCGAATACAGCGCATCGACCGGGATCAGACCGATCGGCGCATCGGCCGGACGGTTGCCGGCGGCGGGCACATAGCCCTTACCGACGTCGGCGGTCAGTTCCATGTTGAGCGTCGCACCATCGTCGAGATGGCACAGCACCAGATCGGGGTTCATGACCTCGATATCGCCGGTGACGGCGATGTCGCCGGCCTTCACTTCCGCCGGACCAGTGACCGACAGCTGCAGACGCTTCGGGCCTTCGCCCTGCATCTTCAGTGCGATCTGCTTCACGTTCAGCACCATGTCGGTCACGTCCTCGCGGACGCCGGCAAGGCTGGAAAATTCGTGAAGGACGTTCTCGATCTTGATCGAGGTGACGGCGGCGCCCTGCAGCGACGACAGCAGCACGCGACGCAGCGCGTTGCCGAGCGTCAGGCCGAACCCACGCTCCAGCGGCTCGGCCACGAAGGTCGAACGGCGCTTGGGATCGCCGCCCGGCTTCTTCTCGAGGCCGCTCGGCTTCTTGAGTTCCTGCCAGTTCTTAGCGTTGACGGACACGGGCTTCCCCTAGCTTGGCGGCGCGGAAAGGACGGGTCCGCGCCATGAAAGAACGGCCCCGCCGGACGAACCCGGCGGGGCGGCAGGCACGAATCAGACGCGGCGACGCTTCGACGGGCGCACGCCGTTGTGCGGGATCGAGGTCACGTCGCGGATCGACGTGATCTGGAAACCGACGGCCTGGAGCGCGCGGAGCGCCGACTCACGACCCGAACCCGGGCCCTTCACTTCGACTTCGAGCGTGCGCACGCCGTGATCGGCCGCCTTGCGGCCAGCATCCTCGGCGGCGACCTGCGCGGCGTACGGGGTCGACTTGCGCGAGCCCTTGAAGCCCATCATGCCGGCCGACGACCAGCTGATCGCATTCCCCTGCGCATCGGTGATGGTGATCATGGTGTTGTTGAAGCTGGCGTTCACATGCGCGACGCCGGCGGTGATGTTCTTGCGCTCGCGACGGCGAAGGCGCTGCGGTTCACGTGCCATTTTGGTGTGGTTCCTGACCAGAGTATCTTGCGTGGTACGGCGACCGGGAGGCGATCAGCCTCAAACCTGTCTCCGACGGAGTAAGGCTAAAAACAGTCCCCCGGACTGTTTTCTTAACGCCTTACTTCTTCTTCCCCGCGATCGGCTTCGCCTTGCCCTTGCGGGTGCGCGCGTTGGTGTGCGTGCGCTGGCCGCGAACCGGCAAGCCCTTGCGGTGACGCAGGCCACGATAGCAGGCGAGGTCCATCAGACGCTTGATGTTCATCGCGGTCTGGCGACGCAGGTCACCTTCCACGGTGTGGTTCGCGTCGATCGCTTCGCGGATCTGAAGGACTTCCTGATCGCTCAGGTCCTGGACGCGACGCTCGGCAGCGATGCCCAGCTGATCGGTCAGCTGCTTGGCCTTGGCCGGACCGATGCCGTGAATGTACTGCAGCGCGATGATGACGCGCTTGTTGGTCGGGATATTAACACCCGCGATACGTGCCATGAACTAAATTCTCCCAGCTCCACGAGGCCCCGCATGGCAGCGGCACCCCATCTCGTAGCGTTGAAACCCGTCACGCGCGATCGCGGCGAACGCGCGAAAGCGCCGCCGTAACCGGTATGTCGGGGTAGAGTGCTGATACGGACCGATTCCCACCCTGTCAACCGGTGGACGGAACCAAATTCGGGACGGGACGTGGGGTGGCAGGCGACGCGTCAATGCGACAAGGATAGGCGCAAAGGCGACAGTATATACCCCAATGTCATCGTCACCCCGGCCTTGATCCGGGGTCCCGCTTTTTTCTCTGCTGTCGGCAAGGAAGCGGGACCCCGGGTCAAGCCCGGGGTGACGAAGGAAAGGCGTCGAAAATCGAACAGGGCGGACCGGAGCCCGCCCCATCCCTCACTTGTCGAGAATCGCCGCGATCTGCGTCGTCACATCGTCCATGTCGGCCATGCCGTCGACCCGGTGGACCAGGCCACGCGCCTCGTACAGCGGCAGGATCGGCGCGGTCTTTGCCCGATATTCGACCATGCGCGTGCGCACGGTTTCCTCGTTATCGTCGGGTCGGCGCTTGAAGTCGGTCGCGCCGCACGCGTCGCAGACGCCGGCGACGGCAGGCTGCTTGAACGTGTCGTGATAGCCCGCGCCGCAATTGGCGCAGGTAAAGCGACCGACGATCCGCTCGACCAGCGCATCTTCGTCCACCACCAGCTCGATCACATGGGTCAGCTGACGCCCGCGATGTTCGAGCAGCAGGTCCAGCGCATCGGCCTGGGCGGCGGTACGCGGATATCCGTCGAAGATCGCGCCGCGGTCGCCCAGCTGGTCGAGCCGTTCGCCGATCAGCGCCGACACGATAGCGTCGGACACCAGTTCGCCGGCGTCCATCACCGCCTTGGCCTGCAGCCCCACCGGGCTGCCCGCCTTGACCGCTGCGCGCAGCATGTCGCCGGTCGACAGCTGCACCATGCCGCGCGCCGTTTCGAGCCGCGCGGCCTGGGTGCCCTTGCCCGCCCCCGGCGGTCCGAGAAGGATGATGTCCATAGCTGCCCCCTTAGTCCTGTTACGCTCAGCCGCGCAGGCGTCCGCCCTTCAGCTTGGCCTTCTTGATGAGGTCGCCATACTGGTGCGCCAGCAAATGCGACTGGATCTGCGTCACCGTATCCATCGTCACGTTCACGACGATGAGCAGGCTGGTGCCGCCCAGATAGAAGGGAATCGACAGCGCCGATACCAGATATTCGGGCAACAGGCAGATGATGACCAGATAGGCCGCGCCGATGACCGTGATCCGGGTCAGCACGTAATCGAAGTAATTCTCGGTATTCTTGCCCGGGCGGATGCCGGGGATGAACCCGCCATAGCGCTTCAGATTGTCGGCGGTCTCTTCGGGATTGAAGACGATCGCGGTGTAGAAGAACGAGAAGAACACGATGCCCGCGCCGTACAGCAGCATGTACAGCGGCTGACCATGCGCCAGATACTGGTTGAGGGTGATGATGAAATCGCCCCAGCGGCTTTCACCTGCCGTCGCCTGTCCGGCGAACTGGGTGATCGTCACCGGCATCAGCAACAGCGAGGAGGCGAAGATCGGCGGGATCACGCCCGCGGTGTTGATCTTCAGCGGCAGGTGGCTGCGATCCGCCTGCACCCCGCGCGCGGTCTGACGCTTGGGGTACTGGATGAGGATGCGGCGCTGGGCGCGCTCCATGAAGCAAATGAACAGGACCAGGCCGGCGACCGCCACGATGATGCCGATCAGCGTCAGCGGGTTCATCGTGCCCGACCGGCTGCCCTCGAACAGCTGGACCAAGGTCGTCGGCAGATGCGCGACGATACCGGCCATGATGATGAGTGAGATGCCGTTGCCGATGCCGCGGCTCGTGATCTGCTCACCCAGCCACATCAGGAACATCGTGCCGCCGATCAGCGAGATGACCGCGGCGATGCGGAAGGTCATGCCCGGCTCGATCACCGCCTGCGCGCCGGCCGAGGCACCGAATGCCTCCAGCCCGACGGCGATGGTATAGCCCTGGATCGCGGTCAGCAGCACCGTGCCGTAGCGGGTATACTGGTTCAGCTTCTTGCGGCCCGATTCGCCTTCCTTCTTGATGGCGGCGAGCTGGGGCGAGAGCGAGGTGGCGAGCTGCACGACGATCGACGCGGTGATATAGGGCATGACGCCCAGCGCGACGACCGACATGCGCGTCAGCGCACCGCCCGAAAAGGTGTTGAAGAAATCGAGAACGCCGCCTTGGGTCTGGTTCGCGAGCAGGCCGAGCTGCGTCGGGTCGATGCCCGGCAGCGGCACATAGCTCAGCATGCGGAACACGATCAGTGCTCCGAGCGTAAACCACAGGCGCTTCTTGAGTTCGGTCGCCTGACCGAATTTGGACAGATTGAGATTGGTCGCAAGACCGTCTGAGGCGGCTGCCATGGATATGTCCCGAATGATGCTGGCGGGCCATCAGCCCACCCCCCGGCGACCATATAGGGGTTGCTGCCGGGATGTCTAAGGGGGAGCGCGCTCACCCCCGTCCGTTCATGCCGTTCAGTTCGAGTAGCGATCGAGCTTGTCGAGAGCGCGTATCGAGAACGCGGTCCGCTAGGCGGGAGTTCTCAACAGACGCTTCTCGACAGGCTCGAAGCTGCTCGAACCGAGCGGGTGGGACCTCAGGCGTGCGCGGCCTTCTTGGCGGCGAGCGTCTTGCCCTTCTTGGCAGCGGCCTTTTCGTGCGCGGGCACGACTTCGATGACAGACACCGAACCACCGGCCTTTTCGACCGCTTCGATGGCCGACTTCGACGCACCGGCAACGGTGAAGGCCAGCTTCACGTTCAGTTCGCCCTTGCCGAGCAGACGGACGCCGTCCTTGCCGCCACGGGCCAGGTTCGCCGCCTTCAGCGCAGCGTGATCGAGCGACGCGCCGGCTTCGATCTTGCCGGCGTCGACCGCCTTCTGAATCGCACCGAGGTTCACTTCGGCGTAATCCTTGGCGAAGATGTTGTTGAAGCCGCGCTTCGGGATCCGCATGTGAAGCGGCATCTGACCGCCCTCGAAGCCGTTGATCGAGACACCTTCGCGGCTCTTCTGGCCCTTCTGGCCACGGCCGGCGGTCTTGCCCTTGCCCGAGCCGATGCCCCGGCCGACGCGCATCCGGCTCTTGCGGGCGCCGTCGTTGTCACGGATTTCGTTGAGTTTCATGTGTTGCACTCGCTTTCGCTATGTTCGCGCTGATAGAAAATGAGGAAGGGGGCCGATTAGCCCCCTTCCCCGCATTTGTCACCGGTAAAGGTGGAAGGCCTCAGCCTTCGACCGACACCATGTGCTGCACCTTGCGGATCATGCCACGCACCTCGGGGGTGTCGGCCAGTTCCACGGTCTTGTGCATCTTGTTAAGGCCGAGACCGATCAGCGTCGCGCGCTGGTCCTTGGTCCGGCGGATCGGCGACCCGGTCTGGGTGATCTTGACGGTTGCCATCGCTCGTTACTCCACGATCGCCGCGGCATCAGCCTCGGCGGTCTGCGATCCGCCACGACCCAGCAGGTCGGCGATCTTCTTGCCGCGACGCTGGGCCACCGCCTTCGGCGACGACTGGTCGTTCAGCGCCTCGAAGGTCGCACGGATCATGTTGTACGGGTTCGACGTGCCGACCGACTTGGTCACGACGTCGGCCACGCCCAGCGATTCGAAGATGGCGCGCATCGGGCCACCCGCGATGATGCCGGTACCGGCCGGAGCCGAACGCACCGTCACGCGACCGGCACCGAAGTGACCGTTGCCGTCGTGATGCAGCGTGCGACCGTCCTTGAGCGGCACGCGGACCATCGCCTTCTTGGCAGCGGCGGTCGCCTTCGAAATGGCTTCCGGCACTTCGCGCGCCTTGCCATGGCCGAAGCCGACGCGGCCCTTGCCATCGCCGACGACGACGAGTGCTGCGAAACCGAAGCGCTTGCCGCCCTTCACGGTCTTCGACACGCGGTTGATGTGGACGAGCTTTTCGATCAGCTCCTCGCCGCCATCCTCGGCGCCGCGACGATCGTCGCGACGGCCACGGTTGCCGTCACGGCCGCCACGGCCACGGTTGTCGCCGCCGGGGCCGCCACGACCACGGCCACCACGGGGCCCACGGCCCTGCGGCTGCTCGCCACCCGTCGCTTCGACGACGGGCGCTTCGGCCTGATTGTTTTCGTCAGCCATGTCTTAGAACTCCAATCCGGCTTCGCGGGCGGCCTCGGCCAGCGCCTTGACGCGGCCGTGGAACAGGAAGCCGCCACGGTCGAACACGACCTGCGTCACGCCGGCGGCCTTGGCCGCTTCCGCTACGCGGGTGCCGACTGCCGTCGCGGCAGCGATGTTCGCGCCCGAAGTGCCACGCACGTCCTTTTCCAGCGTCGACGCCGAGGCAACGGTGCGACCCGCTGCATCGTCGATGACCTGGGCATAGATGTGCTTGCCCGAACGATGGATCGACAGCCGCGCACGGCCGCCCGAACGCGCCTTGAGCGCGGTGCGATTGCGCCGACGGCGCTTCTCGAAGAGGGAGAGACCCTTGGTCATTACTTCTTCTTCCCTTCCTTGCGGAAGATGAACTCGCCGTCGTACTTGATGCCCTTGCCCTTGTACGGCTCGGGCTTACGCCAACGACGGATCTCGGCAGCGATCTGACCGACCTTCTGCTTGTCGATCCCGCTGATTTCGATCGTGGTCTGATCGGGCGTCTTGATCTCGATGCCTTCCGGCACGTCGATGTTGACGTCGTGGCTGTAGCCGAGCTGCAGCTTCAGGTTCTTGCCCTGGGCCGCGGCGCGATAGCCGACGCCGGTGATCAGCAGCTTCTTGGTGAAGCCGGTGGTCACGCCGGTGATCAGATTCTGCACGAGCGTGCGCTGCATGCCCCAGAACGCGCGAGCGCGCTTGGTGTCGTTGGCCGGCTGCACCGAGATGCTGTCGCCTTCGACGGCATAGGCGATGTCGTCGGCCAGCGGCAGCGTCAGCGTGCCCTTCGGGCCCTTAACGCTCAGCTCGCGCCCTGCGATGTTGGCGGTCACGCCGGCCGGAACCGGGACTGCCTTCTTACCAATGCGGCTCATCAGAAGACCTCCGCGAGGACTTCGCCACCGACATTCTGTTCGCGCGCTTCGGCGTCGGACAGAACGCCACGCGGCGTCGAGACGATGGTGATGCCGAGGCCGTTGCGCACCTTCGGCAGCTCCTGCGAACCCGAATAGACGCGACGGCCGGGCTTCGAGACGCGCGCGACGTGCTTGATCGCCGGCTGGCCTTCGAAATACTTCAGCTCGATGCGGATGCCGGCCGCGGGGCCCATCTGCTCTTCGCTATAGCCACGGATATAGCCCTCGCGCTGCAGCACGTCGAGGACACGGGCCCGCAACTTGCTGGCAGGCGTCAGGACACTGTCCTTGCGCGCGCGCTGGCCGTTGCGGATGCGGGTGAGCATGTCACCCAGGGGATCGGTCAATGCCATTGCTGTGTTCCTTACCAGCTCGACTTCGTGACGCCGGGGATCAGGCCCTTGTTGGCCAGTTCACGCAGCATGACGCGGGCGAGACGGAACTTGCGATAATAGCCGCGGGGACGACCCGTCAGCTCGCAACGGTTGCGGATGCGGGTCGGATTCCCGTTGCGGGGAATCTCGGCCATCTTCAGCCGCGCGATCAGACGCTCGGTTTCGTCGAGCGACGTATCGGCTGCGATCGCCTTCAGCTTCGCATATTTGGGCGCGAACTTCTTGACGAGTGCGCGACGGCGCTCGTTCTTGTTCACGGAACTCAGTTTCGCCATGGACTTAAGCTCTCTTTGTTAAAGCGAACGGCCGCCCCCGTCGCCGGGGGCGGACCGCATTACGCCGCCTTCTTTTCCTCGGCTTCCGCTTCCTGCGGGAAGGGGAAACCGAACAGACGCAGAAGCTCGCGAGCCTCGTCGTCGGTCTTGGCGGTGGTGGTCACGATCACATCCATGCCGCGCACCTTGTCGATGCGGTCATAGTTGATTTCGGGGAACACGATCTGTTCCTTGATGCCGCAGGCATAGTTGCCACGGCCGTCGAACGACTTCGGGTTCAGGCCACGAAAGTCGCGGACGCGGGGAAGCGCGATGGTGATGAAGCGATCGAGGAATTCATACATCCGCTCGCGGCGCAGCGTGACCTTGCAGCCGATCGCCATGCCTTCACGCAGCTTGAACTGCGCGATCGACTTCTTCGCCTTGGTGACGACAGGCTTCTGGCCCGCGATCAGCTCCATTTCGGAGCTGGCCTGCTCGACCTTCTTCTTGTCCTGCGTCGCTTCACCCACGCCCATGTTCAGGACGATCTTTTCGATCCGGGGCACTTCGAGCGCGTTCTTGTAACCGAACTTCTCGGTCATCGCCTTCACGATGCGATCGTCATAGATCGACTTCATGCGCGGCGTGTACTTATCAGCCATTGATGACCTCCCCGCCCTTCACGGCGACCCGGACCTTCTTGCCGTCACGGATTTCGAAACGGACGCGGGTCGGCTTGCCGTCGACGACATGCGCGACCTTGCTTACGTGCAGCGGCGCTTCCGAACGCACCAGACCACCCTGCGGGTCGGCCTGGTTCGGCTTCTTGTGGCGGACGGCGATGTTCACGCCGGCGACGACGACCTTGCCGTCCTTCGGCATCGACTGGGTGACCTGGCCGGTCTTACCCTTGTCCTTGCCCGACAGGACGATCACGGTGTCGCCCTTCTTGATCTTGGCAGCAGCCATTACAGCACCTCAGGGGCGAGCGAGATGATCTTCATGAAGCCCTTCGAGCGCAGCTCGCGGACCACCGGGCCAAAGATACGGGTGCCGATCGGCTCCTCGTTCTTGTTGACCAGCACCGCGGCGTTGCCGTCGAAGCGGATCACCGAACCGTCGGTGCGACGGATGTCCTTGGCGGTGCGAACGATGACGGCGCGATGCACGTCACCCTTCTTCACGCGGCCGCGCGGAGCGGCTTCCTTGATGCTGACGACGATGACGTCACCGACGCCCGCCACGCGGCGCTTGGACCCGCCAAGCACCTTGATGCACTGCACCCGCTTCGCGCCGCTGTTGTCCGCGACATCGAGATTGGATTGCATCTGAATCATGGATGCGATTCCTTACCCTATGGGGCCGATTCCGACCGGACCCCGCCTGCTAAAAATGAACCCCCGGCTGCGGGCATACCGCGCCGGGGGGAGCGGCCCATTAACCGCCCCATGGCGAAAAGGCAAGCGCCTCTCCGCGAATGTTCGTCACATCCGGGTCTGACCCCGGAATTGCTTGGGGTGGGACGGTGATCGTCCCTGCCATTCCCGTATGCCGTCGCCCCAGCGTAGGCTGGGGCATCGATCCACGAGAGCGCGCTCCCGTGGAAGGAGATCCCAGCCTACGCTGGGATGACGTCTACGGGAATGGGGCGTTTAACCGCCCCACCCCGCAGAGGCTTACGCCTCGGCTGCGACTTCCGCCGGCGTCGCGTGGGTGTTCACCCGCTCGATCACCTTCCAGGTCTTCAGCTTCGAGATCGGCGCGGTCTCTTCGATGCGCACGGTCTCGCCTTCGCGATACTCATTGCCCTCGTCATGGGCATGGTACTTCTTCGAACGGCGGATGATCTTGCCGTAGAGGGGGTGCTTAACCTTCCGCTCCACCTTGACCACCACCGTCTTGTCGGTCTTGTCCGAGACGATCATCCCGGTCAGCACGCGCTTCGGCATGTCTCTCGTCCTTACTTGTCGGACGAGCGCGAACGCTCGCCCTGCAGCGTCTTGATCCGTGCGATGTCGCGACGGACTTCCTTCACGCGGGTCGGCTTTTCCAGCTGGCTGGTCGCCGCCTGGAAACGGAGGTTGAACGCCTCACGCTTCAGGCTCGACAGTTCCTCGACCAGCTGGTCGTCGCTCTTTGCGCGAAGATCGGTTGCCTTCG
This sequence comes from Sphingomonas panni, assembly GCF_022664435.1. GTDB lineage: Bacteria > Pseudomonadota > Alphaproteobacteria > Sphingomonadales > Sphingomonadaceae > Sphingomonas > Sphingomonas panni. The sequence goes on along the minus strand of NZ_JAKREU010000006.1, from coordinate 89,236 downwards.
TCATTATCAACCCTCCAGGTGCGAGGTGTCGCCCAGGCGGGCAACGACCTTGACCGCGATCGGCAGCTTCATCGCGGCGCGCGAGAACGCTTCCGCGGCGAGCGGACCGGGCACGCCGTCCAGTTCGAACAGGATGCGACCCGGCTTGACGCGGGCGACCCAGAATTCGGGCGAACCCTTGCCCGAGCCCATGCGGACTTCGGCAGGCTTCGACGACACCGGCAGATCCGGGAAGATCCGGATCCACAAGCGGCCCTGGCGCTTGATGTGACGCGTGATCGCGCGGCGAGCCGCCTCGATCTGGCGGGCGGTGATCCGCTCCGGCTCCATCGCCTTCAGGCCGTACGACCCGAAGTTCAGCGACGTACCGCCCTTGGCATCGCCATGGATGCGGCCCTTGAAGGCCTTGCGGAACTTGGTGCGCTTTGGTTGCAGCATCTCAAATCATCCTTAGCGGCGGTGATCGTCGCGCGCGGGGCGCACGCCGGAGGTCTGGGCCTCCATCATCAGCCGGTCCTGCGCCATCGGGTCATGGCCGAGGATCTCACCCTTGAAGATCCAGACCTTGACGCCGCAGACGCCATACGCGGTGTGCGCTTCGGCCTCGGCATAGTCGAGGTTGGCACGCAGCGTGTGCAGCGGAACGCGACCTTCGCGATAGCCTTCCGAACGGGCGATTTCCGCACCGCCCAGACGACCGCCGCAAGCGACGCGGATGCCGTCGGCACCCAGGCGCATCGCCGACTGCACCGCACGCTTCATGGCGCGGCGGAAGGCGATACGACGCTCGAGCTGATCGGCAATGCCCTGTGCGACGAGCTTCGCATCGATTTCCGGCTTGCGGATTTCGACGATGTTCAGCGACACGTCGGAACCGGTCATCGTGCCCAGCTTCTTGCGAAGCTTTTCGATGTCGGTGCCCTTCTTGCCGATGATCACGCCCGGACGGGCCGCGAAGATCGAGATGCGGCACAGCTTGGCCGGACGCTCGATGACCACCTTGGAGATCGCGGCCTGCGGCAGCGTCTTCAGGATGTACTGGCGGATCTTGAGATCCTCCAGCAGCAGACGGCCATAGTCGGCGCCTTCGGCATACCAACGGCTGTCCCAGGTGCGGTTGATCTGCAGACGCAGACCGATGGGATTGGACTTGTGACCCATTACGCTTCCTCCACCTCGGACACGACGATGCGCACGCGGCTGAACGGCTTCAGGATGCGCGTCGACTTGCCGCGACCGCGGGTCGCGAAACGCTTCATCGTGATCGACTTGCCGACCGAGGCTTCCTTGACGACGAGCGCGTCGACGTCGAGGTTGTGGTTGTTTTCCGCATTCGCGATCGCCGAAGCGAGGCACTTGCGGACATCGACCGCCATCGCCTTCTTCGAGAAGGCGAGGATGTTCATCGCGTCACCGGCCTTGCGGTTGCGGATGAGCGCGGCGACGAGGTTCAGCTTCTGAGCCGAGCCGCGGACCTGAGTCGCGACTGCCAGCGCTTCCTTGTCACCAACGCGACGGGGTGCTGCCTGCTTGCTCATCAGCGCTTGCCCTTCTTGTCGGCGGCGTGGCCGGGGAAGAAGCGGGTCGGAGCGAACTCGCCCAGCTTCATGCCCACCATGTCTTCGTTGACCGAAACCGGCACGAACTTGCGGCCGTTATAGACGTTGAACGTCAGGCCGACGAACTGCGGGAGAATGGTCGAGCGGCGCGACCAGGTCTTGATCGGGCCGGCACGGGTGCCGGCGTCCTGCGCCACTTCTGCCTTCTTCAGCAGGTTGAGGTCCACGAACGGACCCTTCCATACGGAACGAGCCATCGCTTAGCCCTTCTTCTTCGCGTGACGGCTACGGATAATCATCTTGTCCGTCGCCTTGTTGTGCCGCGTGCGCGCGCCCTTGGTCGGCTTGCCCCACGGGGTGACCGGGTGACGGCCGCCCGAGGTCCGGCCTTCACCACCGCCGTGCGGGTGGTCGACCGGGTTCTTGGCGACACCACGGGTCAGCGGGCGGATGCCCTTCCAGCGGTTGCGGCCGGCCTTGCCCAGATTCTGGTTCTGGTTGTCGGGGTTCGACACCGCACCAATCGTCGCCATGCAGGCGGCGTGGATGTAGCGCTGCTCACCCGAGTTCAGACGGACGATGACCATGCCCTTGTCGCGGCCGACGACCTGCACATAGGTGCCGGCCGAACGCGCAATCTGACCGCCCTTGCCCGGCTTCATCTCGATGTTGTGGACGATCGTGCCGACTGGCACCTGGCCCAGTTCCATCGCGTTGCCCGGCTTCACGTCGGTCTTCTTGCCCGCGATCACCTTGTCGCCGACGTTCAGACGCTGCGGCGCGATGATGTAGGCGACGCGGTCCTTGCCCGCTTCGTCCGCACCATAGTTGATGAGCGCGATGAAGGCGGTGCGGTTGGGATCATATTCGATCCGCTCCACAGTGCCCTCGACGTCCCACAGGCGACGCTTGAAGTCGATGATGCGGTAGCGCTGCTTGTGACCGCCGGCGATGCCGCGCGAGGTCACATGGCCCTTGTTGTTGCGACCACCGGTCTTGGTCTTGCCCTCGGTCAGCGACTTGACCGGACGACCCTTGTACAGCGCCGAACGGTCGATGAGGACCAGGCCGCGCTGCGACGGCGTCGTCGGGTTATATTGCTTGAGTGCCATGTTACTTGGCCCCCTCGGTAATGTCGATCGACTGGCCTTCGGCCAGCGTCACGATCGCCTTCTTGAAGTCCGAGCGAGTGTAGGGCGCGCCCTTCCACTTCTTGGTCTTGCCCTTGGTCACGATCGTGTTCACGCCGGTGACGGTGACGTTGAACAGCGCTTCGACCGCTGCCTTGATCTCCGGCTTCGACGCCTTGTTCGCGACCTTGAAGACGACGGCGTTATGCTCGGAGAGCATCGTCGCCTTTTCGGTGATGTGCGGAGCGAGCACCACGTCGTAGTGACGGATGTCGATCGCCTGCTGCTGCTTAGCCATTGAAGCGGGCCTCCAGCTTTTCGACGGCGGCGCGGGTCAGCACCAGCGTGTCGTGCTTCAGGATGTCATAGACGTTGGCGCCACCGGCCGGCAGGACATTGACCTGACGGAGGTTGCGCGCGGCCAGCGCGAAGGTGTTTTCCACCGCGTCGCCGTCGATGACCAGCGAGGTCTTGCCGAAGCCGAGCTTGGCGAGGTTGCCGAGCAGGACCTGGGTCTTGCCGTTCTCGACGTTCAGGCCGTCGAGGACGACCAACGAACCCGCCTTGGCGTGGCTCGACAGCGCCATCTTCAGGCCCAGGGCGCGCACCTTCTTGTTCAGGCCCGGGTTGAAGTCGCGGACGCGGGCGCCGTGCGCCTTACCACCGCCGATGAACACCGGTGCGCGGCGATCGCCGTGACGAGCCACACCGCCGCCCTTCTGGCGACCCAGCTTCTTGCCCGACCGCGCGACATCGGCGCGCTCGCGGGTGCCGCGAGCGGTGCCGCGACGCTTTTCGAGCTGCCAGGTCACGACCCGGTGCAGAATGTCCGCACGCGGATCGAGGCCGAACACCTCGTCGTTCAGCTCGATATCGCCGCTTTCGACGGCGTCGAGGGTCTGTACCTTGACCTTCATGATCAGCCCTCCTGGCCGTCGGTCGCTGCCGGTGCGGCCGCGTCGTTGCTGTTGGCGCTCTTCAGGCCCGCGGGATACGGCGCGTCGGCATGGCGCGCGACCTTCACCGCGTCCTTGACCGTCAGCCAGCTGCCCTTGTGACCGGGAACCGAACCCTTGATGAAGATCAGCCCACGCTCGACGTCGGTCGACACGACCTGCAGATTCTGCTGCGTGCGGTTACGGTCGCCCATGTGGCCGGCCATCTTCTTGTTCTTGAAGACCTTGCCCGGATCCTGACGCTGACCGGTCGAACCGTGCGAACGGTGCGAGACCGACACGCCGTGCGTCGCGCGCAGACCGCCGAAGCCCCAGCGCTTCATGGCGCCGGCAAAGCCCTTGCCCTGCGTGCGGCCCGAGACGTCGACCATCTGGCCGGCGACATAGTGATCGGCACCAATGGTGGCACCGACATCGAGCAGCGCATCGTCCGCAACGCGGAACTCGACCACGCGCGCCTTCGGGGTCACTTCGGCCTTGCCGAAATGGCCACGCTGCGGCTTGGCGACGTTCTTCGCCTTGGCAACGCCGGCGCCGAGCTGCACCGCAACGTAACCGTCACGATCCTTTTCACGACGGGCGACGACCTGCACGTCTTCCAGCTGCAGGACGGTGACGGGCACGTGGCGCCCGTCGTCCTGGAACAGCCGGGTCATACCCATTTTCTTCGCGATCACACCAGTACGCATGACCAACTCCTCCAACAGAGGCTCGTCTTGACGACGAGCTTGCCTAACGAAAAAGGCCCCGGTGCGCGGTCACCCGCCTCCGAAGCCCCAGCCCTTGCGATCTGCACGCCCCCGCCAGGGCCAGACATCGCCGATATTCCCCCACCGAAGGGCTGCATCAACGATAGCGGGGACGCGGACAACGGCACCTTGCCCGCAAGCGCGGTGCCGTTCGGTATCCCTGTGGTTGCTTTCCCGGCCTCTACCGCCACTGTCCAGAACGGACCGACGGGAAGCGAAAGCGCGACGCAGGGCGGAATCACCCTACGTCGCGGAAGCTGGCTATTACGCCAGCTTGATCTCTACGTCCACCCCTGCCGCGAGGTCGAGCTTCATGAGCGCGTCGACGGTCTGCGGGGTCGGCTGCACGATGTCGAGCAGACGCTTGTAGGTGCGGGTCTCGAACTGCTCGCGCGACTTCTTGTCGATGTGCGGGCCGCGGTTGACCGTGAACTTGTCGATGTGCGTGGGCAGCGGAATGGGTCCACGGATCAGGGCGCCGGTGCGACGGGCGGTGTCGGCGATGTCGCCGGCAGCCTGGTCGAGCACGCGATGGTCGAACGCCTTCAGGCGAATACGGATATTGTTGTCCATGGTCCTACCGATGCGAAAGAGCGGGCCGTTGGGACGGCTCTTGATTAACAACGAATGGCTTAGTGGGAACCCCAGCTACAAGCGAGGTGCCCTCATAAAATAGCAAATGGCGGCCCCCGTCTCCGGGGACCGCCACCTGTTCGAGTCGCTATATTACTTGTCGATGCCGCTGACAACCCCTGCGCCGACGGTACGACCGCCTTCACGGATGGTGAAGCGCTGGCCGACGTCCATGGCGATCGGTGCGATCAGCTTCACGCCCAGCGCGACTTCGTCGCCCGGCATGACCATTTCGGTGCCTTCCGGCAGTTCGATGGTGCCGGTGACGTCCGTGGTGCGGAAGTAGAACTGCGGACGATAGTTGGCGAAGAACGGCGTGTGACGGCCACCTTCGTCCTTCGACAGCACGTACACCGACGACTGGAAGTCGGTGTGCGGGGTGATCGAGCCCGGCTTCGCCAGAACCTGACCACGCTCCACTTCGTCACGGGCGACGCCGCGGATCAGAGCGCCGATGTTGTCGCCGGCCTGGCCCTGGTCGAGCAGCTTGCGGAACATTTCGACGCCGGTGACGACGGTCTTGCGGACCGACTCGTGAATGCCGACGATTTCGACTTCTTCGCCGACCTTCACAACGCCGGTTTCGACGCGGCCGGTGACCACGGTGCCACGACCCGAGATCGAGAACACGTCTTCGATCGGCATCATGAACGGCTTGTCCAGCGGACGTTCCGGCTGCGGGATCGACTCGTCGACCGCCTTCATCAGTTCCAGGATGGCTTCCTGGCCGAGCTTGGCGTCCGAACCCGACAGGGCGCAGGTGGCCGAACCACGGATGATCGGAATGTTGTCGCCGTCGAATTCACGCTTCGACAGTTCTTCGCGGATTTCCATTTCGACGAGTTCGAGGATTTCCTCGTCGTCGACCAGGTCGACCTTGTTCAGGAAGACGACCATGGTGGGAACGCCGACCTGCTTGGCGAGCAGGATGTGCTCCTTGGTCTGCGGCATCGGGCCGTCGGTGGCCGACACGACCAGGATCGCGCCGTCCATCTGCGCCGCGCCGGTGATCATGTTCTTCACATAGTCGGCGTGACCCGGGCAGTCGACGTGCGCATAGTGACGGTTGGCGGTCTCATACTCGACGTGCGCGGTCGAGATGGTGATGCCGCGCTCGCGCTCTTCCGGGGCCTTGTCGATGTTGGCGAAGTCGACGGCGACGCCGCCCATCGTGTCCGCCAGCACCTTGGTAATCGCGGCGGTCAGCGAGGTCTTGCCGTGGTCGACGTGACCGATGGTGCCGATATTGAGGTGCGGCTTGTTCCGCTCGAATTTTGCCTTAGCCATTTTCCTACCTTCTGATTCGAATTCGGTGCCGCCGGGGCCACGCGAACGCGGCCCTTTAGCGGGTGTTGTTTCGTAATGCCAGCCCCCGAACCGGGGAGAGGACGACGAAGTAAATTCGTCGTCGGTCGGAGCGATCTTGCGACCGCCCCGCCGGCCGGCCTTGCGGCGTCTCGGGGCTAAGCTGGCTTAGCCCCGTGCGCCTCAGGCCATCTTCGCCTTCACTTCGTCAGCAACGTTCTGCGGCACTTCGTCATAGTGCGAGAACTGCATCGAGTATTGCGCACGGCCCTGCGTGAACGAGCGGAGCTGGTTCACATAGCCGAACATGTTGGCGAGCGGGACCATCGCTTCGACAGTCTGCGCGTTGCCGCGGCTGTCGGTGCCCTGGATCTGGCCACGACGGCTGTTCATGTCGCCGATGACGTCGCCCAGATAGTCTTCCGGGGTCACGACCTCGACCTTCATGATCGGCTCGAGCAGCTTGATGCCGGCCTTCTGGGCCGCTTCGCGCATCGCGCCACGCGCGCAGATTTCGAACGCCAGTGCCGACGAGTCGACGTCGTGGTACTTGCCGTCGATCAGGTGCACTTCGAAGTCGATGATCGGGAAGCCGATCAGCGAACCGGTCTGCGCCGTCTCGCGCATACCCTTTTCCACCGACGGGATATATTCGCGCGGAATGTTGCCGCCCTTGATCTCGTCGAAGAACTGGTAACCCGAGCCACGCTCGCCAGGGACGACCTTGACCTTGACTTCGCCGAACTGGCCCGAACCACCCGACTGCTTCTTGTGGGTGTAGGTCAGTTCGACCGGCTTGGCGAGATATTCGCGATACGCCACCTGCGGCGCACCGACATTCGCTTCCACCTTGAATTCGCGCTTCATGCGATCGACGAGGATTTCGAGGTGAAGTTCACCCATGCCCTTGATGATCGTCTGGCCCGATTCATGGTCGGTCGACACGCGGAACGAGGGATCCTCGGCAGCCAGGCGGTTGAGCGCGATGCCCATCTTTTCCTGGTCGGCCTTGGTCTTCGGTTCCACCGACAGCTCGATGACGGGTTCCGGGAACTCCATGCGTTCCAGGATGATCGGGTTCGAAGCGTCGCACAGCGTGTCGCCGGTCGTCGTTTCCTTCAGGCCCGCGATGGCGACGATGTCACCGGCACGCGCCTCGTCGATGTCCTCACGCGAGTTCGCGTGCATGAGGAGCATACGGCCGATCTTTTCCTTCTTGTCCTTCACCGAGTTCAGGTAGCTGCCCTTGGTCAGCGTACCCGAATAGATGCGGGCGAAGGTCAGCGAGCCGACGAACGGGTCGTTCATGATCTTGAACGCCAGCAGCGACAGCGGCGCGGTATCCGACGCCGGACGCGAATCCGGGGTCTCGCCGTCGAGCTTCACGCCCTGCACGTCCGGAATGTCCAGCGGCGAAGGCAGATAGTCGACAACGGCGTCGAGCAGCGGCTGCACGCCCTTGTTCTTGAACGCCGAACCGCAGACGATCGGCACGAACTGCATGCCCAGCGTACCCTTGCGGATCAGCTTCTTCAGATCGGCGACCGACGGTTCGTTGCCTTCGAGATAGGCTTCCATCAGGTCGTCGTCCTGCTCGACGGCCATTTCGATCAGGTCGCTGCGATACTTCGCAGCCTTTTCCTTCATGTCTTCCGGAATGTCCTGATATTCGAACTTCGCGCCCAGCGACTCTTCGAGCCAGATGATCGCGCGGTTCTCGACCAGGTCGACGAGGCCCTTGAAGCCGCCTTCGATACCGATCGGGAGATACAGGACCGCCGGACGCGCACCGAGGCGTTCGATGATCGAGTCGACGCAGAAATAGAAGTCGGCGCCGGTGCGGTCGAGCTTGTTGACGAAGCACATGCGCGGCACGCCGTACTTGTCGGCCTGACGCCACACGGTTTCCGACTGCGGCTCGACGCCGGCAACGCCGTCGAAACAGGCGACCGCACCGTCGAGCACGCGCAGCGAACGCTCGACTTCGATGGTGAAGTCGACGTGGCCGGGGGTGTCGATGATGTTGATCAGGTGCTCTTCACCCTTGCCCTCTTCGGCGCGCCACTTGCAGGTGGTTGCCGCCGAGGTGATGGTGATGCCGCGTTCCTGCTCCTGCTCCATCCAGTCCATGGTGGCGGTGCCTTCGTGCACTTCGCCGATCTTGTAGGACTTGCCGGTGTAGTAAAGAATACGCTCGGTGGTGGTCGTCTTGCCGGCGTCGATGTGCGCCATGATGCCGATGTTACGATACCGTTCGAGCGGATGGCTGCGGGCCATGATCGTGCTTCCTTAGCAATGTGGGGAGCGAGGCATGACGCCCGCTCCCCACGATATAGGCGGTTAGTTCAGCGGTGAAAAGCCACCGCCTGCGCTTACCAGCGGTAGTGCGAGAAGGCGCGGTTCGCTTCCGCCATGCGGTGCGTGTCTTCGCGCTTCTTGACGGCGTTGCCGCGGTTGTTGGCAGCGTCCATCAGCTCGCCCGACAGGCGGGCCGACATGGTGTTCTCGCTGCGGTTGCGAGCCGAGGCGATCAGCCAGCGGATGGCAAGCGCCTGGGCACGCTCGAAGCGGACTTCGACCGGGACCTGGTAGGTCGCACCACCGACGCGGCGCGAACGCACTTCGATGTTCGGCTTCACGTTGTTGAGCGCATCGTGGAACACGCCCAGCGGGTCGCGCTTCGCGCGGCTCTCGACGGTTTCGAATGCCGAATAGACGATGCCTTCGGCGACGGACTTCTTGCCGTCCAGCATCACCGAATTCATGAACTTGGTCAGAACCTCATCCCCGTATACGGGATCAGGCAGGATTTCCCGCTTTTCGGGACGACGACGACGAGCCATCAGATATTCCTTCAATCTTCAGCCGGTTCCCGAACCCGTCGGGGGCTTACTGGGGGTAGGTAGATCTCAGGCCGCGCGGACTACGCGCGGCGCAAGATCACTTCGGACGCTTGGCGCCGTACTTCGAACGCGACTGGCGGCGATCCTTGACGCCCTGCGTATCCAGCACGCCGCGCAGGACGTGGTAGCGAACGCCGGGAAGATCGCGCACACGACCGCCGCGGATCAGCACGACCGAGTGCTCCTGAAGGTTATGGCCTTCACCCGGGATGTAGCTGATGACTTCGCGCTGGTTGGTCAGGCGGACCTTGGCAACCTTGCGGAGCGCCGAGTTCGGCTTCTTCGGAGTCGTCGTGTAGACGCGGGTGCAGACACCGCGCTTCTGCGGGTTCTGGTCCATCGCAGGGACCTTCGACTTGGCCTTCTGCGGTTCGCGGCCCTTGCGGACCAGCTGGTTGATCGTCGGCATGAAGCCCTTCACCTTATCTTGCGGTTACTTTGCCGGAGCCGTTCCTGTCAGAAATGCGCAAAGGCCACGCGGGTGCGAACCCCCGGGGCCGATGTCTCCAGCAATGTTCAGCTCTTTGAACCCACATGCAGGCCGATGACGGCTACGACGCCGACCCAGCGGGACGCGCGGCCTATACCGATATGCCCCCGTCCGGTCAATGGCACGCGGCGGACGCCAGCGTCGAAGTTGGCGCCGCCGCGTAGAGCGAGGGCGGGATCAGTTCGCGCTGTTGCCCATCGTGGCGTTCATCGCGTCGGGGGTGTTGCCCATCATCGCATCGCCGGCGGTCGTCACCGAATTGGCTTCGGTTTCCATCGGGTTGATCGCGATCATCTCGTTGCCGACCTCGCCATCGTTGCGGAAGGCGGCATTGGCATAGACGTCGTTCGACACGACGTTCGCGTCGTTGGTCGTCGTGATCTCCTGCGCGCCACAGGCACCGAGCAGCGCGAGGACAGGCAGGGCGGCGGCGGCAACGAAACGGGTCATGGCAATTCTCCAGCAGCTTGCCCCTCCAACGTCGCTTCGCTTCCGCCGTTCCGGTCCGTCAGCGCGCCGAAAAGCCGATATCGATCGCAAAGCCGATCCACATCGCCGCCAGTACCGCGTTCGACACGAGGAACAGGACGAAGCGCGGCCGGACCCGGCCGGCGATGTGCGCGATGCTGTGGCCGGCACGCGCCGCAACATAAGCCCAGGCGAGCGTGACCTGCGCCAGCGTCGCCAGGCCGGTCACCAGCAGCAGCGGCACCAGCGCGAAATACAGCACCGGCATCTCGAACAGATTGGCCAGATTGGCGGCGGGCCGCTCGACCGGACGGAAATAGGCGCGAGTCGCGTCGGTGTCGGCGAGGTCCGCCGCGCGCGGACGCTGTCGCCGCATATGGCCGATCCGCGCCTGCAGCAGCGTGATGCCGACCAGAAAGATCAACGCGACCAATGCGAAGCTGGGCCACAGGATTGCCCTTGCCATCATCATCGTCCGCCTCCCCTTTCTGCCTGCCCGGCGGACAGTCTATACCGCCACCGATGTTGGCGCCAACGGAGTGATGGTGATGCCCCCTGCCCTGCCGATCGAAGGCGGTTGCCGTTGCGGTCGGGTCCGCCTGCGGATCGATGCCGCGCCGATGATGACGATGGCGTGCCATTGTCGCGGGTGCCGGCAGATGTCGGGCAGCGCCTTTTCGCTGAACGTCGCGGTGCCCAGTGCCGCGCTCCACGTCACCGGCGACACGGTGATCGGCGGGCTGCACGGCGATCAGGTCCGGCATCATCATTGCGATTATTGCAAGAGCTGGCTGTTCACGCGGATCGATCCCGATCCCGGGTTCGCCAATGTCCGCGTCGGCGCGCTTGACCGGCCGGAGGGGTTCGCGCCGTTCATCGAGACGTGGACCGACGAGGCGCTGCCATGGGCCACCACCCCGGCACGGCATCGCTATCCCGGCTTCCCGCCTCCGCACGCGTTCGGACCGCTGCTGGCCGAATATGCCGCGCGCCCGGCCGACTGACGCGCTTTCGCCGGGCGGGTTCGGGCGTTAGGAAGCGGCGATGCGTATCCTGCTTGCCCTGTTCCTGCTGGCCTTTGCCGCGCCGGCCTCCGCCCAGTCCGCCACCCGCGCCACCCCCGGCTATGTCCGGGTAAAGATCGACACCAATGTCGGATCGATCATCGTCGCGCTGGACGTGAAGCGCGCGCCCGCGACGTCGAAGAACTTCCTCGCCTATGTCGATGACGGTCGATTCGACGATACCGACTTCTATCGCTCGGCACGACGCAAGGTCGATCCGAAGCTCGGATTCGTGCAGGGCGGCATCCGCACCGACGCCCGCCGCATCCTGCCGCCCTTTCCGCATGAACGGACCGACCGGACCGGCGTCCGCCATGTCGACGGGGCGATCTCGATGGCGCGGCGGCCCGAGGCCAATTCGGCGGGCGGCAATTTCGTGCTGCTGGTCGGCGCGATGCCGAGCATGGACGCGAAGGGCGACTTTGCCGGCTATGCGGCATTCGGGCGGGTCGTCGGCGGCATGGACGTCGTCAAGCGCATCCTTGCCAAGCCGACCGGCGGCGGATCGGACGCGATGAAGGGGCAGATGATCCTCGATCCCGTCCGCATCCTGCGCGCACGACGGCTGGACGGCAAACCGCAACCGACCGGGCAGCCGAAGGTTTGGCTGATAAATGTGCGGCGGTGAGGGCCGCCGGATATCCTCCACCCTCGCGTATACCACCACGATCGATCGCAAAATTTGCCCTAGTCGTCCCCCCGGGCATGACCCGGGGGGACGGAGCTTGTTTGGCGAAGTTCCGCGGACAAACGCGCGTACCGCCGATCACTCTGCCTTACCCCGCCTGCATCTCTGCCATCGCCGCATCGTCCAGCTCGCTCGCCCGGACATGGGCGGGTCGGTCGGCCAGCCGGGCGATATAGGCCATGAAAGCCTCCTCCTTCGGCAGCGTGCCGAACTGCGTACCCCACATCAGGTGCGATCCGACATAGACATCGGCTGCGGTGAACCGGTCCCCGGCGATATAGGGCTGCGCCGACACCGCCGCCGCCAGCGCCGACACGACCCGGTCGTAATCGCCATAGCCGACCATGCGCTGCTGATCCTCGCTTGGCACCACGCCCAGCGAGCGGTTGGTGACCGCCTGCTCCAGGGGACCGGCGGCGAAGAACATCCAGCGATAATAGTCCGCCCGTTCTCCGGCGGTCGGTGCCAGCCCCGCATCCGGAAAAGTCTCCGCCAGATAGGCGCAGATCGCGGCGCATTCGGTCACGACGCGCCCGTCATGGACGATCGCCGGCACCTTCCCCATCGGATTGATACCGAGAAAGGCGTCGGCCTTCATCGTCCCGCCATAGCCGAGGATTTCGACCGCATAGTCCGCGCCGACCTCCTCCAGCATCCAGCGGGCGATCCGCCCACGCGACATCGGATTGGTGTAGAGCGTCAGTCCGGCCATCGTGCATCTCCCCTGCGGTTCATTGGAACATAGGTGGAACATACGCTATTTGGCGTCAAGCTCCTGCCGTAGAAGCGCGATCGTCCGATCCCAGGCGAGCTTGGCGGCGGCCGCGTTGTAGCGCGCTGCCGACGTATCGTTGTTGAAGGCATGGTCGACGCCCGGATAGACACGGGTGATCGCCCGCTTTCCCGCCTTGCGCAGCGCATCGCCCCAGGGCAGCGCCGTGGCATTCACCCGCGCATCCTTTTCGGCGAGTTGCAGCATCAGCGCGGCGCGTACCTTGGGCGCTTCGACCGGATCGGGCGCCGGCCCGTAATAGCTGACCCCGGCATTCAGTAGCGGGTCGGCCACCGCCAGCCGGTTGAAGAATCCCCCGCCCCAGCAGAAACCCACGGCGCCGGTCCGCACGCCGCTGCGTTCACTGCGCGCGCGGGCGAGGAAGCCCTTCGCCTGGGCCAGCGCCACGTCGTAATCGATGGTGCCGATCATCGCCCGCGCCTTGTCCTCATCGGCCGGGGTTCCGCCTTGCGGGGCAAGCAGGTCCGGGGCGATCGCGCGGAAGCCGGCCAGCGCGATACGGCGCGTCACATCCTCGATATGCGCGTTCAGGCCGCGATTTTCATGGATCACGAGCACGACCGGCAGACGGCGACGCCCCTTCGGCGCCGCGAAATAGCCCGCCGCCGGGTGCCCCGCCTCTTCTCCGGTCGCGCGGCCGGTATCCAGCCGGGCGTCGTCGGCGGCGATCTGCTGCGCAGCGGCGGGCGATGCAGCGATGCCGGCGATCAGTAGCTCTGCGGCGGCGGTCGATCCGGCGAGCGCGACCATCTGCGCCATGAAGGTCCGGCGGTCGTGGTGCTCATGGGTAAAGGCGTCGTACAGCGCGATCGCGCGGGCGTTGAGGTCGTCGGACATCGGCGTGGCACTCCGCTATGGGAAAGGCCAGCCTAAGCCATTGCCGCCGATACGCAAACGACCCGGCCATCGCAGGATGGCCGGGCCGTCAAAGCCGTCCGATGCTACCGGATCAGCGCTTGAACGGGTCGAAGAAGCTCGACGGTTCCGCCGTTTCGCCCCGCTCGGCCAGTTCGGCGTCGCGCGCGGCCTGGGTGCGTTCGTTGCGCAGCTGCTCGATCAGCGCCTCGCGGTCGCCTTCCAGGCGGGTGTCGGCCGGGGCCTCGATGCCGGCGGCCTTCGCCGCCTTGCCGACCAGCGCGTCCAGCTCGCGCTGCGAGCACAGGCCGAGCGTCACCGGGTCCTTCGGCGTGATGTTGCCGATGTTCCAGTGGGTACGGTCGCGGATCGCGGCGATGGTGGTGCGGGTGGTGCCGATCAGCTTGCCGATCGCGCCGTCGCTGATTTCCGGGTGGTTGCGGATGATCCAGGCGATGCCGTCCGGCTTGTCCTGCCGCTTGCTGACCGGGGTATAGCGCGGCCCCTTGGTACGGCGGACCTGTTCCGGGCCCTTCTGCATGACCAGGCGATAGTCGGGGTTCTTCTGCCCCTTCTCGATCTCTTCCATCGTCAGTTCGTGCGCGCGCACCGGATCGCGGCCGGTCAGCTTGGTCGCGGCGGTGTCGTCGGCGATCGCCTGCACCTCGAGGACGTGCAGGCCGCAAAAGTCGGCGATCTGCGGAAAGGACAAGGCGGTATTGTCGACCAGCCAGGAAGCGGTCGCGTGCGGCATCAGCGGCTGGGCCACGACGGGTCTCCGAAATAGAAAGGGCCGCCCAAACCGGGCGGCCACACTGGATAAGGACTTAGGACAGGTTACCGCAAAGGGCAAGCGCCGGGGCGCGCCCATGCGCCATCCCCTTATTCCAGCGTCAGGACGATCTTGCCGACATGATCGCCCGCTTCCATCCGGCGATGCGCCTCGGCCGCCTGTTCCAGCGGAAAGCTGCGATCCATCACCGGCCGCAGCTTTCCCGCCACAACATGCGGCCAGACGGTGCGGGACAATTCGTCGGCGACCATTTCCTTGAACGCGGCATCGCGCGGACGCAGCGTCGATCCGGTCAGCGTCAGGCGGCGGCGCATGATGTCCCAGAGCGGAATCGTGGCGGTCGCCCCGCCCTGTACCGCGATCGAGACATGGCGGCCGTCCTCGGCCAGACACTTGATGTTGCGCGGGACATAATCGCCGCCGACCATGTCCAGCACGACGCTGACGCCCTTCCCGCCGGTGATCTCCGCCACCCGCTCGACGAAATCCTCGGTACGGTAATTGATCGCGTGCGCCGCGCCCAGGTCGCGCGCCGCCTGCGCCTTGGCATCGCTGCCGACGGTGACGATGACCTCCAGCCCGAACAGCTTGCCGAGCAGGATCGCCATCGTTCCGATGCCGCTGGTGCCGCCATGGACCAGTACGCTGTCACCCTCCGCCGCATAGCCGCGCTCGAACAAATTGGTCCACACGGTGAACAGCGTTTCGGGCAATGCCGCCGCTTCGGCCATCGACAAGCCGTCGGGCACCGGCAGGCACTGTCCGGCGGGCACCGCGACATAGTCGGCATAGCCGCCGCCGGCGAGCAGCGCGCAGACCGGCTGGCCGATCAGGTGGCTGTCCGCATCGTCGCCGACCGCGACGACATGACCGGCGACCTCCAGTCCGGGAATGCTCGGCGCGCCCGGCGGGGGGGCATAGCCGCCGGTGCGTTGCAGCACGTCCGGGCGATTCACCCCGGCTGCCGCGACGCGGATCAGCACCTCGCCCGCTGCCGGCCGGGGAGTCGGCCGTTCGACCACGACCAGCACTTCCGGGCCGCCCGGCTCCGTCGGATCGATCGCACGCATCGCCGCTGGTACGTTCATAACGCTCTTCCCCCTGTCTTCGGCGTTATTGACATCGCCGGCCCTAGGGTCAACGCTGCTGGACATGGAACCCGACGAAAATGTTAACCATCTTCGTGGCAACGTGGTCGCCATGTTGCTTGCCGAGGATCTGGACCCGTTGTCGGTCGACGAACTGACCAAACGCATCGCCGCGCTGGAGGGCGAAATCGTCCGTTGCCGCGCGCGAATCGACCGGGCCAACAACCACCGCGCCAGTGCCGACGCGCTGTTCCGGTCATGAGATGTTCCGCCCCGCTTGATGCCGGGCGGCGGCATACCGACATTGGGGGAGACCCGGGATACCGGGACGCAGGGCCGGCGCGTTCTCGCCGGCCGACCGGAGTGAACTGAATGCCATCCTTCGCATCCGCACTGGAATCCACGCTGCACAAGGCGCTCGAGGCCGCATCCTCGCGCCGGCACGAATACGCGACGCTCGAACATCTGCTGTTCGCGCTTACCGACGATGTCGATGCCGCCAAGGTGATGACGGGCTGCGGCGTCGACCTCGACGAACTGCGCGCGACCGTCGCCCATTATCTCGACACCGAACTCGACACGTTCAAACTGGACGCCGCGACCGATCCGTCGCCGACCAGCAGCTTCCAGCGCGTCGTGCAGCGCGCGATCCTGCACGTCCAGTCATCGGGCCGCGACGAAGTGACCGGCGCCAACGTACTGGTCGCGATGTTCAGCGAGCGCGAGACCTATGCCGTCTATTTCCTGCAGCAGCAGGACATGAGCCGTCTCGATGCCGTCAGCTTCATCAGCCACGGCGTCGGCAAGGGCGGGTCGACCGCGACCGAAACCCCCGCACCCAAGGGTGCCGAGGAGAAGGAGACCCCGAAAACGGCCGACAAGGGCAAGGGCGAAAGCGCGCTGAAGCAGTTCTGCGTCGACCTGAACGAAAAGGCGAAGACCGGAAAGGTCGATCCGCTGATCGGGCGTTCGGCCGAGGTCGACCGCACGGTGCAGATTCTCTGCCGCCGCTCGAAGAACAATCCGCTCTATGTGGGCGATCCGGGCGTGGGCAAGACGGCCATCGCCGAAGGTCTGGCACGCAAGATCGTCGAGGGCGACGTGCCCGAGGTGTTGCTGCCCGCCGTCATCTATTCGCTCGACATGGGCGCGCTGCTGGCCGGCACCCGCTATCGCGGCGATTTCGAGGAACGGCTGAAGCAGGTCGTGACCGAGCTGGAAAAACTGCCCCACGCGGTGCTGTTCATCGACGAAATCCACACCGTCATCGGCGCTGGTGCGACCAGCGGCGGGGCGATGGACGCGTCGAACCTGCTCAAGCCTGCGCTGTCGGGCGGGCAAATCCGCTGCATCGGCTCGACCACCTACAAGGAGTTCCGCAACCACTTCGAAAAGGACCGCGCGCTGCTGCGCCGGTTCCAGAAGATCGACGTGAACGAACCCTCGGTCGAGGATACGATCAAGATCCTGACCGGCCTGCGTTCGGCGTTCGAGGAACACCACAAGGTCAAGTACACCCCCGATTCGATCAAGTCGGCGGTGGAATTGTCGGCGCGCTACATCAACGACCGCAAGCTGCCGGACAAGGCGATCGACGTGATCGACGAAGTGGGCGCGATGCAGATGCTGGTGCCGGCGCCGAAGCGGAAGAAGACGATCACCGCCAAGGAGATCGAGGCGGTCATCGCGACGATGGCGCGCATTCCGCCGAAGACCGTGTCGACCGACGATACCCGCGTGCTCGCCAATCTCGAACTCGACCTGAAGCGGGTGGTGTTCGGACAGGACGACGCGATCAAGGCGCTGTCCTCGGCGATCAAGCTGTCGCGCGCCGGCCTGCGCGACCCCGACAAGCCGATCGGCAACTATCTGTTCACCGGCCCCACCGGCGTCGGCAAGACGGAAGTCGCCCGCCAGCTGTCGGAGATCATGGGCATCCCGCTCCAGCGCTTCGACATGTCCGAATATATGGAGCGCCATTCGGTCAGCCGGCTGATCGGTGCCCCTCCGGGCTATGTCGGCTATGACCAGGGCGGCCTGCTGACCGATGCGATCGACCAGCAGCCGCATTGCGTGCTGCTGCTCGACGAGATCGAAAAGGCGCATCCGGACCTGTTCAACATTCTGTTGCAGGTGATGGATAACGGCAAGCTGACCGATCATCACGGCAAGACCGTCGACTTCCGCAACGTCATCCTGATCATGACGACCAATGCGGGCGCGTCGGACATGGCCAAGGAATCGATCGGTTTCGGCCAGATCGACCGCGAGGACGTGCAGGAAGAGGCGGTGCGCAAGCTGTTCACTCCCGAATTCCGCAACCGGCTCGATGCGATCGTGCCGTTCGGCTATCTGCCGACCGAGGTCGTGGCGCGGGTGGTGGACAAGTTCATCCTTCAGCTCGAACTGCAGCTGGCCGATCGTGGCGTCCATATCCGCCTCGACGAACCGGCGCGGACGTGGCTCACCGAAAAGGGCTATGACAAGCTGTACGGCGCGCGTCCGATGGGTCGCCTGATCCAGGACAAGATCAAGCAGCCGCTGGCCGAGGAACTGCTGTTCGGCAAGCTGGTGCACGGCGGCGAAGTCAATGTCGCGCTGAAGGACGGGGCGCTGAGCTTCGAAATCACGCCTGCAGCCCCCAAGAAACCGCGCAAGGGCGGCAAGACCAAGGCATCGGCAGAAGCCTGATCCGCCAAGAAAAAAGGGCCGCGACCGTCGGGTTCGCGGCCCTTCCCTTAATCAATATATCATGCATTCCGGCATAACGGATCGGCCCGCCCGCACGCCGCTCCTCCCCTTGCCGAAAGTATCATGCAGCCTGTTCACACGCGACTGATCGAGACGTTCGACCATGCCGCAGCGATGGTTGCGCTCTATGATCCGACGGGCCGCATCCTGTTCGCCAATCCCGCCTATCGGCGCGCCTTCTTCCTCGGTCCGGACGAGACGCCCGACTGGATCGACCTGATGCGCCGCAACCACGCGCAGCGACGCGGGCCGGTGGTATCGCATGATGATTTCGAGACATGGCTGGCGTCGTCGCTGTCACGGCGGGGCAAGGTGCCGATGCTGTCGATGGAAACCGACATGCATGACGGCAGCTGGCTGCACATCGTCGAACAGACGATGGCGGACGGGCATATCCTGTTCATTGCGCTCGACATCACGCGCATGCGCCAATCGGAACGGATGCTGCGGCAGGAACGGGACATCGCGCTGAAGACTGCGTCCACCGACGCGCTGACCGGGGTGTCGAACCGGGGGCATATCATGGCGCTGCTGAGCGACCGGATCGAACGGCGGAGCGCCGTGCCGCCGCGCGGCACGATCGCGGTGCTGGTCGACCTCGACCATTTCAAGCGCGTGAACGACCGGTTCGGTCATATCGGCGGTGATCGGGTGCTGCGTGAATTCGCACAAATCGTCCGTGCGGAACTGCGTACCTGCGACGGGTTTGGCCGGATCGGCGGTGAGGAGTTCCTGATCCTTTTTCCGGGCAAGACACCGCAAAAGGCCGCGCTGGCCATCGACCGGTTGCGCGCTCGGGTCAGCAGCCCTGCCATGCTTACCGAAGCACCAACGTTCCGCATCGGTTTCTCGGCGGGCATGACCGATATCCGAATCGGTGACACGGTCGCCAGCGTCTATGACCGCGCCGACCGCGCGCTCTATATCGCCAAGGCCGAAGGGCGCGGGACGCAGCGGCTGGCAGGCTGATCGCCCGCCCGGCCGCCTCGTGCGACCGGGCCAGCGATGACGGTTACTGCAGGACGACGGTCACCGCACGACGATTCTGTGCCCAGGCGGCCTCATCCGACCCCAGCGCCAGCGGGCGTTCCTTGCCATAGCTAATCGTCGTGATCCGCGACGGCGAAATGCCGCGCGTCGCCAGATAGCTGCTGGCGGCATTGGCGCGACGGTCACCCAGTGCGAGGTTATATTCGCGGGTGCCGCGTTCGTCGGCATGGCCCTCGATCGTGACGCGGACATTGGGATAGCGCGTCAGCCACTGTGCCTGGCTGTCGAGAATCTGCCGCGCGGTCGCGTCGATATCATATTGGTCGAGGCCGAAATTGATCGTGTCGCTGGCCACCGACTGCTGGAAATCGGCGCGCGACCCCGGCACGACGCCGTTGGTGCCGGTCCCGGTACCCGTGCCGCCGGTACCCGCGTTCGGATCGACGGTCTGGCCCGGTGCGGGCGGCAACACCTCGGGCCGCTTCTTGGCGCAGCCGGCAGTCGCCAGCAGCGCACCTGCCACGATCAGCGTTGTCGAAAACTTGGTCATCGAAAAACCTCCCTTGGTCGTTTCGCTTACCCCTACAATGCCCCTGTAGCGGATTGGTCCCCGTTGGT
Organism: Sphingomonas panni; assembly: GCF_022664435.1. GTDB lineage: Bacteria > Pseudomonadota > Alphaproteobacteria > Sphingomonadales > Sphingomonadaceae > Sphingomonas > Sphingomonas panni. The sequence goes on along the minus strand of NZ_JAKREU010000006.1, from coordinate 69,403 downwards.
GAAAGATCAGGGGCGCAACGGCCCCCAGCTCGGGTCCGACCCGTCGAGCGCGGTCGGAATGCGGCGGATGTTCGATCCCGTCAGGTCGACCGACCAGATTTGCGTCCGGCCCGACCCCTGCGCGCTGCGGAAGAAGGTGAGGACGCGGCCATTGGGCGACCAGCTTGGCCCTTCATCGCCCCAGGCATCGGAGAGCAGCTTTTCGCCGCTGCCGCTGGGCGACATGATGCCGATGCGGAACGTCCCGCCGCCCTGCCGGGTGAAGGCGATCAGGTCGCCGCGCGGGCTCCACACCGGAGTCGCATAGCGTCCGCCGCCGAAGCTGATCCGCTGCTGGTTCGACCCGTCGGCGTTCATCACATAGAGCTGCTGCGAACCCGACCGGTCGCTCTCGAACACGATCTTCGACCCGTCGGGCGAATAGCTGCCCCCGGTATCGATGCCGGGGGCATTGGTCAGCCGCTGCGGGCTGCCGCCGCTGGCTGACACACGGTAGATATCGGTGTTGCCCGCCTGCGCCATCGAGAACAGGACATAGCGGCCATCGGGCGAAAAGCGCGGCGCGAAGGTGAGCGACGCATTCTGCACCAGCAATCGCTGCCGCCCGCTGTCGAGGTCGAGGACATAGATCGCCGGCCGCTCATTGGCGTAGGACATGTAGACGATCGACTGCTGGTTCGGCGCGAAACGCGGCGTCAGCACGATCGACTGGCCGTTGGTCAGGAAGCGGTGATTGGCCCCATCCTGGTCCATGATCGCCAGCCGCTTGATGCGGTTGCCCTTCGGCCCCGTCTCGCTGACATAGACGATGCGGCTGTCGAAATAGGCGCTTTCGCCCGACAGGCGGGTATAGACCGCATCGGCGCATTTGTGCGCGGCGCGCCGCCATTCGGCCGGGGCGACGTTGAAGCCCTGGCGCGTCAGCTCGGTGCGCGCAAAGGTGTCGTAGAGGTAGCAGCCGATGGTCAGCGTGCCATTCGCCTCCGCCCGGACATAGCCTTGCACCAATGCCTGTGCGTTGCTCCACGCTGCATAATCGGGGGCCTGCACCTGCGCCATCGCGACCGGCGGCAGTCCGTCCGGGCCGGCGGGCTTGAACAACCCCGAATTGCGCAGGTCGGTGGCGACGATCTCCGCCAGCTGCCGCCCCAGCGCGTCGGTCGACCCGGCGGGCGTCGAGGCGATCTGCGGCGTCGGCATGACCGGCACGGCGATCGGCAGCGGGGCGGAGATACCGCCCTCGATATCCACCTCGACCTGCGCGAACGCCGCCGGAGCCGCGAGCAGGCTGGCGAGGACCGCGCCCAATGCCATCGTGAGTTTACGCATACATCCCCTCCGGTCAGCCGGGCAGCTTGTAGTTGATGATGATGTCTTTCCACCCGCCCTCATACAGGTCGGCGGGCAGTTCATAGGGCGCGCACTGCGTCAACGCGGCAATCGCCAGTTCGGACACGCGCTGCGCATAGCGGCGATTTTCGTCGTCGATCCCCGTCTGTCCGCGCAATTCGGGCTTGGCGGCGAAGGTCCCGTCCGAGCGCATCTGCAAGCGGATGCGCGACCGGATCTGGTTCGCGCCGGGGCCGGGGTTGGGAATCTTGTTCGCGCAGGGTTGCACCTGCCGCTGGATCGCACTGGCGAGGCCGGCGACAGACTGGGCGCTGACCGCGGTGCCGCGCGGAGCGGTGGCCTTGCCGGGCGCCGGCGTGTCGGCGATCCCCTTGAGGAAATCATTGCCCAGCCGGCCGCCGCGCGGACGCTGCGTGTTGGCCTGTGCGTTGCTGCCCTGCCCGCGCGTCGTCGCCGGCTTGGCCTTGGGCTTTGCGGGAGCGGCGGCGGGTTTGGCCGGTGCGGCCTTGGGCGGGGCCTTGGCGACGGCGGTCGGCCGCGCGGGCGCGGGACGTGCCGGCTGTCGTGCCGGGGCGGGCTTCGGTTCGGGCTTCGGGGCCGGCGCCGGTTTCGGCGCAGGCTTGGGCACCGGTTTCGGCACTGGTTTCGGTGCCGGTGCGGGCTTGGGCGCCGGCTTGGGTTCGGGACGCGGTGCCGGTTGCGGCCGGGGAGCCGGCGCAGGGGGCGCGGGTTCGGGCTCGGGCGCGGACTCCGGCTCGCTTGCCGGTTCGCTCGGCGCGGCATCCTCGGGCGGGCCGGTCTCCGGAGCCTGGCTGATCGCGGGCGCATCGGTCTGTTCGGGCGCGCTCTGTTCGGCCGCGACCTCTTCGGCGAAGCTGACGTCCATCGGCTGGGTAATCAGCTTCTTGGGGTTTGGCGTGGCGAGAAACCCGACCGACAGCAGGCCAAACAGGACGACATGTCCTGCGACCGCTACGCCAAGCCCGATCTTCTCCGCCTTCTGCATGACCCTTACTGCGCCACGCTGATCAGCGACACGCGGTTGAGGCCGGCGCGGTTGAGTTCGCCCAGCACGGCATTCACCCGGCCATAATCGAGGCTGCGGTCGGCGCGCAGCATCACCTGACGCGGTTCGGTCGCCCCGGCCCCGGCCGCCGCGATCTTTTCCAGTTCGCCCGGCAGGTTATCGCTCGACACTTCGAGGTCGTCGATGAAGGTCCGCCCCTCCGCATCCATCGACAGCGTCACCGGCTGCTGAGCCTGCTCCACCGCCTTGGCGCGACTGTCGGGCAGGTTCACCGGCACGCCCGCCGTCATCAGCGGTGCGGTGACCATGAAGATGATGAGCAGCACCAGCATCACGTCGACCAGCGGCGTGACGTTGATCTCCGCCATCGGCGCGCGACGGCCTTTTCCCTTTGCTGAGGGGAGATTGATGCCCATGGCTCAGACGCCTTCGAGCTGACGCGACAGGGTGGCGTGGAACGCGTCGGCAAAGCGGTTCAGCCGCGCCTCGATCCGGTTCACGCGGTGGCTGAAGCGGTTGTACGCGATCACCGCGGGGATCGCGGCGAACAGGCCGATGGCGGTCGCGAACAGCGCCTCGGCAATGCCCGGCGCGACGACGGCCAGCGACGTGTTCTGTTCGGACGCAATCGACGTGAACGAGCGCATGATGCCCCAGACCGTGCCGAACAGCCCGACGAACGGCGCGACCGAGCCGACCGTCGCGAGGATGTTGAGGCGATCGGCGAGCGTCTCGCTCTCGTCCGCGACGCTCGACGCCATTGCAGTGGCGAGGCGTTCGCGGGTGCCGTCACGGTCGATCTGCTTCGACGCGGTCGATCGGCGCCATTCGCGCACGCCCGACGAGAACACGCGGGCGATGGCGGTGTCGCGCGATCCCTGCAACCGATGGAAGGCGTCGATATCCTCGGCCTGTTCGAACTCCACCTCGAACCGGTCGATGTCGCGGCGAACCTTGCGCGCGCGGACCAGGAAGCCGACGATGATCGCCCAGGTCCAGACGCTGGCCGCCAGCAGCCCCAGCATCACCGCCTTCACCACCCAGTCGGCCTGAAGGAAGAGCGCGACCGGCGACATGGTCGCGGCGTCGGTGTTCACGAAAACGTCCATCATGCCCCTTTATCGGTTGCGACCAGCGCGGCGAAGGTGTCGATCCATGCCGCCGGCTGGCGACGCGGCCGCCCGTTCGGGGCCACGAACGCGACCTCGACCCGTGCCGACGCCAGTAGAAGATCGTCGCGGATGACTATTTGCTGAATGTCGACCGCCGCCGCCCGCACCCGCTCGACCGTGCTGACCACGACCAGCGCGTCGTTCAGTCGCGCGGGTGCGCGCCAGTCGAGCTGCATCGACCGCACCGCATAGGCCCCCTCGCCCGCTTCGTGCACGGCGCGCTGGTCGATCCCGGCGATCATCAGCATGTCGCTGCGCGCCCGTTCGAAATAGCGCAGATAGTTCGCATGATAGACGACGCCCGACAGGTCGGTGTCCTCGAAATAGATGCGGACGGGAAAGCGATGCGTACCGCCGACGAAGCGGCCGCCGGCCGGCTGGTCGGGGTCGGTCATGGCCACGGCTTTAACCATTGGCGGCGGACGGGGGAAGGGGTGACGGGATTAACCCCGAGTTATGGTTGGGTCCCGTCGCTACGCAGCACGGTCACGTTGTCAAACCCCGCCGAGCCGATCAGCCGGACGATAGCGCCGACATGCCGTGCCGCCGCCCCGCCCCGCACCACGAGCGTCAGCGGACGGCCAGGGTCGGGCAAGGTGCCCAGCGCCGCGACAAAGGCGGGTGCTGCGTCGGGCAGGACGAACGCCGCGCTGCCGATCGTTACCGAACAGCTGGCATCAGCGGCGAAAGCCGCCTCGATCACCAGCGGTTCGGCGGGAGCGGCCACCCGCCCCGCCTGTCGCGCGCCGATCGCCGCCGATGCCAGCAGGTTGCCTCGCCGCTTGCCGCCTCGTGCCATCAATCGAACAACCCATCCTGTACGCCCGCAGGCGGTTCGAACCCCAGATGCTTCCACCCGCCGGCGTTCAGGCAGCGGCCGCGCGCGGTGCGGGCGATCATGCCGATCTGGATCAGATACGGCTCGATCACCTCCTCGATCGTGTCGCGCGGTTCGCTGAGGCCGGCGGCCAGCGTCTCGACGCCGACCGGTCCGCCGCGATAGACATCGGCGATCATGGTCAGATAGCGGCGGTCCATCAAATCCAGCCCCTTGGCATCGACCTCCAGCCGGTTGAGCGCGGCGTCGGCGGTACGCGCGTCGACGATCTCGACCCCGGCCACGTTCGCAAAGTCGCGCACGCGGCGCAGCAGCCGCCCGGCGATACGCGGCGTACCCCGCGCACGGCGGGCAACCTCGGTCGCGCCATCCTTGGCGATGCCGAGGCCCAGCAGCCCGGCGGCGCGGGTCACGACGCGGGTCAGTTCGTCGACCGTATAGAATTGCAGGCGGATCGGAATGCCGAAACGGTCGCGCAGCGGCGTGGTCAGCAGCCCCTGCCGCGTGGTCGCGCCGACCAGGGTGAAGCGCGGCAGGTCGATCCGCACGCTGCGCGCCGACGGCCCCTCCCCGATCATCAGGTCGAGCGCGCGATCCTCCATCGCCGGATAGAGCACCTCCTCGACCGCCGGATTCAGGCGATGGATTTCGTCGATGAACAGGACGTCGCCATCTTCCAGATTCGTCAGCAGCGCGGCAAGGTCACCCGACTTGGCGATGACCGGACCGGAGGTGGCGCGAAAGCCCACCCCCATCTCCCGCGCGACGATCTGCGCCAGCGTGGTCTTACCGAGGCCGGGCGGCCCGAAGAACAGGACGTGGTCGAGAACATCGCCCCGCCCGCGCGCGGCGTCGATGAATACGCGCAGATTCTCGCGCGCAGCCTGCTGCCCGACGAACTCGTCGAGCGCCTTCGGGCGCAGCGCCGCGTCCACATCGTCGGGGCGGCGGATCGGGGTGGTGATACGGTCGTCGGTCACCGCCGTTCCCTAGCTGTTCGCGTGCGGGCGGTCGAGGTGCGACGCATCGTCGACCGTCAAAAGCTGACGTAATGCTGTTTGAGCGTTACCTTGCCCGCCGGAGAGGCCATCTGCCTCCAGCAGCGCAGCAGGCCGACCTGAAAGAATTGCGGGTCGCGGCAGCGCGGTATCTCCCGCACGCGCGCGAGGTCGCCAGCGCGATAGATCACGGTGCGATAGACCGGCTGGCCGGCAATCTGCTGGGTGGCGCAGGCGATCGCGATATGGTCGATGCCGCGCGCCACTTCGGGGGCGTTGCAGTCGCGCTCGATCGGGCGGCGGCGGCCATCGATCATATCCTCGACCGCGACCCGCAACCCTTCGCGCGGGTCGTTGGCCCGATCGACGAAATAGGGACGGATCAGCAGGTTCGATCGGACGAAGGAGACGATATCCTTCCCGTCGACATTGACCGGCCGCGCGCGCATCGCCGCAAAGCTGGGGTCGATCGACGCTATGCCGCGTCCCGTCGCGCTATAGGGCTGGGCAATGCAACGCCGGACATAGGCATCGGCCGGCCTTGGGCCTTTGCCTGGCCTTACGACGAGGATGAACAGCCCCGGACGCATGCCGTCGCATTCCCCGGTCGCGATGACCCGCGCACCCGGCGCTCGCTTCGCGGCCGCCGCTCCGACCAACGTCAGCGGATCGGCGGCGGTTTGCAGGATCAGCCATTCGTCGTCGCGGACCGGCGACACGTCCTGTCCGGGCGCAGCGTTCGCCATCAACAGGGCAAGCGGCAATGGGTTCATGCCGATGCTCCTTACCCGGTCAACGCGACGCTTTGCGCAACGCCAGCCGGACCAGCGCATCGAGGCTGGCACCGCTGCCCAGTTCCTCCGCGGCCTTGCCGACCGCCGTGGCGGCTTCGGCTGGCTTGAAACCGAGGTTGAGCAACGCCGACACCGCGTCGCCCTCCACCCCCTCGCCGCCTGCCGCCGGGGCGACTGCACCGGGACCGATCGCAATGCCGCCGACCTTGTCCTTCAGTTCCATGGCGATGCGCTGCGCGAGTTTCGGTCCGACGCCGTTGGCGCGGGCAATGCTGGCCTTGTCGCCGCGCGCGATCGCGGTGCGGACTTCCTCGGGCGAGAGCGTCGACAGGATGCCGAGCGCGACACGCGCGCCGACGCCCTGCACGCCGGTCAGCAACCGGAACCAGTCGCGTTCGTCGGCGCTGGCGAACCCGACCAGCCGGATGAAGTCCTCGGCGACCAACATCTCGGTATGGATCGTGACGCTACCCCCGACCGGCCCCAGCGCCTGCAACGTCCGCGACGACGCACCGACCAGATAGCCGACGCCGTTCACGTCGATGACGGCATGGTCGATACCGGAAACGGACAATGTGCCTTTGAGATGGGCGATCATGGTTGGTTCGCCTGCTTGAGAAGACCGATCCACGCACACGACGTACCCCGGCGGAGGCCGGGGTTCAGTTGCGGGCCGTTCCTGCTATTTTCGATGACACCAAACTGGACCCCGGCCTTCGCCGGGGTACGTAGATGGTGGCGACGAGCGACGATCACGCTCCGATCCCCGTCGACCGCCGTGCCCGCGCGTGCGCGCTCGCCAGATGGTGCGCGTGGGTGATCGCGACCGCCAGCGCATCGGCCGCGTCCGGGCCGGACAGCTTCACACCGGGCAGCAGGTGCCCGACCATCGCCTGAATCTGCTTCTTGTCCGCGCCGCCGGTGCCGACCACCGCCTTCTTGACGATGCTGGGGTGATACTCGCCAATGGCGAGGCCTGCCGTCGAGGCGGACAGCAGCACGACGCCGCGTGCCTGCCCCAGCTTCAGGGTCGATTGCGCGTTGCTGTTGCCAAGCACTTCCTCCACCGCCGCGCCGTCGGGGCGTTCGGTGCGGATCACCTCGCCCAGCGCGCCGAACAGCAGCGCGAGGCGGCGGGGGAGCTGCATCGACGGATCGGTGCGAATCTGGCCGTTGGCGACGTGGCTGAGGCGGTTGCCATCGGCGCGGATCATGCCCCAGCCGGTGGTGCCGAGACCGGGGTCGAGACCGAGGATCAGCACTCCAAAATCCTCCCCATCGCAGATGGGGAGGGGGACCACGCGAAGCGTGGTGGAGGGGGCGGCGGCGCAGCCGACGCTGGCGCGTCGGGCCCCTCCACCAGCCTGCGGCTGGTCCCCCTCCCCAAGCGAGCTTGGGGAGGATTTAATCTCAACCCAGCTTCTCCATGACCTCGTCGGACACTTCGTAGTTGCCCCAGACGGTCTGGACGTCGTCGTCATCGTCGAGTGCGTCGAGCAGTTTGAACAACGTCGCGGCATCGTCTTCGCCGACCGACACCATCGTCTGCGGCCGCCAGGCGAGCTTGGCGCCTTCCGCCTCGCCCAGCACCGGCTCCAGCGCCTTGGCGACTTCATGCAGGTCGCCTTGCGCGGTCCAGATTTCGTGACCGTCCTCGCTCGACGTCACGTCCTCGGCGCCAGCTTCCAGCGCCGCCTCGAACACCTTTTCGGCATCGCCCGCCTTGGCCGGATAGTTGATGAGGCCAACGCGATCGAACCCGTGGCTGACGGACCCGGCGGTACCGAGATTGCCACCATTCTTCGACACGGCGGTGCGCACGTTGGTCGCGGTGCGATTGCGGTTGTCGGACAGTGCCTCGATGATGAGCGAAACCCCTGCCGGGCCGAAGCCTTCGTAACGGATTTCCTCGTAATTCTCCATGTCGCCCTTCGACGCCTTGTCGACCGCGCGCTGAATATTGTCCTTGGGCATCGACTGCGCCTTGGCGGCGTTGATCGCCGCGCGCAGGCGCGGGTTCATGTCGGGATCGGGCAGGCCCATCTTCGCCGCGACGGTGATTTCACGGCTGAGCTTGGAAAACATGCCCGACCGCTTCTTATCCTGCGCACCCTTGCGGTGCATGATGTTCTTGAATTTGCTATGGCCTGCCATCGGTGCCTCTTCAGGTTACTGCCCGCTCTTAGGCGGTGGGCGCGGTTCGCGCCAGCGCGTCGATCTTCGCCTCCAGCGCCGCGAGCCGGTCGATCACATCGGTGTCGAGCTTGGCGTGCAGCGCGAGGATGTCGATCTCTGCGCGCAAATTGGTTTCATAGTCCAGCCGCGCGGCCAGCCGGTCCTTTTCCGACTGCCGGTTCTGGCTCATCATGATGACCGGCGCCTGGATCGCGGCCAGCGTCGACAGCATCAGGTTGAGAAAGATGTAGGGGTAAGGATCGAACGCCAGCCCGAAATGCGACAGCACGTCGGAATTGAGCAGCATCCATCCCAGCAGCACCGCCGTAAAGGCGATGATGAACCCCCACGACCCGCCGACCGCCGCGACCCGGTCCGCCAGCCGGTCGCCGAAGGTCGACCGCGCATCCGATTCGTCGGCGGCATCGCGAGTGACCGGGGTGCCGCGTTCGATCGCGGAAAGGACATGCGCCTCTTCCTCCCCCTGCGGGTCGCCATGCCCTTTCAGCAGGCGCGTCGCGAAGTGGAAGACGCTGGCCATGTCCCTGCCCCCTTATGCGGTCTTAGATGCCGAGCGCCTGCTTGTAGGTTTCGAGCAGCATGTCCGCTTCGTCGCGGTGATGCTTTTCCATGCGGCGCAGGCGGATGATCGTGCGCATCGTCTTCACGTCGAACCCGGTCGACTTGGCTTCGCCATAGACGTCCTTGATATCGTCGCTGATGCCCTTCTTTTCCTCTTCGAGGCGCTCAATGCGTTCGATGAGCAGGCGGAGCTGTTCCGCCGAGACGTTGTCGGTCATGGGGTTCCCTTAACGATGGTCGAGAATTCGTGAACGGGCGCGCCTAGCCGATCCGCGCGCCCGCCTCAACCGATCAACGGGGTTCGGTCATCGCCGGCGGGTCGCTCGCCGGAAAGCTGTCGTCCAATGCCTCGTCCAGCGCGGCATCGGTCCGGTTCTTCGCCACGCTCTCGTCCATGCGGGCGATCTGTTCGGGGGTCGCGGGCTGCTGGTGCGTCGCCTTCCACTGGGCGTAGGGCATGCCGTACACCGCCTCGCGCCCCTCGTCCTTGGACACGCCGGCGGCCTCGCCCAGCCAGTCGCCCAGGCAGTTGCGGCAGAAACCGGCCAGTCCCATCAGGTCGACATTCTGCGCGTCGGTGCGATGCTGGAGGTGGCGGACCAGCCGGCGGAACGCGGCGGCCTGTGCCGCGTCGCTGATGGAATCGATTGATGACATGAGTTTCCGCTCCAAGGTTGAACCTTTACGAATAAGCCTTAGAGGCAGGCGCGCAAAGCCCGGAGACTTTCATGACCAAGGCCATCAGCCCCCGTTCGCGCAAGGTTCGCGTCCTCGCCACGCTCGGCCCCGCCAGCAACACGCCCGAAATGATCGCGAAGCTGTTCGAAGCCGGCGCCGACGCGTTCCGCGTCAATATGAGCCATGGCGACCAGCAGTCCAAGGTCGCCGTTATCCAGGCGATTCGCGGACTGGAAAAGCAGTTCGGCCGTCCGACCACCATCCTCGCCGACCTTCAGGGGCCGAAGCTGCGCGTCGGCCGCTTCGCCGAAGGGCGCGTGATGCTCGAAGCCGGACAGCGCTTCACGCTCGACCGGTCGGATGAACCGGGCGACGCGAATCGCGTCCAGTTGCCGCATCCCGAAATCTTCGCCGCGATCGCTCGCGATGCGCGCCTGCTGCTGGACGACGGCAAGCTGGTGCTCCGCGTCCTCGACCATGACGACGACAAGATCGTGACCGAGGTCGTGGTCGGCGGCGCGCTGTCGAACTCCAAGGGGCTGAACGTCCCCGACGTCGTGCTGCCGATGGCGGCGCTGACGCCCAAGGATATTTCCGACCTGCACTTCGCGGTCGATCAGGGCGTCGACTGGATCGCGCTGTCGTTCGTGCAGCGCCCGGAGGATCTGGCCGAGGCGCGCAAGCTGATCCAGGGCCGCGCCGCACTGCTCGCCAAGATCGAGAAGCCCTCCGCCGTCGCGCGGCTGGAGGAGATCGTCGAACAGTGCGATGGCGTGATGGTCGCGCGTGGTGACCTGGGCGTCGAACTGCCGCCCCAGTCGGTACCGCCGCTGCAGAAGCGCATCGTCGAGACCGCCCGCCGCCTCGGCCGCCCGGTCGTCGTCGCGACGCAGATGCTCGAATCGATGATTACCTCGCCCTCGCCGACCCGCGCCGAAGTGTCGGACGTGGCGACCGCCGTCTATGACGGGGCGGACGCGATCATGTTGTCGGCGGAAAGCGCGGCGGGCAGCTGGCCGGTCGAATCGGTGGCGATGATGAACGACATCTCGCACGCCGTCGAACGCGACCCGGCGCATGGCGACCGCGTCCACTTCACCGTGCTGCGTCCCGACCCGACCACCGCCGACGCGCTGGCTGAAGCCGCGAAGAACATCGCCGCCACGGTCGATGCGAAGGCGATCCTGTGCTTCACCAAGTCCGGCTCGACCGCGCGGCGCATCGCGCGCGAACGTCCCGCAGTGCCGATCATGGTGCTGACGCCGCAGATCGATACCGCCCGCCGCCTCGGCCTGCTGTGGGGCGTCCATGCCGTCCATACCCGCGACGTCGAATCGTTCGAGGAAATGGTGGCCAAGGCCAAGCGCATGGTCCTGCGCCACAACATGGCCGGCGCGGGTGACCGCGTGGTCGTGTGCGCCGGTGTGCCGTTCGGGACGCCGGGATCGACCAACGTGCTGCACGTCGTGCAGATCGTCGGCGACGAATTGAAGAACTACGGCAGCCACGAAGGTTGAGTTCGACTCCTCCCCGGCACGGGGAGGGGGACCGCCGCAAAGCGGTGGTGGGGGCGGGTGCCCAGAGCGTTCCGCTTGCGGGGCGCCCCCTCCACCAGCCTTCGGCTGGTCCCCCTCCCCGTGCCGGGGAGGCGCTTATTCCGTTTCGCTACCGACCCGGACGTCGACGTCCAGTTCCTCGTCACCCGCGCCCATCCTGACCCCGGCGATCGGCGCGGCACCCGCCGCGTCCAGCGCGACCGCCACGCGGATATGGTCCAGTCCCGACCGACCGCCCGCCGCCGGATCGAACGCATACCAGCCACCAGCGACATAGGCCTCTGCCCAGGCATGGGGTGCCGCCGTGCGCCGTTCGTCGTCGCCCGCCAGACTATATCCCGACACATAGCGCGCCGGCACGCCGCGCGCCCGCGCCGCTGCGATGAAGATCTGCGCCATGTCGCGCGGTCCCAGCCGTGTATCGCCGACCGCTTCGATCGCAGAGCGTATCACGGGCGAAGGCCGCCGGTCGAGCGGCCAGCGTGCATGGATCGCCGCGGCCAGCGCGGTCATCGCGGCAAGGTCGTCGCCCTGCCCCAGCGCCTCGATCAGCGCATCGGCGCGGGTCAGCGGCGTCACGCGCCGGAACAGCTCGGGCGGAAATGGCTCATCCGTCCCCTCGATCGGGCCGTCATGGTCGGTCAGCAACGCCTCACCCGAGACCGTCAGCACCAGCGTCTCGACCGGCCCCTCCGCATAGAGCATCCGGGTGATGTTGCCGTACCCGTCGAACCCCTCGCGCAGCCGCGCGTCGCAATCGACGTCGATGCGCCAGTTCACCACCGTCTGATGACTGGTGTCGCCAGGGAACAGTCGCAGCAGCTGGACGATCCGCGCCTGCGGCTCGGTAAAGCGGTAGCGGGTTTCGTGATGGACCGACAGCCGCATCAGATGAAGCGGAACTGGCGGGCGACGGCGGCGTCGAGCATCGCATTCTCCCGGATGAAGGCGGTCAGATACTCGTGCAGACCGCTGACGATCACCTCATGCGCCCGTGTCTTCTGCATCCGTGCCAGCCGCGCGCGCGCCATGCGGTCGGCCTCGCCCTGAAAGCCGGTACGCTTGCCGAGCAGGTTGAGCATTTCGACGGTCTCGTCGACACAGGCCGCCAGGCTGCGCGGTACTTCCCCCCGCGACAACAGCAGTTCGATGACATTGGCGGGCTTCAACCCCTCGCTATACAGCCAGCGATAGGCGGTGACGGCCGATACCGTCTGCAGGATCGTCGTCCATTGGTCGCGGTCGATCGCGCCGCCGATTCGCTCGCCCTTGGGCAGCAACAGATGATATTTGACGTCGATCAGCCGAGCGGTGTTGTCGGCGCGTTCGATCGCGGCCCCCAGCTGGACGAACCACGTCGCCTCGTTCTTCATCATGCGCTGGACCGCGCCTTCGAACCCTCGCGCCTCGGCCTTGATCGCCTCGACCAGGTTCAGAATGTCCTCGCCCTCCTCGCCGCGCGGCGTGTTGAAGACGATCCAGGCACGGTTGATCGCGGTCCATGCGTCGCGGGTCAGTGCGGTGCGCACCGCCTTCGCATTGTTGCGCGCGGCGTCGAGGCACCACAGGATAGACCCGGCATGGCTGCGGTCGCAGGTCAGGAAACGCGCGACCGATCCCTGTCCGACGCTTTGCCCCGTCGCGGCGAAGCTGTCCTCGGTATAGCTGACTGCCAGCGCACTGGCCCAGGCGGCATCGCCGGCAGGGCGCGACGACAGCGCATCGAGCCGTACGGTCGCCTCGACCAATCGCGCGAGGAAGTCGGCGCGCTCGACATAGCGCCCCAGCCAATAGAGCGAGGCGGCGGTTCGGGAAAGCATCGCCATGTCAGCGCCCTCCCTGCGACTGGGTCATGCCGCCCATCGATTGCGACTGGACCGGCCCGTCGTCCAGCAACACAAAACTGTCCTTGGTCCCGCCCCCCTGGCTGGAATTGACGACCAGCGATCCTTCCTTCAGCGCGACCCGGGTCAGCCCGCCGGGCACCACCTGCACCGTTTCCGCACCGGTCAGCACGAACGGACGGAAATCGACATGGCGCGGGGCCAGCCCCGCCTCGGTCAGCGTCGGGACGGTCGACAGTGCCACCGTCGGCTGCGCGATATAGCGCTGCGGTTCGGCGATCAGCGCGCGGCGAAACTCCTCGATCTCCGCTTTCGATGCGGTCGGCCCGACCAGCATCCCGTATCCGCCCGACCCGTCGACCAGCTTCACCACCACCTCGTCCAGATGGTCGAGGACGTATTGGAGCGCCTGTGGCTCGCGGCAGCGCCATGTCTCGACATTGGGCAGCAGCGGTTCGCTCTCCGCATAGAAGCGGACGATTTCCGGCATGTAGCTGTAGATCGCCTTGTCATCGGCAATGCCGTTGCCCGGCGCATTGACCAACGCGACATTGCCGGCGCGATACGCCCCGATCAGGCCGGGCACGCCAAGGAGCGAGTCGGGGCGGAATACCACCGGATCGATGAAGTCGTCGTCGATCCGGCGATAGATGACGTCCACCCGCACCCGGCCGGCAATGGTCTGCATCCATACCACATCGTCGTCGACCAGCAGGTCGGCCGGCTCGACCAGTTCGATGCCCATCGAATCGGCCAGGAAGCTGTGTTCGTAATAGGCCGAATTGAAATGCCCCGGCGTCAGCACGACACAGGTCGGATGCGCCCCCGCACCCGGCGGTGCGACCGACCGCATCGTCTCCAGCAGGCGGTCGGGATAGCTGTCGACCGCCGCCACGCGGAACTTGCGGAACAGTTCGGGGCACAGCCGGATCATCGCCTCGCGATTTTCCAGCATGTACGACACGCCCGACGGCGTGCGCGCGTTATCCTCCAGCACGAAGAATTCATCCGGCCCGGTCCGCACCAGATCGATGCCGCAGATATGCGCCCAGACGCCGTGCGGCGGGCGGATACCCGCAATTTCCGGGCGGAACTGGCTGTTGCCGAAGATCAGGTCGGGCGGCAGCACCCCGGCCTTCAGGATGCGGCGTTCGCCATAGATATCGTCGAGGAATGCGTTGATCGCCTGCGTCCGCTGGATCAGCCCTTTCGACAGCCGGTCCCATTCGTCGGCCATGAACACGCGGGGCACGATATCGAACGGAATGATCCGCTCCGCCGCCTCGCTGTCGCCATAGACGGCGAAGGTGATGCCCAGCTGGCGAAAGGTCGCTTCGGCAGACTGCAGGCGGCGCTTCAACTCATGGGAAGGCACCTCGCCCATCCACCGTGCCAGTGCCGCAAGGTCGGTGCGCGGATGATCCGGCCCGCCCTGTCCCCAGATTTCGTCGAACGCTCGCCCCATCCAGCCCCCAACGCCGCAAGTCGGTTAACGCTCCACATGCTGCGCTGCAAAAGCGGGACTGGCAAGCCGCTATGTACGGCTGGGCACCAATTCGGTCAGGGTTGCCGGAGTCAGCACCTGCGGCAGCACGCGCGCGTCGTTTTCACCCGGCGCGTAGAATAGATAGAGCGGCACCCCGGCGCGGTTATGCGCCTCGATGAACCGCCCCAGCACCGGGTCGCCGTCGGTCCAGTCGCCGACCAGCACCTTCACCCCGCCCTTTCCAAAGGCATCGGCCACCGCCTGCGTCTCGATCGCGGCGCGTTCGTTGACCTTGCAGGTCAGGCACCAGTCGGCGGTGAAATAGGCGAAGACCGGCTTGCCCTCGGCACGCAGTGCTGCCAGCCGCGCTTCGCTGAACGGTTCGGCCCCGGCGATACCGGTCGCGGCGGCCCCGGCGGGCGGCGCGCGCTGCACCAGCGCGGCGCTCGCCACCGCCAGCACCAGCGCGACGATGCCCGGCCACCATGCCCGGTCGCGTCCGCACAGTTGTCGACGCCCGGTCCACCACAAGCCCAGCCCGGCGAGCAGTAGCGCCCCCAGTCCCAGCGCCATGCCGTCGACACCGGCCTGCCGCCCCAATATCCATGCCAGCGCCAGCGCGGTCAGGAACATCGGCACCGACAGGCCCTTGCGGAACACATCCATCCACGCGCCCGGCTTTGGCAGGCGCCGGCGCAAGGCGGGTACGAAGCCCAGCAGCAGGAACGGCAGCGCGAGGCCAAGGCCCAGCCCGGCAAACACCGCCATCGCCGCGACCGGCGGTAGCACCAGCGCCGATCCCAGCGCCGCGCCCATGAACGGCCCGGTGCAGGGCGTCGCCACGAACGCCGCCAGTGCGCCGGTGGCGAACGCTCCCCCCCGCCCGCTCCGGTTACCGACCTGCGGCGTCGGCAGTTCGAACAGCCCGGCGAGGTTCAGCGCGATCGCCCCGGTCAGCACCAGCAACAGAAGCACCACGCGCGGGTCGGTCAGCTGGAACGCCCACCCCGCCGCGACGCCCGCCGCGCGGATCGCCAGCAAGATGCCACCCAGCGCCATGCAGGTGACCACCGCCCCGGCGGTATAGGCCACCCCTTCCGCCCGCGCATGGGCCGCCGACTCCCCCGACCGGGCAAGACTCAGCGCCTTCAGGCTCAGGATCGGAAAGACGCAGGGCATGATGTTGAGCAGCAACCCGCCCAACAGCGCCCCGGCAAAGGCAATGAGTGCGGCGCGGATCGGTGTCGGATCAGCGGCAGCCGCCACCGCGCCGGGCGTCGCGCGGATCGCAAAGCCTTGCCCCCTACCCGTTGCCAGCACCCCTTCGATCAGCGTCGGTTTGCCGCTCGCCTTCGTTTCGATCACCAGCGCATCGCCGTCGCGGCGGACGACCTGTGGCGCATCATAATCGACCGCATTTTCGGTTTCGGGAAAGAAATAGGCATCGCCGATCGCCTGCGATGCCGGGAACGGCACGCGCAGCCGCATCGGCTCGCCCGCCTGAAACAGCGCCGGCGATCCGAGCGGCCGCGGCAGCGCGCGCCGCCAGCCATCGAACTCGACGCGACGCTGCGATGTGATCGTCCCGTCGCCGATGGTCAGCGTCGTCGCCAGTTGGGCCTTTTCGGGCACGCAGATTTCGCGGGTGCAGACCAGATAGTCGATGGCGAGGCGGACCGGTACCGCGCTGCCCTTCGCCAGCCCGGTGGGCAGTTCCAGATCGGTCAGGATCGTCCAGGGCCGTTCATAGACATAGTTGATGATGCCGGCGACGCTCAGCCGCTCGGGCACCGGATAGCGCAACGGGCCGACCCGCGCCCCGGTCGGCAGCGTCCAGTCGAGCCGTGGCTGGGTGCCGACCGCGCCGGGATTCTTCCAATAGCCGTGCCAGCCGGCATCGGGCACCGACACCAGCGCCAGTGCGACCCGCGAACCCGCAGCCGGCGTGTCGCTTTCCGCCACGATCCGCATCTGGACATGGCGTTGCCCCGGCACCTGCGCCATTGCCGGCAGTGCGGCGACGAAGGCCGAAAGGATGAGGATGAGTCGCCACAGCGTTCTTGCCGGTGTCATGTACGCCGGGTAGCGAAGTTTCGAGACGGATGCACCGTCCGCGGAGTATTTCGATGCGTTTCCTGACCCTCGCCGCGCTGCTGCTCGGCACTGCCGCCCCCGCCCTGGCGCAGACTGCCGCGCCGGCCCCCGCCGCGACCGACGTGCCGGTGCCGCCGACCTATCCGGCAACGCCGCCCAAGCTGATCGTCGCGATCTCGGTCGATCAATTCTCGGCAGACCTGTTCGCCGAATATCGCGGGCGCTTTACCAGCGGCTTCGTGCGGATGATGCAGGGCGCGGTGTTCCCCTCGGGTTATCAGAGCCATGCCGCGACCGAAACCTGCCCCGGCCACTCCACGATCCTGACCGGATCGCGCCCGTCGCGCACCGGTATCATCGCCAATGACTGGATCGACCAGCGCGACAACAACCGTCCCGATCACAAGGTCTATTGCGCGGAGGACGAGCGGGTGCCTGGTTCGACCTTCAAGGACTATACCGTGTCCGACACGCATCTGATGGTGCCGACGCTGGGTGAGCGGATGAAGGCAGCAGACCCGCGCACCCGCGTCGTCTCGGTCGCGGGCAAGGACCGTGCGGCCGTGATGATGGGCGGGCACAAGGTCGACGAACTCTGGTGGTTCGGCAAGGACGGCTTCGTCAGCTATGCCGGGCGCAAGATGCCGCCGGTCGTCGCGCGCGCCAATGCTGCCGTGGCCAAGCAGATCGCGACCGCCCAGCCGCCGATGACGCTCCCGACCTTCTGCCAGCCGCTGGCCCGCGCGGTTTCGGTTGGCGGCAAGACCATCGGCACCGGCCGCTTCGCGCGCGAGGCGGGTGACGTGAACAATTTCCGCCGATCGCCCGAATATGACGCCGCCGTCCTCGCGCTCGCCGCCGGGCTGATTCAGGACATGAAGCTGGGCCAGGGGCCGCAGACCGACATCATCTCGATCGGCGCGTCGGCCACCGACTATGTCGGCCACGGCTATGGCACCGAGGGCAGCGAAATGTGCCTGCAGCTGACCTCGCTCGACCAGAGCCTCGGCGAGTTCTTCAAAGTGCTGGACGCGACCGGAGTGGATTACCAGGTCGTCCTGACCGCCGATCATGGCGGCAGCGACGCCAGCGAACGCCATGCCGAACATGCCATCCCGGAGGCGGTGCGGCAGGACGGTGAACTGACCGTCGAAGGCATAGGGCAGGCGATCGGAAAGAAGCTCGGTATCGCCGGCCCGATACTGTTCGGCGGCGTGAACGGCGATGTGTGGTACGATATCAAGCTGACGCCCGCGCAGAAGGCGGCGGTGGAGCGGGAGGCGATCGCGATGTTCGCCGCGCATCCGCAGACGCAGGCGGTCTTCACCCGCGCGCAGGTGATGGCGACGACGGTGCCGAACACCCCGCCCGAAACCTGGACGCTGCTGGAGCGCGCGCGTGCCTCCTATTACCCGCCGCGTTCGGGTGACCTGCTGGTCGCGATGAAGCCTCGCGTGCTGACCCTGCCACACCCGGTCGTCGGCAGTGCGGTCGCGACCCATGGCAGCTTCTGGGACTATGACCGGCGCGTGCCGATCCTGTTCTGGCGCAAGGGTGCCGGCGGCTTCGAAGAGCCGTTCGGCGTGGAAACGGTCGACATCCTGCCGACGCTGGCCGCGACCATCGGGCTGAACGTGCCGAAGAACGAGATCGATGGCCGCTGCCTCGACCTCAATCCGGGCACGGGATCGACCTGCCGCTGAGCCTGCCGTTCGGTTCGAGCAGCTTCGAGCTTGTCGATAAGCGTCTGTCGAGAACTCGCTCGACAGACGCGCCGACTCACGGCAGCCGCAACAGCGCCGTCGCCGCCGATGCCGGATCGAGCCGCTCCTCCAGCGAGCGGACGATCGCGGCGGCAGTGCGCGGAACCTTGCCCGCAAACGCCAGCCGGCCGTTGACCGTCACCCGCACCGGCCGGTCGAGATCGACCAGTCGGTCGGACAGACGCAGCGTCAGTCCGGCGGGCACCGCGCCATCGATGGCGATCGCCTGCCCCTCGACCCGCGCATCGATCCGGTCGCCGGCCTTGGCTTGGCTCCCATCGGGAATCTGCAACCAGTAGAAGCGGTCATGGGTCACGTCGTCCTGGACCCAGACGACGCGCTTCGGCCACGGATTGCGGGTGAACCGCGCCATCCATGGCAGCCCTTCCGCATCCTTGCGGTTCATCCAGTGCGGCAGCCCCGGATAGATGCGCGTCATCGATACATAGCCGCCCGGATCGGCGGCGTGGAGCTTTTCCAGTTCGGCACCCCGTTCCGCCGCAATGCGATTGCGGTCATAGGCGGCGTCCGCTCCGCCCATGAAGATCGCGAACGGCAGGTTGCGCAGCCCCGCGACGCCGGCTTCGTTCGGATGGCCGGCCATCATCGCCGCCGCTGCGAACCGGTCCGCCATGCGCGGTGCCAGCTGCCACACGCCATCGCCCCCCGCCGAATAGCCGAGCAGATAGACGCGGTTCGGATCGACGCCGTTGATCGCAACCTGCAGGTCAATCAGCCGCTGGAACAGCGGATCGATATGCGCCTCGTGCCACAGGTTCCACGTATCGGTCGGCGCACGCGGGGCGAGGTAGATGCCCTCGGCCGGTTCGTAGAGCTTGATCTGGTTGCGCCACTGCTGGTCGTTGACCGCCGGAGCGGCATTGCCCCCGCCATGCATCGATATCCACAGGCTGCGCTTGCCGAACGGCGCGTTGCCGAACGTCCGGCTTTCCCAGCGCAGCGTCTTGTCGACCAGCGTGATCGTGCGGGCCGCCATGGCTTGCCGATCGTCCGTCGCAATCTTGCGCTGTCGCGCCGCCGCCAGCCGGTCGAGCGCAAAGGCTGCATCCGCCTTAGCAAGGGGCCGGTTGAGTAGCGCGGCGTCGCTCGGGGATGCGATATCGAGCCGGTCGATCCACCGGGACGGCCCGTTCGACGCGGAGGGTTGCAGCGACTGCGCCGGTGCAGAGGTCACGAGCAGGACCATGAGCGGTGCAAGGATGAAACGATGATGCATGGACGCATGGTTACCGTGGGATGCGCCACGACCGAAGCGGAAAGCGATCAGCGCGTCTCGAACTTTCGCACGCCCGGTCCCAATCGGTTCGCGCCGACCGCGACGCCATCGCCGGTATAGTCGGCAACGAACACCGGGCTCTTCTCCACCCCGGGGGCAAGCCGGGCGTCATTGTCCTCGACCCGCAGCCCGCGGGCCGGGAAGCTATGCTTCTCCGCGCCAACGACGATGAAGCCGGTCCAGTTCTCCTTCGCCTTGCCCTGGACGAAGCTATTGCGCGCGATCAGCCCGGTCGCGCCCTCGGGCAGGTCGATCATGTAATTGGTCTTGCTGCCACGGCTGTCGTCGAAGCTGGAATCGGTGATCTCGATCCTGGGCGCGCGGATTTTCACATAATGACCGCCGGTGCCCCGTTCGAAGCGCGAGCGGGTGATGGTGATCGACCCGTTATTGCCCAGATATACCGAATGCGAACAATCGGTCGTCTCGTCGCACTGGCCGAGACCCGCGAAGGTCGAACGGTCGATACGGATGCGCTGCTGCCCTTCGGGGTTGCCGCCCAATATCCCTTCCTGACTGTCGAGGAAGGTCGAATTGGTGACCGTCAGGTCGCCGATCTCGGTGCGAATGCCCGCACCGTTGCCGTCCGGCACGCGGATACGGCGGAACACGATCCCATCCACCGTCGAGCGTCGCCCGCGCAGTACGAAGGTCGCCTTTTCCTCGCACGCGCCACCGTCGAAGATCACCGTGCCGGGCGTGCGGGCGCGATAGGTAATGTCGCCACCGGTCTGCACCGTGCAGTCGCGATAGGTGCCTGGCGCGATCAGGATGGTGGCGGTACCGTCGCGCACCGCAGTCACCGCCGCATCGATCGTGGCAAAACCTTCGCCCGTCTGTTCGATCACGAACGGCGCGGCACGTTGTTGCGCGGGGAGCGGCGCGGCCAACAGCACCAGTGCGAGGGGTAGCAGTAAACGGGCAGTCATCGGCCGGTCCTTTGTCGGTTCCGGCCGAGACATGCGGCACCGGCGGCGCGCGCGAAAGGGGGCAAATCCGTCCCGACGCGGTACGCGCTCAGACGTTCAGGCGGGCGCGCATTTCCTTGCCGGGCTTGAAATACGGAACGCGCTTCACATCCACCTCGACCGTTTCGCCGGTGCGCGGGTTGCGGCCGGTGCGGGCATCGCGGGCGCGGGTCGAAAACGCGCCGAAGCCGCGCAGTTCGACACGGCCGCCACTGCGCAGCTGTTCGGTGATCGCATCGAAGAAGGTCGCCACGATCCGCTCGACATCGCGCAGCGGCAGTTCGGGATTATCCTGCGCCACCTGCTGGACCAGTTCGGATCGGATCATCATTTCCCCCCGGTAAATCAAAACCATATCCCGGAACGGTGCGATCGGGACGGACCGTTGCCCTAACCTATGTTTGTCACATGCGACAATCCGCCTTTCGAATGAACGCAAAAACGGGGCACTCCTTGCGGAGCACCCCGTCCCTGTTTCCACCGACTGGCGGCGTAAGACTTACTTCTGTTCGCCGCGCGCCTTCAGCGCCTCGCCCAGAATGTCGCCCAGCGACGCGCCCGAGTCGGACGAACCGTACTGCGCAACCGCCTGCTTCTCTTCGGCGATCTGCATCGCCTTGATCGAGAAGGTCGGCTTCTTCGAACGATCGAAGCCGGTGACCATCGCGTCGAACTTCTGGCCGACCTGGAAACGCTCCGGACGCTGTTCGTCGCGGTCGCGGCCGAGGTCGGTGCGCTTGATGAAGCCGGTCGCGCCATCGTCGCCCTGCTGCACTTCGAGGCCCGCATCGCGGACTTCGAGCACGGTCACGGTCACGATCGCGTTCTTGTTCAGGCGATCACCCGCCTGCGCGGCGACCGGACCACCACGCTCCAGCTGCTTCATGCCGAGCGAGATGCGCTCCTTGTCCGGCTCGACCGCCAGCACGACGGCCTGAACCGTCTCGCCCTTGCGGTGCAGGTTGAGCGCGTCTTCGCCCGAAATGCCCCACGCGATGTCCGACATGTGGACCATGCCGTCCACGTCGCCGTCCAGACCGATGAACAGGCCGAATTCGGTCGCGTTCTTGACTTCGCCCTCGACGGTCGAACCGACGGGGTGATCTTCCGCGAACTTCTCCCACGGATTGGCCTGTGCCTGCTTGAGACCCAGCGAGATGCGGCGCTTGTCCTGATCGACCTCAAGGACGATCACGTCGACTTCCTGCGAAGTGCTGACGATCTTGCCCGGATGGACGTTCTTCTTGGTCCAGCTCATTTCCGAAACGTGGACAAGGCCTTCGATGCCCGGCTCCAGTTCGACGAACGCACCATATTCGGTGATGTTCGTGACGCGGCCCGACAGCTTCGCGCCGACCGGATACTTGGCACCGGCGCCATCCCACGGATCGCTCTCAAGCTGCTTCATGCCGAGCGAGATGCGCTGCGTGTCGCGGTTGATGCGGATGATCTGAACGCGGACGGTGTCGCCGATGTTCAGCACTTCCGACGGATGCCCGACGCGCTTGTACGACAGGTCGGTGACGTGCAGCAGGCCGTCGATGCCGCCCAGGTCGACGAACGCACCATAGTCGGTGATGTTCTTGACCACGCCGTCGATCACCTGACCTTCGGCCAGCGACTGGATCAGGCCCGAACGCTGCTCGGCGCGGGTTTCTTCCAGCACGGCGCGACGCGACACGACGATGTTGCCGCGCTTGCGGTCCATCTTCAGGATCTGGAACGGCTGCGGAATGTCCATCAGCGGGGTGACGTCACGCACCGGACGGATATCGACCTGCGAACCCGGCAGGAACGCCACGGCGCCCGACAGGTCGACAGTGAAGCCGCCCTTGACGCGGCCGAAGATGACGCCTTCGACGCGCGCGGTCTTGGCGAATTCGGTTTCCAGCTTGTCCCACGCGGCTTCGCGGCGGGCGCGGTCGCGGCTCAGCATCGCTTCGCCGTTCGCATTCTCGACGCGGTCGACATAGACTTCGACTTCGTCGCCGACCTTCAGGTCCGCCTTCTGGCCCGGTGCTGCGAATTCGCGCAGCGGCACGCGGCCTTCCGACTTCAGACCGACGTCGATGACCGCCAGGTCGTTCTCGATGCCGGTGACGGTGCCGATGACGACGCGGCCTTCGAAGCTTTCCGAAGCACCGAACATGTCGTCGAGCATCGACGCGAAATCGTCACGGGTGGGATTTGCCATGCTGGCCATATAACTCTTGGTTCCTAAACGTATCTGTTTCCGGCCGGCCGGTTGTCTCCGGCGGTCTTTGACCGGCATTGCCGCGCGCGCCGAATACGACACGCGGCATTCCACGACCATGTCGTCACGAAAGGCTTGCCCCGGCGATGCGGAAAGGGCGCGTCAGCACCCGGCCTTCGCGAGTCTGTACTCGTCGAACCGGCGCGCCATACGCCTTTTGGCGTGAAGGCGCAACGGTGCGAGGGCGCGCTGGAGGCGAAAGAAGGATTGGTTCACGCGAAGGCGCGAAGACGCGAAGAAGAAGAGAGAAGGTAGTTTTCGCGCAGAGACGCGGAGAGGGCGCGACTCAGGCGATCGCCACCTTCCGGCGAAGCCTTTCAGAATAGCTGCAAAAAGCGGAAATCGCCGCTGGCGCGGCGAACCGCCGTCACAAACACCGTCTCTCTGCGCCTCGGCGTCTCTGCGCGAAAACTAATTGCTACTCCTTCGCGTCTTCGCGCCTTCGCGTGAAAACCCGATCAGCCCCGACGCCCGCCACGATACGGCTTGGCGGCGTGACGCGGCGGCGCGCCGTTGGTCCGGCGCTGCGGTGCGGCCGGCGGACCCGCCATCTGCTCGAACATCAGGTCGTCGTCGGGCGTCGCCGTCCGCTTGACCGATGCGATGAACTTGCTCGCGATCGTCTTGGGAATTTCGAACGCCGATTCATCATTGGCGATGCGGATCGCGCCGATCTCGCCCTTGGTGATGTGACCGCGGCGGCACAGCAACGGTAGCAGCCAGCGCGGATCGGCATTGTGACGGCGACCGACATTCATGCGGAACCACACCGTATCCTCGAACCCCGGACGCGGCCCTTCCGGGCGCTCGCGCCGTTCGGGCACGCCGCCGGCCGACAGTTCCTCGGGCGCGGGCAGCTTGGCACGATAGGCGCGGACCAGCAGCGCGGCGATATCTTCCGGCGTCTTCTCGGTCAGCAGACGCGCGCCCAGTTCGACATCGGCCTCGTCGAACTCGACCGGCTCGGCCAGCTTCGCCAGCAGGCGTTCGCGGTCGGCCGCATGAATCTGCTCGGGCGTCGGCACGCCGATCCACTCGGCGTTGATCTTCGCATCGCGCAGCAGCCCCTCGACCCGGCGACGGCGCTGGTAGGGCACGATCAGCGCGGCGATGCCCTTCTTGCCCGCGCGGCCGGTGCGGCCCGAACGGTGCTGGAGGGCTTCGGCATCACGCGGCAGCTCGACATGGACGACGAGGCTCAGCGACGGCAGATCGATGCCGCGCGCCGCGACGTCGGTCGCGACGCAGACGCGGGCACGACGGTCGCGCAGCGCCTGCAGCGCATGGTTGCGCTCCGACTGCGAATGCTCACCCGACAGCGCGACGGCGTCGAAGCCGCGCTCGACCAGATTGGCGTGCAGGTGGCGCACCGCCTCGCGCGTGGCGCAGAACAGGAACGCGGTGTCCGGCTCGTGCAGGCGCAGCAGGTTGACGACGGCATTCTCGATATCGTTCGGCGCGACGGTCATCGCCTGATAGCTGATGTCGCCATGGCCCCGCTCCGCTTCGCGCGTGTCGATGCGGAACGCGTCCTTCTGGTAGCGCTTGGCGAGCGCCACGATCGGCTTGGCGAGCGTCGCCGAGAACAGCAGCGTGCGGCGTTCGGCCGGGGTGCCGTCCAGAATCCCTTCGAGATCCTCGCGAAAGCCCATGTCGAGCATCTCGTCGGCTTCGTCGAGGATCGCGACCTTCAGCCCCGACAGGTCGAGCGCGCCACGCTCCAGATGGTCGCGCAGGCGGCCCGGCGTGCCGACGACGATATGCGCACCGTGGCTGAGGTTGCGGCGTTCGCGCGCGGCATCCATGCCGCCGACGCACGACACGATGCGCGCGCCGGTCGGGCCGTAGAGCCACAGCAATTCGCGCGCGACCTGCAGCGCCAGTTCGCGAGTCGGCGCGATGGCGAGCGCCAGCGGCGTGCCGGCGCGCGGCATCTTGTCCTCGGCGTCGAGCAGGTCGCGCGCCATGGCGAGACCGAAGGCGACGGTCTTGCCCGAACCGGTCTGGGCGGACACCAGCAGGTCGCGCCCTTCGGCATCGGGCGTCAGGACGGCCGCCTGGACGGCGGTCGGGGCTTCATAACCACGCGCGGAAAGCGCCGCGGCGAGCGGTTCGGGTAACGTCGAAAAAGGCATAGGGCGCCAAATGGCCCCAAATTGCGGCCACGGCAAGGCCGGGCGTATCGTTTACCATGCAACCCATACGTGAAATTGGCAAAAGATTTTCGTTTGTCGGCTTCCGTACCGCGACATTGCCGGTCCGGCGCGGGTTTCCCACATCGACTCCGAAAGGAATCGCGCCATGTCGATCGATCGCCGCCGCCTGCTCGAACTCACCGGAATGTCGGCGCTCGCCGCGCTGATCGGCTGTGCGCCGGAAGCGAGCGAGGCGGCGCAGACCTTCCCGTTCAAGCTGACCGACGCCCAGTGGAAATCCCGCCTGTCGCCCGCACAATATAATATCCTGCGGCAGGAAGGGACAGAGCGGCCGTACAGCAGTCCGCTGAACGCCGAAAAGCGCAAGGGCGTGTTCGCCTGTGCAGGCTGCGGGCAGCCGCTGTTCCTGTCGTCGACCAAGTTCGAAAGCGGCACCGGCTGGCCCAGCTTCTACGCGCCGCGCCCCGGTGCGGTCGTCAATCGGACCGACCGGTCGCTGATGATGACACGGACCGAGGTGCTGTGCAGTCGATGCGGCGGGCATCTGGGCCATGTGTTCGACGACGGCCCCCCGCCGACCGGCAAACGCTATTGCATGAACGGCGTGGCGATGACCTTCCGGCCCGCCTGAACCAAAGAAAGCCCGCCGCACTTGTGATGCGACGGGCCTTCCGGCGATTTGTGGGGTAGGCGATCAGTCGTTCAACGCAACGACCATGCGGGCCTGGACAGGCTGGCTGCTGGCACCGCCCTGGGTGGGGGCCGGCGGGTCCGCCTTCACGATCACCAGCGGCGCATCCAGCTCGCTGCCGCCGCGCGGCGCGTGCTTGGCATAGATGAAGCCGTTGGCTGGATAGGCCGAGGTGCCGAGGCCGCCCAGCGGACCATACCACACCTTCACTTCGCTCCAGTCGCCGGCGGCCGACACGTCGATCGCGCGGACATCGCGCTCGATCCCGCCACGGCGCGACCAGTTGGCATGGGTCAGCAGCACTTCGCGGTCGCTGACGACCTTCGACACCATGGCGACATGGCCGAGGCGCATCTTCGAGGTGGCGGCGAAGGACAGCACTGCGCCTTCCTTCGGGGCATGGCCGCGTTCATATTTGCCGGCGGCCTGACCCCACCAGGTGTGGGCATTGCCGAAAATCTCGACGCCCGAAATCTCGCGGGCATAGGGGGCGCATTGCCAGAACCGGGCCTGGGCCGGTGCCACCATCGCCAGAGCGCACGAAACCACCAGCGCGAAACGCGCTGCCACAGCACCAAAATTCATCTGACCCCCACGGCCCCGAGAATGTGTTGAGCGGCATTGAGCAGGGTTTGCGGGCGGCGAAAACCCCACCGGCGACCAAATGGGAACCAATTCCGACGAAACGTGTTTGCGCGGCGATGACTGGCGGATGAACCGAGTGATGCCGTTCGTTTTGCCCCTCCCGCCCTGCAGTCTGCCGCCGCCCGCGGATGCGACGAACCGCGTCACAAGGATGTTGCAACGCAGCACCGAACCTGTTCGGATATGTCGTCAATCGGAGGCGCCGTGTTTCGTTCAGCAAGCCGTTAACTAATCTTCGGCAACATCCGGTTGGTTGTAATCTTGGGCGGGGAGTTCAGAGATGGCGATTGCACGCAGGCCGGCCGAAGGCGCGATGACGCTGGCGGAGATGAAGGAGTTCGCGACCTTTTCGTCGGCGACGCAGCGGTACATTCGCCGTTCGCTCGATATCGGGCTGGATCGCGACGACGCGATGCGCCGCTGGTCGCGCGACGTGGTGGAGGCCGCCAGCATCCGTGCGCAGGCGCGTATCTATGATCGCCTGCCCGACATCCGTGCCTGCATTCCCGAAGACAGCGGACTGGATGCGATCGAACCGTTCATGACGCCGCTGCTGACGGTGACCGCGTTCGATCTGGGCCAGGGACGACTGACGACCTTCGGCGCCTATCGCTTCCTCTACGAACGGCTGGTCGGGCCGGAGGCGCGTCCGTGGCTGCCCGCCGCCTTCTGCGCATCGGCGGCACTGCCCCATCTACACCCCGAACTGCGCCGCAAGCTGCTGCAATCGCTCAGCGAAGCGGCGGCGACCGCGTCCGGCTGGTCGATGCGGCAGCCGGCCTTCTATCCGGCCTGGGTCGAAAAGGTCGACGCCGCCGCACCGATGCATTGAGTGAGAAGCGGTGTCAGCCTGCCCCCCCTCCCGGCCATCCATCAGGGATACGCTCCGGGTGGCCGGGAGGGGGAGCGGGCTGGCACCGCGTTGACGAAAACTTGGCTCAGCGACAGGCCCCGCCAAACCCGCGCTTCGCCTGGTCGAAGTGGAAATGGTCGCGATGCGCGGCATTGTAATCGGGCGACAGCACCGTGGAGAACACTCCGCACGCCCCGTCGCGCACCTCGCGCAGGAAGGCAGCCTTGGCGGCATCGTCGCGCCCCTGCCCGGCCGTCCAGTCGCCGACGACGCTGATCCGCCGTCCGTCGCGCAGCACGAAGCCAGCGATGTCGAGCGCATTGGCGGTGGCATGTTCGCTGAACGCGCCGGTGTCGCGGCCGTACATGCGACGGCAGTTATAGCTGCCGAAATTCTGGATCGTAGCGACCGGCTCGCCGAAATGCTTCTGCGCGGCGGGCTGGACGACCTGCCACTCCCAGAGCGCCATCGCGGTCGCCACGCGGCATGACACGCCGACGTCGGGGGCAATGGCGATGGTGCGCGATCCGCCACCCCGCATCCGCACCGCATCGTCATAGCCGCATTGTCCGCCTCCGTCGCGTGGTGGCAGGGCGGTGTAGCGGACCCCTGCCGCATCCAGCAGCGCACGACATCCGGCAAAATCGCCCGCCAGATCCCCGATCTTGGCGCGGGTGAACACGCCGACCGGCTGCGACAGGTCGAGCGGGGTCCACGGCACGTCCTGCGGTCGACTGCGGGTAAAGGCATAGAGCGCGAACGCGATTGCGGCGAGGATCGCCAGCCAGACGACCGCACGGACGCCCGCCGACAGCGCCTTCACCCGCGCACCGCGCGATCGGTCGGCTCGGCCGTCACCGGATAGCCCAGGTCGCCGGGGATGCAGACGAAGCGCCCGCCGTCCCGCTCCTCGATCCATGGCGTGATCGTCCGCACGGGCCAGCGCCGCGCATCGGCCAGCACCGCCGCCACATCCTCGTGCTGCGCCAGTCGTTCCAGCACGCGACGCGTCGGGAACAGCAACGTCGCCTTCCCGCAATCGGCCGAGTGCAACGCATCGGCAGCGGTGATCCAAAGGGTGCGAACATTCTCGGTCGCATCGACCCGCGCCGCGGGCGCATCGTCGGGCAGACGCGCGACGTAGAAATGGGTATCGAACACGCGCACCGGCACATGATCCGGCCGCCATCGGGCATAGGGCGTGAGCGCGGACGGATCGACCGGCCCAAGATCGCCAATCGCCGCGCCATCGTTCAGCGCCGCCCGCATCGTGGCAATATCGCCGGCAACACCGACCGCGATGCCGGCCTCCTCGATCGTTTCCCGGATCGCCGCCAGTCGCGGTGCAAGATCGCCGTCACCCATCGCCCATGCCAACGCGCGGTCGCCGGGGTCGATCCGACCACCGGGAAAGACCAGCGCCCCGCCGGCAAAGGCCATCGCCGCCGACCGCTCCACCATCAATATCTCCGGCGGTCCGACGGCGCGGTCGCGCAACAGGATCAGCGTGGCGGCGGGAATGGCGTCGGTCATCTGGGAGAGTTGGGAAGGACCCCCGGCGTTGTGAAGGCGGGCGGTGAACGGACCAGTCGCCAGCCATCGGGCAGAAAGTCGAGCGACATATAATAATAGAACACGCACGTCCCGTCGGGACGATAGCTCGCACCCTTCAACAATCCGATGGCGGTGGTACCGATGAACACCGGCCCGCCGCTGTCGCCGCCCTTGCACCCCGGCCCCGCGACCGCGACCCAGGTCGGCAGGCACGGTCCGCCGCACAGATCGCCCGACGGCGCGAAGTCGACCATCTGGACCTCGGCACAACTATAGCCGCTATGTTCGCCGCGATGGCAGACAAAGTCGCCGACCCGCGTACCGGCGCGGCTGCGCTGTCCGTCGACCGGCCGCAGGACGGTACGCGCCGCATCGGAAAAGAAGCGCGGCAGCACTGCGTCGGGGCTGGCATTGACCTGCACATCGTGAAAGCCCCAGCCCCATTGCCCGATAAAGGGCAGCGGCGTGCGCGTCCCGTCCTTGGCGACATGCTCCAGCGTGTCGGGACAATGCGCGGCGGTAACGATGCCATTCCGCGCGCCATCGGTCACCACGAACCCGGTCGTGCAATAAAATCGCCGCCCGCTTGCCGGGTCAGGGCCGATCAGCCGCGATCCGCCGACCACCTCGCCCGACAGGTCCAGCTCCGGGCGGCCGGTAGTAGCGATCCGCACTGGAACGCCGGTCAACGCCTCGATCCGCTTGCGCAACCCGGCGACATCGCCCGTCGCATCGCTGGCACCGATCAGCACCAGCAATTCGCCGTTTCGGGCGTCGACCCCCATTGCCGGGGGCCGCGTCATCATCGCGCGGATGGTCGCCTGATGCTGGTTGATCGCGGCGAGCAGCTGCGCACGGGTCGCGGTCGCGCCGGTCCGAAAGCGGATCGGGACCGACAGGCCATCGATCGACACCTGTCCATCGGGCACCGGCCGCTTGCCGGTCAGCAGCACGGTCACCGCACCGTCTCGCTCGACCACCGTTCCCGCCAGCCGGTCGCGATACTCGCCCTCCACCCATTCGGTCACCGCGACACTCGCCGCCTGTTTGCGCAGCAGCGTCAACGCCTCGGCAGGATCGATGCCGCGCAGCCGGGCGGCCTCGGCGGCATCCTGCGCCAGTGCGGTATCGGCGGACACGACGACGGCGGCGTCCTGCGCCGCGGCGGGTTGCCCCACCGCCAGCGCAAGCGCCGCCGCCCATAGTCGCAGCATCGACCGGATCAATCGAGTCGGCGTGCCAGTTCCTTGTTCAGCGCCAGCGCCGCCAGCGTACCGACCGCCCCCGACAACAGGTAGAGGCCCGACGCGATCAGCCCGAGCTTGCCCGCCAGCGCCAGCGCGACCAGCGGCGCAAAGCCTGCCCCGAACAGCCACGCCAGATCGGACGTCAGCGCCGCGCCGGTATAGCGCGAATCCTTGGCGAAGTTCGACGCCACGGTACCCGACGACTGGCCGAACGACAGGCCGAGCAGGATGAAGCCGGTGATCATGAACGCGATCTCACCCGCATCGCCACCGTTCAGCAGCAGCGGCGCGAGGCCCGAGAACAGCGCGATGGCGACCGCGCCGAAGC
The DNA here is from genome assembly GCF_022664435.1 of Sphingomonas panni. Classification (GTDB taxonomy): domain Bacteria; phylum Pseudomonadota; class Alphaproteobacteria; order Sphingomonadales; family Sphingomonadaceae; genus Sphingomonas; species Sphingomonas panni. Next base: position 39,053 of record NZ_JAKREU010000006.1, on the reverse strand, counting down.
CCAACAGCGTGCGACGCCCGACATGGTCTGCCAACACGCCCGAGATGACGATCGCGAAGATGAAGAAGATCGCGCAGGCCGTCTCGATCCACAGGAAACGGGCGATTTCCTGTTCTGTGAACAGGAAGATCCACGACAGCGGGAACACGGTGACCATGTGGAACAGCGCGAAGCTGGCCAGCGGCACCAGCGCACCGATCGCGATCGTCTTCCATTCGCGGCCGACGGTGGGCAGCACTGGCGATGCCTTCAGCTCGCGATTCTCGAACAGGGCGGTATATTCCGGCGTCACGACGATGCGCAGCCGGGCGAACAATGCCACGACGTTCAGCGCGAACGCGACGAAGAATGGATAGCGCCAGCCCCAGCTGATGAAGTCCTCGGCACTCATATAGGCGGTGAAGAAGGCGAACAGCGCGCTCGCCACCATCAGCCCGAGCGGCGCGCCGAGCTGCGGAATCATCGCATACCAGCCACGCCGGTCCTGCGGCACGTTCAGCGCCAGCAGCGAGGCGAGGCCGTCCCATGCCCCGCCCAGCGCGATGCCCTGCAGGACCCGCAGCGCCGCCAGCAGGATCGCCGACCAGGCACCGACCTGCGCATATCCGGGCAGGAAGCCCATCGCGACGGTCGCGGTGCCCAGCAGGAACAGCGCGATGGTCAGCTTCGTCCCCCGCCCGTGACGACGGTCGATCCACATGAACAGCAGCGTGCCCAGCGGCCGCGCGAAGAACGCCAGCGGAAACAGCGCGAAGGAATAGAGCGTGCCGGTCAGGCGATCGACATAGGGGAACATCAGCTGCGGGAACACGATCACGGACGCGATCGCGTACACGAAGAAGTCGAAGAATTCCGACGTGCGTCCGATGATGACGCCGATGGCGATCTCCTCGGACTGGACGTTCACCTCGCCCGACGAATTGACGGCGCGGGCATCGCCCTCAAGCTCGCCGGAATGAACGAAGGCCTCGGCCATAGGGACTCCAGATATGGTGCGCTGCACGCGCAGATAGGCAGACTATGCGCCCGTTATCGCAATGCACCAAACGCGGGGATAGGACAAAATGTCCTATCGCAGTGCAGCATCGCACGGCATAGGTCGCGCCCATGATCCTGCCCCGCTCGCTCCCGTGGCACCGGCCACTGCGTTCGCTCCTCCCGCTCGCGGCATTGCCGCTGCTCGGCGGCTGCGACCTGGTCGTGCTCAATCCCGCCGGCGACGTCGCGCGCCAACAGGCCGACGTCCTGATGATCTCGGTCGGCCTGATGCTGCTCATCATCATTCCGGTGATGGTACTGATCGTCTGGTTCGCGTGGAAATACCGCGCGACCAACGAAAAGGCGACGTACAAGCCGAACTGGGACCATTCGACCGCGCTCGAACTGGTCATCTGGTCCGGTCCGCTGCTGATCGTCATCGCGCTGGGCGCTCTGACGTGGATCAGCACCCACCTGCTCGATCCCTATCGCCCGATCGGGCAGATTTCGTCGGGCAAGCCAGTGCCGGAAGACCAGAAGCCGCTGGAAATCCAGGTCGTCTCGCTCGACTGGAAATGGCTGTTCATCTACCCCGAACAGGGGATCGCGACGGTCAACCGCCTCGTCCTGCCCGTCGATCGCCAGGTACGGTTCCGCCTGTCGTCGTCGTCGGTGATGAACACCTTCTACGTGCCCGCGATGGCCGGCATGATCTACACGATGCCGGGCATGGAGACGAAGCTCCACGCCGTGCTGAACAAGCCGGGCACGTTCGAGGGCATGTCGGCGCACTATAGCGGCGCCGGCTTCTCCTACATGAACTTCAAGACGACCAGCACCGATGCGGCCGGCTTCGACAAGTTCGTCGCGGGGGTGAAGGCGATGCCGAACCGGCTCGACACCGCGCGCTATCTCGAACTGGAAAAGCCCAGCGAGAAGGTGCCGCCGATGGGCTTTGGCGGGGTCGAACAGGGCCTGTTCACCCGTATCGTCCAGATGTGCGTCAAGCCCGGCACGCCGTGCATGACCGAGAGCATGGGCCATGGCGGCCATGGTTCGGCGGTCAACAGCCGATTGCCCGAAGGGGAGCGTACCAAGGGCGCGCTGGAAAAGGCACCATCGGAATATGGTGTCAGCCCGCACAGCAGCGGCGACGCACCGCAAGGGTCGTCCGCCGCCCCCGGCGCGGCCGATCCGGGCAACGACGCCAACCGTAACATGACCCGCATCGCGCCGCCCGCGATTCCGGGCCGCACCGCTCCGGCACTTGGCTGAGAACGAGATCATGTCCGATACCCTTACCAAGCTGATCTTCGGGCGCCTGACGCTCGAGAGCTTCCCGATCCACGAACCGATCATCGTCATGACCTTCATCGCGGTCGCCATCGGCGGCGCGGCGGTGCTGGCGGCGCTGACCTATTTCAAACTGTGGGGCTATCTCTGGAAAGAATGGTTCACCACGGTCGATCACAAGCGGATCGGGATCATGTACATGATCCTCGGCATCGTCATGTTGCTGCGCGGCTTCGCCGACGCGGTGATGATGCGCAGCCAGCAGGCGATCGCCTTCGGCCAGAACGAGGGCTTCCTGAACGCCCATCACTATGACCAGGTGTTCACCGCCCACGGCGTCATCATGATCTTCTTCGTGGCGATGCCGCTGGTCACGGGCCTGATGAACTACATCGTCCCGCTCCAGATCGGCGCGCGCGACGTGTCGTTCCCATTCCTGAACAATTTCAGCTTCTGGATGACCGCGTCGGGCGTCGTGATCGTCATGGCCAGCCTGTTCGTCGGTGAGTTCGCCCGCACCGGGTGGCTGGCGTTCGCGCCGCTGTCGGGCCTCGATTATTCGCCCGATGTCGGCGTCGACTATTATATTTGGGCGCTCCAGCTGGCGGGCGTCGGGACATTGTTGTCGGGCGTCAACCTGATCGCGACCATCGTCAAGATGCGCGCGCCGGGCATGGGCCTGATGAAGATGCCGATCTTCACCTGGTCGGCGCTGGTCACCAACATCCTGATCGTCGCCGCCTTCCCGGTGCTGACCGCCGTGCTCGCGCTGCTGTCGCTCGACCGCTATGTCGGCACGAACTTCTTCACGAACACGCTCGGCGGCAACCCGATGATGTACGTGAACATGATCTGGATCTGGGGCCACCCGGAAGTCTACATCCTGATCCTGCCGGCGTTCGGCGTGTTCTCGGAAATCGTGTCGACCTTCTCGGGCAAGCGGCTGTTCGGCTATACGTCGATGGTCTACGCGCTGCTGGTCATCACCATCCTGTCGTACCTGGTGTGGCTGCACCACTTCTTCACCATGGGGTCGGGCGCGAGCGTCAACTCGTTCTTCGGCATCACCACGATGATCATCTCGATCCCGACGGGCGCGAAGATTTTCAACTGGCTGTTCACCATGTATCGCGGCCGTATCCGTTTCGAGCTGCCGATGATGTGGGCGATCGCCTTCATGCTGACCTTCACCATCGGCGGCATGACCGGCGTGCTGCTCGCCGTGCCGCCCGCCGACTTCGTGCTGCACAACTCGCTGTTCCTCGTCGCCCACTTCCACAACGTCATCATCGGCGGCGTGGTGTTCGGGATGTTCGCGGGCATCAACTACTGGTTCCCCAAGGCGTTCGGCTTCAAGCTGGACAAGAAGTGGGGCCTGGTCAGCTTCTGGTGCTGGTTCGTCGGCTTCTGGGTCGCCTTCACCCCGCTCTATGTGCTGGGCCTGATGGGCATCACCCGGCGTCTCCGCCACTTCGACGATCCGAGCCTGCAGATCTGGTTCGTCATCGCCGCGGTGGGTGCCGCGATCATCGCGGTCGGCATCGCCGCCTTCCTGGTGCAGATTGCCGTCAGCATCATGAACCGCGACAAGCTGCGCGACTTTACCGGCGATCCGTGGAACGGCCGCAGCCTCGAATGGGCGACCTCGTCTCCGCCGCCGGACTATAACTTCGCGTTCACCCCCGTCGTCCACGACATGGACGCATGGTACGACATGAAGGAGCACAAGTACGCACGCCCGGTGGACGGCTTCACCGCCATCCACATGCCCAGCAACACCTGGGCGGGGATCGTGCTGGCGGGCCTGTCGACGGTCTTCGGTCTGGCGATGGTCTGGTACATCTGGTGGCTGGCGGCACTGTCGTTCGTCGCGGTGATCGGCGTCGCGATCTTCCACACCTTCAACTACAAGCGGGACTTCCACATTCCGGTCGAGGAAGTCATCGAGACGGAGCGGCAGCGTACTGCCGACCTCCAGGCCGCGGGGGCGTAAAACATGGGTTCTTCGGTACAAGTCCCCGCAGGCGCATCGGGTCGCGCCTATCACCTGGCGGAGGAGCATGAGCATGAAGCCGGGTCGAGCACCATGCTCGGCTTCTGGCTCTACCTGATGAGCGACTGCCTCATCTTCGCCATGCTCTTCGCCGCCTATGGCGTCTATTCGGGCAGCACCGCGGGTGGCCCGGATGCCAAGGAGCTGTTCGACCTGCCGCTGGTCGCGCTGAACACCGCGATGCTGCTGTTCTCGTCGATCACCTATGGCTTCGCGATGATCGCCGCCGAACAGGGCAAGAAGGGCGCGACGCTGCGCTGGCTCGCCATCACCGGCGTGTTCGGCCTGTGCTTCCTCGGCATCGAACTGTACGAGTTCAGCCACCTGATCCACGAAGGCGCCGGGCCGCAGCGCAGCGCGTTCCTGTCCAGCTTCTTCACACTGGTCGGCACCCACGGGCTGCACGTCACCTTCGGCTCGATCTGGCTGGTCACGCTGATGGTGCAGGTCGCGAAATACGGCCTCGGTGCCGCCAACATGCGCCGGCTGATGTGCCTGTCGCTGTTCTGGCACTTCCTCGACGTCATCTGGATCGGCGTCTTCACCTTCGTCTATCTGCTGGGAGTCCTCTAATGGCCGGCCATGCCCATCACGACGCGCACGGCCACGATCATGGCCACGGCCATGGCGGTCACGGCGACGCGCCTGCGCACGGATCGCGCAAGGAATATATCATCGGCTTCCTGCTGTCGGTGCTGCTGACCGCCATTCCGTTCGGGCTGGTGATGTCGGGGGCGATCGCCGATGCGCGGATCACCGCCGCCATCGTGATGATCTGCGCGGTCGTGCAGATCGTCGTGCACATGATCTACTTCCTCCACATGAACACCAAGTCCGAGAATGGCTGGACGCTGATGGCGCTGATCTTCACGGTCGTGCTGGTCGGGATCACCATCGCCGGGTCGCTGTGGGTCATGTACCATATGAACGTGAACATGATGCCCCAGATGTCCGGGGACATGAGCGCGATGTGACCCAGCCCCGGTCGATGGCGGGCCGGTCGATCCGACGCATCCTGATCGGGACCCTGATCGGATGCGTCATCGCCGGCCTGATCGGGCTGGGCGTGTGGCAGTTGCAGCGGCGGGTGTGGAAGCTGGACCTGATCCAGCGCACCGAGGCCATGCTGCGCTCCCCGCCCGTCCCCGCCCCGCCGCCCGCAAGTTGGGCCGCGATTACGAAGGACGAGGTCTATCGTCCCGTCGTCGTCACCGGGCGCTACCGCCCCGACGCCGATACCTATACCCAGGCAGCGACCACTCTGGGCGGCGGCTTCTGGGTCCTGACTCCGCTCGACACCGGGCGCTTTACCCTGCTGGTCAATCGCGGGTTCGTACCGCCGGACCGGCGCGGGAAGGTAGCTCCGCCCACCGGCACCGTGACCGTGCGCGGCCTGCTGCGGATCACCGAACCCGGCGGCGGCTTCCTGCGCAGCAACGTCCCCGCCGAGGATCGCTGGTATTCGCGCGACGTCGCGGCGATCGCGGCGAAGCGCGGGCTGACCGACGTCGCCCCCTATTTCGTCGATGCCGTCGCCGACCCGAAGGTCGCATGGCCGCGCGGCGGGCTGACCGTCGTCACCTTCCGCAACAACCACCTCGTCTATGCGCTGACATGGTTCGGCCTCGCCTTGCTGCTGGGCGGCATGACATGGTGGGTCGCACGGCGCGAACCACGGGCGTAACATGCGCCCGATGCAGCCCGCCCCCCCTTCCCCGACTCCGCAGCCGCCGCCGTCGGCCTATGGTGCGGGTCGCAACATGCTGCTGCTGGTGCAGCTGCGCTGGCTGGCGGTCGGCGGGCAGCTCGGCACGATCCTGGTGGTCGACGGGCTGCTCGGCATCCGCCTTCCACTCGTCCCGATGGCGAGCGTGCTGGCGGCGCTGGTGCTGCTCAACCTCGTCACCCTCGCCCGCCGCTCGCGGTGGAGCGATACCAATTTGCCGTTGTTCGCCGCGCTGGTCCTCGACGTCGCGGCGCTGACGGCGCAGCTGTACCTGTCGGGCGGTGCGCGCAATCCGTTCGTTTCGCTCTATCTGCTGCAGGTCGTGATCGGTGCGATCCTGCTCGACGTGTGGTCCAGCTGGGCGCTGGTCGCGATTACCGGCGGGGCGTTCGCGCTGCTCGGACCGTTCCACCGTCCGCTCGACCTGCCGCCCGCCTATTCCAGCAGCCTGTCTGAAGCCTATCTGATCGGCAACTGGATCAATTTCGTGCTGGCCGCGACATTGCTGGTCGCGTTCGTCACGCGCATCGCCGCCAACCTGCGCGACCGCGATACCAAGGTGGCGCAACTCCACCAGCGCGCGGTGGAGGAGGAGCATATCGTCCGCATGGGCCTGCTCGCCAGCGGCGCGGCCCATGAGCTTGGCACGCCGCTCTCGTCCATTTCGGTGCTGCTCGGCGACTGGAAGAACGAGCCGGCGATCCGCCGCGATCCCCGCTTCGTGGCCGAGGTCGACGACATGCGCGCCGAAGTGATGCGCTGCAAGGAGATCGTGTCGGGCATCCTGTTCGCCGCGGGCGAGGTGACCGGCGAGGCCCCGACCCGCACGACGCTGCGCACCTTCCTGACCGACACGCTCACCCGCTGGCGCGGCAACGATCCGACGCGGGCCGTGTTCGAGGACCGGCTGGGTCCAGACATTCCCATCGTCGCCGATCGGGCGCTGGCGCAGGCGCTGACCAACCTGCTCGACAATGCCATCGAGGCCGGCGGGCGGGAGATCGCGCTGCTGGCGCTCCGCGACGGGGCGATGCTGCGCCTGACCGTCCGCGATGACGGGAACGGGTTCAGCGACCGCATTCTCTCGCAGCTCGGCAAGCCCTATAATACCAGCAAGGACCGGCAGGGTGCCGGCCTCGGCCTCTATCTCGCCACCAACGTCCTGCGCCCGCTGGGCGGCACGATCGAGGCACTGAACCGCGACAGCGGCGGGGCGGAGACGACCCTGATCCTGCCGATCGATTCGCTGGCGCTGGAGAAGACGCGATGACCGAGCGCCGATTGCTGATCGTCGAGGACGATGCGACCTTTGCCCGCACCCTGTGCCGGTCGTTCGAACGGCGCGGCTATGTGGTCGAGGTGACCGGCGGCCCCGACCGGCTGGAAGAACTGGCGCGCGACTTCGCGCCGGACCATGCGGTGGTCGACCTGCGTCTGGGCGGCGCGTCGGGGCTTGCCTGCGTATCGGTATTGTCCGCGATCGACCCGGCGATGCGGATCGTGGTGCTGACCGGCTTCGCCAGCATCGCGACGGCGGTGGAGGCGATCAAGCTCGGCGCGACCAACTATCTGACCAAGCCCGCCAATACCGACGAAATCGAGGCCGCCTTCGCCCGGGTCGAGGGGAATGCGGACGCCGACCTGACGGCCGCGCCGACGTCGATCAAGACGCTGGAATGGGAACATATCCACCAGACACTGGCCGATACCGGTTTCAACATCTCGGAGGCCGCCCGTCGCCTCGGGATGCACCGCCGGACGCTGGCGCGTAAGCTCGACAAGCGCCATCTTTCTTGATCGGCAGGGGTTCGAAACGACCCCGCCCCTGTGGTAGCATGACGCCAAAGGGGAACGGTTCATCGTGCGGCAGGTTCGAATGCACTACAGCCTGCGTGCCGCACCGGAAGAGTATAGGATGAAGACGATTATCGACCATCGCCCTCGTTTCGCCCATTTGGCCCGCCGTGCGCTGCTGGCCGGGATCGCGCTGACCGGCGCGACCGGTGCCGTGGCGCAGGTCACGCCGCCGCCGGTCGTGCCGACCCTGCCGACGACCGCGCCGATGGTGCAGCCGGTGCCGGCCGCCGCCCCGCTGCCGACGCTGACCGCCGCGCAGGAGAGCGAACTGGCCCGACTGCTGGCGCGCGATGCCGTGGCGCAGGGGCTGAAGGATCGCGAGCCGTCGCTTAGCGGGCTGACCGGCCCCGCGCTGGTCCGTGCCGCGCTCGACCATGCCCATGCGGTGCGCGCCGGCCGGCTGGACAATGGCGATTTCCAGAAGGACTGGGCGATGCGCCCGCAGGCATTCGACCCGCTGCCCTCGTTCCGCGATGCCGTGGCGAAGGACAAGCTTGCGGCATGGATCGCGTCGCTGCCGCCGCCCTATGCCGGTTATGATACGCTGGTCGCCGGCTTGGCGCGCTATCGCAAGATCCAGGCGAATGGCGGTTGGCCGACGATCGGTGCCGGGTCCGAAATGCGGCTTGGCGGACGCGGGCCGCAGGTCGCGGCGCTGCGCAAGCGGCTGGCGATCGAGGACCCCGAGCTGTCGCCGACCGGCGACACGTTCGACCAGGCGCTGCTGGATGCCGTCCGCCGCGCCCAGCGCCGCTACGGCCTGAACCCCGCCGGACAGGTCGGCGCGCAGACCGTCGCGTCGCTGAACGTGCCGGTCGGCGAGCGGGTGAAGCAGATCAAGGCGAATATGGAGCGGTGGCGCTGGCTGCCGACCGAGCTGGAAAAGAACCGCATCCAGGTCAACATCGCCGCCGCCGTGCTGACCGTGTTCGACGGGGACCAGCCCGTAACGTCGATGAAGGCGGTGACCGGGCGGCCGGGCGACGAGACGCCGATGCTGACCTCGACGATCCATTCCATCGTGCTCAACCCGCCATGGAACGTGCCGTCGTCGATCGCCGAGAAGGAATTGTGGCCAAAGGAGCGGGCGAACCCCGGCTATCTGAAGCGCAACGGATTCCGCGTGATCGAGACGGAGGGCGGCGGCCGTCGCCTGCAACAGGCGTCGGAAAACAGCGCGCTCGGCCGGTTCAAGTTCGATTTCGACAATCCGTTCGCGGTCTATCTGCACGACACGCCGGCGCAGGCCGGGTTCGCCAAGTTCGACCGGTTGGCCAGCCATGGCTGCGTCCGTCTCGAAAAGCCCGAGGACCTGGCGCGGCTGCTGTTGCGGACCACGCCCGAATGGCCGGATACGCAGATCGACGCGACGCTTGCATCGGGCAAGACGGTGCGCGCGAAGGTCGCCGATCCGGTGAAGGTGTATCTCCTCTACTGGACCGCCTTCGCCACGCCCAACGGCACGATGAGCTTCCGCGAGGATCCGTATAAATGGGACGGTGTGCTGGCGAACAAGATCGCCGCGCGCGCCGAAGCCAGCCAGATGGCGGCACGATAAAGGGAATGACGATGAAGAACGGATGGCGCGTGGCGCTGCTGGCCGGCAGCGGCCTGTTGCTGGCAACCGGTGTGGCGGGATGCTCGGACAAGGCACCCGAGGATGCGCCGATCGAAAACAGCGCGTTCGACGAGGAAGCTCCGCCGCCCACCCCGCTGCCCGAGGAGAATTTCGAGGCCGCACCGCCGGTGACCGAAAACCTGTCGGCGGCCGCCCCGGCCGAAGCCCTGCCCCCGCCCCCGCCGGTCGAACCCGACCAGCAAGTGCTGGATGACGCATCGGCCACCGGCATGACCTCGCGCTCGACTCGCGGACAGACCAGCAGCGACGACGATGCGCCGGTCGACGATACGATGGTGAACCAGCAGGATGCCGACGCCCCCAACGGCTGAGGCCCGATCGACGGTCAACGGCCATTGCCGTCGTCATTCCCGCGGAGGCGGGAATCCATAACCGCTGACGTCTCGGTCGGTTTCTAGACACCGGCGCATATGGACTCCCGCCTGCGCGGGAGTGACGAGGGGTGTGAAGCGGTTGTGAAGGCAGCTGAATGTCGGTTGGCCCTGGACCGGATCGATGCCCGCCCCCTGTGGCAGCAAGACTGCTTACGGGCTGATCCCCCGCTGCGACCCGCGGGTCGCCCCTCCGGCGAACGCGACGTTGAGCACCGATTGCGAAAGCGCCAGTTCCGTTGACGTGGCTGCGCAATGAGCCATAGCCGGCAACATGGCGCACAAAGGTTGTTCGGACGAACTGGACCGGGCGGTTGCCCGACCCGATGTCGAACAGCTTTGTCGGCATCTGGACGCGTATGCCGAATGGCATCGACAGGGTAGTGGCCACTGGTCGGACGACACTCATGCAGCGTTCGGCGACATCTGTGTCTGCTCCGACGACGATCCCGAAAAGGCGCTGGCCTATGTCGTTCTCGGCGCCGCGCGGTCCGACGATTCAGGCTTTCTCGCGGCTCTTGGCTGTGGACCGCTCAAGAATATCCTTCGGAACCCCTCGCCGGAACTGCTCGACCGGATCGTGGCGGAGGCGAGGAAATCGGCTAGGTTCCGTTGGTTGCTCAGCTGCCCGTTCCGGATCGCCATCGCACCATCGGCATGGGACGCGACCGCGCGCTTTCGCATTACCGGTCCCCATGTGGAACCCGCCGCCGATCACCTCCCGCCGCGACGATCCGGTGCAACATCGGATTAGTGACGAACCAGCCGGCCGATTGCCCTGCTCAGGCCGCCTGCTGCGCACCCTCCACCGGCACCACCGGCGCATAGGCACGCTCGAGATACAAATTGGCCAGCTCGTAATGTGCGCTGACCACCTGTTCGTGGTCGGCCCGCTGCGCCAGTTCCAGCTGCTGTTCTGCACGACGTACCAGGTAGGACATTTCGTCGGGAGCAATCGAAGACACGACAACCTCTCAAGGACGTTTAAGCCGTCCGTTTATGATACCCGCCCGGCAGGACCGGGCCTGCAGATAACGCAGGACGGCTGCCGGGGATGCGTGTCGTCGTAAATTCTGACGCCGTGATGACACCGCCGGGCGCAATATCCGGTGCGTCCAACGGCGTCCAATCCATCACATACGACGGTGTTTCCCGCCATAGCGTCCGCCGATGTAGAGGCCCAGACGCTGCATCTCGCTGGCGGCGGCGATTGCCGCTTCGCTCTGGCAGGGCAGCGGGTCATGGTCGCGGTCGGCAGCACGGCTGGCGACCTTGGCGGCCAGTTCCTCGATATCCGCGCGCGACAGCAGGTTCTTTTCCCGCAGCAGACAGAGCAGGCTCTGCAGGATCACCATGCTCTTTTCGCCAGCGGCATCGTCGCACCGGTCGGTCGAGTTCATCGTTCCTCTCCTTATGTTATACAGGAGAGCATATGCCGATCCCGCCCGGACGCAAGGGGGATGCATCCGGCCGGGACGGCACGCTGGATGATGGGCCGATCGCGGTTAGTTCAGCCCGCCCCCCAGCGTCCGGTACAAGGTGACCAGATTGGTCGCGCGCGCCAGCCGGGTCTGCACCAGCGCCTGCCGCGCCGTGTAGCTGGTCCGCTGCGCATCCAGCGTATTCAGGAACGAGTCGATCCCCGCACGATAGCGCGCGTCGGACAGACGCTGCGCGGTCGCCGCGGCCTGCGCCTTGGCGGTCTGTGCCGACAGCTGTTCGTCGATCGTTCCGCGCGTCGCCAGCGCGTCGGCCACTTCCTTGAACGCGGTCTGCAACGTGCCTTCATAGGTGGCGACCGCGGCCAGCTGCTGGGCGCGCGCGACCTCGACATTGCCGCGCCGCTGGCCGCCGTCGAACAAGGGCAGCGCCACGCCAGGCGAGACCGAGAAGTTCTGCGTGCCCGACCCGAACAGGCCGCCCAGTGCCGTGCTGATCGTGCCCAGCGTCGCGGTCAGCGAGATCGTGGGGAACAGCGCCGCGCGCGCCGCGCCGATATTGGCGTTGGCGGCATAGAGGCGGCGTTCGGCCTGCAACACGTCGGGCCGGCGCAGCAGCACCGTCGACGATACGCCGGTCGGCAGGTTCGACAGGATCGGGTCGCGATCGCCCAGCTCGCTCGGCAGTTGCGCCGCTGGCACCGTCGTGCCCGCCAACAGGTTGATCGCATTCTGGTCCTGCGCGATCTGCGCGGTCAGGGCGGCGATGTCGTTGCGCGCCTGCTGATAGCTGGTTTCCGCCTGCTGCACCTCCAGTTCGGAGATGACGCCGACCCGGAACTGCGCACGGGTCAGCTCCAGCGTCCGGCCGAAGCTGGTCAGCGTCTCGCGCGACAGGCGCAGCTGGTCCTGATCCGCCGCCATCGTCAGCCATGCGCTCGCGACTTCACCGACCAGCGCGATGCGGGCGGCCCGCTGCGCCTCTTCGGTCGCGAAATATTCCTGCAGCGCCGCCTGGCTGAGGTTGCGGACGCGGCCGAACAGGTCGAGTTCGAAGGCGGAGAAGCCGACCGACGCCTGATAGATTTCGAGGTTGCCGCTCTGCGCCGGCACCCCGCCCGCGCCGCCGGCACCCCCGGCCCCGCCAGCACCGCCCAGTGCGCCGAACGGATTGTTGGTGAAGGTGACGCCGCCATTGGCCGCCGTCGTCGGCACCTGGCTGGCGCGGGTCACGCGGTACTGCGCGCGGGCGGCCAGCACATTGGCCGCCGTCACCCGGTAATCGCGATTATTCTCCAGCGCGGTCGCGATCACCGCCTGCAACCGCGGATCGACGAAGAAGTCGCGATATCCAATCCGGGTCACATCGACCTGTTCGGCTCCCAGCACCGGATACGGCCCGCCCTGCGGCAGGGTCGCGGGGATCGCCCCCTCCGGCCGCACATTCTTGGGCGCGAGGTTGCATCCGGCCAGCGCCGTGGTGGCGACGAGGAGGGTCAGGCTACGCAGCGTCATGGCGTTCTTGCTCATGGTCATGCTCCCTGCGGCAGGGGTTCGCCGCCTTCAGTGGAGCGATTGTCGTCGTTCCGGTCATCGTCGCGCATGTCGGCCGGGCTGTTCTTGCCGCCATGCCCGAACAGGCGCAGCACGACGACGAAGAACATCGGTACGAAGAAGATCGCGAGGATCGTCGCCGACAACATGCCGCCGACCACCGCACGACCGATCGCGTTCTGACCACCGGCACCCGCGCCGGTGCTGATCGCCAGCGGCAACACACCGAACACGAAGGCGAGCGAGGTCATCAGGATCGGGCGCAGTCGCAGCCGCGCCGCCTCCACCGCCGCATCGACGGCGTTCATTCCGTCCGCCATCCGCTCCTCGGCGAATTCCACGATCAGGATCGCGTTCTTCGCCGACACGCCGATGGTCGTGATGAGGCCGACCTGCAGATAGATGTCGTTGTTCAGCCCCGTCAGCCACGCCGCCAGCAGCGCGCCGAGGATGCCCAGCGGCACGACCAGCAGTACCGAAATCGGCACCGACCAGCTTTCGTACAGCGCCGCCAGGCACAGGAACACGATCAGCAGCGACAGGCCGTACAGCGCCGGTGCCTGCCCGCCCGACAGCCGTTCCTCGAACGACAGCCCGGTCCATTCCAGCGCGGTGCCCGGCGGCAGCTTGGCATGGATTTCCTCCATCGCCTCCATCGCCGCACCGGTGCTCAGCCCCGGTCCGGGCGCGCCCTGCAGCTGCATCGCCGACTGCCCGTTATAGCGGGTCAGCGAGACCGGCGCATTGGCCCATTCCAGCGTCGAGAAGGCGGTGAACGGCACCATCTGTCCGGTCGCATTGCGGACATACAGGTCGCCGATATCCTCGGGCGCGAGGCGATAGGGGGCGTCGGCCTGGATATAGACGCGCTTCACGCGACCGCGATCGATGAAGTCGTTGATATAGCCGCCGCCCCATGCGGTCGCGATGGTCGAGTTGACGTCGGCCAGATCGAGGCCGAGCGCGCGCGCCTTGTCCTCGTCGATCTTGACCTTCAGCTGCGGCGCGTCCTCCAGGCTGAGCGGGCGGACCTGCGCTACGCGCGGGTCCTGTGCCGCCATGCCCAGCATCATGTTGCGCGCCTGCACCAGCCGTTCGTGGCCGATGCCGCCGGTATCGACCAGCTGCACGTCGAAGCCGGTGGCATTGCCCAGCTCCTGCACCGCAGGCGGGACCAGCGCGAAGATCAGGCCGTCCTTATACTGACTGAACGCACCCATCGCCCGGCCGACGATCGCCTGCGCCTTGTTCTCGGCGCCGCCGCGTTCCTCCCATGGCTTCAGGTTGACGAAGACCAGGCCGGCATTCTGCCCCTGCCCCGCAAAGCTGAAGCCGTTGATGGTGAACACGCCGGCGACGTTGGCCGATTCCTGCTTCAGGAAATGGTCGCGGACCAGGTTCAGGCCCTTTTCGGTCCGACCGCTCGTCGCACCCGCCGGACCCTGCACCAGCGCCAGCACCGTGCCCTGATCCTCGTCGGGCAGGAAGCCCGAGGGGAGGCGCGTGAACACGACCACCATGCCCGCGACGATCAGCAGATAGACGAGCATCGACCGCTTCCAGCTGCGCGTAGTGCGACGCACCCCGCGCTCATATTTCAGCTGGCTGCGCTCGAACCGGTCGTTGAACCAGCGGAAGAAGCGCGCGAGCGGGCCGTTGCCCTGCTCATGCTTGTGCGGATCATGGGGTTTGAGGATCGTGGCGCATAGCGCCGGCGTCAGGATCAGCGCGACCAGCACCGACAACACCATCGCCGAGACGATCGTGATCGAGAACTGGCGATAGATGACGCCGGTCGACCCGCCGAAGAACGCCATCGGCAGGAACACCGCCGACAGGACGAGGCCGATACCCACCAGCGCGCTGGTGATCTCGTCCATCGACTTGCGCGCCGCTTCCTTCGGCGACAGCCCCTCGGTCTGGATCAGGCGTTCGACGTTTTCGACCACGACGATCGCGTCGTCGACCAGCAACCCGATCGCCAGCACCATGCCGAACAGGGTCAGCGTGTTGATGGTGAAGCCCGCGACCGCCATCACCGCGAAGGTGCCGAGCAGCACCACCGGCACCGCAATGGTCGGGATGATCGTCGCCCGCCAGTTCTGGAGGAACAGGAACATGACGAGGAAGACGAGGACCACCGCCTCGATCAGCGTATGGATGACCTGTTCGACCGACAGGCGAACGAACGGGGTCGTGTCATAGGGGTAGATGACCTTGACGTCGGCGGGCAGGCCGCGTCCGATCTCTTGGGCGCGCTGCTTGACCAGTTCCACCGTGTCGAGCGCATTGGCACCGGCGGCAAGCCGCACGCCGAAGCCCGATGCGGGCTTGCCGTTATACTGCACGTCGAAGCCGTAATTCTCGGCACCCAGCTCGACCCGCGCGACATCGCCCAGCCGGACGACCGCGCCATCGGCGTTGGTCTTCAGGCGGATATTGGCGAACTGCTCGGGCGTTTGCAGGCGCGACTGGACGCTGACCGTCGCGTTCAGCATCTGCTCCTTGGGCGCCGGCAGCGCGCCGATCTGTCCGGCGGAGACCTGCGCATTCTGCGCCTGCACCGCTGACGTCACATCGGCGACGGTAAGCTGGTAGCTGTTGAGCTTCGTCGGATCGAGCCAGATGCGCATCGCATATTGCGCGCCGAATACCTGCAGCTCACCCACACCGGAGACACGGCTGATCGGGTCCTGGAACTGCGACACGACCATGTCGGACAGGTCGTTGTTGCTGTGCGATCCGTCGGTCGACACGAGGCCGACGACCAGCAGGAAGCTGGCGGCGGACTTGGTGACCTGAATGCCCTGGCGCTGGACCTCCTGCGGCAGCAGCGGGGTCGCCGCCTGCAGCTTGTTCTGGACCTGCACCTGCGCGATGTCGGGATCGGTGCCCTGCTCGAAGGTGAGCGTGATCGTCACCGTCCCCGCCGAGGAGGACGAGGACGAGAAATAGCGGAGATTATCGATGCCCTTGAGCTGCTGCTCGATGATCTGGGTCGTCGTGCGCTCCAGCGTTTCGGCATCGGCACCCGGATAGACCGCGGTGATCGCGACCGCGGGCGGCGCGATTTCGGGGAACTGCGCGATGGGCAGGCTGCGGATCGCGATCGCGCCGGCCAGCATCATTACGACGGCGATGACCCATGCGAAGATGGGTCGGTCGATGAAATAGCGGGACATGGGTGCTTACTTCGCCTGAGCCTGGGGGCCGCCCGCCGGGGCGGCACCCTGCGGTGCCTGCCCCTCGGGCTGCGGCTTCCACGGATACCCCTTCACCGGGGTGCCCGGCTGGAGCATCTGCGCGCCTTCGACGACGATCTTGTCGCCGGGGTTCAGCCCGCCGGTCACCAGCCACTGGTCGCCCACGGTGCGCGACGTGGTCAGCGGACGCGGCGCCAGCTTGCCATCGGCACCGATCACCAGCACGGTCGCCGCCCCCTTCGGATCGCGGGTCACCGCACGCTGCGGCACGAGGATGCCGTTCGACTTCGTTCCCTCGACCAGTTCGGCGCGGACGTACATGCCCGGCAGCAACAGCCCGCGCGGGTTGGAGAAGACCGCGCGGATCGCCTGCGTTCCCGTCGCCGGATCGACCGTCACGTCGGTGAACTTCAGCGTCCCTTCGATCGGATAGGTGCTGCCATCCTCCAGCTTCAGCCGGACGCGCGCGGCGCCGCTGCCGCGCGACAGGTCGCCGTCCATGATCTGCTGGCGCAGCTTGAGCAGGTCGGCGCTTGACTGCTGAATGTCGACATAGATCGGGTCGAGCCGCTGGATCGTCGCCAGCGCATTGGTCTGCGCCGCCGATACCAGCGCGCCGGTGGTGAACACCGACCGGCCGATCCGGCCGGAGATCGGCGCACGGATGGTGGTGCGCGACAGGTCGATCTGCGCCTGTTGCAGCGCGGCGCGCTGGGCGGCGATATCCGCCTCCGCCTGCTGCGCGCCGGTCACCGCATTCTCATATTCCTGCCGGCTGATCGCGTTGATCTTGACCAGCTCGCCATAGCGGCGCGCTAGGTTGCGGGTCGAGGCGATTGACGCCTGCGCACGGGTCAGCGCCGCGCGCGCGCTGGCGACCGCCGCCTGATAGGGTGCGGGATCGATGCGGTAGAGCTGCTGGCCCTGGCGCACATAGTCGCCTTCCTGGAACAGCCGGGCAAGGATCAGCCCGTTGACCTGCGGCCGGACGTCCGACGTCTCATAGGGCGCGGTGCGGCCGGGCAGTTCGGTGGTCAGCGTCACCGGCTGCGGCTGGACGGTCACGAAACCGACCTGCGGTGGTCCCTGCGGCGCGCCCTGCTGCTGTTGCGATTCGCCACCGCCCCCGCAAGCCGAGAGAATGAGCGCCAGTGCCAATGGGGCCGTGCGATTTTTCATGAACGTCCTCGACGGATGTGCTAAACGTGAGTGATCGATCACTCACACTTTGCGGCGGGTACGCCGTCAAAGCGAAAGTGGCAAGAGGGTATAGGTGAACGCGAAGTGAATTTGTTGCAGTGCGAAGAGGCAGGGCGCGCCGGCCGGGCGGCGGCCCGGCGCGAACAACTGGTCAGCGTCGCCCGCCGACTGTTCGCGCAACAGGGTTTCCACGGCACCGGAGTCGCGCAACTGGCCGCCGAGTCGGGGATCAAGGTCGGTCAGATCTATCGCGACTTCGTCGACAAGGAAGCGATCGTCGCTGCGATCGTCGAAAGCGACCTCGCCGTCTTCCTGAACGACCAGGACATGACCCGCGCGATCGAAACCCGCGACATACCGGCGCTGCGCGAATGGCTGCGCGAGTTCCTGCGCTGCGGCAGCGACGGCGACCCCGACCCCCTGTTCGCCGAAATCATGGCGGAGGCGGCGCGCAATGCCCGTATCCGCACCATCGCCCACACCATCAACCGCAGCGTGTCGGGCGCGTTGATGCGGGTGCTGACCGCGCTGGCGCCGGGCGCGGCCCATGCCGAGGAGCGCTCGCGACTGTGCGACATGATCCTGACGATGAGCGCGGGGGTACTCTATCGCCGCATCGGCGACCCGGATTTCGAAGAAGCCGAAACCCATCGGCGTCTGACCGCTGTACTCGACGCGCATATCGACGCGCTGGTCATCCCAATGGCGGACCCGATCTTCGAAAACAGCCATTGTGGATTCGTGACGCCGCGGTAGGATGGACGCGCGCACTCCCTTGCGCAGTCGTCGCAGGCCCCGTCCGCATCCTCGGGCGGGGCTTGTCGCATCGGCAGCGATCACGCGATGCTCCGATCCAACACAATAAACGACAACGGCACGCGCGGCAGGCCGAACCGGGGGTCATCCATCGGAAAAGGCCGGCTTTCTCCGGTGCGGCAATAGCCCTGGCGTTCATACCATGCGATCAGTTCGGCCCGTGTGGCGATGACCGTCATCTCCATCCGGGTCGCGCCGTGATGCGCCCGCGCATGGTCCTCCGCCGCCGCAACGAGTCGCCGCCCCAGGCCTTCCGCCTGTCGATCGGGCCGTACCGACAACAGGCCCAATGCCGACCGTCCCGATCCGGCACGCTTCACCTCGACACAGCCGACCGCCACATCCCCGTCGAACGCGATCAGGATCGCATGGTCGGGGTCGGCAATCGCTTCGGCCAGTGCCGCCGGGTCGGTGCGCTGCCCGCCCAGCAGGTCCGCCTCATGCGTCCAGCCACGCCGCGCGCTGTCGCCGCGAAACGCCGATTCGACCAGCATGTGGAGTGCGGGAATATCCGCCGGGGTCGCAGGGCGGATCATGCGCCCCAGCCCCCGCCCATCGCCTGATACAGTGCCACCAGCGCGTTCAGCTGGTCCGCGCGCACCTGTTCGACCGACAATTCGGCGCTGAACAAGGCCCGCTGCGCATCCAGCTGTTCCAGATAGGGGCTGTAGCCGGCGCGATAGCGGTTGGTCGCGTGGCGCAGCGCCTCCGCCGTCGCGTTGCGCTGCGTCTCCAGCGCGCGACGCTGCGCCGCCAGCCGGTCGACGGCGGCCAGCGCATCCTCAACCTCGCGGAACGCCGTCAGCACGCTGCGCTGATAGGCGAACGCCGCCTGGTCGCGCCGCGCGGTCGCCGCATCGTAATTGCCGCGCAACTGCCCGCCGCGGAACAGCGGGGCCAGCACGCTCGCTCCGATCGACCAGATGCCGACCGGATTGGGCAGGGCGCTCGACAATACCTCCCCCGTCGATCCGGTCAGGCGCAGCTGCGGCAGGAACTGGGCGCGGGCAGCGGCCAGCGACGCATCGCTCGCCGCCAGCGTCGCTTCGGCCTGCGCGATATCGGGGCGGCGGCGCAACAGGTCGGACGGCAGGCCGGCGGGGATCGGCGGCGGGACCAGCGCTTCCAGCGCACGCCCCCGCGCGATGGCGCGCGGGGGCGTGCCGGTCAGCAGCGCCAGCGCATTTTCCTGCCGCCGCGCCAGCAGTTCCAGCTGCGGCAGCGTCTGGGTCACGGCGGCATATTCCGCCTCCGCTTGGCGCAGTTCGAGCTGCGAGGTATAGCCCGCCTCCGCCCGTGAACGGGCGATGCGCAACGCCTCGCCCCGCGACGCGATGGTGGCGCGCACCGTCTCGATCCGTGCATCGAGGCCGCGCAGCGTCACATAGCCGCTGGCGGTGGCGGCCGCGACCGACAGCCGCGCGCTGGCCGCCGCCGCCGCCGTGGCCTCGCTGCTCAGCCGCGCGGCGTCGATACTGTTGCCGACCCGCCCGAACAGGTCGACCTCATAGGCCGACTGGAACACCGGTTGCAGCGAGGTGCCGGTCGTCGCCGATCCGAAGGCGTTGAGCGCCCGCTGCTCGATCAGCCCGACTCCGGCGTCCAGTGTCGGGAAGCGCGCCGCCCGCGCCACCCGCTCCGTCGCCCGCGCCTCCGCCACCCGCGCCACCGCGATCGCGAGGTCGGGATTGTTGGACAGCGCGGCGGTCACCAGCCGGGACAGCTCGGGATCGCCGAACGCCTCCCACCAGAATGCCGTGACGGGCACGGTGCCGGGCAGCGTCGTGCGCCACGCCGCCGGCGGCGTGACGCCGGCCTCTGCGGGACGCGGACGCTTGGCCGGGGTGCACGCCCCCAGCACCGCGACCGACAGCAGCAACAGGCGCCTCATCGCGCCGCCGGCGATGCGCCGCCCCGCGTGTCGACCCGCGCCTCGACCGACATGCCCGGCCGCAGCCGCTGGAACAGCGGGTCGTTCCGGTCGATGGCGATGCGCACCGGAATACGCTGCGCCACCTTCACGAAATTGCCGGTGGCATTGTCGGCGCGGATCACGGCGAATTCATTGGCGGCGGCCGGCGCGATTCGCTCGACCCGACCGTGCAGCTCTGCCCGGTCGAGTGCATCGACCCGGATCGTCGCGGGCTGTCCCTGCGCCATGCGCGCGGTCTGCGCTTCCTTGAAATTGGCGGTGACCCACACGGTCGGGGGAACCAGAAACATCATCTGCGTGCCCGCCGTCACATATTGCCCCAGCCGGACGCCGACCTCGCCCAGCCGCCCGTCCTGCGGCGCGCGGATGACGGTGTTGGCGAGGTCGATCTCGGCCAGCCGTACCGCGGCTCGTGCATTCTCGACCGCCGCGTTCAGCCCGCCGCGCCCGACCGTGACGGTACGCACCTGTTCCTGCGCGACGCTGCGCTGTGCCTGTGCCTGCGCCACGCCCGCCTCCGCCGCGCGGAGTGCTGCCAGCGTCTGGTCGCGTTCGCGCAGCGACACCGATCCTTCGCGCACCAGATCGTTGACGCGCGCCATATCGGCCTGCGCGCGGGCCAGCTGCGCGCGCGCATTCTGCACCGCCGCGTCCTGCCCGCCAAGGCTCGCCTCGCTCGACCGCTCGCTCTGCTGCGAATTGGCGAGGTTCGCCTGTTGCGCCGCCAGCTGCGCGCGGGCCTGCTCCACCCGCTGGCGATAGATGCGGTCATCGATCCGGGCCAGTATCTGCCCGCCTTTCACATCCTGGAAATCGCGGACCAGCACTTCCGTGACATAGCCGTTGACCTGCGGCGCGATGATCGTCGTCTGACCCCGCACATAGGCGTTGTCGGTCGCCTGGATCGCGCTGCCGAACGGCCACAGCCCCCATGCGTAGAGCGCCAGCGCCACACCGCCCAACAACAGCGCGACGAAGCCGATGGTCGACTTCACCCCGCCACGCGGCGGTGCCCAGCCCCGTGCGCGGGTCGGTTCCTGCGGCACCTCGACCGGATCGGCCAGCCGCTCTGCTTCGTCTCGGGAAAGTTGCGTATCGGTCATGACATCTGCTTCTGTCGCATCTGCTGCACGGCGGCGAGATCGCCGGCCAGCGGGTTCACACCCTTCAGGCGGAAGCGCAGCCACAGCGCCCCCAGCCACACCACCATTGCCGCCGACAGCACGGCGACGCCAAGGAACACGTCGTTATAGGCGAGGATATTGGCCTCGCGCGTCACCTGCTGCCCCAGCAGCGCCGCCCCCGACGCCTGCCGCAGCGCGGCATCGCCCAGCACGCGGGCATAGGCACCGCCCAGCTGCTGGATGCGCTGCACGACCTGCGGATCGGTGGCGGTCAGCGTCTGGGTCAGTTCGAACGCGTGATATTTCTCACGCAATATCTGGAACGATCCGAGCAGCGCGGTACCGGCAAGGCCACCCATTGTCTGAGAAATGCTGAAGATGGCCGAGAAACTGATGATATGGCTCGGCCCCCGCGCCAGCGCGCGGAAGATGCCGATCATGATCATCGGCCCCAGGAAATAGAGCGCAGCAAAGGCGATGATGCCCTGGCTGACATACAGGCTCGACGGGCGGGTCAGGTTGGTCGAATCCGAATCCAGCCATGCCCCCAGCCCGATCAGCGCGACCGCGACGATCACCGGCTTGTACAGATCCTGCATGTTCAGCGTCTTCAGACTGACCACGACTCCGGCGATCGACGCCAGCGTCATGACGAGGCTGAGCGTCACCAGCTGGTCGTTGCCCATGCCGACGACGGTCAGCAGCCCGACCGTGCCGAATGTCTGCTCCGACAGCAGGATGCGCAACGACGCCGCCACGACCGCGAACCGCACGATGTTGCGCCCGAGCATCCAACGGGTGTTGAGCAGCGGATTGGCGCGATTATGCTCGATCAGCAGCGCCCCGCCGATCAGCGGGATGGCAGCGGCCAGCGCATAGCCGAGCCACGGCGTCGACCACCATTGAATACGCCCCTGCACCAGCACCGCGCACAGCAGCGCCACCCCCGGCGCCAGCAGCGCGAAGGTCAGGAAATCGATCCGTTCGAACGCGGGCGTCCGGTCCGATGGCGGCAGGCGCAGCAGCGCGACCGATCCGAGGCAGACCAGCGTCAGCCCCAGTTCGAACAGGAACAGCGCCTCGACCCGGCCATCGGCCAGCAGCAGCGGCGACAGCACCCGCGCCAGCGGCAGCGCCACCTGCGACGCGCCGAAACCGATGATCATCCCCGACAGTCGCGCGGCGGCCGGCAGCGACTGCATGATATACAGGAAGCACAATGTGGTAAGCGCGCTGGCGGCGATGCCCGACGCGCCACGCACGATCAGCTGCACGCCATAGCTGTGCACGAACACCTGCAGGATGTTCAGCACCAGGAACCCGACCAGGAACACGCGGGTGAAGCGCTGCATCCCGAATTGCTGGCGGAACTTGATGAGCAGCATCGACATGCACACGCTGGTCATCGACGAGATCGCGGTCAGCCAGCCGCCCTCGACCGGGGTCAGGCCCAGCGCACCCTGAATCTGCGGCAGGTTCGCGATCAGCAGGCCGTTGTTGAACCCGCCGGTCACGCCCAGCAGGATACCGATCGCGAAATAGCCGACCCGCCGCCCGAACGGATGGTCGGGCGTCGCGGGAGATCCGGGCAGGAACGGCCGCTCATGCGGCTTGAATTCATACGCCGGGGCGATCGCCGTGGCTCCATATGGGGGTATTGATCCAGCAATAACTTGTTACGGAACGGATCGTTCCGGGTCGGCAATGGATACGGTGGGATAGTTGCCGTCGCGCCACAGACGACATGTCGGCACGCGCCGGGGCAACGCATGACCCCACTGGCATCGCCGGTAACATCCGCTACCATCGCACCCATGCGTTCCCTGATCCTCGCCGCCGCGCTCCTCGCCTCGACCGCCACCGCCCAGACCCCGCTCGAAGCCCCCCTGCCCCCGATCCGCCCGTGGCATGGGGCCAGCGAGAAGCTGGTCGTGAAGCCCGGCGACCCGTGGATCACCCCGGCGGAGGCGAGCGGGTTCGTCACCACCCCCGATTATGCCGCGACCCGCGCCTGGATCGACAGGCTGGTCGCCGCGTCGCCGCTGCTGTCGATCGAAACATTCGGGAAAAGCCCGCAGGGCCGCGACCTCTATGCCGTTCGCGCGCACAAGGGTACGGCACCCAAGCCGGTCGTGCTGGTGCAGGCCGGCATCCATTCGGGCGAGATCGAGGGCAAGGATGCCGGGCTGATGCTGCTGCGCGACATCGCGCTGCGCGGCAAGGACGCCTTGCTGGACAAGGTCGATCTGGTGTTCGTGCCGATCTACAATGTCGACGGCCATGAGCGTTCGTCGCCGTTCAACCGCCCGAACCAGCGCGGGCCGAAGGATATGGGCTGGCGCACCACCGCGCAGAATCTGAACCTCAACCGCGATTACCTGAAGGCCGACGCGCCGGAGACGCAGGCGATGATCGGCCTGATCCGCCGCGTCGATCCGGTGCTCTATCTGGACCTGCACGTCACCGACGGCATCGACCATCGCTACGACGTGACCTACGCCTTTTCCGGGTGGCGGGGCTATTATGCGCGCTCGGCCGCCATCGGCCGGTTCCTCGACACGCGGCTGCGCCCGGCGATGGATGTGGCGCTCACGCGCAACGGCCATATCCCCGGCTATTATGTCAGCACGCTCGACAATCGCGAACCCGAAAAGGGCATGACGCAGGATGTCGACACGCCGCGTTTCTCGACCGGCTATGGCGATATCGCACATATCCCGACGGTGCTGGTCGAGACGCATTCGCTGAAACCCTATCGGCAGCGGGTGCTGGGCACCTATGTCTTCGTCGAGGAATCGCTGCGCCTCGCCGGGGAGCGCGCCGCCGAACTGCGCGCCGCGATCGACGCCGACCGCGCCGCGCGCCCGACCAGCGTGACGACCAGCTGGAAACAGACCGCCGAGCCGATCTACAGCGTCGATTTCCTCGGGCTGGCGCACGACACCTATCGCTCGCCCGCCTCCGGCCGCGACGAACTGCGCTGGCTGTCGAGGCCCGTGACCTTCAGGATGCCGGTCTATGGCAGCAATCCCGACAGGACCGTGACGCTGCCAAAGGCATGGTGGGTGCCGGCCACCCTGCCCCATGTCATCGACCTGCTGAAACTGCACGGCATCCGCTACGAACCGATCGACACCCCCCGCAGGCTCGACCTCGATATGGCGCGCGCGACGAACCCCAGGCTCGGCAATGCCAACGAGGGCCATATCCCGCTGGACGCGACCATCGTCCATGAACGCCACCGCGAGACGATGCCCGCCGGATCGGTCCGCGTGCCCGCCGACCAGCCGCTGGGCCTGCTCGCCGCCTTCCTGCTCGAACCCGAGAGCGAGGACGGCGTGCTGGCGTGGAACATGGCCCCCGAAATGCTGCAGCGGACGGAATATATCGAAGGCTATGCCATCGCTCCGCTCGCCGACCGGATGCTGGCAGGCGATCCGAAGCTGAAGGCCGAGTTCGACGCGAAGCTCGCCGCCGACCCCGCCTTCGCCGCCGATCCGACCGCCCGGCTGCAATGGTTCTATGCCCGCACGCCCTATTACGACCAACGATATCTGCTGTACCCGGTCGGGCGCGAGGTGAATTGAGCATTGGCCGGGTGCGGTGGACATTCCGGCTGAATTGAACGAACCCTGTGCGCCAACTCCCGTCATCCCCGCGCAGGCGGGGATCCATAGACGCCAACGTCGCGGCTTGAACCGGAACCGTAGCGTATATGGATTCCCGCCTGCGCGGGAATGACGATTCGGGCCGATCGGCCAAGACAAGAACGCGATGGAGAGCCTGACCCCATGACCGCCCCTTCGATCATCGTCGTAGAGGACGATCCCGCGCTGCGCACCCTGACCGCGCGTGCGTTGCAGGAAAACGGCTATCACGTCCGCACCTGTTCGGCTGCGCCCGAAATGTGGCTGGCGCTGGAACAGGGGCCGGTCGACCTGATCCTCCTCGACATCATGCTGCCCGGCACCAGCGGCATCGACCTGTGCCGCCAGATCCGCCAGAACAGCGCGGTGCCGATCATCTTCGTGTCGGCCAAGGGGAGCGAGGTCGACCGCGTCATCGGCCTCGAACTCGGTGCCGATGATTATCTGCCGAAACCCTTCGGCACGCGCGAGCTGATCGCCCGCGTTCGCGCCGTGCTGCGCCGGGGCGAGCTGAACGCACAGGCGGCGCAACGCGAGGAAGGCATCTACAGCTTCGAAGGCTGGACCGCGAACGTGCCCCGCCGCGAACTGACCTCGCCTACGGGCGCGCAGGTCGACCTGACCGGCGCGGAGTTCGACCTGTTGGTCGTGCTGCTCGACCATGCCCAGCGAGTGATCGCCCGCGAACGGCTCATCGAATTGTCGCGCACGCGGCTGGGCGACAGTTCGGACCGCAGCATCGACGTGCTCATCAGCCGCTTGCGCCGCAAGCTGTCGACCGCCGGCGGCACCCCGCCGATCGTCACGGTGCGCGGCGTCGGCTATATGCTGAACGTGCCGGTGGAACGCCGTTGAAGCGGCTGCCGGCACTGCCGGTCGGGCTGATCGGCCGGATCGTCGCGATCCTGCTGCTGACCATCGTCCTCGAATTCGGCGTGTCGGTGCTGCTGTACGAGCGCGCCAGCCAGTTTTCGGTGCGCGACGACGAGGCCCGCCGCCTTGCCGAACATCTCGTCATCGCAACCCGCATCGTCGAGGAACGGCCAGTCGCCGAGCGCGCCGGCATGGCGACCGAGCTGACCACCGAACGCTATGCCGTGCAATGGCGTGGCTCGGCTCCCGAACTGCCGGCCAGCGGCACCGAACTGCGTGAAATGGAGCAGCAGATTCTGGCGTGGGAGCCGAGCCTCGCCTCGACCGGCCTGCACCTGACGCTGATCGGTCAGGGCCGGCGATCGGTGGTCAGCGGTGCGCTCCGGTTGCAGGATGGCAGCTGGCTGTATTTCCGCACGCTGGAACCGCTGCGCGCCTTCGACCTCGCCATCGGCCGCATCCTGCTGGCGCTGATCCCCGCCATCGCGCTGATGGTGGTCGGCGGGTTGCTGATCCGCCGCACGCTGCGGCCGATGCGCCAGCTGGCCGATGCGGTCGATCGCTTCGGCCCCGGCGGCGGATCGACGCTGCCGACCATCGAGGAAGCGGGGCCGAGCGAGGTCCGCCGCCTCGTCGTCGCGTTCAACGGGTTGCAGGCGCGCATCCACCGGCTGATCGACGAACGCACCCGCGCATTGGCGGCGGTGGGCCACGACCTGCGCACTCCGCTCGCCCGGCTGCGGTTGCGCACCGACGCCATTCCCGACCGCGATCTGCGGGGCACGGTGCAGAACGACCTGGCGGAAATGGAGGCGATGGTGACGTCGCTGCTCGCCTTTCTCGGCGGGGAGAGCGAACCGGAGCGCGCCGTGCTGGTCGATCTCGCGGTCCTGTGCGCCAGCATCGTCGACGATGCCGCCGACCATGGCCATGACGCGACCTATGTCGGGCCGGACCATTTCGAACGCGCGGTGCGCCGGTCGAACTTCCGTCGCGCAGTCACCAACCTTGTCGAGAACGCAATCCATTATGGCGGCAGTGCCACGCTGACCCTCGCCATCGAACATGGCGCGACCGTGATCCGCGTCGAGGATGACGGCCCCGGCATTCCCGACGAGTCCCTGGCCGATGTCCTCGAACCGTTCGTCCGGCTCGACACCGCGCGCAAGCGCGACACGGTCGGCTTCGGCCTCGGCCTGTCGATCGTGCAGCGCGCGGTGGAGGCGGAGGGGGGCCGGCTGGAGCTGCGCAACCGCGACGGCGGCGGGCTGTGCGCGGCGATCGTGCTGCCCGCCCCTTTCGCGGCGCGGCAATAATTCGTTACACTGGCGTCGAACGCAGCAAGATTGCGTCGTCTATATCGTTTCCTGAACCGGTGGCGCGGCTTCGCTGCCGCCGGGTGGAGGGAAAGACGATGAACGATGTGATCGGCCGGGTATTCGGCTTTGAAAAGGACGTGTTCGGCAGCGACGCCGACCTGTATTCGAAGCTGGCGACCGATGGACAAAGCCCGAAGGTCCTGATGATCTCCTGCTCGGATTCGCGCGTCGTTCCCGAACATATCCTGCAGGCGAAGCCGGGCGACGTGTTCGTCATCCGCAACGCCGGCAACATCGTCCCTCCCTTCACTCAGCAGAATGGCGGCACGACCTCGACGGTCGAATATGCCGTTGCGGTGCTGGGCGTCACCGACATCATCGTGTCGGGCCATTCGGGCTGTGGCGCGATGGGCGCTCTGATGAAGCCGGAAACGCTCGACGGCCTGCCCAGCGTCGCCGCGTGGCTGCGGCACAGCCATGCCGCCCATTCGGTGGTCGAAAACAGCTATCCCGATCTCGACGATGCGGCGGCCGTCCGTGCCGCCAGCCTCGAAAACGTCGTGGTCCAGATTTCGCACCTGCGCACCCATCCCGCGGTCGCGTCGCGCATCGCCAAGGGCGAGCTGACGCTGCACGGCTGGTTCGTCGACATCCATGCCGGCACGATCCTGGCGCTGGACGGCGAAACCGGCCGCTTCGCCCCGATCAATTCGGACCGTCCGCTGCCGGTGGCCCTGCCCGCCGCCAAGCGCCTTGCTGCGGATTTCGTGACGGCTGAAGCCGCCGAATAACCAGTTCCTGCGGGTTGGCGGGGCGACTCTTCCCTCCCCCGTTCCGCCGGCCGTGGGTTCCGCGCCGGGCGTGCTTCCCCCAAGCACGTCCGGCGCACCCTGTTTCAAAGGCTATCGACCCTATGTCGACGAAACCTTCCCTGATCGCCAATCTTCGGCAGGACCTTCCCTCATCGATCGTGGTGGCGCTGGTCGCGCTCCCGCTGTGCCTCGGCGTCGCGCTCGCGTCGGGCGCGCCGCTGTTTTCCGGCCTGATCGCCGGGATCGTCGGCGGCATCGTCGTCGGCTCGCTCAGCAAGTCGCCCTTGTCGGTCAGCGGCCCCGCCGCCGGCCTGACCGTGATTGTGCTCGACGCCATCACCAAGCTGCCGAGCTTCGAAGCGTTCCTGCTCGCGGTGTTCCTCGCGGGCTGTATGCAGATCCTGCTGTCCTTTTCGCGCTCGGGCGTGCTGGGCGAATTCGTGCCTTCGTCGGTCATCACCGGCATGTTGGCGGCGATCGGCCTGATCCTGATCCTGAAGCAGGTGCCGCATGCCATCGGCTATGATGGCGATCCGGGCGGCGACTTCGCCTTCCGCCAGGGCGACGGCCTCAACACCTTCAACACCATCCTGTTCGTGCTGCGCGAACAGGTCGTGTGGGGCGCGGCGATCATCGCCGCGATCAGCATCGCCTTCCTGTTCTGGTGGGACAAGAAGCGGCCGAAGGAAGGTCCGCTGCGCTTCGTCCCCGGCCCGCTGGTCGTGGTGGTCGGATCGGTCGCGCTAAACGCGCTGTTCGGCGCGGTCGCCCCCGCGATCCAGGTCAAGCCGACCCATCTGGTCAGCGTACCGATCGCCGATGGCCTAGGCGGGTTCGTGAAGCTGTTCAGCCTTCCCGACTTCGGCCAGATCGGCAATGCGACCGTGTGGACCGTCGCCGTCACCCTCGCCATCGTCGCCAGCCTCGAATCGCTGCTATCGGTGAAGGCGGTCGACGAACTCGATCCCAAGCGCCGCGTGACCGACAAGAACCACGAACTGCTGGCGCAGGGCGGCGGCAACATCCTGTCGGGCCTGATCGGCGGCCTGCCGGTGACGTCGGTCATCGTGCGGTCGTCGGCGAACGTCGATGCCAATGCCGCGTCCAAGATGTCGACGATCCTGCACGGCACCTGGCTGCTGCTCAGCGTGCTGCTGATCCCGTTCCTGCTCAACCTGATCCCGCTGTCGGCGCTGGCCGCGGTGCTGATCCAGACCGGCTACAAGCTGACCAAGCCCGAATTGTTCACCAAACGGTGGAAGCAGGGCATGACCCAGTTCGTGCCGTTCGTCGTCACCATCGCCGCGATCCTGTTCACCGACCTGCTCAAGGGCATCGTCGTCGGGCTGGTCGTCGGCTTCGTGTTCGTCATCGCCCGCAATTTCCGCCCGGCGGTGACGTTCGTGCAGGACGGCGAGGGTCCGGGCGCCAGCTGCATGGTCCGCGCCAAGCGCAACCTGTATTTCATCCACAAGGTCGAACTGACCAAGGAACTGGAAAAGGTACCCGACGACTGCACCGTGGTGATCGACCTGTCGGCGACCAGCTATGTCGATCTCGACAATATCGACATCATCAACGGCTTCATCAAGAACGCGCAATATCGCAACATCAAGGTGCTGGTCCGCGGCGACATCGCCGACCGCACCGCGCCGCAGATCAAGGCACCGCGCAAGGAGGTCGCCTACGCATGAGGGAATACAAGCACCTGCTCCTCGCCAACAAGGCATGGGCCGCCGAGCGACTGGAGGACAATCCCGACTATTTCACGCGGCAGACGGTCGGCCAGCAGCCCGAATTCCTGTGGATCGGCTGTTCCGACAGCCGCGTCGCGCCGGACCAGCTGACCAATACCGAACCCGGCGGCATGTTCATCCACCGCAACATCGCCAATCTGGTCGATCCGAACGACCAGAACCTGATGTCGGTGGTGCAGTTCGCGGTCGAGGTGCTGAAGGTCGGCCATATCATCGTGTGCGGCCATTATGCGTGCGGTGGCATCCAGGCGGCGTTGCAGGGCGGGGTCGAAGGCCATGTCCATGACTGGCTGGCGATCGCGCGCGAGGTGGTCGAAAACCACCGCGACGAACTCGACGCCCTGCCGGAGGAGCAACGCGCCAACCGGCTGGTCGAACTGAACGTCCATGACCAGCTGGTGCAGCTCGCCCGCACCGACGTGGTCCAGCGCGCCTTCGCCAGCGGCCAGCCGCTCGAACTCCATGGCTGGGTCTACGACCTGCGCGATGGCCTGTTGAAGCCGCTGATGGAAATCGACGCCAACACCCCGCTGGAAACCGTGACCAAGCCGGAGAAGGTGCTGGTCTGACGCCGCTGCAGCCATCACCCCGGTCTTGGGCCGGGGTGACGGCCCCGCCTCATCCCGCTTCGGTCACCGCCTGCGTCATGCCGTTCGGCGACAGGATTTCGATCCAATAGCCATCGGGATCGGTGATGAAGGCGATGTCCTTCATCCGCCCCTCGTCCGGCCGCTTGCGGAACGGTACGCCTAGTTCCTCGAACCGCGCGCACGCCGCGCCCACGTCGGGCACGCTGATCCCGATATGGCCAAAGCCGCGCGGGTCGTCATTGCCGCTGTGATAGCCGGCAAAGTCGGGATCGTCCTCGGTCCCCCAGTTGTGCGTCAGCTCCAGCGTGGTTTCGCGCGTGAACACGAACCGCGCGCGTTCCTTCGGGTCGGTCGGCACGACTTCCCCGTCGCGTAGATACCCCAGGAAATAGAGCGAGAACGCCGCCTCCTCGAAATCCAGCTTCTGGAGCAACGTCATGCCCAGCACGTCCTGGTAAAAGGCCAGGCTGGCACTGGGGTCGCGGACGCGCAGCATCGTCTGGTTCAGCGTAAAGCCGTCGGTGCCGGTCGGTCGGGTCATGCAATCTTCCTCGATTTGGTCGTCGCCGCAAACGCATGGAACGCGATTTGGCCGCCTGCAACGGCGATGCGGATGGTTGACGCGCCTCGTATCCCGCGTAACCATCCGCGCATCGTCCGACCGAAAGGCCTTCCCGCTTGTCCGCTGCCCCCCGCCTCGCCCTCATCGCGCTGCTGCTCAGCACCACGCCCGCACTTGCCGACCCGATCCGCCAGACCAAGGGCGACTGGCAGGACAAGTTCCGCCAGCTGGAGGGCGAGGATTGGCCGACGCCGACCGATTACCGCAACGCATCGGGCGCGCCGGGCTATCGCTACTGGCAGCAAAAGGTCGACTACGACGTCAAGGTATCGCTGAACGAAGCGACCAAGGTCGTGACCGGCACCGAGACGATCCGCTACCGCAACAACTCGCCCGACGCGCTGCCCTATCTCTGGCTGCTGCTCGACCAGAATCAGTATAAGCGGTCGTCCATCGCCGAGATGACGAAAACCGTGCCCGACGCCAAGTCGATCAGCATTCGCGACATCCGCCAGGCGGAGGCGATGAAAACGTGGGAAGGCGGCTTCACCATCTCGGCGGTGCGCGGGCCGGACGGACAGCCGCTCGCCCACCGCGTCACCGATACGCTGCTGCGCATCGAACTGCCGCAGCCGGTGGCGGGCAATGGCGGCGAGGTCACGCTGTCGATCGACTGGTCCTTCCCGATGGCCGAACAGAAGGTCGTCGACGGCCGCTCGGGCTATGAATGCTTCACGGGCAGGGGCGAGGACGGCAACTGCATCTTCGAAGGGGCGCAGTGGTTCCCCCGCCTCGCCGTCTATTCGGACTATGAAGGCTGGCATAACAAGGCGTTCCTCGACGCCGGCGAATTCACGCTGGAATTCGGCGATTACAAGGTCGCGCTGACCGTGCCGTCGGACCATATCGTGTCGGCAACCGGCGTGCTCCAGAACCCCGATCAGGTCCTGACCGCGACCCAGCGCCAGCGGCTGGAGCAGGCCAAGTCGGCCACCGCGCCGATGTATATCGTCACCCCCGACGAAGCGCTCGCCGCCGAACGCGGTCGCGCTTCGGGCACCAAGACCTGGACCTTCGCCGCGCAGAATGTCCGCGATTTCGGCTGGGCATCGTCGCGCAAATTCGCATGGGACGCGATGAACGTGCGGCAGGATTACGCCGCCAATCCCAATGTCATGGCGATGTCCTTCTACCCGAAGGAAGCCCGCCCGCTCTGGGATGCCTATTCGACCAAGGCGATCGCCCACACCATCGACGTGTACGGCAAGTTCGCCTTCCCCTACCCCTATCCGGTGGCGCAGTCGGTCAACGGTCCGGTCGGCGGCATGGAATATCCGATGATTACCTTCAACGGCCCCCGCCCGGTGAAGGACGCCAAGACCGGGCAGCTGACCTATACCGAACGCGCCAAGACCGGCCTGATCGGCGTGGTGATCCACGAGGTCGGGCATGACTGGTTCCCGATGATCGTCAACAGCGACGAACGCCAATGGACGTGGATGGACGAAGGGCTGAACACCTTCCTCCAGTTCCAGGCCGAAAAGCTGTGGGACAAGGACTTCCCCTCGCGCCGCGGCGAGCCGAAGGACATTGCCGAGTACATGCTCTCCGACAATCAGGTGCCGCTGATGACCCAGTCGGATTCGGTGCTGCAGTTCGGTGCCAATGGCTATGGCAAGCCTGCCACCGCGCTGACCATTCTCCGCGAAACGGTGCTGGGGCGCGAGCTGTTCGACCGCGCCTTCCGCGAATATGCCACCCGCTGGCGCTTCAAGCGGCCGACGCCCTACGACTTCTTCCGCACGATGGAGGAAAGTTCGGGCGTCGATCTCGACTGGTTCTGGCGCGGCTGGTTCTATTCGACCGACCATGTCGACATCGCGCTCGACAAGGTGGTCGAGGGCCGCATCGCCGGCGGCGATCTGGAGGCGAATGCCCGCGAACGCCGCGCGCTGGCCGATGCGGAGAATACGTCGCTGACCGTGCGCAACAATGCGGGCCAGAAGACCGTCACCGAACGCGACCCCGCCACCCGCGACTTTTACGACCGGCAGGACCGGTTCGCCGTCAGCCCGCAGCAGCGTCGCGACCTTGCCGAAAAGCTCGAAAAACTGACGCCGGAGGAACGCGCCGCGTTCCAGGTGAAGGACAAATTCTACCGCTTCTCGTTCCGCAACATCGGTGGCCTCGTCATGCCGATCCCGCTGAAGCTGACCTTCAGCGACAACACGACCGAGATCGTCCGCATCCCCGCCGAAGTCTGGCGCTACAATCCGAAGGCGGTGACGTGGCAGTATGTCACGGGCAAGACCATCACCGGGGCGGAGGTCGATCCGCTGCTCGAAATCGCCGATGCCGACCGGTCGAACAATGTCTATCGCGGTGCCATCCGCCCGGTCGTGCTGGAGATCGAGGATGTCGAGGACCTCGAAAACCGGATGAAGGATTTCGACGTGCAGGTGAAGCCCGGCTCGCTCCAGACCTATCCCGCGCCGGTGTCGAAGTGAGGGCGGCGCTCGCCCTCCTCGCCGCCGTCGCGGCGATCGCCCCGGCACAGGCGCATCGCGGGCACGACTCGCTCGCGGTGGTGACGCTGGCCGATGGCAAGGTCACCGTGTCGCACCGGTTCGAGGCCCACGACATCGAACCTGCCCTGTCGAAGATCGCGCCGGACGCGCAGGTCAGCCTCGACGATCCGAAGGCGGTCGCCGCGCTGCAAGCCTATGTGCAGAGCCGCTTCGCGCTGACCATCGATGGCAAGCCGGTGCCGCTGACCCATGTCACGACCGACCTGACCCATTCGCAGGTCCGTATCGACTATGTCGGGAAGGCCCCGCGCAAGCCGAAGACGGTCGCGGTCCGCTCGACCGTACTGACCGACGTGTACCGCGCGCAGGTCAATCAGGTGAATGTGCGGCAAGGCAATGTCGTGAAGTCACTGACCCTGCGCGGCGGAACGAGCGGCAGCGTCACATTGTAACTGCAACGTCACCCCTGGGCCTTACCCGGGGTCCCGCTTCTGATCGACCCGCTAACGGGAAAGAGGGACCCGAAATACCGAATATACCGTACCCCCGCGCATGCGGGGGTCCAGAGCCAAGCAGAAAAACGGCTTGCGCCCGGAACCCTGGCCCCCCGCCTGCGCGGGGGTACGCGATACGTTGCTCGACAAGTACCGTCGGAACGAACGCCATCAGGTCAGACCTCACGAAAACGTGAGGTCACCTACCCCCACACCCCGCCCGCAACGCCGCCACCCGGGCGGCATTCAACACCCCGCGATGCGCGCCGCAGGGCCGCCCGTCACCCCCGATGGCGACGCTGAACGGCAACCCCGCCGTACCCCCGAACAGGTCGTCCCGCACCGCCGCCATCTGCACCGCATCGGGCACCCAGCGTTGCGCGACCGGGACGCCCGCCATCATCGCCGCCGTCGCCCGCCCGCGATCGACCGGCACGACCAGGACCCGCCACGGCCCCGCCGCGTCGTTCAACCGGGGCAATGCCGCGATCTCGCCATGACAGGGCGCGCACCATGACGCGACGAACAACAGGATCGCGCGCGGCGGATAGGCCCCCGCCGGCACCGCTGCCAGCACCAGCGCGGCCACCCATCCGCCAAAACCCGCCCAACGCTTCATCGCATCCCCCATCGACGCTGTAACAATGCCGTGCTTTGCTGCCGCAAAACAGGGGGGAAACATGCTCGAACCGATTCTGCACGGCCTGATGGCGCTGGCACAGGCCGCCACCCCGGCGCAGCCCGCCGCCACCCCGCCCAAGCCATTGACGCTGCAGGCGCAGTTCGACGCCGCCAACACCGCCTATTCCACCCGCAACTGCGCCGACGCGCTGAAACTCTACGACGCGCTCGAACGGCGGACCGCGACCAACAAGAACGCGTTGCTCGCCGCCGCCATCGCGGTGCGGGGTGGTATCTGCCGCATCCGCATGGGCGACGGCGAAGCCGGTGTCGCGGCGATCCGGCGCGGTCTGCCGACGCTCGCCGCCAGGCCCGACGAGTTTCGCGCCGATCTCGGCGCTGCGCATCTCGCACTGGGCGAAGCGGCCTATGACGGCTTCGACTATGACGCGGCGGAGACGTCGTTCAAGGCGGCGCTCGACATGGCGAAGGGGATCGACCGGGTGATCCCGCTGCTGGCGCTGGCCCGCACCCTGTCGTTCGACCATGACGGCCGCGCGCTCGCCTATGCTGAGGAAGCGCGCAAGCTGACCGAGGCCGAACCGAACATCGACAAGGCGACGGTCGCGGCGGTGCAGACCCGCTATGCCCGGGTGCTGCTCAACGACGGACGCCATGCCGATGCGTACAGCGTGCTGAAGGATTCGCTGAAGAAGCAGGGCGGTCTCGACAATCGGGTCAACCTGTCGGAAGTCGCGACCCGGGCCGACCTGGCGCAGGCCGCGCTGCTGAACGGCGACCGCGAACATGCCCGCACCTATCTCGCCTATACCGGTGCGGCGCGGATGGAAAAGGCGCCCTTCGCCGGCGCGCGCCAGATGGAACTGCCGCCCTGCGGTGCGACCACCGGGCTGAAGCCGAGCGATGTCGCGGTCATCGAATTTGCGCTGGGCGACGACGGCATCGTGCGCAACGTCTCGCCCATCTACACCACCGGCGACCGCAAGGTGGCGCTGGCGCTGGCCCGCTCGGTGAGCGACTGGTCGTGGCAGCCGTCCGACGCCGTCACCATCCCGGTCTTCTGGCGACAGATGGCCCGCGTCGAACTGCGCTGCTCGACCGCCATCGAACGCCCGTCGATCAGCCAGCCGCTCGACGAAGCGTTCGACGCATGGCTGACGTCGAAGGGATCGCCCGCCTTCGCCTGGGAAGAACAGCCCGCCGCCCGCGCCCTGCCGCTGGCCCGCGCGGAGGTACAGCGCGCCTGCGCCGCCGGTGACAGGGTCGCCGAGTTGCGCGCGCTCGGCTGGATGTTCAATTCGCAACTCGTCAATGCCGAAGAAGCGCGCCCGCTCGTTGCCGAAGCGCTGACCCTCGCCCAGGCGACGAACGCCCCCGTCGCGGTCGCCACCCGTTTCCGGATCAGCGACGCCTATGTCGCGGCAAAGGAATATCGACAGGTCCTCGATGGCTTCCGCACGATCCTGCGCCGGCCGGAGGTCGCGGCCGATCCACTGTCTGCGGCGACGGTGCGGATGATGCTGGCCAATGGCGGCAGTCAGGTCCGCGCGGCCGAACGCACCCAGTTGATCGACGCCGTGCTCGCCTCGCCACTGCCCGACACCCATCCGCTGAAGGTCGCCGCCCTGCTCAACCGCGCCGACCTCGCGGCACAAAGCGGCGATACCGCCGCTGCGCAGGCCGCCTTCACCCGCACGGGACTCAGCAGCGACCAATGCGCGTTGATCGCCCCCACCCCGGCCGTCGCCCGGCAGGGTGCGAGCAGCAGCCTCTATCCGACAGAGGCGTTTCAGATGGGCTTCGAAGGCTGGGCCAAGGTGGAATTCGACATCGCCGCCGACGGCCACACGCTGACCCCCCGCACCGTCGCCGCCTATCCCCCGTTCGTGTTCGGCGACGCGGCGCAGAAGATGGTGACCGCCACCCGCTATCGCAGCAGCTACCGTCCCGACAACAACACCGCCTGCACCGGCAACGCGCAGCGCTTCATGTTCCAGATGCCGCGCTGATCGGCAGCGTGACGGCGGCGACCAGTCCGCCGCCGTCCGCCTCGCCGAGCGTCAGCCGCCCGCCATAGAGCGTCGCCAGATCGCGGACGATGGCAAGGCCGAAGCCATGGCCGTCGCCCCGCTCGTCCAGCCGCACGCCGGGATCGGTCGCCCTCGCCCGGTCGGCGGCCGGGATGCCGGGGCCGTCGTCGCTGACCGACAGCCGCACCATCGCCCCGTCGCGGTCCGCCGCGACCCGGACCCGCGACCGCGCATGGCGCGCGGCATTATCGATCAGATTGCCGGCCAGCTCGTCCAGATCGGCCGCATCCACCGCGACGCGCAGATCGGCAAGGTCCGCCTCAACCGCCACGCCGCCACCGCGATGCAGCGCCCGTACTACCCCGACCAGCGCCTCGACGGCCGGCCGCAGCGCCGTCGACGCCCGCCGGTCGACCACCCCGCCCCGCGCCCGCGACAAATGATGGCGGATGGTCGCATCGATCCGCCGCACCTGCGCCCCCCGCGGATCGTCGCCCAGCTCGAGCGCCAGCGTCGCCACCGGCGTCTTCAGCGCATGGGCGAGGTTCGCCGCCGACGCCCGCGCCGCCGACAGCGCCTCGCCCTGTTCGCGCACCAGCGCGTTCAGCTCGACCGCCAGCGGACGCAGTTCCTCGGGCTGATCCTCGGGCACCTCCCCCGCCGCCCCGGCCCGCACCGCCGCGACCCGGTCCCGCAACGTCCTGAGCGGTCGCAGCCCCAGCCGCAGCTGCACCAGCGTCGCCACCGCCAGCACCAGCGCCACGATCGCCAGCGTCGCCAGCAAAGGCAGCAGCGCGCCCTGCAACGGCCGTTCGATCTCGGCACGCGGCACCGCCACGCCCAGCCGCACCGGCCCGGCAGGCGTGTCGCGCAATTGCATCAGCCCGTGCAGCGCGGTCCCATCGGCCAGTTCGGTATCGAACGGCGTGCCCTCCGCGCGCCCGGCCGGTGGACGCGGTCCGCGTGGCGTGGGCGGCCCGGCGATCGGCAGCATCGCACTGCCGATCGCCCCGCCCGGCGCATCAATCGTCCACACGCCCCCCCGTCCGAACGCCTCCTCGACCCCCGGCCGCGCCAACAATGCGCGGTCGACGCTGCCATCCGCGCGCACCACCGCGCTCAGCAACTGCAACCGGTCCGCCAGCCGTTCGTCGACGCCGCGCGTCACGAACCGCTCCAGCACATGCCCGATCGAAATGCCCGCAACCGGCAACGCGACCAATGTCGTCGCCACCGACAGCGCCAGCATCCGTCCATGGATCGACCGGGGCAACCTCACGCCGCCCCCGCCGTCAACCGATATCCGCGTCCGCGCACCGTCTCGATCAGCGACGCGCCGATCTTCTTGCGCAACCGGCCGATAATGACCTCCAGGCTGTTCGAATCGACATCGGCATCGCCCTCATAGACCCGCTCCATCAGGTCCAGCCGCTCGATCACCGCCTCCTTCGCCAGCATCAGCGCGGCCAGTACCCGGTGTTCCAGCGCGGTCAGCTTGATCGGCAACCCGTCCAGCTCGAACACCCCGGTCTGCGTCTCGTACGCCAGCGGCCCGCACGCGATCCGCGTCGCGCCATGGCCGGCCGAGCGCCGCACCAGTGCGCGCAGCCGCATCGTCAGTTCCTCGACCCGGAACGGCTTGGTCAGGAAATCATCGGCTCCGGCCTTGAACCCGGCCACCTTGTCCGACCATCCGTCGCGCGCGGTCAGCACCAGCACGGGCATGTCGCGCCCGCCCTCGCGCCAACCTTTCAGCACCGCCGTCCCCTCACGATCGGGCAGGCCCAGATCGAGCACCGCCACGTCATAGCGTTCGGTCTCGCCCAGATGCTGCGCGTCGATCCCGCTCGGGCACAGGTCGACCGCGCACTGTTCGGCCCGCAACGCCCGCGCGATGGCGGGGCCAAGATCGGGATCGTCCTCGACTAACAAGATGCGCATGACCGTCTCCGCTACCCCCGCACCCTAAACCGAAACTGAACCGCCGGGTTCAGCGTGGCGAGGGGGCGAATCGCTAGAAGGGCTTCATCGAACAACGAAGGAGTGAAGCACATGGCGAAATTTTCCCTCGGCAGCACCGGCAAGCTCGGCCTCGGCGTCGCGATCGGCCTTGCCATCGGCGCGGCGGGCGGGGCGAGTGCGGTGTCGCTGACCCGGCCGGGCGTCGAAATGGCCCCGACCGTGGCGACCCCGGTCGCACGGCTGGCGAACAGCAGCGGCGTGGTGACGGTCAAGGGCCGCGTCGCCGAAGTCTATGGCGACCGCTTCGTCGTGCAGGACGGCAGCGGCAAGGCGATGGTCGACGGCGCCCGCGATGCGAACGTGACCAAGGGCGCCCCGGTGCAGGTACAGGGCCGCTATGACGACGGACAGCTGCGCGCATCCTATGTCGTCGATGCGGCGGGCAAGGTGACGCCGGTCGGCCCGCCGCCCCCGCGCCCCGGCCATGGCCCCGAAGGTCGCGGCCCCGGCCCGCACGGTCCGGGCGGCCCCGGTGGCCCCGACGCACGCGGCCCCGGTGGTCCGGGCGGCCCCGGCGGTCCGGGCTGCGCTCCCGGCGCAATGCCCCCGCCCCCGCTGCCCATCGCCATGCGAGTCCGCTCGCGTTGCCAA
>NZ_JAKREU010000005.1 GCF_022664435.1 Sphingomonas panni | reverse complement strand
ATCGCCAAAGTCGCGGCAGACTGGCCTGCCAGCCGATGGGACGAACTCATGCCCTGGAACTGGATGCCGCCGGCAGATCAGCCAATTGCGCAAGCAGCATGATCTGCGGCCTCCACACCACGCTTACCAACCTTACGCCCCGCTCGCGGCATATCCCGCGTGTTGGACGGAGCGAACTATCAGAGTTCATTCGGGCGATTGATGGCTATGATGGCGATGACGCTACAGGCAGGCGGCGAGGGCCGCGAGTGCGGCCGGGGTCGTGGTGGTGACGTTGAAGCGCATATGCGAATTGTCGGTCTTGGGCGGTGAGAAATGCGATCCCGGTGCGGTCAGGAAACCGTGTTTCAGCATTCGCCGCGCCACGTCGACTCCGCTCTTGTCCTGCCCCAGATCGGCCCAGAGGAACAGGCCGCCCCCTGCCGGGGCGACGGTGCAGCCCGCCTCGGCCAGGGCGTGGCGGATAGCGGTGGCGCGCTGGGCCAGCATGGCGCGGATCCGCTCGCACCGCCGACGATACAGGCCGTTGCTGAGCAGGCGGTAGAGGACGCGTTCCTGGATCAGCATGTTGCCGAGACCCTGGGCCGGGCGGAAAAGCCGCAGCAATTCCATCCGCCGCTCGTGCGCGACGACATAGCCGGTCCCGACATCGGGGGCGAGGATATGCGACGATCCGCCGACATGGATCACATGATCCAGCTGGTCGAGGACCGCCAGCGGCACGACCGGCCGCGCGCCGGCGGGGTGCGACAGATCGGCATAGCTCGCATCGTCGACGACCATCATGTCGAATTCGGCCGCGATCTCGATCAGTTTGCGGGCCTTGGGCAGCGAGAGCGAGCTGCCGGTCGGATTGTGCAGCACGGACGTCAT
Organism: Sphingomonas panni; assembly: GCF_022664435.1. Taxonomy (GTDB): domain Bacteria; phylum Pseudomonadota; class Alphaproteobacteria; order Sphingomonadales; family Sphingomonadaceae; genus Sphingomonas; species Sphingomonas panni. Next base: position 333,601 of record NZ_JAKREU010000005.1, on the reverse strand, counting down.
CAGAAACATCGCCGGACGGTAACGCTCGCACAACAGCCGCAGGACGTCGAGGTCGGGGCCGTCGGCCTCCCGCGGCACGCGCATGATTTCCGCACCCTGCGCCAACAGCACGGTCGTGTGGATGAACGACGCCGGGTCCTCGACCAGCACGAGCGAGCGCGGCCGGATGAAGGAACGCACGACGAGGGTCAGTCCCGCCACGCAGCCGGGTACGGTCAGGATCGAGGGGAGCGGCGCGTCGATCCCCTCGATGCGCAGCTTGTTCTGCAGCTGCTGGCGCAGCGGCAGATAGCCGGCCGGATCGCCATAGCCGCCCAGCCGCTGGCCACTCGCGACCACGCCCTTCACGATGCGGTGCAGCTCGTCGACCGAGCCGTCATCGTGCAACAGCACGCCGCTGCCGGGGCAACGATCGGGCGGCAGGCTGGTATGGATGAGCTGGAACGGTTCCAGGTCGACCGTCGGGCGGGGCGTCGTGTCGCGGACCGGCGGCATCGGCACCGCCGCGACATAGAAGCCGGCACCCCGGCGTGCATAAAGATGCCCGCCCGCAACCAGTTTGTCATAGCCGCGCTGTACGGTGTCCCGGCTGACGCGATGTTCGGCCGCCATCGCGCGGATCGAGGGCAGTCGCTGATCGGCGATCAGCTTCCCCTCGGCGATGCCGCCGGCGATGGCGCGGACGATCCGTTCGACCTGGCTGCTCTCCGTGGCGGCCGGGTCGGTCGTCGCGTCGAAATTGTCCTTGTCGTTCAGGTAGGACAGGCTGGTCATCTTTTGTGACTTTGGCCTGAAGCAAATTCGCAAGCAACCGGTAATGTCGGCGGATGGCTACATCCTTTCCGTTTGTTGCGCTGATCGCCGCCTCCATGGGTGGAATGATCGCGGCCCCTGCATCGGCCCAGCGACCGCCTGCGACGAAGCCGGCGGCGAAGGCTGCGCCGGCGGCACGGCCGGCTATCACCGATCCGGTGACGCGATTCACGCTGGCCAACGGGCTGAAGGTCGTCGTCCAGACCAACCGGCGCGTGCCGCTCGTTACCGCGACGCTGGTCTACAATGTCGGGTCGAAGGACGAGAAGCCGGGGCAGCACGGCTATGCCCATCTGTTCGAGCATCTGATGCTCGACGGCAGCGAGCATTGGAACCAGCATTCGTTCAACTCGCTGCGCGACCTCGGCGCATCGGACTTCAACGCGGCCACCAACCAGGACGTCACCCGCTTCTACGAAACCTTCCCGAGCGCCGCGCTGGAGCGGGTGCTGTTCCTCGAAGCCGACCGGATGGGCTATATCGGCGGCGCGCTGACCGCCGAGCGGATCAAGCGCGAGGTCGGCGTCGTGCTGAACGAAAAGCGGCAGCGTGCCGCGCAGCCCGATGGCACGACCGACGCGATCACCTTTGCCGACCTCTATCCCGCCGATCACCCTTATCACCATAGCACGATCGGCGAGGAAGCCGATCTGAACGCGGTGACCGTCGATACGGCGCGGCAATGGTTCGACACCTATTACGGCCCCTCCAACGTCACGCTGATCCTGGCGGGCGACGTCACCGGCGAAGCGGTCCGGTCGCTGGTGGAAAAATACTTCGGCGGCCTTGCCCCGCGCCTGCCGCTCGACCGGCTGCTGACGCGCAGCATCCCGCTATCCGGCCCGGTGCGGCGCGAAGTCTATCGCGCGGTGCCCAAGGGACGAATCTATGCCACCTATATCGCCCCGCCACAGGGGTCGCCGGAGATCGCGTCGTTCGACCTGACCGCGCAGATCATGGCGGCCGGCACGCGATCGCGCCTGAACCGCCGGCTGATCGAGGAACTGGGTATCGCCACCGCCGCCTTCGTCACGTTCGACGAAGGGCGTCTGTCGAGCCGGATGGGCTTCGTCGTCGACGGCATCCCGGCGGACCAGATGGCGCGGGCCGAGGCGGAGATCGATGCGGTCCTGGCCGACTATGTCGCACGGGGGCCGACGCCGGCCGAACTGGAAGCGGCCCGGGCGGCGCGCATCCAGTATCTGATGGGGCTGCAGACCAGTACCGCGGGCAAGGCGTTCCTGCAGGCGCGCACCGCCGGGCAGACGGCCGATCCGAACTATGCCGAAACCTATCTGCGCGAACTGCGCAGCGCCACGCCGGACAGCGTGCGCAAGGCGGTGGCGCCGGTCTATGGCGGCCCCGGCTATCGCCTGATCGCGCAGCCCCGGCCGCAATTGCGTTCAACGACCGGCGGTTACGCCCTGACGCAGGGGCCGCCGCCGATGGGCGCGCTGGCACCGATCGTATTTCCGGCAGTGGAACAGGCGCAACTGTCGAACGGGTTGAAGGTCGTGCTGGTCCCCCGGCCGGGCGCGATGACCGATGTCGTGCGGCTGCGGTTCGACGATGCCGGGCTGGCGGGGCCGTCACGCCTGATCGCGCCGATCGCGTTCGATCTGCTGACGGGGAAGGGCACGACGCCGGACCAGCGCGCCCGCGCCGAACGGGCGGAGGCGCTGGGCGGCTGGCTTCGCCAGACCGTCGACAACGACCATGCCGATTTCCTGGCCGGTTGGGACGCCGGCAAGCGGGCGGCGGGTATCGCGCTGCTGGGCGACGTGCTGACGCGGCCCGCCGTGACCGCCGATAGCGTCGCCGGGCTGAAACGGGCGGGCGTCGACCTGCTGTCCGCGCAGAAGTCCAACGGTCACCGGCTGGCGGAACGCGCGCTGTACGATGCGATGTACGGCGCGGGTCACCCCTATGCGCTGGCGCGGTCGCCGGATGCGGATATCGCGGCATTGAACGCGATCGACCCGGCGAAGCTCAACGAATGGATGCGCGGCCATGTCCGCCCCGACCGCGCGACGCTGTACGTCGCGGCCGACACGACCATGGCGACGCTGAAGCCGATGCTGGAACAGGCGCTGGCGGGTTGGCGGGCGACGGGACCGGCCGCACCGGCGGCGGTCATCCCGCCAGCGCGTGGTACGGCCACGCCGTCGCTGACCGTCATCGACAAGCCCGGCGCGACGCAGACCTTCATCATGGCGGGCAGGGTCCTGCCGCCGACCGATCGTCCCGACAGTGTTGCGGCAACGGCGGGATGGGCGGCGAACGAAATCTATGGCGGCAACTCGACCGCCCGGATCGCCAGCAACCTGCGCGTGGACAAGGGCTGGACCTATGGCATCGGGTCGGGGCTGTACGACACGCGCGGTGAACGGCGCTGGATCCTAGCCGGTTCGGTTGAACGCGATCACAGCGGGGATTCGGTCGCCGAACTGATCCGGGAAATGCGTGGGCTGACCGGCGACCGCCTGCCGCAGCAGGCGGAACTCGACCGGGTCGCCTCCGCCGCCGCCAATCAGAATGCGGCGCAGCTGGAGGGCGATGGCGAGATACTGCAGGCGATGGCCGACGCGCGGTCGGACGGGCTGCCCCATGACGATCTCGTGCGGCAGCCGACCCGGCTGGGCGCGCTGACGCTGGAGCAGCTCCGCGCCGCCGCCGGACAGCTGGCCGACCCGGACAAGGTCCATTGGGTGCTGGTCGGCGACTGGCAGGCCATCCGCGATCAGTTCGCGAATCTGAAGCTCGGCACACCGGTGGTGGTCAGGCCGGATCGCTGAAATCGTCCGTGCCGGTACGTCAAAAAGGCGGCCGGGCAGGGCACGGACATCACAAAAGGGGAAGGGAAAACCATGCGTTCACGTCACGTCGTCGCTGCGAGTCTGCTGGCGCTCGCCGCCTGCGCACCGGGGGTCGCACAGGCACAGGCAAAGAGTCATTCGCAGCCCGCGCTGCCGCTCAGCGAAGCGTTGCAGCGGATCGCGGCCGAATGGGGCGCACCGATGAACATCGACCCGGACGCGGTGCGGGGCATCACCGCGCGCCCGGTCATGAACGCGCAATCGGAACGCGAAGCGGTGGCGCAGGCCACCCGTGGCCTGCCGGTCGCGGTCAGCGTCGATGACGCGGGCGTCATCAGCATCGTCAACGACATCGTCGTCACCGCGCGTCCGAACGAAGCGGAACTGAACATATTGGTGCGCGGCGCGACCAGTTCGTCGCGGCTAGGCCAGTCGCTGCGCGACCAGGCGCGCAACACCCAGGTAATCTCCGCCAAGCTGCTGCAGCAGCAACAGGCGCAGACGATGACGGAGGCGCTGGCCAATGCCGGCGGGCTGGTGGTAAACACCGCGACCGTGCAGGGCGGCGTCGGCTATTCGGTCCGTGGCTTCGTGGCGCAGGGCGCGGTCAACGGCCTGCCGTCCGCCTCCAATTCCAACTTCGCGGCGGGTACCACCCAGTCGCTGGCCAATATCGAACGGATCGAGGTGCTGAAAGGCCCCGATGCGATCCTGCTGGGCGGCGACAATCTGGGCGGCACGATCAACATCGTCACCAAGAAGCCGAATGCCGAAGAGCGGCTGTACGTGACGGCCGATACCGGGTCGTTCGGGCTGATCCGCGGGACGATCGACGCCAATCGCGCGATTTCGAAGGACGATCGCTTCAGCGCCCGCATCATCGCCACGGCGGCGACCGCCAACCGCAACTTCGGCGGCTATCGCGGTGACGAGGATTATCTGTTCGCGCCCTCGCTGCGCTACAAGAACGCGGTGACCGACATCATCGTGTCGGCGACGCTCAGCAACCAGCTGTTCGGCATGGTGCCCTATACGCTGTTCAACACCACGACGAAGCAGCCGTTCCAGTTGCCCCAGGGGCGTCGTCTGGTCGGCGATGCGGACCAGGGGGTGCAGACCGTCAACACCCAGTTCAACGGCGAGCTTACGCAGAAGCTGACCGAATGGCTGTCGGTCGTCGCCCGTGTGCAGCATCAGGATACCAGCTTCGCACTGGCGCAATATTCGCCGTTCGCCGTACTCAACAACAATGGGCTGCTGCTGCTGTCGACGAGCGGCGTGCGGCAGACCTCGAAGAGCGATGCCATCGACAGCTATGCCCGCATCGCGCTCGAAACCGCGGGCATCACCCACAAGCTGGTCGCCGGGATCACGCGCACCGACACTGCCGTCAAGGGGCTGTATGCCGATGATGGGTCGATGTTCCCGTATAATTTCCTGACCGGTGCCAGGCTTCCCGCGCTGGCGGTAAAGTTCGGTAACGAGACGGGCACCATCAATTCGATCCAGACCGGCTATTACGGGCAGTATCTCGTCGGCTTCGGTCCGATCCACCTGTCGGCAGGCATTCGGCACAACCAGTTGAAGACGAAGGGCGTCATTACCGGGCGCAGGCCCAGCACCTCTTCATCGGACCTTGGCGCGACGACGCCGAATTACGGGGCGGTGGTTGACATCACCGACAATCTCTCGGTCTTCGGCACGCTGGCCTATGGATATCAGCCGACGTTCGAGTTCGAGCGGCTGGGGAACCGGCTGCCCGATATCGAAACCCGCAACGCCGAAACCGGCGTGAAATGGGACCTCTTCAACAAGCGGATGCTCATCAACGCGTCATGGTTCAGCATTCGCCAGAACGTGCTGTTCGATCGCGATCCGGTGAACCGTCAGTTCCGGGTCGCCGTTCCCGGGCAATTGGGACGCGGGATCGACCTGAACGTCAGCGGTGAACCGCTGCCCGGGCTGACCGTATCAGGCGCGTTCACCCGCACCGATTATCGCTTTCTCACGAAGACGGCGAACATCGGCTTCGTCGTCGCCGCCCAACCGCGCGACATCTACAATCTCTATGCCTCCTACCTGCATCGTATCGGCGAGGGTACGAAGGCGGGACTGGGTGCCGGGCTTACCGGGCGGTCGAGTTCGTACATCGATAGTGTTGGCCTCTACACGATCCCGGCGGCGCTTCAGGCAAATCTGAACGGGTTCCTGTCGGTCGGGCGGCTCGACATCAACATCGGTGTCCGCAACCTGTTCGACCGCGAAAACTACAACCCGACCCGCGCGACCAGCTATGTTCCGCTTGGCGAGCCGCGCACGTGGCGGTTTACCGTCGGCTATCGCTTCTTCTGATCGGGGATTGACCGCCAATGATGCCGCAACCGACGCAAAGCGGGGAGGTCCGTCGCGAGACGGGCCTTGCTCCATCCCAGGCCGCCACCGCCCGGTGGGCCGACGCCTGGCGGCTGGTCAGCGGCTATTGGCGGTCGTCCGACTGGAAGTTCGCGTGGTTCGCGCTGATAACGCTGCTGTTCTTCCAGTTTGGCACCGCCTTCATCCTGCTGCGCACCAATCAGTGGCAGCGGCAGTTCTTCGACGCGATCGAGCAGCGCGATTCCGGGCAGCTGGTGCCGCTGATGCTCGTGTTCCTTGCGATCATGGCGATGCAGGTCGCGATGATCCTTGCCGAAAACCTGATCGACGGCCTGTTGTCGATCCGGTGGCGGACGTTCCTGACCCGCGACTATCTCGACCGCTGGATGACGCGCAATCGCTATGCCGAGATCGAACGGCTGCGGATCATCGACAATCCCGACCAGCGTATCGCCGACGACCTGAACAACATCACCGCCGCCGTCGGCATGTCGATCGGCGCGCTGCACATCGTGCTGCGGCTGATCGGGTCGATCGCATCGGGTGTCACCTTCGCGATGATCCTGCTGGAAACCGCGCCGCCGATCCGGTTCTCGCTGGGCGGCACGGCGGTCTCCATTCCCGGCAGCACCGTGTGGTATGCGGTGGCCTATGCGCTGATCGGGTCGTACCTGACCGCCAAGATCGGCCAGCCCTTCGTCCGCGCGATGATGCGCCAGCAGCACCGCGAGGCGGATTTCCGCGCCGGGCTGATCCACGTCCGCCGCAACGCCGCGCAGATCGGGCTGGCCGGCGCGGTCGCGACCGAACGGCAGGCGATGGAACAGTCGTTCGACGCGGTGCGCCTGAATTTCCGCTCGGTGATCTACAGTTCGCTCGGCCTGACGGCGGCGGGCAGCGTCTATGACCGATTGGGCACGGTGGTGCCGCTGTTCCTGATGGTGCCGACCTATTTCGCCGGGGGCATGTCCTTCGGCCAGTTGATGGCCGGACGCGACGCCTTCGCCCAGCTGGGAATGCAGCTCGGCTATTTCGTCAAAAGCTATCAGCTGATCGGTCAGCAGGTCAGCTATTTCAATCGTATCAAGGGGCTGGACGACGCCCTGGACGAGGCACGGCCGGCGGGAATCGCGGTCGGCGCGGGTACGGCACCCGGTGTCGTCCTGGCGACCGAAGCGCTGGCGCTCCACCGGCCGCATGGCGAACCGATGGTGACGGTCGGCGACTGGTCGGTCCGTGCAGGCGAGCGCTGGGCGCTGCGCGGCGCTTCGGGCACCGGCAAGTCGACCCTGGTTCGCGCACTCGCCGGTCTGTGGCCCGACGGCCATGGGCGGATCACGCTGGCGAACGACAGCCGGGCGATGTTCGTGCCGCAGCGGCTCTACCTTCCGCTCGGCACGCTGAAGGCGGCGGTCTGCTTCCCCGATCGGCCGGAGGCGCATGACGACCGTGTGATTCAGGCGCTGCTCCGCCGCGTGCGGCTGGAAACGCTCGCCGACGAAATTCATGCCCTGCGGCTGTGGCAGGAGGAACTGTCGCCCGGCGAGCAGCAGCGCATCGCGCTGGCGCGAGTCCTGCTTCATCGTCCCGATGTCGTGGTCCTCGACGAGGCGACCAGCGCGCTCGACGCCGACAATGCCCGGCATTTCTACGACAGCGTAGCCCGCGAATTGCCGCAGGCGACGATCATCAGCGTCATCCATGACGAAACGCTGCTGGCGCATCACACCCACATCCTCACCTTCGCCGATGGTCAGGCCCACGCCGCGACCATCGAGAACCCCAGGGGGCGCGGCTGAGTCCGCGCCCGGACGGCGCTTGGATAGCGCCGCAAAGGATCATGACAGCAATGGCTCGCAAGGTTACCGACGTCACCGGCATGGATTTCGCGGACGTCACCGCGCAGCATGGGACGACCCTGTTCGACCTGTGGTCGCCCGGCTGTGCGCCCTGCGCGGCGCTCGCCCCGATCCTCGACGATCTGGCGCAGGATTTCGACGGCGAGGTCCGCATCTGCAAGGCCGATGTCGCGGCCGACACGACGCTCGGTGCGCGCTTCGCGGTACGATCGGTGCCGACGCTGGCGCTGTACCGCGACGGGGCGGAGGTCGACCGGATCGTCGGCCTCCGCTCGCGGGCGCAGTTGACCGCCTGGATCGAGGATCATCTGTGACCATCGCGTTCGGAGGGGACGGTTCGGTCAAGTCGGCCCTGCGCGACCGGCTGGAGACCCATGCGGCGAACGGAACCTTGCGCTTCGGCGCGACCGCATGGGACGGGCAGGGGGGGACGCCGCTGGGCGTATCGACGCAGGGCGGCGACAGCGCCGATTATGCCGCGCGGTTCGGCTATCCGCTCGCGCTGGCCGGGCTGCTCGATCCGATGACCGCCTATGCCGATCCCGATCGTGCGGCCGATGTGGCGCTGGCATGGGTCGATATGGTGGCGGTGGGGGCCGACCTGTCGATGGTGCCGGAACGGATCGTCGAGCAACTGCTCGACGCCATGTACGCCGACCGGCTGGCCGTCCCCTTTCGCGCGGAACTCCGCGGGCTTCACCGCGCGGAACGATCGGCCACGCCGCCCGCCCGGCGCGACTGGACCGCCTTGCGCGCCCGGATCGAGCAGGCGGTCGAGGCGGCACCGGTGGCGAGCGACGCGCGGACCGCGTTGACGGCCTGTGCCACCGCCTGCTGGCCGCTGGCGACCAGCAGTTCGGTGATTCCCACCTTGTTCTCGCTCTGGATCAGGGACGTCAATCGCCGCCCCGACCCGGAATTCGGTGAAGCGGTGCGCGACCGTGCGCACATCGTGTTGGAAGAAATCTACCGCGAAACCCAGCCGCAGCGCGATGCGGGCGAACCGGTGGATATCCCCGCGCGGTTCCGTGTCCGTGCGCCCACGCTTGCCGCCGCGTTCGAGGCGCAGCTGGCGCGGTCGAACGCCCGCCATATCGCGCGCGCGCAATCGGTGCCGGACATGGTGCTGACCCAGCTGGCCGCGGCCAGCGCCTGATCCCCCGGAATTTTTGCAGGAGCCGTCATGCCCCATAGCCTTGCGGACGCGACCACGCTGCCGCCCTTCGCCGCCATTACGCCGGACGCGGTCGGACCCGCCGTCGCCGCGGTCATCGCCGAGCGGGATGCGACCGTCGAGCATCTGATCCGTACCGGCCCCACCGGCTTTGCCGATACGTGGCTGCCGCTGGAGCGGAGCGACGTGGCGGTCGACGCGCTGTGGTCGGCGGTCTCGCATCTACAGGCGGTGGCGGACACGCCCGCGCTGCGCGCGGCCCATGCCGCCGGGCAGGCGCAACTGGTCGAAGCCAATATGCGCATCCAGCAGAACGATGCGCTGCACGGCCTGTATGAAAGGCTCGCCGCCGCTCCCGAATTCGCCACCCTGCCGTCGGCGGACCGCGTGGCGGTTAAACAGGCGCTGCGCAACGCGGCGCTTGCCGGGGTCGCGCTGCCGCCCGAGGCGCGGGCGCGCTTCGCCGAAATCTCGGTCGAACTCGCCGCGCTGTCCAACGCCTTTGCCAGCGCCGTCCTGGACGCGACGGAGGCGTGGAGCGAACAGGTGACCGACGAGGCGACGCTCGCCGGCCTGTCGAGCCGCGACAAGGCCATGTTAGCCGCCGCCGCCCGTGCGCGCGGACTGGACGGCTGGCTGGTCACATTGCAGCAGCCGAGCGTCGGTGCCGTACTGACCTTTGCCGAGGATCGGGGACTGCGCGAGCGGGTCTACACCGCCGCCAATACCCGCGCGTCCGACCAGGGCCCCCATGCCGGGCAGTTCGACAATAGCGAGCGGATCGGGCACATCGTCGCTCTGCGCCGCGAAGGGGCGAAGCTGCTGGGGTTCGGCGATCCCGTCGAATGGTCACTGGCGACCAAGATGGCCCCGAATGCGGGCGAGGTGCTGGCGTTCCTGCGCGATCTCGCCGCCCGCGCGCGTCCGTTCGCCGAAGCGGAAATGGCGACGCTCCGCAACTTCGCCGCCACCGAACTGGGGCTGGGCGAGCTGCAACCCTGGGACGTCGGCTTTGCGTCCGACCGGTTGCGCACCCGCCGGCACGCCATCGACGAAGCGGAGGTGCGGGCGTATTTCCCGGTCGATCGCGTCCTTGCCGGGTGGCACGACCTGGTCGAGCGGCTCTACGGCATTCGCTTCGTCCGGCGCGACGACGTGGCGCTCGCCCATCCCGACAGCAGCTATTTCGATGCGGTCGACGCCGATGGCCGCGTGTTCGCGGGCCTGTACATCGACCTCCATGCGCGGCCGGGCAAGCGGGGCGGGGCCTGGATGGCGGCTGCTCGGCCGCGGTTGGACGACGGCAACGCCGTGCGGGTGCCGGTCGCCTATCTGACGTGCAATTTCTCCCCCGCCAGCGCCGATGCCCCGGCACTGCTGTCGCATCGCGAGGTCGTGACGCTGCTGCACGAAACCGGGCACTGTCTGCACCTGCTGTTCACCGAGGTCGACCGGCCCAGCATCGCCGGCACGTCCGGGGTGGAATGGGACGCCATCGAACTGCCGAGCCAGTTGATGGAGGACTTCGCCTGGGATCGGGACGTGCTGACCGGCATGTCGGGCCATCATGTCACCGGCGCGCCGCTGCCGACGCAACTGTTCGACCCGATGCTGGCCGCACGCCATTTCCAGGCGGGCATGGCGCTGGTGCGGCAGATCGAATTCGCGCTGTTCGACCTGCTGCTCCATCTGGGTACGCTGGGCGACGATCCTGTGGCGGTGATCGAGGCAGTGCGCGCGGAGGTTGCGGTGATCCATCCGCCGGCATGGCACCGCTTCCCCCACGCCTTCCTGCATATCTTCGCAATGAACTATGCGTCGGGCTATTACAGCTATTTATGGGCGGAGGTGCTGGCCGCCGACGCCTTCGGCAAGTTTGCGGAGGCCGGTATCGTCGATCGAGTGACGGGCGACGCGTTCCGCGCCGAAGTGCTGTCGCGGGGCGCGACCCGTCCCGCCGCCGAAAGCTTCCGCGCGTTTCGCGGTCGCGATGCCGATCTTGCGCCGCTGCTCGTCCGGCACGGGCTGGTCTGATGGATCACATCCGCGCATGGCGGGCGGAGGCGGTTCGGTCGATCGAGGCCGATTACAACCGCTCGGCCGACACGCATCTCGTGCCCGTCGCGCTGCCGCGTCATCCGGGCGTCGCATTGTACCTGAAGGACGAAAGCAGCCACCCGACCGGCAGCCTGAAGCACCGGCTGGCCCGGTCGCTGTTCCTCTATGCGCTATGCAATGGCTGGATCGGGCCCGATACCTGCGTGATTGAGGCGTCGTCCGGTTCGACCGCGGTCAGCGAGGCCTATTTCGCGCGGATGCTGGGCCTGCGCTTCATCGCGGTGGTGCCGGCCGCGACCGCCGCGCCCAAGATCGACGCGATCCGCTTTCATGGCGGCGAAATCCATGCGGTCGACGATCCGCGCACGGTCTATGCCGTCGCACAGCGGCTGGCCGTCGAAACCGGCGGCCATTATCTCGACCAGTTCACCAATGCCGAACGCGCGACCGACTGGCGCGGCAACAACAATATCGCCGAGGCGATCTTTGCGCAGATGGCGCGCGAGGAGCATCCGATCCCGACATGGATCGTGTGCGGCGCCGGGACCGGCGGCACGTCGGCGACGATCGGTCGCTATCTGCGCTATCAGCGGCATCCGACCCGGCTGTGCGTCGCCGATCCGGTCCATTCGGTCTTTCACCGTCACTATGCCGATCCGGCCGTCACGACGTTGCCCGAGGGATGCGCCAGCCGTATCGAGGGGATCGGCCGCCCGCGCGTCGAGCCGAGCTTCGTACCGATCGTCATCGACCGGATGATCGCTGTCGAGGATGCCGCGTCGATCGGCGCGATGCGCGCGCTGTCGCAGCGACTGGGGCGGCGGGTCGGCGGTTCGACCGGCACCAACTTGGCCGCCTGCTTTACGTTGGCGGACGAGATGACGGCGGCGAGGAAGGCCGGCAGTATCGTCACACTGCTATGCGACGGGGGTGAGCGCTATGGCTGCACCTATTATGACGACGACTGGCTGAGCGAGCGCGGGATCGAGTGGCGGCCCGAGCGGGACGCTTGCGCCGACCTGCTGTGACGGCCGCGCGTCAGGGCGCGCCATAGCCTCCACCGCCCGGCGTTTCGATGACGAAGCGATCGCCGGGCCGCAGCTCTACCTGATCGACCCCGGCGAGCGGTTGGACGCTGCCGTCGTGACGCTCGACCCGCTGGGTGCCGACCCTGCCGTCGCCGCCGCCTGCCAGCCCGAACGGGGCGATCGCGCGGCGCGACGCGACGATGGTGGCGGTCATCGGCTCCAGCGCGGTTACCGCCCGGATCACACCGTCGCCGCCCGATTGCCGGCCGCTCCCGCCCGATCCGCGCCGGATCGCGAAGCGGTCAAGCCGGACCGGATAGCGATGTTCGAGGATTTCGGGATCGGTGATCCGCGTGTTCGTCATGTGGCTGTGGACGGCGGCGGTGCCGGCAAAGTGAGGGCCGGCACCGGTCCCGCCGCAGATCGTCTCGTAATATTGATAGCGGTTGTTGCCGAACAGGAAATTGTTCATGGTCCCCTGCGCCGCGGCACAAGCTCCCAGCGCGCCGAGCAGTGCGTTGCAGACCGCCTGGCTGACCTCGGTATTGCCCGCGACGACGGCATGGCCCGGCTTCGGTGCCAGGAACGATCCATCGGGAATGATGATCGATAGCGGCGCGAGGCATCCTTCGTTGAGCGGCAGGTCTTCGCCGACCAGACAGCGAAAGGCGTAGAGGACGACCGCGCGCGTGACGGCGGGCGGCGCGTTGAAATTGCCGCTACTGGCCGCGCCGGTGCCGCTGAAGTCGATGGTCGCCGCGCGCGCCGTCCGGTCGATCGTCACGCGGACCTTCAGCGGGGTGCCGTCGTCCATCGCATAGTCGAACGCGCCGTCCGACAGGCAGGTCAGCACACGGCGGATGCTTTCCTCCGCATGGGCCATGACGTGCCCCATATACGCCGCGACGACGTCCCATCCGCTGGCGTCGACCAGCGCGGTCAGTTCGGCGATGCCGGTCGCATTGGCGGCCAGTTGCGCCTTGATATCGGCGACATTGGTATCGGGGCTGCGCGCCGGATAGCGCGCATCGGACAGCAGCGCACGGAACGCGTCCTCGCGCAGCTCGCCGCCATCGACCAGCAGGAAGTCGTCGATCACCACGCCTTCCTCCTCCAGCGTGCGTGAGGTCGGCGGGGTCGATCCGGGGGTCAGGCCGCCGATATCGGCATGATGGCCGCGATTGGCGACGAAGAAGCGGATCTTGTGTCCCCCTTGGTCGAAGACCGGCGCGATCACGGTCACGTCGGGCAGGTGCGTGCCGCCGTTGAACGGATTGTTCAGCGCGACGACATCGCCGGGCTTCAGCGTCGCCCCCCGGCTGGCGATGATGGTCCGCACGCTTTCGCCCATTGCGCCCAGATGCACCGGCACATGCGGTGCGTTGGCGACCAGCCGCCCCTGCGCGTCGAACAAGGCACAGGAAAAGTCGAGCCGTTCCTTCATGTTCACGCTGCTGGCGGTATTGCGCAGCACCACGCCCATCCGCTCGGCAATTCCCATGAACCGCGTGTTGAACAGTTCGAGTTGCACCGGATCGGCCGTCGCCGGATCGAGGGCGTCGCGTGCGCCAATGCCGTCGTGCCGCAGGACGAGTTCACCGCCTTCGCCCACCGTGACCGTCCAGTCCGGCTCGACCATCGTCGTCGCGATCGCCTCCCGGATCAGTGCCGGTCCGGCGATCCGGTCGCCGGGCCGCAGCGTGGCACGGTCATGGACCGGCGTGCGATGCTCCGCTCCGCCCGTCCACACGATACCATGGTCGATGGGCGGGGGCAGGCCACCGGCGCGGGGCGGAAGCGGGGCGGGTGCGACCGGCTCGCCGGCGACGATCGCCTCCACCACCACGCTTTCGATGACGATGGCGCGATCCGGGCTGATGAAGCCGAACCGCGCACGATGGGCGTCCTCGAACGCGGATCGCATCGCGTCGGCGTCTGCCCGATCGACCGCCAGCGCGGTATCGGTGCCGGCATAGCGCAGGTTGACCGTCGCCACGCGCCGCGCGTCGCCGCCGACTTCCGCCGCAGCCTCGTCGCCCAGCGCGGCGACGATCTCGTCCAGCGCCGTGCCCAGCGGCCGCTCGACCGAGCGCTGGCGGATCGCCACCTTGTCGGCCAGCCCCATGCCATAGGCCGACAGCACCCCCGCAAGGGGATGGATCAGCACGGTGCGCATCCCCAGCACCTCGGCGACGCGACAGGCATGTTGGCCGCCGGCACCGCCGAAACATTGCAGCGCAAAGGTGGCGACGTCCTCCCCCTGTTCGAGCGCGACGCGCTTGATCGCCGCCGCCATCTGCGCGACCGCGACGTCCAAAAACCCCTCGGCGACCTTGCGCGGGTCGTCGACGCCGACCCGGGTGGCCAGATCGGCAAAGCCCCGCCGGGTCGCATCGATATCGAGCGGTTCGTTGCCCCCTGCGCCGAACACCGCCGGGAAACAGGCGGGCTGGACCTTGCCGACCAGCACATTGGCGTCGGTCACCGTCAGCGGCCCGCCGCGTCGGTAACAGGCGGGTCCGGGATCGGCACCCGCACTGTCGGGGCCGACGCGGAACCGCGACCCGTCGTAATGCAGGATCGAGCCACCGCCGGCCGCGACCGTTTCGATCGCCATCATCGGCACGCGCATCTCGACGCCCGCGACCTCGGCGTCCAGCACGCGTTCGAACCGGCCGGCATAGAGCGCGACGTCGGTGGAAGTCCCGCCCATGTCGAACCCGATGACCCGGTAGAACCCGGCCGCTTCCGCCGTCCGCGCGGCGGCGACGACCCCGCCGGCCGGGCCGGACAGGATCGCATCCTTACCCTGAAACGCCCGCGCATCGGCAAGCCCGCCGCTCGACTGCATGAACTGCAACGGGACCGTACCCAGCGCGCTGGCGACCTGGTCGACATAGCGGCGCAGCACCGGCGACAGATAGGCATCGACCACCGTCGTCCGCCCGCGCGCGACCAGGCCGATCAACGGGCTGACCGCGTGGCTGGCCGAGACCTGTGCGAAACCCGCCTGGGTGGCGAGTGCAGCGACCCGCGCCTCGGTCGTGCCATGCGCCCAGCTATGGGTGAGCGCGATCGCCACCGCCTCGAACCCCTCGGCGCGCTTGGCGGTCAGCAGGGCAAGCGTCTCGGCATCGTCCAGCGGTGCGACCTGCCCGCCGTCGCGATCGATCCGCCCGCCGATCTCGAGCACGTCTTTATAAAGCGGGGCGGGGCGGCGGATCGCCAGATCGAACAGTTTCGGCCGGGTCTGGTCCCCGATCGCCAGCAGGTCGGCAAAGCCGCGATCCACCACCAGCAGCGTGCGCGCGCCCTTGCGCTCCAGCAGGGCGTTGGTCGCGACGGTCGTCCCCATCTTCACCGCCGCGATCCGCCCGGTCGGCAGCGGTGCGTCGTCCGCCACGTCCAGGATGCGGCGGATGCCGGCGATCGCCGCATCGGCATAGCGTTCCGGGTTTTCGCTGAGCAGCTTGGCGGTCTGCAGCGATCCGTCGGGCGCGCGGGCGACGATATCGGTGAAGGTGCCGCCCCGATCGATCCAGAATGACCATCCCGCCATGCCCATCTCCCGTCACAAGCGAATCGTCGATAAATTGTCGACAAATGCTGAACATGGATTGACAGATTCGCCCGTCGGCGCAACCCTTCGTCCTCGAAAGGGGATAGGGATATGGCAGGGGACAAACGGGCCATCGTGTCGTCGGCGCATCTGGCCGATGGTGCCGCCCCGGCCCTGTCCGAACTGGAGTTCAGCCTGACGCTGGCGGCGGCGGCCTATCAGCGCTGGATCGCGCGCTGCGCGGCGGCGGCGGGGCTGGCGCTGTCGCCGCTGGAGGTGCTGATCCTCCATACCGTGCGCCACCGCGACCGGGCGAAGCGGATCGCCGACATCACCCTCGTCCTCGACATCGAGGATACGCACCTCGTCACCTATGCCATCCGCAAGCTGGAGCGCGCCGGGCTGATCGCGACGCACCGCGCGGGCAAGGAAAAGCTGGTGGCCGCGACCGATGCCGGCCGTGATTTCTGTGCGCAGTATCGCGATATCCGCGAACGGGTGCTGGCAGCCGCCATCGTCGTCGACGGTCCCGACGGCGCGCATCTGTCGGAGGCGGCGGACCTGCTGCGGCGTCTGTCGGGGCAATATAATCAGGCGGCCCGCGCCGCCGCGACGCTGTAGCGAAGGGCGCGCGATGCTGGTGCTGTCGGGGATCGCGATCATCATCATCGGCTTCGCGCTGCGCGTGAATCCGTTGCTGGTCGTGACCGTCGCCGCCCTCGCCAGCGCCGCCGCCGCCGGACATGGCCCGGTCGAGGTCGTGGCGATGATCGGCAAGGCGTTCGTCGATGCGCGGTTCCTGGCCGTCCCGTTCCTCGTACTGCCGACGATCGGGTTGCTCGAACGTGCTGGGCTGCGGGTCCGGGCGCGCGCCATCGTGCAGCGGCTGCGGCGCGCGACGACCGGGCGCGTGCTGATCGGCTATCTCGCGCTGCGGCAGGTCACGGCGGCGCTCGGCCTGATCTCGCTCGGCGGCCATGCGCAGATGGTGCGCCCGATCGTCGCCCCGATGGCCGAAGGGGCGGAGGAACGCGACGAAGCCCGTCCCCTCGATCGCGCCACGCGCGACCATATCCGCGCCCATGCTGCTGCAGTCGACAATATCGGCGTGTTCTTTGGCGAGGACGTCTTCATCGCGATCGGATCGATCCTGCTGATCCGTGCGATCCTCGAACAGGATGGCGTGACGGTCGCGCCGCTCGACGTGGCGGTGTGGGCGATTCCGACCGCAATTGCGGCGTTCCTCGTCCATGGCGTGCGGCTGCTGCTGCTCGACCGACGCCTGAAGCGCCGCCCATGATCGGGCTGGACGCGCTCGGCATCGCGGCGGCGACGCTGCCGGCGGCGGTCGCGATCCATCATGCTCTGGACCGGGCGGAGCCGACGCGGTGGCGCAATATGGGCTTCTGGGGCCTGTTCGCGGTGCTGCTGGGCGCCGGGCCATGGTTGCCGGACCTGACCAACGGTTGCCTCGTCCTCGCCATGGTCGGGCTGGCGACCTGGGGGCTGCGTCCGTCGCCACTCGTCACCGGCGACGCGTCCGCCGAAGCGGGACAGGCGGCGCGCCTCGGCAACCGGCTGTTCGTGCCGGCACTGGCGATCCCGCTGGTGACGCTGGCGGGCACGTTGCTGGTCGGCGAGGGGCGCGTGGCCGGCGTCGCGGTGATCGATCCGAAGCAGGTGACGCTCGTCGCATTGGCCATCGGCGCGGTCGTCGCCCTCCTATTGACAATGCGCCTTACCCGCGCACCGCGATCCGCCCCGGTGGCGGAGGGGCGGCGGCTGGTCGATGCGATCGGATGGGCGATGGTCCTGCCGCAGATGCTGGCGGCGCTGGGCGGCGTGTTCGCACTGGCGGGCGTGGGGAAAGTGGTGGCGGACGGGGTAGTCGACGTCGTCGC
The DNA here is from genome assembly GCF_022664435.1 of Sphingomonas panni. Classification (GTDB taxonomy): domain Bacteria; phylum Pseudomonadota; class Alphaproteobacteria; order Sphingomonadales; family Sphingomonadaceae; genus Sphingomonas; species Sphingomonas panni. The sequence continues at coordinate 316,020 of NZ_JAKREU010000005.1, read as the reverse complement.
GCTCGATACGCCGCTGCTTGCGACCATCGCCTATTGCATCGGCATGGCGCTGTTCACGATGGTGATGGGCAATGCCTTTGCCGCCTTTCCGATCATGACCGCCGGCATCGGTCTGCCGATCGTCATCCGACAATTTGGCGGCGATCCGGCCATCGTCGCCGCGCTCGGCATGTTGTCGGGCTTCTGTGGCACGCTGATGACGCCGATGGCGGCCAATTTCAACATGGTGCCGGCCGCGATCCTCGAACTGCGCGACCGGTTCGGTGTCATCCGCGTGCAGTGGCCGACCGCGATCCTGCTGCTTGCCTTTAACATTGCGGTGCTTGCTTTGTGCGCCTTTCCCGGAGGAGTGGTTCGATGACCCCCGTTCAGGCCGCGGCCTTCGCCCGCATCGCACTCGGTCATGTGACCCGCGAATATCCGCACAAGGCGGACCATGTGATGGCCGGCGATGCCGACGCCTATCTTCCGCGCGTGGTGCATCCGATCTTCTACGGCAGCTTCGACTGGCATAGCTGCGTCCACGGATACTGGCTGCTGACGCGGATCCGGCGGCTGTTTCCCGATCTGGCAGAGGTCGCCCGCATCGACACGCTGTTCGCCGACGCCTTCACAGCGGACAAGGTGGAGGCCGAGCGCGCCTATCTCGACCAGCCGATGTCGCGCGGGTTCGAACGGCCCTATGGCTGGGCGTGGCTGCTGATGCTGCAGAGCGAGCTGATCGTCGCCCGCAGCCCGCACGCCGCGACACTCCGGCCGCTGGCCGATGCCTTTGCCGATCGCTGGCGCGCGCATCTGCCGCTGATGACCTACCCGGTGCGCGTCGGCACCCATGCGAATACCGGTTTCGCGCTGGTGCTGGCGGATCGCTATGCACGGGTCGTGGGCGATACGGACCTCCGGGACCTGATGACGGCGCGGGCAGGGCACTGGTTCGGGGCCGACCGGGACGCGCAACCATGGGAGCCGAGTGGAGAGGATTTCCTGTCGCCGGTGCTGATGGAGGCGATGGCGATGCAGCGCGTGATGCCGGCCGATGCCTTTGCGACGTGGTTTGCGGCATTCCTGCCCACGCTCGGTCAGGGGATGCCTGCCGCGCTGTTGACCCCCGCCCGCGTCAGCGACCGCAGCGATGGCCGGATCGCGCATCTCGACGGCCTGAACCTCAGCCGCGCCTGGGCGATGCGGGCCATCGCGCCGGCCGTCGGCGGCGCGGCGGGGCGCGTACTGGATGCTGCCGCCGACAATCATCTCGCGGTTGCGCTCGATGAGGTTGCCGGCGATTATATGGGCGAACATTGGCTCGCGAGCTTCGCGCTGCTGGCGCTCACCGGCGTCGACTGACCGATCGATGGCGGCGCGGCCGGTCGCGGCTTACGGCGTAGACCCGGAACAGACCGCCCGCCAGTGACCGATGACCCAGCTTCGTACGGGCGATCACGCCCTTGTTGCTGCTGCCGGCAAGGCTTCACCGGCGATCGGCGCAAGCACGTCGAACGCGACGCTGGCATCGCCGAAACCGACGTCTTGTTTCTCGAACGAGGTAGATGGTCGGTTCTGAGAGGTAAAAGCCATTCCCAGAGTACCATCCCGATGAGGAAGCTCGGACCGTCACAGCCGCCTGAACCCTCACGGCACGATGAACCGAGGTTCAGTGATGGACACGCAGGAAGGCGATCACACTCCCGCCATCGGTGATCAGCAGGTAGAAACCGATCGCCAGCAGCACCGCGCCGACGACGCGCGTAGCCAGGGCACCGGTAGCCGGACGGTTCGATCTTCTCGACAGTTGCAGGGCCGAGGGCGCGCCGAGCAGGAGGAGGCCCGTTCCACCGACGATCCCGAACAGGAACAGGCCGAAGCGCCAAGGACGCGGCGTCGCTGCCGACGGCCTTGCGAATACCGATCCATCCTGCGCTGTGAAACGCACCACGAGCGGTTCGCCTGCGCTGCCATGTGGTACGGGCACGGTCAGGGTATAAAGCCTGCCCTTCGCCCACGGCTGCGTCGATACGACCATGAAGGCGAAATCCGCTGCCGTGCCCGATTCCGGGATGTACGGCATCAACGTCACCGGGATCGCCTTGCCTGCCGCATCGGTCAACGTCACCGGCGGCAGCTTCGTGAAATCGACGTTACGGCGCGACAGAACGAGGATCTGGCCAAAGGCCGAGCGCGGATCGAGCGAGGCGAGGCGCCCCCCATCCGAAGGAATGGTCGCGACGAAGACGGGAGCCGGCCTCCCGTGCAACGCGGCCCAGTCCGCTTCCCAACCACGCGCGACGGCCGCCGCCTGCGACTGGACGCCGCCCGGCGCGGTCAGCACATTGGCCGCGGCCCAGGGAAAGGCGCGCCTGGCCCAGTCGCCGGTCAGGAACGATAGCAGCTTGTGCTTGCGCCGGCCCGCCTCCAGCCAGCCTAGGCCGTCGGCAATGGTGTCGGGATAGCTCCCCGCGTTCAACCGGGGGGCGCCGAAATACCGCTGCTCGGCATAGATGGCGGCGATATCGGCGTCGGGCCGTACGATCCGGTAATTGCGGGTATAAGGATAAAAGGACGGCACCAGCAGTCCCAACTCCATGTCGTCGCGGGTACATTCACCGACCTCGCATCGCGCAGCCTTGACCGTCGCGTCGAGCATCCGGTCCTCGGCGATGTGCGCCCATGCCCCCATCGCCTGTGCGATCAGGTCCGGATTGGCGGACGCGCCCTGCCGACGGATATGATCCCAAACGACACCGGGCCAGCGCAGGTGCAGGACGTCGCCATGCGGTTTCAGGTAATGGCCCCAATCCGGGAAGTCCGCCGCGGACAGGACGGTGTCGCGATGCTTTCGCAGAAAGGCTTTTAGCGCAGGGTCGCGAACGTGATCGATCGCCAGATTGGTGATCTTCTCGTGCGTCGTGCCATCCCATGCCGCCGCCGGGGTCGCGCCGGCCACCACCAGCAGCAACGCCAGCAGCATCCGCCTCGGAAAATGCCGGATCATATGATCGCTCCCATCACCGCGACAAACCCGAAGGAGAGAGCCAGACATATCGCCCCCAGAGCCGCGATTGCGGTACCCAACCACCCGGGACGCCCCGCACCGCGCCGCAGCAGCACGGCCAACGCCATGGCGATCGCCAGGAACAGCGCGGCCGGGACCGCGGCACCCAGGACGAGATCATCGACCGCAGCCATCAGAAACGGAGTCCCGCTTCGATCCCGACCACCCGCGGCTCGCCGTAGAGTGGCTGGATCGGATTGGCACTGGTGACATAATCGACGTCGAACAGATTGCGCGCGAACATCCGCAGCGTCAGCCGGTCAATCGTCTGTGCCAGACTGACATTGACGAGCGTGCGAGGATCGTTGCGATAATCCGCGCTGGTGGTGATGCCGCTATAGCTGCTGGCGCGGTAATTGACGTTGAGGCTGGCGACGAAGCCATGGTCGTTCTGCCAGAAAGCGGTGCCGCTGGCCGACCAGAGCGGGGCGAAGGCGAAGCGCTTGCCGACCAGCTCGGTCAGGCTGGATGTATCGATCGGAATGCCCAGCCCTTGCGCCACCGGCGGCAGCGTCACGTCGAACGACAAGAAGCGCGTGTCCGCATAGCCGACCCCCGCGTCGAAACCGAGGCCGGCCCCCGGGCGCAGCTTGGCCGACGCCTCGAAGCCATAGATGCGGGCATGTCCGGCATTGACGCCGATCTGGTCCGCCAGATTGTTCGACAAGTTGATGCTGGTCTGCAGGTTGCGCCAGTCGGTGTAGAAGGCGTTGGCGTCGAGCGTCAGCAATCCGTCCCACAGCGCGGCGCGGGTATAGACCTCGTAGTTCCAGGTAAATTCCGGTTTCAGGGTGGTGACGAGCTGGCGTGACGGGTTGAGCGACACGCCGCCCGCGCGATAGGCGCGCTGCGCGGTCGCGCCGATGGTCCAGGCATCGGTCATCTTCCATCGCAGGCCGACCTTGGGCAGGAAGGCGCCGAACGACTGCGGCACGCTGATGCTGGAGATGGTGCCGCTAAACGGGCTGAGCGCGCGATTGACGGTCGTCACCACGCCCGCCAGCGCGGCGGGCAGCCCCGCCGTCCCGGGCAGCCCGATGACCGCGCCATTGGCCTGCGAGGCGGAGGTATTCCACTCACGATCGTAGCGCGCGCCGATGTCCAGGGTCAGGCGCGACGTCAGGTCATATTCGCCCTCGGCATAGGCGGCGATGTTGTCGACGCTGATCGGCGCGGTCTGGATCGAATAGACCGGGACGTCGGACGGATAGAGTCGCGCGACCGCCCCCGCCGTCGCGGCGGGCAGGCCGCGGGCGCGCAACAGGCCACCTACCGTAGTCGACACGTTGCGATAGATCAGTTGCGAATAGTCGAACTGGCGACGGCTCTCATGGGTGTAATAAACGCCGCCCAGCACGCGCAGCGGACCGCCCGCGTCGTATTTCGCACGGAGTTCCTGCGCGACCATCCAGAATCGCTGATATTGCTGCTGGATCGGATCGACCGTGGCGGTGTTGCCGGCGAGGCCCGGAAAATAGCTGGTGAATCCGGCTGGCGCGACGATGGCGAAACGGGTGGCGGGGGGCGAGTAGGCGAAGTGGCCGCCATCGCCGTCGCGCTGCTTGAAGTTGGTGCCGACCTGACCACTGGTTTCCGAGGTCAGGGTCAGCGCCGGGCTGACCTTCCAATCGACGAATACACCACCGAGCCCGACCTTGTCATGATCGAAGCCCTGAACATTGGCATAGGTGACGCGGCGACGGCCCGAAGCGACGCCGGCGATCCCCTGTTCGACATTGAGCGCGGTCGACGGGCTGGGCGGCAGGAAGCCGTTCGTGCCGGCCACCCGGGTGTCGGACGGTGAATCGTAGCGGCGGACATCCGCATAGCTGCCATTAACACGAACCTTCAGATTGGCTGCAGGCTCCCAGAGCAGCTTGCCGCGCAATTGCAGGTCGTCCTGGAACTGCGCATTGCGACCCAAGGTGGGATCATAGACGAAACCGCCCAGGTCGTGCTTCTCCACCGTCAGGCGAAAGGCCAGCTTCTCGGTGATCGGTCCGCCAATCAGTGCCGCCAGATCGGAATCCTGCCCCGAGGCATAGCGCGCGCGCAGTCCGCTTTCCCATTCAAAGCCTGGATCGTTAGTAGTGATATAGATGGCACCCGCCAGCGCATTGCGACCCTGCAGTGTGGATTGCGCGCCGCGCAATACCTCGACCGAGTGCACGTCGAACAATAGGTCGGGGCCGAAGCGCGTCGCCTTGTCGCCCAACCGGACACGATCGACATAGACGGTGCCGAGCGCGCCATAGCCCGCACCGGTGATATTGTCGAAGGTGATGCCGCGAATGGCGAAACGGCCATCCGCCCCCGCCCGGTTGACGTTGGACAGCGTGTCAAGGATGTCACGGGTGTTGACTGCGGCCAAGCCGGCGATCTCCCTGGCCGACACGATGCTGACGCTGGTCGCGGTATCCTTCAGCGTGCGACCGAATTTCTCGCCGGTGACGACGATATCGCCAGGATCGGCATCGTCCGTCGACACTGGCGTCGATGGGACTGCCGGATCTGGGTTGCCGGCCTGCCGGGTCGGCTGCGCTTGCTGAGCCAAGGCACCGGCGGACCAGGACAGGCTGGTCGCGGCGAGCAACGTCGTTGCGAACTTCATCATCGGATCACTTCCCCCGCTTCAAATCTCGACAAAAAAGGTGAAATCGGCGCTGAGGCGGCGTCAGCCCGTCGGGCAGCCGGCCGGCCGGGGCAGCGTGGCGCGAAGGCTTGCCAATTCGGCACGGGCGGCCCTGAGATCGCCCAGGAAGCTGGCATTGCCATGCTCGACCGCGACCAGCGCCGCGCCCGCCAGCATCCCTGCGCGCACTGCGCTCTGGCTGTGCACGCCACAGATCGCCCGGCTCTCGGCATAGTCGCGGCCTCTGGCGAGCAACGCGTCGGCCCGCTCGGGTAGCAATTCGGTCAGAATCAGCGCCGTCGCGTAGCCACGCGTCGCATGGCCGGACGGGTAATCATAGGTCGTGTTCAGGTCGGTGGTGACATGATCGCAGATCGGCGCGCCGGGATGCGCCTTGAACGGCCGGGGTTTTGCGAACTTGTTCTTGGCCAACCCCATGACCAGCGCATCCATCGCGGTGCGGTCGATCAGGCGATCGAGCGCGGGTGCCATGCCCGGCTTCAGATTCATCCCGATCGCGCAGTCGAACCGCGCATAGCCCTTCGTCTCGACATCGGCGGTCGCCATGTCCCAGCGCGGCGTCCCGACCAGGGCGCGGGTCTTCAGAAAGAAGCGATCATCCGCCTGCTCCTGCGGCGATCCCGTTTCCGGCGGCTGGGGTAGAATGGCGATCAGATCCGGCACGCCCATTGCCAGATAGCCCACACGGGCACCGAACGCCGTCGCTACCCTGTCCAGCAGATTGGCACTGCCGCCGACCGCCGCCGTCGCAAGCCAGACCAGACCGACCGCCGCCGCGCCCAACGCTGCAAATCCCGTCCGTACGGCCCACCGACTCATCGCGCCTTTCCCCTTCGCCGGCAGCCCTAGAGTTAGGCCGTGAAGGTTTTGTGTCAGTGGCTGACAGATTATTGACTATCGCGCGCGTGGAGTGCTTGAAGATCGTCGCGATCCTTCGCAGGAGGACAAGATGCAGGATCAGATGGTCGAACCGGTCGGCGTGCGCGCCAGGGCAAAGGCTTCGCTACGACAACGCATCGTCGAAACGGCGATGGGTCTGTTCGAGGCGGACGGCTATGACGCGGTTTCTACCACCCGCATCGCCGAGGCCGCGGAGGTGACGCAGCGCACGGTCTTCCGCTATTTTCCGCGCAAGGATCTGATCGTCTATGCGGCGGCGGATGAGGTCTTGGCCTTCGAGGCGGCGCTGGAGGCGGCACTTGCAGACGGCACGCCCCCCCGTGCCGCCGTTCTGGCGGCGCTATCGGCAACCGCGCGCTATTGCGAAGACCATCGGGATTCCATGCGAAGCTTCGCCCGGCTTCTTGCCGGATCGGCATCGCTGCGGTCATCCGAGTTCGATCGTCAGTCGCGGCTGGAATGGCTATGCGCCCTGGCGCTGGAAAGCGCCGAGGCCTTTCGGGCGCGCCGCGCGGTTCCCGAGCTGCGATGTTGCATGATGGCTGGCAGCGTCATGGGCATGATCCGACCTGTGGTCCGCGACTGGCAGGCCGGCGCGGCCTACTCCCTCACCGAGGCGATAGATCATGCGGCGGCCGCGATAACCGCGCTGATGGATTACGCGAACACCTGCTACGAAGACATGCTCGTCGCGGCGACTGGAACAAACTGAATTCGGCGGGCTTTTCTAATCCGGTCCACGCGACTGGTTTGGGAAAGCCGGTTCTTTGCCCAAAAACGTTCCAGACCGTGCGGAAACCCGCGGCGCAGTGGTTGTCGGCTGCTTCCCTCGACCGAGCAAAATGACGGGCGCCGGACTGTCCGGGTTTGAGGCGGTGCTGTCGCGGGGGTGGCGTCCTGCGGAGGAATGCGCTCCGCACCGGCCGAAATAGCGATGTCACGCAGGCTGCCACCGCCGGGATCGGTGCTTGTACGCCGATGAGGTTGATCGCCCGCTTCATGTTGTAGACGAGGGCCGTCGAACTAAGCTCGGCGCGGACCTTGTCGACCTCGCGCATCAGGAAAGCCGCTTGGTTCATCCGATGTTTGATAAAGCCGGGTAGGGTGCGCGACGGTCTCGCGCCGGATTTTCAGGACTTCGGCTCCGGCAGTGACGCGTATCGCCTTGCGCTCCAGCACGCACGACCTCAAGCGCACACGTTCCCCGAAAGCAATAGCCGGTTACCGGCATGCGTTCAGTATCAACGCCGTCCAGCCCCTGCTGTGGCCGACGCTTTAGCCAGAAGCCGGTGCTGTAGCGTCGCACGGTCTTCCGTGAGTGAGATCATGCATGCGCTGTCGCCGCCACGCACGACTACGCGGCGGCCCCTGCCATGAACATCGAGCGCACACACCAAGCGCATGTTCACCATCTCGATTCGATTGGGTCTGCATACCGACAATCACGGCAACTCCGCACTGCGGCACCGGCATCTCCGTTGTTCTAAAATGTCCTGCAATGTGGATATTTTGATCTTACACCAAAGGCCAACGCCGAAAATATCGATTGCCGTTAACGATATCAGCCGTTGCACCCCGAAAGGAGCGACTTGAAAGTCCGACAAATAGCCGTACCATTTGTCATATAGAATACAAAATGGGGGTGGATATGCGTCGCTTTGCGTTGCTCGCGTCGGTTGCGGTTTTTCCCTTTTTGCTGGCCGTCCGACCAGCGACGGCCCAGACATCGCCGATCGATAAACCGGCCGGGTCCGATGCTGGTGCGAGCGTCGCGATACCGGACGCCACGACAAAGGACGACGAACAGGCCGAAATCCTAGTACGCGGTCTGCGCCGCAGCCTCGCGACGTCGCAGGCGATCAAGCGTGAATCGGATTCGATCATTGATGTGATCGTAGCGGACGATATTGGCAAATTGCCGGACTATACCGCCGCCGAAAGTCTGGCGCGCGTCGCGGGTGTTCAGGTCGAACGGTATAGCGACGAGGCCGGTACCGTGCTGATCCGTGGCCTCCCCGACGTGGCAACCGCGTATAATGGTCGCGAAATCTTCACCGCCGAGAATCGTGGCGTTGCCTTGCAGGATTTCCCGGCACAGGCGATCGCCAGCATCGAAGTGTACAAGTCGGGAACCGCAGACCTGATCGAACCGGGACTGGCCGGTCTGGTCAATGTGCGGACCCGCCGCCCGCTGGATTTCAACGGCCGCGTCATCGCCGGCGGGTTCCGTGGTACGTATAACGACCAGAGCAACGGGCGCGACCCCGGCGGCAACGTGCTGCTGTCCGATCGGTGGAAGGTCGGCGACGGTGAGATGGGTTTCCTGATCAACGCGACCTATGCCCAGTCGCAATATTATAACGGCGTCCGGTACAACGACAGTTTTGTACGGGATTCCTATTATTCGGACTATCTGCAACAGGGCCGCAAGGTTCGCGAGAACCTGCCGAACGGACTGTTCTTCTTCCCGAACCGGGTCGGTCTCTACAACGACGGTGGCAAGCGCTACCGCCCGTCGGCGAACTTCGCGTTGCAGTACAAGCCGAGCCCCGATGTCGAACTATATGTCGAGGGCATCTTCCAGGGCTATCGCGGCGAAATTTCGATCGACAATTTCGATGTGCCGCTCGAACAATGGGGGCCGGATTCCACGCCGCCGGTGTTCAGCAACGTCGTCCTGTTCGATGGTCAATCCTATGGCGATATCAAATTGCGGCCCGGCCAGAACCCGCCCTATGATGTCACGACCGTGCCGCAGGCTGCATCGCTGACCAAGACGTCGGGTTCGGAACCGATCGGATGGCGCAGCACGCGCAAGGCGTTTACCAATACCTACCAGATCGCGACCGGTGGCCGCTGGCAGACCGATCGCGCAACGATGACCACCGATATCGCCTATAGCTGGAGCCAGTATAAGAACGACGAATATAGTCTCGATTTCCGAACGGTCGGCGCGAAGACGGTCGACGTTGTCTTCAATCGCGATGGCGGGGTGTCGTTCAACCTCCCGGGCTGGGACCCGTTCAATTCCGCCAACTACATGTTCCGCGGCTATTACGAATCAACCTATGACGTGATGGGGTCCGGATTGCAGGCCCGAACCGACCTTGCGCTCGACACGGACTGGAGCTTCATCCCCAAGCTGCAATTTGGCTTGCGTACCACGACGCGCCATGCTGAACGGACGAATCAGGGCGGACGCTATGCCGATCTGTCCGATGCGATGATCCCCTATGCATCGTTGCCGATCGGCGAATTGCAGAAGACGACCGATCCGTTCCGTGGGAACGCACAGGGTTTTACCCAGTATCTGCAACCGCCGCGTTCCGGCATCTACGACAACCGCGTCAAATTGCGCCAGTTCGTCTACGATAATCTGGTCAAACTGGCAGGCCGGTTCCCCACCAGCCAGAATTACAAGGATCGCGTGGTCGAATGGGCTACCCCGAATGTCGTGCCGGCGGAAAATTCGGGCTGGGAAGCGGACGAGGATACGTACGCGGCCTATGTACAGGGCAAGTATAATTTCACGATCGGGTCGATGGACGTCGACGGCGTGTTCGGCGTACGCGGCGTCATTACCAGTGGCAGCAGCTTCGGTCTTTCGTCGATCTGTACGCTGAACGACGGCGGTACGCCCACCGATACGCGCGACGACACCTGTACCCGTTCACTGGAAGGCCGCACCGAGAAGCAGGATTATGTCGATATCCTGCCGAACATCAGTGCCCGGTTCCGGTTCACGCCCAAGCTCCAGTTCCGTCTGGGCTTTACGAAAACGCGGACCAAGCCAGGTTTCGGCGACTTGAACCCGGCGCTCAATATTTCGCCGGTCATCTATTCGGCCTGCCAATCGCCTACCTCCCCGAACTACAACCCCAACGACACCACCAGCTGCCGGATTCCCGGCCGCATTTATCCGGACTATTCGGGTAATGCAGGTAATCCGTCGCTCCGCCCATTCACCTCGACCAACTATGATGCCAGCCTCGAATGGTATTTCGCCAAGTCCGGCTTTTTCAGCGTGGCCGTGTTCCAGCGCGACATATTCGGCTTCACGACGCAGGTTACGCGGTTCCGCAACGATCCGCAGTTCGGCATCCTGCAATTGAGCAACCCGATCAACGCCGCCGATGCGCAGATCAAGGGTGCGGAAGCCAATTTCCAGACCTTCTTCGACTTCCTGCCGGGTGCGCTCAGTGGTTTCGGCATTTCGGGGAACGTCAGCTATCTGACGGGTCGGAACCGCTATCCGAACGGTTATGATCCCCAGACGGACACGTTCAAGGGCGAGGGCGAATATCTGACGATCCCCGGCCTGTCGAAATGGACCTACAACGCGGCGTTCTTCTACGAAAAGTCGGGTTTGGTCGCCCGGCTTTCGTACAACCGCCGTTCGGACTGGGTGAACGGCTATAACACCGATCCGCAGACCGGCTTCCAATATACCGGCACGGGAACGTATGCCCGCGACCGGCTCGATGCCGGCGTTAGCTATGACATCAACAAGAACTTCACGATCGGCGCCGATATCGGCAACATCCTGGCGACCCCTTTCCAGAACTATGTGAACTTTCAGCAGGGCCGGTACTCGCCGATCGATGTCCGGGACGAAGGTCGTTATTATGGCGCAAGCTTGCGCTTCCGCTTCGGCGACTGACCCCGGGAAAGGGGCCCGTCCGTTGTAGGGCGGACCGGCTGTTCATCGTCAAAGCCGAAGCGCTACTTTTAGTAAAGACGGTGGGTTAAGCGGCTGCGTCTGCGCAAGCAGGCCGGCTCATCGCGAGATAATCCACCCGCCGTCTCCTTCTATCGGTCGACCGTATCCGCTTGACCCAAACCAATGCAGTTCGCCAAAAATTGTGTCGGAGAGTGAACGATGCCTGCGCTTACCAGTAGACCGATGACGTTGGCTTCGTTGCTGGGTCTGGTTGTGTCGGGCATCGTCGCCACGACCCCGGCCGCGATTGCCCAAGGGCGCAACGCCGAACGGTCTCCGAAGGTAGGGCGCCAGCCGCCCGGCGGCGATCGTCACGAGGCATATCTGTTCGTCTACTTCACTGGCGACAGCATCGATGGCGAGAAGATCCGGTTTGCCGTGTCGGAAGGCAATAACGCGCTGCAGTGGCAGGAATTGAACGGCGGGCATCCAGTGCTCGAATCCGCGCTCGGTACACGCGGACTGCGCGATCCGTTCATCCTGCGGTCGCCGAAGGGAGACCGGTTCTTCCTGCTGGCCACCGATTTGTCCGTGGGGCGTACCGATTGGAACGGCGCGACCGACCGCGGCAGCCAGTATCTGGAGGTTTGGGAGTCGACCGATCTCGTCCATTGGGGGGCGCAACGACACATTCGGGTGAATCTTCCGAATGCCGGCATGACATGGGCTCCAGAGGCCAGTTGGGACCCGGCGATCAACGCCTATGTCGTCTACTGGACATCCACCTTGTTCAAGGATGGTGCGCGAACGAGCGGTGACGGGGAAGGGCCGCAGATTCTGCGATCCACGACGTCCGACTTCCGGACGTTCACCACGCCAGAACCATGGCTGAAGGCTGCCGACGTGCCGGGCATGGTACGCGACAAAGGACTGATCGATACCACGATCCTGGCGGATCAGGGATATTATTACCGGTTCACCAAGGGTACCGATGCGGCAGGGTGCGCGTCTGGAGATATCTTCGTCCAGCGATCGCAGTCGTTACGCGCGATGCCGAAGGCCGGCGGGTGGTCGCTGATCGACCGGTGCATCGGACGGCGGGCAGGGACCCCCGAAGTGGAAGGGCCGAGCGCGTTCAAGGCGAATGCCGGGGATGTCGGCGGCTTCCGCTACTATCTATGGGTCGATCACTATGGCGGTATCGGCTATATTCCGCTGGGTACCAATTCGCTGACCCCGCCGATCCGCTGGACCTATCCGTCTGCGTTTCGGCTGCCGCGCTCACCCCGACACGGCGCGGTCCTTCCCATCACGAAACGCGAGCGTGCGGCGCTGGTCGCGCGGTGGGGCGTAAGCGCGCAACCGAAGCCCGTGCCCCCGAGGATCGATGACACGCTGGTCGTCCCGCCGATCGTCGCTTCCGGGACGCGGTTGCCGATGCTCGCCGGCCATGACGTGCGCTGGCAAGTCGATGGCATGCCGCTGACCGATGGCGTGTTGCGCAACGACGGCGCAGAGCCGCGGTCGGTGCGGCTGACCGCGACGACCTCCAGAGCCGGCATGGCAGCAGCGACCAAGGCGTTCGGCGTGACGATATTGGGTCCGAGCGCGCAACGCTTGACCAGCTATGCACGGACGCCGACGAGCGCCGACGACGCCAATCAACCGGTAATCGCGCGTAGCGTGCATCTGGCGCTCGGGCCGGAAGGACGCGCGACGCCGCTCAACGGCGACTATGGCGTGGCGTTCGCGCGCGGCGACTATATCGGCGTGGATCGGGTGGATTTGCGCGGCGTGGCGGACCCGTTCCCTTTCTATTTCGCCGACGGTAGCCTCGGTATCATCGCGATCCGCGTCGATATGGCCGGTAGGGCGGATCCGGGTGTGGCGCTGATATTCAAGACCGCTGGTCGCGATGCGGTCGAGTTCAGGGAGTTGGGCGTAATCGATCTCCACGGCGACCACGTGGTATCAAGTCCGCGTGCGGTCTGGGACTCGGCCGCCGGCCGATACAACGTCACCTGGAAGGATGGCACAGGGTTGCCGTACCGGACGACGGTCACGGACCTTGCGCGTACCGAACTGGCAGGCGGTGCGTTCGAGCCGACCCCGGGGGCGCTACGATCGAGGATCGTATCGCGCGACAACGTCGCCCCCCCGCAACGGGGCAGCATCCCGATCGATAGCGAGGTTGCCGTTTCCGAACCGATCGCTGCCGCACTTCGGAACCGTTACGACAAAGTGGTCAACACCGGCGTACGGGTGCCGCCGTTTACGCTAACTGCCGGAGCAACCGGGGCGCTGGCAGACGCTCGTGCGGAGTTGCGATACTCCGATGGCTCGGTTGCCTTTCGGGCCATCGATTGGAACGCGCAGGACGTGCAACGTCTGGCGAGCGCACGTCCGGGCAGCCATGTGATACGCGGTATTGTCAGGCAGCGTCCCTATCCGCGCATCTTCGCCTATAATCGTGCCGATCCGGCCATTTATCGCTTCGAACGCGATGGACGCGTGCGGTACCTGTTCATTGCGACCGACGATACCGACAATAACAATGTCGGTTCCTATCATCTGCCGATCAGAGTTGCCGATACGATCGAGGCGCTGTCCAATGACAAGGGCGGACGATCGCGCGAAGTCGATCTGCTGAACCGCCATGTGCGTCGCGACCAAACGGCCGACGGACGCACCATCGCCGGGTGCTACTGGGCGCCGGAGCTGCACGAAATCGGCGGACGATTGTCGATCCTGTTCGCGCCCTGCTTCAATCCGAAAGATCCTCGTTCGAACGAGGGTGGCGACTGGTCGACCGTACAGGCGCACATCATGCAGTTGCGTCCGGGCGGGGACCCCGCCGATCCGGAAGCATGGTCACGACCGACCGCGATACGCAAGGCGGACGGGTCGATGCTCGGCAGGCCGGAATTCGATCGCAACATCAGTCTCGACATGTCGTATTTCGACGTCGGCGGACAGGGTTACTATTTGTGGTCGCAGCGATATCTGTCCCCGCACGGTCCGCCGGGCGATCCGTTGACATGGATCGCGAAGGTCGATCCGAACCGGCCTGACCGGCTGACATCCGATCCCCGGCCGATCATCGCGCCGACCTTGTCGTTCGAAGAAAATCTCGCGGAAGGAGGCTTCGCCATGGTTCGCGACGGCGTTGTCCATGTGACCTATTCCGGTTCCGGTGTCAGTCCGACCTATGTCGTGGGCGGGGTACGGGCTTCGCTGGCCAGCGACCTGACCAACATTGCCAACTGGCGCAAACATCCTCTGCCGTTGCAGAAAAGTGTGCCCATGCCTTCGGGGGTGAAGGACTATCTGCACTATGAACAGGGGCCGGGCCATGGCGCCTTCACGACCGACGAAGACGGCAATCCGCTATACGTCTATCACACATGGGGCGATGCCGTAGGTGGCAACGGACGCGATACGCGCGTGCGGCGGATACATTGGGCTGCCGATGGGCGGCCGATACTGGACATGACTGCGGACGAGGAAGTCGCGCCTGCGCTCCGCGAGGTGCAGGCTACCGTTTTGGTAAAGCCATAATCCAATAAAGGCCTGATTGTATCGTAGTTGATGCAGCGTAAAGATTCGTGCTACGATACATTGTGCGGTAGCTAAACTTCGGAATTATCCGTAAGCATCATGCCGTATCGTAGACGCTGCCTCCGCCGCCCGCGCCTCAGAACATTGACTGGCCGACGGCGTTTCGACCTATGTCTGCACGGGGAAAGTCCGTAGACAGATTTCCCCGTGCAAAGTGGGAAGAGCGTCATGGGTCTTCAGCATTTCGCAGGCGGGACATGATGGCAACATCCCGCCGATGCGGCTCCCATTTGCAGTCGCTCTCGGTTGCAACTCCGTTCATACCGGGCCATAGGCACTGATGAATGCATGCCGGGGTCCGCTGAGCCGCTCGATGGCGTCAAGTGTCTGCAACTGGGTCAAAATGTCAGTGCGGCTTTACGCCATCGAGACGTAAGCACGCTTTTGCCCAATCGCAGTGTCGAATTTTGCGGCGCACGAACGCGCATTCGGATGGCCGTGATGGCCGCGCTGGTGCTAGTCGCAAATCGAAGAGTGATCGACCAGCCGCCGCCGCGAAGCACCATCCGGCCGCTGCGATATTCCGGCCTCAGTCCGGCTGCAATCAGCTGTTGCGCGATCCGCTCTTGATCCGCGGCAGGGATAGACAGGTTCAATCCGGTGACGTCGAACTGACCTTGACCCGCTGTCCTGCGCGGCTCGAGTATCGCGCGTCGAGCGGTCGTTTGCGATCCCGTCTGCCATCGTCCGAAAGCGGGCTTGTAGACCATTGCCCAGATCGACAGGTCCTTGCGAACCGCCGTTTCATCGCATTGGATCGAGTCGTACCAAGGGATCGGCGGTTGGCGGCGCGTCCAGTCGACTGTGGCGCGATAGAAGCTGGTTGGGCAATGGATGTGCCACCGTTTTGCTATCTGTTCGAAATCGTGCGGGCGGTCTTCCGCAATGGCGACACCGACTTTCCCGACCGGCTCATCGAAGCGGTTCTTCGGTGCGAACAGCTCCAAATACGTGGTGCGCCCGCGCAGGAAGATGCGATCGGCGTCCGCGCGTGCCGGCGCGTAATCGGGAAGGCCGGCGTCGCTCGGTCCCAGCAATGCAGTTACCGGCGGATCGTTGCGCATCGCGTCGAACGTCGCCTGGTCGAGCACGACATAGACGTGGTTGAGCACGGGGCGCGCCTCTGCGGCCGACGCAGCGAGGAAGAGAACTGCGACAAGTGCCGTTTTCATGCGACCAGCTCGAAACGACCGAGTGCGGGAGAGAAGCGCACCGACGGGGTGTCGAAGGCGGCACCGATGCCGCCACTGGCGATCAGCTCCGCCGCGCTGCCGACCGCCATCCCGCCGCTTCCATCGAGCAGCCATACGCTGTCGGCGAGTTGCAGCGACAGGTCGAGGTCATGACTGGACAACAGCACGATCGCGCCGGTCGCTCGTGCCTGCTCGCGTAGCAGCGCCATCGTCTCGACACGACCGGGCAGATCGAGGAAGGCGGTGATCTCGTCGAGGATCATCAGCCGTGGTGCCTGCGCGATAGCACGGGCTATCATCACGCGCTGGCGCTCACCATCGGACAGGTCGTCGAACAGGCGGCCGGCAAATGCGCTCGCCCCAGAGATCGCCAGCGCCGCCGTCACCTGCGCGCGGTCGTCGGCGGACAGGTGGCCCTGCCAGCCGGTAAAGGGCTGGCGACCGAGCGACACCACATCGTCGACGGTCAGGCCGGGGCTGGCAGCGCGTTCGGTCAGGACCACGGCGACACGGCGGGCGCGGGTCTGCGAGCGCATCACGGCGATATCCTCGTCATCGAGCAGTGCACCGCCGCCGAGCGCCGGCTGGAGCGCGGCCAGTGTGCGCATCAACGTCGACTTGCCGGCCCCGTTGCGACCGAGCACGCAGACGAAGCTCCCCGGCGCGACCGCGACGTCGAGGTTGCTCAGCACGCATCCGCGCGCGCCGGGATAGCCGACCGAAAGCGAGGATAATCGCAGCATCTAGCGTTGCCCCCGCATGGTCGGTGAGAAGATTAGCAGTGCGATGACGACCGGCGCGCCGACCAGCGCCAGCACCGCGTTGAGGTGGAGGAAATGTTGTTCCCACGGCGCGTGCACGACGAGGTCCGCCACGAGCGCCAGCAGCGCGCCGGACAAGGCCGCCAGCGGCAGCAGCGGCAGGATGCGTGCGGTGCCGGCGATGGCCCGCGCGAAGTGCGGCACGATCAGCCCGACGAAGGTGACCGGCCCGCAGAAAGCGGTGACGGGCGCGACGAGCAGCACGACGGCAGCCAAGGTCAGGCGACGCAGGCGGGTGACGTCGGTGCCGAGGCTCCTCGCATAGGTTTCGCCGAGTAGAAGTGCCGTCAGCGGCTTGGCATTGATCAGCGCCAAGGCGACGCCGATCGCGACCGGCACCGCGAGCATCGGCAGATCGACAGGCGTGACGCTAGCGAAATTGCCGTCGTTCCAGCCGGAGAACACGCGTCCGCCGACGCGATTGGCGAAATGGATGACGACGCTGACGATACCCTGCACGGTGAAGCCGAGCATGAGCCCGATGACCAGCAGGGTCACCGTGCCGACACGGCGCGCAAGGCTGGCCATGGCCAGTGCGAAGACGGCGATGCCGATCATCGCGCCTGCAGTGATCGACAGCCCCTCCAAGGCTCGCAGGGCGGCGATCGCGCTTGGCCCCGCAAAGGCGGCGGCGGTGACCAGCAGGGCCACGCCCAACTGGCCGCCGGCGGTCAGGCCTAGCGACCAGGCATCCGCCATCGGGTTGCGGAACAGCGCCTGCATCAGAACGCCCACGATGCCGAGCGCACTGCCCGCGATGATCGCGGTGGCGACGCGTGGCAGGCGCAGGTCCGTGACGATCTGCACCATGCCGGGATCGCCGCGACCAACCAGCGCGCCCAGCACGGCATCGACCTCTATCGCGATCGCACCCCAGGACAGCGCGAACAGCGCCGCCGTCAGAACGGCGACGATCAGCGCCATATTCCCGAGCAGGACGCGCGTCATCGCGGCACCGTCGTGTCGGGGCGGATGTAGCGGAACGGCTGGTCGCGCAAGCGTGGGTGCAACATGCGGACAAGGTCGCCGAGGACGAGGTCCGGGCGTATCACGGCTGTCTCGTACAGGTCGAAGGCATCGGCATCGGGCTTGGTCATACCATTGGCGGCGAACAGGCACCCGTCACGATACGCGCGGAAGCGGCGCAGGACGGACAGGTCGGTGAAGCGCGCGGAATGGGTGTCGCGCAGGATCCAGCAGTCTGAATCGCGACCGCGCGCGATCAGCTGTTCGGTCGTCACCGATTGGAAGCTGTCGCGGGCAGGATCGTTCGGCTCCTCGAACAGATTGCGGCCGTTCGCGTCGCGTAGCAGCTTGGCATCCGCATTGCGCACGGTGGGATTCCAGCGGTCGCCCCTTGCGAACCACGCGGACAGGACGCTACGTGTCGGCTGGGCGGCGGCGGCGGCCTTCAGCGCGCCGACGTTGCGGGTTACCATGGCGGCGAAGGCATCGGCCTGTGCCTCCCGCCCGACGAGCATGCCGATCAGCCGCACATAATCGACGCGGCCCATATAGTCGGCCTCATTGTCCAGGAAGATGGGCACGATGGCGATGCCGAGCGATTCAATGCGCAGTTTCGCGCCCAAAGACCGCATATCGCCCATCGTCATCAGCAACACGTCGGGCTGGGCCGCGACCAGCGCGTCGAGCTGCGGCGGACTGTGCCAGCCATAGCCGATCTGCCGCACTGCGCCGGCGCGCACCCGGGTTCGGAGCGCGTCGTCCCACGACTTGACCCCGCCGACCGCCACCAGCCGGTCGTTGACGCCCAGTACCCTGGTCATAGCCTCGTGGAATACGGCATTGCTGGCAATACGCATCACCGGTGTGCGGATCAGCGTGGCGCCGGCCAAGTCGCCGGTCAGCGCCGGTGCTCGCATGCCACGGGGCACCAGCACCAGCCGCTGGAACTGTTCCTCCCCGACCGCTGCGCCACCCCAGCCGACGACCGATGCCTTCAGATCGACGACGCGGTAGCCATCGCGCGCAACGACGCGAAAGGTGCGGGCGTGCGGCATTATGATCTCGCGCCCGCCTGTGAGAGGCGCATGCGATGGCGGCGGCGGCAGGGCATCGCACCCTGCGACCGCCAAGCCGATCGCGACAGCCGCCATCCTCACCACCGTGCGCTGCCGAAACGATAGGCCAGGCTGGCGGTCACCGTTCGCGGTGCGCCGGGATAGAGCGGGATGAATGCGCCACCGCTGTCGTAGTAGAAGCGATCGAACAGGTTCAGCACGTTGAGCTGCGCCCGGAGCGGCCCGAAACCGGCGTCGAAGTCATAGGCTATATTGGTGTCGACCCGCGTATAGGCGGGCAGCACGATCGAATTGCTGGTATTGCCCGCCCGCTCGCCGATGTGTTGCGCGCCTAACCCGATGCTCGCGCCGCGCAGGCGACCGGCAAGGTCGTAAGTCGTCCACAGGCTGGCCGAATGGCGCGGCGCGTTCACCAGCCGCGCGCCCGGTGTGACGAAGTTGTCTTCCTCGACCGTCGCATCGAGATGGGTGTAATTCGCGATGACGCGCCAGCGCGGAGTGATGACCGCGGGCAGCTCGATCTCGACACCACTGGACCGCGATCGGCCGATCTGGAGCACCAGGTCGAAGTCGTCCGGGTCGGACACCGCGACGTTGCGACGGGTGATGTCGAACAACGCGATCGTGGGGGTCAGGCGTCCGCCTAGGAAGCTGCCCTTGGCGCCGGCCTCCCAGCTTTCGCCAATCAGCGGGCGGGGGAGCGCGCCGTCGCGTAACCTGCCGACGTCGACTTGACCCCGGAACGAGCGGGACCAGCTGGCATATAGCGACACCGCGGGGACGGGTGTCCATGTGAGGCCGGCACGCGGGCTGAACGCGCCGCGGTTCGTAGGCTCTGCGCCGCCGCCGCCCAGAAAGTCGCGGTTCCGCAGCGTGTTCCGGTCGTAGCGTCCACCGATCAGCAGGCGCAGGTCCCCCAGCTTCAGTTCGTCCTGTCCGTAGATCGCGGTCGAATCGCTGTCCCAACTGCCGTCGGCTACCAGCACGTTCGGCGTCGCCCGCTGGCCATAGGCGGGCGCGAAGAAATCGATGGGGATGTTGATGCCGAACGGCGGCGTGTGGACATCGAACCGCCAATGGTCGTAGCCATATTCCACGCCGACCAGCGCCTTGTGCTCGACGACGCCGGTGGTGAATCGGGCGTACAGCTCGGCTTGCGCGGTCAGGTCGCGTTGGCGGTCATAGGCGAGAGTCGGACGCCGGTTGACGCGGGGACGGGCGGGATCGGCACGGCTGATCGGCGGGAAGCCGTACGAATAATAATAGCTGTCCTTGGTGAAGTCCGAATAGCCGAGGGCGATCCGTCCCGAGATGGCGTCGGAGAAGCGGTGATCGACGAACAGGCTGCCGATGCCGCCCTTGTTGGTGTAGCGCGCGTCGGGCTCGCCATATTGGCGTTCGCGCGGGGCTAGGAGGAAGATGGGATCGTTGGCGAAGCCCCGATCGAAATAGCCTTGCTTGTGCGCATACTCGCCCTCGACCGTGATCGTGGTCCGATCGGACGGCTTCCATTGCAGCACCGGCGCGAAGAAGGTGTCGCGCGCGAACACGAAGTCGCGGA
The DNA here is from genome assembly GCF_022664435.1 of Sphingomonas panni. Lineage (GTDB taxonomy): Bacteria > Pseudomonadota > Alphaproteobacteria > Sphingomonadales > Sphingomonadaceae > Sphingomonas > Sphingomonas panni. The sequence continues at coordinate 295,523 of NZ_JAKREU010000005.1, read as the reverse complement.
AGCCGTCGCGGGTGTCGCGAGAGAGGTTGATGCGAAAGCCCAACGTGTCGGTAACCGGCGTCGAGACGTCGGCGGTCATGCGTAGATGGTCGAAGGATCCGTAGAGTGCGGAGAGTTCGGCGAAGGGTGTAGCCAGTGGCTTTTTGGTGACGAAATTGACGACGCCGCCGGGCTCGAACCGCCCATAAAGGGCGGACGCCGGGCCCTTCAGTACCTCTACCTGCTGGACATTCTGCAACTGCTCGTCAGGCGCATAGGCCGATCTGCGCAAGCCGTTCTTCAGATTATAGGGCGTGATGAAGCCACGAATATAGAAGCGGTCGTTGGATGCGCCGAAGCCGACCTGCGGGCTGAAACCGGGGACGTAGCGCAGCGCCTCGCCGATGGTCGTGATGCCGCGGTCGCGGATCAGTTCCCGGGTGACGACCTGGACTGAGAAGGGCGTTTCCTTGATCGGCGTCGTGGACTTGTTCGTCTGTGGCGCGACCGTTGCACGATAGCCCTGCTCGCGCGTGCCGAGGACGAGAATTTCGTCGTCTTCAGGCGGCGCGCCTTCGGTATCCTGTGCAGTCGCGATGTTGGGCGCGCAGGCGACCGCGAACAGCACGGCTCGGTAGAAGATGCGCATGATGTCTCCCGGAAAGATGCTCAGGCGTGTGTGGCCGACGTCGGTGCGGCCGGGCCGATGCAGGGCATCAAACGCTGCATGCCGGTGCCGGCGATCGGCGGCGATCAATGGATTGCCGGTATGTCGGGTGCCCAGCGCCGCCCCTGGAAGATCGCCACGTCGCCCATTCCGAGGTCGCGGATCGTCAGCGTCTCGGGATCGGCGTCCGCCGTCAGTGCGACCGTACCGGCGGCGTCGAGCCGCTGCGTCCCCGGTCCGACATAGGCGCAGATCAACCGCGCCGTGACGTCATCGGCGTGGAAGCGGCGACAAGCATCGGTTTCGACAATCTCCAGTCGGATTGCGACCCGGTCGGTATCCATGGCCTGCGCAAATTGCGTGGCGAAACGGGCAATGTCGCTCGCAAGCGCGTCCAGTCCCGGCGTTTCATAGCCGGCCGCGCGCATACGCCTCAACAGGTGGGAAGCCAGTGTGTCGACGGTAAACTCGCCCGACAGGTCGTCGACCCGGCTGGGGTTACTCGGACTGCGCGCGATGGTAGCGGTCAGTGGACGGCAGGCTGCACGATTCGTCCATGGATCGGCAATCCCGGAAAGGTCGTTTCCCCATGCCACGTCTGATCGGGCGATAGATGCGGTATAAGGGGATCGAGAAATGTAATGAGATACCATAACATGGCGCTACTGGCATCAGACCGCTCTGTCGAGTGATGGATCCGCAGATCCGCGCTTCGCCCTTACGCCCACCGTCTTAGATTACTGCCCAGTATGCTTCACGCCCTTGCCGACCGCCGAGACATAGCCGACGCCCTCATGCCCCGGAATGAAGGGCGGGTTGGGCTTGACCGGCCAGTCGCCTTCGGCCGCGTGCAGGTCGGTATGGCACACGCCGGACGCTTGGATCGCGACCTGGATCAGGCCATCGCCGACCTCGGGCACAGGGACTTCATCGATGGTCAGGGGTTGGCCGAATGCGCGCACGACGGCAGCCTTCATCGTCTTCGCCATGGTATTTCTCCTGTCGGATGCTGATGGGGCAGGGATGGGCGCGCCCGCCAACCCCTGCCTTGATCGAAGTCAAAAGAAGCCGAGCTTCTTGGCCGAGTAGCTGACCAGCAGATTCTTGGTCTGCTGGTAATGATCGAGCATCATCCGGTGCGTTTCGCGCCCGATGCCCGAGCGCTTATAGCCGCCGAACGCCGCGTGCGCCGGATAGGCATGATAGCAGTTGGTCCAGACGCGGCCCGCTTGGATCGCGCGGCCCATCCGGTAAGCGCGGGTGCCGTCGCGTGTCCAAACGCCCGCACCCAGGCCGTAGAGCGTATCGTTGGCGATGCTCAGCGCCTCTTCATCGGTCTTGAAGGTCGCGACCGAGACGACGGGGCCGAAGATCTCCTCCTGGAACACCCGCATCCTGTTATGGCCGCTGAGCACGGTCGGCTTGACGTAATAGCCCTCCAGCCCCTCGGGCCGGTTGCGGGTGCCGCCGGTCAGCACCTTGGCACCCTCGTCGCGGCCGATGTCGAGATAGCCGAGGATCTTGTCCATCTGCTCCTGCGAGGCTTGCGCGCCGACCATGGTGGCGGGGTCGAGCGGATCGCCTTGGATCATCGCCTCGACCCGCGCGACCGCCTTTTCCATGAAGCGGTCATAGATGGACTCGTGGACCAGCGCGCGGCTGGGGCAGGTGCAGACCTCGCCCTGGTTGAGTGCGAACATGGCGAAGCCCTCGATCGCCTTGTCGAGATAATCGTCATCCTCGGCCGCCACGTCGCCGAAGAAAATGTTGGGGCTCTTGCCGCCCAGTTCCAGCGTCACCGGGATCAGGTTCTCGGACGCATAGGACATGATGAGCTGCCCGGTCGTCGTCTCGCCGGTAAAGGCGATCTTGGCGATGCGCGGGTTCTGCGCCAGCGGCTTGCCCGCCTCGACGCCGTATCCGTTGACGATGTTCAGCACGCCCTCGGGCAGCAGGTCGGCGATCAGTTCGGCCAAGACCATGATCGAGGCGGGGGTCTGTTCGGCGGGTTTCAGCACCACGCAATTGCCCGCCGCCAGCGCGGGCGCGAGTTTCCAGCAGGCCATTAGCAGCGGGAAGTTCCACGGGATGATCTGCCCCACCACGCCCAGTGGCTCGTGGAAGTGATAGGCGACGGTATCGTGGTCGATCTCGGAGATGCCGCCTTCCTGCGCGCGGATACAGCCCGCGAAATAGCGGAAATGGTCGATCGCCAGCGGCAGGTCGGCGGCGGTCGTCTCGCGGATCGGCTTGCCATTGTCCCAGGTCTCGGCGGTGGCGAGTTGTGACAGATGTTCCTCCATCCGATCGGCGATGCGGTGGAGGATCAGTGCGCGCTCTGCGACGCTGGTGCGGCCCCAGCCATCCTTGGCCTTGTGCGCCGCGTCGAGCGCCAGTTCGATGTCGGCGGCCTGACTGCGCGCGACCTGGCAGATGACCTGTCCGTCGATGGGGGATCGGTTGTCGAACCAGCGTCCGTCGACCGGATCGACCCAGCGGCCGCCGATGAAGTTGGCATAACGCTGTTTGAACGGCGCGGTGCGGGCCTTGATGGCTTCCTGGATCGTCACACTGTCTCTCCTTGGTCTGTTATGGGCCAAGGCTCTGCCTGTGCGGGCCCCGCGACAAGGTGATCCGCAATGAAGTGCGGGTGAAGTGATGGACTTTCCGGGGCCGAGGCGTAGCATGTGTCGCACGGCGCGACGCCAAAGCTGCGCCAGTGTCGCAACTTGCGACAACAGGAGAGGATGCGGCGATGGACGGCGCCGGGATAGAGCAGGGGCGGCGAGCCTATTTCGACGAGGGGCAGTTGCCGCTGGAAAGCGTGCGCCAGCCGGTGCTGCGCTCCTGGCTGCGCTGTACCGATATGGGTTTGGCACAGGCGCGGCCGCGGGGTGACGGGCCGCTGACCGAAAGCGAGTTGAACGCCCTGCGCCAGCGTCGCGAGTCGCTTCGCCGCCTGTGCCGCCCCGAGCTGGAGATGCTGGCGGGCGAGGCGCGCGAGACGGGCAGCGTCGTGATCCTGGCGGACGCCGATGGCATGATCCTGGACAGTATCGGCGACACCGGCTTCCTGTCGCGCGCGGCGCAGGTGGCGCTGCGCCCCGGCGTGTCCTGGACCGAGGCGAGCACCGGTACCAACGCGATCGGCACCGCCATTGCCGAGCGTCGGCCGATCGCGGTGCATGGCCCCGAACATTTCTTCGCCGAACATGCGGTGCTGAGCTGTGCCGCGACCCCGATACTCGACCCGCGCGGGGCCATCGTCGGCGCGCTCGACATCTCCGGCCCGTCAGTCAGCGGGCACGGCCACGCGCTGGGGCTGATCCGGCTGGCGGTCGACCAGATCGAGCATCGCCTGTTCCGCAGCGGTTTCGCCGATTGCCGGGTTCTGCGGATGCATGACGATGCGGCGATGCTGGGCACCGCGCGCGAAGGCGTGCTGGTGTTCCGCGACGACCGACTGGCGGCCGCGAACCGCCGGGGCCTGTCGCTGGTCGGGCGCAGCTGGGAGGCGCTGGACGATACGGCGCTGGGCGAGCTGGTGGATATGCAGGGACCCACGGCGCGCGGGCGATTGCGCCTGACCAACGGCGCGACGCTGATCGGCGGCTGGGACGCCGAGGGGCGGGGCGGCGTGGAGCTACCGGTCGCGGCGCGTCCGCTGGCCGACGACCGGGCCGAGGCGATCGATGCCGCGCTGGCCGCGCATGACGGCAATGTCTCGGCGGCGGCACGGCAGCTGGGCGTTCACCGCAGTACCGTCCACCGGCATCTCGCTCGCCAGCGCTGATTCCATAGCCCCGATGCGCCCAATTCTTTGATCCGCATCCGAGGTCGGCATGATGGAGGCAGCGAGACTGATACATATGTCGACCGCTTAGTCGGGCGTGCGTCGCAATCTGATCGTTCGACCAACTGCTGGCTCGCCGGCGAATAGTCGACAGTCCCGTAGTTTCGACAATGCTCTAATTTTCGGCGGACGATGCCATCGCAAGCATCATCTTGTCCCAGCGTCGCGTTGACCACCAGTCGCTCCGGCGGAACGTTCCATCTTCGGCTGAATTGGCAAGACGCAAGCGCTACGGCATTCCCTGACGCGTAGGGCTTCCCAGCCCTCTGCCGGGCCGTACGGGATAAGGTCTAGCCCGTTAACGACAGCACGCCGTTTCCCGCGCCTGCGGACTGCTAGTTTCGCAATGTCTCGGCAATGTTGGTGGAAAGCATGGTGGACGCACTTGGGCTCGAACCAAGGACCCGCTGATTAAGAGTCAGCTGCTCTACCAACTGAGCTATGCGTCCATTCGCTGGACAGGTGGTGGACGCACTTGGGCTCGAACCAAGGACCCGCTGATTAAGAGTCAGCTGCTCTACCAACTGAGCTATGCGTCCGTCGCCTGGGCGATGGGGCGGGCCGGGCTGGCCGATCCGCCGTTGGAGCGCGGCCTTTAGCGAACCTTTCGCCGCACGCAAACCCTATTTTTCACATCCCGTAAAAATATCCTCAGAACCGCACCCGGTCGCGATTTTCGCGGTCGATCGCCATCAGGATGCCGATGCAGCCCAGCACCGTCATCTGCGCCGAACCGCCATAGCTGACCAGCGGCAGGGGGATGCCGACCACGGGGGCCAGGCCCATGACCATGCCGAGATTGATCGCGACATAGAAGAAGATCGTGGTGGCAAGGCCGCCGGCGACCAGCTTGGAGAAGCGCCCATCGGCTCGCACGCCGACGCCTACGCCCCAGCGCACCAACAGGATGAACGCGGTGATGAGGAAGATGCCGCCAAGCAGGCCCCATTCCTCCGCCATGGTCGCGAAGACGAAGTCGGTATGCCCTTCCGGCAGATAGTCGAGATGGCTCTGCGTGCCGTGCAGAAAGCCCTTGCCGAAGATGCCGCCCGATCCGATCGCGATCTTCGACTGGCTGATGTGATAGCCGGTGCCCAGCGGATCGCTTTCGGGGTTGAGGAAGATCAGCACGCGGTTCCGTTGATATTCGTGCAGCAGGAAGTTGAAGGCGAGGGGGGCGGCGATGGCGACGCCCAACGCGCCACCGACGAAAAGGCGGAGGGGGAGGCCGGCGAGGAACATGACCGTCAACCCGCCGGCGGTAATCATCAGCGCGGTGCCGAGGTCGGGCTGGAGCATCACGAGGACCACCGGCACGCCGAGCATCGCCGCCGCCGGCCAGACGGCACCGAACCGCCGGATCTCGCCCGCCGGTAGCAGGTCGTAGAAGCGGGCGAGCGCCAGAACGATGGCGGGCTTCATAAATTCCGATGGCTGTACCCGGATGAAGCCGAGGTCGAGCCAGCGCTGCGACCCGCCCTTCACCGCGCCGACCAGTTCGACCAGCACCAGCATGACGGTGATGACGGCATAAGCGGGCAGGGCGATCCCCTGCCAGAAGCTCATGCGGATGCGCGAGATGCCGATGGCGGCAAGCAGGAAGATGGCAAAGGCCAACCCCTGGCGCGATGCCCAGGGCTGGACGCTGCCCCCGGCGGCGGAGAACAGCACCACCAGCCCGAACCCGCCGATCGCGAGCAACAGGAACAGCACGCGCCATGGCAGCCTCGCCAGCGGGGCCGGAACGAAGCCTAGCCCGTGCGAGGTCGTCTGGTTTATGCGCTTCATTCGGTCCGTTCAGTTACGTTGGATTGGGCGACGGCCGTATCCGGTTCGCTCTGGTTCGAGGCGGTGTCGACGACGTTGCTGGTGGCGCCTTCGACATCGGCTGGGGTTGCCGGGACGGTGGTGACCGGGGCGGTCTGTTCCGCCTCGAACGCCCTCCATTGGGCATCCATGCGCGTCTTCACGTCGCCGCCCCATTCGCGCTCCAGCGGTTCCAGGCGCGCCATAGCCTTGTCCCGGTCGAACAGCCACGACAGGATGTCGCTGGCGATCGGCGCGGCGGTGTAGATATGGCCGGAATGTTCGAGCACGACCGACACCGCATAGCGCGGCGCAGCGGCGGGCGCATAGCCGATGAACAGCGAATGGTCGCGCATCCGGAAGGGCACGGCGCTGTCGCCCAGCACGCCGGTACGTCGCTCGGCCATGGTGATGCGGCGGACCTGGGCCGTGCCGGTCTTGCCCGCCAGTTGTATCCCCTCCGGCAGGCCCTGGAACCGCGAGCGCCCGGCGGTACCGCCACCATTGACCACGGCCCAGGTCGCCTTGTGAACCGTCGCCAGCATGTCGGGGTCGATGCCCATCGACGGTGCCGGGCTGTGCGGCGTGTCGAGCAGCAGGCGCGGGACGACCTGACGCCCTTGCGCCAGCCGTGCCGCCATGACCGCGAGTTGCAGCGGATTGGTCAGCACATAGCCTTGCCCGATTGACGCATTGACCGAGTCCGCCACCGTCCATTTCTGCTTATATTTTCGTAGTTTCCACGCGCTGTCTGGCACGGTGCCATAACGTTGCGACTGGAACGGAAGCTCGAATTTCTGGCCTAGTCCCATGTCGCGCACCGTCGGCGCGAAGGCGTCATAGCCCAGTTCGCGGGCCATGGTGTAGAAATAGATATCGCAGCTCTGTGCGACGGCACCGACCATGTCGAGCGGCCCGTGACCACCACGCTTGTGGCAGTGGAAACGCCCCGTGCCGACCTGCAGCACGCCGGAACAGTTGACGCGCCGATGCGGGTCGATGCCCGCCTTCAGGATGGCCAGCCCGTGCATCGGCTTAACCGTCGACCCCGGCGGATACAGCCCCTGCAGCGTCTTGTTCATCAGCGGGATGTGGTCGTCGCCCGACAGCATTTTCCATTCCAGCCGGCCGATGCCGTCCGAGAAGCTGTTGGGATCGTAGGCGGGCATCGAGACCATCGCCAACACGTCGCCAGTGACCGCATCCATCACGACCGCCGACCCGGAGTTTGGGCCAAGCCGCCGCGCGGCATATTCCTGAAGGCCCAGATCGATCGTCAGGCGGACATTGCGTCCCTGCTTGTCGGGACGGGTGTCGAGTTCGCGAACAATCTGGCCCCGCGCGGTAACCTCGACCCGCTTGGCGCCGGCGGTGCCGCGCAGCTGGGATTCCAGTGTTTTTTCGAGACCATCCTTGCCAAGCTTGAAGCCCGGTGTAACCATCAACGGGTCACGCGTCTCCTTGAACTGCTCGGCGGTCGCAGCCCCGACATAGCCGGTGAGATGCGCGACGGCTGCACCCGGCGGGTAGCTGCGCGAAAAGCCGCGCGTGGGCTGAACGCCGGGCAGTTCGGGCAGGCGGACGCTGACCGCCGCGAAGCGTTCCCAGTCGAGATTTTCCGCGACCTGCACCGGCGTAAACTTGCCGGCGCGCTTCAGATCGGTCTGGATGCGGGCCATATCCTCGGCGGTCAGCGCGAGCAGTTGGCGCAACTCGCCCAGCACGCGGTCGCCATCTTCCATCCGGTCGGGGATCAGGTCGACGCGGAAATCGGTGCGGTTGTTGGCGATCGGCGCGCCGTGCCGGTCGATGATCCAGCCGCGGCGCGGCGGGATCATGGTCAGGTTGACGCGGTTGCTCTCCGCAAGAAGGTTATAGCGCTCGTTCTCGGCGACCGAGAGCCACGCCATCCGCCCGGCAAGCACGACGCCGACCGCCACCTGCGCCCCGCCCAACACCATCGCGCGCCGGGAGAAGCTGAACGCCTGCGCCGCTTCGGTGACGATCCTGCTCATTCATCCTCGCTACCACCAAGCGCCGTACATAGCCGTGTGGCGGCCGGGAACAATGCTACCGATACGACGATCTGGAACAACAGCGCGGTATCGACATGCGCCGACAGGCTGGTGGCAAAGGCACGGCCGGCGATCAGGCAGACGGCTATCGACCCGCCGGCCAGCAACCAGTCCTGCCAGAAATCGCGGGTGACGAGGCGAGTGTCGACCAAATCGAGCATCAACGAGCAAAGCTGCCACATCAGCACCGCGCTGCCCAGTGGCTGCCCGCTGACGAGGTCGTCGAACAGGCCGAGCGGTGCCGCAGCCCAGACAGGCAGTGCGCCGGGACGCAGCAACCGCCAGCCGAGGAACATCAGCAGCCCGAACGGTGGCAGGAACGGCACCGTCGCCACGACCGGCAGCAGCGTGACCAGCGACCCGGCAAGAATGCTTCCGACCGCCTTGCGCGTCAGGATGCGCTCGGACCGGTCGTCGTCGGGGCCGAGCAGTTTCATTCGGCGGCAGGCTTGGGCGTCGGCGTCGCGCTGGGGGTCGGGCGGGGGACCGGCGGCGGCAGGAAGGCGCGTTCGACCAGCGCGAAGTCCAGCCCGTCCGGTTCGGCGAAGACGCGCGCCGGGGCGACGTCGCGCTGGCTGCGGGCGACGCGGGCGACCGGCACGCCCGGTGGATAGATGCCGCCGGTCCCTGACGTGACGAAGACGTCGCCCGCCAGCAGCGGGGCGTTGGCGACGCCGGCCGCACGCACCTCGACCATGCCGTTGCCCAGCCCGACGATGATCGCCGACAGCCCGTCCCGGGTGCGGCGGACCGGTACGATGCTTTCGGGGTCGATGATGAGCAGGATGCTGGCGGTGTTGGGGCTGGTTTCGATCACCCGCCCGATCAGGCCGTTGGGCCCGCGCACCGGCTGTCCGCGCAGCACGCTCTGGCTCGATCCGGCGTTCAGCGTTGCATAGCGCCGCGTGCTGCTGGCCGAGCTGTTGACCAGCCGTGCGGTCACGACGGGCGCGGCGGAACGGTCACGCAGGTTGAGGAGGGTGCGCAGCCGGGCGTTTTCGCGGTTCAGCAGCCGCGCCTGCATCAGGTAGCGCCGCGTCGCTTCTTCACGCGCGCGCAGTTCCCGGTTCTCCGACACCGCACCGAAATAGTCGCCGATCCCCGCCGGTACCGATGCAACGCCGTCGCCGACCCAGTCCAGGCCCGAGGAAATCGGCGTAGTCGCCTCTCGCACCGCGCCGCGCAGGGCGGCGAAGGCGCGGGGATCGATGATCGATATCAACAGCAGGATCGCCCCGACGAGCGCGCCGCTTGCCGCCAGCACATAGCCGGCGAACACCGTATATTGCGCCCGCCGGGAAAAACCCGGACGGTGGTTGCGTGGCGGCGCCATGCCCCCGGACCCCTATGTCAAACGTGTCAGACGGCGAGCAGGACGCCCTTGTAGATCGGATCCTCCAGCGCGCGACCGGTGCCGAGCGCGACGCAGGTCAGAGGGTCTTCGGCAACGGTCACCGGCAGGCCGGTTTCATCACGCAGTACTTCGTCGATGCCCTGCAGCAGCGCGCCGCCGCCGGTCAATACGATACCCTGGTCGACGATGTCGGCGGCCAGTTCGGGGGCTGTGTTTTCGAGCGCGATGCGCACGCCCTCGACGATTGCGGCGACGGGCTCGGACAGGGCTTCGGCGATCTGGCCCTGGTTGATCTGGATTTCCTTGGGCACGCCGTTCACCAGGTCGCGACCCTTGACGTAGATCAGCGTACCGATGCCGTCGGCCGGCGGCTTGGCGGTGCCGACTTCCTGCTTGATGCGCTCGGCAGTCGCTTCGCCGATCAGGAGGTTGTGGTTGCGGCGGACATAGCTGACGATCGCCTCGTCCATCTTGTCGCCGCCGACCCGGACCGAGGTCGAATAGGCGAGGCCACGTAGCGAAAGGACAGCGACTTCCGTCGTGCCGCCTCCGATGTCGACGACCATCGACCCGATCGGTTCGGTGACCGGCATGTCGGCACCGATCGCGGCAGCCATCGGCTCCTCGATCAGCCACACCTGCGACGCACCGGCGTTCGACGCGGCGTCGCGAATCGCGCGGCGTTCGACGCTGGTCGAGCCCGACGGCACGCAGATGACGATCTGCGGCCAGCGGATGAAGCGGCGCTGGCCATGCACCTTCTGGATGAAGTGCTTGATCATCTGTTCGGCGACGTCGAGGTCGGCGATCACGCCGTCGCGCATCGGGCGAATCGCCTCGATCGAGCCGGGGGTCTTGCCCATCATCAGCTTGGCGTCGTCGCCGACCGCCTTCACCCGCTTCACGCCGTTCAGCGTCTCGACCGCCACGACCGACGGTTCGTTCAGCACGACACCGCGACCGCGCAGATACACCACCGTATTGGCGGTGCCGAGGTCGATCGCCATATCATGCGACATGAACTTGAAGAAACGCGAGAAGGCCATCGATACTTCCGTCCTTATCCGCGTGTCCCGACGCGGCGGTTCGCAGCTTGTACCTCGACCCGTCCGACCGGGGTTCCAGTCGGTTGCCAGATGGCGGAAGCGGGTCGCGGGATGGCGCCGCTTGGGCTAGAGCGACCCCCATGTCAATACGCCGTCTGCCCGAGCATCTAGTCAACCGCATTGCAGCGGGAGAAGTGGTGGAACGCCCCGCTTCCGCGCTGAAAGAACTTGTCGAGAACGCCATCGACGCCGGTGCCGGGCGTATACTGGTTCGCCTGGCCGGGGGCGGCATCGATCTGATCGAGGTCAGCGACGATGGCTGCGGTATGGGGCCGGCCGACATGGCGTTGGCGCTGGAACGGCACGCGACCTCGAAGCTGCCCGACGACCGCATCGAAGCCGTTACGACTCTTGGCTTTCGTGGCGAGGCGTTGCCGTCGATCGCCAGCGTCGCACGCCTGTCGATCGAGAGCCGGCCGGCAAACGCGGAGGGCTGGCTGCGCACGGTCGATAATGGCGAAGTGGTCGAGGATCGCCCTGCCGCCGTGCCGCCGGGCACGCGCATCCGCGTCGAAGGGCTGTTCGCGCGCGTGCCGGCGCGGCGCAAGTTCCTGCGATCGGCCCGATCGGAATTCGCCGCCTGTGTCGATCAGGTGCGGCGTCTTGCCATGGCGCGGCCGGACATCGCCTTCACCCTCGAACATGACGGCCGGCGGGTGCTGGGCGTGCAGGCGGGCGAGTCGCGGCCGGAACGGGTTGCGGCGCTGACCGATCGGGCGCTGGCGATGAACTCGGTCGGACTTGATTGGGAACGCGAGGGAATGCGGCTGGGCGGGGTTGCCGGGCTGCCGACCTTTCATCGCGGCGTGGCGGACCACCAATATCTGTTCGTCAACGGTCGGCCGGTAAAGGACCGGCTGCTGTCGGGAGCGGTGCGTGGTGCCTATGCCGAAATGCTGGCGCGCGATCGCCATGCCGTGGTCGCCCTGTTCCTCGACGTCGATCCCGACCTGATCGACGTCAACGTCCATCCCGCCAAGACCGAGGTGCGGTTTCGCGATCCGGCGGCAGCACGCGGGCTGATCGTCGGCGGGTTGCGCCGCGCGCTCGACGAGGCCGGATTCCGCGCGGTGCAGCGCCCGGCGGCCGATGCCATGGCGGCATGGACCACCGAGCCGGTCGCGCCCGTGGCCGGTCCTGCGACGCCGTTGCCACCGCTTGCGGAAACGAGCGCGTCGCCGGGCTTTGCCTTTCACGAGCGCCGCCCCACCTTCTTCGCCCCCCCGCCACAGGCGCGGGCCGAGGTCGCCGTCGAGGCGCCGCCCGCCTTGACGCAATTCCCGTTGGGCGCGGCAAGGGGGCAGGTCGCGCGGACCTATATCGTCGCCGAGGCGGAGGATGGGCTGGTGCTGGTCGACCAGCATGCGGCCCACGAACGGCTGGTGCTGGAACGGATGCGCGCCGCCATGTCGACCGGCGGGGTGGCGCGACAGGCGCTGCTGATCCCGGAAGTGGTCGAACTGGACGAAGTCGCGTGCGATGCGCTGGAGGACAAGGCGGGGGAACTGGCCGAATTCGGGCTGGAACTGGAGCGGTTCGGCCCGCGCGCCATGCTGGTGCGTGCAACGCCGGCGATGCTGGGGCAGGGGGACGTCATCGGTCTGGTCACCGATCTCGCCGACGAAATCCGCGCGCATGACGCTGCGCTGTCGCTCAAGGAACGGATCGACCATGTCGCCGCCACGATGGCCTGCCATGGATCGGTTCGCGCCGGCCGGGTGTTGTCGGTGGTCGAGATGAACGCCCTGCTGCGTGAAATGGAAGTGACGCCGCATTCGGGCCAGTGCAACCATGGTCGCCCGACCTGGATCAAGCTGGCGCATGGCGATATCGAAAAGCTGTTCGGTCGGAAGTGAGGAAGTAACGCCATGAAGTTTACCGAAGCGGCCGGCGCCAATCCAACCGACGCGATGCGGGTGCTGGGCCGCCCCACCGACCGGATCGAAGGGCCGCTGAAGGTCACCGGGCAGGCGACCTATGCTGCCGAGTTCGCCGTGCCGGGTCAGGTATATGGCGTCGTGGTCGGCACCAGCATCGCCACCGGACGCATATTGTCGATCGACGCAGCAGAGGCACTGGCCGCGCCGGGGGTGCTGGCCATAGTCACGCACGAGAATGCCGGCCCGCTGGGAATCGGCGACGATCACAAGGTGCCGATGCTCGCCGGGCCGCAAGTCGACCAGTTGGGGCAGGCGGCGGCGTTCGTCGTGGCGGAGAGCTTTGAGGCGGCCCGTTCCGCCTCGCGGCTGGTGCGGATCGAGTATGACGCAGCCGATGGTGCATTCGACCTAGCCGACGCGGCGAAGGCGGGCGCGGACAAGCCGTTCCGCTCGAACGCGCATGGTGATTTCGATCGCGCCTTCGCCGATGCGCCGGTGCAGGTTGATGCGACCTATACCACGCCCGACCATGCCCATGCGATGATGGAACCCTATGCATCGATCGCTGCGTGGGAAGGAGATGCGCTGACGCTGTGGACCGCGAACCAGATGGTCGACTGGGCGGCGCGCGACATGGCGAAAATCCTGAAGATGCCGAAGGACAAGGTGCGGATCGTGGCGCACCATGTCGGCGGCGGCTTTGGTGGCAAATTGTGGGTGCGGGCCGATGCGGTTCTCGCCGCAGTCGCCGCGCGGCAGATCGGGCGACCTGTGAAGGTCGTGCTGAGCCGGGCGCAAATCTTCAACAACACGACGCATCGGTCGTCGACGATCCAACGGTTGCGGCTGGGCGCGTCGAGCGATGGCCGGTTGCAGGCGATCGCGCATGAAAGCTGGTCGGGCGATCTGCCCGGTGGCAGCCCGGAGGGGGCGGGGGCCCAGACCCGGCAACTCTACGCCGCGCCGCATCGGCGGGTAACGGAATGGCTGGCCGAGTTGAACCTGCCCGAATCCAGCGCGATGCGTGCGCCGGGCGAGGCGGTCGGCATGATGGCGGTCGAGGCGGCGATGGATGAGTTGGCCGAGAAGCTGAACCTCGATCCGGTCGAGTTGCGGGTGCTGAACGATACGCAGGTCGATCCCGAAAAGCCCGAGCGGCGCTTTTCGCACCGCGACCTGATCGGTTGCCTGCGCGAGGGGGCGGAGCGTTTCGGGTGGAACGCGCGGACCCCTGTGCCGGCGCAGCGGCGCGAAGGACGCTGGCTGGTCGGGATGGGCATGGCGGCGGCGTATCGCGGCAACATGGTGCTGAAGTCGGCGGCGCGGGTCGGCATTGCCGGCGATGGCCGGGTGAAGGTGACGACCGACATGACCGATATCGGCACCGGCAGCTATACGATCCTGGCGCAGACCGCTGCGGAAATGCTGGGCGTCGAGCTGGAACAGGTGACGGTCCGGCTGGGCGAGTCGGGCTTTCCGGTATCCGCCGGGTCGGGGGGGCAGTTCGGTGCGAACAGTTCGACCGCCGGGGTCTATGCGGCGTGCGTCGGGCTGCGTGACCGTATCGCCGAGGCGGTCGGGTTCGAGCCCGCGACGGCGCGGTTCGCCGATGGCCGGGTGTGGTCGGGCAACAAGTCCGTGGCGCTGGGCGAGGCGGCGGGCGGCGCGGGCATCGAGGTCGAGGATCGTATCGAGTTCGGCGACCTGACGAAGAAATTCGTGCAGGCGACCTTCGGCGCGCATTTCGTCGAGGTCGGCGTCGATGCCGATACGGCCGAGGTCCGCGTTCGGCGGATGTTGGGCGTGTTCGCCGCCGGCCGCATCCTGAACCCGAAGGCCGCGCGGAACCAGATATTGGGTGCGATGACGATGGGTGTCGGAGCGGCGCTGACCGAGGAACTGGTGGTCGATGCGCGACTGGGCGGGTTCATCAACCATGATCTGGCGGAATATCACCTGCCGACCCATGCCGACATTCCGCATCAGGAGGTCGTGTTCCTCGACGAGGAGGACCCCTATTCGTCGCCGATGAAGGCGAAGGGTGTCGGGGAACTGGGGATTTGCGGTGTAGGTGCCGCGATCGCCAATGCGGTGTACAATGCGTGTGGCACGCGCGTGCGGGAGTATCCGATCACCGTCGACAAGTTGTTGGCAGGGATGGGCTAAACCCAACGCCCGTCATTCCGGCGAAAGCCGGAATCCATGGAACGGTGCCGTTCCGGCTCTTGCCGATTGCTCCGTATCCATGGATCCCGGCCTTCGCCGGGATGACGAAGAGCGCTACGCCGCGTCCTTGCGACGCTCCGCCATTTCGTCGTTGAGCATTTCGGCCAGCAGAAACGCCAGTTCGAGACTCTGCCCGGCGTTGAGGCGCGGGTCGCAATGCGTGTGATAGCGATCCGCCAGCGACTGTTCGGTGACCGCGATCGCGCCGCCGGTGCATTCGGTGACGTTCTGCCCGGTCATTTCGGCGTGGATGCCGCCGGCATGGCTGCCCTCGGCCCGATGCACGGCGAAGAAGCCGCGCACTTCGGCAAGGATACGGTCGAACGGCCGCGTCTTGTAGCCGGTCGTCGCTTTCACGGTGTTGCCGTGCATCGGGTCGCACGACCACACCACCGGATGCCCCTCGCGCTGGACCGCGCGGATCAGCTTTGGCAGGCCCGCCTCGATCTTGTCATGGCCGTAGCGCGTGATCAGTGTCATGCGTCCGGCAATGCGGTTCGGGTTCAGCGTGTCGAGCATCCGCAGCAGCGCGTCCGGTTCCAGCGTCGGGCCGCATTTGATGCCGATCGGGTTGCCGATGCCGCGCAGGAATTCGACATGCGCCGACCCGTCGAAGCGGGTGCGGTCGCCGATCCACAGGAAATGGGCCGAGGTGTCGTACCAGTCGCCCGTCAGCGAATCCTGCCGGGTCAGCGCCTGTTCGTAGGGGAGCAGCAGCGCTTCGTGGCTCGTGTAGAAGCTGGTCGCCTTCAGCTGTGGCACGCTGTCGGCGTCGATGCCGCAGGCCGCCATGAAGTCGAGCGCCTCGCCGATGCGATCGGCCACGTCGGCGTATTTCTTTGCCCATGGGGACCGGCCCATGAAGTCGTGCGTCCAGCGATGGACCTGATGCAGGTTCGCATAGCCGCCGGTCGCGAAGGCGCGCAGCAGGTTGAGCGTGGCCGCCGCCTGCGAATAGGCGCGGACCATCCGCTGCGGATCGGGCACGCGTCCTTCGGCGGTGAAGGCGATGTCGTTGATATTGTCGCCGCGATAGCTGGGGAGTTCGACGCCATCGACCGTCTCGGTATCGGCCGAGCGCGGCTTGGCGAATTGGCCCGCCATGCGGCCGACCTTCACCGTCGGCAGCTTCGACGCGAAAGTAAGCACCACCGCCATCTGCAGGATGACGCGGAAGGTGTCGCGAATATAGTTGGGATGGAATTCCGCAAAGCTTTCGGCACAATCGCCGCCCTGCAGCAGGAACGCCTTACCCTCCGCCACCTGCGCCAGTTCGGCGGTCAGGTTGCGCGCTTCGCCGGCGAAGACGAGCGGCGGATAGCCGGCGAGCTGCGCGGTCGTGGCGTCGAGCGCCTGCGCGTCGGGATAGGTCGGAAGCTGGCGCGCTTCGGCGGATTTCCAGCTGTCGGGGGCCCAGATTGCGGCCATGTCTCATTCCATCCAAGTCGGTTCGGGCAATTCCCATGCGCGAAACGGGCCGTTCGCGCAATGAAGGAAAGGTTCATCGACCCGATCGACGGCTTCGATCAACCATAGCGATGATGGAAATCGTCATTGTCCATGACGAGATACCGGATCGCATCGATCAGCGCCCAGGGGCCGGTGACGAACAGCCCGATCAGCGTGCAGCTAAGCAACAGCATGATCAGGCCCGACCCGGTACGGCCCAGATAGAAGCGGTGAATGCCGAGCGTGCCGAGGAAGAAGGCGAACAATATCGCCGCGACCTTGTCCTTGCGCGGACGCCGACGGGCCGGTTCGGCAACGGCGCGCGGTGCGACGGTGCCGGGGACGTGATAGATGCGCAGTGCACGGCCGTTGGACACTTCGAAATCGACCTGCGCGCCCACGGCGGGGCCGATCCGGTCGGACCAGTCATCGGGTTCGAACCAGTAACGCTGCCCGTCGTCGCCGGCGATCCGCCCCTCGCGTCCGTCCCGATCAACGCCCAGCACCTGTCCCCGCATATCGACCCCCGATGATTCGCGGGGAGGGTATGAAGGGGAAGCGGGGGCGGGAGCAAGGGGTTAGCTGTGTCGGTCCCACGCACCGGCACGTCACCCCGGATGAAGGCCGGGGTGACCATGATGGTGCGGTTACGCCAGCGTCGGGCGCCAGTCCCAGCCAAGGGGATCGCCGTCCATGACCTCGACCCCGGCGGCAGTCAGTTCGTCGCGGATCGTGTCGCTCGTCGCGAAGTCCTTGGCGGCGCGGGCCTCGCGGCGGGCCGTCAGGCGGGCTTCGATCGTCTCCGCGTCGATCGTCGCGTCGGCGGGGCGGACGCGCAGGTCGGCGCGGTCGAGCGTAGCAAGGCGGAGGCCCAGCACCGCGTCGAAATCGCCCAGCGCGGCGATACGGTCGGCGGGCGTCAGTTTCTTGTCGGCCAGCAATTCGTCCAGCACCGGTAGCGCGCGCGGCGTGTTGAGATCGTCCGATACCGCCGCGTCCAGCCGCTCGCGATAGGCCGCTGCCTTGGCCGCATCGCCTTCACCCGACGCGCGGGCGCGGAGCGCGGCGACGGTCATCACCAGTCGCTTGAGCCGGGTCAGCGCCGCGAGCAGATTGTCCGCCGAAAATTCCAGTTCCGAACGATACTGCGCCGACAGGCACATCAGGCGATAGGCGAGGGGATGCACGCCGCCGTCGATCAGCGTCTGCAGCGTGGTGAACTCGCCCTTCGACTTGGACATCTTGCCCGATCGTTCGACCAGGAAGTTGTTGTGCATCCAGAAGGCGGCACCGCTGTCGGCGCAACCGCAATAGGCTTGGTTCTGGGCGATCTCGTTGGGATGGTGGATCTCGCGGTGGTCGATCCCGCCGGTATGGATGTCGAAGGGCGCACCCAGATATTTGATGCTCATCACCGAGCATTCGAGATGCCAACCTGGTGCGCCCTTGCCCCAGGGCGAATCCCATTCCATCTGGCGGCTCTCGCCGGCAGGGGTCTTACGCCAGATCGCGAAGTCCTGCGGATGGCGCTTGCCCGCGACCGGATCGATGCGGCCCTCGCCGGCATCGTCCTGCCCGCCGGCCAGCGCGCCGTAATGCGGCACGGTCGAGCTGTCGAAATACAGGCCGCTGTCGATTTCGTAACAATGATCGGGGGCGATCTTTTCGGCGAAAGCGATCATCTCGGCGATATGGTCGGTCGCGACCGACCAGCGGGTCGGTTCGTCGATGTTCAGGTCGCTGAGATTGCCTTTGAACGCGGCCGTATAATGCGCCGCGATGTCCCAGATGGACTGGGCGCGGGCCTTTGCCGCCGCTTCCATCTTGTCGTCGCCCGCATCGGCATCGGACGTCAGATGGCCGACATCGGTGATGTTGATGACATGGGTGAGCGGATAGCCCTTCCACCGCAGCACGCGGCTCAACGTGTCGGTGAACACATAGGCACGAAGATTGCCGATATGGGCGTAATTATAGACCGTCGGTCCGCAGGAATAGACGCGGACGCCCTTTGCTGGATCGAGCGGTTCGAAACGCTGAAGGCTGCGCGTCAGCGAATTGTGGAGCGTGAGCGGGGCACCGTGCATGGCCGCGCGTGTAGCGCGATGCGGTCCGTCTGCAAATCCGGGGCGTTCACCGGGAAAAGCGGGCACCGGGATGGAACGGCCCGCAGTCCCGGTTGTTGGGGCCGTATCGAACGAAAAATATCGTCCGATCAATAGTTTATCATGGATCAATCAGCCGGGCCGCGGGTCCGGCGGACGGGAGAGCATGGCCATGGCCCAAGCCGAACTGCCCGGCGATATCGCACGGGACGACGGACCCGCCTTCACCGCGAAGGACCGACAGGAACGTGCAGACGCCGCGCCCCAGGGCGAATCGTCGGTATCGGGCGTCGCGGTGACGATCAACCGTCCGGCGTCTGAACTCTATGCCTATTGGCGCGACTTCGGAAACCTCGCCAGCTTCATGCTGAACGTCGAGGGGATTGATGTCGTCGATCGCGAGCGGTCGCACTGGCGCGTCGCCGGACCCAACGGCACCTATGAATGGGATGCCGTAGTGACCGAGGACGTGCCCGACCAGCGTATCGGCTGGCGCGCGGAACAGGCCGATGTACCGAATAGCGGCTGGGTGTCCTTCACCGACGCCGGACCGGCGCGCGGGACGGTGGTCACGGCGATGATCGCCTATTCGCCGCCCGCCGGCATCGTCGGGAAGCTGGTCGCCAAGGTGACGCAGCAGGAACCGGCGATCCAGGCGCGACGCGACCTGCGTCGTTTCAAGCAGCTGATGGAAACCGGCGAGATCGCGACGACCACGCCGCCCAACCGCGAACCCAAGTCTTAAAGAAGGAGCCGGCGATGCGCGCACTTACCTGGCACGGCAAGCACGACGTCCGCGTCGATACCGTTCCCGATCCCGAGATCATCAACCCCCGCGATGCGATCATCAAGATCACGTCGACCGCAATCTGCGGGTCGGACCTGCACCTGTACGACGGCTATATCCCGACGATGAAAGCAGGAGATATTCTCGGCCATGAGTTCATGGGCGAGGTGGTGGAAACCGGCCCCAAATCGACCTTGAAGAAGGGGCAGCGCGTCGTCGTGCCCTTCGTGATCGCCTGCGGCAGCTGCTACCATTGTTCGAAGCAGCAATATTCGGGTTGCGACAATGGCAACCCGGCCGACAATCAGGATATCGCGCAGGAATTATGGGGACAGGTCGGGTCGGCCCTTTTCGGCTACAGCCACATGACCGGCGGCTATCCCGGCGGACAGGCGGAATATGTCCGCGTGCCGTTCAGCGACGTCGGGCCGATCGTAATACCTGATGGTGTCGACGACGAGAAGGTCCTGTTCCTGTCCGACATCCTGCCGACCGGATGGATGGCGGCGGAGAATGCCGATATCGAGGATGGCGATATCGTTGCGGTCTGGGGCTGTGGCCCGGTCGGGCTGTTCGCGATCCAGTCGGCGCTGCTGATGGGCGCGCACCGGGTCATCGCGATCGATCATTTCCCGCACCGGCTGGCGCTGGCCAAGGGTCTGGGCGCGGAAGTGCTGAACTTCGAGGAAACCGATATCTACGACGCGCTGATGACGATGACCGGCGGGATCGGCCCCGATGCGGTCATCGATAGCGTCGGCCTCGAAAGCCATGGCATGTTCGTCGACAATATCGTCGACCAGATCAAGGCGTCGACCTTCCTCGGCACCGATCGGCCGCACGCGCTGCGGCAGGCGATCGTTGCGTGCCGGAAAGGCGGCCGGGTGTCGGTGCCCGGCGTCTATGGTGGGCTGATCGACAAATTCCCATTCGGCTCGATCATGGAGAAGGGGCTGACGCTCAAGACCGGGCAGACCCATGTCCAGCGCTACCTGCCTGGGCTGCTCAGTGCAATCATGGAGGACAAGATCGACACAACCTTCATGATCTCCGACCGTATGGCGCTGGAGGATGCGCCCGAGGGGTATCGCAAGTTCCACGACGAGCAGAACAGCTGCACCAAGGTCGTGCTGAAGCCCGATTGGGAGCGCAGCGCGACATAGGTTGTAAATTAATGACAGACTGACAGCGCCCGGGACGGTTTGCGACCACGTCGCGACACTGTTCCGGGCCCTTGACGCGTTTACGGCGGCGGTCTTGTCATGTTCATTACCGGTCATCGGTGGCGAATGGTTCGCCACAAGCGAAAGGGTGTGAAGCATGACCAACGAGCCGCCACGCAGCCGCGCCGTTTTCTCGACCGAGGATTTCGGCCTGCTGAAGGAAGCTGTCGGCGCCTATGTCCGGCAGATCGCGCAAGAGCCGCGTTCGTCGAAATTCTCGAGCCTCTACCACCGTCTCGGCCGGCTCGGCTGACCTCGCGCGCGGGGAATAGGCCCCGCCGCGCCCTCGCTGGCCTTCGACGTGTCGCGGCTGACCTCGCGCGCGGGGAATAGGCCCGCGCCACCTCTTCCTGACAACGGCCCATCGCCGGCGCGACCCGACCGCGTCGGCGATCGCCCCCTGCCGTCCGCACGGCATCCGCATTCGAAGGACCGACCATGACCTATCAAGAACAGGCGGCCCGCGCCGCATCCCTGATCCAGCAGCATCGCGGCACCTGGGACGGCATTGATGCGGAAGCGGTCGCGCGGATGCGGTTACAGAACCGCTTCCTGACCGGCATCGACATCGCCCGCCATACCGCCGCGGTCATGCGGCGCGACATGGCGGCCTATGACGCCGACCCGGCGGCCTACACCCAGTCGCTGGGCTGCTGGCACGGCTTCATCGGCCAGCAGAAGATCATCTCGATCAAGAAGCATTTCGGTACGACCAAGGGGCGGTATCTCTACCTGTCCGGCTGGATGGTGGCGGCGCTGCGCAGCGAGTTCGGCCCGCTGCCCGACCAGTCGATGCACGAGAAGACCAGCGTGCCGGCGCTGATCGCCGAACTCTATACCTTCCTGAAGCAGGCCGATGCGCGCGAACTGGGGATGCTGTTCCGCGACCTCGACGCGGCGCGCGAAAGCGGCAACGCGCTGGAGGCGCAGCGGTTGAGCAATGCGATCGACCAATATGAAACCCATGTCGTGCCGATCATCGCCGATATCGACGCAGGCTTCGGCAATGCCGAGGCAACCTATCTGCTGGCAAAGAAGATGATCGAGGCGGGGGCGTGCGCACTGCAGATCGAGAATCAGGTCAGCGACGAGAAACAGTGCGGGCATCAGGACGGCAAGGTGACGGTGCCGCACGAGGACTTCCTCGCGAAGGTTCGTGCCTGTCGCTACGCGTTCCTCGAACTGGGGGTCGATGACGGGATCATCGTCACGCGGACCGATTCGCTGGGGGCAGGGCTGACCAAGCAGATCGCCTATTCGACGGCCAAGGGCGATCTGGGCGACCAGTATAATGCGTTCCTCGATTGCGAGCCGGTGGAGGATGTGACCTCCCTGCGCGGTGACGTCGTGATCGAGCGCGACGGGCAGCTGGTGCGGCCGAGGCGGTTGGCATCCAACCTGTTCCAGTTCCGCGAAGGCACCGGGGCGGACCGCTGCGTGCTGGACTGCATCACCTCGCTGCAGAACGGTGCCGACCTGCTATGGATCGAGACCGAGAAGCCGCATATCGAACAGATCGCGTCGATGGTCGATCGCATCCGGGCGGTCGTGCCCGACGCCAAGCTGGTCTATAACAACTCGCCCAGCTTCAACTGGACGCTCAATTTCCGCCAGCAGGTCTATGATCGCTGGGTCGAGGAAGGGCGCGACGTGTCCGCCTATGACCGGGCGAAGCTGATGGGCGTCGATTACGACACGACCGAACTGGCGCTGGAGGCCGATGAGAAGATCCGCACGTTCCAACGCGATGCGAGCGCGCGCGCGGGTATCTTCCACCACCTCATCACGCTGCCGACCTATCACACCGCTGCGCTCAGTACCGACAATCTGGCGCGCGAATATTTCGGCGATGCGGCGATGCTCGGCTATGTGAAGGGGGTGCAGCGGCAGGAAATCCGCCAGGGGATCGCCTGTGTGAAGCATCAGAATATGAGCGGGTCGGACATCGGCGACGACCACAAGGAATATTTCGCGGGCGACGCGGCGCTGAAGGCCGGTGGCGCGCACAATACGATGAACCAGTTCGCCGCCTGATCGGGAAGTAAGCGTCTGAGTGCGGGGCTGCGGCGATGCCGTGGCCCCGTTCTCACGTCCGGTTATGTCGGAAGACCTACCACCGTGACGGTTTCGTTAAGGGTTTCCGCCATAAGTCGTTGCGAACGCACACAAATTGCATGGTACCACATTTGCGAAGTTTAACCATCAAAATGCGTAAAACCGCGATTATTGCATCAAGAACCTCGCAGGTCGGGTTCTTGGCCCCATCAGGTTTTGGACGGTGCCGATAAGGAAGACGCTTCAAGTAATCCCGCGCCTCCTGGGGAACATCAAGAGGTGATGAGGCGACATGCTCTGGCGGCAATCGGGCGGCTATGACCATCTCCGTCCCGTTCGGCAGTTCCGCTCAGCCCCGACGTCCGCATTGGTCGTTCTTCAGAGACTACCTTCGGAAATCGACTGCTCCTTTGCGACAGGCCTTCGGAAGCCGCGTCAGTGTTTCGGATGGCGAACGTCGGGTCCGATGATGCGCATCGATCATGACTTCAAGACATCGAAGCTCCGACGTGCGACGAGCTGTAATATGCGCGGCAGAAAGACGTTGACGGGTTGTCGACGGGTATGAGGGAGATCTCGACGAGATGTCCGTCAGGTACGTTTCGGCCGGCGATTGAAGATCGTGATGCCAGCCCTTTTGTGAATGGCGACCGCAGACGGTTACCGAATGAAGGGCACGACATGTACGATGTATCCACGCCGATCCTGACCGACACCTACGACCGAGATGCGCCCGCTTGCGAGGGTTCCGCAGATCATGTCCTCCGTGTTTGCGGGCACGGCGCGAACGCCACCCACCCAGACAGGCTCACGGCTGAGTTCGTCTGGGATGTTTCCGAACCGATCCTCGGAACGCCGGCCGAACGCTTCATCCTCAACCGCGGCCTGGGACAGAGCAGGTTCCACAACGTGCGGTTCCATCGGCAACCCTATTCCGGCCCCGATCAAATGGACGTCTCGTCGGCAGGGACGCTCGTCGTTCGATTGGAGGACGAGACGGGCCATACCGCAGCCGTACGTCTTCTGCCTCTAGATGGAAGTGGTCGGATCGAGGGGGCGTCGCGATCGATCGGACCGACGTTCGGTTGCGCTGCCCGACTGTCCGGACCATCGGAGACCGCGATGATCGTCGTAGAGCTCGATCAGGCGTTGGCGCTGAGCCTGCTTCATCCGGAAGCGTGCGTTCTGATGATCGCCGAAGCGTCCGACGTCGAAGCGCTTGCGCTTCCGGCCGGTACGAAGATGGCGATCCTGTGCTCGATCGGCGGAAACGAAGACCATCTCGCTAAATCGGCGGCCATCGCCGGTTGGCCTCGGGGTCTGACGATCGATACGCGCAGGCCGCGACGCGGTGCCGAATGCTTCGTGACGGAATGGTTGATCGGTCTGTCATGACGAAACATGACTGTCCCGGCAGACCGATCGTGGATCGGATGCCGGGCCGGTCGCATCGACGGAGTCGTGCAGCTTGGTTCCCTGTCAGAAGGCCCCGGCATCGAGTTCCGGCCACTAACCGTCAGCCTGTGCGGGCCTGCCAGTGCGTCAAGTCTTCGGGCCGGGACGCCGATAGAGCGACGCGAGTTCGGGATGCTTCTTGAAGATCGCCCTTCTTATGCGGTCGTATCGTCTGTCGCTTACGGGTTGGAACGTCGCCGCGATGTGGTCCATCCACTGGTCCCTTCGCCAGTGCGACCGCTCCGGCGTCATGCGTTCCACCAGATGGTCCGCGATCACCAGTTCTTGGGCGGACTCGGAGGGGTGATCCACCTGCCGGGGCAGGGGGAAGTCGATCGAGACCATGGGGGTCATGTAATGCGCGTGCGCGCACGCCTCCAGAACGCGATCCAGATTGCGGTCGATCACGAAGATGCGATGGCTCGTGGCAGGGCGACCGTCGCGACCGAGGTCCAATCTGCAACTGGCCAATCGCTGGACCGCTACGCGCGGGTCGCACGACCATCGCTCCCGGCCGATCGGGATCGGCGGTCCGCCCTCGCTCGGGACCGCCATCGTCTCGATGTCGCCGGTCCAGGCAAGGGATGCCAGCCTTTGCGCCAGGTGCCAGGCGACGCGACGGGCGCCTGCGCCCAAGTCCCAGTCGGTATCGGCTGCGTCCTCCACGGCTTCCCATTCGGGACGGCTGATCCTGCGGGACGATGCGAGAGGGACGAGATGCCTCGCTGCGACCTTGCGGACCTCGTCTCCGTACGACCGGTGAAACGACGAGACGGGTCGGCCGTTGGTGTCAAAGGCGAGACCGGAATCGAGCCAGTCGCCACGTGGCGGCAGGGACGCCCTTGCGAGCAGGTCGTCGACCAGGGGCCACGGCGTCACACCGAAGGCCGCGAGCCTCTCGGCCATCAGGGCGTAGAAAGCTCCTGTCGATCTCTCCTCGAAACGCGCCCTGCCATGCGCGGACCAGTCGAGGTCCGACATCCATTCGAGATCTCGATCCTCCATGCAATCCTCTCCGCCAGGTGTCATTCCACCGCTTCGGGCGTCGATACCGTCATCGGCCTCGGCTGACCATCGAGGACGGTTCGACGGATTCCGGCGTGAACGTCATCGTGGAGGCGACGTCCGGCGACCCGGTCGCACGTCTGACGCAGCCGTTGCGGAGAAGGGTTGCGCAGCACGACGCCGTCGCCGATCGGCTGGATCGGACCGAGGACGGTCCAGCCGTCGTCGACCGACGTGACCGGCTGCCCCCGCCAGATCGATGGCGGCCTCAGGCGACCGCCCTCGTCCAGGAAGGCCGCCGCCGGATCGGCTCGCCCGACGATCGGTGGTTCGTCGAGGACGCCGAGCGTCCGGTGTCCGCCCGGAGCGATCTCGACATGATGCGGTCCGATCCGCAGGATGCAGAGATGGCTCGGCCCGGACCCTCCCGGAAGCTCGACGGACGTACAATCCTCCATCGGCAGGGGAAGCAGATCGTAGAGGTCGGCGGCATGGGTCTCGAAGGCCGCCGGAGGACGGCTTTCGTCCAATCGACGTCCTTCGTCGTCGTACCAGGTGCAGGAGTGCGGGTTCCAGACCACGCACTGTTCGAGTCGCGATCTGACGGCACGATCGGAGACGGCTCGATCGATGCGCTCCCGTCCTGAGGCGGTCAGCCCGCCTGCGCGATCGAGCGTTCCAGGAGCTACGAATGCGAGCGGGTCGTCGGCGCGCAGGGCGGGGCCGGCACGGTTCGCGAGCCTCAGCGGCCAGAAGGTCGGGTTCCTTCCTTCGAACGTGACGAGGTACGGATAGGACGTCGTCGGGGTTCCGGTGCGGTTTATCATCTGGACGTTTCCTTCCGAGTATCTCTCGTCCACCCTTCTGCTCTGATCCCGTTCCTCGCTTCTTCGTTCCCGCCTTCCATGTGCCCGTCACGTCGATCGAGCGGGATCGCTGGTGCAGCCGCGAAGTCTTCGAGCGAAGCGGGACCCGTCCCTTCACGACGTGCACGCGGCCCTACGAGGCGCTCGGACGTCACGGCAGCGTCTCCGCCGCGACGCGAGCGAAGAGCCCCTTGGCAACCCGCGGAATGCCCGAGTGGCACAGGATCCGCCATGCGGCGTGGACGCCGATGCCCCGCCGAAGCGCCCATTCGCCCGCCGTCATCCCGGCGGCTCCGAGCGCCAGCACGTCCGCCGTCGCGTAGCACCGCGGCTTGTTGCCGATCGGCGTCAACTCATCCAGGACGTAGCTCTTCGTCGTGTTGAGCGTGTGCATCGCCTCAAGCTGCTGAAGCATCGGGGGCGCCTTCCGATCGCTCGTCGGCTCCCGATCGTGCATCGCGCCTATGAGGTGCAGTCGGCGGCGATCGATCATGGATCGGCCGAGGACCGGGCCGTCTCCGTCGACGAGCCGGAACGGCAGCGTGCCGCACAGCATGGCGCGGACGATGGAGGCCCACGGCTTCAACCGTCCGTGAACGATCATGACGGCGGTGAGCAGCGGCAGGTCGCGATCGTCTCCGGTCCGCGAGGCGGCCTTCTCGAGGCGCGCGATCAGCAGATCGACGTCGTCGTCCAGGAAGTGAGGAGCCTCTCCCGGACGCCGCATGCCCCGATCGGGCAGGAGCTCGTCTCCGGCGATGGCCTCGACCGCCGCCGGACCGATGCCCAGCCGACGGCCGACGGGTCCCGGCGATCGCCGACGATGCCACTCGCGGGCGAACGCCAGGACGTCCGCCGGCACCATCATCGGCACCTCCTTCGCGCCCCGCCGGGACAGGACGAACGGAAGGCGCCCGGAATCCATGCCGTACCGCAGGGTGTCGTCGGACGTCCGCGCCAGTTCGTAGGCCTGCCTGATGCCGATCAGATCGCCGGTCCTGCGCATCTCGATGGCGATGCGCGGCGAGGCCGCCGACAGGAGAGGCGCCTCCCAGCCGATCTTGGCGACGTTCCCGCCGGACGCTTCGTCCGCGGGTGCGCGGCTCAGCGCGAGGTAGGCATCCGCCGCGGCGGACCAGCGCCCTTCGGAGACCGCAGGGGCCGGTACCAGATCGTCGATGCCCTCGGGCCACCTCAGCAGAGCCCGACAGGCGGCGTGGAGGGCCGCGACGTCCCGGGCGGGATCCGGCGCGGCGGAGATCATGTTCCTGATCCGCATCGTCGTGGCGAACAGTTCGCCCCGTTTCTCATCGACCCCGATCATCGGGTGAAGCCGTGCGAGGGCTGCCTGTCGTACAGCGGGGATGGGATCGGCCAAATCAGATGCCAGCCGAAGGTCGTCCCTCAGTTCAAACGCGACGGGGGCGGTCTTCATCGCGGCGAGGGGCCTGCCGCACGAGTCGCAGCGGTCGACGCCGTTCGGTCGGGTCCAGCCCTGTCTCGTCCTCTCCCGGCAGTCGACGCACCGGTCGGTCAGCATGTCCCATCCGACCTTGCAGTACGGCAGATCCCGCAGTTCCCATACCGCTCGGGCGTAGGGCGCCTTGGCCAAGGCGTTGGGAGAGAAGCGACGGGATCGGTTCTCGATGCGATACTCGCAGATCTCCATGCCGAAAAATAAACGGTTCCTCGCGATCGTCCTCGGGTACCGGCGCGCTTCGAGTTCGTCGAGCGGCGTTCTCAGGATGCGAGCGAGCTCCGCCGGATCCAGGCGCTCGTCCTCCGACAGGTTGACCCTGTTGCGGTGCTCGCCGCCGACGACCTTGAGGATCGCCCAAGCGTTCGGAAGGTGATGGGCGACGATCGCACGGGCGAAGAGACCGCGCAGCGACTCGTCCGGTTCCGGGATGGTGGGATCGCGCAGCGGTCGGGGTCGTTCGATCGCGATCATCGCAGCGGATTCTCCATGATGTATCCGTAGCCGACGCTCCACGAGTCGATCGCGTAGACGAGATCCTCCTTCAGAAGATGGGATCGGTCGGCGCGCGCCATCTCCCGGACGGCCGACCGAACGATGCCCATCAACTGGCCGATGGTGCCGTTCGCCGCCGTCATCAGCGTCTCCGCGACTTCCTCGTCGCCTAGACCATACGGGCGGTCGCAGACGCCCTGTGTCAACCGTCGATCGAGCTCGGCCAGCAGATCGATCCATATCCCCCTGTCGTAGTCGTCGTGCCAGACGAGCGGCGACAGGGACGTGGGGGCGAGAAGTCGTCCGGCGAGCTCCTTGTCGTCGGCGATCGAGCCGGTGCCGAGTTCGGTTCCGAGCAGCACCACCGGGACGACGCCCTCGTCCATCAGCAGGCGGGCGACGCTCACGGTCGATCCCGCTATGCGTCCGGCGGCCGGGTTGGTCCCGGGCGACTTGTCCGCCTCGTCCAGGAAGAGGATCCTGGTCCCCGCTTCCGTCAGACGGGTTACCACGTGTTCGAAGAGCTTGTTCTCCCGCGAAATGTTCACGTGGTGGTCGCCGAGCCTCGAGAGGATGCTCGTGTATAGCCCGATCGCCGTCCCGTTCTGCGGCACTCTCGCGTATACCGCAGGGATCGTTCCCGGTTCGGCGTCTGCGGACATCAGCTCGACGTACGCCCGTGCCGCCGTGGTCTTGCCGCATCCGGTGGGGTCCAGGAGCAGACAGCCGACGTGTCTGCCGCAGCCGGACGCCCGCAGCGCATCGCCGGTGTGCATCGCCTCCGCGAAGTCGCCCATGGCCGCGAGCTGGGGCGGGTACGGCAGGCGCATGGAGGTCACGTCGGCGACGGCACGGCCGACCCGGCGCGAGCGGTCCCCGAGGCCGAAGGCCGACGCGAGGCCCGAGAGGGCGGGTCCCCCGTTGCTCGGCCAGGGTGCGGATCCCGGGGCGGCGGGCGTGGTCGTGATGGAACCGGACCGCGGCCTCCCATCGGACGGTATGGCGGGATCGGTCATTCGCTTCTCCATGTTATGTCGTTGCTGGGGGATCTCGGACGGATGCGCCGTGCCGAGGATGTCGACGGATCCGGAGCGGGCGTCCTCCTCTTCGGGGCTGGTCTGGGCGGAGGCGGCGGGACGTCGCCGCCGCTGGACACGCTTCCACCCCGACGCTTCGACGAGGCGCCACGCCCGCCGTTCCCGCCGCGCGGCGGGTCGATGGTCGAGTCCACCGAGGTCTCGCACGCGAGTTCGTGATCGGAGAGGTGCGACATCTCGTCGATCGACGGCGGATCGTCGCAGCCGTCGTCCTCGTCGCGGACGTGCACCAGCTGGCCCCGCATCCTCTTGAAGGGCGCGGTCTCCGACAGCCGCGCTGCACGTCGCCTCTCTTCCTCGGACGCGGCCTGGGTGATGGCCGACTGTTCGTCGAAGAGTCTGGCCATCCATTCGAGCAGATCGTCCTCGGAGACGGTCGAGAGTTCATCCTCCTTGATGCAGGCGAGGATTTGCTCGTGCAGGTACAGCGGAAGACGCGTGGCGTAGCGGGGCCGGTCGCAATGGAAGGTGGCGTACTCGCGTGAGACCGGATCCCACACGTGAATGGTGCCGATGTCGCCGGCATCGTACTTGACCTTCACCTTGACCGATGCCGTGACCGTCCGGTTCGAAGGCCTTTCCAGATGCCGGAGCCGCTCGTAGAGCGACGGCGTACCGGGTCTCTGCACGTACCGGAGGCAGCGGAAGCGCTCGATGCCGCTCGCACGCAGCGTCACGTCGTAGTCCACCATGCCGATGGACCGGAGAAAGCGCGCCATCGGTCGGATTATCGGCAGCCGTCGTTGCTCGAGCGTCTGCCTGAGCACCGAGAGGGGCGATCGGTCCGCCAGACCCTTGTGCGGGCTGGCGTTGTGCAGAGCCAGCGCGCGCAGGAGGACGACGCGCATCTGGGCGAGGGTGGGGATGTCCCTGATCGGAGGATCGGAACCGATGTGACGACGGAGCGGTATGGGGTCGACGGCGTTCGGAAGATTGGAGAAGGTCATCCTGAGGAGCTTTCCGATCTCGCTCTCGGTATCGGCCTTGTCCCGCGGACGGCCTGCCCCGGTCAGGTCGGTGTCGGTTCCAATCTCGCGGAGCGCGTCGGTCACGTGGCGGCCGTGATGCGCCGATAGATTGTCCATCGCCAGTCGATCGAATCTCGCGCAGAAGAGCGACAGATCCTCGTGCTTCCCGGCCATGTCCCGTGGCACCCTCTTCGGCCGGCTGGCGTCCGCGATGGTCCGCAGCACCGTCGAGGATGACGCCGGTTCCCACGACAGATCGAGACCCCACCACCCCTTGCCGTATGCGCAGTGCAGCAGCGAAACGGTGGGACGTCCGACCCACCACGAGCCGCCGATCTCGATCTTCGCCAGCGAGGGTGCCGGGCTGTCGTCGATCTTGCCCAGCCGGGCGACCCCGGTCGCCCGCTCGAGCGTCCCGCCCCCGCCGTACTCCTTCTCCGCCGCTTCCCGACCGCGCTTAGCCTCGGCCGCGTCGCGACCGCGCGTCTTCATGACCCGACGCCAGAAGCTGGTGTATCCCAGCGGCACGCACGATTTGGCCGGCCGGGGGTAGTGGATCGGCCGGTCCTGCTCGTCCAGCCGCCCGGTCGGCTCGCCGCGATCGATGCGCTTCAGCTCGGCCCTGTACCGCCGCCAGACCGCACGGACGTTCTGCCTGGACGAATGGGCGATCGCGACCCAGTGGGAGACGATCTCCACGGGGTGATCGAGCTTGCGCACCCTCTCGACGCGACCGCTGTCGCTGACGCAGTCGCCGGCACGCCTGTCGAGTGGTGCGCCGCGGTGGGCGATCCAGTCGCGCAGCGTCTTGTCCGAGGGCATCCAGGGGGCCACGGCGCGGCCGTGCCGTCGGCGAGCGCGAGGATGCCGCATGGCGAGGGAGCGGATCGTCTCGTCACTCTTCAGCAGCGCGGTCCAGGACGCGGCCAGCTCGCGAATCGAAAGCGAGCACGGCGCGGCGTCGTACGCGGTCAGGAAGGCGTGACGGATGATCCATCGAGGATCCGCCGCAGATGCGTCGCGGACGTCCCGTTCGATCGCGCGGCGGCGAGCGGCGTTTGGATCGTCGAGCGGCGTGGGCAGAGGATCGAAGCGTCCCTCCGCCTGGAGTGCCAGAAGGGCGGTGGCGTCCGGAAGCACCGGAAGCCCCGTCTTCGGACAGGGGACCCGGAAGAGCCGCTCCGTCCCGCTGCGCCGGATGCGATAGAGTCCATCGGAATCCTGACGATCGAGGACATAGGTCTGGTCGTCGATGGTCGCACCATCGCCCGGACGCCAGTCGTAGGGCAGATCGAGCATCAGTCAGATCCTGATGGTGGGAGCCGATCCGACGATCGTCGACAGTCGGGTGCGGTCGGTGCGGACCTCGTCGAAATCGAAGAGCAGCTTGCCGCGGGCCGCCGCGCAGAGCAGGACCTCGTCGCCGCGAAGCCGGTCGGTCGGGGCGACGAGGCTGCGCGCCTCGGCCCAGGACGCGCCTCCCCGCGCGACGATCGCGTCGATCGCACTCTTCTCCCGGCGGTTCAGGCGGAGGAAGCGGGCGCCGTGGACGTCGCCCGCGTTGACGGCGCGCTCGTGGGCGACGTCCTCGGCGCCGAAGATGTCCCGATCGTACAGGATGCGGAAGCGCCAGCCGACCCGCCGTGCGAGTTCCGCCATGATCTCGTACTTCCGTTCGAGCAGCGGATCGTCGAGGTCGCGGACCGTGCGCTTGACCTCGATCAGCTCGATCGGGCCGCCAACCACCGATCGGACGAGATCCGGGTACCACTTCCATCTCACGCCGTCCGCGACCGTGCGCACGATCATGGGATGCGCCTGGTAGTCCAGACACCAGGCGCCCGTCTCGCACAGGACGCACAGGAATCTCAGTCCCTTGCCCTCCGTCAGCTGCAGCCTGCCGGTCTTGCGGCTCACAATGCGCGATCGGAGGTGGCGGCTGCCCCGGTGTATGACGGGGCGCGATCGACCACCGTGCCGGAGCATCGTGATCTCGCCCAGCCGGGTCGCGCGCTCGAGGCCGTCCCAGCGCTCGAAGTCCCGACGCAGCCGGGCGGCATCGGGCCGCTCGTCCTCGTCGTGAAAATCGCCCGATCCAAGCACTTGCGCCGTCCGCCCGCGGTCGATGCGCTTTTCGTCGGCCCGGACGGGAGCGGTTGCCTCGACCGCAGATGCGGTACTGGATCGCGCTGCCTGGCGGCGGACAACATGCGCATCGTCGATCGCGTCGATCGGAACTTCGGGGTTCGGTTCGCAGGACATCGTTGCCCTCGTGTCTGGGGATGGAAGTGGAGAAGGCGGTTCCGCGAAGAGCGTCCTCGGTAATCGGGGCGGCGCGTCGTTGCTCGAACGGCTGTCCGTCGAGCCAACGGGACGGTTTGATGCTGAAGCATTCGATCGCGATGGTCCGGAAGACACTCGCCGGCGATGAGTTCAGGGGTATCGACCCAGGCCGGTTACGACCATCGATCCCTTGGGAAGCACCCGCCTGCCTCACCAGCCATGGGAGAGCGTACCGGGCCCGACCATGGCGCCGGTCGGCCGCCCTACCAGCGGCATCGCGGCGGCATCGAGCCGGACGTTCGAAAGCGCACGGACGAGGCTGCCGTCGCCGATCATGGTCATCGGCGGTGGCTCATTCCTCGAACGTGTCATCCGTCCGGTTCGGTCACGAGGTTCCCGATCCCGACCGGCGGCTCCCCCAGCAGTCGCGAGAGCGAGATCCTGCTGCATGCGGTCAGCAGCAGCTCGGCTTCGGGGGTGAGATCGAAGGCGTCGTCGTCCGCGTCGTCGTGTTCGTTGAGCATCCCGTTCTCCTCCAACGGTGGGCATTCATCGCGATCGCGGCCGCGAGCGTGCGCTGCCGACGAACGGGTCGTGACTTCGGGTCGGCGGCAGCGCCTGGGTCGGTGTCGGTGCCGATCGCCCGGGTAAACGGTCGTATCAGGCGACCGTCGGGCGATGGCCGCTGGTCCGCCAACGTCTGAGCGTCGACGGCGTACGTGCGGCGCCGAAGCGCTGCGCGAGGTCCTCTGACCAGCGCCGATGCATGAAGATTCCGATCGCCTTGTTTCCCATCGGAACCCCGAGGTGATCGAGGAGATCGCACTGCAAGAGGGTCGCGGCGATCGGATCCGACGGACCCTGACCGGCGAGGGGGTGATCGATCAGGAAGCGCTCGATCTCGAGGTCCTCGGAATGCGGCGTCTGGCCCCCCGGGGCTGCTTCCCGGGAACGGATGTCGATGACCAGTCCGCCGGCGTTGGTGAGCAGGCGTGCGGCGTCGGCGCTGACGCGCACTTCGACGACGGCGGATGCCGAGGTCGGCAGCGTCGCGACATGCCCTATGATCGAGGGGGCGCTCACGCGGCTGCACCGGTCGAACCGTGGGTCGCGCTCGGTCCGGCACGGACATCGGGCCGTAGGCTCGTCACCATGCCAGCGGCGGCGGCGACGATGGTCGGTCCGCGACCGAAGGCCCCGAAATCGCTCGCGCGCACGAGTGCCAGGCGACCGTCCAGGTACCGTCCGAGGAGGATCATGTCGCTGTCGTCGAAACGGATCGGCGTGCCCGGCGGAGGCAGCGGATCGTCGATCGCTCCGGGCTCGATCAAAGGAGCCAGCCGATGCCGGACCTCCCTAGGGATACGGCGGCGGCCGACGGAGCGGACGACGTTCCCGACCGGGGCTTCGGACGACGTCCGATCCGATTCCGCCGGTCTCATGCGACACGACGCAGGACGTAGAACGGGTCGATCGCACACTGCATCGGCTCGATGATCGTGTCGCCGACCGTGATTCGGGTTCCGGCCCGCGGCAGCCAGTCGAGACCGTCCGGTCGGCTCGCTTCGACACCGATCCAATAATCGATCGCGAGCGTCGGGTCGCTGTCCGGTACGTAGTGTCGATCCATGATTCTCACTCCAAATGTCAGTCGCTATTCACTTAGATGTGGAACAAGAACCTGTTGCCGTCAAGGATGTTCCACATATAAGTGAATATGTAGGTGCGTGGTGAGCTGGAGCGGTTTACATCGTCCGGGCCGTGGGAGTATCGATGGGCCGATGACGGATGAGGATGTCGAAGCCGTACGGCGAGCGATCGTAGCGATGACGGAAGGGCGCGAGGAATCGCTGCGTGCGCGCGTCATCGAGGAGGAAACGGCGCTCTTCCTGTCGCTTCCCATGCCGAGGAGACGCGAGGTCGCGGCGCGGCTGATAACGTTGAGCGAGCTTCCGAACGCCCGCACTGTCGAGGACGTCGATCGTGCGGCCAAGCGGATCGGCGTCGAACGCAGCAACGTCTACCGACTGCTCAAGCGCGTCGAGACCCTGGGTCCGGTGAGCGGACTCGTGCCCGGACGGCGCGCCGCGCCGCGACCATCCGCGGCGCGCGACGGTTTCGGGGAACCGATCGACGGATGGATCGACGAACGGCTGCGGGAGAGGCCGGACGCGAGCATGGCGGAGGTGCAGCGCATGATCGAGTCGCGCGTCTTGGCGCTTCCAGCGACGGCACCCGACGGGTCGCGCCTTCGCGTCCCGCCGCCGAGCGCGGTGCAGCGTCGCGTGCATGCCCTGCGTGCTGCGGGAATTCGGAAGCCGATCGGCCAGGCGTCGACGGGTGCGGCCATGATCATCGACTACTGCCCCCTGAACGCGATCCTGACGTCGACGTCGCGATCGGGCGAACGCCGAATGCGACGGGCCAACGCCGTCGTGATCGTGGACGTCCCGACGTCGTTCGTGCTGGGAGCCGGCCTGTTCGCGGACATCGATCTGGAGTACGGTATCGAGCAGGCCGTCCGCCACATGGTCCGCGACGGCATCCCGTCGCTGGCTGACGCCGGGATCCGGATCGCGTCGCGTCCCGAGAGGATCCGGTGGCGTATCCCGCGGGGAATGCTCGACGTCGTCCGGCAGGTCGTCAGGGTCGCGGAGGCATCGGACCCGCCGGTTCGAATCGATGCGGACCATGGAGCGTCTGGGCGGCCGGGCCTCGATGCACACCGTATGCTCGGACGGTCGCTCGGCGAATTTCGCTTCAGGCCACGCCGCAGTCTTCGAGCCGCCGAATGCGTGGAGGATTTCGTCGGGACTGCGGACCTTGAGATCGAGGGCCTCGATATGGCGAACAGGGTCTTCGGCTTCGCCGCTGTCCAGCGCAATCTCGCGATGATCGCGTCGATGGACGAGAACGACGGGCCGCGGCGGCGGGCGCGTCGGCAGGACGACGCGATCGCGTCGATGACGGAGACGATGAGGGCGCTGTTCGCGAGTGTCCAAGCGGTTTGGAGAGGGTCGTCCGACGAGGTGGAGGACTACTGAAGCGGTACTCCGGTCGCGAAATATGGCGAGGGGTCAGGAGTCGCGTCGGCGCATGAGTGCGCCGACGACCCGTCTCGCCGACGGAAGGTCGATCATCGCGTCCTTGGCCATCCTCTTCGGCCTGCGTTCCAGCAGCGGGACGCGACCGAGCTTCAGACCGATCACGCTTCTCACCACGGTGCCCATCCGCCAACGGGCGTTCTGGGCGGGGGGAAGTCCGACCGACGCCAGGTGGGACGACAGGTGGGCGAGAAGAATCTCGTCCGTGTCCGATACGGCGATGCCCATGGAGCCGGGGTACGAGGTCAGCGCTGCCGCGCACTCGATCGCCGATGGCGGACCGGCGCTCAGCACGTGCGTGACGACGCGTCGTTGATGCAGATCGATTAGACAGGTCAGCTGGGCGATCGTACCGCCGACGGGGTCGTCTACCGCAAGACCCAGCATGGTACGGTCCAGCGCGAAGCGGGTAGTGACGCCGAGCCGGCCGTCGAGGCGTTCGCCCGCGCCTACGAATGCCCGGCGGACGATGCGGGGGGTCGGCGGCGGAACCCCCCATTCCTCGCAGAGCGACTTCGCCACCCTCAGAACCGTCGCCTGGGTCGCGCTGCCGCCGAGCCGCTCGATCGCGAGCGAGATGGCATGCTCCGTCGTGGCGGCCGCTACCGATCCGGAACGCTGGACCTCCCGGCCGCGGCGTACAGTGGACGGTGCGGTGGCCTTCTCCTCGTAGATGCGGACGAGCCTGTAGAAGAGCGAACGGCTGATCCCCGCCTCCAGGGCGAGCCGCCCGGCCTCGTCCGCCGTCCTCTCGTTTCCCTTCACGTACCTTCTGACGATGGCCATTCGCCGTCTCGCCTCCGCCCATGACGAGGGCGGCATGTCCGCGATGATGGCGCTTGCCCTGTCGTCCACCTTCTGTTCCTCCAAACGTCCTCGACCGAAGGCACCTCCTTCCATCCCATCGGCTTTGCCGGGGCACTTGCTTCTCGATCTTCACGGCCATCGCCGCCGGCCGCCTAGGCAGGGGCTCGTCGAAGACCTGACACCGACCGACTGGCGGATCGGTCGGCGTTGTTCATGTGGTTGCCGTCGAGATCGTACGTGGAGTGATGCTCGCGCCCGCCATCGGCGTAGAAGCCGATCATCCGCTTCCACCGGACCACCGCCAGCGCTGCGTTCAAGGCGTTCAGTTCGGCGATCTGGATGTTGCTTCCGTAGGGATCGGGCACTCCTCCGCTCAGGAAAGGGATTCGATCCTTGTCACGGACGTGGGCGCGCATGTCCGGCGTGCTCGTCGTGACGCGCAGAGTGCCGAACAAGCCGTCCGGTCCCATCTCGAGCCCCATCCCGACGTCGATGAACGACGTGCCGTTCCTTTCGAGACGTTCGGCTATCGGCCGCTTGGCCGGGCCGTCGTCCAGACAGAGGAACGCGAAGTCGATGGCGTCGAGCAGCGCGACGTTGCGTCGATCCAGTCTCGTCGGGTGCGGAACGATGCCCGTATGCACGCGGGAGTATATGCTCGCGAAGTGGTCGACCTTCGTGCGTCGCGCTTCCAGATCCTCGATGGACGCGGCGCCCGGCGCCCTGAAGGCGTTGTGCTGGAGGAATGCGTCGGCGTCGAAGAGGTGGATCGTGCGGACGGGGGTCTTCGCGACGAGGTCGAGCAGGTAGCCGCCGGTTCCACCCAATCCGACTAGGGCGACGCTCTTCGGAAAGCGCTCGCCGAGCACAGCCGACCCTGCACGCGCACTTGCGGTATCCATGTACCGGAACGGCGACTGCGGATCCTCGATGGGAACGACGTCCCTTCGCGACTTCGCCGTAACCGACGGATCGAGGCTCACGGCGTGAGAGGCGATGAGTGCTACGTAGGTAGTGACAAGCTCGTGGTGATCGACGAATTCGCGACCACGGGGCTTGTTGCAGAGCTGATGCGACACGGTGATCTCGGGAGCGATCGTCCTCCCGTCCGAGCGTTCGACGACGAGATGAAGAGGCCTGCCCAGGTGATCGCAGGGCATGCCCCCACCCCAGAAGGCGCTGTGGTGGCGCGGCGGAGCCGTACGGTCGCCAGCCATCTCGAGCGGAACGACGAGCATTCCGGACCGGATGTTTGCGTCGGCATCGACGAAGGGGATGCCGCGGACGATTAGCAAGCCCGCGACGAGGGACAGGTCGTATCCCTCGTCGCGGAGCCGATCGAGGTCCGGGTTACGACTTGTCGGTTCGCGTGACAACGAAGGTCTCTCCGTCGGCAAGAGGGGTACGCTCGTTCGGTGCGAGGATGCCGTCAGGAGCGTTATGGGGGCCGCCACGATAGCTGACGGTCAGCGAATTGCCGTTCCTGCCGGGCGATGGTTCATCGGGAAACGCCATACCGACCAGCTGACCGTGATCGACGTGGTCGGCGCGCAGCAGGTGTCGTCTACCATTGACCACGATCTCGCGCGGCGGGGCGGGCCGGGGCAGGCAGGCCGGCAGCCCGGGCCGCTGCGGCAGATCGGGTTGGGAGTCGGTGTCCTCGTACATGATGGATGTCCTTTCGGGTTCTCGGGTGCGTGGTCGGACGGACCGGGCGGGGGGCGGGCCTCTGACGAGAGAGGATCGTTCGACGTCCTCAGGGGCGTTGCTCGTCGGTGGAGAGCAGGCGTTCAGCCAGCAGCCCGAGCTCCGAAGCGGTGGAGCAGGATGAAGTCGCGATCTGGTGCACCATCGAACGACCGCGTGCTTCGATCTCGGTGCGGTCCACACGCAGGTCGTGCATCGCCTCGCAGATCAGCGATATGGCGCGCAGCCGTTTGCCGTCCATGTCCGCGCAGACGATCCTGGCCCGGGGGAGGCGGGACATTTGTCGCGGAACGCCGAGTGCGCAGGATGAGGGCAGCAGCCACGAGACGTGTCGCAGGTCGATCATCGCGGCCAACGCCGGCTCCATCCATCTCTCGGCGGACACGGGATCTATCATGGTCCGGAGAGCGTCCAGCGCCTGATCGTTCGCGTCGTCGATGCCATCCACGAGAACTACGGGATTGGCGCATCCGGAAGTCGCCATGATCAATACCAGTGCGCTAGGAAGCAGCACGTCCGTTCCGGCGGGGTTATGATCGAACCGGGAGCCTGCGAGGGTCGAAGCTCTGAGGGTCGTGAAGGGCAGGCCGGCGACCTGCGCTATCCGACGGGCGGCATGGGCACGCCCGACGCCGGGTTCGCCGAGAAGCACGGTGGGCGGCATGGAGAACCAGTGCCGTCCGGTCACGGTCTGACGCAGACAGGCCTGTCCGACCAGCAGTTCGAGCTCGGGCGCCCAGTCGAGACCTACCTCCGCCAACAGTCGATGCGGCGGTAGGGCGTCTCCACCCCTGAGTTCGAACTGTTCGTCGAGGCCGAGCGGAAGTGCTACTCCGTTCCAGCTTCTGGCGATTCGCGCGACCGGGACGCGACCTTCGAGGCATTCGCCGCCGGATGCGTGGCGTCCGGGCCCGTTCACGCCTCGTCTCCGCGCCAGAACCGGAGGGGGCGTCGTCCGCCAGCTCCGCCACCGGCCTTCTTCACGCGACGTTCGACTTCCAGCATCTCTGCGAGGAGGAGGCGGTCGAGCTCGATCGCCGTGTGCGTTTCGAGGAATTCGGCCCATTCGGCGAAGCGATGGCGGTTCCAGCGGAACCAGTCCCGGAAGCGTTCTCGTTCCCAGCGCTCGCGGAAGAGTATCACCCAGAACGACGTGTTCGAATTCGCCCGCCGCATGTTGATGCCGAACTGTCCGTTGCGATCTTCCAAGTAGCTGTCGATCCGCTTCGCGGCTTCCGCGTCCCTCGCCTGCTTCTCCGCCGCATCGCGCGCCCGCTTGGCGTCGGCCTCTGCTGCGGCGGCGATCCTCTTCTGGTTCTCATCCCTCCGGACGCGCTCGGTTTCGGCGGCCTCTTCGATCTGGTTGAAGATCTCCGCGGGGCCGAACACCACGGCATGCCGCACCAGCTCAGCGCAGAGTCCGTCGGAAGCGTCGAGCAGTTCGAAGCGCAGGCGAGCCCGTCTGATGCCGTCGTACGTGGAGCTCCAGACCGGATCGACGAGGACCGGCTGTCCATCGACCTCGACGATGCGAAGCAGCACGAGGCTTGGGTTGGGTTCTTCGATGATAACCGCCCGTGCGAACGACTTCACGTCCCCTGCCGCACATGCCGACCATTCGCCAAGAAGTGGTGCGACGAGGACATCGACCGATGGATCGTCTTGCGCCGTGGTCGTCGAGCCTTCGCGCATCTGACAAGCTCCCGTGCTCATCGCGACGAGGTCGTCCCGTCGCGTTCCAGATCAACTGGTCTTCGCGCCGTTCGATGGGAACCCCGTGTCGAGGCTCAATTCCGGGCATTCGGGCTCAATCGGGCCAAGACGTGGCGGTCGTGATTGCGGAGAAGGTCGCTGTGGGTCGGATGCATTTGATCGCGGACGGAGGTCTGATCATCGGGATCGGTGGACGTCGGGACGGAGAGTGCCGTGGCCCTCGTCCGGCGCGACCGATGTCGTTCGTACGGCGTCGGCGCTGCCCCGGTCCGTGGCTGCGGCCCCGTGTCGACGTCCACGTAGGAGATGCCTTACTCGGTCATCCGCTTTGCGCGGGACCGACCTTCAGGGGATGTGCAACATGGCCAGCAAGGTCAGGCTGACGCCGCCGAGGCCCAGCAGCGACAGGATGACGGCTGCCGTGACCCGACCGCCCGCCTTGGCGACGGTGCGGACATCCACGCCCAGTCCCAACGCCGCCATCGATATCACGGTCAGCAGAGTAGCGACGCGGCCGATCGGTGCGATCGCAGCGCTCGGTACCAGCCCCATCGACCGACATGCGACCATCACGATAAAGCCGACGATGAACCACGGAACCAGATGGGCGAGGTCGAACTTCTTCGCTGGAGCGGTGCCTGCCGTGATTTCTCCGGCGGGCGGCTCCTGCGGTGCAAGGCGCGGCGCGATCAGCGACAGGACGAGGCAGACCGGCCCCAGCATCAGCACCCGGACGAGTTTGACCAGCGTTCCCATCTGCACCGCCGCAACTCCCAGTGGCGAGGCGGCCGCGATCACCTGCGGCACCGCATATACGGTCAGTCCGGCCAGCGCCCCGAAAGCGATGCCGCTCATGCCGAGCGCGATCCCGAGCAGCGGCAGCCCCAGCACCACGAAGACCCCCAGCACGGCGGTAAACGCGATGGAGGCGGCGACGTCATCGCTATCGGCTCCGATCACCGGCGCGACCGCGGCGATGGCCGAGTTGCCACAGATCGAGTTGCCGCATGCGACCAGCAGCGCCATCCGCGTCGGCAGGCCGAGCAGGCGGCCGATGGCGAAGCTCAACAGGATCGCGCTAGCCACCACGCCGGCGATCCCGACGAGTAATGGCACACCAGCGGCCAGAATGGTGGTGGCGCTGACGGAAGCCCCGAGCAGGACGACCGCGACTTCCAGCAGATATCTGGCGCTGAACGTGATGCCGTCGTGCCATTTGTCGCCAGGCGTCCACAGGCTGCGGATCGCCGTGCCGATCAGGATGGCGAGCACCAGCGCCTCGAGCCATGCCTTGCCCGCCAAAGCGCGCTCGCCCGACTCTAAAGCATATGCGGCACCGGTCACCGCCAGGCACAGGCCAATCCCCGGCATGAGGCCGAACATTCTTCCGGACGGGCCGGTGGTTGGGGCGGTGCGGGGATGGGCAGCGATGGTCACGGCAATGTTCCTTCCGCCGCAACATCTATGGTGCTACCATCGATCGTTCCAACGCACCTTTGTTGTTGTTCCGATCGCCAAGCATGATCGATCTGTGTACGAGGTCGACATGACGCTGGAACAGCTTCGCATCTTCGTTGCCGTGGCCGAGCGCGAGCATATGACCGCGGCCGCGCGCGCTCTGAACGTCACCCAGTCGGCGGCTTCTGCGGCTATTGCCACGCTGGAGGAGAGGCATGGGATCAAGCTGTTCCATCGGGTCGGGCGCGGTATCGCGCTGACCGAGGCCGGGCGGCTGTTCCTGGCCGAGGCGCGCGGCGTCCTCTCGCGGGCGGAAGCGGCCGAGACGGTGCTGCGCGATCTCGGCGGGCTGGCGCGGGGCACGCTTCGCGTCGTCGCCAGCCAGACGATCGCGGCCTATTGGCTGCCGCCTTTTCTCGCTGCCTTCCATGCGCGCCATCCCGCGATTGATATCGATCTGGCGATCGGCAACAGCGAACACGCAGCCGCGCGCGTGCACGACGGCGCGGCGGACCTGGGGATCATCGAAGGGCAAATCGACGATCCCGCGCTGGCACACTGGCCGATCGGTGAGGATCTCCTGCTGCTGGTGGGCGCCAGGCCGTTCGGAAAGTTGGCGATCGACGCTGCCTGGCTGCGCAATGCGCGCTGGGTGCTGCGCGAACCGGGGTCCGGCACGCGCTCGACCTTCGACAGCCATCTGCGTCGCCTGGGCGTCGATCCGGCTACGCTCGACGTGGCACTAACCATGCCCTCCAACGAGAGCGTCCGCACGGCTGTCGAGGCGGGGGCCGGCGTCGCCGTCCTGTCGGCGCTGGTGGTCGAGCCGGCGATCACGGCCGGCGCGCTGCATGTCGCCCCAATAGCTTTCGAGCCTCGCCCCTTCTTCGGACTGCGACACAAGGAACGATACCGCACGAAGGCCGGGGACGCGCTGCTGGACGTGATCGGGGCATGGGAGCACCGACGCTCCCGCTGCATGTTGAGAGCTGCGAGCGCTGGCGGGAGAAGAGACAGCGGGCAGAGCTGAGGCTTAGTGCTTCCTGAGCTGCCACAGGAATGGATGTCTGAAGTCTGGAAGCTATCAAGATTGGGCGAATGACTGGTTCTGGATCATTCGCGGTCCGCAGCTACCGGTCGACTTCCAACGTGGTTCCTGACGTTCAGCTCGAAGCAGCACGTTCCCGAAATCGGACGTTTCGGCAACTCGCAGCAGTCCCGTTTCTCTATCGCCGACGGACCATTTCGGGAGAACGCGATCGGGAACTGGTTTCGGGAAAGCGGCCCGTCCCGGAGCCATCGGAAGACCATTCCTGCCGCGGCCATCCCGCTACACCTTCCTGATCAGGACGGCAGGTGCCGATCATAGGCCATCCCGCGTTCGACGGCGTGACCGACTGGGGTGGCGCGGCGGTCGATCCGGTACGGGGCGTCATGACGGTCAACGCGATGGAGATGCCGTTCAAGTTGTGGTTGATGCGCCGTGACGATCCTCGCGTGGCGTCGATGATGAAGCGGAAGCAGGGCGGCGAGAACGCGATGCAGGCGCAGCTCCAGACCCAGTACAACACGCCCTTCGTCGCGGTGGTGAAGGCATGGGTCGGCATCTTCGGTGCTCCCTGCGTCGCTTCTCCCTGGGGCCACCTGACGGCGGTCGACCTGAAGACCAGGCGCGTCCTGTGGAAGAAGGTCCTGGGCACCGCGCGCGATACGGGGCTGTTCGGATCGCATCTGGGCGTGCCGATCAAGACCGGCGTTCCCAATCTCGGCGGGTCGATCATCACCGCCGGCGGCCTCGCGTTCATCGGCGCGACGACCGATCAGTATCTGCGCGCGTACGACCTCGATATGGGCGAGGTGGTGTGGAAGGCGCGGCTGCCCGCCGGCGCAGGCGACGTCGATGACCTATCGCGGGCGCGACGGGCGGCAGTACGTCGTGATCACCGCGGGCGGGCATGGCGCGCTGGGCACGCGATACGGGGACTATACGCTTGCCTTCGCGCTGCCGAAACGCTGAGCACGAACCGATGGCCCTTGCCATCGGACGGCGGCGGCGCGAGGTACCGGATGACGGAAGGCGGAGGATGCTCCGCCACCGCCGGAGAACCTGAACGGATCGTTCGAGCCCGCGCAAGCGATCAACCGGTCGTGACGCTCGTCTCCGCTCCGTCCCAC
Source organism: Sphingomonas panni (assembly GCF_022664435.1). Classification (GTDB taxonomy): domain Bacteria; phylum Pseudomonadota; class Alphaproteobacteria; order Sphingomonadales; family Sphingomonadaceae; genus Sphingomonas; species Sphingomonas panni. Next base: position 252,348 of record NZ_JAKREU010000005.1, on the reverse strand, counting down.
TTGCCGGCGAGGCCGGGCACTTCTTCGAGTTGCGGTACGTCGTCGAAGCGACCCCGTTCCTCCCGATAACGCACTATCTCGAAGCCATGTCCGGCCAGCTGGGGCACTTCGTCCAGTTCAGCGGCCGTGGAGGTGTTGAGATCGATCATGCGATGCTCCTTTCAGAATGCCTGAACCAACGTCGGGTCGTTCCGTGCCCCGATCGCTCCCGACGGCCGACGGTAGCGCCCGTCGGACCACCGATGGCCGGATCGAGGGTCGGGAGCGCGTTGCGGCGCTGCGGCTCGCTCACTGCAGTGGCCAGAACAGAAGTATGAGAGGGGTTCCCACCGCGAGCACGAGAAGGGAGAGCGGTGCGCCGAGCCTGGCGTAGTCGCCGAAGCGATAGCCTCCTGGACCGAGGACCAGCGTGTTGCACTGGTGTCCGATGGGCGTCAGGAAGTCGCAACCGGCGCCGATGGCGGTCGCCATCAGGAATGCTTCGGGGCGGTGGCCGAGATCGCCGGCGAACTGGGCGGCGATGGGCGCCATCACCAGCACGGTCGCCGCATTGTTGAGGAACGGCGTGACCGCCATCGCAGCCGCGAGGATCAGGGCCACCGCGCCCCAGGCGGGGAGCGTGGTGGCGACCTGCGCCAGCGCCGTCGCGATCAGATCGGATGCACCGGTCGTCCGCAATGTGTCCGACACCGGGATCAGGGCGCCGAGCATGATCAGGATCGGCCATTCGACGTTGTCGTAGGCTTCGCGCGGACTGATCGCACCAGTCGCCATGACCAGACCGGCCGCGGCGAAGAAGGCAACCGCGACGGGCACCCATCCCAGCGCGGTCGACAGCATCGCGGCGGCGAGGATCGGGATCGGCAGCCAAGTCGCCCGTTTCGACCCCAGGCGAAGTTCGCGTTCGGCCAGCGGAAGACAGCCGAGCTCTCGCAGCTTCTCGGGCATCGTTTCCAGAACGCCCTGGAGTACGATCACGTCGCCGGCCCGGAGCGTGGTGTTCGCCAGACGCCGCGAGAGACGCTCCCCGCGTCGGGATATCGCGACCAGGTTGACGCCGAAGCGGTGCTGTAGGCGCAGTCGACCAGCGGACTGACCCTCAAGTCGGGAGTCGAGGTTGACGACCGCCTCGATCACGCCGACCTCGGCGGTCGTACCACCGTTCTCCTTCTCGCGGCGCTCCTTCGCCTTCTCGCGCTCCTCCCCTTCGTACGCCAGACGATCACCGGCGATGACGCGTTCGAGCGCATCGGGTTCGCCGCCGAGGATGAGCGTGTCGGCCTCGCGCAGCACCGTCTCCGCCACCGGTGCGCTGCGCAGGCCGCCGCGCAGCATCTGGGTGATGGTCACCTCGTTCTCATGCCGGTCGAGGAACGCCTGCACCGTCTCCCCGATCGCGGGGGAGCCGGTCGGCAGGACGACCTCGGTCACGTATCCGCGAATGTCGAGCGCCTCGCCCATCGTCGGCGCGGCGCGTCGGTCGCGCGGGATCAGGCGATAGGCGAAGCGCAGATAGATCAGTCCCATGACGAACAGCCCGACGCCGACGGGCGTATAGTCGAACATGCCGAACGGCTCGCCGGTCATCTCCTCGCGCACGCGGCTGACGATGATGTTCGGAGACGTGCCGATCAGGGTCATGAGACCGCCGAGGAGGGCGGCGAACGACATCGGCATCAGGAAGACGGACGGACTGGCGTCGTTCTTCCTCGCCATCTGGAACGACGCCGGCATCAGCATGGCGAGCGCCCCGATGTTCTTAACGAGCGCGCTGGCGATGCCGACCGACGTGATGAGCACGACGAGTTGCGATCGTACGCGCGTGACCCGTCGTCCTACGACCCGGAGGCCACGCTCGATCACGCCCGATCGCTGCACCGCCGCCGATATGACGAGCGCCGAGCCGACGATGACGACGATGTCGTCGGAGAAGCCCTTGAAGGCGTCCTCCGGACGGACAATGCCGAGCGCAAGGGCGGCCAGCAGAGCGAGGATCGCCGTCACGTCGTAGCGGAAGCGGCCCCAGAGGAACAGCGCCATCATGCCGACGAGCGTGGCGATCGAGAGGAGTTGGGGCGTGGTCATGCTTCCACCAGAACACGCGAGAGGCCCATCGATGTCCTGCGGTGAACGGACAGGTGTCGATTATCCGATCGACCGCCGTAGACGTCCGCCGGAGCCCGTCCCCTCCATTCCGAGGATCCGGGTTCGATCGCGGCTGGAGTGGATGAACTCCGGCGGACCCGTGAAACGGACCTCGACGACGTCCTGCCTTGCCGGATCAGGTCGATCCGGTTTTCCCCGTCCCGTTCCCGCGAGCGGCAAGAGCGGTCAGGTGGTTCCCGAGACCGATCAGGGCGTTCCGGTGGATGACGTAGACCACCGATCTGCCACTCTTCCGGGACGTCACGAGGGTCGCCTTGGACAGCACCGCCAGATGCGCGCTCATGAGGTTGCGCGGAACGCCGACGAGGTCGGCGAGATCGCTGGAGGCCATGCCGTCCGAACCGGCCTGCGCCAACGTGGTCAGAACGCGCAGTCGGATCGACTGACCCAGCGCGGAGAGCATCTTCAGGGCATCCGGTTCCTTCATGCATCACATGTAGGACGACCTGCGGGCTACGCCAAACGATAATTCATATTCCGTTGATCCAATTGGCTCTGAACCGCCGGTCGATCGGGACGTCTGGAGTACGCTGCGATCTTCCGGGTTCGGCTCCCACCGGATCGCCTTCTTCAAGGCGGCCCCGTCGCTGACGGTACCTCCAGGGAGTTTCCCCCGCGCGACCGCGCGGCGGGATCCACGGGGGGTCTGATCCGTGCCCGGACCAGGTCGGTCCTCATGGACCAAGGGGTGCTCGGGGTGCGGGACGAATGGCGAGGCCGTAGGGGATGCGCGCGGAATGCTACGGTGTCCGCGCCGTCGACCGATCGGTGCGGCGCCAGGCGGGGGAGAGGCCGGGACCGGGTGCTGGTGACATCCTCATGCTGTGCAACCAACGGGTCCTGCTCGATCGCCGTGATCGCCTGCTGGCCCGATGGGGGGCGTCGGATCGGTCGGGATCGCGGATGACGTCGATGTCGCCCCGGGGTGACACGTACGTCACCCTTAACAGAACAACGTATCCCGTGTTCTCCGCGGACGCTCGTGTGGGAGGCCGCCTCCGCTTCGAGGCGCGACGTGCAGCCGACGATTCGGTCTCGCCCTTCCGGGTGCGGAGCATGGACCGCTTCGACGCAAGGGGTTCGAACGGCGCGCCGCCGGCTGCGGCACGACCCGGCGTCGAAGCTGGTCGGCGCACCGACCGTGTCCGACCCGATGACGCGGGCAACGAAGCGACCGTGCGTCCGGGACGCGACCGCGTCGGGCTTCGCGAGAACCGCGAGGCGGGCGATCATCAGCGTCCTGATGACCGAGAGGGGTTCGCGAGGTCGCTCGAAGCCGTGCCGGCCCGCCACCTGCGCGCGACCTCGACAGCACCGGCCGGCTGACCGGCTGCCTCGGCGCGGACACCGCCCCCGTCGCATAGGCTTCGTCCGATCGGCGGATGCATGCCGCACCGCGCGTCACCGGAAGTTACTATTCAAAAATAAATGATGCAAAATACATTGCACTATTGTTAATCATGTCTATGTTGGTGCTTGTCCGGTGCAGCCGCCGACCGGGCGACGACGGACCGGCGCGGCAGGAGAGATGCTATGCGGATGGACTTCATCGGGACGTGCGGCTCGACCGAATGCGGCGTGACGGCGCCGCGACCCTACGAGGATCCGCTCGAACGCGACCTCGCGAGCGACGAGATCGTGCACACGACCAGGCGTGCGCTCGTACGGCTGGCGCTGGTCGCGGCGGAGAGCGCCTCCAGGTTCGCCCGCGACGGCGTGGACGGTGATCCCGTGGCATGGATGCTGGCCCCCAGACGCCTCTTCGACGGAAGGACGCCGCTGGAGGCGTGCCTGGACCGCGACGATTGCCTTCGCGCGGTCCTGCTCCATGGTCTGGCGCTGGGTACGGACGCGGACCCGGGAGCGCTGGACGATCTCATGGCCGAGGACGAGGATGACATGGACGAGAATGACGAAGTCCTCGCACCTCACGACGATCGTGGCGCGCCGGACGTGGGGCAGGGGGACTGCGGCTCCGGTTCCGCGGGCGCTCGGCCGCGTCTGTGGACCTCCTACGTCGTGAGCGGTTCGGAAACGAGCTCGTTGCATGCCTTCGACGCGATCGTCGCCGTGGACAGGAGCGAAGCGGAGACGCGGATCCGGCGCCGGCACGGACGCCTCGCTCCTGCGGACGTGGAGATCGTGGAAGGGTTCGATGCCTGCCGGCCGCTGGTGGAGGCGCTCGTATCGCCCGCGCTGACCGACATGCTCGAGCAGGTGGCTCGCGATCCGTCCTCGGTGCTGGCCAAGGGTCTGTCGATCTCGATCCAGCAGCGGTTCGTACAGTGAGCAAGGTCACGGCGTTCGGGTCGACGTCGGCTGAGACGCTGGCGATGCTTCTCGAGCGCCATCCGGACTACCGCGTCCAGCGACGTCTGCGTCCCATCTCGCGCTACGGCGGTTCGCCGTCGCGCGACGGGGGTTGCGTCTCCGGCTGCGCGGTCCGCGTCGGGACCACGGGTTCCGATCATCTTCAACATGCGTTGAGCGAACTCTCGATGCAGTGCTTCCGGGCGGACGCGTCGGGCCGGATCACCCACGCGGGTCCTGCCTTCAGCTGGCTCGGGGATACCGGAGAGCACGTGCCTGGGATCGGAAAGCGTACCTGTCATGACGAGTTCGCCGTCGCCGGACGTCGGATCTGCGAAGCGGAGGCGACGAGCCTGATCCTGGATGCCGACTTCGTCGTGGCGCATGATGCCGGCTTCGATCGTCCCTTCGTCGAGAAGCGGCTGCCGCTCGCCGCCGGGCGACCGTGGATCTGCAGCATGCGCGACGTCGATTGGGGCGCGTTCGGCTTCGACGGGACTGGTCTCCGCGGCCTGTTGGCGCAGATGGGCTGGTTCTACGGGACTTCCAACGCGGACGCCGACGTCTCGGCGCTCCTGCGTCTGCTGGATCACGCCCCGGAGACCGGTCCGACGGTCCTCGCGCGGGCGATCGCCACGGCGGCCAGTCCCGGGTGGATCGTCGAGGCGCACCATGCCCCGCTCGGGGCGGGGGACCTCTTGAGGACGCGCGGATACCGTTGGGACGCGACGCGGCGGCGATGGTGGACCGAGGTGCCGACGGAAGCCTTCGACGAAGAGGTCGAATGGGCCTCCCTCAACGTCTACGCCGGAAGGGGCAGGCCGAATTTCCGCAGGACGGACTGGACGTGCCGCTACGCCGCCGACTGACGGCGGGCCATCGACCGCAGCGAGGAGAACCCCGTGATCGAGGATGCCGATCCGTCCGACGACGCCGCCTACCTTCTCCACTTGCGCCCGATGCGAAAGTCCGCCGAGGTCGCGATCGTGCGCGTTCGTGCCGGCTGCGACGAGGGCTTCGCCACGCAGGACGTCTGGAGCCATCCGTTCACCGATCGGGAGGTCGCCAGAACGGTCTACAGGAGACTGTTCTCGCGGCGGCGGCATCTTCGTTGGTGGGGGCGGATGGCGGATCTGCTCGGCGCGCGGTTTCTAGACGGCGTACTCGACGCGGAGATCCTAGCGGCGTCCGACGGCCCCCGTATGGCCGAGCGATCGAGCGCGCCGCGGCGCGCGGGAACGTCGAGGCGCCCTCCCGGAGCGGACGTCGTACGGATGCGGCTCGTCGTGAAGGACGGAATGGGGCGCATCGAGGCCAGACGGGCTGGTCGGCGGTTCATGGTCCTCGGCGCGCGTTCCGTCGAGGAGGCGGTCCGGATCTGGGACTGGGTTCGGTGGCAGGAGCGCGAGTACCGCGGCTGGGCCGAACTGGTGGATCGGGACGGACCGTTCGCAGTCGCGACCCGGATCATGGCGAGCGTGCTGGCGGCCGAACGAGCCGCGCACGAAGCGGGTCGGGTGGCCGACCCCATGCGACCGTTGCGCTTCTGGCGGTCGGAGCACGGTCGCTACGACGTCGGCCCGGCAGGAGACGGTCCGGACGAGGTCTCCGGATGAGGCGGCACGTATTCGACGCCCGTTCCCCGCCGGATGGAGCACCGGACGTCGGCGGGAGGGGCGGGACGCGATGCGTTTGACACGCGGGCGCGCGAGAGACATCATGCCAAGAATGCAGCCTCGCGTGCGCCATCTCCGACGCCGTCTCCATGCGGGACAACTTCTCGCGGGCGACTAGCCCCGGGCTCTCCTACGGCATGTCCCGAAGAGCTCGGGGCCCGATACGTCGATGAACGTCGCCGCCCTTGGAGGCGGATGCCCAGGAGATCACCATGAATGCAACGAGAGCGGCGGCCACACGGCCCCAGATACACATGATCGAGGAAGAGGCGGACAAGCTCTCCGACCTGGCGCTCGGGAACGAGCACCGCTCCCCCCAGGTCAGCATGCTCCTGCTTCGCGAGACCGCCCGAGCGAAGCTCCACCCGGCCGCGAGCATCCCTTCGGACGTCGTGACCATGGACGCGCTCGTCGAATTCGTGGACGAGGGAAGCGGCGCGCAGCGGACCGTGAAGCTCGTCTACCCGTCCGAAGCAGACATCTCCGCCGGTCGGATCTCCATCCTCACGCCCGTCGGCGCGGGCCTGATCGGTCTGCGCGAGGGACAGTCCATCCTCTGGCCGGACAGGGAGGGGAACGAGCGTCGACTGGTCATCGTGAAGGTACGGCAGAAGTCGGCCTGATCCGGACGATCCGCTTCGTACCGAGCAGGGTGGGCGTCGTCGACCTCGCGCCGGACCGGCGCGCGTCGCCGGTCCACGTTCCCCTCCGGCGCGGCGCATCCGATGCGGACGGAGGTTCGCCAATGGACGAACTCGACACCGCGCCTGAACGATCCCGTCCCGTTCTGATCGGCCAAGTCCGCGATGCGAGACGGGGCCGACGTGCCGACGACGTCTGCCGATGCCTGCGGACGTCGTTGAGCGCCTTTCGTCGAGAACACGACCAGGAGGGCTGCGGGCGCTGACCAGGGACGTGATCGAGACCTCCCGGCGCTGGGCTATGATCTGCGTCGCCGGGCTGGGTGCTGCGTGCATGGGGATATCGACGTTCTTCGTCATCGATTCCCCCCCCCCGACCGCGCTCGCCGAAGGCGTCTACGTCAGTCGATGCTGCGGTTCCATCACGTTCGAAGCAGATCGACTGGTGATGGGCGGCCGATCGGTGCCCTACCGGCTCACCACCGACAACGGCGGGCTTGCCGCTGTTCCATCCTTCTACGTCGGCGTGTCGGACGGCACGCGACTCGTCGTCGATCCGTCGCGGAACGCCATGAAGATGCGCTTCGATCGCAAGGATGCTCCCGTCCGGTCGGTGCTCGTCCGAGACGCCGACGCATCGCGGACCTTCTTGTTCTCGCGACGGACTGCCGATCGAGCGCTTCTTCGTCCCGCTTCGATTCCTGCGTCGGCGGCGATCGTTCGTAGCGAACGGACGATCGCCGCTTCGATCGAGGACTGATGTCGGGCATGCGGACTCGGCGGAATGCCTGCCGCCAGCCATCGATGCGCCGTGCGGTCGTCATCGTCACCGGTTCACCGGATCCGTCCGGCTTCCCGCGTCCTCCAGAGGGACCACGTCACGCCGATGGCGAGTATCGCCACCGTGATGCCGAGGGAGGTGACTGGGGGAAACTTCTCCATGCCGAACAGATCCGCAACGAAGACCTTCGATCCGATGAAGACGAGCAGCGCCGCAAGAGCGTACTTGAGGTAGGCGAAGCGATCGACCATCGCCGCGAGAGCGAAGTAGAGCGCACGCAGGCCGAGGATGGCGAAGATGTTCGACGTGTAGACGACGAACGGATCGGTCGTGATGGCGAAGATCGCCGGCACGGAGTCCACGGCGAAGATCACGTCGGCGCACTCGATCATGACGAGCGCCAGCAGCAGCGGCGTCGCCACCCGCCGCATCCGGCCGCTCGCTGCATCCCGCCGTTTGATCCAGAATCGATCGCCGTGCAGCCGATCGGTGACGGGCAGGCGGCTTCGCACCCAACGGAGCACGTGCGAGTTCGCGACGTCCTCTTCGCCTTCCGCCGAACGCCACATCTTGACGCCGGTGAACATCAGGAAGGCCGCGAAGACGTAGAGGACCCATTCGAACCGGTCGACCAGCGCCGTTCCGAACCCGATCATGAACGCGCGGAGCACGATCACGCCGAGGATGCCCCAGAACAGCACGCGATGCTGGTGGATGCGCGGGATGGCGAAGTAGCCGAAGATCATCGCGATGACGAACACGTTGTCCATCGCCAGGCTCTTCTCGATCACGAAGCCGGTCACGTAGTCCAGACCGGCGGCCGGGCCGACGTACCACCAGATCCAGCCGCCGAAGGCCAGACCCAGCGTGATGTAACCCGCGGACAGGACGAGGCTTTCGCGTACGCCGATCTCGCGTTGCTTGCGGTGCAGGACCCCGAGGTCCAGGACGAGCAGAGCCGCGACGACGCCGAGGAACGTCAGCCACATCCATATCGGGGTGCCCAGGAACAGTCCCGAGAGCATTTCCATGAAGCGTCCTTCCAGGACGGGTTCGCAAAGTGTCGGGCGGTGGGTCGCAACGACCTCGGATCTTCGCCGACGACGGTCCGAGGTCGAATTCGGCTACCGCGCGGGCGAGGGCGGGCCGGACCGGTCCAGTTCGGCTATGAGTACGGGTCGATCGGCAGCGGCCGCCGCCTGTACGTGGCGGTCGGTCGATCCGATGCGCTTGCCCGCCTCCCCTTCGATGACGGCGCGGCTGCTGCCGCACCATCCGGGTCGGCTTCCGTCGACGATGCCCCTCCGAACGAAGCTGCGGGAAAGCATCGTGCCTGCGTCGAGCGTAGCGACCCGATCGACGATCAGGTCCGCCGACCAGGAGCAACGCAGGGTCGAGGGGCGTCCGCCGGGTGCGACCGCTCCCAGCTGTCGGTAGCGGATCGAAGGCGTGGCACGGTATTCGACGCGCGCCGAACCTGCTGCGGCATGCCGTATGGTGACGACGTGCTGCGGAGCGGTTCCGGCCGCGAGGGCGACGATGGTCGCGAAGGTAGCCAGTAGCGGCATTGCGGTTTCCGATCTGTATCAGGGGATGGTCGAAGCGACGCGAGGCGTCATGCCGGCCGACGTCAGGCCGGGGAGGGCGTCATGACGAGGCCGCGAAGACGGTTCTTCACGCGTTGGCGCAGCCGGCGCATCCGGAACAGGTCCAGCGGATCCGGAACCCGCCGGTCTGCTTCGGCACGGATGTGTTCATTTAGCCGCTGGTGGAGCCGGGTCATCCTGTAGAAGTCGGTATGCACTGCCTCTCTCCGTCGAAGAACATGGAGATCGGGTCGAAGACGACGGGAGGCAGGAGGCCAGGCCACGATCGAGATCAACCCGATGCGGTCCGACATCACGATCTCGTGAGACGAGATCGTCAGAGGGGCCCGGCCCGCACGACGGATCTAGGGTGTTTCGGACGGCGCTTCAATATCCATTCGGCGAAATTCCCGATCGACGATTGACCGGCTGGGACCATACTCTACATTCAGCCCCATGATCGGATGCGAGACCTTCAGCCGCTTCCGCCTGCACGCGGGCCAACTCGCCGCACGTCCGTAGCCCGGACCCGACGGCCGAGTCCGTCCGGTTCGGGAACAGGCCGACTTGTCGAAGCGGACGCCGAGGGTGTTCGCCAGCGGATGCCAGCGGGAACGATCATGCAGAACCATCAGGACGGGGGGCGTCGTGCGTCGCCGGACGATAATCACGAAGGGGAAGTTCGGAAGGGTTGGAGGGACGGTTTCGGCGTCGTGGATCCCACCACGGCGTCGCTGATCCTCCTTATCGGCGTTCCGGTGCTCTCGTACTGCATCCTCACCTCCGGGTGAGCGATGTTCGGCCGGGACGGACGACGCTTCGACCAGCGTCCGTCCTCGACGCGGGTCTTCTCCTGGAACCCGGTTCCATCGGACCCCTTGCCATGAGACCGTTGCTCCCATGGGCATGTTCCCGGACGGCCGTTCAGGTGCTTCGGACGTGCGGCACCGGAACGGCTTCCGCCCCCTGGCCGGTTTCGGGGACGAAGCTGACCTGCGCCAATCTCCATGCTCGATCCGGGTCGCCGCGCCACGCCTCGTCGCGGGAAGGGACGCGGTCCGGGATCGGACCCATCACTTCGGCATGGATGTAGCGACCGGTGGCGCGTAGGCGGACGGTGCAGCCGGGACACAGTTCGGCCAGTCCCTCGCGCAGCCGCCGCGCGTCCTCTGCGAGTTCGGTCCGTCCCAGGCGGCGCGGGGTGCCGTCGACCAGTTCGGCCGTCGCGACGCGCACCGACGTGATGCCGTCCTTCAGGATGCTGACGGAGATCAGTGCGCCGGCAGCCGCGTCCGTCCACCAGTAGCCCAAGCCCACCCCCATCACGCCGGCGACCCCGGTCACGCCCGTCATCCAGTCCGCCTTCTGCATCATGGCGTCCGTGTTGAGCACCTCGTCCTGCAGCCTGCGAGCGATCGGCAACTTGAGCCTGCCGAGTATCACCGGAGGCACGATCGAGTACAGCAGGCCGGCGATCATGACCCAGCCCTGCCAGACGTCGAACCCGATGATCCGGACCGGCGGCATCGTTGGGTGCTCCCCAGAAGCGAGCGAAGCGGCGGAATCGGATATGAGGACCGCACCGACGCCGCAGAGGGCGACCGCCGCTATCAATGACGAGAGGCTTTGTACCCGGTCGAAGCCGAATGGAAACGCCGTGGTCGGCCTACGGCCTTCGAAGCGTAGGGCGACGAGGAACGCCACCGCGGGAACGAGGCTCAGGACGTCCTCGACGAGCGCCGTCTTCATCGCCTGACTGGAACCCATCGCCAGCCACATGATCGCGATGATGCTCGTCATCCAGCCTATCGTCCACCATTCGAGACGACGGGCCGTGGCGATCTGCCGCAGCACGTGTTCCGGCGGATCGCGGTTCAACGGTTCGCTCCTTCGAGAATGGGCGCATGGCGATGGACGAGGGCGATCCAGCCGTTCTCTCCGTTCCGTACCGCCGCCGCCAATGGAAGTGCCTCCCGGTCGTTCTTCCTCCTCCTGGAATCTGGAAGCAGCGTCACCCGCTTCTGCCACGGGGTCTCGGCCGCGAAGCGGCCGACGACGATGTCGAGTCCGCCCTTCTCCAGCTTCGGCAGAAGCAGTTCGGCCGATCCCGTCATGATGAGGGGCCTGCCGTCCGTTTCGCTGGCGATCGAGGCGAGGAAGCGGCGTTGTCGCGGCTCAGGTCGTTGATCGTCGGACGCGATCACGCCCGCACGTAGCACCTTCGAAACCCTGAACCACCTTCCGCGGCATGACCGAACGCATCGCTCGACGTTTGCAGCCCGTGTTCCGCATCATCATGCATCATCAGACCGAGGCATCGATGTTCGAAGGCGCGCTCATGTGGGCAGATATCGCGATCGTTCTCGGTGCCGCCAATACCGTGGTGATCGAGAAGTGGGGAACCATCGTGTCGGGCAGCCGTCCGTCTGCAGCTTCGACGTCGAGCGCAAGCCGGCCTTCGCGGTCGGCGCGATCGGGCCCATTCGGCGTCGTCGTGCTCTACATCGGGGGATGGACGAACCGCGATCTGTATGCGGAGGCGGCGACGGAACCATCCGCGAGGGCAGGAGGGTGTTCCACCATATGTCCCAGATCACGATGACGGCGGCCGTCATGACACTGGGAGCCGTGGAGACTCCGGAGGGTTTGCATTGCCCCGTCCCGGAGGCCGCATCTCCCGATGGTTAGCGTGATCACGCCGCCAGATCGAAGCTTTCCGCGCGAGCGAGGGCCCATGCGGTGCTGTAGAAGTCACGGTCGTTGGAGGCGTCGAGCAGTTCTCCGTCCTCAAGGAACATGTGGAGCTGCGAGAACAATCGGATCTCGGTAAGGGACACGCGTCTCACGAGGTGATGGGCATCGAGCTGCGATGGGTGATCCAGCCCGGCGGCGGCAGTCATCTCGGCCAGCGCCCGCATGGTGTTGCGATGGAAGTTGAAGACCCTTTCCGCCTTGTCGGGCACGACCAGGGCGCGTTGACGCATCGGATCCTGCGTAGCGACGCCGACGGGACACCGGTTCGTGTGGCACGAGAGGGACTGGATGCAGCCGAGCGCGAACATGTATCCACGCCCCGCATTGGTCCAGTCCGCGCCGAGGGCGAGAACGGCCGCGATGTCGAACGCGCTCACGATCTTGCCCGCTGCTCCCACCTTGATCCGACTTCTGAGACCGGCGCCCACGAGGGTGTTGTGGACGAAGAGCAGACTTTCGCGCATCGGCATGCCCAGATTGTCGGCAAATTCGACCGGTGCGGCACCGGTTCCCCCCTCGGCACCGTCGACGACGATGAAGTCGGGCAGGATCCCGGTCTCCCGCATGGCCTTCACCATGCCCATGAACTCCCACGGCTGGCCGATGCAGAGTTTCAGACCCACGGGCTTGCCCTTCGCCAGACGACGCAGATCCGCGACGAAGCGCATCAGCTCGATGGGCGTCGAGAACTCGCTGTGTCGGGCCGGCGAGATGCAGTCCTGCCCCGCCGGAACGCCGCGTGTCGCGGCGATCTCGGACGTGACCTTCTCCCCGGGCAGGATGCCGCCGTGCCCAGGCTTCGCGCCCTGGCTCAGCTTGACTTCGATCATCTTGATCTGCGGATCGGCGGCCTGTTCCGCGAAGCGAGCCGGATCGAACCTTCCTTCCGCCGTCCGGCAGCCGAAGTAGCCGCTGCCGATCTCCCAGATGAGGTCGCCGCCATGCTCCCGGTGGTAGGGGCTGATGCCGCCTTCTCCCGTATCGTGAGCGAAGCCGCCCATGCGCGCACCCTTGTTGAGGGCCCGGATGGCGTTCGCGCTCAGCGACCCGAAGCTCATCGCCGATATGTTGAAGATGGAAGCGAGATACGGCGGGGAACCGTCGTGGCCGCCGATCGGGATGCGGAAGGTGGCGGGATCGGCGAGTGGCGCCGGTCGGGTCGAATGTCCGATGAACTCGTACCCGTTGCGGTAGACGTCGACGAGGGTGCCGAATGCCCTGTCGCTGCTTTCGTTCTTCGCACGTGCGTAGACGAGCGAGCGTTGCGCACGCGAGAACGGCGTCTTGTCGTTGTCGTCCTCGATCAGGTACTGGCGGATCTCCGGTCGGATCTCCTCGAAGACCCATCGAAGACGACCGATGATCGGGTAGTTTCGGCGTACGGAATGGAGTGGCTGGGCGAGATCGTAGAGCCCGGCGAGCGAGAGCGCCGAGCCGGCGACGAAAACGGGGATGGCCCAGGCAGCGGGCAGATAGACCGCGGCCACGACGGTGGCGACGAGGCATGCCCCGAGCGCCGTGAAGCGAGTTAGGAACAAGAGGGAGCTCCGATGGAGGCTCGACGGACTCCTGGTGCGTCGATGCGATTGCCGGAATGGCAGTGATGCGATTGCCGGAATGGCAGTGATGCGATTGCCGGAAAGGCAGTTCGGCATCGGACGCGGCGACCGATGCCCCTAGACCGCTGGACGGTCTAGAGGTGCAGGCGTGCGGTGCTGCTCCCCGCGGGAACGGAGGGTGGCAGGGAAGAGGATCCCGTGTGCATGGATTACTTGATGCGCGCATCCGCGATCACTTTCAAGGGTTCCCACCTCTTGAAGCGGAGACGAAGGAGGGTCCATGCGCGACCAGCCATGCCTTCGTTCCCCGCGTCGCGGGACAGGGCAGGGCCTCCGGAACCGTCATCAGCGGGCAAAGCCGCAAGCCGCAAAGCCGCAGGCCGCAAGCCGACGTCGCGAAAGGCGTGGACGGTCGCTTCGCATATTGAGCCTCGCGGCAGGAAGGCCGCGACCTTTCCTTCTTGCGCAGCGTATCGCTCCCGATTGCGATCGGCTCGCCATCGAGCTCGTCGGCACAATCCGCAATCCGCAATCCGCAATCCGCGATCGGGGAGGCTAAGGCGGCGACGCCCGGACCTCGAACAAGGCGAACCTGCCGATCGATGCTTCGGACTGAAAGATCGCCGACGAAAAGGCGTACCGCCATCAAGCATCTGTACAGGTCCGGAAGTGCAACGGGGAGGTACTGCCGTAGGGTTTGCGAGGAAGGAAGATCATGTCAACGAAGCTGAAGTTGCTGACGGCAGGTGCGACCGCGTTGCTCGCGTCGGCCTGTGCGACGACCGCGGCGACCTCCCCGGTTTCGACCGGCGGCGCGAGCCGACTGACGGGTCGCGAATGGGTCGTCGAGGACATTGCGGGGAGTGGGATCGTCGACGACTCGCATGCGACGCTGGTGTTCGCATCCGATGGCGGCTTTTCGGGATCCGCGACGTGCAATCGCATGACCGGCACCCATCGTGTCGAGGGATCGAGACTGACGATCGGCACGATCGGTCTCACCCGTATGGCGTGCCCGCCCGCCCTGATGGAACAGGAGGGCCGCCTGATCGATCTGCTCGGGAAGGTGGAGAGCTATGCCATCGACGATACGGGTGGGCTCACCCTCCGTTCCGCGAGCGGCGCCACGATAACCGCGCGCTGAGAACAGGACCGCAGCGCCTTCGACCGAGTCCGGGAACGCGGTCGGCACGGAGCCGTTCGAGAGATTTGGTGACGGGCGCCTTCCCGGTGCATGGATCGAGACCGCCTCGAGCGTCTTATGTTCGTTCATGGGTTCCCGGCCTCGGCCGTTCGCTTCCTTCGGGGATTTGGAAGCGGGACGGGTCCATCGGGACGGGCCGAATCAACCGGGACGGGATCCGAGCTGCCGCCTCGCCGCGTCGGAGCCGCCCACTCCTCCGACGGACCCCGTTCCGGTCCACGTTCGGAACGGATATGCCGATGCTTTATGCCGCCTACAGTCTGGACAGGTCGAGACCCTCCATCACCTCCGCCTCGGTCCGCTCCGTCACGTGCCGACCCAACTCGGCGCCCGCGCGCAGTACGTCCATGATCGTGTCGGGATATCCCACCCAGAATGGTTCATTCATCATACGCAGCGCTGAGACGTTTTCTTCGATGAGCCCGACCTCCCCCTTCCGGCGAGTGACCCATGCGGTTAGTCTCGGCTTCGAGAGGGAGCATCCATGTCCAACGTCACGTCCCGTCCGCCGCAGTTCACTGTCGTCATCATGGGACGCCTGCTCAACAACCTCGGGATCAACATGTATGGTTCGCTGGGGAAGTGCCTGGTCGAATTCGCAGCGAATGCCTACGACGGAGACGCCACCACGCTGGACATCGACCTTGACGTCGACGGCATCCAGCGCGCCCGGCAGGAGGTCCGGGCGGCAGCGAAGAAACATCATGCGGACGAACTGCGCGCATTGACCGAGCGTCGTGCCGAAGAGGAGAGGATCGCAGCCGAGGCGGGGGCGGTCCTGCCGCCGGAGGCGGAGAAGCCGGTCATGAGCTTCGTCGAGGATCCGCTGCCGGATCTGACGGTGGTCATCCGGGACAACGGCCACGGAATGCTTCCTGACGAGGTCCAGAACAAGTTTCTGCCGATCAACCGTGACCGACGATCCGATCACAACGCGAACGGGCTGCGTACCGAAGCCGGCAAGCGCTACGTGATGGGACGCAAGGGCATCGGCAAGCTGTCCGGCTTTGGCGCTGCCCTCAACATGTCCGTGCGGACTAAACGAAAGGGCGAGACGTTCGCGACGACGTTCGACCTTCGTCAGGACGATCTGCTGAACGCCGCCGACTTGAACAAGGTGCCGATCGACGCGGTGTATGAGGAGGGTCTGCCGCTTGAGGATAGCGGTACGACGATCACGCTGAGCGGCCTGAAGTGCGACTCCATGAAGTTCTCGAAGGAGCAGCTGGAGGACGCCCTGGCCAACGCGTTCTACCCTGTCCGGCCCAGCCAGTTCGCGATCAGGATCAACGGAGATCCGATCGCCAGGCGGACGGGTGACGTCGTGTACGTCTGGCCTGAACATCTGGCACGCAAGGAGGATGGTCCGATCCTGAACGCGCTGGCCGAGGATGGTCCCGACGAAGCCGCGGAGTTCGATGACGATGAAGCTGCTGTCGGAGATCCCTCAACGGAACCATCGCCGGATGTGGTGCTGCCCGGGCGTGTCGACGACGTCGAGCCGATGGCGGAGGACGAGGTCGGCGACGACGACATCGGCCGGCTAAAGTTCCGCTACGTCGTCAAGTTCAAGAGCAAGAGCCTCGAAGCCGCGAAACGCGGTGCGCGCATCTACTGCAACAATCGGCTCGCATTCGGCCCCAGCCTGCTCGACATGAAGACGGGCATGCACAACTTCATGGCGCACCAGTACATGGAGTGCATCATCGAGGCCGATGAACTGGATCGCCAGAACGTCGACCTCATCAGCACCGATCGTGGTGATCTGCTGCGGGACAACGAGCTCGTCGACGCCTTCGTCAAGCGCGTAACGGAACTGATGGAGCAGGCCATCAAGGACAACGGCGGTGTGAAGGAGAAGAAGGCGGGTGAGTTCATCAAGAACGCTCCCGAGATGGAGGAGATCAGGCGCAGGCTCAAGCAGCTTCCGGCTACTCAGCGTGCGGCCGGACGCAAGGTGATGAAGGTGATGATCGCCAGGTACGGTGGGCCATCCGAGGAGTTCCAGCTGGTGGCGCCGCTTGTCATGGAGTCGATGGGGGCGGGCGAGGTGCTGGTGAACCTGGTCGAGATCGCGCGCAGTCCCAAGGACATGGAACAGGTGCTCAGGGAGCTCCAAGCCCTCCGCAAGGTCGAAGAGGGCGATGCGCTCAAGATCTACAGGGGGCGCCGGAACGGCATCGTCGCCGTCGACAAGCTGACGCGAGAAGGCGAGGAGAATTGGCGCTCCGGTCCTCGCAATGAAGCGAGGCTCCACCAGCTTCTCAAGGACAATCCGTGGATCATCCATCCCGAACTGTCGAGCTACGTCAACAGCGACGACGACTTCGACAAGGTACTGAAGGCACTGTCCGTTGAGCTGCGGATCGATGCTAGTGCCAAACCAGCGACCGACGAGGAAAAGGAACGGGATGCGACGCGCCCGGATCTCGTGTTCGTTCTGGGGGACGGACGGTCACGGCCTGATACCGTCCTCATCGTCGAACTGAAATCCACCGACATCCCACTGGATATCGCTCACCTCGAACAGCTCAGGCGCTATATGCGCAAGGTGGATGAATGGCTGAGAATGGAGTTCACTGGGCGCGGATACGAGCCTCGGGTACGTGGCGTGCTGATCGGGGCCATGCCCGCTACGAATACGACCGCAGAGGGGTCAAAGGACCTTCTGAGCAGAATCAGGGAGGATGGACCCGGGGCTGCCTGGGAGGTGATAGGCCTTCGCGATCTCGTCAGCCGCTCGGAAGCCATCCACAAGGAGATGATAGGCGCCCTGCTCCAGCACGAGAAGGCGAATCCCCCCGAGGTGGAGGATGAGGATGACGCCGATGACGATGACGTCATCGGCCTCGAGGACGCAGCCGAATAGTCTGGTCGCGCCGGATCAGGCAGCCGCGCGGAAGCCCTGTGCGCGTATCGCCTCGACTACGGCGCGGCATACCGCTTCGGCAAGCGGGACTGGAACGCCGTTGCCGATCTGTCTCGCCACCGGATAGGGCCTGCCGACGAAGCTCCAATCGTCCGGCACGCCCTGCAGCCGGGCTCCCTCTCTCAACGACAGGGTGCGGTCCTCGGTGGGATGCAGATAGCGGCCCTTCGACGGGTTCTGAAACGTGCAGCGAAGGGTGTTGGCCGGCTTGTCGGGATCGATGCGCCCCCAGACGTCGGTCGCCTGACACCCGACCTTGATCCATGACGGAGGACACAGGTGCGGGGCCTTCCGCATGATGTCGCGCTTGTCGCCCTTCGGCGGCACCAGCGCTATGCGGTCTGCGGCGATGCCCTTCGCGGTTGGCCAGACGTGCATCGAATCATCTTCGGCGATCGGCATCGCCAACACCTGGCCAGCGGTACGATGCACCGCATCCGATGGTTCGGGACGCGAGATCGCGCCGATCCTGCTGGCGATCGTGAACGAGCGACGACGGAACTGGGCAGCCCCATGATCGGTGGCCTCCAGCTCCCAGGCATCGACCGAATAGCCCTGCAGTTCGAAAGCTGTCTTCAGTTCGGCCCATCTGGTCGAGCGAAGGAAGGGCGGAACGTTCTCCACGATCACGACGGACGCTCCCGTCCGCTCCGCCCATGCTGGAACGGCGAGCGCCAGCGAGTTCCGCTCGTCCAACGGATCCTGCCGTCCTAGCGTCGAGAAGCCCTGGCAGGGGGGGCCTGCCAGCAACACATCGATCTTGGGCAGATCGCGAGGCTCGTCGACCGACCCCACGACGCCCACCGGGGCGACGTTGCGATTGTAGCTGGCGATAGCGTCCTTCGACAGATCGATCGCGAAGGCGGGGGTCATTCCGGCGCGGACGGCCCCTGCGCTGAAGAGCCCGGCGCCGCTGAACATGTCTGCAAAAGCGATCTGCATAATCACATAGCTTTTAATGCGGATATGCGATATATGCAAGCGTCATGGACCATCAATCGCTGTTGAAGGATCTCGCGAAGCGGCTGGAGACCCCGGGTCTTCCCTCTCAGGTGGAGATCGGCAGAGGTGCGCGCGTGGATCAGCCCTTGGTGTCGCGCGCGCGCAAGGGGCAGCTGATCCGTTACACCGACCGGGTGAAACGTCTGGACGAATATGTGACTATGCGAGTGGCGATGCTCCCGCATCCGCCTTCGACCCGAACGCGAGGCCGACGCAACGCCGGCGCTGCGGTGGACCGCGAAGTCATGGACCGCTGTCGCGACTTCCTTGCGGGCGGAGGAGATCCGAACCTTCTGCTCGATCAGTTGGCCCTTCTGCGGAGGGCAGTGTCTTCGACCAAGTGATGCCAACGATCCCTAGCCGTCACGGCGACACGCAGATGACGAGGAGGCGCTGACGGACGACATCGTCGCGCTGGCCAGGCAGTACGGGCGCTACGGCTATCGCCGGGTGACGGCATTGCTGCATGCGGCCGGCTGGTCGGTGAACCACAAACGGGTGGAGCGGATCTGGCGGCGCGAAGGGCTGAAGGTGCCCCAGCGTCAGCCAAAACGCGGTCGGCTGTAATTGAACGATGGCTCGTGTATTCGGCTGCGACCGGAGTATCCTGGGCATGTCTGGGCGTATGACTTTGTCGAGGCGAGGACGCACGACGGGCGTAAGTTCCGCATCCTCACGATCATCGACGAGGCCAGCCGCGAGTGCCTGGCGCTGGTGGTCGCCCGGCAGCTCCGCCACGAAGATGTGCTGGCGGCCCTGGCCGAGCTGTTCATTGACCGGGGTCCGCCTGCACATATCAGATCGGACAACGGCAGCGAGTTCATCGCCACCGCCGTCCAGAAATGGCTTGGGCAGATCGGCGTGACGACGCTCTACATCACGCCAGGCTCGCCATGGGAAAACGGCTACAACGAGAGCTTCAACGGGTCGCTTCGCGACGAACTGCTCAATGGTGAGATCTTCTGCAGCCTCGCGGAGGCCAGGGTGCTGATCGAGGCGTGGCGGCGCCACTACAACACTGTCCGGCCGCATAGCAGCCTGGGCTACCGACCGCCGGCCCCGCAAACGGCAACACCGCCATTACCGGCCTCCGGTTCCGCTTCGCTCCACCTACGCCCGGCAATGGCGGCCGAGACAACAATGCACTAACGACAAACCCGGACCACCCGGTGGGGGCTGCTCATCCATCCTTCTGGACGCCCCGAGAAGGATTGTTTTAATCCGGTAGGTGCTTGTGTCACGACGGCAGGAGGTTTGGCTATTAGGCATCGTAGACCGGGTTCCTTTGGCATGTCGACATCATACCGATAGGCTGCTTGTTCACGACCTAGCATTTCCTTGATGCCTTCGAACCCGGTCGCGGCGGGGGCGAGCCACGGCTCGGTGATGGTGACGGCCAAGGCCGCACTCCGCTCGGCGGCGGTCCACCGGAACCTGCAACCTACTGGCGGGCAAGCAGCTTAACGAACCGGGACTGCTGCGCCAGCGTAAGGATCGTAGACCTGAGGTTGATCGGGCGGCGGAGGGCTTGTTGACACAGGGACGCCTGCATCTCTCGAAACGCTGAAGACCTCCCCAGTACGGCCCGCACCGGCGACACCCATGATCCCATTGGCCAATGTCGCAGCTCCCAACAGTACGAAGCATCCGACGAGTACGGTCGTCCCTCGTCGGACTGGCACACGACCATTCAGCATCATGAAGCCCAATGTAGCGACCGCCAGCGTGGCGATTGCGATGGCGGTCGATCCGAGCAGCGCACTCTCGACCCACCGTGCCGCGTTCAACAGCGGCTGCGCGCCTGTCGGCTCGCTGAGCGGCATCATGGACAGACGACCTCGCTGATGCGCCGTTTGCCGCTCACCCGTTCGAGTTGCACGAACAGCCCAATCGATCCTCGCACATAGTCCTGCACGTCCTCTCGGCTGAGACGCGTGGCGGTCTGCAGGATCAGTAGCGCGATCTGCTCGATGGCGCCCTCTGTGCTGTCGGCATGTACCGTCGTCATCGATCCGGGATGCCCGGTGTTGATCGCGCGCAGAAAGGCATAGGCTTCCGGTCCGCGCAGTTCGCCCAGCAGGATGCGGTCGGGTCGCATCCGGAGCGATGCCGAGACGAGGTCGTCGGCGCTGACCTGCGCTTCGCCCAAGGCACCGCGTACCGCCAGCAGGCCAATGGCATTGGGATGATCGATCCGCAGTTCCGGTGTGTCCTCGATGGTGACGAGGCGTTCGGAAGCCGGGATTTCGCGGATGAGCGCGTTCAGGAAGGTGGTCTTGCCGGTCGAGGTGCCTCCCGAGACCAAGATGTTGCGTCGGCTGCGGACCGCCATGCGCAACAGCGCCGGAAGGTCGCCACGATCGCGCAACTCCGTCAGTGCGGTGTCGGCACGCTGCTCCGTGCGCTTGCCGACCACCGCGCCGTTGAACGCGCCACCGGCGGCATAGTCGTCGAGCGACAGATCGGCCGCGACATGCTTGCGAATCGCGAGCGCCATGGCGCCGCGCGTCGCCGGTGGTGCGATCGCCTGGATTCGCGAGCCATCGGGCAGCGACGCCGACAGCAGAGGCTGCGCACGGTTGATCCCTTGATGCGACCAAGCCGCAACCTGTTCGACAAGTCTGGTCAGGACGGTTTCCGACAGGTCCGGCAGTTCGTGCCGCTCGATCCCGCCACGGAGCGTCTCGACCCATATCTCGCCTGGACGATTGACGTAGAGATCGGTGACATCGGTTCGGTCCAGCAGGAAACCGAGCGGTGCAAGAAAGTGGTGGAGGTAGCGCCATTCCGGCGTCTTCATGGGACGGCGTCCATGCCGGTGAAGTCAAGATCGCGCGCGACGAAGATCGAGACGCTGCGACCGGCCGCCACGCGAAGCGTCGGCTTGATGTCGGTCGGCTGCGTCGTGCTGCGTCCCGCCCCGCCAATCGACCCCGGCAACGCGATCAACACTGGCGATCGGGCAGAGCGCGCGGCAAGGCCTATCCCCAGATCGAGCGAGGATTGCAGGATTGCGCCGCTGAAGCGTTCGAGGAAGTGGGTGTCGACCTGCGCCTTGACCCCGCCGCGCCCGAGCGTGTCGACGGCGGGCGACCCGATCGCGACGGTCACGCCATCGGGGCGGATCAGCCGGGTCCACAGAATGATCGCGCGCCGCTGGCCTTGCGCGGTATCCTCGCCATATTCGCCGATCAGGCGACTACCGCGCGGGATCAGCACCTGGCTGCCGTCAAAGCCGCGAATATCACGCTGTACCAAGGCGCGGGCGAAGCCGGCATGGGTAGAGTCGAACGCGGTTTCGAGAACGGCGGGGATCATCGTGCCTTGTGGCACGGTGGTCGCCCGATTGGCGAAGACGGCGGCTCTTACTCGCGCGGTCGACAGGCCGCGCTGGCCGGACTGGGCCGGTGTGCTGTCTTCCGCCGCCTGCGGCGACGCTGCGGGGGCTGCGGTTGCAGCGGAGCCATTGTCCAGTACTAGTGCCTGGCCAACCGCCGTACGCGCCGGGCGCTGCGGAATTGCTGGCGTAGCCGCGGTATAAGGCGATGGCGACGGAACATAGGGTTCGGCCATAAACGATCGAGTGATCGGTAATGGAGCGGACGGCGCTACCGGAGCGGGGGTGGACGATAGAGGGGCGACTGGTTGCGGCACCATCGTCGGGGCGACCGGTTCGGGCGGAAGGTAGAGCGGCGGGATCGAACTGCCGGCAACGACCTCGGCAGACCGCGCGGTGGTCGACGGGGCGCTCGCCCCCTGCCGACGAGCCTCCAGCACGGCGAACAGCAACACCCCACCGATGACCGCCAGCACGACGATCACGGCGTTCGACAACCCCCGGCGGGGAGTGCGGATGATGGGGCGAATATCGGTTTCGGTCGGCGTGTCGGTCATTTGCTACGGATCACCTGGCGTTTGGCTTTGGCCACCCGCTTGTCCAAACGGAAGATGAGGTTCGTATCGACGCTGTCGAGAACATAATAGCGCCCGCGCATTTGGCCGTTGGCCAGCGTCTCGCTGCCATCGGCTTGCCCGACATAGGTCGCGGGCAGCAAGGCGTCGGCGGGCCACTCGATATAGGTGTGGATGCCATCGTCGCTGATCGCGACCGGCCGCAGGGCGCGATCGCCGCGTAGCAGGTACGACCCTGTCATTTCGCCCATGACTGGATCGCCCGAGGTGTTCGCCACGACCGATGGATAGCGGAAGCGCACCAGATAGGGCGAGGTCATGCCTGCGTCGGCAGTCCCTTGCAGATCGAAGGCATAGGTCCGTACATCGGTGATGACTGTCATGTTGGTCGCGACATCGGCGAGCAATGCCTTCAGGAACAGCCGGTTGCCGCCGCGGTCGGTGCTGGCCGCCCAGGCGCTGCTGTCGCCCAGCGCGATGCTGCGCACGGTTTCGTCGGGCGCCAACTCGACCGTGATCTGATAGCCGACCGCGCCTGTCAGCCGGATGACCTGGTCGGGGCGAAAGTCCATGCTTTGCAGGCGCGGGTCGCCCATACCCAGCATCGGCATGACTTGCGCCGCCACCGGGGATGCCGCCAGCAAGGCCGCCAGCAGGATGCCGCCGAACCTCATTGCACCATGCCCGCCATCGGGACCGAACGGGGCGTAGGGGCCGGAACCTGTGGTTCGGCCGGTGGCAGAACTTCCATGCTGCGGCGATAGCGTTCGACTTGGAACCCCAGGGGGTTGATGAAGCGGTCGGCGACACTCATCGGCTCGCCCGAATAGCGATAGCGGATCACCGCGACCCACGACTGCGCCATCTGCGAGCCCTCGCGCGTATCACGGCGGCGGGTATCATAGCGGACCATTGCGCTGTTGGTGCCGACCGGTGTCACGCTCTTGACGGTCACATCGACGATGGCACCAAGCGCGTAGCGATTGAGCGGGCTGTCGGGGTTGGTCGCCTGCATCGCCGCGACGTAATCGCTGCGGGCCTGGCCCGCCGACCACAGCGCCACCTTGCGATAGTCGCCCTGTACCGTGTCGCGGTCATAGCCTTCGCGAGCGATGACATATTGGACGAGGAACGACTGGGTCAGCGCGCGGTCGGCCGAGACGAGTTGCGTGTCGACGGGTTTGAGCGCCTGGACGAAGCCGGTCTGGCGATCGACGAGCAGCGTATAGGGCTCGACGGTCTTGAGCGGGGTTAGCAGCATCAGCGCCAGCGCCTCGCAGACGGCGATGACTCCGAGGGCGGTCGCGACGCGCCACGCGACGCGACGCGACGCGACCAGCGCGTCGCTGCGGTCCTTCGCCCAGCTGGCGCTTTCGGCGAAATAGCGCTGCTGCTCGGTCGGTTCCTGCGTCATGCCGTCCGATCCCGCGTCGTGGCACTTGCCGATACCCGACCGCGCGTCCGCCGCCGGAAGCTTTGGCCAAGCGCGGTGCCGGCGTTGGCCGTTGGCAACCCTGGCGCGCCATCCCCCCCTCGCGAACCTTGTATCGTCACCATGCGCGTACCGACCAATCCCTGTTCCTCACGTCGTTGTACTGCGGCGATCTGATCCGCAATGCGCGCGGCACGCGATGGCGGTTCGGCCGAATCGTTCACTCCCCTGCTGGCGGGTACAGGTTGCCGAGGTTCGGCCGTGTCCCTTGCTGAACCGGGCCATAGCGTCTCGATGTTACGGGGCAGCCGTAGCGCGGCGGCGATCCGGGCGACGAGGACCAGCATCGCGAGCAGCACACCGACGAAGATGACTGCCGCCGCGAACAAGGCCGCTGACGCATTCGGAATGGCTTCGCCGGCCGCGCGGCGCATCACCAGATCGCTCAGCCACGGCTCGAACAGCGCCAGTTCAATGCCCAGCGTCAACGCGGTCGCAACCCCGCCCAGCGCCATCGCGATCAACCCGCGCAGCCAGCCTTCGAACAAGCCACGCGTGCCGTCGAACAGTAGGAAGGCAAGGAACAATGGGCCAAACGCCAGCAGCAGCCCCGCTCCCAACCGGATCAGGGCGAAGGCCCCCAGGCCGCCGACGAGAAATGCGATCCGCGCTGATCCGACGGCGAAGCCGTCAAACCCGCCGAACACAGGCGGGGCAACGCCACCTGACCGCTCGACCTGATCGCGGGTCGGTACGCCGGTGCCGTAGATGGCGAGAACGCGAAACGCACGATCGAGATTGTCGAGACGTGCGGCGAGGCCACCGGTCGCCCCCGGCACCTGTGCTGGACCGCCGACATTGGCGACCAGTTCCGCCGGCGCGCGCAGCGTCACGTCGTACACGACCGTCCGGTACGCCGACCAACTGGTCGCCAGCGCCAACACGATCCCGATTCGGACGAAGGTCAGGACACCACTACGCAGGGAGGGCGTTTCCCCCAGCAACATGCGATAGCCGAACAGCGCGATCAGGATCGTCAGCAGCGCGGTGACGAACAGCATCACCGTCGACCCGGGAGCCGACAGCGCCTGATAGCCGGCCGCCCCCAGCGTCGTCGCCTGGCAATCGAGGAATGCCAGCATCGTGGAGGGGAACGCGTCGGGCGAGGTCGGAACGGCGCACGCCATCACACGCGCTCCAACAGCAATGGCAGCCAGCGGTCGGGATCGTCGCCGACCTCGGCCCGGATGTCGTCGAGCATCCGCACGGTGCGTTCGCGGCCCGACAGGACAGTAAGGATTTCGCGCTCGCCGGTCAGATCGAGGCGCGCCACGACACTGTCGTTGCCATGCTTGATGAGGAAGCAATGCGCGCTGTCGGGGAGCGAGCGCACCAGGTCGTACTCATGCTGCGTCAGGCCGAAGCCGTCGACATAGTCGCTCGCCTGCGCCTTTGGATTAGCCATGAAGATCTGGGTCGCCGCTTGTTCGATGATGGCGCTGGCGATCCGGCTTTGCAGCGCGTCCTGCGCGCTTTGGGTGGCGAAGCCGACGATGCCGTTCCTTTTGCGGATCGTCTTTTCCCAATCTTTGATCCGGCGCAAGAACACCTCGTCGTCGAGCGCCTTCCAGCCTTCGTCGACGACGATGATCGCGGGGTTGCCGTCCAGTCGTTCCTCGACGCGGTGGAACAGGTACAGCATGGCGGGTGACCGCACGACCGGATCGTCGAGGATCTGGGTCATGTCGAAGCCGACGACGCGGGCGGCCAGATCGGTGCGATCCGCTTCGTTGTCGAACAGCCACGCCCGCTCGCCCGTCCCCCACCAGGGTTGCAGGCGCGACCACAGATCACCTGTCTGCGGACGCCGGTCACCGCGGAACAGCTCGACCAGATGACGCAGCCGCCGGAAATTGACGGGAGCGGCATAATTGGCGTCGACCGCCCGTTTGATGCGGTTCGCTTCCTCACCATCGACAGCACCGGCCAGCAAGGTCAGCCAGTCGATCAGGAACTGGCGGTTGGCCGGGTCGTCGGGCAGCAGCAGTGGATTGAGCCCGGACGGTTCGCCGGGACGCAGCACGTCGTAGCGTCCGCCGACCGCGCGCAGGAACAGCTCGGCCCCACGATCCTTGTCGAAGAACACGATGCGCGGGTCCACCTTGCGCGCCTGCGCCAGCAGGAAGTTCAGCACCACGGTCTTGCCTGATCCCGACGGACCGATGACCGTGAAATTGCCGAGATCGCGGGCATGGAAGTTGAAATAATAGGGACCGGCGGCGGTCGTTTCGAGCAGCGAGATGGCGTCGCCCCAGTGGTTGCCCTCGGCCTGACCCAGCGCGAAATTATGCCCGCTGGCAAGGCCGGCGAAATTGCTGGTCGAGATCAGCCCGCGCCGCGCGATATAGTTGAAGTTGCCCGGAAACTGCGCCCAGAAGGCGGGTTCGAGCGCGATGTCCTCGCGCACCGCGATGATACCCAGTTCGGCCAGCGTCGCCAACACCTCGGCCACCCCGGCATCGACCGCCTGCGGACTCTCACCGCGCACCGCGATCGTCATGTGATGCTCGCCGAACGCCGCGCGGCCGGCCGCGACGTCGTCCTTGGCGTCCGCCAGCTGGCCGCGCAGGCTGACCGCCTCGTCCTCGGCCGAGCGCATCCGCCGGAGCGCGAGGTTCATCCGCCCCAGCGCTGCCGACCTGTCGACGAAGCCGAAGGATTGCGAGATCGCCAGTTCGAGGGGCAGGCGCAACAGTTCGTCGAACATGCCGGGGCCGGTCTGTCCCGGATAGTCCTTGATCGACACGATGCCGACGAAGTCGCGCGGCCGGGCACCCGCTGACCCGAGTTCCACCGTCTCCTGCCCGAAGCTGATCCGTCGCCACGGCAGATAGCCGGCGATGTCCTGCATCGGTAGCCGGATCGGCCGCATCTCGCCGTTCAGCAGGTCGGACAGGAACTCGAGCGGTTCCGAACAGGGACCATCGGGCGTGTCATAGGTGCCGAGCAGGCGCGGACCATAGCTGCCCAGCGCCGCGATCAGCGAGTCGCGGGCATTGTCCAGTTCACGCAGGTCATGCGCCGTCGCTGCGACGCCCGATCCGCCGGACAACAGTCCGCGCAACCGGTCGAGTATGCCGATCCGTCCCTGCAACGGCCGCCGCACCAGCGTCAGATACAGGTCGTTGACGTACAGTCGTCGCCGCCCGAGCCGTGCATTCCACGCCGCATCGAGCCGCTGCGAGAAGCTATCGGGAAACTCCGCCTCCAGTTCGACCTCAACCCGGCGGCGGATGACATGGTGGTAGACCGCGAAGTGGGAGGATCCGATTGCCTGCAACATCGCGTCGCGCAGCCGCTTGCGATAGTTCAGCTCATCGCTGTCCGCCGTCTCGAACAGTAGTCCGCGCAGGTGGATGACCTGGCATAACAGGCCGTCCTGCGTTTCCAGCGTGTGCGCATCGACATGCCGCGCATAGGGCAGGTGAGCCCCCACCGGCTTCTCCCGCGCAACGACCGTCGGATCGCGGGTCAGGGGCGGTAGGAGTTGCATTGCCACAGTGCATGGTTCTTGACGCGCGGACATTTTCCGACGCGGGTCAGCCAGAGGTCGAAGAAGCGCGGCTCGCGGACGCACAGCATCACCCCGGCTAGATGGATGACGACCGCCGCCAGCACGACCCAGATCGACTTGAACAGCAGGAAAAGCTCGGTCGCGAGCACCGCATTGGCGGTGAAGTAGCTGTAGGTCACGCCGGCGAACATTTGCGGTCGCGTCAGCGCGACGAACACCGGATCGCGGTCGAGATCGCTCAACTCATCAGCCGCCGAGCTGTGCGGTGGACTGGATGCCGGCGACGATGCTTGCCGCGCCGAACAGGATGAAGCAGCCGAGGATCACGGTCGCACCGTAGCGCCAGTTCATTCGGCCGGTCAGCATCATGAAGCCGACGACCGCTATCGCGATAATCGCGATGACCGTTGCGACTGTTCCAAGCAGCGTTCCCTGCAGCCAGGTCACTGCGCCGACTATCGGGCCAGAGCCTGCCGGATCCGCCAATCTGTCTTGTGCAAATGACGCTGTGGGAACGGATAGGCTCGACGCGAGGGTGAGCCGCCTCCAAAATCGCGCTTTCACTTGGTCAGAAACCTCCGGGTGTCATTGGAACTGATCCTACGCTGCCACTTCGCGACGCGCCACTTCGGATTGGCGAAAATCACGACCTGTTCCCCGGGAATCATGCCATTGGCAAGGGAAGTGCCTGAACCAGCACGGGTTCATCAGCGTCGACAACGCGGTCCGCGAATGCGAGGCTTGGCGCAGGGATTACAACGAGTTGCGACCACATAGCGCCACCGGCGACAAGACGCCGATATCGCTGGTGAACCGGTCAGCGGCAAATGGCCCGCCGCTGCCGGCAGATGCTGGATGAACAACAGCCAAGTGTTCCAGAAATGCGTAGCAGGTCACGAGGGGTGGCCTTTGGGGTTTGGCGGCCGAAGAAGTGAAGGCTGTATCACATTCGACCTTTTCTGAAAACCCATATATAGAGAAGCCCATGCGATACAGTAAACAGGACTAACGAGAAAAGCCATAGATACTGCTTACTTAACGCGAACGAAATTCCAGCAAGGCAGCCCGCCAACAGTACTAGAAAGAAACGTGCCACCTGAAAATTCGTTCTGATAAGATCTCTGAAACGTAAACAGATACCTAATCTGAACCCAGCTCGAAAATAGGCACTTAGATGGGTGTATATTGCCCAATCAAGAGCCGCTGCAATTAGCATTCCTGCCAAGATCATCGCGCCAACAGACATGTCAGCGGCCCGTGTCGACAAGAAGATTTTCTACCATGCCGGCAGCGCTTCCATAAACAGATTCTGCCGCGCTCAGTCTCGCTGCTTGAGGGGCGGACAGATCACCAAACATGCGGCCGCCTCTCATAACGTTGCTGGTGATGCGTGTTGCTGCACCTGACGTCAGGAGCGATACAACGCCCGCGCCAGCGCCTAGCAGGGAAGACCGGCTTCCAGTAGCGATGTAATCATAGCCGTAAGCCCCAATCGACACAAGTGATGTGACTTTCGCCCCAACTGCCGCGGCCGCCGCTCCCATTCCCAAGGCTCCGCCTCCGACCCCAGTCGGACTCGCAGCGATCGCACCGAGTCCGAGAACGGCAGCGGAACCTTCAAGTGCCGAGTTAGCGTTGCTCGCCTGTGCCCCAAGCGTAGCAGCGGCTGAGCATCTCTTCTTCGGCTGCTTCTTTCCTGGTGCGGCATTCTTCTTGGCTGGAACTAGGCCCCTGTCCTGGAACAGTTGCATGTCCGTGGCTGTAACTGTTCTTGGAATGAAGTAGGTTACACTGGATCCGCCATCAAAGCTGCCGTTGTACGTGCCGAATGCTGGCCGGGTACCATTCACGACGATGTCGGACAGCCCCGTCGGATCTTTCGAATTGATTGGATCCGAACCCACGTAGTTGTACCAGTTCAGGCCGCCCGCATAGCCAGTAGGGTCGGTTTGCATGAACCGGCCCAATGTCGGCGAATAGATACGCGTCTCGTAGTCGTGTAAGCAGCCGCGCCGACCCTAGCGAGGCCGCCGGCATCCGCGACGGCACCAAGGGCAGCGTAATCGATCAGGCTGTGAAAACGGTTAAGAGGAAGACGATCATTACTCCCGCTACGATCAAGGTCGTAGCAGTGGTGATCGGCAAATAGCGTCATTTAGATACCTCCCCAGAACAGCCGGACGAAAACTATCGATAAGCCGACTGCGCATACAATCAACGAAATGCTTAATATTAAGCGACTACGCCAGCCATTACCAATAGTGTATGCCAGCAATACCGGCACAATGATCATCCAAATCGCGTTAACAGGACTGTGGAAGTTAAAATGCTCTATTAATAATGTGCATAGGGCCGAGAGTATTCCTACGAATGCGACAGCAGCTAACTGCTTTACATGCTGAGTAGCCATAAAACCTCACTCACAACCTAGCTTGTCTCTCCAGTATTCGTTGGCATTGCCTGTGTTTACAGAATACCCAAGGATATACGGCGGGAACTCTGCGTAGTGCTCAAAAGAACTTGTAGGTGAAGTTATGGTGACCGTGTTGGCGCCACCGAAATTTTTGTCACCAATATAGACTTTGACAAAGAGATTTGTTCCCGGAAGAGATTGCTCGAAGGCTTGCCCCGCGTGAGAACTTGTTACACTTGACCAGCCGCCAGAACCAAAGTCGGGAAGCTGAGTTACGCGGGCGAACTCCGTTGAAAGAGGGCCGCTACGACCGCCTCCGGGCACCGACCAAGCGCATTGTTCGTAGTCTTGTGCATGAAATTTTGAGAAGGGTTCGCATCCTGAGGGCACCTCTTCTTTTGCGGCGTTGGTTTCTTATTCAACGTCATCAAACTTGTAGACTAGCTCAGCGGTCTGCCGCTTAAAACAGTATGCAGGGTTTCCACCGACGGAGCCAACATTCAGTCGCAATTCCACACAAACTACATTCTTCAGGTGTACCGTAACAGGATAACGGTTCTCCATAGCTCCAGCCGGACTTTCGCTACCTTTAGCTGCCCATATGTCGACGGCGCGGACCACATAGCGCTGATCCGATCGATAATAGGGAGGTTGGCTGCGCTTCGAGTTGATTTCAGCGCGCTGCCACCAGAGAAATCCAACGAGTAAGATCAGGAGCGCGAATCCGATTGAGATTGATAGCCCCCGTTTCATTGCGTCACCGAGCAGAACATATTTCCCGCTTTATCGACTGCAATCACGGGCTGGCCAAGGTTAAGGTCGGGTTCACTCAGACCGGAAGGTGGCGTGTTGTTCGGATGAGCATGGACGAAGGTAGTCGTCGGATAATAGCCGGTCGCAAGGTTTGCAATTGCCAGCGGAGCCTCACGGCTGATCCGATCGCCGCTTATCTCTGCTCTACGCCCCTCGGTGAAGAGCGGTCCGATCCAGTTGCCCGATCCCACATACGGCTGTGCCACATGAAATCCCCACTCGCCTGTTCCAGCCGGATTTCCGGACACCGATCGCCCCAACATTCTAAGCGCCTGCGCCTGGACCGCAGGATCATTCGCAACTGGATTGCGAGCACAGCTCTTGGTGAGAGTCACCCTTTTCGGCTTCTTTCCTGGTGGGGTATCCTTTTTGGCTGGAACTAGTCCTCTATCTTGGAACAGTTGCATATCCGTGGCTGTAACTGTTCTCGGGATGAAGTAGGTTACGCTTGATCCCCCGTCGAAACTGCCATTGTACGAACCGAAGGCCGGTCGTGAACCGGTCACAACGATGTCCGGTCCGCCTGACAGCCCCGTTGGATCTTTCAAATTGATTGGATCCGAACCCACGTAATTGTACCAGTTCAGGCCGTCCGCATAGCCAATAGGATCGGTTTGCATGAACCGGCCCAGCGTCGGCGAATATACGCGTGCCTTGTAGTCGTACAAACCGACGGACGGTAGCCACTTCTGCCCGGTGTACTGGAATCGTCCGAGGTTGCTGGGTCCGGGTATTCCGAACTCGTCATAGGTGTTGATGGCGATCGGCGCGCCGGCGTCATTGCTGACGGCGATGATCGACCCCCTCTCGTCCGCATGAAGCCAGCGCCGGTCGGAGAGGCCCGAGCCCTCGAACCATATCAGCGGTTCGTCGTTCCCGTCTCCGTAGACATAGCGACGTAGCACGCCGCCGGTGTTCTGGTTGAGTTCGGTCAGAACGTTCGCCCCGTCGTACGTCAGCGTCGTGTTGACATTCTGGTCTGCCGTTATGTTGAACAATCTTCCCAGAGGATCATACGCCAGGTTAGCGCCCGGCGCTGTCGCCAGTTGATTGGTGCTGGTGTAGCCGAAAGCGGCGCCACCGGACGAGGTAAGATTGCCACGCCCGTCATATGACAAAGCGGTCGATCCGGCCGAAGTCAGCTGGTTCAGTGCGTTCACGCCGTAGGATCGGTCGACTGAGTAGCTGCTCGACCAACCATACGAATCGTTTGACGCACTGCGCGACGTGATCTGGCCGTTCGGATTGTACGAGAATCCTATGGTCAGGTCGCCGGCGCTGCCGCTCAAGTCGTGCGATAGTTGGGCCAGCCGTGACGCTGAATCGTAGCTGAAGGACGTCGTGGTGCCATTCGCTCGAGTCATGCTCGTCCGGCGTCCCTGCCCATCGTAGCCGAAGCCAATGAGGGTGTTACCGGCACTGTCCGTGATCGAGTTCATGAGACCGTCTGCACGGTACGCATAGCCTACCCAGGTTCCGTCCCACCACGTCACGCGCGTTCGCCGACCGGCTTCGTTGTATTGATACGAGGCATGTCCGGCCGCATACCAGTTGTCGCTTTGTGACGTGCGGCGACCGAACGCGTCGTACCCGAAGGACAGCGTTCTACCGTTGCTGTCGGAGGCGGAAGTCATATTGCCGAGC
The DNA here is from genome assembly GCF_022664435.1 of Sphingomonas panni. Lineage (GTDB taxonomy): Bacteria > Pseudomonadota > Alphaproteobacteria > Sphingomonadales > Sphingomonadaceae > Sphingomonas > Sphingomonas panni. Next base: position 219,952 of record NZ_JAKREU010000005.1, on the reverse strand, counting down.
AGGTCGTAGGAGAACGTCTGATCCGTCTCCCAATAGCCGATGTTCGGCCGGTCTGCGGACGTCAACCGGTTCAGTGCGTCATGGGTGAATGCAACGGTCCTTCCATCGCGCGTTACACGGCTCGCGATGTTTCCATTGGCGTCGTAGGCGAATTGATCCGAACTCCCGTCCGGATAGCTAACTCGATTCAAGCGATCGAAACCATCGTAGGCGCTGGTCGTGACGTTGCCATTCCCATCGGTCACGCTCGAGATCCTGCCGGTCGCGGTACGCTTGACGGTTTCCGTCGAGGCATCCGGGGTGCCGTAGGCTTTCGTTTCCGAAACCGTTCGCGCCGCCACATCGTACGACATGCGAGTGATGCGGTCCGGTCCCGCCGTTCCGGCAGAGCCGAGCGTGCAAGCGTCGGATTGGCTGTTCAACGAGCCTGCGTTCATGCGAACCGCTGTGCAGATCGGGCGATCCATGCTGTCGAAGGAATAGTGAGTGACTGCCAGGTTCGTACCACCTGCGGAAGCGGTTGTTTGGATCACCCGATCGGCCTGATCGTACGCCAGCGTGACCGAGTCCTCCGCTGAGAAGCCCGACCCGTCGCTGTTGGCCGTTCCACGAGACAAGCCGGTCGTTCGTCCGCGAACGTCGTAGGAGTGACTCGTGGCCGCGCCGCGCAACGGCCCGGCTCCATCGGGATCCGGCCCAATCTCTATCGTCAATTGTCTGGCATCATCATAGACGAATCGTTGCAGATCGGCCGAACCCGGCATGGGGCCGTCTATCGATGCTACGTCGCCGGTCTTGGTGTACGTGGTCGCCGTGGACGCGAGCAGGCCGCCATCGCCGGATGACGTGGTGGTGGAGGTTGCAAGAAGATTGTTCGGCGAACCTGCCGCCCCGTAGGCCGTGGTCCGGATCATCTCGTCCGCCGTGCCGCTGCAGCTGGCCATGGTTCGGCAGGTTGAGGTCGTCGTGAGGAGGTAGGTCGGTGACCCTGACGCGACGAGCGTGCCTGAACCGTTCTTGTAGTAGGCTTGCGATGCCGTGTACGAGAATCGAACCTCCCTGCGTACTCCGTTCGCGGACGGTGGCGCCTTGATTGATGTCACGCCCCCGTGGACGGGATCATAGAGGTAATCGGTCTGAGCGCCTTTGGGGTCTCTGATCCAATTGGGCTTGTTGCAGACGACGCCGTTGCCGCATGTCGCGTCATAGCCGGTCGTGGTTACCAGGTCTGGCGGCGTGCCTGGGGTCGATGATACCGTTCGATGCTCGATCACGTTTCCGCGTGCATCTCGCACGTACCGTTCCTGCGACCCGTTCGGTAGGGTCATGCTGGAGAGTCGGCGGCCGCCATCGTAGGCGAGTATCGTCACCGCTCCCGTTTCATCGGTGATCCTCTTCGGCAAGCCGATGTTCGGGTCGGAGACGATCGTCGAAGTCGTTCCGTCCGGATTCGTGATCACGAGCGTTGATTCCGCTCCGCCGGAATAGGCGTACTGCCAAGTCCGTCCGCCGGAAACGATGGACGACACGTTGTACCCATTGCTTTTCGCGACCACGACATCGTTCGTGGTCGAACCGGGTCTCCTTATCGTCGACGGGGAATAGGTCGTCACCCTGCCGACGTTGTCTGTGGCTGACCAACTGCCATCCGCCTGCGTGACACCGAGCGTAATCGATGGCCAGCTCGTTGTGAGATTACAGTAGCTTGCGGTAGGGTCGCAGGCTTCCGTAGCCATGTTGAACGTCGTTACTTTTGTTATGTCGTTCCATCTGTAGTCGCCGGCGATACTGGTGAAATAGTCGAACCGAAGCTGATAGCCCGAAGAGCTGGCTACGGACGTCAGCCTTACTTTCCAGGGCACCACCCCGCCGCCACATTGTGCCTGCTGTTGGCTCGAGCAACCTACCTGCCGGAGGTATGACATCGTGAGGCGTTCACCGCCGGTGTATTTGATCTGCGTAACGCGCGCAATTTTGTTGCTGCTTATTGATGTCAGCGTTGAATTGTATGTATATTCAGTTCCATCCGCTAGGCGCAATATGAAGATGTTGCCGTTCTGCGTCAGCACGTGGCCGTCGTCCGACCGCGGTACCCACGCGGACCCGCTCTTCAAGAACGTGATGCTCGTTGGGCCACCGTCCTCCAGAATACTGACGTCGACGTATGTCGAATCGCCGAATATTCCCAATTCATACTCCGATGATGTGGGCTTGCCTTCGGAATGATCTATTGAGAACGAGAGAGCGGATCTACCATTGCCTATCCGCAACACCTCTTCCCGTCCTGAATAGGTCCCTCGCGCCAAGTCGACGCCGTTCTTGTCGCGTAAGAATTTGGCCGGGGGGGCTGGTTCTGCATTTGCCGCTTGGGGCAGAAGACTGCAGGCGATGGCGGATGTCGTCACGAGCAGGTTTCGCCGAACCACTTTTCCTAACAATGAACCTCTCCCTCAGAACTCCGTGCAATGCGAAGTTCTGTTATATGTGTTATTGTTAAACCGAATTGTACGAAACTGATTGCCTCGCTGAAGCGGGCATGTGATCCGATCGCATGTATCAGGGGTTTGGCGCGCCGGTAGTAACTACGCGCTTACGGTTGTCCGCTTTGTCATAAGTGTAACTCGTCACGACCCCGTTCGACCGAACCACTTGAACGACCCGCCCTTTTGCGTCGTAGGTAACGGTAGTCGTCTCGGCCGAAGCCAGCGATGCAATCGATGTCAACGCAACGGCAGCAACAAAATACTTCATGGCCCACCTGCATGCTACTTTTGTATGACCGCCACTTCAACATACAGTTTGATGGGATGCAACCGTATAAACTCGAAGTGCGCGACGTGATATGGTTGGTCATTTACCACTATTAAGATGATCCAAATCGGATCTTTCTCGTCACGGGTCAGGTCTGCGAACACTCCTTGGCCCATTGCCAAATCGTTGCGGGAGCCCCACACCATTCACATTGAAAACGTCAGGGGGTGGTGAGCGCGACGCTTTGATATGACTCAGCGGCGAGTTATTCGTAGCGAGTGGCGATGCTGCGGAAATCATTGAGGCGGTAGAAGGCGTTCCTGGCGGGGTGGCGCCAGCGCAGCGGTCTCGACGTAGTGGATAGTACGTTTGAGGTCGCGGCGGCCTGGGATGGCCGGGACGGCGCCGGCATCGCGGGCTAGGCCGCGCAGCCGATCGGCATCGTAACCCTTGTCGCCGAGGAGGTAACGAATGCGCGTGTCTCGTTCGAGAACTGTAGATGCGGCCTTCACGTCGCTGACGTCATCCAGCGTCGGCATCAGCGCATGGGGGAGGTCGATGACGTCGGCGAGCGCAGGCCCTGGGCCGCCCAGTCATCGCGCGAGCGGGCGATCGCCTGGGCGAAAGGGCACTTTCTGCGCCGGATGCGGCAGCTGCGCACACACGTAGGTGCTGTGAATCGTGGTAGTCTTTGTGAACGTACCGGCGTCCACCAGCGCGTCCAGCAGCTTGAGCTAGAAGACACGAGCGATCAGCGGTTGAACCGGTTGCAGAACGTCGTCGACGGCCCGTACGTGGCCGGACAATCGGTCCAGCGCCAGCCGACGTACGCATTTGCAGGATGCGTGAGATCACCCGGCGATCATCAACCCGCCGTGGCGCGGCTTGGTTCTTCGGCAAGTGTCCAGCGGCATCGTTTCAGTCGATCGCATTCTGCGGCGTTTCCAAATCTCCCAATGCCCACGGGTCTTGATAATTGCTGTACGATCGGTGGAAGCGTCGGGGCCGCGAGGTATGTCCAAGCGGCGCGCAGTGGCGGCCCGGTTCGGCTGCTGTAGGGATGCGATCCCTTTGTTCGTCGTCGTTTGGTCAACTCCGACGCGTTCGGCGTTGTAGCCGATCTGCAGTTCGATATCGCTCAATTCGATGATGCCCTAATCGCCGCCGGCTGATGATCGTGGATTGATCGTGTTAACACTTTCCGGTTAGAGCTGAACCGTCCGCCAGCAGGCGGACCGAGGCGTCAGAACCTCGCAACGACAGCCGATGCCCGGCCCGAACCAGTTTCGGCCGGGGAGCGGGCGTGCATGTCCAAGGTGTTTCGGCGCCTAAAGACGCTCGCGCCTGTCTCGTTGCAGGTTCTGAATCCCCGGCTCACGGGCCGGCACCGCCTCGTCAACAGGGGCGGTGCCGTCGGCTGGGAGCAGCCCGCCGGTGCCGACGCGAACGGGGACACGCGCGTGGGTGCATCGGACGAACGCCGCAGTACGCGGCTGACGATCTTCAGGAATTCCGTGACCGCGTCGACGGCGGTTCTGCTGGCCGCGTGCGGCGACGGCGGGACCAACTCGGCCGGGAGCGGTGCTCCGCCAACGGGTGGTTCGACGCCCACGCCCACGCCTCCGCCAACGCCAGCCCCCGTGCCGGCACCTTCCCCCTCCGCAGCCGACACGGTCGAGTACAAGGCGTCCGCCGCGGTCGTGGCCGCCAAGGCGGCCTACGCCTACGACCGCGGGATCACGGGGAAGGGCGTGACGATCGCCATCGTCGACAGCGGCATCTCGCCCACGTCGCCGGAATTCGCCGGTCGCATCTCGTCGGGCAGCACGGGCTTCGACCAGCGCATCGCGCGGTGCGGAACCTGTCCCCCGGAGACGGTCCCGGCATTCCCCATCGCGGACCTCGACGGCCATGGGAGCCAGGTCGCCTCGGTCGCGGCGGCTGCGCGGGACGGGAAGGGCATGCACGGCATGGCGCCGGACGCGACCATACTCGCTCTCAAGGTGTCGGGACCGGACCTTGAAGGCGTGACCGCCGGCAGCACGGCGCCGATCGGCGAGAGCGGGCAGCCGAACGCCGCCCTGATCGCGCCGGCATTGCGGGAGGCGGTCGCGAAGAGTGCGTTCGTCACGGTCATGTCGTTGACCGGGTTCGCGGGAAGTGCGATCGCGAGCGACCAGCGCGCTGCGATGGATCAAATCCGCACGGCCGACCGTCTGCTGGTCCAGTCCGTCCCGAACGAGGCGGGCCGGGACGGATTCGCCGGGGAGTTCGCCGAGAACCTCGTCGGTGCCGACCGCGTCAACGCGGACTGGTTCCTCTTCGCGATCGGCGTCGACGGAAGCGGCGTCCCTCGCGCCGCCAACGGCAACGCCGGGATCCTGGTCGATCGGATGATCGCGGCGGTGGGAACGAACGTTCAGGCGATCGACAAGGATGGTGGCATCGTCACCGTCACCGGCAACAGCTTCGCGGCACCCGCCGTCGGAGGTGCCGCCGCGCTCCTGAAGCAGCATTGGTCGCACCTGGGAGGCAGGGCGATCGCCCGCATACTGCTCGACACCGCCACCGACATGGGCGCTCCGGGGGGCGATGCTGTCTACGGGGTCGGCATGCTGAACGTCGAGAAGGCGATGCAGGCGCAGGCACCGGCCGCCTCGTTCGTCGCCGCGCAGGCGGTGTTCGCCCGCTACGCGTCGGTGGAGGTGTCGGCACCGTTCGGTGGCGCCGCGACCGCGGCGAGGATCGCGGCCTCCGCCGGCAGGATGATGGTGTTCGATCGGTACGGTCGGGACTTCACGATGACGGGTGCTACCGGCGTCCGTGCCCGCTCCTCGGGCCTGCTGGCCGGAAGCATGCTCGGGACCGGCGGGGCGTCCGTGCCGCGGCGCTGGTCGGTGGCCGAGGAGCGCGTCGGCTTCTTCGGACAGGACGTCGTCGGTCCGTGGCAGGGCGTTGCTGCGGATCGCCCTGCCGTGGCCAGCTTCTCCCTCGGTTCCGGCAGGACGATGAAGATCGAAGCGAACTCGGTCGTCGGTGGCGGCACGGTCTCCCTTTCCGGTTCGCCCCTGCGCGGCGTCGTTGGTCAGCCGGTGGGGATGCGGACCTCGTTGGCGATGGGCGGCTGGTCGGCCTCGTTCTCTTCGGGTGCCTCGCGGAATGACCGGTCGGACCTGCGCACGGCTTCGGTGTCGATGCCGTTCGGTCTGGGCCTGGAACTGACCGAGCTGGTCGAACGGAACCGGATCCTCGGCATGAGCGGTGGCGCAGGCGTCGTAGGGCTGATGGGCGGCAGGACCACGCTGGCGACGGCCGTGCTGCAGCGTGAGCTCGTGGGCATCGCATGGAGGATGCGCGCCACGGTGGGCAGTACGCGGGTGCTCGACGGCGGGAGCGACGCGTTCCGGTTCGAAGGCCGCGTAGCGGGTACCGCGTTCTCGCTCGAAGGCGCGCGTCCGCTGTTTGGCGGTCGTGCGTCCTTCGGTCTGTCGTCGCCGTTCCGGGTCGAACGGGCGCGGGCCTCGATGGTCGTGCCGGTGTCGTACGACCTGATGTCCGGTGTGCTTTCGGAAGGTCGGCGTACGTTCGATGTCTCGCCTGACGACAGGGAGCTGGACGTCGAACTCGGCTGGGCCTTCTCGCTCGCTCCCCGATCGACGTTGCGCTTGGGGCTGGCCCACGCCTTCGACGCCGGACACGTCCGCGGTGCGGCCGACACCGCCGCCTTCGTCAACCTCGCCATCCGCTGAACCCGAAGAGGAGAGAAGCATGACGTTCCGACGATTCCCCACCGCCGCCCTGCCGCTCGTAGTGGCTGCCACGTTCTCCGGCTGCACCGATCCGAAGGAGCCGAGCGCCGAGGCGTTTCGTCCTGCGCTCGAGGCACGGGTGCGTGACCGGTTCTGCTCCGCCATCGACGTCATGCCGTACGAGATCGAAGGGGAGGGCGGGAACGCGCCCTTTCCGATCGTGACGTCGCCCAGCCGCGGGATGGCGGGGGCTGGATCGGACGGCATGTCGGTCGCGATGCTCGACGCGTTCGTCGAAGCCGGCCTCACGACGCGTACCGCCTTCGAGAAGCCGGCGCGGTGGAAGGGGGCGTCGGACAGGCCGTTCGTCCGTCAGCCCCTCCTGTCCTATGCGCCGGCGGAGAAGGGTGCGGCATATCTGCGCGCCATCGAACATCAGGCAACCAGGGAGAAGGTCGCGGTACCGTCGTTCTGCGTGGCGAAGGGCGAACTGGTCGACGTCGTCCGCTGGACCGAGCCGGTCAGCGTTCCGGGACGCATGATGTCGCGCGTCACCTACGCGTATCGCGGTCTCGATCCCGTGTCGTTCATGAGCGCATCGGACCGCGAGGTCATGGCGCGCCCGAAGGAGGCCGTCGCCGACTTCGAGCTGCAGAGCGACGGCTGGCATCCGATGACCCGCTGAGTTCCGCACCGAACCCGACCGTCCGCGCCGTGATGACCTGCCGGCGGTGATCGTCTCCAGAACGGATGAGGATACCTCAAGATGAAGCACATACTGAATGCCACCGCCGTCATGACGATCGTGACCCTCGCCGTGCCGGGTTCTCTGCACGCGCAGACACCCGGAACGAGGTCCCGACCGGTTGCGCCCGAATCCGGGCCGCTGGCGATGGACGTGGCCGGGGTGCGGTTGGGCATGCCCGTGGCGCAGGCGCAGGCGGCGCTGGCCGGAACCTATCGTTGCGAACGTCCGTCGCGGACGCGGTCCTTCCAGCAGCTCGTGAACGTCGAGGTCGAGCGACGCCGGGGCGGCTCGAGCTTCTTCGGCCCGGAAGGCGCCGCGGTGCACGAACTGGCCTGCACTGGTCCGTCGGGCGAGTACCTGCGCCTGTTCATGGCCCAGACGCCGACCGGTACGGTCGTCGACAGCATCGATCTCGCCATAGGGACGGAGCGCGTCGATCCGAAGGAACTGGTGCGTCAGGTGGAACGGAAGTACGGACGGCCGACGGAGGGCACGGCGGCGAACGGATCGTGGTGCGTCGGCCGTTGCGGTTTCGACCTGACGATGGAGCCGTCACCCCGGATCACCGTCCGGTCCGATGCGTGGCGTTTCAAGATATTGGGCAGTCGCGGACGGAATGCGCGGTTGGCGGACGAGGCTGCGGTCGCCGCCGCTGCCGCACGCGATGCCCCGGCCGCGAAGAGGGGGGCGTTCTGAGCATGGTGGGTGAATGTTCCGGCTGCGGGGTCGGATCCGCCCCTCTGCCTGCGGGCCGTCCCGTGCGACGACATGCCGCCGTCGATACCGACCGGAGCCACATGCGGACTGGTGGCGCGAACGACCGTCGAGCCGGTGACGTTCGACCATGGGGGATGCTGCTGCTTCTAGCCGTCGGATGCAGCGTACCGGTTGCGGCTGGTGAGCCACGTGCGTCGGCGAGCGCGCGAACCCTGCCCCTTGAACCGATGACGTTCAGCGAGGCGGAGCGGGCTGGAGCCGTCGGGACCGGCTGTACCTGGCTCGGGGGACGTGACGGATCCCGGCGGCTGGCGATGGCGGACGACAGGGCGGCGGTACGGCGGAATGGCGTGATCCTCAGGATGAAGCCGGCGGCGGGTGCGAAGCCGCTCTTCCTCACGTACGATCGCTGGACGGTCGGAACGTTGCGCATCGTCATCCGTGATACCGGCAGGGTCGTGCGACGCGGACACGAGTTCTCGGAAACCATCGCGTGGATCGACTTCGAGGAGAACGGGCGGAAGCGCTCGTTCGAGGGGTGGCTGAACTGTGGTTCATGACTGTCGCGTCGTTGCGCTTGCCCCGCGTTGATCGATGGGCAATCCTGCAATGGACGGGGAGCGCCCCGCTTCGGAAGGGGGCATGAATGCAGGTTGAACTGATCCGGTTCGAAAAGCCGGAAGAGAAGCACTGGGCCTCGGCTCCGTTTCGCTGGGTCATGGACAATCCCGGCAAAAGCCTTCTGGCCGCGCCGGTGATGCTGGCCGGTCCCGCTATCGTCGGTGTCGCGGGACTCGTGACGGCAGCGACCGCGTTGGGTGGATACGCGAAGTCCTGGTGGGATGGTGTCGACGAGGTCGATGTCCTGCCGCCCGAAGGTCGAGCTGATCTGGAGGAGATGGCGGGGCAGAAACTGAAGTTGAACGTTCCGTATGCCGTCGTACGGGCGCTCGACCTGGTGGTCGAGGCGGACCGTCTGCAGAGCGTCATGGTCCGTCGTGAACTGGCGGAACTTCTGACCTATCTGCGCGGGGAACTCCACCTGACCTCGTTCAAAGCCTACGTCCGTCAGGCGAACGGCGGAAAGGTGTTCGTCGGTGGCATGTTGCGTGGCGAAAGCGAGATTGCAGGATTTGCAGGGAGTAGTCGAGAAACCGCATTGGCATGGTCGACCGAAACGCCATCGGTGCCGGAAGGCTCTGCAAGAAGCGTGTTCGTCGATCAGTATCCCGATGTGGTCGCTGCAGCCCGAGCAGCACGTAACGGCTCCTTCGAAGCATCTCAGCTGCGATCGTTCGACTTCGGCATTTCCGCAAAGGCGGCGAAGCAGGCGGGGATCGATGCGGCATGGCTCTCGCAGTACGAGATTAGGATCGAAGCTAGCTACGCCTGAATAGTCGGCTTGGTGGAAGGCTGGTTCTTGCGGGTCTGCGGTCATGAAGCGTTGATGCCCCGGAGGCGTCAGTTCTTGCGAGGATGACCGGTATGTTAGGGGAATCGTCCTACGTCGGCATATTCTTGGTGGTTGGACCGTCAGCCGCGCGTGTGCGAGTCATGACGTGCCGAATGGCGGATCGTACATCCGCAGGCATCTCCGCGACTATTTCGAGGATGGCGTTTTCGGCCTTGACCAGCATAGCGCCTGCGCGACGCGCGACGACGGAATGCGCGGCATATTCGCTTACCGCGCCGTCCCACACCCCGCCGCCCACGAACAGTGCGGCGGTGAGGATCAGGTTCTTCGCGGAGATGACGCCTCGTCGGCTCGCCTTCGAGCCTACGAAGTCGCCGCGATCGCCTGCGTCCAAGAGCCTGCGTAGCAAGTCCGCATCGGCTTCCCTTATTAGGTTGGTTTCGGCAGCGGCAGCGAACGCTTCGCGCGATGCCTTGGCCGATGACTGCGCGACGAGGAACCTGCCGGCCTCGTCGTCGAGTTCTCGAATCGTCGGGAAGCGTCGCAGCCATGGGGCCATTCCGGTCAAGACGTCCTGGAGGGGACGCGCGGCGGAAGGATCGAGCGCATCGACTGCGGACTGCGGATCGTTTCGTGCGGCGGCGTCCATCTCGACGTATGAGCCGAGCTCAAGGGCAGCGCCGTAGAGAGAGCCGAGCACGTCCGGGATTTCGAGTCCAGGTCTTTCGAGGAGTTGCGTCAGTCTGTCGCATAGAGGCGCAAGATCCTGCCAACCCTGCTGATTTCCCAGCCGCGAAGCGATTGGCGAAAGGGTTTGCAACTTCCGCCTTATCGATGCCTGAAGCTGTACCGACATGGGCGATGCACCAGCTTCACGGTCGGAAAGGATACCGATGGCGGGATCGATGGCGAGCCTGTCCCCCGCGCTCGTGAACATTTCCCCCGCGGGAGCCTGTGGTGTTCGCGAAAGCGTAGCAGTCGGATGCGCATCGGCGAGCGCTGCTTCCATGGTCTCCGGCGGCCACCCGGGTATGGTGGTGCCAAGCATCAGGCCGAACACGCCTAAAGCAATCTTGATCTCGTCCAATCGTTTCCGGCCCAGCGACGGTATCCTGAGGACTTCCGCCTCCGTTTTCTGGACGAGGTCGCCGATGTGGATCATGTTCTGCTGTTGGAGGAGACGGAGCGTTCCGTTCGACACGTTGAGGTCGACGGTCTTCCATAGTAGCTTGGGGTTGAGCGTGGTGGTGCCGTCGCCGACATGGAGGAGCGCGCCCCTTCGGACCGCTTCGTGCTCCCCGTCATGGTCGTGCCGCCATGCCGACGCCCCATTTGCGATGAGGAGGGCCACCATCTCGATGCGACGGTCCGATGCATCTCCGTGCCACCCGGTCAGGTCTACATGCCGCACGACTTCGCTGGGAACGTTGGATGGTTGTCCTTTGGACAGCAGCACGACGAGCGTCTCCTGCGGGGCCGCCTCGATGACCTTTCGCCAGTCCGTATGCATGAATGTCGAACGCTCTCCGTCCGCCGACACGAGCAGCCAATCCGGAGGACTCAGATCCCGGATAGGGTACGGGTGTAGGGCATCTATGGAGACGAAGATCGGCGGCAGTCCTTCGGACACCTTGCTGACTGCTCTCCTCAGGACCTCCATCGGTGATGCGTCGGGGAGAAACGTGTCGTGCGTGGCGATGATCTGCTGCGTCCGGCTCATGCAGCTACTGGTAGCGCGGTGAGCCGAGCCGCAAAAGACAGGCGATCGATTGTCTTACGGGTTCTGTCCTACGTCGATGGCGTGGCTTCCTTGTCGAACTCATGCCACCGGGTCGTCAGGCTCTGCGAACGCGGCCTGCCATGCGGGATTGATCAGTTCCACGCTCGTAGAGAAGATCTTGGCTTCGACTACTTGGGTCGACCCGCGCATATGCCGGTGCAGCGCGTCCTTGAGGGAGGGCATCAGGTTCTTTCCGTGGCAGATGCTCAGCGGAAAGACGGCGTTGCCGTCCGCTGGCAGGAAGTCTTCCGTCTTGGGCGCGTTCTGCGGCAAGCCAGCCTCCGCCCATTCCTGCTTACCCTTCTTCCGTTCGCTCGCGTAGAGGTTGCCGTCGATCGTGTTTCGGGCCTTCTGCAGGGCGAGCACCATGGCGTCCCGCTTCAGCTGCACAGCATCGCGGACCGTGGCGTCGACGATTTCCGCGGAAATGGCCTCCCCGAATACTGCCTTGAGGTGATCTGGCTGGGCGAAGCTGTGCTCTACGTCGTTTGCCGGAGTGAAGACTTCGGTGACACGTTCTACACCAAGATGCGCCCGTTCCTTGGCGGCGACGATGATCTCGTATGCCATCTCCGCATCGGTCCGGTAGTCGCGATCGCGATGGATGACGATCCTCGCGTCCGGTCGCAGTTCCGAAACGATGCCGGCGAGCAGGCGAGCGGCGGAAAGGTTGCCGCATCCGTTATAAGAAAGGACGGCGAGATCGTCGGGAGCGCCGTTCGCCTTGGCAAGCGTGGTGGCGGGCCCGGTCTTCTTGTCCTCGGTGAAGAGTATGATCTTTCGGGCCGGATCGAACGCCTCGGCTCCGGCCGAGAGCGCACCCAGCGTCATTAGCATCGGGATTGCCGGGCGGCGTGTCTCGTCGACCGCGACCTGCGCGCCTTCGTTCATCCAGACCAGACCGGCGTCGGTGTCTCCCAGAAGCCGCTTGATCAACTGCGGGGAGTGGCTCGCGAAGAGGATTCGGGTGCTGGTCTCCGAAGCGATCCCCTTCAGCGCTTCGTAGAGCCGGGCCTGACTGTCGGCATGGAGATGCGCGTCCGGCTCGTCGAGCAGGAGGAGCGGAGGTGCATAGAAGCAGGCGTAGGCCAGGATCTGTATGACCTGAAGCATTCCGGTAGAGGCCATGTCCAGGGTAACGCGCGTCTGGTCCCGGTGGACCTCGACCTTGACGAACCGGTCTCGGCGGTGGTTATGATCGACGACGATGCGGACGCCTTCGTAGCACCGATCCAGGAGTTCGCTGAAGAGGCGCCATCCGCTTCCTTCGGGAAGAGCGCTGATCTCGCGAAACGTCCGCCAAGCTATCCGGTCGGCTTCGGCCTCTACTCCGTTGAAGAGGTGATCCAGGACCGATCGCAGGTACAGGTTCGCGTCGCCATGCATCACCGCCGCGTCCATGGCGCCCTTGGTCCGCCATTCCTCTCGGATGGGTATGCCCGAAAGACCCGGCGTCAGAATGGAGAATGGTCGATCGCGATTTCCGAGGACGGCGGCGAAATCATCGTCCCCACTCCGGGTGATCAGGATGTTGGCGTTCTTCCCGCGTTTGATTCCTATCGAGACGGTCTTCGTCGTGCCGTTGTCCATGTCCTCGCCGATGTACGTCACGACGAAGCCGGACTTCTGCGTCGCTGTCTCGCCGCGTTTGAGATCGAGCAGATGCTCCGTCGGGCGGTACAGGACGGCATCGTTGGCGACCGTGACGACGAACTCGGGCGATCCGTTCTTGCGGATCCGGCGCAACGCGGCCTGAAGGATCGATACGCCGAGCTGTGCTGCCTGAAGGGCGCTGCTCTTACCGCTGGTGTTGCCGCCCACCAAGGAGGTGATCGGCTTGAGATCGATGCCGAGCGTCGCGATGCGCTTGAAGTCGGTCACCTCAATTCTGTCGAGCCTCATCCTCACATCGCCGTCTCCTCGACGACTGCCTTAGCGCCAATGGACGAATGTTGTGCAAGGGTTTTGATGGTCAGGGTCGCGTCGTCCAAGCGGTACCAAGAAGCGTCTCGATGTCGCTGCGGGCGATGACTTCGCTTGCGGTTGCCCAGTCGTCCTGAGAGATGAGATCGGTGCTGTACTTGAGCTCGAAGGCGTCGAAACGCCTCCGTGGCACGGTGAAGGCGCGCAGCCGTTCCTCGAGCGTCTCGATGTCGTCGATCCAGTCGGCGTCTATGGTCTCGGGCAGAGTGCCGAAGACGTCACTCGACTTCCTCAGGCGTTCGCTCAGCACACGATACACCTTCTCGTCCACGGTACCCGCATATGTCAGGTTCGCCATGTCGACCCGATCGCGCGTCTGTCCGAAGCGCTTGATTCGACCTATGCGCTGTTCCAGGCGGGCGGGGTTCCAAGGTAGATCAACGTTGATAAGCGTGCCGAGCGTCTGCAGATTGAGCCCCTCGCAAGCCGCATCGGTCGCCACGACCAGGCGAATATCGCGTTCGGCAACCAGCTTCTTTATCTGGTTGCGCTCGATGCTAGTCGCCACCCCGCCAACGATGAGGCGGGATCGGCCAGCGCCTGCATATAGTGCGACGGCCTTATCGGACGCTGCCGCACTCAGTGCCTGGGCGATCCAGGAAGCGGTCTCGTAGTACTGGCTGAAGACGATGCAGCCCATCTTCCGCCAGCTGCGTGGACCGCTCCGATGCTCATCGAGGAAGTACTGGACCGCCCGCAACTTAGGGTCTGGACGGTCGGTGAGGGCCGCAACGACCGCTCGAAGGTGACGCCGTTCCTCGGCACGAGCATCGAAGGTCCTCTCCTCCAACGCCTCCTGGATGTCGTCGTCGAGTTCTTCATCGCCGATCAGGGCCTTCGCCGTTGCGATGGCGGCAGCCTGACTGGAGCAAAGTCTTTGCAGAAGAAGGTTCTTCATGAAGCCCGCCGGCTTGTCGCGCCGCGCGTAGGCCTTCGTGAATGCGTCGACTGCTTCCAGCGCGGCATCGAACCCGGATGAGGTGTACAGGCTTAGACCGTCGAACAGGTGGGACGGCCCGGGAAGGTCATTGGTGGGATGTATGTCCACGGGCAGGCTCGGCAACAGGCCCAACCGCTCGAGGTCACGACGTTTCCGAAGTACGACATGTCGCAGAAGCGGGTTGTCCCGCTGAAAGTACCCAAGGCCGCCTCGCTCCGCGGTGAGCTCCATCTCGGCCTTCAGCGTCACGACGCGGTTGTCCATGTCCGACGGGTACCGATTGGTGATCCATTCTCGTTCACCCATATCGAGCATCGCTCTGATATCGGCGAGCAGATCGTCGGATCCCGTGGGCGGTAGGGGGTTCGTCAGAAGCTGCCAGCCTTCCCGCAGGTCGGCGACCTTTCGTTCACCCTTCAGGAAGGGCAGCACGCGGTCTGGTCGTTGCCATTGCGAGAACGCGTTGCCCAGGACGAACTCGGCGTCTTGGTTGAGCCCGTGTAGAAGATCCCAGAGATCGCTCTCGCTGGTCTGGATCGGTGTCGCCATCGACAAGAGCAGATGCCGGGTCTGAGGCGCGATGCGGAGAAGGAACTTGAGAAGATTGTTCGGCGTGCGTTCGTTCGATCCCATAGGTTCGGATCCGCGCGCCTTGTGTGCCTCGTCGAGGATCACCATCCCGAAGCGACGACGAAGAAGATGTTCGGTCTCGGTGCCATGCTTCGGTTGCCCGTGACGGTCGATGCCGTGGACGATTAGCCCGGTGGATACCAGTCCGACGGCGTACGGACAGCGAGCGATGTCCTGGACCCCGCCGCTCTTGATCATTCTTCCGGAAGGATCGATCCAGCACTTGCGCGTGCTGTGCCAACGAGCGACCGGCATGCCGAGACGGTCCAGGAGCTCGATCTGCCACTGCTCGAGCAGTGTGGACGGCACGAGTATGAGGACCGGTCCGTCACCCAACAGCACGGAGACGAGAGCGGATGCGGCCAGCGAAAGGGTCTTCCCGACGCCGACTTCGTCGGCAAGCAGCATGCGGGCGCGGCCGTACGTCTCGCGGTGGCGCATGAACTGGACGACGAATGCTCGTTGCCAGGGCTGGAGCGCTTCGCCGTCGCGGTAGATCGGCGTTTCCGCAAGGGCTGCAGGCGCTATGCCAACGGGATCGTCGTGGAAGGCGACGATCTCGACCTCGCGCCTGTTCGCGAGACGTCCTATTTCCTTCACGACGGCATCCGGAAGCGGCTTACCCTGAGCCCAGAGTTCGTCGAATTCCGCCTGGACCCATGCGACGCCTTCTGGAGAGGTATCCTCCCATACCAGTTCGTAGTTGTGTGCCCATGCCGCACGGGTTTCGTTTATCGATCCCATGAACGATATTGCCCCGTCCGGGCTGGTGATTACGCCGGCCTTTCCATGCAGGAAGGGCGCCACGTTAGACGAACACGACGATGCCGTTCTGCAGACGGTACGCGCCGAAGCCCAGCAGGCGGTCGTCCCAGACGAAATCCTTCCGGCCGGGCGCGGACGGTGGGATCGACTTGATGGTGTCCTTGGTGAGGGTGCGGCGTTCTCGCGGCAAGGTCGATGCTCCTTCCATTGGTCGGAAGACAGGATCGCATCGGCCTAGACCTGGCACGCCCCATGGGGGCCCACGCTATCAGTCTATCGTTTGAAAATGGCGCGTTTCAGTGCCGGAACAATTTGCCGAGGGCACTTGGGGAGATGAAGTTCTATCAATCGGTTAGCGATTGGGTAACGTCGCTCCGATAGTTCACCTCGCAGGTGTTCTAGGATCATGTGATGAGTAGAAAAAGAACAGAAAATTTGCCGGTACCGACAGCGGTATGGTGGCTGACAGGGATTTTTGGTCTTTACACCCTAGGGATGCTGTTCTTTTTATGGCTATTTCGCTTAGAACCCGACTACGTCGCAATTCTGAACACGGTCGCAGCGATCATTTCTGCTCCAGTAGGCGCCCTCATCGCGATTGCGATCTTCATCTCTGGAAGGCGACCAGACAAGGCGGTGGATGATCGGTCTGATGTAGGTGGAAACACCCACGGATCTACGACGTACCTCGATCAACCAATGCCGAGCAGCTTCGATTCCGGTAGGGTCGGAATCGAAGGTCCTGTTCCGTCAGGGCATAAGGGCGTAGGCGACGAGCAGGCCGGTGATGAGCTGCATTCCCAATCCGGTGATCGCCATGTCCTCCCTCGTCCATGACTTCCCTCCGATGTTGCCCTGGCGAGGGTAGCCGAGGCAACCGGCGAGGGTCATGACTAGGCCGCTCAGGCCGACGATGGCCGCTGCGATGGCGGCTGGTCCGATTGGTCCCATTTTGATTTCATCCTTTCGTTGCTGTACGTATGGTCAGCAACCAGTCTTTCTTCTGCTTCCTGAATGAGCATTTACCGGCTGGGATGTGGCGGGCGTCATGGCATCCAGCGCCGTGAGCCGGTACTGCCACGCACCTGGGGCGGGCTTGCAGCCGCCGGAACAGCACCCACCTGTCCGGCTGGTGGTCGGAGCGATCGCATGATGGCACCGATAGCGTGTTCGCTCCCTGTTCTCAGTCTTCGCTGGCCTTCGGGGCAATCGCCGGGTAATCTCCACGGAGGAAACCGGAGCGTTTTGGGTCAGTCGTGGTCAGAGTCGTCAGAGAGCTAAGCCATTGAGCAGCCAGCAGGATAAGCCTCTACCCATCCGCAAGATAATCCACGTTGATCAGGACGCCTTCTATACATGAGGCTGACGGATGACGCGTTCTGCGGGCTGCGACGGGAGCACCGACGCGGCGGGTAGGGCGGCGTCCGATTGCGGGGAGAACGGTGTGTTTCTCAGATCGATGATGACGACCTTTCTGGCGCTGGCGATTTCGCTGGCCACGATCTGGATCGAGCCCTCGACGGACGAGCGCGCGATGTATGGGACGGAGGGACCGACGTACGGGAACTGGCTGCCGCGCAAGGTCGCCGGCTGGCCAGCACCGTTCCTCGCCGACGATGTCGACGTGTCGGTGCCCCATGAGATCGGTCCGGAGGATCTCTTTCGTCCTGGCCCGTTTCTCGGCACGCTCAGCTTCTGGCTTCTCGTCGTTGCGGCAGCCGATGCGTTTCTGCGCACGATCTTTAGGCGCGGCCGTCGAGAATGATGGGAGAGGCGGTCCGATTACCTGCAATCGAACCGCCGTCCGCCTCGATCAGGTAGTCCGCCTTCCGGTCGCGTCCTCCGGGTCGACTTGCTCCGGAGCCTTCCGCTTTGACCGAAGCGGCCCTGAGGATCGATCCGTGTTCAGTCGCGGTCACGTTCCATCTTCGTGACCGCACCCGAGCGGGGATCGACGTGGAACTCGTACCTGACGCCCGCCTTCGTGGCATCGCCTTCCCAATGGCCGTCGTCGGCTTCGAGCTTGGTGACCTGATACCCTCGCTTCGCGAGGATCGACTTGACCTTGGCGCCGCTGATCCAGTCCTTGCCGGGCACGTCGGCGAGAGCGGGTACGGCGAGTCCGGTGACCGCGACGGCGGCTATGAGTGCGTTCCTGAACATGATCTCTTCCTCCGATTGACGACAAGCGATCCGCCATGCGGTCGGTTCCGGGCGGGACGCTGGTCATCCGGCGTTCGACGTCGGTAGACATGACCCGGCCCCTCCGGGTCTTTCAGGAACGACTGGCGGATCCGTTCCGCAGGTTCCCCGAGACGTCGCGTTTCAGCGCCTAGCGGCAGATCGCCCCGTTCGCCCCGTTCCGGCTCCGGATGGGCGGTTGCGGCGCCGGTCCGCCGAGCCGGGTATCAGACCGCTTCCGCCGTGCACCGCCGCCGCCTGACGAACGCTTCGACCAGCATGCGTCGGGGGAGCGACGCGATGAGCACGCCGGCGACTATCAGGGCGCCGCCGACGACATCGGGAACGCGCAGCGTCTCTCCGGCGGCGTGTCCGATCAGTCCGCCGAAGACGGGTTCAAGGGAGTAGATCATCGCTGCCCGCGATGACGATACCAGACGCTGGCCCCAGCTCATCGCGAACTGGATGTAGGCGGTCGCGGCGCCGAAGCCGATCACGATCGTCACGAGGCGCGGCGATGGCATCGGCGTGCGTTCGCCCGACAGCATGGCAAGGGACGTTGCGATCAATGCGGTCGTCGCGACCGTCACGAGCGCGATCCGCATCGGATCGCCACGCCCGACCAGGCGCCCGAGCACGACCACCTCGAGTCCGATCGCGAGGGCGCTGGTCAGTATCAGCACGTCGGCGCCATCGAGGACGAAGGAGTACGGTGAGAGACCGGACATCACGGCGACGCCCACCATTCCGCATGTCATGCCGAGCCAGATCGTCGGAGCCGCCCGTTCGCGGAACAGCGCGTACTGGAGGATCGGCACCAGAGGGACGTATAGTGCGGAGAGGAAGGCGACGCGCGCGCTGGGAACCGTCTGGAGCGCGATCGCCTGCGTAGCGTACCCACCCATCGCGAGGACGGCGACGAGGGCGCCGATCGCGAGTTCCCGCAGTGTCAGCGCCCGGATCGCTCCGGGCGCGACCAGCAGAAGCACCAGGGTGGCGGCAGCGAACCGCATCGCCACGAAGCCTAAGGGCCCGGCGTCGCCCATGCCGACCTTCGTCGCAAGGAAGGACGCCCCCCACAGCGCGGCGGCGAGCACGAGGGCGAGTTGCGCGACGAACGCACGGGATGGCGTTGGAGCGGACAAGGAGGACTCCCGACGATGTTTGGTTCCCACCGCAGGATGTGCGGCGGCGAGAAGGGGGGAATACGCGAAGAAGCGCCGTGGGGGTGGCGGAAGATCGCTGGCGATGCCGCAGGATCTGCGGCATGGCGATCCACATGTCGAACAATCCGCGCTCCGACCGCATCGATCGTCGCATCCTCGAGATGCTCCAGCGGGACGGGCGCATCACCAACCAGGCGCTCGCGCAGAGCGTCGGCTTGTCGCCCAGCGCCTGCCTCGCCCGCGTGCGGAGGATGGAGCGTGACGGCGTGATCACCGGATACAGGGCGCAGGTCGACGCGACCCGGCTGGGGGCGTGCCTCGTCGTGTTCGCCGAGCTGACCGTCGGAGCGCACGACGTCGCGACCACGAGGCGCTTGGAGGCCGCGCTGAAGGAGATGCCGGAAGCGGTGGAGGCCTACCAGGTCAGCGGAAGCTACGACTTCCTCGTCAGGTTCCAGGTGCCGGACATGGACACGTGGACCCGTCTGGCGGACGAACTGGCGGATGGCGACCTGCGGGTTATCACCGTCAAGACGACGGCGGTCATGCGCGTGCTCAAGGCCTGGGGAGGCGTTCCCTTGTGACCTGCGCCCGTTGGTTTCCTGGGCAGGTATCGGACGTTTGCACGTTCGGTATCCGTGGGGAACGATCTGCCGGATTTTGCAGTCGATCGATGCTCGGATCGTTCGTTCGGTGGCGCTCGGCTTCGTGTGTCGATCCCCCCACGGTGCGTCGGAGGGTTGACGCGACCGGAGTTCGTGGTCACGTTCGTCCGATGTCAGCTCCCGCGACATTCGAGCGTTTCCGCCACCACGCCGGCCAACTCGCCGCGCGCCGGTAGCCCGGACATCGGACGGCGTCGCCACCGGAGTTCGGGCCTCATTCGATGCGGAAACCCGGGAGACGCGAGCGTGCGCCTCCGACCTCGGACAGCGGAACGCTGAATTGACGAAACGACATCATCCTTCGATCCATCACCATCGGGCGGACCTTTCGCGCCTTTCGGAAGCCCGTACCGGATCAGGGCGGCCTACGACGCTCGTGCATTTGCGTCACCGGTCCTCGTCGGCGCAGAAGGAGGGGCGGAGCCGTCCCGGACCCGTCAGCGCGTTGCGCGATTCGTGCGCCGCCCTCGTCGAGGTCCACCGAACGTGATCGAGGAGATGGCCCGCCACCGATGCTTCGGGGATGACGGCACGCCGGTGCTGGTGGTGGAGCATCGTCACGTCTTCACGTCGCAACAGGGCGACAGGACCCGGGAGCATCGGGGTGCCGCGTGGGCGACGCTGCTGGACGGCGAGCCTGTGCGCTACATAGATCCCGACACGTTCGAGGTCGTAGCGACGGGCGAACTGCTCGCGCACGATCGGAAGCGATGCACCTGCGCTCCCGCCGTGACGATCGCGACGCGGCGCGGCGGCTTCGGATACCCCATGGAGGACGGATAGCCGTGGCGGTCTGGGTCACGCGATCCGCTCCCGACAATCTGCGCACCGCGCGCGGCTTGCGTTCGCTGGGTCGGAAGCCGCTGATCGTACCGGTCCTGGCCACCGTCCGACGCCATCAGGCGTCGTTGGCGGTCCTGCCCGATGCGATAGTATTCACCAGCCTTCACGCGCTCCACCACTTCGCCGGTCGGGACGGCACGCTCGCGCTGCCCGTATTCGCGGCGTCCGGCGTGGTCGCTAACGCCGCGGCTTCGCTCGGCTACGCATCGGTCACCAGCACGGCCGACGACGACGACATGCTGGCGCGGCTCATGGGACATTCCCTGCCGGCGGGCGCCAGGGTCCTGATCGTCTGCGCGGATCGGACCTCCACGTCGTTGCAGGACAGGCTGGAGGGTTTCGGACTCCGGGTCTGGCGGCAGGTCGTCTACGAGATCGCTCCGGTCGACGACGGATCGCTGGCCGTCGCGATGGCTTCCCTGGATCGTATCGCCGGGATCGTCCTGCATTCGCACGTCTGCGCTCAGCGCATTCTTCCGCTGCTAGCCCGTGCTCATTGGCGTGGCGCGCTATGGTGCATCTCCAGACGAACGGCGAGCGCGTGCGACGATCTGCCAGGAGCGACCGTGTGCCGAGCCGCGCGACCGACCGAACGATCGCTCATGACGATGATCGCCGATGCGGCCCCGACCGGACTGTCCTCGCATTCGCGAACTTCCGCGGTGGATCTGGAGACGTGGAGGATGTCGGCACCCGCGCGACCCGCATCGGACCGGTCCGTCGGTAGCAACGACAACGCGGCTTCGCCGGCATGCCCGGAGGACGATCCGGATCCGACAGCCGCATGATCGCTGACGGCCGTCCGGGACCGGACAGTTCGAGACGAGCGTGCCGATGCCATGGCGGAAGTCCGGTCGATCCTTCGGCCGGATGCGTCGTCGCGACCTAGGGATCTACGCGAGTCAAAACGGTCCACGACCGCTTGCCGCATCGAACGAAGCATCTCGCCGCACCCGTTCCATCCGAAATCGCCGAAGCCATCGTCCGAACCCGGCCGGTTCCGGTCGACGACGATCACGACGGCGTATCGGACGATGCCGTCCGAGACCGGCGAAGCCCTCGGCGGAGCGGCGCCGGTCCGGGCGGCTTACGCTACCAGGGACGCTTCCGCGCGGCATGCTCTCCGGACGGCTCTCATGCCTCCGCCCCCCCGATCGCGGCGACGTGGTCAGCGATCGCGCCGGCGGTGGTCCACCAGATGCGCGGGTCGTCGGCTTCGCGGAGGCGCGTCAGGACCCGGTCGAGGTGAAGGGCCCGGTGCGGCTGCCCCATGATGTAGGGATGTAGCGCGATGCCGAGGACGGATGGACGACGATCGCATTCGCCGAGCAGCTGTTCGACGGTGTCCTCGATCAGGCTCGCGAAGGTCGCCGCCTCCTGGTTGCGGGCGATCACCGAGGGGATGTCGTTGACCTCCTGCGAATACGGGATCGCGAGGATGCCCTGACCGTTGCGCGTCCGCAGCCTCGTCGGCTGATCGTCGTGGGCCCAATCGAGGACGTAGTCGAATCCCGCCTCCTGGAGCAGATCCGGGGTGCGATGGCTCTCGGAGATCCACGGTCCCAGCCAGCCGCGTGGCCGGACGCCGATGGCGGCGAACTCGTCGAGCGTGCGTGCGATCATCGCGCGTTCATCGTCCTCGCTCTGCTCCCCCTCGGCCTGCGCATTGGTGCGTCCGTGCGCGGCGATCTCGTCGCCTCGGTCACGGCACGCCTCGGCAAGGCCGGGGCATCGCGTCATGATGGCGCTGTTGACCAGTGCGGTCGTCTGGAGTTCGAGCCGGTCGAACAGCTCCATGAAGCGCCAGGCGCCGACGCGGTTGCCGTAGTCTCGCCAGGCGAAGTTCATGACGTCCGGTTCGGTCTTGGCGGGCGCCAGCTCGGCGCCCATGCCGTCGCCGAAGGCGAACACCTCGTGATTGACGCCGAGATAGATCGCCAGTCGCCGGTCCTCGGGCCAGGAGTAGTCGGGACGCCCGACGATCGGCCGGTAGTCGTAGCGTCCATGATGCGGCAGTTCGCTCATCGCCGTGCGCCTCCCTGATCGAGGACCTGCTGAATGGCCTGCGTCGCGCAGCGCTCGTCGTTCGCCGCCCCGCCCGAGCCGGCGACGCCGATGCCGCCGATCACGTCGCCATCGACCGAGAGGGGCATGCCCCCGCCGAGCAGAAGAAGTTCGGGCACCGTCGTCAGGTTGCTGGAGGTCGGATCGTCCGCGGCGCGCCGTGCGAGGACCGATGTGCTCGACTTGGTCGAAAGGGCGGTGAACGCCTTGCGCTGCGCGGCGATCGTGTTGTGCGGACCGATGTCGTCGCCACGCTGGATCGCGACGAGATTGCCGCCGCGGTCGACCACGGCGACGACGGACTCCTTGCCGATCGCACGGCAGGAAGCGATCGCAGTGCTCACCAGTCGATTGGCGAGTTCGAGCGACACTGTTTTCCGTTCGAGCGGAACCGCCGGAGCGGAAGCCGCCATCGCCGCTGGAAGGAGGGCGAGAATGCTCATCATGATGCGATATCCTTCAGATGCGGTCTTCGGGGCGACGCCTCACGCGACGCCGACGGCGATCAGGGCGGCCCAGCCGACGAGGAAGGCGAGGACCAGCCATGTGCACACGGCACCGCCAGCCCGCGCCGGATTGGAACGCCGGAGGTCCATTCCCATCGGATGGGCGATCCGCGCGAGCACGAAGACCGAGGCGACCACGGCCAACGTCGTACCGCTTCCGCGCGCGAGTTCGATCAGCGCGAGCAGCACCAGCACGAACGGCGCGTATTCGACCAGGTTGGCGTGTGCGCGCATGCGACCGGCCAGCAGGTCGTCGCCGCCATCGCCGATCAGGACGTCGCCCTTCAGGCGCATGCGGACGATCCGCAGCGCCAGCCAGAGGTTGATCGCGCCGAGGGCCGCGGCGGAGCCCAGCGTGACGGGTAGCATCGCGACCATCGCCATCAGTTCCCGCGGTAGGTCGAGTAGCCGTAGGGGCTGACGACGACCGGCACGTGGTAGTGACCGGACTTGTCCGTGACGCGGAACGTCAGCGTGATCTCGGGAAAGAAGGGCGAGGCCGATGCGTCGGGGTACCGCGACATGTCGAACTGGAGGCGGTAGATGCCGGCATCGAAGGACCTTCCCTCCCCGAAGCTGCGAACGCGCCCGTTGGCGTCCGTCGTCGCGGTTCCGACCCTCTGCCAACCGCCGTCTGCGCCGCGCTTGGACAGGACGACGGGCACGGACCTGCCGCCGACCCCGCGTGCGAGATCGAGGACGTGGGTGGAGATTTCGGCGGCGGCTGCGGGCGTCGCTATGGAGCCGAGCAGCAGTGCGAGTGCGATGGTCTTCATGAACGGTCTCCTGATCTGTCGAAGGGGGCGAGGGTGGTCTGCAACCTGGATGGCGGCGTCGAGACGATTTCGCCGCGTTGGACGAGGCGACGATCGCGAGGCGGAGCGGCGACGGCGGCCGACGCGTTGTCGGCATCGACGAGGACGAACGTCGCCTCGTCTCCCGGTCCCATGCCGTAGCGTTCGCGGCCGAGGACGGCTGCGGCTTCCGTGGTCGCCATGTCGAGGGCCACTGCGAGATCGGCATCGGTGAAGAAGCCCGACCGGTAGCCGATCATCGCCGCACGGCCGAGCATGTCGGCATCGCCGTACGGCCACCAGGCGTCGCGTATGTTGTCGTTGCCGGCGAACACGCGGACCCCGGCGTCTCGAAGCAGCTTGATCGGCGGAAAGGCCCGGTTGCCGGGAGCGTTGGTCATGATCGCCACGCCGGCATCGGCGAGCAGATCGGCCGTGCGAGCGGCATTGTCGCGATCCACGTCGCCGAGCGCATAGGCGTGGCTGACCGCGACCGCCCCCCGCATGGCGGCCGCCTTCGTGCGGGAGGCGATGCGACGAAGCTGCTCGATCCCTTGCGGGCCCGGTTCGTGGAGATGGATGTCGATCTTGACGCCGTGACGTTCGGCGACGCCGAACACCACGTCGAGGTGGGCATCGGCGTCGCCATCGAACGCCGATGGATCGAGGCCGCCCACGACGCCGGCGCCCTCCCGGATCGCCGCGTCGAGGAGATCGGCCGTACCCGGGGAGGCGAGGATGCCCGCTTGCGGGAACGCAACGAGTTCGACGTCCACTCTGCCGCGCCAAGGTTCGCAGGCCGCCATGACGGAGTGGAGATGGTCGAGGCCGAGCGCGGCGTCGATGTCGACGTGGCTGCGCATCGCGACGGTTCCGAAGCGATGTGCCTGCGCCAGCAGCGCGTCGGCTCTTTCCCGGACCGGCCGGGCTCCCGCCAGCAGACGCTTCTCGATGGCCAGTCGTTCCCGCAGATCGTCCGCGGGGCGGTGCGGACGCCAGTCGTCGCCGACGAAGCTCTTGTCGAGGTGGATGTGGCCTTCGACGAACGGGGGGAGCGCCAGCAGCCCGTTCAGGTCGACGACCTCCGCGTCCGCGCCGACTTCGTTCGCATCGACGAACCGTCCGGCGCGGACCGCCAGATCACGCGTCGCGCCGTCCCTGCACAGGACGTTGTGGAACAGACGGGGGGGAGAAGCTTCGGACACCGGGCACCTCGTCGTCGTCATCATCAGAACGAAGAAAATGGTCATCCCTTCCGCATTTGCGAATGAAATGTTTGAATGATTGTCATTCGGGAATAGAATGTCGCGATGTTAGATCTCAGACTGCTTCGCACATTCGTCGCCATCGCAGATGCGGCGAGCTTCACCGAGGCCGCCGACCGGCTGCATTCGACGCAGTCCACCGTGAGCCAGCAGCTCGGGCGGCTCGAGGCGGCGGTCGGACAGCCGCTGATCGACCGCTCGTCGCGGCCGATCGGCCCGTCGCCCGCCGGCGAGCGCCTGCTCGGCTACGCGCGACGGCTACTGGCGCTGGAGAACGAGGCGCAGGTACTGCTCGCGGATTCGGCCGGGACTCGCACGATCCGCATCGGTGTCCCGGACGACATGGTGACGGCGGCGATGAGTTCGTGCTTCGCCCGGTTCGCCGAGCGGCACCGCGAGATCCGGCTGGACGTGACGACCGGGCTCAGCCGGGATCTGAAGAAGCGGTTCCGGGAGGGCGAGTTCGACATCGTCATGGTCAAGGAGGCGGTGACCGACGGGGACGCCCGCGCCGGTTTTCCGGAACCGCTGGCCTGGTTCGAGGCGGAACGCGGCGAGGTCTGGCGGGACCCCATTCCGCTCGTCACCTTCCCGCCGGGCGGACTGTACCGGGACGTCATGATCGATCGGATCGAGCGGGAACGCCGGCGATGGTACATCGCCTTCACCGGCAACAGTCTGGGGAGCGTGCTGTCGGCGGTCGAGGCGGGTCTGGGCGTGTCGGTGCTGCCGATCAGTACGACGAAGGCGCATGCCGTCCGCGCCAGCACGATCTTCTCGTCCGAGGACGTGCTGTCGCTCTCCGTGTACGCATGGGAGACGGGCGGTCCGACCGGGATCCTCCTGCAGGAGATGACGACCGTCGCGGCAGAGCGGGCGGTCACGAGCGGGACCGTCGTCCGGAACAGGTGAGCTTGAAGCGCTTCGTCCACGGGAAAGCGATCCGCTCGTCGTAGGACCACTGGGCCTCGAAACGGGGTTCGCCGCGGATCGCCGGAAGGAAGGGTCGCTAGCCGCCTTGACGGTAGGACGACACCGGAGCTGCTACCGAAGGCGATGGTTTTCCGAACCCTGTCCATCGAATGGGGCCGGCCCGTCCGATGGAATCGTCATGATCGAACTTCGCGCGGTCCATCGTCTAGCCATCCGCAGCCGCGAGCACGCAGGCCGATTGGTTGTACGGCTCGTACTTCGTAGTCATTGACCGTCCAGATCGGTCGTGGTCCGCGACCCCGACGATGCCTTCGCGGCGCGATGGATCGTCGCTGCCCATCCGTCGACGGGCGATCGGACAGAACCGACTTGCGTGCCGGTAGCTCGCGACGCCGATCAGATGGGAAGTCCCGGGGGATTGGCGGCGCGGTTCATGCCCGTCTTCACCTTCCCGTCGGAGGGTGTCGCCTGCGTCGTCCCGGGATGACGCCCGTGTCATCCATAACAGACCAACGGAACAGACGATGTGGCAGACGTCGTCGTCCGACCAAGAATGACGCTTCGCATCGATCGCCGAGGACGCCGACGCGTTCCAATCGTCGTCGATGATCGATGGCTTGAGCGACCGTTCGCCGCGCGGCGTTCCTTCTCGTGAACCATCCCGCGTTTGTTCGAGCCGTCCCTACCGCGAAATGGTGCATGGAACGCTGGCTACCCTTCGATGTGGCTGCAGCGGCGAAACGTCCGCCGCCGTCGTTTCGACGATTGATCGCGCCGGCGCTTTGGAGCTATTGACCGGTTGTCCGTCCGCAGGCGGACCGGGGCGTGAGAACCCCGCGATTAACAGCCGAACGCCCGGCCCGAACCAGTTTCGGCCGGGAGGCGGATGCGCATGTCCAAGGCTTCGGCCCAAAGGCATCCGCGCTCGTCTAATCGCGGGTTCTCAACTTCCGGCTCTCGGGCCGGCACCGCCCCGTCGAAAGGGGCGGTGCCGTCGGCTGTGAGCAGCACGCCGGCATCGCCGCGAACGGGGAGTCGCGCGTGGGTGCATCGGACGAGGACCGCGACAGGCGGTCGCGGACCTTCTGGGATTCGCTGGCGGCTTCGTGCGCGAAGCTGCTGACAACGAGCGGGGGCGGGCATGTGAGCTCCGGCGGGAACGCGGCGCCGCCGATCGATGGCCCCGGACCGACACCGCCGGCCACGTCCGCGCCTTCTCCATCGCCCGCCCGCATCGCTTGCACCGTGGCCACCGCGGCCCGCGCGACCGCCGGGGCCGTCGACGCGGCCTGCGCCGCCGACGCTGCCCGCGCCCACGATCGCGGACCGAAGTGCACGAGAACGACCGTCGCGACCATCGACCGCGGAAGCTGTCTCCCGTCCCTGCGGTGCGCTGGACCCCCTGTCCGCTTGGCATGTTCGGATGACCAACCAAGTTTCGGAAGATCGCCGCACGTTCGATCTCGCGTGCCGGGAAGGGGAACCGGTCGTCGAGTTCGACCGTGCGATCGCGTTCACTGCCCTCTCGAAAGTGCCGCTCGGCACCTCGCATGCGCCCGACGCGGATCGCTTTCGCGATGCTTGCCACGCCAGCTGCGCACGGGAAGCCGCCTTCCCAGACCTCGTCATCCGCTGAATCCGCAAGGGGAGAACACCATGTCATTCCACCGATCCGCAGTCGCCCTCGTACTGCTCGCGACGTCGGGAACGCTCGTCGGCTGCACTGATCCGAAGGAGCCGAGCGCGGACGCGTTCCGTCCAGCCCTGGAGACGCTGATCCGCGACCACTACTGCGCGGCGGTCGACGTGATGCCCTACGAGATCGAGGGAGAGGGAGGCGACGCGTCCTTCCCGGTCGTCACGTCGCCGAAGCGGGGCATGGCGGGACCCGGGTCGGACGGTCGATCGGTCGCGATGCTCGACGCGTTGGCGCAGGCCGGTCTCGCGACCCGCACCGAGTCCGAGAGGCCCGCCCGGTGGAAGGGGGCGGAAGGCGCTCCGTTCGTACGCCAGCCGCTGCTCTCGTACGCCCCGACGGAGAAGGGGGCCGCGTACCTCCGCACGATCGAACACCAGGCGACGAGGGAGAAGGTCCAGGTTCCATCGTTCTGCCTGGCCAAGGGCGAGGTCGTCGAAGTCGTCCGCTGGACCGACCCGGTCGACGTGCCCGGATCCACCGTGTCGCGCGTGACCTACAGGTACCGTGGCGCGGATCCGGCGCCGTTCCTCCCGGCGTCGGAACGCGAGGAGGTCGCGCGCACCAGGGAGGGCACCACCGCCTTCGGCTTCGACGGCGGCACGTGGCGTCCGATCAACCGCTGACCTTCGCTCAAGAGGCAAGGTTTCACGACGGCAAGCCGACCCGCCCTCGGCGTCGGCCGCCGCTCCAACGAGGAATTCCGACATGAAGACGTCACTGAACGCCGTAGGAGTCGCCTTGGTCGCGACGATTGCTCCAACCGGTCCCGCGGTGGGGCAGGGGGCCACCGGAGCCCAGCGGTCGGCTCCGGCGCGCGCGGGCCCATCGTCGATGGACGTGGCGGGCGTCCGGCTCGGCATGCCGGTTGCCGACGCGCAGGCGGCCCTGGCCGGGACGTATCGCTGCGAGCGGCCCTCCCGGACCGCATCCTTCCGGCAGCTCGTCGATGGCGAGATCGAACGGCGGCGCGGCGGGAGGCGGTTCTTCGGTCCGGAGGGCGCGGCGATCGACGAACTGGCCTGCACGGGGCCGTCCGGCGAATACATGCGCCTGTTCATGGCCCAGACCGCCGGCGGCACGGTCGTCGATCGCATCGATCTGTTCATCCGGACGGACCGGGTCGATCCGACAGAACTGGTGCGCCAGGTGGAGCGGAAGTACGGGAGGCCGACGGAGGGCACCGCGGCGAACGGGTCGTGGTGCGTGACGCGGTGCGGCTTCGATCTCACCATGGAGCCCAAGCCCAGGATCACCGTCCGGTCGGATGCCTCGTCGTTCAAGATCATGGGCAGCCGTGGGCGGGAGGCCAGGTTGGCGGACGGGGCGGCGGTGACGGAGGCTGCCGCGAAGGCGGCTCCGGCCGCGAAGCGCGGGGCGTTCTGACGATGATCATCGCGAGCGCGCGCCATCGTGGTTCCGACCGCCCCGTACTCGGTTCCGCCGTTTCGATCGGACTCGCGGTCGCGTCGATGACCGGCGCCCATGCCGCGCCGGTCGTACGAAGGGCATCGCCGATCCCGTTGGAGGCGGTGACCTTCGATGAGGCCGAACGGGTCGGCGCGGCCGGAACGGGTTGCGTCTGGCTCGACGAGCACGGTCGGCGGCGCGTGTTCATGGCGAACGATCGAGCCCTGGTCAGGTCCAACGGACGGATCGTCCGGCTCGCCCCGGCGGCGGGCGCGCTCGAGACGTTTCCGTCCGTCTTCCTCGACTGGACCGGGCCCGGCATGAGAATCGTGATCCACGACACGTCGAAGGTGCGCGAGCGTGGAGCGGAATTCGTGGAGACCGAGGCACGGCTGGAACTCGTGCAGGCCGGAAGGAAGCGAAGCTGGCGGGGACGCCTGAACTGCGGATCCTGAGGTCGGCACCCCGCACCTTTCCCCGCGTCCGGACGTCGGCGCCGGCACGCACCCGCGTTTGCTTTGCTTGCACCATCGCGGCTTGGCATCGGTTGGGCGAAGGGAATGCGCCACCGAGAAGGGGTAAGCGGGTGAAGCCGACCTATGGAAGGTCGTCTCGTGATCGCGACGGGACCGATGCAGGATCCCTCCGTTCTAAGTCGATGCCGACCGGCCATCAGCGCTCCGTCGCGAACGAACCCCAGCGCGATCGCTCGTTCCCTCGCCGATGCGGAAGCGCCGT
This sequence comes from Sphingomonas panni, assembly GCF_022664435.1. Classification (GTDB taxonomy): domain Bacteria; phylum Pseudomonadota; class Alphaproteobacteria; order Sphingomonadales; family Sphingomonadaceae; genus Sphingomonas; species Sphingomonas panni. The sequence continues at coordinate 190,214 of NZ_JAKREU010000005.1, read as the reverse complement.
CCACGAGCGCTGCGCGTCCGGATCCCAGCCAGATCGGCCCCATCCGTCGCTGCGAACACGAATGATCGGGCGTACATCGAAGTCTCGGGAACGTTCGCGAATTCCGCGGCTTGACGCCCGCTCGGCGTTGCGGAACCATCGCGCTCGGGGGGATGATGGGCATATTGGAGCGGATGAGGGGATTCGGCAGACGCCGCCGACCTTGCGACGGGAACGACGCCAGGCTTGACGTCGTCCCTCCGCCTGCGAACCCGGGCGCATCTGCGATGAGTGCCCTCTGGAGTTCCGAGGACTATCTGGGACCGAACGAGACGGTCGCCGACGTCCAGGACCACTGGTCGGATCCTGCTTCCACGACCCGTAGGCACGAGGGCGGGGCCGCGATCGCGGACGTGTCGCGATCGGATGGCGGCGCCGAGTTCCCGAACGTCGACGTTCCCCGGCTTGAAGAGGTGGCGGAGTCCGCGGTCGCCGACAAGCCGGACGCTTGGGGCGAGTCCGACGGCGTCGTCCTCGTAGCGGCCGCGGATGTTCCGACCGATCATCGAGCGCGCGAATGGTCGTTCGGCGACGATCCCGCCTTCGACGACTTCCTCGACCCGGTCGAATGGATGGAGAGTGCCGCCGACCGGCACGACCATGTCGATCCGGATCTGCCGTTCTTCGATCCGGGTGCGAGCGCCGCTCCGGTCGTCGCCGACGTATTCGCGGGACGGCACGTCTGGCGCGTCGGTACGAAGGCGGGCATCCTCGCGCTGGCGACCGCGATCCCCGATCGACGGGGTCGTGAACGGGCGGCGCGGGTATTCGAGACCGCGCTGAACGAGGGACGCTGGCCCGAATTCTTCCGTAGCTGGCTCCGTCTGGCTCCGACGCTCGAGTGTCCGCATACGATCGCGCTGGCGGTGGAGCTCAAGGAGCACTGGGACGACAGCCCCCACCTTTGGCGGTTCAGGGATGCGCCTGGGCGCCCGACACGACAGCACGAGGGTGCCCGGAACCAGTTCGGATGGCGGCGCGCCCTAGCGATGGCGGAGGCGAGGACGCACGAACCCGCGTGGCGCATCCTCGACGACGATCTGGTCGCCGACTGGGAGGAATTGAGGGAGCCGTGCCCGGGCTTCTGGAGCCTCGCCGAATGGCTCGAGGTGATGTGTCGTGGCGACGAGGCGGAGATCCATTCGCTGGGCCTGCTCGCGGCGACCGGTCGCGGTCGCCGCGCGCTCCATCTCCAGGATCTGTGCGAACGGCTGGGCCTGGGCAGGACGGGTGCGTCTAGCGGGCGCGATACGGCGCCGGTGGTGGACGGGAACGTCGCTACGTTCCCCTTCAGGAACGATCATCTCCGACCGGCCGCGGGTGCGCGTGCGGGTACGGCCCGGACGGAGCGGCGGGCGCCCACGCCGGAGGAGATGCGTATGCGGGAGGTCGAGTGAACACCAGGACGATGCTGAGACCGGTGGTAGGGACGTGGGTCCGCCTTCGTGGTGAAACGAGGATCGGGCGGGTGCTCGCCGTCAGCGACGACGAACGGGGCGTGGCGCTTACGATCGAATGGGCCGATGGAGAGTCGCGAGAACCTCTCTCGGCGGTGGAGAGCGGCATGCAGCCGGGGTTCGCGGTGCAGGACGTGCCGGCCTCCGTGGGTCGGCGTGGTCTCGGCGTTGGGCGCATCCGCACCGTGCGACGTCTGGCCGGGGTCGATCAGGCGCTGGTGCAGTGGCAGTCCGACGGCCGCTCGATATGGGTGGCGAGCCTCGGGCTGCGCAGACTGATGGATGCGGAGCTGGCCTTCGTCCGCTCCAGGCCGGCGCACGAGGACGCGGGCGAGCGGTTCGCCCTGTGCGTCGTCGGTCATGCGCTCCGGTCCTGGAACGAGGCGACGGGTGCCCTCGACCGCCTGGACGTGGATCCTCTGCCCCACCAGATCCAGCTGGTCCACCGCATCGTTACGTCGGGCAACACGAACTGGATCATCGCCGACGACGTCGGCCTCGGAAAGACCATCGAGGTCGGTCTGCTGCTCGCGGCCCTGCAGCGCTCGCGGGCGCTCCGTCGCATCCTCGTCGTCTGTCCGGCCGGTCTGACCCGACAGTGGCAGGACGAGATGCGCGTCAAGTTCGACCGGGAGTTCATGATCTACGGATCGGACTTCCAGATCGATCAGGACTGGAAGTGGCGTCTGCAAGATGCGGTCGTCGCCTCGCTCGATCTGGTGAAGCCCCGCGATCGCGAGGACGACGGTACCGATCCGAGCACCCATTTCGGGCGGCTGATGATGGCGGGCGACTGGGACCTCGTCATCTTCGACGAGGGGCACAGGCTCAGCCGCACGGACGACGGCAGCCAGACGCTCCGCTTCGTCCTTGGCCGAGCGCTTCGCGCACGCACGCCTTCGCTGGTCCTGCTCACCGGAACGCCGCATCAGGGGGACACCGGCAAGTTCCGTTCGCTGCTGAAGCTCGTGCGTCCCGATCTCGCCGACGCCATCGACGATCTGGAGCTGAACCCCGAGGTCGTCGGCGACGTCGTCCTGCGGAATCGAAAGATCGACGTGACGGACGCCGAGGGGGCGTTCATCTTCCAGGGTCATACGGTGACGCAGGTCCGGGTCGACCCTTCGCCCGAGATGCGCGAACTGGATCGGAGCCTCCAGGCGTACCTCCGTTCCGGGTACCGGGCCGGCGAGCGTCTCGGGGGATCGGGCGGGCGCGCGATCGGCTTCGTGATGACGACGTACCGCAAGCTCGCCTCGTCGAGCGTCGCGGCGATCGAGCGTGCGCTCCGCCGGCGGCTCGATCGTCTCGCGCCCGGCGCGATGGATCCCATGGCGGACGATCTGGCGGGCTGGGACGACGAGGATGCGCCGGACGATGCCGCCGACCGCGACCTCGGTGGACCGGCGGGCGAGTTCTTCACCGACGAGGCGGCGATGATCCGGGGCGTGCTGGCCCGCTGCGCGTCTGCCGCTGCGGCGGACGCCAAGATCGCGGAGTTCCGGCGGGTCTACGACGAGGTGGTCGTCAAGGGCGGACGGAAGATGCTCGTGTTCTCGGAATATCGGGCCACGCAGGACCGTTTGCTCGAGGAGGTCCGGCGGCTGTCCGGTCGCGACGGGGTGCAGATCAACGGTGGACAGAAGCTCGCCGACAAGCTCGCGGCGATCGACGCCTTCGATGGCGACGTCCAGGTCCTCGTGTCGACCGAGGCGGGCGGGGAGGGCCTCAACCTCCAGCGCAACTGCCACGTCGTGGTGAACTACGATCTTCCGTGGAACCCGGCCAGGATCGTCCAGCGGATCGGCCGCGTCTACCGCTACGGGCAGAAGCGGCACGTCGTGGTCCTGAACTTCCTGTCGCGCGACACCATAGACGCCGACATCCTGTCCACCGCGCTCAACCGAGTGGACGCCCTGTCGCGCGAGATGGCGTCGGTGAGCGGGGAGTTCGACGGCCGCTACGCGTCCGAGATCCTCGGCGAGCTCCTCGATCAGCTGGATCTCTCGACCCTTCTCGCGGACGCGGCGGCCGGCGTCGTCCAGCGGACCGATGAGCGGATCGCCGAGGCGGTGGCCCGTGCCAGACGCGCGCGCGATCTGCAGGACGAGATTCTCAGCCGGGCGAACGGGTTCGATCCCGCCGCGCTGGCTCGTCGGGGCCGGTTCGGTACCGGGGACGTCATGCGGTTCGTGCTGCGGATGGCGCCGTACTACGGATACGAGGTCTCCGGCGTCGACGAACGCCGGGAGCGGTTGACGCTGCGGCTGAACGATCGACTGCGCGGACGGCACTCCGAATTCGGGGCCCGGACCGTGATCGAGGCGACGACGAACCGCGCGGCGGCGGCCGCGAGCCGTTCGCTGACGCTGCTGGACTTCGGATCCTCGTTCCTCCGCGAGCTCATCGCCGTCTCCGGCTCGCCCGAGTTCGGCGGCGGGTACGCCTCGCTCGCGCTCGCCGGACGGGCGGGTCGGGTGGCGGCGTTCCTGGGGCGGTGGCAGTCCGAACAGGGCGAGACCCTGGGGGAGGAGCTTCATCTCGTCCACTGTCCGCCAGATGGTCCGCCCTCGACGGACGAGGGCGTGGTGGCGGCGCTTCTCGCCGGACCGGTCGCCAGCGTCGAGCCATCGCGTGCGAACGACGCGGCAGCGCGCAGGCAGGCGCTGGACGGTATGCGGGCGCAGGTCGAGAGGGTGGCTGCACTGCAGGTGACCCGCCAGCGGATGCTCAACGACCTGGTCCTGTTGGCGGCCGCCGACGTGACATGATCGTCGAAGTTTCGCCTTCGCCGTCCATTCGAAGGGTGATCTTCGATCGGTGGGTGCGGTTTCCCCTCAAGCCGGACCGTGGTCGTCCCGCCAAATGCGAAGGCCTGCGTAGGGACGCAGGAGAGAAGTTCGTGCGACATCCATTCGCGGCTTCGGTCATGCCGGCGAAGTGCAAGGTTCGGAGAGCCCGGTCCCCCAAGAGCGGAACGCCGGAATCGACGTCCACGAGGCGAGTTCAGGGCGGGTGCCGTCTTCGGGCTGACCCGTCCCGGAACCTTCGGCTAGCGACGGACGGGTTCGCAAGCGATGCCGTCGCCGTCTCCATCCATGTGAGGTCCGTAGCCGGGAGCGCCGCGACGCAGTGGTGCGGCTCCAGCCCGTCTCGCTTCGGCGCAGTTGCGATAGCTCCATCCGGTCGAGGCGGACGCTGAACGACGGTCGGTGGTTCTGCTGTGGCCGTTTGGCGATGAATGCCTTTTGGGTTTGACGCCGGAAGCGGTGTTGCATCCCGTCGCCACGAGCTGGAACTGGTCCCAATCGGGTTTGTAGACCGCATGCCCTCCAGCCATCTGCGAGCAGGACAGGTCAATCCCGTTGACGCGGACACGCGCGAGCGTGCGCGAGTAGACGTCCTTCCCGATCCGCTCGACCGTCGCTTCTCCCCTCGCCGCGATCTTGAGGGCGGTCCTGGCTGCGAAGGGGTCGCCTGGTGCGCAGTCCCGGCCTTCGCGGCAGTGTCCGGGCAGTTCAGGTGCGTCGATCCCGAGAAGACGGATGGTTTCCTCGCCACAGCGGAGGGTGTCTCCGTCGATGGCGACGAGGACGCAGGCGAGTACGATGAACGACATGTGCGGATGTTCGCTGGCATCCGTGAAGAATCGGTTAGCGTGGACTACTCCTGGGACCAGGGGGCGATCGCTGGACACGGTTGCGCCGGTCGGTCCGGAAGATGGTTGGCTTTCCGATGGATCCGGGAGCGGATGTCGAAGCCGCTTTCGGCGCGCTGATCGCCGATGCGGTGCGTACGGACTTCGGAGACGCCCCGGCGCTCGTGAACACATCGCGCGCCTGACCGGAGCGAACGGGTGCATGGTGCAGAACTGGCTTCAGGCGACGAATGGCCCGAGCGGATCGGGGCTCGTCGTTGGGATGTGCCGTACGGACGAGGTGAAGGCGGCGGTTGCTTCATCTGCGCTCATGCGCGACAACACCGGTCGGTCTCTGGTTGCAGTCGGATGAAAGACGGGGTTACGTCAGAATCCAGATACTACACCTGAGAGAGTTGCGCTATTCGGGGGGGTACGTTGACGAGGCGCCGGTCATCGCTTTCACTCGCTTATGATGCATTGACGGCTAGGGAAGTGGTTGGGTTCCAGGTCAGTAGTCGACTTTTCTGACCGGAAACACGTTTCCTCAGTCGTCGTCGATCCGTTTGAGCAGGCGACCGAGATGAATGGGACTTTCACACAGCATGTGTGGCGTCGCGTCATCGTGGGCGGCGTCGAGTTCGAGAACGCGGAATATCGAGGCGAGAAGGTTATCCTCGGGTCTGGCGGCCTCGCGATGACGGACGCCGAGGCCGAGCAGCGTCCGGACGGCATTCGAGGGCTTGGCGAACACGGACCAGTCGTCGGGTCCGATCCTTGCCGACGCGAAGTTCTCGTACCACCAGTAGCTGACGGCGCCTCGGTGCCCGCGATGCGCGCAGAGGAAGAGGCGAGGCCAGGCATTTGCTTCCGCGTCCGACCAGTTCGTGAAGAGATCGCCGGGCTTCCACCGTGCGAGAAGCGCTCGATCGCGGTCGGACAGCGCGGGGGTGGGGAGGGCGTCGTCGGCCTCGACCGCGCTCAGGCTGGCGATCGCCACGTCGTCAGCGTCCGATTCTCCGGTCGTGAACACGATCCCGACGCCACGGAACGTCAAGGGGTCGGCGGCGATGCGCCGGAGCAGCGTGGAAGGTCGATCGGCCATCGACGGGAGGTCGCGGTGGTTCCTGCGCCCCGCTTTCCAGGCCTCGGTCGCCGCCTCCAGTGCTTCGGTGTCGATCACCTCGGCCTTCTCCGACCAAAGGTCTTCGAACCAGGACGCCGCGTCGCGGTAGGTCGACGATGTCGCCGGGTGGCGGGTGCCGCATTCGACGAGGGTCGGCTTCCGCCCGAAGCCGATCCCGTTGTCCGAGGCGTTCGCGGACGTCACGACGAGGCCCCGGTCCGACATGTAGGCCTTTGCGTGCAGTCCGGGAACGTGACGCAGGCCGTCGTTCGCGGGCGCGCCCAGTCTGACGAGTTCGTCCGGATTCGTTCCACCCATGCCGATGTCGCAGAGGATGCGGGCCGCGCGTGCCCGCTCGGGCGTGCCGAACAGTTCGTCGCAGGCGCCGCGCCCCCAGAAGGCCACCGCGCAGCGGACGTCGTCGCCTGCCAGCACCTCCCGTATCGCCGCGCCAAGGTGTTCGCCTTCCAGGAACCGCGCCATCTCATCGTCCTTCATGGGTGCATTACCTGGTTAGCACGACGGAGGGGCAAGACTCCACGACCCACGCCATTGATGCCGCCACGGCGCCGGTGGCGTGCGGTTTCTCGGCCGAGCGGGAATGCGTCTCTTTCCGCAATCTACTCGACAGAGGTCTTTACGATGTGCCTCCAGGGACGACGTCGCCCAAATGCTCGCAGCGAACCCTCGCTCGGAGACGACCGCCCGATCGCCGGAGGTCCGTCGCCTGAACGGAAGGTTGCGAGGACACGATGAGGAAGTTCGGTGGGCACGGGACGATGTTGCCCCCGATCTCGTCCAACGACGATCACGAGTCGAGGACGCTGGATGGATCGACGAACCAGCGCTATGTCCCATGCAAGGGTCGGCGACGCGGAGGGCCGCCGTAGTTCGCCTTCGCAGCCGACCTCTAGACAGGATCATCGCCACATTGACGACTTCCGACGAGAACGCCCGGCTTTCGGCCAAGCGCGCCGTGGAACGGATCGACAAGCAGGCGGCGTTCGTCTCGACGGAATACGGCACGATATCGCGGTGGCTCACGGCATCGCTCTTCGCTCTAAACGGCGGGGGAGCGGCCGCCTTCATGAACGCGAATGCCGCGGGCGGTTCGCGTCTGGTTCCCCTTAGTCTCTTCGGTGCCGGCGTGGTGTTCGCGATGTTCGGTGCGATGATCGTCCAGGAGACGTACGGGAACCTCGCCGACCTGCTTCGGCGGCAGGATCTCTACTGGAGCCGCGTGATGGTGACCGGGCGTCGGCTCCGATGGGCGGAAGCCCGGTTCAAGGCCTCCAGGAGGCGTCGGTATCGCCGTGCCTGGCTCGCTCCGTTCCTGGGCTGGGTATCGGGAGCCCTGTTCGTCTGTGGCATCGGGGCGGTCGCGCTGCGCTGATCCGGGTACCATCCGACCACGAGCAGCCGTCGCGGAACTCGGCTGGTGTCATCCTCTGCAACTGCCGGTGCTTCGGGGTCAGTCCGTCTTCCGAGCTCCAGGAGCCGAAGATGGAATCTTCCGGTCGGGTTCGACCAGAACGGCGTCGGTCGTCACGGGTTGACGCCGTGCTCGCGCAGCCGACGGCATCATCGGCGGGGGTGCTCGGTAGGGTCGGACACGACCACGTCGATACCTTGCTGACCGATCGACGTCGGCGAGTACGGCCTGCGGCTGCGCTGCGTCGAAGGTATCCAAGTCCAGGCGTCCTGATCGTGTCCCGCGACGATGACGTGCCCGGCCTGCGTCGAGCAAGGTCGAGCCGGACGAAGGGTGTCATGTGCCGACCGGAACGATCAGACGTCCCGACCATGACTGAGCCTCGGGCGTGGCCTGCCGGGCTACGATCAGCCGCTCGGGTTCTCGTCCGCCTTCAGGCAAGAGGACTGGCAGATTCATTGGACGGCGGGGCGGACGGCGATGACGCCGCCATCTTGCTCAATCCGCTTCAGGGTGGCTACCAAGCCCTCTACCCGAGGGCGCGGGCCGTTCCCGTTCCGCCAACATCTTTCGCTACGGTAGGGGTGCGATGTCCTGGAAGTTCGCGACCAGTACGCGATCCTCGACCGGCTTGTGCAATACGCGCATCGAAGACGAAGGAGGCTGGAAGTCGCGGGGTTCGCCGGTGACGAAGAGGACCGGTCGTTCTCCTATCATCGTGATGATCTTCTGTACCGCGGTGGGGCCATGCCCTCCTGCACCGAGACTGACATCGGAAATGATGACGGCCGGCGCATGTCGCGATGCTCTGGCGATGGCGTCATCCTCGCTATCCGCCATGTCGATCGATGACGCCCCAGCGGCTTCGACCAACTGGGCGATATGATCGGCGATCAGCCAGTCGTCCTCGATGATTAGCACATGGCACATGGTCGCACCTCAATGCTTCACATCGCCAAGGGTTCGCCAATCTCGTCGCTTTGCAGCAGATTGTGACAGATAAAGCGCATACCGCTCGTGCTTCTGTCAAACGATGGCCTCGATCTCGAACCTCACGCCGCTCTCCGGGTAGCGGATCGCGGCCTCGCCACGCACGTGTCGACGCAGCACCCGTTCGATCATGCGCGTGCCGAACCCGGTACGCGTGGGTTGTGTCACCGGCGGACCATCATGCTCGGCCCAGCAGAAGAACAGGCGACGCTCGCCGTCTTCCCGCTTAATCGACCATTCGACCACCACACGCCCATCCGGTACCGAGAGCGCTCCGTATTTTATCGCATTGGTCGCAAGTTCGTGAAGTGCCATGGCGAGCGCCAACGTTATCTCGGGCGACACGCGGATGATGGGTCCGTTGGTCGAGAAGCGAGTCCCGTCTCGATCCGTGAAGGGCAGCAGCGCACGATCGACGATGTCGCCGATCGCGGCCCCTTCTACCTCGTCCTGGATCAGGAGCTCGTGCGCTGAGCCCAGACTGGCGATGCGCCCCGACACTGCTGTGGCAGCCTCATTCAAGGACGGTGCGTCGCGCAGCGTCTGACTGACGACCGCGTTGACGGTGGCCAGCGTGTTCTTGACCCTGTGCGTCAGTTCACGGGCAAGCACCGCCCGATGCTCCTCGGCGAACTTGCGCTGCGAGATGTCGGTGGAAAAGCCGGTCATCGCCAACGGCGAACCATCGGCACGATGTTGGAGGTCGCTCTGTATGGAAACCCAACGCTGCTCGCGCGCAGGGGTGAGGATGCGATACTCGACATGGTACGGATCACCATGTTCGATCGTCCGGCGAACCGCAGCCTGCATGACAGGCAGATCTTCGGGATGGATTGCGGCGAGTAGCTCATCGTAGGTGAAGGGCTCGCCAAGCGGACGTCCGAATATCCGCTTACACCCCGATGACGCCGTTAGTTCATGTTCTGGCAGATCCAGCGTCCATGTACCCAAGGCCCCCGCCTTCAGAGCGAGGCGAAGGCGCGCGTTATGCGCGGCCAGGTCGGCATCCCGTTGCGCCACTTCAGCGGTCAGCGCCTCTCGATCCTGTTCCAACTGTATCACACGATGCCGCTCGACGGTGACGTCGATCTGCGAAGCGACGAAATAGCGCAACGATCCGTCGTCGCAGAAGACCGGGGCCACCATCAGCCGGTTCCAGAACGGTGTTCCGTCCCGGCGGTGGTTCAGAAGATCGAGCTCGATCGGCTCGCGCTTGGCGATCGCCTCCTTGAGGCGAGCGACATCGGCCGGGTCGGTCAGCGGCCGTTGCATGAACCGGCAGTTGCGTCCGAGGATTTCCGCTGCCGGAAAGCCGGTCAGCTTCTCGAACGCCTTGTTCACGTAGATCAGCGGGCAGTCAGGGAGCGTGGGATCGCTGACGACCATGGCGATCGGCGTCATGTTGAAGCCGACCTGCATGGGATCGCAGACGTTCAACCCTTTCGCATAACTATCGATCGCCGCTTGCACCTCGGGTGACGGCTTGAATGAACGCATGGGAAAAGGTGAGATCGGCATTCGGTCCAAAACGGGAACGGCCTAGCGGAGCATCGTTGCGACTACAACCCTCGGTCCGGTCATGTCCCTACCGCCCGCGTTGTCTGAGTGCGTCGAGCAGCACGGTCGGCCATAGCCAGCCAAGCCGCCTCCGAACGAAGAAATCGCGCGACGACGTTCGGCAATGTCGTAGCTGCAGCCTGTTCAGCGCATAGCGATGCCTGATCCCGATAGTAGCTTTCCACCATCACCCTCCATGCGTACCGATGCCCGTCGGCCCTTCGATCACCTGACGAACCTTGGTTGCGAGTTCGCTTCTTTTGTACGGCTTCTGTATCAGCTCGAATTCGGCACCCCGTGCATCGACCCGTTCGATCGAAGACTCCGCGTAGCCGGTCGTGAGCAGCACCCGCATGCGCGGTCGACGCCGTTTGATCTCGCGCGCCAGCATGACACCGTTCATACCGCCCGGCATGATGAGATCGCTGAACAGCAGATCTATGTGACCGGCGCCATCGAGCAGGTTCAGTGCCTCGTTGGCATTTTCCGCACGCAGCACGGTATAGCCAAACTCTGCAAGCACGGTCTCGGCATAGTCGCCGACGTCGACCTGATCTTCGACCACCAGCACGGTCTCGTTGCCGCGCTTGTCGGAGAGGGACCGTGACGATGTGGCGCCAACCGGATCGGCCTTGGCGTTCTCGCACGGGAACAACATGCTGATCGTCGTGCCGCGGCCTTCCTCCGATTGGATGCGCAGCGATCCACCCGACTGCTTCATGAAGCCGTAGACCATCGACAGTCCGAGCCCGGTGCCCTTGCCTTGGTCCTTGGTGGTGAAGAATGGTTCGGTGACGCGGGTCAGAACCTCGGGCGACATGCCGGTGCCCTCATCGCAGATCGTGACGGCAACATAGTTGCCCGCTTCCAGCTCGCCGAAGCCCTTGTCGCCCGCCTCGATCGAACGGTTTCTCACCTCGATCACGATCTTGCCGCCGTTCGGCATCGCATCCCGCGCATTGAGCAGGATGTTGATGATCGCCAGCTCGGCCTGCGTCGGATCGATGCGTGCGTTGCAGGTAGTCTCCTGGTGAACGATCTCGACGTCGATGATCCCACCTGCCGTGCGTTCGATCAGCGGCTCCAGCTGATCGATGAGGTCGACGAGGTTGACCACTCGGCCTTGCAGCTTCTGTCGACGCGAGAAGGCGAGAAGCTGCTGGGTCAGCGTCGCTCCACGCTCGGCCGCCTGCATGACGGCATTGATCGAGCGTGCGGCCTTTTTGCGATCGAACTCGCCGCCAGTCTCGATTTGATTGCGCAGTACGTCGCCGAAACCCTGGATGACGGTCAGTAGGTTGTTGAAGTCATGCGCGACACCACCGGTGAGCTGCCCGACCGCCTCCATCTTCTGTGCCTGTCGCAGGCCTTCTTCCGCGTCGCGACGGCGGGTCACGTCGAGTTGGGAAGCGAAGAAGTAGATCAGCCTGCCATCGGCATCGAAAACCGGGGAGACGAACAGCGCATTCCAGAACGCAGCGCCGTTCTTCTTGTAATTCAGCAACTCGACGGAAATCTCCCGCCGTTGCGCGATCGCCCTGCGGATCTCGGCCACCGTGTCGCGATCGGTATCTGGCCCCTGCAGGATCCGGCAGTTGATGCCGACCAACTCATTCCAAGCATACCCCGTCATGTTTTGGAAAGCCGGGTTGGCGAAGACGATCGGGTTGTCGTGCTGGTTGGGATCGGTAACGATCATGGGCATTCGCGTCGTCTTCACCGCGGCGAAGAAGATGCTGTTGCTATCATCGGTCATGTCGTGGTTCGCACCGCCGGCAAGATGCGGCGGTGGGGCGCTGGGCAGCTTCTCGGGGGTTTCGTCAGCCATCTTCGCCCGGCATTGGAGGGGGGCTTGCCCCGAAGCGCCGGCCATGGCGTCATCAACGTTCTCGATCACCGTTGGTTGCGCTGAGGGTGGCGGGGGGAGGCTTCGTGCCGTTGGCGGTGGAATGGACCGTAGGGAGGTCCCGACGCGCCCGGAACAGGGGCCCGGAGATCGTCGCGGACGACCACGGCGATTCTCGCGCTCGTGGAATCGATGGGGCGTTCGGATCGTCCAGCCTACCGCGTCGGACCGTCCGGCGTTCCGCCGATCGGCTCGGAACGCATGCTGATCGCCTCCGCTCCGCTGTGCAGCGGCCACGGGTCGTATCCCCGCGAACCCCGGTCGTCGCGGTCGGCGACCTAATGGTCGTTGCGGATCCTTATTCGGAACGGCAGCTGGCGTGGAACTGCCGGACCAAGGATCGGAGTGCGGTCGCGCTTCGCATCCTCGATGGCGCTGGTCGTTCTGCTTGCGAAGGTTGCTCGCACATGTTCCAGGACCGTGTCGGCAGATCGACGTCACCCATCGGTTACCTCGTCCTATGACGTGAATCGATATCGAGTGGAAGGACGGTGATGCGCTCGTGGAGGTTGGAGGGGTCGGGCCGCGGCAGCCCATTCCCCACTCGGTGCGGTTTCAGCCCGCCGTCGTCGGCGGAGGCGTGCGTACTCGGTGTTACCGTGCTCCGGACGACGAACGTCCGAGGATCGGCATAGAGATGTGCGATACGATCAAGAGCGGCCCTCCACTCGTTCGGTTCACAAATAAATGATCCAATAAATATTGTATTTTGTATGGCCGTTCCCACATTGGCATGGTCCGAAGAGGCCGTCGATCGCATGGCGTGGACGTCGGGTCAGGAGGTCGACAGTGGGAACCGAGGCTACCGTATCGACAGCTCTCGCTGCCAATGCGACCGGGCTTTGCACACTTCCGGAGCTTCGTCGGGAGGTTCTGATCGTTCAGAACCGTCGGACGGCCGGTTCGAAACTGGTTCGAGTTCGGTGCGAACATCGGGGTGCGAAGGCTGCGGCGGGGAGTCGTTCGTCGCGAGAACGAGATGCCGCCGAAGTTCCTGAGCACGAAGGCGCGCTCGGGAAGCTCTCAGCTGTGGGACGATCGGCGGTCCTGATCGAAGCGGTGGGCCTCGCGCTCGAAGCGCGATGGCCGATGGCGTTCGGTTGCGTAGCGTCGGACGCCTCCAACGCGACGCTGAGGATCGAACCACCGCTCCTGCGTTCGAGCGGACGCGAAGAGCTGTCGCTGGCGGACGATCGCCGCGGCCTGCGGGACGCGAACCGTCGAGACGACGACGGGAGGAAACGCGATGCGGCCATCTGAGCGCAGAGGCCCCGCGTTCCTGCTCGAGTTCAGGGAGGGCGACGGCATGGCGGAAGTCGCGATCGTGAAGGTGCTGCGTACCGCCGACGGACCGGACGGATACCGGGACGTCTGGTCGCACGGGTTCGCGAACCGGGAGGCCGGGCAGGCGTTGTTCGAGCTGCTGCGCGCAAGGACGACGCGTTTCGAGGCGTGGGGGCGGATGGCCGAACTGCTAGGGCCGCGCTTCCTCGATGGCGTCATCGACACCGAACTCGGATCGCCCGTCCTGGCGGACGCCATGGCGTCGCCGCCTTCGAGCGTGTCGTCGGGCGCTGTGGACACTTCGCGCGGTGCGTACGGCGGTCCCATCGTGCGTCTGGCGCTGGACGGAGAGGTTCCCAGGGTGATCGGTACGTTCGAGGGACGGACCTTCCTGTTGCTCGGTGCGAGGACGGAGTCGGGCGTCCGGAGGATCTGGGACTGGGTCCGCTGGCAGGAGGATGCCTACCGCGGCTGGGTCGACCTCGAACGGGACCGGGGAGCCTTGGCGCTCGTCCGGATCATTCTGGATTCGATGATCGAACAGGAGCGATCGTTCATCGAGGCCGGTCCGGTCAGTGATCCCGAACGGCCTCTGCGCGATTGGCGTCCTCCGCGTGCGGAGGGCGAGGCATGACGCCGCGGCGGGAGCGTTCGAACGATCATGGCGTATGCGACCACGATGGACCACGCGACGACGAAGACCCGGTAACGGATGACGGCACGCGGACGGCTCGGGCCGCGACGGCGCCGAGCGTCCGCCTCCCTTCCGGGGCCGGACCGCGTGGCGGGGCGGGCACGGACGCCTGCCGCACCAAGGGTCGGTACGCGGGATTGCAGGCACGGCGCGACCCGCCCATACCGGCCGGCCCCTCGAACGTCCGGACCTCCATGCCAGAAGCCGCGCCGCCGACGACCGATGCGACCGTTCGCAACGCCACGGTCGGTCTCAAGGCCTATCTCGACGACATCGGCGCCGTGGTCAGTCGGATGCCCCCGGTATGGGTGCGGTGCGAGCTTCACGCATTGAGAGTCGGTGGAAGGTTCACGCGGATGGAGTTCATCGAGCTCGATTCCGAGGGCAGGCAGGTCGCCAAGGTCCAAGGAGGCTGCTGGCCCGCGACGTGGCGGTGGATCGAGCACGAGTTCCACGGCGCCGGGCTCGCGCTGGAGGCCGGGTCCCAGGTGCTGGTGAAGCTGCAGGCCCGCCTCAATCCGACGTTCGGCTTCCAGGTCGTCGTCGAGGACGTCGACCTGACGTTCGCGCTCGGCGATCTGAACGCCCGGATGCAGGCGATCCGCACGAGGCTGACGGAGGCCGGCATCTGGGATCGGAACCGATCGCTTCCGCGGCCGGACGACTTCGTCCGCGTCGCAGTCATCGCTCCCGCGGGGGCGGCCGGCCTCGGCGACTTCCGTTCGACCGCCGACCGCCTCGACGCGGCCGGCCTCGTCGAGTTCGTCTATCACGAGGTGCCCTTCCAGACCCGCGAGGCTCCGGCCCGGATAGTGGAGGCGCTTCGTCTCGTGTACCGATCCTCCGCCGACGAAGGTACGCGCCCATCCGCGGTCGCGATCATCAGAGGCGGCGGCGCCTCCGCCGACCTCGCGTGGCTGGTGGACGACAAGCTGGTGGAGGCGGTCTGTCGAATGAACGTGCCGGTGATCACCGGGATCGGACACGAGCAGGATAGGAACCTGCTGGACGAGGTGGCGTGCATCGCGTGCGACACGCCGTCCAAGGTCGTCGAGCTCGTCCGGTCCGTCGTCGTGCGGGCGGCGTCGGAAGCGGGAAGGGCGATAGAGACGATCCGTTCGGACGCGCTGCGGACCGTCGAGCGTCGGGAGGCGGACGTTGGCGTGCTGAACGCGGCGGCCGGCCGCGACGCGACCGAAGGCGTCCGGCTCGCGGAGGCGGCCGCGCGTCGGACGGCCGGAGAGATCGAACCCCGGTCGCGCACCATGCTCGACGCTTCGCGCTCGACCGTCGCGGCCGCGCTGCTGGCGGTCGAACGGAACGCATGGCAGGTCGTCAGGACGGCGGAATCGACCGTCCGGACGACCGCCACCGCACTCGAACCCGATGCGAGGGCGCGCCTCGACGAGGTGAGGGACGCGATCGTCGCGTCGGCGGACGAGACGCGGGCGGGGCCGAGGCGCAGCACTGAACTGGCGGCGCAGGGGGTTCGCAACGTCCGACGATCCGTGGCGTCCGCCGTGGAGGGCTGCGTCCGTTCGTTCGACGTCGGGATCGGTCGGGCGACGAGCGAGATCCGGGCGCGTTCGGAATCGGTGCCGCAGGCGGCGTCCGACGCCGTCGAAGAGCTGCTGCGTCGGTTGGGGAACGACGTGGGAACGAGCGTCCGTCTGCTGGACCAGGACGTGACGGCATGCCGTCGTCGGATGGTGGAGGATGCCGGACGCGCCCTGGACGAATGCGCTTCGGCTATCGGTGGAATCCGGGTGCGCGCCGATGCGCTGCATCCCGGGAACGTGCTGGCCGCCGGCTACGCGATACTGCGCGACGAGAACGGCGGGCCGCTGACGTCCGCCTCGGTCGTCGGTGGACGGCGGATCGTCATGGCCGAGATGCGCGACGGCACGACGCGCCTGCGGAGCGACGAGGATCACGAAGGAGACAGAATCGAATGAACGACGTCGTCACGATCAAGGGGCCGGACGAGCCGGTGCCCACCAGGTTCGCGGACTCGTACGCGGAACTGCAGGCCATCGCCGCGAAGCTCAAGCCGGAGCCCGGCCGCATTCCCGACGTCGACGCGATCGAGCCGCTCGTGCGGCGGGCGAACGTGCTCGCCGCGCACTGTCAGGAACGCATCGATGCGGTGCGCAGGCTCATCGGCGAACAGCAGGAGGGCTGAGGTCGGGCGGAACGTCGCTCGCCACGTGTCGGACCGAGTACGACCTCGCGGCAGGTGCCGCATCGCGGTGGAAGGGCTTTGCTGAAGGCCGTCGCCTCATCCGCGAGTCTGATCCCTCCGTGGTGCGCGCAAGGGTGACGTACGTGTCGTCCCGGGGTGACGCGTGCGTCACCCTTAACAGAACAACGGATCAGACATGCTCGGACGACGTCTAGGGAGCATGCGCCCGGAAGCCCGAATGGCGATCGACGAAGGCGGAGCGACCGGGTGGACCGAACCTTCGATGCGGGACGTCCTCCTCTGCCGTCGAGGACGTTCCGGACGTCCGAGCGACCGGGTGGAGAGCCTGCGATGCGAGGGGCCGGCCCGGACGCGGGCGCGAAACTGCGAGACGGCCGGAACGGGACTTGACCAGCGCCGTGCGATTGGGGAACAGAAGGGGAACAGCCGAGTCCCGTCTTCATGATTGCCGTTCCCGAACCAACCCCGTCAGACGTCGAGCGCCTTCGGAAGGCGCTGGTCCCCTCGACCGACTTCCGGGTGATGCCGTTCGGTGTCGAGTCCATCGACGGCCGGCTCGGGGCGAAGGGACTTCGGGCGGGGGCGCTCCACGAGGCCAGCGCGCTCCGCCCGTCGCTGGCGGACGATGCCGCCACGACGCTCTTCCTGGCCGGCATCGCCGCAGCGGAGGTCGGACGACGCGGCGGCATCGTGCTGTGGGTCAGCTGTCGAATTGACCTGTACGCTCCGGCACTGGCGCAGGCGGGTCTGCGATCGGCCGACGTGATCCATGCGCAGCCGCGCGACGAGGCGCTTCTCCTGGCGGTCGTCGAGGACGCGATTCGCGACGGCACGCCCTCCCTGGTGGTCGCGGAGGCCGGTCGCGCGTCGATGGTGGCCACGCGCCGCCTGCAGCTCGCGGCGGCCGACGCTGACGTCCCGGTGCTGCTGCTGCGAAGACCGCGTGGTCTGGATCAGGACCCGCTCGCCGAACCGTCGGCGGCATGGACGCGCTGGCGGATAGGCGCGGTGCCGTCCCTACCGCTGGACGTTCCGGGTGTAGGTCGACCGCGCTGGTCGATCGAATGCGCGAGGCAGCGCGGCGGGGATCCGTTCTCGCTCATCGTGGAGGGTAGCGATGCGACGGGTCGTCTCGCTGTTCCTGCCGGATCTGGCCGTCGAGCGGCTGAGACGGCTGGAACGGTCCGCTCCGCGGCCGCCTGAACCGGCGGTCCTCGTGCTGCCGGTCGACGAGGACCCGGGCCCGTGCTCGGTTCCTCGTGGCGGTGGCTGGCGCCCCGGCGCCAGGTGGGCCCGCCGGGAAGCGCCGTCGCGCTCCCGCGCCGACGTGGACGCCGACGTCGCGAGACTTCCGACGCACGCCAGACCACCGATGCGGGAACTCGGGCGGCGTTCCGAAGCGGCGCCGCATCCGTACAGGACGACGCCATCGACGATGCCGACGAGCGGACAGCGCGACGCGTCGCCGGGAGAGACGCCCCTCGCGCTGTTCGGACGCGTCGGGCACCGCGAGGAGGTGATCGCGGCCTGCCGCGCCGCCCGGTCGCTCGGCATCGAGGTCGGGATGGCGGCGACGCACGCCCGCGCACTGGTGTCCGATCTCGATCTGCGTCCGGCCGACCCGGTGGGCGACGCCGTTCTCCTGAAACGCCTGGCGCTTCTGGCGGTCCGCCGCTGGTCTCCGATCGTGATGGCGACGCCCCACGACGGTCTGTGGATCGATCTGACCGGCTGCGCGCACCTGCACGGCGGCGAGCAGCGGTTCTGCCGCCGGCTGATCGCGTTCTGCGAGCGGGCGGGTCTCACCGCAAGGGTAGCCATCGCCGACACGCCCGGTGCGGCGTTCGCCCTGGCGCGGTACGGCACCTCGGATCTCGTCCGTGCCGAGCCGGGGATGACCGCCCACGCGATCGCGCCGCTGCCGATCGAGGCGCTGCGGCTGGCACCGTCCGCCGTCGCCGCCGCTCGACGGTTCGGCTTCGATCGGATCGCGGACCTGCTGCCGGTGGCGCGCGGGCCGTTGGCGCGGCGATTGGGCCTGCCGGCCATGGTCCGTCTCGATCAGGCCCTCGGCGCCGTCGCCGAACCGCTGGTTCCGCACCGGGACGTGGAAACGCCATCGGTGGAGCGCCGACTGCTGGAGCCGATCCTCACCGCCAAGGCGATAGGGCAGGCGATGGAGGATCTGCTTCACGACATGGCCGACGTCCTGCGCGCGCGGGGCCTGGGCGCGCGGTCGCTGCGCCTGACGTGTCTCGTGGTGGACGGGAGCGAGCAGGTCGTCGGCATCGGAACGTCCCGACCGACTCGCGAGGTCGCCCATCTGCTCAGGCTGCTGAAGCTGCGGATCGAGAGGATCGATCCGGGCATGGGCATCGAGCGGTTCGTCATGACCGCACCGCACGCCGAGCCGCTCGATCCCGTCGATCTCGGCGCGGTCCTGGCCGGCGATCACGGGTCGAGCGATCCGTCACGTCTGATCGACGTCCTAGCCGGCCGGATCGGTCCACGGTCGATCTTCCGGCTGGCTCCGGCGGAGAACCACGTTCCCGAGCGCGCCGTCGTCCGATCGGATCCGAACGGCCCATCGGGCGATTGGCCGGTCTGGCCTCGACCGATACGGTTGTTCGCGCGGCCCGAGCCGCTGTCCAAGGTGATCGCGCTGATGCCGGATCATCCGCCGCGCCGCTTCGAATGGCGCGGGAGGACCTACGACGTCGTGGCCGGCGACGGTCCGGAGCGGGTGCACGGCGAATGGTGGCGGCGCGACGCCGAGGTGTGGGCGGTACGTGACTACTACCGAATCGAGGACCGGGAGGGCGGACGCTACTGGGTGTTCCGCCGCGGCGACGGCGTCGAGGAAGCGACCGGCGACCTGTCTTGGTGGATGCACGGGGTCTTCGGATGACCCGGTACGTCGAACTGCAGGTGCTGACGCACTTCTCGCTTCTGCGCGGCGCGTCGTCGCCCGAGGAGCTGTTCTCGGCGGCGGCGCTGCTCGGCTACCCCGCGATCGGCGTCGCGGACATCGGCACGGTCGCCGGCGTCGTGCGCGCGTGGGAGGCGCAGAAGGCGACCGGCGTGCGCTCGATCGCGGGCACGCGCGTCGATCTTTCCTGTGGGCGACGGCTGCTGCTCTATCCGACCGATCGTCCTGCCTGGTCGCGGATCACGCGGCTGCTGACGGTCGGCAAGAAGCGGGCGGGGAAGGGCGGTTGCCTCCTGCACTGGCACGATCTCGAGCCGTGGTCGGAGGGCGTCGTCGCGATCCTGCTGCCGCACGAGGCCGACGACGAGAACCTGACCGCGCTTCGTGATCTGAAGGCGGTCTACGGGCGTCGGGGACACATGGCGCTGTTCCAGAGGCGCAGGCCGGGCGACGCGGTGCGCATCGATGCGCTGGCGCGGCAGGCGGGCGGGGCGGGTGTGCGCGCGGTCGTGACCGGGGACGTCCTCTACCACGCGCCGGAGGCGCGACTGCTGCAGGACGTCGTGACGGCGGTCCGCGAGAGGTGCACCGTCGACGAGCTCGGCTACCGCCGCGAGGTCAACGCCGACCGGGCGCTGAAGTCGCCGGACGAGATGGTGCGCCGGTTCCGGGCCTATCCAGATGCGCTTCGGGCGAGCGTCGACATCGCCGCGCTGTGCACCTTCGATCTCGGCGAGCTGTCGTACCAGTACCCGCACGAACGCGTAATCGAGGGGCTGACCGCGCAGCAGGCGCTGGAACGGCTGGCTACCGACGCCGTGGAGCGGATGTTCGGCGGCGAGGTGCCGCAGGCGTACCGCGACCAGATCGGGCACGAACTGCGCCTGATCGGCGAGCTCGGGTACGCGCCGTACTTCCTGACCGTGCATTCGATCGTTCGAGAGGCGCGGCGGCGCGGCATCCTCTGTCAGGGGCGCGGCTCGGCGGCCAACTCCTGCGTCTGCTTCGTGCTCGGCGTGACCTCCATCGATCCGATCAGGCACGAGCTGCTGTTCGAGCGCTTCGTGTCGGGCGAACGACGCGAGCCGCCGGACATCGACGTCGACTTCGAGCACGAGCGCCGCGAGGAGATCATCCAGTGGATCTACGAGACGTATGGCCGCGACCGTTCGGCATTGACGACCGTCGTGACGCGCTACCGGGCGCGGGGCGCGGTGCGGGACGTCGGCAAGGCACTGGGACTGCCGGAGGATCTCACGTCGTCGCTCGCGGGACTGGTCTGGGGCTGGTCGGCCGAGGGCGTCGGCGAGAAGCAGGTCGACGAGCTCAATCTCGACATCGGCGATCGTCGGCTGCGGCTGACGCTCGACCTCGCGCGCAGGCTGATCGGCGTGCCGCGTCACATGAGCCAGCACCCTGGCGGATTCGTCCTCACCCATGACCGGCTGGACGACCTCGTGCCCATCGAGCCTGCCGCTATGGACGACCGGCAGATCATCGAATGGGACAAGGACGACATCGACGCCCTGAAGTTCATGAAGGTCGACGTTCTGGGGCTCGGCATGCTCGGCTGCATGAACCGCGCCTTCGACCTGCTCGAGAAGGACAAGGGCGTCCGCCTCGAGATGAAGGATCTCCAGGACGACGATCCGGCGGTCTACGCGATGATCCGGAAGGCCGATACTCTCGGGACCTTCCAGATCGAAAGCCGCGCGCAGATGAGCATGCTGCCGCGCATGAGGCCGCGTCGCTTCTACGACCTCGTCATCCAGGTCGCGATCGTGCGGCCCGGACCGGTCCATCCCTACCTCCGTCGACGCGAGGGATTGGAGAAGCCGGAATACCCCCGACCGGAGCTGCGCGCCGTGCTCGAGAAGACGCTGGGGGTCCCGCTGTTCCAGGAGCAGGCGATGAAGGTCGCGATCGTCGGCGCCGGCTTCACGCCGGCCGAGGCCGACCAGCTGCGCCGCGCGATGGCGACCTTCAAGTTCACCGGCGGCGTCAGTCACTTCAGCGACAAGCTGGTCGAGGGGATGGTGCAGCGCGGCTATCCTCGCGAGTTCGCCGAACGGACGTTCCGACAGCTGGAAGGCTTCGGTTCGTACGGCTTCCCGGAAAGTCATGCCGCCTCGTTCGCCAAGATCGCCTACGCATCGGCCTGGATGAAGCACCATCATCCGGACATCTTCTGCGCCGCGCTGATGAACGCGCAGCCGATGGGGTTCTATGCTCCCGCCCAGATCGTGCGCGACGCACGGGAGCACGGCGTCGAGGTTCGTCCGCCGTGCGTCAACGCGAGCCGCTGGGATTCGACGCTGGAGCCGACCGGGGGGCGGTATCTGGCGGTCCGCCTCGGGCTGCGCGTCATCCGCGGGCTGTCCAACGCCGATGGCGCCAGGATCGCCGCGGCCCGGGGCACCGTGAAGTTCGAGGGCATTGAGGACCTGTGGCGGCGGTCGGGCGTCCCGCGCGCTTCGATCGAGAAGCTCGCCGATGGGGACGCCTTCCACGGCTTCGGTGCCGATCGCCGGCAGGGGCTCTGGAAGGTCCGCGGACTGGGCGAAGCGCCGCTGCCGCTGTTCGCCGCCGCCGACCGGGCCGCCGGGGCGTCCGGTCGGGAGGGGGGCGAGCCGGAGGTCGCGCTGCGTCCGCTGACGGACGGACGCGAGGTCATCGAGGACTACCGCAATCTCCAGCTGTCGCTGCGCGCGCATCCGCTGACCTTCGTCCGCGACGATCTAGCACGGCGCGGCGTCGCGCGGTGCGCGGATCTCGCGAACGTCCGCGACGGGCGGCACGTCGAGGTCGCCGGCATCGTCCTGGTCCGCCAGAAGCCGGGCAGCGCCAAGGGCGTCCTGTTCATCACGATCGAGGACGAGACGGGGATCGCCAACGGCATATTGTGGCCGGACCGCTTCGAGGCGCAGCGCCGCACGATCATGTCGGCCTCCATGGTCGGACTGAAGGGCAGGGTGCAGAAGGAGGGCGAGGTGATCCACGTCATCTGCGATCGCATCGTCGATCATGGCGACCTGCTGCACCGCGTCGGCGACATGCAGTTCCCGCACCGGACCGGGCGGGGCGATGCCGCGCGGCATCCCGGTTCGCCGGATCGCGGCGACGAGGGATGGAGCCCCGAACCGCGCGACTGCTACTGGCCTCCGCACGCCGATGGCATGGATCCGGAAGCGGTCGTGCGCTTCAGATCGCACGATTTCCGTTGACCCGTGTCGAACCTGCCCAGACATCAGCGCGTCGTGATCGCCCTGTCGGTGCACATCCTCCGGTCGGGCGTGGCGCGATGTTCGGAAGCGAAGGTCGACGGGCCTGAGATCAGGTTGGCGCTGCGGTGCCTCCTGCCGCATTGCCCCGAGCGGTGGCCGCTGGAACTGTACTGGGACGCGGCGGCCCAGACGAACGACATCGGACGGGCCCAGGGCGTCACGGCCGCTTTCAACGGCATCGTCCGTCAGCTGCGGAGGGCGGGAAGATACGAGGACGTATTCGATGCCTAAGTAGTTCGGGTCCTCTCAACTCCTCATGCTCGTCTGAGCGCCACGCGTGGAACGGGTCGGTCGTGGTCGGGCATCGTTGTGCGCCTTGCAATCCGTCCTTGTGACGCATGTCGCCGGCGATGCCGCCATTCCTTCCGCCGCCGGTGTGGCACGCGTCGCGGTGTCGATCGTCGATGTCATCGCGAACCAGATCGCATCTGGGAAGTTTGTGGTGCCAGACGGTGATGAGGTCAGACCGGCGGATCCTCTACCGCCCTGCCGGACGTCCGTTGGATGCCTCGCCGTCCGGCGTCGTCCACTGCAATGGCGGGCAGGACGCATCCTTCCGCATCGGCCCGAACGACGTGCGAATCGTCGACGGATCGGCGGCCGCTTCGAGCACGAGCGACGGATCTCGATGCTAGTGGACGAGAGCGAGGGCTCCGTTCACCGCGCCGAGAGTAATATGAGGCACAGGGCCGAGGAGGCCAGCAGCGTCATTCCCGCGAAGCCGATGACGTGGGGCGCGATGCGGCCGGGCCGCGCGGCGCGCAGGAGCAGCGTGACGGAGGTCGCCGTGCATGCGACGCCGGCGGCCGCGAGTAGCGCGGCCAGCAGGATGAGACCCGTGCCCCGATCCACGATGGGGTCGGAGTATGTAGGATGCGCACTCGGCTCGGCCGTTCCGATCGATGCGCGCGTCGACGCTGCCGGACGACCTCCCGACGCCTCGTCGTTCCTGGACGTTTCAACGGTTCTCTTATGCGAAGTGGCTGACAACGGCCGGTCCTTTCGTATTTCGTTCTACCTTCGGATCCCCCTTCCCTCCTTGCCCCCAGGCATGCTCGCCGCGGACGGGCGTAGGTGTTCCTCGCCCGGAAACCCCATCGTGCGTCGTCACCCTTCGCCGGCGATCGCTCTTCCGCGGTGCATGTCGTCGGCGGCGGATCTGGATCGGTGTGCTGAGGGCGTATGCGTCCGAACCTCCAAAGCGATCGCTCGACCGGTCGTGGACCGAACAGACGGGCTCGTGGAACGCATGGCAGGTGATGACGAACCTCAGAGCGCCGGCAACCCGATGCGCCCTCGGGCATTCAGCAAACGGTTCATAAGGGAGAGCGTTTTCATGAACGAAGCGGACATCGATCGTCTCGCGCGATGCGTGGAGCTTGCAGGGCAGGCGGTGGAGGCGGGGGACCAGCCGTTCGGATCGATGATCGTCTCGTCTTCCGGGGAGGTCCTGTTCGAGGATCGCAACCGGGAGGGCGGTGGTGACCCGACCAGCCACCCCGAGCTCGCGGTCGTGCGCTGGGCCATCGCGAACCTATCGCCATCGCAACGTCGTTCGGCGACCGTCTACACGTCGGGCGAACATTGCGCGATGTGCTCGGCCGCCCACGGTCTCGCCGGACTTGGGCGCATCGTCTACGCGACTTCCACGTCACAGCTGGACGAGTGGTTGTCGGAACTGGGGAGGCCGACTCTACCCATCGCTTCGCTGCGGATAACCGACGTGCTCCCGGATGCGGACGTTTCGGGTCCCGAAGCCCGGTTCGCGGACGTCGTGCGCGAGCTGCACGCTCGCGCTAGTACGTAGGAACGCGGAACCTCGACGGATCGTCCGGCGGGCAAGCGATTCGACGTCGCCCGGCTGAGCGAACGGCGGTCGATGGCGCCCGTCTCATGCGGGCCAGTCCTGCGGACTCGGCAGGCATCCTGCCATCGCCGGTCGTCCATGGACGCTGCAGCGACTGGGCGATCGCCACGTCATGGTGCGCGCGCCGCCCGCCATCGTCCAGTTTCGATCGACCCCCGTTCGTGCCGTCGCGGCGGGCGCTCGGGTCGGAAGGGTTCCCGCAGGTCTTTATGACGAAGATGGCCCGTGGTCACGGCTTGTACGGAATGGCACGCTCCATGACGCCTAGCCGCACCTTCGCCGCTCAGACTTCGGTGCGTCGCTTCCTCGATCGATCGCCGCTCGCAGCCTTCACAAGGAATTTGAACTCCGCGGTTGTCTCGAGAGGCGTGATGGGAGCCCGCAGTTCATCCGCAGCTTTAAGGGCGAATGGGGCGATGATACGCTCAAGCGGTCGCTGATCCAACTTGGCGTATACCTGGAATCCGCCCAGACCCATCGTGAAAGCATTCAGTACACCTGAACGTATGCGTTGTGGCAAGAAGACGAAGCGGCGGGCATCGTGTTCGGAAGAGGCATACCGGAGAAGGACTACCTCGTACTCCGGCAGCTCGGGAATCTGCATCCTCGATTGACATGGAGCGCGTATCGTCGGCCGTCAGTCGAGAAACGAATCGAAACAGCATTTCCCATGAGGCCCGGGAAGGCCGCGGCAAGGCAGCGTTTACTTCCGTCGCACGGGGTCAGCGCACGTCGCCTACGTATCACCCGTAACGGAACCAACAGCATCCCTCACCGCCCGCGCTCTCACCCATACGAGAGACTTCCTCACTGTCCGCGCTACCGCAAGGCGGCCTACTGGACAAGGTTACGGTTCACGAACGCTCGTCGCCGTTGCAACGTGCGTCCATAGTCACTGGACAGAGCGTGAATTGATTTTACAGCCAGCCCGCATCAAGCAGCCGGCGTGCAAAGACGCCGGGACGACGCATCATTCTGCCGCCGTTCGCAGCCTCGGAATGCAGCTGTGCGTCCGTTTTCGAGCGAGCCGCGCGCTGCTCATTCAGACGGAGACGGACCAAGGCGATCGTTTCGTTCCGCATTCCAGCATCGACAAGTGTCTGTCGCGGCCCATCCGTTCTTACCGGAGCATACACGCCGCTTACGCCGTACGAGGCGACGTTGCAAAGGACGACGTGCTGATAGAAGCGGTGTGAGTCGGCGACGCAACAGGTTCGGTAGAGATCACCAAACGGGTTGTGCGCGATGACGAACAGCACATCCAGCGGGGTGTCACGCCCCTCGAGATTGATGCGATGGACGAGGTCGAAGTGGCTGAAATCGTAGCATATCAGTACACCAAAGGCATGGCCGTTCAAGTTCGTGAAGCGATAGAGGGTGCCGCCCCTTTGCATCGGCAATGACGAGCTTTTGTCGAGGGCCAACGCATCGTACTGTGAGCGCGTAATCTTGTCGTATTCTTCCTCAATTACGCCGTCGGACGAGATTATCATCGCGGAGTTCCGGTTTTCGGCGTTCTCTCCCATGGGGTAGTCGACCCCGCAAATCGCCACGGTGTTGAATTTGGCGCAGAAAGTCGCGATGACGTCGGTTGCGAAGCGGCGTGACACGAACACCTCCGGCATCACCAGGAAGTCTAACCCTGTAAGTCCGTTGGCGTCGAGCGAAAGCCGTCGCTCGAGCGATTCCAGATGGATTTTCACGCTTTCTTCGAACCGGTTCAAGACTCCGGCGCGATCGGCCGAGGCCGCAAGGTCGTCGAGGCGATAGCGACAGGCGACGTAGTCGTCGACCGGGACCGATTTGAGCTGAGCCAACGCCACTAGGGGTTCATCACTGTTCCATCGCATTTGCACGTCGCGAATATGATCGACCTGAGGTGACCCGGCGCTTCTGTCGTAGGTGTGCATGAAGTGTTCCGACGGAGCGAGCGGCAAGTATCGCTCGCTTTCCATCCCCTTCGGGCCGGCAAGACCCTGTTCCCGGTAGCGGCTTCTGAGCCGACGGAGTTCGGCGAAATCGAGTTCTACGACCGCACTGGTTTCCGAAGGGCCTCGGGTCGAGAATATCTGCCCGGAGGTCTTGAAGGTCGCATTGGGTTGTTTTCCGATGCGCCTGAAGGGAACGAACACGGCCGAGCCGCCCAGTTCGGCGACGTTCACGATCACGATAAAGCAGAAGAGGCGATGGACGTCCGCAGTCGCGTACTCCCAATACAGCTGGGTCGCGGTGTTCATCGTCAGGACCACCAGAAGCTCGATGCGTTGATCGAGAAGATGACGGACGATGTCGACATGAGTGTATTCGTGGCAGTTGATCACGGCCCAGCGGACCATCTCCGGGTCTTCATCGTCGGTGAAGAAATTGAGGGCGTCACCTGCGACGACGCCATCGTCTCCGTCTTGGGACGACAAGGAGGCCTTGGCCTGTTCGTACACGCATCCTGCACTCGCGACCAGTGCGAGATTGTTGCCCTGAGCATCGATGCCGCCGAGGGTGACGATCGTTCTATCGAGGCTGAGCTCCTCAAGCCTTTTTCGGCTGCCTGCCACCCCACGATGATAGGAAAGCACTGAAAGCCAACCTTCTCGAGTACGGGCCAGGCGGTCCGCGAAGATATTGGCCTCGGCCGTGCCGACGTCCCTGACGTCCTGCGCGCCTCTCAAGGCGTCCCGATCGCCAAGGAGACGACGCCCGATCTCGTCCTGGAACAGCTGAACGGAAAGACCGCCTTCGACCGGGCGGAGTTTGGATCGAACGAAGTTGATTTGGACCATGCGAGTTCATTCACCAACACGTGCTCGCGAGCAAGGTCATAGGAGGCGCAAATCGCGTTCCGTTGCTCACGCATGGATTCGATCGGTCGGACGTCGACGGCGACAAGTCCGGGCCGCATGTTGCTCGGCAAATGCTTCCGGAACTCCGCCATACCGAGCCCGTGCCGCGTGCTTGCCTCTCACGGCTGGGAGGAAGGGCGGGGCGGGGTGGGTGTACTGGTGCGAAGTGGTTGAGTCCTCAAGATCGTCGGACGACCTGGAAACGTCGAATAGCGCGACGATGCACCGCTCGGGCGGGCTGATACCGTCCGAGCATCGCTCAAGGCGCGATGGCCGCAGACGGAGTAGGCTCCCGACACGAAGCCGCGCGATCGAAACCTTCGTACGACCTGAGACATGGTCTCGGCGCCGTTGCCTCTCGGCTGGCGTAAGGGGTTTCCGTATGTGGCCGGGTCATGAGGAAGTGCGGGAGGCGCGTTTGGGCGCTGCGGACGCTTCGGGACGGCTTCCGTCATGCAATGCCGTGGTTAGCCGCTTCCGGCGTCGGCGCTGGTCTTGATATGCACCGAGATCGAGCGAACGTCGGATGCCGACGGATCACCTCGTCGGCGATGATGCGTTCGGACGGTCAGGGCCGACGGACCCGGCGTCGTTCAGCGAGCCGTGACCATTCCGTCCGCCAGTCGGCTAGTTCGGCTTCCGTCGCCCATGGTGCCGGGATCGCTGGTAGCCCGATCTCCGCAGCCCAACACGAGCATAGCCCGACAGCCTCTTCAATCGCGGGCTTGCCCGCCGACCGCTGCCCGGGTTTCAAAGACCGCCAGTGGAGGTGTGCGATTGCCACCCGGTTAGCCGGGGCGAGGGTCGACCACACCGGCGGAAGCTTCGTCCATGCCGCATGACTGATCGAAGGATCGGACGGTTCGAGCATGTGGGCTTGGTGGTCAAGGTAGCGTCGGACCGCGATCACGGTATGCCGTCTCCCGGTCGCTGTGGTGTAGCTGCTGATCAGCGGCCCTAGTTCGTCCGACAGTCCCCGGTCTACCAGTTCCGCCGACGGTACGCCGGTTTCGGCTAGGAGGCGGTCGTGGAGAGATGTCGCTGCCGCGGCAGCGACGTTCGACGCTGGCGGTCCCCTCACCGCCCCACCGGGCAGTGCCCACATGGCGCCGAACTCGTACCCCGGTCGATGATCCGGCGCCTTTCGCACCAGGACCACCTCTGATCCACGTCCGATCTCCGCGACCAAGCCCATGCGCCAGATCTCGGCGAGGCCCGTGGAGGCGAACCCATCATCGCAGATCGTGCATTGCGCGAGGAAGCGGTCCACCGCGTTCGTGCTGTGTCCTGGCGTAAGGCAAGTCCTGATTGGCGGAAGGATGGGCGTGCCGCGGCAGTTCACTGGTCCGCGGCGTCCTCTTGCGGGGCGAACGCCTCGTCCAGTCGATGGCGGCAGGCAGCTGCCTCCCATTCGAGATGGGTCACGAAGTACCTCACCATCTTCATGCGCGTACCGTCAACCTTGAGATCGCCCTTCGCGAGCGACGAGGCCTCGTCGCAGACGCGCCGGAGATCACTGGCCAGATCGAAGACCATGAAGGCCATGTTCTCGAGCGTCAGGGTCGCCGACAGCATAGTCGGCGGATCGTCGTCCTGAGCGATTTCCTTCACCTGCTCGACGCTGCCACCGCCAATGCGAAACTCCGCGAACGGCAGAAGGACTTTGTCCCCAGGACGCCCTTCCTCCGCCTGCAGGCGACCTGTGATCAGGTGTAGGCTGGCGTTCGTCTGGGCGACGATGCTCAAGCTGTCGCTTATGTTGCCGCTGACGCTCACCTGTGGCGGGTCGTCGGGCCGATGCGGACGTTCGGGAACACGGTTCGGCATAACTTTGGTTCGCCGTTTCGGGGAAGGCGTTGCGGGGCGTCGCCCGACGTCTGTCACGACACCGCTACCTTCAGTTGCAGCTTGGGCGGCTGGATGCGTCGTTCGGCGTCAGAATCTTCGTCGTTCGCCGTCTCTTCGAAATCGAGCCTCGGTCTTATTCGTGATGGAAGTTCGGATGCGCTCCAGTGGTCGATCGTGATCCTGTCCAGACCTTCGATGAGGGCGAAGGTCACAGGATTGCCGCTGAACGTGATGTCGCCACCGCCCTCGTGGCCGAACCAGCGGATGTCTCCGATGTGGGCGCGCAGGTGGTCGGTCACGGGTGCGATCTCCACGGAACGAGCCTGGAGCATTCCTTCCGTGGAGGCACGGTACCGCGCTTCACGCCCGTTGACGACCTGTTCCGCCCATCCGACATCGAGCAGCAGTGCCATGAGCCGTGTGGTGTTCGCGGGCTTCAGTTCCAGTTCGCGCATTAGTTCGCTCCGCTCCACCCATGACCCCTGCCGATCGGCGAGCGTCCGGAGGATCGCGGCGACGTGCCGGCGGCTGAGCAGATCCTGGGGTACGGCGAAGTCCGCGACCGCGAGGGACTCGTGCAGCATGTCAGCCAAGACCTCGAGCTTGGCCGCCAGATTGGCGAAGCGTTCGGTGAAGAACGCTTCAACTCTGTTCAGCAGATCGATCCATTGACGCAGTTCGGGGTCTCGGCGTCTGCGGTCCAACGCCTTCCAGACCCACGACCGCAAGGCATCGCACACCTTCGTCGCCAAAGACCGATCGGCCGTCTCGATGATCGGTCCCAGTATCGTCCATGCCTGTGATGCCGCGATCTGACCCTGCCGGATCGCACCAATCAATTGCGGGTTCGCCATTGCGGCCCTGTCTTTCATATGCCTCCAAACCTTTTAGGATTGTTCAGTAGCATGTCCATCCTTAAACTCGTTTGAACGAGATTGGATGCCTTCTCGCCAAATCGTTCACTACAAGGCTCGCGGTGGACGCGGCCGTGGGGGACGTCTCCGGAGGCAGGACGTAGCCCAGTCCGGACGAGGACACCTCCTCAGGGACGACTTGCTGCACTACGAACGTGCGCGTGCCGAAATCAGTCGCGAGGGTCTGCGCCATGTGTCGATGCGCGTCGATGGTATTGACGTCGCCGTAAGAGGGCACGACGACGAGGTCCACGTCCAGTTCGAGATAGGCGCGGGCGATCTGGTCTTCACAGAAGTCGCGGCAGATCGCGAAGGCGACCAGGGCGTCCTCCATGATGAGGACCGCCAGGGTATCGCTCTCCTCGAGCTCTTCGGTACCCAGAGTCTTGCTTTCGAGTGGAATGGATTTGTCATGATGGAACCGCGGCTGCCCGGAACGCGAGAGTACGTGCATCCGGTTTCGCACCTTCCGGTCTTCGACTTCGTGCCAGCTTCCCGCAGCGGCGAACGACGGACCGGTACCGAGCGGAGCGGCAGCCGACATCGCCTTCAGCAGATCTGCGAGCATGCGACGCCGGGGCTCCGGCATGGTCAGTTCGGGCCAGACCGCTATGACGGCCCCTTCTGTGAAGGCGGCAGCGACGTGCTGCTCGAGCGCTCCATGCTCGTCGGAACAATGCGCGCTGCTCACGACGAACCGTTCGAACGTCTCGTCACGTTCGAGCAACAGTCCGTCGAACAGCGCGGAGACGACTTGGGCGCCCGTGCTCCGGAAAGAATGGAACATGTCGCGATGCCACTGCAGGTTGATAACATGGCCGCTAGAGGTGACGCGCGGAAGCAGCCGGTGCCATATCACGCCCCTTCGCCGGTAGGTCTTCGTCCCTACGTCGTCCGGATTCGACGGCGGTGACGCGGCCGCGCGTGGGATGGCGTGCACCCCGAGGTCGTAGCAGAGGAAGTCCTCGTTCGGATCGTTCGGTCTCCCGCGTACTGGGCGATGGTGGAAAAGGAAGTGGTCGAGAGCGCGTACCTGAGCGGCCGC
The DNA here is from genome assembly GCF_022664435.1 of Sphingomonas panni. Taxonomy (GTDB): domain Bacteria; phylum Pseudomonadota; class Alphaproteobacteria; order Sphingomonadales; family Sphingomonadaceae; genus Sphingomonas; species Sphingomonas panni. Next base: position 159,165 of record NZ_JAKREU010000005.1, on the reverse strand, counting down.
CGCATCGAGGATGTCGATCGGAAGCCAGGCCGAGAGTCCCGTCTGAAGGCGATCACCCGCTTTCACCGCGAGGTCCCTGAGCATCGGTTCGGGAATGGCCTTGTACCGCTGGGCGGTCTTCTTCGGCATCCTCCGCATCAACCGATCGAGCGCGACGAGCCGAGTACGGACGCTGTCGACGTCCTGGTCCTCTTCGTGAGCCTGTTCCGCGGCGATCAACCTCGCCTCCGTTTCCCACTCCCCCGGTGTCATTCCGCCATGCTCGCGTTCGGTTTCCGGTCCGCGAATCGGAACGGGTCGATTTTAGTAGCACTGTTCTCGCCGCTTGACAGGAAGGTACCATGGCTCGTGGGAGTGCATGCGTCGCGATGCGTGACGAGATCAAACCGCGCCTGCTCCAGGTGTAAGCTTCCGTAGCTTTCTGGGGACGGATCTGACGGACGGCTGTTGCGTGCACAGTGCACCGACGGCAGCGCAAGCATGACCCCCACGTTCCGCAGGTCTACCGCTTCCTCGGGTACGGTGGAAAGAGCCGCCTGCCGGGCGCCGAGTATGCCGCCCGTTGTGTCCGGGGGCCGTCAAATTGCCGACACCGTTGGCCCGGAACCTAGTCTTTGTACAGCAGCTTCATGTTGCCGTCGCAGGCGCTGCAGCCAAGGACGGGCGACCCCGCCATGTCACCGTTGGTCGCGTCTCCGCACCAGCCGCATCGTCTGAGTTCTTCGATGTGCTCGATGCAGGACAGGCATACGAACACGTCCTTCCAGCCCATGAGGGTCTGGTAGTCGTCGCGGTTCGAGCAGCCGGCCGACGTCAGCGCACCGAAGCTGCGGGCACCGGGCATCTTCTGGACGCCGATGCTCGAGGGACTGCCGGAAGCAGCCCAGGAGAGTCTGGGCAGGCAGGTCCCTCATCCGAGCCGAATTGGCTGGTCTGAAGAGTACGCCGAGCTGGTAGCATCTATCGTCGCCAATCCAATGCTGAACGGCGAGACGATCCGGTTGGATGGAGCGATCCGGATGGCTCCGCGCTGATCTGCAGGACGCGTGGTCCAGGAACGATCGTAGAAACCGGAGGGCGATTTTGAGAATGTCAGACGCATACATCGTTGACGCGGTTCGTACGCCCGGCGGGCGGCGCAAGGGGTTCTTCTCGAGCATGCATCCGGCCGATCTGGGAACTGCCGTCATCGACGGCCTTTTGGATCGGACCGGCTTGAATCCCGCGGCGATCGAGGACGTCATCGTCGGCTGCGTCAGCCAGACCGGCGAACAGGCGTTCGCATTCGGCCGGAACGTCGTTCTGGCTTCCCGGTTGCCACAGACCGTGCCTGCGGTCACCATCGACCGGCAGTGTGGTTCCTCGCAGCAGGCGCTCCATTTCGCGGCGCAGGCAGTCATGTCCGGTACGCAGGACGTCGTCGTCGCCGCCGGTGCCGAAAGCATGACGCGTGTTCCGATGGGGTCCAACTACCTGCTTCACGAACAGGCTGGGATCGGAGAGGGTCCATGGAGCCGATCGATACGCAGCCGGTTCGGCGTTGAGGAATTTAGCCAGTTCCAAGGGGCGCAGGCAGTCGCTGACAAGTATCGGTTGTCCCGGGATGCGATGGATACGTACTCTCTGGAGAGCCATCGCCGCGCCGCGGCGGTGACCTTGGCGGGCGCGTTCAGCGCGGAGATCGTTCCCATACGGATCGACGGCGCGACGATTGATCGCCACGAGGGCATCAGATACGACGCATCCCTCCAGGCGATCGCGGCGGTGAAACCGCTCGTGTCGGACGGGACGATCACTGCGGCGAACGCCAGCCAGATGGCGGATGGAGCCTTGGCCGCGCTCGTCGTCAGCGCGAAGGCCTTGAGAGAGCACGGTCTGACACCGATCGCCCGAGTGCACGGTCTCTCCGTATCGGCGGGGGATCCCGTGATGATGCTGGAGGAAGCGATCCCGGCGACGCGGAAGGCGCTGGCCCGCGTCGGATTGACGCTCGACGACATCGATCTCTTTGAAGTCAACGAGGCATTCGCGTCGATTCCGATGGCGTGGGCCATGGCTTTGTCGGTGGAACACGATAGGATGAACGTAAACGGAGGCGCGATCGCGCTGGGACATCCGCTCGGGGCGAGCGGAACGAAGCTGCTCGCTACGCTGGTCCATGCTCTTCGTGCGAGGAATCTGAGGTTCGGCCTTCAGGCGATGTGCGAGGGCGGAGGCATCGCGAATGTTACCATCGGAGAGGCTCTCTATTAGCGCTCGGATCGAGCTCCGTTGACGTGGAAACTGCAGGGCGACCGACGGAATGCCGCACTCCGGGAGGTTCGGTTGTGGTTTGCGAGGGGGTAGGCCACGGACCGATCGCCCATTAGCAGCCCCGCGCCACAAGCGGTGCATGCCTTTCCCGTTAAGGGTAAGTAGGCTCCGTGCAGGAATCGACTGTTCAATAGCATTCATTCGCGCTACCGCGAATGATCCGTACCACCGGTGGATGACGGCGCCGTACTCCCCACGAAGCCCGCTTCGAGATCATGCTACGCCATGCGTTCGCTTCAGTGTCGGACCAGTTCGTGGAGAGATGCAACGGACGTCAAACGACAGCAGGCTGCCGTTTGAGCTAGTTAGTCTCGGAGCGGGCATAACGTAGTCGGCCGTTCCTGTTGTCCGCTCGCCTATTGCGAACGAAGCCTAGGCCTGCCCGTCCGGGGCCCCGAAGGAGAAACTGACCGGAGATCGGCGGCGTGGCGTTCAGGGTTCGGCAGGTGGCGTCCATGCGAGGCGCCATTCGCGACCATCGTCCGGCATCTCGGCACGAAGACGGATGGGGCCATGCAGTTCCGGCGACCGAATGTCGATATCGATGGTGCGCGTCGTCGGACGCATCGCGGCCGAGCCCATGATCCACCCGCCCGCTACGCGGACCTGGTACGTGCCAGCCACGACGGGTCTCAGTTCCATATGGATGTTGAGGGTGAGCGTGCGCAGCACGCCTGTAAGGCACCCGTCCTGCTGCATCTCCAGCCAACCCGCTTCCACTTCCATGCTTTTTCCTCCTTCGCGGTTCCTTCGACCATGGTCTCCTCGCCCATGCGATACCTTCATGTCCGAGATGACAAAGCTCCGATCCGCAGCTAGGAAATCGTCGAATGTCCCCGCAGGGGGGTCGAATTTGAAACTATTGAAGCATTGGTTCTGAAATGAAGATCGACGCCGAGCCCGCGCAGGGCGGAGGCTACCGCTTCGGCGGTCATCAATCGTTTGCGCTGCGCTTCCCGTGGCTGCCAAAGGCCGTGGCGGCCATCGAGGCTGGCGAGGACGTGTTCACCGATCCGGTTCGCGGCGTAGTGGATCTGGGCTTGGGCAAGAACATGGTAGAGGCGCTGCGTTGCTGGATCGAGGCGTACGGCGTCGCCAGCCGCCAGGATGCCTGGGCGCTCACCCCGGAGGGTGAAGCCATCTTCGGAACCAGTGGACGCGATCCGTTCCTCGAGGACGTTCAGACCATGTGGTGGCTACACTGGACGATCTCCACCGCCGCGACGGGCCGGTTCTTCGCATGGGAGTATCTGGTGAACCGCAGCGTCGAACCGACGTTCACCCCTTCGGGGACGGTAGCCGCGTTCCTCGACGAGGCCGAGCGCACGGGCAGGCGTCTGTCTCCAGTGTCGGCGCGGCAGCACTTTGACGTCTGGCTCCACACCTACCTTCCCAGCGGTTCGGGACGTGGGGAGGACGGACTGGACAGTCCACTCGCGTCGTTGCGGCTCGTCGCCCTCGCAGGGGAGCGGGAGGCGACCGGCGGCAGGCGAGAGCCGATGTACGCGTTCGATCGACTGCCCAAGCGGGGATTGGGGCAGGGGATGTTCCGCTACGCGTTGTCGAAGTGGTGGGACGCCTGCCAGCCCGACGAGGAGACGGCGCCCCTCCGCGAGATCGCCTTCGCCAAGGGTGGCCCGGGTCAGGTGTTCCGGTTGTCCGAGCACGAGACGTTCGCTCGACTCGAGGATCTGGCCGCCCGGCCCGAAGCGGGGTTTGAACTGCGGGAGAGCAACGTGCAGACCACGGTCCGGCGCGTCGGTACGGTTCCGGTCGATGCCATGCTCAGGGACGTGTACGGTTGGCGGGACGCGCCCGTCGCGGGGATGGGCGATGCTTGAGGCACCGGACGACCTTCCGATCTCCTCCGTTCTGGACATCCGTGCTGGTCGGCTTCGTTCGGTACGGATCGACCGCGATCTCGACGATCCCGCGGCAAGCGAACGCTTCGTGGCCACGCCCTTCGCGAAGGCGTCGCTTCGCCGGCTGGCCCGCGGCCTTCTGCCGCGCTCGTCGGAGCGCGCGTGGCGGTTGACCGGGGACTACGGATCGGGGAAGTCGAGCGTCGCCCTGGCGCTCTGCCGCATGGCGGCCGACGCGGGCGTTCCGGTCGACCGAGACGAGGCGTCGGAGCGGATCCGCCTCCTTCCGATCGTGGCGGCCGGCCAGCGCGAACCGATCGGTCGTTCGCTGCTGCGGGGGCTCCGGGAGAGCGCCTCGCGCTTCGGTTTCGCGCTGGATCGCAGGACGAAGGCGCTCCTGCGCGACGCGGACGCCCCGGAGACGGAACGGGTGCTTCGAGCGATCGAGGAGATCGCCGGACTGTGCCGGGCGTCTGGAACGGGCGATGGCGTCCTGATCGTCCTGGACGAGCTGGGCAAGAACCTGGAGCATGCGGCGTGGGCCGGTGGCGGCCTGGACGACGTGTTCCTCTTGCAGCTTCTCGCGGAAGCCGCAGTCCGGAGCGGCACCGCTCCGATCATGGTCGTGGCTATCCTCCATCAGTCGGTGGCGGGCTATGCCGCCGGCCTGCCGAGCATGGCCCGTCGGGAATGGGAGAAGGTTGCGGGCAGGTTCGAGGAGATCGTCTACTCTCCGCCCCTGGACGAGATCGCGGTTCTGGTTTCCGCCGCGCTGGGCGTGCGGGTGGATGGTCTTCCGGATCGACTGGTCGATGAGGCGGAGGGGACGATGCGGGCCGCCGTCGATGCGGGGTGGTTCGGAGCCGGAGCGTCGCGGCGGGAACTCGTGGCGTTGTCCGCACGTCTGTTTCCGCTCGATCCGACGACGCTGCCGCTGCTTTCGCGCGTGTTCCGGCGGTTCGGACAGAACGAAAGGTCGCTGTTCGGTTTCCTCGCATCATCGGAGCCCGGCGGTCTGGCGGAGTACGTGCGTCGTCCGTTGGGCGGTGCGACGCCTTACCGGATCGCGGACCTGTACGACTACGTGAACGCCAATCTCGCCGGAGTCCTTTCCCTCGGGCCAACCAACTCGCGCTGGGCGATCGTCTCCGCCGTGGTCGGATCGTCGGCTGTCTCCTCCCCGATCGAACTGGCCGTGCTGAAGACGGTGGCGCTTCTGAACGTGCTCGACGATCCGGCACTCCCTTCCAATCTCGAAGCAGTCGTCCTCGCAGTGGCCGGAAGCGACGCGCGGAGGGCCGAAGAGGCACGGGAAGCGGTGGCGCGCTTCATGGCCGCCAATCGCGTGCTGCATCGTCGCGGATCCTCCGGCACGTTGTCGCTTTGGCCGAACACGAGCGTCGACCTCGAAGCGAGCTTCGAGCTCGGGCTGAGGGCGGTGTCCACCGACGACAGCGTCCGATCGCTGCTGCCTTCGTTGCCGCGCGATCCCTTGGTCGCCCGTCGCCACTACGTGGAGACTGGTGCGTTGAGGCATTTCGAACGGGTGTACGTGGGCACCGAACGTCTAGCGGAGGCCTTGGCGAGCCCGATACCGGACGGCGCCGCCGCCGCGGACGGTCGGGTCCTGGTGGTGCTGACGCGCGACCGTACCGAGCGGGACGTCGCGATCGATCTCATTGAGGGCGCGTCCGAAGTGCTGGATCCCCGTTTTATCATCGCTGTGCCGTTGCCCATTGGAGGCATCGATCCGATGCTTCGGGACGTGCAGGCCTGGCGATGGGTGCGGGACAACGCGGAAGGTCTGGCGGGCGACCGGTTCGCCCGTGCCGAGGCGTCCCGCCAACTCGCTTTGTCGGAGGATCGACTCGGCCGCGCGATAGCGGGCCTCGTCGAGGGCGGATCGGGTGCCACGGAGTGGTTCGGCGGCGGGAGGCGGCTCGGCCTGTCGACCGAACGCGAGCTCATCACGCATCTTTCGGACGTGTGCGACAACGCCTTCGACGAGTCGCCGATCATCCGGAACGAACTCATCAATCGTCGCGTCCTCAGTTCGGCCGCTGCTAGAGCGCGATCGCTGGTCATCGAAGCGCTCGCGACGCGGTCGCACGTTCCGGATCTCGGCATCCCGTCGACCGGCACGCCGCCGGAGCGCGCGATCTACCTGTCGGTGCTGCGCCGCGGCGGCGTCCACGTCGAACGCGATGGCGGATGGGCGGTCGTGGTACCCGAGGCGGACGACGACCCGTTGCGTCTGCGTCCCGCGCTGGATGCCATCCATGACCTGCTTCTCGCGGTTCCTGACGCCAGGGTCCCCTACGAGGACGTGGTGGCCCGTCTGAGAGGAGGTAGGCTGGGGATCAGGGAAGGCCTCGTTCCGCTCGTCGTCGCGATCTATCTGGCTGCGCACTGGCACCATACCGCGGTGTACGAGGACGGCACCTACCTCGATCAGGTAGGGGGCCCGGAGTTCGTCCGGATGGTGAAGGAGTCGGAACACTTCACCCTGCAGCACTGCTCGATCGTAGGGGTCCGGGCCGGCGTGTTCGGTCGTCTGGCGGAAGCGATCGGCGTGGAGCGGGACGGGGCGGATCTCGAACTGCTGGACGTCGTGCGACCGTTGAGCCGGTTCGTGGCTACGATCCCCGACTATGCGCGCCGTACGCGTCGCCTGTCGGCCGCGACCGTCGCCCTGCGGGACGCTCTGACGGCGGCACGCGATCCCGCTGCGCTGCTGTTCTCCGAGATGCCACGCGCCTGCGGCCTCGACCCGGTGGGCGTGGTCGACGCGATGCCGGATCGTGACGCGGAGGTGTTCGTCGCCACGGTCAGGACGGCGGTCCGGGAGTTGCGGGACGCCTATCCGGATCTTCTGCGACGCCTGTTCGAAGGGTTGGCGAGTGCGTTGGAGGTAGGGGAGACGAAGCCTGCCGGGATCCGAGCCGTCGCGGGCGACCGGGCGCGCAGACTCGTGGAGAACGTCACGGAGCCTGAGCTGAAGACCTTCCTCCTGCGCCTCTCGGACACCGTTCTCGATGATCGTGCCTGGCTCGAATCGCTGGCGAGCACCGTCGCCCGCAAGCCGCCGGAACGATGGGGGGACGGCGACGAGGTCGAGTTTCTGCATCGCGTGCCGCAACTCTCCCGGCGGTTCCGACGCGTGGAGGCCGCTGCGTTCGACGGACGTTCGGACGAGGGGGCGGGGTCCGATGCCTACCGGCTGGTCGTCACCTCGTCGAACGGACGGGAGCTCGAGGAGGTGCTGCGTCCCGTCGGACTGGAGGGGGAGGAACTCGCTGCCCTGGAAGGCGAGATAGCGGCGTTCCTCGAACGCAACGGGCGGGCTGGGGCCTTCGCCGCCACCCGTATGCTCATGGCCAGCCTCGAGAATCGGATCGATTGACGGTCTCGTCCAAGTTGGCGATACGCCGTCGTCCTGCTAACGTGAGGGGATGACAGAGAACCCTCCCGTACGGCATATCCTCAGCCTCTCAGGTGGAAAGGACAGCACCGCCCTCGCGGTCTACATGCGGGACCGCGTGGAAGGCATGGAGTACATCTTCCACGACACGGGCAAGGAGCTTCCCGATACCATCGAGTACATCGAACGGCTCGAGGCCTATCTCGGGAAGCGGGTGATCCGGACGACCACTCGCGAGGGCTTCGACGACGTCCTGCGTTCGAAGGGCGGCATGCTGCCGTCCAATCGTCGTCGGTGGTGCACCGATCTTCTGAAGCTCAAGCCGTTCGAACAGTACATCGGCGACGAACCCTGCATTAACTACGTCGGCATCCGGGCCGACGAGGACCGCGTGGGCTACATCAGCCACAAGCCGAACCTGAAGGCCGTGTTCCCGTTCCGCGAGGACGGCATCGACTATGCCGGTGTGGTCCGGATCCTAGAGGACGCGGGTCTGGGCCTTCCGCCCTACACCGAATGGGGACGCACCCGTTCCGGCTGCTTCTTCTGCTTCTACCAGCAGAAGATCGAGTGGGTCCGGCTTAAGCAGGCCTATCCGCATCTGTTCGAGGAGGCGAAGGCCTACGAACGGCCGAACCGGGTGAACGGAAAGGTGTTCTACTGGACGGACGAGCCGCTCGCGGACCTGGAGCGTCCGGAGCGCATGGCGGAGATCGAGGAGCGTCACCGACGGGCGCAGGCGACGCGCCGCGACCGTTCAGCCAGACCGTTGGTGGCCGTGCTCGGCGGTCTGGACGTGCCTTCGCCGGTGCGCGAAGGCTGCATGATCTGTCAGCTCTGAGCGTCGGCATGGCTGCTGCCGCCAGGAGGAAGGAGCGGACGCGCCTGAGCCGCGGGGAGGCATGGGTCTCGTTCCTGAGGGGATACGGACCGGTCAACCGCGTCGACGGGATGTACGCGGAGACGATCCGGGACCTTGCCGACGCCTACGGCGTCGATCCTCTGCGGTTCGAGCACCCGGTACTCGATGAGCTGATGGGAACGTTCGGCGCGGCGTCCGGCAGCATGTCGAACGTCGTGCTCACCGGGACGGCCGGGGATGGCAAGACCACGTTGTGCAATGATCTCTGGGCCTCGCTCGGGGGCGACGACCGACGGGCGTCCGGTGAGAACCGCGACGACCATCTCGAACTGGAGGTGGAACGGCACGGTCGAACCGTACGAGTCCATTTCATCTTCGAGTTCAGCGGTTTCGCTCCGCCGGCCGGCGAGGCCTGGCCGCAGGGGAAGCTCGACCTGCTGGAACGGTTCGCAGCCTCCATGCGCGACGACACCGGCGAGTACTTCGTCCTGGCGGTGAACGACGGGAAGCTCGTGCAGGCCTGGGACTCGCTGCCGGATGCACATCCGGCCAAGGCCTTCGGCGCGGTCTTCGAGGAGCTGCTCGCGACCGGTACCCGCGATCTGGCGGGCGTGCGTCTGAAGTTCCTGAACCTCAGCCGGATGCGGACCGCCGACCTGCTGGATAGAGCCCTGAAGGCGTTGCTCGACCGCGAGGAGTGGGACTGCTTCGAGGATGAGGGGAGCGATCCCGCGTTCTCCCGGTCGTCTCCTCTGTGGAGGAACCATGGCGTCCTCGGCGATCCGACTTTCCAGAAGCGGCTGCTCGAACTGGCCGACCTGTGCGACGCCAATGGACTTCACGTGTCGATCCGCGAGGTCCTGATGCTGCTCGTCAACGCGCTGCTCGGCAACGCGGACGTTCGCGAGCACGTCATGCGGGTGGACGACCTGCGGGCTTCCGCGATCTCCGAACGGGGGTGGGAGGCGTCGATCTACCGCAACCTGTTTGGCTTCAACCTTCCGGCGAACCGTCGCGGACAGTTCGCGGTGTTCGGACATCTCGGCAGCTTCCGCGTGGGGCAGGAAACCACGAACCTCCTCGATACGCTGATCGTCTTCGGGGAGGGGCACGATGCGTTGGCGGAGGATCACCGCCTTCTTCTCGGCGACGATCCGGTGTTCGGCGCGACCGAAGGCTTCGCACGCCTGCGGAGCGCGTATGTCAACGGCGACGACGATCGTCAGGACGTGGCGGAGTTCCTCGCTGCGCTCGCCGATGAGCGGCGACGGCTCTTCTTCAGGCTGCCGGAAGGCGATCAGCGGTACGATCCCTGGCGCCTCACGATGTTCCAGACCGCTCAGCGGTACCGCAGCGCCGTTCTGACGCCGTTGCGAGCGGAACGCCCGATCGAACCATCGGTCATCCGGTCGCTGGTCTGCGGTCTGAACCGGATCTGGACCGGCATGCTGGTGGCGGAATGCGATACGCTCTATCTCAGCACCGGGCTCGACTACAGTTCGGCACCGATCAGCGACGTCCTGCTTCTCGAGCTGTCGCTTCGTCGTGGCTGGGCGGGCGGCGGCGTGCAGATCGTGTCGCCGGATGGCATGCTCCCCGTCCTGCGGGTGACGCTGCGTCCGGATCGGGAAGGCATCGACTATCCCCTCCATCTCTTCCGGTTCGAGTTCCTAATGCGGGTCGCGGACGGAGCTCTTCCCGCGAGCTTCTCGAAGGAGTGCAACGAGGACGTGATGGCGTTCAAGAGCCGTCTGCTGACGGAATACCACGCACTGGCCCAGGAGTCGCCGGCGAACGAGCTCACTCTCATCCATCCCGGGCCGGGCAACGTCCTGCAGCCCAAGTCGCTGAACCTTCCGCTATGATTGACCTGACCCCGGCCAACCTCATGGAGGTACGCAGAACCTCCGCGGCCTTCCGCGATGTGTCGATCTGGCTCGAGGAGGCAGTCTTCGGTCACAGGATCTGGTATCGCCAGACGCCTTGGCTGATCTTCCTCGAGTTCCTGAACGTGGCGGAGGCCTTTCACCGCGAAGGGGGGTTCCTCGCGCCGACCATCCCCGGGAGCAGCTATCCGTATTCGCTGCGGTTCCGGATGGGACTGCGGCACGTGCTGTTCAATTCGGGCGACGTGGCACGCATCGCCGCGAGGAACACCGATCACGCGTCGGCCTGGCGCGAATGGCTCGAGGGGATGGAGGACGTGGAGGGCATGCCGCCGAACGGATTCGGCTATCTGCAGGAGCGCTTCCGGGACTTCGGACACTTCGCCAGCCTCGTGGCCCTGGTGCGGCAGACCTCGATCGAGTCGGGTCTGAACAAGCGTTGGTCCTCGCGCTTCATCTTCCCGCTCGGTACGGCCGGGCTGTACTCCGATGCGACTTTCGAACGTGGTCGGGTGACGCGCGACTACACGGTGTTCGGCAGGACAGGAGAACTCGTGTACCTGATGCTCAGCCGTGCGCGGCGGGCGGCGGACCTCCGGAGTCGTTTCGATGGCTTCTTCGACCCAGGTGATCCGAAGCATCGGCTGGTGTCGCTTCTCTGCGCGCCCACGGACGAGCGGCCCGACCGGCCCGAGGGCGGACAGATGTTCCTGCCGTACGTGAGCCATCCTGCGTTCGACCGCCTCGCCGAGGACTGGCTCGCGGTGCTGGACCTCTCCCTTCCGGAACGGGACGCCTTTGCCCATCTCGCACCTCTGGCGGCGTTGCACGTCATGATCTACCAGTTGGAGACCGCTGCGGCCCTCGCGTCCGCGCCGAGACCGACCTTTGTGTGCGAGATGATATCGCCCAGGCGCGAACTCGTGCGTCAGCGGTCCGTCGCGTCGTTCCTCGGCAACGACGCGCTGTTGCGGCGGGGCGTGGGCGCCCATCTGGCGGATCGCTTGGCCCATTGGCTTCCAGGGTTGGATGAGGTCGATCCCGACGAGCGTCTCGAGGAGATGAAGGAGATGCTGAAGGAGAAGTTCGCGTACTCGCCGAAGGAGGCGAACGCGAGGACCATCGAGCAATTGAGAGCCGGTCTCGACGCGGCGGTCGACGCCAAGCTCGATCAGAACGGTGGTCTGGTACATCTCAGCTACGGTCGGAACGTCGGGCTCGTGTCCAGTCGCGGCACGAACCGGAACCGCTACGCCCCGACGGACGCCTTGTTGAAGACGTTCGTCCTGGCGAGGGTGCCGGTCCGGCTCGAGTTCGGGAAGTTCCTCGCCGGCCTGTACGAGTTCTACGGCTTGGTGATCGGTCCCGTGGAGGCGGAACGGGCATTGAATCCCGAGGGCTACGACCTGTCGTCCTTCGAGCGGAACCGCGAGCGGCTGGAAGCGCGGTTGGCGAGCATGGGGCTGCTGAACCGTCTTTCCGACGGCTGCGCGTACGTCGTCAATCCGTTCGCACGTAGAATGGCCCGTCCGTGACGCCGCTCCAACTCATGGGCAGGGTCGCCGCCCGTTCCATGCTGCGTACCCTGGACGAAGGTTCCGGCGATGCCGGCTTCGCCCGCTTCCTCGTCAGCGCGCTGTCGGACGACGAGGTCCTGTCCATCGTCGACGCGGTTCGTTCGGAACCCGAACTGTCGGGACGCATGGAGATCAAGCTGCCGAGGTACCGGTTCGCGGATGCCGGCGTGGACGCGTCGCTGCTGACGGACCTGAACGTGACGGTGCTGCGCCACGAGCGTTGCGAACGCGAAGGCAGGTTGATGGTGCTGACCGACGAGAGCCAGCGGCAGTCGCTTTCGCAGCTCGTGCGGGTGGACGCGGACGCCCTCCTCGACCAGTCGCTGGTGAGGGACTGGATCGCCCAGTCGAACGTCGGAGCAGATCTGGACGAGATGCTGGTGCGCCAGTTCGAAGCCGCGTTTCGTGCGGTCATCCAGATCGACCGGGTGCCGTTGCGCCGCTTCTCGCAGTACGTGGTCGACGTGACCGAGAAGGCGGCTGCGGGGGCGACGCCCGCAAGGGCCCTGGGTTCCTCCCTGATGGCTCTGCGGATCCCCCGATACGACGACCTCTTCGAGGAGATACTGCCGCAGCGTCGTCATCAGACGTCGCAGTGGAAGCAGCGTTATGCCTCGCACTGGCGGAGGGCGAGCTACCTCGCGAAGCGCGACCTGCAGCAGCTGCCCATCGCGAGATCGAGGCTGCGGGAGCGACTGGACGAGAAGAAGGCAGACATGCGCGACGAGGTCGTCGCCGCGCTCGAAGCGTACGTCGATGCTCAGGACGGAGTGAGCGAGGCCTCCATCGCGCCGTTCGATCACGACTGGACGGAACTCAGAAGCTTCTTCGAGGAGGCGGGTCGTCCGGAGCGGGAGTCCCTGGGAAAGCGGACGCTGGCGTTCTACAGTCAGCGGGAACCGGATCTGCTGACGCAGGACGAACTCGCCTACGTCCGGAACTTCGCGCAGCACCGCAGCGTCAAGCCCGAACGGGGTCCCGAGGACGAGGCCTTCTTCGCGTCGCACGGTCGGGAGATGCGCAGCGAGGATCCGCGGCTGGCTGCGTTATGGGAACGGTTCGTGTTCGGTCAGCGCGTGGAGTGCGACGACCTGGTCGATGGCATCGTACAGTGTGTGCGCCGCCTCTACGAACCCTCCGCATCCGGGAGACGCAAGCTCGTCGTCGAAGGCGTTGAGGCCACCCCTGCCTCGTTCCTCGGCCTCAACGACGAGGTGGGCCGCTACTTCGCTACGGCGTATCGGGGGTTGAAGCCGGCATTCGACGGCGTGGTGGAGTTCCGCAGGCTTGAGGCCTTCCGCTACCCGGAGATCGCGAACGACATCGAGGACTGGAGCCGCCGCAACAAGACGTCGACCGCGCGCAAGGCGCGACAGCTGTCGTTCAAGGTCTGGTTGCAGGACGATGAGGCTGGGGAGGGGCAGAAGAGCGTCGAGCTGCTGCTCGTCTGGGAGGCGTCGCTTGCCGCGGTGGGCATGGGACTGACGACGGATCTGTCCAGGCTTCGGACCAACAGGCGGGGAACGCCGCTGGTCCGATGCATGGCCGGTCGTCGCGCAGGCATCGGACGCGGTCGATCCGGCGAGGTCGACCTTCTGGACATGGGAACGCTCGAGCCGACCGCCAGCCGGGACCGCGGAAGCTTCGTGCCCGCGGCCAGCCGCTGCGAGTCCCTGGCATCCGCATGGCGGGACGACCTCGCTTGGCTGATCGGGTCGCAGCTGGTCGCCGCGCCCACGTCCGTGCGAATCCGTGAGCTCTTCCGCGACTTCGAGGACGCCTACCGACGGGCCCTCGAAGACGTCCAGGTCGTCGGCTGGCACGCGGTCAGCATCGCGGACCAGGCGACGGCATACGGCGAGCTGCTGTCCTACGCCCTTTCGGCCAGCGACAGTCCGGAAGCGCTGGAACGCCTGCAGCGGCCCCTTCTCGAGATCGGCGTCGCCCAAGTGGAGCAGGTTCCGGGCCATGAACCGGCCGCTGTCCTGTGTCCATGGCATCCGTTGCGGCTCGCGGCATCGCGGGCGCGCTGGTTGCGGTGCCGGGATCTGATCGCTCCGCTGTTCGCGGGTGGACTCGTGACGTTCACCGACAACGGAGCGCTGTTCTTCAACGAGCTGCGCCGCGATCTGAGCGGCCCGGTGGGAGTGGAAGTTGTGCCGGCCTGGCTCGGCGAGAAGGTCGTGGTGCTATCGACCGTCTCGAGCCACGGCGGATATTCGCTTCATGAGACGCCGGTAGCGATCTTCGGGGGCGGCGGCGCCACGAGCGACGACGTCCGTGCCGAGGCGCGGCAGGTTGCCGAGGTGGTCACGCAGTACCTCCGTCTCCAGCCGCACGAACGCGACAACCTCTCGATCGTTCTCTACAACTGCGATGCCGCGACGCTTCCGAGGGCGGTGGTCGAATGCATCAGGAGCACGGCGAGCGAGGACGGCGAGGCGATGTGTCAGGTCACGCTTCGCCATACGGACGAGGCGAGGCTTCGCGAAGTTTATCAGCAGCTCTCTGTGGGAGACTCCGGCGACGACGTGTCGCACGGATCCGAGGCGACACGGGACTTCATGTCCAGGCTCCGCATATCGATCATGGTGACCCAGGGGCCCACCTCGGCCAGCGACGGACCGCCGTTCGACATCGTGTTCTGTCACGACGTGATATCCCGGCAGGCACGTCTTGCATGGACCGAGACGGAACGGCGGGAGATGCCGTACGACGAGATCATGTCGGCGCACTGGCCTCGCCGCATTCCGGTTCGTCCCGGGGAGCGCGATGCCATCGTGCTGCTGGCCTGTCCCGTCCAGCCTCGCGAGGGCTGGGCGCATCTCGCATCCATGGCGGCGCTGGTGGATGCGGACATGGGTCGTGCGCCGTCGTCGAGACCGCGGGTTCCCGCCCGCATGACCGACGTCCGCTCGGCCCGGACCAAGCTGGTGCTGGACGAGACGCATCGGCTTGGACAATGGGTCGTGAACGTCGATGACCTCCTCGATCGCCGTCAGCTTCTAGACAGCGGCGTCTCGGTGATACGGCACCGCCGTGCCGGTTCCGGCGGTCGCAGCATGATCGTCTCGTCGGCGGCGTCGGACACGCTGCTGCGCGAGACGTTGAAGGCGCGCCTTCGGCACATCGATCCGACCTTTGCGGAGGAGGAGCTTCGAGCACTGGCCGGGAAGCTGATCCATGACGCGAACCTCACGTCGGGTGATCTGGTGCTGCGCGCCGCACGGCGTGGAGCGAACGCGGGCGAACTCATCGGCGTCGTCCTGAGCCGGTTCCTCGTCGAGACCGAACTCGGCGCGGATCGCCGTTCGTCATGGCTGTTCCTGGACGACTATGCGGCCTGGCTCGGGCAGGACGAGCGCAAGATGGCGGATCTCCTGTGCCTGTCGCCGAGATTCGGTCCGGACGGGAGACCGTTCCTCGACGTCGTCGTGACGGAGGCGAAGTTCGTCGCGGCGGCCGGGATGAGTTCCAAGTCGGCCGAGTCCGCACGCCAGCTTCGCGACACCCTGCAGCGTCTGGAGTCGGCTCTGTCACCTGACAGTCCGCCCGCCGACCGCAGGATCTGGCGGGCCCGACTTGCCGAAATGCTGATGGACGGGCTCCGGGGGCAGCCGTCGCAGGATCTGAGCGGCGTGGACTGGGCTGCCGTCCTGCGGGAGGAGGATGGTTGTGGAATCCGGGTCCGGGGATACTCCCACGTGTTCGGTCATGGCGGACCGGACGACGTCGCGGGCGCTGCTGATCTGTTCGTGGGCGTCAAGGACACGGGCGGCGGACAGGAGCGCTATGCTCCCGACAGCCTTCGCGAGATCATCCGGGCCTACGCTGCCGGTGGAGACGCCACGGCCGTCCGCATGCGGGTGCGTGGCGGGCTGGCGTTCGAACCGGACCCCGACGATGGATCCGGTCCGACGAACCCGCGGGAAGAGGATGTGGAAGCGGTCGCTGCGGAGGTGTCGACCGGGGACCCTGCGGGCGACCCACGGGCGGAAGCGGACGAACCTGCCGCTCTGCTCGGGCCGCCCGCGTCGACGGACGGAGAGCCGAGGAACGGGCCGAGCCGCTTCCGAACCCTGCTGGAGACCTACGCCGACGCCCAGCAGGCTCAGGCCGCCCCCGACGGATGGCTGGACGAGGTGGCGGGTCGGTGCCGGAACGCGCTCCTCCGGTACGGCCTGTCGGCCAACCTCGTCGGCTCCGTTCTCACGCCGAACTCGGCGCTCCTGAGGTTCCAGGGCAGCGACAAGCTAACCGTCGCGAAGGTGGAGAACCGGATCGTCGAACTGAAGACCACGCATGGTCTCGAGGTTCTCAACGTCTTGGCGCAACCGGGACTGGTCGTGATTGTGATCAGGCGTCCCGACCGTGCGCGCGTCCTGCTTGCCGGAGCTTGGAAGGACTGGCGGCCCGAACCGGATCTAGCGAACAACAGATTGATGATCGCCGTGCGCGAGGACGACGGTGCGCCGCTCTTCCTCGAGCCCCAGCCGGCGCCCCACACGCTGGTGGCGGGGAGCACCGGGAGCGGAAAGTCGGTGCTTGTGCAGAACATCATCCTCGGCATCGCCGCGACCAACACGCCCCTCCAGGCGAAGCTGATACTGATAGATCCGAAGGCCGGCGTTGACTACTTCGCGTTCGAGGATCTGCCCCATCTCGACGGCGGGATAATCGATCAGCCGGACGTGGCACTCGACCGTCTGCGTGAACTGGTGGTCGAGATGGATCGTCGCTACCAGCTGTTCCGGACGATGAGGACGAGCAATCTGACCGGCTACAACTCCAGGGCGGACGATCCCCTTCCGACTATCTGGCTCGTGCACGACGAGTTCGCGGACTGGATGCAGATCGACAGCTACCGGGCGGAGGTGGAAACGGCCGTCAGCCGGCTGGGCGTGAAGGCGCGTGCCGCCGGCATCTATCTGATATTCGCGGCGCAGAGGCCCGACAATACCGTCTTCCCGATGCAGCTTCGCAGCAATCTTGGGAACCGACTTGTGCTGCGGGTCGATAGCGCGGGAACGTCGGACCTCTCGCTCGGCGTGAAGGGCGGCGGTGCGGAACGATTGCTCGGTCAGGGCCATATGGTGGCGTTGACGGGGGGCGACGCGTCGCCGCAGTTCGCTCAGGTCCCCTATATCGACGAAATGGAACTAGCAGAGCTCGTCAAGGCGATCGCCGAGGATAGCCGCATCGGGGGTGACGCATGATGGCGGCGTATCTGGACTGCAACGCCACCACTCCCCTGGCTCCGGGCGTTCTGGACGCCATGCTGCCGTACTTCGACGAGGCGTTCTTCAACTCGTCGTCGGCCGCGGCGGCGATCCTCCTGAACGACGATCCCGTCCGCGGGGCGAGGATCGAAGCGGCCAAGCTGCTCGGATCCCGCGACTTCGCGGAGGACATCACACTTACGTCAGGTGCGTCCGAAGCCAACAGCTGGGTCATGTCGGCATTCGCTCGTCCCGGGGTCCACGTGGTGTTGAGTCGGATGGAGCATCCGTCGTTGGTCAGAGCGGCCCGCCATGCGGAACGTTCGGGTGCCGTGGTAAGCTGGATCGGTTCGGATTCCGATGGCGTCGTCTCTGCGGAGGGGCTGCTGGATGCGTTGCGACCGGAGACCGCGCTCGTGTCCGTCATGCTGGCGAACAACGAGACTGGCGTCATTCAACCGGTCCGCGATCTCGCCCGTGCCGTTCGGGAACGGTGCGGAGCCTTGTTCCATACGGACGCCACGCAGATGGTCGGACGATTGCCAGTGGATCTGATGGACGATCTGGCGGAGGTCGACCTGGTGTCTTTCTCTGCCCACAAGTTCCATGGACCCAAGGGCATTGGCGCGCTATTCGCTCGTCCCGGCATCGCGCTGCCGCCGATAGTGCACGGCGAACAGGAGGGCGGACGCCGAGGAGGAACCTACAACACTCCTGCCGCTGCCGGTCTCGCTGAGGCCGCAAGGGTCTCCTCGTCCAGAATTACGGCTGCCGCGGAACTGATACGCGGCCGCCGCAACGGGTTGGAGACGGCGCTGCTCGGTCTGCACGCCGGCTGGCGGGTGAACGGGGCGAGGGCCCCTCGACTTCCGAACACGATCTCGCTGACGATGCCCGGGGTGGACGCCGACGATCTGGTCGATCGCCTCGCACAGGCGGGCGTTTGCATATCGACGGGTTCCGCGTGCAGCTCGGGCGCCGAAGCTGCTTCGGCGACGCTGGTCGCGATGGGGCTGAGCGAGGCCGATGCGAGATCGACCATCCGCATCAGTCTGTCGGCCTACACCACCGATGACGAACTCGCGTTCTTTGAAGAACGGTTTCGCGCTTCGATGGCCGACATGGGGGGCATCGTCTTATGAGACGGGAGCCGTGCGACGGCATGGGCCGACCGGCATGTTGAGACTGGACGGAACGCAGGCGCCAGCGATTCTCGTTTCCCCTGAAGCGCGGGAGGCCAGACGGGAGATGACGAGGTATCTCCGCCTCGACCCCGTCCATCGCGCCAGGCAACGGCCGCCGGTTAGGCATAGGCTCTTCCTTAACGACGAGGTCCGGGATGCGTTGAGCCGCCTGTGCCGCGACAAGTGCGCTTTCTGCGAGCGGGAGGTGCGCCGCAGCGATGGAAGCGTCCATCATTTCCGCCCCCTCGGACAAGCGACCGGTCGATCGGAGGAGGCGGGGGCATCGCTGGAACACTATGCCTGGCTGGCCTACGACTGGGAGAACTTGCTTCTCGTCTGCCAGCGCTGCGACAAGGCGAAAGGTTCGGCATTTCCGGTCGCCGGTGAACGAGCGGTACCGAATTCCTCGTACGACGAGGTTCTCGCGGTCGAACGGGCGGAACTCGTGGATCCCAGGCGCGACGAGCCGTCACGGCATCTCCGGTTTCCGGCAAACGGCGATTGCGTGGCTCTCGATCGCGTCGGCGAGATGACGATCGCCGTTCTCGACCTTGCTTCTCCGGACCTAGTGGAGGCACGGGAGAGGGATTTGGCCGACCTACCGGGTCGTCTCGCCAGATCGGTTCAGGACGCGAGGTTCTCCGAGCTCGACGTCCTCTTCGATCTCGACCGCGAATTCGTCGGGATCCGCCTAGCTTTTCTACACCGCGTGCTACGGCGATGGAAAGGGCTGCGCCTCACCGGCAATCGATCGTCGGCGATGCGGTCGCTGAAGGCCCGCCTGTCCGAGGCGACGGACCAGGAAAGGACCGAACTGGCCGGCGTCTGCGTAGAACTAGGCACGGAGGAGTCGCTGCTTCCATTGCATCGATCATCGGAGCAGCCGGTCGCGTCGGCGCACGAGGCCCCCGTCTCGAGACCGCCCAGAATCGGTCTCCGCACGCCTCCGCCCTCCCGGCGGATAGCGAGCATTGAGATCCGCGACTTCAAGTCGCTGGACGCCATCAGGATCGAACTGCCCGTTCGCAGGGAGGCCGATCCCGGTCCGCCCTGCGTCATGCTCCTCGGCGAGAACGCCGTGGGCAAGAGCACGGTGCTCGAAGCGGTGGCCGGAGCGCTGGCAGGCGTTGGTTCGATCCGTCGGCTGGACATAGCGCCGAGCGAGTTCATCCGGCGGGATGATCCCGAGATGTGGAACGTCCTCGAGCACAGGGACGCGTTCGTCGAGGTGACGTTCCATGACGACGATCACCGTGCGGTGATGCACGTGGACGGGATCGGAAGGCGCTACCGCGGTACGGATGGACCCTCCGCGCTCGTTCTCGCCTACGGCGCCCGGCGCCGCTTCGCGAAGAGGGAGCGGGGCGCCGGACGCAGCGTGGCGGATCACGTCGTGCCGTTGTTCCGAGTCGACCGGCCGCTGTCGCCGCCGGAGGACTGGTTGCGCAGCCTGTCTGCCCATCCCGCCGTCTTCGACGCGGTCGCACGCGCCCTGCGGATCGTCCTTGCACTGGATGACGAGGACGAACTGACGGTCGATGCCGCCGGGCGGATGTGCGTCATGTCTCTTGGTCGTCCGGTTCCCGTGGAGAAGCTGAGCGAAGGGTACCGCTCGCTGCTCGGATTGGTTGCCGACATCGTCCGCAATCTGCTGCTCTACTGGCCGGATCTCGAACGGGCGCAGGCGATCGTCCTTATCGACGAACTGGAAACCCACCTCCATCCGCGTTGGAAGATGCGTGTCATGTCCGCCTTTCGAGAGGCGCTGCCCGGCGTCCAGTTCATCGTGACCACGCACGATCCCCTGTGCCTGAGGGGGATGGACGATGGCGAGGTGCATGTCCTCGAGAAGGATCGGGACGGACGCGTCCATCAGCTGACCGAACTTCCAGGGGTTCGTGGCATGTCGGCCGAGCAGCTTCTCACGTCCGAATACTTCGGTCTGTGGAGCACTGCGGATCCGGAACTGGAGTATCATCTCGCCCGATCGGACGACATGGGGCTTTCGGAGACCGAGGGCGACACGGCGCTGGTGCGAAGGTTGGTGCTCGGCGACACCGTCCGGGAACAGCTGATTCACGAAGCTCTGGACCGGTATCTCGCGTCCCGGCGGGCGCGGCGCTTCACGCGTTTCGGTCGTCGTGACGCGGTGGAGGCGGTGCTCGACGTGCTGCGAAAAGGCGACGCACCGGAAGGTGATGACGCGTGAGGTACGTTGAGCGGCCAAACGGTTCCATACCCGATCATCTCTCCCTGCCATCCGCCGTGGTAGCACTCGAGCGGCTTCGGGGCGCGAGGCACTACTTCCGGAAGACGCCGGGCATTGCCGGGTTCAAGGCCTACGAATACGTGGCCTACCGTCATCCTTCGGTCGCGAGAGCGCTCGCCGAGATGTTCGAGGACAAGTGCGCGTACTGCGAAACATCGGTAGCAGGTACCGGCACTGCACGGATCGAACACTTCCGACCTAAGGGCGGAGCCCTCGATGTTCCGGATCATCCAGGATACTGGTGGCTCGCCCACGACTGGGAGAACCTCCTTCCGAGTTGCGCCTCCTGCAACGAAGGCAGACGTTTCGCGGTGCTGACGGAAATGGTCAGCTTGGAAGAGTTCAAGCGGCTGTTGCGTCGCAGAGCCGAGCGCAGTGTCGGAAAGATGAACCACTTCCCGATCGCAGGCGTGCGAGCTATGACGCGAAAGGGCGATCTGTCGGCCGAGGATCCGCTTCTGATCGATCCCGCCAGGCGAGATCCGACGAACCATCTGACGTGGCGACTTGATGGCGAACAAAGCCTCGTGGAGGCGCGACCAGTTCCCGGCGGAAGGTGCCCGCGAGGTGCCGAATCGATCAGGACGTTCGCATTGAACCGGGTTCTTCTGGTCAAGGAACGGACGCAGCTTCTCAACGAACTACGCTATCAGCGCGAGCAGATCCTGGAGGACCTGCGGGTGGGAATGGACGACCCCTCGCAGACCGAACAGGCGGTCGCAAACGCGAAGCGGCGGGCTTCTCAGCTTCGCAGGTTCGCGCTGCCGGACAGACCGTACACCGCATTGGCCACGGCCTTCGTCGACGCGTTCGAGAAGGAACTGCTGAGCATAGATGTCGGACGATCTTGAATTTCAGAGCGTCCGGTCCGCCGTAAAGGGATCCGATTCGTCCGGTCATGATCCGAGCGGACGCTCCGCCCATGCGAACGTTGTTCGGAGGCGGACCGCTGGCGACGGAGTCCGAGAGGAGCGGCGCTGTCCTTGAGGTCCCGACGCGAAGGCGCCGCATGGATGTCGAAGCGCGATTGGGCCGCCGGGCGGACGCTCGCGGTGCTGCGGGCGGGGGGGCGCCGTCCGTTCCTGCATGCCCGTGCCTAGCGGTGACGTTCGACGACCTCTTCCACAGAGCTGTGCAGGACGGCGCGTCTCGTGGATTCGCGGGGCGACCGTGACGAGGACCGCGAACGCCATCGAGACGGGGGCCGTTCGAGGGGACGAACGGATGGAGGCGACGGCATCGGCGCTCCGGGTTCGCTCGCTAAGGCGCGACGGATGACCGATGGAGAACGGAGGCGACGGTACGCGCGGCACCGACGGCGGGGTTCTCAGATACGCTGGCCCGGACGGCCGAGATCCACGCGATGGAAGCATCCACTTCGGCCCGTATCGTGGTGGGCAGTCGTCCGTTCTTTTCGAAATCCCGCATGTGCAGCGCTTTGGAGCAATTCGCGTTCAGAGCCACGGCGCCACGGCGCCACGGCGCGACCGGACCAGTTGCGCGCCTTCGTCGGCCATCGCTACGAAGCCCGGTCCGTATCGTCCGCCATCGATCAAGTCTCCATTGGCTCACTAGGCGATCCGTTGCAGGGCGTGGAGGTTCGGACCCTCGTGTATCGCTGGGGGACCGGCTTTGCACCGTAGGGCTCGACTTCCTTCCATTCATTCGCACGCTGTGAATGCCGAATCGACTAATCAGTGAATTAGGAGGGCCGACCGACAGGCCGCGTAAAGGTGGCTGTCGGTCAGTCGCTGCGAGCATCGCGTCGCGTACTGATCAAGCTCCTCGAGCAGACCGGATCGATTGAAGCCGCCAATAACGAAATCAGCCAGCATTCCAACGGTACGCATCGACTTCGCGCAACGCAATATTGCGAAGTCGCTAACGAAAACGTCACACCGTTGGAGGCGCGACCGGGAATCGAACCCGGGTGCAAGGATTTGCAGTCCTCTGCGTCACCACTCCGCCATCGCGCCTCGATACGGTGGGAGGCGGCAATTCCCCGGTTTTCGCCGCCACGTCAACCCACCAGCCTTATTTTTCGTCTGCGTTCTTCTGCAATCGATAGTCACGCCCATACGAAGACCCCGGCGAGGCAAACGCCGGCCAATGGCTGCTTCGTGTAGCAGCTATGCTGTCGTCCCACCTGCCACGGATGGAGGAGCCACGCTTTTGCGACTATTGGCATTGCGGTTCTCGCGGAGCCATCCGGCGATGATTGCCTGCAATCGCCGTTCAATCGCGAAATGTGCGCCGATCCCGACCACCAATGCCGTCAGTACGGCGGCAGCGAACGCCGCGACCATGCCGATCTCTGGATGGCCGTGCGCGAACAGCGGACGCATGACCGCGTTGGCGACCCGGTAGAGCAGCAAGGTATGGAAAAGATACAGGGCGTAGGAGGCATCGCCGACGAGCAGCAACCAGCTTGGCCATGCGACGCGTCCTTCGAGCGTCAGGAATCCGGTGAATGCCAGACAGGCGGGCACGCCGAAGGCGACGGCCCGAGGGACATTTGATGCAGGCAAGAGTGTCGAGCCGAGCAACAGTACGCCCCCTGCAGCAATCAAGGCGGCACCGGCGCCGAATCGAAGCAGGCCCCGCTGGAACAGTATCGCGATCGTGCCGCCCGCGAAAAACTCCAGCAACAGATCGGATCGCAGGAAGTGTCCCATCGCGCTCGAACCCAGTATTTGCCCTACGCCGTGAAGCGCCAGCAGCACCGCAGCAAGCCGAACCAATGCGTGTGGGCGTCCGAACGGCAGGATCGCAGCAAAGGCCAGATAGAACAGGAACTCGTAGCTCAGCGTCCAGCCGACGCCGAGTATGGGCTGAATGCCGCCATTGGCATTGAACGTCGGAACAAATACGAGGCCCAGGAGCCGATAGGGCGTCAGGTCGTAGCCCATCACGCCGGTCCTGACCAACGTAGCCAGTGCCGGGATCAGGGCAACGAACGTCGCGACCAGATAGAGCGGCCAGACGCGCACTACGCGCTGCAACAGGAAGTCGAAGACGCTGCGTTGTCCACGGAAATACGGCTCGGCGATATGCAGCATAAGAAAGCCGCTCAAGACAAAGAACAGATCGACACCAACCGATCCAAGCTCGATTATTTCGGACAGGATTATGGAAAAGTCCGTATAAACAAGATCTTCTGGGCGGCGGGCCGATACCGCACGTCCCGCGTGATGGGAAACCACCATCAACGCCGCTACTCCGCGCAGCACCTGCAGAGAAGCAATCTTTCGGTCATTCATGTGCACCCCCCGGTAACATGTTCGGCCAATTAGGTCGATATTACGACGGCAGTCAACAAAAAGCGGTGCAAAACTGTATGTTTATAGTGTAAATGCGAAAGCATCTATTCGATATGTAGTATTGGAAGGGTAGCTATTGAATAGATAAACACGTATTTATCCTTCACGGTTGGAGGGGTGCCAGAACGCGTTCCTAGTGGCTTCCTTGCCCGACATTCGGCGACGTGAAAGCGTTGCAGATTCTGTCTGGCCTGTCCTTGGCGATGGCCCCGTCGCGCGATAGACAGCGATTTACGCGCGATGTGTGTTGCGCGGATAAAACAGTTGTGCGACAGGATTGCACCATGACCGATTCGATCCCGACCCGTTCTGATTTCGATGCGATGCGCCACGCGATGGTGGTCAGCCAGTTGCGCACCAGCGCCGTCAGCGACCCGCGCGTCGTGACCGCCATGGGCGACGTTCCCCGCGAAGGCTTCGTGCCGCCGGCCCAGGCAGAGGTCGCCTATCGCGACGCGCCGCTGCCGCTGGGCGGTGGCCGCGCCATCAATCCGCCGCTCATCACCGGTCGCCTGCTGACCGCCGCCGAATTGCTGCCGACCAACCGCGTGCTGCTGGTCGGGGCCGCGATGGGCTATGCGGCGGCGGTGCTGGCGCGACTGGTCGGATCGGTCGTCGCGCTGGAAGAGGATGCGGCGCTGGCTGCCGCCGCGCGCGACGCGATTGCCGATGCGAAGGTCGAGCTGGTCGAAGGGCCGCTGAACGCCGGCTGGGCGCAGGGCGCACCCTATGACGTGATCGTCATCGACGGCGCGGTCGAGGTCGTGCCGGACGCGATCGTCGCACAGCTTGCCCCCGGCGGCCGGCTGACCACCGGCATCGTCGATCGGGGCGTGACGCGGCTTGCGCTGGGCCGGCGGACCGAAGGCGGGTTCGGTCTGGTGGACTTCGCCGATCTGGGCTGTGTCGAACTGCCCGGCTTCGCCAAGCCTAAGACCTTTCAGTTTACAAGGTAAGAGACGATGCGGGGGGGGACGTTCTTGGCAGGGGTCGCGGCGCTGGCGCTGCTGGCCGGGCCGGCGAATGCTGAGACGCTGCGGGAAGCATTGGCTCGGGCCTATGCCACCAATCCGCAGCTGACCGGTGCGCGGGCGAACCAGCGCGCGACGGACGAGGGCGTGCCGTTGGCGCGGTCGCAGGGCCTGCCGCAGGTGACGACGCAAAGCTCGGTGATCGAGAACGTCCTGACCCCGTCGAGCCGCGGCTTTACCCAGGCACCCCGTCAGGGCAGCGTGCAGGTACAGGTGTCGCAGTCGCTGTTCGCCGGCGGTGCCGTCCGCAACGGCGTCCGCGCGGCGGACGCACGTGTCGATGCCGGTCGCGCCAATCTGCGCAGCACCGAAGCGAACGTCTTCACGCTGGTCGTCGCCGCCTATAACGACGTGATCCGCGACGAAGCGATCGTGCGGCTGAACCAGCAGAATGTCCGCGTCCTCGAAGTGAACCTTCAGGCGTCGAAGGACCGGTTCCAGGTCGGCGACCTGACCCGCACCGACGTTGCCCAGTCGGAGGCGCGGCTGGCATCGGCACAGGCGCAGCTGCGCAATGCCGAAGCCTCGCTGATCCGCAGCCGCGAAAATTATGTCGCGACGACGGGTGCTCCGGCATCCACGCTCGACACGCCGCCGGTGCTGCCCAACCTGCCGGTCGATCCCAATGCGGCGGTCGGTGTGGCCATCGCCAACAACCCGTCGTTGATCGCAGCGCGTCGTACCAGTGATGCCGCCGGTTTCGACGTCGGCGTGGCGCGCGCCAGCCGCCTGCCGACGATCAGCGCGGTCGGGGGCGGGGGCTATGCCAGCTTCCTCGGCTCGGCCCAGTCGGTCAACGGCACGGTGCTGCAGCAGGATGGCGGGCAGGCGCAGGTCGGCGTGCAGATGAGCCTGCCCCTATGGCAGAGCGGTCGCCCCAGCGCGCAGATCCGCCGGGCACAGGCGTTGGAAGGGGCTGCGATCGAGCAGGTGACGCAGGTCGAACGCTCGGTCGTGTCCGATGCGCGTTCCGCCTTTGCTGCGTGGCAGTCGGCGCTCCGCGTGATCCAGTCGTCGGAAGTACAGGTCGCCGCCAACCGCCTTTCGCTGGAAGGCGTGCGCGCCGAGAACAGCGTGGGCACCCGCACGATCCTCGACATCCTGAACGCCGAACAGGAACTGCTGAACTCGCAGGTCCAGCTCGTTTCGGCGCGCCGTGACGCCTATGTCGCGGGCTTCGCGCTGCTGGCGGCGATGGGCCGGGCCGAAGCGCGCGACCTGGGGCTGGATGGTGGTGCGCTGTACGATCCGACCGTCAACTATAGCCGGGTGCGCAACAATATCTGGGACTGGAGCGGCGATCCCGCGCCGGTACCGGTCGCGCCCGGCACGGTGAACACCCCGGCACAGACGCCGGTCGTCACCAAGGAACTCGATCCGTCGCTGCAACGCAGCCCGAATCCGTACACACCGACACAGGGGATCGACGCCCCCAATCGGCAGGGCGGCGCCCCGCGCGCCACGCAGGGCGTTGACACGCCGCGCGCCAACCCCGACAGCTAAGCGTTCGAGAGGCGATAGAGATGAGGGTTGCGATGGGGGATATCAGCAACGAAACGTCGATGGAGGACATCCTGTCCTCGATCAAGCGGATCATCGCCGAAGAGGGCGAAGGATCGGCCCAGGCGTTGCGCGGGCGTAAATCGATTCGCACGGCGCAGGTCCGCGACATCGACGACCGGGACGAGGTGCTGGAACTGAACCAGAGCGTCGCGGCTCCACCTCCGCCACCGCGCGTCGAAGCGATCCGCGCCGAGCCGCCGCGTGCGGAACGCGTCCGCGCGCCCGAACCGCAGAGCGAACCCGAACCGGTGGCCGCTGCGCCTTCACCCAGGGTCGATCCGTCGATCGTGTCGGAACGTGCCGCAGAGGCGAGCCGGGGTGCGCTCGACCAGTTGTCGAGGATGCTGGTGAAGCCGGAAACGCCTGGGTCCGATTCGCTCGAAGGGCTGGTGCGCGAAATGCTCCGCCCGATGCTGCGCGACTGGCTCGACGCGCAGCTGCCCGGCATCGTCGAATCGATGGTCGCGCGGGAGATCGCGCGGATCAGCGGGCGCGAATAACGCCGCTCTCTTGCAACGCCGCCGCATCCGCGCCATGCGGCGGTGCATGAGCGAACTGCCCAAGACTTTCGACCCCGCCGCCATCGAAGCGCGCTGGTATGCCCATTGGGAACAGGACGGCCTGTTCCGGCCCGAGCGTCCGAACGCGACGCCGTGGACCATCGTCAATCCGCCGCCCAACGTGACCGGCAGCCTGCATATCGGCCACGCGCTCGACAATACGCTCCAGGACATTCTCGTCCGTCACGCCCGGCTGCAGGGCAAGGACGCGCGCTGGGTGGTCGGCACCGACCATGCCGGCATCGCCACGCAAATGGTCGTCGAACGGCAGATGAATGCGGCCGGGCAGAAGCGCACCGACTTCTCGCGCGACGAATTCGTCGCGAAGGTCTGGGACTGGAAGGCGGAAAGCGGCGGGCAGATTACCGGCCAGCTCCGGCGGCTCGGCTGTTCGATGGACTGGGCCAACGAACGCTTCACCATGGACGAAGGCTTTTCGAAGGCCGTGCTCAAGGTCTTTGTCGAGCTGCACCGGCAGGGCCTGCTGTATCGTGACAAGCGGCTGGTCAACTGGGATCCGGGTCTCGGCACCGCGATCAGCGACCTGGAGGTCGAGACGCGCGAGGTCCGGGGCAGCTTCTGGCGGCTGCGCTACCCGCTGGCCGACGGATCGGGCTTTGTCGAGGTCGCGACTACGCGTCCCGAAACGATGCTCGCCGACATGGCGGTCGCGGTGCACCCCGACGATGCGCGCTATACTGCGCTGATCGGCAAGCAGGTCCGGCTGCCGATCACGGGTCGCCTGATCCCGATCGTCGCGGACGAACACGCCGACCCCGAACTCGGATCGGGTGCGGTGAAGATCACGCCGGGCCACGACTTCAACGATTTCGAGGTCGGTCGCCGCGCCGGGATCGAAGCGCGCGACATGCTCAACATGTTCGATGCCAAGGCCCACATCGTGCAGACCGCGGATGGGCTGATTCCCGACGCGTTTCTCGGCCTGTCGAGCGCCGAGGCGCGCAAGGCGGTCGTCGCGCGACTGAAGGACGAAGATGTCCTGATTCCGCATATCGACAAGGACGGTGCGGAGCATGATGCCGAACCGCGCACGATCCAGACGCCTTATGGCGACCGTTCGGGCGTGGTCATCGAACCGTGGCTGACCGATCAATGGTATGTCGACGCCGCGACGCTGGCCAAGCCCGCGATCGAGGCGGTGCGATCGGGCGCGGTCAAGATCGTGCCCAAGTCGTGGGAAAAGACCTATTTCAACTGGATGGAGAATATACAGCCATGGTGCGTGTCGCGCCAGCTGTGGTGGGGGCATCGCATCCCGGCGTGGTTTGCCGATGACGGTCGCGTGTTCGTTGCCGAAACCTATGAAGAGGCGCAGGCCGAAGCGGGCGAGGGCGTCGTCCTGAAGCAGGACGAGGATGTCCTCGACACCTGGTTCTCCTCGGCATTGTGGCCGTTCGCGACGTTGGGGTGGCCCGAGAACAACGACCCGACGCTCGGCGGGCGCTACAGCAACGACGTCCTGATTTCGGGCTTCGACATCCTGTTCTTCTGGGACGCGCGGATGTTGATGCAGGGGATCCATTTCATGAAGGAGGTGCCGTTCAAGACGCTGTACCTCCACGGCCTCGTCCGCGCCGCCGATGGCGCGAAGATGTCGAAGTCGAAGGGCAATACCGTCGATCCGCTGGGTCTGATCGACGGCTACGGCGCCGATGCGCTGCGGTTCTTCATGGCGGCGATGGAGAGCCAAGGCCGCGACATCAAGATGGATGAGAAGCGGGTCGAGGGGTATCGCAACTTCGCGACGAAGCTGTGGAACGCGACCCGGTTCGCGCAGGCCAACGGCATCGGGGCGTCCGCGACGATCGAACCGCCCAAGGCAGAGCTGGCGGTCAATCGCTGGATCATCGCCGAGACGATCGAAACGGTCCAGGCGCTCGACCTCGCGCTGGCCGACCTGCGCTTCGACGGTGCGGCGAACACGATCTACCAGTTCACCTGGAGCCGGTTCTGCGACTGGTATCTAGAACTCATCAAGCCGGTACTGCAGGGTGGGGCCGAGGGGGGCGAGGAAACCCGCGCCGTCGCGGGATGGGTGCTCGACCAGATCCTGGTCATGCTGCACCCGTTCATGCCGTTCATCACCGAGGAACTGTGGCACGCGCTGGGCGAGCGTTCGAACGACCTGATCGTCGCGCGCTGGCCGATGGCCGATGCGCGGGCGATCGATCCGGCGGCACGGGCGGAGATCGATTGGCTGATCCGCTTGGTCAGCGAAATTCGGGCGGCTCGCACCGAATTGAACGTGCCGCCGGGGGCGCGGCTGCCGCTGCACGTTCGCGACGAATCGGCAGATACGACCGAGCGGCTTGCGCGGCAGGAAGCGGTGCTGGCGCGGCTAGCCCGTGTCGATCGCGTCGACGGCGACGCACCGGCGGGCGGCGCGTTGCAGATCGTGGCGGACGAAGCGACCTTCGTCCTGCCGTTGGGCGACGTAATCGACCTGGATGCGGAACGCACCCGTCTGACCAAGGCGATTGCGGCGGCGGAGAAGGAGCGCGATGCGCTGGCGGGGCGGCTGGGCAATGCGAGCTTCGTCGAACGCGCCAAGCCTGAAGCGGTCGAAAAGGCGCGGGCGGACCATGCCGACAAGATGGCCGAGGCGGCGCGGTTGCACGCGGCGTTGGGTCGGCTGGGCTAAGCGCGGCCGTGCCCGTTATTCTGGGGAAAGCTGGAATGACGGGCGCCGGGCGTGTGTCGCCAACTTGGTCAAGCCACGTCATCCCAGCGCAGGCTGGGATCTTCCGGTAATGGCGCGGAGCATGGACCGCGAGAGACCCCAGCCTTCGCTGGGGTGACGTTCTGTCTTTCGAGAGAGCGGCGCAGGCGTCGCTTCGATAGCCGCCTGCGCCGTTCCTTCAGTCCCGCATCGTCGCGTTTGCCGCGCTCAGCGCCGCCCGCACGGTTGCGGTAGCAACGTCACCATCGATCCCGACCCCGAACACCCGCCGGCCATCGGGCAGGCTGCATTCGAGATAGGCTGCAGCCTGCGCATCGGCACCATGGCCGATGGCATGTTCGCTATAATCGACCACGTCCATGTCGATGCCGCCCTCTTCCCGGAGCGCCGCGAGCAGGCCCGACAGCAAGCCGTTGCCCTTGCCCGAGATCGAGCGTTCCTCGCCGTCCAGCCGGACGCGGCCGACGAACGTGCGCGGCGGGCCGCCGCCCGGCGCATGGGTTTCTGCATAGTCGATCAGGGCATAGCGATCCTTGCCCTGCGGCAGATAGGCGTCATGGAACGCCGACCAGATATCGGCGGCGTTCAACTCGCGACCCAGCCGGTCGGCCATCGCCTGCACATGACGGCTGAAATTGGCCTGCAATCGCTTGGGCAGTTTCAGGCCCTTGTCCTGTTCCAGCACCCAGGCGACGCCGCCCTTGCCCGACTGCGAATTGACGCGGATGACCGCTTCGTAGCTGCGACCGAGATCGGCAGGGTCGATCGGCAGGTACGGGACTTCCCATAGGCCGTCGTTGCGGACTACCTGCGCCGCCATACCCTTTTTGATCGCGTCCTGATGGCTGCCCGAAAAGGCGGTGAACACCAGGTCACCGGCATAGGGCGTGCGCGGATGCACCGGCAACTGGGTGCAATAATTGACCGTGTTCACGACCTCGTCGATGTCCGACAGATCCAGCTGCGGATCGACGCCCTGCGTGTAGAGGTTGAGCGCGACGGTCACGAGATCGCAATTGCCGGTGCGCTCGCCATTGCCGAGCAGGCAGCCTTCGACCCGGTCGGCACCCGCCATCAACCCCAGTTCCGCCGCGGCAACGCCGGTACCGCGGTCGTTATGGGTGTGGAGCGAGATGACGACGCTGTCGCGGTTCGGCACGTTGCGACAGAACCATTCGATCTGGTCGGCATAGACATTGGGCGTTGCCGCCTCGACCGTGGCCGGCAGGTTCAGGATCAGCGGCTTGTCGGGCGTCGGTTGCAGCACGTCCATCACCGCCGCGCAGACCTCGACCGAGAAATCGAGTTCGGCGGTCGAGAAGGTTTCGGGGCTATATTCGAAGCGCCAGTCGGTGTCGGGACGCTTTGCCGCTTCGTCGCGCAGCACCTTTGCGCCGTTGACCGCGATCTCGCGGACTTCGGCGCGTTCCATGCCGAAGACGATGCGCCGCCATGCCGGGCTGACCGCGTTGTAGAGGTGGACGATCGCCTGTTTCGCGCCATCGAGGCTTTCGAAGCTGCGTTCGATCAGGTCGCGGCGCGACTGGGTGAGCACCTGCACCCATACGTCGTCGGGAATACGGTCCTGTTTGACGAGGCCGGAGATGAAGTCGAATTCGGTAGCGCCGGCAGAGGGAAATCCGACTTCGATTTCCTTGAGGCCGACCTTTACTAGCAGGTCGAAGAACCGGTTCTTCTTTTCCGCACCCATCGGGTCGATCAACGCCTGATTGCCGTCGCGCAGGTCGGTGGAGAGCCAGCGCGGCGCAGTCGTGATCGTCCGCGACGGCCATTGGCGATCGGGCAGGTTCACGGTCGGGAAGGGGCGGTATTTCGTCGAAGGATCGCGCAACATGGTGTCTACAGCCTGTCTGGGGCGTCTTATGGACGCCGGTATCTGCCGAAAAGGTTCGATACTCCCTCAGGGAAGGCGCACGCGCGTGCGATCCTGCCCTAAGGGCGGCTAAGTCGTAGCAGGTTTGCGAACGCGCGGACCATGAACGGCTCTGTGGGCAAAAGCCGACCGAAAGTCCAGCGCCGATGGCAGAGATACGTGTTGGTAATATTTTGCGGTTCAATACCAACAATTTGGATTGGCAAGCGTCAGGATGTCATGCTGCAATTAATCTATGTCAGTACCGCGCGGCGCGGAGATGCGATCAATCTCGACGACATTCTCGCCAAGTCGCAGCATAATAACCGGCGCGACGGGATTACCGGACTGCTCCATGTGAAGGGGCGTCGGTTTCTACAGGCTCTGGAAGGGGAAGCGGCGCAGGTCGAAGCGGCCTTCACCCGGATCGCGGCCGATCCGCGTCATTTCGCGCTGGTCGTGCTGTCGCGCCGGACCGTCGGAACCCGTGAGTTCGGCGACTGGGCGATGGCGGCCGATGACGGCAGCGGCGGCGTGATCGCACAGGTCGCGACCCTGGTCGAAGGTGCGGCACCGAGCGTGCGTGGCACCTTCGAGGGCTTTGCCGGACTGCGCGCGGCCTGAACCGCGCGCAGCTTACCGATCAAGCGGCGACGAACGCGGCGTTGATCGTCAGGTCGACCTTGTCCGACACGACCGGGGCGTAAGCGCCCACCCCGAAATCGCTGCGGTTGATGCTGCCGGTCGCGGTAAAGCCGACATTGGTCTTCTTGTTCATCGGGTTCTGGCCCGCGCCCATGAAGCGAACCGTCAGCTGCACCGGCTTGGTCTGGCCCTTGATCGTCAGGTTGCCGGCCAGCATCCAGTGGTCGCCCATCTGCTGCACGCGGGTCGACACGAACTTGGCGGTCGGGTGGTTCGCGACGTCGAAGAAATCCTTCGACTGCAGATGCTCGGCGAATTGCGGGCTGGTGACGGTCAGCGACTTGGCGATGTCGAAGTCGATCGACACCTTGGTCGCCGCCGGGTTCTTCGGGTCGAACGTCGCCATGCCGCCGGTCGCGCCGAACAGGCCGTCGAGCATCGTGAAGCCCATATGGTTCACGCGCCATGCGACCTGGGTATGGGCGGTGTCGACGGTATAGTTGCCGGCGGTTACGCGGGCCTTGTCGGGTGCGCCCGGCATCTGAGCGACGGTCGGGGCGGCAACCGCGAACAGGGCGGCGGCGAGGATCAGGGGGGTGCGCATGGGATAGGCTCTCCGGTTGAGGCGAAGTCAGGATGCCGCCGTTGTCGGCCGGGGCGGGCTTCGGGTCAAATACCGGATGCGAAACGGATGGTTTCGGTTTGGGTGCCGTGGGTGGGGGGGGGGACGGTACTGCAACGGACGTCATCCCGGCGAAGGCCGGGATCCATGGACGCGGCTCCGTCGCGATCCATTCATGCCACCCGACACAATGGATCCCGGCCTCCGCCGGGATGCCAGGGTGAAAGATCGCTACCCGCCCGTCGGTCGCGGCAAAGCCGCGCCCCGAAGGGCGGGCTTCGTCGCGCCGGCCGGTCTGGCGCGCGCCGACCTCAGCTTTGCTACGGTCAGGACGCGCTGCGACGTTAGTTCTTGGTCTGATCGACCAACTTGTTTGCACCAATCCATGGCATCATCGCGCGCAGTTCGGCACCCGTCTTCTCGATCGGATGCGCCGCCGCCTGCTTGCGCGCCGCCTTCAGCTCGGGCTGGCCGGCGCGGTTGTCGAGGACGAAATTTTTCACGAAGCGGCCCGACTGGATATCGGCCAGAACGCGCTTCATTTCCTTCTTTGTCTCGTCGGTGATGATGCGCGGACCGGTGACGATGTCGCCATATTCGGCGGTGTTCGAGATCGAGTAGCGCATGTTGGCGATGCCGCCTTCATACAGCAGGTCGACGATCAGCTTGGTTTCGTGGAGACACTCGAAATAGGCCATTTCGGGGGCGTAGCCCGCTTCGACCAGCGTTTCGAACCCGGCCTGGATCAGGTGGGTGACGCCGCCGCACAGCACGGCCTGCTCGCCGAACAGGTCGGTTTCGCATTCCTCGCGGAAATTGGTTTCGATGATGCCCGAACGGCCGCCACCGACGCCCGACGCATAGGCAAGCGCGATGTCATGCGCGTTGCCCGACGCGTCCTGATGGATCGCGACGAGGCAGGGCACGCCGCCACCCTTCACATATTCGCTGCGCACGGTGTGGCCCGGACCCTTCGGCGCGATCATGATGACGTCGACGTCCGCGCGCGGCTCGATCAGGCCGAAATGAACGTTCAGGCCGTGCGCGAAGGCGAGCGCCGAACCCGGCTTCAGGTTCGCATGGATGTCGTCGGCATAAATCGCGGCCTGATGCTCGTCCGGCGCCAGGATCATGAGGATGTCGGCCCAGGCCGCGGCTTCCGCGTTCGGCATGACCTTGAAGCCGGCCCCTTCCGCCTTGGCGGCGCTGGCCGAGCCGGGACGCAGTGCGATGGCGACATTCTTCACGCCCGAATCGCGCAGGTTCTGCGCATGGGCATGGCCCTGCGAGCCATAGCCGAGGATCGCGATCTTCTTGTCGCTGATGAGGTTCAGATCGGCGTCGCGATCATAATAGACACGCATGTGGGTTCCCTTTCGAAAATTGGCGCGACCGGCAGCGGCGGCACGCGATGGATGGGTTCAGGCGGCCTCTCGTCCGCGGGCGATGGCGGCGATGCCGGTGCGAGCAACCTCGACCAGACCGACTTCGGCCATCAACTCGGTGAACTTGTCGATCTTTTCGATCGATCCCGTCACCTCGAACACGAAACTCGACACGGTCGCATCGACCACGCGCGCACGATAGACTTCGGCGAGACGCAGCGCCTCGATCCGATGCTCGCCCGTACCGACGACCTTGACCAGCGCCAGCTCTCGCTCGACATGCTGGCCCTGCACGGTCAGGTCGACGACCTTGTGAACGGGCACCAGGCGGTCGAGCTGGGCGATGATCTGTTCCATCACCGGCGGCGACGCGCTGGTGACGATGGTGATCCGGCTGACCGCCTTGTCGACGGTGATCTCCGACACGGTCAGGCTTTCGATATTATAGCCGCGGCCGGAGAACAGCCCGGCGATGCGCGCCAGGATGCCGGGTTCGTTGTCGACGAGAACGGCCAGCGTATGCCGTTCGGTCTGTTCGGTCTTGATGTGCATGTCGGTCCCTGTTCGTCGGTGGCGTCGCGCCAAGCGTTTCGCTTGCGGCGACGCCCCTCCACCGCTCTGCGAGTGGTCCCCCTCCCCGCGGAGCGGGGAGGAGCTGTTGGTTACACCAGCGCCTTGGCCTCGTCGTCCATTTCGCCCGAGACTTCGTTCGCCTGCAGGATCATGTCGGTATGCGCCGCACCCGACGGGATCATCGGGAAGCAATTGGCGAGCTTCGCCACCATGCAGTCGACGATCACCGGGCCGTCATGGTCGAGCATCGCCTGGATCCCCGCCTCGAGCTGGTCCGGCCGCTCGATGCGGATCCCCTTCCAGCCATAGGCCTCACCCAGCTTCACGAAATCGGGCAGTGAGTCCGAATAGCTGTTCGAGTAGCGCGAGCTGTAGGTCAGCTCCTGCCACTGGCGGACCATGCCCATATATTCGTTGTTCAGGATGAAAATCTTGACCGGCAGCCGATATTGGGTCGCGGTCGCCAGTTCCTGGATATTCATCTGGATCGACGCTTCGCCGGCAATATCGATGCACAAGGCGCCCGGGTTGCCGAGCTGCGCGCCGATCGCGGCGGGCAGGCCATAGCCCATCGTTCCGAGACCGCCGCTGGTCAGCCACTTGTTCGGCGCTTCGAAGCCGAAATGCTGTGCGGCCCACATCTGGTGCTGGCCGACTTCGGTCGACACGATCGGGGCGCGATGCTTGGTCGCCTCATACAGCGCCCGGATCGCGCGCTGCGGCATGATCTCGGTCGCGCTTTCGGGGAAGTCGAGGCAGCGTTTGGCGCGCCAGCCGTCGATCTTCGCCCACCATGCCGACAGATCGGGCTTCGGATGCTGGCGCGATTTCCAGACGCGGATCATGTCCTCCATCGCGTGCCCCGCATCGGCGATGATGCCGAGGTCGGCGCGCACGATCTTGTTCACGCTGGAACGATCGATATCGATATGGACCTTGCGGCTGCGCGGGCTGAACGCGTCGAGCCGGCCGGTCACCCGGTCGTCGAAGCGCGCACCGATGGCGACGACCAAGTCGGCCTCGTTCATCGCAAGGTTCGCTTCGTACGTGCCGTGCATCCCCAGCATCCCCAGCCATTGCGGGCTGGACGCGGGCAGGGCACCAAGGCCCATCAGCGTCGACGTGACCGGCGCGCCGGTAATCCGAGCCAGTTCGCGCAACAACTGCGACGCGGCCGGACCCGAATTGATGATGCCGCCGCCGGTATAGAGTACCGGACGCTCAGCCGCCGCCAGCATGTCGACGACCTGCTCGATCTGCGCGCGGTCGGCCTTCACCTTCGGGCGATAGGTCTTGTGCTGGATCGGGCCGGGCTTGGTGTAGCGCGCGGTCGCGACCTGCACGTCCTTCGGAATGTCGACGACGACCGGGCCGGGGCGGCCGGCGGTGGCGATATGGAACGCCTCGTGAATGACATGGCCGAGCTTGGCCGGGTCCTTCACCAGATAGTTGTGCTTGCAGCAGTGGCGCGTGATGCCGACGGTGTCGGCCTCCTGAAACGCATCGGTGCCGATCAGGCCGGTCGGAACCTGCCCGGTGATGACCACCATCGGGATCGAATCGAGCAGCGCGTCGGTGATGCCGGTGATCGCGTTGGTAGCGCCGGGGCCGGACGTGACCAGCACGACGCCGGGCTTGCCGGTCGATCGGGCATAGCCCTCTGCCGCATGGGTCGCCGCCTGTTCGTGGCGGACGAGGATGTGCTTGATCCGGCTATGTTCGAACAGCGCGTCGTAGATCGGTAGCACCGCGCCGCCTGGATAGCCGAATACGACTTCCACGCCGAGGTCGACGAGGGCCTCGACCAAAATGGCGGCTCCACTCTTCTCGGACATGGGTATTCACTCCTCACTATTTCGCGGGCGCAATAGCACCGTTGGAGCGGCGTCGCTAGTCGCATGAAATATGCGTGTCAACATTCAAATTCGTAATAAAGTGTCGAATTGCGAAGCTAGAGCGTATTTTTCGGTTTCGCTGGTGCGAAGCCATCCGGGCGGCGGCTGATTGCGGAACCACGTATATTGCCGCTTGGCATATTGGCGCGTGGCATGGCGCGCTGCGGCAAGCGCTTCGTCGCGACCGATGCTGCCGTCTATCCACCGGCCGATCTCGGCGACCCCGATCGCGCGGCGGACGGGGGCGTCGGGACCGATATCGTCACGGGTCAGCAGCGCGCGAACTTCCTGGACCGCGCCACCGTCGAACATTTGGGCCAGCCGGCGATCGCACCGTTCGGTCAGCCAGGCGCGGTCGGGCAGCAGCAGCATGGCCGAAAGGGCGATCCGGTGACCGATGCCGCCAACACGGTCGCGCTGCCAGTCGCCGAGCGTGCGACCGGTGGCAGTGACGACCTCCAGCGCGCGCGCGATACGGGTCGTATCGGTCGGGCGCAGTCGGGCGGCGGCGTCGGGATCGAGCTTGCCCAGTTCGGCGACCGCCTGTTCGAGTGGCAGCGCGCGGACACGGGCGCGGATGTCCGGGGCGATCTCCGGCACAGGCGCGATGCCGTCGATCAGCGTGCGCAGATACAGGCCGGTGCCGCCGACCAGCACCGGCAGCTTGTTCGCGCGATGAGCGGCGTCGATCGCGGCCGTCGCCTGCTGCGCCCACAGGGCGGCGGAATAGGGATCGGCACCGTCGACGTGACCGAACAGGCGGTGCGGAGCCTGTGCCTCTTCCTGCCGCGAAGGGCGGGCGGAAAGTATTTGCAGGTCGCGATAGACTTGTGCGCTGTCGGCGTTGATGACCACGCCGTCGTGCCGCTGCGCGACGTCGATCGCCAGTGCGGACTTGCCGCTGGCGGTCGGTCCTGCAATGAGCGCGACCCGAGGTAGGTCAGGGGAGTTCGCCATGTTCATCGCCACGCTGATAGCAGCCAAATCGATCGCTGCGGGCGATATTTCCGCTGCCGCCGACCGGCTGGACAGCGCTGGCTGTCAGGTCGAGGGCTGGACCTGGATCGAGGAGGGGAGCGCTGCCGATATCCGGTTCGCCAGCGAGGTCGCGGCAGCGCGGCCGGTGCTGGAGGGAGCATTCAACCGAACCGACGTCGCCGTCCAGCCCGCCGCGAACCGCGAGAAGAAGCTGCTGGTTGCCGATATGGATTCGACGATGATTACCGTCGAATGCATCGACGAACTGGCGGACTATGCCGGGATCAAGGCGCAGATCGCCGAGGTGACCGAACGGGCGATGCGTGGCGAACTGGACTTCGCATCGGCGCTGGACGCTCGTGTGGCGCTGCTGGAGGGGCTGGAGGAAGCCGCGATCCAGCGTTGCCTCGAGGAACGGGTCAAGCTGATGCCGGGCGCGAAGACGCTGATCCAAACCATGCGGGCGCGGGGCGCTACGACGATTCTCGTGTCGGGCGGCTTTACCCGCTTTGCCGAGCCGGTCGGCACCGAGCTGGGCTTCCATCGGATGATCGCCAATCGGCTGCTGATCGAGGACGGGCGGCTGACCGGCGAGGTTCGCAAGCCGATCGTCGATGCAACGACCAAGGAAGTGACGCTGCTGTCGGCGATCGACGAACTGGGCATCGATCCGGCGGCCACGCTGGCGGTGGGCGACGGCGCGAACGACCTGCCGATGATCCGCCGCGCTGGCCTCGGCGTCGCCTATCACGCCAAGCCGATCGTTGCCGCTGAAGCAGGTGTGCGGATCGATCACAACGACCTGACCGCATTGCTCTATATCCAGGGGGTCGCCCGCGCCGATTGGGCGGCGGGCTGATCGCTCAGCGCTTCATCGGCACGCAGGGTGTGGGGCGGATGGCGGCACATGCGCTCGTAGCCTCCGCGCTGCTGGCGAACGGGCCGACCAGCAAGCGGGTATTGGCCCCCGCCTGTTCATAATAGGGTTGCCGGCCGGTGAACTTGCCCGACACGCTGCTCCACAGGCGACGCGCGTTGCCGGCATCCTTGAACGCGCCGAGCTGTACCCGCCAGCCACCGTCGCGGACGGGTTTCGGGGCCACGGACGCGCGGGCAGCAGGCGTCGGTTTGGGAGCAGGCGCTGCCACCGGCGTCGGACGCGGCGTGACGACCTTCGGCGGGACAGATGTCGGCTGTACCGACGCCAGTACGGGGCGCCCGGCATTGCGCTCCAGGTCGCGCGCCATCACCAGCGCCGCCTGCCGATCGGGCAATGGAACATAGCGATCCATCTCTGCCAGCGTAGCCGATGCCTGGGGCAGGCCGGCCGACGATGCCCGCGTCATCAGCGCATAGGCGCGTCGCCAGTTCTTGGGCACCGCGTCACCGTTGAAAAGCATGGTACCCAGCACGAACTGGCTGCGCGCCTCGCCCCGTTGCGACGATCTTTCCAGCCATTTCACCGCATCGGCGCGCTTGCCGTTCTGGAAGAGGATCAGGCCGTAATTATCCTCGGCCTGTGCATGTCCCTGTTGCGCGGCGAGTGCGTACCAGCGCTCGGCCTGCGCCATGTCCATCTTCACGCCGCGGCCGAGTTTATATGCCTGACCGAGGTTGAACTGCGCATCGGCATCGCCGGCGGCGGCGGGTTGCTGCCATTCGCGAACGGCGGTAGCCCAGTCGCCGCGCGCCCAGGCATCGACCCCGGCCTTCACATCCGCCCCCGCCGCACTCGACAGCAGCGCGCCTGCCAGCGCCAGCCCAACCAATCCGCGCATCACGATCCCCTCTGCGTCCTCGTGCCATTCCCTATCAGCCGTTCACCATGTTCGGAAAGCCTTTCGAGTCAGTGCGGAGGAAAGCGCCGCGTTAACCGGTTCTTATCCGCATCCATGGCATCCGGATCCGCAGAGTACGGGGAGATCGAGACGTAATGCGCGTTCTGGCGGTGGCTTCGCAAAAGGGTGGTTCGGGCAAGACGACCTTGTCCGGGCATCTGGCCGTGCAGGCGGAACGCGCAGGCGCAGGGCCGGTAGTGATGATCGACATCGATCCGCAAGGGTCGCTGGCGGCATGGTGGAACGAGCGGGTCACCGACGAACCGGCCTTTGCCCAGACGATGGTCGCGCGCCTTGCCGCCGATCTGGAAACCTTGCGCGCGCATGGGTTCAAGCTCGCGATCATCGACACGCCGCCGGCAATCACGATGGCGATCCAGAGCGTCATCGCCGTCGCCGAACTGATCGTCGTACCGACGCGGCCAAGCCCACATGATCTGCGCGCGGTGGGAGCAACGGTCGACCTGTGCGATCGCGCCGGCAAGCCGCTGGTCTTCGTCGTCAACGCCGCAACGCCCGGCGCGCGGATCACGACGGAGGCGACGATGGCCCTTTCGCAGCATGGCACCGTCGCACCGGTAACGATCCATCACCGAGTCGATTTCGCATCGTCGATGGTCGATGGCCGCACCGTCATGGAGATCGATCCGGCATCGAAGTCGAGCGCCGAGATCGAGGCGCTGTGGCTCTATCTGCAGGATCGTCTCGAAAAGAATTTCCGCCGTACCGTCTTTGCCGTGCCGACGCTGCCAACCGCCATGCGCGTACCCGCCGGCGGCTTCGGTCGCCGGGGGCAGGGGTGAGGGGATGACGAACCAGCGCCCCCCGGCCCAGATTCATTCGTCCCTACTGGCGCGCAAGGGGGAGGCTCGTCCGGCGATGCGCCCGCATGGCACAGGGCCGGACAGCCGGGACGGTGACGATCTCGGCTGGAACGATCTGGGCGATACCAAACCCGCCGTCCTGCGCGAACGGGCGAAGTTGCAGGCCGTGCCGGATACACCGGTGCCAGCCAGTGAATCGATCCTGCTCGCGCTCGATCCCGACCGGATGCTTCGGCTGAAGCTGGCGGCGACGGTGCGCGACATTTCCCCGGAAGCCTTCGTGCGTGAGGCGCTGGATCGCGCGCTTCCATCCACTTCCGACATTGCGGCGCTCGTTCAGCGCCTTAGCCCCGACGGGGCAACGAAGGGCAAGCCATGAAGACCCATCTCCTCGTATCGATCGGCCTTGCGACGGCTATGCTCGGCGGTTCGCTGGCGCTGGTCGGCAGCGGCACCGTGGCGGTCGCCTCGGCGGAGGACGGCGCGGCACGCAAGTTCGCTGTGAAGGCTGCCAAGGCACTGGCGAAGAAGCGGGTGGCGGATGCCGTCACCTTCGCCGAACAGGCGGTGGCATTGTCGCCGCGCGACGCGGCCTATCGCACCCTGCTCGGCCGGGCGTATCTGTCGGCGGGGCGCTTCGCCTCAGCCACGCAGGCCTTCACCGACGTGCTGACGCTGAACCCGGCCGATGCGCGGGCGGCGCTCAACCTCGCGCTTGCCCAGACCGCGACTGGCGAGTGGGTCGCGGCGCGGGAGACGCTGGCCGCCCATGCCGCGCGTATCGCGCCGGCGGACCGCGGGCTGGCGCTGGCGCTGGCGGGCGATCCGGCGGGCGGCATTGCGTTGTTGAGCGAGGCCGCACGCGATCCGGCGGCGACGGCGACGGTGCGGCAGAATCTGGCGCTCGCGCTGGCGCTGG
Organism: Sphingomonas panni; assembly: GCF_022664435.1. GTDB lineage: Bacteria > Pseudomonadota > Alphaproteobacteria > Sphingomonadales > Sphingomonadaceae > Sphingomonas > Sphingomonas panni. The sequence goes on along the minus strand of NZ_JAKREU010000005.1, from coordinate 117,845 downwards.
ATGGGCGCTGGGTCGATGCCCGCACGGTGGCGTCGGTCGATATGGCACCGGCGCAGGTGGATCAGCGGCTGCTCGACTGGGCGGCGTTCGCCCGTCCCGAACATGCCGCGCAACAGGTCGCCGCCCTGCTGGGCGTCACGCCGGCGGCATCGGACCGGGGTCAGCCGATGCAACTGGCGCTGGCCGAACCGGTGGGGGCGGCCCCGGTCGCGTTGGCGCAGGCCGATCCGGTGCCCGAAGTGCAGACAGCGGTCGTCGCGGTCGAGCCGGTCAGCGCTACGCCGGTCGTTCCCGCCGTACCCGCGCCAGTGCAACTGGCGGCGGTCGTGCGGCCTGCCATCACCTTTGCCCCGCGTCGGGAGATCGTTCAGGCGCTGCCGAGCGACTATCGCCGCGGCGCGCAGCCGGTACGCCTGGCGGCCCGTACCCGCGCGGTCGCCCAGCCCACGCAGGTCGCGGCGATCACGCCGGCCAAGGGTGACTATTATGTCCAGCTCGGTGCCTTCGACAATGCCGGCGTGGCGCGCAACGCATGGCGCCGGATGAGCCGGAACGTGCCCCGCCTTGCCGCCCTGTCGCCGCAGGGGATGCAGGCTAGCGTGCGCGGGACCAGCTTCTATCGGCTGTCGGTCGGTGGCCTCGCGCGCGGCGACGCCGCATCGCTGTGCGGCAGCATCCGGGCGAAGGGCGACCGCTGCTTCGTGCGCACCCATGCCGGCGAACAGCTCGCCAGCTGGGCGCGTCCCGACCGTCTCGCCTCGCGCTAAGTCTTTCCCGGTCCTCTCCCAGGAGGTGGTGGCGCGTTCCGTTACAGGAACGCGCCACCTTTCATGACACGGACCGCGCGGCCCTGCACCGGCAGGCCGTCGAACGGGGTGTTCGCGGCCTTGCCCGCCAAGGCATCCGCGCGGACCTGCCATGGCGCGTCCTGGTCGATCACGATCAGGTCGGCCGGCGCACCATTCCCTAGTGTGCCCGATTCGAGCCCGAGCAACTGGGCGGGATTGCGCGACAGCAGCGCGAACAGCCGGTCGAGCGCGATCAGCCCGTCCCGCACCAGCCCCAGCCCGAGCGGCAGCAACGTTTCCGCGCCCGCCATGCCCGGTTCCGAATCGGCGAAGGGCAGGCGCTTTGCCTCCGGTCCGCGTGGGTCATGGCCCGAACACAGCACGTCGATCGTTCCGTCGGCCAGCGCCGCGCGCGCCGCCTGCCGATCGCTTTCGCTGCGCAAGGGCGGCGAAAGATGTGCAAAGGTGCGGAAGTCGCTCATCGCGATATCCGACAGATAAAGATGGGCCGGCGTAATGCCGCAGGTGACGCGGACACCACGCCGCTTCGCCGCGCGGATCAGGTCGAACCCGGCAGCGGTCGTCACCTGCCGGAAATGGAGCCGCGCGCCGGTTTCCTCGGCGAGCATCACGTCGCGCGCGATCGCCAGTGCCTCGGCCATGGCGGGCGCGGCGGGCAGGCCGAGCCGGGTCGCGGTTTCCCCGGCGGTCGCCACCGCGTCCCCGGCCATTCCGCCATCCTCGGCATGGGCGATGACGACCAGACCGCAATCGCGGGCATAGGCCAGTACCTTGCGCATCACGCCGCTGTCGGCGATCCAGCGCCGCCCGGTCGCCACCGCCACCGCCCCCGCTTCGGCATTGATCGCCATCTCGGCGAGGTCGGTGCCTCGCAGACCCTGGGTCGCGGCCGAAATCGGGTGAATCCAGATGTCCGGTTTGCCCATATGGGCCGCCCGCGCGACGATCCCCGGATCGTCCAGCACCGGCGCCTGATCGGGCATCAGGCCGACCCGGACGATGCCGCCGGCGCGGAATGCGGCAACATCGATGCCGAACACCCCCAGATCGACGATCGCCGGCGCGATCAGCTTGCCCGACGCGTCGATCGTTTCGGCATCCGCCGCGTCCGCGACGATGATGTCGCCGTCGACGATCAGGTCGCGCGGAACGATACCGCCGACCGGACAGACCAGCGTGCCGCCGGTGAACCGCTTGCTCATGCCCAGCCCTCCACGTCACGGCTGCGCCGGGTCAGTACGTCGAGACAGGCCATACGGACTGCTACGCCCATTTCCACCTGTTCGGTGATCGTCGACCGTTCGGGATCGTCGGCGACATCACTCGTGATCTCGATCCCCCGGTTCATCGGCCCGGGATGCATTACGATCGCGTGCGGCTCGGCGCGTTTGAGCCGTTCGCGGGTCAGGCCGTAGCGCAGGTGATATTCGCGGGTCGACGGAATGAAACCGCCGTTCATGCGCTCGTTCTGCAAGCGCAGCATCATGACGACATCTGCCCCTTCCAGCGCGGCATCGAAATTGGTGAACGGCGTCACACCCATCGATTCGATCGCGTGCGGCATCAGCGTCGCCGGTGCGACGACGCGCACTTCGGCAGCGAGCGTCGTCAGCGCCAGGATGTTCGAACGCGCGACCCGGCTGTGCAGGATATCGCCGCAGATCACGACCCGCTTGTGCGCGATCTCGCCCAGCCGGCGGCGGATGGTCAGCGCGTCGAGCAGCGCTTGCGTGGGATGCTCGTGCCAGCCATCGCCCGCATTGAGCACCGGGCAGTCGACCTTGTCGGCGATCAGTTGCACCGCGCCCGACGAACTGTGGCGGATGACGATCACGTCCGCCCGCATCGCGTTGAGCGTGACGGCGGTGTCGATCAGCGTCTCGCCCTTCTTCACGCTCGATTGGGCGGCGTGCATGTTGACGACGTCCGCACCCAGCCGCTTGCCGGCAATTTCGAACGACAGCAGCGTCCGGGTGCTGTTCTCGAAGAAAGCGTTGATCTGGGTCACGCCTTTGAGCCGCTGGTCGCCGGGCGCGCGGCTGCGATTGGCGTCGATCCATTGTTCCGCCTCATCGAGCAGGAACAGGATCTCATGGGGCTGCAATCCCTCGATCCCGGTCAGGTGCCGATGCGGGAAAACGGCGCCGCCATCGATCATGGCGGCGGGGCGGTGGTCTGAAATAGGCATCGAGGCGACCGGTTAGGCCGCACCGGGAATATGCGCAAGGTCGCGGCGGCGGTGGCAGGGGAATTCCAGCCGCCGCCGAACCGATCAGCGTAGACGATAGGCGGTCAATGCTCGCGGATAGCCATATTCGGGCGCCTGTCCGGTGACGATCAGCATGCCATCGGGGGTGATCGCCATCTCGCCGCCACCCGGCGCGCTCCAGACCGGGACATGGCTGCTACCCTGGATCGGGATGGCATAGATCGACTTGTTGGTGCTGACGAACACGATCGTCTCGGTCAGGATGGTATTGCCGATCATCCGTTCATCCACCGGCGGTGCCCAACCCCATAGGAGCCGGCCCGTTTCCTCGTCGAGGACGTTCAACTCGCCGGGCGTGGACTTCGACAAGTAGATGCGCCCGCCACCAACGGCCGGTGTCGTCGAATAGGTATTGGCGCTGCGCCACTTATAGGCCTTGTCGGCGATGGACCAGTTGACGAGGATCGATGGCGACGACGGACCACGATGGCCGGAATAGGCCATCACGTTACCCGTCGATCCGAGGATCGGTGCGCCATGGTAATCATAGCCGCTGCTTTGGAAAAACGGGTCGGTCAGGCTACCTTTGATCTCACCCGTCTGACGATCGATCAGTTCGATCGCCTTGCCTGAGTAATAATAAACGGTCTGTTCATCGACTGCCGGCGTCTGGCCGTCCCAGATCGACCCCTTCGTATCGGTGGCCCACGCCGTATAGGACGAATAATTATAGCCATAGGCGAAATTGCCGTAATAGCCGGCCGCGATGTAGAGGCCATCCTTGTACGGGGTCGGTTGCAGGAAATCGGCCCATTGTGACGCAAAGGTGGCGTTCGGGGGCGCGAATTCCCCGGTCACCGCGTTGACCGAGACGATGGCGTTCTCGGTAGAGGACGTGGTCATCGTCGTCACGAATACCCGCCCGTTACCGACCGCCGGACCGCTGTGATAGGCGGTTCGTCCAATCGCGTAGTTCCAGCGTTGTTCGCCTGTACTGCTGGACAAGGCGCGCAGTACGGCGGTGCCGTCGGGATCGCGCGCCGTGACGTAGACGAGCCCGTTGGAGGATGCGATGGGGCTTACGCCATATACGCCGGTCGGCGCCCATTCCCATGCCTTGCGGAAGGCAGCCGGGTCGAAGGTTGCGCGGACGAACCCTGTATGGGCGGCATTGCGTTGGAACGTCGCCCAATCGCCCAGTTGCAGCGTCAGGGTATAGGCAAAGGACTGGGTCGATCCCGGATACACCGTGTTGCAGGCCGCTTCACGGCACAGGCGAAAGGTCATCGATCCGGTGTAGTTTCCGTTCGCGAGGCCGGCGACCGGCTTGAAGCGGACGCGATAGGCGCCGTCCGTCCCGCGCGTAACGTCCCCGTCGAGCACCAGTTGCCGGTTATCGTATTTCAGGTCGGCGACGACCGTGTCGCTGGTCGAACCGGCAACGGTCGCGGCAAATCCCAATGCCGTTCCATTCCCCAAATCGTCGATCGCCGTAGTCTGAGTCGCCGGCGCGATCGACACGCCCAAAGTTGGCACCACAGCCACCGGCGGCGTGGTAACCGTCCCGCCGCCGCCACCCCCGCCACCGCACGCCGTGGTCGCCAACAATATCGCCAGCGCAGCCGAAGTCTGTCTCTTGATCATGTCCGCCCCTTGACCGTCGCCCCCCTGTGGGCGCCTTGCCACCGTGTGGCGGGTCGCCGGGCATCTGTCGAGCCATTCGGTGTCGAGGGCAGGCCTTCGTCAGCGCTCAGCCAAGGGGCACATTGACCAGTGCATCAATTGCCCCTTGCAGGATGTACGCAGCAGCCAGCTTGTCCACCCGCTCCGCGCGTTTGGCGCGGCTCAGATCTTCAGCGATCATCTGCCGCTCGACCGCGACCGTCGACCAGCGTTCGTCCCACAGGAAGACCGGCAGGTTCATGTCGTCGAGGTTGCGGGCAAAGGCACGGACCGACTGCGTGCGCGGCGAATCGCTGCCGTCCATGTTAAGCGGCAGGCCGATCACGATCCCGCGCACGGACTGCTGGCGGATCAGCGTCGCCAGTTGCGCCTTGTCCGCGCTGAACTTCGTGCGGTTCACCAGCACGGCGGGGCTGGCGAAGCTCCATCCGGCGTCGCACAGCGCGGTACCGATCGTCTTGGTCCCGACGTCGAGGCCGATCAGCCGACCGCCTTCGGGCAGCGCGTCGCGAAAGACGGCGCGGTCTTCGGTAATCATCTCTTCTCCCACGCTGCGAGGCGACGCAGCGCGTCGGCGCGGACATCCGCCCAGAACAGGCTGTAGTCATAGACGTGCCAGTTATTGCCCGGCAGCACATAGGGTCCCAGGTCCGGCGGACTGTCGCCGATCGACAGGAACCCGCGCGGGCCGCAGGCGGCCGGCACCAGCCCTGGCGTCATCGTCGCATTCTGCAGCGATTCGTCGGGGATCAGCGTGCCGAGATTGGCGCTCGCCGGCGCCTGCGCATCGGCGGTGCCGGTCAGCGGATTGGTGCAGACCATCGGCGTATTCGCGCGTGGTCGTCCGTCGAATCCGGTGGATGCGTCATATTGCTCGACGACCAGCGACGGATCGGCGGGTTCGGCAAAGCTTTGCCACGACAACAGGCATCCTGTCTGGTCGGCCGCCTTGCATTCGGGCAGTCCGAGGGCTGCGAGATCGGTCGCGCGCGACACCGGCCAGCCGACGACATAGGCCGCGACGATCCGCCGGGCGAGGGGTTTGCCAGCGACCTTTTCACGCAACAGCCGCGTCAGATGCAACGCGCCTTGGCTATGCCCGGCGAGGATGATCGGGCGCTTCGGATCGATCTCGCCGATGAAGTGGTCGAACGCCGATTCGATGTCGTGATAGGCAAGGTCCAGTGCCTGCTCCGCTGCGTCCTCGCTGGTCAGGAATGCGCCGAACGTCGCTTGGCGATAGCGTGGGGCCCAGACCCGCCCGGCCGCGCTGAAGGCGCTGGCCTGTCCGCGCAGGAAAATGCGCGCGCGGTCATTGGTTTCCGCGTCGTCGAGCACGGCGTTCCAGCGGTCGGTCCCGACGAACGAGGTCGGATGGATGAAGAAGATTTCGGCGTTGCCCGACGTCGTGCGCTCGATCCCGGGAGGCAGCCAGTCGACTGGCGTGTTGGTCAGGCCCGGCCGGGCGAACCACATCGTCCTGTCGGCATAGAGCCGCGACGGAATGGACGGTTCGGTGCGGAACGCGACGCTCGGCACCAGTGCGCGGCGCAGCAGGTCGTTACCGAACATGCGATACGCGACCGCTCCGGCGATCACGAGGACGATCAGCGTCGCCACGACATAGAGGAATTTGCGCGCCAATCGGGACTCCACCGCTATTGCGGCCACTCGATGCGGGAAGGCGCGGACGTGCGCAACCGCTTTGCGGGTGCTTGTGGGGGGCGTGCCGTAATGCTAGCCGCCCTTCCCATGTCCGTCGAACCTGCAACCGTCAAACGCGTGGCCGGCCTTGCCCGTATCGCGATCACCGATGCCGAAGCCGAAAAGCTGGCACCCGAACTCGGCAACATCCTCGGCTGGATCGAGCAATTGGGCGAGGTCGATACCAGCGGCGTCGAACCGATGACCGCCGTCATCCCCAATCATCTGCGCCTGCGCGACGACGTCGTCACCGATGGCGACGTGCGCGACAAGGTGTTGGCCAATGCGCCGCAGGGCGAGCATGGCTTTTTCACCGTTCCGAAAGTGATCGAATAGTGTCGAACCTGACCGACCTTGGCGTCGCCGCGATCCGCGACGGCGTGCGCGGTGGCGATTTCTCCGCGCGCGACGTGGCAGATGCATTCATTGACGCGGTCGCCGCTGCGAAGCCGCTCAACGCCTTCCTCGTGGAAACACCCGATCACGCCATTGCCGCGGCCAAGGCTGCAGACGATGCGCGCGCGGCCGGCGAAACGCTCAAGCCATTGGCTGGCGTGCCGATCGGCATGAAGGACCTGTTCTGCACGCAGGGCGTAGAGACGACGGCGGCGAGCGGCATCCTGAAGGGCTTTGTCCCGCAGTATGAGTCGACGGTTTCGGGCAATCTGTGGAATGCAGGCGCGGGGATGCTGGGCAAGCTGAACCTCGACCAGTTCGCGATGGGGTCGTCCAACGAAACCAGCGCGTTCGGCAATGTGATCTCACCGTGGCGGCGTCCGGGCGACACCGCGCCGATGGCTCCCGGCGGGTCGTCCGGCGGGTCTTCGTCGGCGATCGCGGCCCGGCTATGCCCGGCGGCGACCGGCACCGACACCGGCGGTTCGATCCGTCAGCCGGCCGCATTCGTCGGCATCACCGGCATCAAGCCGACCTATGGCCGCTGCTCGCGCTATGGCGTCGTCGCCTTCGCCTCCTCGCTCGATCAGGCTGGGCCGATGGCGCACGACGTCCGCGACTGCGCGATCATGCTGGAGGCAATGGCCGGATTCGATCCGAAGGATTCGACCTCGCTCGATCTGCCGGTCCCGGCATGGGAGGCGGGCCTGAACGCCGACCTGCGCGGCAAGCGCGTCGGCATTCCGAAGGAATATCGTGTCGACGGGATGCCCGTCGAGATCGAGGCACTGTGGCAGCAGGGCATTGCGTGGCTGAAGGACGCGGGGGCGGAGATCGTCGAGGTTTCGCTGCCGCACACCAAATATGCGCTGCCGGCCTATTACATCATTGCACCGGCGGAGGCTTCGTCGAACCTCGCCCGCTATGATGGCGTACGCTTCGGACAGCGGGTGCTGCCCGATGGAGCGGGGTTGCAGGACATGTACGCCGCGACCCGCGCCGCCGGTTTCGGCGACGAGGTGAAGCGCCGGATCATGATCGGCACCTATGTGCTGTCGGCGGGCTTTTACGATGCCTATTATACGCAGGCGCAGAAGGTGCGGACGCTGATCGCGCGCGACTTTGAACAGGCTTGGGAGCAGTGCGACGTGCTGCTGACCCCGACCGCGCCGTCGGCCGCGTTCGCGCTGGGCGAAAAGAGCGCCGATCCGATTGCGATGTACCTGAACGACGTGTTCACCGTGCCGTCGTCGCTGGCCGGCTTGCCGGCGATGAGCGTGCCGGGCGGCGTTGACAAGGATGGCCTGCCGCTGGGGTTGCAGATCATCGGCAAGCCGCTGGACGAGCAGGGCGTGCTGAACGCGGGCTTGGCGATCGAGCGGCGTGCCGGCTTCGTCGCCCGTGCGGACAAGTGGTGGTAAATGGAGGAAGCCGCCATCGCTGTCGTAGCGATGGCGGCGCTTCCGCTTGCCATGTTGGTGGCGGACCTGTTCGGAGTCTGTATCGGGCTTGGATGGGGCTATTATTCGAAGAAGCGCCGCGCGAAGCGCGCTGAACGGAAGTTGCACTCAAAATGACTGAATCCACCTACCGCATCCGTGGTGCCACCGGCGACTGGGAGGTCGTGATCGGCCTCGAAGTCCATGCGCAGGTCACGTCGAACGCCAAGCTGTTCTCCGGCGCGGCGACCGCGTTCGGCGCGGAGCCGAATACGCAGGTGTCGCTGGTCGATGCGGCGATGCCCGGCATGTTGCCGACCCCGAACCGCGAATGCATCCGGCAGGCGGTGCGTACCGGCATGGCGATCGATGCGGTCATCAACAAATGGTCGCGCTTCGACCGCAAGAACTATTTCTACGCCGATCTGCCGCAGGGCTATCAGATCAGCCAGCTCTACCACCCGCTGGTGGGTGAGGGGTCAATCACCGTCGTTCTCGACGAGAAGGATCCGAACAGCCCGACCAAAACGATCGGCGTGGAGCGTATCCATGTCGAGCAGGATGCCGGCAAGCTGATGCACGACCAGCATCCGACGCGATCCTATGTCGATCTTAACCGGTCGGGCGTCGCGCTGATGGAGATCGTCAGCCGTCCCGACATGCGCTCGCCCGCCGAGGCTGGGGCATATCTGTCGAAGCTCCGGACGATTCTGCGCTACGTCGGGTCGTGCGACGGCAATATGGACCAGGGTTCGATGCGCGCCGACGTCAACGTGTCGGTGCGGCGTCCGGGCGAGGAACTGGGCACGCGGACCGAGACGAAGAACGTCAATTCGGTGCGCTTCGTCATGGCCGCCATCGAATATGAGGCCAACCGCCAGGTCGCGGTGCTGGAGGATGGCGGCCGCATCGTGCAGGAAACCCGCCTTTTCGATCCGGACAAGGGTGTGACGCGGTCAATGCGGTCGAAGGAGGATGCGCACGACTATCGCTACTTCCCCGATCCCGACCTGCTGCCGCTCGAGCTGGACGATGCCTTCCTCGACGAATGCCGCGCGTCGCTGCCCGAATTGCCCGATGCCAAGCGCAAGCGCTATGAGGGCGAGCTTGGCCTGTCGGCGTACAACGCGGCGGTCCTGACGGCCGAGGTCGAAACCGCGCGCTGGTTCGAATCGCTGCTCGCCGAATGCGGTTCGCAAGTCCCGGCAAAGTCGGCCGCCAACTGGTTGATTTCGGATCTCTATGGCGCGCTCAACCGCCTCGGCAAGAGCATCGGTGACAGCCCGGTATCACCGGCGCAGGGCGCGCAACTGCTGAAGCTGGTAGCCGATGGCACGCTGTCGGGGACGCTGTCGAAGCAGGTGTTCGAAATCATGCTCGAAACCGGGCAGGGCGCGAACGCCATCGTCGAGGAACGCGGCCTCAAGCAGACCAGCGACACCGGCGCGATCGAGGCGGTGATCGCCGACGTCATGGAAAAGAACGCCGACAAGGTCGCCGACTATCGTGGCGGCAAGGACAAGCTGTTCGGCTTCTTCGTCGGACAGACGATGAAGGCTATGGGCGGCAAGGCCAATCCGGGCGTGGTCAACGACCTGCTGAAAAAGGCGTTGGGATGATGAAGACGACGCGACGCGCGCTGCTGGTTGCGCTGGCCTTCGCCGGTCCGGCGCTGGCGCAGGTACCGGCTCCGCAGCCTGTAGACGAAGCGCCCCTGCCGCGCGTCGCGATCGTCACCACCGCCGGCACGCTGACCGTAGAGGTCGAAGTAAAGCGTGCGCCGATCACGGCAGCCAATTTCCTGCGTTATGTCGACCAGAAGCGGCTGGACGGCACAAGCTTCTACCGCATCGTGAAGGTCGGGCCGGAATTCGGGTTCGTCCAGTTCGGGCCGCACACCGATGCGAAGAAGATGCTGCCCCCGATCAAGCACGAACCGACTACCCAGACCGGTTTGTCGCATACCGATGGCACGCTTTCGGTAGCGCGTCTGGGCGTCGGGACTGCGCGTGGCGAATTCACGATTTCGGTGGGTGACCAGCGGCGCGCGCTGGACGCAGCCCCGGGCGTTCCGGCGGACGGGCAGGGCTATGCGGCGTTCGCGCGGATCGTCGGCGGTCGGGATGTGCTGTTGAAGATCCTCGATACGCCTGTCGATCCGGTCAAGGCCAGCAACGGCGCGTTCAAAGGGGAGATGCCCGCCGCGCCGGTGAAGGTCATCACCGCGCGGCGGATCGCGAAATAGCCGAACCGCTCCCCTGCCATATGCAGCAGGGGAGCCGGACGGGACAAGCCTATTGCCCGTCGCCCTCCTGATTGCGCACGACGCCGCCGGAACCTCCTGCGGTATCCGGCGATACGGTTGGTTCGGTCGGTGACGTCGCGCCACTGCCGGTGCCGCCACGCTCGACGTCGCCGTTTACAGCGTCGACCGCACGTTCGATATCGCTGCGGCGATCCGTATCGTCCTGCGGTGCGCTGTCGGGATGCATGCTCCGATCGCGGTCACTCATGTCGGTTTCCTTCCATCACGGGTTGGCCGGGGACCGGCGTTACGCCGGGATCACCGCCCGGCATCGGGCTAGGCACGTCGATATCGGGACCGGGCACGTCGATTTCCGGCGGCGGCGCGGTCGGCTGGCCGGGTTCGCTCTGCGGTGCCGGATGCTCGGGCGGCGGCGTAATCGGCGCGACGCCGGGTTCGGGTGCAGGGGTTTCGGCGGGGATCGGGGGTTCGACGGGCATGATTGATCTCTCCTTCACACCTCCCAACGTCCGCCACGCGGCCGGGTTGCGGACCCGATGCAACTCTGCGAAGCTTGGCGACTTGCCCCGACGCGCACGACTGCTATAGACGCGCCCGTGCCGGCGGCGTCCGCTCGGCGGGCGTGGCGGAACTGGTAGACGCGCTGGATTTAGGTTCCAGTATCGAAAGATGTGGGGGTTCGACTCCCTTCGCCCGCACCAGTGACGCCGCCAGCGCCTGTCGAAGCTGGAGCCGCTCCATTCGATTCTTTTGACGAAAGCCGTGAGAATGCAGACTGTCGAGACGTTGAACGAGGGCCTGAAGCGCGCCTACACGCTGACCATCACCGCTGCGGAGGTCGACGCCAAGGTCGACGCCGAAGTGAAGCGGGTTGCGCCGACGATCAAGATGCCCGGCTTCCGCCCCGGCAAGGTGCCCGCGAACCTGATCCGCAAGATGCACGGCGAAGCGCTGTCGCAGGACGCGCTGAACAGCTCGATCCAGGACGGTATCCAGACGCTGATCGCCGAGCAGAAGCTGCGGCCGGCAACCGCGCCGCAGGTGTCGCTCGAAGGCGAATATGCCCCGGGCAAGGACGCCGCCGTCACCGTATCGCTCGAAGTGCTGCCCGACGTGCCGACCCCGGCGATCGACGCGCTGAAGCTGGAGCGGCTGACCGTTCCGGCCGATGAAAAGGTGGTCGACGAGCAGCTGGAGCAGCTCGCCAGCAACAACAAGCGTCACAACGACGCCGAGGAAGGTCATGAAGCCGCGACCGGTGACCTGGTCGTGATGGATTTCGTCGGCAAGGTCGACGACGTGGCGTTCGACGGTGGCACCGGCGAAGGCATGGCGATCGAAATCGGCTCGGGCCGTCTGATTCCCGGCTTCGAAGACCAGCTGGTCGGCGTCAAGAAGGGCGACGAGAAGACGATCAACGTAACCTTCCCCGACGATTATCAGGCCGAAAACCTGAAGGGCAAGGCAGCGACCTTCGACCTGAAGATCACCGACGTGAAGGTTCCGGCCGAAGGCGGCCCGGACGACGAGTTCGCCAAGTCGCTCGGCCTCGAGAGCCTCGAGCAGCTGCGCGGCCTCATCAAGGGGCAGGTCGAGCAGGAACTGAACGGCCTGACCCGCACCCACATGAAGCGCAAGCTGCTCGACCAGCTCGCCGCCGGTCACAATTTCGACGTTCCGCCATCGATGGTCGAAGCCGAGTTCGAGCAGATCTGGGCACAGCTGCAGCATGAAGCCGGCCACGAAGCCGACCCGGAAGCGGCGCGCGCCGAGCTGGAAGCCGAGCGTGACGATTATCGTCAGATCGCCATCCGCCGCGTTCGCCTCGGCCTGCTGCTGTCGGAAATCGGCCAGCAGAACGGCATCGAAGTGACGCAGCAGGAAATGCAGCGCCTTATCATGCAGGCCGCGCAGCAGTACGGCCCGCAGGACCGGCAGCGCTTCATGCAGTATGTGCAGCAGGAGCCGATGGCCGCCGCGCAGCTGCGTGCGCCGCTGTACGAGGACAAGGTCGTCGACTTCCTGTTCGGCAAGGCCGAGATCACCGACCGCGAAGTGACGCGCGAGGAACTCGAAGCTGAGATCGAGAGCGAAGAAGGCGCCGTGCCGCATGTGCATGGCCCCGATTGCAACCACGATCATGACCATGACCACGCCAAGCCGGCGAAGAAGGCCGCCAAGGCCGAGCCGGCTGCCGACGCCCCGGCGGAAGCGGCGGGTGAGGTAGAAGCGCCGAAGAAGAAGGCGCCGGCCAAGAAGGCTCCGGCAAAGAAGGCTGAAGCCGCGCCGGCCGAAGCCGCCGAGGGCGAGGCCGCCCCGGCTCCGGCCAAGAAGCCGCGCGCCAAGAAGAAGGTCGAGACCGAAGCCAGCGAAGGCTGATTGTCCGATCCCGAAAGGCAATGGGCCGTCCGCTTCCACGGGGAGCGGACGGCCTTTGCATGTCCGGCGCTTGCTTTCGTCCGCATCCGGTGTTGTACGCGGACCATGTCCACGACCGTCGCCGTCCTGCTGCCCTGCTACAATGAAGAAGCCGCGATCGGCGCGACCGTCGCGGGGTTCCGCGCGGCGCTGCCCGATGCGACCATCTATGTGTACGACAATAATTCGTCGGACCGCACGATCGAGGTTGCGAGAGCCGCGGGTGCAGTGGTGCGCAGCGAACGCATCCAGGGCAAGGGCGCGGTGGTCCGGCGGATGTTCGCCGATGTAGATGCCGATATCTATGTCATGGCCGATGGCGACGCGACCTATGACGCCGAGGCTGCGCCGGAACTGGTTGCGCGACTGCTGGACGAGCAGCTCGACATGGTGGTGGGGCAGCGGGTGAGCGATGCCGCGCTGGCGTATCGCCGGGGGCATCGCTTCGGCAACGCGATGCTGACGGGAATGCTGGCGCGGCTGTTCGGGCGCAGCTTTACCGATATCCTGTCGGGCTACCGCGTCTTTTCGCGACGGTTCGTGAAGAGCTTTCCGTCGTTGTCGGCCGGGTTCGAGATCGAGACCGAGATCAGCGTCCATGCGCTTGAATTGCGGATGCCGGTCGCGGAGGTGTCGACTCGCTATTTCGCACGGCCGGAAGGGTCCGCGTCGAAGCTTTCGACCTATGGCGATGGCTTCCGCATCGCACGGACCATCGCCACATTGTACCGGATCGAGCGTCCACTCTGGTTCTTCGGCGCGATCGGACTGTTGCTGGCACTCGCCGCTGTGATCCTGGCGGTGCCGCTTGCCATAACCTACCTGAATACCGGGCTGGTACCACGATTTCCTACCGCAATCCTCGCGACCGGCCTGGTCATCCTCGCATCGCTCTGCCTGTTTTCCGGCCTGATCCTCGACACGGTGGTGCGCGGGCGGCGGGAGGTCCGGCGGCTGGCATATCTTGCCTATCCGGCACCGGGCGGCACCAGGACGGCGCGATAACCATCATTCCGGGCGCGTAGCGATGCGCTCGCCTCTTGCGCGGTCAGGCGGGAGCGCCGATGTAGGGCGTCGAAACCTACTCAGCGGGAACCCAATGCTAGATATCCACGACGGCCTCGTCCCCATCGTCATCGAACAATCGAGCCGCGGCGAGCGCAGCTTCGACATCTATTCGCGCCTGCTGCGCGAACGCATCGTGTTCGTGACCGGCGGCGTCGAGGATCATATGGCCTCGCTCATCACCGCGCAGCTGCTGTTCCTCGAATCGGAAAATCCGAAGAAGGACATCTGGATGTACATCAACTCGCCGGGTGGGGTGGTGACGGCCGGCATGGCGATCCACGACACGATGCAGTATATCCGTCCGCGCGTCGGCACGGTGTGCATCGGGCAGGCGGCATCGATGGGCAGCTTCCTGCTGGCCGCGGGCGAACCGGGGATGCGTGTCGCGCTGACCAACGCCCGCATCATGATCCACCAGCCGTCAGGCGGGGCGCAGGGCATGGCGTCGGACATCCAGATCCAGGCCAAGGAAATCCAGCGTATCAAGGATCGCATGAACGCGCTGTACGTGAAGTACACCGGCAAGCCGCTGGAGGAGATCGAGCGGGCGATGGACCGCGACACCTTCCTCGAAGCGGACGAAGCCAAGGCGTTCGGCCTGGTCGATCAGGTGTTCGACAAGCGTCCGGGCGCGCCCGAAGAGGCGACCCCGGCCGCGTAAGCGGTCGTCCCGCCCGACGCCCCATCCGGCGGCTCGGGCGGGCAAAGTTTTAATGCATTGCCGGATACAAGCCTGTGTGTATCCTGACAGGCGCAAAGACGCGTCACGGCGGCGCGGGAGATGAATTGAATGACGAAGCTCAGCGGCGGCGACTCCAAGAGCACCCTGTACTGCTCGTTCTGCGGCAAGTCGCAGCATGAGGTACGCAAGCTGATCGCGGGTCCGACCGTGTTCATCTGCGACGAATGCGTCGAATTGTGCAACGACATCATCCGTGAGGAGACGAAGTCGGCACTGGTCGCCAAGAAGGACGGTGGCGTGCCCACGCCGCAGGAAATCTGCAACGTCCTCGACGATTATGTCATCGGTCAGAAGCAGGCCAAGCGCGTGCTGTCGGTCGCGGTCCACAACCACTATAAGCGGTTGAACCATGGCCAGAAGGGTGCCGACGTCGAACTGGCGAAGTCGAACATCCTGCTGGTCGGTCCGACCGGTTGCGGGAAGACGTTGCTGGCGCAGACGCTGGCGCGCATCCTCGACGTGCCGTTCACCATGGCCGATGCGACGACGCTGACCGAGGCCGGCTATGTCGGTGAGGATGTCGAGAACATCATTCTGAAGCTGCTCCAGGCATCCGACTACAACGTCGAGCGGGCGCAGCGCGGCATCGTGTATATCGACGAAATCGACAAGATCAGCCGCAAGGCCGAAAATCCGTCGATCACGCGCGACGTGTCGGGTGAGGGCGTGCAGCAGGCGCTGCTCAAGCTGATGGAAGGCACGACCGCCAGCGTTCCGCCGCAGGGTGGCCGCAAGCATCCGCAGCAGGAATTTCTGCAGGTCGACACGACGAACATCCTGTTCATCTGCGGCGGCGCGTTCGCGGGTCTCGAAAAGATCATTGCGGATCGCTTGCAGGGCAAGTCGATCGGCTTCGGCGCCTATGTCGCCGCGCCGGAGGAACGCCGCACCGGCGAAGTGCTGCGTCAGACCGAGCCGGAAGATTTGCTGAAGTTCGGGCTGATCCCCGAATTCGTCGGCCGTCTGCCGGTGATCGCGACGCTCGAGGATCTCGATGTGGCCGCGCTCATCAAGATCCTGACGGAGCCGAAGAACGCT
Organism: Sphingomonas panni; assembly: GCF_022664435.1. Classification (GTDB taxonomy): domain Bacteria; phylum Pseudomonadota; class Alphaproteobacteria; order Sphingomonadales; family Sphingomonadaceae; genus Sphingomonas; species Sphingomonas panni. The sequence continues at coordinate 102,073 of NZ_JAKREU010000005.1, read as the reverse complement.
TTGGTCAAGCAGTATCAGAAGCTGTTCGACATGGAGGGCGTGAAACTCGGCTTCAACGACGAGGCACTGGTGTCGGTGTCCAAGCGGGCGATCGAACGCAAGACCGGCGCGCGCGGGCTGCGGTCGATCCTTGAGGGCATTCTGCTCGACACGATGTTCGACCTGCCGTCGATGGACGGCGTAGACGAGGTCGTGGTCGACAAGGACGTGATCGAGGGCCGCAAGGAACCGGTGCGCGTCTATGCCGAGAAGAAGAAGGCGGGCGACGCGGCGTAAGCCGCGGACAGGTCTTCTACGTCTAGCGAGCGGGCGTCGGGCAACCGGCGCCCGTTTTGCGTTTCGGGCACTCGCCCTCTTCGCCGGAATGACGAAGGGGGCGATGACTTTCCTCGCCAACTCCCGACCGCTATGCAGCGTCCATGCCGATCGATCTCATCTGCCTCGATGCCGACGACACGTTGTGGCACAATATGCGCCATTTCGAGGAGGTGCATCATGCCTTCACGGCGATGCTCCGCCCCTTTGCGGCGGCCGACGTTGCGCTGGAAACGCTGGATGCGTGCGAGGCGCGGAACCTGAAGCTCTATGGCTACGGTGCCAAGGGGTTCACGCTGTCGATGATAGAGACCGCGCTGGAACTGGGCGGCGAAAGATTGCCGAGCGGCGTCATTGCCGACCTGTTGGCGGCAGGACGACGCCTGCTGGCGCATCCTGTCGAACTGCTCCACGGCATCGAAGCGACGCTGGACGCGCTGTCGGAGCGAGGCCGGCTCGTGCTGGTGACGAAGGGTGACCTGTTGCACCAGGAGGCGAAGCTTGCCGCGTCGGGGCTGGGTGACCGCTTTGCCGGGATCGAGATCGTCAGCGACAAGACGAGCGAGACCTTTGCCCGGCTGTTCGAACGCTATGGTGTCGCACCAGACCGCGCCGTGATGGCGGGTGATTCGATGCGGTCCGATGTGCTGCCCGCGCTCGCAGCCGGTGCCTGGGCCGCCTATGTCCCGCAGGCTTTGGCTTGGTCGCATGAGGCGGCGGCGACACCGAGCGACCATCCCCGCTTTCGCCAATTGCCGGATCTGGCGGCGTTGCCCGACTGGGTCGACGCGATCGGTTGACCGATGGAAACATCATGGCCTCCCAAGCATTGGCTTTCCGTAACGATCAGGGAGTGATGATGTCGGCGGCGAGAGATCAGGAAGCGATGGCGGCGGCGGAACAAGGCGAAGCCTTGGTTACTCCCGGAACGAAACGGGCACTACTCGACCGGACCGCCTTGCCATGGTGGTCGCTGGTCGTGCCCCTCCTCGGACTGGTCGCGATCCTGCTGAACCTCGCGAAGTCGAGCGGAGTCGGGGCAGGCCTGGCGGCAGCGGTCATGATCGGTTGCGTGATTGCGGCGGTCCATCACGCCGAAGTGGTCGCGCACAAGGTTGGCGAGCCGTTCGGGACGCTGGTGCTAGCAGTCGCCGTGACCGTCATCGAGGTTTCGCTGATCGTCTCGTTGATGCTGTCGGGATCGGGCGACGTGGCTACACTGGCGCGCGATACGGTGTTCGCGGCGATCATGATTATCCTGAACTTCATCGTCGGCATCTGCCTGCTGGTCGGCGGCATTCGCCATCATGAGCAGCGGTTCGTGCTGCGTGGGGTGAGCGCCGCGCTGTCGGTTCTGGCGGCGATGGCGGTCATGTCGCTGGTCCTGCCCAACTATACTTCCACGGTCGCCGGGCCGACATTGTCGCCATCACAGCTCACCTTCGTCGCGATCATTTCCGTGATTCTCTACGCGACGTTCGTGATGGTGCAGACGGTACGGCACCGCGACTATTTCCTGCCGGCAGTTGACGGGTCGTTGCCCAAGGACGCCCATGCCGAACCTCCGAGCGTTGGTACGGCGTGGATCGCGTTCGCAGTGCTGCTGGTCGCGCTGGTCGGCGTCGTGTTGCTCGCGAAGGATTTGTCGCCGACAATCGAAGGGGCCGTGCTGGGTGCGGGACTGCCCCTAGCCGTGGTCGGTATCCTGATCGCCGGACTGGTCCTTGCCCCTGAGAGCCTTGCGGCCGTCAAGGCGGCGCGGAAGGACCGGCTGCAAACCAGCCTCAATCTCGCCATGGGGTCGGCGCTGGCGACGATCGGCCTGACGATCCCGAGCGTTGCGATCGTGTCGCTGGTGATGGGCTGGCCACTGTCGCTCGGCATCGATGCCAAGTCGATGGTGCTGTTCGCGCTGTCGCTGCTGGTGTCGACCCTGACGCTGGGCAACGGGCGGACGACGGTCCTTTCCGGGATCGTCCACCTGACAATCTTCGCGGCCTATCTGTTCATCACGGTCGTTCCGTAAGCGTCGGTCGTTGCCGGGCAGCCAGTGCCAGTCCGGCGGCGATCTGCACCATGGCATAGGCCCGGCGCAGATTAGGACGACCGATGAACGGTCGCACCAGCCATTCCGCGCCGCCCGCCCGCTCCTGCCACAGCGCGACATGGCGATCGGGCTGGAGCAGGCCGAGAAGTCCGTCGCCGATCATGAAGGTCGCCGCCATTTCGGCGGCACGTCTGGAAAGCTGGGTCATGGGGTGGCAACGCGCGGCGTCTGCATCCGTTCGATCGCCCGCGATCGACGTAGCAGCCATGCCATCGGATCGACGACGATATGGGCGCTGCGAGGAGCAGGGACGGTGCCGGTACCGTCAGTCATCGGCACCGTCCGGCGCACGCCGTCTACCTCAACTTCGACAGGCAATGGAAACGGCCCGTCGCCCGGGACCTGCCATCGCAGGGTGAGGCCGGTGTCGCTGCGCCGTTCGATCAGGTCGGGCAGTGCCGCCTGCCGGAGATACACGTCGAAGAACCAGCCGAAATCCTGCCCGGATTCCTGCGCAACTGCGGTTTCGAAGTCGCGGGTCGTGGCGAAGCGCGGCGTGAAGTTGCCCGGCCGTGGATCGGGTCGGCCATACACGACCCGCCGGGTAGCGGCGAAGAAGGCGCGGTCGCCGATCAGGTGGCGCAGGCTATGCAGCATCCACGCGCCCTTGAAATACACGTCGGTGCCGGGGCCGGTATCGCCATTCACCTCACGCGTCGTCAGCGACTTGCCCGACACGATCGGCGCGCGATTGGCGACCCGTTGTCGCTGGATCAGCAGCATCGCAATATAGCGGGCATCGCCCTCCCGCCATTTGCCGTACAACGGCTGCATGTAGGAGGCGAACGCCTCGTGCAGCCAGAAATCGTCCCAATCGGCTGCCGTCATCTGGTTGCCGAACCATTCATGGCTGAACTCATGCTGGAACAGCCAGTCGAACCCCTCCGGCGCGGCCTTGTAGCCGTTGCCGTAAGCGTTGATCGTCTGATGCTCCATGCCGAGATAGGGTGTCTCGACCACGCCGACCTTTTCGTTGCCGAAGGGGTAGGGGCCGATGGTCGATTCGAAGAAGTCGAGCGTCGGCGCGAATTCGTCGAACAACTGCCGTGCCTGTGCTTCCTTGCCCGCCAGATGCCAGAAATGCAGCGGGATCACGTTGCCGAATCGGCTACGATAGCTGCCTTTTATCTCGCGATAAGGTCCGACGCTGATCGCCAAGGCGTAGGGGTTGGTCGGCCCGGCGTGCCAGTGCCAGGTCGTGCGGCCATCGGGCAGGGTGTCGATCCCGCGCAGTACGCCATTGGTGGGCGCCGAAAGGCCGGCGGGTACGGTCAGGTGAAGATCGACGCTGGCCGGTTCGCCGGCCGGAAAGTCGAGGCACGGCCACCACAGGTCACAGCCACTGTCCTGTGCGGTGGTGCCGAACCAAGGCTTGCCCTGCCACTCGCTCCAGACGAAACCATCGTCCCACGGCGCGCGCTTTGCGACGTGCGGGCTACCGGCATACACGATCTCCACAACGGCGCGCTGGCCAGAAGCAAGCGGCGCGTCGATCACGACCTGTCCGCCCGCCTGTCGCCAGCGGGTTTGCGCAACCACCTGTCCGTCAAGTCGGATCGAACGTACCTGCAGCGCGTCGTCGAGGTCGATCGGAATGCGCGGCGTCGTCGCGTGGGCGGTCAGCGTCAGCGTCGCGCGGGCTGACAGCATCCGCCGGTCGGGCAGCGCTTCGATGGCGAGATCGGCATGAGCGAGCCGTAATGCCGCACGATCGGCGGAAACCGGTCCGCCCGACCGCAGCGTCATCGGATGGACCGGCGGCCCCGCATCGACGGGTGTCGCCTGCAACGCGGCGGCAAGTAGCAGCGCGAAGGATGCCATCATGGGTCAGCGTGCCGTCGAACGGAGATTGATGGCGCGGCAATCACCACCATATAAGGTGCTGGGTCCGGCGCTTCGGCCGGGTCGTGGAGTGTCCATGTCCGAGATTACCAATTCCGTTTCGTCCGAGCCGCTGAAGCTGCCGGTATTGCCGCTGCGCGATATTGTCGTGTTTCCGCATATGATCGTGCCCCTGTTCGTCGGGCGCGACAAGTCGGTCGCCGCGCTCGAAGCGGCGATGGCGGGATCGAAGGAAATCTTCCTCGTGGCGCAGCTCGATCCCGGTGAGGACGATCCGTCGCGCGACGACCTGTACGATGTCGGCGTGTCGGCCGAAGTCATGCAGATGTTGAAGCTGCCGGACGGCACCGTCCGGGTGCTGGTGTCGGGCAAGGCGCGCGCAACGCTGACCGAACTCGAATCGGTCGACAATTATTTGGTCGCGACGGTGACGCCCACCGAAGCGGGTGACACGACTCTGGAAGATGCCGAAGAGGGTATGGAGGAGCGCGTCGCCGAAGCAGTCGCGCAGCCCAGCCCCGAACTCAAGGCGCTGATGCGTTCGGTCGTCGACCAGTTCGAGAATTACGCCAAGCTCAACAAGAAGCTGCCGGCCGAAACGGCGGTGCAGCTGTCCGAACTGGACGATCCGTCGCGTCTGGCGGACGCGGTCGCCGGCAACATTTCGGTGAAGGTCGCCGATAAGCAGGCGCTGCTGGTCGAAGCCGATCCGTCGAAGCGTCTGGAGATGGTGTTCGCTTTCATGGAAGGCGAACTGGGCGTCCTTCAGGTCGAGAAGAAGATCCGCAGCCGCGTGAAGCGGCAGATGGAAAAGACGCAGCGCGAATATTATCTGAACGAGCAACTGAAGGCGATTCAGCGCGAACTCGGCAACGAGGGCGAGGATGGCGAGGGCGACGAGGTCGCCGAGCTGACGCAGAAGATCGCGACGCTCAAGCTCAGCAAGGAAGCGCGGACGAAGGCTACGGCGGAGCTGAAGAAGCTCAAGACCATGGCGCCGATGAGTGCCGAGGCGACCGTCGTACGCAACTATCTCGACGTGCTGCTGGGCCTGCCTTGGGGCAAGAAGTCGAAGCTGAAGAAGGACATCGCGGTCGCACAGGGCGTGCTGGACCAGGACCATTATGCGCTGGAAAAGGTCAAGGACCGGATCGTCGAATATCTGGCGGTGCAGGCGCGGACCAACAAGCTGAAGGGTCCGATCCTGTGCCTCGTCGGCCCGCCGGGTGTGGGCAAGACGAGTCTAGGCAAGTCGATCGCCAAGGCGACCGGCCGCGAGTTCATCCGCCAGTCGCTGGGCGGCGTGCGCGACGAGGCCGAGATTCGCGGCCATCGCCGCACCTATATCGGGTCGCTGCCGGGTAAGATCGTCACCAACCTGAAAAAGGCCGGCGCATCGAACCCGCTGTTCCTGCTCGACGAGATCGATAAGCTGGGTCAGGATTTCCGGGGTGACCCGGCGTCGGCGCTGCTGGAAGTGCTCGACCCCGAACAGAATGCGAAGTTCAACGATCACTATCTGGAGATCGATATCGATCTGTCGGATGTGATGTTCGTCTGCACCGCGAACACGCTGAACCTGCCGCAGCCGCTGCTCGACCGGATGGAGATCATCCGGCTGGAGGGCTATACCGAGGACGAGAAGGTCGAGATCGCCGAACGGCATCTGGTCGCCAAACAGATCGATGCGCACGGATTGAAGCCGGGCGAGTTCGAACTGACGCAGGACGGCCTGCGCGACCTGATCCGCTTCTACACGCGCGAAGCCGGCGTCCGCACGCTGGAGCGCGAGATTGCAAAGCTCGCCCGCAAGGCGCTGCGGCGCATCCTCGAGGGCAAGGCGACGTCTGTTGTGGTCACGCCGGATAACCTGTCCGAGTTCGCGGGGGTTCGCAAATATCGCTTCGGCGTGGGCGAGGAGGAGCATCAGATCGGTGCCGTCACCGGCCTCGCCTGGACCGAAGTCGGCGGCGAACTGCTGACGATCGAAAGCGTGACGGTACCGGGCAAGGGTTCGGTCAAGACGACCGGCAAGCTCGGCGACGTCATGAAGGAATCGGTCGAGGCGGCGTGGAGCTACGTCAAGGCGCGTTCTCCCGGCTATGGCATCAAGCCGAGCCTGTTCCATCGCAAGGACGTCCATATCCATTTGCCCGAAGGTGCGGTGCCGAAGGACGGTCCGTCGGCCGGCATCGGGCTGGTGACGTCGATCGTCTCGACGCTGACCGGTGTGCCCGTACGCCGCGAGGTGGCGATGACCGGCGAGGTGACGCTGCGCGGCCGGGTCCTGCCGATCGGGGGCTTGAAGGAGAAACTGCTGGCGGCGCTTCGCGGTGGGATCAAGACGGTGCTGATCCCGGTCGAGAATGAAAAGGATCTGGCGGAAATCCCGGCCAATATCCGTGCGGGGCTGGAAATCGTGCCGGTGTCCCATGTCGACGAGGTGCTGCGGCTGGCGCTGACCGAACCGCTGACCGCGATCGACTGGACCGAGGCGGATGACCTGGCGGCACAGCCACCGGTCCCGGTGCCGGGCATCGCCGAGTCGCGACCGCATTGATCGGGGAGGGGGGAGCGGCCGGCTGTCCCCTTCCGCGACGGTTCGGATTGCGCGGGCGGCCGGGTGCAAAGCATTGGATTGCATCGGTTCGCCCAATTTGCTTTGACAGCGCGCGTTTGCGCGGCCTTAGTGCCGCGCTTGAGTTTTCAATATTGGCATACGGATGAAGGGGGTTCCACGGGATGAACAAGCAGGAGCTGATCGGGCAGGTCGCCGACCATTCGGGGCTTACCCGCGGCGATGCGATGAAGGCGGTCGAAGCGGTGTTCGACGTCATCTCGGCGGCGCTCAAAAAGGGTGACGAAGTTCGTCTGGTCGGATTCGGCACGTTTTCTGTATCGAAGCGCAAGGCATCGACCGGCCGCAATCCGCGTACCGGCGAGCCGATGACGATCAAGGCGTCGTCGCAGCCGAAGTTCAAGGCCGGCAAGGGCCTGAAGGATTCGGTGAATTAAACCTCTGGACACGGTGGCCGTACCCATCTAGGGAGCCGGCCTCCGGGTTTCCGGGCGCGTAGCTCAGCGGTAGAGCACACCCTTCACACGGGTGGGGTCACAGGTTCAATCCCTGTCGCGCCCACCAGATCAACGGCCGTCCGGCACTTCGACCTCGTATCAGAGGTGTCGTGCCGGGCGGCCGTTTCTGATTCTGGCCGACTTCGTTTGGGGCAAAGTGCTGTCATAAAAACGAAACCGTAACGTCTCCGAAACTTCACCGAAATCGCACGGTCCCGTCATCCGGCGCGCCTAACGGGGCAGTCGTGGATCGACCGGGGGGGGAACCTCGGACGATCGCCGGGCCACAGCGCCCGCACAACGACAACCAGGTTCTCGGGAGTTTTTCGGTGATGGCCAGCAGCAAGCGCATCGGCTTTATTCTCATGGCATCGACGGCCTGCGCCGCGCTCGCCGGGTGCAGCGGCGCCGATGGCGTCGCCTCGCCGGGTGCCGGCAGCATCAACGTGACCGTCCCCGCACCGGCCCCCACGCCCACCCCGACGCCGTCGGCCACGCCCAGCGCGATCACCGCCGCGCAGTTCGCGACGGCGACGACGCAGAGCGGCGTGACGATCACGTCGGAAGAACAGCTGGCGATTGTCAATGCCGGCGCGAACAACAATGTAAGCGGCGTCGGTTCGACGATGAACGGCGTCTATCCGGTCGGCAGCGCTTCGCTGACCACCGCGATCGATCCGTCGACGATCGACCGTTTCTTCACCAGCACCAACTATGTCGGCGCGCTCAACGGTCCGACCGATACCGCATTCCAGGGGTGGACCTGCAACTCGACCTCGGCCGAATTCGGCGGCTCGGGCGCGCGCTGCACGGCGGTGCCGTCGATCGGCACCTATGCTGCCGCTACGTCGGTCTGCCCGACCGGCACGCTGGATGACGGCACCGTGACGCCGAGCGGCGCATCGGCACCCTCCTATCGCCTCTGCCGCCTGCCGGGAGCCATCACCACCGACCTTTCGTTGCCGAAGATCGCCGGTGTCGTCTATCGCCTGCGCGGCCAGACCGAGGTCGGCACCGACCTGGGCTCGACCGGCGGCGCCGGTGCGACGCTGACCATCGCGGCGGGCGCCGTCGTGGCCGCTGACTCGACCGAAGCCACCAACGACCTGCTGCTCGTCAATCGCGGTTCGAAGCTGGTTGCCATCGGCACGCGCGATGCCCCGATCATCTTCACCTCGCAGCAGAACCTCGCCAATAACGGCGTGTCGGACGCGACCCAGGGTCAGTGGGGCGGCATCATCCTGCTCGGCCGTGCGCCGACCGCAGTCTGTGCGACCGGTACCGGCCCGAACAACGCCGCCGGTTCGTCGACGACCTGCCAGCAGGCGATCGAAGGCGTTACCGGCCGCTTCTATGGCGGGCCCAACGCGACCGACAGCTCGGGCCAGATGTCCTATGTCCAGATCCGCTATTCCGGCATCGCAATCACCGACGGCAACGAATTGCAGGGCCTGACGCTGGGCGGCACCGGTTCGGGCACGGTGCTGGACCATATCCAGAGCCACAACTCGGCCGATGACGGCATCGAAATCTTCGGTGGCACGACCAACCTGAAATATATCGCGATCACCGGTGCCGACGATGACGGTTTCGACATCGACAATGGCTATCGCGGGTTCATGCAGTTCATGATCGCTGCACAGCGCGTACTCGGCGCGACCGCCGACTCGTTCTCGACCGAGATCGACTCGAACGGCGCCGAAGATCTGCTGCCGCGCACCTTCTCTACCTATGCCAACTTCACTTTCATCCAGACCGCTGCTGCGCCCGCGGCGATCCGTCAGCGCGGCGGATCGGACATGCGCTACGTCAACGGTATCGTGAAGTCGGCGTCGAACGTGCCCTGCCTCAACCTCGTGGCATCGACCAGCGATCGCTCGACGATCCGCGCGGCGAACACCGGCCCGACCGACAATGGCGGTCCGCAGGAGTTCGGCCCGCCGTCGTTCAGCTCGGTCTACTTCGCCTGCAACGGGCGCTGATCCGCGACACCATCGCAACCAAGCGATGACACGCCGATGCCGGGGCGGGCCGATACGCCCGTCCCGGCATTCGCTCTTTACGATTTAACAGGTGGATCCACGGTCATGCAGCACCGCCGCGCCTATGCAACGCTTCTTCTCCTGACATCGCAACTGGTCGCGCCGGCCGTGCTGGCGCAGACCGCACCCGCGCCATCGGCCGCGACCCCGCCGGTCGTGCAGACCGGGACCCAGCCCGACGCGGGGACCGCGCCGCAGGACGGCACGACCGCCGACGCACCCGCCGAAGTTTCCTCGCCCGGTTTCGACGAATCGGCGGCGGAGGAAATCGTCGTCGTCGGCCGCAACATCCCGAACGTCGTGCGTGCCACGCCGCAGATCGTGTCGGTGCTGTCGGAAGCCGACATCGCCCGCACCGGCGATGGCGACATCGCCGGCGCGCTGACCCGCGTGACCGGTCTGTCGGTCGTCGGCGGCGGCTTCGTCTATGTCCGGGGCCTCGGCGATCGCTATTCGTCGTCGCTGCTCAACGGATCGCCACTGCCCAGCCCGGAACCGCTGCGCCGCTCGGTCCCGCTCGACATCTTCCCGACCTCGATCGTCGGCTCGGCGCTGGTGCAGAAGACCTATTCGGTCAATTTCCCCGGTGAATTCGGCGGCGGCGTCATCAACCTGACGTCGAAGGCGATCCCGAAGAAGAACTTTTTGTCGATCGGCGGCTCGATCGCGGCCGATACGGTCACGACCAGCGAGCTGGGTTATGTCTATGCCGGCGGCAAGGCCGACTGGCTGGGCTATGACGACGGCACGCGTGGCATTCCGACGTTCATCCGCAACGCGGACAAGGGATCGGGCATCTTCACCGCCGACCAGGTCGCGCAGCTGAACAACGCACGCACGACCCTGCTGCAGGTCAATAACCAGCTGCCCGCCAACCTGTCGGGCGAGATCGCCGGTGGATCGGTGTTCGATATCGGCAGCGATCGGCTGGGCGTCATCGCCTCGCTGGGCCTGTCGAACACCTTCCGCACCCGCGATGCCATCCAGCAGGACAGTGTCAGCGAGGACGGCACCGTCCGCAACGATTTCCGCACGGTGTTGACCGACAACCGCATCGTCGCCAACGCGCTCGTCGGCCTGGGCTATGAGTTCAACGACAACACCCTGCGCTGGACCAACGTCTACATCCACGACACGCTGAAGCAGGGCCGTCTGGCCGGATCGGATGCATATAACAATTTCAGCGGTTTGCGCCTGCAACAGAACACCAACTGGTTCGAACGCCAGCTGATCGAAAGCCAGCTGGTCGGCGAGTTCAAGCTGACCGATGCGCTGAAGTTCGATGCGCGCGGTGCCTATGCCAATTCGAAGCGCAACGCGCCGTACGAGCGGCAGTTCGACTATCTCTGTTCGAACCGCACCACCAACGGCTATCCGATCACCAGCGACGGCGCGCCCTTCTCGCGCGGGTTCAACTGCAACGGTGCGTATCAGGTGACGCAGCGCTTCTCGCCGTTCGCCAGCGTGGTGTTCAGCGAGCTGAACGAGAACCTGTACACCGGGCAGGCGGACCTGTCGTACAAGCTGCCGACCGATCGGCCGCTGACGCTGTCGACCGGTTATTTCTATTCGAACACCGACCGCAATTCGCGCCGGCTGCAGTTCAATTACCAGACCAGCGATGGTGCCGGCACCGCGCCGGGCTTCCCCAACAACCTGTTGCGGCCCGACTATCTGCTTTCGCCGGATTCGCTGTTCAACGCCTGCCCGCAGCGCGGTAGGGGCGCTTGTACGATCCAGCTGCAGTTCAATACGCAGAATGGTGCCTATGCCTATGACGCGGGCCTGGAAATCCATGCCGGCTATGTCCAGGCCGAGGCGGAGGTCAGCGACGGCCTGCGCGCGGTGGCGGGCGTGCGGTACGAAACGGCGCGCGAGATCGTGACGCCGATCGGCAACCCGTCGACGATCCTGAAGAACGGCTATTGGCTGCCGGCGGGTACGCTGACGTGGAACTTCGCGTCGGACATGCAGGCGCGGCTGAGCGGGGCGAAGACGATCTCGCGGCCGCAGTTCCGCGAACTGGCCCCGCAGCAGTTCCGCGATCCCGACTCCGACCGTCTGTTCTTCGGTAACCCGAACCTGCGCGATTCCGAACTGTGGAACCTCGAAGCGCGCTACGAATGGTTCTTCGGTCGCGATCAGCGCTTCACTGCAGCCGGTTTCTACAAGCGGATCGATCGCCCGATCGAACAGGCCGGTTTCTACCCCAGCCCCGACGCGACGCTGCAGACCGGCTTCACCTATCTGCCCAAGGCGACTTTGTGGGGCGGGGAAATCGAGGCGCAGAAGTACATTCCGCTGGAAAGCCTCGGCAATTTCTTCGCGACGCGTCGTCTGCTGCTACTGGCCAACTATACCTATACCCAGTCGCAGATCACCGCGGACGGCAGCTGCGTGCCCAATCCGGCGGCGGCATTGGGATCGCCGGGCATCGGCGGTTGCGGGGCGGGCTTCGGTCGCGCGAACCTGTTGTTCCGCGACGGTGCGCCGCTGACCGGGCAGTCGGACCATCTGGTGAACGTCCAGGTCGGGTTGGAGGACACTGCCAACCTTTCGCAGCTGACCTTGCTGTTCAACTATGCCAGCGACCGCGTGACCAATCGTGGTCCGTCGAACCTGTCGGGGCAGGGGTTCCAGCCCGATATCGTTGAGCGTCCGGGCATCCGCCTAGACCTCGTCGCGCGGCAGGGCTTCGAAGTGGCCGGCGCCAATCTCGAAGTGAAAGCGGAAGCGCGCAACCTGACGGGCCAGCGTTATTCGGAAAGCCAGAATTTCGGCGGCAATCCGGTGTACATCAACCGCTACGATCTCGGCCGGATGTTCTCGCTGGGCATCACCGCCCAGTTCTGATCCGGTTCGGAGCGATCGGACGGGCCGTCGGCAGCGATGCCGGCGGCCCGTTCGCTTATCCCCAGGGGCGTTCGCGAAACCACTTCGTCAGCACATATTTGGTGCCGTCGCGCACCTTCATCCCGTGGTGCAGCGTCGCGGGATTGGGCGTACCGTCTGCGCGCAGATTGTTCCAAGCGAGGAGCTTGCCGGTTTCGGGCTGCACGATCTTGTCGATCGCCTTGAACCGCGTTGCACCACCAGCGCCCGGTTCGTTCAGGTACAGCATCACCGTCCAGGTCCGATTGCCCGCGACCGAGCAATATTTCGCAAAGTCGCCGCCCTGCGGGTCGAAATAGTCGGTATGCGCCTTGAACTCCTGACCCACGGCATAGCGCTGCCCCTGTAGCGGTTCGCCATGGGCCGGGTCCAATCCGCAGAAATCGAGGATCAGCGCTTCGGCCGCCGCCACCACCGGATCGGACGAATCGAGGTCGCAGGTTTCGCTCGTCCGGAAGGTCGGGTCGCCATTCGCGTCGGCGATCGTCGATGGCCGATGCTTCGCGTCGATCCGGTCGATCAGCGCGGCGCACAGTTCGGTCGGAATCAATCCGCGACGGATAAACAGCGACAGTTTCGCGCTCGGCACGCGCTGCACGCCGCTCTGGGCCATGATATGGGCGACGACCGGTTCGGACGGATGGCCGGAGCCGAGGTTCGGCGGGGCGGGGGCAGGGGGCGTTTGCATGGAGAATTTCCTGCCAGAACGATTATCGTTACGCCACTGCTTGACCGATGCGCGGCACCCCGCTAAGCGCGCCACTCCACGGCGACCGTAGTTCAATTGGTTAGAGCGCCGGCTTGTGATGCCGGAAGTTGCGGGTTCAAGTCCCGTCGGTCGCCCCATCCCTTACAGCGCTGGAGCCGCCGCCGTGCAGACCGATTGGGGTTATCCCGACTTCGACGAACACGAGGGCATCCACCTCTTTTCCGATCACCAGACCGGCTTGCGCTGCGTCATCGCGGTCCATTCGACTGCGCTCGGCCCGGCGGCGGGCGGTGTTCGTTTCTGGCGCTATGCCAATAGCGACGCGGCGGTGACCGATGCGCTGCGCCTGTCGCGCGGCATGAGCTTCAAGAATGCGATGGCCGGACTGCCCATGGGCGGTGGCAAGGGCGTGGTGCTGGCACCCGAAGGCGGCGCCAAGACGCCGGAACTGCTCGCTGCGTTCGGCCGTGCGGTCGAATCGCTTGGCGGTCGTTATGTGACGGCCGAGGATGTCGGCATGTCCGAAGCCGACATGATCACCATTTCCGGTTCGACCAAATATGTCTCGGGCTTGCCGGTCGCGGCGGGCAATGCCGGGGGCGATCCGGGGCCGTTCACCGCGATGGGCGTCTATCTGGGCGTGCGTGCGGCAGCGAAGCGTGCACTGGGCAGCGACGACATGCGCGGCGTGCGCGTCGCGGTGCAGGGCGTCGGTTCGGTCGGCGGCGGCCTTGCCCGCCTGCTGGCGAAGGACGGCGCGGTGCTGACCCTGGCCGATGTAAACGAAGCGCGCGCCGAGGCATTGGCGAGCGAACTGGGCGCGACCACCGCCGATCCGGCGACCGTCCTGACGCTGGAGGCCGACATCGTCAGCCCCAATGCGCTGGGCGCGGTGCTGGACGAAGCGACGATCGCGGCGCTGAAGTGCAAGGCGGTGGCCGGCGGTGCCAACAACCAGCTGGCGACGGCGGCGGAGGGCAAGCGCCTGCAGGATCGCGGCATCCTCTATGCACCCGATTACGTCATCAACGCCGGCGGCATCATCAACGTCGCGCTCGAATATCTCGGGCAAGGCGACCGTGCCGAGGTCGAGGCGCGGATCGCGCGCATTCCTGACCGGCTGGTGCAGGTTTGGGACGAAAGCGACGCCAGCGGCAAGCCGCATTCGGACGTCGCCGACGCCATCGCCCGCCGCCTGATCGGTCGCGGCTGATCCGGCCGGTCGGGCGTCAGCGCTCGACCGGTGCCATCACCTCGATAACGCCTGCGGCGATCTTCGCCATTACCGGCGTCTTCGCCAGCACTTCGCCGTCGATCGAGATCGGCAGCGGCGGGTTGGTTTCAATGCGCAGCGATTGGCCGTGGAAGGTGACCGTATCGACGCGTCGCGAGTCGAGCCGAAAGAAGCCGGCCGCCCAGTTGCGCACCAGACTGCGTTTGCCCTTGCCGGCCACGACCTGAACGATGATCTCCCCGCTGTCGAGCCGGGCTTCCTCGACCAGTTCGGTGCCGCCATGGAAGCGACCGTTCGAAATGCGTACTTCGGTCGCCATCATCCGCTTGGCGGTATCCCCCTGTCCGACGATCAGTTCGAAAGGGTGGAACTTCGCGAATTGCAGCGTTGCCCATGCGAGATATCCGACCCGGCCGAACAGCTTCTTGACGCCGTGCGGCACGGTCTTGGCGATCTGCGGCGACAGGCCGATCGCGGCGCAGTTCGCGAAATAGTCCCCGTCGATCATGCCCAGGTCGATTCGCCGTGGCTGCCCGGTCTTCAGCACCTTGACCGCACCGGGAATATCGAGTGGGATGCCGAGCGTCCGGCAAAAGCTGTTGGCGGTACCGAACGGCAGCACGCCCAGGATGACGTCATGCCCCAGCAGATAGTCGACCAAGCTGCTGATCGTGCCATCGCCGCCACCAAGGATGACGAGATCGGGTTTTGCTTCCAGTGCGCGCTTCAGCGTCGGGACGAGCTGGTCGGGGTCCTCGACGGCATGTGCGTCCACCTCGAACGCAGCGCCTTGCAGCGCACTGCACGCCTGCGCGAACTGGTCCTGCCCGCTGCGCGACCGGGCGTTGACGATCATAGCGGCACTACGGATGCGGTTCATGGCGTCGGTAACGTTCCGTAACGAAAATGGACCCACGCGACTTTCGGTTGATCGGCCGAACCGCATGGCCCACAAGTCGCGCCATGTCCGCTGCTTATCCCGCGCTGCGCCTTCGCCGCACCCGCGCCACCGCCTGGAGCCGCCGGCTTCACGCCGAAACCATCCTGACGCCGGCCGACCTGATCTGGCCGCTGTTCGTGACCGAAGGCGATGGCGAACCGGTCAAGGCACTGCCCGGCGTATCGCGCTGGAACCTCGCCGGCATCGTCGAGCGCGCGAGAGAGGCGCGCGATCTCGGCATTCCGGTCGTCGCGCTGTTCCCCAACACGCCGCGTGAACTGCGCAGCGACGATGGGGCTGAGGCGTTCAACCCAGACAACCTGATGTGCCGTGCGATCCGCGCGATCAAGGATGCGGTGCCGGAGATCGGCGTGCTGACCGATGTCGCGCTCGACCCCTACACCTCGCACGGCCATGACGGCATCGTTGATGCGGCCGGCTATGTCCTGAACGACGTGACGTCGGATGCGCTGGTGCGACAGGCGCTGGTACAAGCAGCGGCGGGCAGCGACATCGTCGCGCCGTCGGACATGATGGATGGCCGCGTTGCCGCGATCCGTAACGCGCTGGAGGCCGACAGCCATCATAACGTGCAGATCATGGCCTATGCCGCGAAATACGCCAGCGCCTTTTACGGCCCGTTCCGCGACGCGGTCGGCACGCATGGCCTGCTGAAAGGCGACAAGAAGACCTATCAGATGGACCCCGCCAACAGCGAGGAAGCGCTGCGTGAAGTCGCGCTGGACCTGGCCGAGGGAGCGGACAGCGTGATGGTCAAGCCGGGGATGCCCTATCTCGATATCATCACCCGGGTGAAGGCGGCGTTCGAGGTACCGGTCTTCGCTTACCAGGTGTCGGGCGAATATGCGCTGATCGAGGCGGGTGTCGCGGCGGGCGTGGCGGATCGCGACGCGATGGTGCTGGAAACGCTGTTGGCGTTCAAGCGGGCGGGATGTTCCGGCGTGCTGACCTATCACGCCGCCCATGCCGCGCGGCTGCTGGGCGCATGATCGAAACCGAACGGCTGGTCCTGCGGCGCTGGCAGGATGCTGACCGCGAAACCTTCTACACGCACTGCGCCGATCCCGACGTGATGCGCTACTTCCCGGCCTTGATGACTCGCGCCGAAGTCGACGCGGCAATCGCGCGACAGGATGGCTATGCCACGACCCATGGCTATTGCTTCTGGGTCGCGGAGGAGCGGGCGACCGGGCGGATGCTCGGCTTCTGTGGCTTGAAGCCCGGTGCCGAGGGTACGCCGTTGGAAGGTGGCGTCGAGATCGGCTGGCGGTTCGGCAAGGAGAATTGGGGGCAGGGTTTCGCCCGCGAGGCGGCGGAGGCGTCACTCGCCTGGGGGTTCGCCAACCTGCCGGTCGATCGGATCGGCGCGATCACCGTCCTAGCCAACTCCCGCAGCTGGGGCCTGATGGAGCGGATCGGCATGGTCCGGTCGGTCGATGAGGATTTCATCCACCCGGCCATTCCCGCCGACAGCCCGCTGAACCCGCACATCACCTATTGGAAAGCGCGTCCGTGACGACACCCGAACGGACTGCCGGCTGGCCGATCCGCTGGATCTTCGTGTCGACGATCCTCGCCGGATCGTTTCTGCTGTTTCTGGTTCAGCCGATGGTCGCGCGCATGGCCCTGCCGCAGCTGGGCGGGGCGCCGGCGGTGTGGAACTCGGCGATGCTGGTGTATCAGGCGTTGCTGCTCGGCGGCTATGCCTATGCGCATCTGCTGGGCAAGCTGATGCCGAAGGCGCAGGCGGCGGTGCATATCCTCGTGCTGCTGTGCGCCGCGGTATGGCTGCCGATCGGCGTCAACAGCACACCGACGCCGACCGGGATCGAACCGGCGTTATGGACGCCCTGGTTGCTCACCGCATCGATCGGACCGCTGTTCTTCGCGGTGTCGGCGCAGGCACCGCTGTTGCAGCGCTGGTTCGCCTGCATCTGTCCGGGCCGCGACCCCTACGCACTCTATGCCGCGTCGAACGTCGGCAGTTTCGCCGGGCTGCTCGCCTACCCATTGCTCGTCGAGCCGCTGCTGCCGTTGCGGGCGCAAAGCTGGGGCTGGAGCGTCGGTTACGCGGTCGTGTTCGTGCTGGTCATCGGTTGCGGCTGGCTGTTGCCGCATCGGCGCGAACAGGCGATGCCGCTTGAGAAGGGGGAAGCGCCCGGCGCGCGGCGGGTGCTGCACTGGATCGTACTGGCGCTGGTCCCTTCGGGGTTGATGCTCGCGACCTCCACCTTCCTCACGACCGATATCGTCGCCGTGCCATTGCTGTGGGTGCTGCCGCTCGGGCTGTATCTGTTGAGCTTTACCGTAGCGTTTTCCGCCCGGCGTACGATGGCCGACGCGATCACGCGTTATGCGCCGATCACGATCCTCGTCTTCGGGGGAATGATGATCGGCGGCCATCACGAATTTCCGCTGCTGAGCGCGCTGGCGGCGCTGATCCTGCTGTTCGCGGTTTCGGTGACGTTGCACGCGCATATGTATGCGCTGCGTCCGGCTCCCGGGCGGCTGACCGGCTTCTACCTTGCGATGTCCGTGGGCGGGGCGCTTGGTGGTGCCTTTGCCGGGCTGGTCGCGCCGGTACTGTTCGACTGGACCTATGAATATCCGCTGCTGATCCTCGCCGCCGGGATGCTGGCACCGCTGCCGTTCCTGCTGCCGGTGACCGAGCGGCTATGGGTTGCGGGGGGCGTGAAGCTGCGAGTCGCGACGATCCTCGTCATCGCCGCGTTGGTCGCCATCGGCATGGCGAATCCCGGCGCTGTGTTGGGAGCGAAGCCCGATGCCGTCGCCTTCTTCGCCATCGTGACGGTCGGACTGTTCGCCATCGGTGCGCGTGCGCCCTATGTCTTCGCTCTGATATCGGCCCTATTCCTGTTCGGCGGCTATCGCGCGATCGCCCTCTCACTGGAGCCGGGTGCGCGGACCCGCAGCTATTTCGGCGTCTACACCATCATGCGCGGGCAGGACGTCAACGAACTGCAGCACGGCACGACCCTGCACGGCATCCAGCTGACCGGCACGCCGAAGCGGGAGCGGACGCCGACCACCTATTATGTGCCGAACTCGGGGGTGGGGCAGGCGTTGCAGGCCGTGCCATCGCTGTACGGGCCAGCGGCACGGGTCGGGATCGTCGGGTTGGGTACGGGTACGCTCGCCTGCTACGCCCGCCCGGGCCAGCATTGGCGCTTCTATGAGATCGATCCGGTCGTCGTGCGGATCGCGCGCGATTCGGGCGCGTTCACCTTCCTGCGTCGTTGCGCTCCCGATGCCCAGATCGCGATCGGCGATGCGCGGCTGACCCTGTCGGAGGAGCCGGCTGGCAGCCTCGACCTGCTGGCACTGGACGCATTTTCCTCCGACGCAGTGCCGATGCATTTGATGACGCGGGAGGCGTTCGCAACCTATGGCCGCGTGCTGGGGCGGCGGGGCCTGCTGCTGGTGCATGTGTCGAACCGCTATCTCGACCTGCCGCCCGTCGTCGCGCGCACGGCGAGCGGGTGGACGGCGGCGCAGTTGCCGTACCAGCCCGCCACCGCCGATCCGACGGAAACCGGTTCGGTCTGGATCGCGCTGACCCGTGATCCGGAGGTGTTGGGCGGATTGCTTGCGTCGGGCGGTCACTGGGAACCGCTGCCCGTCACCGACACCGCACCGTGGACCGACGACTATGCGTCGATCCTGCCGGTACTGCGCGCGCTGAAATAGCGGCTATTTCAACCGGCTGTTCAGCGTGGCGATCGTCGTCCGCTGAGCAGCCGCGTCGGCATTGGCCTTTGCCAGCGTCGCGTCGAGCGTGGGGTAGGGCGGCTGGCCTGCCGTCGCGCGATCGACCGCCAGCCGTTCGAGTTCGGCGAGCGGGACGTCGATAGCGGTGCGTGCGACGTCCAGCTCGGCCAGCGCCACTTGCGCGCCCAGCCAGCGTTCGCTCCCTTCCGCACTGCCCGATGCTGCATTGACGGTCTTGCCGACACGCGCGGCGGCAGCGTC
This sequence comes from Sphingomonas panni, assembly GCF_022664435.1. GTDB lineage: Bacteria > Pseudomonadota > Alphaproteobacteria > Sphingomonadales > Sphingomonadaceae > Sphingomonas > Sphingomonas panni. The sequence goes on along the minus strand of NZ_JAKREU010000005.1, from coordinate 82,906 downwards.
GAACGCTGCCTTCGCCGCTGCCGCTTCGCGCGCCAGCGTCACGATCTTCGCGTCCAGCGTCGCATCGGGCGTTGCCACCGGTACCGGCCGGACCGGTTCGGCCAGGCTGATCTTCTCGATCGGGCGCGGGAGGAGCGACGGGTAATCCCCGGCCGGTGCGGCACAGGCCGATAACAGAGCGGCGGGCAGGATGAGCGGGATCGCGGAGCGGGTCATGCGCCACCGATACCCATGCAAAAAAATTGACACAACGGGGTTGCCAGCCGGGAAAGCGGCCTGTAGCAGGCGGCCTCCACCGGGCACCCGTAGCTCAGCTGGATAGAGCATCAGACTACGAATCTGAGGGTCGGACGTTCGAATCGTTCCGGGTGCGCCATGGAAAACCCCGCCGGGTCAGCTGACTGGGCGGGGTTTTCTTTGTGTGGCTGGCAGGGCGTTGGCGCGGTGAAAATTCTCTGCCGTAACGACTTGCAAGATCGCGAAAGCCTCTCTAACAGGCGGCCTCCACCGGGCACCCGTAGCTCAGCTGGATAGAGCATCAGACTACGAATCTGAGGGTCGGACGTTCGAATCGTTCCGGGTGCGCCATGGAAAACCCCGCCAGGTCGGCTGACTTGGCGGGGTTTTCTTTGTGCGCGCTCCGCCGTCAGCGTCGATAGGCGTAGGGGCCAACGACGGTACCGGTGAAACCGCCCGCCATGCGCGTGCTGAGGAAGCGGATATCGACATCCTTGGCAAGGGTGCGCGCCTTTCCGCCGACTGCATAGTCCACCGCCATCTTGCCGCGATCCGCCCGCAGGGTCAGCGTCACCGGCGCGTTGCCGTCGACCGGTGCGCTGGCCACCAACTGCTCCGCCCCCTTGGCGCGGGTGTAGAGCGCGACGACCGGCTTTCCGACAATACTCGTCAAGCCAAAGAACAGATAGCTGTCGTCGCTCTGCATCGCGACCAGTCCGGCGCGGTCGCCGTCCGTGCGAGGGGTGAAGCGAACGGTGGTAGCGATGTTCGCGATATGATGCTGTTGCCGCCGCCCGACGAAACCGGGCACGCCGTTCTGGTCGCCGATCGCAGCAGCGCCATCGATCAGCAGTTCCCCCTTCGCCAGTCGATACACCGGCGACTTCGGGGTGCGGACGCCGATCCACTGCATCGCCAGCTTGGTGCCGTCAAACTCGTCGACATAGCCGAAGTCGCCATTGGTCGGCAGTTTGGGGGCCGGTTGGCGTGGCAGCTTCGGGCGCTGTGCGACGAACGGCACCCGCTGTCCGGCGGGCAGGATCGTCGGCCAGCCATCCTTCCACGTCACCGGCAGCAGGAACGTCTCGCGCCCGATATTGTAATAATCGTCACCATAGGGTCGGACGGCGAGGAAGGTCGCCCACCAGTCGCCCTTCTGGGTCTGGACCAGTTCGGCATGCCCCGCTGCCGAGACGGGATCGACGCGATCGTTCGGCAGGTCGCGCTGCGTCAGGATCGGGTTGCCACTCCACGGCACGAACGGTCCCCGCAGGCTTTTCGACCGGAATACAACCTGCGAATGGTTGACGCTGGTGCCCCCTTCGGCCGCCGTCAGATAATACCAGCCGTCCTTGCGGAAGATGTGCGGCCCTTCGATCCAGACCGGCTTTTTCGACAGGTCGACGCCGCCGTTGACGATCTGGGTCGATGGGCCGACCATCTTGCCCGCACGCCAGTCATATTCCTGGATCCAGATCGCGCGATGCCCGTCATAGCGCAGGGTTTCGTCGGGCGCGCGGTTATTGACGATATAGGCCCGGTCGCCCTCCCAATAGATTGACGGATCGATCCCTTCGAACGGTAGCCAGATCGGGTTCGACCACGGACCTTTCGGATCCTTCGCAGTGATGACGAAGTTGCCGCGACACTGGACGCAGGTGTTGACGATGTAGAAGGTGCCGTCATGAAAGCTGATGTCGGGCGCGAACACCGCTTCCGACACGCGACGTCCGCTGAAATCCAGCTGTTCGGGTCGGTCGATCGCATTGGCGATCTGGGTCCAATTCACCAAATCACGCGAATGGAAGATGGGCAGGCCCGGATAATGGGCGAAGGACGACAGGACGAGATAATAGTCCTCGCCCACCCCGATGACCGACGGGTCGGGGTAATAGCCCGACAGTATCGGGTTGCGATACTGGTCGGGGCCGGGCGTGGCCCGTTCGACGCTGTGCCCGTCATAGGTGAAGCGACTGAACCGGGCGGGTTCGCCGGACGCCGTGCCCAGGCTGGTGGTAAGGAGCAGGCCGGTCATCAGGGTGCGCAGCATCGGCAGGTCTTTCGATTCGATCTTCGGAAAGGATCAGGCACTGGCACCGTCGAGGCGGAACAGTGCCGCGCCGTGCGGTGCTACATCGGCTTCGACCCGGTTCGCCACGGTACCGATGTCGTGGCGTGCCCACAGGTCGCGTACCCGGACCGGCCCGCGCAGCTTCAGCCAGCGTAGATCGACGCCGGGTCGCGACGGCTTGTCGCCCGGATTGAATAGCGCCAGATAGGTCGACCCGCCGGGGCTGCGCGCGGTCCACGCCCGCATCCCGTCCTGCACATACAGCGGGCGGTTCGCCGAGCTAGTCTGGTTGACCGCAATGACTTCCGGGTTGGTCAGCAGGTCGAGCGTCGCCGTGTCGAGATGGCGCAGGTCTCCCCCCATGATGAGCGGCGAGCGCGCGATCGACCACAGCGTCATCAGCGTCCGTTGTTCGGCGGGGGTGAACTTCGTATCGCGCTGGCCCAGCGCCAGCCGACCCAGCGGCAGCATGTCGGCGTCGGGCCAGCCACCGGGACCAGCGAAGCGCTGCCAATTTTCGAGCCGGACGAACTGCGCGTCGAGCAGCGGCCATTCGTCCCAGAAATCGTCGCTGATCCGCCACATCTGCGCGTGCGCCCGGACATGGTCGGCGCTGGCCAGCGGGGTCTCGCCGGGCGACAGGCTCAGCAGGATGGGGCGGCCGGAGTTGGCGATCGCCTTGCTCGCCGCCTCGATCTCCGGCGCATGGGCGTCATAGGGGCGGCTCATATCGTCCATCTTCACCAGGTCGACGCCCCAATCGGCATATTGCGCGAACACGCTGTCGTAATAGGCCTGCGCTCCGGGATGGCGCATGTCGACGCCATACATGTCGCTGTTCCACGAACAGATGCTGGTCCGGTCGGCGATGTCCTGCGCACGGTAACGGGTGCCGAGGACGGGCAGGTTGCGCCGCACCGCTTCGCGCGGGATACCGCGCATCAGATGGATGCCGAATTGCAGGCCCATCGCATGGACCCGGTCGGCGATGGCGCGAAAGCCCTTGCCATTGGCGGCGGACGGGAAGCGAACGGAATCGGGTTGCAACCGGCCATGATCGTCCAGAACCGGCACGGCATCGGCGCGATAGGCATATCCAGTCGCGCCCGGCTCATACCACTGGATATCGATGGTGAAGATCGAATAGCCGGCGGGCAGCAGCCGGTCGCGCATGATCGCCGCCGTCTCCATCGCCTGTGCTTCGGTGATGGTCGTCGCGAAACTGTTCCAGCTGTTCCAACCCATCGGTGGCGTCGGGGCGAGCTGTGGCCGGGTGCGCGGCGCTGCACGGGCGGGGCCGGCAATGGCGGGTGCGATCGCAGCCCCGGCGATCAGGGTCCGGCGGGTAATGTCTGCGGTCACGTCACTTGTTCCCCGATTTGCTGTCCGGCAGTGCCCGCAAGCGGAAGCTGTCCACGTCGAGATAGCCCTTGCCCGGTGCAGGATTGTAGCAGGACAGCGCCATCTGCTGTCCCTGAAAGGTGCCGGTGCGCCATGCGAAGGCGAGCGGGAAGTCGCCACCCGCAGCCTGCCACTCTACCCCGTCGCCACTATAGGACAGCCGACCGCGGTCGGTGGTAAAGTCGAGGTCGAGACCGATCCACAGCGTCCTGCCGGCAAATGGCACCGCCGTGACACGACGGTCGATCGAAGGTCCCTTGTCGGTACTTTCGATCACGTCCATCGACAGGCTTGGCCTGCCCGCTGCGTCGCGGGTGACTGCCAACGTTGCGCTATATTGGCCGAACGTACCGAAGCCGCAGCGATCGCCGGGTGCGACATGTCCGATGTCCAGCTTGACCTCCGCCCGACTGCGCGGTCCCTGTGCCTTTTGCGTCAGCGTGTTGCGCGCGGACCAGAGGCCCTCGGCACGGGTCGGCCGGAGCCTCAGAAAGCCCGGTCGTTCACGCAGTGACCAGCGGGCGTCGTCCGGGTTATGGTTCCACTGCCACTGACTGCCCAGCTGCCGGGCGGAGAAATCGTCGGATGTCGCCGGCTCGGCGAAGGGGAAGCCGTCAATCGGCTTCGCCGCACGGACGGGTACCCGGTTCGGCGCGTCGGGCGTGCCCCACACGGGCCAGTCGTCCTGCCAAAAGATTGGACTCAAATTCGTCGTTCGCCCGATCGCGCCGGCATCGAGCATGACGAAGCCGACCCATCTACCATCGGCGGTATCGACCAGCGCGCCCTGATGCCCGCCACTCCGGTCGTCGATCTGCGGCCGCGTCTCCCATGGGCCATAGAGGCTTCGGGCACGCGATACCGTCAGCCCCAGCCGACGGGGAATGGCGTTGAACAGATAATAATAGCTGCCGCGCCGGACGATCTTCGACCCTTCCGCGCCGGCAATATAATGCACCTTGCGATCGTCGACGACCCGCCGAAAGGCGGGGTCCAGTTTCAGCAGGCGGATCGTACCGTCCGATCCGATCGACGTGGCGATATAGCCGGTCCCGTCGCCTTCGATGAACAGGCCGGGATCGAATGCTTCCCGGTCCAACTCGTTCATTACCCACGGACCGCGTGGGTCGCGGGCGCGATAGATGCGGGTGTTCTGTCCGACCGGGGTAACCACGACATAGAACATATCGCCATGGAAGCGCAGGCTGGCGGCGAACAGACCGCGGCGATACGCATCCTTGCCCTCGGCCAGCCAATATTCGGGCCGGTCGTCCAATCGCGGCACGACATGGCTGAAAATCTGCCAGTTCACCAGATCCTTCGAACGCAGCAACGTCAGCCCGGGCGCATTGGCGAAGGTCGTGGTGACGAAATAATAGTCGTTGCCGACGCGGATGATGTCGGGATCGGGATAGTCGGCAAACAGTAACGGGTTGCGATAGGTGCCGTCGCCCTGATCCGCTCGCCACATTTGGGCCGAACTTGAGCCGCCCGCCAGCAGCGCGAGTGTCGCCAACGCCATGCCCGCTGCAGTCGAACCCCGCATTGCATCCCCCCTGACAGCGATGTCTGACGCTCGCTATTAGTCTGGGTATTTGGGTCGCATCCATCGGTCAACGCCTTTTGTCGGGCGGTTCCGGCTGAGATTTGCCCAACCGATGATCGATCTTTCCGTCGGTTAGTGGTGCTGCACTGGCCTGACGTTTGACGGCGGCGGTTCGCGTGCCTAGCGTGCCGATGCCACCGTCCCGTCGGACGGCAGCGTGACTTTAGTTGTACAATTCGGTGACGGCGTTTCGCGTTGATCGGGACCAAGGGTGAGGGAAGCTTCGTGAACACGGACGACGCACTGGACGACGCCGCCATGGCGGATTCGGAAACCACTGGCGCGCTGGGCGACCATGCCGGATCATCGCGCAAGGGGTCCGGTCGTCGTCTGCGTGGCGCAGTCGCGCACTATCTGGGCACGGCCATCGTGTCCGGTCGGATCGCACCAGGCGAATTGCTGACCGGAGAGGTCGCCAATGCCGAGGCGCTCGACGTATCGCGCAGTGCGTATCGTGAGGCGGTGCAGGTATTGACGGCAAAGGGCTTGGTCGAAAGCCGTCCGAAGATCGGTACCCGCGTCCTGCCGCGGCGACGCTGGAATTTCCTCGACCCGACGGTTCTCGCCTGGGCATTCGAAGGGGAACCGAACATCGCATTCGTGCGCGGACTGTTCGAATTGCGCTCGGTGGTCGAACCGGCAGTGGCCCGGCTCGCGGCGGAACGGCGGGACAAGGACGACATCAAGGCGTTGAAGACCGCGCTTGCCGGGATGCGTCGCCACACGCTGGCGACCGAAGCCGGACGGGCGGCGGACCGCGATTTCCACGACGCGCTGATTTATGCCACCCATAACGAGACGTTCGTCGCGCTCAGCGCCAGTATCGGCGCGGCGGTCAACTGGACGACCCAGTTCAAGCAGCGCCAACGCGCCTTGCCGCGGGATCCGGTGCCCGACCATGCGCGGGTGTTCGACGCAGTGGTGGCAGGCGATCCGCGCGCGGCGGAAGAGGCGATGACCGCACTGGTGTCGCTCGCGCTCGACGATACGCGATCCGCCATGGGCTGAGCGCCATTCCCCGCTTGGGTACGTGCCCCGACTGGCGCCGGCACGCAGCCTTTGCCATGGTAGCGCTCACAGCGAATCGGGGAGAGGATATGCGTTCGTTCACGGTATGGGCGGCAGGGTTGACCGCCGCACTGTTGGCGGGAAGCGCGCCCGCACTGGCGCAGTCGACCGTGCCCGCCTTTGCCAATATCTTTGGCGACCACGCCGTGCTGCAACGCGACCGGCCGATCACCCTCTGGGGCACCGCCGCGCCGGGAGAGACGGTGACGGTGAAGCTTGGCGAACGCAGCGTCACGGCGCGCGCGGCAAGCGATGGCAAATGGCGCGCGACGTTGCCGGCGATGACGGCGGGCGGCCCCTATACCCTGTCGATCGGCGGCGCGACGGGTGCGCCCACGCAGCAGATATCGGACGTGCTGGTCGGCGACGTATTCCTGTGCGGCGGGCAGTCGAACATGGAATTCCAGATTCGTCATGCCACCGGACTGGAGGTCGTACCGTCGTCGAACGATGCACAACTCCGCTTCGTGACGATCCCCGACACGAGTGTTCCGGCGCCCGCCGCCGACCTGCCGACGCGGGCGGAGTGGAAGGCGGTGACGCCGGAAACCGTCGGCGATGCGTCGGCGGTCTGCTACTTCATGGCGCGCTCACTCCGCGCGACCGAACAGGTGCCGATGGGGTTCATCGCGTCGGAATGGGGCGGCACCCGGATCGAAAGCTGGATCAGCGCGCCTTCGCTCGGCAAGCTGCCGGGCTTCGCCGATCGCTTGGCCACCGTCGCTACCTATGGCTCCAACCCGGCCGAGGCGATCGCACGGGAAGGCGCGCGCCGCGAACGGGCGTGGGAAGCCTATGACCCGGCGGCGAAGCAGGAGCTGGCGTTCCGTGCCGCGACCTTCGACGACCGAAGCTGGACGACGCTGCCCGCCGATGACGGCCAGCTACCCGCCGCCGACCGCACCGGGCTGGACGGCGTGGTCTGGCTGCGGACCGTCGTCGACCTGACATCTGAACAGGTTGCCGCGGCGAAGCGCATTCAGCTTGGGCCGATCGGGAAGTTCGACGAAACCTATATCAACGGGCGCTATGTCGGTGGTGGCAGCGTCGATTGGGTCTGGCGCAATTACGAATTTCCGGCCGGCGTTCTGAAACCGGGACGCAACGTAGTCGCGATCCGTGCGGTCGGGGCGAATGGGCGCATGGCGTTCACCAACACGACCAACCGCGCGATCGGCCTGAACGATGGCCGCTCGGTCCCGTTGAACGGCCCATGGCGCTATCGCCTCGGCAGCCCCATCAAGGATGCCCAGATCGCGCCCGCACCGTGGGAAGTGCCCAACAGCCTCACGACCCTGTACAACGGCATGATCGCCCCGCTTTCCGGATACGGTCTGAAGCTCGCGGCATGGTATCAGGGCGAGTCGAATACCGGGGAGGCGGGGGCCTATCGCGGTTTGCTGACCAACCTGATGGCCGACTGGCGGCGTAACTTCGCGCAGCCCGATCTGCCCTTTTTCGTCGTGCAGCTGACCGCGTTCGGCAAGCCGCAGACGGTACCCATCGATTCCGGCTGGGCGGCCCTGCGTCAGGCGGAGGCAGAGGCAGTCGCAGCCGACGCCCATGCCGGGCTGGCCGTGACGCTCGATATCGGCGATCGGTTCGACATTCACCCCGCACAGAAAAAGGTGGTGGGCGAACGCCTCGCCCGGCTGGCACGGGTCGTCGCCTATCGCCACCCCGGCCTGCGCAGCGGCCCGGAAGCGGCCGACGCGGTACGACAGGGAAGCGATATCGTCGTTCGCTTTCGCAATGTCACGAACGGGCTGCAGCGCTATGGCGGCGCGTCGGCGATCGGTTTCGAACGGTGTACGGGAACAACCTGCAGCTTCGTCGACGGGACGGTTCAGGGCGATACGGTCGTCTTGCCCGGTGCCAATTGGCCGGAGGTGACGGCGATCCGCTATGCGTGGTCCGATGCGCCGTTCGTGAACCTGTTCGACGGTGCCGACCTGCCGGCTGCACCGTTCACGCTGCCAGTGCGCTGATTGTCGGGCGGCGGGGTGTCAGCCCCGCCGCCCCGCCGTCAGTCCACGACGAACGTCGTGGTGGCGATATGGTGGAGCTTGTCCACCGCACCACCTGCGACCCGCAATTTCCCGGTTTCGACCTGCGCCGCCGTCAGCAGGTAGCGGCCCTTTCCCGCCACCGGCACATCCACGCTGCCGTCGGCGTCGGCGGTCAGTTCGACGCTGCGGCGCTCCGGCGTCACCAGGGTCAGCTTCGCCCCGCCGGCCGGCTTGCCGTTGCGGTGCAAGGCGAAACGGTTCGATCCGGCCGCTAGCGGCGCGATCTCATACGCCATTTTCGTAGCCGGTTCACTGCGCCCGGCGCGGGCGTAATAGACCACGCCTTCCTTCGGGCCGGGATCGCCCCATGGTTTGAACACGGAATCGTCCGTTACGCGCACATCGCCCGGCGCGACTTCGACCTCGATAAATCCCGCTCGACGTACCTGCCTAGTCGCAGTTTGACCGACGATCCGGGGCGCGACAAGGTTCCTGAACTCGGGATCGCCACCGGTCGGCATGATTTCGGCCGGTTCGCCGAGATAGATTCGCGCAGGCCCCGCGCCATCGCGTTCGACCCATACCTCATGCGCATTTGCCGTCGCCGGCACTGCCAGCGCGATCACCGCAGCCAAACGTCGCATATTATTCTCCTGCAACGGGCAAACCGAACCGCCCGATCATCCGATAGTAGTAATAATGAGAGTAGCTCGCAATAGCGTTGCATTCAACAGCGACCCCCGTTAAGTGCCGTTGATATTGAAAGCGATTCGCAAAAGGGGTTGGGGTGAAGCATTCGGTTCGTTGCAAGTTGCTGGCGGGTTTCGGAGCGTGTGTTATGCCAGTCGCACCGGCCTTCGCCGAACCGGCGACGGAAGAGGTGACGGAAGAACAGCGCGCCGATGACATCGTCGTCGTGGGCAAGAGCTATGGCCAAGCCGTGGGCAAGACGGTGACGCCGCTTAAGGATGTGCCCAATACGATCACTGTGATCGCTCAGGAACAGTTGCAGCAGTGGAACCTGTTCACGCTCGAAGACGCCTTGACGATCACCAACGGTGTCACGATCACCGGTATCAGCAGCGAGGATCCGTCCTTTCTGTCGCGCGGCTTCACCATCAGCAACTATCTGGTCGATGGCGTTCCGACGCTGTCCTTGCCTTCTGTGCTGCCGGACCTGTTCATCTATGACCGGGTAGAGGTGCTGCGCGGTCCCGCAGGATTGTTCAGCGGGGCAGGCAATCCGGCCGGAAGCATCAATCTGGTGCGTAAACGGCCGCTGGACACGCGCCGGGTCGCTGCCATGGCCGGCTATGGCAGCTATCAGAAGTTTCGCGGCGAGGTCGACGTGTCGACACCACTGGACGATCGGTCCGGTGTCCGGTTGGGCGCGATGCTGCTCGATGAGGATCAGTTCTTCGACGTCGCCCATCGCTATCGCTTCGGCGCGTTCGGCGTTGCCGATACCGAAATCGGCGACAGCACCACGATCACGGTCGGCGGGAACTACGACTTGTTCAAGCCTGCGATACAGTCCGGTCTGCCCGGCTATATCGGCGGGGCGGACGGGAGCGAAGGCCGCTTGCTCGACGTGCGACGCTCGACCTATCTCGGTGCCGACTGGAATCGCTTCCGGGCCGAAAGCTGGAACGGCTTTGTCGAGGTAGCACACCGGATCGGCGATCGCTGGACCCTGCGGGGAACGGCCATGCTGACCGAGGTCGGCCGCACCGACATATACAGCTATATCGGCAATCAGCCGATCACGCCGACAAACGGCCGTACCAACCATATCGCCTATCGCGGCGACACCCGGATGCAGACCCGGTCGTTCGATTTCAACGGGGTAGGCAGCTTTCCTGCCTTCGGGCGGGAACAAACGTTGATCGTCGGCGCCGACTATCAGGCGAGTTCCGCGACGTCGGACTATACCCGCTTGTCCAACTATGCGCAGATCGACGTCCTGAACCCGGTCTCGCCGGCGGAACCGCCGCTCGATCCCTATGGCCCGTTGCCTGCTTATCAGGGGCCGAACGGCCTCGTTCGGCAAGTCTATGGCGGGTCGGCGACGGACGTCGAACAATATGGCATCTACGGTCAATTGCGCCTGAGCCCGCTGGCGGGTCTTACACTAGTTGGCGGTGGTCGCATGACCTGGTGGGACACGACCATCATTACGACCCGCGTCGCGAGCGGCGCGATCCCGCTGCCGACGCGGTACGGCTTCGACGAACGCTTCACGCCCTATGCCGGGGTGGTCTGGGACGTGACCCCCGACCTGAACGTCTATGCCAGCTATGCCGACAGCTTCACGCCGCAATCCTCACCCGGCCGGGTCCGCCCCGACGGACGCAAGCTGGAACCGCTGATCGGCGAGCAATATGAAGCCGGGACGAAGCTGTCGCTGATGGACAAGCGGCTGCTGCTATCAGCGGCGCTGTACCAGATCACGCAGACTAACCGCACCATCAACGATCCGAACCTACCGACTCTGGTCTATCAGGCCGGCAAGGTCCGCGCGCGTGGTGTCGAGGCGGAGGCCAGCGGCGAAATCCTGCCCGGCTGGCGGGTCAATGGCGGGTACAGCTTCACCCGGACGAAATATCTGGAGGACGCCAATCCGGTACTGGAAGGGCTGAGCCTGTTGCCGGTAATCCCGGAACATATGGTCAAGCTGTATTCCAACTACGAGGTATCGGACGGGTCGCTTGCCGGTGCCAGCATCGGTGCCGGCGTGACGTGGTTCGATTCGACCTGGAGCGGCAATCCGGCGATTCTCAATGCCGATGGCACCCTGCGCACCCGGTCGTCGATCGTCCGGCAGGGAGCCTATGCCGTGGCCGACCTGCGTGCCGGTTACCGGCTGACGGACAATCTTTCGCTGGCGCTCAACGTCAACAATCTGTTTGATCGCAGCTATTATGCCCGTATCTCGTCGACCGGGCGGGGCAATTATTATGGAGCGCCGCGCACCGTGTTCGCCAGCATCCGCGTAACGTTGCCATGAGTGGGAACGGGCAGGTGCGCCACGTGCTGTGGCGGCGGGTCGGCGATAACGCGCTGCGGCTGATCGCGGCGTTGCCGCTCGGCTATGCGGTCGCCAGCCTGTGGTCGATGGCGCTTGCGCGTATCCTGCCCGGCGATCCGGTGCAGACGACGGTCGCGGCGGCGCTGATTGCCCTGGTGATCTGCGCGGCGGCGGCGATGTGGGCATATGCCGCGCGCAGCGGTTGGCGCGCGCTGTGGACGCTGGTCGTAGCCGGGGCGGTCGCCGCCGGCATCTGTTGGGGATCGATCGCGATCTGGGGCCGGATATGAGCAAGGGATTTCGCCAGTCGCAGTCGACGCTGCACACATGGTCGGGACTGCTGCTCGGCTGGTTGCTGTTCGCGGTGTTCGTCGCCGGAACGGCCGCCTATTGGCGCGAGGGATTGAACCGCTGGGCGCGGCCCGAACTGGCCCGGATCGAAAATCCCGACCGCGTGATCGAAGGGGCGGTGGCGTTCCTTTCCCGCAAGGCGCCGGATGCGCAAAGCTGGTTCATCACCGTTCCCACGACCGCCAGTGCCGGTGCCGACCTGTTCTGGGTACCGCAGGAGAAACCGGGCGAGGAGCGCCGCGGTCGACGGGGACGCAGCGATACGCGGGCATTTATCGGTAGTGACGGCCAACAGGGCACTGCACGGGAGACGCGCGGCGGCGACTTCTTCTACCGCTTCCATTTCGACCTGCATTACATGCCGGTCTTCTGGGCGCGCTGGATCGTCGGGATCGCGGCCATGTTCATGCTGGTCGCGATCTTTACCGGCATCGTGACCCATAAGAAGATCTTCCGCGATTTCTTTACGCTCCGTCGCGGCAAGGGGCAGCGCTCTTGGCTGGACGGGCATAACGCGACGGCGGTGCTGGCGCTGCCGTTCCACCTGATGATCACCTATACCGGCCTCGTCACGTTGATCGCGATGCTGATGCCATGGGCGATCGTGGCGAATTACAGCGACGAGTCGAAGCTTTATGCGGCGATGTTCCCCGAAGCGCCCGCCGTCGAGCGGACGGGGCGGCCGGCACCGCTGACCGATCTGGTGGCGGTAATGCACGATGCCGAACGGCGCATGGGCGGGACCGCGGGCTATGTCACGGTGTTCAATCCCGGCGATGCGGCGGCACGGATCACACTTACCCGGTCGGGCACTTCGATGCTGTCGGCGCGCAGCCCCAGCATCGCCTATGATGGGGTGACCGGGCGTATGTTGTGGCAGGCCGCGCCGCCCGGCGGCGCGGTCGAAACGCAGGGGGTGATGGTCGGCCTGCACGCCGGTCGGTTCGGCGATTATCCGATGCGCTGGCTGTATTTCCTGTGCGGTATTGCGGGATCGCTGATGGTCGCAAGCGGATTGGTCCTGTGGACCGTCAAGCGGCGCGAGCGCCTGCCTGACCCGACACGGCCGCCCTTCGGGTTCCGGGTGGTGGAACGGTTGAACATTGGCTTCGTCGCCGGCTTCCCGCTTGCGATGACACTCTATCTCTGGGCCAATCGTCTGTTGCCGACCGGGCTTGCGGCCCGTGCCGATGCGGAGATCAACGCGCTGTTCGCCGGCTGGGCTGCGATCTTCCTCTACGCGCTTGCCCGGCGACCGGCACGCGCCTGGGTCGAGTTGCTGGCGGTACAGGCGGTGCTGCTGCTCGCCCTGCCGCTGTACAACCTTATGGCGCTGCCTACCGGCCTGTTCGCGACCATGGCGGCGGGCGACTGGGTGTTGGCCGGGGCAGACCTGACGTTCCTCGCGCTCGGCGCCGGGTTCGGGTTCGCCGCATGGCGCGTCCACCGCTTCCGTCCCAAGGCGCGACGCCCCGCCCGCAGCGCACGTATCGTTTCCTCCAACCTGGCACCCGCCGAATGATCGTCCTTGCACTGTTGAGCGCCCTCGGCGCGTTCGCCCTTCTAGCGCTGGCCAGCGACCGACACCGCCACCGCTGGACCGGAGTCGACGTCGCGTGGCGGCGGCGCGGCGGTTGGGCGCTGGTTGCGCTCACGGTCGTCGCCGCCTTCGCCGCGTGGGGGCCGGTCTATGGCGCGATCGGTGGCATGGGGCTGCTGATGCTGGGGGCGGGGGCGAGTTTCCTCGCCCTCAACCTCACCCAGCGTTAGAGCGCGGCAGCCGTCCACTCCCCGAACGCATCGCGCGCCCGTGCGGTGTACATCTTCTTGCGGTCGGTCTTCTTCGTCCGGCCGGGAATGGGCGGCATCAGGCCGAAATTGACGTTCATCGGCTGATAGGTCTCGGCCACCGCCGCCCCCGTGATGTGGTGCAGCAACGCGCCCAGCGCCGTTTCGACCGGCGGCGGGGTCAGTTCCCTGCCCGCCAGTTCGGCGACGGCGAAACGACCCGCCATCAGGCCGACGGCGGCGCTTTCGACATAGCCCTCGCACCCGGTCATCTGCCCGGCAAAGCGCAGATGCGGCCGAGCCTTCAGCCGCAGCGTCGGGTCGAGCAGTTCGGGCGAGCGGATGAAGGTGTTGCGATGCAGCCCGCCCAGCCGCGCGAATTCGGCATTCTCCAGGCCCGGAATGGTGCGGAACAGGCGCACCTGTTCGCCATGCTTCAGCTTGGTCTGGAACCCGACGATGTTCCACAGCGTGCCCGACGCATTGTCCTGGCGCAGCTGCACCACCGCGTGCGGCCAGCGCCCGGTGCGCGGATCGTCCAGCCCGACCGGTTTCATCGGGCCGAAGCGCAGCGTGTCCAGCCCGCGCTCCGCCATGACCTCGATCGGCATACAGCCTTCGAAATAGGGGACATTCTCCCATTCGCGGAACTCGGCCTTTTCACCGGCGATCAGTCCGGCATGGAAAGCCTCATATTGCTCGCGGTTCATCGCGCAATTGATGTAATCCTTGCCGTCACCTTTGTTCCACCGGCTCTGGAACCATGCCTGTTCCATGTCGATCGAATCGAAATGGACGATCGGGGCGATGGCATCGAAGAACGCCAGCGCTTCCGCGCCGGTCGCACCGCCGATATCGCCGGCTAGGGCCGGGGCGGTCAGCGGGCCGGTCGCGACGATGGTCAGGCCGGCATCGGGCAGGGTGTCGACGCGTTCGCGGACGATGGTGATGTTAGGATGTGCCTCCAGCGCGGCGGTGACGCCGGCGGAGAACCCGTCGCGATCGACGGCCAGTGCCGATCCTGCTGGCACTTTGTGTTCGTCGCCCTTCGCCATGATGAGCGATCCCAGCGCCCGCATTTCCGCATGGAGCAGCCCGACCGCATTCGATTCGGCATCGTCGGAACGGAAGCTGTTCGAACAGACCAGCTCGGCCAGGTCGTCGCCCTGATGCGCCGGCGTAGTGTCGCCACCGCCGCGCATTTCGGACAGGCGCACCTTCGCGCCCGCCTGTGCCAATTGCCATGCAGCCTCGGAACCGGCGAGGCCACCGCCGATGATGTGAACGTCGTATCGCATGGCAGGCGTCTAGGGGGCCGAACGACAACGGGCAATGAACGTCCGCAACGGACCGACGTTTTAGGGACGGAATGGCGGGACGACAGGACGAACGCATGAAAATCTACACGATCGGATATGAGGCGGTAACCATGGCCGAATTCGTCGCGGCGCTGCATGCGGCGGGCGTGCGGCGGGTGATCGACGTCCGCGCCTTGCCGCTGTCGCGCCGCCCGGGCTTTTCCAAATCCTCGCTGGCGGCCGAACTCGCGACGCACGGCATCGACTATGTGCATCTCAAGGCGCTCGGCACGCCGAAGCGCGGACGAGATGCGGCCAAGAAGGGCGACGTCGCGACGCTGCGCGCCGTCTATGACGAACAGCTGGAACTGCCCGAAGCGCAGGCGCAGGCGGCGATCATGCTTGGGCTGGCGGCGGAGATGCCGTCCGCGCTGCTGTGCTTCGAACGGGAGCCGGCGCATTGCCACCGGACGCTGCTGCTCGAAGCAGTGGGGCAGGGGGCGGAGATAGTGGAGTTGTACGCCTAAATCCCCCCGTGCCGGGGAAGAGCCTCAGCCGGTTATCGGCCGCTGCACCTGTCCCGTTCCATCCCGATGCAGCGGGCCATAGGCGACTACCACGTCCAGTGTCAGCGGCCCGTACAGATGCGGGAACAACTGCCCGCCCCGCGACTCCTCCCACTTCACCGCGTCGCCAAGCGCTTCGAGGTCGACCTCCACCACATGCAGATCGTCATGCCCGGCGAAATGCTTGTCCACCGTCTCGGTCAGCTGCTCGAAGGTCGACAGATGGATATAGCCGTCCGCCAGATCGACCGGGGCACCGGCGAAGCTGCCGTCCTTCTCCAGCGCCGCCATCTGTTCTCCGGTCAGCACTTTGAACGCGGTCGTCGGAGTCATTCCTCGACATCCCCCTCGCTGATCGTGTCGGGGCCGGTGCCGTCGTCCAGAACGATATCGCCCTCGGCGGCGGGCATCGCGGCGCGTTCCTCGGCGACGATCGCTTCGGCCTCGTTCTCGGGCGTCTCGTCCTCGTCGATTTTCGCGGCCGAGACGACCTGCTCGCCGAAGCCCACGCGGAAGATGGTGATCCCCTGCGTATTGCGGCCGGCGACGCGAATATCCCCTACGGTCGTGCGGATCAGCTTGGCCTGATCGGTCACCAGCATCAGCTGCTGCCCGTTATGCGCCGGGAAGCTCGCGACGACCGATCCGTTGCGATCCGACGTCACGATGTTCGTGATCCCCTGACCTCCGCGCCCGGTGCGGCGATATTCATAGGCTGAGGTGCGCTTGCCGAAGCCGTTGGCGGTGACGGTCAGGATGAATTCCTCCGCCGCCTCGAACTCGGCCATGCGTTCCGGCGAAAGCGTCACTTCGCGGTCGCCTTCCTTCCACGGTGCGGCCTTCAGATACTGCTCGCGCTCTTCCGCCGTCGCTTCGAAACCGCCCAGGATCGACAGCGAGATCACCTCGTCGTCCTTGCCCAGCGAAATGCCGCGCACACCGGTCGAAGTACGGCTCTGGAACTCGCGCACATCGGTGGCCGCGAAACGGATCGCCTTGCCCGCCTTGGTCGCCAGCAACACGTCGTCCGTCTCGGTCAGCAGCGCCACACCGATCAGGCGATCGTCGCTGTCGTCGTCGAACCGCATCGCGATCTTGCCCGCCGTCGGGATATTCGCGAACGCATCCATGGAGTTGCGGCGGACGGTGCCGTTGGCGGTGGCGAACATGACATGCAGGTCGCTCCACCGTTCCTCGTCCTCGGGCAGCGGCAGGACGGTCGAAATCGTCTCTCCGGCGGCCAGCGGCAGCAGGTTGACCATCGGACGACCGCGCGTGGCGGGACCGCCTTCGGGCAGGCGCCACACCTTCATGCGGTACACCTTGCCGGCGGTCGAGAAGAACAGCACCGGAGTATGGGTGCTGGTCACGAACAGGTTCGTGATCGCATCCTCATCCTTAGTCGCCATGCCGGCGCGGCCCTTGCCGCCACGCTTCTGCGCGCGGAACGCGTCGAGCGGGGTGCGCTTGATATAGCCCTGCACCGTGACGGTGACGACCATGTCCTCGCGCTCGATCAGGTCCTCGTCGTCGATGCCGTCGGCGGCACCAGCGATCTCGGTGCGGCGCGGCGTCGCGAACTCGGCGCGGACGTCGACCAGTTCCTGCCGCATGACGGCATAGAGCTTGGCACGGTTGGCAAGGATGTCGAGCAGATAGCCGATCGATCCGGCCAGCTCCTTCAGCTCCTCGCCAATCTCGTCCCGGCCGAGCGCGGTCAGGCGATGCAGGCGCAGGTCAAGGATCGCGCGAACCTGCAGGTCCGACAGGCGGTAGTAATCGCCGGTGGTGTCGGATTCGACCGCCTCGACCAGTTTCAGATAGGGCGCGATCTCCGCCACCGGCCATTCGCGCGCCAGCAGGGCTGCACGGGCGGCGGCGGGGCTTTCCGACCCGCGAATGATCCGCACGACCTCGTCGAGGTTGGTGACCGCAATCACCAGACCCAGCAACAGATGCGCCCGCTCGCGCGCCTTGGCCAGTTCGTATTTCGATCGGCGGGTGATGACCTCCTCACGGAAACCGACAAAGGCGTCGATGATTTGGCTGAGGTTGAGCAGTTCGGGCCGGCCGCCGCGGATCGCCAGCATGTTCGCGGCAAAGCTCGACTGCGCCGGGGTGTGCCGCCACAACTGGTTCAGCACGACGTCGGGGGTCGCATCGCGCTTCAGGTCGATGACGATCCGCACGCCTTCGCGGTTCGATTCGTCGCGAATGTCGCTTACGCCCTCGATCCGCTTGTCCTTGGCGGCTTCGGCGATCTTCTCGACCAGCCCGGACTTGCCGACCTGGAACGGAATTTCGGTTAGGACGATCGAGCGGCGCTCGCCGCGTGCCTCGACCATATGGCGCGAACGCAGGATGATCGACCCGCGGCCGCCGGCATAGGCGGCGCGCGCACCGGCCCGGCCGAGCATCAGCGCGCCGGTCGGGAAATCCGGTCCGGGCACAATCTCGCACAGTTCGTCGTGGGTCAGTGGCTCGCCGCCTTCGACCCGGCGGTCGATCGTGGCAAGGCAGGCGTCGACGACTTCGCCCAGATTGTGCGGCGGCACGTTGGTCGCCATGCCGACCGCGATCCCGCCCGCGCCGTTGACCAGCAGGTTCGGGAAACGCGCCGGCAACACGGCGGGTTCGCGTTCCGACCCGTCATAGTTCGGCACGAAGTCGACCGTATCCTTTTCCAGATCGTCGAGCAGCGCCATTGCAGACTTCGCCAGACGCGCCTCGGTATAGCGCATCGCCGCAGGCGGATCGGGGTCCATCGATCCGAAGTTGCCCTGACCATCGATCAGCGGCAGCCGCATCGACCAGGGCTGCGCCATGCGCGCCAGGGCGTCATAGATCGCGATGTCGCCGTGCGGGTGATATTTACCCATCACGTCACCGACGATGCGGGCCGACTTGCGATAGGCCTTGCCCGGTACGAAACCGCTTTCCTGCGCCGAATAGAGAATGCGGCGATGCACCGGCTTCAACCCGTCGCGCACATCGGGCAGCGCGCGGGCGACGATGACGCTCATGGCATAGTCGAGATAGCTCGACCGCATCTCGTCCACGATCGAGATGGGGGCGATGTCGGATGGGTCGGCGATCAGCGTCGCGTCTGTCAAAGTTCGATGCTTTCGGGGAATGTTTCGGTTGGGCGACAACCTAGCCGGTCGGGGGGCGAAAGCCAAGTCTCGCCGCCGGGTTTGGCACGGTTCGGAACATGGTGCGGCGCAGCGTGTTGGCAAAGGCGATGCGCGATCTTCAACGTCTCCTGAACAGCCTGCCGCCGGCCGCCGTCGACCTTGGCACCATCGCCCTGTCGGTGCTGGCCGCGCTCCTGCTTCATGCCGCTGCCTTTCGGGTATTGCGTCGCTTCGCCGCGCGGACACCGGGGTCGGTCGACGATGTGTATGTCGAGCATGCGTGGCGACCGATGCGGTGGATCCTGGTCGCGATGGCACTGGCGAGCGTCCGCCGGCCGCTGCGGCTGCCCGACCGCTGGGACGATCTGTGGACGCAGATGGCGGGATTGATCGTGCCGCTGCTCATGGGTTGGCTGGCGATCGCCATGATCCGTGCGTCGGTGAAGGCGGTAGAGGTCGCGACCGATATCACCGTCGCGGACAATCTTCGCGCACGTCGCCGCCGGACGCGTAGCGCGATTTTGGGTCGGATCGCGATCATCGCCATCGGCTTCATCACCGTCTGCCTGATGCTGCTGTCGATCCCGAGCATCCGGTCGATCGGCGTGACGCTGATGGCGTCCGCCGGTCTCGCCGGCCTCGCGGTCGGTGCCGCCGCGCAACCGGCGCTGAAGAACATCATCGCCGGTGTGCAGATGGCATTCACCGAACCGATCCGCATCGACGATGTCGTCATCATCGAGAATGAATGGGGCCGGATCGAGGAAATTCGCCTGACCTATGTCGTGGTACGCCTGTGGGACGAGCGGCGTCTGGTCGTGCCGGTATCGAAATTCCTCGAATCCAGCTTCCAGAACTGGACCCGAACGACCAGCGGCCTGCTGGGGTCGGCATTCTTCTGGCTCGACCCCACGACCAATATCCCCCGGCTACGCGCAAAATTCGAGGAACTGGTGAAGGCCGATCCGCTGTGGGACGGCCGCGCCTATGTGCTGCAGGTGACCGATACCAAGCCCGATGCGATCGAGGTTCGCATCCTCGCCACCGCCGCCGACGCCGCCCGTGCCTTCGACCTGCGCTGTTCGCTCCGCGAAGGGATGCTGGCCTATATTCGCGACGAAATGCCCGAAGCGCTGCCGCGACGGCGGGTGGCGGTGGACGCTTCAGACCACTCGGTCGCGTCAGCCACGAACGTCACGCCAGCATAGGCTGGCATGACGTTCGCGGAGACGGGGTGGAGCGTCAGGCCTTCCGCCTCGCAACGAACGCATCGACGTTCCGCCCCAGCACCGTCATCGGCACCCCGCCGCCCTGCACGACCATGTCGTTGAACGCCTTGAAGTCGTAGCGCCCTCCCAGCGCCGCCTTTGTCCGGTCGCGCAGGCGGTTGATTTCCGAATGGCCGACCTTGTAGCCGCAGGCCTGGCCGGGCCATGAGCAATAACGGTCGACCTCGCCCGACACTTCCTCGACGCTCGATCCGTTGGTGGTGGCGAACCACTGCACGGCCTGTTCGCGGGTCCAGCGTTTGGCGTGCAGGCCGGTGTCGACGACCATCCGGCACGCGCGGAACGCGATCGACTGGAGATAGCCCAGCCGCCCGACCGGATCGCCGTCATACGCCCCCAATTCGTCGCCCAGCTGCTCCGAATAGAGCGCCCAACCTTCCGAAAAGGCGTTGAACTGCAACAGCGAACGGATCAGCGGCAGGCGGAAGCTATATTCGCCCTGCCAGACATGGCCCGGAATCGCCTCGTGATAGACCAGGGTCGGCAGCGAATAGCGGGTCCATAGTTCGGTGGTGCGCAGGTTGATCCACATCTTGCCCGGCACCTTGCCGTCGATCGATCCCGCGCCGCCATATGCGCCCGGCGCACCGGCTTCCTCGACCGCCGGGATGCGCTTCACCTCCACGTTACCGGGTGCCAGCGTGTTGAACGCCCGCGGCATCCGGGCGCGGATGTCGGTCAGACGGTTCTGGACCAGCGCCATGATCTGCGCACGACCGGCATCGTTGTCGGGAAACGTGTAGCGCGGGTCCTTGCCCAGGGCCGTCATCCGCTCTCCCACGCTGCCTTTGGTGTAGCCGATCGACTTGAGGATCATGTCCATCTGCGCCTGCAATGCGGCCAGTTCCTCCTTGCCGCGCGCGTGGACCTCGTCCGGGGTCATCGTCGTGGTGGTCGAGGCCCGCAGGCCCCAGGCATACCACGCATCGCCATCGGGCCGCGCCCACATGCCCGCATCGGACTTCGCCTGTTTTCGGCTGTCGCGGATCGTCGCCAGCTGCCGTTCGAGCGCGGGCTTCACCCGGTCGCGGGCAATGGCGGTCGCCTTCGCCGCCCAGTCGCCTGGGATGGTCTTCGTCCGGCGCGACAGCGAGGTCACGATGTCCCATCCGGCCGGGTCGCCCGATACCGATTGTTCGAGCTGGCGGATCGTCTTATCGAGCAGGAAGTCCGGCGGCACTACCCCCAGCGCGAGTGCCCCGCGCACCCGCTGCGTCTCGCCATCCAGCTGCGTGGCATAGCTCTCCAGCCGGGCGAGATAGGCCTCCGCGTCGGCACGGTTCGCGATGCTGTGGTCACTGTCGAGGAAACGCGGCACGTCGAGATACGCGCCGACATTCTGGATGACGACATAGGGCGTGTTGCGCCACCCGCCGACCGCGACGTCACCGTACGGCAGGGCGAAGCCGTCCAGCGCGGTTTCGAACGCGGTTCGGACCACATCGATATTGGTACGTGTTGCGGGTGACAGCGGTGCGGTATCGATCCGCTTGAGCGTCGCGACATGCCCGCGCAGGTGGTCGGCAATGGCGCGCTGCCCTGCTGCCGACCGGTCGCCCAGCCGCGACTTCAGCGCCGCCCGCGCGCCCGTGTCGATGCCCAGCCCGCTGGCCGTCTCCGGCGAATCGAGCAGCATCGCGTCGGCGATCTTCGACAGCGTCGCCTCGGCGGCCTTGTCCGTCGGGCCGACCTGGCTTTGCGCACGAACCGGCAGCGCGGTGACGAAGGTCGAGGCGGCGGCACCGGCGATCCAGTCGCGGCGGGTGAGTTCCATGGGGACATCCTATAAGCGAACGACAAGCCGCCTGTGTCCCGCGCCATGCCCGCCCCGTCAATCGTCGGCGACGACGCTCAGCACCGCACCGGACACGCCGACGATCCGCACCCGCGTTCCGACGGCCAGGTCGGGACCGCGCGCGATCCACTCGCTATCGCCGACCCGTACCCGGCCCGTGCCACCCGCGATCGGTTCTACTACGGTCACCGTCTGCCCGATCAGCCGCGCGCCGCGATCGTTCAGCAGCGGATCGTCGCTGTCGACCGGATAGTCGGTGTACCAGCGCCGCCCGACCAGCACCGTCACCACGCTCCACGCGCCGAACACCGCCAGTTCCGCCGGGAGGGTCAGCGCGGGGAACAACAGCGTCAGCAATCCGGTGATCCCCGCCGCAAGGGCGATGAACACCAGGAACACGCCCGGCACCGCCAGCTCCGCCACGCCCAGCGCGACTGCCAGCAACAGCCAGGCATAGCCGCTGTCGATCATCGCGCGGGCGGCTCGAACGGTCCGGCGGGGCGTTCGCGTGCCGGTTGGGCAGGGGTGGGGGCAGGAGTCTTGCTCTCACCCAGCGCTTCCTTGGCCAGTTGCCCGATACCGCCCAGCGTGCCGATCAGCTGTGTCGCCTCGACCGGGAACAGGATCGTTTTCGCATTGGGACTGGTCGCGAATTTGCCGACCGCCTCGACATATTTCTGCGCGATGAAATAGTTAATCGCCTGCGTACCGCCGGCTTCGATCGCGTCGCTGACGACCTGCGTCGCCTTGGCCTCTGCCTCGGCTGCACGTTCCCGGGCCTCGGAATCGCGAAAGGCGGATTCACGCCGCCCTTCGGCCTCCAGGATGCGCGCCTGCTTCTGCCCCTCGGCGCGCAGGATTTCGGACGCGCGGGCGCCTTCGGCCTCGAGGATGTTGGCCCGCTTCTCGCGCTCGGCCTTCATCTGTCGGCCCATCGCGTTGACGATATCGGCGGGCGGGCGGATGTCCTTGATCTCGACGCGGGTGATTTTCACGCCCCATGGGTTGGTGGCATGATCGACGACGCCCAGCAGGCGTGCATTGATCTCGTCGCGCTTGGACAGCGTCTCGTCCAGGTCCATCGACCCCATCACGGTGCGCAGGTTGGTCATCGTGATCTGTTGCAGGGCGACGTACAGGTCGGACACCTCATAGGCCGCCTTGGCGGGGTCCAGTACCTGGAAGAAGACGACGCCATCGGTCGATACCATGGCGTTGTCGCGGGTGATGATCTCCTGCCCGGGAATGTCGATCACCTGCTCCATCATGTTCACCTTGCGGCCGACGCGATAGAAGAAGGCGGGGTAAAAGTTGAACCCCGGCTTCGCGACTGCCGTGAACCGTCCGAAATGCTCGATAGTATACTGATGGCCCTGCGTGACGATTTTCACGCTTGCGAACAGGTACAGCACGACCATCAATACGATCGCCGCAATCAGGCCCAAGAGCATCGGTCGTCCCCTGCTTGTGTTTTGTCCATCGTTGTCTAGCATGGGCGGATCATGGAAGCAGCAGTAACTCTCGCCCCGCGAAGCCTTTTGTTCGTGCCGGCGATCCGGCCCAGCATGATCGCGAAAGCGGCCGGATTGGCGGCCGACCTGATCGTCCTCGATCTGGAGGATTCGGTCCGGGACGGCGACAAGGCGGCCGCGCGGGAAGCGCTACCGGTATCGCTCGAACTGCTGCACGGCCGTTGTGCGGCAGTGCGGATCAATGCGCCCGACACCATATATTTCGCTGACGACGTCGCAATGATCGGGTCGGCCGGTGTCGCGCTGGCGGTAGTGCCCAAGGTCCAATCGCCGGACGATCTGGCCCCGCTTGCCGGCTATCCGGTGCTGGCGATGATCGAAACGCCGGAAGGTGTGCTTGCGGCGGCGCGAATTGCGGCAACACCCGGCGTGGTCGGGCTGATGGTCGGCACCAATGACCTCGCGGCATCGCTCCGGCTGCCGCCCGGCGCTGGCCGTGCCTCCATGTCCCATGCGTTACAGGCGGTCGTCCTTGCAGCAAGGGCGGCTGGCGGCTGGGCGATCGACGGCGTGTATAATGCGCTGAACGACGCGGCAGGGTTCTCGCGCGAATGCAGCGAAGGCCGGATGCTGGGGTTCGACGGCAAGTCGCTAATTCATCCCGACCAGGTCGCCATCGCCAATACCGCCTTCTCGCCCAGTGCCGCCGAAGTCGCGGACGCCAATGCCATCATCACGGCCGCGCGGGGCGGGGCCGAACGGTTTCAGGACCGGATGATCGAGGATATGCACGTCGAAATGGCGCGCAGGGTGCTGCAACGCGCGCGTTGACGCTTGCCCGTAACGGTTCGGGTCGATAGTGGGGCGCATGACGCTCCGCCCGATCCTCGGACTCGCCGCCCTGCTGTGCAGCACGTCGGTCCTTGCCCAGTCGATCACGCCGCAGATGCTGCGCGACCATGTCGCCGTCCTTGCCAGTGATGCCTATGAGGGCCGCGAACCCGGCACCGCAGGCGGCGACCGTGCCGAAGCCTATGTGCTGCAGGCGTTCGCCGATGCCGGATTGCAGCCGGGCGCGCCCGATGGCCGCTGGCGGCAGGAAGTGGCGATGGCGGACCATCGCGCCGGGACGATCAGCGCAACCGTGCGACAGGGCGGGCGCAGCACGTCGCTGTCCCCCGAACAGATTGCCGGTCTCGGCCTGTCCTCCACCACCGCGATCCAGCGCGCACCGCTGGTCTTCGTCGGACGCGGCGACCCCGCGCAGATGCAGGGCACGAAGCTGAACGGCGCGGTCGCGGTCGTCATCGGCGGGACTGCGCCCGAAGCGCCGCAGGTGCCGGCCGCCGATCGCAACGCCGCACTGCTCGCGGCAGGCGCCGTCGGCGTCCTGCTGATCGCGCCGCCCACGGCACCATGGACCGACGTCGCGCACAGCTATGATTCGGCGACCATCGCCGGCACGCCGCGCCGGCCGGACTTTAGCGGCGTCGTGCCCGCCAGTCTGGCCGAGACGCTGTTGGGTCGCTCTGCCGCCGATCTGCGCAAGGCGGCGATCGCGCCCGACTTCCGTCCGTTTCGGGCCAAGGCGACGATCGACATCGCCGCGACCGGCACCACCCGCCGCTACACCACCGCCAACATCGTCGGCATGATTCCGGGCGCGCAGCGGTCGAACGAAGCCGTCCTGCTGTCGGCGCATTGGGACCATATCGGCATATGCCGTCCAGAGGGTGCGCCCGACCGCATCTGCAACGGCGCGGCGGACAATGCCAGCGGCACCGCCATCCTGATCGAAGTCGCCAAAATCCTTGCGAAGGGGCCGCGGCCCGCACGAAGCATCTACTTCGTCGCCACCACGGCGGAGGAGAAGGGGCTGCTCGGCGCCGATGCCTATGCCGCCGCCATCGCCGACACCCCGTTGAAGGTCGTCGCGAACCTCAACATCGATACCGCGGCGATCGTCCCGACCGGTATGCCGGTGGCGATGGTCGGGCGCGGACTGCATCCGCAGATCGACGCGATCGTCGACGCCACCGCCCGTTCCATCGGTCGCAAGGTCGATACCGACACCGAAGCCAACATCATGATCCAGCGGCAGGACGGCTGGGCGTTCGGCAAGCGCGGTATCCCCGCCGTCATGGCGACCGGATCGGTCAGCGACATGAAGCGGCTGTTCGCCTATCTCGACGGTCCCTACCACAAACCGAATGACGACCTCGCGCACATCGACCTTTCGGGTGCTGCCGAGGACGCCGACCTGCACGTGGCGCTCGCCCGTGCGCTTGCCGATCCCGCCCGCTACCCCGCCAACTGATACGAGACGACGCTTCCCATGGATATCACCCTCGGCCTGACCTTCGACGACGTGCTGCTGGTTCCGCAGGAATCGGACGTGCTCCCCAGCCAGGCCGACCCGCGCACCCGCGTCGCCCGTAACCTGGCGCTCAACATCCCGTTCCTGTCCTCGGCAATGGACACGGTAACCGAAGCCGACATGGCGATCGTCATGGCCCAGCTGGGCGGTATCGGCGTGCTGCACCGGAACCTGACCATCGAGGAACAATGCGCTGCGGTCCGCGCGGTCAAGCGCTTCGAGAGCGGCATGGTCGTCAACCCGATCACCATCACCGCCGACGGGCCGCTCAGCGCCGCCCGCGCGCTGATGGAGCGGCATCGGATCAGCGGCATCCCGGTGGTCGAGGCGTCGGGCAAGCTGGTCGGCATCCTGACCAATCGCGACGTCCGGTTCGCCGAAAACCCGAACCAGCCGGTCGCCGAACTGATGACGCGCGACAATCTGGCGACGGTCAGCATCGGCGTGAGCCAGGAGGAAGCGCGCCGCCAGCTGCACCAGCGCCGCATCGAAAAGCTGCTGGTGGTGGACGATTCCTATCACTGCGTCGGCCTCATCACCGTCAAGGACATCGAAAAGGCGGTCACCTATCCCAATGCGACCAAGGATGGCGCCGGCCGCCTGTGCGTCGCCGCCGCCACCACGGTCGGCGACAAGGGCTATGAGCGGACTGAGGCGCTGATCGAGGCGGAATGCGACCTGATCGTCATCGACACCGCGCATGGCCATAACCGGCAGGTCGCCGAAGCGGTGAAGCGGGTGAAGGCGATCGCACCGCACGTGCAGGTGATCGCCGGCAACGTCGCGACCGGCGAAGCGACCCGCGCGCTGATCGACGCCGGTGCCGACGGGATCAAGGTCGGCATCGGGCCGGGATCGATCTGCACCACCCGCGTCGTCGCCGGCGTCGGCGTGCCGCAGCTGACCGCGGTGATGGATGCGGCGAAGGCAGCCGCCGGGACCGGGGTTCCGGTGATCGCCGATGGCGGCATCCGCACCTCGGGCGACGTGGCGAAGGCGCTGGCCGCCGGCGCATCGGCGGTGATGATCGGCTCGCTGCTCGCGGGAACCGAAGAGGCACCGGGCGAAACCTTCCTGTACCAGGGCCGCGCCTATAAGAGCTATCGCGGCATGGGCTCGGTCGGCGCGATGGCCAAGGGGTCGGCGGATCGCTATTTCCAGCAGGATATCAAGGACCAGCTGAAGCTCGTTCCCGAAGGGATCGAGGGACAGGTCGCGTTCAAGGGGCCGGCCAAGGACGTCATCCATCAGCTCGTCGGCGGCGTGAAGGCGGCGATGGGCTATACCGGCTCGAACACCATCAGCGACCTGCAGGAACGTGCCCGCTTCGTCCGCATCACCAATGCGGGGCTGCGCGAAAGCCATGTCCATGACGTGACCATCACGCGGGAAGCGCCGAACTACCCGACCCGCTGAAGGAACTGACGTCGGTAGCGCGCCCGGCCCCTTTATCGGGTGCCGGGCGTTTGCGTATTGCAGGCGTGACAATCGTATCCGGTTGCAGGCGTGACAATCGTATCCGGCTGGATTGATCCAGGTTAGTTTGTTAGCGTTGCGCATGACATTTCAGGAAGTTGTGGCATGAACCCGGCGGCGCGGACCCAGGCGACGATCGATCTGGTCGACGCGATCATCGAAGCGGCTCGCGGCGGCGGGGCGGCGGCGGATCAGGTCGTCAAACGTTTCTTCGCCGCGCGCCGCTATGCCGGGTCGAAGGACCGCCGCGCCATTCGTACGCTGGCCTATGATGCGGTTCGCCGGTTCGGTCCGGTGCCGGTTTCCGCTCGCGCCGCGATCGTGGCGATGGCCGATGACGATGCCGAGCTGGCCGCGACGTTCGACGGATCCTCCTATGGACCGCCCCCGATCGCAGCCGACGAACCTCGCGCCGAACCGGGTTTCGCACCGGCATGGCTGGTCGATGCATTCCGTGCGTCCGGCCTCGACGACGGTGATCTGGCCGCGCTGCTGGAACGCGCTCCGCTGGACATCCGGGTCAACCGTCTTCGCGCCGACCGCGACGACGTGCTTGCCGAACTGGGTGGAGAAGCAGCGGACGATTTGTCCGACGCCATCCGCCTGCCGGCCGACGCTGCGCTGCTCGACGATGGCGCGTTGCAGGACGGTCGCGCCGAAGTGCAGGATTTCGGCAGCCAGATCGTATCGCTCGCGGTCGGCGCGACGCCCGACGGCTTCGCGATCGACCTGTGCGCGGGCGGCGGCGGCAAGACGCTCGCTATCGCGGCGCAAATGGCAGGACAGGGGCGTATCCTCGCCACCGACACCGACCGCGCACGCCTGTCGAGGCTCGCCCCACGGGCCGAACGGGCCGGCGTGACCATTGCCGAACCCCGCCTGCTCGATCCGGGCAAGGAGGCGGCGATGTTGTCCGACGTTGCCGGACAGGCCGACTGGGTGATGGTCGACGCCCCCTGTTCCGGCACCGGAACCTGGCGTCGCAACCCGGAGGCACGCTGGCGGCTGACCCCCGAGCGGCTCGACCGGGTGGTCGCGACCCAGGCCCGGCTGCTCGACGTCGCCGCTGGCCTCACGTCGGCAACTGGGACGATCACCTACGTCGTCTGTTCGCTGCTCGATGCGGAAGGGGCAGGGCAGGTCGATGGCTTTCTGGCGCGGCATCCCGATTGGCACGCGCTGCCGCTTGCATTGCCGCGCGGGCGAGTCCACGGTCGGGGAATGCGCCTGACCCCGGCATCCGACTCTACCGACGGTTTCTTCGTCGCACGGCTCGGCCGGTCGTAACGGTGCCAGTTCCTCGGTCGGAGATGTTGATGCGGTTCACCTCGGTTTCGGTCGCGGGGGCACTCGTGCTGGTATGCGCGTCGGCCTCGCTCAGCGGTCAGCGCCCCGATAACCAGGTCGACCCGCGATCGATGGCGCTGCTGCAACAGGGACGCGCCGCCCAGGCCGCCGGCGACACCAACGGTGCGACCGGCCTGATCGAAAGCGCGCTGGTGATCGATCCGCGCAACCGCGCCGCCTATATCACGCTCGCCGATATCGCTCGCGGGCAGGGGCTACCGGGCAAGTCGATCCGACTGTACCGCGAGGCGCTGAGCCTGGAGCCGAACGATGTCGCCGCGCTGAAGGGCGAGGGCGAGGCGCTGGTGCAGAAGGGGGCCGTAACCCGGGCGCGCGATACGTTGGCAAAGCTCAAGACCGTCTGCGGCGCGACCTGCCCGGCGGCGAACGAACTCGCGGCCGTCATCGCCAAGGGACCGCCGGTCACCGCGACCGCGCAACAAACGCCTCCGGTCGTCCCGGGCACGCCGAAGCCCGCGACGCCGCAATAGGCGGCACGGCGCGGAAATTGGATTCACGCGAAGGCGCGGAGGCGCAAGGGAGTCGCGCTAGTTTTAACGATGATCCGCGCCAGCGGCTTCATCATGCGCTTCTGCGCGACAACACGCATCCCGTTCGTGAAGTACCAGCCCGGAACCCAACCCCTTCGCGTCGCCGCGCCTTCGCGTGGAACCGCTTGTCTTCTTCCTAAACCGACAACACCCGCGCCAGCGTCACGAACTCCGCCACCGACACCGTCTCTGCCCGCCGCGTCACGTCGATCCCGAGCGTTTCCGCCGCGTCGATCGCGCCCGGCACCGCCTTCAGGCTCTGCCGCAGCATCTTGCGCCGCTGCCCGAACGCCGCCGCCGTCAGCCGTTCCAGCACCTTCAGCGAAACACCGTCCGGTGCGTCGGTCGGCACGACATGTACCACCGCCGACATGACCTTGGGCGGCGGCGTGAAGGCGCTGCGGTGGACCGGCATCGCGATCCGCGCCGCGCTGCGCCACTGCGCCAGTACCGCGAGGCGGCCATAGGCATCGTCGTTTGCGCTCGCCACGATGCGGTCGGCTACTTCCCGCTGGAACATCAGCGTCAGGCTCTGCCACCAAGGCCGCCAGTCGCTGGACAGCCATCCGACGAACAGAGCGGTACCGACATTATAGGGCAGGTTCGATGCGATATGCGGTCGCCCCTCGAACAGCGACGGCGCATCGATCTCCAGCGCGTCGCCTTCGATCAGGCGCAACCGCCCCGGAAACGCCGCGCCCAGTTCCTCCAGCGCCGGAATACAGCGATGGTCGCGCTCGATCGCCGTAACCTTCGCGCCGGCGAGCAGCAGCGCACGCGTCAGCCCGCCCGGACCGGGACCGACCTCCAGCACGTCCTGATCGTGCAGGTCGCCCGGCACCCGCGCGATCCGGTCGAGCAGTTGCTGGTCGAACAGGAAATTCTGTCCCAGCGCCTTGTTTGCCGACAGTCCATGACGCTGGATGACGTCGCGTAGCGGCGGCAAGGGGGTGAGCGGGGCGACGGTCATGCGGCGGCGGCGCGGCGCGCGGCGGCTTCGCCTGCCATGCGGATCGCGGCGATCATCGCGCCCGGCTCCGCCAGGTCCTCGCCGGCAATGTCGAACGCCGTGCCATGATCGGGCGAGGTGCGCACGATCGGCAGGCCGAGCGTGATGTTGACGCCATCGTCGAAATGCAGCGTCTTGATCGGGATCAGCGCCTGATCGTGATAGGCACACAGCGCCGCATCATATTTCGCCCGCGCGCGCGGATGGAACATCGTGTCGGCGGCGAGCGGCCCGACGATATCGATACCCTCGGCCTGCAACTGCGCGACGGCCGGCTGCATGACCTCGATCTCCTCACGACCGATCGCACCGCTTTCACCGGCATGGGGGTTCAGCCCGGCCAGTGCCAGCCGGGGCGCGTCGATGCCGAAATCGCGGATCAGACCGCGTGCCGTCGCCCGCGCGCGCGCTACGATCAACTCAATGGTCAGCGTCGTGGGCACCTCGGCCAGCGGTTCGTGGATCGTGATCGGCACCACGCGCAGCGTCGGGCCGGCCAGCATCATGACCGCATTCTCGCGCGCCACGCCGCAACGCTCCGCGACGAACTCGGTCTGTCCGGGATAGTTGAAGCCGATCCGGTACAGCTCCGCCTTCGAAATCGGCGCGGTGACCAACCCCGATGCGGCATCGGAGCGTGCCAGCCCCGCCGCCATCTCCAGCGACTGGAGCGCACAGAGCGCACCACCGATGTCGGGCCTGCCCGGCACGATCGCGTCGCCATCGACGACCGATACGACCGGCAGTGCGCGGGTAAAGACCCGAGCCGCGTCGCGCGGATCGTCGATCCGCTCGACCGGCCCGGTCCAGACCTGCGACACCGCGCGGACGTCACCGACCGCGAAGAAGCAGGGAAGCGCCTCCGCATCGCGGCACGCCCATGCCTTGGCGATTACCTCGGGACCGATGCCCGCCGGGTCGCCCATCGATATCGCGAGCGGCGCGACGCCTGGCATCCGACCCGCTCCCTCAGCGATACTCGATCACCGCGTCGCGGCGCAGGTCGCGCATCATGCGCTGCGCGCGCAGGTTGACGCGCTCCTGCTCCAGCCCGGCCTGGATCTGCGCCGCGGTCGGGATGCCGGCGGTGCGCGGGTCTTCACGCCCGCACAGGATCAGCACCCGGACGCCATCCTTGGGCGATCCGAACGGCGGTGTCGCCTGTCCGACGTTCAGCTTCAGGATGATGTCCTGCAATGCCGGCGGCAGGCTGCGCAGCACGACCGCGTCGTTGTCGACGACTTCGGCCTTTTGCGCCTGCGCGATCTTGGTCGCGTCGCCGCAGCCGCGGATCGCCTGCGTCGCTTCGGTGAAGGCGGCAACCTTTGCGGTCGCCTGCGCTTCGGTCGTGCCGGCGGGGAAGGGCAGGAACAGCTGGCGCAGCGCCAGCTTCGCATCGCGCGGATCGGCCATCAGCACCTGCCGCTTGTCGGCAAGATACAGGATCGAATAGCCGCCGGGCACCTCGATCGGGCCGGCGATCTGGCCGACCTGCATCTGCGTCGCGGCGCGCTGCAGCGCATCCGGCAGCATGTTGAGCCGCACGAAGCCGAGATCGCCGCCGACCGCGCGGGTCGACGCTTCGGAGAAATTGCGCGCGAAATATTCGAACGGCGCACCCTGACGAATCTGCTCGATCATCTTCTGCATCGCGCCCTGCACCTCGGGCGCGCGGTCGGGCGTTGCCGCCATATAGATTTCGCGAAGGCTGAACTCCTCGGTTCCCTTCGATTCCTCCATCCGCTTGATGACGGCGGCGACTTCTTCTTCGCCAACGTTCACGAACGGTTCGACCTGCCGGCGCAACAGCCGGCTCCACGCTAGTTCGCCCTCGATCTGACGACGCAGCGAGCGATCCGACGATCCGACGGTGCGCAGATAGGCGCGCAACTGGTCCGGCGTCTGCTTGAACCGCTGCTGCGCCAGCCGGTTGAAGCTCTGGTCCAGCTCCGCCGGCGTGACGGTGATGTCCTTGGCCTTGGCCTGCTGGATCTGCAGCGTCTCGTCGATCAGCTGGCGTACGACCTGCGCGCGCAGCACTTCGCGATCCTCGGCGCTCAGCTTGTAATCGTTCAGCGCGACGATCAACGCCATGCGCTGGTCGACATCGGTGCCGGTCAGCACGGTGTCGTTCACGATCGCGGTCGGCTTGCGGATATTGGGGTCCAGCTTGCCGAAGATCGTCGGGTTGCCCGGCAGGTTCAGGTTCGCGCCGGGCACGTCCTGACCGTCGCCGACCGTCTGGGCGGCCAGCGTTGCGGCGGCGGCGATCGCGACGAAACCGGCGATCGAACGGCCGATACGGCCGGCATTCACGATGTTCTTGGTCACTTGGTCGTCATATCCCATGCGCGGATGGTCAGGGCGGTGCCGCATCATTCGGGCAAATTCATGGCCCGCCGCGCCTGAACAGAGCCTTATCGTCCCAGGTTCTTCAATGCCAGCGTTACGAGATAGCTGCTACCGTTGCGCGCGTCACCGATGCGCTGGTAATCCCGCTTCCACGTCAGGCCGAGGCGGAGGCAGTCGTCCTCATACTGGACACCGACGCGGTGGCGGATCGGATCGAATCCGTCTGAAATCGACAGCGAATCCTCCGACTTGTCGGTCAGGTCGATGGTGCCGGAGGCAAAGGCGGACCAGAACGGCCCGAACGCGACGCGCCCGGCGACGCGCACTTCCTCCCGGTCCTGCAGGTCCTCCAACTCGTCGATATCGCGGTTCAGGCGCAGATAGCCGACCTGGACATAGGTCCGCCGGCTGCCGACCGTCGCGTCCAGTTCGTTGCGGCGGATCTTCAGCCCGTCCTTGTCCAGTCGATAGCGGTGGGTGAAGGTCACCAGTTCGCGGAACCGGATGTCGGTGCGCCCGACAAAGTCCGAGAAGCGATCGTCCAGCCCGGTCCCGCTCGGCAGGATGCTCGCGCGTTCGCTGGTCCGATAGCTTTGTCCGATCGTCGCCGACACCGCGACGCCCGGCAGGTCGAGCGCATAGTCGAGGCCGTAGGTGACACGCGACGAATCCTCGAACCGGTCATAGCCGGCGAAACGGTTGAGCGCGAAGAGGTTCGAATCCTCCAGGTCCACCGCGCGCGCATCCTCGTTCGGGACGGCGAGGTTGGCGATCCGCGGCGATGCGACCAGCTGGACGCGCGGCGAAATCCGCTGCGTACCGCGCCCGATCGGCCCGACGAACGGCCAGCGGACATCGACTGCCAGCGCCGCGATGCCACGCCCGGTAAAGCCTTCGTCGCCGCGATAGCTGGCAACCGCCGTATCGATGGTATCGAGCGCATTATACGCATCGGCCCGGCCATAGGCGGTGAAGGTCACCTCCTGCCCCAGCGGAGTGTAGCGCGTCAGGTCCCAGCGTGCCGCCAAAAACGCGCGCTGCGTGTCCTGTCCCTCGGTCCGCGTCAGCGCCAGCGTGTTGAGCTGCACCTGCGCGACGCCGCCCAGCAGGCCGTTGAAGCGGCGGCGATAATCGATCTCGGGCAGCGCGATCGGCTGCATCCCCTGATCGTCACCGACCCGCAGTGTCTGCACCGCCCAGCCACTGATCGACAGCATCGAATCACGATCGATCCGCTCGACGCTGATATTGTTGCGCAGCCGGTCGTCGCGCGAAATGTCGTAGCGGCGCAGGAACGTCTGGTCGGTAGTGTAGCGCAGCGACCCCGACACGCTCCAGTTCGGGTTGAGCTGGAACCGGCCGACCGCATCGACATAGCCACGGAACGACCGCTGCGTGCCGGTGGGCGACGCGCCCAGTACCAGGTCGTCGCTGCGCCGGCTGACCGTGCCATAGCCTTGCACCCGGTACGCGCCCTTGCTCGACAGCGACCGGTAATCGGCCTGCAGCATGGGCAGTACGGCGGTGAAGACGTGCGGCGTGATCGTCAGGTCGCGATTGGGCGCGAGGTTGAAATAATAGGGGACCGCGACTTCCAGCCCGTTGACCCGGTCGAGCCGGATCGACGGCGCCAGCAGCCCCGAATCGCTGCCATCGCCGATCGAATGGGAGAAGGACGGCAGCGGGATGGTCGGCAGACCGAAAATGGTGAGGCCGGCCCCGGTATAGCGGATGCGCTTGCGCGTCGGGTCGTACCGGACCTTCAGCGCCGTGATCTTCCACGACGGTTCCTTGGGACATCCGGCGGAGGTCGTGACCGAACAGGGGGTGTAGGCGGCGCTGTCCACCGTCACGACGCCGTTCTCGGACCGGGTGCCGCGCTTCGCCGCGATCCGGCCGCCTTCGTCTAGGACGACCAGCATATTGTCGACCACGCCGTCTTTCAGGCTGTCGGTCAGCTCGATCCGGTCGCCATAGGCGACGTCGCCTTCCGGGTTGGTGACCGCGATATTGCCGTCCGCCACCACTTGGCCGGTCTTGCGGTTCCACGTTACCCGGTCGGCGCGCAGGCGGTTGCCGTCGCGCAGCAGCCGGACTTCCCCGGTCGCGGTGACCACATCGGCGTTGCTGTCATAGGTCAGCAGGTCCGACGAAAAATCGATCTGGTCCTCGGTCGCGGGCGTCGGCAGCGCGCTTTCGGGCGGCGGAGGCGGGAGGCTGCGATCCTGCAGGTCCTGCGCGACCGCAGGGCCGGCGATCGCCAGCGTCAGGCCAAGGGCAAGCGACCCCAACGAACGCTTCACTAGTCTCGCTTCCCCAAACCATCGTCACCCGGTGCGGGCATCCGTCTCGCGCTATTGCATCGTGCGGCCGGAACCGCAATCGCCCTTGGCCCGCTTTACCTGTCCATCGCGACGCGCCTAGAAGGTGCCCGCGCTTCGTGCGCCGATATCCAGAGGAAGCCCATGTCGATTTCGATCCAGTTCGCGCCCCAGCGGGGAACCGCCACCGCCCTCGTCCTGCCCATCGGCACCGGTGGGCTCGACCGGATCGATGCGGCCGGGCTGGACGCGTCGGTCGCCACCCTGGCGGCGGGTGCCGCCCGCGCGGGGCGGTTCGAAGGAGAGGCCGGGTCGATCGCTGAAATCTTCGTTCCCGGCGAAGGCGATAGCGCCGGCCGCGTCATCCTGCTCGGCATCGGCGACGGACAGGGTCCGGCGCTGGAAAAGGCCGGCGGGGCGCTGACCGGCCGGTTCCTCGTGTCGGGCCTGACCGACCTGACCGTCGACTTCACCGGCGCCGACGTGACGGCCGTCGCGGTCGCGCGCTTCGCGGCGACGGCGGCGCAACGCGGCTGGCGGCAGGACGGCTATCGCACCAAGCTGCCTGAAAAGTCGAAGCCGACGCTGACCGGCCTGACCATCGTCGGCGCGCCGGACGGCATCGACGACGCCTTCGTCGCGGCCGACGCCCTGACCAAGGGGCTGGACCTGACCCGCACCCTCGTCACCGATCCGCCCAACATCCTCTATCCGGTCAGCTTCGTCGAGAAGTGCCGCGATCTGGAAGCGCTGGGCGTCGAACTGACCATCCTCGACGAACGCCAGATGGCTGAACTGGGCATGGGCGCGCTGCTCGGCGTCGGACTCGGCTCCGAAAAGGAGTCGCGCCTGCTCGCCATGCGCTGGAACGGCAAGGGCGAGGGCGATGTAGATCTCGCGCTGGTCGGGAAGGGCGTGACCTTCGACACCGGCGGCATCTCGCTGAAGCCCGGACCCGGCATGGAGGACATGAAGTGGGACATGGGCGGCGCGGGTGCCGTCGCCGGCGCGATGAAGGCGCTGGCCAGCCGCAAGGCGAAGGCGAACGTCATCGGCGTGGTCGGGCTGGTCGAGAATATGCCCGACGGCAAGGCACAGCGCCCCGGTGACGTGGTGACGTCGATGTCGGGCCAGACGATCGAAGTGCTGAACACCGACGCCGAAGGCCGGCTGGTCCTGTGCGACGTGCTGACCTGGGTCCAGCGGACGCACAAGCCGAAGACGATCGTCGACCTCGCGACGCTCACCGGCGCGATGATTATCTCGCTCGGCAACGAACATGGCGGCCTGTTCGCCAATGACGATTCGCTGGCCGACGAACTGCTGGCCGCGTCGCGCGAATCGGGGGACCTGCTGTGGCGCTTCCCGCTGTCGCCGGCCTATGACAAGTTGCTCGACAGCCCGATCGCCGACATGAAGAATATCGGCCCGCGCGGGGCAGGGTCGATCACCGCCGCGCAGTTCCTGAAACGCTATATCGAGGACGGTGTCCGCTGGGCACATCTCGACATTGCCGGCATGGTGTGGGCCGACAAGCCCGGCAACCATCACGACAAGGGCGCGACCGGCTTCGGCGTGCGCCTGCTCGACCGGTTCGTTGCGGATAATTTCGAGCAATGACGTCATTCCCGCGAAGGCGGGAATCCATTCACGCTGACGTTGCGGCTCCATCGCGATCGTCGGCGGATATGGGTTCCCGCCTGCGCGGGAACGACGAGTGGGCGGTTACATGAAAGTCGACTTCTACCACCTGACCCGCAGCCCGCTCGACCGGGTGCTGCCGCGTATCGCCCAGCGGCTGCACGACGATGGCGAACGCCTGCTGCTCCTGTCCGACGACGCCGAACAGCGCCACCACCTCGACATGCTGCTTTGGACCTACGCACCCGACAGCTTCGTGCCACATGCGGAGGCGGGGGCGGGCGACGATGCGCTGCAGGTCGTGCTGATCGCCCCCGAACCGACCGACGCAAATGCCGCGCGCAACGTCGCGATCGTCGACGGCCGCTGGCGGGACGCGGCACTGACCTTCGACCGCGCCTTTCATTTCTTCGGCGAGGATCACATCGCCGCCGCCCGCGCCGCGTGGAAGGGGCTGGCCGACCGCGAAGGGATCGAGCGCCGCTATTGGCGGCAGGGCGATGGCGGCTGGGAACAGGCGGCGTAACGCTTGCCTGTCGCGCGCCGCCCGACTAGGGGGACCGGCGACAAGCTTTCCAACACCATAACGCAGGAGCCGCGACCGCCATGGCCGCTACCCGTACCTTTTCGATCATCAAGCCCGACGCGACCCGCCGCAACCTGACCGGCGCCGTCACCAAGATGCTGGAGGAAGCCGGCCTGCGCGTCGTCGCCTCGAAGCGCATCCAGATGACCCGCGAACAGGCCGAAGGTTTCTACGGCGTCCACCGCGAGCGTCCGTTCTTCAACGACCTCGTGTCGTTCATGATCTCGGGTCCCGTGGTCGTGCAGGTGCTGGAAGGCGAAAACGCCGTCCAGAAGAACCGCGACATCATGGGCGCGACCAACCCGGCGAACGCCGATGCCGGCACGATCCGCAAGGAACTGGCCGAATCGATCGAAGCGAACTCGGTCCATGGTTCGGATTCGGAAGAGAATGCGAAGATCGAAATCGACTTCTTCTTCAAGCCGGAGGAAATCGTCGGCTGATTTCAGCCAGGCTGAAATGCGAAAGGCCCGCTTCCGACGTGGAGGCGGGCTTTTTTCTTGTTTACCCTAACCCAACCCACACCGTTCGGTTCGAGCAGCTTCGAGCTTGTCGAGAAGCGTCTGTCGAGAACTCGGCGTTTGGGGCAACCCCTTCTCGACTACGGTTCTCGACAGGCTCGAACCTGCGCTCGAAGCAAACGGGAAGGCGTAGGATCGGGGGATAGCAGCCTTACCCCGCCAACCGCCCCAATTCCTGCGCCCACAGCGTATCCAGCCGCCGCCCGACCCCACCGGTCGCTCTCTCGCGCCGCGCCAGCGCCACCAGCTTCAACGACCGCCCGCCGACGATCCGCCCATGCGTCGCGAACACCAGGTCGTAGATCGCGCTCGACTGACGCTGGCTATCCACGTCCCACCATGTCGCGGTAACCGCGACCGGCAACCGCCCTTCGATCGCATCCGCCCCGCCATCGGTGATCGCCAGCAACGGCGCGCGGACCCAGTCCGCCGCGATCGCCACGTCCCCGACCGCCGACTTGCCCGGCACCTTCAGGGCCGGGGGAAACGTCACGTCGATCCGCTCGATCCGTCGGTCGGCCGCGTTGAGTACCAGCCGCTCGCCATCGCCGTCCGGCGTCGCGACGATCGCCAGCGCCGCCCTGGCCTTGGCCGACGACGCCCGCTCCGCTGCACGCTCGGCATCCGCCGTCCGCCGCTCCGACACGTTGTTCCATAAGGTCAGTCCGCCGATCACGACGCCGGCAACCGCCACGCCCTCGGCCAGCGTGATCCAGCGCCGCCGTTCGGCCCGCGCCTCTTCGGCGTCGCTCACCGTCCGCCGGCCTCCAGCAGCGCGCGGGGGGCGGCCAGTTCCCATGCATGGGCGACCGCATCTTCGACGGCGGCAGGATCGCTGTCGGCGTCGATCGCCGTCCAGCCGTCGTCACCGCGCACGGTCACGCTGTCGCCGATGATTCGCGCGAAATCATTGCCCTCGACGGCAAAGACGGTCGCCTCGCCTGCATCGCGCTCCTCGGTTGCCGGCAACACTTTCGCGGCTTCACGGATCAGGTCGAGCATCTCGGTCATCGGGTCACAAACTCCGCCAGCGTTCGCGGGTAGAGGCGATGTTCCTCCACCAGCACCCGGGCCGCCAGGGTATCGGCGGTATCGTCGGGCAGGATCGGAACGCGCGCCTGCGCCAATACGCTCCCGGCATCCAGTTCTTCGGTGACGACATGCACCGAACAACCGGCTTCCCGGTCGCCCGCCGCGATCGCCCGTGCGTGGGTGTCCAGCCCCTTGTACGCCGGCAGCAGCGAAGGGTGGATATTGACGATCCGGTCACGCCACTTCGCCACGAAGTTGCCCGACAGCAACCGCATATAGCCCGCCAGCGCGATCGTCTCGACGCCCGCTTCGCGCAGGGCGCCATCGATGGCCGCCTCATATTCCGCCTTGGGGATGCCCTTGGGCGAATGCGCGAAGGTCGCGATGCCTTGTCCGGCGGCGTGGTTTAGACCGGCGGCATCAGGTTTGTCCGACGCCACCAGCACCACCTCATACGGGCAGTCCGCCGCCTCGGCCGCCGCGACCAGCGCCGCCATGTTCGACCCGCGCCCCGAAATCAGGACCCCGACACGGTGCTTAGCCAAGGTGCGTCGCGCTCCAGTCGGCACGCGCGCTCCAGGTGCCGGCGCTGCCCTTCACGGTGCAGCCCTTGTCGCCCGCTTCGACGGTACCGATCCGCACCACCGTCTCGCCCGCTTCCGCCAGCGCCGCCGCGACCGCGTCGGCATCGTTCGCCGCGACCAGTACCGCCATGCCGATGCCGCAGTTGAACGTCCGCGCCATCTCCTCCGGCTCGATATTGCCCTGCGCCTGCAGGAACGCCATCAACCGCGGCTGTTCCCACGCATCGGCATCGACCTGCGCATGGGCGCCGTCGGGCAGGACGCGCGGTAAATTCTCCAGCAACCCCCCGCCGGTGATATGCGCGAGGCCATGAATGCGGCCCTCGCGCAGCAGCGGCAGCAGAGGCTTCACGTAAATCTTCGTCGGTGCCATCAGCGCGTCGATCAGCAGCACGTCCTGATCGAACAGGGCAGGGCGGTCGAGCTTCCACCCCTTGTCGCTGGCAAGTCGCCGTACCAGCGAAAAGCCGTTCGAATGCACCCCCGACGAAGCAAGGCCCAGGATCACGTCGCCGACCGCAACCTTGTCCCCGGTCAGCAGCTGCTCACGCTCGACCGCCCCAACGCAGAAACCGGCAAGGTCGTAATCCTCGCCCTCATACATGCCCGGCATTTCCGCCGTCTCGCCACCGATCAGCGCGCAGCCCGCCTGACGGCAGCCCTCGGCAATCGACCCCACGACCCGCTCGGCCGTTTCCGCGACCAATTTGCCGGTCGCATAGTAATCGAGGAAGAACAGCGGCTCGGCACCCTGCACGATCAGGTCGTTGGCGCACATCGCCACCAGGTCGATGCCAACGCCGTCATGCGCGTTATGCTCGATCGCCAACTTCAGCTTGGTGCCGACGCCGTCGTTCGCGGCAACCAGCAACGGGTCCTTGAACCCGGCGGCCTTGGGATCGAACACCCCGCCGAACCCGCCCAGTTCCGCGTCCGCCCCGGGACGCCGCGTCGATTTCGCCAACGGCCCGATGGCGCGGACGAGGGCATTGCCCGCCGCGATCGATACGCCTGCCTGTGCGTAGGTATAGCCGCCGCCGCGGTCCGCTTCGTTGCTCATGATTGCCGGTTAGCCACATCGCGCTTGGATTTCCACGCCTGCTTCGTCAAAAGGCGGGCATGACTTCGTATCAGCCCCGCCGCTTCCTTGCCGCCGTCGCCCTGGGCGTCGTCGCCACCGGCGCGGTCGTGGCGCAACAGGGCGGTGTCGCCGCGATCGACAGCTCGGGCAGTTTCGAGGTGAACGGGGTCCGCGTCGACGTCGCCGGTCCATCGGCCGAAGCGGCGCGCACCGCCGGCTGGCGCATCGCGCAGCGCAAGGGCTGGCAGATGCTGTCGCAGCGCCTGACCGGGCAAGCGCGCTCGCTGCCCGACGGTACGCTCGATTCGCTGGTCAGCGGGATCGTCGTCGAGAGCGAACAGATCGGGCCGAAGCGCTACATCGCGCGGCTGGGCGTGCTGTTCAATCGTGGGCGCGCCGCGTCGATCCTGGGCGTTGCCGGGGTTTCCGAACGCAGCCCCGCCATGCTGGTCCTCCCCCTCATCTGGGACGGCGGCACCGGCACGGTATTCGAACGCGCGACCCCGTGGCAGGCGGCGTGGGCGCGGTTCCGCACCGGCGGCAGCGTGATGGACTATGTCCGGCCCAGCGGAACCGGGGCGGACGGCCTGTTGCTGAACGCCGGACAGGTCACGCGGCGCGGACGAGGCTGGTGGCGCACCGTCCTCAACCAATATGGCGCGTCCGACGTATTGATCCCGCAGGTCCGCCTCTACCGCCAATGGCCGGGCGGGCCGGTGATCGGTACCTTCACCGCCGGCTATGGTCCCGACAACCGCCTGCTCGGCAGCTTCTCGCTGCGGGTCGAGCAGGGCGACGCCGTGCCCGCGCTCCTCGACGAAGGCGTCCGCCGGATCGACGCCATGTATCAGCAGGCACTGCAGGCCGGCACGCTGCGGCCCGACGTCGTCCTCGCAGCACCTCCGCCCGGCACGCCGGTCACCCCGGTCGAGGAAGACCTCTCCGACCCGACCATCCCCGATCCCAACGCCACGCCGACGCCCGGTCCTGCGGCCGAAGCGATCACGCTGTCGATCCAGGCCGATACCCCCAACGTCGCTGCCGTCGAATCGACCGAAGCGGCGTTGCGTGCGGTACCCGGCGTCCGCTCCGCCGCGACCTCCAGCCTGGCGCTCGGCGGCGTATCGGTGCTCCGCGTCACCTTCGACGGCGATGCCGCGATCCTGACGGCCGCGCTGGAAGCGCGCGGATGGCAGGTCCAGCCGGGCGACGGAGTCCTGCGCATCCGTCGCCGTGCCGCGCCGGTCGCGCCCCCTGCGCCGAGTACGCCGCAGGGATGACCCAGTCGCGTCCCGGTTCGGCCCAGCTTTCCTTCTCCCTCGAACTGCCCGCCGGCGCCCGGCAGGACCTGTTCCTCGTGGGGCCGTCGAACGAAGCCGCCGTCCATCACCTCGACCATTGGGAGACGTGGCCGGTCAAGGCCGCGCTGCTGGTCGGCCCGCGCAAATCGGGGCGGACGCTGCTGGCCCGTTCGTTCGTCGCCCGCAGTGGCGGGACCATCGCCGACGATGCGGAACGGTGGAACGAAACCGAACTGTTCCACGCCTGGAACCGTGCGCAAAGCGAGGGACAGCCGCTGCTGATCGTCGCCGATGCCCCGCCGCCGATCTGGCGGATCGGCCTGCCCGACCTCCGATCGCGCATGGGAGCAACGCCGGTCCTGCGGCTGGAAGCGCCCGATGAGCTGCTGATCGAAACATTGCTGCAATATCTGTTCGACAGGAAGGAGCTGGTCGCCGCGCCGGATGTCGTGCGCTGGCTTGCCCGCCGCGTCGAACGGAGCCACCTTGCGGTGCTTCGGATCGTCGAGGCTTTGGAGGAAGATGCGATGTTGCGCTCGACGCGCCGTTTGACGATCCCGACCGCGCGTGCCGCGCTGGCGTCCAGCCCGTTGTTGCTGGACCGCCTGCTGTGAACGATCCGGTCCCCTCCGCCCGCACGACCGTCGCCGCCGCGCCGGAAGCCCGCTATTTCAACCGCGAACTGTCATGGCTGGCGTTCAATCGCCGCGTGCTCGACGAAGCCTGCAACCCGGATCATCCGCTGCTCGAACGCCTGCGCTTCCTGTCGATTTCGGCGACGAACATCGACGAATTCTTCATGGTCCGCGTCGCGGGGCTGAAGGGGCAGCAGAACCAGGGGGTCGGCCATGAATCGGTCGACGGCCTCACCCCCTCGCAACAGCTCGCCGCGATCACCGTCGATGCCGCCGGGCTGG
Organism: Sphingomonas panni; assembly: GCF_022664435.1. GTDB lineage: Bacteria > Pseudomonadota > Alphaproteobacteria > Sphingomonadales > Sphingomonadaceae > Sphingomonas > Sphingomonas panni. The sequence goes on along the minus strand of NZ_JAKREU010000005.1, from coordinate 40,697 downwards.
TCGACAGCCAGCAGCGTATCTGGCGCGACATCGCCGCCGCGCTGGCGGAGGCGGATATCTTCGTGCTGGGCGCGGACGCCATCCACGGCGAAACCGAAGTCTGGCTGGAGCGGCATTTCCGCGAACAGGTTTTTCCGGTCCTGACCCCGCAGGCGCTCGATCCGGCGCACCCGTTTCCCTTCATCCCGAACCTCGGCTCGGCGATGCTGTTCGACCTGATCCGCCGCTCGGACGATGTCGAGGTGCGCGAGGTCGTCCTGCTGCCGCCGGCCATGCCGCGCTTCGTCCGCCTGCCGGGCAAGGCCGCGCGCTATGTCGCGATCGAAACGATCCTGCGCCATTTCTCCGACCTGTTCTTTCCCGGCTATACCGTGCGCGCCTCCGCCGCGTTCCGCGTGATCCGCGACAGCGATATCGAACTGGAGGAGGAGGCCGAGGACCTCGTCCTCTATTTCCGCACCGCGATCAAACGCCGCCGTCGCGGCCGGATCATCCGCCTCGAGATCGAATCGGGCATTTCCGACGAACTGGTCCAGCTGCTGCGCGACGAAATGGGCGGCAGCGACGCGCTCATTACCGAAACCGGCGGCTTCCTCGGCATCGGCGATCTGTCGATGCTGGTGGCGGAAGATCGCCCCGACCTGAAGTTCCCGCCTTTCTCGCCCCGTTTCCCCGAACGCATCCGCGAATATGGCGGCGACTGTTTCGCGGCGATCCGGGCGAAGGACATCGTCGTCCATCACCCCTATGAAACCTTCGACGTGGTGCTGGCCTTCCTCAAACAGGCCGCCGCCGACCCCGATGTCGTCGCCATCAAGCAGACGTTGTACCGCGCCGGCAAGCAATCCGCCGTCGTCGCCGCGCTGGTCGCCGCCGCTGAGGCCGGCAAGTCGGTGACCGCCGTCGTCGAGCTGAAGGCCCGCTTCGACGAAGAGCAGAATCTCAACCTCGCCTCGGTGCTCGAACGGGCCGGCGTGCAGGTCGTCTATGGCTTTATCGAGTGGAAGACCCACGCGAAGATCTCGATGGTCGTCCGGCGGGAGGAGCAGGGCTATCGCACCTATTGCCACTTCGGCACCGGCAATTATCACCCGATCACCGCACGCATCTATACCGACCTCAGCTTCTTCACCGCCGACCCGGTGATCGGCCGCGATGCCGCGCAGGTGTTCAACTACATCACCGGCTATGTCGAACCCCAGTCGCTGCAACAGCTGGCCATTTCGCCGCGCGACCTGCGCAACCGGCTGGAAGCACTGATCGAGGGTGAGATCCAGACCGCGCGCACCGGCGGCGAAGGCTCGATCTGGCTGAAGATGAACTCGCTGGTCGACCCCGCGCTGATCGACAAGCTGTACGAAGCATCGGCGGCGGGCGTGCAGATCGACCTGATCGTGCGCGGCATCTGCTGCCTGCGCCCCGGCGTGCCGGGTATGTCCGAAAATATCCGGGTGAAGTCGGTCGTCGGCCGCTTCCTTGAACACAGTCGTATTTATTGCTTCGGCAACGGGCAGGCGCTACCGAACGACGATGCGCTGGTCTATGTCTCCTCGGCCGACTGGATGCCGCGCAACTTCGACCGCCGTGTCGAATATCTGCTGCCGATCAACAACCCGACCGTCCACGACCAGGTGCTGGATCAGGTGATGGTCGCGAACCTGCTCGACACCGAACAGACGTGGGAACTGGGGCCGGACGGTAGCTATCGCCGGGTCGCGAAGGGCGACAAGCCGTTCAACCTGCACCGCTATTTCATGACCAATCCGTCGCTGTCGGGACGTGGCGCGGCGATCGAGAGCGGGTCGGCGACCGTACCGCAGAAACTGTCGCTGCGCGCCTGGCGCGCGGCCCGGGACGGCGCGGCTTGATCCGCCTGCCATGGATCAGCCGCCCGGTCAGCGCGGCACATAGCGCGATCATCGACATCGGGTCGAACTCGATCCGGCTGGTCGTCTATGGCGGGCCGGACCGTATTCCGGCCACGCTGTTCAATGAAAAGGTCTTGGCCGGGCTTGGCCGTTCGCTCGCCGAAACCGGCCGGATCGAACCGGACGCGATGGCACTGGCCGGCACCGCGCTGCGCCGCTTCGCATGGCTGACCCGGGAAATGCAGGTGGAGGTGGTCCGTACCGTCGCCACCGCCGCCGTCCGCGATGCCGCCAATGGCCATGAACTGGTGGCACTGGCCGAATCACTGGGCCTGACGGTCGAGACGCTGTCGGGGGAGGAAGAGGCGCAGGCCGCCGGCAACGGCGTGCTGTCCGCCATTCCCGATGCCGACGGAATCGTCGGCGATCTGGGCGGCGGCAGCCTCGAACTGGTGCGGATCAGGAACGGCAAGATCGGTGACCGGGTGTCGTTCCCGCTGGGCGTGTTGCGCATCGGGGCCATCCGCGACCGGCGCGCGGGCGAACTCGACCGCGTGGTACAGCGGCTGGTGGCCGATGCCGGCTGGACGGGGCGGGGGAAGGGGTTGCCCTTCTACCTGGTCGGCGGATCGTGGCGGGCGCTGGCGCGCTTCGACATGCACCTGACCGACTATCCGCTGCCGATCGCGCATGGCTATACCATGACGCTGGCCCGCGTCGCCGAACTGGAGCGCATCATCGCCGAAACCCCGCGCGGCGACCTGAAGGCCGTGCCCAACCTCTCCGCCGGCCGTGTGCCGACGCTCGACAATGCGACCGCGGTGCTGACCGCGATGGCGCGACAACTGGGCAGCGCGACGACCATGATTTCGGCCTATGGCCTGCGCGAAGGGCTGCTCTATGCCGCGCTTCCGCCTGCGATTCGCAAACAGGACCCGTTGATCGTCGCCGCCCATGATGAAGGGGCGCGGCAGGGCCGGTTCGTCGAACATGGCGACCTGCTCCACAAATGGATCGCGCCGCTTTTCTCTGACGATGCCCCTGCCGCCGTGCGCCTGCGCCATGCCGCCTGCCTGCTGGCCGATGTGGGCTGGCACGCCAATCCCGAGTTTCGCGCCGAACGCGGCGTGGAGATCGCGCTTCACGGCAACTGGGTCGCGATCGACGCGGCCGGTCGCGCGATCGTGGCGCAGGCGCTGCACAGCTGTCTCGGCGGCGGTGGGACCGACGGGCCACCCGCACCGCTCGGCCGTCTGGCACCGATCGCCGCACTTGAGACCGCGCATCGCTGGGGTCTCGCGATGCGGCTCGGCCAGCGGTTGAGCGGCGGTGTCGCGACCCCGCTCCAGCGCACCGATGTCCGTCGCAAGCGGGGGCAGGTGGAACTGATCGTGCCATCCGCCGATGCCGCGCTTTATGGCGAAGCGGTGCAGAAGCGCCACCGCGCGCTGGCGAGCGCGATGGGCATGGACGCGGCGCTCGTCACGCGCTGAGGGCGGCTTTCCTACAAGGCGTAGATCTGCAAAGCTCGCGACGTTCTTTGACACCGCAGATCATCCCGCTGCCCGCACGTCCTGCCGGCCCCACACGTCACCCCAGCGAAGGCTGGGGTCTCCCTCGGCTCCTGCTGCGTGCTACCACCGGGAGATCCCAGCCTTCGCGGGGATGACGCCCGGTTCCATGCGCTCCAGGAAAAGAAACGCAAACTTCCGAAGCCGAAAACTCAAACAAGCAATTGTAATAGCGCAGCATTACCCGCCGCAAACCAACAACGCCCTGTCAACATCGCCAACTTTCGCACCTCAGCCGCAACGAAATCCCGTCACGACATTCTTCTCATCGATGTCGATGTTCAGCCGGTCGGGGCGGAAGTCCATCGTCACCGCCATGCCCGGCCGGATCACCCGGACGTTGGTCAGCCCCGACTGCTTCTTCGCCTCGGCCTCGACCGCTACCGTAAACGGCTTGCCGACCAGCCCGGCCAGCGCGCTCGTATCGCACGAATCGGTCAGCGCCGGCACGCGCTCGCCCTCGCTCTGCTGCGTCGTCGTGCAGGCGCCCAGCGCCAGTGCTGCGATCAGGATGGTCGGCTTCATTCCACTACCTCCGCTCGGGTCATCTTCAGCTTTCCACCCAGCACGGTGAACCCAAGCTGACCCTCGACCAGCGCCAGCGCGTCGCGGCCGAACTGTTCGAACCGCCACCCGTTCAGGATCGACAGCCCGTCACGCTGCCCGGCGGCCAACGCCTCCAGATCATCCGAACGCGCCAGCAGCCGCGACGCGACCTTGATCTCGTTCGCCCGGATCTTCAGCAGCAGCTTCAACAGGTCGGCGACCAGCGCCCCTTCCTTGCCCAGCGCCGGCTTGCGCTCGTCGCGGCCCGGCATCTGGTCGGCCGGCAACGGTGCGGCACTGGCCAGCGCGTCCATCATCCGCCCGCCGATATCGTTATGCGCCCATGCCGCCGACAGCCCGCGCACCTTGGCCAGATCGCTCTGCCTGCGCGGGGGATTGCCCGCCAGGTCGGCGATCGTCTCGTCCTTGACGATCCGCCCGCGCGGCAGGTTCTTGCCTTGCGCCTCCAGCTCGCGCCATTTGCCCAGCGCCTTCAGCCGGCCCAGCACCTCGGGCTTGCGGCTGTTGACGCGGATGCGCTGCCACACCTGCTCGGGATCGTTGAAATAATTGGACGGGTCGGCGATCCGTTCCATCTCCTCGTCCAGCCACAGCCCGCGCCCGGTCTTGCGCAGCTTGCCCAGCATCTTGGGGAAAATGACGGACAGGTGCGTCACGTCGGCGATCGCATAGTCGATCTGCCGGTCGTCGAGCGGTCGCCTAGACCAGTCGGTGAAGCGCGCGCCCTTGTCGACCGTGATCCCCAGATAGGCATCGACCAGGTTCGAATAACCGACCTGTTCCCCCTGACCCAGCGCCATCGCCGCCACCTGCGTATCGAACAGGGGAAAGGGGGTCTTGCCGGTCAGGTTATAGACGATCTCGATATCCTGCCCACCGGCGTGGAAGACCTTCAGCACGTCCTCGTTGTCGGTCAGCAGGTTCAGCAGCGGGGTCAGGTCGATGCCCGGCGCCATCGGATCGATCGCGGCGGCTTCCTCGGTATTGGCGATCTGGATCAGGCAGAGTTCCGGCCAATAGCTGTTCTCGCGCATGAACTCGGTGTCGACGGCAACGAAGTCGGACTGGGCGAGGCGGGTACAGAGGGCGGCGAGGGTCGCGCTGTCCTCGATCAACGGATGGATGTGCATCGGCTCCGCATAGCAAGGGTTCCGCGCCTTGACAAAAGGGGGTGGGGGAGGGAAGCGGCCAATCGACGTTTTCCCCGCGCCTGCGGGACGGCAGTCTCCCCCGCACCCGCGGGGATCGACCGTCCGCACCTGTGGCATCCGAACTAGACATGTAAGGTTCTTCAATGCACGCCTATCGCACTCACAACTGCGGCCAACTGACCGATGCGAACGACGGCGATACCGTCCGCCTGTCGGGCTGGGTGCATCGCAAGCGCGACCATGGCGGCGTGTTGTTCATCGACCTGCGTGACCATTACGGCATCACCCAGATCGTCGCCGACAGCGATTCGCCCGCGCTGGCGCTGCTTGAATCGGCACGCACCGAATCGGTGCTGACGATCGACGGCAATGTGAAGCTGCGCAGCGAAGCCACGAAGAACCCGAACCTCGCCACCGGCGCGATCGAAATCTACGCACGTTCGGCCACGCTCCAGTCGGCGGCGCAGGAACTTCCGATGCCGGTCGCGGGGGAGGCCGAGTATCCCGAAGACATCCGCCTGCGCTATCGCTTCCTCGACCTGCGTCGCGAACGCCTGCACGCGAACATCCTGTTGCGCTCGAACGTCATCGCCTCGCTGCGCCGCCGGATGATCGACCAAGGGTTCACCGAATTCCAGACGCCGATCCTCACCGCGAGCAGCCCCGAAGGCGCGCGCGACTATCTGGTCCCCAGCCGCGTCCATCCCGGCAAATTCTATGCGCTGCCGCAGGCGCCGCAGATGTTCAAGCAGCTGCTGATGGTCGCCGGCTTCGACCGCTATTTCCAGATCGCGCCCTGCTTCCGCGACGAAGACGCGCGTGCCGACCGCAGCCCGGGCGAATTCTACCAGCTCGATTTCGAAATGAGCTTCGTCACGCAGGAAGACGTGTTCGCTGCGATCGAACCGGTGCTGCACGGCGTGTTCGAGGAATATGCCAACTGGCAGGGCAAGGGTCGCACCGTGTCGCCGCTGCCGTTCAAGCGCATTCCCTACCGCGAATCGATGCTGAAATACGGCAACGACAAGCCCGACTTGCGCAACCCGCTGATCATCACCGACGTGTCCGAGCATTTCGTCGGATCGGGCTTCGGCCGCTTCGCCTCGATCGTCGAGGCGGGCGATGTGGTCCGCGCCGTCCCGGCACCCAAGACCGCCGACAAGAGCCGCAAGTTCTTCGACGACATGAACGCCTGGGCCCAGTCCGAAGGGTTTGCCGGTCTCGGCTACGCCACCCGCAAGGGCGGCGAATGGGGTGGCCCGATCGCCAAGAACCATGGCGAAGAGGGCATGGCGAAGATCGCGGAGGCGCTTGGCCTCGGTCCCGATGACGGCGTGTTCTTCGCCGCCGGCAAGGAGGCGCAGGCGGCCAAGCTCGCCGGCCTCGCCCGCACCCGCGTCGCCGAAACGCTCGGCCTGATCGACGACAAGCGCTTCGAATTCTGCTGGATCGTCGATTTCCCGATGTTCGAATATGACGAGGATGCGAAGAAGGTCGATTTCAGCCACAACCCCTTCTCGATGCCGCAGGGCGAGATGGAAGCGCTGGAGACGATGAACCCGCTCGACATCCTCGCCTATCAGTATGACATCGTCTGCAACGGCGTGGAGCTGTCGTCGGGTGCGATCCGGAACCATCGCCCGGAAATCATGTACAAGGCGTTCGAGATCGCCGGCTATACGCAGGAAGACGTCGACACGAACTTCGCCGGCATGATCAACGCCTTCAAGTTCGGAGCGCCGCCGCACGGTGGTTCGGCACCGGGTGTAGACCGCATCGTCATGCTGCTGGCCGACGAACCCAACATCCGGGAAGTCATTACCTTCCCAATGACCCAGAAGGCCGAAGACCTCATGATGGGCGCACCGAATTATGCGACGCCAAAGCAACTGCGCGAACTGAATATCCGCGTTACCGCCGACGGTCCGAAGGAGGGGTAAGCGTTTCGCGGGGCGGGGGACGGACCCCGCCCCGCCACGACGTCAAGCGTTCTCGAACGTATCGCCTTCCAGCACGCGCAGTCGCCCGTCCTCAATCGCGAAGACCGCGCCGTGCAGCTTCAGCTTACCGGCCTCGACCCGTTCCTTGACGAACGGGAAGGTCATCAGGTTCTTTAGCGAGACCTTGACGCCTTCCTGCTCCAGCGCCTTCTGCCCCTCGGGGCCGGTACCATATTCCGCCACGACCTTCTCGCGCGCTTCGTCGAGGAGGTCGATCCAGTGGGCGACGAAGCCGCCTTCACCCGGCTTGGTGTTGGCGAGCGCCTGCGTCAGGCAGGCGTTGACACCGCCACATGCGCCATGTCCGAGGACGAGGACTTCCTCGACCTCAAGCTTCGTCACCGCGAATTCCAGCGCCGCTGAAACGCCGTGGCGGCCGCCATCGTCCTCGAACGGCGGCACCAGGTTGGCGACGTTGCGCACGACGAAAATCTCGCCCGGACGCGCGCCGAAGATCGTCGCCGGATCGACGCGGCTGTCCGAACAGGCGATCACCATCACCTTCGGGCTTTGTCCGGTGGCCAGTTCGCTCCAGCGTTCGCGCTCCTGCTGCCATTCGGTACCGCGGAAGCGATAATAGCCCTCTTTGAGGTCGCTGAAGTGCATCAGTGGGTCTCCATCATTCTGTATAAATCTTCCCTCGATCGCTAGACGCACGGGTTCCGCGAACGTTGCAAGCGGTTGTTCGTTTGCTTGTGCGTCGCTATCTGACGGCCATGAACGAGATGACGCCGCTCCCCCGCCCGCAGCGCGAACGCAAGCCCGACTGGATTCGCGTAAAGGCTCCGACCGGAAAAGTCGTGGCCGAAACCCGCGCACTGATGCGGTCGAAGAGCCTGACGACGGTGTGCGAGGAGGCGGCCTGCCCGAATATCGGGGAGTGCTGGTCGAAAAAGCATGCGACCGTCATGATCCTGGGTGATACCTGCACCCGCGCCTGCGCCTTCTGTAACGTGAAGACCGGCATGCCGCGTGCCGTCGACCCGATGGAACCGCAGCACGTCGCCGAAGCGGCCGCCGCGATGGGCCTGAATCATATCGTCATTACCTCGGTCGATCGCGACGACCTGCCGGACGGCGGCGCCAAGCAATTCGTGAAGGTGATCGAGGCGATCCGCGCCGCGAACCCGACGACGACGATTGAAATCCTGACCCCCGATTTCCGCAACAAGCATGAGGCGGCGGTGGAGATGATCGTCGCGGCACGCCCCGACGTCTACAACCACAATCTCGAAACCGTGCCGCGGCTCTACCCGACGATCCGGCCGGGCGCGCGCTATTATGCGTCACTGCGCCTGCTTGAGAGCGTGAAGAAGCTGGATCCATCGATCTTCACCAAGTCCGGCATCATGCTGGGGCTGGGAGAGGAGCGTCTGGAGGTCCATCAGGTGATGGACGACATGCGCTCGGCCGATATCGATTTCCTGACTATGGGCCAGTATCTGCAGCCGACGCCCAAGCACGCCAAAGTCGTCGATTTCGTGACGCCCAAGGCATTCGATGGCTTCGCAGCGATCGCCCGCGCGAAGGGTTTCCTGCTGGTCGCGTCGTCGCCGCTCACCCGGTCGAGCTACCATGCCGGCGACGATTTCGAACGGATGCGCGCCAACCGCGATGCCAAGCTGGGCGTCGTTCGCGCCTGATGCCCAAGCATGCCGAAACCCGCCATCTGCCCTATACGCCGGAGCAGATGTTCGACCTGGTGGCCGATGTCGGTCGCTACAGCGAATTCCTGCCGTGGGTCAGCGCGATCCGGGTGCGGTCGAACAGCGAGACCGAGATGGTCGCCGACATGATCGTCGGCTTCAAGGGGCTGCGCGAGAGCTTCACGTCGAAGGTGCAGAAGGATCGGCCCGGCCATTTGCGGGTCGACTATCTCGACGGGCCGCTCAAATATCTGAACAACGACTGGCGCTTCAAGCCGGACGGGCAGGGCGGTACGCAGGTCGAATTCTGCGTCGACTTTCAGTTCAAGAACCGGGTGTTCGAAATGTTGGCGGGTCAGGTGTTCGACCGGGCGCTGCGCAAGATGATCGGCGCGTTCGAAGACCGCGCCGCGCAGCTTTACGGCGATTCGGCGACCGGTTCGTCGGGCGCGGCTTCGGGTGGCAGCAGCAGTTCGAGCGCACACAACGCCGCCTGAAGCCGGATCGTACCGCGTCCCAGATCGCCGAACTGTCGCAGGTCGGCGACGACCTTCGCCGGATCGCCGCCCTTTTCTGCCCGAGCGAAGACGACGGTGCCGACCGGCTTCTTCTCGCTGCCGCCGCCCGGACCCGCGACGCCGGTGATCGCCACCGCGACATCGGCCTGCGTCACCTCCAGCGCGCCTTGCGCCATGCTCCACGCCGTCGCGATGGATACCGCACCGAACGTCTCGATCACGTCGGAGCTGACCTTGACCAGCTCGATCTTCGCTTCGTTCGAATAGGTCACGAACCCCGCCTCGAACACGTCCGAACAGCCCGGAATTTCGGTGATCGCCGCCGTGACCAGTCCGCCGGTGCAGCTTTCGGCCAATGCGATACGACGTTTCGCGGCGCGGTTCTCGTCGACGACGCGGCGCGCGGCCTCGACCAGTTCGGGGGGGAGAATATGGTCCATCACATCAATTCCGGGCGGCCTGCCGACACAGGGGCAGTCGCATCTGGGGGTTGGGGCGGTCGGCGTCGACCTGCGCAAACAAAACGATGAGTCCCGCGACGTTTCGCGGCGGCAATGCCTGCACCAGATTGGCGGCGCGTTCGATCCGCGGGCAGTCGGCCGCGTCGATATTCCCGACGACCATCGGCGCGATCAACGACGCGACGATCGGCGCGGCGAAGGCAGAATCGAGCAGCTGGATCGCCTGTGGGGCGGTCAGCCGGGACAGCGCCGCCTTCGCCTGCGGCCATGCCGCGTCGGTCTCCGCTTCGTAGCGCGACAGGAACGGCCCGCCGCTCCGCCGCAGCAGCGCGGTCGGCGGCAGGGCTTTGGCGCAACGCGCGCCGGCCTGCCGGATCAGTTCCGGTGCAACGAACAGGACCAGCGCCTCCGCCTCGGCCGGCGTGACGCAGCTCTGCGTGGTCTGGGCAGGGGCATTGGCGCAGGCGGCCAGCGCCAGGAGGGCGGCGAGCCGCTTCATGCCGGCACCCGGACGGTGGCGATCGCCTGCGCGGCGATCCCTTCCTGTCGACCGGTGAAGCCCAGACGTTCGCTGGTCGTTGCCTTGATGCTTACCTGCCGCTCGGTCAGGTCGAGCAGTGCTGCGATCCGCGTACGCATCGCCGATCGGTGCGGGCCGATCTTCGGTGCTTCGCAGATCAGCGTGAGGTCGACGAAATCGATGATCCCGCCCTCGGCGCGGACCAAAGCGGCGGCATGCTGCAGGAACTGGCCCGACTCCGCGCCGCGCCATTGCGGATCGCTCGGCGGGAAATGGGTACCGATATCGCCCGCCCCGATCGTGCCGAGCAAGGCGTCGGTGATTGCGTGGAGCGCGACGTCGGCGTCGCTATGGCCCGACAGGCCGCGATCGTGCGGGATCAGCACCCCGCCCAACCACAATTCTTCGCCCGCCTCCAGTCGGTGAACGTCATATCCGGTGGCGCTGCGCGAAACGAGCGCGGGGAGGGCGCGCGCCTCTGCTGCCGCGAAGTCGGCCGGATAGGTGATCTTTTCGAGCATGATGTCCCCTTCGACCATCGCCACTTCCAGCCCGTGTGCGCGCAGCATCTGTGCATCGTCGGTCGCTTCGGCGGTAACGTCCCAAGCGGCATGGGCGTCGCGAATGGCCTGTACCGCAAATGCCTGCGGTGTCTGCACCCGAACCAGACGGTCGCGCGGCACCACGTCGCCCAGCGCTTCGCCGCCCAACGCCAGCGTATCGGCGACCGGCAGCACCGGTACCGCCCCGGGCGCGTGGTCCAGTGCGGCGAGAAGGCGATCGATCACGGCCGGCGGCAGGAACGGCCGCGCCGCGTCATGGATCAGCACCCGATCGGCATCGCCAATGGCGGCGAGACCGGCTGCGACGCTTTCCCGACGCGTGGCGCCACCGATAACGAATTCCGGCTCACCGACCGCTGCGCGGAGCAGTTGCTCCTGCCCTTCGCCGATAACGACCAGCACCCGGTCGATGCCGGGATGGCTCGACAGCGCCGCATGGGCATGGGCGATCATCGCCCGTCCAGCGATCGGGGCATATTGTTTGGGCAGGCTGCTGCCTGACCGGACGCCGGTTCCGGCGGCGACGATCAGGGCGACTGTTGAACCGGTCTGCATGGCGTCCGCCTAGCGCAAGCCGTGCCCGCCCGCCAGCCTTGCCCTCCGGCGACCAATGGGGTAATGGCTGCCCAATTTTCAGGCACAATCCATGACCCTAGCTCCCATCCGCATCGGCGACGTCGTCATCGACACGCCGGTTATCCTCGCGCCGATGACCGGTGTCACCGACCTGCCGTTCCGCAAGATGGTGCGGCGGCACGGATCCGGGCTGAACGTCACCGAGATGATCGCCAGCCAGGCGGCGATCCGCGAGACGCGTCAATCGATCCAGAAGGCGATGTGGGACCCGGCAGAGGAGCCGGTGTCGATGCAGCTCGTCGGCTGCACGCCGATCGAGATGGGAGAGGCCGCCAAGCTCGCCGAGGACAAGGGCGCGGCGATCATCGACATCAATATGGGCTGCCCGGTGCGCAAGGTGACGAACGGCGATGCCGGATCGGCGCTGATGCGCGACCTGCCGCTTGCCGCCGACCTGATCGCTGCGGTCGTGAAGGCGGTGAAGGTGCCGGTCACCGTAAAGATGCGAATGGGCTGGGATCATTCGAGCCTGAACGCGCCCGAGCTGGCGCATATCGCGGAAGATCTCGGCGCGCAGATGGTGACGGTCCATGGCCGCACCCGCAACCAAATGTATCGCGACCATGCCGACTGGGCGTTTGTCCGGCAGGTGAAGGATGCGGTAAAAGTACCCGTGATCGTCAATGGCGACATCTGTTCGGTCGACGACGCCCGCACCGCGCTGGACCAGTCGGGTGCCGATGGCGTGATGATCGGGCGGGGCGCCTATGGCCGGCCGTGGTTGCTGGCGCAGGTGATGGCCGCGCTGTCGGGCGGAACCGCTCCGGCCGATCCGTCGGTCGAGGAGCAATATCGCCTGATCGTCGAGCATTATCACATGATGCTGGACCATTATGGCGAGGAAACCGGCGTGAACATGATGCGCAAGCATATCGGTTGGTACACGAAGGGGCTGCATGGCTCGGCCGAGTTCCGCAACAAGGTGAACCAGCAGCCCGATTCCTGTACCGTGCTGGGAATGCTGGCCGACTTCTATGCGCCATGGTGTACGCGCGCGGCGGCATGAGCGTGATCGAGGGTACGCCCTCGTTCGCCGAACTGTTCGCCGGGCTGCCCGTCGCGGCGCTGGTCCTGGACGAAGCCGGGTGCATCGCCCATGCCAATGGCGCGGCCGAGCTGTTGTTGAACCAGTCCGACCGGGCGATGCGCGGCCTGTCGCTCGAACAGGTCGTTTCGGTCCCGCCGGGCTATGGCGATCGGCGCGACGACCGGGCTTTTGCGAGCTATGACTGCGAATTGCAGCTTCGCCGCGGCGGGCGACTGCGGGTGGATTTCCATGACAGTCCCGCGACGCATGGCTCGGCATGGCGGGTGGTCATGCTGTACGGCGTTCGTGACGGGCATAGCGGATCGCACGCCGCCGGTGCCCGTGCCGCCATCGGCGCGGCCGCGATGCTGGGGCATGAGATCAAGAACCCGCTATCGGGTATCCGAGGCGCGGCCCAGCTGCTGTCGGGCGACGTCGACGAGCGCAGCGTCCTGACCGACCTCATCATCGCCGAGGTCGATCGTATCGCCGCACTGATCGACCGGATGCAGGATTTTACCGACGATCGTCCGCGCAAGCTGCAGGTTCAGAACATCTATCCGGTCCTGGCGCACGCGGTCCAACTGGCTTCGGCCGGCTTCGCGCGCGGGATCGTGATCGAGGAGCGCTTCGACCCGTCGCTGCCGCCGGTACGGATCGATCGTGATGCCTTCGTCCAGCTGCTGGTGAACTTGCTGAAGAACGCCGCCGAGGCGCTGGAGCAGGTCGATCGGCCACGCATCATCCTCGGCACCGCCTATCGGCATGGCATGTCGCACGGCGTCGGCAATGGCGAACGGCGGGCTGTGCCCATCGAGCTGACCGTGACCGACAACGGGCCCGGTGCGCCCGCCGATATCGCCGGCCATCTGTTCGAACCGTTCGTGTCGGGCAAGCGCGAGGGGCGCGGTTTCGGGCTGCCGATGGTCGAGAAACTGGTGGGAGAGATGAACGGCTTCGTCCGCTATGCCCGTGAAGGATATCCGCCGATGACCGTGTTTCGCATCCACCTGCCGCGCGCATGATCGCTTCTTCGCGTATCCTTCTGGTCGATGACGACGCTGCGATCCGTACCGTCGTGGCCCAGGCGCTGCGCCGGGACGGACATGAGGTCCAAAGCGTCGGAACGCTCGGACAGTTGCGCGCGGAGTTGCGCGCCGGACTGCCGGGGGTGCTGGTCACCGATGTCGTGCTGCCGGATGGCGACGGGCTGGAAATGGCGGCGAAGCTCAACGCGGAATTTCCCGACCTGCCCATCATCGTCCTGTCCGCGCGCAACACGCTGACGACCGCCGTCCGCGCGACGGAGGCGGGGGCATTCGACTATCTGCCGAAACCGTTCGACCTCGACACGCTGGCGCTGGCCGTGCGCGGGGCGCTCGCCCGACGGACCCGCAGCCCCGAGGAACAGCCGGTCGACGCAATCGATTCATCGCTACCACTGATCGGCCGTTCGCCCGCGATGCAGGACGTCTACCGCGTCATCGCGCGAGTCGTCGCCACCGACCTGACCGTGCTGGTTACTGGTGAGTCCGGCACGGGCAAGGAACTGGTCGCCCGCGCGATCCACGATCTCGGTCGCCGCAGCCGTGCGCCGTTCATCGCGCTGAACATGGCGGCGATCCCCCGCGAACTGATCGAAGCGGAGCTGTTCGGTCACGAACGCGGCGCCTTCACCGGCGCAGCGCAGCGCTCGGCTGGAAAGTTCGAACAGGCGGCCGGCGGCACCTTGTTCCTGGACGAGATCGGCGACATGCCGATGGAGGCCCAGACCCGGCTGCTACGCGTCCTTCAATCGGGCGAGTTTACCAGCGTCGGCGGCGCGCGCGTCATTCGCGCCGACGTCCGCATCGTTGCCGCCACCAACAAGACGCTGGCGGCGCAGGTCCAGTCGGGCCAGTTTCGCGAGGACCTGTTCTACCGCCTGAACGTCGTCCCGATCGCGTTGCCGCCGTTGCGGGAGCGCCGACAGGACGTCGCGCTGCTCGCCCGCCATTTCCTCGATCAGGCAGCGCGCGACGGGCTGCCGCGCAAGACGCTGACGGCGGATGCACAGGAACTGCTGGAGGCGCATGAGTGGCCCGGCAACGTCCGCGAACTGGAAAACCTGATGCGGCGCGTCGCCGTGCTGGGCCGCGACACCGCGATCGAGGCAGGCGAGTTGCGCGGCGCGCTGGGCGATGCGGCGGCGCGTCCGGCGGCACAGCCCGACGCCAATCTCGACGAGGCGGTGCGCGCGTGGATACGTCGGATTGCACGCGAGGAACCGGCCACGTTGGATAACGGCACGCTCTACGACCGGCTCATCTCCGATGTCGAACGTCCGCTGATCGAAGCGATGCTGGATCGCCACGCCAACAACCAATTGCGTGCCGCGAAAGCGATGGGGTTGAACCGCAACACCCTGCGCAAACGGCTCGACGAGCTGGGGATCGATCCGGCGGTGCGCGCCTATCACGCGGAGAAGGAACGCTAATCGCACTGCCGTTTAGATAGTGTGCGAATTGTCGTGCTTTAGGCGGCGAATGTTGTAAAACGGCAACTATGGTTGCAGCGTTAACGGAACCGAAGCGCGCCACGTCGATCCCGGCGCGGTGGTTCCCGGCGATCGAAGTCGCCGTTCTACTGGCGGTGATCGCCGTCGGCGTGGGCAGCTATCTGCTGTTCGACGGGTCGCAAAGTGCGCGGGGCCAGTTGCCTACCCCGTCGCTGATGGCGCTGGTCCTGATCGTCAATCTGATCCCGGCGATGGCGCTGCTGGTCCTGATCGGTCGTCGGATCGCGATGCGCCGGGCCGCGCGGTCGCAGATCGGCGGGACCGGCACGTTGCACGTCCGGTTGGTGGCGCTGTTCTCGATCCTTGCTAGTGTGCCGATGCTGCTGGTCACGATCGTCGCATCGTTCCTGTTCCAATATGGCGTCGAATTCTGGTCGTCGCAGCGGGCACGCGGCATCTTCGAAAATGCGCAGGTCCTGGCGCAATCGTCGTACAACGAATTTCTCGACGCGGTGGACGGGCAGAATGTGGCGGTCGCATCCGACATTCGCCGGATGCTGCTGAACAACCGCTATTCGATCGACAGCGACGAGTTCCGCCTGCTGTATCAGAACAGCATCGTGTTTCGTTCGCTCAGCGATTCGGTGGTGTTCGAAATTCCGTCCGACGGACGTCCCCGATCGCTCGCCTCCGCCTCGATCTACGAAGGGCCGCTGCGGTGGAGTATCGACCCGAAGTCGATTGCGGCGCTGCGGGCGGGCAAGCCCAGCTACGTCAGCGTCCGGAACCGTCAGGTCCAGTCGGTGACGCGGGTCGTGGACACTCCCTACTATGTCTATTCGGCGCGCGATATCGACCTTGCGACCTATACCGAGCGCCTGAGCCGTACCCGCGCCATCTTGCTGGACTATGACGCATTGCTGGCCCGCTCGCGCAGCGTCCAACTACAACTGAATATCGCATTGTTCGTCGTGTCGCTGATCATCGTCGGTCTGGCGGTGTTCGTGGCGCTGGCGGTGGCCGACCGGCTCGTCCGCCCGGTCGGCGCGCTGGTCGGCGCCGCGCGCCGCGTGGCCGGCGGTGACCTGTCGGCCCGCGTGCCCGAACCCAACGGCACCCGACAGAAGGACGAGATCGGCACGCTCGCGAGCGCGTTCAACAGTATGACCGAGCGGTTGCAGGAGCAGACCAGTGAACTGGTCGCCGCCAACGCCCAGATCGATAGCCGCCGCGCGCTGATCGAGGCGGTGATGTCGGGCGTCAGCGCCGGGGTGGTGTCGGTCGGTCCGGACCGCACGATCAAGCTTGTGAACAGCTCGGCAACCGCCCTGCTGAAAACCGGCAGCACCCCGCTCGTCGGCCGTCCACTGGCCGATGTCGCGCCCGAACTCGATGCCCTGTTGAACGGAGAAACCCAGGACGCGATCATTCAGCTGGCGTCGGGTGGCGAAGCAAAGACCTTGGCCGTCCGCATCACCCGCGACGACGGCCAGCATATCCTGACCTTCGACGACATTACCCAGCAGCTGCTCGATCAGCGTCGGGCTGCTTGGTCCGACGTTGCCCGCCGCATCGCGCATGAGATTAAGAACCCGTTGACCCCGATCCAGCTTGCCGCCGAACGGCTTCAACGCCGCTATGGCGCGAAGCTGACCGAGGACGACGGCACCTTCGCCCGCCTGACCGAAACCATCGTTCGTCAGGTCGGCGATCTGCGGCGGATGGTCGACGAATTCTCGTCGTTCGCCCGGATGCCAAAGCCCGTATTTCGGCACGAATCGCTAGCGGAACTGGCACGGCAGAGCCTGTTCCTGCACGAGGTTGCGCACCCGGATATCGACTTCACGCTTGACTCCGCCGGGGCGGCACCGCTGGTCTGCGACCGGCGGCAGCTGGGGCAGGCGCTGACCAACATTGTCAAGAACGCCACCGAAGCCGTTGCCGCCCGCCCAGAAGGCAGCCCGCGCGGCCGGATCGAAATGGACGTCCGTTACGATGCGCAGGGGCGGATGCATATCGATACCAGCGACAATGGCATCGGCTTGCCGGTCGAGCGGGACCGAATCGCCGAACCCTATATGACGACGCGCAAGGGCGGCACCGGCCTCGGCCTCGCCATCGTGCGGAAGATCGTCGAAGAACATTTCGGAACCATATCGTTCGCCGACCGTCCCGGTGGAGGGACAATCGTATCGATCATTCTCGATCCCGCGATCCTTGCCGCACTGGCGGGAACCGGAACGGCGGAAGATGACGATTCACAGGAGGTTACAACGCGCCATCCCATGCTTACCCGGACCGGAACGCCCGCATGAAGCTCGACATTCTCGTCGTCGATGACGAAACCGATATCCGTGAACTCGTCGCCGGCGTGCTGGAGGACGAGGGGTATGAAACGCGTGGTGCCGCCGACAGCGATGCTGCGCTGGAGGCGGTGGCGACGCGCCGCCCATCGCTGGTGCTGCTCGACGTTTGGCTGCAGGGATCGCGCCTCGATGGGCTGGAACTGCTCGACGAACTGAAGGCGCGCGATCCGTCGCTGCCGGTGCTGGTCATTTCCGGTCACGGCAATATCGATACCGCCGTTGCCGCAATCCGGCGTGGCGCGGTCGACTTCATCGAAAAGCCGTTCGAGGCGGAACGCCTGTTGTTCCTGGTGCAGCGCGCGACTGAAACCGAGCGTCTGCGGCAGGAGGTTGCATCGTTGCGTGCATCGGCCGGCCGCGAGGACGACCTGACCGGCAGTTCGACCGCGATCAACAGCGTGCGCGCCACGCTGAAGCGCGTGGCTGGCACCGGCAGCCGCGTTCTCATCACCGGCGGGGCAGGGGTCGGCAAGGAAGTCGCCGCGCGGCTGCTCCACGGCTGGAGCCAGCGGGCGCAGGCACCGTTCGTCATCGTCAGCGCCGCGCGCATGACGCCGGAACGGGTCGATGAAGAATTGTTCGGCGTGGAGGAGGGCGGCAACCTCGTCCGGCCCGGGTTGCTCGAACAGGCGCATGGCGGCACGCTGTTCCTAGACGAGATCGCCGACATGCCGATCGCGACCCAGGCGCGTATCCTGCGGGTGCTGACCGATCAGAGCTTCACGCGTGTCGGTGGCACGCGCGTCGTGAAGGTCGATGTCCGCGTCGTATCGGCGACGGCGCGTGACCTTCAGCAGGAGATCGTCGACGGCAATTTCCGCGAAGATCTCTATTACCGGCTGAACGTCGTGCCGGTACAAATCCCGTCGCTGGCCGAACGGCGTGAGGATATTCCGCCACTGGTCGAGCATTTCGTCGCGCATTACGCCAATGAGCGTCGGGTACAGACGCCGGAGGTCGCACCGGACGCGATGATCGCGCTGCAAAGCTATGAATGGCCGGGCAATGTCCGTCAGCTGCGCAATGTCGTCGAACGGACGGTGATCCTCGCCCCGGGCAACCGGATCGCGCGGATCGACATCGACCTGTTGCCGCCCGAGGTGCTGGGATCGGCCGGGGACGGGTCGGGGGGAGCTACCGCCAGCGCGATCATGGGATCTCCGTTGCGCGAAGCGCGCGAGTCCTTCGAACGTGAATATTTGCGGGTGCAAATCCGGCGTTTTTCGGGGAATATTTCCCGCACCGCGACCTTCATCGGCATGGAACGCTCGGCATTGCACCGGAAACTGAAATTGCTGGGGATCACCGAAACGCGCGGCGACGAATAGGCCGCAACCGACCATTGCGGCGGCGCGGGGTCAGGCCTAGATTAGCGGCTCCGCGCCATAGGGGTGCGGCAACCGGGTGACGGTTAAAGACACTCAGCGGGAAATTCCCGCCAAGAACAAGGGCAAGTCATGGCCGAACGGCAGGGGTCGCTTCAGGACCTGTTTCTCAACTCGCTACGCCGGTCGAAAACGCCGGTTACCATGTTCCTCGTAAAGGGCGTCAAGCTCCAGGGCATCGTAACGTGGTTCGACAATTTCTCGGTGTTGTTGCGCCGCGACGGACAGTCGCAGCTGATCTACAAACATGCCATCTCGACGATCATGCCCGCGGGTCCGACCGACCTGTCGTCGGTCATACAGGCGGCGTCTGAAAATTCGTCCAAGCACGCGCCGCTGCAGGAGATTTTCCTGAACGCCGTACGCAAGGCGCAGGAAAACGTCACGATGTTCCTCGTCAACGGGGTTATGCTGCAAGGGCAGATTGCGGCGTTCGACCTGTTTTGCATGTTGTTGCAACGCGAAGGCATGTCGCAACTGGTCTATAAGCATGCGGTATCCACGATTCAGCCGGCGAACCCGCTGAACCTTGCCGAGGAACAGGCGTCGGGAGCGGACGAAGCTTGAGTACCGGTTTCGACCGCGACGCACAGGAATTCACCCGCGGCGCTTCGGCGATCGTCGTCCTCCCCGATATGGGCGGATCGGCGCGCGATGCGGATGCACGTCTTGAGGAAACCGCCGGCCTGGCTCTGGCGATCGGGGTCGACGTCCGGCACCGGGTGCCGTTCCGCGTGCGCGCGCCAAAGCCCGCCACGCTGATCGGCAGCGGGCAGGTGGACCAGCTGACGCAGATGGTGCGGGACGAGGACTTGCAGCTGGCGGTGTTCGATGCCGCGCTGACGCCGGTGCAGCAGCGCAATCTCGAAACCGCGCTCGGGTGCAAGGTGATCGACCGGACCGGGCTGATCCTCGAAATCTTCGGTGAGCGCGCCCGCACTGCCGAAGGGCGGTTGCAGGTCGAACTCGCCCATCTCGATTACCAGGCCGGCCGCCTGGTGCGTAGCTGGACCCACCTCGAACGTCAGCGTGGCGGCTTTGGCTTCCTTGGCGGCCCAGGTGAAACCCAGATCGAAGCGGATCGCCGTTTGATCCGCGACCGCATGGCGCGATTGCGCCGGGAACTCGACGGCGTGTCACGGACGCGTACTTTGCACCGCGACCGGCGCCAGCGTGCGCCATGGCCCGTGGTCGCCCTGGTCGGCTATACCAATGCCGGCAAGTCGACGCTGTTCAATCGCCTGACGGGTGCGGAGGTGATGGCCGAAAACCTGCTGTTCGCAACGCTCGACCCGACGTTGCGACAGGTGTCGCTGCCCGGCATCGACAAGGCGATCCTGTCCGATACGGTGGGCTTCGTCTCCGACCTGCCGACGCAGCTCGTTGCGGCGTTCAAGGCGACCTTGGAAGAGGTCGTGTCGGCGGACCTGCTGATCCATGTCCGGGACGTCGCGCATCCCGATACGGCGGCACAGGCGTCGGACGTGGAGGCGGTGCTGCGGGAAATCGGTGTCGACGACACGACGCCCCGGATCGAAGCCTGGAACAAGCTCGATCTGCTCGGTGACGACGACCGGATCGAGATGCTGGGGGAGGCGGAGCATCGCGAGGATATCGTCGCCTTGTCCGCGCTGACCGGGGAGGGGGTCGATCGCCTTATCCGCACGGTCGGCGACCGCCTTACGGAGGGACATCGGTGTTATCGCATCGCGCTGGGCCCGGAGGATGGTGCCAGCGCCGCGTGGCTTCATGCCCATGGTGAAGTGACCGACCACTGGATGGAAGAGGATCGGGCGCTATACGAGGTTCGAATGGCGCCGGCCGATTACGACCGTTTCCTGACCCGGTAATCGGTCGTCGAGCCGGGCAGGGGGCGGCGCTCGACGCCGTCCGTTCGCCTTTGTCGAAAGGGCAGGAGTCGCTCAGAGTCCAGAAACGGCCCGCTGGACTCGTTCGGGCGTTTCTCGATGCTAGCTATCGGGAATCGGCATCGCGACTCCACGGGGGTTTTTTCGTATTTTCGGGTAAAGGTCAGGGAAGGGGGCTCATTTTTGCGCGAGCCCATGCGGCTTCCATCTCTTCCAGCGACCGCTCGGCGAAGTTCGCGTCGTCTGATTCCATCATGGCGAAGCGGCGTTCGAACTTGGCGTTGGCGTCCCGCAACGCCGCCTCGGCATCGACGCCCAGATGCCGCGCCCAGTTGACGACCGAGAACAGCAGGTCGCCGATCTCCTCCTGCCGTTCCGAATCGCTGGCCGCTTCGACCTCTGCCAACTCCTCGTCGATCTTCGCCCTCGGCCCCGCTGCGTCCGGCCAATCGAAACCGACCCGCGCCGCCCGCCTCTGCAATTTCTCCGCGCGGGCCAGCGCCGGCAAGCCCAGTGCGACCCCTGCCAAAGCACCGTTCTGCCCCGGTTTGGCACGGCGTTCGGCGGCCTTCACCTGCTCCCAGAGATTGTGGCCGCCAACTTCGGCGTCGCCGAAGATATGCGGATGGCGCCGCTCCATCTTGTCGCTGATCGCGTCGACCACATCGTGCAGGTCGAACAGTCCGGTTTCCTCGGCGATCCGACTGTGAAACACGACCTGGAGCAGCAGGTCGCCCAGTTCGTCCTTCAGGTCGGCCATATCGTCACGCGCGATCGCATCGGCAACCTCGTACGCTTCCTCGATCGTATAGGGTGCGATCGTCGCGAAGGTCTGGACGCTGTCCCATTCGCAGCCATGGTCCGGGTCGCGAAGCCGGGCCATGATCGCGACGATGCGACCGACGACGTTCGGCGCCGGAGATGCAGGAGCAAAATCGGACGCGAACGAGGACGTCGAATGCAACGCGACCCGATCGTCGGGACCGTCGTTGGTACCCGAACTGACGTTACCGGTCTCTCGCTCAAAAGCCATCTATCAGGTTCCGATAATAAACATTATGTAAAATCAGCGGGCTTTATCAGCTTCGAGGATCAACGTTCCGCGTGCCACTCGCCAACTTCCCAAGCGCGACAGGAAGTTCATTCCCACTACGTCCATCTCGCCAAAAGCCGGCGAAATGACGACCGGCAGATCCCGGGTTTCCAACGATCCGATCCGAACCGTCTCGATCCGGCCACGCGCAGCTTGGATCGTGCCGTTTGCTGTCGTCAGCAATACCGGCGGTACCCGGCGCGGCGTCACGCCGATGGCTTCGGCGGTCGCTTCGGAAATCGCAGTCGACGTCGCGCCGCTGTCGATCAGCATCCTGCGCTCGACCCCGTTCAGCTTCGCCACCGCCCAGAAATGCCCGTCGGTCGACTGCCGAATACGAACCGTATCGCCTTCGACACTCTGTTCGGCCACGCCCAGGCGTTCGCCCAATGTTCCGGCTAGCTCGGCAACGCGCTGCCGGTTGTTCAAGGCGACATACAGAACGCCGGCAATGACTGCCCATGCGAGCAACGATCGCACTATCGCGCCTGCCGACGGCCGCCGGGCCAGCAGCGACGACAGCGGCAGGATCAGCAGCATCAACCCCAGAACGACGTAGATCGCCCGGTCGTTGGTCACAGGACGAGTTCCATCCCGTCATACCCCGGTTCGATCCCGGCGGGCAGGCTGTCGCATAGCGACGCATAGTCCATCGAATTATCCATATGGATCAGGACGGTCCGACCTGCCCGACAGTTCCGCGCGAACGTGATGGCCTCGTCGAGTGATGGATGCGTCGGGTGCGGCGCGACGCGCAACGCGTCGACGACTAGAACATCGACGTCGCGGTACAGTGCCAGCATATCGGGTGTTACCGCACTGAAATCGGTGGCGTAACCGATGGAACCGCGATCGGTGTCAAATCGCAGCCCGGCGGACTCGATCGACCCGTGCGGCTGATCGGTGGACCGGATCGTGATGGGGCCGACCGTCATCGCATCCGGCAGAAGTTCGCCTGTGACGGTCGCGCGATACCCTGCCCGGCCCGCAAAGACATAATCGAACCGGGATTGCAGACTTGCAAGCGTAGCCGCGCGGGCAAAACCGTGGACTGGTTTGCGCGCGTTATGAAACAACTGCCGCAGATCGTCGATACCGTGACAATGATCGGCATGGTCGTGAGTCCATAGCACCGCATCGACCGTACCGACGTCCGCGGCCAGCAACTGTTCGCGCATGTCCGGTCCGGTATCGATCAGGATGCGGGTTCCGCTATGTTCGACCAGCGCCGAGACCCGCGTGCGCCGGTTGCGCGGTTCCATCGGGTCGCACGCACCCCAGTCATTCCCGATCCGCGGCACGCCGGATGACGTACCGGAGCCGAGGATGCGAATCTTCATGCCAGCGTTTTCGCGAACAGACGGTGGAAATTGGCGTGAGTCGCCTCCGCCAGTGCCTCCGGCCCTTCGCCGCGCAACTGTGCCAGGAACCGACAGGTATCGGCGACGAATGCCGGTTCACCCGGCTTCCCCCGATGCGGCACGGGCGCAAGAAACGGGGCATCCGTCTCGATCAGCAGCCGATCGAGCGGCAGGTCGCGCGCGACCACCTGTAGATTCTGGGCGCTCTTGAAAGTCACGATCCCGGAAATCGAGATATAGAACCCAAGGTCCAGTGCGATCCGCGCCAGTTCGGCCGATCCGGTGAAGCAGTGGAGAACGCCCGGAAAGCTCCCCTTCCCCAGTTCGTCGCGCAGGATCGTCGCAGTATCTTTCTCGGCGTCACGGGTATGGACCACGATTGGCAACCCGGTTTGCCGACAGGCGGCAAGATGCGCACGAAAGCTGCGTTGCTGTGCGGCACGATCGCTATGGTCGTAGTAGTAATCAAGCCCGCTCTCACCGATGCCGACCACGCGCGGATGCGCGGCAGCAGCGATGAGACGGTCGGTGTCGACATGCGGATGTTCGTCCGCTTCGTGTGGATGAATGCCGACCGTCGCCCAGACATCGCTCTCGCGCTCGGCGGTGCCGATGACCGCACGCCACTCGCTTTCCCGGGTCGAAATGTTGAGCATGGCGACGACACCCGTCGCGCGCGCACGGGCCAGAACCTCGCCTGATGCGTCGGCCACGCCCTTGTAGTTCAGATGGCAGTGACTGTCGGCCAGCTTCATGCGGCTTCGACCTCCGCTAGCGCCAGTCGCGGAAAAATCGGCGTCGGGGCAGCCAAGCGGAAGCCAGCATCGCGCTGCGCGGTGTACCACGCATGGTCGCCCAGCGCGTCATGCCCCTGCCCCGATTGTCCGAGTTGTGCCAGCAGCGTGCCGGCAGATGCCGGCACGACCGGCTCGATCGCGATGGCGAGGTCGCGGATGGCGCGGACCAGCGTACCCAGCACCGCGTGCATCCGGTCGGGATCGGTCTTGCGCAGCGCCCATGGCGCCTGCACGTCGATATACTGGTTGCAGGCGAAGACGCCGCGCATCCATGCTTCCAGCGCCTGCCCCAATGCCAGGTCGGCGAAGGCGGTACGATAGCCGTCGATCGCCTCGCCCACCGCCGTCAGCAGCGCGGCGTCCGCCGGATCGCTGCGGCCATCGTTCGGCAAGGCTCCGTCGAGGTTCTTGGCGATGAACGACAGCGTCCGCTGCGCTAGATTGCCGAAGCTGTTGGCAAGATCGCTGTTGGCGCGCGCGACGATCGCCTCGTCCGAGAACGTCCCGTCCTGCCCGAAGCTGATATCGCGCAGCAGGAAATAGCGAAGCGCATCGACGCCATAGAGTTCAGCGAGCTTCATCGGATCGACCACGTTGCCGGTCGATTTCGACATCTTCTCGCCCCGGTTCAGCAGAAAACCGTGGCCGAACACCTTGTGCGGCAGCGGAAGATTGGCGGACATCAGAAATGCCGGCCAGTACACCGCGTGAAACCGTACGATATCCTTGCCGATCAGATGCAACGCCGCCGGCCAATAGCGGTTCGGCGCGTCGGGGTAGCCCGCGCCGGTCAGGTAGTTGGTCAGCGCATCGACCCAGACATACATCACATGGCCGGGACTGTCGGGCACCGGCACACCCCAATCGAAGCTGGTGCGCGACACCGACAGGTCGGTCAGCCCGCCCTCGACGAAGCGCAGCACTTCGTTGCGGCGACTTTCGGGCTGGATGAAGTCGGGATGGGCGGCATAGAAATCGAGCAGCGGCTGCTGATACTTCGACAGGCGGAAGAACCAGGTTTCTTCGGCGGTCCATTCGACCGGCGTGCCCTGCGGCGACAGGCGGACCCCGCCCTCGCCTTCGATCAGTTCCTTTTCCTCGTAAAACGCTTCGTCGCGGACCGAATACCATCCCTCATAGCGGTCGAGATACAGGTCGCCGGCATCACGCATCGCGGACCAGATCGCCTGCGACGCGGCATAATGCTGCGGTTCGACCGTGCGAATGAACCGATCGCGCGAAATGTTCAGAACATCCGACATCTCACGGAAGTAGCCCGACATTTCATCGGCCAGTTCGCGCACCTCGACGCCCCGGTCGCGCGCGGTCTTGACCATTTTCAGGCCGTGTTCGTCGGTGCCGGTCTGGAAAAACACGTCCCGGCCGGCCTGCCGCTGGAACCGGGCGATGGCGTCGGCGGCGATCATTTCATAGGCATGGCCGATATGCGGCCGGCCGTTCGGGTAATGGATCGCGGTGGTGATGTAGAATGGATCGGACATGGCCCGAGCCTCTAGGCGATCCCGCGCGCGGGCGCCAGTCGTGCGACGAGCCCCGCCATTTCGAACACGGTCGTTTCCGCAACGAGCGACAATGCAGGTGCCATCGCGGCCAACGCCCGTGCCTTGTCATAGGCGTCGAGGGCATCGCGCAGCGGCAGACCGGTGCGGGTGCGTGCGGCAGCCGCTATCAGCGCCGGTGCCCGGTCGAGGAACACCGCATAGCGCGGCTGTGCCGCCTTGCTCGCCAGTGCCTTGGCAAGGCGCGACCGGATGCGGTTGTCGGCGTCGCCGGTGTCGGCAATTGCCAACAAATCTCGGTCGAGCGCGGCAACCGACAGACCGGCATAGGCCAGCGCCCGTCCGGGCGATCCATCCGCCGCCGCGACCAACGCCTCCACTTCCGAGCCTTCCAGTTCGGGCTGCGCGTTGCGAAGGACCTGTGCAACGTCTGCGTCCCGAAGCGGATCGAACCGCAACTGCCGGCACCGTGACCGGATCGTCGGCAACAGTCGGCCGGGCGAATGGCTGACCAGCAGGAAGATCGTACCGACCGGCGGCTCTTCCAGATTCTTGAGCAACGCGTTCGCGCCGGGCCGTTCCAGATCGTCGATCGCGTCGATCACCACGACCCGCCGCGATGACAGGGCAGGCTTGGTTGCAAACATCGGCTGCAGGGTGCGGACCTGATCGATCTTGATGCTGCGGGCGATGTCCTGATCGGGCTTGTCCGGATCCTTAGGCAGGCGAACCAGTTCGCGATAATCGGGATGGGCACCGGCCGCCATCAGCTGCGCGACACGGTGGTCGTCCGCGATGTCGCCCCGCATCCGACTGCGCCCGTCGAGCGCCGTGGCCAGCAGGCGTTGCGCCATTTCGCGCGCAAAGCCGCCCTTGCCGATGCCCTCCGGCCCGCTCAGCAGCCAGGCATGATGCAGCGCAGTGCCTTCGGCCGCTGCGACAAAGGCGTCACGTGTGGCGTCGTTCCCGATCAGTGTCACGGCAGCAGGTCGGCGATCGCGTCGATCAGCCGCGCGGTGACCTGCTCGACCGCACCGGAGGCGTCGATCCGGCGCACGCGGTCGGGCTCCGCTTCGGCGATCCTGTCGAAGGTCGTCGCGACCGAGCGATGGAACGCGTCGTCGCGCGCGGCAAAGCGATCCGCTGCCGCACCGTCACGCGCCCGCGCCCGTGCGTCTCCTTCTCCGTCGGGAAGCGTCAGCCACAGCGTCCGATCGGGCAACAATCCGCGCGACCCGAAACCGTGCAGCGCGAGGATCGCGGCGTCGTCGATCCCTTGCGCGCCCTGATAGGCGCGGGTGCTGTCGAGGAAGCGATCGCAGATGACCCAGCTTCCCGCATCCACCATCGGCCGGATCAGCTTTTCGACATGATCGGCCCGTGCGGCAGCGAAGAGCAACGCCTCCGCATGGGCGCTCCACCGCCGCACATCCCCCTGCATCAACAGGGCACGGATCGCCTCTGCACCCTCACTGCCGCCGGGCTCGCGCGTCAGCACCGCATGGATGCCACGCGCCTCCAGTGCGGTAACGAGGGCTCGGGCCTGGGTCGATTTGCCGACCCCTTCCCCGCCCTCCAGCGTCAGGAACCGGCCGGCGCTCAAGCGAACAGCGAGGTCAGGCTCGCCCAGACGCGACCGAAGAATCCGGCTTCGGCCACATCCTTTTCGGCGACCAGCGGCATGCGCTGTTCCCCGGTATCGGGCGATGCGATCACGAGGTCGGCGATATGCTGACCCTTGGCGATCGGTGCCTTGATAGGGCCGGTATAGACGACCTTCGCCGTGATCGGGCTGTTGGTGCCCGCCGGCATGGTGACGGTCAGCGCGCGCGGCGCGACGAGACCGACGGTTGCCGAATCGCCTAGCTGGACCTCGGCCGTCTCCACCCGCTTGCCCGCAGCCACGATCGGCCGCGCGCGCCAGGCGCCGAAGCCCCAGTTCATGAACTTGACCGATTCCGCGATCCGCTGGTTCGAGCTGGTCAGCCCGGCTAGCACCATCACCAGACGGCGGCCGTCCTGCTCGGCCGATCCGGTGAAGCCATAGCCGGCCTCTTCGGTATGCCCGGTCTTCAGGCCATCGGCACCGCGCACGCGGCCCAGCAGCGGGTCACGGTTCGCCTGTGTGATCGCGGCCCCCTCACCCAGCGTCTTCCCCCAGGTGAAATCGGTCTTCGAATAGAATTTCTTGTAGAGTTGCGGATGGTTCTGGATCGTCGCCGTCGCCAGCTTTGCCAGGTCGCGCGCGGTCACATAGGTACGGCCTTCATCGGGCCAGCCATTCGACGTGCCGAAATGGCTGTTGGTCAGGCCCAGCTCCTTGGCCCGCTGGTTCATCAGGTTGGTGAAAGCTTCCTCCGAACCTGCGATCTTTTCGGCCAGCACGACACAAGCGTCGTTCCCCGACAGGACGATGATCCCGTACAGCAGGTTTTCGACGCTGACATTCTCGTTCACCGACAGGAACATGGTCGAGCCGGCCTGCGGACCGTGCCACTTCTTCCACGTTTCCGGCGAAACGGTCGCCGTGTCGCTCAGCTTCAGTTCGCCCTTCTTGATCAGGTCGAACGCGACATAGGCGGTCATCATCTTCGCCATCGACGCTGGCGGCATCCTGCGGTCGGCGTCCTTAGCATACAGCGTCGCGCCTGACGACAGGTCGGTCATGAACGCGACCGGTGCCGGCGTATCGAACGGCGGCGCGGCGGCGATGCCGGGGGTGGCAATGGCGATGGCGGCGATGCTCGAAAGGGCGATCTTACGCATGGGGCACGTGGTTCCGTTCAGTCCTGGGCAATGATCCGGGCGTCACCGAACCCGCGACGGGCGATCGACGCACGGGCGGTTTCGGCAGCGGCTCGGGTGGCGAATGGGCCAGCCTGCACCCGGTACAGCCTGCCCGCCGAACGTACAACGCCGTCGACGGATTTTGCGAGCGTCCGCGCGCGGCCGGCGTCCGACAGGGTGGCAACCTGCACGAACCAGCGTCCGGTTGCGACCGGTGTCGGCTTGGCAGGACGTGGCTGGGATGCCGCTGGCCCGGCGGGGGCCGGCTGTGCTTGTAACGGTGCGACGGGCGGCGCGTCGGTTGTCGCGCGCGCATTTGCTGCCGCGGGCACGGGCTGTGGCATCCGGCGGCGGAGGGCGGCCAATAGCGCAGGCGGTGCATCGAGCCGGCTGACCACCGAGCCGCTGCGAACTGCGGCCTGTTCCGCTGGTGACGGCACGGCCGGCCGAACGCGAATATTCGCGACAGCTTGCGCGCCCAGACCCAATGCCCGCGCGGCACCGGCCGACAATATGCCGTCGCCTCGATCCTCCGCTTTGACCAGCAGGATCACCGTTCGCCCGCTGCCAAGGTTCGTGACCTCGGCGAAGCTGTCCGCCGCCAATCCGCGATGCGATACGGTCAGTTTCGCTGAATTGCCATCGATCGTGACCGGCGTGACGTCGTCCAGCCGCTGCTCATGCACTAAGGGCGGTGCATCGACACCGCTCTGACCGATGCCCATTAGCAGGAGCGCCGCCGCGCAGACACTCATCGCGCGATGGCATCGGCCAGCAGGCCGACCGACAGCGCATAATAGTTGGAACAGTTGTAGTCGAGGATCACGCGGTAATTACCGGTCAGCAGATACGCCGTCTCTCCCGGGCCGTCCGGTTCGATCAGCGTCGCCTGGATCGATGGATCGAGCCGCCGCCCGTCGCTCGGCACGACGCCCAGCGACTGCCATTCCGCCAGCGTTCGCCACTGGCTGTGTCGCTCGAACACTCGTGGGCAGCGCGGGGACAGTGAACGCGGCGTCAGGATCGATCGGTCGAACCCCGCCGGCACTCGCACGGCAAAGCCCCAGGGCTGCCCGGGGCGCCAGCCGGCATCGACGAAATAGTTCGCGATCGACGCCAGCGTATCCGCTTCGTTCGACCAGATATTCGCTACCCCGTCGCCATCACCGTCGCGCGCCAGCCGCAGATAGATGGATGGCAGGAACTGGGGATAGCCGAACGCACCGGCCCAGCTTCCCTTCAGCCGATCGCGCGGCACGCCCCGGTCGATCATCTTCAGCGTTGCGATGAACTCCGGTTCGAACAGCGACCGACGCCGCCCTTCATAAGCCAGCGTAGCGAGGCTGCGTGGCAGGTCGAAATCGCCGGTATAGCTCCCATAATTGGTCTCATGGCCCCAGATCGCGACCATGATCTCCTCGGGCACGCCCGTCCGCTGCTCGATCGACGCCAGCTTGCCGCGTTGCGCGGTATAGGCGGTTCGACCACGGCTGATCCGTGCGGCGTCGACATGGCGCAACCGATAGGGAGCAAAGCGCGAGACGGTCGTCGTGTTCGACGACCCCGGCTGCTGCCGGTCCAGTTCGACCACGCGCGGGTTATAGGTCAGCGTCGGCAAGACCGCATCGATGGTCGATTGCTGAACCCCCTGCGCCCGTGCCCGGACCGCGACTTCCCGTAAGTAGGACTGAAAGCCCTCCGCATCCTGGGCCGAGGCCGATGCCCCCGCCATCAGGCTCAGCACGACCGCCAACCCCGCTTTCGCCAAACGCATACACCGGCCTCCCGCTAGCCCGTCCTATTGGCACAGCCCGTCACGCGGATGAACCCCCAACGCGACAAAGGCTTGCACAATGCGGCCGATCCGCTCTAGGCGCTGCTGCACGCAGGAAGAGTGTCCGAGTGGTTTAAGGAACCGGTCTTGAAAACCGGCGAGCGGGCAACCGTTCCGTGGGTTCGAATCCCACCTCTTCCGCCAGAGCTGATTTCGCCGACGTTCGCGATCGTTCACAAAAGCCTCGCAAAGCATTGATTGCCGGCGATTAATTTGGGGGTGGGCATTGCCGAGTGTTCGCGACGGTTCGTCGAGATGCGCCTGAAGCCAAGTTGAAAGTGGGCATGAAAGTGGGCATGAAACCGGTGGAATTCGAACCCCCGGGAGGCCCATGGCGCGCGCGTTGAACAAGCTGACGGTCCGTGGAGTCGCGGCGTTGAAGGTGCCCGGGCGGCACGCCGACGGCGGTGGCCTGTATCTGCGGATCACGACGGGGGGTGCCCGGTCATGGGTGTTCATGACCGCGTCGAACGGCAAGCGGACCGAGATTGGCATTGGTCCTGCGGTATCGGTTAGCCTAGCCACAGCACGCCGCATCGCTGGTGAGATGCGTGAAGCGGTCGCAGTCGGACAGGATCCGCGTGGGATTTTGGGGACCGAAGCGCCGGTGGAAGAGCCTACGGTGCTGACCTTCGGGGCCTTTGCCGATCAATACATCTCCAGCGTCGAAGACGGCTGGCGCAACCCTGTGCATCGGCAGCAATGGCGCAACAGTCTCCGCGACCATGCGGCGGCACTGCAGAATGTGCCCGTCACCGACATCGGCACCGAAGATGTGTTGGCGGTGCTACAGCCGATCTGGCTGACAAAGGCCGAAACCGCAAAGCGGGTACGCGGGCGCATCGAGAAGATCCTCGACGCAGCGAAGGTGCGCGGCCTTCGTCAACGCGACAGCATGAACCCGGCCACCTATCGTGGTCATCTGGCACTGCTGCTGCCAAACCAGCCCAAGGTCGAACGCGGTCATCATGCAGCGCTGCCTTGGCGTGAAGCGCCAGCATTCTTCCAGCAGCTCAAGCAGCGTCCGGCGTTGGCAGCTCGGTGCCTGGAGTTTGTCATATTGACCGCCGCCCGAAGCGGTGAGGCGCTAGGCGCTACCTGGGGCGAGATCGATCTGGACGCAAAGCTATGGACCATCCCGGCTGCGCGCATGAAGGCGGGTGCCGAACATGTCGTTCCGCTGTCTGACGCGGCTATGGCAGTGCTGGCCCGGGTGAAGCCATCGTCGTTCAATGCGACAACCCCGGTGTTTGGCATCGGCGGTGCGGCACGGTCGAATATGGCAATGGCCATGCTGCTGCGCCGGATGAACTATGGCCATGTGACGACCCACGGCTTCCGCAGCACGTTCCGCGACTGGGCAGGTGATGCCACCAGCTACCCGCGCGAGATCGTTGAGCAGGCGTTGGCCCATACCATTCAAAACAAAGCAGAACGTGCCTATCGACGCGGGACCGCCGTAGATCGGCGTCGCGAGTTGATGTCGGAATGGGCAAAGTTTCTGACGTCGTCTACTTAGAAAGTAGACCGTAATTCTATCCTAGAGCTTACCCCTGCAAAACGACACTATCTCAGGGGGAGTCATATGTCGGGTGATGAACGACAGGTTGAGACACGATGGATAAAGGCGTCTGAAGCGCTCGAACTCGCCGTTGAAAAGGGTGAGGACCCGGTAGCTTTCAAGGGGGCAGTTGCCGAATTCCTGCGGGAC
Organism: Sphingomonas panni; assembly: GCF_022664435.1. Taxonomy (GTDB): domain Bacteria; phylum Pseudomonadota; class Alphaproteobacteria; order Sphingomonadales; family Sphingomonadaceae; genus Sphingomonas; species Sphingomonas panni. Next base: position 8,950 of record NZ_JAKREU010000005.1, on the reverse strand, counting down.
GGTTTGTTGACAGCCCGAGCTGAGGCTATTTGGACGACGACTGAAGCCAACATGCATAAAGCGTGGCGAACACATAAGGAAGCTGCGGACATTACCCGTGATCTGATCGTACCAGTCAACTACTGGCGATATGATAAGCGCGCTGCGCATGATAGATCCCGTTGGCGCTGGCCGTACAGCAAGTTCATGTACACCATTAACATTAAGCCACTAAAACGGCGGATGATAATGGGGGTTGAGTTGTCATTGAATGACCTCGAACGCCTCCGGCCATCGTTGTTTAAACCAGTTAAAAAAAATAGAGGTGGTCGTCCGCTCGAAGTGATGGCTCGTGATGCAGGCTGGTTGGAAGTGGTCCGCATATCTCAGGATGGAATGCTGCACTCAGGAAAATTTAAGACTATATCAATTCTTAAGGAGGAATTGTCATTTAGACTGCAGCAGGGAAAGGATAAATCGCGGCTGGGTATAAATCAGATCGATGAGATAGCGAAAATGGTCTTACCAACGCTAAAGCCGCGTGATCCGAGCTAGTTTCCATAAGGTTTCCATAAACGCGCAGCGGAGTTTTCATTAGGTTTCCGTGCAGCTTTAGAAGCGCGGTTTGGTCAAGTTCGCCTTCGTCCCGTCAATCACGACGGGCGGAGGAGGAAGAATGAAGCGACTTGCAATCTCGGTCGCAGAGACCGTCCATGCGTCCGGCATGGGAAAAACGACCGTCTACAAGCTGCTGAAGGAGGGCCGCATCGCTAGTGTGCGAGTCGGTCGCCGCCGGCTGGTCATCGTCGCCAGCCTCCAGGAGCTGCTGCAGTGATGGCCGCCCGAGCATGGGTGAACCAGGGTAACGCCTGGCTCATGAACGGCGCCCGGTGCCCGCAGTTTGAAGGGCTCGAAACGCCGGAAGTTGCGTTGAAGGAGGATGGCCAACGGGTCGCTGGGCTCCGGCAACGTGGCGCCAAGCCGCCGCAGCTGTGGGAAGCTTGCGAAGAACTGGCCAACCGCATCTGCCAACGTCGCATGGTTCCGGAAACGCTTGCGTCGAAACGCTACATGCGGGTCAAGCGGGCGTACATCACCGCAGAACTGCTGAAGCTGTTGGGCATGGTCCCGAATGAGCGGGTCTATCTGGTGACGCTGATCCCGGTTGGGCACGCACTCACGATTGATGAGCTGATGCAGACTAATCCGGCGGTCCCGAAGCAGAATTTGCGGGTGACCCTCGGCCGGTACGGTGCCAAACGCGGTGTTGCCGGTTGGGCCAGCGGCTATCTGGATGGCGAATACAACCCGGTGACCGGGCTGTTCCAGCTGCACTGGCACTTCATCGTTACAGGCAACCTCATCAAGGCATTTGAGGGGCTGAAGGGGTGCAATGCCTATAAGTCGGTCAAGCGGGTTGCCGACAGTCCGGATGGCGTCGCTACCCGGGTGCATATCCGGGAGGTGGACGATCCCCTCAATCCCCAGGTCATCACCTATGCGTTCAAGGGCAGCTGGTATGCCCGAAGTCGTGGTGAAGTAGGTGGAAATGGGGATCAAGCCGACCGCCTGGTGGGCCGCCTCACCCGTATCCCCGAACCGTACCACAGCCAATGGTTGCTCTGGATGGACAAGTGGGCGTTTCACCACATGCTCATCAACATCAACCTGGAGCTCGGTGAGGGAGGTCTGTACCGCGCATAAGTGTCAAACACGTGTTATTGAATGAAGTACGAAATGTGCGGCTAGAAGGCCTGTAGGCCTACCAGAATACCCAGCCGTACCACCATTCCCCCCACTACCTAGTACAACACTGCCTTCATTTGGAAATGGTGCTCCTAGCGCTGTTTTCGAACATGAATTCGTGCGTCGAAAAGTGGTGGTGGGAATGGGGATTTAGGTGATCAAACCATCTTTTATCGAGGAAATATTTATGGATTGGGTGGATCTAGAGAAAGATGATCTGCGTATCGAAAGCTGTCGGTCGCGCTTGGGCATGCGCTATTACTTTGTGACCAAGGACGGTTCCCAGGCTTTTATGCCGGCACACATCGCTAATGCCGACCTGCGTCAGTTTTGCCGTATCCTCGCCAGTCGGGGAATCCTGGTCGCTCCTGGTCGGCAATTTCGGGAACTGCAGGACATGGTGTTACGGGAGCAAGAGTTCTCCCCGCGCAACCTGGTCGACGGCTATGGCTGGCATTCGGACTGCTTTGTGTTGGCCAGCGGCGAGGTCATCGCGCACGCAGGGCAAGCGCCCGAAGTGGCGGTGCCGCTGACACCGGGGAAGTGTGCTATGTCGGGCAGCCTACGGCAGTGGAAGCACCACGTTGCCGCGCCGCTTGCGGGCCAGCCGCTGCTGCAGGCAGCGATGCTTGCGGCGTTCGCCTCGCCGTTGCTGGCCATCTACGACCGGTCGTTGCCCCTCACGTTCGAACTGTTCGGTGCGGCTTCGTCGAATCTCGAACTCGCAACCATGGTCGTATCGTCCGTCTGCGGCAGCCCCGCGCGTAACGGAGGCTATGGCACAGACTTCCGAGCTGGCGTCGACGACCCGGCGGATGTCTTTTCCTACCACACCGACATGCCCTTGGTGTTCACGGCGGCAGACATGTTTGCGGCCAGCGTCCCGGCAAAGAGGCTGGCGGAAGGCTATGTCAGCGTGATCTGCCGCGCCAGTGGTACCGCGTCCGCGGGGGCAAGTTCGTTTGCCCTGCTGACAACCAAAGAGCCGCTCGTCGTCGCTTTCGGGGATGGACCGCTGGCCGATATGGCCCAAATTCACCAAGTGGTGCTGACAGTCGGTCCAGACAGGCAATATGGCATCTTCGACCGCTTGCCGAAGGGGTTTGAAAGCGCACAGGATGCTGCCGCTGCACTGGAAACGGCGGCGCGGCGGTATCATGGAACGGCTATTCGGTCGTATCTGGAGCAGCTTGTGGCCGCCCGTTTCACGGGCGAAGGCGCGCTGCGCAAGCTGATCGCTGATCATGTTCTCAGGTTTCGGACGGCCGCTAACGTCGACCTGAACGATCAGGCGGAGGTGCGGGTCGCCGACGCGTTCGGCCTTTTGTTTGCAGCGGGGCGGCTTGCCCAACAATATGGGGTGCTGCCCGACAGTTGGCGCATTGGGGCCACTCTCATCCGGTGCTATCGGAACCATCGTTGGCATCAGGTCCCGTCGCCCCCCCTTGTTGACCGTCTGCACGCTCTGGCAGCCAGCGACGAAGTGGTCGACCTGACCGCAAACGAAGACGCTGCCTTCCCCGAGGCGGCAGCAGCTGCCCGAATGTACGTCAAACACACCATTCGCGGGACGGAGTTGCTGATCCGACAGGACGCAATTGCTTCGGTCCTTCCCGACCACAAAACCCTGCTGGTCAAGCCGAGTTCGCAGGCCTTGATGAAACGGGAAGGTGCGCGTCTGGTGACCCAGCGGACCATCGGTACCGAGAAGAAGGTGCGGGTCTATTGCTTCGTTCTGCCCGCGCAGATCCAGTAATCAACTAACGGCGAGTGGTACCCATCGGTGCCGCTCGCCGTTCTTCGCCTTAGATCGCCTTCGCACGCCCACGGTCCCATGATAAAAACGGGGAAATGTCATGCCGAACGGACGGTAAGAAAGACCGACATTCGGCCGTGCAACCATGCACTTCGCCGCCTCTCGAACCCATCGGCAACATCCCGCCTGACGAAGCCGAAGAGCTATATCATGCTGCCGCCGAAAACCTCGATATGGCAGCGTACCTAACAACCTAGGCCGGATCGACATTCAGGCTTCCCAGAGCGGTTGCAGGCTGATTCATAGGCCTCCGTGCCGAAGCGCGGAGGGAGTGATGGGGATCAAGCGTTACGAGTTGAGCGAGGCGCAGTGGTCGCGGATTGCCTCGCTGGTTCCGGGCAAGACGGCTGATCCCGGCCGAACGGGTTCAGATAACCGATTGTTCGTAAACGGATGTTTGTGGGTGCTGCGCTCGGGCGCGCACTGGTGCGACCTGCCGGAACGCTACGGCAAGTGGAAGACGGTGCATCGGCGTTTCAGCCGCTGGTGCCACGCCGGCGTCTGGGAGCAGGTGTTCGAGGCGCTGACGGCCGACCGGGACAACCAGTATCTGATGATCGACAGCGTCATCGTTCGAGCACACCAGCAGGCTGCGACCGGAAAAGGGGGGCCAAGGATCAGGCGCTGGGGCGTTCCCGAGGTGGATTGACGACCAAGATCACATGCTCGCCTCTTGGGGCGAGCGACTCCCGGGCATCTCACTACTTAGACCCAGTTGCGGCCGGGCTGCGACTACGAGGCAACGCCCCAACCGGCCGCTCTTTCAGCATCACTGACCGCCGATCAACCACATCTCCGAACCGTTGGTTTACCGGGCCTGCGTAAGATCGATTGGCCTATCCGTCCCAATGGAGATGATCGATGGGGCACTCGTCGTTGGACCCCGCCTTTCACGAACTTCGACCCTGGAACGAGGGCCGGCTTATCGGTGCGAAGCGGGCGCTAAAGCAGCAACAGGTCTGGGCCATTCGCTTCTGGCTCGACCAGCATAGACGACTGCGTGACCGAGCGTTGTTCGACTTCGCCATCGATAGCAAGCTGCGCGGCTGTGATGTGGTCAAGGTGAGGATCGGCGATGTAGTTTCCGGCGGACGCGTCCGTGACCGTGCCGTTGTGGTTCAGCAGAAGACCAAACGTCCGGTCCAGTTCGAGCTGATGGATACGGCACGAAAGACGATGCGAGCATGGTTGGAGCGACGCCGCGGGACGCTGAACGACTTCGTCTTCCCGAGCCGTAACGACTACATGGCCCACATGAGCACGCGGCAGTATGCCCGCCTCGTTCACGAGTGGGTGGTCGGCATCGGCCTTCCGTCTCAGGATTACGGGACGCACTCGCTACGGCGCACGAAAGCATCGATTATCTACAAGGCTACGGGCAATCTCCGTGCCGTTCAGATTCTTCTGGGCCATGCCAAGATTGATAGCACGGTCCGCTACTTAGGCGTCGACGTGGAGGACGCTTTAGAACTGGCCGAACGCACTGAGGTCTGAGCCGACCCATAAGCAGTCATCAGGTGTTTGTTCAGCGGTTCCTTCAACTTGCCATTCGTTCAGCTGAGGTCGGATCCTTCTACCGGGTTGCTCCACCGCCGTAGCGCCAACCGCAACGGGCGGTCCCAGATGCGATAGGCAGCCACCGCGAATACGATCGTGAAGACATACAACCCGATCGCAAAGGGGCCGGTGACGGCACCCTGCCCATTGCCGGTCGCGATCCAGTTCATGTACAGATACACGAACGGATAATGGGTGATGTAGAGCGGATAGGAAATCTGTCCGGCGGTCCGGCACAGGTGCGCCATGGTCGGTCCACCCTGCGAATGTCGACCCGCCACGATGATCGCCGGAAACAGGATGACGACGCAGAACGCCTGATACAGCCCGTTCAGCTTGATTACCCCGTCGGTTGGCATTGCGGGGGCTGCAAAGGCCAGCAGCAAGATGACGCTCAAGGGCAGGAACCCGACACGCCAGCGCGGCAGACGGTGGTGGAGACGAAACAATAGCAGACCGGCCATGAACGGATACGCAAGCCGTACCGGCGCTCCCCCAAAATTATGTAGCCCCCACCCGGTATCATATGATCCGAGAGACATGGCAGTAGCCACCGAGGCGAGCCCAGCCACCATTGTCGCACCCGCCAACCACGGGGTTTTGAGCCGTCGCAACACCAGTGCGTAGGCCAGGTTACCGATATACTCCTGCAGAAGCGTCCAGGCGGGCGCGTTGAGCGGATGACTGTCCCCCAGCCGGTTAGGCAACGGCGCGGAGGGTAGTGCCAGTAGCGCTGCGGCAAACGCCGCGACGATCAGCATTACCGGCGCGTCCTGCCGATTGCCGGCAAACGGATCACCGATATAGCTCAACAGCCCAAGCACCGCGCCGAGCAACACCAGCGGATGCAGCCGGATCAGCCGACGCGTCAAAAACTGCCGGGTAGTCATCGTGGACCAGCGATCGTCATAGGCATAGCCGACCACGAACCCCGACAGCGCGAAGAAGAAGTCGACCGCCAGATAGGCGTGCGGCAACAGCAGACGCTGGGCATCGAACAGCACGGTGATGCCCTGGATATGGAACGCGACGACGAGGAGGGCGGCGGTACCCCGCAGCCCGTCGAGAACCTCGAAATGGGCCTTTGTCCCGTCCGACGCCATGCGCGGCCCGCTCTGCGGAGGCATCCTCACGTCAGATCGTGCAGGTCTTTGCCCAGCGGGGCCGTGATCCGCAGGTCGGAGAAACGGACACGCAAACCTTCGCGCTCCGGCGTGCACGCCATCGGTCCCACCAGATAGGATGAAGCCACCGGGAACGGCGCAAGACGTACCAGCGGCCACGACTTTCCGTCGGCCGAAACCTGTAATCGCAATACCCCCTTCGCGACGGTCACCCGCATCCAGAAGTCTTTCGGGTCGCCGCCATAAGGGCTCGTCGCCCAGTCCGAACGCCCATCGGTAAGCACGCTGCTGAGCATCGCGCGTCCATCGGACAATTCGATGCCCGCCTTGATCCAGCGACGCTCGTCGATCCGCACCATGATGCCCGCCTGATCGTACAGCTTCTCGTACGCACCACGGACCCGCAATTGTGCCGTAAAGGCATCCGGTGTCGCGAAGCCTAGGAAATGCCCCGAATCACGCGTGAAGCCATAATGAGTCTCTCGCCAGAAATCGGTAGCGCGATCGGTGATCATCGTCAGATCGCCATTACCTTCCCGCTTCCACACTTTCGGCGGGTTCAGCCAGCGACCGTCATCCTGTCCGAACGTCTCCATCCTGTTCTCCGCATTCGCAACGGTGTTCGGGGCCAGGGTGATGGCCACCGCGCCGCCGATGACGGCTCGGCGTGAAACCCTTGCATCCCGCATGACCTTCTCCCCTCTCCTACGCTAAGATACGAGGGTGTGTACAAATGTACACATGATTTGCAAAGGGTTCGATGTGACTGGTATTGGAAAGGGGCGAAACGAAACGGATCGACGACAGCGGATCGTCGACGCGACACTGGTCGTGATCGCCCAGCAGGGGGTAGCCGGTACCACCCACCGACGCATCGCCGCTGCCGCAGCGGTGCCCCTGGGATCCGTCACCTATTATTTCGATACGCTCGACACATTGATACGGACGGCGTTCCTGCAACTGGCGGAACAATCGTCGGCTGCCTTTGGAGAACGTTTGGCACAGGCGACGGATCGCGAAACCGCCAAGGCAGCTGTCGTATCGATCATTGCGGAATCCATATGGGCGACGCCTGCCACCCTGCTGCTCAGCTACGAGTTGTATGCGTACGCAGCCCGCAATCCCCCGGTCGCGGTCGTCATGCAACGATGGATGCAGAACAGCCGCGATGCACTCGAACGCTTTTTCGATCCCCTGACCGCCCGCGCATTGGACGCGCTGGTCGAGGGAATCGGCATTCACAATTCGATCGGTACCGCCCCTCTAAACCCTGACGAGATAGAGGAAATTGTGGATCGACTGACGAGTTTTAGACAGCATCGAGCATGATCATGCTCAATGACTTCCGCCCCGACGCGGTATCTGCCCAAGAACGAGTGGCTGGCCGTTTCCGGCGGCCGTTGAATTCAGTAAGTCGACCCACAACGAGCCACTCAAGTGGTCCTTACAATTACCCGAAATCGGACATTGGTTAATCTTTGCCGCTTTGGCTCAATGCAAATCAAAAAAGTCCCCCCTGCTCCGGCACGTAACTGCTCATCGACCGTTCGCTGGTTTCTCCACCAGCAGGAATTGATATGACCCACGATCCACGCATCAGCTACCCGACAAGCTTTCCTGACGAGCCGCAACAGCTGCGTCCGGGCCTGACGACGGAGATGAGAACTAAGCCGGATCACGGTGAGGAGAGCTATGTCGGCAAGGGATTGCTGAAGGATAGGATTGCGCTGATCACCGGCGGTGACTCAGGCATTGGGCGAGCTGTGGCGATCGCCTATGCCCGCGAGGGTGCAGATGTCGCAATATCCTACCTCCCAGACGAGCAGGTGGATGCTGAGGAGACACGGACCTGGGTTGAGAAAGCCGGAAGGCGTTGCCTGTTGCTTCCAGGAGACATTCGTGACCGAGATCATTGCACGAGCATTGTCGGACGTGTGGTTTCCGAGCTCGGAGGCATCGATGTCCTCGTCAACAATGCCGCGGCTCAGACCATGAACGAGGGGTTGGACAGCATCGACGACGACGAGATGCAAGGCGCCTTCGCCGCCAACGTGTTTGCCATGATCCGCCTCGCCAAGGCAGCCGCGCCGCACATGAAGCCGGGCTCTGCGATCATCAACACGACTAGCGAGCAGGCCGAGGTCGCGAGCAAAACGATGATCGTTTACGCTGCCACGAAGGGCGCAATATCGAGCCTGACGGTGGGGCTATCCAATCTTCTTTCCAGTGACGGAATTCGCGTGAGTGCGGTGGCGCCCGGCCCAATCTGGACTCCCATTCAGCCGATCGCCAAATCGCCGGAGGAACTGGAAACGCTGGGCCAGGATACGCCGACCGGGCGTGCTGGGCAGCCGGGAGAGCTCGCTCCCGCATACGTGCTTCTCGCCTCATCAGAAGGTAGTTACATGTCTGGCAACGTCATAGCTGTAACGGGCGGCGTTCCCATTTCCTAAAATGAGGCTCACGCTCGGTCGCCAATGCGATGGCGGCTGAGCGTGACAACTCGCCAGCCCGACAGCCATGCCGACCCAATCCCAGCCGTTCAGCGCGGCCAAGCGACCTCTGGATACCTGCCGCTCGTTCATCATCGGCTTTTTCTGCGTAAGCGTGGTCAGCAGGCCGCCTTGCGGTAGCGCCGGTAGGCAGGATGCTTGTCGCCTTTGACGAGGGCGCGGGCGGTGCAGGAAGTTATCGGTTCTACGACCAGTCATACGAGCACTCGTATGAC
>NZ_JAKREU010000004.1 GCF_022664435.1 Sphingomonas panni | reverse complement strand
GCGAGCCACCCGCCATCGACGGCAAGGACATGGCCCTGCACATAGGCCGCGGCATCGGAGGCGAGGAACACCGCCGCCCCGCCCAGGTCCGCCGGATCGCCCCAGCGTCCCGCCGGGATGCGGTCGACGATGGCGGTGTTGCGGACCGGATCAGCCTGGAGCGCGGCGGTATTGTTGGTCGCGATATAGCCCGGTGCGATCGCGTTGACCGTCACGCCATGCTTCGCCCATTCGTTCGCCAGCAGCTTGGTCAGCCCGCCGATCCCCGACTTGGACGCGGTATAGCTCGGCACGCGCACCCCGCCCTGAAAGGTCAGCATCGAGGCGATGTTGATGATCCGGCCCCGCCCTTGCGCGATCATGTGGCGCCCGGCGGCCTGCGACAGGAAGAACACCGACTTCAGGTTGGTGTCGACCACCGCGTCCCAGTCCTCCTCGGTAAAGTCGACCGCATCGGCACGGCGGATGATCCCGGCATTGTTGACCAGGATGTCGAGCCGCCCGAGCGCCTCCAGCGTTTCCGCCACGACCCGCTCGACCGGCGCGATGGTCGACAGGTCGGCGGACACGATCGCCGCCCGCCGGCCGAGCGCGCGGACCTGCTGCGCCGTGTCGGTCGCCGGCGTCCGCCCGACCAGCGCGACATCGGCCCCGGCCGCCGCCAGCGCGACCGCAATCGCCTGCCCGATGCCGGTATTGGCCCCGGTAACGGCCGCGACCCGGCCGGATAGATCGAAGGGGTTCATGGCTACTCCTCGTGTCCGCGCATCGGCGGGGTTCGGGCTATCGTGCGGCCCCCGGTCATTCGCAAAGCGTATCCCCGCGCAGGCGGGGATCCAGAGCCGCGGACGGTAACGCTCCTAACCCTGAATCCCCGCCTGCGCGGGGATACCGTCAGGTAGCGCTTACGCCAGCTGGCAGATGTCGAGGACCTGCATGTCGGTATAGTCCTGGTTCTCGCCGGCCATCGCCCAGATAAAGGCATAGGCGCGGGTGCCCGAGCCCATATGCACCGACCAGGGCGGCGAGATCACCGCTTCCTCGTTGCCCATGACGATGTGGCGCATCGCTTCGCCCTCGCCCATGTAATGGAACACCTTGTCGTTGTCGGTCGGCAGCTCGAAGTAGAAATAGATCTCGCTGCGGCGTTCGTGGATGTGCGGCGGCATGGTGTTCCACACGCTGCCGGGCTTGAGCACCGTCAGCCCCATCACCAGCTGCGCGCTGTCGCACACGCCGGGGATGACCAGCTGGTAGATGGTCCGCTCGTTCGATTCCTCGAGGCTGCCGCGCTCCAGCGCATTCGCATCGGCGATGCCGAGCTTGCGGGTCTGGAACCCCTTATGCGCCGGGCAGGACGCGATGTAGAAGCGTGCGCTCTCGCCGCCGAACTCCACGTCCTGCGCACCCATGGTGACGTAGACACAGTCCTTGTTGCCAAGCGTGAACGTCTCGCCATCGACGGTCACCGTGCCTTCCGCCGACCCGACATTGACCACTGCCATCTCGCGGCGTTCGAGGAAGGGATGCCCTTCCGCCGATTTCGGTTCGCTCTGCGCGGGCAGCTTCACCGGCGCGTCACCCACCGCCACCCCGCCGATCACGAACCGGTCGGCATGGGTGTAGTTCAGCACGCACTCGCCCTCGCGGAACAACCCCTCGATCAGATACCGGTCGCGCAACTCCTCGTTCGACACGCATTCCATCATGTCCGGATGCGTCGCGTAATAGGTCCGGTCGTACATTGCTCTCTCCCAAACGGTAACCGGTATCCCGCGCGTCGCGCGTCGTGCCCGTCGCCTCTATTCCGTACGCCCCGATGCTAAGGAGGTTCGGCGCGTCCGTCGACCCACTTTATGACACCGGTTTCTCCAAAGAACTGTTGCAGGGCTTTGCGAGAAGGTTCGTTCCGGCCTAAGTCGCCGACCATGCAACCGCTCGACCACCAGCAACAAGCCGCCCGCACCTGGTTCGAATCGCTCCGCGACCGCATCTGCGCGTCGTTCGAGGCGATCGAGCGCGAAGCGGGTTCGGACGCCAGCTTCACCTATACCCCTTGGGATCGCATCGACCCGTCGGGGGCGCCGGGCGGCGGCGGGGTGCGCGGCGTGATGAAGGGGCGCGTGTTCGAAAAGGTCGGCGTCAACGTGTCGACGGTCGGCGGTACGTTCGAGGGGGAGTTCGCCAAGTCGATCCACGGCGCGGCGGAAGACCCGCGCTTCTTCGCGACGGGCATCAGCCTGGTCGCGCACATGGCCAATCCGCATGTGCCCGCCGTGCATATGAACACCCGCTTCCTGGTGACGACGAAGCGCTGGTTCGGCGGCGGGGCGGATTTGAACCCGCCAATCCCCTATGCGGACGATACCGCCGACTTCCACGCCGCGATGCAGGCGGCATGCAATGCCCATGACCCGGCGCATTATCCGAAGTTCAAGCAATGGGCCGACGATTATTTCTACATCCCCCACCGCGGGGTCCATCGCGGCGTCGGCGGCATCTTCTACGACCATCTCGGCACCGACTGGGACGCGGACTTCGCCTTCACCCGCGATGTCGGGGAGGCGTTCCTGTCCATCTATCCGCAGCTGGTCCGCCGCCGGATGGACATGCCGTTCGATAATACCGACAAGGCGCGGCAGCTGGAATGGCGCGGGCGCTATGCCGAATTCAACCTTGTCTATGATCGTGGCACGTTGTTCGGCCTGAAAACCGGCGGCAATATCGATGCGATCCTGATGAGCCTGCCGCCGCTGGCGACGTGGAGCTGACGCCGTGGGACTGATCCCGGTCAGGCCCGGCGAGGTCGCGACGATCGTCACCTCGCTGGAAATGCTGGAGCGACCACGCCCGGCACCATTGCCGGCCTCGCCGCTGCGGCTGGCGCGCTGGGAACGACCGGGGGTCGAGCGATATCGCGCGTTGTTCCGCCGGGTCGGCGGGCCGTGGTTGTGGTTCTCGCGACTGGTGATGGCGGACGACCGGCTCGAGTCGATCCTCCATGACGATGGCGTCCGCATCTGGGCCGTGGTCGACCGGGCGGGGATCGAGGTCGGGATGCTCGAACTCGATTTCCGCACGGCGGGCGAATGCGAGCTGTCCTATGTCGGGTTGATCCCCGAACTGGCCGGCAAGGGGCATGGCCGCTGGTTGATGGCGCACGCGCTGGCGATGGCGTGGGCCAAGGACGTGACGCGGGTGTGGGTGCATACCTGCACGCTCGATCATCCCGGTGCGCTAGGCTTCTATCGCCGTTCGGGCTTCGTGCCGTACCAGCGCACCGTCGAGACCTTTGCCGACCCCCGCATCGCCGGGATCCTCCCCGACGACTGCGGCAGCCATTATCCGTTGCTGGCGAGCCGGCGGTAGATCGCGGCGCGGGTCAGCGTGTAGGCGATGGCGGTCGCCATCGACACGGCCGACGTCGCGATCGCCACCATGCCCAGCGTCACCGGATTGCTGCCGCCCGACGACGCGGCGCGCGCCAGGCTCTGCAGTAGCGTCTGGACGAAATAGGCACCGACGAAGATCAGCGCCCAGAGCGACAGGAGCTGGATTACCCGCCCCCGCGTCAGTTCGACCGCCCGCCCGATCGCATCGCCGAAGCGCCGCTCCGGCTCCGCGATCAGCACCGGCATCACCAGCGCCGCGCGGCCGATGACGTACAGCCCCGGCACGATGAACAGCGCCATGCCGCAGACCAGCGCGACGTTGATAAGCAGCATCGCTGCGATCAGCACCGGCAGCCGCCGCGCGACGATTCGCAGCGCCTCTCCGACCGTCGGGCGGCTCGGGTCGAGCAGCAGCGCCAGCAGCACCGTGACGCCGACCAGTTCGGCGATCATCTGGAACGCCAGCATCGGCGCATTGTCGATCAGGAACGACTGCATTGATGCCAGCAGCGCCTGATCGTCCGCCGCGCCGCCCGTCGTCGACACGGTCGCGGTCTCGACCCGCGCGAACAACGCCATCGCCAGATTGGGCAGGAAGAAGAACACGCCCCCGACCGCGGCGATGACGTCGCGGTCGCGCTTCCAGATAGTCGACGCCTCGGCACAGGCGGCCGCGATATTCAACCTCATGCGAAGACGGCCGCGTCATCCTGCTGGCCGACGACCTCGCGGTACAGCTTGCCGACGAACGCGCTCTGGTACAGCGCCAGCGCGGCGCTGACCGCCGCCACGGCAACGGCTCCGGCAATGACGGCGGGCGACATCGTAGCGCTATTGTCGGTCAGCAGGCCGAAGATTCCGCCGACGACGAACTGTACCGCCGAAACCGCCACGCCGGTGACGATGCCGTAGAGGATCAGCAGTCCGATCAGCTTCAGCGTCATGCCGCGAGTCAGCGCAAATGCCCGGCCGATCGCACCGATCCCGCGACGCTCATGCGCGACGACGGCGTTGATCGGCAGCAGCCGGGCCGATGCCCAGACGATGAACAGCGCAAGGGCAAAGAAGTACAGGATGGCGATGCCCAGCTTGCCGATCTCGCCGGGCTGGGGCGGCACACCGTTCATGACGGAGGTGAAGTCGAACCCGCTCATGACGGCCAGCACGACTCCGGGAATCGCCAGCACTGCGAGGATCGCCATCAGGACGATGCTGACGCCGATCATCGGCAGGAACCGCGTCTTGGCCAGCGACAGCGCGACGCGATGCTGTTCCTGCCGGTCGGGCTGTCCCGCGAAGGCGACCAGATAGAGCGCACCCCACAGGGAAATGATCGTCGCGACGACCGACACGATCCCCAGCACCGCCGCCGTGCCGGCACCGCTTGCGGCGCGCAGACCGCTGAGGCTGCCATTGATCGCAGGCGCCACGAACTGGGTCGCCAGCAGGACCGGCATCACCTCACCCAGATGGTCGCGCACGAAATCCACCGCACGGTCCCAGATCGTCCCGATCTTTGCCATCGTTGCACTTGCTCCCCTTTTATCCGATGGACGCTGTACCCATCCTGATCCCGAATGAAAATGGCTCCTGACCCCATCGTCCCGCCCGTCGCGACCGCGCAAGCCATTGAGTGGCGCACCGAAACCGAACAGATCGATTACGCCCACGCACTCTCGACGATGGAGGCGCGCGCGACCGCCATTGCCGATGGGCAGGCGGGCGAGATGATCTGGCTGCTCGAACATCCACCGCTCTATACCGCCGGCACCAGCGCCGACCCGGCGGAGTTGCTCGACCCGCGCTTTCCGGTCCACGCCGCCGGGCGTGGCGGGCGCTATACCTATCATGGGCCAGGACAGCGTATCGGCTATCTGATGCTCGACCTGACCCGGCGCGGGCGCGACGTCCGTCGTTTCGTCCACGCGGTGGAGGCGTGGGTGATCGGCGCGCTGGCGAGCTTCGACATCCATGCCTATGCCGTGCCGGAGCGGATCGGCATCTGGACGGCGGATGGCGGGACCGAGGCCAAGATCGGTGCGATCGGCGTTCGCGTGCGTCGGTGGGCCACATTGCACGGTTTTTCGGTGAATCTGGCCCCAGATTTGTCACATTTCGGGGGCATCGTTCCTTGTGGGATCGCCGAATTTCCCGTGACCAGCGCAGCGGCGCTGGGGAAAACGGTGACCCCGGAGATGTTCGACGCAGCGCTCGCCGCCGGTCTGCCGGCTTTTCTGGACGGGCTGTACCCTCCTGCGAAAGAGGCTTGAGGGCGGGCACCCCTTCGACTAATGTCCAGCGCGGATTGGGTATTAACGGCAAAGAAATGCCGCCTATCCATAGCTTAGGGAGCTTACCATGCGTGCATTCTCGAAGATCCTGACCGGTTCGATCATCGCCGGCGCGGCGCTGGCGCTGTCGGCTTGCGGTGGCAAGACCGAAACCACCGCCGACAACGCGACCATCACCGACCTGAACTCGACCGACATGATGGACGGCACGATGTCGGACAACATGACCGCCGTTGACGGCGCCATGGGCAACGACACCATGATGATGTCGAACGACAGCATGATGATGTCGAACGACACCATGATGTCGAACGAAGCCGGCATGACCAACGCCATGTAATCAGCCGTTTTCGGCTATTCTGGCGAAGGGCCGTCCGGGCGACCGGGCGGCCCTTTTCGTTGGTCACCGCCATCCGCCCGATCGTTACGGTTCCATGCGGCGAAACGTGACGCCAACGTGCAAGTTGGGGCTTGGGTCGTCGCGAAAAACGCCTTAACCATCGCTCCCTACCCTGGCGCCAAGCCCGCGCCACGAAAGGAAGAGATGAGCGTAGTGCGTACCCTGGTCCTGGCCGCTGCCGCCGCCCTGACCGTCGCGGCAACCCCCGCGTCGGCCCAATTTTTCTTCAAGCCCTATGACATGGACGGACCGCGCGTGACCGGGGACGAACCCGGCGTCATGACGCAGGCGTTGCCCGGTGCGACGCCCGCCGAACTGCGTGCCGCCGTGCTGTGGAATCTGCGTTCCGCGCTGAACGTGGCGGCGCTGCAGTGCCAGTTCGAACCGACGATGCTGACGCTCAACAACTACAACGCCATGCTGTTCAACCATGCCGACGAACTGAAGGCCAGCTACGCCGCGCTCGACAAATATTTCGACCGCACGACCGGGTCGCTGAAGGCCGGCCAGACCGCGCTCGACCAGTTCGGCACGCGCGTCTATTCGAGCTTCTCGACCGTGTCGGCGCAGCTCGGCTTTTGCCAGGCGGCGAACGAGATCGGGCAGGAAGCGTTGTTCGTGCCGCGCGGCTATCTGGGCGAATTTGCGGAACTGCGGATGCGCAAGCTCCGCAACTCGCTGGTCGCCTATGGCGAGCAGCAGTTTACCCGCCAGATCCCGTACATGCGTCCGGCGCGCCTCTACCAGTTCGAGAACCCGAAATGCTGGCGCAAGGGCGTGTGGCAGACGAAGCGGTGCGGCGCATTCCCGAGCTAACGATCTTTTCCAAAAAAAAGCACTGTAGCGCCGGAACCATGGATAGGGCTTGCCGTTATCACCTTCGGATAGCGATCTTATGCCCCCCCGCTCTCGCTATCCGCTAAAAGGACCCGGTAGGCGCAAACCCTCCCCCCCCCCCGGTAGCGCCACCGGGTCCATATACTGGTTTCACCTAAGCGACCCGTCGGCCACAAACCGGCGGGTCGCTTTTTTGGTGGCGCCATTTTGGTAGCGGAACGAATAATTTCGTCAGACATTCCTCTCCCGGAAGCGGGTATTGGCCCGCAAAACACCGGAGATGAACATGCGTAAGATCCTGAGCCTCGCCGTCGTTGCCGGCGCCCTTGCCATCAGCGCCTGCAACACCGTTGAAGGTGTCGGCAAGGACGTATCGTCGGCAGGCAGCGCAGTCGCCGGCGCGGCACGCGACACCAAGTAACGCTCGACCGACGGTCGACACGAAAAGGGCGGCCCGGAACCTCGGACCGCCCTTTTTCTATACCCGCATCTTTCGGGAAGAAGCCGTCAGGCGGCTTCTTCCTCGGCAGCGTCGGGATCGCGTTTTGCCCGCCGCTTTTCGGTGAACCAGATCGCGATGAGGGCCAGTTCGTAGAGCAGGATCAGCGGCACCGCGAGCAGGAACTGCGACCCGATGTCCGGCGGCGTCGCCACGGCGGCAATCGCAAACGCCGCGACGATGGCATAGCGCCGCGCGCCGACCAGCTGCTTGCGCGTGACGATCCCCGCCAGTTCCAGCAGCATCAGCAGCACCGGCAACAGGAACGCCAGGCCAAACGCGAACAGGAACTGCATCACGAACGACAGGTAATTCTCGATCGAGGGCAGTGCTTCCTGTTCGACGCCGCCGAGATTGCCCTGATAGCCGAGCAGAAAATGCAGCGCGACGGGGATGGTGACGTAATAGGCCAGCGCCGCCCCGGCGATGAACAGCACCGGCGTCGCCAGCAGGAACGGGAACAGCGCCTTTTTCTCGTTGCGATACAATCCTGGCGCCACGAACTGCCATAGCTGGTTCGCGATCACCGGGAAGGACAGCATCATCGCCGCGAAGAACGCGACCTTGATCTGAACGAAGAACGCCTCGAAAATCTGGGTGAAGATCACGCGCTTTTGCCCCGCCGCCAACAGCGGCTTGAGCAGAAACGTCAGGATCTGATGCGAGAAATAGAAGCAGACCGCGAAGCACAGCGCGACGGCGACCGCCGAATAGAGCAGGCGGCGGCGCAGTTCGATCAGATGGTCGAGCAGCGGGGCCTGGCTGTCGTCGATATCGTTCATGACGGAGCCTTGCCATCGGCGGCGGGCGGATGATCGCCGGGTGCCTCACGCAGTTCGGGACGTTCGACCATGACGGGTGCGTGCGCATCGTTGTGGGGCGGAATGTCCTGTGGCGCATCCTGGACCGGCGGTGGCGGCGAAGGCGCATCGACGGGATGCACCGCAGCCGGCGCATCGGCGGGGTGCTCCCGCATGATCCGGGCGTTTTCCTCCGCCCATTTCTTTTCCATTTCCGCAAGTTCCGCCTCGCGCACCATCGTGTCGAAGCCGGAGCGGAACTGACGCGCCACGCCACGCGCCTTGCCGACCCACAGGCCGACGATGCGCATGGCTTTTGGCAAATCCTTGGGACCGATGACGACCAGCGCGACCAGCGCGACGACCATCAATTCGGTGGGAGCGATATCGAACATCGGCGCTCGGGGTCAGGCGGGCGCGATGCCCGCCAGGGAACAGGGAATCAGCGGTCGCCGTGCGGACGGTCGGCGTCGCGAACGGGATCGCGATGCACAGGATCGCGCGGCGGCAGATCATGGTCGTAGGCAGTGTCGAGCGGACGCTGTTCCAGCCGTTCGCGCGGCCGTGCCGGCGGCGGCGGAACATCGTCGTCCTCCGCCATGCCCTTCTTGAAGCTCTTCAACCCCTTGGCAACGTCACCCATCATGTCCGAAAACCGACCCTTGCCGAACAGCAGCAGGATCGCGACGCCGACGATAAGCCAGTGCCAAATGCTAAGACCACCCATCGTCCAACTCCAAGCGAAACGGATCGTTGGGCCTCACTTAGTCGCTATCGCCGCCGCTTTCCAGCACGCTTGCGCAGGCATCGTCGATTGGTTCGAGCAGCCCCGCCGCGCGCAGATCGTCGATTCCCGGTAGATCGCGGCGGCTGTCCAGCCCGAAATGGTCCAGAAACGCCTGGGTCGTTGCGTACTGTAGCGGACGCCCGGGCACCTCACGCCGACCCGCCGGCCGGACCCAGCCGGCGCTGAGCAGCACATCGATCGTCCCCTTGGATATCTGCACCCCGCGGATCGATTCGATGTCCGCGCGTGTCGCCGGTTCGTGATAGGCGATGATTGCCAGCGTCTCGATCGCGGCGCGCGACAGGCGGCGTGATTCGTCGCGGTCGCGGCGCAGGAAATGGGCGAGGTCGGGCGCGGTTTCGAAATGCCAATGCTCGCCCCGGCGAACGAGGCCGAAGCCGCGACCTTCATGGTCCGCCGCGATCCGCGTCAGCGCGGCGCGCACGTCGCCTTCCCCAACATGAGTCGCGATCATCGCGACCGTCATCGGCGTTTCGCTGGCAAACAGCACCGCCTCGACCGCGCGGACGAACGGGTCGGTCATGCGATCCGCCGCACGTCGATCGGTCCGAACGGCGCATCCTGCCGGATCGCCACCCGCCCCTGCCGCGCCAGTTCCAGGGTCGCGAGAAAGGTCGACGCAAGCGCCGAACGGCGATAGCGTTCGTCCGCGTCGACCGGCAGGAACGCCGCGATCGACGTCCAGTCGATCCGCGTGCCGAGCATCGTCTCCACCCGTTCGATCGCCGTCTCCAGCGTCATGACGGGGCGATGGGCGACGACATGCAGCACCGGGCGGGTCCGGGCGCTGATCCGGCCATAGGCGGCGATCAGGTCGTACAGGCCCGCGTCCCACCGCGCCTTGCGCACGACGTTCAGCCCTTCCGGGTCCCCGCGCAGGAACACGTCCCGGCCGATCCGGTCTCGTCCCATCAGCCGCGCCCCCGCCTCCCGCATCGCATCCAGCCGTTCGAGCCGGAGCTGGAGCCGCAGCGCCAGTTCCTCCGGGTCGGGGTCCATTTCCGGTTCGCGCGGCAGTAGCAGCGCGGATTTGAGATAGGCGAGCCACGCCGCCATCACGAGCCAGTCCGCCGCCAGTTCGAGCCGCAACGCCGCCGCCCGGTCGATCCAGCGCAGATATTGCTCGACCAGCGCGAGGATCGAGATGCGGCGCAGGTCGACTTTCTGCGTCCGGGCCAGCGCCAGCAGCAGGTCGAGCGGCCCTTCCCACCCATCCAGTTCGATCGTCAGTACCGGTGCGTCGGCGTCCATCGCCCGACCCTACCCGGCCATGGCGCGGTCCGTCACCGATATTCGTGCGTCACATCCTGATGGACGCCGTACAACCGGACCGACCGGCCGTTCTCGACCTCCGGCAGCGCGACGATGCGCACCCAGCGGAGCGGCTGGCCTGGCGCGTCGACTTCGGTATCGATCGTGAAGCCGCGGTGATGGCGGATCGCATGGCTACGCAGCCGTTCCAGCGCGGCACGCGATTCGGGGCGGTACATCGGCAGGACGACTTCGCGGACCGGTGTGATACCGGCGGGCAGGCCGAACAGCGCATAGGTTGAATCGGACCAAGACAGGGTATTAGTGAGCAGATCACAGGCAAACGGGCCATCGTTGGCCCGTCCGGCGCTATAGCCGACATCCAGCATGCCATGGGGGAAGCGCGCTCCCCGTTCGAACAGCGGCCAGCTATGGTAGAGTTGAAGCGGCTCCGTCGGCAGCATCGTCCTGTTCCCACGCAGAAGGCCGGGAAAGTCTAGGTCGGCGGCGTTAAGAACCGGTTATCGCGTCAGGCGAGCGCCAGCAGCCGGTCCCGCGTGTCGACCAGTTCCGCCAGCGAAGCCATACCTTCCGTCGCGACGCCGGCCATCGCCCGGTCCAGCCGTACGCGCGATTCGGGGGCGACTTCGCCCAGCCGGTCGGCGATCGCCGCCATCTCGTCCAGCCGTGCCCAGCAGTCCAGCACCACGTCGCACCCGGCCGCAATCGCCGCCGCCGCCTTGTCCGCCGGTGCGCCGCTCAGCGCCTTCATGTCGATATCGTCGGTCATGAGCAGTCCGTCGAACCCGATCCTGCCCCGGATCACGTCACGGATGATGGTCGGCGACAGGGTGGCGGGTCGATCGGCATCCCATGCCTCGAACACGACATGCGCCGTCATTGCCATCGGCGCGGACGACAGCGTCGCGAACGGCGCGATATCCTGTTCGAGCGCATCGGCCGGTGCCGACACGCGCGGCAGTTCGAGATGGCTGTCGACGGTGGCGCGGCCATGGCCCGGCATGTGCTTGACGATACCGACGACCCCGGCCGCCGCCAAGCCGTCCAGCGTCGCCCGGCCGAGCGCCGCCACCTGCATCGGGTCCGCGCCGAAGCTGCGGTCGCCGATCGCCCCGGTCATGTCGGGCTGCGCCACATCGAGCAGCGGCGTCGCATCGACCGTCACGCCGACTTCCGCCAGCATGACCCCCAGGGCCTGCCCATTCGCTTTGGCCGCGGCGATCGCCGAGGACGGAGCGCGATCGTACAGCGCGGCAAAGGCCGAGGGCGCGGGAAAGGCCGGCCAGACCGGTGGCTTCATCCGGGCGACCCGCCCGCCCTCCTGATCGATCAGGATGGGAAGGTCGCTCCGGCCTGAAAGGTCTCGCAGGCTGTCGGTCAGCGCGCGCATCTGGTCGCGATCGACGCAGTTGCGCCCCATCAGGATATAGCCAACCGGATCGGCGTCACGGAACAGGGCGATTTCGTCGGGGGTCAGGGTCGGGCCGGACAGGCCGAAGATCACGGGCTTCATGGGACAGCGCGCTACCCCAGCAACGGGCGGGCGACAACCGTCGCCGCGCCCGTCCACCTCATCGTGCGACGAAGCAGTTCTCGCCCGCCAGTTTCAGCTTGCCGCACAGGTCCGACGCCTGGTTCGCGCTGCCGGCGTTGACGCGCAGGCGATAGACGGTCTTGCCCTTTACCTCCGCTACCTGCACCGACTTGCCGAGTGGGGCCAGGTAGGCGAAGCGGCGGGACAGCTGGTTCCACGCCGTGTTCGCGACGGCTTCACTGGGAAAGGAGCCGAGCTGCACGACCGATCCGCCTGCGCCCGCCGCCGTTTCGACCGGTGCGGCAGCGGCAGGCGCGCGCGCTTCCAGCTTGGCAGTCGTGGTCGGGACGGCGGTCGCCACGCGTCCGGTACCGCTGCTGGTCGGGCCGGCGGCCGGCGCGGCGGTGCGACCCTGAACAGGCGCTTCGGGTACGGCGTTCAGATTGACAGAGGCATTGCCCCCGGTCGCGCCTTCGCTGGTGGCGATGGCGGTATCGCTGTCGCCGGTCACACGCAAACCATCCGCTTCCTGCGGGCGGGTCTTGTACGGTCCTTCCGGCGCGGCGATCAGGTCGCCGGTACCGCTGGCGGTCGGCGCGCCGCGATGGCGCAGTAACGCAAAGGCGATCGTCCCGACCATCAGCAACCCGATCAGCACGATCAGCACCGTGCGCCAGATCGGACGCGCGGGTTCCGGTTCCGGCTCCGCGCTTTCCAGCCAGGGCAGGCGTTCGTGGTCGGGATCGCCGGATGCGATCATGTCCGCCATTACTTCATCTCCTCGACCGCCTCGACGCCCATGATCGCCAGGCCGTTGCGGATAATCTGCCCGATCGCGCGGGCGAGGAAAAGCCGCGCCTGCGTCAGCTGGGCGTCATCAGCCTGAAGGTACCGGCGGGACGGATCGTCGTTGCCGAGATTCCATGCCGCATGAAATTCGGCGGCCAAGTCGTAGAGATAAAAGGCGATCCGGTGCGGCTCGCGCGCCGCCGCCGCGCTTTCGACGACGCGCGGGAACTGCGCCGCACGCTTCACCAGCGCCAGCTCGACCGTATCGAGACGGGACAGGTCTGCATTCGCGTCCTCGGCAATGCCGGCCTCCGCCGCGCGGCGGACCAGCGAATGGACGCGGGCATGGGCGTATTGCACGTAGAACACCGGATTGTCCTTCGACGCCTCCACCACCTTGGCGAAGTCGAAGTCCATCTGCGCATCGGCCTTGCGGGTCAGCATGGTGAAGCGCACCACGTCCTTGCCGACCTCGTTGACGACATCGGCCAGCGTGACGAAATTGCCGGCGCGCTTCGACATCTTGACCGGCTCGCCACCGCGCAGCAGGCGCACCATCTGCACGAGCTTGACGTCGAAGCGGGTCTTGCCTTCGGTCAGTGCCTGCACCGCCGCGACGATCCGCTTGACGGTGCCGGCATGGTCCGCGCCCCAGATATCGATCAGCTGATCGGCACCCTCTGCCTTCTGAAAGTGGTAGGCGAGGTCGGCGCCGAAATAGGTCCAGCTGCCGTCCGACTTCCTGATCGGGCGATCCTGGTCGTCGCCGAACTTCGTCGAGCGGAACAACGGCAGTTCGACCGGTTCCCAATCGTCGGGCAATTCGCCCTTCGGCGCTTCGAGGACACCGTCATAGATCAGGTCGCGCGCACGCAGCCATGCCTCGGCCGCTTCGGGCTTGCCGGCAGCCTGCAACTCGGCTTCGGACGAGAAGACGTCGTGATGGATGCCGAGCAGTTGCAGGTCGGCGCGGATCATCTCCAGCATTGCGGCGACCGTCTTGGTGCGAAACAGCGCCAGCCATTCCTCCTCGGGTGCGTTCGCATAGCGGTCGCCATATTCGGCGGCGAGCGCCTGCCCGACCGGGACCAGATAGTCGCCGGGATACAGGCCTTCGGGGATGGTGATCGTCTCGCCCAGCGCCTCGCGGTAGCGCAGATGCGCCGAGCGGGCGAGGACGGCGACCTGTCCGCCGGCATCGTTGACATAATATTCGCGGATGACCCGCGCGCCGTTCCATTCGAGCAGGCTGGCGAGCGCATCGCCGACCACTGCGCCGCGGCAATGGCCCATGTGCATCGGCCCCGTCGGGTTGGCCGAGACATATTCGATGTTTACCACCTGCCCCGCACCGGTCTGCGAACGGCCATAGGCGTCCCCCGCTTCGGCGATCGCGGTCAGTTCGCCGCGCCAGGTGTCGTCGGTCAGCGTCAGGTTGATGAAGCCTGGCCCTGCGACCGATGCGCTCGCTACCTCAGGCAGGCCGGCCAGTTCGGCGACCAGCAGTTCGGCCAGCGCGCGCGGGTTGGTCTTGGCCGGCTTGGCCAGCACCATCGCTGCATTGGTCGACAGGTCGCCATGCGTCGTATCGCGCGGCGGTTCGACCGTGATCGCGCGTCGCTCCAGTCCCGCCGGCAGGTCGCCACGGGCGACGAGCGTGTCGAGCGCGCGGTCGAGATGGGCGAAGAAACGGGGGTACAGCGTCATGGCGGTTCCGGTCGATTGATCCAAACGCGCCGCTTAGCCGATACCGCCGCCGCTGCAAAGGATCACGCCCGGATCAGTCCCGCAACCGGACGCCGGCCCGTACTGCCGGGAAACAGCGTCGCCATGGACCGTGCCGGATCGATCCCGAAATGCCCGGCGACCGCCCCGGCGATCAGCGCGTCGAGATCGGTCGTCGGCGTCAGGTCGCGATCCTCGTAGAGCTTCGACAAGCCCGGCCAGTCGGCCATGACCCGTCTGCCCAGCACCGTGCCGCCCAACAGCATCGTCGCGGTAGCCGTGCCATGGTCGGTGCCGCCGGTGCCGTTGATCCTCGCGGTTCGGCCGAATTCGGTTGCGACCAGCACCAAGGTCCGGTTCCATGCCGGGCCGAGGCCGTCCTTCAACGCACCGACCATCGCGTCCAGCGCCTTCAGCTGATTGTTCAGCCGCCCGCGCTGGCCGGCGTGGGTGTCCCAGCCGCCGCTCTCGATCATCGCGATCCGCGCGCCATCGGCCGGGGCCAGCAGCCGCGCGGCCAGCGCTCCGGTCGCTGCAGCGTCGCGTCCGGCATCGCCACCTGCCTCCTGCGCCAGTTGCCGGGTCTGCAACGCCTTGGCCCACAGCGCATGGAGTTGCGGGTCCTCGGCATAGAGCTGCGTCACCCGCCCCATCAGGTCACCGGACGCGTCGGGCAGGGCGGAGGGTGCGTAGGACGCGACCTCCCTGCCCCCACGCAACGCCAGCGGGACCGTAGCGGCGACGGCAATGGCGCGGGCGTCATCGCGCGGTAGCAGGGTCAGCAGCCGGTTGAGCCAGCCATCCTTGACCGCATAGGCGGCAGCGCCGCCGGTTTCGAGGACATTCTGCCCGTCGAAATGCGAGCGGTCGCGATAGGGCGAGGCGACGGCATGGGCGAACAGCGCCTGGCCGGCGTCGTACAGCCCCGCCATGCTCGAGAGCGCGGGATGCAGCGCGAACATGCTGTCCAGCTTGCGCGCCGCCGCCGCATCCTCCGCCCAGACCCCGCGCAACGGCGCGAAGCCGGGATCGCCCGTCGGCATCAGCATGGCGAGGCCATCCGCCGCACCGCGCTGTATGATGAACACGAAACGACGATCGGTCGCAGCGCGGGCATAGGCAAGGCGCGGGGCGAACGCAGCGGACAGCACCGCTCCGCCGCCGATCAGGAAATTTCGCCGGTCGGTCATGGCTTATCTCCGCAGGAACTGAGGGGCGACGAACAACAGCGCGAGGCCCTGTGCCGGGCTTTCGGCGCGTGATATCGCCGTCGCGGTGGTCGGCGCGAGGCTTTGCGTGAACAGTCGCGTCGCCAGCGCGCGGGGATCGGGTGGCTCGCGCAATCGCCCGGCCAGCCGCTCGGCCGCCTCGATCCGGCGCATCAACGCGTCGGGGCCGGCCCAGCTGGCGGCGATATCGTCGAACCCGATCGGCTGGCCGGGTCGCCAGATCGGCTGACCCAGCTGCCCGAACAGGTTGACCAGCCCCCGCCCCTCCGCCGCCGGCGCGTCGATCGCGCGCAGTGCGGCGACGGTCCATTCCCATGGCGTGCGGAACTTGGGTGTGCTCGGTGCCCATGCCTCGGGCGCAGCGATCAGCGCGCGATAGACGGTCGGTAGGTCACCGCCCGACGACAGGAACGCCCGCTCGAGGCGCGCCACCGCAGCAGGGGGCGGATCGTCGGCGATGAAGTGGCGGACCAGCTTGGTGGCGATATGTTTCGCAGTCGCCGGATGAACCGCCAGATCGGCCAGCACCGCCGCCGACTGTTCCGCGCCGCCCTCCCCATATTGCATGCCCAGAACGGTCCGCGACCCCGGCTGGTGCAGCGCGGGCGCGAACACCGCCTCGCCCGGCTGCCCCGGCACGACGCGCGGCCCGCCCCGCCCGAGGCCAGCGACGGTCCAGCCGGTCAGTGCACGGGCCAGTTCGGTGACGTCCCCCTGCCCATAGCCGGTACGGACGCCCAGAGTGTGCAGTTCCAGAATCTCACGCGCCAAATTTTCGTTCAGCCCGGCACGTCCGCCCATCCGACGCTGGCCGAACGGACTGTCGGGGCCGACCGACTGCGCCTGGTCGAGATAGAGCAGCATCGCCGGATGATGCTCGACCGCCAGCAGCAGGTCGTGGAAGCGGCCCAGCACATGCGGGCGGATCGCGTCAAATTCGAACGCGGCGGCGAGGCCGGTCACCTCCAACTTGTCCGCCGACACCGCGAAATGGTTCGACCAGAAATGGGTCAGCCGCTCGATGAACGGCGTGTCGCTGGCCACCGCCGCCGCGGTGCGGGCGGCGACGCCGTCGAGGTAGAATTGGCGAACGCCGCGGCGAATCTGCGCGGCGCGATTGTCGGGCGGGTCCGCCGCCATCGGCATGGCGTCAGGCTTGTCGGTCGCCTGGGTCGCGCGGCGTTCCTGCCGAACCATGCGCAGTTCGGCCCGCGCCTGCGCCACCGCCTGCCCCGCGACTGCCGTCGTCGCGGTACCTGCCAGCGTGGCCGGACGCGGGTTCCAGCGGTCGAACTGGTCGGTCAGCCAGCGTTTCGGGTCGGCCGGCGGCGCTTCGTCCCCGCGCGCGCCCAGCCCGAACCGGTTCCATGCAATCTCCGCAAGCGCCATCACCCGCGACTCCACAGCCATACTCGCCCGCGACTGAGCGCGCCGATTGTCGCAGAGTTATGCCAGCGGGGTCAGAATCCGTCGGGCAGGTCGATCGGGCCGACGACCTGCCGATAGCTGCGCACTGCGAACCGGTCGGTCATGCCGGCGATATAGTCGGCGATGTGGCGACTGCGCTGCGGTTCCCCCTCCGGCAGCGTCGCGCGCCAGCCATCGTGCATCGCCGCCGGGTCGGCGTGATAGGCCGCGAACAGGCCGGCGACGACCGTCTCCGCCATCGCCGCCGCCGCCAGCTGGCGCGGATGGTGGTAGAGATTGGCGTACATGAAGCGCTTCAGCGTCCGCTCCGCCTCCGCCATTTCGGGCGAGAAATGGGCGAGGCATTGCCCCGCCGCGCGAACGTCGGCGACCGTTTCGACGCGGGCGGCGGCCACCCGACGCTGCGTCTCGGCGATCAGGTCGTTCACCATCGCACCGATCTGAGAGCGCGTCAGTTCGCCTACCAGCCGCTCCGCCGGCACGTCGGGAAAACGCGCGCGGACCGCGTCCCAACCGGCGGCGACGAACGGTACTTCGAGGAGCTGGTCAAGCGTCAGCAGTCCGGCGCGCAGGCCATCGTCGATATCGTGATTGTCATAGGCGATGTCGTCGGCGATCGCGGCGATCTGCGCCTCCAGCGACGGCCATTCGTTCAGCCGCAGGCCATGGGCGGCATCCGCCTCCGCCAGCGCCCAGCCGGGCGTCGGGATCGGACCGTTATGCTTGGCCAGTCCCTCCAGCGTGTCCCAGGTCAGGTTCAGGCCCCGCCAGCGCGGATACGGGCTGTCGAGCCAGGTCAGCGTGCGCAGCGTCTGACCGTTATGGTCGAACCCGCCCTGGCCGGCCATTGCCGCTTCCAGCGCGTCCTCCCCCGCATGGCCGAACGGCGGGTGGCCGATGTCATGGGCGAGGCACAATGCCTCGGTCAGGTCCTCGTTCAGACCGAGCGTGCGGGCGACGGCGCGACCGATCTGCGCGACCTCCAGGCTGTGGGTCAGCCGGACACGGAAATGGTCGCCGTCGGGCGCCATGAACACCTGCGTCTTGTGGCGCAGACGCCGGAAGCTGATCGAATGGATGATGCGGTCGCGATCGCGCTGGAACGCGTCGCGGGGCCCGCGGGTCGCATCGCCCGGTTCGGGATGGAGCCGCCCGCCATGCGCCAGCGGGTCGGCGGCATAGGATGCCCTCACTTGACCGGGACCCGCGCGACCTTCTGCCCCGCCTCGCTGGTGAAGGTGAAGGCCTGCACCCCGGACTTGCGCAGCGTGTTGACGAAGTCCTGCGCCTCCGCATCGCTCTTGAACGGGCCGGTCAGCAGGCGGTTGGTCGCGCGCAGCGGCGTGGTCCACGCCTGACGACCTTTCAGCGCCGGTGCCTTGCCCGCCATGATGCCCCATGCGGCGGGCAGGCCGGCGACGTTGGCGCCACCGGCGACCTGAACCCAATGGCGTTCGGGGTCGGCGCGCTTGATCTGAGCGAGGCGGGCGGCTTCGGCGGCCTCCGCCTTCTTCTCGTCGGCGATCCGCTTGGCTTCGGCGGCCTTCTTGGCGGTTGCGGCGCGGGCGGCGGCAAGCTTCTTTGCCTCGGCGGCTTCCGCCGCGCGGGCGGTGGCTTCGCGGGCCTCCGCAGCGCGACGGGCGGTTTCCGCTTCGGCGGCGAGCGTGGCGCTGCTGGCGGGGGCCGCGACCGGAGCCGGCGGCGGACCGACGCCCAGTTCGGACGCCGGAATGTCGAGGTTGCGGATGATGCGCGCCAGCACGTCGTCGTTGGACGGGGCACGGGCAACGACGCTCGCGGCGGCAGGCGTCGTGGCCGGCGCGGCGCTCGCCACCTCGACAGCTGTGGGCGGCGACGCAGCCGGGGCGGGTTCCGCAGGGCGGTCGACGATGGTGACCGGCACCGGGGCGGAGGCGACCTGTACCGGCGGGCGGGCGGCCTGTTCGGCGCGGTCGCGGGCAGCCAGTGCCTCGGCGGCGACGCGGCGTTCCTCGGCCTGCCGTGCGGCGACGCGCTCCGCCTCGATGCGGGTCGCTTCGGCGATGCGCGCCTGTTCGGCCTGTTGCGCGGCGAGCTGCTGCCGCTGGGCAAGGGCGGCGCGGCGGGCAGCTTCGTCGGCGCGGGCCTGTGCCAGCTGCTGTGCCTGCGCGTCGGCAGCGCGGCGGGCGGCTTCGGCCTGGGCGAGTTGCGCCGCCTGTGCCTGACGCTGGCGTTCGGCGCGACGCTCG
This sequence comes from Sphingomonas panni, assembly GCF_022664435.1. Lineage (GTDB taxonomy): Bacteria > Pseudomonadota > Alphaproteobacteria > Sphingomonadales > Sphingomonadaceae > Sphingomonas > Sphingomonas panni. Next base: position 319,088 of record NZ_JAKREU010000004.1, on the reverse strand, counting down.
GCATAGGTCGGCGTGCGCGTGACGGTGCGCGTGGTCGCTACGGTCGCGGTTGGCGTGGCGGAGGCCAGCGCGACCGGCGGCGCGGTGCGGACCGGCGCGGGCAGCGGCGGGGCGAGCCGCGCGTCGGCCAGCCGTTCCGGGCTGGGTGCGAGGCGGCCATAATGGACGGCGAAGGCACGGTCCGCCCCGGCCAGCTGCGGCAGGCGGCGGAAGAAGGGCGAGAGGCTGGCCGAAAAGCCCGGCAACATGCTGGCCGTGATCTTGTCCGCGCCCGCCGCATCGCCGGACATGGCGAGGACGAAGGCGCGCACCCGCCATGCCGCGCGGTCGCCCTTTTGCAGCAGCGGGTTCAGCACCGCCGTCGATTCGGTCACATTGCCGTCGATACCGAGCGACAGGGCGAGCCGCCGGGTCACCTCGTCATCCTCACCGGCGCGCAACACCTGACGATAGTCCGCCTGCGCCAGCGATCCCCGGCCGAGCAGGTCATAGGCGAGCCCGCGTTCGGCGAGGTACGGGGTCATCGACACCCCGGCGCGTTCGGCCGAGCCGAACATGGCCAGCGCCTCCCCCGGCCGCTCCATCGCCACCAGCGAGATGCCCCGGGCGGCGCGGATGCGCGGATCGTTGGGTGCGACCTTTTCGGCACGGGCGAGGAACTGCATCGCCGCATCGGTATCGCCGAGCTTGCCCGACAGCCGCCCCGCTTCGATCAGCGCCGACACGTCGTTCGGGCTGCGGCCGAGGATGCGCATCTGTTCCGACAGGCGGTCGGCATTGGGAGTCAGCGGCTGGACGATCGCACCGGGCTGCGCCAGCGCGGGCAGAGGCGCGGCGGAGGCGAGCAGCAGGGCGACGGCGCGGAGCGTGGGGAACTGGGTCATGGGCCGGTCCGCTTAACCATGGGACGGCTGAACGGGGAATGTTCGCAAGCCTCAAGCGGCGGTGAAGCGAGTGGTGGTGACGACGAAGCGAGCCGGCGCGGGCCAAAGTTCACAAAGTTCACACTCGTGCGCGTTTTGCGTGTCGTTTGGCCTTCGGGTTTCAAGTGGCTGGGATTGAGGAACGGGAAGCGGCAGGCTGGCAGGGTTCGGTCGTGTAGGAAAATGGTTTCCGGCCCTGTCGGACATGGTGGTCGTGAACGGCTTCCATACACACGGACGTCACCCCGGACTCGATCCGGGGTCCCGCTTTCCTTCTCCGTCGGCAAAGAAGCGGGACCCCGGGTCAAGCCCGGGGTGACGTTTGATGTACGGTGGCGGAAGCCGCCCGGTCCCGCCGGGCGACGACCGTTACTGGTTGTTCTGGCGGTGCAGGAAGCGCGGGATGTCCAGCGGTTCCTTCGCATCATCGGTGCCGCGTGCGGGCGCGCGGCCGGCATTGGCCATGCGTTCGAACAGCGTGCCGCCAGGCTTGCGCGCCGGGGCCGCTTCCTCGCGCGGGGCTTCGGCCGGAGCGTCCGGGGTCAGCCAGCGGCGACGGCCGTCGTTCGACGATGCGCCGAAATCGCTGGCCGGGGTCGGCGCGGGGATCGGGGCGGCGGCCTGTTCGGCACCCAGCACCAGTTCGTCCTCGTCCGGCGCCGGGGCGGGCGGCGTGTCGTAGGTCGAATGCGGCACGACGCGTTCCGAAGGCGACGGCTGGCTCGCGCCCTGCGGGAAGCGGTCCATCGGCTGCGGGGCCGGCGCTTCCTGGAGATGCTCGGCGGCGGCACCGCTCGGCGCGACCGGCGCGGCGGCCGGCGCGGCCGGACGGCGTGGTGCGTTGAACGAGAAGGCGCGGGTCGGCTCGGCCTGTGCGGGCGCCGGGACCGCCTGCGACGGGGCTTCGTCCTCGATACCGGTCGCGACGACCGAGACGCGGATCTTGCCTTCCAGTTCGGAATTGAACGCCGAACCCCAGATGATGTTGGCGTCGTCGTCGACCAGTTCGCGGATATGGTTCGCGGCCTCGTCCACTTCGAGCAGGCGCATGTCGTCGCCGCCGGTGATCGATACGATCACGCCCTTGGCCCCGTTCAGCGACACGCCGTCGAGCAGCGGGTTGGCGATCGCCTGCTGCGCGGCTTCGATGGCGCGGTTGTCGCCCTCGGCCTCGCCAGTGCCCATCATCGCCTTGCCCATCTCCTGCATCACCGAGCGCACGTCGGCGAAGTCGAGGTTGATGAGGCCGGGCATGACCATCAGGTCGGTGATGCCGCGCACACCCTGCTGCAACACTTCGTCGGCCATTTCAAAGGCTTGCTTGAAGGTCGTGTTGGCGTTCGCGATCAGGAACAGATTCTGGTTCGGGATGACGATCAGCGTGTCGACATATTTCTGCAGCTCTTCGATGCCGGCCTCGGCCGACTTCGCGCGGCGCTTGCCCTCGAACGCGAACGGACGGGTCACGACGCCGACGGTCAGGATGCCCATCTCGCGCGCGGCCTTCGCGATCACCGGCGCGGCGCCGGTGCCGGTGCCGCCGCCCATGCCGGCGGCGATGAAGCACATATGCGCGCCCTCAAGCGACTTCTGCACCTGCTCGATCGTTTCCTCGGCGGCGGCGCGACCGATTTCGGGGCGGCTGCCGGCACCCAGCCCCTGCGTGATCTTCGCACCCAGCTGGATACGCTGTGGCGCTTCCGACTGCTTCAACGCCTGCGCGTCGGTATTGGCGACGAGGAACTCGACCCCCTGCACCTCGGCACGGATCATGTTCGCGATCGCGTTGCCGCCGGCCCCGCCGACCCCGATCACGGTGATGCGCGGGGTCAGTTCGTCGACGTCGGGTGCCAGAAATTCGATGCTCATACTCGGTCTCCCTGTCCCGGCCGGCACCGGGTACAAAATTCGATAGGCGGTTGTGCATCAAGCCGAAGGACGATCCTAGCCCCTCCACCCGGCCCGATGGTAATAAATCGTCAATAGTTGGCGCGAAATGCGGTCAACAGCCGCTGGAACAGCGCCCCCGTGCTGGGGCGCGACACCATTTGCTGGGTCGGCTGCAGCGCGCGCAGGTCGACCGGGTTCGACGCGGCGAACATGGCAAGGCCGGCAAGCGTCGCGAATCCCGGTCCCGAATGCGCATCGGGCAGCGCCGCCAGACCCCGCGCCCGGCCGACGCGGACCGGACGGCCCAGCGCCTGCTGCGCATAGTCGGCGATGCCCTTCAGCTCCGCACCGCCGCCGGTCAGCACGACCTGTCGCCCGACGGGATCGTCGAAGTTCAACCGGCGCAATTCCTTGGAGATTTCGGCGACCAGCCGCTCCAGCCGCTGGCGGATGGTGGTGATGAGCTGCGCGCGGGTGATGCGCGTGCCCTCCGCATCCTCGTCCGCACGGACCGGCGCGACGTCGATCATGTCGTGATTGTCGCGCGGGGACATGTTGGCCGAACCATAGAAGCATTTCAGCCGCTCGGCCTGTGCCCGGTTGGTGCCGAAGGCGGAGGCGACGTCGTCGGTGATGTCGCTGGCCCCCATCGCGATCGACGCGAGACCGGTCAGCACGCCATTGGCGAAGACCGAGACGTTGGTGATCCCTGCGCCGATCTCGACCAGGGCGACGCCCAGTTCGCGTTCCTCTTCGGACAGGCAGGCCAGCCCGGTCGCGACCGGCGCCGCGACGATCGACTTGGTTTCGAGATGCGCCGAGCGGACGCATAGGTCGAGATTGCGCACCGGCGAGCCTTCGGTCGCGACGACGTGGATTTCGACGCCGAGGCGATCGGCGTGCAGCCCCTTCGGCTCCTTCACTCCGCCAAGGCCATCGAGCGTATAGCGCATCGGCTGGGCGTGCAGCACCATCCGCTGACCCGGATCGATGGCGTTGCGTCCGGCCTTCAGCAGCGCGTCGATATCCGACTGTTCGACGCGGTGGCCACCCAGATCGACCTCCAGCTTGACGATATCCGACACCAGGCCGCCGGCCGAGAAGCTGACCCACACATCCTCGATATTGAAGCCGGCGATGCGTTCGGCCTGCTCGACCGCTTCGCGGACCGCCGTCTCGGTCGCCTTCATGTCGGCGATATAGCCGCGCTTGACGCCCCGGCTCTCGCGCTGGCCGGTGCCCAGCACGGTCAGTTCGCCGCCCTCGCCCGGCTTCGCGATCAGCGCGGATACCTTCGACGTGCCGATGTCGAGCGCGGTGATGATCCCTTCCGGTGCCAATTTCGCCATGGTCCTGCCCCCTGTCAGTCGCCCTCGACCGGTTTCGCGGTCGCGGCACTGTTGCCCTGTTCGCTGCCGTCGTCGCCATTGTCCGGCGTCGCATGTTTCATCCGCACGACCAGCTTGGTCGGATCGCGCAGGTCGAACCGGTCATAGCCCTTGCCGAGCAGGCCTAGCGTCCCGTCGAGCTGCGCGAACTTCACCAGCGCGCGCGCCGATCCCCTGTCGCCTTCCGGCAAAACCAGTCGTTCGCCGGTCTGGAACAGGATGTCCCAGCGACGATTGCCGACCCAGATCGCGGCCTTGACCACGGGTTTCAGCGCGGGCGCGGCGGCCATCAGCTTGCGATAGGCCGGTTCCTGCGCATTGGCACCATCGCCGATCACCAGCGGCAGGCGCGGCATCTTGTTGGGCTGCACCCCGTCGAGCAGCACGCCGCCCTCGTCGATCAGCATCAGCTGCCCCTTGTTCTGCCAGACGGCGGCAGGATCGCGTTCGACGACGTCGACCACCAGCGTATCGGGCAGCCGGCGCGACACGCGGGCATCGGCGATCCAGCCATAGTCGAGCAGCTTCTGCCGCGTCGCGTCGAGATCGACCAGCGGCATCGCCCGCGAGCGCTGGTCCAGCGCGACGGCATAGACCGACGTCGCGTCCATCCGCTTGAGGCCGGTCACCTCGATCTGTTCGACGCGAAAGCCCGCAGCGCCGACGGCTTCGGCGGCGGCGACGCCGACCATGCCGAACAGGCCGAACCAGTTGGCGAGCGCCAGTGCGATCGCCCCTGCCCCGGCGGTCAGGCTCCAGCCGACGATGCGGCGTGCGGTGGCGGCCCCGCCGGGCAGCGCGGCAACGGCCTGGTCGAGGACCGAGGCGCGCACCGGGCGCTTGGTCTGGACGCGGCGCTTGGGCTTGACGGTGCGGGTCTGGACGACGCGCTTTCCGGTCTGGGTCATCGCATCGCCTCTTCCACGATCCAGCCGACGAGTTGCTCGTAGCTCATGCCGACATGCCGCGCCTGTTCGGGCACGAGGCTTAAGGGGGTCATGCCGGGCTGGGTATTGGTTTCGAGGACGAACAGCCCGTCGACACCCTGATTATCGTCCCAGCGGAAGTCGGTGCGCGACGCGCCTTTGCAGCCCAGCACGCGGTGGGCAGTGACGGCATAGGCCATGCACGCCTGCGCAATGTCGTCGGGAATGTCGGCGGGGCAGACATGTTCGGTCAGGCCGTCGGTGTATTTGCTGTCGTAATCGTAAAAGCCGCTCTTGGGCTTCAGTTCGGTGACGCCCAGTGCGCGGTCGCCGAGGACAGCGGTGGTCAGTTCGCGGCCACGGATGAAGGGCTCGGCGAGGAGTTCGTCGAATTCCTGCCACGGTCCCTTCGCGTCCGCCGCGATCGGGTTGCCATAGTTGCTGTCGTCGGTGACGATGGCGACGCCGACCGACGAACCCTCGCTGACGGGTTTGAGGACATAGGGGCGCGGCAACGGATCGCGTTCGTAGAGTTCGGCGGTCTTGACGATGCGGCCGCCAGGCATCGGCACGCCAGCGGGGACGAGCGCGTGCTTGGTCAGCACCTTGTCGATCGCGATGACCGAGGTGGCGAGGCCGCTATGCGTGTAGCGCAGCCCCATCAGGTCCATCATGCCCTGCACGCTGCCGTCCTCGCCGGGCGAGCCGTGGAGGGCGTTGAAGACGAGGTCGGGCTTCGCTTCGGCCAGGCGGGCGGCGATGTTGCGGTCCATGTCGATGCGGGTGACGCGGTGGCCGAGCGATTCGAGCGCGGTCGCGACGCCTGCGCCGGACATCAGCGAGACTTCGCGTTCCGACGACCAGCCGCCCATGAGGACGACGATGTGGAGGGGGTCGGTCACGCGGTCGGTTCCTTCGTTATATTGCCATATCCGTTTGCTTCGAGCGCAGGGTCGAGCCTGTCGAGACCCGAAGTCGAGAAGGCGGTGGTTGTGGCACACGCGTTCTCGACGGACGCTTCTCGACTTCGCTCGAAGCTGCTCGAACCAAACGGGTTGCTTGGGGGAAGGAAGGTCACGCCACCCCCACCCGCTGGATTTCCCATTCGAGCGTCACGCCCGATGCTGCCAGCACCTTCGCCCGCACCTCTTCGCCCAGCGCCTCGATATCGGCGCTGGTAGCGTTGCCGGTGTTGAGCAGGAAGTTGCAGTGTTTTTCCGATACCTGCGCGTCACCCTTGCGCAAGCCCCGACATCCGGCGGCATCGACCAACGCCCATGCCTTATGACCATCGGGGTTCTTGAAGGTCGATCCGCCGGTTTTCGATCGCAGCGGCTGCGAGGCTTCGCGTGCCGACGCGATGCGATCCATTTCGGCCTGGATCGCCTGGCTGTCGCCAGCCTCACCCCGGAAGGTCGCCGACACGACGATCGCGCCTTCGGGAAGATCGCTGTGGCGGTAGCGGTAGTTGAGGTCGGCTCGGCTCAGCGTGGTCAGCGTACCGTCGCGGGTGACGACCTGCGCCTCGACCAGCACGTCGGCTACCTCGCGGCCATAGGCACCGCCGTTCATCCGCACGAAGCCGCCGACCGTGCCGGGAATCGAGCGCAGGAATTCGATGCCAGCGATTCCTGCATCCCGGGCGGTCGAGGAGACGAGGATGCCGCTCGCCCCGCCGCCGCAGCTGAGCGTCAGACCGTCCGCCGCGACCTTTGCGAAGGCTTTGCCGAGACGCACGACCACGCCCGGAACGCCGCCGTCGCGAACGATCAGGTTGGAGCCGAGACCCAACCCCATGACCGGCACCGTCGGGTCGAGCGCGCGGAGGAAGTCGCACAGATCATCCGTGTCGGCCGGTTCGAACAGCCACTCGGCCGCGCCACCCGCCTTGAACCAGACGAGCGGGGCCAGCGGGGCGTTCGGGGTCAGCCTGCCACGGACCGGCGGCAACATCATTTTCCGCTGCCCCAGAAGCGCGCCCAAGCGGTCCATGCCTCGGCCTGCGCATCGGCGATCTGCTTGCCGACCTCGGTCATGTCGCGCGTCTCGGCGGTGTCGAGCAGCTTCTTGGCCGCGTCGAGCTGTGCCTGTTGCGCGCGCAGGATTTCGCGCTGCATTTCGATGGCGGTGGAGAACCAGTCGCTCATGCGAGCCGCTCCTCAATCGCGGCGGGCAGGCCGGCAGCGATCTTGGTGATGTCACCGGCGCCCAGACAGACGATCAGGTCGCCGTCCTGACCTTCGGCAGCCAGCGCGGTGGCAAGCGCGTCCTTGTCCGCCGCGACCTGTGCCGAACGGTGGCCGCGCAGGCGGATGCCGTCGACCAGCGCCTCGGCACTGACGCCTTCGACCGGGGCCTCCCCGGCGGCATAGACGGGCAGGACATGGACCGCATCGGCGTCGTTGAACGCCTGCGCGAACTCGTCCATCAGCGCGCCCAGCCGCGAATAGCGGTGCGGCTGCACCACGGCGATGACGCGCCCGCCGGTCGCTTCGCGCGCGGCGGACAGGACGGCACGGATTTCGACCGGGTGGTGGCCATAATCGTCGATCACGGTCATGCCCGCGACTTCACCCACGCGGGTGAAGCGGCGCTTCACGCCCCCGAACTTGGCGAAGCCCTGCGCGATGGTCGCGTCGTCGAGGCCCAGTTCGACCGCGACGGCGATCGCCGCCAGCGCGTTCTGGACATTATGGCGGCCGGCCATCGGCAGGTGGATGCCTTCGATGGTGCGGGTCTGCCCGTCGCGGTCGCGCACCACGCAGTCGAAACGGTTGCCGTCGCGGCCCGCCGTCACTTCGACGCCGCGCACATCGGCTTGCGCCGCGAAACCATAGGTGACGATGCGGCGGTCGCGGATGCGCGGGATCAGCGCCTGTACTTCCGGATGGTCGAGGCAGAGGACCGCCGCGCCGTAGAAGGGCACATTCTCGATGAATTCGACATAGGCGTCCTTCGCCCGGTCGAAGCTGCCATAATGGTCGAGATGTTCGGGATCGATGTTGGTCACGACCGCGATCGTGCCGTCGAGGCGCAGGAAGCTGCCGTCGCTCTCGTCCGCCTCGACCACCATCCAGTCGGACGCGCCCAGCCGGGCGTTCGAACCGTAGCTGTTGATGATCCCGCCGTTGATGACGGTCGGATCGACGCCGCCGGCATCGAGCAATGCCGCGATCAGCGAGGTCGTGGTCGTCTTGCCATGCGTGCCGGCGACCGCGACGGTTGATTTCAGCCGCATCAGTTCGGCGAGCATCTCCGCGCGGCGCACCACCGGGATACGCTTGGCCAGCGCATGGTCGCGTTCGGGATTGCCGGGCTTGATCGCGGTCGAGGTGACGACCACCGCCACGCCCTCCACATTCTCCGCCCGGTGGCCGATATGCACGTCGATGCCGCGCGCGCGGAGACCATCGACGACATAGCCCTCGGCCACGTCCGATCCCTGCACCTTATAGCCGAGATTATGCATCACCTCGGCAATGCCCGACATGCCGATGCCGCCGATGCCGACGAAATGGATCGTGCCGATATCGGTCGCGACGCCTTTCACGCAAATGCTTCCTTCTGTCGTTGGGCGGGGGCTTGCCTGCCCACTTTCGCCTTGGGTGCATCGATGCTCTCGACCAGATCGGCGAGGTCGCGGACGGCAAAGGGCCGACCGCAGCTGCGCGCGCGGGCCGCCGCATTGGCGAGCGCGGCGGGATCGAGGCCGAGCTTCTGGATTTGCTTGGCCAGTTCCGGCGCGGTGAACTGCGCCTGCTGGATCGAGCGCGCGCCGCCTGCGGCCACGATCTCGCGGCAGTTCGCGGTCTGGTGGTCGTCGGTGGCACCGGGCAGCGGTACGAGGATCGCAGGACGGCCGGCGGCGGTCAGTTCGGCGATGGTCGACGCCCCGGCACGGGCAATGACGACATGGCTCCACGCCAGCCGGTCGGGCAGGTCGGGCAGATAGGTCGCGATCTCCGCCGGGATGCCGTGTTCGGCGTACTTCGCGCGCACTGCGTCGATATCCTCGATTCGCGCCTGATGCGTCACCTGCATCCGGCGGCGGAAGGCGACGGGAAGCAGCGCGAGACCATCGGGGACGACCTGGCTGAGGATGCTCGCGCCCTGACTGCCGCCGGTGACCAGCACACGGAAAATGCCTTCCTCGTCCAGCGCCGGATAAGGGCGTTCGCGCAGGGCGAGGACGCTTTCGCGCACCGGATTGCCGACCAGATGCGTCTTGGGGACATGGCTGTCCTTCAGCCGGGCGACGCGTTCATAGCTGGTGGCGATGCCATGCACGCTGCCCGCGACCAGCCGGTTGACCCGGCCGAGCACGGCATTTTGTTCGTGGACGATCGTCGGCACCTTCTGCGCGAAGGCGGCCAGCAGCGCGGGGAGCGCGGGATAGCCGCCGAAGCCGATCACGGCGGACGGGCGGAAGGTCTTGTACAGCTCGATCGCCATCGACCGTCCGGCCAGCATCTGCCGCGCGGCCTTGGCCCAGCCGAGCGGACCGCCGGACAGGCGACCGGCGGGCAGGACATGGGTCTGGATGCCGTCGAAAAGGTCGGGAAAGCGCACGCCGCGTTCGTCGCTGACCAATGCGACACGATGGCCGCGCCGGGTCAGTTCGGTCGCCAGGGCGGCGGCGGGGACCATATGCCCCCCGGTGCCCCCGGCGGCGAGGACGTAGTGCTTGCTCATTTCGCTCCGCTCCAGCGCTGTGGGCCGTAAGGTGAGCGGCTCAGATACGGGTTCCGGCGCGTGAAAGCGAGCAGCAGTCCCATGCCGATCGACAGCGCGATCATCGACGACCCGCCGTAGGAGATGAACGGCAGCGTCATCCCCTTCGACGGGGCGATGCCGACATTGACCGCCATGTTGATGAGTGCCTGCGCCCCGAACTGCACCGCGAGGCCGGCGGCGGCGAGCAGCTTGAACGCGTCCTCTTCGTCCAGCAGCCGGACGAAGACGCGCACGACAATGGCAAGGAAGATGATCGCGATGATCGCGCAGGCAATCAGGCCGAACTCCTCACCCACCACGGCAAAGATATAGTCGGTATGCGCCTCGGGCAGCTTGAACTTCACCCGCCCCCCGCCGGGGCCGGTACCGATGACGCCGCCCGCGGTCAGCACGGCGTGCGCCATGTCGACCTGATAGCTGTCGGTCGCGGCGCTTTCGGGATCGGGGAACAGGAAGCCGTCGATGCGGACGCGGGCGGTGCCATAGAAGGTATAGGCAGCAGCGATCAGGCCGACCCCGGCCGCTCCGAGCAGCGCCATGGTGCGGACGGCAATGCCCGAAATGATGAGCAGCGCGAGCCACACGCCGCAGAAGATCACCGTCTGACCGAAATCGGGCTGGAGCATCAGGCTGCCCGCAATCACGGCGGTCAGCGCTCCGGTAACCCACAGCATCGGCAGCTGCGGGTCCTTTGCGCGCAGTGACAGCAGCCATGCCGTCGTGACGATGAACATCGGTTTGAGGAACTCGGACGGCTGGAACTGCCCGATGCCGAGGTTGATCCAGCGCCGCGCGCCGTTCGCCTCCACGCCGACGAAGGGCGTGACCATCAGTGCCAGTACCAGCACCGCCGCGCCGAGCAGGCACAGCCGGCGCGCGAGCGTGACCGGCAGCATCGACACGATAATCATCACCGGGAAGGACACTGCGATCCAGCCGGCCTGTCGCCAGAAATACATCATCGGCGGCACGGTGACGTCGCCGCCCGAATAGCGCACGGCGGATGCCGGCGAGGCGGCGGCAACCGCGACCAGCCCGATGGCGATCAGCACCATCGCGATCAAGAGCAGCACCCGGTCGACTTCGCGGAACCACGCGCCGATCGGCGAGCGCGCGCTGCGCCCCTGCAGCGTCTCTACCCGTTGGCGCAGTGCCCGGACGTCGCGCCCGCGCCCCATATCGGTCATGCCAATGCCCCCACTGCGGCCGCGAAGGCACGCCCCCGCGCTTCGAAATCGCTGAACTGGTCGAACGACGCGCAGGCCGGCGACAGCAGGACGGTATCGCCGGGTCGCGCCGCTGTCGCGGCCAATTTTACCGCTTCGTCCAATGTGTTGGCGACGGTTACGGGCATGTCGCCGCCAAGCAGTTCGGCAAAGCGGTCCGCCGCCGTGCCGATGGTATAGGCGTGGACGACATTGGCGAAGCCGGGGCGGCAGGCGTCGAGGTCGTCGGACTTGGCGAGGCCGCCGACGATCCAGTGGATGCGCTTGAACGCGTTGAGCGCGGGCGCGGTGGAATCGGGGTTGGTCGCCTTGCTGTCGTCGACATAGGCGACGCCGTTCACGTCGGCGACGTGCGCCATGCGGTGCGGCAGGGCGCGGTAGCTTTGGAGACCGGCGCGGATGGTTTCGGCGTCGAGGCCGAGCGCTTCGCAGACGGCGATGGCGGCAAGCGCGTTCTCCGCGTTGTGCGAACCGGCGAGTGCGGGGCCAAAAGTTACCGTTTCATCGTACGTCTTGGGCAGACGAACGACTTTGACGTTCGTCCCTACTCGACTGCGATTGTAACGGTAGATCGAAGCAGCCCACGACGCACTTGCGCGATTACGCCGTCCAAGGACTGCTGTGCCTTGAAACTGCATGGCGAACAGGCGGGCCTTGGACGCCGCATAGGCTTCGAAGCCGGCATAGCGGTCGAGATGGTCGGGGGTGAGGTTGAGCAGCACCGCCACGTCGCAGTCGAGGCTGCGGGTCAGGTCGATCTGGTAGCTCGACAGTTCGAGGACATAGACCCCGCCCGCCGGCAGCGGATCCTGCGCGAGGATCGGCAGGCCGATATTGCCGCCCATGCGTGTGGGGATGCCGGCCTGTTCGAGGATGTGGTGGATCAGGGCGGTCGTGGTCGACTTGCCGTTGGTGCCGGTGATGCCGACGACCTTGTGCGGCGGCAGGTCGGCGCGGGCCTGTGCAAAGAGTTCGATGTCGCCGATGATGGGCGTGTCGCCGGCGTGGGCGACAATCGGGTGCCGGTTGAGGGGCACGCCGGGAGACACGACGACGCCGTCGAACCCGGTGAGGTCTATGGTAAGCGGGTCGGCGAACGTCAAAGCCCTCTCCCCTTCAGGGGAGAGGGTTGGGAGAGGGGCAGTCGCGGGCGATGTCGTAGAAGAAGAAGGCCCCTCTCCCCGACCCTCTCCCCGCGAGCGGGGAGAGGGAGAGATCGCGTTGCGCTTCGCCTCGTCGCCATCCCAAGCCACGACCTCCGCGCCACCGGCCAGCAGCGCGCGCACCGTCGCCGCGCCGGAGCGTGCCAGCCCCAGCACCGCGAATTTCTTCCCCGCCCAGGCGGCAGCGGTAATCACCGCAGCTTCAGCGTCGAGAGGCCGGCTAGCGCCAGCACGAAGGCGATGATCCAGAAGCGGATCACGACCGTCGCCTCGGCCCAGCCGAGCTGTTCGAAATGATGGTGGATCGGCGCCATGCGGAAGATGCGCTTGCCGGTGCGCTTGTACCAGAACACCTGAATGATGACGCTCAGCGCCTCGACCACGAACAGCCCGCCGATGATCGCCAGCACGATCTCATGATGCGACGACACCGCGATCGCACCCAGCGCGCCGCCGAGCGCCAGGCTGCCGGTATCGCCCATGAACACCGCCGCCGGGGGCGCGTTGTACCACAGGAACGCCAGCCCCGCCCCGACGATCGCGCCGCAGAACAGCGCGAGGTCGCCCGCGCCCAATACGTGCGGGATGCCGAGATAGGCGGCGAACTTCGCGTTGCCGACCATATATACGATCAGCATCAGCGCGACCGAAGCGATGATGACCGGCATCGTCGCAAGGCCGTCCAAGCCGTCGGTCAGGTTCACCGCATTGCCGAACGCGACGATCGTGAAGGCGGCGAAGACGATATAGAACGGCCCCAGATCGATCGCGACGTTCGAGAAGAACGGCACATAGAGCATCGTGCCGGTCTGCCGGATGATGATCCAGCTGGCGATGCCGGCGATCAGGAATTCGAGCAGCAGTCGCACCCGGCCCGATACGCCGGCCGTGCTGGCCTTTCGCACCTTGTCATAATCATCGAGGAAACCGATCGCGGCGAACCCCAATGTCACGAACAGGCACGCCCAGACGAAGGGGTTGGCCAGGTCCATCCACAACAGCACCGACGTGGCGAGCGCGGTCAGGATCATCAGCCCGCCCATGGTCGGCGTGCCGCGCTTGGCAAGATGGGTCTGCGGCCCGTCGAGGCGGATCGGCTGCCCCTTGCCCTGGCGCACGCGCAACCAGCCGATGAAGCGCGGGCCGATGACCAGCCCGATCAGCAGCGCCGTCGCCGTCGCCGCGCCGGTGCGGAACGACAGGTAGCGGAAGAGGTTCAATACCCCCGGAAAGCCGAGATATTCGGCGATTTCGTACAACATCAGCCCTGGCCCCACAGGTCGGCGACGACCCGCGCCAGCCCCACCCCGTTCGATCCCTTTACGAGTACCGCGTCGCCCGGCAGCAGCAGGTCGGACAGGACCATGGCAGCGGCGGCGGCGTCGGGCACATGGACGGTTTCGATGCGGCCCTCAAGCGCCTTGGCGAGGGGAAGCATCCCCTGCCCCACCAGCACGGCGCGCGAAACGCCCGCTTCGTCGATAGGGACCGCCAGCGCCGCGTGATAGGCGTCGGACGACTCGCCCAGCTCGCGCATTTCGCCCAGCACCGCGATGCGCCGGTCGGCGCGTTCGGCGGCCAATACCTTCAGCGTCGCACGCATCGAGGCGGGGTTGGCGTTGTAGCTTTCGTCGATCAGCAGCGCCTCGCCCGCCGGCAGCTTCAGCGTGCGACGGGCACCGCGCCCGGCGAGGCCGGCAAGGTCGGCCAGCGCGAGGCCGGCAACGCCCAGATCGCCACCGATCGCATCAACCGCCGCCATCACGGCCAGCGAATTGGCGACCCAATGCTCGCCCGGCGGGGCCAGCGTATAGCTGACCTCGCGCGATCCCAGCCGCGCGGTCACGAAGCTGTCGCCGCCCGACATGCGGACATGTTCGATCGCGCGGACATCGGCCCCTTCGCGCAGACCGAAGGTCACGATCTTCGCGGCGTGCGGGCGCGCGGCGGCAATCAGCGTGTCGCGATGCGGGCTGTCGAACGGCACGATGGCGATGCCGCCCTCGACCAGCCCTTCGAAAATTTCGCCCTTGGCGCGGGCGATGGCGTCTTCGCCGGTGAAGAATTCGGTATGGGCCGGTGCGATGGTGGTGACGATCGCCACTTCGGGGCGAACCAACCGGGTCAGCTGCGCCAGCTCGCCCGCATGGTTCATGCCCATTTCGAACACTGCGGCCTGCGTGGCGGCCGGCATCCGGGCGAGGCTCAGCGGCACGCCGGTATGGTTGTTGTAGCTCTTGACCGACCGATGCGCGTTGCCGTGGGTGATCCGGTCGAGCGCGGCGAACAGCGCTTCCTTCGTGCCCGTCTTGCCGACCGATCCGGTGACGCCGATGATGCGCGACGCGGTGCGCGCGCGCGATGCCGTGGCAAGCTGGTTCAGCGCGATGGTCGTGTCGTCGACCAGGACGTGCGGGCCGTCGACCGGACGCGATACGATCGCCCCCGCCGCCCCTTGCGCGAACGCCTGTGCGACGAAGCGGTGGCCATCGGTCGCCTCGCCGGACAGCGCAACGAACAGGTCGCCCGGCCCGACTTCGCGGCTGTCGAACGCCACGCCGTCGACGGCGAAATCGGTGGAGGCGGTGCCCCCGGTCGCGGCGGCGATGGCGGCGGCGGTCCAGAGCGGCAGGTCAGCCGGCACAGTCACGCGCCACCTGTACGTCGTCGAAGGGCAGGATCATGTCGCCCACGATCTGTCCCTGTTCATGCCCCTTGCCCGCGATCAGCACGATGTCGCCGGGCTGCGCCATGGCGCATGCGGCGGAGATAGCGGCGCGGCGGTCGCCGATCTCGGTCGCGTTCGGCGCACCGGCCAGTACCTGCGCGCGGATCTGCGCCGCATCCTCGGTCCGGGGATTGTCGTCGGTGACGATCGCGACGTCGGCCTGTGCGGCGACGACCTCGCCCATCGGCGCGCGCTTGCCATTGTCGCGGTCGCCACCCGCGCCGAACACGACGATCAGCCGCCCCTCGGCATGGGGACGCAGCGCGGCGATGGCGGCTTCGAGCGCGTCGGGCGTGTGGGCGTAATCGACATAGACCGGCGCGCCATTGGCGAGGATCACGGCACGTTCCAGCCGCCCGCGCACCGGCTGCAACCGGGCGAGACCGGCGAGCGTCGCGGCAAGCGTGCCGCCGGTCGCCAGCACGAGCCCAGCGGCAGTCAGCGCGTTCGCCGCCTGATAGGCGCCGATCAGCGGCAGCTGCACCTTATGGGTCGCGCCCTCCGCCTCGATGGTCAGCGCCTGCCCCAGCAGGCTCGGCTCCCGGCCGACCAGCCGCAGCGTTTCGCCATGTTCGCCCACGGTAATCAGGCGGTTGCCGCGCACCCGCGCCAGATCCATCACCCGGTCGGCATGGGGATCGTCGATCCACACGACTGCCGTACCGTCATCGGCCAGCACTTCGGAAAACAGGCGCAGCTTGGCGGTCAGATAGCTCGCCATGTCGCCATGATAGTCGAGGTGATCGCGGCTGAGATTGGTGAAGGCGGCGGCGCGGACCGGCAGCCCTTCGGTGCGATATTGCGACAGGCCATGGCTCGACGCCTCGAACGCGACATGGGTCACGCCCTCGCGGGCCAATCCGGCGACGTTGGACAGGAAAGTGACGATGTCGGGCGTGGTCAGCCCGGTCACGACGCGTTCGTCGGCGGTGGTGACGCCCAGCGTGCCGATGGAGGCGGCGTGATGACCCTGCATCCGCCACAGCTGGCGCACCATTTCGACGGTGCTGGTCTTGCCGTTGGTGCCGGTCACCGCGACGCAGGTCGGCGGGAACGGCGCGAAGAACTGCGCGGCGGCGCGGGCGAAGGCCTCGCGCGGGTCCTGCGCGCCGATATGGACGGCGCCGTCGACCACCGCCTCCGGGCGGGCGACGACGGCGATCGCTCCGGCGGCGATGGCGGCGGGGATATAGTCCTCGCCATTCACCCGCGCGCCTTCGAAAGCGCCGAAAATCGTGCCCGGTGCGACCTTGCGATGATCGATCGCGAAGCCGGTCACCGTCTGCGGTTCATCGCCGCCCGTGATCGTTCCTAATTTCATTCGACGTTCGCCAGCTTCTTCGCATCCCCCGGCGCCCGCCACAGCAGCGAACGCAGTCCGGCGAGGTCAATATCGGCATTGGCGTCGGGAATCACCCCCAGCAGCGGTCCGGTGCGCGAAATCACCCGACTGACCACCGGTGCGGCGGTCCATGCCGCCGTGGTGAAGCCGAAGGTTTCCTTCGTGCCCTTCGGGCTGTCGAGCATCGCGATCACGACATAGCGTGGGCGATCCATCGGAAAGACCGCGGCGAAGGTCGAGACGTTGACCTTCTTCGAATAGCCGCCGCCAGCGCCGACCGTCTCGGCCGTACCGGTCTTGCCACCGACGCGAAAGCCGGGTGCCTCCGCCTTGCGGCCGGTGCCGTCGGTAACGACCAGGCGCAGTAGCGCGCGCATCTTGGCGCTGGTCGCTTCGGTGAAGACACGGCTGCCCGCCGGGGCCTGTCCGGGCTTCAGCTTCAGCATCGTCGCTGGACGCCAGATGCCGCCATTGACCAGCGCGGCATAGGCGCTGGCGAGGTGGAGCGGCGTGACGGCGATGCCATGGCCATAGGCGGTCGTCATGGTCGTGGTCCGGCCCCAGTAATGCGGCCAGATGGTGCGCGATTTTTCCAGTTCGATATCGGGCGCGGTATCGAAATGCAGCGCGCGGAACAGCTTTTCCATCCGCGCCTGCCCCATTTCGTCGGCGATGCGCGCGGTCGCGATGTTCGACGAATGGACCAGGGTTTCCGGGATGTTCAGCCAGCGCTTCTGCGCATGGTCGTCGCGGATGCGGAAGCCGCCGACGGCGAGCGGCTGGGTCGCATCGTAGCGCTTGGACAGCGACGGTGCGACGCCGCTGTCGAGCGCGGCGGCCATGGTCAGCGGCTTGAACGCCGACCCCAGCTCGTACACGCCCTGCGTCACCGTGTTCATCTGTCCGGTGTTCGCGGTCACGGCATTGGGATTGAACGTCGGCAGCGAGGTCATGGCGATCACCTCGCCGGTATCGCTGTCCAGCACGATGCCGCCCGCGCCGCGCGCCTGGAACACCGCCATCGCATTGGCGAGTTCGCTTTCCAGTGCCGCCTGCACCCGCAGGTCGAGGCTTAATGCGACCGGGCGACCACGCTCGGCCGGATCGACCAGCCGGGCGTTCAGATATTTCTCCATGCCGCGCACGCCGCGCCCGTCCATGTCGAGATAGCCCAGCGCATGCGCCGCCATCGCGCTTTGCGGGTACAGGCGTTCGGGTTCGCGGCCGAGCGCGATGCCCGGTTCGCCCAGCGCATTCACCGCCTGCACCAGTTCGGGCAGCGCGCGGCGACGCAGATAGACGAAATTGCGGTCGAGGTTCAGCTGCGCATAATAGTAGCCGGCGTCATGTTCCGGCATCAGCGCGGCCAACTGCTGGGCCAGCTGCTTCTTGTCGCCGATCACCTTGTCCGGGCGGACGGCGATCGACCAGGCATCGATGGTGCGGGCGAGCGGCGCGCCGTTGCGATCGACCAGATCGCCGCGCAGCGGGACCAACGCCGCCTCCGCTGCGATCGCCGAACGCGGTTCGGCAGCGACCGCCAGCAGCATCAGCCGCGCGAGGATCACCGTGACGCCCGCCGCGAACAGCAGCATCAGCACCATCAACCGATAATGGGCGATGTTGACCAACGTGTGCCGCGCACCGTCGGACCGTTGCTGATTGAGGGGCGGGGCCACGACGACGATCACGGGCGGGCCGCTTCCTTACGCGCCGAACGGGCAAGGTCGGCCATGGTGGCGTCGCTCAGCAGCGTGCGGTCAAGCATTGCCACCGCCCGCGCCTTGGCCGGGATCACCGCCGCCGTCTGCACCGCGCCGACCGGCTTCATCGCCGGCTTGGCCTTGTCCGCCTTCGCCGGGGCCGTGACCGGCGCGCTTGCCGCAGCGAGGGTCGGCTCGGGCGTCGCGGCGGCCATTTCCATCGGGGCGCTGGGGACGACATAGGCGAGCGCGACATTGCCGCCCTCGGTCCGGCCGGGCAGCGACGCCAGCTGATGCTCGCCCCCGACATATTGTTCGGCGCGCGGCGCGGCGAGCGCCAGTACGTCCCCGTTCCAGCGTTCGAGTTGGGCCATGTTGGCGCGGGTATCGAATTCGGTTTCCAGCGCGCGGATGTCCTTGCGCGCCTGCACGATCGAGCGCTCGACCGCCTCGACCCGGCCGCGTTCCGCCGCGCCCTGCGAGATGACAAGATAGAAGGCCGGCGCCATCACGCCGACCGCCACCAATTTGCCCAACGTTCCGAACCCGAACGCACTCATACCAACGCACTCCCGTTCGAACTCCACGGCGCGGACGCCGTGCGAAGGCCCGCGCGCAGCGTAGCCGACCGTGCGCGCGGGTTAACCGATATTTCTTCGTCACTTGGCCGCACCGCCTTGGCAATGTCGCCAAAGCTGGGCGCCGGCCCCTGCACCACGACCGGGCGATGGCGCGACCCGGCGGGCATCGCCCCGCCGCGCTCCCGCAGGAACCGCTTCACGATGCGGTCCTCCAGACTGTGGAAGCTGACCACCGACAACCGCCCGCCGGGTCGCAGCACCCGTTCCGCCGCGTCGAGCCCGGCGGTCAGTTCGCCCAGTTCGTCGTTCAGATGGATGCGGATCGCCTGGAACGCGCGGGTCGCCGGGTCCTTCTTCTCATGCGGACGATGGCCCAGCGCACGGCGGACCACGGCGGCCAGCTCGCCGGTGCGCGACAAGGGCCGCGCGCCGACGATGAAGTTCGCGACGCGACGGTGGCGCGGTTCCTCGCCGTAACGATCGAGGACGTCCGAGATTTCGGCCTCGGCAGCGGTGTTGAGCCATTCGGCGGCGGTGATGCCTTCCCGGCTCATCCGCATGTCGAGCGGCCCGTCATACTGGAACGAAAAGCCGCGATCGGCTTGGTCGAGCTGCATCGACGACACGCCGATATCCATCACCACGCCATCGACCAGATCGATGCCACGCGCCGCCAGTTCGCTCGCCATCGCGGAAAACGGAGCCTGGATCAGGGTCAGGCGATCGCCCGCCTCGGTCAGCAGCGGCGCGGCGGCGGCGTGCGCGGTCGGATCGCGGTCGAACGCGATCACCCGCGCACCGGCCGCCAGCATGGCGCGCGTATAGCCACCCGCGCCGAACGTCGCGTCGACATGGGTTTCGCCCGGCTGGATCGCCAGCGCGGCGACCGCTTCGGCCATCAGCACGGGGATGTGCGGCGCGTCGGTCACAACAGCCCCTTCTCTTCCATCAGGAATTCGCACAGCTCGCGCGTATCGGCGTCGATCTCCAGATCGGCGATCAGCGTGTGCGGGTCCCAGATGTTGAACGTGTCGCCACGCCCGTGAAAGAACGCCCATTTGTCGATCTTTGCACGGCGGCGGTAGAAGGTCGGCAGGACGAAGCGTCCGGCGCTGTCGAACGGCGCGGTTTCAAGGTTGCCGAACGCCTTGCCCGCGACGTTGTAGTCGGTGTCCGCATCCTCGTCGCTGCCCTGGGGTTTGCGCGAATAAAGGATCTTGGGCCACGCGGCGTCGAACGCGCTGAGGCAGACATGCTTGGCGTGCCGCTTGAGCAGGAGTTCGCGGGCGTCGGCGTTCTTCTCCAGCACCGAGCGCAGCTTGGCAGGCACCGCGACGCGACCCTTCGCGTCGACCGCCTGTAGCCCGTAGCTCAGGTAGAGTTCCCTCTCCAACACAGCCCCTGTTCGGTCACGCAGGAGAAGCGTCGACCGCCGGCAAATACGCGCCGGGCAGTGTGAAGCGACGATCCCAGGACCTGCCCCCTGTGACGCCCGATACGTACCAAAACCCAATCTGGGTAACAATGGGCGAAGTTGGGTCAGAATGGGAAAAAGCGCCACCAGAACGGCAGATTTTGGGATGTACGTTGTTTGTTCTCACCGTACTTTTGGGTGAGCGCGGGTGTGGCGATGGGATGGCGCCCCACTGGACGTTGCAGTCGGACCGCAGATGCGGGGTTGGATGGGAATCCGCCTAAGCGTCACCTGCGGCAAAGGCGGGAGTCTCGTGCGGCAACTGCGGCGCACGATCGGCGGTCGATCCCAGCCTGCGCCGGGACGGCGCGCGTGGGCAGGTTCGCAGGGAAGCTATCCGGCGAGGTCGCATTGCGGCGACGAAAGAGCCGGACAGGACGTGGCCGCGCACGTCACCCCCGCGAAGGCTGGGGCCTCATTGGGCTACTACGGCGCGTTGGTGTGGCGATATCAGTCTGCGCGCTGCTCGCGCGGGTCAGAACGAACGGATCGCGGCTTCAGCGAATCTCCGGCGTCGCGACATTCCCGTTCGGCGAGGCACCCGGCGAAATGCCGAGTTCGGCCAGCGGCTCATCGGGGTTGCCGACGGGCGTGACGTTCACGACCGCGATATTGGCCTGTTCGTCGATCGTGGCGACGTCCTCGCCGATCGGCGCTTCGTCGATCGCCGAGCGGAACAGGGCGCTGGCCAGCACGATCAGCAGCACGACCAGCACCAGTCCGGTCGCGCCGACGCGCAGGCGTTGCAATAACTGGGATTGATCGGACCGCGGCACCATCTGCACCGCTGTTACGCCGAAGCGGCCCCGCTGTCGACCGCCAAGCCCTTCGCCGTCAGCCATTCGGGATTGTAGAGCGTCGACAAATAGCGAAATCCGGTGTCGCACAGGATCGTCGCCACCCGGCTGCCCGCGCCCAGTTGCCGCGCCAGCAGCACCGCGCCGGCGACGTTGATCCCGGACGACAGGCCGAGACACAGCCCCTCCTCCGCCAGCAGCCGGCGGACCCAGACCATGCCTTCCTCGTCCGAAACCCGGAACTGGGTATCGATCGGCGCGCCGTCGAGGTTCGCGGTGATCCGCCCCTGCCCGATCCCTTCGGCTACCGACGTTCCTTCGGAGCGAAGCTCGCCATGGGCATAATAGTCGTACAGCGCTGCGCCGTGCGGATCGGTCAGCGCGATGGTGACCGATTCGTCCTTTTCCTTCAGGCCGAGACCGACCCCGGCCAGCGTTCCGCCGGTACCCGCCGCACAGGTGAAGCCGTCGATCCGCCCGTCCATCTGTTCCCAGATTTCGGCCGCCGTGCCGGTGATGTGCGCACGGCGGTTGGCGATATTGTCGAACTGGTTCGCCCAGATCGCGTTCGGGGTCTCCTCGGCGATGCGGCGGCTGGTGTGGACGAAATGGCCGGGGTTGGAATAGGGCGCGGCCGGCACCAGCACCAGTTCGGCTCCCAGTGCGCGCAGCGTCTCCATCTTCTCGCGGCTCTGCGTCTCCGGCATCACGATGATGGTGCGATAGCCCTTGGCATTGGCGACCAGCGCAAGGCCGATGCCGGTATTGCCCGCCGTTCCCTCGACGATCGTCCCGCCGGGCCGGATCAAGCCGCGTGCCTCCGCATCCTCGACGATCGACAGCGCGGCGCGGTCCTTCACGCTGGCGCCGGGATTGGCGAATTCGCACTTGGCGAAGATCTCCGCCCCGGCGGCCTCGCTCGGCCCCTTCAGCCGGACGAGCGGGGTGTTGCCGATCAGGGCGAGCGTATCGAGAGCAGTGTGCATGATAAGGAGATGGCCCGCCGCGCCCGCCGGGGCAAGCGCGCGAGCGGGTAGAATGGATTGAGGGGCGGCAATGGTGGCTTGGGCGCTACCCCGCCAGCAGGTCGACCAGCGCCTTCACCTTCGCCTGTCGCCATTGCGGCAGCGGTGCGACCAGCCAATAGCCCAGCCGCCCCGTCTTCGGTTCGCCGGTCACTGCGATCCGGCCGGCGGCGAGGTCGTCGCGGGCGAGCAGTTCGGGCACGGTCGCCCGCCCCAGCCCCGCCGCCGCCGCATCGATCGCCAGCCCGGCATCGGCGACGCGGACCAGCGCGGTCGCATCCTCGGGTTCGCAACCGGGCCAGCCGATCCGGGTATCCGCACCGCCGTCGGCACGTTCCACCGTGACCATGCCGTCCGATTCGAGCGCCTCGCCCTCATGTGCCCCCGGCCCCTCGCCCCAGCGGATGGCGAGATCGAGATTGGCTTCGGTGAAATCGAGCGCGTCGTCCGCCGCGACCAGCACGAACCGCAGTTCGGGATCGGCGGCGGCGATGCGCGACAGGCGTGGAAGCAGCCATTTCTGCGTAACGTCGCGCGGCGCGGCGATGGTCAGCGACTTGGACGACTGCCCGGCCTGCATCGCGCGGACCGCTTCCTCGAACTGCAGGAACCCACCGCGCAGCGCGGCCAATCCCGCCTCGCCCTCCGGCGTCAGTTCCAAGCCACGCGTGGTGCGGCGGAACAGCACGACGCCGAGCGTATCCTCCAGCGCGCGGACCTGCTGCCCCACCGCCGCCGGGGTCACCGCCAGTTCGTCGGCCGCGCGCGTGAACGACAAATGACGTGCGGCGGCGTCCAGCACGCGGAGGCCATTCAGCGGCAGATGCGTCCGCTTCATGCGCCGACCGCCGGCGCCAGCAACGTGAAGCGCGGGATGGCCACGTCGAACGTCTCCCCATCGTCGGCCAGCATATGATAGCTCCCCTGCATCGCCCCGGTCGGGGTCGTCAGCGGACAGCCCGATACGTAATCGAAGCTGCCGCCCGGTTCGATCACGGGCAGTTCGCCGATCACACCTTCGCCCTCCACGCTATGCCGTTCGCCGCGCCCGTCGGTGATGATCCAGTGGCGGGTGAGCAGCTGCACCGTCCGATCCGAATCATTCTCGATCCGGATGTGATAGGCCCAGAACCACCGCCCCTGCGCCGGGTGCGATTGTTCGGGCAGATAGGTCGCCGATACCCGCACCACGATACCGCCGGTCGTCGCCTCGTGCGGGAACAGCGCCTTCATAGGGCGACCGCGCGCAACGCCTGGTCGAGATCGGCGATCAGGTCGTCCGCGTCCTCCAGACCCACGTTGATGCGGATCATGCCTTCCGAAATGCCCATCTCGATCCGCTTCTCTTCGGCCACACCCGAATGGGTGGTGGAGGCGGGATGCGTCATCAGCGAACGCGAATCGCCGATATTGTTCGAGATATCGATGAGTTGCAGCGCATCGAGCAGCCCGTGCGCCTGCGGCCGGCCGCCATCGAGTTCGAACGAGAAGATCGGCCCGGCCATCTTCATCTGGCGCATACACAGCTCGTGCTGCGGATGGCTCGGCAAGCCCGGCGCATTGATCTTCGGCACGCGGCTTTCGAGGAAGCTCGCGACCTTCAGCGCATTTTCCGACTGGCGCATGACGCGCAGGTCGAGCGTCTCCAGACCCTTCAGCACCACCCACGCGTTGAACGCGCTGAGCGTCGGGCCGGTATTGCGGGTGAAGGGCAGCAGCACGTCGTCGATGAACGCCTTCGTCCCGCAAACGGCACCGGCAAGGACGCGGCCCTGCCCTTCCATCAGCTTGGTCGCGCTATAGGCCACCACGTCCGCGCCGAACTCCATCGGGCGTTGCAGCGCGGGGCTGGCAAAGGCGTTGTCGACGACCGTGACGATGCCCCGCTCGCGCGCGGCCGCGCAGATCGCGGTCAGGTCGGCGACGTCCATCGTCGGGTTGGCCGGCGTTTCGAAGAACCAGACCTTGGTGTTCGGGCGGCTGGCGTCGATGAACGCCTGCGTATCGCGCGCATCGACGACAGCGGTTTCGATGCCGAACTTCGGCAGCAGCGTATCGGTCAACCAGCGGCACGACCCGAATGCGGCGCGCCCCCCGACCAGGTGATCGCCCGCCGACAGCTGGCTGAGCAGCGCCGCGGTCATCGCCGCCATGCCGGTCGCCATGGTGCGACATGCCTCCGCTCCTTCGAGCAGGGCGATGCGCTCCTCCAGCATCTCGACGGTCGGGTTCTGCAGCCGGGAATAAGTCATGCCGACCTGTTCGCCCGCGAACCGCGCGGCGGCATCGCCGGCACAGTCATAGGCATAGCCCGAGGTGAGGAACAACGCTTCCGACGTCTCGCCATATTCGCTGCGCGCTGTGCCGCCGCGCACGGCCTGCGTTGCGGGACGCCAGTTGGCGGTGATGCTGCGGTCTTGTCCGGTCTTGCGCTTCATGGCGCCGTCTTTGCGCGCTCGGGGCAAGAATTTCCAGTAGAGATGCGCCCCGCTGGACCACCCTGCCGCCAAGGGGTACAGCGCGGCGATGCGTTCCGTACTCAATGTGCATCGCTCCATCCTCGGCCAGCCTTGGCGCTGGCGTGGACTGGAGGGCGATGTGTGCGACGACGGGTTCGTCGCCGACGACCTCGTCACCCGTATCCTGCTGGCGCGTGGCTGCCCGCGCGAGGCACTTGCCGCGCACAAGACGCCCAGCATCCGCGACTTCATGCCCGATCCTTCGATCTTCCGCGACATGGACCGCGCCGCCGAACGCCTGGCCGATGCGGTCATCGCGAAGGAGCCGGTCGCGATCTTCGGCGATTACGACGTCGATGGCGCCACGTCGGCGGCGCTGCTGGTGCGGCTGCTGCGCGACCTGGGCCTGACCGCCCGCCCCTATATCCCCGACCGCCAGCGCGAAGGTTACGGCCCCAACGCGCCGGCGATGCTGCGGCTGGCGGGTGAAGGTGCGACGCTGATCGTCACGGTCGATTGCGGCGCGCAGGCGTTCGAGGCGCTCGCCGCGACGCGCGACGCCGGGATCGACGTACTGGTGGTCGATCATCACCAGTGCACGACTGCGCTTCCGCCCGCCCTCGCCATCGTCAATCCGAACCGATTGGATGAGGGCGAAGGCGCGGCGCACGGTCATCTGGCGGCGGTCGGGGTCGCATTCCTGCTGGCGGCGGCGCTGGTTCGGACGTTGCGTGCGCGCGGCTTCTTTGCCGGCCGCCCCGAACCGAAGCTGCTCGACCTGCTCGACCTCGTGGCGCTCGGCACCGTCGCCGACGTCGCGCAGTTGCGGGGCCTGAACCGGGCGTTCGTGGCGCAGGGGCTGAAGGTCATGGCCCGGCGGCAGAATATCGGCATCGCCGCGTTGATCGAGGCATCGCGCCTCACGCGCGCGCCGACCGCCACCGACCTCGGCTTCGCGCTGGGACCCCGCATCAACGCCGGCGGACGGGTCGGCAAGTCGGACCTCGGCGTCCGGCTGCTGACGACGCAGGACCCGGAGGAGGCCCGCGCGCTGGCGGTCGAGCTGGACCGGCTGAACGAGGAACGCCGGTCGATCGAGGGCGACGTGCAGGCATCGGCCGACCTGTCGGCGCGCGCACAGGACACTCGCGGCTGCGTGGTGGTATCGGGACGCGGCTGGCATCCCGGCGTCATCGGCATCGTCGCCGGACGGTTGAAGGAAAAGCTCGGCCGCCCGGTGCTGGTCATCGCGATCGACGACCATGGTGTGGGCAAGGGATCGGGTCGATCGATTCCCGGTGTCGACATGGGCGCGGCGATCCTGGCCGCCAAGGAACTGGGGTTGGTCAGCGCCGGCGGTGGCCACGCGGCGGCGGCGGGCGTCACCGTGGCGGAGGACGCGATCCCCGCCCTCGCCGATTTTCTCCACGCGCGGATGGCGGAGCCGGTCGAGCGCGCCCGTGAGGACCGCGCGCTGCTGGTGGACGCGGTGCTGGCCCCCGGCGGGGTCAGCCCGCTGCTGATCGAGGCGCTGGAAGCCGGCGGCCCTTACGGCATGGGCTGGCCCGCCCCGCGCGTCGCGGCGGGACCGGTACGGATCGTGAAGGCCGACATCGTCGGCAACGGCCATGTCCGTGCGATCCTGACCGGCGACGATGGCCGCCGGTTCAAGGGCGTGGCATTCCGGCAGGCCGAAACCGACCTGGGCGCCGCACTGCTGGGCGCACCGCCGCATCGCAAGCTGTGGCTGGCGGGGCGCGCCAAGCTGGACGACTGGGGCAGCCGCCCCGCCGCCGAACTCCATATCGACGATATGGCATGGGCCGATTGAAGAAAAATGCAAAAGTGTGTTGACCGATCGCGAACCCTCCACTAACAGCCCCTCCACGCCACCAGATGGCCCCTTCGTCTAGCGGTTAGGACGCGGCCCTTTCACGGCTGAAACACGGGTTCGATTCCCGTAGGGGTCACCATCGTCAAGGCAAAAGCAGCCGAAATCTGCGCTTTTTGCGGACACGGTGCGATTGGCGACTTCACTTCACCTCCCAAGATAATCCGGCTCTGATGGTTCGAAATGGACCGCTTGGGGTCGAAAGTCATCGCTTGGGATATGCCATGGCGTCTCGCATCCGAGCATGGTCCCCGGCCGATGACTGCCACCACGTCCCGCGCGTGAGCCGCTATACCGCCTAAGCCCGGCTCGCCTCTCACCACGCAACGCCGCCCGGCGCTTCAGCCGGGCGGTGTCACACTTCGTCAGGCCAGCCCGCGATTGCGCAGCAATGCCGTCGCGTCGGGCATCCGGCCGCGGAACGCGACATAGCTTGCTGCGGGGTCGCGGGAGTTGCCGCGCGAGAGTACTTCGTCCCGCAACTTCTTTGCCAAGGCCGGATTGAAGACGTCGCCCGATTCCTCGAACGCGGCAAAGCCATCGGCGTCCAGCACCTCGGCCCAGGTATAGGCGTAATAGCCTGCCGAATAACCGCCGTCGAAGATATGGCTGAAGTGCGGCAGCCGGTGCCGCATCCCGACCGCGTGCGGCACGCCCAGATCGGCCAGCTGCGCCTTTTCCCAGCGGAGTGCGTCGAAATCGGCAGGCAGCGTGCCCAGCGAATGCAGCCGCATGTCGAGGATCGCCGACGACAACTGCTGCACCGTCAGATAACCCTGGTTGAAGGTGCGCGCCTCCAGCAACGATTTCAGCATCGCCTCCGGCATCGGCTGGCCGGCGGCGTTGCGGGCGTGGGCGCGCAGGATCGCCGGATCGCTGACCCAGTGCTCATGCACCTGCGACGGGAATTCGACGAAATCGCGGGTGACCGACGTGCCCGACAGGCTGGGGTAGCGGACCTTGCTGAACAGCCCGTGCAAACCATGCCCGAACTCGTGGAACAGCGTCTCGGCATCGTCGAGGCTGATGAGCGCGCGTTCGCCCGGAGCCGGCGGCGTGTAGTTGCAGTTGTTGACGACGATCGGCTGGTGGCCCAGCAGCATGTTCTGGTCCCGCAGCGAGTTCATCCACGCACCCGGCCGCTTGGTCGGTCGCGCGAACCAGTCCGCGTAGAACAGCCCGATCGGCGTGCCGTCGCGCTCGCGCACCTCCCACACCTTCACGCCATCGGCATAGACGGGCACGTCGGCGCGGGCGACGAACTGGATGCCGTACAGCCGCTTGGTCGTGTCCATCAGCGCGGCGACCATGCCGTCGAGCGGGAAATACTGCTTCACCGCACCTTCATCGAGGCTATAGCGCCGCTGGCGTTCCTTTTCGGCATAGAAGCGCCAGTCCCACGGCTCGATCCGCGTGACGCCATCGGCGCTGGCGAGCTTCAGCAGCGCCGCTTCCTCCTCCTGCGCGCGGGTCAGCGCGGGACGATAGACCCGCATCAGCAGGTCGGTCGCGGCCTCAGGCGTCTTGGCCATCGCATCCTGCAACACGAACGCGGCGTGGCTCTGAGCGCCCATCAGCCTGGCACGTTCGATGCGCAGTTCGACCAGCCGACGGATGATCGCCGACGTGTTGTTCTCGTTCGCATTCGCGCCGCGATTGTCGAACGCCGCGAACACCTTTTGCCGAGCCGCACGATTGGTCGCCACGGTCAGGAACGGTTCGACCGCCGAACGCGTGGCCGGGATCAGATAGCCGGTCTTGCCCGCCGCCTTGGCCGCCGTCGCTGCTGCCGACTTCTGGTCCGCGGGAAGCCCCGCGACCTCCGCCTCGGTCAGCAGCACGCTGCTCGCCTTCTGATCGGCCAACAGCTTCTGGCCGAACTGGACTCCGAGCCTGGCCTGCTCCTCGTTGATCGCCGCCACCCGCGCGCGTGCCGCCGGCGGCAGCGCCGCACCGGCGCGGACATAGCGCTTGTGCGTCTCCTCCAGCAGCCGCGACTGTTCGGGATCGAGGCCGAGCGAGGCGCGATCCTTGTACAGCCGGTCCACCCGCGCGAACAGCGCCGGGTCGAGCGAGGTTTCGTTCGAGAAGCGAGTCAGTTCGGGGACCACCGCCTCCTCGATCGCCTGGATCTCGGGCGTCGCATCGGCGGACGACACGTTGAAGAAGGCGGACGATATCCGTGCCAACTGCTGCCCCGACCGCTCCATCGCTTCGATCGTGTTGGCGAAGGTAGGCGCGGATCGCACGACGGTGATCGCACGGAAATCGGCGCGTGCGGCCTTCAGCGCGGCATCGAACGCCGGGCGATAATGCGCAGGGCGGATCGCCTGATAGGGTGGGATGCCGCCGGTCCAATCCCCGAGCAGCGGGTTTGCCGGTTCGGCGGCACGAAGCGGCGTGTTCAGCAGCGGCAGCATGGCGGCGGAGACTAGCAGGGTACGACGGTGCATGAAGGTCCTTCGTCAGGTTAATTCTTCGTATCGAACGCGATGGTATAGCATCACATCGACGCCGCGCGCACAACCCCGGCGTTCGGCCGATGGCGTACGCGATCGATGCCGCATTGCTACCCGCACGAACATGAACGTAGCCGGTCCGAGGACGCGCAGGGTCAGGCGGGGCGGCGACACCGGGGTTGCAATCCCCTACGACGTGAATGATATGTTGTATCATTCAATCGTTAGTCGAGTATGTCGCATGTCCAGCACTTCCCCCGCCCGGCAGCCTGCCGCGCCACATCGCCAACGGCTGCTCGACGGATTTGCCGTGACCGCATCGATGCTATGTCTGATCCACTGTCTCATACTGCCGATCCTGCTGATCGCCCTGCCCGTGCTGGCGACGGTGCTGGTCGTGCCGGAGGCGTTTCACACCATCGCCTTTGCCATCGCATTGCCGATCAGCATCCTTGCCATGGCGTCGGGCCATGCCCGGCACCACCGCTTCGGTCCGGCAATGCTGGCGGCGGCCGGTCTGATGCTGCTCGGCATCGGGGCATTCGCCATCGACGGCGAAACGGCGGAGCGGATCGTGACGTCCGTCGGCGCGGTGACGCTGGCGGTCGCCCATGTCCTGAACTGGCGGGCACGATCGGCACCGATATCGCCGGGAACGGTCGGCTGACGCTGGCTGACCGTCCTAAGCAGAAGGATAAGCCGACACGGATCGATCGATTCCCCACTTTCGGCATCGGCGGGGGGAGCATAGAAGCGCGACGGGCGTTCCGCTCCCGCAACGACAATGTCCGGCCGCACCGCCGGCACGTACCGAAACCGAGGCTGTCCAGCATGGCAATCGTCCGTCAGCGCGTCGAATCCGGCGGGTTCCTGCTCTTTCTCGCACTCATCACCGTCGCGCTTACCTTCGTCGTATCGAGCTTCATCGGCGCACTGCTATGGGCGGCGCTCGCGGCATTATTGTTCCAGCCGCTGTTCCAGCGCCTGCTGCGCTGGCGTCCCGGACAGCGCAATCTTGCCGCCGCGCTGACGCTGCTCATCATCACCGTCGCGGTCGTGATTCCGGCGATGATTATCGTCAGCATGGTCATCGACCAGGCGGCGGGCGTCTATGGCCAGCTGCGCACCGGGCAGATCAATTTCGCGACCTATTTCGAACAGGTCCATGGCGCATTGCCGACGAGGTTGCAGCGGGCGATCGACAGCGCGGGCTTTGGCAGCTTCGAACGCGCCCAACTGAAGATTTCGCAGGCGGCCAGCGCCAGCGCCAGCGTCCTCGCCCGCAGCGCCCTGTCGATCGGCGCGAATGCGGCGGCATTCCTGCTGGCATTCGGCGTCGGGCTGTACGTCACCTATTTCCTGCTGCGCGATGGCGAGCGTATCGGTCCGGCGGTGGTCCGCGCCCTGCCGCTGGAACCGACGGTCGCACAGCGCCTGGCCGACAAGTTCGTCGCCGTCGTGCGCGCCACGATCAAGGGGTCGGGCGTCGTTGCGCTCGTCCAGGGTGCGCTGGGGGCTATCACCTTCTGGATCGTCGGCCTGCCCGCCGCCCTGTTGTGGGGCGTGGTGATGGCAATCGTCGCACTGCTGCCAGCGGTCGGACCAGCGCTGATCTGGACCCCGGTCGCCATCTATCTGCTGGCGACTGGGGCGATCTGGCAGGGGGTCGTCGTCATCCTGTCGGGGGTGTTCGTCATCGGACTGGCCGACAATATCCTGCGGCCGGTGCTGGTCGGGCGCGATACCGGACTGCCCGACTGGATGGTGCTGGTCACGACGCTGGGTGGGATCGACCTGCTGGGATTGAGCGGGATCGTCGTCGGACCGGTGGCAGGGGCGCTGTTCCTGACCGGATGGCAGGTGCTGACCGAGCAACGCCGCCTGCGCGCCGCACCGCAACCCGTTGAAGAGACACCATAAGGTAGAATCAGACTAATCGCTTGAAGGCTTGGCACTCCGGCGGCATCGTTGCCGCTCAGCCGTCGGAGACACCATCATGGACCTTGCCCGCCGCGACGTGATCCTCAGCGCGGCCGCGCTGTCGCTGGCGTCGAGTACCCGCGGCCTTGCCGCTCCCGACCGACCGCTCGGCTATGCGATCGTCGGTCTGGGCAATTACGGGCTTGGCCGAATCATCCCCGAATTCGCCAATTGCCGGCACAGCCGGCTGGCGGCGGTGGTCAGCGGCGATCCGGCGAAGGCCGCCAAGGTCGCGGCCGATCACCGGCTGCCCACCCGCTCGATCTACAACTATAACGACTTCGACCGCATCCGCGACAATCCGGCGGTCGATATCGTCTATGTCTGCCTGCCCAATGCGATGCATGCCGAATATACGATCCGCGCGGCAAGAGCCGGCAAGCACGTACTGTGCGAAAAGCCGATGGCGGTTTCGGTCGCCGAAGCGGAGGCCATGATCGCGGCCTGTCGCGAAGCGGATCGCCAGCTGATGATCGGCTATCGCTGCCATTTCGAGCCGTATAATCTGGAGGCGATGCGGCTGGCGAAGAGCGGCGCTGCGGGCAAAATCCGCTATGTCCGCTCCGAACACGGCTTCACCGCGGGCGACCCGACGATGTGGCGGTTGAAGCGTGCCCTGTCGGGCGGCGGGTCGTTGATGGACATGGGCATCTACAGCCTGCAGGCGGCGCGCTACATGACCGGCGAGGAGCCGATCGCCGTCACCGCACGCGAATCCACCGACCGCCGCGACCCGCGCTTTGCCGAGGTCGAGGACATGATCGACTGGACGCTGGAATTTCCCTCCGGTGCGATCGGCAGCTGCCAGTCCTCCTATAGCGCGAACCACAACCATATCCTGCTGATGGGCGACAAGGGCCGCATCGAACTGGAACCGGCGACCGGCTATTCGGGGCAGCAATTATGGGTCGGGAGTGGTCGGGAACGCGCGGTCAACCCGCCGCCGGGACCGGGCAGGACGCAGTTCGCCGCGCAGCTCGACCATATGGCCGAATGCGCGCGCACCGGACGAACCCCGATCGTGTCGGGCGAGGAGGGGCTGCGCGACATGCGGATCATCGAGGCGATCTACCGCTCGGCGCGTGAGGGGCGGACGATCCGGCTGGACGGCCGGGCATGAGGATCGCGTTGCGTCTGGCGCCGCTGGCTGCACTGCTGGCCGTGCCGGCGACGGGACAGGATTTCGCCAGCGGCAGCGACATCGCCGCCCGTGTCGAGGCGATGGGCAAGGCGATGAAGCCGGGGCAAGGCTTTGCCTGGGAGCCGGTCGTGCGCGATGGCGAACGTGTCGCGGCGCTGGAATATTGGAAAGCGCCCGGACGGCCGGCGGTCCATCCCGATCAGGCGGAATATGCCATCGTCATCGCCGGCGAGGGCACGTTGCGCACCGGGCAGCGCATGGATAACGGGCGCGAAACCCAGCCCGGATTGATCGAGGGGGACCGGATCGTCGATGCGGTCGACCGGCCGCTCAAGCCCGGCGACGTGCTGCTGATCCCGGCGGGCGTGCCGCACTGGTTCGGAATTACCAGCGACCGGCTGGTGTTGCTGGGAACGAAGATCCCGGCGAAATAGGCGGCGGGCAGGCGCGATGCCCCTGCCCGCCTGCGCCTTGTCAGAACTTCACGCCAGCGCGGGCGTAAAGGTAGCGCCCGTTGAAGCCGAACGGCGAGAAGCTGCTGTACGGAATAAAATAATTGTTGATCGCGGTCGCGCCGAGGATCGGATTGCGCGTCGGATAGACGTCGAACAGGTTGTTCGCGCCGATCGCCAGTTCGAACTGCCCCGGCGTCGCGCGGAGTTCGAGGTCGGTCAGCCACTTCGGCTCCAGCTCGACATCGGTGATCGCCGCGCCGCCCGGCGACAGCGTGTTGCCGAAGCGATTGGTGCGTGCGGTGACGCCGAAGATACCCTGCGACCAGTCGAGGCCGAGATTGACCTTCGAGCGCGGCTGTCCTTCGGTCAGGCGCAGCGATTCCTGCCGACCGAACAGGGTGACGCCGGGGATCGCCGACAGCGTCGACCGGTCGGTGATGTCGGTCTGGTTGTAGTTGTAGCCGGCGGTCAGCGTGACGCTGCCGATGCCCAGATCGGGCACGCGGTAGGTGCCGACCACCTCGACACCCTGGGTGCGGGTATCGATGCCGTTGATGAAGAAGCGGGCCGAGGTGATGTCCTGAATCCCCGCCGCGCGCAGCACCGCGACGACTGCCGTGCCCTGCAGATTCTCGGACAGGATGATGCGGTCGTTGATCTTGATGTTGTAGTAATCGGCGGTCAGCGTCAGGCCACGCAACGGGGTGAGCGTAAGGCCCCCGCCGATATTGACCGACTTTTCCGCCTGCAACTGGCGCGATCCCAGCGCGCGGGCGACCGGATCGCCGACGCGGAAGGTGCCGATCTCGACCAGCGTGCCGCCGATATTCTGCGTGGCGAAGGACGAGAAGAATTGCTGCGCCAGGCTCGGCGCGCGGAACCCGGTCGAAATCGATCCGCGGGCCGCGATCCACTCGGTCGGGGCGAAGCGCGCCGCGACCTTGCCGTTCACCGTATCGCCGAAATCGCTGTAATGTTCGTAACGGCCCGCTGCGACGACGTTGAACGCATCGCTGACCTTCGCATCCAGTTCCGCATAGCCGGCGAAGCTGTCGCGCGACGTGTCGACCCGGCTGTTGGGCGAGAAGCCGGGGAAGCCCTGCGACCCGGCAGCGGCCCCGTTGGTGAAGGCGAACGGCCCGGCGGCATAGCTCTGGAACTCGCCCGCGACGATCTTGTAGTTTTCGTTGCGATACTCGCCACCCAGCGCCAGCGAGAGCGACGACAGGAAGCCGACCGCGATCTCGCGCTGCAGGTCGAGGTTGATCGTCTGCTGTCCGAAGCGCGTGCCGCCCGCATTGAACGCGCGTTGCGACTGCGGACCAAACGAGGCGTTGTAGCTGTTCTCGATACGGAAATCGAAGCTGTTGGTGCCGTAGACATAGGACAGGTCATACTTGAACCCGGCCACGTCGCCCTTCACGCCCAGTGCGCCGGAGAAATCCTCCATCTGGCTGGTGATGAGCGGCAGGAAGCCGTCGGCGTAGAAGGGCGTGCAGACCGTGCCGGTGAAGGTGCAGTTGCGCAGATCCTGGATGTTGCTGTTCGTGTCGCGGCCCGATGCCCGGCGATAGAAGGCCGCGCTTTCGCCGTCGCGAATGCCGTAGCTGCCGAAGATGTAGAGTTCGGACGTCGCGCCGATATCGACGCCGCCGTTCAGGAAGAAGTTGAAGTCGGTCGTCTTCGCATCGCCATAGCGATGGTTGACGCGGTTCGCGCTGAATTCGCGGGCGTCGACCGTGCCGGTCGCGGACAGCGGGTAGAAGCGGCGCGGGTCATAGCCGGCGCGGTTCGTGGGTTCGCGATCGCGATATTCGCCGGTCAGGTTCAGATAGGCGGTCTCACCCATCGGCAGGCCCATATTGGCGGCGAAGGTCACGGTGCGGCCATCGCGCACTTCACGGTCGCGGCCGGTTTCCTCCAGCACATAGGTGCCGTCGGCGCGGACCTGCGGCTGGCCGTTCGCCTGCCGTGCGATGCCCGATACCTCGGCCACGCCCTCCATCGACGAGACATATTTGCCATAGGTCATCGTCGCACGACCGCCCTCGCGGCGCTTGAGCTGAACGTTGATGACGCCGGCGATCGCGTCCGAGCCATATTGCGAAGACGCGCCGTCGCGCAGCACGTCGATCCGTTCGATCGCAAGGCTGGGAATGGTGTTGAGGTCAACCGCCGACGATCCGCGCCCGACCGAACCGTTGGCGTTCAGCAGCGACGTCGTATGGCGGCGCTTGCCGTTGACCAGCACCAATGTCTGGTCCGGCGACAG
The DNA here is from genome assembly GCF_022664435.1 of Sphingomonas panni. Lineage (GTDB taxonomy): Bacteria > Pseudomonadota > Alphaproteobacteria > Sphingomonadales > Sphingomonadaceae > Sphingomonas > Sphingomonas panni. The sequence goes on along the minus strand of NZ_JAKREU010000004.1, from coordinate 284,531 downwards.
ACCGCGCAGCGTCGCCGGGCGGACGACGTCGGTGCCGTCGGTGATCGATGGTTGCGGGAAGTTGAACGACGGGACCAGCTGGTTCAGCAGCTTGTTGGTTTCGGTATAGCCGGCGTTGACCAGCGCATCGCCGGTGATGACGTCGACCGGCACCGGGCTTTCCGCGACGGTGCGGCCCTGTGCCCGGGTGCCGACGACCAGGATATCCTCACCGGCCGGCACCTGATCCGCGGGCGGCGGCGCATCTGAAACCTGTGCGAAGGCGGGAACGGCGACCAGCGCGCTCGACAGGAACAGCGCCGTGAAAACGGATTTACGCATGAAAGTCTCCCCCTGACCCAACCGATCGGTCAGGCTGTTGCGCCCCAACCCTCCCTCGCGTAATTTTCTGGCGCAAGTCTTTGGCTGATGCCGTCTCTCGATTGTCACAGCACCGTTGCCGCGGTGCAACACGGGTTTCGCGACCGAATCATTGCTTCACCATTGACAGCGCGGATCGGCTTGCCTAGTCACGGTCCACTTGCCGCGTGGGGTATCTCCACGCGGACATATTGCATTTGGGAAAGAAGCAAGGGCCATGTTCGCAATCGTGCGCACGGGCGGCAAGCAGTATCGCGTTGCCGCAGGAGACAAGATCGTCGTCGAGAAGCTCGATGGCGAAGCTGGCAGCAACGTGACGCTCGGCGACGTGCTCCTTGCTGGCGAAGGTTCGGAACTGAAGTCGGTCGCAGGGCTGACGGTTTCGGCGGAAATCATCGCGCAGGCGAAGGGCGAGAAGGTCATCGTCTTCAAGAAGCGCCGCCGGCACAACTACCGTCGCAAGAACGGTCACCGCCAGCAGCACACCATCCTGAAGATCACCGCGATCGGCGACAAGCGCGCCGACGACAGCGCCGCCGCATAAGCGCCTGAGCGAATACGAGGAGTTTGAACCATGGCACATAAGAAAGCAGGCGGTTCGTCGCGCAACGGTCGTGATTCGGCCGGCCGTCGCCTTGGCGTGAAGAAGTTCGGCGGTCAGGAAGTGGTCGCGGGCAACATTATCGTGCGTCAGCGCGGCACGAAGTTCTACCCGGGCGTGAACGTCGGCATGGGCAAGGACCATACCCTGTTCGCACTGGTCGATGGCCGCGTGGCGTTCAAGGAAGGCAAGCTCGGCCGCAAGTTCGCGTATGTCGAGATGCAGGCGCAGGCCGCAGAATAACGGGCTACCACACGGGTCGCCCTCCAGGGTGACCCGGGTTCCGGCGACGGAACCAGCCAACAAGAGGGAGGCGGGTCACCCCGGCTCCCTTTTTTATTGCTCTCTCCGGCCCCTGCCCGCTTCTTCGCGGAGGCGTGGCGCATTGGAGAGACGCTGATGTTCGCCCGTACCGAACGCCTGACGCTGCGCCCCGGCTGGTCCGAGGACGCCCCCGCATTGCTCGCCGCGATCGGCCATGAAGTGGTCGCGCGCAACCTGTCGCGCGTGCCGTGGCCGTACACGCTGGCCGATGCCGAGGCGTTCCTGACCAACTGGCAGGGCGACGCTAGGCCAACCTTCCTGATCTTCGCCCATGATGGTGGGCGTTGCGCGCTGATCGGCGGGATCGGAATCGGGCCGCTGCGTGATGTGCCGCACATGCTGGGATATTGGCTGACACCCTCCGCATGGGGTCGCGGCTATGCGACCGAAGCAGGGCGTGCCGCGCTCGACATCGCCGCGACACTCGGCATCGGCCGGGTCGAGGCCGGCCATTATATCGACAATCCTGCATCGGGCGCGGTGTTGCGGCGGCTGGGCTTTGCACCGACCGGCACACGCAGCACGATCCATTCGCGCGGGCGGGGCATGACGGTCGAGACGATCGACTATGCCATCGACCTATCGGCTCGCCGGCTCGCACCGAGGCTTGCGGCCTGAGGCACGCGGGAACGCGGCGCCCGTCCGGCTGGTTACAGCCGGACGGCGCTGCTGCCGTGCGAAAGGATGCCCCCGATGATCGATCCCGAAACGCCCGCCGAGCAGGAAGAGATGGAAGAAGTACAGGAAGAGGCCGCCGAGGAACGCGAGGAAGAAGGCGGCTATCAATAATATGGTCGGGGCGGATGCCCGGCACTACGGCGCATCCGCCTCGATCTGGCAGAGGGCCACCCGACGACTGGTCATATGTTGCGGCCGATGTAGCTGACCGGGAAAATAGTCCGAGCAGAGGCTGTGAGACGTCCGGGGAATGAGATGCCCCCAGCTTACAGCAGCACGTGCGCTGTCACCGTCGCCGATGAAGGTTGGATACGCCGCAAGTCCCCCGGGATTCCCTATCCATCCAGCAAGTCGAGATAGCCGACCACGTCATTGCTGGTCTGTAGATACAGTCCGGCCTGTACCTCCTCCGGCTCCCGCGCCGCCGCCGCCATCGCTTCGGTCAGCGTGCCGTAGAGGATCGTCGTTGCCACCCCGCCCTCGTCGTCGAGGTGGTAGAGCCGGACCGACGCGTCTTCCGATACCGTTCGCATCGCAACCTCCTGCCCCGCGCCAACGCGCGGGGCAAGGTGTCAGGCACCGGCCAGCCGGGCGGCTTCAAACTCGCTGTCGACCAGCCCGATCAATGCGCGATCGTCATGATTCCACGGGTGGAAGCCGGGCAGGAAGAAGGCGAGCCACAGCCCCAGGACCTTGCGCGCCATACCCGGCCGGCCAAAGGCATAGGCGAACAACCGCCATTTGACGCCCGGCCCCCGCAACCCGTCCTGCGCCAACAGGTCGAGCATCCCCGCCGTCCGCCCGCGAAAGAATTTGGCGGTGACGATCAGCATCACCAGCGCCTTCACCCGCCAGCGCTTGAAGCGGCCCCAGTGGCGAGTCGCGTGGAGCCAGGTGTCATAAGCGACGCCCTTGTGCTCGATCTCCTCGATCGCGTGCCAGCGCCACAGATCGGCGGCGGCCTGGTCGCCGCCCGCCAGATGCGCCGGGTTCGCGACCAGTTCATGGGCGAGAATGGCGGTAAAATGCTCGAGGCACATCGTAGCCGCCAGATTGGCGATCGGCGGTTTTCCCCGCGTGATCGCCAATTCGTGATCGACCCGCGCCTCCAGCCGGGACGTGTCATAGCCCTGGTCGGCGACATGGCGATTGAACGCGACATGTTCGCGGGTGTGAATCACTTCCTGCTTGATGAAGGCGCGGATTTCGGCGGCGAGGCGCGGCGGCGCGCCGTCGCGAAACTGACGCACGCTGTCGATGAAAAAGCCTTCGCCCTTCGGAAAGGTCACCGACAGCGCGTTGTAGAAGGCGGTCGCAATCGGATCGTCATTCAGCCAATAGCGCCGATATCGCCCGTTCCGCCCGAACCGCAGGTCGCGCGGCGTGATGGTCAGATCGGCGGGAGTCTTTGCTTTCGACACGGTTCTGCTCCACATCATCCCATGCAAGCTGCGAATTACTTACACAAATGTCAATAGCCCGCCGCCGCCTTTCCCCCGAAGCGTCGCGCGATGCCGCGCTCGATGCCGCGCGCGAATTGCTGATCGAAGCGGGGCCGCAGGCGGTCACGTTGAAGGCGGTGGCGACGCGGATCGGGCGGACCCATGCAAATCTGCTCCATCATTTCGGCTCGGCCGCAGGGCTGCAAAAGGCGCTGGCGGAGCGGATGGCGACATCGATCACCGCGACGATCGGTGCAGCGGTGCTGCGCGCGCGCGACGGCGACCATGATCCGCGCGAGATCGTCGACCTGACCTTCGACGCATTCGATCGCGAAGGCGCGGGCGCGCTGGCCAGCTGGATGATCCTGTCGGGCAATGACGATGCGCTCGACCCGATCCTCGATGCGATCCACGCATTGGTCGACCGACTGGGCAGCGAGAACAGCCTCAGCGGGATGCCGCTGGCGGACGAGACGCTGCAACTGGTACTGATGGCGCTGGGCGATGCGCTGCTGGGCGGTGCGATGGCGAAGGCCCTGCGACTACCGCGCGAACGGGCGCGCGAACTGGCGATGCGCAGCCTGATCGCGGTGCGCGACGAAGCGCCGCCATGCTGATCCGCGCGGCGACGCCCGCCGATGGCGCGGCGATCGCCGACATCCTGCTGCCGGTGATCCGCGCGGGCGAGGCCTATGCGCTCGACCGCGACATGACCGCCGAACAGGCGCTGGCCTATTGGTTCGGCGCCGGCCATTCGGTGTTCGTCGCCGAGGTCGAAGGGCGGGTGCTGGGCAGCTATTACTGCCGTGCGAACCAGGCGGGCGGCGGCGGCCATGTCGCCAATTGCGGCTATGCGACCCACGAAGCGGCAACCGGACGGGGCATCGCGCGGGCGATGGGACTGCATTCGTTCGACCATGCCCGCGCCGCCGGATTCCGGGCGATGCAGTTTAATTTCGTCATCGCGACCAATGTCCGCGCGGTGCGGCTGTGGCTCTCGCTCGGCTTCGAACAGGTCGGGCGGCTGCCGGGTGCGTTCGACCATCCGACGCTGGGCGAGGTCGATGCACTGGTGCTGCACCGCCGACTATAGCATAATCCCCTTCCCCCTTGGGGCGACTCCGACTAAGCGCACGCAATGCATTTTCTCGATCAAGCCAAGATCTTCGTCCGTTCGGGCGGGGGCGGCCCCGGCGCCGTCAGCTTTCGCCGTGAAAAATTCATGGAATATGGCGGTCCCGACGGCGGCAATGGCGGCAAGGGCGGCGACATCATTTTCGAAGCCGTGCCGGGCCTGAATACGCTCATCGATTTTCGCTATACGCAGCATTTCCGTGCCCCGCGCGGTTCCGGCGGCGCGGGCGCGAACCGTACCGGTCCCGGCGGCCGCGACCTCGTCATCCGCGTACCGGTCGGGACGCAGGTGCTGTCGGAGGACAAGGAAACCGTCCTCGCCGACTTCACGCGTGCTGGCCAGCGCGAGGTGTTCCTGCGCGGCGGCGACGGCGGGCGCGGCAATGCCAGTTACAAGACGTCGACCAACCGCGCGCCGCGCCAGCACGGCACCGGCTGGCCGGGCGACGAGGCTTGGGTATGGCTGCGGCTGAAGCTGCTGGCCGATGCCGGGCTGGTCGGGCTGCCCAATGCCGGCAAATCGACCTTCATCAACGCGGTGACCAACACCAATGCCAAGGTCGGCGCCTATGCCTTCACCACCACCCGGCCGCAGCTGGGCGTGGTCAGCCACAAGCAGCGCGAGTTCGTGGTCGCGGACATTCCCGGCCTGATCGAAGGCGCGGCGGACGGGGCCGGGATCGGCGACCGGTTCCTAGGGCATATCGAACGGTGCCGGGTGCTGCTGCACCTGATCGACAGCCATGCCGACGATCCGGTCGCGGCCTATCGCATCGTCCGCGGCGAGCTGGAGGCGTACGGCGCCGACCTCGCCGAAAAGCCCGAGGTGATCGCGCTCAACAAGGCCGACCTGCTCGACGACGAACTGACCGAGGCGCTGATCGCCGAACTGGAAGCCGAAAGCGGGGCGAAGGTGCTGCCGCTGTCGGGCGCGACCGGTCAGGGGCTGGAGGCGGTGCTCGACCGGCTGATCGAGGCGATCGGGCCGAGCGAGATGCACGCGCAGGACACGGGCGAGGACGAGGAACCGCGCGAATGGTCGCCGATCTAGGGGCGAATGACCTGTTCAGCCCGGCCGCCTGCCCGCGCCTGATCGTGAAGGTCGGGTCGGCGCTGCTGGTCGCGCCCGATGGACAGGCCCGGCGGGAATGGCTGGCGTCGCTGGTCGCGGACATTGCCGTGCGCGTGGCGGCCGGGCAGCAGGTCGTCATCGTCTCGTCCGGTGCGATCGCACTGGGTGCGCGACGGCTGGGCTTGTCCAAAGGCGGGCGAGCGAGCCTCGAGGATGCGCAGGCGGCGGCGGCGACCGGACAGATCGCACTGTCGAGCATCTGGGCCGAACTGCTCGGGCGACACGGCCTGACCGCCGCGCAGCTGCTGGTGACGCTGGACGATCTGGAGGATCGGCGGCGCTACCTCAACGTGTCGGCGACGCTTGGACGGCTGCTGAAGCTGGGCGTCGTGCCGGTCTTCAACGAGAATGACAGCGTCGCGACCGAGGAAATCCGCTTCGGCGACAACGACCGGCTGGCCGCGCGGGTCGGGGCGGCGGCGCGCGCCAACGGCGTGGTGCTGCTGTCCGATATCGACGGGCTGTACGATTCGAACCCGCACGGCAACCCGAATGCCCGGCTGATCCCGCACGTGGCGCAGATCGATGCCGTGATCATGGGCATGGCCGATGGCAAGTCGTCGTCCGGCATGGGGTCGGGCGGGATGGTGTCGAAGGTGGAGGCGGCACGGATCGCCACCGCCGCCGGCGCGAACCTCGCCATTGCAACCGGACGGATCGACCATCCGCTCGCCCGGTTCGGCGATACCGGTCATGGCACGGTGTTCGCCACCGCCGGTCAGGCGCCCGCGCGCAAGGCGTGGCTGTCGGGCGGGCTGACCGATCGCGGATCGATCCGCATCGATGCGGGCGCGGCCCATGCGCTGTCGACCGGACGCAGCCTGCTGCCCGCCGGAGCGACCGAGATCGCGGGCGATTTCGCACGCGGCGACCTCGTGCGGATCATCGATGGCGCGGACCGCGTGGTCGCACGAGGCCTGGCCGAATATGACGCCGCCGATGCCGCGCGGATCGTCGGGCGACGCAGCGAGGAACTGGCCGACCTACTGGGCTATGCCCCCCGCTCGGCGCTGGTCCATCGCAACCATATGGCCTTGCTGTGAGGACGATGGCGCTGACCGGCGGGACCGGTTTCGTCGGTCGCCGGGTGATCGCGCAGGCGGTCGGCCATGACTGGCACACCCGCGCGCTGACCCGCCGCGCGCAACCGGTCGAACCCAACGTGAACTGGGTACGCGGCGCGCTCGACAAGCCGGACAGCCTCGTTGAGCTGATGGCGGGCGCCGATGTCGTGCTGCACGTCGCCGGTGTCGTGAGCGCGCCCGACGTCGCGGGCTTCGCCGCCGGCAATGTCGCGGGGACGCAGGCGGTGCTGGACGCGGCACGGGCGGCCGGGGTGCGGCGCTTCGTCCATGTCTCCTCGCTGTCGGCGCGCGAGCCGCAGCTTTCGGCCTATGGTGCGTCGAAGCGGGCGGGCGAAGATCTGGTGCGGGCAAGCGATCGCGACTGGACCATCGTCCGGCCGAGCGGCGTCTATGGCCCCGGCGATACCGAGATGCGCGACATGTTCCGCATGGCGCAGATGGGCCTCGCCCTTCTCCCTCCGCCGGGCAAGGTCGCGCTGGTTGCGGTCGACGACCTCGCCCGGCTGCTGCTGGCGCTGGCCGAACGCGATGGTCCGCGCGATGTGCTGGAGGTCGACGACGGCAATCCGCTGAGCCATGCCGACCTCGCCCGGTTGATCGGCAATGCGGTAGGGCGGCGGGTAATGCCGATGCATCTGCCCGCCGGCCTCTTGCGGCTGGGCGCACGGATCGACCGCAAGCTACGCGGTGCAGGCGCGAAGCTCACACCCGACCGGGCCAGCTATCTTGCCCACCCCGACTGGACCGCCGATCCCGCACGGCGTCCACCGTCCGACCTGTGGGAGCCACGGATCGACACGGCGCGCGGCCTTGCCGACACCGCGGCGTGGTATCGCGCGCATCGTCTGCTATAGCGCCGCGCAACAACGTATTTTGGAAAGACCCGCATGAGCGACCGCGCCGCCACCCTCGCCACGATCACCGACCTGATCGAACCGTTCAACAAGAAGGGCGTCGAACTGACCGAGACGACGACCTTTGCCGGCGATCTCGAATGGGACAGCCTGACCGTGATGGATTTCGTCGCGGCGGTCGAGGACGAATTCGACATCGTCATCACCATGAACATGCAGGCGGACATCGAAACCGTCGGCCAGCTGGCCGATGCCGTCGAGAAGCTGAAGACCGCCTGATCCCCCTGCCCGGCCCCGAAAGACCGACATCATGACCGAAGCCGCCGCCACCCCCCACGCCCTGCCCGCATCGCCGGAAACGGTCGCGCCCGAACGCGACCTGTTCAGCAAGTTCGATGCGCTGATCGCCGAACGCGAGGCCTTGCTGGCGACGGGCGTGCGCGATCCCTTCGCGATCGTGATGGACAAGGTGACGTCGCCGACCCAGGCGGTAATCCGCGGCAAGGACACGATCCTGCTCGGCACCTACAACTATATGGGGATGACCTTCGACCCCGACGTCGTCGCGGCGGGCAAGAAGGCGCTGGACGAATTTGGTGCGGGCACGACCGGCAGCCGGGTGCTGAACGGCACCTATGATCCGCACAAGGATTGCGAAGCTGCGCTGCGCGAATTCTACGGCACCGACCATGCCATGGTGTTCTCGACCGGGTATCAGGCCAATCTCGGCATCATCTCGACGCTGGCCGGCAAGGGCGAATATATCATCCTCGACGCCGACAGCCATGCGTCGATCTATGACGGCTGCTCGCTCGGCAATGCCGAAATCGTCCGCTTCCGCCACAATTCGGTCGAGGATCTCGACAAGCGGCTGGGCCGTCTGCCCAAGGACCCGGGCAAGCTGGTCGTGCTGGAGGGCGTTTATTCGATGCTCGGCGACATTGCCCCGCTGCCGGAAATGGTCGCGGTCGCGAAGAAGCACGGCGCGATGGTGCTGGTCGACGAAGCGCATGGCATGGGTTTCTTCGGACCCAATGGCCGTGGCGTCTATGAGGAACAGGGTGTCGAGAAGGACGTCGATTTCGTCGTCGGCACCTTCTCCAAATCGGTCGGCACGGTCGGCGGCTTCTGCGTGTCGAACCATCCGAAGTTCAACGTGATGCGGCTGGTATGCCGTCCGTACGTCTTCACCGCGTCGCTGCCGCCCTCGGTCGTCGCGACCGCCGCGACGTCGATCCGCAAGCTCCGCTACGCCGGCGACAAGCGCGCCCATCTGTGGCGCAATTCGAAGCGGTTGCATGGTGGCCTCAAGGACCTCGGCTTCAAGCTCGGCACCGACACCCCGCAATCGGCGATCATCGCGGTGATCCTCGAGGATCAGCAACAGGCGGTGCTGATGTGGCAGGCGCTGCTGGAGGGCGGCCTGTACGTCAACATGGCCCGCCCGCCCGCGACGCCGGCCGGCACCTTCCTGCTGCGCTGCTCGCTGTGCGCGGAACATACCGCCGAGCAGGTCGAGACGATCCTCGGCATGTTCGAAGCCGCCGGCAGGGCGGTGAGGGTTATCTGAAGCTCCTCCCCGCTTGCGGGGAGGGGGACCGCCACGCAGCGGTGGTGGAGGGGGCTGGCCGCGCAACGCAACGGTCCCGCATGCCGCCCGCCCCCTCCACCAGCTTCGCTGGTCCCCCTCCCCGTGCCGGGGAGGAGTGTAAGGGCTAGCTTCGGGCGTATCCTTCGCTATAGCCTTGGCCCATGCCATCGATCGATCGCTACATGGCCCGGCTGATCGCGGTGCCGCTGTTCTCCACGCTGCTGATTTCGGCGATGCTGCTCGTCCTCGACCGGATGCTGCGGCTGTTCGATTTCGTCGCGGCGGAAGGCGGACCGGTCAGCGTCGTGTGGCGGATGCTCGCCAACCTGCTGCCCGAATATCTGGGGCTTGGCATCCCGATCGGGTTGATGCTCGGCATTCTGCTGGCGTTCCGCAAGCTGGCGACCAGTTCCGAACTCGACGTGATGCTGGGCGTCGGCATGAGCTATTGGCGGCTACTGCGCGTGCCGTTCATCTATGCGACGGTGCTGGCGGCGGCGAACCTGGCGATCGTCGGCTTCGTGCAGCCCCTTGCCCGCTATAATTACGAAGCGTTGCGCTTCGAACTGCGCACCGGTGCGCTGGGCGCTTCGATCAAGGTCGGTGAATTCACGAAGCTCGGCGAACGCATGACGCTGCGCATCGAGGAAAGCCGCGATTCGGGTGCCGATCTGCGCGGCATTTTCGTGCAGGCAAGCCGCCCGAACGGCCAGTGGCTGGGCGTCACGGCGGAGCGCGGACAGTTCCTGCGCACCGACGATCCCAACACAATCATCTTCCGCCTGACCAACGGCACGCTGATCCACAACGCGCCCGATTTCCGGGTGCCTCGCACTCTGACCTTCACCGCCCACGACCTGCCGATCGACCTGCCGAAATTCGGTAGCTTCCGTCCACGTGGCGGGCGCGACCTCGAACAGACGTTGCCGCAGCTGGCGATCACCGGCCGTAACCCCAATGTCAGCGAAGAGGATCGCGACGCGGCGCGCGCGAACTTCCACTTCCGCCTGGCGGAGGTGGCGACGATGTTCCTGCTGCCGATGCTGGCGCTCGCACTGGGCGTGCCGCCGAAACGCTCGTCCTCCGCGCTCGGCGTGTTCCTGTCGATCGTGATCATCGTGACCTATCACAAGGTCAATGAATATGGCGAAGCGGTCGGCGGGCTTGGACGGATCGACCCGATCATCGCGCTCTGGGGGCCGTTCCTGCTGTTCACTGCGCTGGTGCTGCGGTTGTACTGGGTGATCGCTCGGGTGCCCGGCGGCGAGCCGATCGGCGGGCTGGAACGCGGCGCGGCGAAGATCGGCAAGTTCATCGGCCGCTACCTGCCCGGCCGGCGCAAGGCGGCGGCGTGATGCGCGGCTTCTTCCCCTCCTCGACCGTTGCCATCTACATGGCACGGCTGTTCCTCGTCCGCACCTTCGCGATCCTGTTCGCGCTCGTGCTGGTCCTACAGGCGCTCGACCTGTTGAGCGAAAGCGGCAAGATTCTCGCTGTACCGGGCAACGGGCAGGCGGAAATCCTGCGCTACGTCTCGCTGCGCACGCCGCAGATTATCGCGCGGTTCCTGCCCTTCTCGGTCCTACTCGGCACGATCCTGACGCTGACCCAACTGAACCAGAACAGCGAGATCATCAGCCTGAAAGCGGCTGGTCTGTCGGCGCACCAGGTGCTGGCGCCGCTGATCCTCGCCAGCTTCGGCGTGGCGGCACTGTCATTCGCGTTCAACGAACGGGTCGTCGCGCGGGCGACCGCGACGCTAAGCATCTGGGACAATGTCGATTACGGCCCGCTGCCGGTTGATCGGGGAGAGCGGACCAATGTGTGGGTGCGCGACGGCGACAATCTGATCCAGGTCGCTCGGGTCGCCGGTCGCGGAGAGGCGACGCGGCTGCGCGGCATCACGGTCTATAACCGCGAGGGGAGTTCGTTGCGCGAACTCGTCACCGCCAGCAGCGGCTGGCGCGAGGGCGGCGCGTGGCGGATCGACAATGCCGAGCGCTTCACCGTGGCGACCGGCGTTCGCGAACGTCTGGGATCGCTCAAGATCGCGGGCGGGGTTCGTCCGGACCAGTTCACGCTGCAGAATGTCGACCCCGACGGCCTGTCCTTCGGCCAATTATCGACCGCGATCGGCGACCTGACCGAAGCCGGTCGCCCGACCAAGGCGCTGGAAGGCGCGCTGTGGCACAAGCTGTCGGGGCCGTTATCGGCGGTGCTGATGCCACTGCTCGCGGCGGTCGCGGCGTTCGGCGTTGCCCGTTCGGGCAAGTTGTTTGTACGTGCGGTCATTGGCATGGCGCTGGGGTTCACCTATTTCGTGGCGGACAATTTCGCTCTCGCGATGGGCAACCTTGGGGCCTATCCGCCGTTCCTTGCGGCATGGGCACCGTTCCTGCTGTTCTTCCTGATCGGCGAGGCGGTGCTGATCCGGACCGAGGAATAGCCCAAGGATCGTCGCACTTTGGCCGCAAAGCGCGGGCAGAGCGGGAAAGATGGGCGAATCGTCCGGTTGAAGGAATGGATTAAGGAAGCTAGGCCGATGAACGCGATCACCGAGAAGCAGGGCTTCTGGAAAAAGTCGCACCATCTCGACAAGATGACCTTCAAGCAGCTTGTCGTTGCGTATTTTCAGTATCCGGCGATCATCGCCTATATCGCGCTGTCGTTCGTCGCGATCGGCCTGTTCGCGTGGCGTCCGGCGCCGCTGGTCCCGACCCTGGCGTCGGTCGGCGTCGCGGTCCTGGCCTATCCGTTCGTGTGGTATGTGCTGCATCGCTGGGTGCTGCATTCCAACTGGATGTTCAAGTTCGCGCCGCTCGCCGCGACGTGGAAGCGTATCCATTACGATCATCATCAGGACCCCAATCACCTGGAGGTGCTGTTCGGCGCGCTGCACACGACCCTGCCCGCGATCGCCGTTGCGACCGCTCCGGTTGGATATCTGATCGGTGGCTTCGGCGGGGCGATGGCCGCGCTGGCGACGGGTCTGCTGACGACCTGTTTCTACGAATTCTGCCATTGCATCCAGCATTTGGCGTACAAGCCCAAGAACAAGCTGCTGGTCGAATGGAAGCGCAAGCACATGGCGCACCATTTCCATGACGAGCATGGTAATTTCGGCATCACCAACTTCTTCTGGGACAAGATTTTCGGCACCCATTACGAGCGTTCGGAACGCCCGGAAAAGAGCCCGACCGTCTTCAACCTCGGCTATACCGAAGAGGTCGCCAAGAAATATCCGAAGGTCGCCGAACTTTCGGGTGGTGTCGCGAAGGGGCATCCCCGTTATCGCGGATGATGGGATGACCGATTTGTCATTTGAAGTTTGACACGGGGCGGCGCATTGCCGCCCCGTTGCTGTTTGGGGGATAGCCATGTCGATCACCGTCCGTCCGGTCCTGACCGCTGCCGACCGCAAGGCGTTCATCGCCCTGCCCTATCGGCTGTACGCCAACGACCCGCACTGGGTCCCGCCGCTGAAGAGCGAGGTCGCCGCGCAGATCGATCCCAAGAAGAATGGCTGGTTCAGCCATGCCGAAGCGCAACTGTACATCGCCGAGCGCAACGGCGCGGTCGTTGGCCGGATATCGGCGCATCTCGACACCCTCGCGCTGACCATGCCGACAGACAAAGGCTTCGGCCCGGGCGTCGGCTTTTGGGGCATGTTCGAAGCAGCGGACGAGGCAACAGGCAAGGCACTGATCGCGCAGGCCGAGCAATGGTTGCGCGGCAAGGGCATGATCCGCGCCATCGGCCCGTGCAGTCTGTCGGTGTGGGAAGAGCCTGGACTGTTGATAGAGGGTCATGACCACAGCCCGACCGTGCTGATGGGCCATCACCTCCCCGCCTATCGTGGCTGGATCGAGGGGGCGGGCTACGCCCCGGCCAAGCAGATGATCACTTACGAGCTGGACATCACCAAGGATTTCCCCCCGATCGTCCAGCGGATCGTGGCGGCGGGCGAGAAGAACCAGCGCATCCATATCCGCCGGGTCAACAAGGCGAAGTTCGCCGACGAAGCCGAGATCATCCTGCGCATCCTGAACGATGCCTGGTCCGATAATTGGGGCTTCGTACCGTTGACCCAGCCCGAAGTCGACGATGTCGGCAAGAAGCTGAAACCGCTGGTGTTCGAGGACCTGATCCGCATCGCCGAACTGGACGGCGAGCCGGTGGCGTTCATGATTACCCTGCCGGACATGAACGAACCACTGAAGCCGATGGGCGGATCGTTGCTGCCCTTCAACTGGCTGAAGCTGCTGCTGTGGCTGCGTGCGCCGAAGGCGCGGACGATGCGCGTGCCGCTGATGGGCGTGGTCAAGAAGCTGCAGGCATCGCGCATGGCGAGCCAGCTGGCCTTCATGATGATCGAATATATCCGCCGCGATGCGGTTGCGAAGTTCGGCGCGTCGCGCGGCGAGATCGGTTGGGTGCTGGACGATAATCAGGGCATGAACGCCATCGCCACCACGATCGATAGCAAGGTCAACCGCGTCTATCAGATGTACGAACGCACCCTGTAACCGATACCGCCGGGCCGGGACCCGGCGGTAACCCGGCAGGTCAGAGTTGGCCGATCGCGACCAGCGGATCGAATCCCCGCGCGCGCCAGTCATCGCGGGTCCGGCAGATTTTCGGGCGACGCGGCGCACCTTCGCGGCGGTCGCTGATGCAATAGCGGCGGAGACGTACGGGTGCTGCCGGTTGCGCCTGTTCGATGGCGGCGATTGCGGGGATCGGCGAAACCGTGACCGGGTCGGATGCTTGAACCGCCGATGCGGCGACGATGCCCAAGGCCGCGAAGAGAATGGTCGTCATGGTAGGAGCTCCCTGTGGTGTCCGGCGATGATCGCGGACTTGTCAGAGACTCTGCAGCGACCGTGCCAAACCGCCGATCGACCGGAAATCAACACCTTAGCGCGACAGCCCCCCCGAACATTGTGTTATACACTACTAACACACTGCACATTGCGCCACATATTGGCGTTCGATGAAGCCGGATGTCAGAACCGCCGGGACAGACCACTATAGAGGCGCAAGCCGGGCGTATGGTCGTCCAGCCCAGCAACGCCGCCAGCATCGATGAAGAAATCGTCCGACACTTGCCAAGCAACCGCGAGGGCCAGTCGATGCTCGGCAGCATGGTCCGCCCGCTGCCACTGAAGCTCACTAGTCAACTGGCACGCCTTGCTTAGCAGGAAGCCCAGCCCCAGCGTACCGGTCGCGACCACGGCATTACCGCCCCGATCCTCACGCGGCATCCAGGCAAGTTCGGGCGAGAATTGCAGGTTGATCGTATCGCTCAGGTCGTAGCTGACCGGTGCCACCATCGCTGCGCCCCAGCCGCCCTGCCCGATCGGCGTCCGCCCGACCGGCACGACGATCGAGGGCTGCACGCCATAGGACAGTCCCTTGCCATCGGGATTGCGCAACGCGATGCGGGTGCCGATCTGCACATCGCCAGTCCGCGCGTCGTTTTGACCGCCGGGGCGATCGCGTGCGATGCCGAGCGGCGTCCATTCGACCTGCAACTCGGTCGCGTCGGTCAATCCCAGCCGGAGGAGCGTGTCACCGAACAGCACGGTGTCGCTGTCGCTCGACCGCTCCCAATCGGACAGCGCCGTCTCGAGCGCGAAACGCCCCGGCTCGATCGTACAGGCCGACTGGCCGAGGCTTGGTCGGGTCGGACAATAGTCACGCGCGTGCGCGACGCCCGGTGCCAGTAGCGCCATGCCGACCATGGCCATCGCGAGGCGGTTCAACGCAGGCGGACCCAGGTGGGCGCGTGATCGCTGGCCTTTTCGCGGCCGCGATGCGCCTTGTCGACGCCGGCATCGACGAACCGGTCAGCCGCCACCGGACTGAGCAGCAGATGGTCGATCCGGAACCCCGCGTCGCGTTGCCATGCGCCGGCCTGATAGTCCCAGAAGGTCCACACCCCGCCCTTCGGAAACCGCGTGCGCAGCGAGTCCGTCCAGCCCTGCGCCAGCAACGCACGATAGCCCGCGCGTGATTCGGGCTGCATCAGGGCGTCGTCCTGCATCGCGCGAACCGAAAAGACATCGTCGTCGTTGGGAATGACGTTATAGTCACCGGCGAGCACCACCGCGCGCTCCTCCGTCAGCAGTTCGGCAGCGCGTGCGCGCAAGCGGTCGATCCAGCGCAGCTTGTAGTCGAATTTCGGCCCTGGCCGGGGATTGCCGTTGGGCAGATAGATCGAGGCGATAACGACACCATCGACCTCCGCCTCCAGATAGCGGCTATGCTCGTCCTCCGGTTCGCCCGCCAGGCCGCGCTGACGCTCGACCGGTTCAGCCCCGCGTGCCAGGACAGCGACGCCGTTGAACCCCTTCTGGCCGTGCCATACGGCACCATAGCCTGCCGCGCGGATATCCGCCTCGGGGAACGTGTCGTCACTCGACTTCAGTTCCTGAAGGCAGACCACATCGGGCTGCTCCTCGGTCAGATACTCGATCAATCGCGGCAGACGCGCCTTGATACCGTTGACGTTGTAGGAGACGATCCGCACGTCAGACCGCGAAGCTGGTGCCGCAGCCGCAGCCGGACGCCGCCTGCGGATTGGTCACCCGGAATGCCGCGCCACCGAGCGATTCGACGAAATCGACCTCGCTGCCGCGCACCAGATCGATGCTGACCGAGTCCACGACCAGCTTGACGCCGTCGGTTTCCGCGATGCTGTCATCGGGTTCGATCCCTTCGGCCAGGCCGAAGCGGTATTGGAAGCCGGAGCAACCGCCCCCCTCGACCGACAGGCGCAAGATGGCGGGCTTCGCCTGCTTTGCGGCAATGGCGGCAACGCGCGCCGCCGCCGCGGCGGACAGGGTGACATCGGTCATGGTCGTATCCATCCCGACCAGATAGGCGCAGCGTCGCCCCACGGCAACGGCGCCCGAGCAGCTTACTCGGCGACGGCGGGGCCACCCATCGCCAGACGCTGGCGCTGTGCACGGTCGGCAGCCAATGCCAGCTGCCCCGCCTGCAAATACGGCGCAGGATTCACGGCCGATCCATCGATGCGGACTTCGTAGTGGAGGTGGCTGCCGGTCGAACGGCCGGTCGATCCCATCAGGCCGATCAGCTGACCGCGCTTCACGCGTTCATGGTCGCGCACCAGGATTTTCGACAGGTGGCCATAGCGGGTCGCGATGCCCTTGCCGTGGTTGACCTCGATCAGGTTGCCATAGCCACCGGCGCGCTCGGCGCGCGAGATGATGCCGTCGGCAGTCGCATAGATCGGCGTGCCGATCGGACCGGGAATGTCTACGCCGGCATGCATCGCGGCGGTACCGCGGAACGGGTCGGAACGGACGCCGAAATTGCTGGTGAAGGACAGGCTCTGCACCGGTTGATAGGACGGGATCGAGATCGCGGCCTGTTCGATGGTGTCGAGCTTCTTCCAGCTCATGAACAGTGCGCGGAACTGGGCATCAGCCTGTGCATCCGCCGTCGCGGCACCGGCAGCCGCCGCAGCGGCGGTAGCCGCATCGACCGGTTCATAGGGACCACCCATAGCCGGCAGCACCCGGCGCGGGTTCAGGCCCAGCTTGCGGAGCGAACCGGCGGTCTGGGCATAACGGGCATCGGCGATCGCCTTTGCCTGTGCGGCCATCGCCGCCTGCTGCCGCGCAACGCGATCGAACGGACGCGTCACGCTGTTGGTGGCACCGGCAGGCTTCTGATCGAGGGCGGCGAGCGCAAGGGTCTTCGCGTCTTCCGATCCGGTGAGCACGGCGGCGAGCGCCGCCTGTCGCTTGTCGAGCCGTTCGGCATGGGCGCGGGCGTCGGCGTGCAGACGGGCGACATCGGCGCGCATCGCGTTGACCTGCTGCTGCATCACCGCAACCTTGTCATCATCGGCGACCCCGCCCGCCATCGCGGTGCCGATGGTCGCCTGGCCCATGCCATAGGCGGAAAACGCGATGGTGATGGCGGCGAGACCGGCGGCAGTAGCCTGATTCCGGCCGGAAATAGTGTGACGGCGCAGTTGCTTGCCATCGTGCAGGATAAAATGGCGGGTCCGAAAGATCGAACGGAACCCCGTGATCGGAGCGACGTTATTTTTCCATACGGAGGTAATCGACATTATGTCCCGCTATCCGAGCGTTATGCGCGCCGGACGAGCCGACACGAACGATGAACCCCAATGTCTTGACGGTATGCCCCACCGCGTTGACCGAGGCCGCACTTGCCGGAAATTTGTTATGCCATGCAAGGGCTGGCCCCGTCGGCCGCGTTAAACCGTCGTACAGGTACGGCGAGCCGTTTAACCACATAACGCTACTGGGAAAATGAAACCGGCCCTTGCCTGTCGATGAAAGGACTGCAACCGATTCGGTGAGGTCAGGACGGCAGCGCCGACAGGACGGCGGCCGCGTGCCCCGCCACCTTCACCTTGCGCCACTGGCTGACCAACGTTCCGCCGGCGTCGAACAGGAAGGTCGCCCGCTCGATCCCCATGTAACTGCGGCCATACATCTGCTTTTCCACCCACACGCCGAACGCCTCGCACACCGATCCGTCCTCGTCGCTGGCGAGGTCGACACACAGCGCATGTTTCTGGGCAAAGCGCAGCAGCTTCGCCGGCGTATCGCGCGAGACGCCGATCACCGCCGCGCCGCGCGCGCGGAATTGCTCAGCCAGTGCCGAAAAATCCTGTGCCTCACGGGTGCAGCCGGTCGTGTCGGCCTTGGGATAGAAATATAGCACCAGCGGCTGGCCGGCGAGGTCCGCCAGCGCGAAGGGTGTGCCGTCCGCCGCCGTCAGCGTGCCCGCCGGCAGCGTATCACCGATCTCCATCCTGTTCTCCCGTCGCAATGGCGGCCCAAGTCGTGGCGACGATCTGCCGCACCTCGTCCAGCCGGGCAAGCGCCGCCGGCCAGTCGGCACAGCCAAGCGCAGCGGCAAGGATCGGCTGGGTCGCATCGGAGGGAACCTGCCCGTCCGGCGCGACCAGCCGCATCGTCACCAGCAACCGTGTGAGGAAGTCGTGCGCCGGCCGCAGCGTGTCGGGCAACAGCCCCTCCCCAGCCAACACATCAATTGCGGCCCCCAGTTGCGGTGCCAGCCCGCGCCCGGTCGCCAATTGCGTGACATGTACCGCGAACTCGAGGTCGACTAGGCCACCGGGTGCCAGCTTTGCATCGAGCGGACCCGATGGCGGCTTGTGACGGGCCATGTCCGCCCGCATCGTCGCCGCCTCCGCCGCGATGTCGCGCGGGGGACGGTCGCCGCCCAGCACACGCGCGATGATCTCGGCCGCCTCGGCCTGACCCGTGGCGGATCCGACGATCGGCCGTGCGCGCGCCAGTGCCATATGCTCCCACGTCCACGCGTCCTCGCGCTGATAGCGTTCGAACCCTGCGAGCGAGACGACCAGCGGCCCCTGCGCGCCGGAGGGACGCAGCCGCGTGTCGACTTCGTAGAGCGGCCCCGATGCGGTCTGCACCGACAGCGCCGCGGTCAATCGTTGTGCCAGACGGTTATAGTAGAGGACGGCGCCCAACGGCTTCTCGCCATCCGATTCCGCCGCGAAATCGCCGGTAAAGCAATAGATCAGATCGAGGTCGGACGCATGGGTCAGCGCGCCCCCGCCCAGTCGCCCGAGCGCAAGGACGATCAGTTCGCTGCCAGGTACGTGACCGTGGCGCTGGGCGAATTCGTCGACCGTAGCGGCCGCCAAGACACGAACCGCCGCTTCCGCCACCCGCGCATAGCCCGCCGCGACCGCCAGCGGATCGCTGGTGCCCGCCACGATCTGAACGCCCAGCATGAAGCGCTTTTCGTTGACGACATCGCGGACGTGATCGAGCAGGCGTTCATAGCCATCGCCTGCGCGTTCGCGCATCTCGGCAACCAGTTCGTCGACGCTGCCGACCGGTTCGAGGGCGCGGGCATCGATCAGCGCGTCGAGCAGCACCGCGCGCCGCGCCAGCGCCTCGGCAAGGGTCGGCGCATGGCACAGAATCGTGCTGAGAAGACGTGCCAGGGCCGGCTGTGCCTCCAACAGGCGGAACAGGTTGATCGCGCTCGGCAGGCGGGCCAGCATCGCATCCAGCCGCATCAGCGCCGCGTGCGGATCGGCTGCGGTGGCGAGACCCGCGACCAGTCCGGGCAGGCTGTCCTCCAGCGCCGCGCGCGCCGCCGGGCTGCGCAGTGCCGGATACGCCCCGCCCCGCCAGTCGGCAATCCGCCGGGCACCCTGTTCGCCCGAGGCGAAGCCCATCGCCTCCAGCCGGTCCGCCAGCGATTGCGGATCGACCGGCAACCGCGAGGTCTGCGCGCCGTCCAGCCGGTCATAGATCGCACCGACCGCGGCGACATGCGGTGCCAGCAGGTCGAGCAGCGCGCCACCGTCCTCGACGCCGTGGAGCCGGGCGACCCGGTCGAGCGCCTCACCATGGTCCGGCAGGCTGTGAGTCTGCCGGTCGTCGACCATCTGCAACCGATGTTCGATGGTGCGGAACAGCGTGTAGGCCGCGTCCATCAAGGCTGCTTCTTCCGCCGCGATGCGACCACCGGCCGCGAGCGCCGCCAGCGCGTCGCGGGTGGCGGGTGCACGCAGATCGGCATCGCGGCCGCCATGGACCAGTTGATGCACCTGCGCGAAGAATTCGACCTCGCGGATGCCGCCTCGCCCGCGTTTCAGGTCGTATCCCGGGCCGAACGCCTGCCCCTGCGCATAATGTTCGCGAATGCGGCGGGTAATATCGCGGATTTCACCGATCGCACCGTAATCGAGCGCGCGGCGCCACACGAACGGCCGGATGGCGTCGAGGAAACGCCGGCCTAGCGCGACATCACCAGCGACCGCACGCGCGCGGATGAAAGCGGCGCGCTCCCATGGCAGCGCGGCGGACTCGTAATAGGAAACCGCGGCATCGACCGGCAGCGCGATCGGCGTGGCCTCCGGTGAAGGGCGCAGCCGCAGGTCGACCCGCAGGACATAGCCGTCGCCATCGCGCGCCTGCAGCAGCTCGACCGCCCGCTTGCCGATCCGCACTGCCGCCTCGGCCGGCGAATCCTTCTCACGACGGGGCAGGATCGCCGGATCGTAGAGCAAAATCGGATCGATATCGGATGAATAGTTGAGTTCGTGACTGCCCTGCTTGCCCAGCGCGATAGCGGCAAATCCGACCGGCTCCGCGCCCGGCGTCCGCTCCTCAATCGCCTGCAAGATCGCGCGGTGCAGCGCGTGATCGGCAAAGTCGCTGAGCGTTCGCGTAACCCGGGTCAGGTCATAGGCGCCCGCCAAGTCACCGAGGGCGACGAGCAGCGCGACCCGCCGCCGCTCGATCCGCAACCGGCGAGCGAGCGGCATGTCGGGGTCGGCGACCGCTGCGGCCAGCACATCGATGTCGAAGCTATCGATGCGGTTCAGGCAATCCGCCTCGCGATCGATCAAGGTCGACAGGAATGGCGACCCGGCACGCACCCGTTCCAGGAAATCAGGCAAAAACTGCATCATATCCCCCGAGCTATCCACGCGACCGAGCGTGACACCTATCGCTTGGGGAAATGAAACGAAACTCCGATGCGCTCGTTGGACGAATATGGCACCCCATATTCCCTCTCGCGGCGAACGCACTTTTGCCGGGCAGGTCGTGCGGCCGCCCAGCCCTGCCGAAGGTGTGGGTCAGGCGTTGCGTCGGGTGTTCGATCGTGATGCAGCATTGCCACGCGACTGGGACGATTATCTCCGGTCGCTCGACGATCTGCCGAAGCAGTAAGCGACCTCAGCGTTCCCGGCTGAGGTCGTCGACTTCGCCCATGATCGTGTCCAGTACAGTCTGCCCATTATTGTCGGGCTGTTCGGCGCGCGATGGCAGCTTGCCCTCCGACATGAGCGCTTCCAACGCGACACGACCGCGTGCGACGCGGCTTTTGATCGTGCCGACTGCGACGTTACAGATTTCCGCCGCTTCCTCATAAGCGAACCCGCCAGCACCAACGAGGATCAACGCCTCGCGCTGCGGCTGCGGCAGGTGAAGCAGCGCGCGCTGCATGTCGGCCAGTTCGACGTGGCGGTCCTGACTTGCCGGGGCGGCGAGAATCCGGTCGGCGACCAAGTCGTCCCACTCGCCCTTGAACCGGGCGCGGCGCATCTGCGACAGATACAGGTTGCGCAGGATGATGAAGGTCCATGCCCGCATGTTCGTGCCGGCCTGGAACCGCTGACGCGCAGCCCATGCCTTCAACAGGGTTTCCTGCACCAGATCATCGGCCAGATCGCGACTGCCCGATAGCGAACGGCCAAAGGCGCGCAGGTGCGGAATGACCTGTGCCAGCTGCTTCTTGAACTCGGGATCCGGCAGCGCGACATGCTCCTGCACCTCGCCTGCCACATCCTCGCTGATATCGGATTCAGTCATTCTTATCCGTTCGATACGTGGCCGACCCGGTGTGGGACGGCCCCGAACATAGGGTTGCCTATGGCCGATTGCCAGTGACGGTACGCCCGCGTCGGGCGCACCGTCCGCTTTAGGTGAGGAGGATATAAGCCATGACCGCGATCGCCGCGATCAGGGACACCATAAGCACATAACGGGTAACCCCGGGCGTTGCGCCGGCCCGCGCCTCGGTGGCGCTGACATGGATGCGTTCGTTATCGTCTGCCATCGCCTATCAACCCCCGAAGTTCGTTTTGGGTCCGTACCGTTATGCCACCGTTTCCGGCACGGTAGCTTCGTCGAAGAACAGCGCCTGGCTGATTGCGGCCTTCACGGTCGACCGCTGGAACGGCTTGGTGATGAGGAAGGTCGGTTCCGGTCGTTCGCCGGTCAGCAACCGCTCCGGGAAGGCAGTGATGAAGATCACCGGCACGTTGAATTCCGACAGGATGTCCTTGACCGCATCGATGCCCGAGCTGTCGTCCGCCAGCTGGATATCGGCCAGCACCAGCCCCGGCCGGTCCTGCATCGCCAGGGCGACGGCCTCGTCCCGGGTCACCGCCACGCCGGTCACGTCATGCCCCAGGTCGCGAACGATCTGTTCGAGGTCCATGGCGATCAGCGGTTCGTCTTCGATGATCATCACGCGCGAACGGGTCTGCTGCTCGATCTCCCGCAGGGCCTCGGCAACCAGTTCCTCGACCTCGTCCGGGCTGGCCTCGATCAGATAGGCCGCATCCTCGGTGGTGAAGCCTTCCATCGCGGTGAGCAAAAGCGCCTGACGCGACAGCGGCGCGATGCGGGCAAGCCGGGCCTGCGCGATCGCTTCGTTTTCGGTACCCGACGCGCTGGCGGCGCCGAACGCCTCAGGCTGCGACGACGCCCAGATCGCCTGGAAGGTGCGATAGAGGCCGAGCCGGGGATCGACGTCGCGCGGAAATTCTTCCGGCGCGGCGACGATGGCTTCCAGCGTCGCGCGAACATATTGGTCGCCCTCGGTCTGGCTGCCGGTAAGCGCCCGGGCATAGCGCCGGAGGAAGGGAAGGTGCGGCGCAAGCTGCTGTCCGAGCGACATGGTCAGGTAATTCTCCTTCGGTGCGCCGACGGTGTGGCCGGCGGCGCGAATCTCAAAATGTCCACGATGCACTGAGGGAAACGACGCCTCCCCCGAGTTCGCGTCAGGTCATGGAACCAACGAGCGCGTCTTTAGTTTCATGTGCGCCCGACGTGCTGTCGCAAGGTCGTCTTGCACGCGTCGGCACAGGTTTTTCAGTTTCGTACCGGCGATCTGGTCCGGGTATCGGGGGAAGGCATTGCTTCGTGAAGGATGGTGAACAGGCGGCCCGGCAGTCGAGTGCGAAACAAGCGGTGACGCCTGCATCGGACAAGAAGGATTCGTCTAACCTCGGCAATGCTCTGCGCGCGGTCTATCATGACGCCGCCAGCGAAGCGGTGCCCGATGAGATGCTCGACTTGCTTAGCAAGTTGAAATAGCTCGCACGGTGTGACGACACCCTTCCCCGTTCGACGGACATCGCCAAACCCTGCCGCCGTACTGCGGCGCGCGCCTACCGGCGCGAAGGTCATGCTGATCCTGAGTGCCGCGTTGCTGCCGCTGGCGCTGATCGCGCTGTTCGCGACGTTGCAGACGTCGCGCATCGCCGATGTCGACCTGCGCGCGCGGTTGCGCGTGGCGGCGACCGAGGCTTCGCGCGCGCTGGCGATTGAGCTGGTCGGCGACATGACCGCGCTCCGCGTCGCGATGACCGCCATGTCGGCCGATCCTGCGAACGCGCCAAGCTGTGCCCGCGTCGAGGGGGTATTCGCCCAGCAGACGTCGATCGGCGCGCGCTTTGGCATTTATTCCGCCGATGGCCGCCTCGTATGCGGAACGGCGATTCCGGTTCGCATGGTCGGTGCCCCCGATGCCGGCGGTATACGGGCACAGGTCGTGCCGAACGGTGGTTTGGTGCTGGACATCAGCGGGGTCGGCTCGGCCCGGGCCGTCGCCTTCTTTCCGGTCACCATGTTGCGCGAACTTGCCCAACCCAGCGGGTTCGCCACGCCGTTCGAAGGTGGCGTGCTGCACGGTTCCGAATCCGAACTGACGCTGACGCAGTTGCCGGCGCAGGGCGGGATCGACCGGCTGGAGCGGGTCGATATCCCGCTGGGGATCGACGACCTGACGTTCAGCATGGCGGTGCGCCGTGCCCCCTTCACCTCCTCGGCGATCATCGCGATGCTGTTGCCGCTGGTGATGTGGATCGCGGCGACCGGCATCGGCTGGTTCGTCGTCGACCGACTGTTGATCCGGCCCCTGCGGCGGCTGCGCGACGATATCGAACGCTATCGCCCTGGGCACCCGATGGCCGACGTCAACCTGGGCGCGATACCCGCACAGGAAATCGCCGATCTGGGTGAGACGTTCCAGGAACTGACCCACACGGTCGAGCGGCACGAACAATCGATGGCGGACGGACTGGTCCGACAGACCAAGCTGACCCGCGAAGTGCATCACCGCGTGAAGAACAACCTGCAGGTCATCGCCAGTCTCATTAATTTCCACGCCCGCAGCGCCCATGGCGCAGCGGCCACCGATGCCTATGCCACGATCCAGCGACGCGTGGACGCGCTAGCCGTCGTCCATCGCCATCATTATGCGGAGATGGAGGAAAATCGCGGTCTGGAACTCAAATCCGTGATCGGCGAACTGGCGTCGAACATCCGGGCGACGGCATCCGGTTCCGCGACCAAGCTCGGCATAACGCTGCATGTCGAGCCGGTGCTGGTGACGCAGGACGTGGCGGTTGCGGTATCGTTCCTGCTGACCGAGCTGATCGAACTGGCCGTGTCGGTGAACCCGGACGCGCAGATCGGCGTCTCGCTCCGCCAGGTCGCGGGCACCGATACCGCGGTTCTGCGAGCAACCTCACCCGCGCTCGTCGAGAGCGAAAACCTCGAGTCGCTGGTCGCCAGCCGCTATGGGCGCATCATCCTCGGCCTGTCGCGGCAGCTGCGCGCGCCGCTGCATCACGATCCGCTGACCGGAGCCTATGAGATAACGATCGCAGCCCGCGCCGCGTGAAACGGGTCAGCGCAGGCCGAGCAGCTTGTGCGTCTGGAGCGACAGACGCCATTTCGGACGGGCCATCGCGAAGTCGATTGCGGCGTCGCGGTGGATCGCTTCCATGCCGATCGCGTCCATCGGCTGGACCAAATGATGGGCGAAATCCCATTGCTCGACCGCATCGACATCGATGCCGTCCTGCGGCCAGACCAGCTTCAGTTCATCCCCGGAACGTTGCATGACCTCACTGCCCGCCTTGGGGCTGATACAGATCCAGTCGATACCGGGATGGGCGGCGATGGTGCCATTGCTTTCGATCGCGATCATGAAGCCAGCATCGTGGAGTGCGGCAACCAGCGCGTCATCGATCTGGAGCATCGGCTCGCCACCGGTCAGCACCACGAAGCGGCGGGTGCGATCACCGTCCCACAATGCCGTTACCTCCTCCGCCAGCGCGGCTGCGTCCGCAAACTTGCCGCCGCCCACGCCATCGGTGCCGACAAAGTCGGTGTCGCAAAATTGGCAGACCGCCGTCGCGCGATCCTGTTCGCGTCCGGTCCACAAATTGCACCCGGCAAAGCGGACGAACACCGCACGCCGGCCGGCATGAACCCCTTCCCCCTGCAGGGTCAGGAACATTTCCTTGACCGAATAGGTCATCGGCCGGTGTCGGGCTGTTCCGCATAGCGGGTGGGGTCGGGCAAGCCTGCCTCGACAAAACCGCGCGCGCGCAGCCGGCAGCTGTCGCATTTGCCGCAATGCAGTTCGCCGACCGGGTCGTAGCACGACCAGCTCATGCCGGCATCGATGCCCAGCCGATGCGCCTCGCGGGCGATGTCGGCCTTGGTCATGTGCTGCAGCGGGGCATGGATGCGGAACCGCTCGCCCTCGACGCCTGCGCGGGTGGCCAGTTCCGCCAATCCTTCGAAGCCGGCGATGAATTCCGGGCGACAGTCGGGATAGCCCGAATAATCGAGCGCGTTGACGCCGATCCACAGGTCGCGCGCCCCCGCCGCCTCTGCCCAGCCGAGCGCGAGGCTGAGGAAGATGGTGTTGCGCGCCGGGACATAGGTGACCGGGATCACATCTTCCTCGACGCCGTCCTTCGGCACTGCGATCGCCGTATCGGTCAGCGCCGAACCGCCAAAGGCCGATAGGTCGAGCGGCAGGACGACATGGCGTTCCGCGCCCAACGCCTGCGCGATCCGCCGCGCCGACGCCAGTTCGACCAGATGCCGCTGGTTGTAATCGATCGAGAGCGCCAGCAGCCGGTGGCCTGCCTCTCGCGCCAGCGCCGCCGACACCATCGAGTCCAGTCCACCCGACACCAGCACCACGCTGAGGGGAGTATTCGTCATGCTGCGCTCGCTAAGGCTTTCGCGGGATCAGGGCAACCGCCCGACAAAGAACGGGCCGCACAGGGGCGGCCCGAGGGGTTTCATGCTCAGGGATAACATGCATGTCCCGCAAGGACATGCCCCCTGCCTACCCCGGTTTCGTTAAACAGGCGCTTAACGGCCGCGCCCCGTGCAGTTGCGCAGCCGGCGCGCCTCATACGCATCGGCAAAGGGCATTCCGTCGACGATGCCCTCGCTCTCGATGCGCAGCGCGCGCGGCGTATCGACATGGATCGTCGTGCGGACATGGCCAGCACCGGGACAGGTATAGTGGACCGTCGCGATGCGCGGGGTATCCTCGATCACGAAGCGGCTGCATTCCGCCGCGCGCAACCGCAGTCGGAACAGCACCGCGGTATCCGCAACGCAACTATCGCGCGCCGCTTCCGGCGAACCGGTGGAGCGCAACGCCCAGACCCCGGGGGCAACACTGCGCATCGCCTGCAACGTCGGCGCGCCGGCCGGTTGCGCGACCGCCGCCGACCCGACGACCAGCGCGACCGCCGTCGCCCATTGCCACAGTCCCCCCATGTCGTATCCCCCTTCGGCGCGCGTCAGGCCGCGATATCGGCCAGCGCGAGCCGAAATTTCGTTGCGCAGAATGCGCAGTCGACCGTGATAATCCCCTGCTCATCCGCCATCGCTGCACGCTCTTCTTCCGGAAAGCGGGAGATCACGCCCGCAATATAGTCCCGGTCGCAGCGGCAGCCGCGGGTCAGCATGGTCGTTGCGAGGACGCGGACTTCGCGCTCCTCGTTGAACAGGCGCCACACCAAAGTTTCCAGCGGCAACATCGGGTCGGCAAGCTCATCCGCGCCCATGGTCGCGCCCAGTGCCTCGACATGGTGCCATTCGGGATGGTCGAGCCGCGTGTGCAGCCGCTCGCGCCCCTCCTCGCCTTCGGGAAGATGCTGGAGGAAGATGCCGCCGGCGATACGATTGCCATTGTCATCGACACCAATCCCCAGCCGGACCAGCGACGGAATCTGTTCGGACTGCAGGAAATAGCTCTCCGCCGCCTGCGCAATCGATTCCCCGTCGAGCGGCACGATGCCCTGATAGCGCTCGCCCGAGGTCACCTGATCGAAGGTGATCGCGAGATAGCCTTGCCCGAACAGCGCGAACAGTGACGGGTCTTCGCCCAGTTCGGCCAGCCGGTCGGCGTCGTAATCGACATAACCGCGCAGTTCGCCATTCTTGTAATCGCACACCATCAGGCGGATGATTCCGCCTTGCGTCTGCGCCTGCAGCGTCAGCTGGCCTTCGGCCTCTTTCAGCGTCGATCCGAGTAGCGCGGTCAGCGCCAGCGATTCGGCCAGCAGCTTCTCGATCGGTGCCGGATAGGCATGGGCCGCCAGGATCGACTGGGCGACCGGCCCCAGCCGTACGACACGGCCGCGCGCGTGATGGTCGGGCAGCGTGAACCCGATCGCGCGATCGAGGTCGGGCAGGCGGACGGTATCGGACAAACGAAAGCTCCTCATGCCCCGCGCGGGGGCAAACTGTGATCGATCACTCACATGGTAGCGCGCGACAGATTCCGCAAGCGCTTTGCGTCGGCCAGCGTTCGCACATGCAAAAACCGGGCGGCCTGCATCCCGATACGGAACGCAGGCCACCCGGCCGCTTTGCCAGACGTGATTGCGGGATCAGCCGATCAGGCCGAAGCACCAGCGCAATACCGCCTTCTGTGCGTGGAGGCGGTTCTCCGCCTCCGGCCAGATCAGCGACTGCGGCCCGTCGATGACGTCGGGCGTAACTTCCTCGCCGCGATGCGCCGGCAGGCAGTGGAGGAATACCGCGTCCGGCTTCGCATGGCCCATTAGCGCCGCGTCGACCTGATAAGGGGCCATCGCCGCCAGCTTCTGCTCGGCATGCGCCTGCCCCATCGAAATCCAGGTGTCCGTGACGATCACATCGGCATCGCGCACCGTCGCGACCGGATCGCGGGTGATCGTCGCACGACCGCCGGTTGCCTCGATCACCTTCGGGTCGGGATCATAACCTTCCGGGCAGGCCGCGACGACATCGAAGCCCATCAGCGCGCCCGCCTCGACGATCGAATGCAGCACGTTGTTGCCATCGCCGAGCCATGCCCATTTCAGGCCCGGCAAAGCCTTACCCGCCTCGATCACGGTCAGCAGGTCGGCGACGATCTGGCAGGGATGCGATTGGTCGGTCAGGCCGTTGATGACCGGAACCGATGCATAGCGCGCCATTTCGTCCAGCTTGGCCGGATCGTCGGTGCGCACCATGATCGCATCGCAATAGCCCGACAGGACGCGGGCGGTATCGGCGACCGTCTCGCCCCGCCCCAGCTGCGACGTGCCGGCATCCAGCACGAGGGCCGATCCGCCCAGCTGGCGCATCGCCATGTCGAACGACACGCGCGTGCGGGTCGATGATTTTTCGAACACGCAGGCGAGCGTATGTCCGGCGAGCGACGCGTCGGCGTCGGCGCGGCCCTTCGGCCAGCCCTTACGCGCGGCCTTGGCGTCGAGCGCGTCGTTCAGGATGGCGGCGATGCCATCGGCTCCGGCCGAGGCGAGATCGAGGAAATGGCGCATTCTAGGTAAATCCTCCCCTGCAAGGGGAGGGGGACCGTCCGCAGGACGGTGGAGGGGGTTCTCCACCGGCGCTGCGTTCCGGGGCGGGCCCCCTCCACCATGCTTCGCATGGTCCCCCTCCCCGTATCGGGGAGGAAATCAATCAATCGTCGGCGACCGGGACGTAGACCCGTGCCGCCGCCGACAGCTTCTCCACCGCTTCCGCGATATGGCTCTCGTCGATCACCAGCGGCGGCAGAACGCGGACGACATTGTCGCCGGCCGCCACCGTCAGCAGATTGTGATGATCGCGCAGATGCGCCACGAAGCGGCGGCTGTCCGACTTGAGCTTGAGGCCCAGCATCAGCCCCATGCCCCGAACCTCCTGAAACAGGTGGTCGTGGTTCGGAATCATCTGTTCGAGGCTGGAGCGCAGGCGGTCGCCCATCGTCTTCACATGCTCGAAGAAGCCGGGCTCAAGCATGACGTCCAGCACCGCCTGCCCCGCCGCCATGGCGAGCGGGTTGCCGCCATAGGTCGAACCATGGGTGCCGAACACCATGCCCTTGGCCGCTTCCTCGGTCGCGAGGCACGCGCCGAACGGAAAGCCGCCACCGATGCCCTTTGCCGCCGACACGATGTCGGGCTTCACGCCATATTGCTCATGCGCGAACAGCGTGCCGGTCCGGCCGTAACCGCACTGCACCTCGTCCAGCACCAGCAACAGACCGCGTTCGTCACATGCCTTACGCAGGCCGGTCAGGAATTCGGGCGTCGCCGTGCGCAGACCGCCTTCGCCCTGCACCGGTTCGACCAGAAAGCCGGCAGTGTTGTCGTCGATCAGCGCCAACGCGCCTTCGAGATCGTTGAACTCGGCATATTTGAAGCCCGGCAGCAGCGGCTCGAAGCCGTCGCGCATCTTGGCCTGATTGGTGGCCGAAATGGTGCCGAGCGTCCGCCCGTGGAACGCCTGGTTGAAGGTAATCAGCGTATGCCGTTCGGGGTTGCCGTTGGCGAAGTGGAAGCGGCGCGCGGTCTTGATCGCGCACTCGACCGCTTCGGCACCCGAATTGGTGAAGAACACGGTATCGGCGAAGCTGTGATCGACGATCCGCTGCGCCAGCGCCTCACCCTGCGGCGAGCCGTAGAGGTTGCTGACATGCATCAGCGTCGCGGCCTGCTCCTGGATCGCCTTGGTCAAATGCGGGTGGCCATGGCCCAGCGCATTGACGGCGATGCCGGCGGCGAAGTCGAGATATTGCGTGCCGTCTTCACCATAAAGATAGCAGCCCTCGCCTCGGACCGGACGCACGCCGCACCGTGGATAGACGGGCATGAGCGCGGGGGTCGTCATCGAACTGCTCCTTCATGAGAAATATCGGCGTTCAAAACGCAAAAGGGCGGCCAACCCGGCCGCCCGGAGCGGCGCTGTACCGCCCCTTGGACGGATTCGTCAATTCTTGAGCTTCCACCCCGACCGCAGCAGTGCGTAGCAGCCGATCGCCATCGCGACATCGACCGCGAGGATCACCGCGCCGCCGAGCAGCACCGGCGAGTCGGCGCGCTCGAGAAATCCGTAGCGGAACCCCGAAATGATGTAGAAGAACGGGTTCAGGTGGCTGATCGAGCGAAAGGCCGGGGTCAGCGCCTCGACCGAATAGAAGGTGCCCGACAGCAGCGTCAGCGGCCCGATTACGAAATTGGTGATCGCGGCGGCATGATCGAACTTCTCCGCCCAGATCGAGGTCATGACCCCGGCGAGCGCGAGGAAGGTCGATCCGAACAGCCCGAACCATAGCACGGCTCCGGGATGACGGGGCATCACATGGACGCCGGGATAGAGCAGCATCGCGCCCCACAGCACCAGCCCGACGAGGAACGCACGCGTCACCGCGCCGCCGACGAGTGCCGCAAGCAGCTCGCCGGTCGACAGCGGCGGCATCAGGTAATCGACCACCGTCCCCTGAATCTTGCCGACCAGCAGCGCGAAGCTGGAATTGGCGAAGGCGTTGTTCAGCATCGCCATCGCGATCAGGCCCGGCGCGACGAAATCGGGGAAGGGCACGCCGAGCACGGTGCGCCCCGCGCCGCCCATCGCGACCGAAAAGATCACGAGGAACAGCAGCGTCGTGACCGCCGGTGCCCAGATGGTCTGAAGCTGCACCTTGAAGAAACGGCGCACCTCCTTGATATAGAGCGTGCGCAGCCCGCCCCAGTTGACGTTTCGGATGACCGGCACGCCGGGGTCGGCGATGATGATTTTTGCGCGCGACGGGGATTGTTCCTGCATGGCTGTGTCGCCTAATCGCTGGCGCGCGCGGCGGCAAGGATCATGGTCGTCGGCGCACGTGACGAAGCGAAGGACGAAGACGGGCATGAGTTGGACCGAAGAACGCATCGCGACATTGGCCAAGATGTGGGAATCGGGGATGACCGCCAGCCAGATCGCCGAGGAGCTGGGCGGGATCAGCCGCAATGCGGTGATCGGCAAGGCGCATCGCCTGGGCCTGCAGTCGCGCCCGTCGCCGGTGAAGTCGAACGACGCGGCCAAGGCGGCGGCACCCGCGCCGAAGCCCGCAGCGCCGGAGCCGGCACCGGTCGTCGCCGCACCGCCGCCGCCTCCCCCGCCCGCTCCGAAGCCGGCACCCGCGCCCGAACCGAAGCCCGAACCTGTCGCGGCCGCCCCGGTCGAGAACGACCCGTTCACACCGCTTCCCGAAGAGGATCAGGCGGACGACGAGGAAGAAGAGGACGACGACGCACCGGTCGCCGCCCCGCGTCGGGCCGAGCCGGTCATGCGCTCGGTCGGCCCCGGTGGCTTCCTGCGGCAGAATCCGGGTGAACAGAGCGCGCCGCTGACCCCCGCCCCGCCCCGCCGCCTGGTGCCGGCGCGGCCGAGCGACGCGATCGCGGGCAAGACGACGTTGCTCGACCTGAACGACCGCATCTGCAAATGGCCGATCGGCCATCCCGGCGAGCCGGACTTCCATTTCTGTGGTGAGAAGGTGAACCCCGGCTTCCCCTACTGCGTCGACCATTGCGGCCATGCCTATCAGGCGCAGCTGCCGCGTCGCGATCGCCGCCCGCCGCCCCCGCTGCCCTATGGCGGCCCGCGCGTCCGCTGATACGAAAAGAGCCGCATCGGTCGCCCGATGCGGCTCTTTTGCTGTCGGAACGGTGATCCGACACGGTGCCGGCCCTCCATCGAGCCGACACCATCCACCCTGTCTTAGAAGCGGAAGCTCGCACGAACGCGGGCACTGTGCCAGTCGAACCGGTCGTCGCTGCGACGCATATCGGTTCCGTTGGCATTGACCAGCAGGAACGGGTTGTTCGCCAATGCCGTGCCTGGTCCGACACGAACCGTCGGCGAACGGTCGTTGACGCTGGTATAGGTGTACAGCACGCCGATCGAGAAGTTGTCCGACACGCGCTGTTCGACACCGCCGCCCGCCGTGTAACCCCAAGCATTGCGCTTGTCGCGATCCTGGGTGAAGCTGTTGGCACCGTTGCTGGTTTCGAACCCGTGATCGATGCGCGCCAACGCGGCACCACCCGTCACATAGGGCAGCGTATCGCCGATCGCATAGCCGGCACGCAGGCGTCCCTGCGCATTCCAGTCCATCGTCCGCACGAACGCGTACCGCGCTGGCGTGGTGCTGTAGGCGCTGGATGAATCGACAATGTTGCTCTTGCCGAATTCCCCGACCGCACCGACGACGATGTTGCCGAACTGAACGTCATACCCGACATGGCCGGCATAGCCCAGGCGATCGCTGTCGCGCTGACATCCGGTGGGGTTCGGACCGAGTGCCCGGCCGCCGCAGAAACCACGCGAGAACGCGTCGGCATTGGCGGTGGTGCGCACCGTATCCCCGAACGTCCCGTCAAGGTTCGTGTCGAATTCGATCGGCGCATTGCTGTCGCGCCCCTGGAAATCCAGCCCCGCGCTGATCCCGGCATAGCCGCCGTTCCACGTCCGCCCCTCCTGCGCTGCAGCGGGTACCGCCGCCATCGCCGCCACCCCGGTCATCACGAACATCGAAAAACGCATATGCTATACTCCAACACGCTGTACGCCCCTGCCCAACGGTCGGTGGATCGGGTCGCTCCCGCGATGCAGCGTAACATTTCGTTGCCGGTAACCGACGCTGCGATCGACACGCGACGCGCTTTGCGGATGACCCCGTTTCGTTCTATACGCCAGCCATGGCCGAAAATCTGTTCGAAGCGAACATTCCTACCCCGCCCGCCTATGACGCATCCTCGATCGAGGTGCTGGAGGGACTGGAGCCGGTCCGCCGCCGGCCGGGCATGTATATCGGCGGTACCGACGAACGTGCGCTCCATCACCTCGCCGCCGAAGTCCTCGACAATGCGATGGACGAGGCGGTCGCGGGTCACGCGACCCGGATCGAAGTACAGCTGGATGTCGGCAACCGGCTGACCATCATCGACAACGGGCGCGGCATTCCGGTCGATCCGCACCCGAAATTTCCCGACAAGTCCGCGCTGGAGGTCATCCTTTCGACATTGCACTCCGGCGGCAAGTTCGCCGGCAAGGCCTATGCGACGTCGGGCGGGTTGCACGGCGTCGGCATCTCGGTCGTCAACGCATTGTCGGTCGATACGGTGGTCGAGGTGGCGCGCGACCGGCAACTCTATCGCCAGCGTTTTTCGCAGGGACAGACCATCGGCCCGCTGGAACATGTCGGCGCGGCACCCAACCGGCGCGGCACGCTGGTCGCGTTCACGCCCGATACCGAAATCTTTGCGGACCTGCAATTCAAGCCGGCGCGGCTGCACAAGCTGGTGCGGTCGAAGGCGTATCTGTTCGCTGGCGTCGAAATCCGCTGGAAATGCGCGTCCGCACTGGTCGAAGGCACCGACGTTCCGGCCGAAGCCGTGTTCCAGTTTCCCGGCGGCCTGGCCGACCATCTGCGCGAACAGGTCGGCGGCCGCGAATGCGCGACGGCCGACTTCTTCACGGGAACGCAGGATTTTCCGGGCGAGGCAGGCCGGGTCGAATGGGCGGTCGCCTGGCCGCTATGGAGCGACGGCAGCTACAGCTATTATTGCAATACCATCCCGACGCCCGACGGCGGCACCCACGAACAGGGATTGCGGCAGGCGCTGGTGCGGGGCCTGCGCGGCTTTGCCGATCTGGTCGGCAACAAGCGCGCGAAGGACATGACCGCCGACGATGTGACGGTCGGCAGCGAATTGATGCTGTCGGTCTTCATCCGCGACCCGCAGTTCCAGAGCCAGACGAAGGACCGGCTGACCAGCGTCGAGGCCGCCAGCCTCGTCGAAAAGGCGGTGCGCGACCATTTCGACCATTTCCTCAGCCATAATATGGACCGGGGCAAGGCGCTGCTCGGCCTCGTCCTCGACCGGATGGACGAACGGCTGCGGCGCAAGGCGGAGCGCGAGGTCAAGCGCAAGACCGCGACGTCGTCGCGCAAGCTGCGCCTGCCGGGCAAGCTGACCGACTGTGCGTCGGACGATCCCGCCGGCACCGAACTCTTCATCGTCGAGGGCGACTCGGCGGGCGGGTCGGCGAAGCAGGCGCGCGACCGCAAGACGCAGGCGATCCTGCCGATCCGCGGCAAGATCCTGAACGTCGCCTCGGCGACCAGTGCGAAGATTCTGGCGAATCAGGAGATCGCCGATTTGATCCTCGCCATGGGTTGCGGCACGCGCAAGGACTGCCAACCCGATGCGCTGCGCTACGAACGCATCGTTATCATGACCGATGCCGACGTCGACGGGGCGCATATCGCGACGCTGCTGATGACCTTCTTCTTTCAGGAGATGCCGGAGATCGTCCGGCGCGGGCACCTCTATCTGGCGCAGCCGCCGCTCTACCGCCTGACGGTGGGCGCGAAATCGCTCTACGCGCGGGACGACGCCCACCGTGCCGAGCTGGAACGGACCGCGTTCAAGGGCAAGAAGGTGGAAGTCGCACGCTTCAAGGGGCTGGGCGAGATGAACCCCGGCCAGCTGCGAGAGACGACGATGGACCCCAATTCGCGCAGCATGATCCGCATCACCCTGCCCAAGGAATATGAAGAGCGCGCGGCGGTAAAGGACCTCGTCGACCGGTTGATGGGCACCAATCCGGCGCACCGCTTCGCCTTCATCCAGGAAAATGCCGCGCGACTGGATGACGAGGTCATTGACGCCTGACGAAAGCGAGCGCAGCATCGGATGTGGGGACGGAAACCGGAAAAGGGTCCGCAAAGATGCAGTCGATGTTCACCGCGTTACTGGCGCTCGTCGCGCCGGTCCCGCCGCAGGAACCAGCGGCTAAGCCAGCTCCCGAAATTGTTGTTACGGGTACTCGCCTGAGTGACTCGGAAAAGGCATTGAGCGCCTGTATTGCGCGTCATTGCCCGCCGAAGGAAGATATTGCCGCCACGTTGGCACATGCCGAAAACCTGTTCGTCGCCGGTAAGTATGAGAACGCGCAGAACACTGCGGCGGCAGGCATCCGGCGCAATCGCGGTTATGCCGCCGAGCTACCCCGGGAAGTCGCCAGCCTGTTCCGTGCCCATGCCCGACTGTCCGCGCATCTGGGCGAAGTCGCGCTAGAGCGTTCGAGCACTATCGATATGGTATCCTCGTTGCGTGCCGGCCTTGGCAATGACAACCCGGATGTGTTGGTCGGGCAGATCGAACTTGCCGACGTTTATGCCAAAGTTTTCAATGTCAGGATCGCCGAGAGTAATTATCGGGAGATCGAAAAGGCTGCGCTGGCGATCGGCAATCGTAAGGTTGAAGGCTACGCCCGCTTTCGCCGGGGAATCCTGCTCGCCTCACTCGCCAAGCCCGATTATGCCTACACCTTCCGGGCGCGGCAGGTGTTCCGCGAGCTGGCTGCTAGTCCCGTGCCCGAACATGCAGCCTTCGCGGCGGCCGCACGGCAAGGTCTCGAGCGGATGTCGCTGCGCGGTGCATCGCCCGAACGAATTAACCAAATGCTGGCATCAATCCGCTCAGCTCCGCCGACCGCGCGACCGACCTTGCTATACGGTGAGCCGGTCGATCTGAACAACGCCCGCACTGCGACCAACGCTCAGTCGGAGGGGGCAGTAATGTCAGGCACATCGATGATGTCAGCCGATCTGGTTGAAGATCAATGGATCGACGTTGCGTTCTACATTGATGCCAACGGCTTGCCGCAGGAAATAGAAACGATCCGAACCAGCGACCATTACAGCGGCGATTGGGCCAAGGCGGTTGCCAAATCCATCGCCACGCGGCGGTATGCCCCGCTGACAATCGTGAACGGTGAACCAGGTGTGTTTCGGGTCGAGCGCTATACAAAGACTGCGTCGCTGCAGGTAACGACTGGATCACGACTGGCTACGCGGTCGCCGATAGCGCGGATCGAGATGACGGACCTGTCGGTGGAGCCTACCGCTTCCGCTGGCGCGGGTTCCGCGAACGTTCCCCGTCCGATAGTATGAAGCCTTGTTGCTTCTAATCTCATTACAGGCGGCGGCACCGCTCGTGTCGCCGCAGCCGTCTGTCACCGTACAACTTCCAACCGCAGTTACACCCGAACTCAGCGATCGTGCGCACCAGGTGGTACGACTGCTAGGCGGAGACGGCAATTACGCAACGCTGTTTTCGCCCGCATTCAAGGCAGCGGCGTCCGAAGCAAAGCTGATTGCGATCAACGCGCAACTGGCGAACGCACTGGGCAAGCCGACCGGGATCGAAGCGATCAAGGCCATCACGCCATGGACCGCGCAGCTTCGCATCGGGTTCGAGCGCGGAACGCTAAACGCCGAAATTGCGGTGGATCCGGCGGGACCGCACACCGTCACCGGGCTGCGCCTGCTCGGCGCGGTCCCATCGCGCAACACCGCCGGTTCGATCGCGATGGTCGTCGAGCAATTGAAGGCGTTTCCTGGCTCGACCGGTTTTGCCATTGCCCGGCTGAGCGCTAAAGCACCGGTTACGACGAATTCGCACGACGCCACCACCCCCATCGCTATCGGATCGGCCTTCAAGCTCGTCATCCTAGCCGAACTGGTGCGATCGATCGAGGCGGGGGAGCGCAAGTGGAACGACGTGGTGACGCTTGATGGATCGGCGCTGCCCGGCGGTGGCTATGCGCAACAGCCGAAGGGCACACGCATAGCGCTGAAGGAGCTGGCGGAGCGGATGATATCGGTCAGCGACAATAGTGCGACCGATATCCTGCTCTTCCACCTTGGCCGGAAAAAGGTGGAGGCGATGCTGCCGGTCGTTGGCTTCACCGATGGCGGCGCGCGCAATGTCCCGTTCCTCGGCGCGCTGGAGCTGTTCAAACTGAAAGGTGTCGACGGTGGTGCGCTCGGCAGCCGGTATCTGGCGCTCGACGCCAAGGGGCGGCGGGCGCTGGTCGACGGGACCGTGCTCGAAACGCCGATCGCCGCGATCCCGCGCGACCTGTTCCAGAACGGCAAGCCGTTGCGCATCGCCGAACTGGAATGGTTCGCCAGCCCGAACGACCTGATCCGTGCGATGGACTGGCTACGGCGGCACATGGACGGCCCGGCGGGTGCGGAACTGCGTGCGGTCCTGTCGAAGAACCCGGGCATTCCCGACGCCACCAAACACTGGCGCTATGTCGGCTATAAGGGCGGCTCGGAACCCGGCGTTCTGACCATGGCGTTCCTGCTACAGGCACAGGACGGCAGCTGGTACGCGATGGCAGCAGGCATCAACGACCCCGCAAGGGAGGTCGACACGCTGCAATTCACCGGGTTGATGACCCGCGCGCTGGAGCTTGCCGCGCCGCGATAGAGGTGGGAGCCGGACGACCCGCTGCGAAATCGTTGCGGCTGCTTCCTTCCGGACCTGACCGGGTTGGCGACGGCATCGTCCGCCCGACTCCCGAGCGCCATATGGGCGAAGCCGCGCCCGGGCGCAAGGGGATCAGTTGCGCGGTGGCAGCTTCGAATAGGGTACGAAATCCCCAAGCGAAACCGACCCGCTGGTCATCCGTGAATTGCGGTCGAGCAGGTTGACGATATCGATCCGGCACAAACGCGTGCCGATGGTCCGCGTGACCAGAATGTCGTCATAATCCAGAAACGCCCCGCCCTGCGGCCGGTTCACGAACAGCGTACCGTTGTTCATGCGATAGACGATGGCGGTATTCGGCACGATCTCGCTCGATCGGATATCGCGCAGGTTGATGCAATCGACCGGCTTGCCGGCATCGCGCCGCTCGGTGATGCGGGATAATGCCGCCTCCCCGGCCGCATTGTCGCGTTCGCGGGCGATCGACGGGGTCGCGCTCAGGGCGACCAGGGCAATCGGCAACAGGCTTGATAGACGCATGATCGTCATCCCGGTTGGAGCAATATGCCGCCATACCACATCCAGGATGAACCGACACTGACGCGGGCTGTTCCACCTGCTTCGGCGGCGGGCGGTCACAGGCCGGCTGCGGCTTCGATGATCGGTACGAACTTCTCGGCGGTCAGGCTCGCTCCGCCGACCAGTGCGCCGTCGACATCGTCGATCGACAGGATCGATGCGGCATTGGCCCCGGTGACCGACCCGCCGTAGAGGATGCGGATGCCATCGGCGGCATCGCCGACCATCTGGCGCAGTTTGGCGCGGGCAATCGCATGGACCTGCGCGATTTCGTCGGCGGACGGCGTGCGACCGGTGCCGATCGCCCAGCGCGGCTCATAAGCGAGCGTGAACCAGTCGCCGCTCGCCCTCTCCGGCACCGACTTTTCGATCTGGGCCTGTACGACGCGTTCGGCGCGACCGGCATCACGCTCCGCCTCGGTCTCACCGCAGCACAGGATGACGTTCAGCCCGTGACGGCGCGCAGCGGCGGCCTTGGCCCAGGCGTCGTGGCTGGTTTCGTTCTGGTCGGCGCGGCGCTCGCTATGGCCGACGATCACGATGGTCGCTCCCGATTCGACCAACATCTCGGCCGAGACGCAACCGGTATGGGCGCCGCGATCATTGGCGTGGACATCCTGTCCGCCGATCTGCATCGTCGTCGCGATCTCCGACGCCGGGTGGACCAGCGTGGCCGGGACGCAGAGCGCCACGTCGACGCCGGGCGCGGCCGCGGCGGCGGCATCGATCGCGGCCACCTCGGCCAATTGCCCGCGCAGCCCGTGCATCTTCCAATTGCCGGCCACCAGCTTGCGACGACTCATACCCACGGCTCCCCGAAGCGTTTTACATGTTCTACAGCCGATAGCGCATGTGGCGATGCGCGCAACCTTGAAGCGGGCGCGACCGCCTTCTAAAGCGGCATCCTTTCATTCCTTTCGATCGGTTGCACGGATGCTCGGTTTCTTCAGGCGCATGACCAAGTCGAAGGTCGGCATCTTCGTCGGCCTGCTGTTGCTGGCGGTCATCGCCATCGGGTTCGCCATGGCCGATCTCAACGGCCTGCGTCCGTCGTCGCTCGGCGGCAGCGGCGCGACCGTGGCGACGGTCGGCGACGACAAGATCACCGACACCGCGCTGACCGAACGTATCCGGGGCGACGTGCAACAGGCCGCGCAGCAGCAGCCGGGGCTGGACACCGCGCAGTATATCGCGCGCGGCGGGTTCGAAGGGTCGCTGAACCGCGCCATTTCCGACGCCGCGCTGCGCCAGTTCGCGCAGGATCACGGGCTGGTCGTGTCCGACCGCTATGTCGATGGCCAGATCGCCAGCCTGCCCGCGTTCCAGGGGCTGGACGGCAAGTTCGACCAGCGGACCTTCGAACAGGCGCTGGCCCGCGCGCGCATCACCCCGCAGCAGCTGCGCGACGATATTCGCCGGGCGACCCTCACCCGGCTGATGCTCGCCCGCACGCTGGAGAGCAGCTACATGCCCGCGCAGCTGGCGCTGCCCTATGCATCGCTCGCCAAGGAAGCGCGCAGCGGGCAGGTCGCGATCGTGCCGACCGCCGCGTTCCCGGCGCCGGCCGCCCCGACCGACCAGCAGCTTCAGGCCTATTACAACGCCAACCGTGCGCGCTACACCGTGCCGGAACGCCGGGTGATCCGCTACGCCATCGTCACCCCGGCCAGCGTCGCGGCGCAGTCGGCCCCGACCGATGCCGAACTCCAGGCCGCCTATCGCAGCAACGCCGCCCGCTTCGCCCCGTCGCAGACGCGCAGCGTGTCGCAGGTCGTCGTCGCCGATCAGGCCGCGGCGAACAAGCTGGCGCAGGCGGTTCGTGGCGGGCAGGCGCTGAACGCCGCCGCCAGCGCGATCGGCCTTGAAGCGACCAGCTTCGCCGGGCAGACGAAGGGGCAGCTGGCAGGCAAGACATCGGCCGCCGTCGCAGATGCCGCCTTCGCCGCACAGCAGGGCGCGGTCGTCGGCCCGGTCCAGTCACCGCTGGGCTTCGTCGTGCTGAAGGTCGACGCCGTCACCCAGATTCCGGGCAAGACGCTGGCACAGGCACGTCCCGAACTGGTCGCCGAACTGAGCAAGACCAAGGGTGCGACCGCGCTCGGCGCGATCCAGGAAAAGATCGACGGCGGCATCACCGATGGCGCGACGTTCGACGAGATCGTCAAGGATGCCAACCTGTCGGCGCAGGCGACCGCGCCGGTCACCGCACAGGGCATCGATCCGCTGAAGCCTGCCCAGCCCGATCCGACGCTGGCCCCGGTCATCGAAGCAGGCTTTGCCGCCGAGGCAGGCGACGCGCCGCAGATCGTGCAGACTGCAGCCGACGGCACCTTCGCCCTGGTTTCGACCGGCGACGTCACCCGCGCCGCACCGCGCCCGCTGGCCGAGATCCGCGAACAGGTGATCGGCCAGTACAAGCAGGACCAGGCGCTGAAGGCGGCGCGGGCGATCGCCCAGCATATCCTGAACAAGGTCAATGGCGGCACGCCGCTCGGCACCGCCGTCGCCCAGTCGGGTGCTCGCCTGCCGGCTCCGCGTCCGGTCACCGCGTCGCGCGCGCAGCTGTCGCAGCTGGGCGCGCAGGTTCCCGCCGCGCTGCAGCTGATGTTCTCGATGGCTCCCAAGAAGGCCCGGCTGACCGCCGCGCCCAATGGCGAGGGCTGGCTGATCGTCTATCTCGACAATATCCAGCGTGGCGATGCGACCAACGACAAGGCCGCCATCACCGGCGTCGGTCGCGAGCTGGGTCGCCTGAGCGGCAGCGAATATGCCGAACAGTTCGTCGAGGCGGTCCGTCGTCAGGTCGGCGTGAAGCGCAACGAACAGACCATCAACCGCGTCCGCAACGAGCTGGTCGGCGGGGCCGTGCCCGCACCGGCACAATGAACGGTATCGAGGGGGTAGACGCCGCCCGCACCGCGCTGGCCGAGGGCCGGCCGGCCTTGCTGTGGACCACACGCGTTGCCGATACCGAGACGCCGGTCGCCGCTGCGCTGAAACTGATCCAGCCGGGCCGCGGCGACTTCCTGCTCGAATCGGTCGAGGGCGGGTCGGTGCGCGGTCGCTACAGCCTGTTGGGGCTGGCTCCCGATCTGGTGTTTCGGGCGCAGGGGCATGATGCCGCGATCAATGCGCGTTGGCTGACCGATCGCGACGCGTTCCAGCCCTGCGGCGAACCGACGCTTGCCGCGCTGCGGACGCTGGTCGGCCAATGCCGGATGGACGTGCCGGCCGCGCTCCCCCGCGCCCTCGCCTGCCTTGTCGGCTATTTCGGCTATGAGACGGTCGGGCTGGTCGAGACGCTGCCGCGGGCGGCGGAGGATGCGCTGGGCCTGCCCGACATGATGTTCGTGCGGCCGACGGTGCTGCTGGTGTTCGACCGGCTGTCCGATACGCTGTTCGTCGTCGCGCCGGTGTGGCCCGGTGCGAGCGTCGAAACGGCGGCAGACCGGATCGAGGCGACGGCCGCCGCGCTGGACGCCGCGACGCTGCCGGCCGCCGCCCGACTGGCGGAGGTGCCCGAACTGGCGCTGACCCCCACCCTGCCCGCCGGCCGCTATGGCGAGATGGTCGCGGCGGCCAAGGAATATATCGCGGCGGGCGATATCTTTCAGGTCGTGCTGGCGCAGCGTTTCACCGCGCCCTTCCCGCTGGAACCGTTCGAACTCTATCGCGCGTTGCGGCGAATCAACCCGTCGCCGTTCCTCTATCATCTCGACCTGCCGGGCTTCGCGCTGACCGGGTCCAGCCCGGAAATCCTGGTCCGGCTGCGCGATGGCGAGGTCACGATCCGCCCGATCGCGGGCACGCGCCCGCGTGGCGCGACGGCGGCGGAGGATGAAGCGAACCGGACCAGCCTGCTCGCCGACCCGAAGGAACGCGCCGAGCATCTCATGCTGCTCGACCTGGGCCGCAACGATGTCGGACGGGTCGCATCTGCCGGCAGCGTGCGGGTGACCGACAGCTATACCGTCGAGCTATACAGCCACGTCATGCACATCGTGTCGAACGTGGTCGGCGGGCTGCGGCCCGACGCCGACGCACTGGACGCGCTGTTCGCCGGTTTCCCGGCCGGCACGGTATCGGGCGCGCCCAAGGTGCGGGCGT
Source organism: Sphingomonas panni (assembly GCF_022664435.1). GTDB lineage: Bacteria > Pseudomonadota > Alphaproteobacteria > Sphingomonadales > Sphingomonadaceae > Sphingomonas > Sphingomonas panni. The sequence continues at coordinate 242,425 of NZ_JAKREU010000004.1, read as the reverse complement.
GCCAGATCATCGCCGAACTGGAGCGGGAACGGCGCGGAGCCTATGCCGGCGGCGTCGGCTATTTCAGCCCGGACGGATCGATGGATTCGTGCATCGTGCTGCGCACCGCCGTGGTCAAGGACGGCATGATGCATGTCCAGGCGGGCGCGGGCATCGTCGCCGACAGCGATCCCGCCTATGAGCAGCGCGAGTGCGAGGCGAAGGCCGGCGCGCTGCTGGCCGCCGCGCGCGAGGCGGTGGCACAGGCCGGAACGGTTCGTTTCGGACAATAGCGCGGAAGTTGGCGAAGTTTGCGGTAGGTTCATGTTGCAGCGTTAGGATGTTTGGCGGCGATCGGCGGCCAAGCATTTGAACCCGCATGATTCGTCCAGAGTGGATGGTTGTCACGGACGCGCGGAAGTTGGCACCGTCGTCCCGATGCGCGAGGAAGGCCATGGTGCAGATTTGCCGTGCGACGTTGCAGCATATCGACCGGATCGTTCCGTTGTTCGACGCCTATCGCCAATTCTATGGGCAAGACAGTGACCTAGACGGTGCGCGCGCGTTCCTGACCGAGCGGATCGCACGCGAGGAATCGGTGATCCTGCTGGCCGGCGACGGCGCGGGCTTCACGCAACTTTATCCGTGCTTCTCGTCGGTGCGGATGCGGATGACGCTGATCCTGAACGACCTGTTCGTGGCCCCGGAGGCACGGTGCCAAGGGGTCGGCGAGGCGTTGCTGGCGGCTGCACGGGACCATGCGCGATCGGTGGGCGCGGCGCGGATGACGCTGTCGACCGCGGTCGACAACAGCGCGGCCCATGCGCTGTATGTGCGGGCGGGATGGGAACGCGATGCGCAGTTCCATACCTATACCATCGCGGTCGATTGAGGCGGTTCACCGGGGGAAAGAGCGGTGGCAGGCTATGGCGTGGGACCGCTGTAGGAAAGGCTTTCGTGGTGCCGGCGCGGGGAAGAAGGAAGAAGCGGGACCCCGGATCGAGTCCGGGGTGACGATGGGATCAGCGGCGGAGCGCGATCCAGCCGAGCCAGAGCCAGCCGATAATCATCGCGAGGCCGCCGAGCGGCGTGATCGGCCCCAGCACCCCGCGCGGACCGCCGAGCGCCATCGCGTAGAGCGACCCGCCGAACAGCAGCCCGCCGGCGACGAACAGCCAGCCCGGCCCCCGCGCGCCGAGGTTCAGCGCGACCAGCGCCGCGATGGCGTGGGCAAGCTGATATTGGCCGCCGGTCTTGAGCCATTCGGCCGCCGGACCCGAGGCTCCGTGCGCGCCGAACGCTCCGGCAGCGACCGCCATGGCGCCGGAGAGGGCCGCGGCGAGGAGGAGGACGTTCATCGGGTTGGCTCCGTGGTTCGACGGCGTGAGGGGAATGTACCGATCGGGGTTTGCGCTGGTTCGCTTGCGATTTTTGGGTCGTCGGTGGGAGGCTGATATTCGTCCCTGTCTTCGTCACCCCGGACTTGATCCGGGGTCCCGCTTTCTCCCCGACCTGACAGAAGAAGCGGGACCCCGGATCAAGTCCGGGGTGACGTGGGAGGCGGGACGTTACCGGCAAATGCTCCCATAATGTCCTTCAGGACGATCGTAGCGGCGTGACGGTCACTCGTGGCGTACCGCAGATGCGATGTTACGGCTGTCCACACCGCCCCTTCACCCCGCATCGTCCGCGACGGTGCCCGATGCTGCACTGACACGGGCATGGGTGAAGATCATGTCGCGCCCCTGCCGCAGGTCGCCGGTTTCCGACTGCTGCGACAACCGCTTGGCGTCGGTCTTGCGGTACAGATCCTCGGTCCGGTCGATCTCGCCATCGTCCACGCCGACACAGGTCATCGCCGCGCGGGCCATGGTGACGGCGGAATCGAGGACTTCGCGGAACACCCCCTCGACCGGGGCACCGGCCAGCTTGACCACCGAGCGCCGGTCATAGGCGCGCACGAAGATGCCCGGATCGGGAAAGGCCTGGTGGATCGCCTCGATCATCTCCGCATCGAACGGGTCACCATCGGTACAGAACAACAGCAGTTCGGCATCCTGCGCGCCCGCGAGACGCAGCATGTCGATCCGCGTGCCGTCGCCATAATAGACCTTCATGCCGAAGCCGCCGGCGATCTCGATCATCTCGACGTCGATGTCGATGACGGTGACGCTGATCCCCTGCGCCAGCAGCATCTGCGCGACGGTCTGTCCGAAGCGGCCATAGCCGACGACGACCGCGCTGGCGCCGTCGTGGCGCGGGCCTTCGGGGGTCTTGCCGTCTTTCTTCTCCGGTTCGGCGCGGAATTTGCGCGTCGCCATCATCAGGAACGGGGTGGTGGCCATCGACAGGGTGACGATCGCGCCGAACACGCTGGCCGCTTCCGGCGCGATCAGCAGCGCGTTCTGCGCCTGCGCGAACAGGACGAAGCCGAATTCGCCACCCTGGCTGAGCAACAGGCCGAGCGCGAGTGCGCCGCGCCACGGCATCCCGAACAGCCTGCCGAGACCGAAGATCACCAGCCCCTTGGTCGCGATCAGCGCGATCGCCATGCCGATCACGAACACCGGCCGTTCGACGATCGCCCCCAGGTCGAGCATCATGCCGACCGCGAGGAAGAACAGCCCGAGCAGGATCGAGCGGAACGGCTCGACATCGGCCTCCAGTTCGTGGCGATACGGACTGTCGGCCAGCATCACGCCGGCGATGAACGCGCCCAGTGCGGTCGACAGGCCCAGCGACTGCATCACCGCCGCGCTGGCGATCACGGTGAACAGGCCGGCGAACACGAACATCTCGCGCTCGCCCATATTGCCGATCAGCCGGAACAGCGGACGCAGCAGGAAGCGCCCGGCAAGGATCAGCCCGACGACCGCGCCGACGGTCCACAGCGCCAGTTGCCAGCCCGGCGGCCCACCGGCATCGGCCGGATTGCGCGACAGCGCGGCGACGATGGTGATGAGCGGGACGATCGACAGATCCTGAAACAGCAGGATCGCAAAGGCGCGCTCGCCGAACGGCGTCTTCATGCGACCGGCCGATTGCAGCATCGGCAGCACCTGCGCGGTCGACGACAGCGCCAGCGGCAGGCCGAGTGCGATGGCGGCGGCCCAGCTGAAATGTGTGGCGAGCCAGACGACGCCGGTGATCGCGACACCGCACAGCACGACCTGCATCAGGCCGAGGCCGAAGATATCGCGCTTCATCCGCCACAGGCGCGACGGGCTGAGTTCGAGGCCGACGAGGAACAGCAGCAGCGTGATGCCGAGTTCGGCGATGGCGAGCTTGGATTCGGCGTTGCCGACCAGCCCCAGCACCTGAGGCCCGACCACCGAGCCGGCGACGAGATAGCCGAGCGTGGCACCCAGCCCCAGTTTGCGGAAGATCAGCACGAATATCAGCGCCGCGCCCAGCAGCGGCGCGAAATCGTGGAGGAGCGACGCGGTACCGTGTTCCATCAGGCGGCGGCCCCCTGATCGGCGGCCTGCGCGGCGGCCTCGGCAGCGGCTTCGAAGGCGAGGCGGATCGAAGCATGGCGGGCGCTGTGCGGGCGGGCCGGTTCGAACAAGGTCAGGCCGGGCCAGTCGGGCAGGCCGCCCTCCCCCGCCAGCCATGCGGTGAGCATGTCACGGGCGGCGGCAAGCTCGGCGGGAGTTTTGCCGACGATCTCGCGCGCCAGCAGCGCCGACGACGCCTGCCCCAGCGCACAGGCCCGGACCAGCATCCCGACGGCCCCGACCCGGCCATCGTCGCCGAGCGCGATATCGACCGTCACGCGGCTGCCGCAGATGGGCGAGCGTTTTTCGATGGAGGCTTGCGGGTCGGAAAGACGGACGGCCTGCGCGGTTTCGGCGGCAAGGCGGAGGATTTCGGTGTTGTACAGGTTTGCGCTCACCGGCCCGATGTAGGGCGGGTTCGTGACGGTGGCGAGTCGGCGCCGGGAATTTCTATTCGCCGAACACCGGTTCGCCCCGGCGGCGGCGATCGATGAAGTCCACCGCGCTGGTGCTGGTCGCATTGAGCAGCGGATAGGTGCGCGCGTCCTTGATCCATGCCGGTCGACGCGTCGGGCCGCCGCCGATGAAGTCGGCCGCGAGCAGCAGGAGGAGGAAGGCGAGGCTGACGAGGATCAGGCCCTTGAGCGCACCGAAGCCGAAGCCCAGCGCACGGTCGACCGGCCCCAGCACCGATGCGCGGGTGCGCGCGCCGATGCCGTTGGCGACCAGCCGCCCGGCGAAATAGCCGATGCCTGCGATCAGTGCGAAGGCGAGCGTCGCCGCGCCGCCCGCCGTACCGGTCGGCCCGACCAGCGCTGCGGCGACCGGGGTGTGGAACAGCTTCAGCAGCAATACGACCAGCGCCCATGCCGCGAGCGAGAGCACCTCGGTCACGAATCCGCGCAGGAAACCCAGCACGGCCGCGCCGCCGACGGTGATGAGAACGGCGATGTCGAGCGAGGTCAGGCCCATGGGCCGGCTATGCCGGGCGGCGGGGGGATTGTCGAGACGGCGGGGTGGCGCCTTATCCTCACCATGGCGGACAGATGAGTCGTTTGATCGATCTCGCGAAGAACGTCGCCCCAGCGAAGGCTGGGGCCTCAAGCGGCTCTTGTCCCGTGCTATCATCGAGAGATCCCAGCCTTCGCTGGGATGACGCCTCGTTCAAGCGGCGTGGATCGGAATCTAGCGGCCGAGCATATAGTCGACGAACCTCGGCAGGTCCTTGAACCCGGACAGTTTCACCGCCCCGCCCTCCGCCTGTGCCGCCGGGGCCAGTGCGCGCGAGAAGCCGAGCTTGCCCGCTTCCTTCAGCCGCAATGCGCCGTGGGCGACGGGGCGAACCTCGCCAGACAGTGCAATCTCGCCGAAGACGATGGCGTCGGACGGCACCGGGCGTTCGGACAGCGCCGAGACCAGCGCCGCCGCGACGGCGAGATCGGCGGCGGGATCGGTCACGCGGTAGCCGCCGGCGATGTTGAGATAGACTTCGGCAGTGGCGAAGGCCAATCCGCACCGCGCCTCCAGCACGGCGAGGATCATCGCGAGGCGGCCGGAATCCCAGCCGACGACCGCGCGCCGCGGGGTCGCGCCGGACGCCAAGCGGACGGTCAGCGCCTGCACCTCGACCAGTACCGGGCGGGTCCCCTCCAGCGCGGGGAAGACGACCGTGCCGGTAACGTTCTCGTCACGGCTTGTGAGGAATAGCGACGAAGGATTTGACACTTCGGACAATCCTTCGCTTTCCATCGCGAAGACGCCGATTTCGTCGGTGCCGCCGAAGCGGTTCTTCACGGCGCGCAGGATGCGATACTGGTGGCTGCGCTCGCCCTCGAACGCCAGCACCGTATCGACCATATGTTCGAGGACGCGCGGGCCGGCGATCGACCCGTCCTTGGTGACATGGCCGACCAGCACGACGGCGGTGCCGCGTTCCTTGGCGAAGCGGATCAGTTCGCCCGACGACGCGCGCACCTGGCTGACGGTGCCGGGCGCCCCTTCGATCAGGTCGCTGTGCATCGTCTGGATCGAATCGATGATGAGCAGGTCGGGCGCGGCCGATCCGCCGAAGGTCGTCAGGATGTCGCGGACCGAGGTCGCGGCAGCGAGTTGCACCGGGGCGTTGCCCAGCCCCAGGCGGCGGGCACGCAGGCGGACCTGATCGGCGGCTTCCTCGCCCGAGACATAGGCGACGCTCTTGCCGGCGAGCGCGAGCTTGGCCGCCGCCTGCAACAGGAGCGTCGATTTGCCGATGCCGGGATCGCCACCGATCAGCGTCGCCGATCCCTCGACAAAGCCGCCCCCCAGCGCGCGATCCAGTTCGGCGATCTCGGTCTTCAGCCGTTCGGGCAGCGCGATGTCGGTGTCCAACCCAGACAACAGGATCGGCCGCCCCCCGCTCTGCAGATTATGCCGCGCCGAAAAGGGCGTGACGACCGCGCCGGCATCCTCGACCAGCGTGTTCCAGTCGCCGCAATCGGCGCATTGCCCCGCCCATTTCGAGGAAACCGATCCGCATTGCTGACAGACGTAGCGCTTCTGGGGTTTTGCCATGGCGCCCGCCTAGCAGATGCGGAACGAAAGGGGAATATTTCAGATCATGCGAGGTTCTCAACATTCCAGTGGCATGCAACGGAGCAGAACTGCAAGGCGTCGTACGATCTGCACAGTGTTCCTGCCGGACCTTTCGCTCAACGAACCGGCAGGCTTCCGCGATCCACCTCTTCGTGATTGGGTTGTAGCGTTGCAGTCAGCGCTGCGCCGGCGGAGATGCACGGCTTCTCGACGAAGAGATACGTCACAAGCGACAGGACATAAGTGACTATGATTGTCGAAATAGCGATCATAAAATGCGATATCACTCCGTCAAACCCATTCACCAAGCAGAGATAGGCCGTTCCATAGAGCGGAATCATATGCAGTAGGTAAACAGAGTAAGATATTTCACCCAAATGATACGGAATTTTTGCAGCCAGAACACGGGCGAGAACGTGTCCTGCGCTATGCAATGGACAGATCGAAGAGATGACAACAAGCGACCAAATTCCCAGAGGAACTAGCTGGTAGAAGCCATCTACAAGGATGGTCAGCCCACCGCACAGTAGAGCGACTACCAAATATATTCTTGAACCGTGATAGTGAACGCTAAGGTATGATCCGATACCTACCAAAAAAAGTAGTATTTTTGAACCAATAAACGCGTCACCAAACCAGCGTGACAAAAAGGAAAGTAACAATACCAATATTATAACGAACAGCCACTTTCTATGGATTAAAAGTGATAGAACGAGCGGAGCAATCAGGTAGAATTGCCATTCCAAAGATATGCTCCAAGCTTGGCCAATTACGGTGTAAGCCGCGCCCTGCCCGAGACGATTCGGAACTAGTCCCTGCAACAGGGGAATGTGGGTCGCCAAATGAAACGGTAGGTTCGCCAAAGCCTCATTCGCCAACGTTATCCTTACGCTATTGGTGGCATTGGCCGGCAGACTCCGCCACGCATCCAATTGAACAGGAAGCAGTAGAACAGATATCGCCAAGGTAAGCAAATATAGCGGAAAAATACGAAATCCGCGTCGGATTAAATAGGCTACGTACGACTCACCCTTACGAACGACGAGCAAAGCTATTACGAATCCAGACAATATGATGAAAACATCAACAGCCAACTTGTTGTTGTCTATGATCGGCAATTTCCAGCCGAGCGCCAGCGAGAGATGGCCGATCACGACCCACCACGCCATTAGTCCCCGTAGACCATGAAAGGAACGGATCTTGGCGGTGACTGGCATAGGCTGCATTCACTATTTTCATTCACCCTAAGAAAATATACTATCATCCTTTTGTATGAAGGCTACCTGGATTGATGTCGCCCGAAGGTTGATTTCAGCAGAGTTCCCGTACCGGTCGAACTTGGCTCGGCCCGTACTGGAAGATATTATTTTTGCACCAGAATCTTGCCAATTAATAATAGCGCTCATTCGCTATTCCAGTTCGCTGCCGCGCTTCAGAACCTTGGTGCCGTCGTCCTGTTCGATCAGATAGGCTGGGTTGTCCTTGGTGCCGTTCTTGGTGATCTTGCTGCCCTTGATCGTGCGCTGCACGCGGCGGTCGAAGCGTTCCTCAACCTTGCCCTCCGCCGTACCGTTGCCCCACGACCATTTGACGGTCTGGCCCTTCTTGTAGCTGTCGCTCATGGTGTCCGCTCCTGTTTTACCGGCGGGGTCAACCCGTTGGAGCGGGCAAGCGTTCCGGTGGCGTACGGAGCGTTCCGGCGCTATGGGCACGCGGATGAGGCCTTCCCAGCTCCGCGTCGCGATGTTCAGCGGAAACTATAATTATGTCCGCGATGGCGCCAACCAGGCGCTCAATCGTCTGGCGCGTCACCTGCTCGACCATGGCGTGACGCTGCGCGTCTATTCGCCGACGACCGACAAGCCGGCCTTTCCGCCGACCGGCGATCTGGTCAGCGTGCCCGCCTATGGGATGCCCGGCGGGCGGGGCGAGTATAAGCTGGCGCGCGGGCTGACCGCGAAGACGCGGGCCGACCTGACGGCGTTCGCGCCGAATATCGTCCATGTTTCCGCACCGGATATTCTCGGGCATCGCGCCTTGAGCTGGGGCCGGGACAAGGGGATCGCGACCCTCGCCTCGCTGCACACGCGGTTCGAAACCTATCCGCAATATTATGGCATCGGGTTTCTGGAGCCGGTCGCGGTCGCGCTGTCGAAGCGGTTCTACAATCGCGCCGATCAGGTGATGGTGCCCGGACGCGGCATGGCCGATCTGCTGCGCGAATGGGGCGTCACCTCCCCCATCGGCATCTGGTCGCGCGGGGTCGATCACCAGCGGTTCAGCCCGGCGATGCGCGATCTCGACTGGCGGCGCTCGCTGGGCATCGGCGATGACGAGGTAGCGGTCAGCTTTCTCGGGCGGCTGGTGCTGGAAAAGGGGCTGGACGTCTTTTCGGACGTCGCGACCGAATTGCAGCGGCGCGGGGTCAAGCATCGCATCCTCGTGATCGGCGAAGGCCCTGCGCGCGACTGGTTCGCCGAACGCGTGCCGCACGCGGTGTTCGCCGGGTTCCAGGCGGGCGACGATCTGGGCCGTGCGGTCGCGTCGATGGACGTGTTCTTCAACCCGTCGATCACCGAGACGTTCGGCAACGTCACGCTGGAGGCGATGGCGGCGGGCGTGCCGGTGGTCGCCGCGCGTGCGACCGGAGCGGTCGGCATGGTCGAGGATCGCACGACCGGCTTCCTGGTGCCGCCGCGCGACGTGGCCGCCTATGCCGATGCGATCGCGCGGCTGTGCGAGGATGCCGACCTGCGCTGGCGCATGGGTCTGGCGGGCCATGAGGCGGCGAAGGGCTATCGCTGGGATACGGCGAACCAGTCGGTGCTGGATGCGTATCTGGGGATCGTTCGGGGGTAAGTCCACGCTCCGTTGAAGCGTCGCCCCAGCATAGGCCGGGGCATCCCGCGGAGAGGAGCGCGCTCCGTTACCGGGAGATCCCAGCCTTCGCTGGGATGACGTTTTTGGCGTGCGATGTTGGCGGTAAGCCTGGGCTTCGTTCAAGCGTTGCCCCAGCGTAGGCTGGGGCATCCCGCGGCGAGGAGCGCGTTCCCTTACCGGGAGATCCCAGCCTTCGCTGGGATGACGTTTTTGGCGAGGGACGCGGGTGGCGCGCGACGTTGGTGGCGACGGACGTTAGCGGGCAACCGCTACCGGATCGTACCGCGCTCGACCCCTGCCCCGCCAATCGCTTAACGTCGCATCAACCGGTGTCCGCTATCGCTGCGGAAGACGTTAGGGGCCCCACGCCGATGATCGACAATTTCTCGCTGGGGCTGACCCACCTCCTGATGCTGATCGCGGCGTGGCGATTGTTGCGGCGGCCGGACCTCGACGACGAGCGGGTGCGCGACGATAGCCCGCGTAAAGGCCGGGATCGCTTCGGTGCGTGACCTCGTCTTCGTCGCATTCCTGGGTTTGTTGTTCGCGGCAGGGTTTCGCAAGCCGTTCGTGTTCGTGCTGACCTATGTCTATATCGACATCGTGTCGCCGCAGCGGCTGACCTATCTGCTGCTCAATTCGGTGCCGATCTCGCTGATCGCCTGCGGCCTTGCCGTGCTGGCATGGGTCGCGGTGGACGACAAGCGCGACACGCGGATGGCACCGCGCCAGTTCCTGATGCTCGCGCTGCTGCTCTATTGTTTCTGGACGACCAAGACCGCCGATTTCCCGGTCGAGGCGCAGTTCAAATGGGAATGGGTGTGGAAGGCGCTGGCCTTCGCCATCTTCCTCCCGCTGACGCTCAGGACCAAGCTGCGCATCGAATCGCTGCTGCTGTTCATGGTGCTGTCGGCGGCGTCGATCATCATCGTCGGGGGCATCAAGACGCTGGGATCGGGCGGCGGATATGGCGAGCTGAACCTGATGGTGTCGAACAATGCCGGCCTGTACGAAGGGTCGACGATCTCGACGGTTGCCATCGCGATCATCCCGCTGATCCTGTGGTTCAGCAGGTTCGGCACGGTGTTCGCCCCCGACTGGCGGGTGCGAGCATTTTGCTACGCGCTGGTCTTTTCCTGCCTGCTGATCCCGGTCGGCACGTCGACGCGGACCGGGCTGTTGTGCATCGTGCTGCTCGGCGTGCTGATGCTGCGCGACGTGAAGCGGCGGCTGACCTATCTCGCGCTGGCGGGCGCGGCGGGGTTGATGGCGGTGCCGTTCCTGCCGTCGGCCTTTACCCAGCGGATGGAGACGATCGGCACCTACCAGTCCGACGCATCGGCATCGACCCGCCTCGCGGTGTGGATGTGGACGCTCGACTATGTGAAGCAGAACCCGTTCGGCGGAGGCTTCGTCGCCTATCTTCAGAACCGCATCCGCTATGAAAAGGTCGCGGTGGTCGGCGAGGCGGGCAACCAGACGGTCGAGCGCAGCCTGGAGGTCGATGCCGGGCGTGCCTATCACTCGGCCTATTTCGAGATGCTGGGCGAACAGGGCTATCCCGGGCTGCTGATGTGGCTGGCGATCAATCTGGGCGGGCTGTTCCGTATGGAGGTGCTGCGCCGACGCTATGCCAAGGCGGCGGAGGGCGAGGCGTGGGTCGTCCCGCTGGCCGCCGCGCTGCAGAACGGGCATATCGTCTATCTGTTCGGCGCGAATTTCGTCGCCATCGCCTTCCAGCCGTTCGTCTTCATGCTGATCGGCGCGCAGATCGGCCTCGACACCTATCTGGCGCGCAAACGGGCCGATCAGGCCTGGGCTCCGATCCAGCGGCGCAAGAAGGGGGCGGTGACCGCATGAACGAATTGAAGGCGCTGACCGGTGCGCGCGGCCTTGCCGCATGGTGGGTCGTGCTGTTCCACCTGCGCGGATCGATGGCGGAGATGCATCCGGCGGTCGAATCCGCCATCGCCAAGGGCTATCTGGCGGTCGATTTCTTCTTCCTGCTATCGGGTTTCGTCATCTGGCTATCGTGGGGCCGGCGCTTTGCGGAGGGCGGCTTTCCGGTCGCGGGGCGGTTCCTGTGGAAACGGATGGCGCGCATCTGGCCGCTACATCTGTTCGTGCTGGCCTGTGCGGTGATGCTGGCGAGCGTGCTGGCGGCGACCGGGCGCAATATCGACCGCTTTCCCTTTGCCGAACTGCCGCTGCATATCGTGCTGCTGCAAAGCTGGGGGTTCGTCGATCCGCTGAAATGGAACGATCCGGCATGGTCGATCTCCGCCGAATCCGCCGCCTATCTGCTGTTCCCCCTGCTGGCGGTGGCGGTCGATTGGCGGAAGGTGCCGAGCGTGGTGCTGATCGGGTTCGTCGCGGTGCTGTTGTTCGGCCTGCTGCCGATGGCCGGACAGGACGGGCTGGGTAGCGACCTGCAACGCTTCGCCGTCATCCGCTGCGTCATACAGTTCGCCGCCGGCACCGCGATCGGCGCGCTGTGGCTGCGCTGGCAGGGGCGGGACGGAATTGCGGTCGTCGCGGTGGTGATCGCGCTGGGGCTGGCGGCCTGCTGGGGGCTGAAGCTCTTGTCGGAAGGACATTCGCTGCCGGCCGCGCTGGCGTGCCTGTTGCTGGCCGCCGGGATCACGTCGAACCGGCGCGGCAACCCGCTGGAATGGCGGCCGATCTATCGGCTGGGCGAGATCAGCTATGCGACCTATCTCGGCCATTTCCTGCTGTGGTTCGTGTTCAAGCTGCTGCTGGTGCAGGATGCGACCGATGCGCCCTTGTGGGTGCTGGCGCTGTATGTCGTGGCGGTGATCGCTTCGTCGGAGCTGCTGTATCGGGGGGTCGAGCGGCCGGCGCAGACATGGTTGAACCGGATGGGGGATCGGCGGCGGGTGGCGGTGGCGTAAGTCAGAGTCGTCGCCCCAGCGAAGGCTGGGGCCTCGTGCGGCGAGGAGGGCGCTCCATTACCGGGAGATCCCAGCCTTCGCTGGGATGACCATTTCGGTGGGGCGAACGGGGCGGGTCTGGACCCGCCCCGCCCTCAGCTCACGCTTCGGCGAGTTCGCTCTGCAGCGCCTCGATCACCGCTTTCGAAAAGGCGGGGATGTCGTCGGGCTTGCGGCTGGTGATGAGGTTGCCGTCGATCACGACCTCTTCGTCGACCACATCGGCCCCGGCATTCTCTAGGTCGGTGCGTACCGACGGCCAGCTCGTGACGCGGCGGCCGTCGACGACGTCCGCTTCGACCAGCAGCCACGGGGCGTGGCAGATGGCGGCGACGATCTTGTCGTCGTCCATGAATTCGCTGACGATCTCGACCGCGCGTTCCTGAATACGCAGGGCATCCGGGTTGCCGACGCCGCCGGGCAGCAGCAGCATGTCGAATTCTTCGGTATCGACCGCATCGAGCGTCAGGTCGGGGGTGATCGTCCGCGCCTTTTCGCTGTCGTTGACGACGCCCTGGATCGGGTCGGTCTTGATCGATGCCAGCGTCACGGTGGCACCGGCGTCCAGCAGCGCCTGACGCGGATCGAACAGTTCGGATTCCTCGAACCCGTCGGTGGCGAGGATCAGCACGCGGGCATTGGCGAGGTCGGCCATGGGGGATTCTCCTGTGCGGGGTGGTCCCGTCGTAACCGGCTCGACCCATGTCGGTTCCGCTGGCCACGGACGGTTGCCGGAACGAAGCGACGAGCCGAACATTGATCGGGACATGCGCAGGGACAGCCCGACCGAGTCCGCCGACGACGACCTCCCCTGCCCCGCCGGCTGCGTGTTTTCGGACTGCGAGATGCCCGGCATCACGCGGCGCAAGCTGACCAACGGCTGGGGCTATTACGACCCCGACGGCGACCGGATCACCGACAAGGAAGAAATCGAGCGGCTGAATGCCATCGGCCTGCCGCCGGCCTATCGCGATGCATGGTTCTGCCCCGATCCCGCCGGCCATATCCAGGCAATCGGCTGGGACGAAAAGGGCCGCAAGCAATATCGCTATCACGCCGATTTCCGCGCCGCGCAGGAAAGCGCGAAGTATGACCGCTGCGCCGCCTTCGGCCATGCGCTGCCGAAACTGCGTGCGCAGGTCGAACGCGACCTCGCCAAGCGTGCACTGTCGCGCGACCGGGCGGTGGCGGCGGTGGTGCGGCTGCTCGATCTCGGCCGGGTGCGGGTCGGGAACGAAGGCTATGCCCGCGTCAACAAGAGCTTCGGCGCGACGACGCTGCGCAAGCGGCACGCCAAGCTGACCGGTACCCGCCTCAAGCTGCAATATCGCGCCAAGTCGGGCAAGATGCGCGTGCTGACCATCACCGACCGGTCGCTCGCCAGTTTCGTGCGGAAATGCCAGGACCTGCCCGGACAGCATCTGTTCCGCTGGGTCGATGCCGAGGGGGAAACGCATCCGGTCACCTCCAGCGACGTCAACGCCTATATCCGCGAGGCGATGGGCGGCGACTTCACCGCCAAGCATTTCCGCACCTGGGGCGCGAGCGTGCTGGCCTTTGCGACGCTGGCCGAGGCGGACGAGGATATCAGCCTGAAGACGATGCTCGGCCCGGTGGTCGATGCGCTAGGCAATACGCCGGCGATCGCGCGTAAATCCTATGTCCATCCGCTACTGATCGATCTGGTCAAGGACGGACAAGGCGCGTTTCGCGATACGCTGCGCCTGCCGCGTTCGGCGAAATATCTCAGCCGCCACGAACGCGGGCTGATCGCGCTGCTGGAGGCGCAGGACGGCGTCGCTGCCGCAGCCTGAAAGGACGTCATGAGTGTAAAGAACAGCGCATCGCCCGCCGCGACGGTCGAACAGGGATTCAATGCCGGACAGGCGCAGGCCCAGGCCCGCTTGCTGCTGCAGGACAGCGCGCGGTGGATCGCCGAGAACTGGCTGCAGGTGCTGATCGCGCTGGGCGTCGGCGCACTGATCGTCGTCGTTCTGCTGGTGCTTCGTCGCTGGGCGATGAAACTGGCGCAGGACGAGCGCGCCGGCTGGGGCAGCGTGGTCGGTCGTGCCATCGGGCGGACCGGACTGTTCTTCATGGTGATGCTCGCGGCCAAGCTGGTCGACGGCTATGCCAGCGCGCCGCCGATGGTGACGGCGACGATCGAGTTTTTGTTCACCGTCGCTGCGGTGTTCCAGGCGGCGATCTGGGCGCGCGAGGTCATCCTGGGCGCGGTCGAGCGGCGGACGGCGAGCAACAGCTATCATGGCGAGGCGCTGGCGTCCGCCATGGGGCTGATCCGGCTGCTGGTGACGTTCGCGCTGTTCGCCATCGCGCTGATCGTGGTGCTGGACAATCTGGGCGTGAACGTCACCGGCCTCGTCGCGGGGCTGGGGGTCGGCGGCATCGCGATCGGTCTGGCGGCGCAGGGCATCTTCGCCGACCTGTTCGCCGCGCTGTCGATCATCTTCGACAAGCCGTTCCGGCGCGGGGACAATGTCAGCTACGACCAGACCAACGGCGCGATCGCCGAAATCGGGTTGAAGTCGACCCGCATCCGCTCGGTGACCGGCGAGGAGCGGATTATTTCGAACAAGAACCTGCTCGACAAGGAAATCACCAACAACACCCGCCGCGCCCATCGCCGGGCGTCTTTCGTGATCGGCGTCACCTATCAGACCGATGCCGAAACCTGCGCGCGCATTCCGGCGATGCTGCGCGAGGTGGTCGAGGCGGAGGACCGGGTGTTCGTGCGCTGCGGCCTGATCGGCTTCGGCGCGTCGAGCATCGATTTCGAGCTGCTGTTCGATTCCGCCGGTGCGGATTACGTCGCCTTCTATGACGGGCGGACCGCGGTCGGCGTCGCAATCCTGCGCCGCTTCGCCGCCGAGGGAATCGAGATCGCCTATCCGACCCAGGTGAATCTGAACGCACGGGCGGATGGCACGATCGTCGATCCGGTCGAAGCCCATCCCTGATTTCGAAGATCAGGTTTGCCTTACCAATCCCGATATACGGCACTTTTAGATTTTCCGGTGCGTCACGCCTTGCGGGGCGTCGCCGCTACGCTATGATCGCCCGAAAGATCGGGAGAGGATCGTGGTGGCCGAGATTACGGCAACGGAGATGGCGGCGCAGGTCGGTGG
The DNA here is from genome assembly GCF_022664435.1 of Sphingomonas panni. GTDB lineage: Bacteria > Pseudomonadota > Alphaproteobacteria > Sphingomonadales > Sphingomonadaceae > Sphingomonas > Sphingomonas panni. The sequence goes on along the minus strand of NZ_JAKREU010000004.1, from coordinate 227,398 downwards.
CGTATGGCGGTCGGACTGGATCGTGCTGGACCAGGCGATGATCGACGCCTTTGCCGACGCGACCGGCGATCGCCAGTTCATCCATGTCGACCCGGTCGCCGCCGCCGCGACTCCGTTCGGCGGCACCATCGCGCATGGCTTCCTGCTGCTGTCGCTCATGCCCCGGCTGGCAGCGACGACCGACCTGCCGCGTGTCACCGACGCGCGGATGGAGGTCAATTATGGCGGCAACCGTACCCGCTTCCTCAGCCCAGTCCGTTCGGGATCGCGCATTCGTGGCCGCTTCACGCTGCTGGAGCTGGACGAGAAGCGTCCCGGACAATGGCAGCGGACGACCGAATATGCCGTCGAGGTCGACGGCACCGACAAGCCCGCGCTGATCGCCGAATGGATCAGCCAGTTCTTCACCTGAAGCCGTCAAGGAATTTCCATGCGCTCTGCCGTCATCGTATCGACCGCCCGTACGCCCATCGGCCGCGCCTATCGCGGGGCATTCAACAACCTGCCGGCACCGACGCTGGCCGCCCATTCGATCCGCGCCGCCGTCGAACGCGCCGGAATCGATGGCGCGGAGGTCGACGACGCGCTGCTGGGGGCGGCGATGCAGCAGGGGCATCAGGCGAACAACGTCGCCCGCAACGCGTCACTGCGCGCCGGACTGCCGATCAGCGTGTCGGGCATGTCGATCGACCGGCAATGCGCGAGCGGACTGATGGCGATCGCCACCGCCGCCAAGCAGATCGTCCATGACCGGATGGACATCTGCGTCGCGGGCGGCGTGGAGTCGATCAGCCTGGTGCAGACGCCGCAGATGCGCATTGCGCCCGACCCGGAACTGCTGGCGATGCATGGCGACATCTACATGCCGATGCTGCAGACCGCCGAGATCGTCGCCCAGCGCTACGGCATCTCGCGCGAGCGGCAGGACGCCTATGCGCTCCAGTCGCAGCAGCGCACTGCCGCGGCGCAGGCGGCCGGGCTGTTCGATGCCGAACTAGTGCCCGTGACCGCGACGATGAACGTCGTCGACAAGGCGACGAAAGAAGTGTCGAGCCGTGAGGTCACAATGACCAAGGACGAGGGCAACCGCGCCGATACGACGCTGGAGGGGCTGCAATCGCTGAAGCCGGTGCTGGGCGAACAGGCGGTCATCACCGCGGGCAATGCCAGCCAGTTGTCCGACGGATCGTCGGCCTGTGTGGTAATGGAGGAAACGGTCGCGGCGGCGCGCGGGTTGCAGCCGCTCGGCCGCTATGTCGGCATGGCGGTGGCGGGCACCAAGCCGGACGAGATGGGCATCGGCCCGGTCTATGCGGTGCCCAAGCTGCTCGAACGCTTCGGGCTGAAGACCGACGATATCGGCCTGTGGGAATTGAACGAGGCATTCGCGGTGCAGGTGCTGCATTGCCAGGACGTGCTGGGCATTCCGAACGACCGGCTGAACGTCAATGGCGGTGCGATTTCCATCGGCCATCCTTATGGCATGTCGGGTGCGCGGATGACCGGCCACGCGCTGATCGAGGGCAAGCGGCGTGGGGTGAAATATGTCGTCATCACCATGTGCGTCGGTGGCGGCATGGGTGCCGCGGGGTTGTTCGAGGTGTTGTAAAGCGGTCAATCCGTCATCCCGGCGCAGGCTGGAATGCGATTTGGCGGGTGCTGGCGATGGAACCGCGACGGTGCCGCGTCCATGGATTCCGGCCTGCGCCGGGATGACGGGTTCGGTGGGACGGACAGCGCCCTAAACGTCCGAGGAAGCGCGCCTTACCCACCCCGTTCGGTTCGAGCAGCTTCGAGCTTGTCGAGAAGCGGCCGTCGAGAACTTCGGCGTTTGAGGCACCGCCTTCTCGACTGCGGTTCTCGACAGGCTCGAACCTGCGCTCGAAGCAAACGGGGGGGGGTAAAGAACCGAGCGGGTGCGAGATGAGGCGCGATCAGCGCTCGCCTTGCCCATCAGCCGCATACCACCACAGCCCCCTCTCCCAACCCGTTTCGGGTCGCTTATGCCCCCGGCATGGGCCGAACAGTGCGGGGCACTGTTCACCCGAAACGCCCCGGAAGGGGGAGAGCTTTGGGATCACCCGATACGCTGCATCCAGCCATGCGGATCGTTGCTGCGACCGCGCTGGATATCGGTCAGCTGCTTGAGCAGCGCCTGCGTCCGCTCGCCGGGCTGGCCGTCGCCGATCTGGAAGCTGAAGTCCGCCGACGACACCTTCCCGATCGGGGTCACGACGGCGGCGGTGCCGCAGGCGAACGCCTCGACCAGGCGACCGCTGGCGGCGTCGGCCTGCCACTGGTCGATCGAATAGCGTTCCTCGCGGACCTCGATCCCCTGATCGCGTGCCAGCGTCAGGATCGAATCGCGGGTGATACCGGGCAGGATCGTGCCGGTCAGCGGCGGGGTCAGCATCGTGCCGTCGTCGAACACGAAGAAGATGTTCATGCCGCCCAGTTCCTCGACCCAGCGACGTTCGGTCGCATCGAGGAACACGACCTGGTCGCAGCCCTGCCGGATCGCTTCCGACTGGGCGAGCAGGCTGGCGGCATAGTTGCCGCCGCACTTGGCGTCGCCGGTGCCGCCCGGCGCGGCGCGGGTGAATTCCTTCGACACCCACAGCGACACGCTCTTCGCGCCGCCCGGCCAGTAATTGCCGACCGCCGAGGCGATGACGCAATAGAGATATTCGGCCGAGGGCTTCACGCCGAGGAACGTCTCGCTCGCGATCATGAACGGGCGGAGATAGAGCGCGCTGCCCTCGCCCGCCGGAATCCAGTCACGCTCGGTCAGCGTCAGTTCGCGGCAGGATGCGACGAACAGCTCCTCGGGCAGTTCGGCCATGGCGAGGCGCTTTGCCGAGCGACGGAAGCGCGCTGCGTTCTGTTCGGCGCGGAACAGCGAGACACCGCCATCGGGCAGCGCATAAGCCTTCAGCCCCTCGAAGATTTCCTGCGCATAGTGAAGGACGGCGGCGGCCGGGTCCATGACGATCGGTGCGCGCGCGGTGATCTTCGCGTCGTGCCAGCCCTTGTCCTCCGACCAGCGCATTGTCGCCATATGGTCGGTGAAGACGCGGCCGAAGCCCGGATTGACGATCCGTGCGGCCCGCTCGCTCGCCGCGACCGGAGTCGCATGGGGTTCGAAGGCGAAGCTCGGCTGCGTCATGGCGTCCTCTTGGATGAATGCTTGCGGTGGCGTAGGCCGGATGGCACAAATGGTCAACATGACTGCCCCATCTTCCGCCCAGCCGATGACCGCCTCCGCCCTGTTCCTGCGCGAGGCCGAGGTGCGGCGCGGGATCGAGCTGCTCTATTTCGGCTATAGCCATCTGACGCGCAGCATCGACGAGGAGCTGGCGGCGCAGAGCCTTGGCCGGGCGCATCACCGTGCGCTGTATTTCATCGCGCGGCGGCCCGACCTGTCGGTCAGCGAGCTGTTGCGGTTGCTGGCGATCACCAAACAGTCGCTCGGGCGCGTGCTGAACGACCTGTCGGGACGTGGCCTGGTCGAAAGCCGCGCCGGCGACCGCGATGCGCGGCAACGGCTGCTGAAGCTGACGCCCGAAGGGCAGACGCTGGAGGCGCGGCTGTACGAGATGCTGAACGCTAAACTGTCGCGGGCCTATTCGGGCGCGGGGCAGGATGCGGTCAGCGGCTTCTGGGCGGTGCTGGAGGGGCTGATCCCGGCGGGGGACAAGGCGGCCGTGGCGGCGCTGGGGCGATAGTTCGCGCCAAAACACCGTCGTCACCCCGGACTTGATCCGGGGTCCCGCTTTTGTTGGCGATCGAAGAAGAAGCAGGACCCCGGATCAAGCCGAAGGTGACGATGCTGGCTGGAGCGGATCGACAATCAGCGACAATCGTGGATGTTCGTCACTCCCGCGCAGCCGGGAATCCATAAGCGCTGACGTCTCAGCTGGATTCGCGACCTTGGCGCATATGGACTCCCGCCTGCGCGGGAGTGACGATAGGGGATAGAGCAGTCGGCCGGCATCCAGCGAACTGCATGTCGATCGGACCTGGGCTCGATCAAGACGAGCTACCCCCGCGCCGCGGCCGCCATTTCCGCGTTGCGCCGTTCCGACGCCGCCAGCGTTGCCGCCAGCAGGCGCTTGAGCGCATCGCCTTCGTCCAGCACGTTCAGCCCCTGCCGCGTCGAACCGCCGGGACTCGCCACCCGGTCCGCCAGAGTTGCGGGCGATGCGTCCGACCCGGCTGCCATCATTGCCGACCCCTGTACCGTAGCGATAGCGAGACGCTGGGCCTGATCGGCGGGCAGGCCGAGTGCGGTGCCGGCAGCGGCCATGGCGTCGATGAAGCGGAACACGAAGCCCGGCCCGCAGCCGGACAGCGCCGTGACCGCATCGAACAGCGCGGCATCGTCGATCCATTCCACCAGCCCGAGCGGGGCCATCAACGCTTCGGCAGTCGCGCGGGCAGCATCGTCGCGCCCGTGCGAATGGAGCGCGACCACCCCCTGCCCGATCGCAACCGGCAGGTTGGGCATCGCGCGGACGATGGTGGCAGCATCGAAGCGCTGGGCCAGCGCCGCCTCTTCGACCCCGGCGAGGATCGAGACCAGCAGCGGCACGCTGGCGATCCGCGGAGCGAGATCGGGCGCGACGGTATCGAGCTGCTGCGGCTTGATCGCCAGAACGACGACGGCCGGCGGACCGTCCTGCGGGATCGCGGTCGCATGGGTCACGCCGGCCGGCACGTCGCGGGGCGAGCGAGTGACGACGGTGATCGCCGCCGGATCGATGCCGTCGGCGATCCACCGATCGAGCATCGCGCCGCCCATATTGCCGCAACCGATCAGCCACAACGGTCCGGGCAGTGCGCTCATGCCTCGCCCTGCGTCTCGATCATGGAGGCGGCGATCGCTTCCTTGGGGCTTTTGCCGCCCCACAACACGAACTGGAACACCGGGTAGAAGCGCTCGCATTCGTCGATCGCGGCATCGATCATCATCTCGGCCTGATCGATCGTCAGCACAGGCTCTTCCGGCAGCATCGCGGCATGGCGATAGAGCAGGATGCCGCTCGACGACCACAGTTCGAAATGGCCGATCCACAGCTGTTCGTTGATGAGACCGATGGTTTCGTAGATCGCCGCGCGCCGTTCGTCGGCGACGCGGACGTCGGGCAGCGCCAGGAATTGCAGTACGCCGTCCTCGCCGCGCCAGATCGCGCGCAGTTCGAACTCGGTCCAGCTTCCCTTCACATGCGCGACGATCTCGTCGCCGTCGCGCTCATGCTTCCAGCCGTGCGCCGCGAAATAGCGCTCCAGCGTATCGATCGGCACGGCGTCGTCGCCGTCCTCTTCCACTTCGTCCAACATCATCCCCAGTGCTGTAGCCGCTTGCGTGCCCTACGTCACGCATCGCGGCGCAGGACACGGGCGTCGGATCAGAGCGCGCCTTCGCCCGCGCCGGTGCTGTCGATCGGCGGCGCGGCGGTCGTCACGGCCTTGCCCTCCAGCGCATCGAGGCGCGCGCGCAGGGCGTCGGCCTCGTCGCGTGCGGCGACGGCCATCGCCTTCACCACTTCGAATTCGTCGCGGCTGACGAAGTCCATCCCGCCGAGGAAGGTCTTGGCCCGCTCGCGCGCCGCAGCCTCGCCCTCGCGGGCCATGCCGGCGAGGGTGCCGGCGGCCCCGTTCACGAACTTGGCGAAATCGTCGAACAGGCGGTTGTCGGACTGCATGGGAAATCCTTCCGGTTGGCCGCGCGACCGTCGCGCCGACCCGATTCTAAAGCGTGATTTGGGTGGAATGGGCCGGCGGCACAAGGGCTTCCGCATTCGGGTTGCGCCGGTCGATCTGCCAGTTGAGCGCCGAGGCGATCACCAGCCACACCAGATAGGGCACCAGCAGCCACGCGGCGAGCGGCCGGATGCGGTCGAAGGCGAAGGTCGTGGCCAGCGCGGTCAGGAACAGCGCGACGATCAGATAGAGCGCCAGCGTCACCTGATGCGCGCCGAAGAACAGCGGCGACCAGACGAGGTTCATCGCCAGCTGCACGACGAACAGCGCGACGGCGATCCCCCGCCCCCGCGCACCACGCGCATTCAACACCACCGCCAGCGCGACACCCAGCAGGACGTAGAGGATCGTCCAGACGACCGGGAACGCCCAGTTGGGCGGGCGGATCGCCGGCAGGTCCAGCAACCGGTACCAGCCGTTCGCATCCCCAGCGACGACCAGCTGTCCCGACGTAAATCCCAGCAGTAGGATTAACGGCACGCACACCACTGCACGCCGCAGAAATCCTGATCGCAACTGCCACTTCGACGCGATCTCGTTCATCCCGCACCCCAGCCCCGACAGCGCCCGTTGCGCCACCGTTCAGGGCGCATTGCTTGCTGTGTGCAGTGCATCATTGCAAGCCAAACCGCTCGATTCCGGTGCGTGGGCACCGATCAGGAACTCGATATTGCCCTCCGGCCCGGTAATCGGGCTGGGATCGACCCCCTCGACCCGCCAGCCGAGGCCGGTGAGCCAGTCGGCCACGTCTTTACATACGCGCGTATGGACCGCGGCATCGCGCACCACGCCGCCCTTGCCCACTTCCTCGCGCCCCGCCTCGAACTGCGGCTTGATGAGCGCGAGCAACCGCCCGCCGGGCTTCACGAAGGTCAACGGCACTGCCAGCACCTTGGCCAGCGCGATGAAGCTGGCGTCGCACACCACCAGATCGATCGGCTCGGGAATATGGGCTTCGGTCAGCAGGCGGGCGCTGAGTTGTTCGTGGACGATGACGCGCGGGTCCTGCCGCAGTTTCCACGCGAGCTGGTTGGTACCGCTGTCGACCGCATAGACACGGGCCGCGCCGCGCGTCAGCAACACGTCGGTAAAGCCGCCAGTCGACGACCCGACGTCGATCGCCACCATATCGCGCACGTCCCAGCCGAAATGGTCGAGGCCATGCGCCAGCTTGATCCCGCCGCGCGATACCCAGGGATGATCGCGCCCGCGCACGTCGAGCGCGGCATCGGGTGCGAGCTGCTGCCCCGGCTTATCGACCTTGCGATCGCCGACGAACACCAGTCCCGCCATGATGAGCGCCTGTGCCCGCGTCCGGCTTTCGGCCAGGCCGCGATCGACGAGCATCTGGTCCGCACGTTGCTTTGCCATGGCCCCGCATGGCGCGGCTTTCGACCAGTCGCAACCCTTGATCGACTGGTCGATTGGCTATTGCCTATCTTTTAAGTAGGAATAGATTGGTCGCAGGAAGCCGCCTGGACCCGATCCCTGTCCCTGAGCCTGGCCAGCGGCTTCCGACCCGTTGAACACCCATGAGCAGGAGCGTGACGATGGCACAGTTTTCGACACCCCAGAATGGCCTGCCCACGGTGTTGACCGTGCCCGGCCTGAACGGTTCCGGCCCGTCGCACTGGCAGACGCTGTGGGAGCAATCGCGTCCCGACACCGCGCGGGTCGAACTGGGCCTGTGGTCCCGACCCTTGCGCAATGCATGGGTGACGAAGCTCGACCAGGCGATCCGGCAGGCACAGGCACCGGTGGTGCTGGCGGCGCATTCGCTCGGCTGCCTTGCCGTCGCATGGTGGGCGCAGCTGTCGGGGCAGCCCTATGGCTGGCCGGTGGCGGGTGCGCTGCTCGTCGCGCCGGCGGATGTCGATCGCCCCGGCGCACCCGCCGAGTTGCAGGGCTTCGCCCCCACGCCGCGCTTCGCCCTGCCCTTCCCCTCGCTGGTCGTCGCGTCGACCGACGATCCGTGGGTGTCGATCGAACGCGCGCATTCGATGGCGGTCGATTGGGGCAGTCACTTCGTCGATGCCGGCACGCAGGGGCATCTCAATGCCGCCAGCGGCATCGGCTGGTGGGAGGAAGGGCAGGAACTGCTCGACCGGGTGATCGCGGCGTCGGGCGACGGCCATGGCCATGTCCGCCCGCCGTCCGAAGCGCGATCGGTGCTGGCGGTGAACGCTACGGACGCGGCGCAGGGGCAGTTCCTGCGCTAGTCAGCGGAACGGGTTGGCGACCTCCAGCCGGGCGTCGATGACCAGTCCGTGATGGAGGTCCTCGCTCCATAGCCGATCGCAGCCGGCCGAAAGCGCGGCGGCAACGATCATGCTGTCATAGATCGACAGGCGGTAGCGCTCCGCAATGCGCAGCCCGTCGCGGTGGATGGCGTCGGTTAGCGGAACGATGTGCGGACACAGGACGCGCAACGCAGCAAGCGCTTCGTGGAGTGCCGGCCAATCGTAGCGCAGCTTGCGCCGGGTAACGGTCGCAAACTCGTTGAGCGACTGCACGCTGATGAAACCGCCGTCCGCCAAAAGCGACTGCGCGCGTATCGCCTTGTCATCCACGCCCAGCGCATAGATGAGAATGTTCGTGTCGAAGAACGCGACGCTCAACGCGCGTTCGCCTCCTCGCGCTCGAATTTGTATCCGGGCGGAAGTGGACGTGCCAAAGCGCGGATCGCGGCAATCGCTTCCGTACGGGTCATTGGCGCAGGATCGCTACGCCGCCGCACTTCGACGCTATCCCCTTCATGCAAACCGAGGGTTTCGGCCACATCCTGCGGGATGACGATAGCGAGCTGGTCACCGATCTTTTCGACCTTCACCACGCTTCTCCTTCGCCGCGCAAATTACGCCAGCGTGCGGTGGCTGACAACCGACTGCAGATACACCGCAAGGTCGCGGACATCCTTCATCGGCGGGAGGTCGACCGGATGGGCCGGGGTTGGCGGTACCAGCTCCAGCCGGCCCCAAGCCGTCTCGACCAGATCGGCGGCTTCCTCCTCATCGATCATCAGAAAGCGGGCGAAGTCGTCGTCGGGATGCGGGACGACGCCCTGCCCGTAACAGGGCGCGACCAGTTCGCGGGTCAGTGCGGCGATGGCGGGCGACACGCCGTTATCCGCCACCATCGCGTCGAAATCCGCCTCGCTCCAACCGGCGCGATAGGCCTTGGCGGCGCTGAATTGCCGCCACATCCGCCAATTGAACCAGGCAAGCGCGACCACCGCGAGCGCGATGATCGCCGCCGCCTTCTGTCCGCCGGTCATGCGCGGACTTCGGTCGCTCCGCTCTCGTTCCAGCGAAGCGCCTGCAACACCGTATCGACGATCTGCGGCGCATTGAGGCCGGCTTCGTCATATTGCTTCTGCGGGCTGTCCTGATCCTGGAACGTATCGGGCAGACGCATCGTGCGCAGCTTCAGCCCGGCGTCGATCAGGCCGGTATCGCTGGCGAAGGTCAGGACGTGGGCGCCGAGGCCGCCGACCGAGCCTTCCTCGACGGTCACGGCGACCTCATGCGTCGTCAGCAGGCGGCGGATCAGTGCCTCGTCGAGCGGCTTGGCGAAGCGCAGATCGGCGACCGTGGTCGACAGCCCCTTCGCCTCCAGCGCATCGGCGGCCTTCAGCGCTTCTTCCAGCCGGGTGCCGAGCGACAGGATCGCGATCTTGCTGCCTTCGCGGACCAGGCGCCCCTTGCCGATCTCCAGCTTCTGCGGAACCTCCGGCAGGGCGACGCCGACGCCATTGCCGCGCGGATAGCGGATCGCGATCGGCCCGGCGTCATATTCGGCGGCGGTATAGGTCATGTGGACCAGCTCCGCCTCGTCCGCCGCCGCCATGACGACCATGTTCGGCAGCGTGGCCAGATAGGTCACGTCGAAGCTGCCGGCATGGGTCGCGCCGTCCGCACCGACCAGCCCGGCGCGGTCGATCGCGAAGCGGACCGGCAGGTTCTGGATACAGACGTCGTGCACGACCTGATCGTAAGCGCGTTGCAGGAAGGTCGAATAGATTGCGCAGAACGGCCGCATCCCCTGCGCGGCGAGGCCGGCGGCGAAGGTGACGGCATGTTGTTCGGCAATGCCGACATCGAAGAAGCGGTCGGCATGTTCCTTGGCAAAACGGTCCAGCCCGGTGCCCGACGGCATCGCAGCAGTGATCGCGCAGAGCCGGGTGTCGCTATCGGCCAGCTTGCTCAGCGTATGGCCGAACACGTTCTGATATTGCGGCGGGCCGGCGGGCGCCTTGACCTGCGTACCAGTGATGACGTCGAATTTCTGGACGCCATGATATTTGTCGGCCGCCGCCTCCGCCGGAGCATAGCCCTTGCCCTTCTTGGTCACGACATGGACCAGGATCGGACCTTCGGCGGCGTCGCGGACATTTTCGAGGACTGGGATCAGATGGTCGAGATTGTGACCGTCGATCGGGCCGACATAATAGAAGCCCAGTTCCTCGAACAGCGTTCCGCCGGTCGCCATGCCGCGAGCGAATTCGTCGGTCTTGCGCGCGGCGGTGTGCAGCGGACGCGGCAGTTTGCGCGCCAGCTTCTTCAGCGCATCGCGAATCCCCAGGAATTCACGGCTCGACACGATCCGCGAGAGATAGGCCGACAGGCCTCCGACCGGCGGCGCGATCGACATGTCGTTGTCGTTGAGGATGACGACGAGGCGATTGCCGGCCTGTTCGGCGTTGTTCATCGCCTCATAGGCCATGCCGGCCGACATCGCGCCGTCACCGATCACGGCGATACCCTTGCCCGGCGTGCCGGCGATCTTGTTGGCGACGGCAAAGCCCAGCGCCGCCGAGATCGAGGTCGAACTGTGCGCCGCGCCGAACGGGTCGTATTCGCTCTCCGACCGCTTGGTGAAACCCGACAGCCCGCCGCCCTGACGCAGGGTGCGGATACGGTCGCGGCGGCCGGTCAGGATCTTGTGCGGATAGCATTGGTGGCCGACGTCCCACACCAGCCGGTCGGACGGCGTGTCGAAGACATAGTGGATCGCGACGGTCAGTTCGACGACGCCCAACCCCGACCCCAGATGGCCGCCGGTGGTGCCGACCGCGCTGATCGTTTCCTGCCGCAGTTCGTCGGCGAGTTGCCGCAGGTCGCCCGGGGCGAGCTTGCGAAGGTCGGCGGGCGTCTGAACGGTGTCGAGCAGCGGCGTGCTAAGTGGATCGGCCATCGGGCCTGACTAGCGCAGGCGGAACCCAGTGTCGATTGCCGGCGCGCGCAAGTACCGACAAACCCTGCATATGGTTCAGTTCAGGTTCAATCCTGCGCACAATCTGCACAGGTTCCGCGCACTTCGATGACTGGGCGCACCGGCTTGAACCCCGCCCCCGACGCCGCGGCACGCACGGTTCCGGTGATCTTGTCGTCGTCGATATGCGTCGTCTGTCCGCATTTGTCGCAGACGAGGAAGATGCAGTCATGCACGCAATCGGGATGGGTGTTCGCCAGATAGGCGTTGGCGCTCTCGACCCGCCGGGCGAGGTTCGCGTTCACGAACAGGTCGAGGATGCGATAGACGCTGTTGGGCGCGACCCGACGCCCCTGCGCCTTCGACACGGCATCCGCGATGTCATAGGCGGAAGCGGGTTTGTCGAACGATGCCAGCACGTCGAAGATGCTGGCGCGCATCGCGGTCCATTGTTCGCCGGCGCGGATCAGCGCGGCTTCGGCCGCCTTGTTCCAGGCGGCCCCGTGATGTTCGTGATGTTCGTGCGGCATGTCAGCGAGATAAGCGCAGCACGGCCCAGCGGCAAGCCGGTCAGCAACCCGCCCGGCGGTTCAGGTGATGACCGAACGCCAGCAATCCGACACCGCTGAGCGTCGCGATCGCCTCCGGCACGCCATGTGGCAGGGTCAGCGCCAGCGCCATGATAGCGAGGCCGGCCCCGCCGATCAGCGTCGGCAGCTTGCGGCCATGGCGCAGATACCCCGCCCCTAGAGCAACGATGCCCAGCAGTACGGCCAGCCCCAGGCCGATCTCGTGGATCGCGGGATGCAGTAACGTGCCGCCGACCGATGCCAGCAGCGCCATCACCGCAATCGTCGTGACGCAATGCACCGCGCACAGCCCGGACAGGATGATCCCGGCGCGGTCGAGTCGGCCTTCATGCAACCAGGAACGGGCGGCGGTACTGCGCATCGCCATCCTATGCCCGGTTTCGCGCGAAGTTACAACATATCGCTTCATGGAAGGTGAAACACCGCGCGCGCCATCCGGTTCGCCGGCCGCGAAAATATCGCGATATCAGCGTTTGCGCGTGACCATCAGATCGGGTTTCCTGGGCGGGGTCCAGCCGGGCGGCGGTTCGACGCGCTGCCGGCTGGTGCCAAGCCCCATCGCGCCCGGCCGCTGCCGGGTCAGCCCGCCGGTATCCGCCGCCTGTGCCGCGTCCGGCTCCGCACCGCCGCGCAACAGGTTGATCCGGTCGCGCAGTCGCGATGCGGTTTCGAAGTCCATCGCCGCAGCGGCGGCCTCCATCTGGGCGCGCAGGGTCTCGATCGTATCGGTCATGTCAGCCGAACGCACGACACCCTCGGACGGATCATTGCCAGTCGAACGTCAGCGGTGCCTCGCGAAACGCAAACCGGTCGAGGTGCCGCGCGACTGCACCTTTCAGCCCGTCGAGCTGTTCGGCGGACGTGGCGTCGATCCGTACGTTGAGCGCTTCCCCCGCCGCATCGAACGTAACCAGCGCATCGCCGGGATGGCTGGCACCGCGCCCGTCGCGCGGAAAGACGACCGTGCCATGGTCGGCGTCGAACTCGACGGTCAGATTGTGCTGCCAGTGCTTGCACAGTTGCTGGAGATAGCGGCTGGCGTTGGCGGTCGGCACCGCGGCATTGCTCGTGAAATCGCTCATAGACGTTCTACCTTCTGGGCGGCTTCATCTAGGATCGCGGCGATGGCGTGGAGGGTGTCGGGTTCGACGTCCGGCCCGGCAAGCCGGTGGTGGAGCGCGGCGCGCAAGTTAGCGCGGGCGCGGTGGATCGGACCGGCATCGGTCCGGGCGCGATGTTCGCCCAGTGCCGCCAGCCGCGCGAACAGGTCGCTTACCTGTTCGGCATCCTGCGCCAGCTGCGCAGTGCCCGCTTCGGTCACGGCGAAGAGCTTGCGCGTGCCTTCGCTCGCCTGCTCCTTGATCAACCCCATGTCGGTCAGCAGCGTCAGCGTCGGATAGACGACGCCGGGGCTGGGCGCATAGGCACCGCCGGTCTTCGCCTCGACTGCACGGATCAGGTCGTAACCGTGGCGCGGCGCTTCGGCGATCAGGGCCAGCAGCACCAGCTTCAGTTCGTCGCCGCCCAGCACCCGGCCGCGCGGCCCCCCGCCATGGCGACCACCGCGACCGCCCGAACCCGGTCCGCCGGTCCATGATGCATATCCCATTCCAAATCGCATTCTCATTCTCCGATATATCTTGACCCACTAGATATATCTTGGAACGATTCGCGCAAGAGGTGTTTGGCGGTTTTTTGCGAGAGCCTATATTCGCCCCATGTCCGACCTGTTCGCCGACTTCGCACCGCCCGCGCCCCAGACCCCGACCGGCGGACCGCTGGCCGACCGACTGCGCCCGACCACGCTTTCCGACGTCGTCGGACAGGGCCACCTGACCGGTCCCGAAGGGGCGATCGGGCGGATGGTCGCGGCGGGGAAATTATCGTCGATGATCCTGTGGGGGCCGCCCGGCACCGGCAAGACGACCATCGCTCGGCTGCTCGCCGACGCGGTCGGCCTGCGCTATGCCCAGATTTCGGCGGTCTTTTCCGGGGTCGCCGATCTGAAAAAGGTGTTTGCCGAAGCGCGCGAACATGGCCGGCTGGGTCGCCGGACGCTGTTGTTCGTCGACGAGATTCATCGCTTCAATCGCGCCCAGCAGGACGGCTTCCTCCCCTATGTCGAGGACGGCACCGTCACCTTGGTCGGCGCGACGACCGAGAACCCCTCGTTCGAACTGAACGCGGCGTTGCTCAGCCGGTCGCAGGTGCTGATCCTGCACCGGCTGGGGGCGGAGGCGCTGGACGAATTGCTGTCGCGCGGCGAAGCGCTGGAGGGCCGCCCCCTGCCCCTGACCGACGCGGCACGGGCGGCACTGGTCGCCAGCGCCGATGGCGATGGCCGCTTCCTGCTGAACCAGGCGGAGACGCTGTTTTCGATCGACCTGCCCGAACCGCTCGATCCGGCCGGGCTGTCGGCGCTGCTGCAACGCCGCGTCGCGGTGTATGACAAGGACCGGGAGGGGCATTACAACCTCATCTCCGCGTTGCATAAATCGCTGCGTGGATCGGACCCGCAGGCCGCGCTCTATTATATGGCGCGGATGCTGACGGCGGGTGAGGAACCGCTGTACGTCCTGCGCCGGCTGACCCGCTTCGCCAGCGAGGATATCGGCCTCGCCGATCCGCAGGCGCTGGTCCAGTGCCTCGCCGCCAAGGACGCGTACGAGTTTCTGGGTAGTCCGGAGGGTGAACTGGCGATCGTGCAGGCGTGCCTCTACCTCGCCACCGCGCCCAAATCGAACGCGGCGTACAAGGCGCAGAAGGCCGCGTTCCGATCGGCGCGCGAGACGGGGTCGCTGATGCCGCCGCCCTCGATCCTGAACGCGCCGACCCGGCTGATGAAGGATATCGGCTATGGCAAGGGCTATGCCTATGACCATGACCGGGAGGACGGGTTTTCGGGCGCGAACTATTGGCCGGAGGAGATGCCGCCCGCGCGCTTCTACGAACCGACCGGGCGCGGCTTCGAACAGCGGATCGCGGAACGCATGGCGTGGTGGGACGAACGACGGCAGACGTCGTGATGCGGCGCTTCACCCGGTTCGCGGCGATCGACTGGTCGGGACAGGCGGTGGCGCGGCCGGCGGGACTGGCGGTGGCCGAGGCACGCGACGATGGTCCGGCGCTGGTCACACGGGACGGCGGGTGGTCGCGCGAGGCCATTCTGGAATGGCTGACGATGCTCGCCGACGATGGCGCCGACATGCTGATCGGGCTGGACCTGTCGCCCGCCCTGCCCTTTGCCGATGCCGGCAGCTATTTCCCCGGCTGGGCGCAGTCGCCCAACGATGCGCGCGCGCTTTGGGGGATGGTCGAGAATATGGCGGCGGACGACCCGCATCTGGCCGCGACCTCGGTGGTGAACGAGCCGGAACTGTCGCGCCATTTCCGCCGGCACCGGGCGCTGGGCGACCGGTTCGGGCAAGGGCGCGGGCGGCTGCGGCTGTGCGAGGAGCGACAACGGGCGGCCGGCTTTTCACCGACCAGCTGCTTCAATCTGGTCGGCGCGGCACAGGTCGGCAAGTCGAGCCTGACCGGAATGCGCGTCCTGCACCGGCTGGCGGGCCGGATACCGGTCTGGCCGTTCGATCCGCTGCCGGCATCCGGTCCGGCGATCGTCGAAATCTACACCACCATCGCCGCGCGGGCCGCCGGGGTGCGTGCCGGGCGGAGCAAGCTGCGCGACGCGGAACAGCTGGATGCGGCACTGGCGGCACTGGGCAGCCCGCCCCATGCCCCCTCACCGCGCTATGACGACCACGCCACCGATGCGCTGCTGAGCGCGGCATGGCTCCGTCACGTGGCGCACGACCCTGCGCTTTGGTCCCCGCCCATGCTGACAGCGCACATCGCCCGGACCGAAGGCTGGACCTTCGGCGTGGTTTGAGATTGTGGTTCGACACGCCGCTTGATAGACGGCTGACAGCGTGCCCCGTTACGTTAATGGTAAACGGCTTCCTTTGTAACGAAGAGACGCGGGTTCGATTCCTGCACGGGGCACCACTTCCTCTCTGACGGGACGTGCGACAGCGTTTCGTCGCTTCGCGTGCCGAACCTCGTCAAATGTCCAGCCGGAGTGACGCGCGGACCGTCCGCGGCGCACCGGGATAGATCCACAAGGCGCTGTAGGAGCTGGCGGCATAACGCTGGTCGAGCAGATTGTCCGCTTCGAGGCGAAAGCGCAGCCCGTCGACCAGCGGCGTTTCGATCGCCGCCTTCACCTTCGCATAGGCCGGCAGCACCACCGGCCGCGCCGTCAGCGATCCGGCCCGGTCGCCGACATAGGCGACGCCGCCGCTGAACTGCCAGTCGCCGCGTGCGGTCGGAATGCGATGCACGACCAGCAGCGTGCCCGAATGCTCCGGCACGTTGAGCACGTCGGGCGTCGGAAAGGCCGCATCGTCAGCCTTCGCATCGACCCAGGCATAGTTGGCGACGACCTGCCACCGGTTGCCGAGCCGCGCCGATGCGTCGAATTCGATGCCGCGGCTGACCATGCTGCCTACCGGCGCGAGGAAATTGGCATCGACCGGGTCGGTCGTCAGGATATCCTGCTTGCGAATGTCGAACCAGGTCGCGGCGAGGTCGATGCCGGGCAGCTTCGCTGCGATCCCCACTTCATAGCCGCGTCCCGTTTCCGGGCCGAAGCCGGCACCGGTACGATCGGTGCCGGTATTGAGCGAGAAATTCTCACCCCAATTGGCGTGGACCGCGATGGCATCGGTCACACGGTAGCGCGCGCCGACCCGGAAGTTGACCGGCTCGGCGATGTTGCGGCCGATGCCGCCGGTATTGTTGTTCACGATCTTCTGCCGGTACGGATCGATCCGGGCACCGCCGACCAGGGTCAGCCGGTCCGTGACGTCCCACATATCCTGGACATAGAAGGTGCCCGCCCATCGGCTTTCGTCATTATTGGTGAAGGGGCGGAGCGCGGCAGCCACCGCGCCATAGGCCGGGTCGTACAGATCGATCGCATAGGGTGCGGCGGCCGACGGATTGATCCGCATCCAGCGCTCGCCATAGAAGAAGCGATAGCCCTTCACGCCCATGCTGACGCGGTGCCGCCCGACCTGTCCGGCGAGTTCGAGGCGGGCGGACAGGTCGTCGACGCTGAAATCGCGCGAGCGACGCTGCCGCCACAGTGCGTTGCCGACGATACGCGACTGGTCGGCGGACAGGCCCTTCAGCGTTCCCGTGCGCCAGACCACGCCCCCGTTCAAGGTCCAGCCGGCACCCAGTTCGGCAAGGCCGGTCAGCTGGTGCTGGTCTTGGCGCGACCGGGTGATGCCGTTCGACGGCTCGCCATAATAGTTCGACCTTGGCAGGGCGTTGGCATCGCCGTTGATCGCCGGGATGCCGCGATCGAACGGGGTATCGAACTGGCTGAATTCGCCGGCATAGGTCAGGCGCAGCGCATCGCTCGGCTGCCAGGTGAGCGATGGCGAGACGATACGCCGCCGCAGGGTGACGGTATCGCGCCACCCGTCGCTGTCCTCACCCGCAACGACGATCCGCGCGGCCAGCGTGCGCGACAGCGGGCCGGTGGCGTCGAGTTCGACACGCCGGGTATCGAACGACCCATAGCTGACCATGGCCGTCGCATGCGGCGCGAAGCGCGGCGTCTTCGTCACGATATTGACCCGCCCGCCGGGATCGACATCGCCGAACAGCGCGCCCGCCGGCCCTTTCAGCACCTCGATCCGTTCGGTCGTGGCCGGATCGCGCGGCGGTGCCATACCGCGATTGGCGAGGAAGCCGTTCAGATAATATTCCGCGCCGCCATCGGGCGTGCCGAGGAACCCGCGCACCGCGAAATTATCGATCACCCCGCCACGATTATTCTGCTGGCTGAACCCGCTGACCAGCTCGAGCGCGTCGCTGAGCCGATAGGTCCCCGCCGCGTCCAGAATGTCGCGCTCGATCGACCGGCTCGACTGCGACATGCGTTCGGTCACCCGATCCGACGACTGTGTGCGATCGACCGTGTTGCGGGTGCCGAGAACGACGATGTCGCCGGTTTCCTCGGTTGCTTCCACCTCCTGTGCGTCGGCGGCAACGGGCATCAGGCCGATCGCGAGGGTATAAAGGACGGCGGACGTGAACAGTCGTGAACGCAGGGCGGGAACAGGCATTGCAACTCCGGAATGAGGGACGCCGACAGGCTTCATTAGCCATGGTATGTTGCAACGTCTCATACGGGTATTATGCTGTAGTGCAACCGCTACCGCGCGTTCGGGAACCGCGCGCGGCTTGCCCCTGTCATTAGCGGTGATGAGGCCGATGCCGGATTCCCGAACCCCGTTCGGGAGGACCGTGCCGCCGGCTTACCCCCGATTACGCTCCGGCGGCGGGGCGGTCGATGCGCGCAGCGTCAGTTCGGCGGCGACCGATTGCGGCTCGGCAGGCTGCCCGCCATCGGCCTGCTCGGCGATGATCCGCTCGACCGCCAGCGCGGCGACCGCGGCGATCGGCTGCGTCACTGCGGTCAGCGGCGGCTGGGCGAAGCGGACGATCGGCGTGTCGTCGAAGCTGATGATCGACAGGTCGTCGGGCACCGACACCCCCCGCTCGCGCGCGAGTTCGAGCGTGGCGATCGCCATCTGGTCGCTGCTGGCGATGATCGCGGTCGGCGGGTCGCCCGCCGCCAGCAGGGCAGCCGCCGCCGCCCGCCCCGATTCATAGTCGAACTGGCCCGGTGCCAGCAGGTCGTCGGCCAATCCCGCGTCCGCCAGCGCCGCGCGCCACCCGGTCACGCGCCAGCCGCTGAGTTCGTAATCGCTGGCCCCGGCGATAAAGCCGATCCGGCGATGGCCGAGCGCGATCAGATGCTCGGTCGCGCGGCGCGCGGCGTCCTCGTCGCCCATGGTCAGCGAGAATCCCGGCCCCGGCGTCAGCGACCCGATCCGCGCGATGCTGATCCCCTGCCGTTCGAGCAGGTCGAGGATGGCCGGGTCCTGCGAATGCGGCGGGGTCAGGATGACGCCATCGGGCCGCAGCGCACCGATCGCGCTCAACAGTTCGCGCTCGATATGATCGCTATGCGTGTCGACCAGTTCGAGGATCAGGCGATAGCCGTGCCGCCCGCAGGTCAGCATCCCGCCCAGCAGCATCTGGTCGACCCAGTCGGTGCCTTCGCGATTCTGCCAGCCGGCGATGGTGCGGTCGCGGTCGTTCAGCGACAGGATCAGGCGCGACTTCGACCCGCCCATGCGCTGCGCCGCGATCAGGGGGACATAGCCCAGGCGGTTGATCGAGCTGCGTACCCGCTCCGCCATTTCGGGGCGGACATTGGGTTCGTTGTTGATGACGCGGCTGACCGTCTGCAACGACACGCCGGCATCGGCCGCGACATGCTTGATCGTCACCGCCTGACGACGGCGTGGCATCAGGGACGATCCGCAGGGCAGTAGCGCGCGACATAATCGCCATGCGGCGGCATCGTCGCGATGGTGTCGGCCACCTGCCGCCGGATCATCGACAACAGCCGGTCGAGTTCGCCGTCGCTCAGCTTGCCGGCGATCGGATGATGCCCCTCCGGTACGATCCCCTGCCCCATCATCACCTGCACCCAGCTATTCTCGCCGAACAATTCCTCGTTCCGGCGGAATACCCGTCCGCTCTGGCGGAACAAGTCGATTTTCTGTTGCAGGCTGTCGGGCACGTCCATCGCCGCGCATTGCCGCCAGAACGGGGAATCGCGGCGGTCGGTGACCTTGTAGTGCAGGATCAGGAAGTCGCGAATCTGCTCCATGTCCTGCAATTGCTGGTCGTTGAACTCCGCCACGTCGGCCGGCTTCACACCCCCTTGCGGGAACAGGCGGAGCAGGCGCAGCACGGCGCGCTGGATCAGGTGGATGCTGGTCGATTCCAGCGGCTCCATGAAACCACCCGACAGGCCGATGGCGAGGCAGTTGCGATGCCACTGTTTCCGCCGCGCGCCGGTCGTGAAGCGCAGGAAATTCGGCTCGGTCCGCACCGCCCCCTCGACATTGCCGAGCAGCCGGTCGAGCGCGGCGTCGCGCTCCAGATAGCGGCTGCAATAGACGATGCCGTTGCCGACCCGGTGCTGCAGCGGGATGCGCCATTGCCACCCCGCATCATGCGCCATCGCGCGGGTATAGGGCAAAGGCGGGCCGACGCTCTCCGTCTGCACCGCGATCGCCGCGTCGCAGGGAAGCCAATGGGTCCAGTCGTCATAGCCGGCGTGCAGCGCCCCTTCGATCAACAGCGCGCGAAAGCCGGTACAGTCGAGGAACAGGTCGCCCTCCACCCGCCGATCGCCGTCGAGCGTCAGCGCGGCGATGTCGCCGGTCTCGCCGTTCAGCTCGACTCGGGCGATCCGCCCCTCGATCCGCTTTGTGCCGTCACGCTCGGCCATGGTGCGCAGGAATTGGGCGTACCGGCCGGAATCGAGCTGATAGGCATAGTTGGTCGCGTCGTTCGGCAGATGCGCGAACCTGCCCTGCAACGCCGCGACCAGTTCGGTGCAATAATCGTCATAGGGCTGGTCGTGCCCACGCGTGCGCCCGTTCAGCCAGTAATGCTGAAACCCCGCCGCCCAGTGATCGCGCCCTGTGGTGCCGAACGAATGGAAATAGCGGCTGTCGGGGGTGTGCCAGCCATCGAACAGGATACCCAGTTTGAAGGTTGCGGCGGTCGCGGCCATGAACTCGGCCTCGTTGATGCCGAGCAGCCGATTATAGGTGACGAGCGGCGGGATGGTCGACTCACCGACGCCGACCGTGCCGATCGCTTCGGATTCGACCAAAGTCACCTCGACCATGGCACCCATCGTCCGGGCGATGGCGGCGGCGGCCATCCATCCGGCGGTGCCGCCGCCGGCGATCACGACACGGGTGACGCTCATTTCGCCAGCTGCCGCAGCAGGAAGTTGCGCAGCCGCCCGGCGCTCTCGGCGGTCAGCGGGTCGAGCACGCCCCGCCCGCCCTCCGGGATATGCGCGGTCACCGCGTCGTCATTGGTAAAGACATAATGGTCGAACACCGCGCGCCAATGCGCCTTCTGATCGTCGGGCAGGTCACGGATGGCAAGGATCGCATGGTGCAGCGCGTCCTGCGGCTGGCCCAGCCAGCGCGGCTGATCACGCCACCAATAGTTGACCAGGATGTTGAACGGCGCCAGCCCCTCGACATGATGCCACCACAAAGACGGGATGTGGATCGCATCGCCGGGGCCGAGTTCGGCGACCTGCGCATGGGCCAGCGCCTCGGCGAAGCGCGGATGGCGATCGACGTCGGGCGCGCTGAAATCGACCATCGAAACCGCCCGTCCGGCCGGCGTGTTGTCGAGCGGCCCGAGGTGGAGATTGGCGAACTGGTCGGGCGGGAACAGCGTGAAGCGCCGCCGCCCCGCCGCGACACAGGCGAGGTTCGCCGGCAGGTCGTTATGCGCGGCGATACGGGTGCGCGTACCGATCCAGATGCTGGCCAGCGGTTCGCGCGTGCCGAGGTCGACGCGGTTGGCTTCATCCAGCCCTTCGAAAAATCCTCGCATGTCGATCGAGGCGAGATAGATCGGACGTGGATCGGCGGATTGTTCGACCCGACCCATTTCGCCAAGGATGTCGGGCAACTTGGCACGGACGGTCGCGAAGTTCATCGCCATCGCTTCGTCGTAGAACAGCCGCCCGCCGCTACCCGACTGGCCGACCGATACGGTGAAGGGGATGTCGCGGTGATGCCGCACCAGATAGTCGCGTGCCGCCTGCGACGACTGCTGCGCCGCCTGTACCAGCGGCCAGTCGGACACCAGCCCGCGCACCACGAACGGCGCGTTGGCTTCGCAAAGCAGCCGGTCGAGCGTGGCGGCGTCGGCCGCCTCGACCTCGGCGATGGGGGGCAGATCAGCCATGCCGGTTCTTGCGCGCGATCAAAGCCGGCAGGTTCGCCAGCGACGCGATCGCCATATAGATCGGCAGCAGATGCCCGTCGGCATTCAGTCGGCCGAGCGTCGCGGCATCCAGTTCGGCGACCCGTTCCTCGGCGATGGTGTCGAACCCGACCAGCCGATTGGTCGATCCGTCATCCAGCGTCACTTCCAGGGTGAACGGTTCGAGCAGGCCGTAGCGATCGAGCGCCTCCAGGAACGCGGCCGATCCGCGATAGCCGGCGTCGAGCGCCCCCAGCCGTTCGAGGATCACGTCGAGATAGGGCGACGGCCGCCCTTCCCGATCGAAGATGCGGACACCGTCGTCGGTCGAGATGCGCGGGCTGGCGAGGTCGATCACCGCCTTGGGCGTCGCGTCGGCACCCGGCGCGCCGCCGATCAGGAACGGCTGGATATCGATCGACAGCGGGAGATAGGGTGCGTCCCAGCGGCCATCGGCGAGGAACAGATTCTCGCCCGCATCGAACCCGAACAGGGCGAGCGCGACGAAGCCGTCGCGTTCGCGGTTCTGCCGGAACAGGATCGGGTAGCTTCCCTGCACCTGCCGGAACTCGTCGGGCACGATCAGCGCGGTCATCACCCCGTCGCCCAGTTCGACCGATCGTTCGCGGCGGACCCGCAGGTCGCGGTGCGCGGCGACGTTCAGCAGTTGATGGTCAGACATGGGCAATCCCGGCAGGAGGGGTCAGCGCGCGCAGACAGGCGCGGTTGGTCGGCAGGCTGGCGGCGAGCGTACGGGCGCGCTGCCGCATCTGATGCAGGGTGGCCTCCGCACCGGGCACGGCACGCAACGGTCCGGGCGGCGGCGGTGAAAACCCCATGCCGTACAGCACATATTGGTGGCTGGCGGCCGGGAACACTTCGTCGGCGTAGGCGAAGTCGGCCGGCGATGGCGGTTGCGTCCGCCACAATTCCAGCCGTTCGTGCAGCGACGCGGGCCAACTCGCCGGGTCGCGATGCGCCTGCCAATAGGGGGCGCCGCGTTCGCTCGGCACATAATGCAGCTTGAGGAAATCGACGATCCGGTCCCAGCGATAGCGGAACAGCGCGTTGAACCGCCGGGCATGGTGCGCCATCGCACTCCGGTCCGCCGGAAAACCGTCCAGCAGGGCATCGATCGACAATTCGATCAGGACGATCGCCGATGCTTCGAGCGGTTCGAGGAAACCGGCGGACAGGCCGATGGCGAGGCAATTGCCCTGCCAGAACCGCTCGCGATGGGCGGAGCGGAACCGAAGCTGCCGGAACGACAGGCTGTCGGGATCGATGCCCGGCGCGGTGCGCGCCAGATAGCCACGCAGCGTCGCCGCCGCCGCATCGTCGCTCAGAAAGGTGGACGCATAGACGCAGCCGATCCCGCGCCGGCTCGGCAGGCCGATGTCCCAAATCCAGCCGGCATCGTGCGCAGTCGCATTGGTCTGCGACGCGATCGGGCTGTCGGGGGCGACAGGCACCTGCACCGCCAGCGCCCGGTCGTTGAACAGGATCGGCGTGCGGTCGACCGTCCCGACCCCCAAATGACCGCCGATCAGCAACCCGGCATGTCCGGTGCAGTCGAGAAACAGGTCGCCCGCGATCCGCCCGGAATCGCGCGTGACGACAGCGGCGATATCGCCATTCTCCGCCGCCTCGACCGCGGTCACATGGTCGCGGACATGGGCGACGCCCAGCCGGTTGCAGGCGGTCTGGCGCAGCAGTTCGGCGAACTTGCCGGCGTCGAGGTGGTAGCCATAGTTGAGCGCCCCGGCATAGGGCGGCATCGCCGGCTGGCGCGGGGCGAGATCATCGGCACAGACCGCCGGTTGTGCGCAGACGGCTTCGGCGAAACGCCCTGCCGTCCATGCCCGCATCAGATCGGCCGCAGGCAGGTCGGCGGGCGCGGTGAAGGGATGGTAATAGATGTCATTGGGCGCGCCGCTACGCCATCCGTCGAAGCGCGATCCCTGTTTGAACGACGCATCCGCCGCTTGCAGGAAGACCGCCTCATCGATCCCGATGCGTGCCAGCGTGCCGCGCATCGTCGGCCACGTCCCCTCGCCCACGCCGATCGTCGCGACATCGGGGGATTCGACCAGGGTAACCGACAAGGGGGCATCGGCGGACGGGTCGGCCGCAGCGGCGATGCGACACGCCGCCAGCCAGCCGGCGGTCCCCCCGCCGACGACCACGATCCGTCTCACCCGCTGCGTCACGCGATACTGGTCCCGTATTCGGTGGCCGGGCGGCACATTGCCATGCGCCGCCCCGCCCCTTCCCGTGCGATCAGAAGGTGAAGCGCACGCCGCCGGTATAGCGCGCGAAGCCCGGCTGCGCGAACGTCACGAAGTTTTCGTTGCGGCGATGGCCGCGACGCCCTTCGCCGGTCAGGTTGATCGCTTCGGCGAACAGCGTCAGCCCCTGGCGGAACTCGTAGCTGACGCTGGCATCGATCTGGCCGTACGCTTCGACATAGGTCGGGTTCGGGTTGCCCCCGGCGTAGAATTTGTCACGCCAGTTATACGCGACACGCCCCTGCAGCCCGGCCTTGTCATAGAACAGCACCGCATTGGCGCTGTCGCTCAACCCTGCCAGCGCAAACTGGCCGATATTGGGATCGAGCGCGTTGTTGAACTTCGCGTCGCCGCGCACGATCGTATAGTTCAGGATCGTGCCGAAGCCGGTGTTCCAGAAGCTGTGCTGGATCGCGAATTCGAACCCGTCCAGCGTTGCCGTCTGGTCCGAATTGAACGGCGTGCCGACCCGGAAGTCGACCAGCCCGTCCTCCGGTAACCCGAGGATACGGCCGGTATAATAGCCGTTCACATCGAGGATCGGCTGACCCGCCGCATTACGGGCGACCTCCACGCCCTGGGTGAAGTTGCGCAGGATATAGTCGCGGATGCGCCCGGTATCGGTGGTGCCGCCCAGCGCCGCCTGTGCCGCGCGGAAGCGGGGACCATCGGCCGGATCGCGCAGGTCGAACGCCGAACGCTGCACTTCCTGCGAATTGATGAAGTTGCTGACCTTCTTGCGGAAATAGCCGGCCGACACATAGCTGGTCGGGGCGTAATACCATTCCGCCGACACATCGATATTCTTCGACAGGAACGGCACCAGGTTCGGATTGCCCTGCAAGCCGCCGCCGCCGGCGATGCCGAACTGGCGGTTCAGCGTCAGGCCACCCTGCAGGCTGTTATAGTCCGCGCGGGTGATGGTGTGGCTGTAGGATGCACGCAGCTTGACGTTGTCGAGCGCTTCGATGTCGAAATCGATCGCCGGCAACCAGTTGTCGTAGCTGCCCTTGCTGGTCAGGAAGTTGCTCTGTGCAGAATAGAGGACGTTGAACTCGCCCTGCGCGACCCAGGCGGTCCCGATGGGGATCGGGGTCAGCGACGACGAGCTGACCGTCGTCTGGTCATAGCGGACGCCCGCGATCAGGTGCGAACGGCGGCCGAGCAGGTCGAAGGTGTTGTTGACCTGAACGAACGGCGAGATCGTCTTTTCGGTGATGCGGCGATCGGCCTCGAACGGGGCCAGGCAGTTGCCGTCGCCGCCGCAGATGCCGAACTTCTGGTCGAGCAGGTCGACCATCCGTTCGAAATCGAACTTGTAATAGGCCGGGATGATCCCGTCCTTCGCGCCGCTGACGCCGCGGAACTTGTCGGGCAGCGACACGCGGGTGAACAGGTCGTCGGGCAGGTCCGCCGGGGTGCCGACGCCGCCCCAGGTATCGTTCTGCACGAAACCATAGGCCGAGCGGACCTTGTTGTTGACGTAGGAGAATCCGAAGTCGATCGAATCGAGGAAGTCGCCGTCATGGTCGTAATGACCGTTCAGCTGCACCTGATTGATCTCGTCGCGGAAATACGCGTTGCGGAACGAATTGCCGGTCGCGTTGATGTTCGCGGGGTTCAGCGCGTCGATCCCCGGCTGCATCACATAGGAGATGACCGGCAGGTCCTTGGTGAAGTCCACCGTCTGCGACGCGACGCCGAAGATCGCCGAGCCGACCGAGGTGCTCGAGCCGAAGCGGTTCGTCGGCTTCGATTCCGCGGTCGAATGATGCGCGTCGAGCGTCACGGTGACGCCGCCCGGCGCCTCCCACTTCAGGTTACCGCCCAGCGACTTGTTCTCGCTGACGTTCGCGGTCAGCGATCCGCTGTACGACAGGTCCTTACCCGGGCCGAATCGTTCGGTGTAGAAGACCGGGCCGGCGGCGGGGCCATCGGTCCATTCGCTCGACGTGTCGCCGAAGTTGAACCAGATGCCGACGCTGCTGTCGCGTGCCTCCACCTTGTTGCGCGAATAGGTGAAGTCGACCGTCGCGGTCAGCGATTCGACCGGGCGGTACTGCAGCACGACCTGCCCGTTGATCCGTTCACGACGAATGTCGGTCAGGTTGTAGGCCGCGCTCTGCGGAACTTCGTAGACGTCGGTCGGACCCGGACGGTTGATGACGTTCGGCCCTTCGGCGCCCAGCGTCCCCCAGTCATTCTCGGTGCCGAGGAACGAGTTGCCGAACCCGACCGATCCGGTGTTCACGCTGGCGTTGCGCTTCTGATAGCTGCCCGACACCAGGAACCCGAACTGGTCGTCGCTGCCGAAGGTGCTGCTGAACACGCCCGACAGTTCCGGCGTGATCTGATCCTTGCCGTTCTGCGAGGTGTCGATCATGCCCTTGGCCGCGACCGATCCGCGGATGCCGGGACGGTCGAGCGGACGCGGCGTCTTGATGTTGATCGTCGAGCCGATGCCGCCCGACGGCACGGCGGCTCGGCCAGTCTTGTAGACCTCGACCCCGGCGATGCCTTCCGATGCGATGTTGGCGAAGTCGTACGAACGCGAGGCCGGCGCGCTGGCCCCGTCGCCCAGCGTCGAGGTCGGCAGCTGGCGGCCGTTCAGCACGACGAGGTTATATTCGGGACCGAAGCCGCGCACGGTGACGGTCGAGCCTTCGCCGTTCTGGCGGTCGATCGAGACGCCCGTGATGCGCTGGAGCGATTCGGCGAGGTTGGTGTCGGGGAACTTGCCGATATCCTCGGCGCTGATCGCGTCGACCACGCCCTGCGCGTTGCGCTTGATGTTCAGCGCGTCGCGAAGGCTGGCGCGGATACCGGTGACGAGGATTTCGTCGCCCTCGCCTTCCATGGCGGCGGTCGCGCCCTGTCCATCGGCGGCGATGGGCGTTGCGGTCGGGTCCTGCGCGAACGCGGGTGCCGATACGGCGGCCAGAGCGCCGGCCGATGCTCCGATCATCCAACGCGAAACGGTGCGAGTGGCGGTGCCACGCATGTCTTTCCTCCCCTTTAAGCCTGCGCATCCCTAATTGTGCGCATATTGATAACGTTCACTCAAACAGGGGGTGGAACGAGTCAAGTCAAACGCAAGGATTCATGTGAACATTCTCAAAGGTGATGCCGGAAGGCCACGTTGACCGCGTTGTCAGACGGTTAGCCCATCCGGGCGTCGTGCGAATCGTGGACAGGTCCGACGTAAACCGCTCGTCCGGCGAGACCGAGGATGCCCGTAAACGCTCCGCGTTACGCGAGGCGGCATGAGCCGACGTCGCGCAACCTGGAAACCGCTGACGTCAGTTCGGCCGGTCGCCCATCCGCTCACCCAGCCGCACGGTGCGCTCCGGCACCCAGTCGGGCGTGAAGGCGATGCGGTCGCGTTCGAACAGCATCACGACGGTCGACCCCAGCAGGAAGCGGCCCATCTCCTCCCCCTTGGCAAGGGTGATATCGCGATCGGCATAGTGCCATTCCGTCAGTTTGCCGGTGCGCTTCGCGTTGACGACGCCATGCCACGGGGTGACGATGCTGCCGACGATGGTCGCCCCCACCAGTACCATCACGAACTGGCCATGTTCGGCGGAATCGAACACGCACACCGCGCGCTCGTTGCGGGCGAACAGGTTCGGCACGCCGCGCGCGGTGACCGGGTTCACCGAAAACAGCGCGCCCGGCACATGGATCATCCGCAGCAGCCGTCCCGTGCAGGGCATGTGCAGCCGGTGATAATCCTTGGGACTGAGATAGAGATTGGCGAAGCTGCCATGGCGGAACCGTTCGGCCAGCGCGGCATCGCCGCCGACCAGATCGGTCGTGGTGAAGCGATGCCCCTTCGCCTGCACCATATGGTGATCGTCGATCGCCCCCAGCTGGCTGATCGCGCCATCGACCGGGCAGATGAAATCCGCCGTCGCCATCGGCCGGACCCCGGCCTTTAGCGGGCGGGTGAAGAAGTCGTTGAAGCTGGCATAGCTGGCGATATCCGGGTTCGCCGCCTCGCCCATGTCGACGCCGTAGCGGGCGACGAACCAGCGGATCAGCCGCGTGGTCAGCGCGCCGCCCCGCGCCCCTGCGACCCGACCGGCAAGGACGGTCAGCCCCTGCTTGGGCAGTATGTGCTGGAGCATCACCTTCAGGGTATCGGACATCAACTTCTCAACGAAAACGGGCGGATAATCACCCTTGTACGGGGATTATCCGCCACGTCGATCCTTTCGGATCGCGGCCGCCCCCTCCGACGGGGAGGAGGCAGCCGCCGGTCGATCAGTAGGAATAGCCGAGGCGCACCATGAACTGCCGCGGCGCGCCGGGCAGCGTCCACAGCCGCGAATAGGAGCTGGGGAAGTAATCGACGTCGAACAGGTTGGTGACCTCGCCCGAGATGCGCAACCGGTCGCTCGCCTCGAACGCCACCGTCACGCGGGTCAGCGTATAGGCGGGCAGGTAATAGAAGCTGCCATTGCCGAAGCGGAAACCGGTCTCGCCCAGCCGCTTGCCGACATAATTGACGCCGGCCCCCAACGTCAGGCGCTGGTCGCCGATATCGAAGTCCTTGAACACCAAGGCACTGCCGCTGTTCTTGGCGATGTTGAGCAGCGGATCGCCCTCGCGCAGGCCGAACCCGAAATTCGGATCGAGCGCGTCCTGCGCGACTTCGGCATCGATATAGGCATAGTTCAGCTGGACCCGGAACCCGGCGGGCAGGTTGCCCGACAGTTCGGCCTCGACGCCCTTGCTGCGCGCCTTGCCGACCGCCAGCGAGAAGTTGGCATTGATCGGGTCGGCGGTCAGCACGTTGTTCTTGGTCGTCTTGAAGGCGGCGAGCGTACCGGTCAGCCGGTTGCGGAACAGCGAAACCTTGGTGCCCGCTTCGTATGAGACGGTGCGTTCCGGCTCGAACGCATTGTTGTTGGCATCGGTGCCGTTGTTCGGGCGGAAACCGCGGCCGTAATTGGCGTAGATCGAGACATGGTCGCCGAACACATAGGTCGCGCCGACCGACGGGCTGAACGCCGTCTTGGACTGCATCGTCCGGCGCTTCGCGATGCGATCGTCGACAATCTGTTCGAACTGGTCGTAGCGGCCACCGAACCGGACCTTCAGCGCATCGGTCAGGTCGACCTGATCCTGCAGATACACGCCATAGCTGTTCTGCCGCTCCAGATAGCTCTGGAACACGCCGGGCGTCGGCAGCTTGCCATAGACGGGTTCGAAGATGTTGATCCGGTTGCCCGCGACCAGATTGCCGGCGGTCTGCGACGCGACGGCAGGCGGGCGATAGCGGTTCTGGATCACGTCGAGCGCGTAATCGTCCCAGTCCGCGCCGATAATCATGTGATGCCCGACCGGACCGGTCGCGAACTCGCCGCTCAATTCGCCGCGGAAGGTCAGGTCGGTCGTCGAATAGTCGCGATCGCGGCGCTGGCGCGACAGCGTCGTGCCGTCGGTATAGAGCCGCTGACGACCGGCCGCGAGTTCCGCCTCGGTCGACACGCCGCGGAAGAAGGTGTCACGATAGCCGACGCCCAGCACCAGCGACCAGTCGGGGCTGAAGTCATGCTGCAGCTGCGCCTGATGCCCCATGGCGCGGACATGGACCGGGCCGTCGCCGGGTTCACCGAAGAAACGGGTCTTGGGGACCAGCTTCAGGTCGCCGGTCGGGGCGATGATGCCGCGGTCGAACACCACCTTCTGGTCGATGAATTCGAATTCATAGCTGATCGAGCTGTCCTGCCCGAGCTTGGCGAGGAACGACGGGGTGACGGTCACCTTCTCGCTCGACCCGAAGTCGCGGAAGCTGTCGGCCGATTCCGCCGCGCCGGTCACGCGTACTGCGACCCGGTCCGACAGCGGCACGTTGATGTCGCCTTCGCTGCGGAAATTCTTGTAGCTGCCCGCCGACAGGATCGCGCCGCCGTGCAGGAGGAAGCCCGGCTTCTTGGTAATGATGTTGACGGTACAGCCCGGTTCGCCGCGCCCGAAGAGCGAGGAGTTGGGACCTTTCAGTACCTGTACCTGCTGCACGTTGGACGTGTCGCGCGCGCCGCCATAGCCGCGCGCGGCGTTGAAGCCGTTGACCAGATAATTGCTGCCCGCGCCTTCGTCGCCGCTGAACCCGCGACAGGCGAACACGTCGAACAGCCCGCCGAAGTTGTTCTGCCGCGCGATGCCGGTCGCGAAGTCAAGCGCATTGTCGAGCCGGGTGATTCCGGCATCCTTCAGCGTCTCCATCGACAAAACCTGGATGCTCTGCGGCACCTCGATCGTCGGCACATTCGCGACATATTGCTGGCGGACGCCCTGAACGACGATCTCGGACTGCTGGGCATCGCCGGCCTGCGCATCCGCTGTGGGATCAGCCGTCGGGTCGATCGCCCCGCCTGCGACCTCCATCGCCACCGGCACGGTCTGTGCCCCGGCACCGGCAGCGGCCGTGACGGCCAGCCCGGCGACACTCAACGATAGCAGATGTCGGTAGCGCATAGGATCCCCCAAGAATGTAAAGGTTGTCGCGTCGCCCTCTGTCGAACGGCGTCCTGGCCTTCGTTCCGGTCGCTCTCGACCGGCGGGTCCATGTGACGCCCTCTCTGCGGTGGATGCATGATGGGGGGTGGCCGGAAGCATTTTATTGCGAAGCCATGACAGGATCGGAACGAAATGCGGATTTGCGCGTGTCGGACCGACACGATCTTGCCGGACGGCCTTGCCGATGGTCCGCCGCGTCGGACGGCACAGGACGGGCGCAACGGACGCCAGTCCCGTCGTCGGAGCGGCAACGCGTTCAGGCCGGCAGGACGCCGGTCGCGAACGTCTTCGGTGAAAGGGAAAAATGACGGCGGGCGACCCGGCCCGCCCGCCCCGCTACGGCGTCAGCCGCGATCCTCGAACAGGGTCTCGATCGGGTCGTACCGCTTCACGATCGGCGATTTCAGCACGATGTAGCTGAAATATTTCTCGATCCCGAAATCGCTGTCGAGAATCGACTCGATCAGTTCCTGATATTGCGACACGTTGCGCGTGATGAACTTGATGAGATAGTCGTATCCGCCGCTTACCAGATGGCATTCGACGATTTCCGGCACGTTGCGCGCGCGCTGTTCGAACCGGGAAAAGTCGCCGGTGCGGTGATCCTTCAACGTGACTTCGGTAAAGACGGTCAGCGTCTCACCCAGCTTGGCGAGCGCGACATGCGCGCCATAGCCGGTGATATAGCCGGCCTTTTCCAGCCGCTTCACGCGCGACAGGCACGGGCTGGGCGACAGGCCGACGGCATCGGCCAGATCGACATTGGTGATCCGCCCGTTGCGCTGCAGTTGCGCCAGGATGCGGAAGTCCAGTCGATCCAGTTTCGGCGCTGACGTCATGGCGGCGGCCCTACCCCTTCCTTCCCCGTGCGCACAAACGATTATCGCAGTGCGGCACGCACGTCCGGCTGCGCGGCGACATCATCCAACGTGGCGGTCAGCCGCGCAAGCAATGTCGCCATGTCCTCCTCGTCGCAGCTGATCGCCGGAGCAAGGCCCACCGTGCCATCGGCAAAGGCGCGGAAGATGATGCCGTTGGCATATCCGGTGCGCGACAGGCGGTCGGGCAGACCCAGCGCAGGATCGAACCGCGCCTTGGTCGCCTTGTCCGCGACCAGTTCGATCCCGGCGAGCATCCCGGCCTGTCGCACGTCGCCGACCAGCGGATGGTCGGCAATCTTGGCCAGCCCGGCCGCCAGTTGCGGCGTGCGTGCGATGCCGTTGGCCATGATGCCACCCTCGTACAGATCCAGCACGGCCAGGCCGACGGCTGCTGCCACCGGATGCCCGGAATAGGTCGCGCCATGTCCGATCGGCAGGTGATTGTCGGGACCATCGGCGATGCCGGCATAGATCTCCGCCGACATCAGCACTGCACCCATCGGCACATAGCCGGCGGTCAGCCCCTTCGCCAACGTCATCAGGTCGGGTGTAACGCCTTCATGCTCGCACGCGAACATCGGGCCGGTCCGGCCGAAGCCGGTAATGACCTCATCGACGACCAGCAGGATGCCGAGCTCGGTGCAGGTGGTGCGCATCGCTGCCAGCCAGCCACGCGGCGGCACGATCACGCCGGCCGACCCCTGCACCGGTTCGGCAAAGAAGGCCGCGACATTGTCCGCACCCAGTTCGGCGACCTTGTCCTTCAGCGCGGCGACGCTGGCGGCGATCACCGCCTGCGGATCGTCGCCGACCGCATGGCGATAGGGATAGGGTGCCGGAATATGATGCTGCCAGCTGTGCGGCAGATCGAACAACCGGTGGAACGCCGGCAGGCCGGTGATGCCCGCGCCGTTCGACGACGATCCGTGATAGCCCTTGTCGAGCGCAATCACGTGCTTCTTGGTCGGCCGCCCCTGGGCATTCCAGTAGTTGACGATGAAGCGCAGCGCGGAATCGACCGAATCCGACCCCCCTTGGGTGAAATAGACCCGCTCCAGCCCCCTGGGCGCGAGGCCCGCCAGCCGCTCGGCCAGCCGGATCGCGGGTTCGCTGGCATAGGAGAAATAGCCGGTGGCATAGGGTAGCCGCCGCATCTGTTCGGCGGCGGCTTCCACCACGCTGTCATGGCCATAGCCGATATTGACGCACCACAGCCCGGCAAAGGCGTCGAGCAGGCGATTGCCCTCGCTGTCGGTCAGGTACATGCCCAGCCCATGGGTCAGCACGGTCGCGCCGCGCGCCTCATGCCCGCGCCACGCCGACACCGGGTGGATGAGGTGGCGACGATCCGCCTCGATCAGCGAATTGGAAAACATGACACGCCCTGTCTGCTGGTGATGCCGCTATCGTAGCGGCGACGGGCGGCGGGGAAGCATGATGCCATCCCGATCGGCCGCCCCAAGCTGCCGAACTTTACGGCCGAGCAGCAGATTATGCCGCACGGCCGCTCGCGCTATCCGATGGCGGCGGCGACCGCCTTGCCGCATTGTTCGGTATCGGCAGACCCTTTGAGGTCGCGGGTGCGGCCGGTATCGCTGGCCAGCACGGTCTCGATCGCCTTCACGATCGACGCGGCGGCGGCATGTTCGCCGAAATGGTCGAGCATCATCGCCGCGCACCATATCTGGCCGGCAGGATTGGCGATCCCCTGCCCCGCGATATCGGGCGCGGAGCCGTGGACCGGTTCGAACAGCGACGGCACGCTGCGGTCGGGGTTGATGTTGCCACACGGTGCGATGCCGATCGTGCCGGTGCAGGCCGGCCCCAGGTCGGACAGGATGTCGCCGAACAGGTTGGAGGCGACCACCACGTCGAACCGGTCGGGGTTCATGACGAACTGCGCGGCCAGAATATCGATGTGGTATTTGTCGGTCCGCACGTCCGGGTAGTTCTTCGCCATCTCGGCAACCCGGCCGTCCCACCATGGCATGGTGATCGCGATGCCGTTCGACTTGGTGGCCGAGGTCAGGTGCCGGGCGGGCCGTTTCTGCGCGAGGTCGAAGGCATAGCGCAGGATGCGATCGGTGCCGGTGCGGGTCATAATCGTTTCCTGCAGCACCACCTCGCGGTCGGTGCCGGGAAAGGCGGTGCCGCCGATGGCGGAATATTCGCCCTCGGTATTTTCCCGCACGATCATCATGTCGATATCGCCCGGCTGCCGACCGGCCAGCGGGCACGGCACGCCCGGCATAAGCCGTGCGGGCCGCAGGTTGACATATTGGTCGTATTCCCGCCGGAACTGGATCAGCGAATCCCACAGCGAGATATGATCGGGCACCGTGTCGGGCCAGCCGACCGCGCCGAAGAAGATCGCATCGACATTGCCGATCCGCGCCTTCCAATCCTCCGGCATCATCCGGCCGTGGCGGAGATAATAGTCGCAGGAGGCGAAATCATGCCATTGCTGCTCGACGGTGAAGCCGAACGCCGATGCCGCGGCCTCCAGCGCGCGGATACCCTCGGGCACCACTTCCTTGCCGATCCCGTCGCCGGGGATCACCGCGATCCGATATTTTGTCACAGGCCCTGCAATCCCCCCCAATGGAACGCCTTCGTTTCCAGATATTCCTCGATGCCCTCGCGCCCGCCTTCGCGGCCGAGGCCCGATGCCTTGATCCCGCCGAACGGGGCCATCTCCATCGCCAGCGCGCCGGTGTTCAGCCCGACCATGCCGAATTCCAGCGCCTCGCCCACCCGCCACGCTCGGTGCAGGTCGTCGGTGTAGAAATAGCTGGCGAGACCGAACGGCGTGGCGTTCGCAAGCGCGACCGCCTCCGCCTCGTCGCGAAAGCGGAAGACCGGGGCGACGGGGCCGAAGGTTTCCTCCGACGCCAGCCGCATCCCGGCGGTCGCACCGGTCAGCACCACCGGTCGTGCGAAGCGCGCGTCGTCCGGCGCACCGTCCGGCGCGGCGGCGATCCGTGCACCCTGCCCAAGCGCATCGGCGACATGCTCGGCCACCTTGGTCGTGGCGGCGGCGTTGATGAGCGGACCGATGGTCACCCCCTCCGCCCGGCCGTCGCCAACCCGGAGCGCACGCACCGCCTCGCCCAGCTTCGCGACGAAGCGGTCATGGATGCCGTCCTGCACCAGCAGGCGGTTGGCACAGACGCAGGTCTGTCCGGCGTTGCGGAATTTCGACACCATCGCGCCGGCCACCGCCGCATCGACATCGGCATCGTCGAACACGATGAACGGCGCATTGCCGCCGAGTTCGAGGCTCAGGCGCTTCAGCGTATCCGCCGATTGCCGCATCAGCAGCGACCCGACCCGGGTCGATCCGGTGAAGGACAGTTTGCGCACCACCGGCGATGCGGTCAGCGTCTCGCCGATCGCCTGCGGCAGGCCGGTGACGATGTTCACGACCCCGGCCGGCATCCCGGCCTGCTGCGCCAGCTTGCCGATCGCCAGCGCGGTATAGGGGGTCAGCTCCGACGGCTTGATGACCACGGTGCAGCCGGCCGCCAGCGCCGGCGCGACCTTGCGGGTGATCATCGCCGCCGGAAAATTCCACGGCGTGATCGCGGCGCACACCCCGACCGGCTCGCGCGTCACCAGCACGCGACGGTCGGCGGTCGGTGCGGGGATAGTGTGGCCGGCAACCCGCCGCCCCTCACCCGCGAACCATTTCACGAAGCTGGCGGCATAGGCGATTTCGCCCTTCGCCTCGGCCAGCGGCTTGCCCTGTTCGGCAGTCATGATCGCGGCCAGCGCATCGGCATGGTCGAGAATCAGCCGGTGCCACGCCTCCAGGAGGTTGGCGCGATCATCGGCGGTGCGCCGTCGCCATCCGGGCAGTGCGGCGGCGGCGGCGGCGATCGCCGCCTCGGTATCCGCCGCGCCCGCCGCCGGGATCGTCCCGATCGTCTCTCCGGTGGCGGGATCGGTGACGTCGAGCGTCGCACCGTCCGCCGCGCCGGTCCACGCCCCGTCGATCAGCATGGTTTCGACCAGCAGCCCGGTCGCGCGCAGGTCGATGTGCATCAGCACAGCGCCTGGCTGACGATGGCGAAGCCGGTGCCCGGCGCGGTGGCGGGCGGTTCTTCTCCGCGCACCATCGTCACCACCCGTCCGACCCGGACCAGCCCCAGCTCCTCCAGCCACGAGCCCAACCCGCTATTGCCATGGATGTCGAGCCGGATGAATTCGCCGCTGCGCGACCCGATCCACTGCGCGATCAGTGCCTTGGCGCGGGTCGCATCGGGCGCGATCACCGGCCCCACGACATAGCCGCGCCCGAACCGGCGGAACAGCGCCACGCCGGTGATATCGTCGCCATGGGTCAGCATGACGCCGTGCGCCTTTTCGCGCAGCAGTGCCATAACCGGCGGACGGTCCAGCCCCGTCGCGCCGAGGACCAGCGCGTCGACGGCTTCCCCGTCGCGGTCCCCCATCGGCCGGATGCGCTCGCCCGCCTCCAACGGTACCAGTGGCGCCTGAAAGGCGGCACCTTGATGCTGGAGGATTTCGCCGACCCCGCGAAAGCCGAGCTTGCGATAGAGCGGAAGCCCCTCCTCGGTCGCGTTCAGCATGATCGCGGCATTGGGGCCAAGCTCGGCCGTAATCTGTTCCAGCACCGCGTCCATCACGATCCGGCCGATGCCCGCGCCCCGGTGACGGCGGGAGACGATGACCATGCCGAGCGTCGCGGTAGCCGGCCCCGCGCGCCACCACATCGTCGTACCGACGATCTCGCCTGCCAGGTCGGCAACCGTCCCGGTCCCGACCGCCAGCATGTCGGCCAGATCCTCCGGCCGGTGCGGCCATTGTTCCGCCTTGGCCAATGCGTGCAGCGCGCCGATGTCATCAGGCGTCATGGGACGCAGGCGCATCGTGCGGGCCTCGGTCCCGGCGGGGGGCGTAACAACACTCGTCGGCATGGTCTGGCGTTCCATCGAAATCCTCTCAACCCATTCTACCGTTCGATATGGCGCAGGAGGTGCCGCACCCGATGGCCGGAGACGGCATTCGCGCCCGATTTACCGGTCGACGCAGAATATCCTGCTGTTGTGGCAACCGGGCCATTTGCCGTTCCCCCTTCGCAGGACACCCCTGCGGCCCGCCCTCAATCGACCCAGACACGGTATGCTGTGCGGTCATTCGGGGACGGATCGGCACATATGACCGGCGGATGACACAACTAAAGCGAGACGATGCCGACGCCGCGTAGCATTCTATGCTGCATCGGGACGGTCAGACGCCCGGGGGGACACGAAACCGCATCATGATGCTCGAATCCTATTGGCTCGATAGCGGCGAACGCTTTGCGCAGGACGGGACGGCCCCGCTTCCTGCACGCGCCAGCGTCGTGGTCGTCGGCGGCGGCTTCACCGGCCTTGCCGCCGCGCGCCAGCTGGCGATGGCCGGAACCGACGTCGTGGTGATCGAGGCGGGTCGCATCGCGGGCGAGGCATCGGGACGCAATGGCGGCCAGTGCAACAACGGCATCGCCGGGGATTTCGCCGCGCTCTCCAACCGTTTCGGCTGCGAACGGGCGACGGCGATGTACCGCGCCTTCGACACCGGCGTCGACCGGGTCGAAGCGATCGTGGCGGAGGAAGCGATCGACTGCGACTTCACCCGCAACGGCAAGCTCAAGCTGGCCGACAAGCCCGAACATGTCGCCAAGCTCGCCCGCGCCGCCGACCTGCTGTCGAAGACGGTCGAACCGGACATCCGCCTGCTCGACCGGGATCAACTGGCCGGCGAAATCCGGTCGGACGCGTTCCACGGCGGGCTGGTCTTCCCGCGCAGCGCCTCGCTGCATATGGGCCGCTTCGCCGCCGGGCTGGCGCGGGCGGCGGTGCGGCATGGGGCCAGCCTGCACGAACAGACGCCGCTGACCGGACATAGCCGCATGGTGGACGGCCGGCACAAGCTGGTCACCCCGCGCGGCACGATCGTGGCGGATGCGGTACTGCTGGCGACGGGCGCATCGATGCGCGGGCCGTTCGGCTGGCTGCGGCGGCGGATCGTGCCGATCGGCAGCTTCATCATCGCGACCGAGCCGCTGGGCGACCTGGCGAACCGGATCATGCCGGGCCGGCGCAACGGGACGACCACGCGCAACATCGGCAATTATTTCCGCCTGACCGCCGACAATCGCCTGATCTTCGGCGGTCGCGCCCGCTTCGCCCTGTCCAGCCCGCGCAACGACATGCGCGGCGGCGAGGTGTTGCAGGCGCGGATGCTGGAAATCTTCCCCGAACTGGCCGGCGTCCGCATCGCGCACAACTGGGGCGGGGTCGTCGACCTGACCGCCGACCGCCTGCCCCGCGCCGGGGTCCGCGACGGGGTTCATTACACCATGGGCTATAGCGGTCACGGCACGCAGATATCAGTGCTGATGGGCGAGGTCATGGCCCGGATCATGACCGGCGCCGACCCGGTCGAGGCCAATCCGTTCCACGGCATCGACTGGCCCGCCGTGCCGGGGCATTTCGGACCGCCGTGGTTCCTGCCGTTCGTCGGTGCCTATTACCGCTATCAGGACTGGCGGCATTGATCGGGCGGCGCGATGCGATCCGCCTGATCGGCGGCGGCGGGCTTTCGCTCGGGCTGGGTGCGTGCGGCTTCACCCCGGCGCGGCCCGAGCCGGAGGGCGGCCGGTTGCGGGTCGCGGTGGCGGTCAGCTCGACCGCCGACACGATGGACCCGGCGCGCCAGACGGTAGTGTCGGATTTCTGCCGCTGCGCGATGGTCTATGACGGGCTGACCCGGCTGGATGCCCGGTCCCGCCCGCAGCCGGCGCTGGCGGAGGCGATCGAGAGCCAGGATGCGCGCGACTGGTCGGTCCGGCTGCGGCGCGGGGTGCGCTTTCACGACGGAACGCCGCTGACGGTCGCCGATGTGGTCTATTCGCTCAACCGCCATCTCGACCCGGCGGTCGGATCGAAGGCCCGCGTATTCGCCGACCAGTTCGCCTCGGTCCGCGCCGATGGGCCGGATCATGTGCGCATCGTCCTGAAAAGCCCGAATTCCGACCTGCCGACGATCCTCGGCATCCCGCAGTTCCAGATCGTCCGCGACGGCACCCGCGACTTCAGCCAGCCGATCGGCACCGGGCCGATGCGCATGGTCGAATTCATGCCGGGCGTACAATCGATCGCGGCGCGCTGGGGCGATTACTGGCGGCGCAAGGTGCGGCTGGGCGAGGTCGAGCTGTTCGCCATTTCCGACGACAGCGCACGAATCAACGCGTTGCTGTCGGGCGATGTCGACCTGATCCATGCGATCAACCCGCGCATCGCCCGCCACCTCACCGCCGCCGGCTTCGACCTGCTGGTGACCAAATCGGGCGGCTATACCAACCTGATCGCGCGGATGGATCAGACGCCGACGAACAATCCCGATTTCGTGGCGGGACTGAAGTTGCTGCTTGACCGGGAGACGATGCGCAACGCCATCTTCCGCGGC
The DNA here is from genome assembly GCF_022664435.1 of Sphingomonas panni. Taxonomy (GTDB): domain Bacteria; phylum Pseudomonadota; class Alphaproteobacteria; order Sphingomonadales; family Sphingomonadaceae; genus Sphingomonas; species Sphingomonas panni. Next base: position 188,767 of record NZ_JAKREU010000004.1, on the reverse strand, counting down.
TATGCGACGATCGGCAACGATCAGCCGATCGCACCGACCAACCCCTATTTCGACCCGAGCGTGCAGCAACGCCCCTTCGATCCCGACCGTGCGCGCCATCATTTCGAGCGCGCCGGAATGATCGGCGCGCGCCTGCCCATCGTCACTTCGACGGCGGCCGACAAGTCGGACGACATGGCGGTCCTGATCCAGAATGCCGGGCGTCGCGCGGGCGTCCATTTCGACATTCGCCGCGTGCCGGCGGACGGCTATTGGACCAACAGCTGGATGAAGGTGCCGCTCGGCTTCGGCAACATCAACCCGCGCCCGACCGCCGACATCATTTTTACCCAGTTCTTCGCCTCCAACGCACCGTGGAACGAAAGCGCGTGGAAGAACCCGCGCTTCGACAGGCTGCTGGTCGAGGCGCGCGGCGAAACGGACGAGGCACGCCGCAAGTCGCTGTACGGCGAGATGCAGCATCTGGTGCATGACCATTCGGGCATCGGCATCCCGCTGTTCCTCAGCCTGCTCGACGCGCACAGCCCCCGGCTGAAGGGGCTGCAACCCATGCCGCAGGGGGGATTGATGGGGTTCGATTTCGCCGCCGACGCATGGCTGGAGGGCGCATGACCGTCCCTCCCCTGCTCCTGCTGATCGGCCGCCGGGTCGGGGCGGCGCTCATCACGCTGGTCTGCGTCTCGCTCGCGGTGTTCGCCATCGCGCAGCTGATGGAAGGCGACGTGGCCGAGGCGATCCTGGGCCAGAGCGCCACGCCGGAGGCACTGGCCGGCCTGCGCAAGGCGATGCACCTCGATCAGCCTGCCTGGGAACGCTATGTCGACTGGGCGGGCGGCGTGCTGACCGGCGACCTCGGCCGGTCGCTCATTACCGGGCTGCCGATGCGGGAGATGATCGGCGCGCGGCTGGGCAATTCGCTGACGCTGGCCGGGCTGACCGCCCTGGTGTCCGTGCCGCTGGCGCTGACGCTCGGCATCGTCGCGGCGGTCAAGCGGGGCACGCGGTTCGACCGGGCGATCAGCATCGCGACGATCGGCATCGTGTCGGTCCCCGAATTCCTGATCGCGACGCTGGCGGTCATGCTGTTCGCGGTCACGCTGCGCTGGCTGCCGGCGCTGTCGTCGACGCGCGACATTCATTCGGGCTGGGACATGGTGCGCGTGTTCGCGCTGCCGGTGTTCAGCCTCGCCTGTTTCGTGATGGCGCAGATGGTGCGGATGACCCGCGCGGCGGTGATCGACGCGCTCGACACCTCCTATTGCGAGGCCGCGCGGCTGAAGGGCTGTTCGCCCGCCCGCGTGGTGCTGCGCCATGCGCTGCCCAATGCCATCGGGCCGATCGCCAATGCGATCGCGCTCAGCCTGTCGACCTTGCTGGGGGGCGTCATCGTGGTCGAGATCATCTTCAACTATCCCGGCGTCGCGCGACTGATGGTCGACGCGGTCGCCACCCGCGACCTGCCGCTGGTACAGGCGGTCGCGATCATCTTCTGCACCGCGTACCTGATCCTGGTCACGACCGCCGACATCGTCGCGATCCTGTCCAACCCACGACTGCGCCACCGGTGAAGGCGATGGCGCTCAGCGGCCGGATCGGCCTTTCGCTGGTGGTGGCGTGGATCGTCGTCGCGCTGCTCGGCCCCAGCGTCGCACCGCATGGCGTCGGCGATGTCGTCAATCTCGACGTGTTCGATCCGGTCAGTGCCCGCTTCCCGCTCGGCACCGACTATCTCGGCCGCGACATGCTCAGCCGCGTGCTGTACGGCGCGCGCTACACCGTCCTGATCGCCTTCGTCGCGACGAGCATTGCGGCGGTGTCGGGCATCCTGCTGGGCCTCGCCGCAGCGGCCGGCGGGTGGGTCGACATCGCCCTGTCGCGCACGTTCGATATTGTGATCGCGATCCCCAGCCTGATGCTGGCGCTGGTGGTGATCGCGGCGACCGGCGCGTCGATCCCGGTGCTGATCGGGACGCTGGCGGTGATCTATACGCCCGGCGCGTTCCGTACCGCCCGCGCGCTGGCGATGGGGGTGATGGCGCTGGATTTCGTCGCCGCCGCCCGCGCGCGTGGCGAGCGCCTGCCCTATGTCGTGGTGCGCGAGGTGCTGCCCAACGTTACCGGGCCGCTGGCCGCCGATTTCGGCCTCCGCTTCGTCTTCGTCGTCCTGCTGCTCAGCGGCCTGTCGTTCCTGGGTCTGGGCGTCCAGCCGCCGGATGCCGATCTGGGCGCGCTGGTCCGCGAGAATATCGCCGGCCTCGGTTTCGGTGCGCCGGCAGTGCTGTTCCCGGCGGTGGCGATCGCTTCCCTCACGATCGGAATGAATCTGGTGATCGACTCCCTTCCCGGACGGCGGCGGCGATGACCGGCGCACCGCTTGCCCGTATCGAGCATCTGCGCATCACCGCCACTGGCGAGGACGGGCGCGAGATCGTCATCGTGCCCGACGTCAGCCTGTCGGTCGCCAAGGGCGAGGTGCTGGCCCTGATCGGCGAGTCCGGGTCGGGCAAGACGACGATCGCGCTGGCGCTGCTCGGCTATGCCCGGCCGGGATGCCGGATCACGGGCGGCACGATCGAGGTCGCGGGCCAGCGGCTCGACGGCGCTACGCCCGAGCAGCTGCGTCAGGTGCGCGGTCGGACCGTCGCCTATGTCGCGCAAAGCGCCGCCGCTGCGTTCAATCCGTCGCTGACGATCATGGCGCAGGTCATCGAACCGGCGCTGATCCACGGCACGCTCGACCGTGTCGCTGCGGAGGAAAAGGCGAAGGCGCTGTTCCGCCGCCTCGCTCTGCCCGATCCCGAGGGGGTCGGCGCGCGCTATCCGCATCAGGTGTCGGGCGGGCAGCTCCAGCGATTGATGGCGGCGATGGCGCTCATCACCGATCCGGCGCTGGTGATCTTCGACGAACCGACCACCGCATTGGACGTGACGACCCAGATCGAGGTGCTGAAGGCGTTCAAGGACGCGGTGCGCGATCTGGGTACCACGGCCGTCTACGTCACGCACGACCTGTCGGTCGTCGCGCAGATCGCCGACCGGATCGCGGTGCTACGCGGTGGCGAGGTGCAGGAACTGGGCACGACGCCGCAAATCCTGTTCACGCCGAAGCATCCCTATGCGCGGGCGCTGGTCGCCGCCGCCGCACCGCGTTCGCCCGCCATCGCTCCGCCCGGCGACGATGCGCCGCTGCTCGACATGTGGGGCATCGTTGCGGGCTATGGCGGGATCGGGCCGGACGGCGGCCCCCGTACGCGAATCCTCGACGGGATCGACGTTTCGATCCGCCGGGGGCAGGTGCTGGGCGTGATCGGTGAATCCGGCTGCGGCAAGAGTACGCTGGCGCGCGTCGCTGCCGGGCTGCACGCGCCGTCGTCCGGGCGTATCCTGCTGAACGGCAATCCGCTGGCCCCGCTGGTCCGCCACCGGTCGCGCGACGAACTGCGCCGGGTGCAGATGGTGTTTCAGAGCGCCGATACCGCACTCAATCCGTCGGTCAGCATCGGTGCCGCCATCGCCCGCCCCCTCGCCTTCTACCACGGCATGGACCGGCGCTCGGCGCGAGCGGAGGTGACCCGCCTGCTCGACCTCGTCCGCCTGCCCGCGGCGCTGGCCGACCGGCTGCCCGGCGAATTGTCGGGCGGACAGAAGCAGCGCGCCAACCTCGCCCGCGCATTGGCGGCGCGGCCCGACCTGCTGCTGTGCGACGAGGTGACCTCGGCGCTCGACCCGGTGGTGGCGGAGGCGGTGCTCGACCTGCTGATCGAGCTGCGCCGCGAACTCGGTCTCGCCTATATGTTCATCACCCACGACCTGGAGATCGTGCGCGCGATCGCCGACGATGTGCTGGTCCTCTATGCCGGGCGCGTCGCCGAAGAGGTGACGCGCGACGGCCTGCGCCACGGCGCGCACCATCCTTATACCCGGCTGCTGACCGCGTCGGTCCCCGAACTGCGGCCGGGCTGGCTGGAGGAGACGCCCGCGCGCGAAGCCGGGGCGACCGGCGCGCGGATGTCGGCGACCGGTTGCAGCTTCCACCCGCGCTGCATCCATGCGCAGCCCGTCTGCCGCGAATCGATGCCACCGCGCCTGCTGGAGGATGACCGGCAGATCTTCTGCCATCGGTCGCTCGACCTGCTGGCGATCCCTTGAACGACAAAGGGGCGATACCGCTGCCGGTATCGCCCCTTCACCGGATCAGGCGACGGGATCAGGCGACTGCCGGCCGCCAGATCGCATAGACCTTCTTCACATGTTCCTGGCTGTCCCACGAACATTGCGCGGCATGTTCGAGCAGGAAGATGTCGCCCTTGCGGAACGTGCGGCTGGCCCCCGCCTCGTCCTCAAACGTCACGCTGCCGTCGAGCAGATGCATCAGTTCATGATGGCGATAGCGCATCGCGGTGCGGTGATAGGGCGTCGAATCCCACGTCCCGCAGATGAATACCCCGTCGCTCGACAGATAGTCGGTATGGTTGCGGCACGCCGGCGTCGGCCCGACCAGCAGCTCGGCAAGCGGCGGATTGGAGGGGGTGAGTTCGGCGCTCTCGTCGATCGGCACGATCCGGTCGGCGGCGGGCGTGTCGATGACATAGCGCATCGCCAGCGCGCGGGTGCCGGGTGCGGCCTGCCAGTCGAACGCGACGCCGCGCGGGATCACCGCGCACGCATCCGCCGCCAGCGTGACCTCACCCAGTTGCAGCGACCCCGCCAGGACGATGACGAACTCGTCGCCCGGCAGGCCACCGTCCGACCCGACCCCGCCGTCGAGCGCGAGCAGGTCGACGCTGCACGGCCCCTCGGCCAGCGGCAATGCCGTGCGCGCGGTGCGATAGTCGCCGGCCGCCGGCACCTTCGCCGATGCGGCAAAATCTCGCAGGTCGATGAACGACCGCACGTCGCTTGCCACGTTCACAGCCCCACCAGCCCCGGCAGACCCGCGATGCTCGGGATATCATGCACCTGATAATAGCTGTTGAGCGGTTCGTGCCCGCGATTGACGAACGCCTTGTTCTTGATGCCCATGTCATAGGCGGTCATCAGGTCGTAGCGGAAGCTGGACGAGACGTGCAGCACGTCCTCCGGCCCGCAGCCGAGCTGGTCGAACATATATTCGAACGCCTGCATCCGCGGCTTGTAGGCCTGTGCCTCCTCGGCGGTATAGGCGGCGTGGAACGGCGCTTCGAGGTTGCGGACGCTGTGCGGGATCAGGTCGACCATCGAATTGGACAGGATCACCAGCGGATATTCCGCCGCGACGCGCTTGAGCGGTTCGACCACGTCTGGGTGCGGCCCCCAGGTCGGCACGGCGGCATAGACGTCGGCGGTGTCGCTGTCGCGATACTCGATGCCCCATTTGGCGCAGGTCCGGCGCAGCGATCCCTCGACCACGTCGCGATAAGGTTTCCATGCGCCGAGCACCTCGTCGAGGCGATAGGCGGAGAAATCGTCGCAGAACCGGTCCATGTCCTCGGCCGCGATACGGTCGGCGTAGAGGCGGCGCGCGACCGGCGCCATCTCGAAATAGATCAGCGTGCCATAACAATCGAACGTGATGTACTTTGGACGAAGCACGATCGGCCCCCTTGCTGTAGTGATATTGCCGGACATGGTGATAGCCCCCGACCGGCGGCAGAATTGCTCGTTGCGCCGGTGCCGATGGGGCGCGGCGCGCGACCTTTGCGTCGTTGCAGCATAATATGCCGCCCGTTTCGCGCCCCGAAACGGTGTTGTCGGCCCCAGAGCGGGTGAAATCGCTTGCCGCGACCGCCGCATCGCTCCGGGAATGCCGTTTACGACCCCGTTTTCGGAAGCGTCTGCCGACATGCCGTCGCTAGAATGGCGCAAGAGCCGATGACGCATCGGTACCGGGACGGGTGGATATGACGAACGACAAGGCGGGATATTTCTACATCGATGGCGACTGGTGCCTGCCGGTGGCGTCGTCTCCCGCCATCACCGTGATCGACCCGGCGACCGAGAGCGAGATCGGCACTATCGCGGCAGGGTCTGCCGCCGATGTCGACCGCGCGGTTGCCGCCGCCGCCCGCGCCTTCCCAACCTTTGCCGTCAGCCCGGTCGCCGACCGGATCGCGCTGCTCGGCCGGATCGTCGCGCTGCTGGAGGAACGCGCCGAAGCCTTCGCTCAGGCGATCGCGACCGAAATGGGCGCGGCGATCGGCTTCGCCCGCGCGTCGCAGGTGCCCTTCGCCATCGCCCATGTCCGGGCGCAAATGGAGGTGCTGGCCGACTACCGCTTCGAACGGCCGGACGCCGGGTTCACCTTGCACAAGGAGGCAATCGGCGTCTGTGCGCTCATCACCCCGTGGAACTGGCCGCTCTATCAGATCACCGCGAAGGTCGCGCCGGCTATCGCCGCCGGTTGCCCGGTCGTGCTGAAGCCCAGCGAATTGTCGCCCTATAGCGCGCTGCTGTTCGCACAGGTGATGCATGACGCCGGTACGCCGGCGGGTGTCTTCAACCTCGTCGGCGGAACCGGCGAAGTCGTCGGCGCGGCGCTGGCGGCGCATCCCGATGTCGCGATGATCTCGATCACCGGATCGACCCGCGCCGGCGTGCTGGTGGCACAGGCGGCGGCGGTCAGCGTGAAGCGCGTGGTGCAGGAACTGGGCGGCAAGTCACCCAACATCCTGCTGCCCGATGCCGATTTCGCGCTGGCCGTCACGCGCGGCGTCATGGCCGGGATGCGCAATGTCGGCCAGTCGTGCAGCGCCCCCACTCGGATGCTGGTCCCTGACGACCGTCTGGCGGAGGTCGAGGCACTGGCGGCGGCCGCCGCCGACGATTGGTGCGTCGGCTCGCCTATGGACGAGGCGACGACGATGGGTCCGATCGCCAATGCCGCGCAGCACGCCCGCGTCCAGGACATGATCGCGGCGGGGCTGTCGGACGGCGCACGGCTGATCGCGGGTGGCCCCGGCCGTCCCGCCGGGCTGAACCGCGGTTTCTATGTCCGCCCGACCGTCTTTTCCGGCGTGACCCGCGACATGCGTATCGCACGCGAGGAGATTTTCGGCCCTGTCCTCTGCATCATGCCCTATGCAGATGAGGAAGAGGCGGTATCGATCGCCAACGACACCGTCTATGGACTTGGCGCGCATGTGCAGTCGGGCGATCCGGCCCGCGCAAGGGCCGTCGCCCGGCGCATCCGGTCGGGACAGGTGCATATCAACTACCCCGCATGGACCGCGCACGCGCCGTTCGGCGGATACAAGCAATCGGGCAATGGCCGGGAATATGGCGTCCACGGGTTCGAGGAATATCTCGAAACCAAGGCGATCCTGGCCTGACCCCGGCATGGAGACCAAGATGACATATGCCGACACGCTCACCGCCCCGGTGACGGCCCCCGCGACGGAGACGCTGGCCACGGTCGAGACCCCGTGCCTCGTCCTCGACGCCGACCGGATGGATCGCAACATCGCCCGGCTGAAGGCGCATCTGGCGCCGATGGGCGTGACGCTGCGCCCGCATCTGAAGACGGGCAAGTCGGTCGAGGTCGCGGCGCGACTGATGGAAAGCCCGGCGGGGCCGGCGACCGTCTCGACGCTGCGCGAGGCCGAACAGTTCGCCGATGCTGGCGTGCGCGACATGATCTATGCGGTCGGCATCGCGCCCGACAAGCTGCCCCGCGTGCTGGCACTGCGCGCCCGCGGCGTCGACCTGGCGGTGATCCTCGATACCGTCGAACAGGCGGAAGCGGTCGCGGCGGCCTCGCGCGAAGCGGGCACCGCGATCCCCGCGCTGATCGAGATCGATTGCGACGGCCATCGGTCGGGCGTCCTACCGGGCGACACCGCCCAACTGCTGGCGATCGGCCGGGCGCTGGCGAAGGGCGGCGAACTGCGCGGCGTGCTGACCCATGCCGGTGGCAGCTATGCCGCGCGGACCCCGGAAGAACTGCGCCATTATGCCGAGATCGAGCGCAAGAGCGTGGTCGACGTCGCCGAGGTGCTGCGCGCCGATGGCCATGCCTGTCCGGTCGTCAGTGTCGGATCGACCCCGACCGCGCATTTCGCGACCGACCTGACCGGCGTGACCGAAGTGCGTGCCGGCGTGTTCGTATTCTTCGATCTGGTGATGCACGGCATCGGCGTCTGCGCGATCGATGATATCGCGCTGTCGGTGCTGGGCACGGTCATCGGGTTCCAGCGGGAAAAGGGCTGGATCCTGATCGACGCCGGCTGGATGGCGATGTCGCGCGATCGCGGGACGGCCAAGCAACCGGTCGACCAGGGCTATGGCGTCGTCTGCACGCTGGACGGCACGCCCTATCCCGACCTGATCCTGGCCGATGCCAATCAGGAACACGGCATCATCACCGTGCGGCCGGGTTCGGGCGGCACCCTGCCCCCGCTCGCGATCGGCGACCGGGTCCGCGTCCTGCCCAACCATGCCTGTTCGACCGGCGCGCAGCATCCCGCCTATCACGTCGTCCACGGCAAGGAGCCGCAGGTCGCCGCGACGTGGCAGCGTTTCGGAGGATGGTAATGACCGACACCCGCATCGACCCCGTGCTGACCCACGACGCGCCGCTCCCCGCCGGGCATTATTCGCAGGCCGTACGCGCGGGCGACCAGCTCTACATCTCCGGCCAGTTACCGATCCGCGCCGATGGCGCGCCGCTCGACGACATGGCGTTCGAGGCGCAGGCGGCACAGGCGATCGACAATATGCTGGCGATCCTGACGGCGGCGGGCGGCACGCCCGACCGGCTGGCGCGGGTTACCGCCTATATCGTCGGCGTGGACAACTGGCCGCGCTTCAACACCGTCTATGCCGCCCGGCTGGGCGATGCCCGGCCGGCGCGGACGGTCGTGCCGGTGCCCGAGCTGCATTATGGCTATCTGGTCGAAATCGACGCCGTCGCGCACCTGACACGCGACTGATTTCCTTCTTATCCGGCGGAGTCCATCATCATGGCGAGCATTACGACGGCGGGCTTCCAACCGGATCGCACCGCATCCCCGCCAGGGGCAGCCGGCGCGGTCCCGCGCGCCGCCGCCCGGCTGGTCAGCATCGACGCGTTGCGCGGCTTCGTGATGGTGCTGATGCTGCTCGACCATATTCGCGAAGCGTTCCTGCTATGGGTGCCGATCGGCGACCCGGTGGACGCGCTGACGGTCGATCCGTCGTCGTTCTTCAGCCGGCTGACCAGCACGGTCTGTGCGCCGGTATTCGTCGCGCTGACCGGGCTTGGCGCCTATCTTTACGGGCAGAAGCACAGCCGGGCGGAAACCAGCGCGTTCCTGTTCAAGCGTGGCGCGCTGCTCGTCCTGCTCGAACTGACCGTCGTCAACTTCGTGTGGCGCGCCGAATTCCCGCCGACGATCCTGTATCTGCAGGTCATCTGGGCGATCGGGCTGAGCATGATCGTGCTGTCGGCACTGATCCGCCTGCCCCATGCCGCGATCCTGGCGATCGGCGTCGCCATCGTCGCCGGGCATAACCTGCTCAGCCCGATCGACATTCCCGAAGGTGCGCCGTTCCACACCCTCTGGGCGTTCCTGCACGATCGCGGCACGGTCAGCTTCGGCGGCTTCCCGGTGCGCTTCAGCTATCCGCTGCTGCCGTGGATCGGCGTGATCTGTCTTGGCTGGGCGATCGGCCCGTGGTTCGCCGGTGGCGATCCCGCCACGCGCCAGCGGCGGCTGCTACAGGCCGGTGCGGCGATGCTGATCGGCTTCGTCGTCCTGCGCGCGATCAACGTCTATGGCGACACGCCGTGGTTCGTCGTCCCCGGATCGCCGATCCGCACCGTCATGAGCTTCCTCGCGCTCACCAAATATCCGCCCTCGCTGCTGTTCGTGCTGGCGACGCTTGGCGTCGGCCTGCTGCTGCTGGCATGGTTCGACCGTGTGCAGGACAGCCGGGCGATCGGCTGGCTGGCGATATTCGGTGGCGCGCCGATGTTCTTCTACCTGTTCCACCTCTACGTCCTGCGCGTGATGTATCTCGCCGCCGTCGCGATCTGGGGCATCAATCACGACACGGTGTTCGGCTTCCCCTCGATCCAGTGGATCTGGCTGATGTGGATCGCGATGATCGTGCCGCTCTATTTCCCGACGCGCTGGTTCTCGAACCTGAAGAAGCGCCGCAAGGACATTGGCTGGCTCAAATATTTCTGAGCCGGCCTGCCCACCCCACGCCTGTCAACCCGGACCCGCTGGAGCCCCGGAATGCCCGCACCGCTTACCCTTGTCGATTCTAGCCCCGCCCTGCCCGAAAGTGCCGATGTCGTCGTGATCGGCGGCGGCATCGTCGGCAGCTTCACCGCTTATTATCTGGCGAAACGCGGGTTGAAGGTGGCGCTGATCGAAAAAGGCCGCGTCGGCGCGGAACAGTCCAGCCGCAACTGGGGCTGGTGCCGGCAGCAGAACCGCGACGCGCGCGAATTGCCGATGGCGACCAAGGCGCTCGACCTGTGGGAGCAATTCGCCGCCGACACGGGGGAAGCGACGGGTTTCAGCCGCTGCGGCCTGCTCTATCTGAGCGATAACGAGGCGGAGATCGAAGGCTGGGCCCGGTGGCGCGACTTCGCGCAGACGGCCGGCGTCACCACCCATATGCTCTCCGCAGCCGAGGCCAGCGAACGCGGCCGGTTCAGCAACAAGGCGTGGAAGGGCGGCGTCTTTTCTCCCACCGACGGCACCGCCGATCCGTCGCGCGCCGCTCCTGCCGCCTCGCGCGCGATCATGGCTCTGGGGGGCACGGTGCATCAGAATTGCGCGGTACGCGGGCTGGAGACGGAGGGCGGTCGCCTGTCGGCGGTCGTCACCGAACAGGGCACGATCCGCACGCGGATCGCGGTACTGTCGGCCGGGGCGTGGGCATCGTCCTTCTGCTACCAATATGGCATCCGCTTTCCACAGGCGACGATCCGTCAGACGGTGATGGCGGTGGCACCGGGCGAGGATATCTTCCCGGCTGCGATGCACAGCGACTATATCTCGATGACCCGGCGCGGCGATGGCGGCTATACCCTGTCGATCAGCGGTAGCGGCAAGGTCGATCCGACCCCGCAATTCCTGCGTTTCTCGACCCAGTTCCTGCCGATGTTCCTGCGGCGCTGGCGCAAGCTGTCGCCCGGCGGGCTGGAGGGCGTGCGCTCGGGCCACGAACAGGTCGGTCGCTGGAAGCTCGACCAGCCGACGCCGATGGAGGCGATGCGCATCCTCGATCCCACACCCGACCCCGCGACCGTCAAGCGCACCCATGCCCGCGCGCTGGAGCTGATGCCGCGCCTGGCCGAACGCGCCGTGACCGGGGCATGGGCCGGCTATGTCGACAGCACGCCCGACGGCGTGCCCGGCATCGGCGAGACGGAAGAAGTTCCCGGCCTGGTGTTGGCGGCGGGGTTCAGCGGTCACGGCTTCGGCATCGGACCCGGCGCGGGCCATCTGATCGCCGATATCGTCAGCGGCGCCGCACCGATCGTCGATCCCAAACCCTATCACCCGAGCCGCTTCCGCAGCTCGTCCTGGGGCAAGGTCGCCGAGTTCTGAGGCGGGTTGAGGGGTAACGATGGCGAACTCCCCGCCGTGACGAGAGGCGGATGGCCTTCAATGACCGCAACGGCATGTACGCCCGCCCGTAGCCGACCCATCCCCGCCCCCCAATTGTCACGGAGGGGGCGGGCAGCGCCGGTCCCGCGACCTCTTCCATCGCGACCAAACCGTCGCCCCAGCGAAGGCTGGGGCCTAAAGCGGCTCTGGTCCCGCCCTTGTAGGGGGAGACCCCAGCCTTCGCTGGGGTGACGATCGGTTGATATAAGCGTCCGACGCCCGCCCGGCCCGAACCCATGTTCGGGCCGGACCTCGTTTCAGGCCAGCTGCGGCAACTCCCCTTTCCCCGCCACCGCGCGCTGCCCGAACCGCGCATACAGCGTCGGCAGAACGAACAGCGTCAGCAGCGTCGCGGAGATCAGCCCGCCGATCACCACCGTGGCAAGCGGCTTCTGCACCTCCGCCCCCGCCCCTTGCGAGAACGCCATAGGCACGAAGCCGAGGCTGGCGACCAGCGCCGTCATCACCACCGGGCGCAGGCGCTGCATCGCGCCGATCCGCGCCGCCTCCGCCCGGTCCATGCCGCTGCGGACCAGCGCCTGGATCGAACTGACCATCACCAGCCCGTTCAGCACGGCGATCCCCGACAGGGCGATGAACCCGACCGCCGCCGACACCGAAAAGTCCATGCCGCGCACGAACAGCAGCAGCACGCCGCCCACCAGTGCGAACGGCACGCCGGTAAAGACGATCGCCGCATCGCGGACCGCACCCAATGCACCGTAGAGCAGCAGCAGGATCAGCACGAAACAGACCGGGATCACCAGTTGCAACCGCGCACTGGCCGAAGCCAGATTTTCGAACTGCCCGCCCCATTCCAGATAGGTGCCCGCCGGCAGCCGGATGTCGCGGGCGATCGCCGCCTGCGCCTCCGCCACGACCGAGCCGACATCGCGGCCGCGCACATTGGCCTGGACGACGACGCGACGCTTGCCGTTCTCGCGGCTGATCTGGTTCGGACCGTCGGTCACGCGGATTTCGGCCACGCTGGCGAGCGGCACATAGCCGCCGCCCGCCACCGGGACCTGCACCTGCCGCAGCACGCCCATGTCCGCGCGCTGGTCGTCCGACAGGCGGATGACGACCGGGAAGCGGCGATCCCCTTCGAAGATCATCCCCGCCTCGCGCCCGCCGATCGTGGCGGTAATCGTGTCCTGCACATCCTGCGCGGTGATGCCCAGCCGCGCCATCGCGTCGCGATCGACGCGAATGTCCAGCATCGGCAAGCCGGTCGTCTGCTCCACCTTCACATCGACCGCACCCGACGTGCGGCGCAGGACCCCGGCGATCTGCTCCGCCGTGCGGTTCATCGCCGCGAAGTCGTCGCCGAACACCTTCACCGCGATATCGCCGCGCACGCCCGCGATCAGTTCGTTGAAGCGCATCTGGATCGGCTGCGTGATCTCATAGGCATTGCCGGGGATGGTAGCGAGCTGCCCCTCGATCCGCTCCACCAGCGCTTCCTTGGACAATGCGGGGTCCGGCCAGTCGGCGCGTGGCTTCAGGATGACGAACATGTCGGTCGCGTTGGGCGGCATCGGGTCCGATGCCAGTTCCGCCGTGCCCGTCTTGGAAAAGACGAACTTCACCTCCCCTTGCCGCGACATCATCCGTTCGATCGGGACCTGCATCGCCTGGCTCTGCTGGACCGAGGTCGCCGGGATGCGCAGCGCCTGGATCAACAGGTCACCCTCGTCCAGCTGCGGCAGAAACACCGAGCCCAGCGAGGCGAATGCCAGCGCCGCGACGCCGAAGCTGGCCACGCCCGCGCCGATGGTCAGCGTCGGCCGCCGCATCGCCCGGTCGAGGCCGGGGGCATAGCGGCGCTTCAGCCATGCGACGATCAGCCCGTCCTTTTCCTCGACCCGGTTCGACAGCCAGATCGCGATCAGCGCGGGGACGAAGGTCAACGACAGGACGAAGGCGAAGGCGAGCGCGATGATGACCGTCAACGCCATCGGCACGAACGTCTTGCCCTCGACGCCGGTCAGGGTCAGCAGCGGCACATAGACGAGGATGATGATCGCCTGTCCATAGACCGATGGCCGCGCCATCTCCTGCGTGGCGGCGGTGACCGTCGCCAGCCGCTCCTGCACGGTCAGCAACCGCCCCTCGCGATGCTGATATTCGGCGATGCGGCGCAGGGCGTTCTCGACGATGATGACCGCGCCGTCGACGATCAGCCCGAAATCCAGCGCGCCCAGACTCATCAGATTCGCCGAAACCCCGGCGCGCAACATGCCGAACCCGGTCAGCATCATCGTGATCGGAATGACCAGCGCCGCGATCAGCGCCGCCCGGATGTTGCCGAGCAGCAGGAACAGCACGGCGATGACCAGCAACGCGCCTTCGGTCAGGTTCTGCGCCACCGTGCGGATCGTCGAATTGACCAGGTCGGTGCGGTTCAGCACCGGCTGGATGATGACGTCGGGCGGCAGCGACGCGTTGATCTCGCCCAGCCGTCGTTCGACGTCGCTTGCCACGGTACGGCTGTTCTCGCCGACGCGCATGACCGCCGTGCCGACCACGACCTCGGTCCCGTTCTCCGATGCCGATCCCATGCGGATCGCCTGTCCGGTGCGAACGGTCGCGACCTGGTCCAGCGTGATCGGCACCCCTTCGCGGGTCGCGATCACCGTCCGTCCCAGTTCCGCCGCATTGCGGATCAGCGCGTCGGACCGCACGGCCAGCCCCTCGCCATTGCGGTTCACGAACCCGCCGCCGACACTGGTGTTGTTGCGCTCCAGCGCGGTGGCGAGATCGGTCAGCGTCAGGCGCAGCGCCGCAAGCTTGGCGACGTCGGGCACCACCAGGAACTGCTTCACATAGCCGCCGATCGAATCGATCCCGGCCAGTCCCGGCGTATTCTTCAGCAGCGGGGCGACGATCCAGTCCTGTGCTGTCCGCAGATAGGTCGCCTTGTCCTCCTCGCTGGTCAGCCGCTCGCCCTCGGGCGTGATATAGCTGCCGTCGGGCTGCTGCCCCGGCTCGCCCGGCTTGTGCCGGTCGTCGGCGCGATGTTCGAGATGGACGGTGTACATATACACCTCGCCCAAGCCGGTCGCGATCGGTCCCATTTCGGGGTTAACCCCGGCGGGCAGGTTTTCGCGTACGCCCTGCAACCGTTCGCCGACCTGCTGGCGCGCGAAGTAGATGTCGGTCGCATCGGTGAAGACGGCGGTGATCTGCGCGAAACCGTTGCGGCTGAGCGAGCGGGTATATTCGAGGCCCGGCACGCCCGCGAGCGCGGTTTCGATCGGGAACGAGACCTGTTTCTCGACCAGTTCGGGCGACAGCGCGGGCGCGCGGACGTTGATCTGCACCTGATTGTTGGTGATGTCGGGCACCGCATCGATCGGCAGCTGATAGAGCGAATAGGCGCCGATAGTGGCGGCGATGGCGGTGAGCAGCAGGACGAGCCAGCGCTGCGCGACCGCCCAGGAGACGATACGGGCGATCATGGCTCAATCCTCATGCGTCGCTTCGCCCTTGCCGAGTTCGGCCTTGAGCGTGAAGCTGCCGGTGGTGGCGATCTGTTCGGTGCCGGTCAGGCCGGAGCGAACGATCACGGTGTCGCCCGATGCGTCGCCCAGCGTGACCGGCGTTACCCGGAACCCCTTTGGCGTCCGCACGAACACGACCGATTTGCCGTCGTTCGTCTGGACCGCGGTCGTCGGCACGCGGACCGATGCCGCCCCGCCGCCGCCGGCCAGCTGCACCGCCGCCGTGACGCTCTCCCCCACGCGCCAGAGGCCGCCGCGATTGTCGAGCGTCGCCAGCACCGGGACCAGCCGCGTCTCTGGATCGAGGACCGGCGACACGAAGTCGATCCGCGCCGTCGCCTGTCGCCCGGCCGCCGTCACCGTAACGCCCCCGCCCGGCGCAACCCGGCCGGCATCGGCGGGCTGGAGGTTCAGCGACAGCGCGACCCGACCGAGATTGGCGATGCGGTAGAGTTCGGCATCCGCCGCCACCGTCTGCCCCAGCATCACCGGCCGGGCGATCACCTGCCCGCCGATCGGAGCGACGATGCCCAGCCGGTTGAGGCCGCCGCCGCTCACCCCCGCCGCCGACACCTGACTCTGCGCCTGGGCCAGCGCGATCCGCGCCTCGGTCGCGGCGGTCCGCGCCGCGACCAGATCCTGTTCGGGCGAGACGCGCTGCGCGAACAGCCGCTGTTCACGCGCGAGATTGGTGTTGGCGAGGTGCAGCCGGGCGCGCGCCGCCTCGACCTCGCCCTTGATCTGCGCCGCCTCGCGGCTTTCGACGACCGCCAGCACCTGCCCGCGCCCGACCGACTGGCCGAGATTGCGATGGAGCGCGACGACCCGGCCGGCGATCGCCGCCGACACGACCTGCGTCCCCTGCGGATCGCCCGCAATCGTCGCGGGAAGCTCGATCGTCCCGGCCCCGCCCACGATCGGTCGAGCCAGCTGGACCCCGGCGGCGCGGATCTGGTCCGGCGTCAGCGTCACCATATCCTCTGCGCCATGCCCGCCCTCGGTATGCCCGCCCTCGGCATGGCCCGCCTCACCGGCCTCCGCCCCGTTGCCGCCATCGCTGCCACCGCACGCGGTCAGCAGCAGCGCGAGCGCGCCTGCGCCCGCCCAATGAACGTTCCGCATCATCGAATTTCCCCCGTCATGGGTGCAGGCACCGGGGCGGTCAGCCGCGCCAGTCGTGCCCGTGCAGTGTGATAGTCGGCCAGCGCGTCGATCGCGGCCAGCCGCGTGTCCGCCAGCGTGCGTTCGGCATCGAGCAGGTCGATCTGCCCGAACTTCCCCTCGCGATAGCCGATCCGCGCGATCCGCGCCGCCTCCTGCGCGGCAGCCAGGGCGGGAACGGTCGTCCGCGCCGCCGTATCGGCATTGGCCAGGTCGGCCTGCGCATCGGTGATCGCCTGTTCGAGGTCGAGCGCGGTCATCCGCCGCTGGGCATCAGCCTGCAACCGCTCAGCCTGCGCCCGCGCCACGGCGGCGCGGCCATTGTCGAACAGCGGGATGGGGATCGACACGCTGAACACCGCCGCCATGTCGCGCGTCGCCTCCAGCCGGCGCAGCGCCGGCCCGATATTGAGGTCGGGCACGCGGTTCGCTCGCGCCAATCGCACGCCGCCCTCGGCAATCGCGAGATCGGCATCGGCCGCCGCCAGCGCCAGCATCGCTGTCGGCGCTTCCGCTGCCGTACCATCGACAGGCGGCAGCCGGTCGAGCATCGCCATATCGAGCGCGCCGATCGTCGGCATCGCGATCCGCCGGGCGAGATTGGCGCGCGAGGCCTCTGCCAGCCGCATGAAGCGTTCGACCGTCGCATCGGCGGTCAGACGGGCGACCTGTGCCCGCTGCTCCTCCAGCGGCGATGCCCGCCCCGCCTGCACCCGCACCGTCGCCGCGCGCAGCACATCGGCGGCGATGCGCGCCTGATCGCGCGCGGTCGCCAGCCGCCGTTCGGCAGCGACGGCGGCGACATAGAGTTGCGTCACCTGCAACCGGATATCCGCCGCGACGACCGCCGCCTGCACTTCCGCCCGCGACAGCTGCGCCTGTGCGACCGCCAGCCGCGCGCTGCGCTTGCCGCCCAGTTCGATGGGGATGGCGACGCCGAGCGTCGTCTCCGCGCTGTTCAGCCCGCTATACGGCCCGGTGCCGACGACATTCTCGATCTGTCCCTGTGCGACGGGATTGGGGCGGAGGCCCGCAACGGTACGGGCGGCCTGCGCCGCTTCGATCGCCGCGCCGGCAGCGTCCGCCGCCGGCGCGGCACCACCCGCCGCGACGACCGCCTGTTCGAGCGAAAGCACGGGCGTGGACGCCGGTGCCCCGCTTTGCGCCTGCGCCACACCGGCACAGGACGCCGCAGCCACGCAGGCTGCAAAAATCATCTTCATGGAATGGGGTTCCTGACCTGGTTCCGAGTGCCGGGATCACCGGCGGGCGGACAGGATCAGGCGCGTGGCGGGCGCGGCAGGACGCGGGCGAGGATACCCGCACGGTCGTCGGCGCGCCGGTCGATGCGGAGTCGCAGGTCGGTGCCTGACACCATACCCCCGACATTGGTCGCGGGCGTGCCGACATCATGGCCGTGACAGGTTGCGTGATGATGCGGCAGGGCGTTGTCATCGTCGCCCACCACTTCGTCGGCATCGCCCCGCGTATGAATACCGAACTCGATCCCGGCGATGCTGCCGCCCGCTGCCTCGGCCGCATGAGCCATGCTCGCCCAGCCGGTCAGGACCAGCATCAGGCAGGCAAGAAAGGGCAGCAGGTGACGCATCGCCGCAACCCTATCAGCTGCGGGCCGCCCTGTAACCCCTTCGGATCAATGACGCTCCGGTCGCGTCGGACGGGCTGCGCCGATGCTCGCCTGCATCGTTTCATATTGTTCGATCGTGAAGCCCGCCCGCAGGAACGCGGTCAGTTCGTGCGTCGGGACCGCGAAGCCGCGATGCCAGGCGTGTACCGCCATGCGGCGCAGCGCCTCCAGCCGGGGATCGGCGAGGGTCGGCGACCGCCCGCCCCGCCCGAATACCTTGCCCAGCGCGATCGACAGCGGCGACGGTTCGCGCAGCGACGACATCCGGTCGCCCTGCGCCAGCGCGACGACCGACCATTCCAGTGCGGTCAGCCCGGTCGCCGCGGCCTGCTTGGGCGTCGCATCGGGTGCGACGACGTCCGCGCCGATGAACGGCGACAGGATCGGATCGCTCGAAAAGTGAAGATAGGCCATGGAATTCCTCCCTGTTTTACAGCCGCGCCCGACCGTCGGCGGACACGATGGTGCCGCCGCCAAACCCTGTTCGGGGCCGTGCCGCTTGATTGGATGACGCGGATCGACGCTCGCCCGTGCGCGATCGCCGGGCGGATATCGGTCTGCCGGTAATGATTAGCTTGTGGTTGCGCGCCGCCGGTTACGGACGCGGCGGGCGGAAAGCGGGTTCGGGCATGGCGGCATCCTTGCGAAGGCCGGGAGCAACCCCCTTGGCCACCCCTTCTATACTGACTGGTATATTAATGCCGAAACGAGTCGTCAACGACTTTTGTACCGATCGGTAATTTATACTATCGCCCCGGCCACATCATCAGCCCGGTCGCGACCACCCGCTCCAGATCGGCGCGGGTCGCGCCCGATCCGGCCTGCACCGCCATTCCCTGCAGCATCGCGAACAGATAGCCGGTCAGGCCCGCGATATCGACATGGTCGGGCAGGTCGCCGTCGCGCTTGGCCTGTTCGAACCGCTCGACCAGTGCCGCATGGGACGATGCCCGGCGCTGCATCACATCGGCCTTGATCGATGCCGCCTCTGCGCCGCACGCGGTCATGCTGATGACGCCCAGGCACCCTTTGGGATCGCAGTTGCTGGTCTGCGCATCGATCGCGCCGCGCAGGATGTGTTCGGCGACGCCGCGCGCCGTCGGCTGCTGCAACGCCTGCCGCATATATTCCAGCTTCTCGGCCTCATAGAGGTCGAGCGCCTTGTGGAACAGCGCCTCCTTGTTGCCGAACGCCGCGTACAGGCTGGGCTTGGTAATGCCCATCGCCTCGGTCAGGTCCGCCATCGAGGCGCCTTCATAGCCTTTCGACCAAAAGACGCCGAGCGCCGCCGCCAGCGCTTGCGCGGTGCAGAATTCCCTGGGGCGGCCCTTGGCAGCAGTCGCAATGGTCTTTTCCATAACGACTGGTACATATTGCTTTCGGCGGCGGGTACAACCCCGCTTAGACGACGATGCGGTCCAGCGGTGCCTTCAACAGCTGGGGCCGGGCGGCCGCCAGATGCAGGATGAACTCGCCGAACAGGCCGTTGGCCCAGGCGAACCAGTCGCGGGTGAACTTCGCCGGATCGTCCTTTTCGAACGCCTCATGCATGAAACCGGTACCGGCATGGGTGCGCTTCAGTGTCGCCAGGCACTTCAGGATCGTGGCGTCGTCGGTCGCGGTCAGGCCGCGCACGATCAGCGACATCGGCCAGATATAGTCCATGCCCTGATGCGGACCGCCGATCCCCTCACCTGCCTTGCCCCTGAAGAACCACGGGTTCGCCTCGCTCCATGCCGCCGCCGCGGTGCGCCGCCACCGGGCGTCGGTAGGCGACACGCAGCCGAGCCACGCGAGGCTGGACAACGAGGGCACGTTCGCATCGTCCATGAAGATGGCATTGCCATAGCCGTCGACCTCATAGGCCCACACGTCGCTGCCATCGGGCAGACGCATCGTCCCGTGCTGCGCCACGGCGGCGGCGACTTCGTCGGCGAGCGCGGTGGCATCGTTGGCGAGCGCGCTGTCCTTACGGGCTTCGTTCGCGACCTGCGCCATTTCGCGCAACGTCGTGATCGCGAACATATTGGCCGGCACGAACAGCGGATATTGGCAGGCGTCGTCGGACGGGCGGAAACCCGAATGGATCATGCCATTCTTGCGCGTCGGTGCGCCATAGCCGGCGAGCAGCGTCTCGGTCGGCTGGCGGCTCGCGCGCTGGAATTTATAGGGTCCCGGCCCTTCCTTGCGCTGCTGCTCGCGGAAGGTGCGTACGATCGCGCGCATCGCCTCCGCCCAGGTCGCATCGAACGGCGCAGCATCACGGGTCGTCGTCCAATAGCCATGGCTCAACCGCATGACGTAGCAGAGCGAATCGATCTCCCACTTCCGTTCCGCGACACCCGGCTTCATCTCGGTCTCGTCGACCTTCGCCCATTCGAGCGAGGTCTTCGCCGTCGGGTCCTCCATGAAGGCATTGGCATAGGGATCGATCAGGACCGAGCGGGCGTGGCGCGCGATCAGCCCGCGGAACAGCTCGCGTAGCTTCGCGTCCTTGGGGGCGAGATGGAGGTAGGACTTCACCTGCGCCGCCGAATCGCGCAGCCACAGGCAGGGTATGTCGCCGGTAATGACGAAGCTGTCAGCCTTGCCGTCAACCATCCCCATCCGCACCGTGGTGTCGAGCGTGTTGGGATAGGCATTGGCGAACAGCCAGGCGAGTTCGGGATCGGCGATCATCCGGCTGACGCGGGCGATCTCCTGCTCGACGGCCTTGCTGACGAAGCGGCGGTCGGCCGGTGCGGGGCGCTTGCTGGGGAAGGCGGTCGCCTTGCCCTGCGCCATCGCCAGCGGGGCAACGCCGCCCATCGCCAGTCCCGCGCCCAGCAGCGCGCCCTGCGTCATCAACGTGCGGCGGTCGGTCGGCATCGGGCAATCTCCATGGATAAGCGGATCGGGTAACACATCAGGCGGCCATCGCCTTGCAATGGCGGTCGATGAACTGGTGGTGCGGCGGCATCGTGGCGACGGCGGCGGCAATGTCGCCCCGCACGCGTGCCAGATACTGGTCGAGATGCCCCTCCGGCATCGCATCGACGATCGGGTGGTAATCGGCGGGCAGGATCCCCTGCCCCACCATCACCTGTACCCAGCTGGGCAGTGCGAAGAAATCCTCGCCGTTGCGGAAATAGCGGCCATCGGCGCGAAACAGCTCCATCGCCTCGCGCAGGGGATCGGGTACGTCCATGGTGCGGCAATAGCGCCAGAACGGCGTGTCGTCGCGCGTCGTCGCCTTGTAATGCAGCACCAGGAAATCGCGGGTCCGCTCATATTCGAACGCGGTCTCGCGGTTGAACCGGTCGGCCAGCGCCGGGTCGAAATCGCGACCTGGAAACAGGCCCAGCAACCGGCGGATACCCGCCTGCGCCAGATAGATGCCGGTCGATTCCAGCGGTTCGAGGAACCCGGCGGCAAGGCCCAGCGCCACGACATTGCCGTTCCACGCCTTGACCCGCCGCCCCGCGGTGAAGCGCAGCTGGCGCGGCACGTCCAGTGCCTGCCCCTGTACCGTGCCGAGCAGGGTCGCAATCGCCTGCTCGTCGCTCTCATAGGCGCTGGAATAGACATGGCCGTTGCCGACCCGATGCTGCAACGGGATACGCCATTGCCAGCCGGACGGGCGCGCCGCCGCTTCGGTATAGGGCATGGCCGGACCGACCGATTCGGACGGCACCGCGAACGCCCGGTCGCACGGCAGCCAGTGCCGCCAGTCGAGATAGCCGGTCTTCAGCGTCTGTTCGATCAGCAGCCCGCGAAAGCCCGAACAGTCGATGAAGAACTCCCCCTCGACCCGCCGGCCATCGGCGAGGGTCAGGGCGGTGACATGACCTGTCTCGCCCTGCTGATGCACCTCGACGACCTTGCCCTCGATCCGCTCCACGCCGCGCCGCTCGGCCAGTTCGCGCAGGAACCGGGCATAGAGGACGGCGTCGAGATGATAGGCATAGGCGATGTCGGACAGCGGCGTGCCCGGCGGGCCGTCCCATTGAAACCGGCCGGCGGGCGCCGCTACCGTCTGCAGCGAATAGTCACCCAGCGGCGCGGCCTTGCCGGCAAGGAACCGGCGGAGCCACAGCTGGTGGAACGGCAGCGGCCCCAGCCCCTGTCCGATCGTGCCGAAACCGTGGATGTAGCTGTCGCCGACCCGGCCCCAGTCGGTGAAGCGGATGCCGAGCTTGAACGTGGCGTTGGTGCGCATCACGAACTCGCGTTCGTCGATGCCCAGCGTCTCGCTGTTGAACGTCTTCATATGGGGGACGCTCGATTCCCCCACCCCGACGATGCCGACCTCTTCGGATTCGACCAGCTGCACCGCCACGCCGCGGCCGAGATAGGTGGCGAGCGCCGCCGCCGCCATCCAGCCCGCACTGCCGCCACCCAGCACGACGATCGAACGGATGCGGTTGTCGGTCATGCGGATCAGGCTCCGTTACGCGCGTCGGGCGAAGGTCGTGGCGCGCGTCCTATCGGCGAATTCGGTCCCGTGCGCGAGGGGGCACACGGGACCGGACCGTTCAGAATTTGAAGGTCGCGCCGGCGAACAGGATGCGTCCCGAATAGCCGTTGGTCCAGAACCGGGCCTTGGTATCGTCGCCCAGATGCTGGCGCAGTTCCGATTTGGTCAGGTTCAGCACCGATGCCGACAGCACCAGCTGCGGCGTCAGGTTGTACGCGACGTTCAAATCCACCTGTTCATAGGGTTCGGTATAGATGGTCAGCTGGTTGTGCGTCCCGTTCACCACCTCGCCCCGGCGGTTGTACGATGCACGGGCCAGGAACGTGTCGTTTTCATAGAACAGCGTGAAGTTCGCCTGATTCTCCGCGCTGCCGACCAGCGGAGAGCGGGCGACCTCCCGCCCGTTCAGCACCACGGCGGCAAGGTTCGTATCGTTGAAGGTCAGGTTGGCCTGATAGCCCACACCGAAGTCGAACGTATGCTGGGCATAGAATTCGATACCCTGCGACACGCCGTCACGCCCATTGGCCTGGGTCGAGAAGTTGCGGACGTTGACCGTCTCTCCGCCGATCGTGACCGCCTGATCCTGCGACACCGGCACGACGAAGTTCTTCACGTCCTTGCGGAACAGGCCGACGCCGATCACCGACCCGCGATGATAATACCATTCGAGGCCGATGTCGTACTGCCATGCCTGGAACGCCTCGAGGTCCTTGTTCGACCCGCTGCCGGTCCAGCCGGGCTGGCTGGTGCCGCCGCCGGCCACGCGGTCGCTGCTATATTCCTCCGACACGAAGTTCAGCGCGCCGGGGAAGGCGAGATTGGTGAAGGCCGGCCGCGCGATCACCTTCGCCACCGCGCCGCGCGCGACGAGGTTCGGGGTCACGTCGAACGCGACGTTCAGGCTGGGCAGGACGTCGGTATAGGTCTTTTCCAGCGTGTTCAGCTCGAACGTCTTCTGCCGCACCTCGGCCCGGACGAAGCCGCTTTCGCAAATCTGGTTCGCAGCCCCCGGGGTACAGGCGAGCGGACGGCCATCGGGACCATCGGCGAAATAGTCGAGGAAGCGTTCGACCGCATCGGTCGATTCCGCGCGCTGCTTGGTATGGACGACCCGCACGCCCCAGTTACCGCGCAGGCGGTCGCTCTTCACATTGGCCTGCAGGTAGCCCGACCAGATTTTCTCACCCACATTGTAGATGAAGTCCGGCTCCTCGAACCGCACCGATCCGCCATAGCGATCGTCGAGATAGCTCAGATAATTGGTGAAGTTGATGCCGGGGAACACGTTCGCCGCGAAACCACCGGGAATGTTGGTGATCGGGTTCGACAGGAAGAACTCCGGCCGCGCGGTGCTGGCCGTCGTATCGCACTGCTGATAGCGGGTGGTCGTGCCCGGGCAGTTCCAGATGGTGTTGCCGGTGTTGCGATGCACGCTACCGTCACGATATTTCACGCCGAACTGCAGGGAGTCGAACGCGCCGTTCGACACCAGCCAGGTGCCGTCGGCCTGACCGTAATATTGCGAGATGCGGGTGTTGATCCACGACGAATCCGTCGATCCCACGTCGATCTCGGCAAGGCCGCCCAGAATGCGATCCTGCAGGTCGGGCGAGAAGGTCATGGTCGGCGTGCCGGTCAGGTCCCATGCGCTGAAGCGGTTGCCGGGCTGATAGGCACCGTTCACCGCCACGCGCGGCTTGGCCGACATGCGGAAGTTGATCGACGGCCCGCCTTCCGACCAGGTCCGGCCGAGCTTCACGACCCCGACGAAATTGTCGCTCTTATATTCGGCCTCGAAATCGGCGGTCTGCGACAGCGCTTCCTCGCGGCTGTAGCCGCCGGTCAGCTGCGGGGTGGGCACGGTGCAGTCGTCGGGACCCCAGCCGCCGGGCCGCTGGCCACCGGCCGCCGCCTCGGCCTCGCTGCAATAATATTTCTTGCCGTTGACCAGGCTGAACTGCGCGCCGGTCACGATGGTCCCGCTCGGGTCGAAGGTCAGCTTGTCGAGCAGACGCCCGCCCGCCCAGTTGCCGTCGCCATTATAGCGGGCGATGTTCCACTCGGGGATCTTCAGCGAATTGTTGACGTAATCGCCGGTCAGGTTGAACCGGAAATAGTTCGCGGTCAGCGTCAGCCCGTCGGTCGGCCGCCATTGTGCCGTCGCCTGGATGCCCAGCCGTTCGCGATTTTCGTCACGGATGCCGAAATTGACGGCGGTCGGCATGAAGAAGCCCGAATAGAGCCGGCCATTCTGGTCGTTGAAGCCCGACTGCCCCCACCATTCGCTCGGCTGCGGGGAAAAGGGCGTGCCATTGACGTCGACGCCGCTGCGCGACGGGTTCTGATCGTACCACAGCCAGTCCTCGGTCGTGGCGCTCATTGTGCGCGTCTGGCGCTTCTGCCACGTCGCGCTGACCAGCACGCCGAACGTCTCGTCCTTGTTCTTCCACGACAGCTGGCCCGACAGTTGCGGGTCGACGCCCTTGGTCGTGTCGGCATAGGTACCCTCGGCGGTCAGGAAGCCCGACCATGCCGGCAGGTCGAGCGGACGGCGGGTGTGCAGGATTACCGTGCCGCCGATGCCGCCTTCGTCGATGCGCGCCTCGGAGGACTTGAACAGCTCTGCCTTGCCCAGCAGGTTGGAGGGCATCAGCAGGAAGTTGAACGAGCGGGTCGCCTCGCTGTTCGTCTCCGACGTTGCGATATAATTGCCGTTGAGCAGCGTGAGCGTCAGGTCGGGCTGAAGCCCGCGCACGCTGACCGTGCGCCCTTCGCCGCCGTCGCGGGTGATGACCACGCCGGGCACACGCTGCAAGGCGTCGGCGACGTTGCGGTCCGGGAACTTGCTGATGTCCTCGGCGGTGATGACCTCGACCACCGCAGCCGAATTGCGCTTGTCGCGCAGGTTGCGATCGATCGACGAGCGATAGCCGCTGACGACGATCTCACCCTCGGCCTGTGCATCGTCGCTGCTGGTGATCGGTGCGTCGGTCCCGACCGGATCGGCACCGACCGTCGCCTGCGCCTGCGCGATTCCGGCGAACCCGATCATCCCGGCAACCGCGACACCGGTCATCAGCCCGGCCCGAACGCCACGCCCCATGCGAAACTTCTTCATCCCGTCCTCCCCTTTTGCAAGGGCGACCCTGGCCGCCCGCTTCGCTCCGGCGCGCTCGATCGGTCTGCTGCCGATTCGAGCTACCGTTAATGATGTAATCGATTACATGCATCGCGCATGGTGATTATGTCAAGCGTCTTTCTAATTTCTGCAGCCGGCCTCGATCGTCAGCTGGCCAAGGTTCAGCGGCAGGCGGGCGGCGGGACGTACCGCGACCGACAGGCGCACGTCGCCCGTCCCCGGTCGCACGCACCAGCGTGTCTGCTGCCAGCCGCTACTGGCGGCAATCGACCGACCCGACCGTCCGACACGAAGGGCATAGCCCGTCCCACCCCGCGTGATCGCCGTCACCGTGACCGCCTGGTTCAGTCGCAGGCTGTAGAGCGGCACCTCCGCGCGCCGGCCCGCCCCCTGCGGGGCGATGCGCAGCGACGACCCGCCTTCGAAAGGTGCGTCGAAATCATAGTCGACGACGACCTGCCGCGTGCCGATCGTCGCGAATTGCCATGTCGGCAGCGCATCCTGTCGGGCCATGTCGTGCCACGGCCCGCCGACCACGGTCCCCTTACGCGCTTCGACCCGCCCATGGCCGGTGTTGAAGCTGGTGGCGAAGGGCAAGGCGGGGATCAGTCCTCTGGTCGGCGCGAGCGACGCGACGCCCGGCCAGCCCGCTCCGCCTGCCGTCGCCAGATCGCGCCCGTCGCCCGCGAACAACCGGCGCTCCGCATCGTAGAAGCGGGCGACGTCCCCGGCATCGCGGTCGAAATTGCTGAAGCGCGGCGTGCGGGCGTCGCCGGGCCAGCTGTAATTGAAATGCGGCGCGAACAGCGCGATCGATCCGAACGCCGGTCCGCCGGGCCGCTCGCGCAGCGCGTCCAGCCAATGGCTATTGCGAAACGCCGGCTGCGCATCGCGCGCGGGCCACAGATCGGCACCGACGAACACGTCGTACCGGTTGCGCCCCATCCGCTCGGCCAGTGCCGCGCCCTCGGCCAGCCCCGCCCTAGTCCAGTCGTAATTGAGGAACATCGCGTCCGCCGTGCGCCGCGTTCCATCCTGCAGGAACCGGGCATTGGCCGGGGTCAGCGCATTCTGCCAGCGGACGCGGCCATCGGGCAGCAGCGCGTCATACCAGTGGATCGTCATGCCCGCCGGCGCGATGGCGCGCAGTTCGGCCATGAACTCGATCATCGCCACGCCGTCGGCACCGGCGGTTTCGGCGTTCACGAACCAGCCGTCGAAGCCGTAAAACTGCGCGATCCGCACCAGCTGCCGTGCCACCGGGAAATGCCCCTGCGCATCGCGCCGCAGGACGGACGCGACCGTCTTCGGCGATCCGCCCCAGGCGACAGGTGCGAAGAACAGCGTGCCGATCACCTCGACGCCGTTGCGATGCGCCGCCTCCACCCAGTCGCGCGAGGGCAGGTTGACGCCGCGATCCGCCGTGCCGGCGAACCAGGCAAGCGTGTCGATCTGCGGCCAATGGGTGAAGACATAGCCGTTGAACCGCGCCAATCGCCCCCGCCGCCCGCCCAGATCGTTCATCCCGTCCGGGGCATAGAGAACGCGGACCTTCGGATCGATCGCCGCCCCCCGCCGCAGCGGCCGGGCGATGAAGCGCCGCGCCCTCGCCACCCGCGCGACATTGCCGGCGTCTGCCGTCGCCCCGTCCGGGGTCCAGCGCAGCAGTTCGTCGATGGTCAGCGATAGCGGCGCGCCCTGCGCCATTGCCGGTGCGGACGCAAGCAGCGCAGCGGCGACAGCGACGCCCCTCATGCGATCCAGTCCGCCAGACTGGCAACCGCGACCGGTGCATCCTCCCCCAGTCGCCCTTCGCGCAGTGTCAGGCGCCGTTCCTCACCCGGCAGCAGGTCGAAATAATTGTCGGAAAAGTTACCTGTATCGACCACGATCTTCACTGCCCGCGCGAAGTTGTCCGCACGCACGACCACGGCACCATCTTCGATCCGCGCCGACAGCCCCGGATCGGGCAAGCGGCGCGCGGTGGCATCGCCTACCATCCGCACGTCGCGGGCCATGTCTCCGGCCGCGCCGACGATCCGGCTGACCAGCACGTCGCCGGCCGCCACCGGCACCTGCGCCACGATGGCGGCGGTGTTGGCAGCGACCGTGACCTGCTCCACCGACCGCCAGCGCACCGCGCCGTCGAAGTCGATCAACTCGACCACCAACTCACCCTCGACCGGATCGCGCAGGTCCGACACGGCATGGATCGCAAAACCGTCCTCGACCGGTTCCGCCGACAGGATCAGCGGCGCGAACGACCGTGCCGCCTGATAATGCAACGCCTTCCAGCGGCCATAATAATCGATGCTCGACCACGAGATCGCGGGGAAACAGTCGTTGAACTGCCAGTAGAGCGAGCCCATGCAGCGCGGCATCGCCCGGCGATGCGCCTCGAAAGCGATGCGCAGGCCATCCGCCTGGGTCAGCTGGCTGAGCGTGCAGAAAGCGGCGAAATCGCGGGGTTCGCCATAATGGTGCCGCAGGAAGCGTCCGATGATCGCATCGCCGCGCGGATGCTTCTGGTGCAGCGCCAGCACTGCCGATCCCACCACCCGGTCGGCCGGATCGGTAAAGCGTTCGACCGAGGCGATGTCGGGATAGGACTGGAACCCATATTCGCTCATGAAGCGCGGCACCCGTTCGGCATAGGCGCTGAGCGGCTCCTCGCCATGCCACACGCCCCAGTAATGATTGTCGCCGCGGGCGTCGTCGGCAGGATCGTTCCAGAAACCGATCGGGGAGGACGGCAGGTAGAAACGGTCCGGGTCATGCTCCGCCACCAGATCGCGCAGCACTCGTTCGAACAGGTCGCGATTGGCCGCAACCAGCCGCTCGAACAGTTCGGGCGGGTAGCCGAAGGTCGTCGGCCAGTTCCAGTGCGCGATGCCCAGCGACACCTCGTTATTGCCGCACCAGAGCGCCAGCGAAGGATGCCGCCGCAACCGCCGTATCTGCTGCCGCGCCTCCTGCGCGACATTCGCCAGAAACGCCGGGTCGGACGGGTAGAGCGTGCAGCTGAACATGAAATCCTGCCAGATCAGGATGCCATGTTCGTCGGCCAGATCGTGGAACAGGTCGCTTTCGTACGTCCCGCCGCCCCACACCCGCAGCATGTTCATGTTCGCGTCGACCGCGTCGCGGAAGAGCTGGCGGTAGCGTTCCGGCGTCACCCGTTCGAGGAAGCTGTCCGATGGGATATAGTTCGCGCCCTTCATGAAGGTGCGCCGCCCGTTGACCTCGATCTCGAAACATTCGCCGATCGCGTCGGGTTCGTTGCGCACGCGGATGGTGCGCAGGCCGACCCGCGTCGTCGCCCGATCGATGACACCGGCATCGTCGCGGAGCGTCGCGGTGAAAGGGTATAGGAACGCCTCGCCGAGGCCATTCGGCCACCACAGGCGCGGATTGTCGATCACCGCACGCTCCGTCGCGCCAAGCACCGGTGCGATGCCAGGAACGTCGCATGTGATCTCGACCTCGCCCGCCCCCTCAATCTCGACATCGAACGCGACGACTGCCTGCGCCTCGCTCAGCGCCTCGATCCGATACTGCACGTCGACGATCCGGCCGCGCCGCACCACGTCGAGCCACACCGGCCGCCACACGCCCGACGGCACATATTTCGGCCCCCAGTCCCAGCCAAAATGATAGGGCGCCTTGCGGACATAAACGCTGGCATGGGCGTCGGTCTTGTCGTTCTCCGCCGGATAGGTGAAGCCGTCCGCCGCCTGACGCGCCTCTCCGTACAGGACGGGCGAGCGGAAATGGAGCGCCAGTTCGTTGGCACCGACACGCAGCCGGTCCTTGACCTCGACCCGGTGCGACCGGAACATGTTGTCGCTCGACAACAGGTCCGCACCGTTCAGCCGCACGTCGCACAGCGTGTCCAGCCCGTCGAACACCAGCGCCACGCTATCGCCCGCAAGTTCCTCGGCGGTCACGTCGAAGGTACAGCGATATTCCCAGTCCGCCCGCTCGATCCATTGCAGGCGCGGTTCGGCGTCGCCGAAATACGGGTCCTCGATCCGCCCGGCGCGCCAAAGGTCGGTGAAGTTCGACCCCGGCACCTGCGCCGGCAGCCAGTCCTCTTGCCCGAACTCGCGAAAGGTCCAGCCGCTGTCGAGTTCGCGGCGGGTCGTAGCAGGCATCATTGCAGGTTGATCTCGTCGAGGAACAGCCAGGCCGGCTTGCCCGGCGGCTTGAGGGAGGCGGGCATGTCGCCCCATGCGACCGCGCGAGCGCGGTAATAACGGTACGGACGACCGGGCAGCGGGATGGCGATCCGCTCGACCTGGCGCGTCACGCCCCGCCAAGCGCCAATGTCGCGCGTCGCGATCGGGGTCAGGCGGGCGGGATCGTCACCGGCCAGCACCTCGAACCGGCGCGGCGGCATGATGCCGTTCATCGCATCGTCGAGATAGCCGATGGTCAGCATCCGCGCGGGCTTCGGTGTGCCGAGGTCTATGGTCGCGGTGATGTCGCCGACCCGCCCGGTCCAGCGTTTGTCGCCATAGGCCTGCCCGCCGGTGATGCCGTCGATCAGCATCGCGCCGTCCTTCGCGCCATAGCCGATGCCGTCCTCCGCCACCGCGATGCGCGGGAAACCCGGGGCCAGCCCCTTCAGCAGACTGCGGACATAGCGCCGCTCCAGCGTCACGCTCCGCCCAAGCGACGGATCGAACGCCGCCGCGCGGATGACGGTATCGCGGTCGATCCGCAGCGGCGCGGCATAGCGGGTGGAAGCCGGCGTAGGCTCCCCACCATCCCGCGTATAGCGGATGGTGCCACCCGCAGCGCGCAACGTGACGTCGCGCGTCACCGCGAAACGCGGATCGTCGACCGGGTCATAGGGTGCCCACGGCGCCCGCTGGGTGACCCGCACCGGCGCCCGGTCGTCGAACGCGCCGAGGCTGGCATCCTCCGGCTTGGTGCCCCAGCGCGACGGCTGCGCCCCCATCACGAACCGCAGCGTACCGCCCGCCAGCAGTTGCGCGTGCGTCAGATAGCTCTTGGTCAGCGGACGTCCGTCCAGTGTCGCCGACTGCACATAGATGTTACGCGGCGACAGTCCCTCCGCCTCGACGGTAAAGGTCCGCCCGCCGGGCAGCGTCAATGTCGCCCGGCGGTGATAGGGCGCACCGATCTGATAGGTCAGGTCACCCGGCGCGACCGGATAGAAGCCCAGCGTGCTGAACACATACCAGGCCGACATCTGCCCCAGATCGTCATTGTTGACCAATCCGCCGGGCCGGTCCGCATACATTTCGCGCACCACGCGGTTCACATAATATTGCGTCCGCGCCGGCTGTCCGGCGAGGTTGAAGAGGTACGGCATCTGGTGCCCCGGCTCATCGCCATGACCATAGCGCCCGACAAAGCCCGACAGGTCGACATGCTGTTCGCCCCCGATCGGGGTCGTGTCGCGAAAGATCCGGTCGAGCCAGTTGCCATAGGCCGCCCGCCCACCATGCAGCCGGATCGCCGCCGCCATGTCATGCGGGGTATAGGCCGAATAGGCCCAGATATTGCCCGACACATAATGGCGGTTCAGGTCACCCCAATCGTCCCGCCGCATCGGCGCGAACCGCCCGTCGGCCAGCCGCGGCAACAGCCAGCCACTGGCCGGATCGTACAATTGCCGCCACCCGGTCGCCCGCTCGACGAACAGCCTGGCATCGTCGGCCCGGCCAAGCTTCGCCGCGACCTGCCCGATGGTCCAGTCCTCGTAATTCTGCTCGGTCGTCTTCGCCACCGAACTGGCGACGTCGGCGGGCACGAAACCATAGCGCAGATAGCCGTCCATGCCGTTCAGGTCATAGACGTTGCTGTGCTTGGTCCGGTCGAACGCGCTCGCCCGGATCGCGGCATAGGCGCTGGCCGGATCGACCCCCGGCAGCCCCTTGATGACCGCATCGGCGATGATCGACACGATCGGATAGCCGATCATCACCCGGTTATCATGCCCGACCGCTTCCCAGCTGGGCAGGATCAGCCCGGCATCGCGGTGGCGCGACACCATGCTGGCGACGATGCCGCCTGCCTTCACCGGATCGACGATCGTCAGCAGCGGATGGACCGCGCGGTACGTGTCCCAGTTCGAAAAATTGCTGAACTGCGGGATGGTCGAGCGCAGCACGCGGCCCTCGACGCGATACGCTCCGGTCACGTCCGACACCAGGTTCGGCGCGATCGCGGCATGATAGCTGGCGGTGTAGAAGATGCGCTTCTTCGCGGCATCCGGCTCCTCGATACGGATCGCCGACAGCCGCTGTGCCCACGCCGCCTGCGCCGCGCGGCGCACCGTGTCGAAGTCCTTGCCCTCCGCCTCCGCCCGGAAATTGGCCAGTGCGCCCTCTGCCGAAGCGTGGGAGATCGCCACCGCAACCTCGACCTGCCCGACATCCTTGCCGAAGCGGACATAGGTTCGCCGCGCCGCGCCCGTGCCGCTGCGCCCGGCGACCGGCCGATCGGCTTCGGTCAACTGCGCCGTTTCGAACGGTTGCGAGAAGCGCGCCACGAAGTAGACGGTGCGCCCGCCGGCCGACGACCCGATGGTCCGCCGCCAGCCACGGATTTCGCGGTCCGACACCACCTCGATCCCGCTTTCCAGCGCATGGTCGTCGCCGACCGCATGGATCGGATCGACCACGACATAGCGATCGCCCGCCCCGTTGAAGCGATAGCGGTGGAAGCCGGTCCGCAGCGTCGCGGTCAGCTCGACATCGACATCGGCATCGTCGAGATGGACGCGGTAATAGCCCGCCTGCGCCTTTTCCCGATCATGCGAGAAGCGCGAGCGATAGCCGCTGCCGGGCCGGTCGAGCGCGCCCATCGCCGTGCCAGCGACCCGCGTCGGCATCAGCAATATGTCGCCCAGCGCGCCCAGTCCCGCGCCACTGATATGGGTATGCGCGAACCCGTCGATGACGGTGTCGCTGTAATGATAGCCCGAGGTCCATTTCCACCCGTCGCGGCTGTTCGACGGGCTGAGCTGCACCATCCCGAACGGCAGTGTGGCACCCGGAAAGACATGACCGTCGCCATCGGTGCCGATCATCGGATCGACCCACGCCACCGGATCGTCCGCCTGCTGCGCGACGGCCGGAACCGCCAGCGCCAGCAGCATCGCCCCTGCGAACGGCCTCACGCCGCGCGCTCCACCGGCCCGCCGCTCAGATCCTCGGGCCAGTCGGCCAGTCGCCGATACCAGGTCCGCCACAAAATCCCTCCGCATACCAGCACGACGACCAGACACGCAGCCATCGCGGCAAAATTCTTGACCACCAGGAACACCGGCGTCGCCACCAGCGCGGTCTGCATCAGCGTGCCGACCACGATGTTGAAGGCGTTGCGCGGCAGCTCGCGATTGGGCTGCGCTGCCGGGTTCTCCGCCTGCAACAGTGCCTGCACCGGCCCCCAGAAGCCCCAGGGCCGCACCTGCCGATAGAAACCGAGCAATACCGCCGGATCGGTCGGCTTCGTCATCAGGCTGGCCCCGATCGCCACCGCGCCTGACACGAGGATGATGAGCGGAAACAGGTACAGCGGCAGGATCGCCCCCGCCTGCGGCAGCAGCGGGCCGAACACGAACGGGAAGCTGAGCGAACAGGCGATGCCCGCCACCATGCCGGCGAAATAGCCCTCGCCGTTGAAGCGCCACCAATACCATTTGATGACGTTCGACACGGTGTATCCGCCCCACAGGCCCGACACGATCCATTGCAGCGCATCGTTGATCGACGCGACGAACAGCCCGATCCCCATCGCCAGCAGCACGACCGCGATCGAGACCGCATAGCTCAACCGCACCAGCAGCCGCTGCGACGCTTGCGGGTTGACGTACCGGCGGTACACATCGTTGACGATGTAGAGCGGCGCGGCATTCAGGCTGGAGGCGAACGTCGCCATGAACGCCGCCAATAGCCCGGTGACGATGACCCCGCGCACACCCGCGGGCATGAACGCCTGGATCGCGGCGGGCAGCAGGTTCTCGAAATCGACCTTGCCGCCCGAGGCCAGGTCCAGCCGGTCGGCGAACACCAGCGCCAACACGGTGAACCCGGCGATCATCAGGTACCGGATCGGCATCAGCACGACCGAAACGAAGCCGGTCACCTTCGCCGCATCGCGCGGGGATCGCGTCGCCAGCACGCGCTGCATGTCGTAACTCGGTGCCGGCCCCGCCGCGCTCTTCAGGATGCCGGAGAACAGCATCATCATCATCAGCGCGGTGAACAGTTCGTACCCGTCGCCCGCGATCTTCGGCGCCGCCTCCGGCCGGATCGCGCTCCAGTCGAGTCCCAGATGCCAGCCGAAGCCCGGACTCATCCACCCGTCGGGCGTGGCGGCGGCGATCTGCGCCGGGGTCACCATCGTCATCGCCATGCCCGCGACGAAGAACGCGGCCAGCGTCATGATCCCGAATTGCAGCACGTCGGTCCACACGATGCCCGGCAACCCGCCCAGCACGACATAGATCGTCACCAGCGTCGTGAAGAACACCGCATAGGCGACCGGCACCTGCGCGGGGCTGAGCGTCAGCCCAAGCGCCGGGCCGATCGATTCCCATGGCAGGAACAATTCCATAAACTTGCCGATGCCGACGAACGCATAGACGAGGAACCCGACGACGCAGATGACCGAGAACAGCACGACCGACAGATGCGACAGCCGGCTGCCGCGATTGTCGCCGAAGCGGAACAATATCCACTCCGCCCCCGACCGCACGTTCGACCGCCGCAGCCAGACGGCGAGATACGCCATCAGGAACACCTGGTTGAACACCGGCCACAGCCATGGCAGCCAGATGCTCTTCATCCCGTACAGGAACAACAGGGTCGACAGCCACATCGTCCCCGAAATGTCGAACATGCCGGACGCATCGGACAGGCACAGCAGATACCAGGGCATCTTCTTGTTGCCGAGATAATAGCTGTCGATGCTCTCCGCCGCCCGCGCCCGCACCTTCAGCGCGATCGCCAGTGTCGCCACCAGATATGCGAGGACGATCAGCCCGTCGATCGGCGCCACGCCGCATTCCCCCCTTGCCGGGTCCGCGTCGGGACCGCTTCGTTGGCCGCAAGCCTAGGCAGCACGACGCAAGCCCGCAAGCGAATAATGTAATGGATTACATAACCCGTTCGCGCTATCGCCGCGTCCTGCCCGCCCGCTTGACTCGCGGCCGACGCTTGGCAGAGTCCGGCGCGGGGAGCATCACGCCATGAGCAGTATCATCGATGTCGCGAAGGCGGCGGGCCTGTCGACCGCGACCGTGTCGCGCACGCTGCGCACCCCCGAGAAGGTGACCGAGGCGACGCGCGCCCGGGTGATGGCCGCGGTGGAGGCGGTCGATTATCGCCCCAACCTGCTGGCGCGCAACCTCCGCTCCGACCGGTCCTTTTCGGTGCTGGTGCTGGTGCCCGGCATCGCCAACCCCTTTTTCGCCAACGTCACTGCCGGCATCGAATCGATCGCGTGGCGGCGCGGTTATTCGGTGTTCCTCGGCGACACCCGCGACTCCCGCGACCGGGAGGCGCATTATGAACAGCTGGTCGAAACCCGCCTTGCCGATGGCGTGATCCAGCTGTCGCCCGATTACGGCTTCAACGCGCGGCAACGGGCGGCGACCTATCCGATCGTCCATGCCTGTGGCTGCGAACTGACCCAGGCCCCCTCGGTTCGCATCGACAATGCCGGTGCGGCCCGTGAGATGGCCGACCATCTGATCGCCGCCGGCCATCGCCGCATCGCCACGATCAGCGGTCCGGCGGCCAACCCGCACGCGGTCGACCGGATGAAGGGCTATCGCGCCGCGCTCGACGCAGCCGGCATCGCGTTCGATCCGGCGCTGTTGCGCTTCGGTGACTGGTCGATGGGGTCGGGACAGGCGGCGGCCAACGAGTTTCTTGCCCTGCCCGACCGACCGACCGCAATCTTCAGCATGAACGACGAAATGGCGATCGGCGCGATCCAGGCGGCGACCGCGCACGGGCTGCGCGTGCCGCACGACCTCGCCATCACCGGCTTCGACGATATCAGCTTCGCCGCCCATTCCACCCCCTCGCTGACCACCATCGCCCAGCCTGCCGAAGCGATGGGCGCCAAGGCCTGCGAAATCCTGATCGACCGGATCGAGGGCAAGGGCGATGACGACACGGTCCATATTCTCCCTCACGAACTGATCGTCCGCCAAAGCAGCGCACCGCCAAATTAAGCTTGGTTTTGGCCGATGTAATGGATTACACGGCCGATACAGGCGATGACAAATCCGTCGCGTCGGACAGGGAGGGCGGATGCCGATGATCGTCGGAGTCGACATTGGCGGGCATCACGTCGCAGCCGCTGCGGTCACACAAGGCGCGCTCGTCCCCGACAGCTATCGTCACGTCGCCTGCACCCCGGCGGATGAACGCGCCACGCTGATCGCGGCATGGGCCGGGGCGATCGACGCGGTCACCGACCATGCCGGCCCCGAACGGGTAGCAGGCATCGGGATCGCCATGCCTGGCCCGTTCGACTATGCCGCCGGTATCGCCCATTTCGCGGGCAACGCAAAGTTCACCGCGCTGTACGGCGTCGACGTCGCACAGGCACTGACCGAAGCGCTGCGCCATCCCCGCCCGATCCGCTTCCTCAACGACGCCACCGCCTTTGCGATCGGAGCGGTTCCGGTACGGGGCAACGTCGTCGGCGTAACGCTCGGCACCGGGCTGGGGTCGGCGTTCCTGCGCGACGGCATTCCCGCGATCGATGGCGACGACGTACCGCCGCATGGTTCGCTATGGCACCTGCCCTTTCGCGAGGGCATCGCCGACGACCATGTCTCCGCCCGCTGGCTGACCGCGCGTATCGCCCGGCGGCTGGACGGTATCGCCACGGTCGTCGCCGCCGCCGAAGCGGCCCGCGCCGGTAACGGAACCGCCGTCACGATCTTCGCCGATTATGGCGACAATCTCGGCACTATCCTCTCGCCTTGGGTCGAGTGCTTCGGTGCCGGAACCGTGATGCTCGGCGGTCGCATCTGCGGCGCGTTCGACCTGTTCGGCCCGGCGCTCCGCCGGCACCTGCCCGCCACCCATATCGCGGTCCATCCCGATACCGAACGCGCCGCGATCCTCGGCGCCGCTCGCACCTTCGACGCGTCCTTCTGGGACCGCGCCCGCCACCACCTGCCGACCCGTTGAGAGAGGACCGCCGCATGGCCCTGCCCCGCCTGACCGCCACCGCCACTGCAATGGCGCTGATCCTTTCGGCCGTGACGCCGGGCATCGCGCAGGAACGGCGTGCCGATCCGGTCGATCTGGTCAACCCGCTGATGGGCACCGATTCGACCTATGAGCTGTCCTACGGCAACACCTATCCGGCGATCGCGCTGCCCTGGGGCATGAATTTCTGGACGCCGACCACCAACAAGGCCGGCGACGGCTGGGCGTACCGCTATCGCGACACCAAGCTGTGGGGGTTCAAACAGACCCATCAGCCCAGCCCGTGGATGAACGACTATGGCGCCTTCTCGCTGATGGCGATGACCGGCGCGCCGAAACTGGCCGAGGCCGATCGCGCGTCGTGGTTCTCGCACAAGGCGGAGGTGGCCCACCCCTATTATTACAGCGCCTATCTCGCCGATTATGACACCACCGTCGAAATCGCCCCGACCGAACGCGCCGCGCAGTTCCGCTTCACCTTCCCTGACAGCGACCAGAGCTGGATCCTGCTCGACGCGTTCGACAAGGGGTCGGCGGTCACGATCCTGCCGAAACAG
The DNA here is from genome assembly GCF_022664435.1 of Sphingomonas panni. Taxonomy (GTDB): domain Bacteria; phylum Pseudomonadota; class Alphaproteobacteria; order Sphingomonadales; family Sphingomonadaceae; genus Sphingomonas; species Sphingomonas panni. The sequence continues at coordinate 151,508 of NZ_JAKREU010000004.1, read as the reverse complement.
CGCCGCATCATCGGCTATGCCAGCAACAACAGCGGCGGCGTGCCTGCCAATTTCCGCAACTGGTTCGTGCTGGAATTCGACCACGACTTCACCGTCGCCGACACGATCGGCGACGGCTTCAAGCGCCAGAGCGGCGTCACGCAGGCGCAGGGCAAGCGCGTCGGTGCGCTGGTCGGGTTCCGCACGCGCAAGGGCGAACAGGTGAACGTCCGCGTCGCCTCCTCCTTCATCAGCGCGGAGCAGGCGCAGCTGAACCTCGACCGCGAACTCGGTCGCGACGATTTCGACACGACCAGGGCCAAGGCCCGCGCCGCATGGTCCGCACTGATGGGCCGCTACAAGGTCGACGATCCCGACCTCGACAATGTCCGCACCTTCTATTCCGCGCTCTACCGCACGCAGCTCTTTCCCCGGCGCTTCCACGAATATGATCGCGCGGGGCGGATGGTCCATTACAGCCCGTATAACGGGAAAGTTCTTCCCGGACCCATGTTCACCGACAACGGCTTCTGGGACACCTTCCGCGCCGTATTTCCGCTATTCACGATCATGGAGCGCAAGCTCGATGGCGAAATCATGGAGGGGTTGGCCAACACCTATCGTGAATCGGGCTGGCTGCCCGAATGGGCCAGCCCCGGCCACCGCGACGTGATGATCGGGTCGAACTCGGCAGTGAACATCGCCGATGCGTATCTGAAGGGCATTCGCGGCTACGACATCGAAACGCTGTACGAGGCGATCAAGAAGAACGCGACGACCAGCGTCGGCCGTCCCAAATCGGCGGAGGGCAAGACGATCAGCGCGGTCGGGCGTGAAGGCGTCGAATATTACAACCGCCTCGGCTACGTCCCCTATGACGTCGGCATCAAGGAGAACGCCGCCCGTTCCCTCGAATATGCCTATGCCGATTTCACCATCGCGCGGCTGGCGGAAGCATTGGGCAAGAAGGACGACGCCGCGATGTTCCGCGCACGGGCGCAGAATTATCGCAAGCTGTTCGACCCGACGGTCGGCTGGATGCGCGGCCGGAATCAGGACGGGACGTTCCAGACGCCGTTCAACCCGCTGAAATGGGGCGATGCCTTCACGGAAGGCAATTCGATGCATTACAGCTGGTCGGTATTTCAGGACGTACGCGGCCTGATCGACCTGATGGGCGGCGACCGTGCCTTCGTTGCCAAGATCGACCAAGTATTCGACAGCCCGCCCAAGTTCGACGAAAGCTATTACGGGCAGGTCATCCACGAAATCCGCGAGATGCAGATCGTGAACATGGGCAATTACGCCCATGGCAACCAGCCGATCCAGCATATGATCTATCTCTACGACTATGCCGGCGCGCCATGGAAAACCCAGTGGCACGTTCGCAACGTCATGCGCCGCCTCTATGCCGCGCAGCCCGACGGCTATCCGGGCGACGAGGATAACGGTCAGACCTCGGCATGGTATGTGTTCAGCGCGCTGGGATTCTATCCGGTCACCCCCGGCGCGAACCAGTATGTCATCGGATCGCCGCTGTTCCGCCGCAGCGAAATGGCGCTCGAAAACGGCAGGCGTTTCGTGGTCGAGGCGCCGGGCAACAGCGCGGCCAATGTCTATATCCAGTCGGCGACGCTCAACGGGCGCAAGCTGGATCGCACCTGGATTTCGCAGGACGAGATCATGGCCGGCGGCACGCTGCGCTTCGTGATGGGGCCGACCCCGAACAAGGCCTGGGCGACCGGCCCCGCCGCCGCGCCCTATTCGATGAGCCAGCCCGCGGCGCGGTGATCCGGGCGGGTCACTTCACCCGCAGCACTGCGTCGCCGGCATCGTGGAGCTTGAGGTAGAGCGTCCCGTCGCTGCCGCGCGGGACCGAAACCGACGTGCCGACGAACCCGCCGGGCAGCGTGACCGCCCCGGCCATGTCGCGGGACGTCCCGATCGCCGCGATCAGGAACAGGTCGCGGCCGGTCACGGTGCAGCTGTCGCGACACTCGATTCCGGTCAGCACCGGCAGCCGCACCAGCCTCGCCAGCGTCTGCCAGTCGCCCGCCGCACCGCCGCGCCACGCCCGGACGCGCAGGTCGCCCGACACGGCCGGCCCGAACGCAGCCTGCGGCGCGATGCTCGTCACCAGCACATCGTCACCGACCCGCTGCACCGCGCCCGACGCGATGGTCAGCCGCTTGGTCGCAGCGCCCGCCGCGATCTCGATCCCGTCCTCTGCCCCACGCACCCCGTCCGCGATCCTTGCCGAGAAGGTCAAGGTGGCGGTCGTCGGCACCAGCCCGTCGGGCAGTTCGATCGGTCGCGCGCCAGCCGGCGGGTCATACGCCACCCGCCGGTCGAGTAACTGCACCACCGGCCGCGCCGGCGCGACCGTCGCGGGTACGCTGGCGCTGCGCCCGTCACGCAGTTGCACGCTGGCGGTCGTATCGGCCATCTCACCCAGCGGCGCGTCGGTTGTCAGGACCAGCCGGTCACCCTCGCCGACCCGCGTCAGCGCGCCGGCGGCAAAGCGGGTGCCGCCCAGCGTCAGTCCGGCCACCTGATCCAGCCGCGCGCCCTCCAGCACGCCGTCCTTGTCCCCCCGATGGACGGTGAACCGGTCGAGCCGGCTCGGCTCCGCCCGCCCGGTCAGCGCGATCTGATCCGGGGCGACCGCCCCGTGGCGCACGACCGTCAGCGTCAGCGGCCCCGGTCGCGTCTTGCCCAGCGGCAAGGTCGCTTCGATCCCGTCCGCGCCCGCCGCCTTCCAGCTGAGCGACCGGCTCAACCCCCCCGCATCGCGCAGCGTCAGCCCGGACACGCAGGCTGATGCCCCGCCGCGCAGCACCAGTGGATGATCGCGCCCGACGATCACGTTCGCATCGGGCTGCGGAGTCCATGCGCCGGGTCCGTCGATCTGCGCCGGCACGCGCGGCCCGCTGAACCGGTCGAAGCCCCAGTTGCCCTGAACCACCGCGTCACGGATCGGCCCGGCGACCGCAGCCCCACCGCCCAGCACCAGCCCGCCGCGTTCGGCATCCGGGGTCAGCTTCAGCAGCGACACCTCGCCATCCGCCGCCGTGACCTTCAGCGTCAGGTCGCGGGCATAATCGGTCGCGAACAACAGCGCCGCATCGTCCAACGGCAGCACGAGATCGGGCTTGGCAAGGCACAGCGCCCCCTGTGCGGCCGACCGCCACAGAGGCGGCGGCGCGTCGCCGATCGGCGGCAACGGCGCGACCAGCACCGATCGCGGGTTCTGGAACGACGGCGCGCTGTTGAGTTGCAGGTGGATCGCCTTGCCCTGCCCCAGCGCCAGAGCCGGAAGGTACTGATATTGCGCGCTGCGAAACGCACCGAACAACCGGGCAAGGTCGCGTGCCAGCCCGATATAGGGGCTGTAATAGCCCGCCCCGCCCTCGCGCGTCGCCGCCACGCGGTACGCGATGTCGACCGGCGCACCGGTCAGCGTCTCCGTCAGCGTCGCACCGCGCTGCGCCTGCAACACCAATGCGTCGCGCTGCTGTGTCAGGCACGCGGCCTGCAGTGCGCGCTGCTTCAGCAGGCAGTCGGCATTGAGTTTGATGCGGAGCGCCTCGGCCAGCACCGGTGCGGCGGTGGCCAGTCGTTCGGGCGCGGCGTCGCCGATCCGTCCGATGGCTCCCACGAACGCGTCCAATCGCTGCCGGTCGAGCGATGCCTGGTACAAGTCCTGTGCCGCGCGGACGAACACGCCCGGCCGCCCGCGCACCGCGCCACGGACGGCGGAAAAGCCACCGCCGGCTTCGGGCGCAAGGAACAGGATCGCCTGTTCCGCACCCTCCGGCACGGTGACGGTCAGCACGTCCTTCTTCGGCTTCCAGGTCTCGACCGAGAAGAACCAGTTCTTGGGCGGCGGATTGGTCGCCCCGCGCAGGAACGCGACGACCAGCAGGTAGCGTGCCGACTGGTCCGCCGGCAGCAGCGCGCGGGCGGTCAGCCGGTCTCCGCCCCTGAGCGACGGCACCGTCGCGACCGGCAGTTCGACCTCGCCCCGCGTGACGCTGACCGCGACTTCCGGTCCGTCGAGATCGAACCCGTTCTGCTGGGCAAGCGCCGGACCGGCGAACAGCGCCGACAGCGCGGCGAGGAACAGGAATACGCGAACCATGGCGGGCGCTATAGCGGATGGGCAGCGGGTTGATCCACCGGCTTCCCCACCTCCCGAAACGGCTATGGTCGTCATTCCCGCGAAGGCGGGAATCCATAGCCGCCAGCATTTCGATCAAGCCGGCGCAGTTGCGTGTATGGACTCCCGCCTGCGCGGGCGTGACGAGTGTCGCCTACCCCGCCACCAACGCCGCATCCCGCAAGCCCCGCCACACGCGGATCGCCTGCACCGTCTCCGCCACGTCATGCACCCGCACGATCTGCGCCCCGCGCTCGACCCCGGCCAGCGCCAGCGCGACCGACCCGCCCAGCCGCTGGTCCGCCGGTGCCTCGTTCGACAGCGCACCGATGATCCGCTTGCGACTAGCCCCCAGCAGCACCGGGCACCCCAGCCCGTGGAACAGCGCCAGCCCGTTCACCAACGCCAGATTGTCCGACAGCGCCTTGCCAAAGCCGATGCCCGGATCGACCACGATCTTCGCCCGGTCGACTCCGCCCGCGACCACCGCCTCGACCCGCGCCTCCAGCCAGTCGAACACGTCGAGCAGCGGATCGCCATAGCCCTCCCCCCCATGCGGCCCCTGCGCGGGCGCGGGCGAATGCATCAGCACCACCGGACACCCGCTCGCCGCGACCACGGCGATCGCGCGCGGGTCGTACGCCAGCGCCGCGACGTCGTTGACGATCTGCGCCCCGGCGTTCAGCGCCGCGTCCATCACCGCCGCCTTGCGCGTGTCGACCGACACCGCAACCCCGGCCGCCGCCAGCCGCTCGGCCACCGGCACGACGCGCGCGATCTCGTCGCCTTCCCACACGGTGGCGGCACCGGGCTTGGTGGACTCACCGCCCAGGTCGATCAGCGCCGCGCCTGCCGCCGCCATCGCGACGCCCGCTGCTGCCGCGCCCGCCGGATCGCCGACATGAGCGCCGCCATCCGAAAAACTGTCGGGCGTGACGTTGAGTATCCCCATCACCTGCGGCTGATCGAACCGCACCACCCGCTCGCCCAGCGTCAGCGGCGGACGGGCGCTCGTGATCCGCTCATGGAGCAGCCGCGCCCGATCGGCACCGTCCGCCGACAGGGTGGCGACCCACGCGTCAATGCGCTCGACCGGCACCGTGACGCGCAACCCGGCCCGGTTGCGCACCTCATAGGCCGCGAACCACAGCATCCCCCCCGCCAGCCGCGCGACACTGCCATCGGGCAGCCCGACCGGCGTATCGACGAAGCGGACCGGGCGAAGGTACATCAGGGCTGGGTCGCGAGCAGCCATTGCTGGCGCAGCGCATCGATCTGCACCAGCCCCTTCGCCCCTTCGGTATGCCAGAAGGTCCAGCCATTGCACGACGGCGCGTTCTGCAGCGTCGACCCCAGCTTGTGGATCGACCCCGCCGCCCCGCAATCGGACAGCAGCGACCCGTCGGCCAGCACCGTCGCGCGGAAGCGCCGCTTGCTGTCCGTCACCACCGACCCCGGCGGCAACAGGCCGTTTTCGACCAGCACGCCGAACGCCACGCGCGGCGGCTTGGTCGGCGCCCGCATCGCGCGGATCGCCGATTCATCCAGCGGCAGCGCCGCCTCAATCCGTGCGGTCGCCGCCTCGACATAGGTCGCGTCGCGTTCGATCCCGATGAAGTGCCGCCCCAGCCGCTTGGCGACCGCGCCGGTCGTGCCGGTGCCGAAGAACGGGTCGAGCACGACATCGCCCGGCTTGGTCGACGCCAGCAGCACCCGGTACAGCAGTGCCTCGGGCTTCTGGGTCGGATGGACCTTCGTCCCGTCCTTGCGCAGCCGCTCCTGCCCGCCGCAGATCGGGAATTCCCAGTCCGACCGCATCTGCAATTCGTCGTTCAGCGTCTTCATCTGGCGATAGTTGAAGGTGTAGCGCGCCTTCTCCCCCATCGACGCCCAGATCATGGTCTCATGCGCATTGGTGAAGCGCGTGCCCTTGAAGTTCGGCATCGGGTTCGACTTGCGCCACACGATATCGTTCAGGATCCAGAACCCCTGGTCCTGCACGATCGACCCGACGCGGTAGATATTGTGGTAGCTGCCGATGACCCAGAGCGTGCCGTCGGGCTTCAGGATGCGGCGTGCTTCCTTCAGCCACGCCTTGGTGAAGCGGTCATAGGCGGCGAAACTGTCGAACTTGTCCCAGTCGTCGTCGACCGCATCGACCTGGCTGCCATCGGGCCGCAACAGGTCGCCACCCAGCTGTAGATTATAGGGCGGGTCGGCAAAGATACAGTCGATCGACTTGGCCGGCAGCGACCGCATCGCTTCGATGCAATCGTCCATCAGGATCCGGTCGAGCGGCAACGCAACCGTCTTGGTCGTCGTCGCCCTTTTCCGCCGGGTTTTCACTGCCACCATCGTCGTCATTCCCCTTGCATTGCCGCCATCTCGCGGAATCCACGAGTCGCGGTCAAGCGGAAATGCTTGACTCTGGTGAAGAGGCAGATTCGTTGCGACGACGAATCGAGTCGGGACAGGGCAGATATTGAGTTCCCGGTGCCGGCACGGACTCCATATCTGGTAGCACTCAACTCACCGCAAATCCCCTCCGCACCGGCAAGGAATTTAACGAAGCAGTGCTTTCGCGACCGGCGCGAAGCTTCGCCGGTGCAGCGGCGTCACGCCCAGCGTGCGCAACCCCTCCATATGCACCTTCGCGCCATAGCCCTTGTTCGACGCCCAGCCATAGCCGGGATAGGCCCGGTCCGCATCGACCATCATCGCATCGCGCGTCTCCTTGGCGACGATCGACGCGGCGGCGATCGACAGGCTGATCGCGTCACCACCGACCACCGCGACGCTCGGATAGCGCCAGTTCGGGCAGCGATTGCCATCGACCAGCACCATGGCCGGCGCGATCCCCAGCGCGTCGACCGCACGCTCCATTGCCAGCATCGTCGCCCACAGGATGTTCAGCCGGTCGATCTCCTCGACGCTGGCGATCCCGACACCGACCGTCGCGCATTCCAGCAGCTGGCCATGCAGCGCCGCGCGCCGTTTCGCACTCAACTGCTTGGAATCGTTCAACCCGTCCGGCACGCAATCGCGGTCGAGGATCACGGCGGCGGCGACCACCGGCCCGGCGAGCGGTCCGCGCCCCGCCTCGTCCACCCCCGCCACCGGCCCGGCATGGCGAGCCTCGTGGCTGAAATCAGGCATCGGCGATGCGCCACGGCGGGAAGCGCCGCATCTCGCCCGCCTGATACAGACACACTTCGTTGCCCGCCGGATCGAACAGCCGCGCCTCGCGCCAGCCCCATGGCCGGTCGATCGGCTCCTGCGCAAAGGACAGCCCCTGCCCCTTCAGATAAGGGACCACGACGTTCAGGTCGCCGACCTCGAAATAGACAGCCGGGACCTTGCGCTCCTCGGTCATCTCGATCGAGAAGGTCGCACCGCCCTCGCTCTCGAACCGGGCATAGCGGCGACTGGAGCGGACGATCGCCTTGAGGCCGAGCAGGCGGTAGAAATGCTCGCTGGCCGGGACGTCGGTTGCCGGCACGGTCACCTGGTTCAGCATCGGCGACCAGCGCGACTGGTTCAGGTCGAGCCGGACGCCCTGCTGCGCCATCGGCCCCGCGCCGCGCCCCAGTTCCTCGGCATCCAGCATCGCGATCCGCACGAAGCTGCGCGCCCGGCCGATCGCCTCGACCAGCGTCCATTCCTTGGCCAGTTCGCACGCGATCGCGGTCGACAGGGTGCAGCCGGTGCCGTGCGTCGCCATGCCGTCGATACGCGGGGACGACCATTCGACCCGCGGGGCCGCGCCGCTTCCGCGCTGGTGCAGCCGGTCGACCAGCACCTCGCCCTCACCATGGCCGCCCTTTTCCAGCACGGCGCAACCGCGCGACAGCACCTCGCCGACGCCCCCTAGTGCGGCCAGTTCGGGCAGGTTTGGCGTTGCGACGGTAGCCACCGCCATCAACCGCTCGAACGCCGCGACCGTCGCTTCATCGGCCAGCAGCGCGCCGCTGGTCGAGATCATCACCGGATCGAACACCACCGGGACGCCTGGCAGGTCGCGCAACCGGTCGGCCAGCGCGTGGGCGGTGCGCGCCGATCCGATCATCCCGATCTTCACCGCATCGACGCCGATATCGCGCACGACCGCATCGATCTGCGCCATCACCATGTCGGTCGGGATCGGGTGGACCGCATCGACGCCCAGCGTGTTCTGCGCGGTGACCGCCGTGATCGCCGTCATCGCATGGGCGCCCAGCATCGTCGCGGTCTTGATATCCGCCTGGATACCGGCGCCCCCGCCGGAATCGGAACCGGCGACGATCAGGATACGGGATATGGTCATGGGCCGGGGTTAGCCGTGCGATGCGAACGCTACAAGCTCCTCCCCATATCATGGGGAGGGGGACCGTCCGCGCAGCGGATGGTGGAGGGGGCTGACCACGCAACGAAACGGTTCCGTATGCGGACGCCCCCCTCCACCAGCTACGCTGGTCCCCCTCCCCGCGGAGCGGGGAGGATCGTTACTTGCGTCTGGTCGGCCGATCCACCAGCTCACCCCGACAGTTCGGGCAAACTTCGTCCAGCTCGTCCGCACAATCCGCGCAGAAGGTGCATTCGTGCGAACAGATGAACGCCCCATGCGCCGCCGCGGGCAGCGATGCGTCGCACCGTTCGCACGCCGGTTTCATGGCAAGCATCAGCCCGCCGCCTGCCGCACGGCGTCGCAGATGCGGTCGACGACCTGTTCGACATGGGCGGCATCGTCGCCCTCCGCCATCACGCGGATCACCGGCTCGGTACCCGATGCGCGCAGCACCAGCCGCCCGCGCCCGGCCAGTTCCGCCTCGACGCCGGCAACCACGTCCTTGACCCGCGGGTCGTCAAGCGGCTTGCCCCCGGCGAAGCGGACATTCTTGAGCAGCTGCGGCAGCGGATCGAAGCGGTGCAGCACCTCGCTCGCCGGAGCGCCCGCGCGCTGGATTTCGGCCAACACCTGCAACGCCGCGACCAGCCCGTCGCCGGTCGTCGCATAATCGGACAGGATGATATGCCCCGACTGTTCGCCGCCGACATTATAGCCGGCGCTGCGCATCTTCTCGAGGACGTGGCGGTCCCCCACAGCGGTCCGCACCAGCCCCAGCCCCTGCGCCGCCAGATGCCGCTCCAGCCCCAGGTTCGACATTACCGTCGCGACCAACCCGCCGCCCTTCAGCCGTCCGGCGCGCGCCCAGCTGGCGGCGATCGTCGCCATCAACTGATCGCCATCGATCACCTTGCCTGCCTCGTCGACGACGATCAGCCGGTCGGCGTCGCCGTCCAGCGCGATGCCGACCTGCGCGCCCGATGCCACCACCGTCTCCGACAGCGTTTGCGGTGCGGTGGATCCGACGCGGTCGTTGATGTTCTTGCCATTGGGGGTCACGCCGATCGCGATGACCTCCGCGCCCAGCTCCCACAATGCCGAAGGGGCGACGTTGTACGCGGCACCGTTCGCGCAATCGACGACCAGCTTCATCCCGTCGAGCCGCAGATTTTCCGGGAAGGTCGACTTGGCGAAGTGGATATAGCGCCCGCGCGCATCCTCGATCCGGTTGGCGCGGCCGATATCGCCCGGCGCCGACAGCTCGATCTCGCTGTCGATCAGTTCCTCGATCGCCAGTTCGTCGGCATCGGATAGCTTGTATCCGTCCGGCCCGAACAGCTTGATGCCATTGTCCTGATACGGATTATGGCTGGCGGAGATCATCACCCCCATGTCGGCGCGCATCGAATGGGTCAGCATCGCCACCGCCGGGGTGGGCAACGGGCCGACCAGCACCACGTCCATGCCGACCGAGGTGAAGCCCGCGACCATCGCATTTTCGAGCATATAGCCCGACAGGCGCGTGTCCTTGCCGATCACCACGCGGTGACGATGGTCGCCCCGGCGGAAGTGCGCGCCCGCCGCCATGCCGATGCGCATCGCCATCTCGGCGGTCATCGGCTTGGTGTTGGTCAGCCCGCGTATACCGTCGGTACCAAAATATTTCCTTGCCATCGTCACATACGCCTTCAGGTTGAGCGTTCGGTTGGGCGGGGTATTACCGCCACTTTATCAAAAGGGCGAGCATGTCGCAGGCGACACGAATTTTGGCGGGATTGGGTGCGGGGCTGGCACTGGGCGTGGTGCTGGCGGGGCAGTCACCCGACACCGCCGTTTCGGGGATTGCCATCGCCGAACCGATCGGCACCGCGTGGCTCAACGCCCTGCGCATGACCATCGTCCCGCTAGTGGTGTCGCTGCTGATCACCGGCATCGCCCAGACGGCGGAGGCCGCACGCGCCGGGCGGATCGCCACCCGATCGCTTTTACTGTTCATCGTCATTTTGTGGACGTCGTCGGCGCTGGGGGCATTGTTCACCCTGACGCTGCTCGACCTGTTCCCGCTGGGCAATACGGCGGCTGAGGCGTTGCGATCGACCTTCGGCACCGCCGCCCCGGTCGACAAGGTGCCGCCCTTCACCGACTTCCTCGTCGCGATCGTGCCGACCAATCCGGTCTCGGCGGCGGCGAACGACCAGTTTTTGCCACTGATCCTGTTCACCCTCGTCTTCGGCTTTGCGCTCACCCGCCTGCCGCAGGACAATCGCGGCGTGCTGGTGCGGCTGTTCCAGGCGATTGCCGACACGATGCTGATCGTCATCAACTGGGTCTTGTGGCTTGGCCCGATCGGCGTGTTCGCATTGGGCTATGTCGTCGGCGCACGCGCGGGCACGGCGGCGTTCGGCGCGCTGATCCATTATGTGCTGGTGCTGATGAGCGTCGGGCTGGGCATCTGGCTGCTCGCCTATCCGCTGGCCCGCTTCGGCGGTCGCGTACCGATCGGTCGCTTCCTGAAGGCGACGGCGCCGGCACAGGCGGTCGCGATCTCGACGCAAAGCTCGCTCGCCTCGCTGCCCGCGATGCTGAAGGGCGCGGGCGATGTCGGGGTGCCGGTGGCGACGTCGGGCGTGGTGCTGCCGATGGCGGTGGCGCTGTTCCGCGCGACGGGACCGGCGATGAACGTCGGCGTCGCGCTGTACGTCGCGCATGTCTTCGGCGTGCCGCTGGGCGCCGGGCAGATTGCGGCGGGGATCGCGGCAGGCGCGATCACGACGATGGGCGCGGCCAGCCTGCCGGGGCAGATCAGCTTCGTCTCCTCCATCGCGCCGATCGCAGTGGCGATGGGTGTGCCGGTCGAGCCGCTGGCACTGCTGGTGGCGGTGGAAACGCTGCCGGATATCGTGCGGACGCTGGGTAACGTCACGATGAACGTCGCGGTCACGGCAACGATCGGCGAACGGGTCGGCGGGGCAGCGACCAGCGAGGCGGATGCGATCCTGGCGGAGGGCTGAAGATCCTCCCCGCTCCGCGGGGAGGGGGACCAGCGAAGCTGGTGGAGGGGGATCGCTGCGCAACGCAACGGTTCCGTATGCGGCCCACCCCCTCCACCATGCTGCGCATGGTCCCCCTCCCCATGAATGGGGAGGAGCGGGAATTACTTCATCAGCACCAGTTCTTCGGCCATCGTCGGGTGTAGCGCGACCGTCTGGTCGAACTGCTCCTTGGTCAACCCGGCCTTCACCGCGATCGCCGCCGCCTGCAAGATCTCCGGCGCGTCCGGACCGATCATATGCAGGCCCACGATCCGCCCGGTCGTCTCCTCGCAGATCATTTTGTACAGCGCGCGTTCGTTGCGGCCGGCCAGCACGTTCTTCATCGGGCGGAAATCGGACAGATACACCTTGACCGACCCGAGCTTGGTCTTCGCCTCGCCCTCGGTCATGCCGACGCCCGCCATCGGCGGATGGCTGAACACCGCGCTCGGAATGCAGTCGTAATCGAGCGTCACATCCTTGCCCCCATAGGTCCGGTCGGCAAAGGCCTGCCCCTCGCGGATCGCGACCGGGGTCAGCTGCACGCGGTTGGTGACGTCGCCCACCGCGAAGATCGACGGGCAGGTCGACTGCGCCTTGTCGTCGACCTTCACCGCGCCCTTGTCGTCCAGTTCGACGCCGGCACTCTCCAGCCCCAGCCCTTCGGTATTGGGCACGCGGCCGGTCGCGAACATCACCATGTCGACCGTCACCGGCTCATGCCCCGACATCTTGACGGTCAGGCAGCCGTCGTCGCCCTTCTCGATTCCCTCGAACTCGGCATGGAAGCGGAACTCGATGCCCTTGGTCATCGAAATCTGCAGCAGCCGGTCGCGGATCGATTCATCATAGCCGCGCAGGATGACGTCGGTGCGGTTGATGAGGATGACGTGCGCGCCGAACTGGTGGAACACCCCGGCAAACTCGTTGGCGATATAGCCCGCGCCGGCGATCAGGATGCGCTTGGGGATCGCGTCGAGATGGAACGCCTCGTTCGAGGTGATGCCGAACTCCGCGCCCGGGCACGACGGCACCGCCGGCTTTGCCCCGACCGCGATCAGGATGCGCTCGGCCGTCACTTCACGCCCGCCCGACAGCTTCACCGAATGCGGACCCGTGACGGTCGCGCGCTCGTGAATGATATCCACGCCATGGTTTTCGAGCGTGCTGGTATAGGCACCGTTGATCCGGTCGACCTCGCTCAGCACATTGTCGCGCAGCCGCGGCCAGCTGAAGTCGCATTGCGGCGGCACGTCCCAGCCGAACGCGTTCGCGTCGCGCAGGTCCTCGGCGAAGTGCGCGCCGTACACCAACAGCTTCTTGGGCACGCAGCCACGGATGACGCAGGTCCCGCCGACGCGATATTCCTCCGCCACCGCCACCTTCGCGCCATGCGCCGCCGATACGCGGGCGGCACGGGTGCCGCCCGATCCCGCGCCGATGACGAAAAGGTCGTAATCATAATCGCTCATGCAAGTCCTGCCCGTGCCAGAAGGTCGTTGGTCGACGCATCGAACGTCTGACCGCCCGCATCGGCTGCCTTCGCCATTTCTTTTCCAAGCTCGACCCCGAACTGGTCGAACGGATTGATGCCCAGCAGCGCCGCATTCACGAACACCCGCGCCTCATAGAAAGCGATCAGCGCGCCCAGTGTGCGCGGGTCGAGGTCCTTGAGCAGGATCGTCGACGACGGCCGGTCGCCGGCATAGGCCCGTGCCGGATCGGCATTGGTCTTGCCCGCCATCAGCGCCGCCCCCTGCGCAAAGGCGTTCAGCAGCAGCTGCCGGTGATGCGACGGGTCGAGCGTATCGCCCGCCTCGATCACTGCGACGAATTCCAGCGGCACGATGCGCGTGCCCTGATGCAGCAGCTGGAACACCGCGTGCTGCGCATCGGTGCCGACGCCGCCCCAGGTGATCGCCGCCGAATTGCGCCCCAGCGGTTCACCCGCCGCCGTCACCGACTTGCCGTTCGATTCCATCTCCAGCTGCTGGAGATAGGAGGGCAGCAACCGCAGCCGCTCGTCATAGGCAAAGGTCGCCCGCGTCTCGCAACCCTTCACCTGCGAATAATAGAGGTCGGCAAAGGCGGCCAACACCGGCGCATTCTTCGCAGGGTCAGTCAGGCGGAAATGCCGGTCCATCTCGGCCGCACCTTCCAGCAACTCCTCATAGGCCTGGAACCCCAGCGCCAGCGCGAACGGGAACCCCAACGTCGACCATAGGGAATAGCGTCCACCGACCGACTCGGCGAAGGGCAGCACGCGGGTTTCGTCGACGCCCCATTCGACCGCCTTGTCCGGCGACGCGGTCAGCGCAATCACGCGGCCGAACGGGTCCTCGACCCCGCCCTCGCGCATCCACGCCATCGCCGACTCGGCGTTCAGCATCGTCTCGGTCGTGGTGAAGGTTTTCGACGCGACGACCAGCAATGTGGCGGCGGGATCGAACCCCTTCACCGCCTCTTCCATCGCCACGCCGTCGACGTTCGACACGATCGCCACGTCGTACTTGTCCTCGTCACGCCCGAGCGCGTCGAAGATCAGGTCGGGGCCGAGCGCCGACCCGCCGATGCCGACATGCAGGATGTGGCGGACCGGACCGAACGCATCCGCCTCGATCGCGTCGATCACCTGCCGCATCCGCGACTGGAACGCGCGCGCCTGCGCCACGTCGTCCGGGCTGCCCTCGCCGCGCTCGGCGGTATGGGTCGCGGCGCGACCTTCGGTGACGTTGACCACCGCGCCGGAAAACAGCGCATCGCGCTTCGCGGCCAGTTCCATGGTGGTGGCAAGACCGGTGAACGCGGCGATCGCGGCATCGTCGAGATGCGTCTTGGCGAAATCGAAATGCAGTCCGCCGACATCGACGGTCAGCTTGGCCAGCCGGTCGGGATCATTTGCGAACAATTCGGTCAGCTTCGTGCTGCCAAGCCCTTCGATCGCGGACCAGTCCTGCATCGCCATATCGTCCCTCGTGCTGTCGTCGGTTAGGATGCGCGCAGCCCTAGAGCGGGGACCGGGGGGAGGTCCACTGTCTTCTACCCTGCTCTGCCTACCGCCGTTCCAAAGAACGTCATGCCAGCGCAGGCTGGCATCTCCCCCCGCAGCACGATACGCCCGTCACATGCGCGGGGGCTGGACCTACATCATGGCAAATCGCCCGTTCGGCATGACCTATGTCGGCGTGACGGCCAACCTTGCTGCACGGGTGTGGCAGCACCGCCGCGACGAAGGCTCTGCCTACTGCCGGAAATACGGGATCAGGACGCTTGTTCTGGCCGAACGACACGACGACATCGAGAGCGCGATCCGTCGCGAAAAGGCGCTGAAGGCATGGCGTACCGAATGGAAACACCGGTTGATTGCTGAGTCGAACCCGGAATGGCGGGATCTGTTCAACGACATCGTTTGAGCCGAGAGAGACCCCAGCCTTCGCTGGGGTGACGTGCTTGGCTGTGACGCGACGGGACCCATTATCCCCTCTACAAGCACGTCACCCCAGCGCAGGCTGGGGTCTCCCCGTGGGACCCGCAACGCCCGCCCCAAGGATGCTTCAGCCTGCGTTGAAGCGACACGGTTGGCGAAGGAGCGAAGGACCCACCTACCCCAACCCGCTTGACGCCTCGCCCCGGCGCAAGCATGGCTCGTTCCATGGCTCTCGACCCCGTACCGGCAACTCCGACGCCGACTCCGCCCGCGCCCGCCCCCAAGCCGAAGCGTTCGGAAGGGGCCGACCTGATGGTCTTCCTGCTGAAGCTCGCCATCGTGGTGTTCATCATCCGGTCGTTCCTGTTCTCGCCCTTCTCGATTCCCTCGGGGTCGATGCAGCCGCGGCTGATGATCGGCGACTATCTGTTCATCACCAAATGGAACTACGGCTATTCGCGCTATTCGCTGCCATGGGGTATCCCGCTGATCCCTGGCCGCATCCTGCCCAGCACGCCCGCCCGCGGCGACGTGGTGGTGTTCAAGGCACCACCGACGGCAAAGCAGGACTATATCAAGCGCGTGATCGGCATCCCCGGCGACACGGTGCAGATGCGCGGTGGCCAGTTGTTCCTGAACGGCAAGGCGATTCCGAAGCAGCGTATCGCCGACTGGATCGCGCCGGTCTCGCCCAACACCGACTGCGACTACAGCTTCCAGAAGGTCGTCGCCGACAAACCGGTCTGCGCCTATCCGCAGTTCCGTGAGACGCTGCCGAACGGCAAGAGCTATAACGTCCTCGACCTCGGCACGACCGAGGCGGACGATACCGGCGTGTTCACCGTGCCGGCCGGCCATGCCTTCCTGATGGGCGACAATCGCGACGACAGCGCCGACAGCCGCTTCCCGGCACGCGAAGGCGGCGGCATCGGCATCGTCCCGCTGGAGAATATCGAGGGCAAGGCCGTCGTGAACTTCTTCTCGACCGATGGCTCGGCGCAGTGGCTGCTGCCATGGACCTGGGTGTCGGCGGCGCGCTGGAACCGGATCGGGGAAGGCTTCTGAGCGACGCACTGGAGGGCTGGGTCGCGCAGGCGCTGGGCCGCGCACCGACCCGGATCGACGACTATGCCCGCGCGCTGACCCATGGCAGCACGGCGAGGGCAACCTATGAGCGGCTCGAATTTCTCGGCGACCGCGTGCTGGGCCTTGCCGTCGCCGAATGGCTCTACGAACGCTTCCCTTCGGAAAGCGAAGGCGCGCTGTCGAAACGGTTCAACGCACTGGTGACCGGCGCGGTCTGTGCGGAGATCGCGCGCGACATCGGCGTGGTGCCGCACCTGAAGCTCGGCAAGCAGGCGCGCGACGATGGCGCGGGCGACAGCGACAATGTGCTGGGCGACGTGATGGAGGCGCTGATCGGGGCCTTCTATCTCGACCATGGCCATGACGCCGCGCGGGCGTTGGTGCGCGCGCTCTGGGGCACCCGGATCGATGCGCAGCTGCGCGTGCCGCGCCATCCCAAGTCGGCGTTGCAGGAATGGGCCGCCGCGAACAACCGCCGCCCGCCCGAATATGCCATCGTCGACAAGAGCGGCCCCGGCCACGCCCCGCGCTTCACCGTCCGCGTGACCATCGGCAAACTTGCGGCGGCCGAAGCCACCGGCACGTCGAAGCAGGAGGCCGAGACGCTCGCGGCCAAGACGTTGCTGGCGCAACTGGGCGGGTAGAAGCGCTGGCCTGTGCGCATATCCCCGCGAAGGCGGGGATTCAGAGCCACGAACGCCGTACTGCCGTTACTCTGCCCCTTTGCCTGCGCAAGGGTACGCAGCTCTTGGCTTGCGTGCGAAACCGCTCACCGGATCTCGCCAAGCCGCCGGCACCGCCAGCCCCGCAGTTGCCGCCCAAGCGAGGGTTCGCGCCTCACGCAGCTCTTCCGGCATACCGTCCTTGCAGGAACCCACCCTTCGCCGGCACGACATCCGGGTAAATCAGCGTGCGCCGCCGGTCTGCTGCACGAACTCCGCCTTCGTCACGTTCAGCACCAGCTGTCCGCGAATCTTGCCGAACACATCCGCCGGCACCATCGCCCGCGAACTGCCCGCCAGCAGTTGCACGCCGTCCGGCTTGACCGCCTCGATCGTGCCCAGCGGCGCGCCGGTCTTGTCGAACACCGAAGCGCCGACGGTCAGGTCGGCGGCGGTCGCGGCGACGATCGTCTTGGAACTGCGGCGCGATGCGCGGGCGTCGACCGTGGTCCCCGCCTCGTCGCGAATGCGGTCGAGCGCGAATTGCTGGTCGCGGTCGCTGCCGACGCCGCGCGTCGTATCCTCGGCATTGGGGACGGAACTTGGCGGGCCGCCGGTCGGCGCGACCTGCGCCTGCGCGCTGCCTGCGCTCACGAGCAACGATGCCAATACCAGGGCGAGCCGCTTCGTCATCCATCCCTCCATCATGTCGTTGTTTGCGCTAACGTACCTCGCCGGACCGACGCTCGCAAAGGTTTCCGTCGTTACCGCCCGCCCAGCACGCGCAGTTCGATCCGCCACCAGCCGATCGCCCACAGCGCGCCGAACAGCCACCCGGCCAGCACGTCGCTCGGCCAATGCACGCCCAGATAGACCCGGCTCATCCCGATCGCGACGACCAGCAGCGCGGCCGCGGCCATCGCGAACGCCCGCGCGGCAGGCTGGCGGAGCAGCGGCCAGGCAAGCGTCGCCAGCGTCAGATACACGATCGCCGAATTTGCGGCGTGGCCGCTGGGAAAACTGTTCGACGTCTCCGCCATCAGGTGCGGGACCAGATCGGGACGCGTGCGGGCAACGGCGTGCTTGAACAGGACATTGGCCCAGCTGCCGCTGGCGCACGCGGCCGCCACCAGCGCGCCGGTCCGCCACCGCCCGGTACTGGCCAGCAGCAGCGCGACGAAGACGACGACCAGCGTCAGGACCGTCGTGCTGCCCAGCGCCGTGACGTCGCGGACCATCGAGCTGAATTTCTCCGACGCGACCGGCGCGCCGTCGGTCCCGCGCAGCGCCAGCAACAATCGCCGGTCGAACGCGAAGCTGCTCCCCTGCACCACCCGGTCGGCGAGGAAGAACAGCGCCAGCAGGACGAATCCGGCGGAGGCGATGCCGATGATGCTCCACGGGACGCGGCGGGATGGGCGGGGTTCGGGACGAAATGTGTCGCTCATGGCGCTTGCAACGCAGGACGGGGCTAAACTGTTACTCGCAAATCATAGCAGGAGAGCGATGCGTGCAGAAACTGATCCCGTTCGTGGCGCTGGGTGCGCTGGCACTGTCGGCCTGTGGCGACCAGAAGACCGGTTCGACCACGCTGACCAGCAATTCGGCCACCGGTGAGGTGGTGTCGTCCGAAACCGGATCGGGTGCGGAAGCGCCGAAGCTGCAGCCAGGCAAATGGGAAGTGCGGACGCAGGTCAGCGACCTGAAGATGGAGAACATGCCCGCCGGCACGCCCGCCAACCCGCCCGCACAGACCGCCACCGTCTGCATCACGCCCGAACAGGCGGCGAAGGGACCGGAGGAAATGCTTAAGCAGTCGGGCGCGGACTGCAACGTCACCAACAACAGCTTTACCGGCGGCAAGATCGAGAGCGAAGTGAGCTGCAAATTGCCCGGCGACACGCAGATGACCGGCAAGACAACCGGCACCTTCACCCCGACGAGCTTCACGACCGATCAGCAGATGGAGATGACCGGCAAGACGACCATGTCGCAAAAGGTCCATGTCGAGGGCAAACGCATCGGCGAGTGCGACGCCAAGTAACGGCGAACGCTGATGAATCCCGGCGGTGCGGATGTGGTGAGCCCGTCGGGATTCGAACCCGAGACCTACAGATTAAAAGTCCGTTGCTCTACCAACTGAGCTACGGGCCCACGAAGCCCCCGCCCCTAATCCCGCGGGCGGGCGCGGTCAACCAGTTGGTGCAGCTGGCGCACCGTGCGTCCCGTCACCGGATCGCGCCAGTCCGGCGCGACCTGCCGCAGCGGCCGCAGGACGAACGACCGCTCGCGAAACGCGATATGCGGCACGCACAGGTTCGGGCCGTGCCAGCAGCCCCCCGACCACAGGATGATGTCCAGGTCGATCACCCGCGATCCCCAGCGTCGCCCGCGCCGCCGGCCGAAAGCCCGCTCGATTTCCTTCAACTGCGCGAGCATATCGGGCGGCGACAGTGACGTATCCAACAAAAGCACGCTGTTGGCGTAACGCCTGAGCGACGGCCCCAGCGGTGCGCTGGCGATGATCGGAGCGACCGCGCGCACCCCGTCCAGCGCGGCGATTGCGGCGCGTATTTCGGCCGCCGGGCCACCATGCCGGCCCCAGCGGTTCGATCCGAGCGCAATCGCATAGGTTGAGGTCGCCATCGGCTGCGCCTATCGGCTGGCGATGGAAATCGCTACCCCCACCGCCGCCGCCCCGTCCGACACCGCCGAGCCCTCGCGCGATTGCCCGCGCTGCCCGCGCCTCGTCGGCGTACGCGAAAGCCTCCGGATCGAACATCCCGCGTGGTGGAATGCGCCCGTGGCGCCCCTGGCCGATGCCGATCCCTGGCTGGCGATCATCGGCCTCGCTCCCGGCTTGCAAGGCGCCAACCGTACCGGACGACCGTTCACCGGCGACCGGTCCGGCCCGCTATTCTGGGATACGCTGATCGCCGCGGGCCTGGCCGACGGTTCCTACACCGGAAAAGTCGACGACGCCCCCGCGCCGAAGGGGATCGCGATCATCAACGCCGTCCGCTGCCTGCCGCCCGAAAACAAGCCGACGCCCGAGGAACTCCGCACCTGCCGCCCGTTCCTCGACGCCGATCTGGCCGCGATGCCTTCGCTGCGGGTCGTGGTCGCGCTGGGCGCGCTCGCGCATCAGTCGGCGGTGAAGGTACTGGGCGGTCGCCTGCCCAAGGCGCGGTTCGCCCATCTGGCCGAACATGTCATGCCGAGCGGCATCACGCTGATCGATAGCTATCATTGTTCGCGCTACAACCAGAATACCGGGCGACTGACGCCCGAAATGTTCGCGGCGGTGTTCGCCCGCGCGATCGAACTGCGCGACGCCGCCTGAATCCGCTTGTACCGCGCCACGCGCGCGATAGCCTGCGCCAACGACCTTGGGGGAATTTTACGATGTATCGTCGCCATTTCGTCGCGCTGATGGCGCTTGTCCCGCTCGCGGGCAGTTTTCCGGCGCTGGCGCAGAGCGGGCCGGCGGGCGACTTCGCGCGGCTGGCGAAGCGCTACCTCGACGGCATGGCGCGGCTGCATCCGGGCTATGCCACCGCGCTCGGCAACCATAGCTATGACGATCAGGTCGAGGATCTGTCCGCCGCAGGGCGCGAGCGCGATGCGGCCTTCCTGCGCGCGACGCTGACCGAACTGGAAGCGATCCCCCGCGCATCGTTGTCGCGCGACGATCAGGTCGATGCCGCGCTGCTCGACAACGAATTGCGCTATCAGCTGTGGACGCTGGAGGTGCTGCAACCCTTTGCGTGGGACCCGCAGGGCGCGGCCGGCACCATTTCGGGCGGGCTCTATGCGCTCGCCGCCCGCGACTTCGCGCCGTGGCCGCAGCGGCTGCGCAACGCGACGAAACGGATGGAGCAGGTGCCGACGATGTTCGCCCAGATGCGCGAAAGCATCGTGCCCGAGCGGGTGCCGGCCATCTATGCCACGACCGTCGCCAAGCAGAATGCCGGCGTGCTGCAGATCGTCGACACCATGCTGGCCCCGCACCGCACGACGCTCGGCCGCGCCGATCGCGCCCGCTTCGACCGTGCCGTCGCCACGCTGAAGGCTGCGACGGCGGAGCAGCAGCGCTGGCTCGACACCGTGCTGGTCCCGGCAGCCAAGGGCGACTTCCGTCTTGGCTCCGAACTGTACGATCAGAAGGTGAAGTTCGCCCTCCTCTCCCCCCTCTCGCGGACCGAGATCAAGGCGCGCGCCGTCAAGGCCGCCGCCGAGACGCGGGCGGAGATGTACGACCTCGCGCGCCTCGTCCTGCGCGGCCGGCCCAAGGCCCCGGCAACGCCCGCCAGGCCGACCCCGGCGCAGCAGCAAAAGGCGATCGAGGCAGCGCTGGAGATGAGCTACGCCCGCCGTCCGACCCGGTCGCAGGTGATGGGCAAGGCCCGCGCGACGCTGGAGACCGCAACCGCCTTCGTCCGCGAAAAGAAGCTGGTGCGCGTGCCGACCACGCCGGTCCAGATCATCGAGATGCCCAAGTTCCAACAGGGCGTGTCGGTCGCCTATTGCGACAGCCCGGGGCCGCTGGAGAAGCATCTCGGCACCTTCTACGCCGTGTCGCCGATCCCGGCGGACTGGACCGAGGCGCAGACGACCTCGTTCCTGCGCGAATATAACGACTATATGATCCACGACCTGTCGATCCATGAAGCGATGCCGGGCCATTACCTCCAGATCGCGCACAGCAACGAGAACAAGTCGGTACTGCGCGCGGTGCTGTCGTCAGGTCCGTTCGTCGAAGGATGGGCGGTCTATGCCGAGCGGCTGATGGCGGACGCCGATTATCTGGACGGCGACCCCCTGTTCAAGCTGACCGTGTTGAAGATGCGGATGCGGTCGATCACCAACACGCTGCTCGACATCGGCATCCATACCGAGGGCCTGACCGAGGCACAGGCGATGAAGCTGATGATGGAAGGCGCGTTCCAGCAGGAGCGCGAGGCGGCGGGCAAGTGGACCCGCGCCCGGCTGGGCTCGACACAGTTGCTCAGCTATTTCGTCGGTTACAGCGAGCATATGGACATGCGCCGGGAAGCCGAACGGCGGGCGGGCGCGAAGTTCGACCTGATGCGCTATAACGACGCGGCAATCTCGCACGGATCGCCGCCGGTGCGGTTCGTTCGCGCGCTGATGTTCGGGGAAGCGATCGTCTGAAACTCCTCCCCGTGCCGGGGAGGATTCAGCGCACCGCGAACGCCCCGCGATATTCGGGCTTCACCGCGCGCAGCAGGGCGGGCGTTACCGGCAGCGTCACCTCATACGGCCCCTCGGCATAGGAGCCGGCAACATATTGGTCGGCGATCAGGCCGATCCGGTCGAACGCCTTGCCGGTCGACGACCCCAGCAGAACCGTCAGTTCCTTCACCCGCGGACACTGACCGAAAATATCGTCGGTCTCGATCGGAGCGCCCAGCCGCCGCACCCGCTCGCGCTTCAACCAGTCGCACCATGGCTTGCGCAGCGCCGCGTCCAGCCCGGCGAGGGATACGAACACCGCCTTCGGCTCGACCCGCTGTGCTGCGCGCTTGTCCCACAACAGCCCGCCGGACGCGCCATAGCCATGCGCCCCGCCCGAATAGCCATAGGTGGTAACCGACAGGCTCAGGAAACGCGGCGTGTCCGCGACGACCTCCCAATCCTTCGACGCTTCATATTTGCGGAAGGGCGATCCGTCGCGCTGCGTCTGGCGTCGGAATTCCGCCGCTTCGCCCGCAACCTTGGCCCGCAGCTTCGCCTTGTCCGTGTCGAGCCACGCCTTCAGCGGCGCGATGCGGGCGGCCTGTTGCGGGTAGGAATAGGTGAAATCATAATTCGCCGATCCCCGTGGCGCCTGCGCCGGCACCGCCGACGCCGCACCCACCGTCAGCACCAGCCCCACCAAAATCCCTCGCATCATCCGTACAGCCTCCCGTTCCGGCAATCCTGACGCCGGAAGGCTGTACGGGCGATGACCAGAGGGTCAGTCGGCGAACAGCAGCACCGGCGTTTCGATCAGCCGCTTCAACGCCTGAACATAGCTGGCGGCGTCATGGCCGTCGACGACGCGGTGGTCGCAGCTGATCGACAGGTTCATCAGCTTGGCCTTGACGATCTCCTCGCCGCCGCCGGCGCACGCGCGGAATACCGGGCGTTCGACGATGCGGTTCGGGCCGATGATCGCGACTTCGGGACGGTTGATGACCGGCGTGGTCGCGATGCCGCCCAGCGGACCGAGCGAGGTGACGGTGATCGTGCCGCCCGACAGTTCCTCCGACTTCGCCTTGCCGGTCCGCGCGGCTTCGGCGAGGCGGGTGATCTCGCCGGCCAGCTGCCACGGGTTCATGTCCTGCGCGTCGCGGATGACCGGCACCATCAGCCCGGCATCGGTCTGTGCCGCCATGCCCAGATGGACGCTGCCGAAGCGCGTCACCACGCCCGCTTCATCGTCATAGCGGGCGTTGAGCATCGGGAAATCGGGCAGCGTGCGACAGACCGCGACGATCAGCAGCGGCAGCATGGTCAGCTTCGGCCGAGACCCACGCGCCGCATTCAGGTCGGCGCGCATCGCCTCCAGCGCCGTCACGTCGATTTCCTCGACATAGGTGAAGTGCGGGATGTGGCGCTTGGCCGCCGCCATGTTCTCGGCGATGCGGCGGCGCATTCCGATGACCTTGACGGTTTCGTCCGGGCGGGCGCGGCTGGCATGCGGCGCACGATAGCCCTGCGCGCTGCCATAGCGGAGATAGGCGTCGAGGTCGGCATGGCGGATGTGCGGGCCGTCGTGGTGGACGGCCGAGAGGTCGATGCCGAGGTCCTTGGCGCGAGCACGCACCGCAGGCGAGGCAAGCACCTTATCCTCCCCGTGCCGGGGAGGATCTTCGCGTTCCGTCTGCGGCGAGGATGCTACCTCCTCGACCCCTGGATTCTCCACCTCGACCCGCTCCGGTTCGGCCGGCTGCACGACCTCGCCTTCAGTCTCGATCACGACCAGCGTCGCGCCGATCGCGACCTGGTCGCCCGGCTCGCCCGCCAGTTCGACAACGGTACCCGCGACCGGGCTTTCCATTTCGACCGTTGCCTTGTCGGTCATCATGTCGGCCAGCCGGCCGTCTTCCTCGACGCGGTCGCCCACGGCGACGTGCCACGCGACGATCTCGGCCTCGGAAATGCCTTCGCCGATGTCGGGCAGGCGGAAAGAGAAACGTGCCATGGCGGTCAGTCCTGCATGATCTTCTTGAGCGCCTGTCCGATGCGGACCGGCCCTGGGAAATACGCCCATTCGAGGCTGTGCGGATACGGCGTGTCAAAGCCGGTCACGCGCTCGATCGGCGCTTCGAGATGGTGGAAGCAGCGTTCCTGCACCAGCGCCGACAGCTCGGCACCGAAGCCGCCGGTGCGGGTCGCTTCGTGCACGATCATGCAGCGGCCGGTCTTCTTCACCGACGCCTCGATCGCGTCGATATCGAGCGGGACCAGCGTGCGCAGGTCGAGAATTTCGGCATCGATCCCGGCCGCTTCCACGGTCGCCTGCGCGACATGGACCATCGTGCCATAGGCAAGGATGGTCAGGTCGCTGCCCTCGCGCACGACCTTCGCCTTGCCCAGCTCGATCCGGTAATAGCCCTCGGGCACTTCGCCGCCGGGGTGTTTCGACCAGTTCTGCGCCGGCTTGTCCCAATTGCCGTCGAACGGGCCGTTGTAGATGCGCTTGGGTTCGAAGAAGAGGACCGGGTCGTTATCCTCGATCGCGGCGATCAGCAGCCCCTTGGCGTCGTACGGCGTCGACGGGATCACCGTCTTGATGCCGCTGACGTGCGTGAAGATGCCCTCGGGCGACTGGCTGTGCGTCTGCCCGCCGAAGATACCGCCGCCAAATGGCGAGCGCACGGTGATCGGCGCGGTGAAGTCGCCGGCCGAGCGATAGCGCAGCCGTGCGGCCTCGCTGACCAGCTGGTCGAGCGCGGGGTAGATGTAATCGGCGAACTGGATTTCCGGGACCGGACGCAGGCCATAGGCACCCATGCCGACCGCGACGCCGATGATGCCGCATTCGGTGATCGGCGTGTCGAACACGCGCGTCTTGCCATATTTGGACTGGAGTCCGGCAGTCGCGCGGAACACGCCGCCGAAATAGCCGACATCTTCCCCCATCACGATCACGCTGGGGTCGCGGTCCATCACCACGTCCATCGCGGAATTGATCGCCTGGATCATGTTCATCCGCGCCATGTCAGTGGCCCTCCTTGCGTGCCCAGGGGCGGCCGGAGGCTTCCTCCTCGGCCATCATCTGCGCCCGTTGTTCGCGAAGGTGCCACGGCATGTCCTCGAACACGCCGTCGAACAGCGTGTCGAGTGGTTGGTGGAGGCCATGGCCGAGGATGCCGTTGGCCTCCGCCGCCTTCTGTGCGGCGCGGACCTGTTCGGCGACGTCGCGGTCCATTTGCGCGTGGCGATCGTCATCCCACTCGCCGATGTTGACGAGGTGTGCCTTCAACCGTGCGATCGGGTCGCCCATCGGCCATGCGGTCGGTTCCCCGGCCGAGCGATATTGCGAGGGGTCGTCGGAGGTCGAATGCCCCTCCGCACGATAGGTGAAATGTTCGATCAGCGTCGGCCCCTGATTGGTCCGCGCGCGTTCGGCGGCCCAGGCGGTGGCGGCATAGACCGCCAGTGCGTCATTGCCGTCGACCCGCAGCCCGGCGATGCCATAGCCGATGGCGCGCGCGGCAAAGGTCGTCGCCTCCGCCCCCGCAAAGCCCGAAAAGCTGCTGATCGCCCACTGGTTGTTGACGACATTGAAGATCACCGGCGCACGATAGACGGTGGCGAAGGTGAGGGCGGAGTGGAAGTCACCCTCCGCGGTACTCCCCTCCCCGCACCAGGTCGCCGCGATGCGGGTATCGCCCTTCGACGCCGACGCCATCGCCCAGCCGACCGCCTGCGGATATTGCGTGGTCAGGTTGCCGGAGATGGAGAAGAAGCCATAGTCCTTCGACGAATACATGATCGGCAACTGCTTGCCCTGCAGCTTGTCGGCCGTGTTCGAGTAGATCTGGTTCATCATCTCGATCAGCGGATAGTCACGCGTGATGAGGATGCCCTGCTGGCGATAGCTGGGAAAGGTCATGTCGTCGCGGTCGAGCGCCATGGTGCCGGCAACCGCGATCGCCTCTTCGCCGGTGCATTTCATGTAGAAGCTGGTCTTGCCCTGCCGCTGGGCGCGGAACATGCGTTCGTCGAACGCACGCACCGTCGCCATCTTGAGCAGCATCCGGCGCAGCATGTCCGGGTCGAGCCGCGGGTTCCACGGGCCGACCGCCTGCCCCTGTTCGTCCAGCACGCGGACCAACGTGTAGCTGAGGTCGTGAAAGCTGTCGGGCGCGGCGGCGGTGTCGGGTCGCGCCTGCGCACCGGCCGGCGGCACCGCGACGTCGGCGAAATCCACCGCGTCGCCGGGACGGAATTTGGGTTCGGGCACGTGCAGCGCGAGGCGCGGCAGATTCGTGCGGCTGTCGCCGGTCATGCACTCTCCATGTCCGCTGCGTCGACCGATCGGCCGCGCAGACTCGTTACAAACGCTTGTTATATAATTTCAACGCGCTTGGCGAGAGGCTGGTAGCAATTGATACGAGTTTTCCCCCGGCATTCGCCGGGGGAAAAAGGTCACTTCGTCGGAAAGCCGCGCCGCTTGAACAGCGCGGTCACGTCCGGATCGCGGCCCCGGAAGGCACGATAGGCATCCTTGCGATCCGTTTCGTTGCCGGTCGACAGCAACGTCTTGCGGAAGCGATCCGCCGTCGCCTTGTCCCACACATTCCCCGTGGCCGTGAACGCGGCCCAGGTATCAGCATCCATCGTTTCCGACCAGAGATAGGAATAATAGCCCGCCGAATAGGCGTCCGAGGAGAACAGGTGATTGAACTGCGGCAGGCGGTGCCGCATCACGATCTCCTTCGGCATACCGAGCTTCGCCAGCGTGTCGCGTTCGAATGCCGCGACATCGGTCACCGGCGTCTCGCGGTCGTGCAATTCCATGTCGACGATCGCCGAGGATAGATATTCGACGGTGTCGAAGCCCTGGTTGAAGGTCGACGACTTCTCGATCTTGTCGACCAGCGCCTGCGGCATCGCCTGTCCGGTCTGGTAATGCTTGGCATAGCGATCCAGCACGTCGCGGGTCAGCAGCCAGTTCTCGTTTACCTGGCTCGGATATTCCACGAAGTCGCGCGGCGTGCCGGCAAGGCCGGGATAGGTCACGTCCTGCAGCAGCGAATGGATCGCGTGGCCGAATTCGTGGAACAGCGTCGACGCGTCGTCGATGCTGATAAGCGTCGGCTGCCCGGCCGCGCCCTTCACGAAATTATTGTTGTTCGACGCCAGCACGTTCGTCTCGCCGCCCAGCTTCTGCTGCCCGCGATAGCGCGTCGCCCATGCGCCCGACCGCTTGCCGCTGCGGGCGAAGCCGTCGAAATAGAACACGCCGACATTCCTGCCGGTACGCCCGTCGGTCACGACGAAGGTGCGGACATTCTTTTCGAACACCGGAATCTGCCCGGTATTCTCGGTGAACTTCAGGTCGTACAGACGCCCGGCCGCATAGAAGGCACCGGCGAGGATGTTGTCGAGCTGGAGATACGGCTTCACCTCGCTTTCATCGAGGTCGTATTTCGCCTTGCGCACCTTCTCCGCATAGAAGCGATAGTCCCACGGCTCGATGGTGAGGTTCGCGCCGTCCTTGGCGGCAAGCGCCTGCATATCCGCCACTTCCTCGCGCACGCGCGCCACGGCGGCGGGCCAGACGCGCATCATCAGCGCCTTCGCATTGGCCGGCGTGCCGGCCATCGTGTCGTCCATGCGCAAGTACGCATGGTTGCGGAAGCCGAGCAGCTTCGCCCGTTCCTGCCGCAGCTTCAGGATGGTGGCGATCGTCGCCTTGGTATCGTTGGCATTGCCATTGTCGCCGCGCATGACGAACGCGCGCCAGACCTTCTCCCGCAAGGCGCGGTCGGTGGCATAGGTCAGTACGGGCGCGACCGACGAACGCGTGTTCACGATTGCCCATTTGCCAGTCAAGCCCCGCTCGTCCGCCGCCGCCTTCAGCGAGGCGACGAAGCTGTCGGGCAAGCCGGCCAGCTGCCTCGCATCGTCGACGACGATCCACGTCTCCTCGTCCGCCAGCACCTTGCGGCTGAAGTCGTTATAGGCGACCGACAATTGCTGGTTGAGACCGGTGACCTGCTGACGCTGCGCGTCGGTCAGCAGGCTCCCGCGCCGGACGAAGCTGCGATAGGTCCGCTCCAGCAGGCGCAGCTGCTGCGGGTTCAGCTTCTGCGTGGCGCGCGTGTCGTACGCCGCCTTCACCCGCGCGAACAATTTGGGATCGAGGAACAGTTCGTCGTTGAACGCCGACAGCTTCGGCGACCATTCGCGGTCGATCGCCTGCACCTCTTTCGTCGCGAGGTTGCTGGTATAGACGCCCCACATCGACCCGACCCGGTCCATCATGTCCCCGGCCAGCTGCAGCGGTTCGATGACGGTCTTGAAGGTCGCGGGTCGTTTGTCGTCGCGGATCGCGTGGATTTCGCGGCGCATCTCGGCCATCGCCACCGGGAAGGCGGCGGGGAACATCGCCGGCGTCACCTTGTCCCACGGCGGCACCCCCTGATACGGCCCGGGCCATTTCGCGGTCAGCGGGGTCGCATCCACGGCGGCGACGGGTGCCTGCGGCATCGACGCCGCCTGTGCCAGGGGAACGAACATCGTGGTGGCGAGCAGCGAGCCGATACGCAGGATCATGCAACTATCCGTTTTCTAGGCAGATTCGTAACTAGCGTAACCATCGGGAGCCGCTTGGCAAGATCGGCGTTGATGCGGCAACGAAACGATACGGGGCTTCCATGAAGATCACTTCGCTGACCGAACTCGACCGCGTGCGCGACGAAGCGCGCAAGCTGGTAACCAAGCGCGCACTGGTATCGGCGGGGGCGTCCGCCGTGCCGGTACCCGGTGCGGACCTGGTCGTCGACGCCAATATCCTGACCAAGCTGCTGCCGGAGATCAGCAACCGGTTCGGGCTGGACGAGAAACAGGTCAACGCGCTGGAGCCGGATCGGGCGAAGCAGATATTGTTGATCGCCGCCAATCTGGGGAACGGCGTGATCGGCCGGTCGATCACCAGACGCATCGTAACGATGCTGATCCGCAAGGTCGGCGCACGCTATGCCAGCAAGTCGCTGCTGCGCTTCGTGCCCTTCGCCGGACAGATCGCCGCAGCAGGCATCAGCTTCGGTGCGATGAAGCTGGTCGGCAATTCGCATATCGACGATTGCTACGAAACGGTGCGGCGGACGCTGGCGTAATCTTTTCCAACAGCGTCACCCCAGCGCAGTCTGGGGTCTCCCGCGGCTCCTGCTGCGCGCTATCACGACGAGATCCCAGCCTGCGCTGGGATGACGTGCGTGGCCAAGCTACTCCGCCGGCACCAGTTCGATCACGTCCAGCATCGATTCGAACCGGGGATAGGGCAGTACGAGCCGCCAGCGGCGCTCCCCTACCCGTTCCAGCACGCCCGCCATATCGCGGTCGCGGTCCTGGCCATATTGCAGCGCCGCCCGTTCGTTGCCCAGCAGCAGCGTGCCGAGGAACACCGTCCGGTCGCCATCGGGGAACAGCAGCCCGACCGGCCGCTGCGACCCGCTTTCCTTGTAGAAGCTGCGGACCCGGCCTTCGTCGGCGATCCGGCAGTCGAACGCGGGATAGGCGGTAAAGTCGCGCATCGCGCTGCCAAGCCCGCCCAGCTTGAACACCCGGCAATGATAGCGACCGGCGGGCGCTGCCGGGCCGGCCAGTGCCGCGTCGGGCGCGAACAGGGCGCCCTCCGCCGCCACGCCCTTCGCATCGGCCGCCCGCGCCCGGGGCAGTGCCGCCAGCCACGCATCGCGCCAGCGCCGCAACCGGTCGCGGTCGGCCGGGGTGGCTACCCGCCGCCAATCGTCCGCACCGGCGACAGGCGTCGTCGCAGATGCCTTCGACGCCGAGGACGCGACCCGCACCCCGCCACAGGCCGCGAGCGCGCAGCCGGCGAACACCGTCGCCAGCGACAACAGGCGGATCATGCCGCGATCACGCTGCGGTCCAGCCGCCGTCGATCGACAGGTTCGCACCCGTGATCGCCTTCGCCTCGTCCCGGCACAGATACAGCGCGAGGCTGGCGACCTGTTCGGCGGTGACGAACTCCTTGGTCGGCTGTGCCGACAGCAGGACGTCGTTCATCACCTGCTCGCGCGTCAGGCCGCGCGACGCCATCGTATCGGGAATCTGCTTCTCGACCAGCGGCGTCCACACATAGCCGGGCGAGATGCAGTTGGCGGTGATGCCGCAGGTCGCGACTTCCAGCGCGACCGTCTTGGTCAGGCCCGCAAGGCCGTGCTTGGCGGTAACATAGGCCGATTTGTTGGGGCTGGCGACCAGGCTGTGCGCCGAAGCGGTATTGATGATCCGGCCCCAACCCGCCTTCTTCATATGTGGCACGGCGGCGCGGATCATGTGGAACGCCGACGACAGGTTGATCGCGAGGATCGCGTCCCATTTGTCGATCGGGAATTCCTCGATCTTCGCGACATGCTGGATACCGGCATTGTTGACGATGATATCGACCGATCCGAACTCGGCCGCCGCCTTGTCGACCATCGCCGCGATCTGGTCCGGCTTGGTCATGTCGGCGGCGTCGTAGCGCGCCTCGGCACCGCTCGCCTCGGCCAGTGCGGCGCGTTCCTTCTCGATCGCGTCCGCGTCGCCGAAGCCGTTGATGACGACGCAAGCACCCTCGGCCGCGAACGCCTTTGCATAAGCGAGGCCGATGCCGGACGTGGAGCCGGTGACGATCGCGGTCTTGCCTTTGAGGAACATCGATTATCCTTGGCGTTGATGAAGGTGATGGGTGAGGTCGAACGCGGCGGTGCGCCCATCCAGAATGTTCTCGGCGACGACGCGGGCATTGGCCATGGTCTCGGCAATGGCGGCACGGCCGGCGGCCCAATGCTCCTCCATCGCGCGCGCCGAAAATTCGAAATCGCGCGCGCCGCCTTCCCAGCGGTTCGCGCGGTAGATGAGATGGACCAGGCTCAAGGGATGTTCGTCCGCCAGCGCCTCCAGCGCGCGGACATCGGCATCGTCGCGCAGCTCGACCGGCAGCTTGGCGACCAGTCGGCGGATCAGTTCGCGTTCCTGGCGCAGGCGCAGCCGTTCGGCGGTCACCTGTCGCGTGCGACTGGAAAAGCGGATTTCCTTTTCGCGCGCCACGACGTCGCCGATGGTGCGCGGCAACTCGGCCTCGGCGGAAAACAGGTCGACCTGGAACACCAGCATCGGATCGCGCTGATGGTCGAGGATATGGGTCAGCGGCGTATTGCTGACGAGGCCACCGTCCCAATACCAGCGGCCGTCGATCTCGACCGGGGGCAGGCCGGGTGGCAGCGCGCCCGACGCCATGACGTGCCGCGCGTCGATCCGTTCGCGGGCGCTGTCGAAATAGGCGAAATTGCCGCTCTGAATATCGACCGCGCCGACCGACAGCCGCACCGGGCCGTCATTGACCAAGTCCCAGTCGACCAGCGCGTCCAGCGTCTCGCGCAGCGGTTCGGTATCGTAATAGCTGAGCGCGCCCGGCGTCCCCGGTGCGGCGAATTGCGGTGCGATCCCGCGCGGGCGGAAGAAGCCGGGCACCCCGGTCGCCAGCACGACGCCGGCCGACCATTCATGCACCCATTCGCGCACCCGGTCGTCGGGCAGGATCGGGAACCACGGCAGCACGCCCGCCGCCGTCTGCCAGAAGTGTCGCAGCCGTTCGATCCGTCGTTCGGGCGGGTTGCCGGCAAAGATCGCGGCGTTGATCGCGCCGATCGAGATGCCGGCGACCCAGTCGACCTCGATCTGCGATTCCCCCAGGCGTTCGATGACGCCGGCCTGATAGCTGCCCAATGCGCCGCCGCCCTGCAGCACCAGCGCGACACAGTCCGGCAGGGGCAGGCCGGCGGGCGATTGTCGGCGCAAACGGGGATCAGCTTCGGCCATCGACGATACTTTGCGGATTATACGGACCGGGTTCAACGCCCCTTCAACCGATTTCCTGCATCGTAGTTGCAACATCGTGACCGTTTCGCGCATTTCAGTACGCAGCTTCAACGATTGGACCGCCGCCCATGCGCCTCGACGATCTCGATCCATCCAGCAATGTCGACGATCTCGGCCGCGGCGGCGGCGGACTGGGCGGCGGCGGGTTCAACCTGCTCGGCCTCCTGCCGCTGCTGCTCGGGCGCGGCCTGGGCTGTGGGACCATCGGCATCATCGCGATCATCGGCGTCGCCTTCCTGATGTTTTCGGGCGGTGGCGGACTGGTCGGTGGCGGATCGCAGGCACCGACGACGCAGCAGGGTTCGGCGCAGAACGTACCGTGCGACACTGCCGAGGAGTTGTTCGCCTGTCGCGTGCTGAAATCGACCGAACAGGTCTGGGGACAGATCTATGCAGAACAGGGCGCGCGCTACACCCCGCCGCGCCTGCGCTTCTATCAGGACCAGAACCAGTCCGGCTGCGGCGTGGCGCAGGCGGCGATGGGACCGTTCTATTGCCCGCCCGATCGCGGCGTGTACCTCGACACGAACTTCTTCCGCGAACTGTCGCAGCGTTTCGGTGCCGGTGGCGACTTCGCGCAGGCCTATGTCGTGGCGCACGAGGTGGGCCATCACATCCAGAACCTGACCGGACAGGCCGAAGCTGTCAGCCGTGCGCAGCAGACGCTACCCAAGGCGGAGGGCAATGCCCAGTCGGTGCGGCTGGAGTTGCAGGCCGACTGTTATGCCGGCGTGTGGGCCAAGCGCAGCGGCCGGATGGAACCGGGCGATATCGAGGAAGGGCTTCGCGCCGCCGAAGCGATCGGCGACGACCGGTTGCAGGGTAATCGCGCTTCGCCGGAAAGCTTTACCCATGGCACTTCGGCCCAGCGCGCCTATTGGCTCAAGCGCGGCTATGAGACGGGCGACCCCGCCCGCTGCGATACGTTTTCAGGGACGATTTGATGAGTGTTGCGTTTCGAAGAGAGGATGACGACGAGCATAAGGAGCCGCGGTTCGAACTGCCCTTACCCCCCGGCCCGAACCTGGTGACCCGGCGCGGGCTGGCGGCGATGGCGGAGCAGGTCGCGCGGCTGGAAGGCGAGCTGGACGCGGCGGGCGAGGATGCAGAGCGGGTAACGGCAATCAAGCGCGACCTGCGATACTGGCGGACCCGGCATTCGACGGCCGAGATCGCCCCCGCCCCGACCGACGAGGTCGCGTTCGGATCGCGCGTTACCTACACGCTGAACGGGCAGCGCAAGACGATCGAGCTGGTCGGCAGCGACGAGGCCGATCCGGCGGAGGGCCGCGTTCCGTTCACCGCGCCGCTCGCGCTGGCGATGACCGGGCTGATGGCGGGCGAAACCGCCGATTTCGGCGGGCGCAGCGACGCGATCGAGGTGATCGAGACCGGCCCGATCGAACCATGACGCGAATCCTGGTCGATGCCGACGCCTGCCCGGTCAAGGACGAGGTGTACCGTGTCGCCGAGCGGCACGGCGCGAAAGTATCGATCGTCAGCAACAGCCATTTCCGCGTGCCCGTGCTGCCATGGGTCGAGCGGATCGTCGTGTCGGACGGGTTCGATGCCGCCGACGACTGGATCGCCGACGCCGCCGGAGCGGATTGCGTGGTCGTCACCGCCGACATTCTGCTGGCGGATCGCTGCCTGAAGGCTGGCGCGACCGTCCTTGCCCCCAATGGCAAGCCCTTCACCGGCGCGTCGATCGGCGGCGCGATCGCGACCCGCGCGATCATGGCCGATTTGCGGGCAGGCGGCGAGCAGCTGGGCGGGCCGCCGCCGTTCGCCAAGGCGGACCGGTCGAAGTTCCTGCAGGCGCTGGACACGGCGCTAGTCCGACTTGCCCGTCATCGATAGGAGAAGCGCCATGGCCGAAAAATTCGAACGTCACCGCCAACCGTGGCGGCCCGATGAAATCCAGAAGCTCCACCAGCTGGCCGGCAAGGGCATTGCGTTGAAGGCGCTCGCCAAGGCGCTCACCCGCAGCGAAGAGTCGATCAAGGACCGTGCGAAGGAAGACGGGCTGAAGATCGCGAAGTTGCGGTAGTTTGTTCCTCCCCGGCACGGGGAGGGGGACCAGCGAAGCTGGTGGAGGGGGCGGGCCGCTGACGCCACGATTGCGTATGCGGACAGCCCCCTCCACCGTCCTGCGGACGGTCCCCCTCCCCGCGCAGCGGGGAGGATGCTGGTTACAGCTTCACCAGCATCTTGCCACGATTCTGGCCGCTGAACAGGCCGAGGAACGCGTCGAGCGTGTTCTCCAGCCCCTCGACGATGGTCTCCTCGCGCTGGAAATTGCCGCTGGCGACGATCTCGCCCATGCCCTGCTGGAATTCGGCGATCTTTCCGAGATAATCGCTGACGATGAAGCCCTGGATGCGGATGCGCGCAGCGATGACGCGCATCAGATAGCGCAGGCTGGTCGGCTGCGACGCGTTATAACCGTCGATCATGCCGCAGATGGCGAAGCGCGCATTCTGGTTGGCATGGGCCAGCGCCGCATCGAGATGGTCGCCGCCGACATTGTCGAAATACACGTCGATCCCGTTCGGGGCCGCCGCGCCCAACGCCTTCGCCAACGGCACGTCGCCCTTGTAATCGATGACCTGATCGGCACCGAGCGACCGAACCCATTCGACCTTTTCCGCACCGCCGGCCGAACCGATCACGGTCATGCCCTTGACCTTCGCGATCTGTACCACGACCGACCCGACCGCCCCGGCCGCCGCCGACACGAACACCGTGTCACCGGGCTTTGCTTCGGCCACGGTCAGCAGGCCGAACCATGCGGTCATGCCGGTCAGGCCCAGCGCGCCGAGAAATGCCTGTTCGGGCACGTCGATGTCGGGAATCTTGTTCACGCCCTTGGCGGGCACGATCGCCTCGTCGCGCCACCCGGCCATATGCTGCACGCGGGTGCCGACCGGCAGGTCTGCCGCGCGGCTCTCGATCACTTCCCCGACCGCGCCACCGTCCATCGGCGCGTCCAGCTGGAACGGCGGGACATAGCTTTTCACGTCGTTCATCCGCCCGCGCATATAGGGGTCGACCGACAGCCAGCGATTGGCGATACGGACTTCCCCGTCGGCCAATTCGCGCCGGGGCAGGTCTCGAAACGCGAAATCCTCCATCACCGGCATTCCCTGCGGCCGCCGTACCAGATGCCACGCCTTTGCCATGCTACATGCTCCATATCAGTTTCGGACCGCAACCTAGTATGCCGTCCCCCAAAAGCAAAGGGGCCCGGTTTCCCGAGCCCCTCCGCCTGTCGCCGCTGCGAACCGATCAATAGGTTCCGGGAAAGCTGCGATTGAGATTGGTGTCGTTGTCGGTCGTGCTGCCCGACACACCGGTCCCGGCCGTGGTCGAGGTGCCGGCACCCAGCGACTGGCCGGTCGTGGTCGACGCGCCATAGCGGTTCGCTTCACGAGTGCGGTCGTCGTTGTTGCCCTGGCTGCCGAAGCGGTCGCTGCCGTAACGCTGTTGCGACTGGTTGCCGAACATCGCCTGCTTCTCTTCCTCGTCGCGCCATGCCTGCTTGGCTTCGGCGGCGGACTTGCGCAGCTTCACCTTGTCATCGACCGACGATACCCAGCGCGACGGGATCGAGTGGTGATGGCCACCGGCGTCGGGATCGTTCTTGGTCAGGATGATGCGGTCGCCGCGCACCTTGTCGACCGTGCCGACATGTTCGTCGTCCGACCCGACGACTTCCATATGTTCGGTCACGCGGGTCAGGCTGTCGCGCTGGGTCTGCCGTTCGGTGCGAAATGCGCTGAATTCGCTCTGGAAACGCTGCGAGTTTTCCTGGCGATATTCGTCATAGTCGCGGTCGAACGCGCTGACCTGCGTATCGCGCCACGACCGATAGGCATGGTCGCTGTGGCGGTCGTCATAGCGCGCCATCTGTTCGTCATAGCGCTGGTCGCGCTCGCGGCGGCGCTCGGCATCCTCGTCACCGAACCACGAACGGACCTCGTCCCCTGCGCGGGCGAGGAAGCCGCGATCGGCGGCGTCATAGTCCCGGTCGTCGCGCGAGCGGTCGCGATCGTTGCGGAAGCGGTCGCCACGGTAACGATCGTTACCGTAGCGCGCGTCGCGCTCGCCCTGGTCGGCGAAGCGGTGGCCATCGCTCGCATAGCTGCCGCGATACGTGCCGCCCTGCCCGCCATAGGCGCTGGAACCCCGGTCGTTATGGTCGAAATCGCGGCTGCCATAGCTCCGGTCGCGGTCCGCGCCATAGCTGCTGCCATAGCCGCGGTCGCGGTCCACGCCATAGCTGGAGCCGTAGGAAGACTGTCCGCCATAATAGTCGCGATTGCCGCGATCGTCGCGCTGCTGCGACCCGCTGCCATAACCCCGTGCACCATAGCCATAGGCGCCCCGTCCGCGATCGTCCCGGTCGCGCGAGCTGCCATCGTCGTTCCGGCTGTTGCGCGACCAGTCATCGTCACGCGAATAGCGATCATAGGCCATGAAAATCTCCTGCAGATGGTTCATGTTTTTCGCGGCGCAGCAGCGGCTTGCTGCCATGTCGTACCCAGAGAAGCACCGACCCGAAGGATGGTTCCGACCCATTCGCACCGCGCACGACGAAGGGGCGTGGCGCAGCGACCGGTTGCGGCAAAAGGATTTTGATGGCGAAAAGCGCCGAGACCCGTTGCATCCGCATTTTCGGGCCGCTAAGGGAACGGCCCCGGCACTGTCCGGGAACGGGGCGGGGCTGTAGCTCAGATGGGAGAGCGCTGCAATCGCACTGCAGAGGTCAGGGGTTCGATTCCCCTCAGCTCCACCACCCCGCCGCCACCCTCGACATCGTTGGCCTGACAAGCTGGGTACGCCCCGGCCGACGCACGTGCGCCCGGCCCTCGTTGATAGCGGAACAATACCCCACTAAAGTAATGGGATTATTCCCAGTCCCCGCCGATGCCCTACAACGGCGTTCGACACCGCCGATCGCGGCGGTTTTCGGAAACGGGGGAGACCGGGTTTGAAGTCATATCTTGCACCGCTGGCGGCCGTCGCCTTGCTGGGCCTTGCGGCATGTTCGGGCAACACGCCCGCCGAGAACGCCGCTGCCGAAAATGCCGTCATCGAAACGAACCTGACCTCGCTCGACGAGCCGCTGGCGAACGACGTGACGCTCGGCAACGATGTCGCGCTGCCCGGCGACAATGTCGTCCTGAACGAAACGGCGTCGAACGCGGCCGACCCGGCGACGAACGCCACGGCATACTGAGTTTCGCCGCGCCCCGGCGCGGCATCCGCAACGCTTTGGTTAGCTCCCTAAGCGCAACTCGGGCCGGTCGGCAGCTGCCGCCCGGCCCCTTTCATGTTCGGAGCATGTTGCATGACCCAGCCCGATGACGACCGCCGCCGGGCGATTGACCATGCCACCCGCGCGCTCTCGACCGCCCGGCTCGCATGGCGGCAGGCGCAGCCGAGCCGGCGACACCCCGCCGACTTTCCGCGCCGCGCCGAACTCGCGCGCGCCGTCGCGCTGCTGGCGGAGGCGCTGTTTCCGGCGCGCATCGGCGGCTTTGGCGGGGACGCGGCGACCGAGGACGGCTTCGTCGCCGGACGGCTGACCGAGGCTTTCGCGCTGCTCGATGCGGCGATCGTCGCCGAATTCGCCTATTGGCGCGATGCGGCGGGGATCGAGGCGGCGCCCGACCGTCCGGCGGAGATCGTGCGCCTGTTCGCCGGCACCCTGTCGCGGGTGCGCGCGTTGATCGATACCGATGTCGCGGCGATCTTTCGCGGCGATCCGGCGGCACGCAGCGTCGACGAGATCCTGATCTGTTATCCCGGCGCGACCGCGATCCTGCACCATCGCCTGGCGCATGAGCTGGATTCGCTTGGCGCACCGATCGTCGCGCGGATCGTGTCGGAGATCGCCAACGAACGCACCGGGATCGACATCCATCCCGGCGCCACCATCGGGCCGGGCTTCTTCATCGACCATGGCACGGGCGTCGTCATCGGCGAGACGGCGGTCATCGGCGCGCGGGTGCGATTGTACCAGCATGTGACGCTGGGCGCGCGGACCCCGCGCCGGTCGCAGCCGCGCGAGGGTGCAGGCCCCTTTGCCGAGCGCATCCCCCGCCACCCGATCGTCGGCGACGATGTGGTGATCTATGCCGGGACGACGATCCTCGGCCGGGTGACCATCGGCGACCGCGCGGTGATCGGCGGCAATGTCTGGCTGTTGAAGGACGTGCCGCCCTCCACCGTGATCGTGCAGCCGGAGGCCGTCGTCGCCGGCTGACGATTTGCGCCGCGTCCGCTCCACAGGCGAAACGAAACCGGGCATCGCGACGTTGTGCGA
This sequence comes from Sphingomonas panni, assembly GCF_022664435.1. Taxonomy (GTDB): domain Bacteria; phylum Pseudomonadota; class Alphaproteobacteria; order Sphingomonadales; family Sphingomonadaceae; genus Sphingomonas; species Sphingomonas panni. The sequence goes on along the minus strand of NZ_JAKREU010000004.1, from coordinate 113,376 downwards.
TGAACGATGATAAAGGTAGCCAGCTATAACATGCGCAAGGCGATCGGGACCGATCGCCGCCGCATGCCCGAACGCACGCTGGAAGTGCTGCGCGAGGTCGATGCCGACATCATCGCGCTGCAGGAATGCGACCGCCGGCTGGGCGAGCGCGCCGGGGTGATCCCACTGCACATGCTCGACGATCATAGCCCGTGGAAGGCGGTGCCGGTCGCCATCCGCGCGCAGTCGATGGGCTGGCACGGCAATGCGCTGCTGGTGCGCAAGGACGCGACGGTCAGCGCCCCGAAGCGAATCGACATCCCCGCGCTGGAACCGCGCGGCGCGGTGCGTGCGGACGTGACGCTGAACGGCATTACGATCCGGGTGGTGGGCATGCATCTCGACCTGTCCGGCCTCTGGCGGCGCAAACAGGCCCATGCGATCCTGCACGAGGTCGATGGCTGCCAGCCGCCGCTGCCCAGTGTCCTGATGGGCGACCTGAACGAATGGACGCCGCAGTCGGGCTGCCTGCGCGATTTCGGGCGGACGCATTGCTTTGCCGAAACCGGACCCAGCTTCCATGCGCGGCACCCGGTCGGGCGGCTCGACCGGATCATGGTGTCGAGCGAGCTGCGCATCGTCGATTCGGGCACGCACCAGAGCGCGGCGGCGCGCAAGGCATCGGATCACCTCCCCATCTGGGCGACGCTCGCCACGGGATGAGCGACGCCCCCTCCCCGCCCCCGCTGCACGACCGCGAACTGCGCCTTGCGCTCGTCTGCTACGGCGGGATCAGCCTCGCGGTCTATATGCACGGCGTGGTCAAGGAGGTGTGGCATATCGCCCGCGCCAGCCGCGCGATGCAGGACGATGGCGAGACGCTGGGCGGCAGTGCCGGCGTGTACCAGCAGATGCTGCACGAGCTGGCGACGCTGAGCGGCATCCGGCTGCGGGTGCTGGTCGATATCGTCGCCGGGGCGAGTGCCGGCGGGATCAACGGCGTGTTCCTGGCCCATGCGGTCGCGACCGGCCAGTCGCTCGACCCGCTGACCGAATTATGGCTGGAGGGCGCGGATATCGAGGCGCTGCTCGACCCGGCACAAGCCCCGTCGAGCGCGCTGTCGCGGCCCTGGGCGCGGCCGGTCGCGTGGATGGCGCTGGGTCGCGAGGGCGAGGATGTGTCGAGCGTCGACATCGCCGCGCGCGACGAACTGCGCACCAAGCTCGACCGCTTCGTGCGCGCCCGCTGGTTCGAGCCGCCGTTCGGCGGGCGGGCGATGGTCGACATGCTGCTGAACGCGTTCGAGGCGATGGCGGCGGGACCCGTCGGCCCACGCCTGCTGCCGCCCGGACAACCGCTCGACCTGTTCGTGACCGTCACCGATTTTGCCGGGCATCCCGAACTGCTGCGGCTCAATTCGCCTAGGGAAGTGGTCGAGACCGAGCATCGCATCGTCATCGGCTTTTCCGACCATGGCGACGGACCGCTGGCCGACCCGGCGGAGCTGGTGTTCGCGGCGCGGGCGACGTCGAGCTTTCCCGGTGCCTTCCCGCCGTTCCGGGTCGGCGAACTGGATGCGGCGCTGCAGGATCGCGGCACGCAGTGGCCGGGGCGCGAGGCGTTCCTGCGCCGGGTGCTGCCGCGACAGGCGGCGGTGGGCATGGTCGAACAGGCGGCGCTGATCGACGGATCGGTGCTGGCCAATGCCCCGTTCCGCCCTGCGATCGACGCACTGCGCGAACGCCCGGCGCGGCGGCAGATCGATCGGCGCTTCGTCTATCTCGACCCCGCGCCGAACCATAAGTTCGGCTTCGGCACCGAATCCAAGGGGCCGCCGACCTTCTTCCAGACGATCTTGGGCGCATTGTCTGAACTGCCGCGCAAACAGCCGATCCGCGACAATCTGGACGCGATCCAGCGCCGGTCCGAGCGGATCGAACGGATGCTGGCCATCGTCGAGCGGCTGCGCGCCGGGGTCGAGGCGGAGGTCGAGCAGCTGTTCGGCTATACGCTGTTCCTCGACTGGCCCACCCCGTCGCGGCTGGCCGGCTGGCGGCAGCGGGCGCAGGTACAGGCGGCGAAGCGCGCCGGATATGGCCATGCCGCCTATGGCCTGCTGAAGATCGATCAGGTGCTGGACCGGCTGGCCGATCGCATGGCGACACTGGCCGACGATCCCTCGCCCGAACGGCGGCGACGGCTGCGCGCGGCGTTCCACCGGATCGTGGTGGAGCGCGAGGCCGACCGGTTCGACGGCGACGGCGCATCGCCCGCGACGATCGAGTTCCTGCGGGCGCACGATCTGGCCTTTCGCATCCGGCGGCTGCGGCTGCTGGTCCGCACCATATCGGCGATGGAGCCGGAACAGGACGCGGCGGCACTGGCTCCGGTGCGCGAGGCGATCTTCGCCAGCCTCACCCCCTATCTCGCCTGCGAACATGCCGATCATTTCGCCGCTGTCCGCGCCGCCGCCGCCGACAAAAGGACCGCGCCCGCCGATCTGCTCGCAGCGATGGCGCAGGCGATGGACCTGACCACGCTCGACGCGCAGGCCGAGGAACTGCTGTCCGCCGCCCTGTCGGCCGCGCCGCGCGAGATTCGCCGGCCGGTGCTGCTGACCTATCTCGGCTTTCCCTTCTTCGACATCGCGACGCTGCCGCTCCTGGGCGGCGAGGGGCTGGACGAGTTCGATCCGGTACGGGTCGACCGCATCGCGCCGGACGACGCCCCCTCGATCCGTGCGGGCGGTGCCGAGGCGACGCTGAAGGGCATTCGCTTCAACAATTTCGGGGCGTTCTTCAGCCGGTCGTACCGCGAGAACGACTATCTGTGGGGGCGGCTGCACGGGGCGGAGCGGATGATCGACATCGCGCTGTCGACCCTGCCCGCCGAGGTCCGCCTGCCCCCCGGCTGGATCACGCGGCAGAAGCGTGCCGCGTTCCTCGCCATCCTCGACGAGGAACAGCCCCGGCTGACGACCATCCAGCCACTGTTCGACGAACTGCGCGCCCAGATCGGCTGAACCGGCGCTATTGGAAATTCCGCGACGACCGGCGTAAGGATGGTGCCCAAGCGAGCATAATGACGAAGGCGCCTCCCCATGCAGTTCCTGAAAACCCTCTTCTGGGCCTTGCTGGTCGGGGTCATCGTCGCCTTCGCCCTCAATAACATGACGATGGTGCCGCTGAAGCTGTGGGGCTCGCTCTATGCCGATGTGAACCTGCCGCTGCTGCTGCTGGTCACGTTCCTGGCAGGCTTCCTGCCGACCTTCGTCGCGCTGCACCTGACGCGGTGGCGGCTGCGGCAGCGGATCGCGGCGACCGACCGGACGCTCGCCGACCTCAACCGCGTCGAGCCGGTGTCGGTCGTCGCCGATCCCGCCCCGATCCCCGCCCAGGTTACCACCGGAGCCGTATCGTGAGCCGTTCGCCCATCTATGTCGCCATCGACACGCCCGACCTGGAGCGCGCCAAGGCGCTGGCGCAGCAGGTGCGCGGCCATGTCGGCGGGCTGAAGCTCGGCCTCGAATTCTTCATGGCCAATGGACGGGCGGGCGTCAGGACCATGGCGGACCTCGGCCTGCCGATCTTCCTCGACCTGAAATTCCACGACATTCCCAATACCGTCGCCAAGGCGATCCAGGCGCTGGGGCCGATGAACCCGGCGATCCTGACCGTCCATGCCACCGGCGGGCGGGCGATGCTGGAGGATGCCAAGGCCGCCGCGCCGGTCGGGACCAAGGTCGTCGCGGTGACGATGCTGACCAGCCTCGACGCGCACGACCTGTCGTCGATCGGCCTTGCCCCCGATCCGCATGAGCAGGTGGTGCGGCTGACCGAACTGGCGAAGAGCGCCGGGATCGACGGCGTGGTGTGTTCGGGGGCCGAGGTGGCGGCAGCGAAGAAGGCGTGGCCGCAGGGGTTCTTCGTGGTGCCGGGCGTCCGGCCGGCGGACGGGCCGAAGGGCGACCAGAAGCGGGTGGTGACCCCGCGCGCTGCGCTCGATGCCGGAGCGTCGGTGCTAGTGATCGGGCGGCCGATCACGCAGGCGGAAGACCCGGATCAGGCGGCACGGGCGATCGAGGCGACGCTGTAGGACGCGCCGGGCAAGGTCGAGCGAAGCTCGACCGAGCCGTACGAGGCGCGTCCGGCCGGCGGCGCGAACAGCGCCGTCCGACGGGCTTCGAGGTGCGGACTGCCCCGCAGTCCGCAGATCGTGCCGGGGGCACGATCGACCCCGAAGCCGGCTTTGCCCGCGGCGGGGCCATTGCATCGCACCGAAGAAGAAGCGGGACCCAGGATCAAGTCCGGGGTGACGAGCCATGCGGCTGTTTCGAAGAAAAAATCCCACCACGCCACGTCCAAAGTTCACAAAGTTCACACTCGCGACGTTTTCGCGCGGGGCGTGGCATACCCCCATTCCAACCATGTCAAAGAGCCTGCCGCACAGCCGCGACGATCCTCACCCACCCTGCCCGTTCGTCTCTTTGTAGGAAAGCCGTTCCGCCCCTGAACCAACCTGCCCGCCCGACGTTGCCCGACCGAGCAGCATTGGAGGAATCATGGACCGGCGAACCATCTTTGTAACCGGGGGAGATTCGGGCATCGGCGCAGCCTGTGTCGCGGCGTTCGGGGCGTTGGGCGACCGGGTCGCGATCGGCTATCATTCCGACGACAAGGGCGCGAAATCGGGCGCAGACGCGGTGCGACAGGCCGGCGGCGAGGCGATGACGCTGCACGTCGACGTGGCGGACGAAGGATCTGTCGATGCCGCCTTTGCCGCGATCGAGCAGGCCTGGGGCCCGGCGTCCGTATTGGTCAATTCCGCCGGCATGAACATGTCGGGGGTCAGCGTGCGCGACATGTCGCTGGACCAGTGGCGGCGGTTGATCGACACCGACCTGACCGGTGCGTTCCTGACGTCGCGCCGGTTCCTCAGTGGGCGCGGCACCGAACCGGCCGATGCGACGATCCTGCAGATATCGTCGATCCATGCCTTTGCCGTGCGCGCGGGCGGAGCGGACTATTGCGCGGCCAAGGGCGGATTGTCGAACCTGGTCGAGACGCTGGCGATCGAGGAAGCGCCGCGCCGCATCCGGGTGAATGCGATCGAACCGGGCATGATCCTGACGCCGATGAATGCGAAGGCGAGCGCGGACGCCGCCTATCGCGCGACGCTGGAACGCAACATCCCGCTGGGGCGTGCGGGTGAGGCGAGCGAGGTCGCCGACCTCGCCGTGTTCCTCGCGTCGGACAAGGCGCGCTATATCACCGGGGCGCGGATCGTGATCGATGGCGGGCTGTCGCTGATGCAGGCGCTGGGCGCATGATCTCGTCCGATTCGCCGGTCGCCGACCCGCATCGCAAGGACGCCGTGGTCGACAGCCCGATGGCGCTCGACTTCAACGTGAAGGCGATCGAGGACGTCACGATCGAAGGGCCGCCGGCGCTGATGGCGCGCGACCTGATGAGCCCCTATGTCTGGCGCGAGCCGGACGGACGCTATGCGATGATGGTCCGCGCGGTCGTGCCGCCGGGGCAGGAACTGACCGATACCGGGGTGATCTGGGCCGGGTGGAGCGATGACGGGCGGCATTTCACGATGCTCGGCCAACCGTCGATCGTGCCGGGACCGGGCGATCACGACGCAGGCGGTGTCGAGGACCCGACGGTGGTGCGGACCGATAAAGGCTATGTCGTCTATTATTCGGGCGTGCTGTCGGACCATTCCCACGGCGAATTGTCCTATGCCGCCGGGCCGACGCTGGATGCGCTGACCAAGAGCGGGGTGGCGCTGGCATCGTCCAAGTCGGAGGGGAATACGAAGGAGGCGACGGTCGACCGCACCCCCGATGGCGGCTGGCGGCTATTCTACGAATATGCCGCCGACGAGGCGTCGCGGATCGGGCTGGCGGTCGGAGCCGATGTCGCCGGGCCGTGGGACGAACAGCCGACGCCGTTCACGCCCCGCGCGAACAGCTGGGACGACTGGCATTTGTCGACGGGGCCGCTGCTGACCGACGATCCGGCGCGGCCGGTGATGTTCTATAATGGCGCGACGCGCGATGCGCGCTGGCGGATCGGGTGGGTGGCATTCGATGCCGACTATACCCGCGTCGTCGCGCGCGGCATCCAGCCATTGGTGACCCCGCCGCCGGTCGATGACCGCAGCGCGACGGACATCGCCTTCGCCGCGTCGGTGGTCGTCGTGGATGGGGCGATCTGGCTCTATTATTCGCTGGAGGACCGGCGGCTGGCGCGGGCGTTGATCCGGCGGAGTTGAGCCTCGCTTCGTCACTCCCGCGCAGGCGGGAGTCCATAAACGCCGGTGTTGCGGATCATGCGTTGACGGTAGTGTGTATGGATTCCCGCCTGCGCGGGAATGACGACTATGGCCGGAGTCCGGTTCTCTTTCCCCCCACAACCCTCTACATCCCCGCGCCATGACGCTCATCAAGATCTGCGGCCTGTCGACGCCCGATACCCTGTCCGCCGCGCTGGGTGCGGGGGCGAGCCATGTCGGCTTCGTGTTCTTCCCGCCCTCCCCCCGCCATGTCGGGTTCGACGTGGCGGCGGGACTGGCGCAGGCGGTGCCGGGCCGCGTGGCCAAGGTCGGGGTGTTCGTCGACCCCGACGATGCGCTGCTCGACGCGGCGATGGCGGCGGCGCGGCTGGACGTGGTGCAGTTGCACAAGACCGCGCCCGATCGCATCGCCGCGATCCGCGCGCGGACGAGGCGCGAGACCTGGGGCGCGGTGGCGGTCAAGACGCGCGCCGACCTCGACGGTGCGCGGGCGCTGAGCGGAGCGGCGGACCGGGTGTTGTACGATGCCAAGACCCCGCCGGGCGCGGCGCTGCCCGGCGGCATGGGGTTGCGCTTCGACTGGGGGCTGCTCGACGGATTTCGCCATCCCCTCCCCTGGGCGCTATCGGGCGGGCTGGATACGGGCAATGTCGCGGAGGCGATCCGGGTCACGCGCGCGCCGCTGGTCGATGTGTCGTCGGGCGTCGAGAACGCGCCGGGCGTCAAGGATGCGGGCCGCATCCTGACCTTTTGTACAGCCGTCCGCGACGCCTGATCGCTCGACATGGGCGCGCGTGCGGCGTAACGAGCGCACCATGAACGCCCCCAATAGCTATCGCGCCCAGCCTGACGAGCGTGGGCATTTCGGCGATTTCGGCGGCCGCTATGTCGCGGAAACGCTGATGCCGCTGATCCTCGACCTCGACCGCGAATATAAGGCGGCAAAGGCCGATCCGGCCTTCGCCGCGCAGTTCGACGATCTGATGACCCATTATGTCGGTCGTCCCAGCCCGCTCTATCATGCCGAACGGCTGTCGGAGACCCTGCGTAGCGGGGCCGAGCCGGGCATGGGCGCGCAGGTCTGGTTCAAGCGCGACGAGCTGAACCATACCGGCGCGCACAAGATCAACAACTGCATCGGCCAGATTCTGCTGGCGATCCGCATGGGCAAGACCCGGATCATCGCCGAGACGGGCGCGGGCCAGCATGGCGTGGCGACGGCAGCGGTCTGCGCGCGCTTCGGCCTGCCCTGCGTTATCTATATGGGTGCCAAGGACGTCGAGCGGCAGCAGCCGAACGTGTTCCGCATGAAGCTGCTGGGCGCGGAAGTCCGCCCGGTGACGAGCGGGGCGGCGACGCTGTCCGACGCGATGAACGAGGGCCTGCGCGACTGGGTCGCGAATGTCCACGACACCTTCTACATCATCGGCACCGCCGCCGGTCCGCATCCCTATCCTGAACTGGTGCGCGATTTCCAAAGCATCATCGGCCGCGAGGCGCGCGCGCAGATGCTGGAGCGGACCGGCCGTCTGCCCGACCTGCTGGTCGCGGCGATCGGTGGCGGATCGAACGCGATCGGGCTGTTCCATCCGTTCCTCGACGATGCCGATGTCGCGATGCTGGGCGTCGAGGCGGCCGGCCACGGGCTGGACAAGGACCATGCCGCGTCGCTGGCGGGTGGCTTCCCCGGCATCCTGCACGGCAACAAGACCTACCTGCTGCAGGACGAGGACGGGCAGATCGCCGAGGGGCATTCGATCTCGGCGGGCCTCGACTATCCCGGCATCGGGCCGGAACATGCCTGGCTGCGCGATATCGGTCGCGTCGAATATGACAGCGCGACTGACAGGGAGGCGCTGGACGCGTTCCAGCTGCTGTGCCGGACCGAGGGGATCATCCCCGCGCTGGAACCGGCGCACGCGATCGCGGCGGTGGCGCGGCGGGCTAAGACCATGCAGTCGGATCAGATCATCCTCGCGAACCTGTGCGGGCGCGGCGACAAGGATATTTTTACCGTGGCGTCGGCGCTGGGGGTCGATATCTAAAGCCGGAAAGCCCTCTCCCCTTCAGGGGAGAGGGTTGGGAGAGGGTTGGGAGAGGGGCAGTGCGCGACGCTCGTTTGACGGAACGCGCCAAGGCAGCGCGCAAGGCTCCTACCCCGGCCGAGCAGAAGCTGTGGTTTGCGCTCAGGGCGGAACGGTTCGCCGGCGTCAAATTCCGCCGCCAGAAGGTGATCGGGCCGTTTATCGCCGACTTTGCGAGCAACGCGCCGAAGCTGGTGGTCGAAGTCGACGGGCACTTGCACGGCGATACCGTCGAGTATGACGCCGAACGCACCGCCTATTTGACCGAGCACGGCTATCGGGTAGTGCGGTTCACCAATGCTGACGTGATGCATAATTTGGAAGGCGTGTTGCGCTTGTTGGAAAGTATCGTGACTCATCCCCTCTCCCAACCCTCTCCCCTGAAGGGGAGAGGGCTTTGAACCGCCTCGCCGCTGCCTTTGCGAAGGGCCGCCCGGCGCTGGTGTGCTTCGTCACCGCCGGCGATCCGACGCCCGATGCCACGCCCGCCATCCTCGACGCGCTGGTCGCGGGCGGGGCGGACGTGATCGAGCTGGGCATGCCGTTCACCGATCCGATGGCGGACGGTCCCGCGATCCAGGCCGCCAATATCCGCAGCCTGAACGCCGGTACGCGCACCGCCGACGTGCTGCGCATCGCGACGGCTTTCCGCGAACGCCACCCCGACGTGCCTTTGGTGCTGATGGGCTATGCCAACCCGATGGTGCGGCGCGGGGCGGAGTGGTTCGCGCAAGGCTGCGTCGCAGCCGGCGTCGACGGCGTGATCTGCGTCGATATTCCACCCGAGGAAGACGACAGCCTCGGCACGACGCTGCGCGCGCACGGCATCGCGCCGATCCGCCTCGCCACGCCGACCACCGATGCGGCACGCCTGCCGCAGGTGCTCGAAGGGGCCGGCGGCTTCCTCTATTATGTCTCGGTCGCGGGGATCACCGGCAAGCAGCAGGCGGTGCAGGCATCGATCGACGAGGCGGTCGCCCGGCTGAAGGCCGCAACCGATCTGCCGATCGCAGTCGGATTCGGCGTGCGCACCCCCGAACAGGCCGCCAATATCGCCCGCGTGGCGGACGGCGTCGTCGTCGGATCGGCGATCGTCGAGATCGTCGCTACACATGGCGCCAATGCCGCCGAACCCGTCCGCACCTATATCGAAAGCCTCGCCACGGCCGTCGCCGCCGCGAGCAGGGAACCCGCATGAGCTGGCTCAACCGCGTCCGTAACGCCCTCCCCTTCGTCGCGCGCAAGGAAACGCCCGACCATCTCTGGCACAAGTGCAAGGGATGCGGGCAGATGATCTTCTCCAAGGAATGGGAAGAGAATCTGCACGTCTGCCCGAAATGCGACCATCATGGCCGCATCGGGCCGAAGGAGCGCTTCGAGCAGCTGTTCGATGCCGGCAGCGTCGAAATTCTGCCGAACCCGAAGGTCGCCGAAGACCCGCTGAAATTCCGCGACAGCAAGCGCTATGTCGACCGGCTGAAGACCGCGCGGACCGACACCGGCGAGCAGGACGCGTATCGCAACGCCTATGGCAAGATCCAGGGCAAGGGCTGCGTCATCGGGGTCCAGAATTTCGCGTTCATGGGCGGGTCGATGGGCCAGTATGTGGGCGAGGCGTTCATCGCCGGCGTCGAGGCGGCGATCGCGCGCGGCGTGCCCTATATCGTCTTCACCGCCAGTGGCGGCGCCCGGATGCAGGAGGGTATCCTCAGCCTGATGCAGATGCCGCGCACGACGGTCGCGATCGAGATGCTGCACGATGCTGGCCTGCCCTATCTGGTGGTGCTGACCGATCCGACCTCGGGTGGGGTCATGGCGGCCTATGCGATGCTGGGCGACGTCCAGATCGCCGAGCCGAAGGCGACGCTGGCCTTCACCGGACGGCGCGTGATCGAAAGCACGATCCGCGAAAAGCTGCCCGACGATTTCCAGACGTCGGAATATTATCGCGACCACGGCCTGATCGACCGCGTGACGCACCGGCGCGACCTGCCGGGCGAACTGGCGCAGCTGATCGAGTTTCTGGGGCGCAAGGAAGCGGCCTGACGCTTAAGCTCCTCCCCGCCCGCGGGGAGGGGGACCGCCGCGAAGCGGTGGTGGAGGGGGACCGCCCCCGCAACGCAACGGTGGTGGAGGTGGATGCCCCCCTCCACCATGCTGCGCATGGTCCCCCTCCCCGTGCCGGGGAGGATTTGGTTTGCCCGATTTCGCTGTCTCGACCGATCCCGCCGTACAGGCGCAGCTCGACCGACTGGTCACGCTATCGCCCGGTGCCGATATTCTCGGCCTCGACCGTATTACCCGGCTGCTGGCGCGGCTGGGCGATCCGCATCTGCGCCTGCCGCCGGTGTTCCACGTCGCCGGCACCAACGGCAAGGGATCGACCTGCGCCTATCTGCGCGCGGCGCTGGAGGCGGCGGGCCAGCGCGTCCATGTCTATGCCAGCCCGCATCTGGTGCGGTTCAACGAACGCATCCGGCTGGCCGGCACGCTTATCGACGATGCCGCGCTCGCCGCCCTGCTGGGCGAAGTGCTGGACGTGGCCGAGGGGATCGGCGCCAGCTTCTTCGAGATCACCACCGCCGCCGCCTTCCTGGCGTTCGCACGGACTCCGGCCGATGCGTGCGTGATCGAGGTGGGGTTGGGCGGGCGACTGGATGCGACCAACGTGCTGCCCGCGCCCGCCATATGCGGCATCGCGGCTCTGGGTATCGATCATGAGGCGTTTCTTGGGTCGTCGCTGATCGGCATTGCGGGCGAAAAGGCGGGCATCGCCAAGCCCGGCGTGCCGGTCGTCACCCTCGCCTATCCCGACGATATCGCGGCGCGGGTGGCGGATACGGTCGCGGCGGCGGGCGGATCGATCGTCGCGCGCGGCGTGACGTGGGACGCCATCAATGGCCAGTATCGCGATGCGCGGGGCAGCGTCGCCCTGCCCGACCCGGCACTGGCCGGACTGCACCAGCGCGACAATCTGGCGCTCGCGACCGCAATGCTGCGGCACCAGTCGGCGGTGGCCGTGCCCGACGACTCGATCGTTGCCGGGGCACGGGCAGCGCGCTGGCCGGCGCGGATGCAGCGGCTGCGCAGCGGCGGGCCGCTGACCGGGCGGGTCGATCCGCGCCACGGCGTGTGGCTGGACGGCGCGCATAATGAATCGGCGGCGATCGAGGTGGCGCGGGTGTGGCCGCGGATCAGCCGGGGCGAACGCTCCGCGCTGGTGCTAGGGATGCTCGCCAACAAGGATGCCGGCGCGGTGCTGCGCCATCTGGCCGAGGCGGTCGACCATGTCGTCGCGGTGCCGGTGCCGGGCCATGCGCATCACGCGCCGGCCGATCTGGCGAAGATGGCGCGGGGCCTAGGTCTCACCGCCGATGTCGCGACCGATCCGGCGGCGGCACTCGACCTGCTCGCCCGGTCGGAGCCGGAGGCGGTGCTGATCGCCGGGTCGCTCTATCTGGCGGGCACCATATTGTCGGCGAATGACGAGGTGCCGGTCTGAATTGGTTCAAGCGGAGGCGCGAAGGCGCAGAGAAGAAGGGGTAGTTTTCGCGCAGAGACGCAGAGGCGCAAAGAGGTTGCGAACCCGGCGAGTGTTACCGATCCGGCGAGGCCTGCTCCTACCTGCGCTCCAGGAACGAGAGCCGCTGTCGCGGCAGGTACAACCTCTCTGCGCCTCCGCGTCTCTGCGCGAACCACGCTCTTCCTGGACTTCGCGCCTCCGCGTGAATCATTCCTTCCGCAGTTCCCGCTTCCACCGCACCCATTCGAGCAGCACGAACACCACCGCGACCAGCCCCAGTGCGGCAGTGAAGCGGAAGACGGGGGCGTAGCCCATCTGCTCGACCGCCTCGCCCAGCCCCGCACGCCCGAGCGATCCGACCAGCAGCGTCAGCGACGACAGCAGGGCGTACTGCACCGCGCTATATTCCTTGCTGGCGATGGACGAGAGATAGGCGACGAATGCCGTGCTGGCCAAACCGCCCGCGATATTCTCGCCCGAGATCGCGATCATCAGCCGCACCATCCGCGCATCGACGCCCAACCCGTGCAGGCCGAGCATGCCCGCCACCGCATCGATCACCGGCGCTCCTGCGGCCAGATCGGCATAGAGCAGGTTGCTGGCCGCCGCGACGATCGCGCCGATCAACAGCGTCGGCATCCGCCCGAGCAGCGCGAACGACACGCCCCCCAGCGATACGCCGAGGATCGTCATGCCGACGCCGAATATCTTCGACGCGAACGCGACCTCGTCGTTCGTGTACTTCAGCTCCTCGAGATAGAAGGGATAGGCGAACGGCCCCCAGATCGAATCGCACAGCCGATAGCTGAGGATCAGGCCCAGCACGATCACCACGCCGAAGCCCAGCCGCCCGACCAGCTCGACCATGGGCAGGATCAGCGCGCGATAGCCATGTTCGACGACACCGGTCGCGGGCGCGGCGTCCTTCGCTTCCCAGCCGAAATAGGCGGCGTTCAGCGCGCGACGGTTGAGCCATGCCGCGACCAGTGCCGGGACCATCACCGTAGCGATGACGATCCACGGCCCGGTCAGGCGGGTGAAATCGCCGACGCTGGGCGGCGTCTCGCCCACCGCCGTAGCCAGCACCCGCGCCATGAACGCGCCGATGGTGACGATCGCCCAGCCCCAACATAATCCGACGATGATGAGGCCGGTGCGCTTGTCCCGCGCACTGGGTCCCGCCACCGCCACGGCATCGTCCTGCACCGCCGGGCGCGGCGTATCGGGCGCGATGAGCGTCACCAGCAACAGCACGGCCATCAGCCCGCCCATCGCGGCATAGACCATCGGCCACCCGATCCGCGCCGCCAGCACCAGCGCCAGCGCGCCGCCGATCAGCGCCGCGAGCCGGTATCCCAGCTGGTAGCTCGACGACAGGATGCCCAGCGTGGCGCGTTCGTCGGCGACATCAATCCGCCAGGCGTCGATCACCACGTCCTGCGTCGCGGCGGCAAAGGCCCCGATCACCGCGACCAGCGCGAACCAGCCGATCGCGCTCGCCGGATCGCTGACGGCGAGCAGCAGGAAGGTCGCGACCAGCCCCGCCTGGCACAGCAGCAGCCACGACCGCCGCCGCCCGAAGCGTTCGAGCAGCGGCAGGCGCAGCCGGTCGACCAGCGGCGACCACAGGAACTTGAACGCCGATACCAGCCCGATCCACGACAGCAGGCCGATGGTGGCAAGGTTGATCTTCGCCTCGCCCAGCCACGCGTTCAGCGTGCCGAGCAACAGGGTGAAGGGCAGCCCCGCCGCCAGACCGAAGGCGAACATCACGCCGGTCTTGCGGTTGTTCAGCCCCATATGGATCAGCGCCAGCCCCTTGGGCGCGGCTTCGGTCATGCAAATACTCCAGGAAGGGGCGCGACCGTAGAAGGGGTTGCGGGTGGCGGCAAGACGGCCCGGCGCGTCGGGCGGCCGGGCGAACGCGCCCTCTTGCACCCGCTTCGCGCACCGGGGATATGCAGCGCCGTGCCCGCTCTCCTCGCCCTGCTCGCCGGCCTGACCTCGGCCCTTGGTTTCGCACCGCTCGGCTGGTGGCCGGTCACGCTCGCCGCGCTGGCGCTGTGGCTGTGGGTCGTCCACCGCGCGCCGACGCTGAAGGGCGCGTTGTGGCGGTCGTGGCTGTTCGGCGTCGCGCACTTCACCATCGGCAACAACTGGATCCAGCACGCCTTCGATTTCCAGGACCGGATGCCGCCGGCGCTGGGCTATGTCGCGGTGGTCGGGCTGGCGCTGTACCTGGCGATCTACCCGATGCTGGCCGGCGGGATCGCGTGGAAGCTGGGGCGGCGGAGCGATCGCCCCGACCTCGCCTATGTCGCGATCGCCGCCGCCGCCTGGCTCGCGACCGAATATGCGCGCGCCGTGGTCTTCACCGGCTATGCGTGGAACCCGATCGGCGTGATCTGGGTCCCGACCCCGCTGCGGCACGTCGCCGCGCTGACCGGTACCTATGCGCTGTCGGGCCTGACCGTGCTGCTCAGCGCGGCGATCCTGCTGCCCCGGTTCAAGGTCCGCGCGGGCGTGATCGTCGTCCTCGCGCTGCTGATGCTGGTGCCCGGCGACCTTGCGCAAACGCCGCCGGCCGTCGCCGCCACCGCGCCGCGCGTCCGCGTCGTGCAGCCGAACTTCCCGCAGGAGGCCGTCCGCAGCCCCGGCTATGACGAACGCCTGCTCGACAAGCAGATCGAGCTGTCCGGCACGCCCGGCCCCGCCCCGCGCCTGGTGGTGTGGCCCGAAGGCACCGTCAATTTCTATCTCGAGGACGGCTATCCCCTCGACTGGTATCGCCAGTCGCCCGTGCTGCTGCGTGCGCGCATCGCCAGCGTGCTCGGCCCGCGCGACGTCGCGCTGGTCGGCGGCACCGCGCTGAACTTCGCGCGCGATGGCCAGCTGGTCGGGGCGGGCAATTCGGTGTTCGCGCTCACCCCCGACACCCGCATCGCCGGCCGCTACGACAAGGCGCATCTGGTGCCGGGCGGCGAATATCTGCCGATGCGATCGATCCTCCAGCCGCTCGGCCTCTCGCGCCTCGTCATGGGCGATATCGACTTCGCCCCCGGCCCCGGTCCGGCGACGCTCACCCTGCCCGGCTTCGGACAGGTCGGGATGCAGATCTGCTACGAGATCATCTTTTCGGGACAGGTCGTCGATCGCGCGCATCGCCCCGCCTTCCTGTTCAATCCGTCGAACGACGCATGGTTCGGCACCTGGGGTCCGCCGCAGCACCTCGCCCAGGCACGGCTCCGCGCGACCGAGGAAGGACTACCGATCCTGCGCGCCACGCCGACCGGCATCTCGGCGGTGATCGACGCCACGGGCGCGCTGGTCGCGACGATCCCGGCGAACCGCGCCGATGCGATCGAGGTCCCGCTGCCCGCCCCCCATGCCCCGACGCTGTTCGCGCGGGTCGGCAACTGGATGGCGCTGCTGGCGATAGTTTTGCTGTCTGCCCTCGCGATTGCCATCCGCCGTCGCGCGCGCTAGGGCAGTGACATAAGGAAAGCTTTATATGCGGCATGGCAACGGCCGCACGCTTTCCCTCTAACCAGAGGAAGTCCATGCGTTCCAATTATCTCTTCACCTCGGAATCGGTATCCGAAGGCCATCCCGACAAGGTCGCGGACCAGATTTCCGATTCGATCGTCGACCTGTTCCTGTCGAAGGACCCCGAAGCGCGCATCGCCTGCGAAACGCTGACCACGACCCAGCTCGTCGTCCTCGCCGGGGAAATCCGCTGCAAGGGCGTGTTCGAAAACGGTGCCTGGGCCGACGGCGCCCAGGAAGAAATCGAGCGCACCGTCCGCGAAACCGTGAAGGCGATCGGCTATGAACAGTCGGGCTTCCACTGGGAAAGCTTCCGCTTCGAAAACAACCTGCACGCGCAGTCGGCGCATATCGCGCAGGGCGTCGACGCGTCGGGCAACAAGGACGAAGGCGCCGGCGATCAGGGCATCATGTTCGGCTTCGCCTGCGACGAAACGCCGGACCTGATGCCGGCGACGCTGGACTATAGCCACAAGATCCTCGCGAAGATGGCGGCCGACCGCCATGCCGGCACCGCGCCGTTCCTCGAACCCGATGCCAAGAGCCAGGTCACGCTGCGCTTCGAAAACGGCAAGCCGGTCGCCGCGACCGCGATCGTCGTCTCGACCCAGCACGCAGCCGGCTATGACAATGGCGACAAGGAAGCCGAGCTTCACAACTATGTGAAGTCGGTCGTCGCCGACGTGCTGCCCGCCGAGCTGCTGTCGGATGCCACCGAATATCACATCAACCCGACCGGCAGCTTCGAAATCGGCGGCCCGGATGGCGACGCCGGCCTGACCGGCCGCAAGATCATCGTCGACACCTATGGCGGCGCGGCCCCGCACGGCGGCGGCGCGTTCAGCGGCAAGGACCCGACCAAGGTCGATCGTTCGGCCGCGTACATCACCCGCTATCTCGCGAAGAACATCGTCGCCGCCGGCCTCGCCAAGCGCTGCACGATCCAGCTCGCCTATGCGATCGGCGTGTCCAAGCCGCTGTCGCTCTACGTCGACACGCATGGCACCGGCACCGTCGCCGACGACGCGATCGAAACCGCGATTGCCGGCATCGAGAAGCTGGGCGGCCTGACCCCGCGCGGCATCCGCACGCATCTCGGCCTCAACAAGCCGATCTATCGCCCGACCGCCGCCTATGGCCATTTCGGCCGCAAGCCCGAAGGCGACCTGTTCCCGTGGGAAAAGACCGATCTGGTCGACGAGCTGAAGGCCGCACTCGCCGCCTGATTGCCCTCGACAGGGTGAAGGAAATGCGGGAGGTTCGCCCAAAGGGGCGGACCTCCCGTTTTCATGTCCGTCCCATTGGGGGGATGGATGCGATACAGGATGAAGCGGCTGCTCGTCGGCGGCCTGTTGGCGACGATGCTGGCTCCGGCGCTGCCGGCGACCGCACAGATGCAGAAATCGGAACTTCGCGCCTCGGCCGGCAAGCCCTATCGATTTCGCCATAGCAAGCTGGTCGTACCCGCGACCCTCGACGGCATTCCGCGCACCTCGATCGAACAGTTCGGCACCGACGAACTCGACGTATTCGCCCGCTACGCCCGCGACAGCGATCTCATCACCGTCTACGTCTATCGCAAGGTCGGTGGCGCGGTGCCGGTCTGGTTCGATCGCGCGCGGGCGTCGATCGAGGGACGCAGCGAGATGTTCGGTACGGTGACGCCGTCGGTTATGCCCGCCGCCTTCACGCCCCCCGGACAGGCGAACGCCAGCGGCCTGGTCGGCGGATGGACGGTGACGAAGCCGCCCTATCGCGGGACTGCGCTGGCATTGTTGCCGATGGGCGATTGGCTGGTGAAGACCCGCTACAGCTCGACCACGCTCGACGGCCCGGCACTTGTCGCGCGGATGCCGACGCTGCTTGCCGCGCTGGATTGGACGCGGACGCCCGCCGCTACAGCACCGGCTGCGGCTCCCGTCACCGACTGCGCGACGCCGCTCGCTTTCCCGGTCACCGCCCAGGTCGTCCGCGACGAAAAGATGCTGTCGATGGCGGCACTGACTGCGGGGCTGCTGTCGTCGGCGGCCGCACGCGCCAGTGCGAAGCTGGCCACCCCCGCACCGGTCCCGCGCTGGTGCCGCGACACCGGCCCGGCCCCGGTCGGCGGTGTCTATCGCCCGGACGCGGCGATGGACCGGTATCTGCTGGCATTCAGCGACTCGGGGCGTGGCGTCTGGGTCGCGCCTGACGAGCTGGGACCGCTGCTGAGCGAAGGATCGTCGCCACAATGGTCGATCCAGTTGCTGGACATGGGCCAGACCACCGCCTTCCCGCCGATGACGGCCCTGCCGCGCCCCGATCAGGTCGCCACCGCGCTGGAAGGCCCGATGCTGTCCAGCACCACGACCTGGGGCCGCAAGACGCAGGTGAACGTCAATTCCGACTTTATGAAGGGTTCGTGATCGGGGCGTGCGCTTTCCTACACGCCGCCATCCTGCCATGCTCGACGCGGTTTGTCGGACAGGGCGAACCGCCCGGTCGTGGCGATATCTGCACTCGCGCGCAAAATGCGGCGAGTGTGAACTTTGTGAACTTTGACCGATCAGATGTGCCTAGGATACTGTAAAAAAACGATATCTTATGGCGGATCATGCGCGGACCGGCGGCGCGACATGTCGACACGATAATCCATATCGATCGGTTCGGACCGGCTCCAGGGCGACGCCGAAGCAGGACGAATTGCCGAAGCTGGGAGCGCTACTTGCCGCCCGGCAACACCCGCGCGACGATCGCCTCCGCTGCCCAGCCGATCACGGCCCCTGCCGCGACGTCGATCGGGAAGTGCGTGCCGCGCGGGACCTGGATCGCGGCGATGCCGGCCGCCGCCGCCTGTACCGGGCCGGCTGCGCCGGGATATTCGCGGGCAACTGCCCGTGCCACCGCGACGGCGCCGGCGGTATGGCCGGACGGGAAGGAGTTTTGCGGCCCTTCGTCCCGGTCACCGGGGGTCGGGCGATGCTCCTGCCGGCTGGCGAACAGGTTCGGCCGCGCCCGGTCGACATGATGCTTGATTGCCGCCTTGGCCAGCGTGGCCAGCCCGTGTGCCGCCAGCATCCTGACGCCGGTCCGCGTCAGCCGCCGGTCCTGCGCGATCAGCCCGGCGGCGATGGTGATCAGGTTGATCGCGACCATAGGCGGCTGGTCGGCAACCTCGCTGATCGCCCCGGCGAGCTTCACGACCGGATGATGCCGCAGCTCCGCCGCGACGCCATGGCCGACATCGATATCGGCATCGACCAGCTGCTTCGCCCCGCGTTTGGCCTCGCGCCTGGCCTGCTTCTTCTTGCCCATCGCGCTCCAACCCGCGGCGACCGGGGAAGCTCCCCGTCGACACGACTTGTCGACACGTCATCCGGGCGGGTAGGAGCGCGGCGATGAACGATCCCACTACCATCCGCCGCCTCTATGGTCGTCGCCAGGGGCACAAGCTGCGCCTGGGGCAGGCCGCCCTGGTCGAGGAACTGCTGCCGCAGGTCTCGGTGCCGGAGGACGGCCCGCTCACATCGCAGGTCCTGTTCGGCGACGACCGCCCGGTCGAGGTGGAAATCGGCTTCGGCGCGGGCGAGCATCTGGCGGGACAGGCCGGCGCCCGGCCGCATCATGGCTTTGTCGGTTGCGAACCGTTCCTGAACGGCGTCGTCGGCGCGCTGAACCACATCCGCGACGACGCACTCGGCAATGTCCGGCTGCACATGGGCGACGCGCTGGAGGTGATCGAACGCTTCCCCGATGCCGGGCTGGAACGCGTCTATCTGCTCCACCCCGATCCGTGGCCCAAGGCGCGCCATGCCAAGCGACGGATGATGAACCACGGGCCGATGGACCTGATTGCGAAGAAGCTGCGGCCGGGCGGCGAATTTCGCCTGGGCACCGACGACCCGACCTATTGCCGCTGGGCGATGATGATCATGGACCAGCGCCGCGACTTCGTATGGCAGGCACAGACAGCGGCCGACTTCCTCACCCGCCCCGCCGACTGGCCCGAAACCCGCTACGAACGCAAGGCCCGGCGGCAGGGGCATGAGGTCTGGTATTTCCGCTACGTGCGGGTCTGATCCGGCTCAGGTCAGCGACGACTTGCGCGGCGGGTAGTCCTCGCGCGCGTCATGCGGCTGATCGCGGTCCAGCGTGTCGCCGGGACGGCGGGCATCACCGTCCTGCTGATGATCGACGGACAGGTTGGCGTCGCCGTCGGTCGGGGTCTCGGGATCGGGCATGGTCACTCTCCTCATCCCTCCAATGCGCGCGGCGCGGCGGACGTTCCCTTGCCCGCTATACCGCGACCGGGCTGGCGACCCGGCCGCCTTCGCCGAAGATGCGGAGGTAGCGGGCAATATCGGCAGGATCGCCGGTCGCCTTGGCCGGATTGTCCGACAGCTTGACCGCCGGGCGGCCATTGGCGCCGATGACCTTGCACACCAGCGAGATCGGCTCCAGCCCCTCGCCGCCCAGCGGATCGCAGCCGCGGAAGTCGTTGGTGAGGTTGGTGCCCCAGCCGAAGCTCATCCGCACCCGGCCGTGAAAATGGCGATAGGTCGCAAGGATGCTGTCGACATCCATCCCGTCGGAGAAGATCAGCAGCTTCGACCGGGGATCGACGCCCTGTTCCTCCCACCAGCGCAGGATCTGTTCGCCCCCTTCGATCGGCGGCATACTGTCGGGACGGAAGCCGGTCCACTCGGCCAGCCAGTGCGGCGCGTTGCGCAGGAAGGCGGTGGTGCCGAACGCATCGGGCAAGGCGATCAGCAGGTTGCCGCCATAATGCCGCCGCCATTCCTCCAGCACCCGGTACGGCGCGGCGGCGATGCCGGCATCGTCGTCGGCCAGCGCCGCCTCCACCATCGGCAGTTCGTGGGCGTTGGTGCCGATCGCCTCGACGCCGGCCTGCATCGCCAGCAGCACGTTGGAGGTGCCGACGAACCGGTCGCCCAACCCTTCCTGCAACGCCTCCACGCACCAGCGCTGCCACAGGAAGCCATGCCGCCGCCGCGTACCGAAGTCGGACAGGACGAGGTCGGGCAGCTCCGCCAGTCGCTCGACCTTGTCCCACAGCCGCGCCTTGGCCCGGGCATAGGTCACGTCGAGCGCGAACCGGCCATGGTCGCGCAGCGCCGCCCGTGCGCGCAGCTCGTTGAGGATGGTGAGCGCCGGGATTTCCCATAACGACGTCTCCGCCCATGGCCCCTCGAAATGCAGTTCGTACTGGCCGTCGCGGACCGACAATTCATAGGGCGGCAGGCGAAAGCGGCTGAGCCAGTCGATGAAATCCGGCGCGAACATGCGGTCGACACCGTAGAAGCTGTTACCCGCCAGCCAGATCAGCTCCTGCTTCGAGAAGGCGACGGTCCGGGCATGGTCCAGCTGCGCGCGGAGTTCGCCTTCGTCGATGACCTCGGCCAGCCGCACCGACTTGCTGCGGTTGATGACGGCGAAGGTCGCGCGGACGTCCGGGTGGACGTGGCGGATCATCTGCACCATCAGCAGCTTGTAGAAATCGGTGTCGAGCAGGCTGCGCACCACCGGGTCCAGGCGCCAGCCATGATTCCACACCCGGGTCGCGATATCGGTCATTACCATCGATCAGCCTTTCGAACGGCACACATATAGTTCAGCCGGACGGAATGCCCGCCCCGCCTCATATTCCCCCGTGCCATGCAGTTCGCCGCGCTCCAGCATCCGGCGACGGAAGCCGGGCTTGTTGAGCGGGCGCCCCGATACCGCCTCATGCACCTCCTGCAACTCGCGCAGGGTGAAGCGATCGGGAAGCAGGGCGAAGGCGGCATCGTCGATCGTCGCGCGCAGCCGCTCCAGCGTCAGTCCCACGATAGCGGCATGGTCGAACGCCAGCCGTAGCGGCTGGTCCGCCAGCTGGATGGCGCCCGTCGGGGCGATCGTCGCAAGGCACTGCCCCTCACCCGGTCGCAGCGCGACCATCGCCGCCGGGTCGAGCAGGACGCGATAGGCGATGGTGATGATCCGCATCCGGGGATCGCGGTCGACCGCACCGAAGCAATGGACCTGTTCCGGCGCGACCCCGACCAGCCCGGCCTTGTCGCGCAGCACCCGCTCGGCCGCGACCTCCGGCGATTCGTCCATCCGCACGAAGGTGCCGGGCAAGGACCAGTCGCCGAAAAATGGGTGCTGATACCGCCGCGAAAGCAGGACGACCAGTTGACCGTCCATCATGCCGAAGGTGACGCAATCGACCGCCACCGAGGGTCGGTCATACCGATCCGGGTCGTAGCCATGCAGGAACGCCGCCTCTTCCATTCGCTTTACATATATCCTCTATACATATATGTAAAGCGCATGGAGGTGTACCGAAGATGCGTGATCTGATCCTCGTCGTGGATACCCAGGCCGATTTCATGCTGCCCGATGGCGCGCTTCCCGTGCCCGGTGCGGATTCGATCGTGACGCCGCTCAGCGAATGGCTTGCCCGGCGGACGCCAGCGGATACGGCCGCCATTGTGTTCACCTTCGACACGCATTTCGCCGACACCTATCCCGGCAGCGCCGAGGCCGCGCTGTTCCCGATCCATTGCGTCAAGGGAACAGACGGCTGGCGCAACCTGCTCGATCCGCAGTCGGTGCCGGCCGCCATCACGTGCCGAACACTCGAAAAGGGCGTGTTCGACATGTGGGCCGAGGACGGGTTGGTGCTGCGCGATGCGCATGGCAAGTCGCCGCCGGTGGCACGCGACCCGTTCTTCGACGAACTTCGCCGTCAGGGAGTCGAACGGGCGGTGGTCGTCGGGGTCGCTGCCGATTACTGCGTACGCTGGGCGATCGACGGACTGGTACGTCGGGGGTTTTCCGTCACCGTGCCGGAAAGCCTTACCCGCGGGATCGAACGCTCCATCGGTCAGGTACTTCTGGACGACTTTGCCGAACTTCCCGTTTCGATCCAGTAGGCCTCAATTACTTTCGCAATGGCAAGTCCTTGTTAGTGGCTACGACATAAGAGTGTGTTAGAAGCCGCCCTGAAACAGCAAGCACCCCAGCAAGGGATTGTGAATGCCTCATATTCTCGTCGCAGACGACCATCCGATGTGTGCGACGGCATTGGGGATGGCGGCACGGGCAGTCGATTCCGGCATCACCAAGGATTGCGTGACGACGCTGGCCGAGGCGGAAGCTCTGGTCCGCCGGACCGATTACGACCTGGTCCTGCTCGACCTGATGCTACCCGATGTGCAGGGGTTCGCCGGGCTGGCGATGTTGCGCGCGATCCGCCCGACCGCCGCGATCGCCATCGTGTCCGGCCGCGAGGAACCGGCCGTCGTCGCACAGGCGCACGCGCTGGGGGCCAGGGGTTTCATCCCCAAATCCTCGACCATCGACCAGATGATCGACGCGATCCGCAAGCTGCTCGACGGGCAGGACTGGATGCCTGAGGGGATCGCCGATGCCGCGCAGGAGGATCGTCGCGTCGACCTGGCGGAACGGATGGGCACGCTGTCGATCGCGCAGCTGCGCGTGCTGCGGGCGATCGTGAACGGGCATCAGAACAAGCAGATCGCCTATGATCTGCAACTGGCCGAACCGACGGTCAAATCGCACCTCTCGGCGATCTTCCGCAAATTGGGCGTCAGCAACCGGACACAGGCCGTACTGGCGTTGCAGGCATTCGACGCCGAGAACTGATCCCGGTCAGGCCGCGCTGCGCATCGCGGCTTCGGCTGCATCGATCACATCCTGCGCACAACGATCCAGACGGTCGATCACCGCCTGATCGACGGTGACGTCGTCCGCGATGCGTTCGATCTCCGCCAGCGCGGCGATCAGGTGCGCCGCACCCATGCTTGCCGCCGCGCCATGAAAGGCATGGGCCTCTCGCCGGGCGAGATTGTTGCGACCTTGCGCCAACAGTGTCCGCAACCGTGCCGGCACCCGCCGCGCATCGTCGATCAGCAGCGTCAGCAGGGTGTCGCGCTGTTCCGGTCCCAGCGCATCGGTCAGCGCCCGGATACGAACCGGATCGATGGCGTTGGCGGACCGCGTGGCCGGGGCGGGCCGGCTCGGCACGACCGCGGTCTGGTTCAGCAACGCGCTCAACTGCGCCATGTCGACCGGCTTGGTCAGCACGCCGTTCATTCCGGCCCGGGTGATGTCGGACCGCCGGTCGTCCGACAGGTCGGCGGTGATGGCGTGGATCGGTACCGCCGCCCCCGCCCCGCCCCATGCCCGGATGGCGCGGGCCGCGGCGATACCGTCCATCACCGGCATCTGGACGTCCATCAGCACCAGATCGACCGGATTGCCGGCAGGTGCCGTGACATATTCGACGGCACGCGCACCATGTTCGACCGTCACCACCCGATGCCCCAGCCGCCGGACGATTTCCGCCAGCAGGTGGCGGTTGACGTCATTGTCCTCCGCCACCAGCACGGTCAGCGCTGGCCGATTCCCGGCTTTCACGGCTGCAGCGGTATCGAACGGTCCCGCCGCCCCGACACCGACCCCGGTTCTGGCAGGGGGCAGCGGAATGTCGAACCAGAACCGGGACCCCGCACCGGGGCGGCTGGCGACCTGGATCGTGCCGCGCATCGATTCGACCAGCATCCGGCTGATGCTGAGGCCGAGGCCGGTGCCGCCATAGCTGCGCGTCGTCGACGCATCGGCCTGTACGAAGGGTTCGAAGATCGCCTCCAGCCGGTCGCTGCGGATGCCGACGCCGGTATCCGCGACCTCGAAATGCCACAGGTCACCGCTGCCATGCGATGCGGCGATCCGGATCGAGCCGGCGCGGGTGAACTTGATCGCATTGCCGACCAGGTTGGTCAGCACCCGCTGCAACCGCGCCGGATCGCCGATCACCTGGCCCGGCGTCGCTGCCACTTCAACCGACAGCGCGTGGTTGCACGCTTCGGCAGCGAACAGGTCCGCGACCGTCCGCAGCAAGTCCCGCGGCTCGAACGCGATCGCCTCCAGACTGCCATGTCCACCCTCCAGTTTCGAGAAGGTCAGCACGTCGTCGACGATATCCGACAGCGTGCGCCCGGCAGTCTCCAGCGAATCGAGATGCCGCATCCGTTCGGCACGGTCCGGCGTGTCGCGCAGCAGCTGTACCGCCGCCAGGATCGAGGTAAGCGGTGTGCGGATTTCGTGGCTGATCGTCGCGGTGAAGGTCGCCTTGGCCGCCAGCGCGCGTTCCGCCTCCTCGCGGGCCGCACGCAGGTCGGTGATTGCCGCAACATGTTCGGTAACGTCCTGGAATACGCCGAACAGCCCGACGATGCCCGCGCCCGGCGCGGTTTCCGCCTGTCCCCGCGACCGGACGTAGCGGATTTCGCCCGTCGGCCGAACGATGCGGGCGTCGAATTCGAACGTACCGCCGTTGGCGATCGCCATGCTGATCCGGTCGCGGACCGCGGCGCGGTCGTCGGGATGGTAAGAGCGGATCGCGGCGGCGATCCCGGGTTCCCTGTCCCCGTCATAGCCATGAATGCGAAACACCTCGGGCGACCAGAACAGCCGCCAGTCGGCGAGGTTCAGCCGCCAGTGGCCGATACCGGCGGCACTTTCGGCCATCGACAGCAACCGCTGCTGCTCTTCCAGCTCGTCCAGCGATGTGACCGCGACGCGCTCCGCCGAGCGCCGGTCGGCGATGTCGCGGATCGATCCGATCACCTCGGCCGTCGCGGGATCGTCGCCGACCAGCCGGAACGCCCCTTCCAGCCAGAGATAGCGGCCGTCGCTATGCCGCATCCGGTATCGCACGACGACGCTGCCCCCGGTCGGGACCAACGCCGCGAGGCTGCGCCGCACCCGGTCGCGATCGTCTGGATGGATCAGCTGGAACGGGCTTTGGCCCAGCATCTTTTCGGGCGGATAGCCAAGTAGCCGCTGCGAACCGGAAGACGCATAGCGCCGCAGTCCATCGGGGCCGAGGCGGATGATGAGATCGGTCGAATGATCGGCCAGCAACCGCAGATGCCGTTCGTTGTCGCGAATCTCCTTCAGGCCCCGCGATTGTTCATACACCAACGCGGCGACGGGAAAGGCGGTCAGCGTGAAGGTGCCGACGAACAGCTGAAGATACAGGATGCGGACGGTGTCCGAAACCTGCAGGTCGGCGATCGGCCCGATGCCGTTCAACGTGCAGATGGTGGCCACGATGCTGACCGCCACGGTCGATGCCGCCGCTCCGACGAAGCGATACAGCAACGCTGAAAATACGCCACAGGGCAGGAGCAGGAACAGGATCGGATAGCTGCTCATCGTGAAGATGGCGCCGGCCAGCGTGGTGGTCAGTGCGATCCCTGCGACGACGGCGGGGGACAGCAGCCTTATCTCCTCCGCCAGCGCCTGCTTGGTCGCCTTCAGTGCCGGCAACAAGATGATCAGCCCCATCGCGTTGGCGGCGAACCATTGCAACACCCCGGTCGACTGGACCGCACCGAACATCAGCAACTGGAACTGCACGAACAGCGCCGTGATCAGTCCCGCTCCGCCCAGCGCGATCAGGACGATCGTCGCATAGCCGCGCAACAGGCGCGGATCGGGATGGGCAAGGCGGATCATCGATGCGACGACGGTGATGCTCACAAGGTCGACCAGCCCATAGCCGACCATCAGCGCCGGCGTGGCATAGCCCCACCCATTGGCGAGAATGAGGGCGACCGCCGTGACGGTCAGCAGCGGCGGCCATTGTGCGCGGGGCCGTCGGATCAGCGTGGCGATGGCGATGGGGTTGGCCACCCATATCAGCTCCGCGCCGTCGAGCCATTGGCGGGCACACAGCATCAGTGCGGCAAGCAGATAGATCAGCAGGCCGTAGGCGACCAGCAGCGCCGCCTTTCCCATCGGCGTAAGCCGCTGGAACGAGGACGATATTGCCCATGCGTGCCGCTGCGACGCCATGGCATCGGATGTTCCTGATTCGCCGGTCATGCGCAATGCTACTTAGGATGCAGGTGGTGGGCGATCCGGTGTCGGCAGCGGCGGTTCGAGCGCGTCACTCCGCCGCCGACGGATCGCCCTCCGGCTGCGCGGCGTGCCCGCTCTTCTCCCAACGCCGTGCCAGCACCCGCCCGGCCAGTGCCGGCAGGCCCGGCGGCAGGAACAGCCAGTCGCGGATCGCCGGACCGCGATCGGCCCCGATCGTCCGCTTGTAGCCGCTATCCCCCGCGCCCCAGTCGACCCGGCGCATCCCGTCGTCCAGCGCGCGGACGAGGTTGCGATAGTAGAGCAGCCGTCCCGGCGAATGCTTAGCGAAACGGACGTCGTAGCTGTTGGCGATCGCATATTTCAGCGTGCCGGCGTTAAGGTCGAACGAGAATGCCGCCGGTTGCCCGTCCATGTGCAATAGCGCCGCCCACAACATGTCGGCGATGACCGGGTCGGTCGCCGCGCTGCGCCAGAAACGCCCATGGCCACCGGCGGTGAACTTGGCATCGCGTCCGTCGGTGCGCTCGGTGATCCAGCTTGCGTCCTCGATCGTCGCCAGCGCGTCGAACAGGTCCGGCGTCCAGTCGCGGCCGGATACGAAGGACCATTCGGGCACCCCGTTCGTCGCCAGATGCTTTTCGTTGAAGCGATTCTTGCGCAGCGTCGAATTGCGCGGCCACGCCCCATCCGCGCGCAATGCCGCCATGTCGAGCAGATAGCTGTCGGCGATGAACCGCGGCATCGCCCGCCAGCCCGCGCGCGCGGCGGCACTCCGCAGGCCTTCGAGCAGCGGATCGCCATCATAGACCGGCCCCAGCCGGAAACCGCGAGTCGCGCGACGGGCGCCGTCCAGCAGCGCGGCGAAGTCGGCGGCATCCGCGTCCGCCGCGACCGGGGCACTGCGGAACGGCCAGTAACAACCCGGCACCTGCCGCAGGCCCAGCCATGCCGGCCCCAAAGCGATCAGCGGCAGCGCGATGACCGCCGCGCCGGCACGGTCGACCACCAGCGTGCGCGCCTCGCCCCCATAGCTCTCCACCGCCGCCACGAACCATTGGCGGCGCAGGAAGCGATGCGTTTCCGCCGCCATGGCGGCCACGGCGTCGAGCGAGTCGGCGAGGCCGTCGACGACGCGAACGGAGGGAGCGGTAACGACGGGCGGGGACAGCATGAAAGTGCTTTGCCACGAACCTGTTACGATCCGGTAGCCGTAACGACGTACCGTCCGCGACCGACCCGGCCCGTGGCCTTGCTCCCATCGGGTACGCACGGCATATCTGCCGCGTGGAATTCGAACCTGTCCTGTCGACCGTCGCCAAGACGATCCAGACCGCCATCGCCCCGGTCTTCCTGCTGGCCGGGATCGGTGCGATCCTGAACGTGATGGTCGGTCGGCTCGCCCGGATCGTCGACCGCGCCCGTGACCTCGAAAGATTGCATCCCAGTTCGACCGGTCCCGAACATGCGCGCCACGTCTTCGAACTGCGCCTGCTCGACCGGCGCATCCGCATCATCAACAATGCGGTGTTCCTGGTCGTATTGTCGGCGGTCGCCAACTGCACCGTCGTCGCGATGCTGTTCATCGCCGAGTTGCTCGACCTGGGACTCGGCAAGGCGGTCGCGATCAGCTTCGTGCTGTCGATGGTGCTGCTGATCGGCGGGCTGGTCTGGTTCCTGTTCGAGGTCCGGCTGTCGGTCCACGCCATCCGCGTGCGCTCCGAACTCCTCGAGCGCGAACGCGGGTGACGCCCCGGCGCGAACGTACCCTGTTGCAGGCAGTGGTCGCGCTGGTCTGCATCGTGCCGTTCGGCGCATCGCTGACCGGCATCCTGCTGGGCGCGGCGTGGCTGCAACCGGCACCGGCCACCGACATGGACAGCCATTTCCGCTATCTCTCCGGCTTGTTCCTCGCCATGGGCATCGCGTTTGCCAGCTGCATCCCGAGGATCGAGCACAAGGGCGGCCGGTTCCGCCTGCTGGGGATGATGGTCATCTTCGGCGGATTCGCGCGACTGTTTTCGCTGTCTTCGGTCGGAGTGCCGTCGACCGGGCATGTCGTGGGCCTGTGCATCGAACTGATCGTCGTGCCGCTGGTGCTTGCATGGCAGACGCGAGTGGCGGCGCGGTGCCGGAGCGACGCGCGGGACACGCATCGAAGCTGAATCGGTTCCGCCCGGCGGGGGGATTGCCACGCTCCAAATTTTTCTACGTTCGGCGAATGTTCGCTTGCATTTCTCGAACCCGGCCTTTCCCGCCGCGTCGCGCCCGATCCGGTCGCGCACCAGCCCCTTCGGGCAATCGCATGACGGATTTAGCGACTTGCGCGTCGGTCCGTTTGCTACAATTAGTAGCGCCAGACGCGGGTAACGCCCCACAATTAGTATGCGACCCGCTTTCCCCGGCCGGACGCTCCCGGATACCAAATCCGGTAGAACAGGCTGGCGGACAGGACGAAATCAACCGGGGCATTGCCCCGTGACAGAACACATGAGGAACGGGACGATGACCTTTCAGGATAGTCAGGACGCCCAGATGAACGAGCTGCAATTCGCCGATCCGGCCCCCGCCACCCCGGCCCCGGAGCGTACCAGCCGCACGGTCGATGCGCTGCTGCACGCGGTCGAGGTCGACCATTCGCGCGACGCGCTGCTGACCGATTTCGGCAAGGATACGCTGAAGGACCGCTATCTCCTTCCCGGCGAATCCTATCAGGACCTGTTCGTCCGCGTGGCGTCGGCCTATGCCGACGACGCCGCCCATGCGCAGCGGCTGTACGACTATATCTCGAAGCTGTGGTTCATGCCCGCGACGCCGGTCCTGTCGAACGGCGGCACCGGGCGCGGCCTGCCGATCAGCTGCTATCTCAACTCGGTCCCCGACAGCCTGGAAGGCATTGTCGAGACGTGGAACGAGAATGTGTGGCTGGCGTCGCGCGGCGGCGGCATCGGCACCTATTGGGGCAGCGTGCGCGGCATCGGCGAGCCGGTCGGCCTGAACGGCAAGACCAGCGGCATCATCCCGTTCGTCCGCGTCATGGATTCGCTGACGCTGGCCATTTCGCAGGGCTCGCTGCGCCGCGGGTCGGCGGCCTGCTATCTCGACATCAGCCACCCGGAGATCGAGGAGTTCCTCGAAATCCGCAAGCCCAGCGGCGACTTCAACCGCAAGGCGCTGAACCTGCACCATGGCGTGCTGATCCCCGACGCGTTCATGGAAGCGGTGCGCGACGGCGCCGAATGGGAGCTGAAGAGCCCCAAGGACGGGTCGGTGCGCGGCAAGGTCGACGCGCGCTCGCTGTTCCAGAAGCTGGTCGAGACCCGCCTGGCGACCGGCGAGCCATACATCGTGTTCAGCGACCATGTGAACAACACGATGCCCAAGCATCATCGCGACCTGGGCCTGAAGGTATCGACGTCGAACCTGTGCAGCGAGATCACGCTGCCGACCGGTACCGATCACCTCGGCAAGGACCGCACCGCCGTGTGCTGCCTGTCGTCGCTGAACCTCGAAACCTGGGACGAATGGAACGGCGACAAGCGGTTCATCGAGGACGTGATGCGCTTCCTCGACAACGTGCTGACCGACTATATCGAGCGTGCGCCGGACGAAATGGCCCGCGCCCGCTATTCGGCGAGCCGCGAGCGGTCGGTCGGCCTGGGCGTCATGGGCTTCCACTCGTTCCTGCAGGCGCGCGGGCTGCCGTTCGAGGGCGCGATGGCGAAGGCATGGAACCTCAAGATCTTCCGCCACGTCAATGCGCAGGTGAACGAGGCGTCGATGCACCTCGCCAACGAGCGCGGCCCCTGCCCCGACGCGGCCGACATGGGCGTGATGGAGCGGTTCAGCTGCAAGATGGCGATCGCGCCGACCGCGTCGATCAGCATCATCTGCGGCGGCACCAGCGCCTGCATCGAACCGATCCCGGCGAACATCTATACCCACAAGACGCTCAGCGGCTCGTGGTCGGTCAAGAACCCGTATCTCGAAAAGCTGCTGATCGCGAAGTCGAAGAACAGCGATGCGGTATGGAATTCGATCCTCGAGCGCGGCGGATCGGTGCAGCATCTCGATTTCCTGACCCAGGAAGAGAAGGACACTTACAAGACCAGCTTCGAGATCGACCAGCGCTGGCTGCTCGAACTGGCCGGCGACCGTGCGCCGTTCATCGATCAGGCGCAGTCGCTGAACCTGTTCATTCCGGCCGATGTCGAGAAGTGGGACCTGCTGATGCTCCACTATCGCGCGTGGGAGCTGGGCATCAAATCGCTCTATTACCTGCGGTCGAAGTCGGTGCAGCGCGCCGGGTTCGCCGGTGGGGTCGAGGCGGACAATACGTCGGAACTGGCCAAGTTCGATCTGGGCGAGAGCACGGACTATGATGAGTGCCTGGCCTGTCAGTGAGCGGACCGCCGCCCGTTGCGCAAGCAACGGGCGGACAGGTCACGGCGGGCAGCAGGGTCGCGTAGCGATCCTGTCTGACGGCGTGACTGCCATGGCGGAACGGGCCACGAAAAAGGGGGCCAGAAGCCCCCTTCCCCGTCGCGACGACCGCGATCGATCAGATGGCGCTGCCATCCTCTTCGGTTTCGAACGTCACCGCGACATCGGCGTTGGCCGACAGGCGGACGGTGTTGCCCTCGACCTCGGCGACGAGGCCGCCGTCGATATAATGGTGATGCCCTTGATGGCTGCTTTCGGCTCCTTCGACCTGCGCACCGCTGTCCTTCTTGGTCAGCTTGATGCGGTCGCCTTCGACGCGGTCGACGGTACCGACATGGACGCCATCGGCGCCGATGACTTCGGCATGTTCCTGGATGTTGCTCAGATCGGCCATGGTTCTTCTCCGTTGGGGGCGGCGGTGAAACGCACGTCCCGGCAGTTGGTCGCATGACCGCGAACGTCGTCATCATGTTGTCGGTCGCTCTGGTGTCGGGCGTGGCCGGCCTGTGGCTGCTGCTGCGGCTCCGGTCGCGCGCCACGCCGCAGAGCCGCTATGCGCACGGCATGGTCGGCGTCATGGCGATGGCGCTGGGGATCATCCTGACGATCTTCGGGATCGCGCAATGGTCGTGGAACAGCACGCCATGAACCGGTCCGACCGTACCCCCGCGAAGGCGGGGGTCCAGAGCCACAAGCGACGACGTTCGCAACCCTAGGCTCCCGCCTGCGCGGGAGCACCGCAAGTTTTCAAGCCTTCTCAAGTTTCCCCGGAGTAACCCCATGTCGCTCACCGAAGCCCGCAAGCAGTACAAGCCGTTCGAATACCCCTGGGCGTTCGATTTCTGGAAGCGCCAGCAGCAGATCCACTGGATGCCCGAAGAGGTGCCGTTGGGTGAGGATTGCCGCGACTGGGCGCAGAAGCTGACCCCGCATGAGCGCAACCTGCTGACGCAGATCTTCCGCTTCTTCACCCAGGCCGACGTCGAGGTGCAGGACTGCTACCACGAGAAATATGGTCGCATCTTCAAGCCGACCGAGATCAAGATGATGCTCGCCGCCTTCTCCAACATGGAGACGGTACATATCGCGGCGTACAGCCACCTGCTCGACACCATCGGGATGCCCGAGAGCGAATATGGCGCCTTCCTCGAATATAGCGAGATGAAGGACAAGCACGACTATCTGCAGAATTTCGGCGTCGATACCGACGAGGACATTGCCAAGACGCTGGCGATGTTCGGCGGGTTCACTGAAGGGCTTCAGCTGTTCGCGTCGTTCGCGATGCTGATGAACTTCCCGCGCTTCAACAAGATGAAGGGCATGGGGCAGATCGTGTCGTGGTCGGTCCGCGACGAGAGCCTGCACTGCGAAGGCATCATCAAGCTGTTCCACGCCTTCTGCAAGGAACGCGACTGCATGACGCGCGCCGTGCGCGACGACATTGCCGACATGTGCCAGACGACGGTGCGGCTGGAGGATAATTTCATCGATCTCGCCTTCGAAATGGGGCCGGTCCACGGCATGACCGCGAAGGAGATCAAGAAATATATCCGCTACATCGCCGACTGGCGGCTGGGGCAGTTGGGGATGAAGCCGATCTACCTGATCGATGAACACCCCCTGCCATGGCTCGCCCCGCTGCTGAACGGCGTGGAGCACGCCAACTTCTTCGAACAGCGCGCGACGGAGTATTCGAAGGCGGCGACCCGCGGCAACTGGAACGAGGTCTGGGACGGCTTCGACAAGCGTCAGAAGGCCAAGGTCGCCGCCCCGGCGAACGAGGAAGCGACCGGCATGGGCGATATGTTCGGGGGCGTTGCGGCGGAATGAGCCGCGCCGGGCAAGGGGTAGCGTAAGCTACCCCGAGCCGGACAAGGCGCGGGCGGCCGGCGGCGCCCAAAGCGCCGTCCGACGGCATGGGCTTTGCCCATGCCGGCCGCCCAAAGTTCACTAAGTTCACACTTGCGCGCTGTTGCCCAACGCGTGCGATCCTTGGGGGCACAGTGCCCCGTCGACACCGGAAACACTGCTCGACACGATGCGCTGCACCCCTGCCGGCGGTCCAAAGTTCACTAAGTTCACACTCGCCACGCTCATCGCGCGTGCTGCGTTCGAACCGTTCAAAGAGCATGGGGCGTGACGTCCCGGCAGCACGATGGCGAAGGTCGGTCGTGTAGGACAGCGGGAAACGCCTCTCCGTATACCGGACCCGGCTACCTCCCGGCCGTGGAGAAGAAGCGGGACCCCGGGTCAAGCCCGGGGTGACGCATGGGGCACGTCAGCGTCCGCGTCGCACCGGCACGCGGAAGTCGGCGGGTTTGTCCGCCACCCATTTCACGAACTTCGCCACCGCCGGGACCGCGCGCAGCGTGTCGAGGTCGGCCAGCGGGCCGGCGAGTTCGGCGTTGGTCGCGCTGGCATGAATGGTGCGGTGGCAGATCGGGTGGACCGGCACCGTTTCCCGCCCGCCCTCGCTCTTGGGCACGCGGTGGTGCCATTCGACCTGCGTGCCGATCGGCCGGTCGCATAATGCGCAGGCGAGCGGTACCTCCGTACGGGCCGCCAGAGCCTCCGCCGCTGCCAGCCCTGCCTTGCGCTTCACCCGTCCTGCCATGGCAACTATATCGGAAGCAGGACGACAGTCCGCAAGCACCGCTGCCGAGGTGAACCCCAGATGAAGGAACCGCCATCGACAGATGCGGGTTATGTCCCGGCAAGTTCAGGCAAAGGGAGAACCCCCATGAACCGCACGACTTTGTTGATCGCCGCCGCCGCCACTGCGGTCATCGCGACGCCTTCGCTGGCCAAGGACCGCCGCACGGTCCCGGTCTATTCAGACTACAATCCCTATTATCTGGATTACAAGACCGACATTTCGGAGGCGAAGCGCGAGCTGCGCAAGGACCTCGCCCGCGCCGACGATGCCGCCAGCCGCGAGGATGCCTGGGCGGAATATCGCCGCGAGATCGCCGACGCCAAGCATGATTTCCGCAAGGAAATGGCCGAGCGCGGCATGATCGTCCGCAACGGGCGGGTAACGGTCGAGGAATAACCGCCGCACAGCGGTCCTACGGAGAACAGGCCGTCGGGTTAGCGCCCGGCGGCCTGTTCAGTATAGGTCGACATTCCAGCCCGTAAGCCGCACCAGCGCTTCTCCGGCAGCATGGATGCCACCCCTTTCCGGGCTGTGTTCGATCCCCACCGTGTAGCATCGGCCGACGGCACGTTCGACCAGCCACTGCGCACCATCCAGCATGGCGACGGCACCATGCGGTTGCGGAGCGAACAATGCCCTTGCGTCCAGCAACGGGCGGATCGCCGTCACCTCGTCCCGTGTCAGCCGCCGGTCTACCTTCGCACCCACGCCGGCCGATCCGTGTCCGCCGCCTTCCGTCCCCTGCTCTGCGATCAGTCGGGGTGCGGCCGATGCCAGCCCCTCGATCCGCACCTTGATCGCAGGATGGAAGCTCGGCACCCAAACGAAGCGAACGACGTCGGCGTTGCCGGTCCGGGCAAGGGCGTAGAGCGATGCCTTTCCCGTCGCGGCCAGTTCCCGTTCCAGCCAAGCCACGCAACCGCCCAAAACAAAAGGCCCCGGACGAACCCGTCCGGAGCCTTTCGCGCTACGCATTTACGGGGGCGGGTCCCGATACGCCGGACCCGCCCGAAACTGGCACGATGCTTAGAAGTGGGTCGTCAGACCCAGCATCGGGCGGAAGCTGTGGGCCGAACCGAAGGTCGACACTTCACCGCGCAGGCGAACGCCCGAGTTGCCGGTGATGCCGCCCAGGCCGATGTCCTTCGGGCCGACTTCGAAACCGGCGCCATAGGTCATTTCGTGATAGTCGCGGCTGTCGTTGCCGAACCGGTCGAAATTGACCCAGCGATAGCCGACCTTGCCGTAGATCAGGCCCGAGTCACCCGCGCGGACGCCGAAACGGCCGGCTGCGCCGTAATCCCAATCGATGTCGCCCGACACGCCCTTCGAGACGCTGCCTTCGGCACCGACGAACACGGGGCCCAGCGGCACGTTGAAACCGACGATGCCTTCAACCAGGGCGCCGTTCAGCTTGTCGTTGCGCGGGACCAGCGGGATGCCGGCATCGGTGCGCTCCGAATCGAACTGCTCCCAGCCGCCCATGATCGCGACATAGGGTTCGAAGCCGATGCCGCTGGTGCCGTCGGGTGCGGTCACGGCAGGGGCGGGTTCGGTCGTGGTCGTGTCCTGCGACGTGGTCGACATGTCCTGCGCGAAAGCCGGGGCTGCGACGAACGCGACCGCGGCGGCGGCGACGGTGAAAAGCTTACGCATACAAAACCTCATCAGCGTTTACGGTCCCGGCGTCGAACGCGCGCCGGTTTATCCGTGGCCCCTCT
This sequence comes from Sphingomonas panni, assembly GCF_022664435.1. Lineage (GTDB taxonomy): Bacteria > Pseudomonadota > Alphaproteobacteria > Sphingomonadales > Sphingomonadaceae > Sphingomonas > Sphingomonas panni. Next base: position 78,227 of record NZ_JAKREU010000004.1, on the reverse strand, counting down.
GAACCCGAAACCGCGCAAAGTGTTGCATCGCATTGCAACATGGATGTCACGAAATTGGATACTGTTGCCTTCCGGCAACGGTATCTGTCGGTTGGATGAACGAACCGTGGCGGGGCCGCCCGGACCGTGGTGGGAATGTGGCAAGGGCGGCGCGAAGGCGGGGCAGAGCGAACGCAACGATTGGCGGTGCGAACGGTTAGGAAAGACGACACCACCCGCGAATCGGAGGATGAACGGCGTATGCGACCGCGGATCATCATCGTCGGATCAGGCTTTGGCGGCATCGCCGCGGCGCAGGCACTGCGCAAGGCGGATGCCGAGATCGTGCTGATCGACCGCACCAACCATCATCTGTTCCAGCCGCTGCTGTATCAGGTCGCCGGGGCCGCGCTGTCCCCGGCCGACATCGCCACGGCCAACCGGGCGCTGCTGCGGCGCAACAGGAACACGCGGATTCTGATGGCAGAGGCGAGCGGGGTCGATGCCGATGCGCGCGAACTCTGCCTTGCCGACGGGCGCCGGTTGCCGTTCGATTACCTGATCCTGGCGACCGGCGCTGCGTACAGCTTCTTCGGCAACGACCAGTGGCGCGACCATGCCTATGTCCTGAAATCGATCGACGATGCGCTGACGATCCGCGCCGCGTTGCTGGGCACGTTCGAGCGCGCGGAACAATGCGACGACCCGGACGAATTGCGCCGATTGCTGACCTTTGCGGTGGTCGGTGGTGGACCGACCGGCGTCGAACTGGCCGGGACGATCGCCGAACTCGCCCGCACCACGCTGGCGCGCGACTTCGCATCGATCGATCCACGGCGTGCGCGGGTGCTGCTGTGCGAGATGGGGGATCGCATCTTGACTGCGTTCGACCCGCCGCTGTCGCAGGCGGCGCGCAGGATGCTGGAGTCGCTGGGCGTCGAAGTGCGGACCGGGGAGGCGGTGCGCGCCATCGACGCGCACGGGCTAACGGTCGGCGACCAGCGGATCGATGCCGCCGCGGTGCTATGGGCGGCCGGGACGCAAGCCCGGCCGGCGGCGCAGTGGTTGGCGGCCGATGCGGCGAAGAACGGCGCGGTGGAGGTCGCGGCCGATTGTTCGGTACCGGGTCATCCGACCATCTTCGCGATCGGCGATGTGGCGAGCTTCGACGGCGGGGATGGCCCCCTGCCCGGCCTCGCCCCGGTCGCCAAGCAGCAGGGCAAGTTCGTCGGCAGGGTGATCGCCGCGCGGGTCGCAGGACGATCGGCACCGGAGCGGTTCCAGTATCGCGATTATGGCACGATGGCGGTCATCGGCCGGTCGCGGGCGGTGGCGGAGATTGCCGGACTGAAGCTCAAGGGACTTATCGCGTGGCTGGCGTGGTCGCTGGTCCACCTGATGCTTCTGGTCGATTTCCGCAGCCGGATGTCGGTCTATGTCCACTGGGCGTGGTCGTGGTTCACCTATGGCCGGGGCGCGCGCCTGCTGACCGGCTATGCCCCCGAACCGGGGGAGACGCCGCGCACGGCCGGCTTGCCGGAGATCGAGGCGGAGGCGGCGGAGTAGCGCCCCGCCCTTCCGCCGCCCATCACCCCGGACTTGATCCGGGGTCCCACTTCTTCTGGCGGCGGGAAGAAGCGGGACCCCGGGTCAAGCCCGGGGTGACGATGTTGGTGAGGGTTCAGCCAGACTAGCAGACCCCGTACCCCCGCGCAGGCGGGGGTCCAGAGCCGAGAGCGTTGCGCTCCGTTACCCTGGATCCCCGCCTGCGCGGGGATACGATTTAAACGAAACGGCCCGCCCGCATCGCCTGCGGACGGGCCGTCTCCCTTACGTCAGGACAGTTCAGCCGACGCGGTTGCCCGCCATCGGGAAGCTGCCGAACGCACCCGCCCCGACCGTGCCGGAGATGGTGTCGCCGTCGACGGTCGCTTCGCAGTCGAGCGTCATCGGCATCGGCACGACGATCGCGACCTTCCACGACAGCTTGTCGCCATCGACCTTGCCGTCGGTGATCTCGGTCGATCCCATCGCGCCGGAATAGGTTCCGGTGAAGGTCGTGCCCTCACTCTTGACGTTCAGGGTCGCCTGCTGGTCGCCCATCGGCGATTTGGTGATCGTGTTCCAGCTGCCATCGACATTCGCCATGTTCGCTCTCCTTACTTCGCCGGGGTGGGGGCGGTTGCCGGCGTTGCCGACACCACCTCCACCGGCAAGCCCAGCCCGTCAAGCTGCGGACGCACGACCTTGGCGTCGCCGACCACCACATAGACGAAGCGATTGGGGTCGATTGCCGCCCGTGCCGCAGCGTCAAGCTGCGCCGTGGTCAGCGCACGATATTTTTGCGGCAGGGTCGCCTGGTAATCATCCGGACGGCCGAGGAAGTCGTTGTTCCGCATGGCGGCCAGCACCGCGCCCGACGTTTCATAGGTCCCGGCCAGCTGCCGCGTCTCACCATCGATCGAGCGGCGGAATTCGACCGGCGTCACGCCGTTCGGCCCCAGGAAGCCGTTGATCTGTTCACGCAGCGACGCGATCGCCGGGCCGGTCTTGTCGGCCTGTACCGGCGCGTTGATGACATAGGGGACGGCGTTCTGCATCAGCTGGAACCCGCCACGCGCGCCATAGGACCAGTGCTTCGCCTCGCGCAGGTCCATGTTGATGCGGCTGAGGAAGCCCGAGCCGAGCACGGTGTTGGCGGTGGTCGCCGCCAGCGTGTCCGACTTCGCCTGTACCGGCGTCATCTGTCCGGCGACGATCAGCGACTGCGGCGAATTGGGCCGGTCGACCAGCACGATCTTCGGCGTGGTGGTGGCGCGCTGTGCCGGGAAGCTCTTGGTGCCGGCCGCGCCGGTCGCCTGCCAGTTGCCGAGCGAGGCGTTGAGCGCCGCTTGCACTTCGGCCAGCGGACGGTCGGACACGACGAACACCTTCGCCTTGTCCGGACGCAGCCATGCGTTGCGCCACGCGACCAGGTCCTCGCGCTTCATCGCCATGACCGCCGCCGGATCGCCCACGCCCGCCGCCAGCTTCGCATAGGGGCTGTCGGTGCCATAGAGCAGCGGCGGCAGCGTCATGTCGGCCAGTCCCTGCGGGTTGGTACGCTGCTGCCCGATCTGCGCCAGTACCTGCCCGCGCACCCGCTCCAGTTCGGCCGCGTCGAACGCCGGGTTGCGCAGCACGTCGGCGAACAGCATTGTCGCACTGTTCAGATTGGCGCTGGGTGCTTCGAAGCCGATCGTGGTCTGATCGGCGGAATTGCCGCCGCTCATCTGCATGCCGAGCTTTTCCTTGGCCTCGGCCATCGCGATCGAATCACGGGTGGTGGTGCCTTCGTCGATCAGCGACAGCGTCATGCCGGCGGTGCCGAGCTTGCCCGTGACATCGGCGGCGGTGCCGGCGTCGAACACCATCGACACCTGCGTCACCGGCACGGCGGTCCGCTGGGCATAGACCAGTTCCATGCCGTTCGACAGGCGGCTGCGCGTGACCTTCGGGAATTGCAGCGTGGTGCCGGTGTCGGCGACACCCGGCATCGCGCCGCGCGTGCCCTTGAACGGCGTTTCGGGCGCGGCCGGCGTGGCGGGAGCGGCGGCAACGGCCTTGGCCTCCTCATAGCCCTCGCGCTCGCCCTTCTCGACGATCAGCGTATAGGCCGGGCGCGACATCCACTTCTGCGCGGCGGCACGGGCGCGCTCCGGCGTCATCGTCGCCAGTGCGTTCAGCTCCTTCTTGTAGAAGCCCGGATCGTTCGAATACAGCTCGCCCGACGCCAGCGTCACCGCCTTGCCGCCGAAGCCGCCGACCGATTCGAGGCCGCCGATGGTGCCGGACACCTGCGTCGTGGCGACGCGCGACACTTCTTCGGCGGTGGGACCGGTACGGATATAATCGGCGATCATCTGGTCCAGCTTCGCCTCGACCAGCTTTTCATCGACGCCCGGCCGGACGATCGCGCGGACGATCACCATGCCGGCCTGTGCCAGCGACTGGACGCCGGCCGACACCTGCACCGCCAGCTTGTCCTTCTTGACCAGTTCATTGTCGAGCCGCGACGAGGCGAGGCCGCCGAACGCGCTCATCGCCACGTCGAGTGCGGGCGAATCGGGATCGTTCAGGCCCGGCACCGGCCAGACCTTCATGATCATCGTCGCGGCGACATTGTCCTTCATCACCTCACGCACCGGCGCGGCGAGGGTCGGCACCTCGATCTTCGGCAGGACCGATTCCGGCCCGCGCGCGATCTTGCCGAAATATTTCTCGACCAGCGGGCGCGCTTCGCGGGCATCGATGTCGCCGGCCAGCACCAGCACCGCATTGTTCGGGCCGTAATGGCCGCGGAACCAGTTCTTCACGTCCTCAAGGCTGGCGGCGTCGAGATCGGCCATCGAGCCGATCACCGAATGGCGATAGGGGTGCCCGACCGGGAAGATGCCCTCGGTCATCTTGTAGCGGACGAGGCCATAGGGCTGGTTGTCGCCCTGCCGCTTTTCATTCTGCACCACGCCGCGCTGTTCATCCAGCACGCCCTGCGTCACCGCGCCGAGCAAATAGCCCATGCGGTCGGATTCGAGGAACAGCGCGCGGTCGAGCGCCGCCTTCGGCACGGTTTCGAAATAATTGGTGCGGTCGTAGCTGGTTGTGCCGTTCAGGTCGGTCGCGCCGATCGAGCGCAGCGGATCGAAGAAGTCGCCCGGCGCATTTTCCGACCCGTTGAACATCAGATGCTCGAACAGATGCGCGAACCCGGTCTTCCCCTCCGGCTCATGCTTCGACCCGACGTCATACCATACCGACACCGCGACGATCGGCGCCTTGCGGTCGGTATGGGTGATGACGGTCAGGCCGTTGGGCAGCGTGAACTTTTCGTACGGAATGTTCACCGGCGCGACGAGCGCCGACAGCGGTGCGGCCTTCACCGGCGGGGCGGTGCGAGCGGGCGCCTGCGCCTGGGCCGTCCCGGCGAGCGCAGTGGAGGCGAGCAATATGGCAGCGACGGTACGAAACATGGAACCCCACCCATTATCGATAAACGGAATGCAGGTGTATGGCGGTAGCCAGCGCCGCGCAAGCCGCTTCCATTGCCCGAACGGCACGCCCGGCTTGCCCTCCTGTAACATATCATGTCCTCGGACCGATCCGTCCGATTGGCTGTTTTCATGATGCTTTCAGTGATTATGTTGCAACGCGCCATGACGATATTCCATGAAACCTTCCGCGCGATGTTTCCGCATTCCGACCGGCTCGACCGCCTGATGGCGATCGGGTGGGAGGATGTCGGCGGTGTCGTTCTTGCCATGAGCGCCTTTGCGTTCATGACGGCCGTGGCGGCCCTGCGCTCGCGCTAGGCCTGCCGATCCGTACATTGCTGCGTAGCAACATTTCCTGAGACCGTATCTCTCGAGGAACAAGGGTTTTGCGTATGATCCGATCGACTGTCGCCCTGTTGGGCGGTGCGCTGCTGGCTGCCTGCGGCAATTCCGCCGCTCCCGTGCCCGAGGCGACGAGCAACACTGTCGACCTGCGCCACCTGGTCGAGACCGAGGTGGCCGGCAACGGCATCGAGCGCTATCCGCTGGAGGGCGTCGAGATCCCGACCCCGTCCGATCCGCAATCGCGCTATGAGGTGCTGCGCCAGCGCAAGACCGCCGCCGGCACGATTATCGCGATCCTGCGCCAGCAGCGCGGCGACCGCTATGTCTATGCCCGCACCGAACTGGATTGCGAGCGCAACCTGTTCCACGTCGTCGGCGTAGCCGACACCCGCGCGCATGTCGAAACCCATGTCGCGCATGACGGTCCGCTGCGCCCGACCAGCGGCCTGCCGCTGCGGCAGGAACTGTCGAGCTTCATCTGCCAGCGGGCATCCGCCCCGGCCTGACGCGCTATTCGCCCGCCGGCGGCACCGCCGGCGTGGCGACTTCCGCTTCGAAGGCGGGATCGACCTCGGCGACGGGCAAGGTGCCGCGTCGCCGCTGGAAGCTGGTCAGCAGGAAGAATAGCAGGTTCGACCCCTGGGTCAGCGCCCCGCCGGCCAGCAGCAGCCCGGCCATCGCCGCGCGCGGGCCATCGACGATATGGCTCATCTCCAGCGCGGCCGACAGGAACAGCAGGTCGCGATTGGGCACGATCGGCAGGCGGCTGATGACCATCTGTACCGTCAGGAACGTGACCCACACGCTCCAGGGCTCGGCCGGCAGCACCACCGCCCATTGCGTCGCCTGCAGCAGCACCACGATCAGGATGCGCGCGATATGGATGCCCAGCACGGCACCCGCGACCCGCCAGCTGACCGACAATATCTGCTTGCGCAGGCGGAGCAGCAGCGGGGTCAGGAACGCTGCGACCAGCAGTCCGGCGAGCAGCATCCCGCCCGCCGAATGCAGCCAGTCGGCGATCCATTTCGCGCGGCCGGTCCCCATGAAGACGACCAGCAGGATCGAGGTGATCGCCGCCGATGCCAGCGCGGAGAGGATCGCATTGTCCTTGATCGCCAGCAGCAACGTCTTGGACGCAATGCCCAGCCGCTGGCGCGCCCAGACGAACAGATAGACCTCACCCGAATAGCCGACGAACGCCGAATTGAAGACGCGCTTGCGGACGAAGACGGGCAGGCTGCCGGGTAGCGGGCGGCCGAGCAGCAGGCGGAAGATCCAGACCTCCGACACCGGCAGCGCCAGGAACATCACGACGAACAGGATGTAGAACCACGGCGTGCGCGGGAGCGCGGCGGCGACGTTGCTCCACCCGATCGCGCGCACCTTCAGCACCAGCCACAACAGCACGCCGACGAAGAACAGCGCGCGAAAGACCTTGCCGAGACGCGCCGCGGCGGGGGTCTGCGACCAGTCGTGCAGCCGCTGCGCACGGTCGGAGAGGGTCACGCGAACACCCCGGCCGAGCGGGAATCGGCAACGAAGGCCACGAAGGCGGCACGGGTTTCAGGGTCGAGGCGGAAGCGCGAATGACCCCACACCCCGCCCGGCAGGAACCGGCGCACGGCATATTCGATCGCGGCAAGCGGCGTATTGCGCACCCGCCGTTCGAAATGGGTCCGCTCCCAGGTGTTGGCTCCGTGGAACGCGCGGACGAACAGGCCCGGCGCGTCCAGCACGCCGATCCGCTCCGGCGGCCAGTGACCGAGGAAATCGGTATCCTCGCCGCGGCGCTTTTCGGGGTAGCGCGCACTTGGGTCGGCACGGTGGACGATGCTGCCCGGCACGCCCGGCTCCAGCGTGCCGACATAGGGATGGTCGAACCATTCGGGCGCATCGAGGTGCATCAGCGTTCCGCGCAGGACGCAGGCATCCTTGTCGCCGTCCAGCACCGCCACCTGTCGCACCAGCCGGTCGGGATGATACCAGTCGTCATCGTCCCATTGCGCCACGATGCTACCCCGCGCGAGGTCGAGCGTGCGGTTGCGTAAACGCCCCAGCGTCGTTTCCGGCGTCTTGGCGACCCGATCATAGATCAGCCGGTCGGCGGGAATGTCGGCGAAGAGCGGGGTGTAATCCTGATCGCCGTCATCGACGACGACCAGTTCGCGATTTGCCCAGCGTTGCGCCAGGAAACAGTCGACCGCCCGCCGCGCCAGGCCGGCACGGTTCGCGGTCACCATCACGCAGCTCACCCGCGCGCCGTCATCCGACCAGTTCATCGCCAGCGCCTTAGCGGCAGTCGGGCACCTCGACAATCGGGTGGCGCAAGCGCGCGCGCGCTGGTAGCCGGGCGGGCGATGCGGATCGTCTTCGTCCTGACCTACCCCACCCATCACGGTATCGCCGACGTGCGCGAGTGGCTGCGCTGGGACAATCGCGACCGGCGGATGCCCGGCATCCTGACCGAACTGGGAGTCGAGACCGAGCTTTGGGGGCTGGCGCGCGAGCCGCTGGACACCCTGTCCGACCTGAGCGGCATCGCCCCCTACCCCATCCGCCTGTTCGCGCCGTCCAATCCGGCGGCGAAAACGCGCAAGCAGAAGAGCGACGCCATGATCGCCGCCGCGCGGATCGATCCGGCAGACCTGTTCGTGCTGATCGGCAGCAATGGCGGCGCGGGGTTCGACCTGTTCGACCGGGTGCTGCGGCCCGACAGGCGGCGCTTCGCGGTCATCATCGGTGGCGACTGGTGGAGCCGGATCGTGCCGCATGCCGCCTTCCTGTTCCCCGAATCGGCGGTGCAGGAGGCGAAGCTGACGCAGCCGGGCTGGCGGTTCTGGCGGCGCGCGATACCCGAAACGCGGATGCAGCGGCTGCCCAAGACGATCGACACCGACCGCTTCGCGCCGTTGCCGACGGAGAAACGGTTCGACCTTATCGCGACCAGCCGGCTGACGCCGTACAAGAAGTTCGACGAGATCGCGGCGCTGGGGGAAACCCACCGGGTCGCGGTGATCGGCGACGGTCCGCAGGGCGACGAGCTGCGCCGCCGTTTCCCGCAGGTCGCGTGGCTGGGCCATGTGCCGAACGCGGAGGTTCCGGCGGTGCTGGCGCAGTCGCGGCTGTTCTTTCACGCCGGGCGGCGCGACTATTTCCCGCGCGCGATTCCCGAAGCGATGGCGTGCGGGCTGCCGGTCATCGCGTTCGACGACCGGATCGGGCCGGACGTGATCCCGCGCGATTGCGGGTTGCTGGTCAAGGATAACGATTATCGCGACAAGGTCGCCGCGCTGCTCGCCGATCCGGCGGCGGTCGCGGCGATGGGCGCGGCGGCGCGTGTCCATGCGGTGGCGACGCACGGTCCGCGATCGTCGGAAGCCGCCTGTCGCCGCTTGATGGAGCTGGCCGCATGACCCGCTGGACCTTCGTCATCGCCTATTACAACGAGGCCGATTTCCTGCCCGCTACGCTGGCGGCGCTGGCGGCGCAGACGGTGCCGTTCCGGCTGGTGCTGGTCGACAATGGTTCGACCGACGGATCGGACGCGATCGCCCGCGCCTTTGCTGCGCCCGGCGTCGAGGTCGTGCACCTGTCGGAGGCACGGCCAGGCAAGATCCACGCGCTGGAAACCGCGATGGACGAGCTGACCACCGAGTTCTGCGCTTTCGGTGATGCCGATACCTACTACCCGCCGCATTATCTGGCGGAGGCGGAGCGGGCGTTCGATGCCGATGCGCGTACCGTCGCGGTGATGGCGCTGGGCGTCGATGCGTCGGGGCAGACGCTCAGGCGGGCGATCTATTCAGGCGTCGTCACGAAATTGCTGTCGAAACAGACACATACCGGCGGCTATGGACAGGCGTTTCGAACATCCGCGCTGGTCGAGGCGGGCGGCTTCTCCGAAAGGCTCTGGCCCTATGTGCTGCTCGACCACGAAATCATGCAGCGGGTCGCGAAGCTCGGCCGCGTCGTCTATCCCTTTGCTTTCTGGGCAAAACCCTCGCCGCGCAGGTCGGACCGGCGGCGGGTGCGCTGGACGCTCGGCGAGCGGATTTTGTACCATGCGACGCCGTTCGCCGCGAAGGACTGGTTCTTCTACCGCTTTCTTGGACCACGGTTGAAAGCTCGTGGCATTACCCATCTGAATTTGCGGGATAAACCGTGGGAAGCGAAGCCGTGACGCGTTCCAAAGTTCACTAAGTTCACACTCGTGCACGGTTTGCGCACCGTGCGGTTTGCGCCATGTCCGGCACGCGTTGTCTCAGCGATGCGAAAGAGCCGGACGGAGCATGGCATGTCTGGACGGTTGTAGGAAAGTCCTGACAGACGGTTGCCTTATCTGATCAGGCGCGCCTGGCCCCAGTAAAGGCAGGGGCCTCCAGCGGCCCCTGCTGTCGTGCTGTCACAGAGAGATTCCAGCCTTCGCTGGAATGACGTTTTGCGTCATGCCGCCTTGCCGCGTTCGCAAGCGGCAATAGCCGCCGCCACCAGTCCGTCGAGATACGGGTCGTCCGACGGATCGGACCATGGCCGCAGCGCATCGACCAGCGACGGATCAGCGATGATCTCCGCCGCTTCGAAGACGTTAACTAGAACATTGTCGGCGGACAGAGCTTGGTGGACATGGGGCAGTGCCAGCGCCGGTGCCATCTGGGCAAGACCGCGCAACGCCTCTGCTCTTACGCGCGGCGAGCAATCCGTCGTCGCGGCCGTTAGCAACGCATCGCGTATCATCGGGGTATCCCGGTCGGCATTGCCAAGGATGAACGCCGCCCAATCCCGATTCACCGCCTCCGCATCCGCCAGAAAGGCAATAACGCGCTGCAGATTGTGGTCGGCAAACTCGCTTCCGGATAGCGGCACGGTTTCATTCAGCACGTCGATCAGGAAGCCTGACGTCGGTTGGTAGGGGGCGTTGTCCGTCATCGCAACGTCATCGCGCCACCCGGAACACGCCCTCGCTCACGACCTCCAGCCGCGCGCCGACCGCCGTTGCCGCACTGGCCAGTTCGCCGGCAGCGCGCGGGTCGTCGGCCGCGATCTCCACCACCTCCGCCCCGTCGCGCAGCGCCCGGGCCAGCCGGATGGCTGGCCAGGGGCAGCGCATCCCGCGAGCGTCGATGCGGGTCACTTCGAGTGATCGAACGGGTTCTTCGGCGCGCGCAGGTTGAGCCGGACCGGGACGGCACCGAAGCCGAATTCCTTGCGCAAGCCATTGATAAGATACCGCTTGTAGCTTTCGGGTAGCTGGTCGACGCGGGTGCCGAACAGCACGAAGCTGGGCGGGCGGGTCTTGTTCTGCGTGATGTAACGCATCTTGATCCGCTTGCCGCCGGGCGCGGGTGGCGGGTTGGCTTCCAGCGCGCGGTCGAACCAGCGGTTGAGCTGTCCGGTCGATACGCGGCGGCCCCATGCCTCCCGCGTTTCGAAGGCCGCCTGCATCAGCACGTCCAGCCCCTTGCCGGTCGCGGCGGAGACGGTCAGCAGCGGCACGCCCTTGGCCTGCGCCAGCCCTTCGTCGAGCGCGCCCTTCACGCCGTTGAACAGCGAGGAGGCGTGTTCGGCAATGTCCCATTTGTTGAGCGCGATCACCAGCGCGCGGCCCTCTTGCAGCACGCGGTCGGCGATCTTGATGTCCTGCAGCTCGAGGCCGCGGGTGCCGTCGAGCAGCAGCACGACGACCTCGGCAAAGTCGATCGCGTGCAGTGCGTCGGCGACGGAAAGCTTTTCAAGCTTTTCCTGCACCCGTGCCTTCTTGCGCATCCCCGCCGTGTCGATCAGCCGGACCGGGCGGACACGGCCATCGGGCGCGGTCCAGTTCCAGTCGACCGCGATCGAATCGCGGGTAATGCCGGCTTCGGGACCGGTGATGAGCCGGTCTTCGCCGAGGAAGCGGTTGATGAGCGTCGACTTGCCCGCGTTCGGACGGCCGACGATCGCCAGCTTCAGCACCGCGGTTTCGGGGTCGAATTCGCCCTCTTCCTCCGGCTCCGGCTCTTCGTCGCGTTCGATATAGGGCTGGAGCGCCTCGAACAGGTCGGCGACGCCCTCGCCATGTTCGGCCGACAGTTGCACCGGATCGCCGAACCCGAGCGCCAGCGATTCCAGCACGCCGTTCTCGCCCGCGCGGCCCTCCGCCTTGTTGGCGACGAGGACGACGGTGCCATCGGCCGAGCGCAGCCAGCGGGCGATTTCCTCGTCCAGCGGCGTGATGCCGGCACGCGCGTCGATCATGAACAGCGCGACATCGGCCATCTCGACCGCCGCCTGGGTCTGCATCCGCATCCGCCCCGGCAGGGTCGCGGCGTCCTCATCCTCGAACCCCGCCGTGTCGACGATGGTGAAGTCGAGCCCGAGCAGCGTCGCCTGCCCCTCCCGCCGGTCGCGGGTCACGCCCGGCTGATCGTCGACCAGCGCCAGCCGCTTGCCGACGAGGCGGTTGAAGAGCGTCGACTTGCCGACATTGGGACGGCCGATGATGGCGACGACGGGTAAGGGCATGGGGATTCCTGGGGTGCGGGGTTGCCGCCGAGTGTAGGGGAATGGGGTCGGGGGGTCGAGGGCTTACCCCTGGTCGTCGTTCCCGCGCAGGCGGGAACCCATATACGCCGACGCAGCGCCTCTATCCGAAGCGCTGCGTCTATGGATCCCCGCCTTCGCGGGGATGACGATGGTAAAGACTACTTCCAGGCGGTCAGCTGCCCGGCGTCGTCGAGGAGGTACAGCATCCCGTTGGCGACGACCGGCGACAGGTTGTAGCCCGCCTTCGACCGGGTTTCCTGGGTGGAGGTGATGCTGCCATCGGCGGGCGACGCCGATACCAGCTGTCCGTCCGAATTGGCGAGGATCAGGCGGTTGCCGGCGAGGATCGGGCCGACCCAGCTGATCGGGTTCTTGCGCTTCTTGACGTTGCGGAAGCCGGGCAGCTGCTGGACCCAGCGCAGCTTGCCGCTGCCGCGCGAGATGCACAGCAGGCGGGCGTCGTCGGTCACGACGAAGATCCATTCGCCCGCGACCCATGGCGTCGAGATGCCGGCGAGATTCTGTTCCCACAGACGCTGGCCCGACACGAGTTCGAGCGCGACCATGCGACCGCCCTGCCCGACCGCATAGACGCGGCCATTGTCGATCACCGGTTCGGCGTCGATATCGGCCAGCGCCGACACCGAGGTCGAGGCCGAGGTACGCGACAGGCTGTCGCCCCACACCGAACGGCCGTTTTCGTAGCGATAGGCGTTCAATTCGCCCGACGAGAAGCCGGCGACGACCGTTCCCTGCGCCGAAGCGGGCGCGGCGACGCCGAATACGCCCTGCGCCTCGATGCTGCCCGACTGAGTCCACACGACCTTGCCGTCGCTCTGGTCGAGCGCGAACAGCTGGTTATCCTGGCTGACGACATAGACCTGCCCGTTCGACAGCGACGGCGCACCGCGCAAGGGGCCGCCGGGCTTGGCGCGCCACACTTCCTTGCCGTCCGCCGTGTCGAACGCGACGACATCGCCCAGTCCGTCCGTCGCGAAGGCGCGATTGCCCTCCACCGACACGCCGCCGCCGAAGCGGGCGCGCGGATTGCCCTCGCCCTTCACCGTCTGCGCGGTCCACACAGTCGCGCCGTTGCTGGCGTCCATCGCGGTGACCATGCCGTTCACGTCGATGACGTACAGCCGGCCGCCGACGACCACCGGTGCGGCCGCAAGGCGGGTGCGGGTGTTACCCCCCTCGATCCGCGCGCTCCATGCCTGAGTCAGCGTGTCGCCGAGCGCGACATGGCCCATCGACTTGGCCGCATTGCCGCCGGGCTGCGACCAGTCGGCATTGGTTTCGGCGAGCGGCAGCACGACCTGCAGGTTCGCGAGCGCCGGATCGACTTCCGCGAGGTTTTCCGAGGCGAGGATCGGCACGCGCTGTCCGACGACGGGCGTGCGGGCCGGGCCCTTGCCCTTCAGGGCGCCGCAACCGCCCAGCAGCGCCAACGCCGCAACCGCTGCCGAGAGTTTCAGATGCGTCTTCATGGGAAAGGGGTTCCGGTATCGAAAGGGGTTATTGCGCGGCGGTCGCGCCGGCGGGCGCGGCATCGACGCCGAGCGAGCCGGCCATCTGCACGGCACGGGCGCGCACGCTTTCCGGCACGCCATCGGTCCGCGCGATCAGGGCAAAGGTCTGTCCGGCCTGCTGCAGCTTGTTCTGGCGGAGATAGGCGACGGCGACCATCTCGCCCGCGCTGCCGAGCCACGGGCTGCCCTTGTCCGCCAGCCCGCGCAGCCGGTCGATGACCTGCTGGGGCTGCAGCGAATCATATTCGACGGCGGTCTGACGAACGAGCGCCATGTCGCGGAACGGCTGGGCCAGCGTTTCGTCGGCGGCGACCTTGCCGAAGGCGGCGGCCGCGCCCTTGGTATCGTTCTTCGACAGCAGCATGTCGGCCTGGGTCAGCAGCGCGGTCGCGCGTACCGCGTCCTTGTCCGAGCTGGTCAGCTTGCCGACGATCTCGGTCGCCTGCGCGACGCGGCCCTGCTGGATATCGTCGAGCGCGGTGGCGAGCTGTTCGCCCTGTTCCCCGGCCAGCGTGTTCTGGTGATGGTTCCACCATGTCCAGCCGCCGAACGCCGCCAGCGCGACGAGGACCGCGACGATGATCCACAGGCCATAGCGTTTGCCGATGTTCGACATCTGCTCACGGCGCAGCTCTTCATCGACTTCGCGGATGAAGGCTTCGTTGTTCTGCGGGGTCAACGCCAAGGGAACAGCTCCAGGGGATAGATCAAGCGCGCTCCTTTAGCCGAGCGCCGGACGAAACGAAAGCGATTGGTCGTGGGGCCGGTGCCGGGGCGGGACCATGGGCGCGCGAGGCTGTGCGGGGGATGAACGACGCTCTCACGATCGTCATCCCCGCGCAGGCGGGGATCCATAGACGCCGACGTTTCGGCAGGATGCGCTGGCGTTGCGGCTATGGATTCCCGCCTTCGCGGTAATGACGAAGACGGATCAGGATCAATCCTTCGGCGCGTAGAGTTGCGCCGGGCCGGGGAAGGTCCGCGCGCGCACCTCTTCGGCATAGGTCGCGACCGACGTGGCGATCTGTCCGGCCAAGTCGCCATAGGTCTTCACGAAGCGCGGGGTGCGTTCGAACAGGCCGAGCATGTCCTCGGCCACCAGCACCTGTCCGTCGCACTCGGCCGATGCGCCGATGCCGATGGTCGGACAGGCGATGCGGCGGGTGATGTCGACCGCGATCGGTTCGACCACGCCCTCGATCACGACCGAGAAGGCGCCCGCCTCCGCGACCGCCACCGCGTCGGCGACGATCTTTTCCGCCTCCGCCGCACTTCGCCCGCGCGCGCCATAGCCGCCGAGCTGGTTCACTGCCTGCGGCGTCAGGCCGACATGGCCCATCACCGGGATGCCCCGTTCAGACAGGAAGGCGACGGTTTCGGCCATCGCCGTGCCGCCCTCCAGCTTCACGGCGGCCGCGCCGGTCGCCTTCAGCAGCATCGCCGCGCTTTCAAAGGCCTGCTGGGGGCTGGCCTCATAGCTGCCGAACGGCAGGTCGATGACGACCAGCGCATGATAGGAGCCGCGCACCACGGCCGCGCCATGCGCCGCCATCATGTCGAGCGTGACCGGCACGGTCGAAGGGAGGCCGTAGATCACCTGCCCCAGGCTGTCGCCGACCAGCAGCATGTCGCACTGCGCGTCCATCAGCTGCGCCATGCGCACGGTATAGGCGGTGAGCATCACCAGCGGGGTCTTGCCCTTGGCGGCGCGGATCGCGGGGATGGTCAGCCGCTTCATCGGCGCCGGAGTGGGCGTCGCGCGGCTGGTGGCGGTGTCGAGGGTGAAGGTCGTGGACATGGAGGCGCTGTAGCGGACGCCGATCAGCGAAGCCACCCGCGCGCGATCCCCTGCCGCGCCACCGCCAGCTGCCACAAGGCGATGGCGAAGATCACCAGCGGGAACGGCACGGTCGCCGCCGCGCCCTTTCGCGCGACCAGATCGGTCGCGGCGAAGACCCAGCCGAACTGGATCGCGACCGCCAGCAGCGACGCGGCGAACAGCCCCCCTGCCCAGCGCCGCCCGAGCAACAGCGCGATACTGCCGAACAACCCGCTCCAGGTGGCGATGCCATAGACCCAGGCGAACCAGTGCGGCAGCGAGGCATGGAAACGCCGGTCGGCCTCCCCCATCGCGGCCAGTGCCGCCGGGCCGAGGGTGACCTGGCTGTAGAAGGCGAAGACGCCGGCGACGCCCCACAGCAGGAACAGGATGGCGACGATACGGAACCAGGGCGGCGGGGTTCGGACGAACGTCGGTGCCATGCTGCTCCCCATCCCGATTCGATACGGCATCGCAATGATACCGGTGGGGATGGGTAACCCAGTTGCTACGCCTTGGCGAATCGGTCCGCATAAAGATCAGGCTTGAACCCGGTTTCGATCCAGCCGTCCCCGACCAGCACCGGGCGGCGGATCATCGACGGCTGGGCCAGCATCAGATCGATAGCCTTTGCCGCGTCCAGATCGGCCTTGTCGGCATCGGGCAGCTTGCGAAAGGTCGTGCCGCTACGGTTCAGCAGCGTTTCCCAGCCGAGCGCATCGACCCAGCCGGTCAGCGTCGCGCGGTCGATCCCGGCCTTCTTATAGTCGTGGAAGCTGTAGGCGATGCCGTTGGCCTCAAGCCAGGTACGGGCCTTCTTCATCGTGTCGCAGTTGGGGATGCCGTAGAGGGTTGCTGGCATGAAGGAGGCTCCGGTTCGAAATCGGCGCGGTGCTAGCGCAGATGCCGGCCGGAGCAAATCGTCGCTCCGGCGGAAGCCCCTCACGCCGCCGCGCGATAGGGCAGCGATTTGCGCGAGTCCGCCGACAGACGGAAGCGTTCGACATGATGGGCGAGTGCGGCGGCCTGATCCGCCAGGCCGCGGGCGGCGGCGTTGCTCTGTTCGACCATCGCCGCATTCTGCTGCGTCACCGCGTCCATTTCGCCGACCGCGATATTGACCTGTTGCAGGCCCGACGACTGTTCGTCGGCCCCCTTGGCGATCCGCGCGACCAGTTCGGCCAGCTCGCCGATCCGCCCGACGATCCGTTCCAGCGCGTCGCCGGTCTCCCCGACCAGGGTGACGCCGATCTCGACCTGGCTGCCGCTGGCGAGGATGCGGCCCTTCACGTCGCGCGCCGCATCGGCCGAGCGCTGGGCGAGCGCGCGGACTTCGGAAGCGACGACGGCAAACCCCTTGCCCGCATCCCCGGCCCGTGCAGCCTCGACGCCGGCATTCAGCGCCAGCAGGTTGGTCTGGAACGCAATGCCGTCGATGACCGAGATGATGTCGGAAATCTCGTCCGAGGCGCGCTTGATCCCGCCCATCGCGTCGACCGCCTGGCGGACGATCCGCACGCCGTCCTCGGCATCGCCGCGCGTCGCCGCCATGGTCGTATTGGCCTGTGCCGCGCCGCTCGCGGTGCTGCGGACCGTCGCCGTGATCTCGTCGAGCGCCGCCGCCGTTTCCTCGAGGCTCGCCGCCTGCTGTTCGGTGCGCCGCGACAGGTCGTCGGACGCGCTGCTGATGTCGGCCGCGCCGTTGCTGATCCCGCCGGTCGAGGCGACCACCGCGCGCATCGCATCGCCCAGCGCCACCATCGCCGAATCGAAATCGCTGCCCAGCTTGCGGAACGATCCGGTCAGCCGGTCGCCGATCCGCACGTCCAGATGCCCGCGCGCCACCTCGGCCAGGCCATCGCCCACGGTGTCGACCACGCGCTGCTGCTCCGCCTCGCGCTCGGTCGCGACGATCGCTGCGTCGCGGAAGGTTTCGAGCGCGGTCGCCATCTCGCCGATTTCGTCGCGACGGTCGCGCCCGGGAATGGCCGACGCGGTGTCGCCCGCTGCCAGCGCGCGCATCCGACCGGCCACCGCCTCGACCGGAAGCGAGATCGACCGACCGATGCGATAGGCGCAGAACGCGACCAGCAGCATCACCGCCAGCGCGAGCGCGCTGAGGTAGAGCGCGGCGTCGAAGATGGCGCTGTTGATCCGGTCGATGAACACGCCCGACCCGATGACCCAGCCCCATGGCGCGAAGCCGGCCACATAGGACAGTTTCGGCTGCGCCTCCGTCTGCCCCGGCCTGGTCCAATGATAGCTGAGGAAGCCCGCGCCCTTCGCCTTCACGATCTGCGCCATCTCGACGAAATGAGTCCGGCCGGTCGCGTCGCGATAGTTGTTCAGGTCGGTGCCGTTCATTTCCGGCTTGGTCGGATGCATCAGCATCGTGGGATGCAGGTCGTTGACCCAGAAATATTCGGTGCCGTCGTAGCGCATCGTCTTCAGCGTGCTCAGCGCGGCGCGCTGCGCCTCGGCCCTGGTCATGCGCCCGGCGACCTCTTCGTCATGATAATGGGCGACGACCGATCGCGCCGTCTCCACCGCCTGTCGCGTGCTGCGTTCGACGTCGCGGTGCATGACCGACGACAGATGGAACAGGCTGATGACGAGCAGTATCACCAGCCCGAGTGCCGCCACCCCTCCGATCAGGTTGATCCGGCCGCGAACCTTCAACTGCACCATCATCCCCTCATGCGTCGTTCGCGCCGGGTTTCGGGGAAAAGACTGAAGATCGCGTTTAAACGTCGCGCCTATTCCAGAAAATCGCGTGTCCCGTTTCCGCCCGTCGCTTTCGGTGCTGCGAGCGATTGACGCCCCGTCCGATCCGCGATAGCCAATGCGAATGAGTATCAATAGCGAGGCTCTATGTACGATCTGATCGACCGGCCGGTAACGGCCCTGTCCCCCGGCGACCGTTTCCTGATCGATGCGATCCGGTTGTGGGTGGCGGCGCGCGGTGCCTGCCAATGCCCCGCCGCGCTGCTGGCGGCACGCTTCGCACAGTCGGGCGCGCTCGACGCGCTCGGCGATTTCGACGGGTGGATGACGCAGCTGTCGACCCATGCCCGCGTACCGATCCAGATCAATTGTAAATGCGGGCTTGTGACCGACGATGAATCTGTTCTGTTGACCTTGGCGCGCGATCTCGTAACGGGACGCGATGCGAAGGCGCGGACCACGCTTTCGCTGCTGGTCGCCGAAGAGGCGATCGCCCCCACTTTTTGTGCGCTGGCCCGGACGGCGGCAATGCTCGGACAGGTCGGGCTGCCGCCGGGGACCAACGTCAGAACGTAAGGATTACCGATGACCGACCGCACCGCCGTTGTCCACGGCCTCGAACCCACCAACGCGCTGAGCGTCGAGCGCGTGCGTTCGGTGCGCCACTGGAACGAGCATCTCTTCAGCTTCACCATCACCCGCCCGCCGAGCTTCCGCTTCCGCTCGGGCGAGTTCGTGATGATCGGCCTGCCCGGCGACAACGGCAAGCCGCTGCTGCGCGCCTATTCGATCGCCAGCCCCGCCTATGCCGAGGAACTGGAGTTCCTGTCGATCAAGGTGCCGGACGGCCCGCTGACGTCGAAGCTGCAGCAGATCGTGCCGGGCGATGAAATCTTCCTCGGCAAGAAGCCGACCGGTACGCTGGTCACCGACGCGCTGAAGCCCGGCGAGCGGCTGTTCATGCTGTCGACCGGTACCGGCCTCGCGCCGTTCCTGTCGCTGATCCGCGATCCGGACGTGTACGAGATGTATTCGTCGATCGTCGTCGTGCATTCGGTGCGCCGCGTGTCCGACCTCGCCTTCCGCACCACGCTGGAATCGAACCTTGCCGGCGATCCGCTGGTCGAGGATCAGGCGGCGGCACAGTTCACCTATGTGCCCACCGTCACGCGCGAGGAGTTCCACACCACCGGGCGCATCGACGCGCTGGTGGAGAATGGCACGCTGTTCTCGGCACGGATCGGCGGCGCGCAGGCATTCGACCCGGCGACCGACCGCATCATGCTGTGCGGGTCGACCGAGATGATCCGCGACTTTTCGGAATATCTGGAAGGGATCGGATTCGAGGAAGGGTCGAACGCGAAGCCGGGCGATTATGTGATCGAACGGGCGTTCGTGGGGTAATCCCTTACCTACCCTCCCCCGTTTGGTTCGAGTAGCGATCGAGCTTGTCGAGAGCGCGTATCGAGAACGGGGTTCCGCTGGGCAGGAAGTTCTCGACGGACGCTTCTCGACTTCGCTCGAAGCTGCTCGAACCGAACGGTGGGACATAATAAGAGGGGGCGGCCATCACCGCCCCCCCCCCTTTTCGCATCAGTAGCTGACCCGCACCGTGCCCAGCACCGTGCGCGGGGCGTTGAAATAGCCCTGGTCGAAATTCAGTGCGCTGATTGCCTTGGCATTGTTGACGTTGCGGACATTGGCGCTGAGCGACACGCGCGGCGTCAGTTCGTAGCGCGCCATCAGGTCCACCGTGGCATAGCCGTCCTGCGTGATCCGCACCTGTTGCCCGGTGGTCGACGACAGGATGTCGAGCGGTTCGAGGTAGAAGCTGCTCTGATACTGGCCCGACACGCCGAGCTTGAGCGCAGGCAGCGACACCGGCGCCCAGACGATGTTCAGCCGCCCCGTGTTGCGCGGCACGAAGGTCCGCACCGCTTCGTCGCGTTCGCCGCGGATGCGCATCGCGGTGAAGCCGCCGGTCGCCTGCAGGCCGGGCGCCAGTTGTCCGCTGACCTCCAGTTCGATCCCGCGCGAGGTGGCATCGACGCCGCGATAGGCGAACTGGCCGATATCCTCGTTGAAGCCGGTCGATTCCGCCGTATTCTTCTGTCGCGCCTGGAACAGCGCCACGCTGGCGTTCAGCCGGCCGCCGAGCCATTCGCCCTTCAGCCCCGCCTCCAGATTGTCGCCCTCGATCGGGTCGATGATGCGGGCGTCGGGACCGATCTGGTCCTGCGGATTGAAGATCGTCGCGAAGCTCGCATAGGCGCTGACATTGCCGGTCAGGTCGTAGGTCGCCCCGACGAACGGCAGGAAGCGCGCACGGTCGTAATTGGTCGGCGCGCCATAGGACACGCCCTCGCTGAACGCGCGGGTGGCGTTGGCGCCGATCATCACCTTCAGCTGGTCGGCGGGGTTCAGCCGGACGAGGCCGTACACCGTCTCGCGCCGGCTGTGCGTGTCGAGGCTGCGGGTGAAGGCGGGGAAGTTCGGTTCGGCGAAATTGCCGTCGAACACGGTGCCGAGCGGCAGCGATACGCCGACCCGCGAGAGATCATAGGCCGAATCCTGCGTATAGCGCTGCGCCGACCGGTTCACGCCGAACATCACGTCATGGGCGCGTCCGAACAGCGATACCGTGCCGGTGATGTTCGCATCGATCGTCAGGTTGCGGGCGAACGACTGGAACGCGCCGGGATAGCTGGCCATGCCGATGCCGGTCGCGCGGTCGGGATTGCCATAGACATAGAATAGCCGGTCATCCTCGTCGATCGCGCGGCGCTGCACGGTCAGCTTGGCGGTCCAGTTGCCGAAACGATGGGTGATATCGCCGAAGATCTGGCGATCGGTCACGTCGAAGCTCGACCATTCGGGGGCGGGATTGCTCGACCGGGCGAGATCGATGCGGGTGCCGTCGGTGTAATAAAGCGGGATAGCCCCCCACATCGCGCCACGGCTGCGATGGTTCTGATAGCCATAACCGGCGCTGACGACCGTGTCCGGGCCGATATCCGCCTCGACGATGCCATAGCCGGTCCAGCGGCGCAGGCCATAGCGGTCGAGATAGCTGTCGCCGTCGAGATAGGAACCGACCGCGCGGGCGCGGATGCCGCCGCCGCTGGTCACCGGCACGCTGACATCGCCGTCGAGGCGAAGCGTGTCGAACGAGCCGTACTGCGCGCTGGCCGAGGCGGCGAGGTCGCGGGTCGGACGCTTGCGGATGAAGTTGATGACGGCCGAAGGGTTGCCGGTCGACGACAACAGGCCCGGCGCGCCGCGCACCACCTCGATCCGGTCGTACATCGCGGTGTCGACCGATCCGTTCTGGATCTGGAAGGGAAATGGCAGGCCGACGCCATCGATCTGGAAGGTCTGGATGTCGAAGCCGCGCGCGGAATAGTAGAAGCGGTCGGTTTCCTGCGCCTGCACGTTCACGCCGGGCACGGTCGCCAGCAGCGCGTTGATGTCGTTGAGCTGGAAATCCTCGATCTGTGCGCGGGTCACGACACTGACCGACTGCGGCGTCTCGCGCAGCGACAGCGGCAGGCGCGTCGCGGTGCTTTGCGCCTTTACCGCATAATCGTCGCTCCCCTCGGTCCGGGTGCCGGTGACGACGATCTCCTCGGCCCGCTGTTGCGTGTCGTCCGAAACGGTCGGCGCCGGGGTCATGGCGGTGGCGGCGAGGAGAAGAGCGAAAGACGTCATCGAAACGGTCCCCAATTGGTATCGGGGTGCCGCTACGCCGGCTTTATCGCTTTTGCAAGTGACTATCAGTAACGTGAATGTTGCGATTACGTCGCAATGTCGAGAAACCGGCCGAGAACAACGACCTCCTGTCGTCCTAGCCCCAGCCGGTGATAGAAGCGGATCGCAGCGTCATTATCCGTTCGGACCATCAGTTGCAGCTTGGGCACCGACCGGTCGCGCAACCAGTGCTCGGCGGCGGCGAACAGCGCTGTGCCGATGCCCTGCCCCTGCAGATCCGGCCGGACGGCGAGATAGTAGAGCCAGCCGCGATGGCCATCATGGCCGACCATGACGCTGCCGACCGGCACGGCGGCGCGCCGGGCGACGAGAATGGTCGAGCCGGCACCGGCAAGGGCACGCGCAAAATCGGCGTCGGGGTCGTTCCACGGCCGGGTCAGGCCGCAGGCGTGCCACAGCGCGACGACCGCCGCCGCATCCGCCGACGTCGCGTCGGCGATCACCGGGCGATACAGGTGCTGCCGGCCCATAGCGCGGTCACCGCATCCTTCGCATCGTACAGCCCCGACAGGCCGCCGCTGGTGAATTCGCGACCGAGGCTGGTTTCCTCCACCGGGGCGTCGATCACACCATCGACATCGGCCTTTTTCGATCCGATCCCGACCCCGGCCATTGTCGTCAGCCCGCGCCCGCGTGCCGACCAGCCGACGAAGCGCCCGTCCTGGAAATAGACCGCGACCCGCGGATAGGTGGCGATGTCGAGCGGCCCTTCGCCGCATTCGGCGTTGCGCGAACGCTGGGGCAAGGCCTGGGTCGCGGCCTCGACCACGCGCAGCACGACCTCCGCCGGCGTGCCGAACGCCAAGGTCCGGCTGCTGGCTCCGGCCACCGTCTGCAACCCGTCTGGTGCAAGGTTGAGCGCGATCGCGTTGCGCGCGGCCGCTTCCGCCCCCGCAGGCGCATCGCAACGGACGAGGCGGACGGGACCGTCGACACCGGTCAGTTCCAGACTGCCGCCGCTGCCCAGCGCCAGGCGGTAGCGGCGCTGTTCGGTGATGCCGCTGCGGTCGCCGATCACGTCGACATCGACCGCGCCGGCATCGGCGGCGGTGATCGCACGGGTCGGCAGGTCACGGTCGCCCATGCGTACCGCGTTCGCGGCGATGACGACGCGACCGGTCCCGGCCGGGTTGGCCGCACAGGCCGTGCCGTCGCTGTCCCAGCTACCGACGAAGCGGGTCGGGATCGTTACCAGCGCTTCCGGCGTCGGCGTGGGCGCCGGCAGGACCGACTCTTCCTGGGTCATATTCGCGGGTGCCGGTGTCTCATCCGCCTGTCCGCACCCGGCCAGCAGCGCCAGTGCGCCGATCGTCCAACGCCGCATCCCGTTTCTCCCGCTAGAACTTCGGCGGCACGACTGCCGCAATCGCGACTTGGTGGGAAGAGGCAACGCGCCGGTCAGTGCGGCGCGGTCGCCGCATTGCCGACCGGCGTGTCGTCATTCGCGGCGGCCGGCGGCGGCAAGGTTGCGAAATAGGTCTTGGCCGGCAGTTCGATCACCGTCACCCGTCCGGCATTGGCATGTTCGACCGACTGGATGAAGGAGCGCGGCTTCTTCATCAGTTTCCTGTCCTCGACCACACTCAGCCCCGAACGGCGCGCCGCTTCGGCGACGAAGTGGACGCAGTTGCGCCGGTTGAGATTATAGTGCGAATCGCCGTTCGCGCCCCATTCTTCGATCAATGCCCGGACCGACGCATATTGCGCATCGCTCAGCACGACCGAGAAATGCGCGTTGCTCTTCGCGATATAGGATGGCTTGGGCCGATCGATCATCCCGCCGACCGATCCCATCAACAGTGCCGGCGTGATCGCCTTCGCCGTGAAGCCGTAGCTTTCGTTGATCGCCGGGCCGCCGGCATCGGGCGCGCCGGAAAAGGTGAAGAAGGCATGCGGGAAATTCTGGCCGAACTCCTGCGACCAGAAGGTGATGGTCACCGCCGCCTGTGCTGGTACGACGCTGCCCAGTGCCAGCAGCAACAGCGCGAGCGCGCGCAGGATCGGGCGGAGCAGGCGGTCGGTCGTCATGCTTCCCACATACCCAGCGCGGCGCGCCGGGACCACCCGACGCGCCGCGCAAAACCGTACAGATGGCGAAGGATCAGCCGTTCGTGCCCTGCCCGGTCCGCTTCGCTTCCTGTTCGGCGTCATATCCCGACGACGGTGCCGGACCGTCACTGCCGGGCTGCGTCGCCGAAATCGGGTCGGATGCGTCCATCGATTCGTCCAGTCCGCGATCGAGCCGCGCATCGGCGTCCGCCAGATCACCGGTCACCGCTCCGGCATCGCCCTGTGCCGGGGTCTTGGCTTCGCTCTCGTTGCCGTTCGGAGCCACCGACAGCGAATCCAGCGCCTTGTCGTCGATACCGTTGGTTTCGTTGGTCATATTCCCTCACTCCTTCCCAACCCAAACGAAACGACCGCGCCGCGCGTTCCGCCCAAACGAAAAGGCCCGGCAGTCGCCTGCCGGGCCTTCCTGGTCAGCTTGATGAACCGTCGGATCAGTCGCGGTTGCCGAGGAACGACAGCAGGAACTGGAACATGTTCACGAAGTCGAGATAGAGCGACAGCGCGCCGAGGATGACGGCCTTGCCCGCGAAATCGGTGCCGGCGACCTGGAAATACATCGCCTTGATCCGCTGCGTGTCATAGGCGGTCAGGCCGGCGAACAGCAGCACACCGATCGCGCTGATGACGAGGCTAAACATGCCCGACTGGAAGAACAGGTTCAGCAGCGACGCGACGATCAGGCCGACCAGACCCATGATCAGGAACGTGCCGAAGCCGGTCAGGTCACGCTTGGTCGTGTAGCCATAGAGGCTGAGCGCCAGGAACGCGGTCGCGGTCGAGAAGAAGGTCAGTGCGATCGACGCGCCGGTATAGCGCAGGAAGATCGTCGACATCGACAGACCCATCACCGCCGCAAAGGCCCAGAACAGCCCCTGTGCCGCGCCGGTCGACAGACGGTTGATGCCGAAGCTCATGACCATCACGAAGATCAGGGGCGAGAACATGATGAGGTATTTCAGCGCGCCGGGCTGGTAGAACACCTGTGCGGCCGGCGAAGCGTCGCCGCCCCACGAGAACAACAGCGCGACGATGCCGGTCAACAGCACGCCCGAAGCCATGTAGTTGTACACCGAGAGCATATAGGACCGCAGCCCCGCATCCCGCGCCATGTCGGTCGTGCGATTGCGCGTGATCGGTGCGGCCGTCGTCCGGGGATCGGACCAGTTCGCCATTGTAAACTCCTCTTCCCGGCACACATGCCGGATGTTCGAAATATCGTCCGCACGGGGTGCGATTTCAAGGCAAACGCGGGTAGCAACATTTTGTTACGCTACCGGGAGGATCGACGCATGCACCGCCTGTTCATCGCCCTGCGCCCGCCGCCAGCCATGCGTCGGAAATTGCTGGACATCATGGACGGCGTCGACGGGGCGCGGTGGCAGGATGACGAACAGCTGCACCTTACCATCCGCTATGTCGGCGCGGTCGAGCGGCCCATCGCCGAAGATATCGCCGTCGCGTTGCAGGCGGTGCATGCCCCTGCCCTCGACCTCGCGCTGGCCGGCGTAGGGCGGTTCGATACCGGGTCGCGTGGCCGCGCATTGTGGGCCGGGGTGACGCCGCACGACGCGGTCGCGGCGCTGCATCGGAAGGTCGATCATGCGCTGGTCCGTGCCGGGCTTCCCCCCGAAGGCCGCGCGTTCCTGCCGCACATCACCCTTGCCCGACTCAAGCGGTCGTCGGGGCCGGTCGAGAGCTTCCTTGCCGCGCACGCCGCGCTGACGTCAGCGGCGATGCGGTTCGACCATCTGGTCCTGTACGAAAGCCATCTCGGCCCGGACGGCGCATGGTATGAACCGGTCGCACGCTACACGCTCGCCTGAACGGCGTCCCGAACCTGAACGAATGCCTGTCGTTTCGTTCATGAAACCGTCATGGCGGGGATGCGTTAAGGGGCCACATCAGGATTACGGACGAAAGGAACATTCCATGCGCAATATCATGATGGCGCTGGCCGCCGCCTCGCTGCTGGCCCCGGTCGGACCGACCTTCTCGAAGCACGGCATTTCGGTCGGCAAGACCGAAGCCGAAGCGCAGCGTCGCTACAAGTATCGCGAATGGCGCGGTCGGGATGGCCGTCGTTACTGCCGCAAGGAAAACGGCACCACCGGCCTGGTCGTCGGCGGCGTCGCCGGTGCGCTGGTCGGCCGCACGATCGACACGCGTGGCGACCGCACGCTCGGCACGCTGCTGGGCGCCGGTGCGGGCGCGCTGGCCGGTCGCGAGATCGAGCGCAGCGGCAGCCGTGGCCGTTGCCGTTGAACCATATACGGTTTGACGAATTCTGAGGGGCGGGTCCGGCGACGGGCCCGCCCCTTCTTCATTCGCAAAGGTTTCGCCATGATCCGCAGTGCATCCGCCCGTTACGAAGGCCTCGGCAAGGACGGCAAGGGCCATGTATCGACCCAGTCGGGCGTGCTGTCCGAACAGCAATATGGCTTCAACACCCGGTTCGAGGATGGCAAGGGCACCAATCCCGAGGAACTCATCGCCGCCGCCCATGCCAGCTGCTTCACCATGGCGCTGAGCTTTGCGCTGGCCGGCGCCGGTTTCAGCGACGGTACGCTGGAGACGACGGCCAAGGTGACGCTCGACAAGGATGGCGACGGGTTCAAGGTGACGAAGTCGGCCCTGACGCTGACCGCCAATGTCCCCGGCATCGATCAGGCGAAGTTCGAGGAAATCGCGGCGGGTGCCAAGGCCGGCTGCCCGATTTCCAAGCTGCTGAATGCAGAGATTACGCTGGAGCATACGCTGACAGTCTAAGGCGATTCGTATCCCCGCGCAGGCGGGATTCCAGGGTTACCGGACGCGACGGTTACGTTGCTGGCTCTGGATCCCCGCCTGCGCGGGGATACGTCGGAGCGCTTACGTCTTTTCGCGAAGCCTTCACCCTTTCGCGCTACACCGGTCCCACGATGTTGCGCGTCCTGACCCTCGCCACCCTGTTCCCCGATGCCGTGCGGCCCAATTTCGGCGTGTTCGTCGAACGCCAGACGCTGGGGCTGGCCGCGCTGGACGATGTCGAGGTGCGGGTGGTCGCACCACTGGGTATCCCGCCCTTCCCGCTGTCGCTGCACCCCGGCTATCGCACGCTGTCCGGTCTGCCGCAGCAGGAGGTTTGGAAGGGCCTTGCGGTCGACCGACCACGATTCCTGAACCTGCCCGCGACCCAGGGACGCTTCCACGTCGCGGCACTGGTCCGGCGACTGGTTCCGCACCTGACCCGGCTGCGCGCGCGCTTCGCGTTCGACGTGATCGATGCGGAGTTCTTCTTTCCCGACGGCCCGGCCGCGATCGAACTGGGCAAACGATTGGGCGTACCGGTATCGATCAAGGCGCGCGGGGCAGACATTCATCATTGGGGCTATGCGCCCGCCACCGCCCGACAGGTTCGCGCCGCCGGCAACGCCGCCGACGGATTGCTGGCGGTATCGCAGTCGATGGCCGACGATATCGCCGCGGCCGGAATCGATCGGCCGGTCCGTGTCCATCGCACCGGCATCGATCGCACCCGCTTCGGCGGTATCGATCGCGCCACCGCCCGGCAACGGCTCGGGATCACCGGCCCACTGGTCGTGTCGCTGGGCGCGTTGATCCCGCGCAAGGGGCATCGGATCGTGCTGGACGCGGTGGCGGCGCTACCGGGGGTCGGGCTGTGGATCGTCGGCGGCGGGCCGGATCACGCCGCGCTGGAGGCGCGGATCGCGGAGCTGGGCTTGGGCGACCGGGTGAAGCTCACCGGACCGATAGCGCATGGTGACCTGCCCGATCTGCTGGCGGCGGCAGACGTCATGGCGCTGGCGTCGTCGTCGGAAGGGTTGGCGAACGCCTGGGTCGAGGCGCTGGCCAGTGGCACGCCGATCGTGATTCCCGATGCGGGTGCCGCGCGGGAGGTCGTGACGCTACCGGCGGCCGGCCGAATCGTGGCGCGTGAAGCGAGCACCTTCGCGCAAGGGATCGCGGCTGTCCTGTCGCAGACGGTCGACCCGTCAGCGACGAAGGACGTGGTCGATGCGTTCAGCTGGGAACGCAATGCGGTGGAGTTGCGCGAGCATTTACGGGGGCTGGTCGCGGCTCGGCGGTCAGTTTAACCGGCCCCGTTCGCTCGCCAATCAACAGCATCTGCCCCTTCGTCACCCCGGGCTTGACCCGGGGTCCCGCTTTTTTGCGGCGCCAAGAAGAAGAATAAGAAGCGGGACCCCGGATCAAGTCCGGGGTGACGGTTGTGGTTGACGGGCGCACCGATCCATCAGCTTGCGTGCGACCGGGCTGCCGGACTGCCGCGGCTCCCTATCGCCACCCTCAAAGCGGATAGAAGGCCGCCGCGATCTGCCGGCCTTCGTCGCGGAGCACGCCCCACGCGCGTGCCGCCGCGCGGCTGTCCATCGCCTCGATCCCCAAGCCAAGCGCGTCGAGCTGGCGGACCAGCGCGCGCGGCGGCTGACGTAGCGTCGCGCCGGTGCCGAGCAGCAGGAACTCCGGCTGCATCGCGAGCACCGATGCCAGCGCGTCGGCGTCAAGGTCCTCGAACGCCGGCGGCTCCCACAGATCGGCGCGCTGCGGGGTCATCAGCAGCGCGGGATAGATACCGTCGTCGACCCGGAACCCGGCGGCGGTCAGCCCGGAGACGACCGGGCCGTCGCCCTTGCGGACCCGGTCGATCTTCACCGCGACGCCTTGCCCGGTGCGATGTCCTTGACCGTGCCCTCACCCACCGGCGCACCGGGCTTCAGCCCCAGCGTGATGAGCAGCGACGACGACACATAGATCGACGAATAGGTACCGACGATCACGCCCAGAATCATCGCGGCGGTGAAGCCGCGCAGCACATGGCCGCCGAACACGATCAGCGCGGTCAGCGCGAGCAGGATGGTCAGCGAGGTCATGACGGTTCGCGGCAGCGTTTCGTTGACCGACAGATCGATCAGCTCGCGCATCTCCATCTTGCGGAACTTGCGCATATTCTCGCGGATACGATCGTCGATCACCATCTTGTCGTTGATCGAATAGCCGATGATGGTCAGCACGGCGGCAACGATGGTCAGGTCGAACGCGAACTGGTCGCGGAACAGCGCGAAGAAACCGAGCGTCATCAGCACGTCGTGGACGATCGCGACCGCCGTCGACACGCCGAACTGCCATTCGTAGCGGAACCACGAAAAGATCGCGATGCCGACGATCGCCAGGACGACCGCGAGGATACCGTTCGTCACCAGCTCGCCGGACACCTTGCCCGACACGGTCGAATAGTTGCTGAAGGTCGCACCCGGAAATTCGGTCGACAGGGCGGTCTTCACCCGTTCGACCAGTCGGTCGGTCGCGCCTGAATCCCCCTCTGGCACCGGCAGGCGGATCGACACGACATTCGGGTCGCCGAACTGCTGGATCGCGGGTTCGCCCACTCCCAGCCGCTCGATCGTTGCCCGCACCTTGTCGATGGCGGGCGGCGAGGCGAATTTTTCCTCGATCGCGACACCGCCCATGAAGTCGACGCCGAAGTTGAGGCCCCGCACGAACACCAGCCCGACCGCCAGGATGCTGAGGATCAGCGTCACGGTGAACGCGATCTTGCGCACCGCGACGAAGCGGATGTTGGTGTTGTCGGGAACCAGCTTGATGAGACGCATGACGGCTGGGCCTTAAATGGTGATGTCGGTCGGACGGTGGCGGCGCATCCATCCGGCGACCAGCATCCGCGTGAAGGTGACGGCGGTGAACACCGAGCTGGCGATGCCGAGCAGCAGCACGACCGCGAAGCCGCGGATCGGACCGGAGCCGAGGATCAGCATGATCCCGCCGGCGATAGCGTGGGTCACGTTCGCCTCGAAGATCGTGCGGCTGGCTTCCTTGTAGCCCAGTTCCAGCGATTGCAGCACGCTGCGCCCGCGTCGCCGCTCTTCGCGGATGCGTTCGTTGATGAGGACGTTCGCATCGACCGCCGTACCGATGGTCAGCACGAAGCCGGCGATGCCGGGCAGCGTCAGCGTGGCGTTCAGGAACGCCATCACCGCGATGATCATCAGGATGTTCAGCACGACCGCGATGGTCGAATAGATGCCGAACCGGCCATAGGTCATTACCATGAAGACGATGACGGCGATGGTCGCGATGATCGCGGCGGTCACGCCCGCCTTGATCGAATCGGCACCCAGTTCGGGGCTGACGGTGCTTTCCTGCACGACGGTCAGGTCGACCGGCAGCTTGCCCGAGCGCAGCGCGATCGAGAGCTGGTTAGCCGAATCGACGGTGAAGCCGCCGCTGATCGTGGCGCTGCCACCCAGGATCGGTTCGTTGATGTTCGGCGCGGAAATGACCGAATTGTCGACGATGATCGCGAACGGCTTGCCGGTGTTTTCCTGCGTCACCTTCGCGAAGCGGCGACCGCCCTCCGCATTGAAGTTGATCGTGACATTGGGCTGGCCGTTCTGGTCATAGGTCTGGCGCGCATCGGCCAGCTGGTCGCCCGAGATGATCGTGGTGCGCTTGACCGCGATGCCGCCGCCCTGCGCCGGATAGGGCAGGATCTGGCTGCCCGCCGGGGCCTGTCCACGCGCGACGGCGGCGGGATCGGCGGTCAGGTCGACGAGCTTGAATTCCAGCCGTGCCGTCTTGCCGAGCAGGTCCTTCAGCGCCTTCGGATCGGAAAGGCCGGGCACCTGCACGACGATGCGGTTGCTGCCCTGCTGGATGATGGTCGGTTCGCGGGTGCCCAGTTCGTCGATGCGGCGGCGCACGACCTCGGTCGCGTCCTTCATCGCATTTTCGACGGCGAACTTCAGGCCCGCCTGGGTCGGGGTCAGCACGAAGCGCGTGGTGTCGCGCACCTCAATGTCCCATTCGCGCTGGCCGGTCATCCCCGCCCCGCCGCCGGTCAGGCCCAGCAGCTTTTCACGCGCGGCATCGACCTGCGCCGCGTCGCGGACCATGAAGCTGATCTGCCCGCCGCGCGTCGAAATGTCGCCGACCGCGACGCGCGGGTTGCGGCGCATTTCGGTCGCGATCATCTCGCGCATCGCTTCGACCCGCGTCGCGGCGACGTCCTGCGTCTGCGCTTCCAGCAGGATGTAGCTGCCGCCGGCCAGATCGAGACCGAAGTTGATCGTCGGCGTCGGCACCCAGCCGGGCAGCTTCGCGCGCGTCGCTTCGGGCAGCAGGCTCGGCACCGCGAACAGCGCCAACAGGATCACGGATGCCCAGATGGCGATCCGTTTCCAGCGGGGAAAGTCGAGCATCAGTCGTTCGCGGGCTTGGCGCCGGCGGGCGGCGTGACTTCGGCGATGGTCGCCTTCACCACGCGGACGCGGGTGTTCGCGGCGATCTCGACCTCGACGAACGCGTCCTCGACCTTGGTCACGCGACCGATGATGCCGCCGGCGGTGACGACCTGATCGCCGCGCTTCACGGCGGCAATCGAGGCCTGCAGCGTCTTCATCCGCTTCGACTGCGGACGGATCAGCAGGAAGTAGAAGGCGACGAAGATCAGCAGCAGCGGCGCGATGCCGACGAGCGTGCCGAGGAAACCACCCGATG
Organism: Sphingomonas panni; assembly: GCF_022664435.1. Classification (GTDB taxonomy): domain Bacteria; phylum Pseudomonadota; class Alphaproteobacteria; order Sphingomonadales; family Sphingomonadaceae; genus Sphingomonas; species Sphingomonas panni. The sequence continues at coordinate 46,902 of NZ_JAKREU010000004.1, read as the reverse complement.
CCGCGGGGGCGGCAGCGGTCTGGGCGAAGGCGGAAGGTACGAGCATTGCTGGCCTGAATGTCCGAGATAGCGGACGCCGCGGACACGGCATCCTGATTAACTGCGGGCAGCTATCATCTGCACGGGTCCCACGCAACATTTGCCCGTGCCGACGCTTCGGGCTTGCATGGCGCGCAAAGCCGCCCTAAAGGCACGCCCTCTCTGATCGGGGCGTAGCGCAGCCTGGTAGCGCATCACACTGGGGGTGTGGGGGTCGCAGGTTCGAATCCTGTCGCCCCGACCAGAGAGATTGGCGATTTCGATATCGCCCGCAGCCGGCCCGTAGAGGCCGAGCGATACCCCCGATATCATCCTGGCCCGACGCAGCACGCGAATCGCCGGCCGAACGAGCACACCGCTCCGCCAAGGGCGCGCGCCCTCGACATTACGGACCGGCACCTTGCAGCGCAGGTTTAGGCTGTTCTCACCACCGAAAATCAGGGCGCGGACCGATCGACGATCACGACCGGGACCGCCGGTCGATCAAGCCGGTATTACCGGTCGCGATACCGTTCGCAGTATGTCGTCGATCAGCTGTTCGGTCCCGTCGCCGCGCGCCATCGCCTGATAATTGACGAGGACCCTGTGGCGCAGCACCGGGCGGGCGATCGCGGCGATGTCGTCGCAACTGACGGCGAAGCGGTTGTCGAGCAGGCACTGCACCTTGGCCGCGAGGATCAGCCCCTGCACGCCACGCGGCGATGCGCCGAGCGCGACGCCGTGCGTCACCGATTCCGGCGCATAGGCACTCCCCGGCTGCGTCGCCATGACGAGGCGGATGGCATAGCTCTTCGCAACCTGCGGCACCGGCACCTGCCGGACGACGTCGCGAAGCGCACACAGCGCAGCGGCGTCGGTGACCGGATCGATCGCCACCGGGTCGCCGCCGGTCGTCCGGTCGATGATGGCGTGATATTCGGCCTCGGTTGGATAGCCCACCAGCAGCTTGAAGAGAAAGCGGTCGAGCTGCGCCTCGGGCAGCGGATAGGTACCTTCCTGATCGACCGGGTTCTGCGTCGCCATGACGCAGAACGGCTCGGGCATCCGGATCGTGCGGCGCCCGACGGTCACCTGCCGCTCCTGCATGACCTCGAGCAGGGCCGACTGCGTCTTAGGCGTCGCGCGGTTGATCTCGTCCGCCAGCACCAGATTGGCGACGATCGGCCCCTGCTCGAACGTCAGTTCGTGCCCGCCGCCATCGGTCTCGGTCAGCATGGTCGTGCCGATAATGTCGGCCGGCATCATGTCAGGGGTGAACTGGATACGCGAGAACGGCAGGGCGACCGCGCGGCTGATCGAATTGACCAGCATCGTCTTGCCCAGCCCAGGCACCCCTTCGAGCAGGACGTGCCCCCCGGCCATCAGCGCGGTCAGCACGCCATCGATGACGTCCTCCTGCCCGACCATCATCCGCCGTACCTGATCGCGGATCGCGCGGAAGGTGGTCCGAAAGGCTTCGGCCCGTTCACGCGCCAACGGGGCCTGATCGATCATCTGCATGGATTAGCGGCCTTGGAAAAAGGGAAGACGCGCCGGTCGTGCCACGCCCGGCTTGCAGGGGCCTTGCACGTCAGCCGCCCTTGGTCAGTTGATAGCCGACACCGCGCACCGACAGGATCTTCACCGCTTCGGTCTTGGTCGCCAGCACCTTGCGCAGGCGCGAGATGATCGATTCGAGCGAGTTGCCGTTGACGAACTTGTCATAGCCATAGACCCGCGTCTCCAGCGCCTCGCGCCGGACCAGCGCGCCGTCGCGCGCCATCAGCGCGGCCAGCACCAGCGCCTCGGTCCGGCGCAGCGACATCGGCGCGTCGTTGACGAAGAAGCCGCCCCCTTCGACATCGTGCAGGATCGGGCCGAACCGGCGCGTCTCGCGCGTCTTGCGCAGATCGTGGCGCAATGCGGCGCGGATGCGGGCGACCAGTTCGCGCGGCTCGAACGGCTTGGCGATATAGTCGTGGGCGCCCAGTTCTAGCCCGGTGACCTTGTCGTCGATCCCGGCCAGCGCCGACAGCAGCAGAAAACGCTGCGGCCGGCGCTGCGCCGTGGCATAGCCGATCAGGGACACGCCATCGCCATCGGGCAGCAGCCGGTCGAGCAGCACCAGGTCGAATTCGTTGCCGAGCAGCGCGTCCTGCGCGATCGCGAGCGTTTCCGCCCGGTCGACGACAAAGCCCTGTCGTTCCAGATAGGCGGTCAGCGTTTCGGCGACGTCGCCATCGTCCTCGACAAAAAGCAGTCGCATCCCGGCAGCCTACAGACGCTGGCCAGCGAAGGCGAGGTCGGCAACGTGCCGCAGCGGTTGCCGACCCGGCATCAGAAGTTCGCCCGCGCCGTCAGGACGACGCTTCGCCCTTCGATATTGTAGCGCGCCGTGTCGTAGGGAAGCGAATCGACGACGGTGAACGGCGCATCGGCCTTCAGGATGTTGCGTCCGGCCAGTTGCAGGTTGAGCCGGTCCGACACTACCCACGACACCGACAGGTCGACCGTCGTCAGCGGCTTTACCCGGGTGATGAGTTCCGGGTTCCGCTGCTGTCCGGCCGCGAAGAACGACATATAGTCGTTCAGATAGCTGGGCGTGTGATAAACGAACAGGTTCGTGCTGACCTTGTCGATGTTCCACTGCAGCGAGCCGACGACCTTGTACCTGTCGACGCCGAGGATACGGCCGCGCTGATCGATCTTCTGATCCTCACGCAACGCGATGGTTTCGGCGACCATGTTGTCGACATAGACGATCTTGGGCTGGAACGACCCGACGTCGGTATTGAACAGGTAGCTCGCCTCGTAGGTCATCGATTCATAGTTCGACCCGATGATGTTGTAGCGGACGAAGTTGAACTGCGTGACCTTGCCGTTTGCCGCACGCGGATAGAAGAGCGGCATCTTCAGAATTTCGACCTGCGGCAGGAAGGTCCCCAGATCCTGGATCGTTCCGAACTGATCGCGGATGCGATTGCGATTATAGGTCACCGCGACGTTCAGGCCCGACAGCGCGCCGCTGGGCAGCCACGATATGCTGTAGATTTGCTGCCGCGACCGTTCCGGGCGCAGATCGGGGTTCGCGGCGTTCACCTGCGGAACGGCATAGGACCGCCCGTTGGAGAAGCGCAGGCAATCGGTGGTGCATTTATAATAGGGGTCGTCGGTGATCGTGGTCTGCGTGATCCGCCCGCCATTGACCGAATAGAGCTGGGTGGGCGGCGGTGCCTTGAACCCGCGGGTGAACTTGGCGCGCACGTCGATCGTGTTCGTCGGCGACCACAGCAGGCCCCATGCCGGGGTCGTTCGGCTGAATTCGTTCTTGCCATAGATGATCTGCCCCCCGTTATCGACGGGGACGTTGTTCACGGTGCCGATCGCGCCATTGCTGCTGGTGATGTCGCGGCGCAGCGCCATGTTGAAGATCAACCGCTTGGCCAGTGGCAGGTCGTAACCGCGTCCCAGGATGGGCAGGTTCACCTCGGCAAAGGCCGCGCGCCGTTCGGTGACCGGATCGGGTCCGGCAAGGTTGCTGACGGCGGTATTCTTCAGCCCGTTGCGCGAATATTCGGCACCGGCGGCATAGGTGACCGTCCCGCCCGGCAACGCGAGCAGCTGGCCGGTCAGCCGTGCCTCGATATTGTCCAGCTTGCTGCCGAGATCGTCGACGACATAGGGATAGAGGAACGTGCGGATGTCCGCCCCGCCCCCGGTCGCGCCCCGCCGCCACGGATTGAACGCCACGTTCGGATCGGTGCTGGTCAGCGCCCGGCACTGACGATCGAACGCCGCCTGATAGGCGTCGCGCTGGTTCGCCGGAATCCGGTTGTTCGCCAGCAGGAAGCTGTAGCAGGAATAACCGGTGGGTGACTTGGCATCGGTGCTGAAGCCGACGATCGATCCGATCTCGTCGCCCGACCCCTGCGTCGAGCTTTCGGATTTGGTATAGACCAGCTGGAGCTTGGCCGCCTTGCCGAAATCATAGCTGATGCCGCCATTGACGTTCCAGCTGGCCGAGGTGTTGGCGATTTCGGCCGGGACCAGCGATCCGTCTTCGATTTCGCTCTTCGGGAAGTAGTTTACCTGACTGGCCCACGAGAAGGAACTGAGACCGAAGGCGGCGAAGGGGTTGTAGTATTGGCCGGGGGCCAAGCTGACACTAAGCCCGCGGAACAGCCCGCTCGCCTGCGTATTCTTCGACCGCGAATACAGGCCGGTCGCAAAGATGCTGAGCCGGTCGGTGATCTTCTGATCGAAGGTCAGCGTACCGCTCACCGTACGCGTGCGGGGACCGGCGAATTCGGGGACGAAATCGCGGCTGGAATTCAATCCGACCTGGATCAGGTCGGATCGTTTCGGTGCGCCCGTGAAGCCGGCCGGCACGGTAAGCCCGGTCTGCGGCGAAACCTGCTGACCGGTACGCGGGTCGAACACGGCGGGCTGAATGGCCGTGCCCGGTTCGGTCCCCGAGGAAAAGCTCCGCTTGTCATAGTTGCTGTCACCGCCGAACCGGGGCGCGTAGTTGTTGGTGACATAGCCGGTCCTGGCGTTGACGACCGGTTCGATCGCACCGAACTCGACGCTTGCCGACAGGTTGCCGCTGCCCCATCCCCGCCCGGTGTACACGCTGATCCGGGTATCGCGGGCACCCGAACTGGTTTCCTTGCGCGACGCCGAAATGGTCGTGCCGACGTAATTCTTCTTCAGGATGAAGTTGATGACGCCGCCCATCGCATCGGCACCATAGATTGCCGACTGGCCGCCATTGCTGATCTCGACCCGTTCGATCGCCGTCAGCGGAATGCCGTTCAGGTTGACGAAACCCTGCTCGATCCCGGCCGCCCCCGCGATGCGGCGACCATTGACCAGCACCAGCGTATTGCCCGCGCCCACCCCGCCCAGATTGGCGGCGGACACGCCCAGCGCGCCGACCGGCGACACCACCGGCCGTCCGCTCATGCTGGTCAACTGCCCGCGCGAACGATCATTGGTGACCGCCCCGATGGTCGCCACGTTCTGCGGCAGGGTACGGATCAGTTCCTCGACGGTGGTGACGCCGCGGTCGCGGATTTCCTTGGCATCGATGACGGTCAGGCGCTGGGTCTTGTCACCGTCGCGCAGGCGGCTGCCGGTGACGAGGATATCGTCGCTGCCCTTGGTCTGTACGATCACCGGGGTTTCGAAACGGCGCAGTTCGTTGGTCGCGCCCGGCTGTTCGGTCGCGGCGGCCTGCGCCTCGGCATTGCGGCGCGCCTCTTCCTCGTCGGCGGCGTCGCTGTTCTGCGGAACCGGAACCACTCCCTTCAGGCTTTCCGCCTGATTGGACGACGGCGCCGATGCCGATGTCTGCGCGACGGCCACCCCGCCCGTGGCCAGATAGGCAACCACCGAACACGCGTGCAACAAACCCCATTTCTGCATGACCGTACCCCCCGAGATACCGGACCGATCGCGCCGAAGGACGGTTTCGCGGTTCTTCCGCTGAAATGCCTGCGCTCGTCGATCCTGATGCAGCGAACCTGCGCGCCCTGCCTTGCACCAACCTTGCACCCGGGGATTTGTTTATGTCGCTATCGGGTGCAAGTGCGAAACGGAATGGCGATTGGTCCGGTCATCGCAGGCCGGATGATGCTCAAATGCGAAAGGCAATCGTGAAAACCGCGCCGCCGCTGTGCGCGTTGCAGGCGCGAACGGTTCCGCCATGCAGGCGGACGATCGCCGCCACGATCGCCAGGCCCAAACCATAGCCGCGCCGGCTGGCGACCGGACGGACAAAGGGTTCGAACAGGGTGTCGGGATCGACCAGGCCGATGCCGTGCCCATGATCGCGCACGATCACCTGCCCTCGCGCATCCACGCTCACCTCGACCGCGGTGCCCGCCGGCGCGAAGGACACCGCATTGTCGATCAGGTTCGCGATCGCCGATTCCACCAACGTCGCGTCACCGGGAATTTCCAGCGTTTCGACCGCGTGTTCGAACGCCAGCGTGACGCCAGCCCCTTCGGCGACAGGCGACCGGCCTCTCAACACCTTGCGCGCCGATGCGACCAGATCGACGAAGCCGGTCACGTCGCGACGATTTTCGATGCTCATCAAGGTCAGCAGCTGATCGACGAGCCGGGTCAGGCGACGGACATCGCCGATCAGCTTTTCCTTCAGCTGCCCCTCCTCCATCAACTCCAGCCGGGTCCGCAGCACGGTCAACGGCGTGCGCATCTCATGCGCGGCGGCGGACAGGAAGAAGGTCGCCTGGCCCTGTGCCGCATTCACCTGCCGAATCAGATCGTTGACCGCGCGGACCAGTGGCAGCATCTCCGTCACCACCCCCTTTTCGGGGAGGCTGGTGTCCAGCCGCTGCGGGTCGATCGACCGCGCGAGCCTGGCGACGCGGCGGATCGACAGCATGTGCAGGGTGAACGTCAGCGCGAAGATCAGGAACACGCCCCCCGCCGCGAGGAGGAAGTTGCCGCTGAACGCCCAGAGCCATTTCAAGCGGATTTCCTGCGGTCTCCGTTCCGGCAGGGGGACCGGGTGGCGCAGCCCGCGATATTCGTAATAGGATAGGGTATCGCACATCCGGAATGTCGCGAAATCCTCGGCCCCATCGTTGCGAACGATCCGTTCGCCCTGACTGCACATCCCGGGATCGCGCATCCGTAGATGTACCTGTTCCAGTGTGGCATAGCCGAACCGGGTGAAATAGGCGGGCGGCGCGTTGCCGAAGGACCGGTCGCCGGCCCGGATATGGTAGCGGAAGCCGGGGTTACGCGCCTCGACCTGACGCAGGAATGGGTCATCCGCGATCGGCGGGGTGGCGGCGGGATCGTCCCGGGTGGCGAGGATGAAGTTGTTCAACGTGCGACGGAGCTGTTCCCGCGTCGCGTCGAGGGGGGCCGGACGCTGCCCCTCGGGTGGAATGTCGCCGAGCGGGCGGACGACGAAGGTATAAGCGCCCCAGCCGAGGAAGATCGCGGTCAGCACCACCATCTGCGCGAACATCGACTGTCGCCATGCCAATATCCGCCCCAGCACTACGCATTCCCCCGTACCGGCGGCGATGGCTAGCCCGTCTTGCAGCCCTCCAACGACGGCAAGCCGGGCAGATCGCCCCCATTGGGTCCCAGTTTCCGCTTTTCGAACCGATGTGCAAGGTCCGCGTGTATACGGCACGCTGCCATGCGATCGGGCCAGGCATCGAGGATCGCGACCGTCCGTGCCATCGCCTTCACCAGATCGTCGACATTGTCGAGCGGGCCGGCGGGATAGAGCATCTGGAGGAAGGCGGCGGTCAGCCATGCCTGCGCACGCGGCAGGTCGCCGGCGAGCGCATAGAGCCGCGCCATCGCGAGCCGGTCGTCGGTCGCCAGCACCGGCATCCGCCGCAGCCGGGCGTCGAGTGCCGCCAGATCCCCTTGGTCGAGCGGTACCTGCAGGCGATCCGCCAGTGCCACCAGACGGCGGATCACATCGGCATCGCCCCGACCGCTGCGGAGATCGGCGAGCAAGGTGGCAAGCGCCGCTGCGCCCTGCCCCTGTCGTACCGGACCATAGGCGCCGACCGCATAGAGCAGTTGCTGCCGCGCCTGATCGGCAGGTGCCATGACGCGGGGATAGCGTTGCAGTTCGGCCGTCATGTCCGGTCGGGCCAGCAAAGCCGCTGCCGCGCCATTGCCCATCGTCCCGGCCGCGAGCGTCTGGACCAGCGCCCGGCGTCCGCGCGCGGTATCGCCGTCCGCCGCCAACGGGAGCGACTGCCGCCACAGCGCCCGCAGCTTTTCGGGGGGCGTAGCGGGATCGTGCGCATCTACCTGCAACAGCGGCGCGAGCTGCCGGTCGTCACCGGCCATACCGCTGATATCCGGTCGCCCCTCACGCCGCAGGAGCGCGACGACCGCCGGCTGTGCGGGGAATTTGCGGGCATAGGCGTCATACACCTTGCCGAACAGGCCGGCAGGACGGGTACTGCGCCCTTGTAGCATGCGGGAACGGTTGAGCAGCTGCGCGAGGGCGTCGGGATCGTCGGGGTCGACCCCGGCGGCGTTGGCGACCGCCGTTGCGCGTTCGCCCTCATCGAGCAGCCGATACACCAGTGCCAGCATCGTCGCCGCCGTCCGGTCGTCCGGTTCGGCCTGCACCTGTGCCTCAAGCAGCGGTGCGAGCGCCGCCCAGTCGGCGCGTTCGACCTGCAGCGCGAGCAGCCGTTCGCGATAGGTGGGATTGGCCGGGTCGAGCGCGATCATGCGCCGCGTCAGCGCCAGACGCTGCTCAATCCCGATCTTCGCATCGCCGGCGACGAACCGGCGGTAAACGGTCGCGGCTGCCTGTGACGTGGGGTGGGGATCGGTGAGGAACGCATCGACTTGCTGGCGTTCGATATCGGGAAAGCGGGTTTCGATCGCGCGGTCGATCCGGGCAACCTGTTGCCCGTTCGCGCGCGCACCGTCCGCCAGCGTCGCCAGCGCGACGAACGCCCCCTGCCGGTCTCCGGCATACCAGCGTTCCAACACCGTCGGGAGCAGCGCACTGTCGCGATAGGCGGCCGCAACGCCCCGTGCCGCGTCGAGGACGGTGGCCCGGTTGGCCGGGGGCGTGTCGAACAGCAGCAGGCGACCGACCAGCGGCATCCCGCTGCGTGCCTGCGGATCGCGCACGATGGCGATATCGCGCGCCAGGATCGCCGACAGTCGCCGCTGCTGCGCATCGTCGAGCGGTCGACGCAACACCGCGTCGAGCGCGAGATCGCCGAGCTGCGAATCGCCCTCGCCCCGCGCCAGGCGCACGACCATGCCGTCATAGAGCGCGATCAGCTGGTCGGACGAGAAGCGGTCGATCCATTCGCTGCCACCGCTCGTGGCATTGCGCGACGCGCGCAGGCTGATACCCAGCGGTCGGTTGTTCTGGCGAATGGTCAGCTCGACCAGCTCGTCGGGGGCCAGCAGTTTCGCCCCGGCGATCCGTTCCAGCCGCTCGAACCGGTCGGGAGCGGCGCGGAACAGGTCGAACAGGATCGCGTCACGGGCCGTCGAGCGTTGCAGCGGGGCGAGGATCAGCTCGCGCGAGCGCTCAGGCGGCAACCGGTCCATCGCGTCCGCCACCAGCAGCAGATAGAGCGGCTGACGGAACGAGGACGCTTCCGCGCCCGGTGCCCGCGCCGCTTCCTCTTCAGCCAGTGCCGCCGCCAGCATCGTGGTTGCCGCGGCCTCATCGTTCCGCGACAGGGCAAGAATGAACGCCAGCTCGCCGTTGCCGGTATCGTCCGCCTGCACGCCGAGCGCGGCAAGCGGCCAGTCGGCGGCGTCCGGCAATGCCGTTGCCGCGCGCCCGGTCAGATGGGCGTGCAGCGTCGCTGCCCGTCGATACGCGGAGTCTGCGGCGAAGCGGCGGTCGAGCGCTGTGTCCCATCCGGCGAGCGCGGCATTGCCCTGCCCGGCATCGACGATACGCTGCCCCAGATCGGCCAGCAGGGCGAGCCGCGGATAGTCCGCCAGGATCGCCGGCGATGCCGTCCCGACCCGCGCCAACTCCGTTTCGAACCGGCGGTTCAGGTCGGTCAGCAGCGTGTCGTCGCCGGCCATCGCGTCCGGCGCATTCAGTAACAGCCCCTCGACCAATGTCGGATAATAGCGCCGCACGTCCAACCCGCGTTCGTCGCGCGCGCCAAGCGGCACGGCAGGCTGACGCGCCAGCAACGTCCGCAGCCCGCGCCCATACCAGTTGCGGGCAAGCGCCGTCTGTCCCGCGCGTTCGTGCAGAATCGCGGTCTTGACCAGCAAATCGAAATTCGCCTGATCCTGCAACAGCGCCCGGGCATAGTTGGCCAGCGCCTGGCGCGGGCGACCGGCGGCGGCATAGGCATCGCCCTTCGCCTCGTCGACATTCACCAGCCCGCCCATGCCGCTCATCATCGCAAAGGCGCGTTCGGCACCGGCCTCGTCGCCCTGCGCCAGCAACGTGCGCGCCAGATCGGCGTAGAGGTCGGGTGGAAAGGACTTGCCGAGCGCCAGCAAGCGACGGGCATAGACCAGCTTGCGATGCGGATCGCCGATCATCGCCACGCTGCCGCCGTCACGGACGCCGCCGCCGCTGAGCGTCGCCAGCTCGCGCAGCACATAGCCGCGCCGTTCGCCCGCACCGGCGACGCCCGCTTCCGTCGCGCGAAGCTGCAGGTCGATATCGGCGTCGGTCGCGGCGATGTCGGCAAGCAGCCCGGTCAGCCGCGGCATCGCACCGTCCGTGGCGATGCGTTCCAGCACGCGCCGCTTCGCCCAGGGGACGACCGGCAGGACGGCGGCATCGTCGGGATCGGCGGCGGCGACCGTATCGATCAGCCCGTCGATCGCCGCGACGAAGGCCGGCCCATCGCCGCTCCGCTCGGCCGCATATTGCAGCAGCGCGATCGCCTCGCCCCGCCGGTTCTGGCGCGCCAGTTCGGCGGCGAGCCGGCCCAGCGCCTCGCCATCCTGCGGTGCCGCCGTCCATGCGCGGCGCAATTGCTCGATCGCCTGCGGCTTCAGGTCGGCTTGCGCATAGACCGTCGCGCGGAACGCCGGGCTGTCGCTGGCGGTCAGCTGCGCCATCAGCGCGTCGAGTTCCGCCTGCCGTTCGGCCGTGGGGATCGCACCGGCATCGTGCCGTAGCCGCGTCAGGATCAGCTGCCGGACATGCGCGTCGCGATTGGCCGGATCGACCGCGATCAGCCGTTCGAGCGTCGTGGCGAGGCGGTCATAGTCGTGCATCCGCGCATAGAGTTGCGCCATCCTGTCGAGGCCCGCCGCCTCCCCCGCGCCACTGCGCGCGGCGAAGCGGCGGATCGCATCGGCCGCCGCCTGCCGGTCGTCCTGCGCCAGCCGCAACGCGACCAGCAGGTCGATCTCGCCCGTGCGCAACCTTCCCGCGTCCAGCCGCGTCGACAGGGCACGGGCCATCGGTTCGAGCTGTCCGGTCCGCTTCGCCAGCGCCACGATCTGCCGCTCGATCGCGCTGCGCCGGGCGGGCAGCGTGGTATCCGCCCACAATGCCTGCCATCGCCGAAGCGCATCGGCATCGTCGCCGGTGGCCGCCGCCAGCTGCGCCAGGCGCGTGCGAAGGTCATAGCCCGTAGCACCGCCCCGTCCCTCGACCTGTCGCAGCAGCGCCAGCGCCTCCGCCGGGCGCCCGAGCCGATCATAGCCATCGGCAATATCGAGCAGGAGCAGCCCGCGCGGATCGGCGCGGCGGACCGCCTCCAGCTCGGCCAGCGCCTGTGCCGTGTCGCCGCGGTCGAGCTGGGTTTCGAACAGGAACAGGTGCGTCGCGGCGGCGACCGCCGGATCGGTGGCGATGCCCGCCAGCATCGCCACCGCCTGATCCTGCAATCCCATCGCGATCATCGCCTTCGCCCCGGCGGTCAGCACGTCGACGCGCCCGCGATTGGCGACAAAGAACCGGCGATAGGTCGCGACGGCCTCCGCCTCGCGTCCCTGCACCAGATAGGATGCGGCCAGCCGGGCGGTCAGATCGCTCTGGCGCGGATCGGCGGCGATCAGGCGGCGATATTCGGCCTGCGCCGCCGCCGGATCGCCCGACTGGTCGAGCAGGCCGCCCAATCGTGCTCGGAGCGCCGGGTCGGTCGAGCGGGCGATGCGCGCGATCGCGGGCGCGGTCCGCCCGAGTTCGAGCAGCACATCCACCATGGCCTGGGCGACCGCCGGCCCTTGCGGACGCTGCGCGAGGAACGGCAGCACCGCCGCCAGATCGCCACCGGTCCGGTACGCCTCCACCAGCAGCGCCAGCGCATAGCGTTGGTCGTCCACGGTCGTCGCCATCGCCAGCGCGCCCTGTGCCGCCTGTTTCGCTGCGGTCGCGTCGCCCGCCGCCAACGCCCATTGCGCCGCAGTCAGTCGCGCGGCCAGCGTCGTGCCCTCTCCCGCGAGCGCCAATGCCGCTTTGGGGCGTCCGAGGAGCGCGAGCAGTTCGGCCAGCCGCTGTTGCGCGTCGCGCGGCTGCTGCGCGGCATAGGCGGTCAGGCTGTCGGGACGGCGTAGCGCGGCGATGATGGCGAGGCGCAGTTCGATCCGTCGCCGCAGCGCCGGATCGGCGGTCGGCAGCACCTGCCGGTACAGCGCGCCGGCATCGGCGACGCGCCCCGCCGCGTCGAGCAGCTCGGCCTTGAGCAGCGATGCCGCCGGATCGGTCCGCGTCGCCAGTGCGGCCAGTGCGCCCGCCGGATCGCCAGCGCGCCACGACGCCTCTGCTGCGACGACGTCGGACCGGGCAGCGGGCACCGCGGTCCGTGCCGCCGCGAGAGTGGGGCCGGTCAGGCTGGTCGACAGCGCGAAGGCGAACAGCGCGCGCCTGCGAAAGCGGGAAGCGTTCATCGGGCACCTGTTGGGTGGCGCGCGGGCCAGCGGCGATAGCCGACCTCGGCAAGATAGAGGAGAAGCGCCAGCAGCGTAAGCCAGGGCCAAAGGTCCGTCGCGCGCCACCCGGCAACGGGTCGGGCCGGGCCGGGATCGGCGGCGGGGTCGGTGCGGTGCCAGCCACCCGTCCGCTGCGACAGCTGGGCGAGCGGTAGTGCCATCGTGCTGGCCATCGCTTCCTCGGCGCGGATGTCGGACGCGGCGGCATCGGCGGCGCGGACGACCGTCGCACCGTCGCGGACCTCGATCCGGGCAGGCTGGCGGTTCGGCAGGGCGAGTTCCGCCTCGAACAGGCCCGGAGTGCGCGCCTCGACACCCTCGATCCGGCGCAGCGGTCGCCCGGCCGCATCGACCAGCCACATCGCCGGCACCGGCCCCGCCGTGTTACGCTGCGCCGTAATCCGCAACCGGTCGAACCGGCGGCTGACGGCGACCGTCATGTCCGACCGGGTGCGCGCGGTCATCGCGACGACGCGCGCGAGCCAGCGACCATAATCGCCCCAGTTGCGCCAGCTTGCCGTGCCGCTGCCCAGCGGTTCGGTCATCAGCGCGGTCACGCGACCGCTGCCGACCTGCCATGTCGCGAGGACCGGATCGCCGTCGCCGGTCTGCAGCAAGGTCGTCGCCTCGGGCCGGGCGCGGGTGCGGACATAGGCCGATAGCGGCGGTGGTGCGGTGAGCCCCTGCCCGTCCCACCAGCCCGCCGGCCCCACCGCCCGCAATTCCACGCTGCCGCTGCGATAGGCGGGTTCGGGCGTCGTCTGAGGCTGTTTGAAGTCGAGTTCGACCAGGCTGAACTCGTCGGGAATCGAATAGAAGCGCCCGCGCCCGATCCGTGCCCAGTCGGCCATGCTCTGTTCGTCGTCGACCTGCCCGCCGACCGCCACCGTCGAGATGTTGATCCGGTTCTCGGCGATATGCCGCAGCAGTTGCTGGTAGCGATCCTCGGCCACGCCCCCGTCCGAAAGGACGAGGATATGCTTGTAGCGCGCGTCGAGGTCCTTCAGGCCGTAGAACGCTTCCTGCAACGCCGGGAACAGGACGCTCGCCCCCTGTGCCTGCATCCGCGCGATCGACCGGTCGATATCGGCCAGGTCGGTCGCATGGTGCATCGGCACCGACCATTGGCGTGCGCCATAGAATTCGACGACCCCGACCCAGTCGTTCGGCGTCAGCTTGGCCACCGTCCGTCGTGCGACCTGCTTGGCGAGTTCGAGCCGCGCACCCTGCATCGATCCCGAACTGTCGATCACCACCGCCAGCGCGACGCTCGGGCGGATCTGCCGGTCCTGTTGCCGCGCGGTCACCGGCAGCGCCGCCCCCAGCGGCGCCTGTGCATAGCCGCCCGCGCCGAACGCGGCCATGCCGCCGGTCACGAGCAACCCGGTGCCATGCCGTGCGACCGCGCGGTTCAGCCGCTGCTGGGCCGCCACGGGAAAGCGCGCGGCGGGCAGGTCGTCCACCAGCACCACAGGCCAGTCGGCCGGATCGAACGCCGCCGTCGCAGGACGCCGATCGACCGCGATACCCAGTCCGAGCAACCGCTGGAGCGAGGCCGCCGCACCCTGCTGCCGTTCCCCCAGATATAGCAGCCGCAGCGGGTCCTGCGCCGCGGCAAGCGCATCGAACTGCACGCGCCCGTCGAGCGCCACGCGCAGCGGCAGGAAGCCCGCGCGACCGGCGGGAAGATCGACGGCGACGCGGGTCGGACCGTCGGCGACGAACGGCGCGCTGGCACCGATCCGCCGCTCGCCCTCGAACACCGTCAGGCGGTGCGTGCCGCCGTCGCCCTCGACCGTCACGTCGAGGTGCAGTTTCTCGCCGACCCGGGCCGGCGCGACCGCAACGTCGCTGACGAACGCGGAGCGCGGGGCGAGCGGCACGTCGATGCTGTTGACCGGGATGGCCCGCGCGGCGAACGCGTCGACCGCCGCCTGCCAATGCGGATCGGTCGACCGGCCGTTGCCGATGAAGGTCACCGCCGCGCCCGACCCCAGCGCGATCCGGTCGAGCGCGACGCCGAACGCCGTCGACAGCGACCCGTCGGTCACGATCCGGGCGGGCGGCAGGCCGGCAGGCCCCGCCCGCCCGCCGATCTGGATCAGCGTGCGGCGTGCATCGCCGGGCAGGGTCGCCACTATCTTTGCCAATGCCGCTCGCGCCGCCGCCTGCCCCGATGTTCCCAGCGCCTCACGCTGGTCGAGGATCAGCACCTGTTCGCCTGCCCCCACCCGCCGGACGACGCTTGGCTGCATCATCGCGACGACGATACACGCCAGCACCGCCGCCCGCCATGCCAGCCGCCCCCAGCGCGGCCGCGCGCGCATCGGCCACCACAGCAGCGGCAGCAGCAGGAACAGCCATGCGGCGACCGGAAAGAGGAAGGTGACGCTCATGCCATCCTGCCGCGCTGGACCAGCCACCATTCGACGCCGAGCAGCACCAGCGCCGCCGTCAACAGCCCGAGGACCGGCAGATCGGGCCATCCCCTCCCGTCAAGCGGCTGCACCTTGCCGGGCGCAGGCGCAGCGGCGGCGAGCGTCGTGGCGCGGTCGGTCAACGCCGCCGGATCGTGCGATTGCCATGCCGATGTCCCGCCCAGCCAGTGGAGGCTGCGCGAGACCAGCAGCGGCATTGCCGCGCTGTCGACGAACGGCGTGTCGGGCGCGAACACGCTGCTCCAAATTCCAACCCGCCGCTCGGTCGCATCGCGCAGGTCGACGCCGATCGGTCGACGCAGTGCGTCGGCCAGCGCGGCGGCATCGACCTCGCGCAGTCCCAGTTCGTCGAGCCGCGCGGCAAGATCGCCACGCGCCGCCTCGCCCGGCCCGGCGAACACGAACGCCTGTCGCTGGGCGGGCGGGTCGGCGATCGCCAGCACGGGCAGCTTCGCCTGTTCAACCGCGCGGTTGTCCCCGATCGCAACCTGCGCCTGTGCCAGCGGCACCACCGTCAGCGACGCGTCGGCGGCCACCGCCGCGCGGAGCGTCGCCGGCGTTCCCGCCAGCAGGGCGACCCGCAACGGCCTGCGGTCGGGCAGGCGCAGCGACGCTGAATCGTCGGCCCCAAAACCATCGCCCGGCGCCAGGGTAACGCCGACCCGCTGCCCCGCGGCGTCGATCTCGGGCAGCAGATAGCGACCATCGCCCAACGGCTTGAGTCCGGGCGGATCGAATGCTCGTTCGTCGAGCGTCCAGTGCAGGTCGGCCGGCGACGGCACCGCCCCGTTCGCCGCCGCGACCGCGACCAACAGATCGGCCTTCGCCACCGCGCCCGAGCGGGCCGGTTCGACGCCCAGCGCGACGATACCCCGGTTCCCCGACACCGGATCAGGCAGATAGCCATAGGCCACCCGGCCGTCCCGCACCGGCGATCCGCCATAATAGCGGACCTGCACGTCCGCGGCATTCGACAGCCAATCGGCGAAGCGCGAGGGTCGCGCCTCCGGGTGCACCATGTCGAGCCGCCGCGACAGCAGCGACACGCACTCGCCCGGCAGCAGCAGCCGCGTGGCGACCGCATCACCCAGCACGACTTCGCGCCGGTCGGCCGCGACCGCGCGGACATCGGCGAGCAGCGCCCGCTTCGCCGCCGCCCATCGACCGCCGCCGGTCAGCAGCGCGCTATTGTCGAGATAGAAGAACTGCCGCCCCAACCCCGCCGCCGGACCCGCTTGCGGTTGCGCGGCGGCGATCCATAGCGACAGGGCGATGGCGAGGATCAGCAGAAAGGCGGGCCAATGGCGAAACCGCCCACCCAGCACCCGTGCCGGCGTATCGCGCATCGCCTGCGCCCAGAGAGCCGCGGCGGGCAACCGCACTACCCGTCGCTGCGGACGCAATCGCTGCAACGCATAGACCAGCGCCGCCAGCCCAATCGCTCCAGCCAGCACCAACGGCCATCCGAACGTCGCAAAGGTCATAGCGGCGCGCCACCCTGCAGCAGGTGCGGCACCAGCTGGTCGATCACGTCACCATCGGCATCCAGCGCGATCAACGCCGCCCCTTCGCGCCCCGCGAAGCCGTGCAGCCGGTCGGTGAAGGCGCGATAGGCCGCGCGGTAGCGCGCGATCAGGTCGGGCGACACCGTCACCGCCGCACCGCCGTCCCGCTCGCCATCGTCGATCGTCACGTCGCCGTCGAAATCGGCCAGCAACGCAGGATCGGCATCGCTCGCCCGCGTCATCTGTACCAGCAGCATCCGGTGCTGCACCAAGCCCAGCGCGTCGACGACCGCCTCGATGCCTTCGTCGTCGAAAAAGTCCGATACGACGATCAGCAGTCCGCGCCGCAGCCGCATCGCCGCCAGTTCGCGCAGCGCCGCCGCCAGCGCGCCACGCCCTGCCGCCGACTGGTCGGCGAGCAGCCGTGCGACGCGCGGAATGGCACCCTTGCCCGATACGCCCTTCACCGCCATGGTCATGCGGTCGGCAACGGTCAGCAGCGTGACTGCGTCCTGCT
The DNA here is from genome assembly GCF_022664435.1 of Sphingomonas panni. GTDB lineage: Bacteria > Pseudomonadota > Alphaproteobacteria > Sphingomonadales > Sphingomonadaceae > Sphingomonas > Sphingomonas panni. The sequence goes on along the minus strand of NZ_JAKREU010000004.1, from coordinate 30,019 downwards.
GACCCAACGCGATGGCGGCGAAGGCCAGCACGGACTGCATCGCCGGTACGATCCGCGGCGCGGCTTCGACGAACATGCTGCCCGACAGGTCGAGCAGGATATAGACCGGCAGGTCCTGCCGTTCCTCGAACACCCGCACGAACGCCTTGTTCAGCCGGCGGTAGATGTTCCAGTCGATCGCGCGCAGGTCATCCCCCGCGACATAGGGTTTGAAATCGGCAAAGTCCGATCCCTGCCCGCGCGCCGCCGTGCGCTGATCGGCCAGCCGCCCGCCCTTTTGCGCCGCGGCGATGCGCAACCGCAGCGCGTCGATGCGTTGCAGGAACGCCGGATCGAACAATTGTTCGAAGCTGGGCCCGGCGACGCTCACCGGTCCACGCCCGTGCGACGAAAATAGCGTTCGAGGACGCGATCCTCCTGCGCCGACCGTCCGGCGTGGCGGATATGCCCGACCTGCCCCCGACCGGCACCGCGATCCTGTGCCGCGACGATCCCGGCCGCCATGGTCCGTGGCGGTGCCGCACGCGTCGTGCTGCTGACCGCACCGGCATTGACCGTGCCGATCAGCCGGTCCTGCATCGGGACGGCGAGCATCAGCGTGGTCGATCCGCGCGCGCGCTTCGCGCCCTCCGTGCCGTTGCCGCGCGTCGATCCCTGTTGATTGCCGTTGTTGTTGCTCGACTGGCTGCCCGAGCCATTGGCCTGCGACCCCGACGACTGGCGGCTGCGCGATCCCGACCCCTGCTGGGCCTCCTGCCCGCCAGCACCGCGCGGTGCTGCGGGAGGGGTGCCGGGAAGGGCGCTCCCCGCGCCGCCCTGCCCGCCCATCGCCGGCGTGGCACGGCTTTCGGGTGCGCCGATCGCAGTGCCGCGCGCGCGATCCGCCGCATCACCCGGTGCACGTTCCGCCGCATCGCCGCGCCCCTGCGGCACGTCGCCGGTCGCCATCGCGCCCGATGCGGCCCCGCCGGCCGCACCGGACCCGCCCGGGGACAGCGACGCCGATCCCGCATCGCCCTCGGACGGGCTGGAAACGGCATTCGATCCGCCCGGCGCGGCGGCACGGTCGGCGACCCCGCCCGCAAGCGATCCGGCGGGATGCGCGCCAGTCATGCCTGAAGCCCCCCCCGGCCCGGCAGGCGCAGCGTTGCGCAGCGCGCCGTTCGGGCCGGACGCTGCCGCCCCACCGCGCGCCGCAGCGTTCGTCGGCGCATCCCGCGACAGCCCGATTGCGACCGCAACATGCCGCAACGTCGTTGCCACCGGCCCGGCGCTGGCCTCCGTCATGGCCGGACGCACCAACATGGCGGCGATCAGCAGCAGCAGCGCAGCGGCCAGCATCGCCAGCGTCCGCCGGATATCGGATCGCGTCGCCTCCTGCACGGATATCCCGACGGCCGCCGCGCGGTCGAGCCATGGCGCAGCCTCGGCCAGAGCGGCTGCCCGGAAGGGGTCACGCGGCGCGTCGAGGAACTCGGCGGTCGTGGCCGCCCGGTCCTTCATCCCCGCCGCACCATCGATCAGCGCCAGCGACGCGCCGCGATCGGCACGCAGCCGTGCGATCCGCGCACAGGCTACGGCGGCGAGGACGATGAGAGGGACCAGCACGGCGATCGACAGCGCGGGCACGACCGCGAGCGGGGTGACGAATGCCAGCAACACCAACAGCGCCGGCGCCGGGATCGCAGCCGCGGCGGCGACCGGCAACGCGCCGACCATCGCGTCGCGACGCCCCGCCGCGACCAGCGCGCTGCGCCCCCGATCCGCCAGCATGTCGAGCCGCCGGTGCAGCAGCCCGTCCGATCGTTCACCCATCCGCGCTGAACCCAGCCCCTTTCATCCTGTCGTCGAACGAAAATCTAGGCGTACAGCCTTGCACCAACCTTGCTGCCGTGCCGCTTCCGCGACGCCATGTCGGTCGTGGCGGTCGCACCATCTGCAAGGCTGATGCAAGCAAGTCGTGGTTCCTGACGATCCTCGGCATCGCGCCACATGGGATCTGCATCGTGAAAGCTTCGAACCGCGTTACCTTTGCCCTGTTGCTGGCCGGTGCGGCGCTGCTGTCCGGTACGGCGGTGGTGGCGCAGACGAAGCCGGTGCCCGTGGCGTCCAAGGGCACCGAGGTGCCGTTCGACCGCTTTACCCTGCCCAACGGGCTGACCGCGATCGTGCGGACCGATCATAGCAGCCCATCGGTCTTCGTCGGCATCTGGTACCGCACCGGTTCGCGCGACGAACCGCCGAGCAAGACCGGTTTCGCGCATCTGTTCGAACATCTGATGTTCCAGAGCACCGCCCACCGGCCGCAGGAATATATGGCCGCGTTGAAACAGATCGGCGCGATCGGCGCGAACGGCGTTACCCGGACCGACCATACCGCCTATTTCGAAACCGTGCCGACCAACGCACTCGATTCGGCGCTGTGGCTCGAATCCGACCGGATGGGCTATCTGGACGGCGGCATTACGCAGGCGTTGCTCGACGAACAGCGCCGCGTCGTGCTGAACGAAAAGCGGCAGGGCGAATTGCGGCCGGAGGAAATGGCGTGGCGGCATTTCCTCACCGCCTTCTATCCCGCCGACCATCCTTATGCCCACCCGACCATCGGCTCGACCGCCGATATCGAGGGCGCGACGCTCGACGACGTGAAGCAGTGGTTCCAGAGCCATTACGGTGCCGGCAATGCCGTGATCGTCCTGTCGGGCGATATCGATGCCGCGACCGCGCGCGAAAAGATCACCCGCTATTTCGGCGGCATCCGCGCGGGCACGCCGATCAGCCGGCCGCTGCAATGGGTGCCGTCGCTGACGGCCAACCGACGCGACCGCCTCTATGGTGAATTCGGCAAGACCAGCATCGCGCGCAGCTGGCCGGTCGCCAGTGATTCCGGCCGCGACTCCACCTTGCTGCTGCTGGCGGCGCGGGCGATGACGGGAACACCCGATGCACCGCTGGTCAAGGCGCTAGTCGCCGAGGCGGGTGTCGCGACGAACGTCACCGCGACCGTCAGCGAAAGCGAACTGGGCAGCGTGCTGCGCGTCGCGATGGACGTCGCCCCCGGCGTGTCGGTGGACCGCGCCCGCGACGCGCTCGACGCCGCGATCGCCGTCTATGCCGAGCAGGGGCCGCCGCCCGAACGGCTGCGCAGCATCATCGCGGCGACCGACTCCGTGCTGCTGCGCGCGCTGGAGGACAATGGCGCAACCGGCAACTGGTTGGGCGAAGGACAGGTCGCGCAGGGCGATCCGGCCTATTTCCTGCGGCAGCGCGACTGGATCAACGCCGCCCGCCCCGACGAGGTCCGCGCGGTCGCCGCCCGGTGGCTCCGCAAACCCTATTACGAGCTGGAGACCGTACCGACGCCGGCACCCCGCGCGCCCGGCCCCGATGTCGACCGCAGCGCCATGCCGTCGCCCGGCGCATTCAAGACGGCCATCGCCTTTCCGACCGTCACCACCACGACGCTCGCCAACGGCATGACGCTGGTGGTCGCACGGCGCCCCGGCGTGGCGATGGTCGACCTGCGCCTGCAATTCCCGACCGGCACCGCGACCGACCCGAACACGCCCCCCGCCGTTGCGGCGCGGGCGTTCGACCTGCTCGGCAAGGACGCGCATGCCGCCAGCGGAGAATCGGTCGAGCGGAGCCTTTCCCAGCTGGGTATCCAGCTGAGCAGCGGTGCCGGCGAATGGGCCAGCGGCGTGAACTGGAGCGTCGCGCGCGACCGCCTTGCTCCGTCCTTCGCGCTCGTCGCCGACATCCTGCGGCGGCCGACCTATCCGCAGGCGGCGGTGGCCGACGCGAATGCCGCCATGCGCAGTGCCGCCGATGGCTATGACCGCAACCCCAGCGAGGCGGCGGTGCCGCTGTTGCAGCGCGCGGTCCGGGGCGCGGGCGATCCGCGCGCTACGTTGCCGACCGCGCAGGACAGCGTCACCCGCGCCGCGCTGGTGGCGTTTCAGCAGCGGCATATCGTCCCGGCCGGCACGACGCTGTTCCTGGTCGGCGACGTCGCCCCCGAACAGGCGAAGACGCTGGCCGAGCGTTATTTCGGCGACTGGCGATCCGCCGCGCCGCCGCCACCGCCTACGACGCTTTCGGTCGCATCCGCCCCGCCGCGCCTGATCCTGGTCGACGCGCCCGGCGCGGCGCAGAGCAGCATCGCTGTCGGCACGGTCCTGCCCCCGTTCGACCCGGCGCTGAATGCCGCCGAAACCCTCGCCGCCGCCGCGGTGGCCGATATCGGCAGCGGCCGGCTGAACGCCAATCTGCGTCAGGCAAAGGGCTGGACCTATGGCTTTGGCGGCGGGATCGACGACGCCCCGATCGGCAACCGGCTGTTCGTCGCGCAGGGCACCGTCCAGGCCGATCGTACCGCGGAAAGCCTGTCCGAACTGCGCCGCGAATTTGCCGACCTCGCCGCCCGCCGCCCGATCACCGCCGCCGAACTGGACGTGCACCGCACGGCGATGATCCGCACCGCCGCGCTGCGGTTCAATCGCAACGATGCGTTCCTGAACGCGCTGGTGACGTCGGGCACCTATCGCCTGCCCTATGACCGTGCGACCACCGCGGAGCAGCGGTTGAACGCGGTGACGCCGCAAGCGGTACAGGCGCTGGCCGCCCGCCTGTTCCGGCCCGATGCCATGACCTGGGTCGTGATCGGCGACCTGACATCGATCGAACCATCGATCCGCGCCCTGGGGCTGGCCCCGGCGGAGGTGTGGGACGTCCATGGTCGCAAGCTTCGCTGAGGAATCCTGACATGCCGTTGCTGTTGCCCGTCATTGCCCTGTACGCCGCCGCCCCCGCCGAAGTGCCGCTGCAGCACGACAGCCGTGGGCGGCCGGTGATGACCGTCGCTATCAACGGGCACGGACCGTTCCCGATGGTGGTCGACACCGCCGCCCAGACCAGCCTGCTGACCCGCGCACTGGCCGAGGAGCTGAAGCTGAAACCCCTGCCCCACAGGATGCAGGTGACGGGCGCGACCGCGACCGCCGCCGCCCGGCTGTACCCGGTCGAGCGGATGACCAATGCGCTGATCGATGCCGGGCGCGTCGCGCTGGTCGAACTGACCAACAGCGGCGACACCGAGGCCCGCGGCATCATCGGCATGGAGTTCTTCGGCAATCGCCGGTTGCTGGTCGACCGATCAACCCGGACCATCGCCGCGCTGCCCTCCGGCCCGGCCGGACCGGGATATGCGACCATCGCCGGACAGGCGACGCCGGAGGGGTTCGTCGCGGTCCCGCTGACGCTCGACGGCGTTCGGATACCGGCGGTGATCGACAGCGGCGCGGCGGTGACCGTCGCCAATGCGGCCGCGCTTCGCCTGCTGGGCTGGGGCGAGAATGATCCGCGCCTGGGCGATGGCGGCGAGATACGCGGGGCGTCCGCCGGGGGGCAGAAAATCCGCAGTGCCCGGATCGGCAAGCTGTCGATCGGGCGGATCGCCTTGTCGAACGTACCGGTGATGATCGCCGACGACGGCAATGCGGTACCGTCGATCCTCCTCGGCAGCGATCTGCTGAACCTGTTTCCCGGCTATGCCATCGATTTTCCAAGGCGGGAGTTGCACATCAAATTGCCGCCCAAACCCGCCGCCCCCACCCGATAGGCGCTTCTCCAGCTCCCGCTACCGGGCTGCAGGATCGCCAGCCGACGCCCGCGATCCTGCCACCGATCCGTCAGGCATAGGCATAGGCGCCGCCGGCCGCGAGCGCGGCGCGATAGGCCGGGCGGGCGTGGATTCGGTCGAGCCAGGCGATGATGTGCGGGCGCGATGCGTCGAGGCCGGCGCGATTGCGTGCCGCCTCCAGCGGAAAGCTCATCATGACGTCGGCGGCGGTCATTGCCTCCCCCGCGAACCAGTCATGGCTGGCAAGGTGCGATTCGACATAGTCGAGATGGACGTCGATCATCGGCTGCACCTTCTTCTGCGCGGCCTTGCCCAGCAGCGGCACCCGGCCGAGCACCAACTTGACCAGCAGCGGGGGCATCAGCGATCCTTCGGCATAATGCAGGAAATGGCGATAGTGCAGCGCGTTGCGGCGATGCGCGGGCATCCCCAGCCTGCCATCGGCCTTTTCGACCAGATATTCGACGATCGCCCCGGTTTCGGCGACGACCAGCGATCCGCCGGCCGCGCCGGCGTCGCTGTCCTCGATCACCGGCGACTTGCCGAGCGGGTGGACACGGCGCAGTTCGGGCGGCGCCAGCATCGTCGCCTTGTTCCGCTCATAGCGCTTCACCGCATAGGGAAGGCCCAGTTCCTCCAGCAGCCAGAGCACCCGCTGCGACCGGGAATTTTCGAGGTGGTGGACGACGATCATCGGTGAATTCCCAAGGCGTTGCGGAGCATTGAGGACGCAATGCGACAGGGCGCGATCGGTTGCAGGGGATCGGGCGACGTCCGGCGCGGAAGTTGGCGAAGGTTGCGGGTTTCCTATGTTTGCGGCGACCCCGCCCCTGCAAAAAGATTGCTATTTTACAGCAGCTTGAACTGCCCCAGACGGCAATCGGGCGGCACGTTGGCCGCCCGATGTTGGTTTACATGTCGTCGTCGCCGTCCTCGGCATCGGGGCCGGTCATCATCTCTTCGGCGACCTTTTCGGTCCGCTGCCGGATCGATGCCTCCAGCTTGTCGCGCAGTTCGGGATGCTCAGTCAGGAAGGTCTTGGCATTTTCCCGTCCCTGCCCGATCCGCACGCTGTCATAGCTGAACCACGCGCCCGACTTCTCGACGAGGCCGGCCTTCACGCCCAAATCGAGGATCTCGCCGATCTTCGAAATGCCCTGTCCGTACATGATGTCGAATTCGACCTGCTTGAACGGCGGGGCGACCTTGTTCTTCACCACCTTCACGCGAGTGGCGTTGCCGATGATCTCGTCGCGATCCTTGATCTGCCCGGTGCGACGGATGTCGAGCCGGACCGACGCGTAGAATTTCAGTGCGTTGCCGCCGGTCGTCGTTTCCGGATTGCCGTACATCACGCCGATCTTCATGCGCAGCTGGTTGATGAAGATCACCATGCAGCGCGAGCGGCTGATCGAACCGGTCAGCTTGCGAAGCGACTGCGACATCAGACGCGCCTGCAGGCCGACATGGCTGTCGCCCATCTCGCCCTCGATTTCGGCGCGCGGCACCAGCGCGGCGACCGAATCGACCACCAGCACGTCGATCGCGTTCGAACGGACCAGCGTGTCGGTGATTTCCAGCGCCTGTTCGCCGGTATCGGGCTGCGACACGATCAGTTCGTCGATGTTGACGCCCAGCTTCTTCGCATAGACCGGGTCGAGCGCGTGTTCGGCGTCGACGAACGCGGCGGTGCCGCCATTCTTCTGCGCCTCGGCGATGACGTGCAGCGCGAGCGTCGTTTTCCCCGAGCTTTCCGGCCCGTACACTTCGATCACGCGCCCGCGTGGCAGGCCGCCGACGCCAAGGGCGATGTCGAGGCCGAGCGATCCGGTCGAGATCGCCTCGACCTGCATCGCTTCCTTCTGGCCCAGCTTCATCGCCGAACCCTTGCCGAATGCCCGGTCGATCTGCGCCAGCGCGGCGTCGAGCGCCTTTTGCCGTTCGCCCGCCGCCTTGTCGTTCGCTGCCGCCATCTTGCTATCGACCGCCTTCAGATTTGCCGCCATGTCCAGCCTTTCGCGTAGAGCAACCGCGCCGAGGGTTCAACGCGCCTTGTTGGATTTGCATGTATTCGTTTTGTTCCTGTTCCGCAAGGGGCGCGCGGGCGGAACATGCACGCGGTATCAGAGCGGCCTGCCGTCCTTGCCCAGCAATTCCATGCGATAGGAACAGCCATAGAGCGTCTTGCCCGGCAGTGTGCTGACATTGCTGATCGAACGGGCGATGGTGACGTGACTGCCGAAGGGATCGTCGGCGCTCGCGGGCACGGTCCGGTCGACGATCACCTTTTCGCCCAGGAACTTGCGAAAACCGTCTGCCGGCGGGGCGATGCCCAGTTCCTTGTACATCGCCTCCGCATCGGCGGCGTTCGCGATCCCCTCCTCCCTGGCTACCATCGCCGGATCGGCCACGTCGAGGATCGCGACGATGCCCGACGACGAAAAGGCGATGCGCCGGGTCGACCATTTGCCGGCGACCGCGATCGGCGCGGGCAGTTCATATTCGTCGAGCATCGGATTGCCGCCCGCGACCTTCCGCCAGCCCCGCTTGCGTGCGATCTGTTCCTCGCCGGTGATGGCGAAGGCGAAGCCGTTATAGCTCGGCACGTCGAGCCTGCATTGCAGCGCATCGACCTCACTGATGGTCGTCGGGTCGAAATCCTCTTCGGCCGGGCCGGCGGTGACGGCGATCAGGGCGGCGAGCAAGGATATCATCATTGCTCGAACGTAACGTATACCGCAGAGTCGACGCAACGCCGGTTCGGCCAGCGGCCAAGCGTTCCATCCTTCGTTAACCGGGCGGCGATAGGCAGGCCGTGGCAAATAGAGGCCTGCTCAATGTTCAGCGTAACGGTCGACCTCGAACGCGGCTGTGTCGAGACGTGCATCCGTGGATTCTGGACCCCCGACCTGCTCGACGATTTCTCGGCGGCCCTGGCCAAGGCGATCATCCAGGTACGCGCGACCGGCCGCGCGCCGGTCAGCCTGTGCGATTACAGCGATGCCACGGTGCAGCGCCAGGAGGTCGTCGCCGGCTTTGTCGAGATGATGAAGAACCCCGCCGTCCGCTCCCGCCGGGTCGCGGTCTATACCGGCCGCGTCCTGGCCAAATTACAGGCGGAACGCGCCAATCTCGACCATGCCGAGTTCCGGTTCTTTACCGACAAGGACGAGGCACGGGCGTGGCTGTTTGAGGAACGAGTCGAGGGCTGAGGGTCGCCCGAGGATCGAAGCGTTTCCGAACCATTGCCTTAGCTGGACGTCGCGGTCGCCTCTGCGACACGTCGCTTTTGCGCCGCGGTCATCGCTTCGGTTTCGGTCAGATCGATGATGTGAGTCGTCAGCCGGCCCATCCGCTGCTTGATGCGCGATCCGGTCGGAGTGCCCATCGTCGCGCGGATGGTGAACCGGTCAACCCGATAAATGCCTGGAGTTCCTGCCGGAACCGTGAGGCTGGCATAGCGGCGCGTGGATACCTGTCGCAGAACGGCGCCTTCCCATTGGCCAAGACCCGAACCTTGCAGTATCTCCGCACCATCGGTTCGCCCGTCGGGTCGAATCCAGTAACCGACATCGGCGAACCGGATGCCGGAATCATTCCAGCCGTTCGTTACGATGTCGGTATCCACGTTCAAATCCTCGACCGGCTGGGAAAACAGCAAGGTCGGGCGCTGCGAATCGTCCCGTGGGATACTGGCCACCAGCGCGTCGATTGCACCGGAGTCGCCCTTTCGCAGGGCGATTCGGCTTTTCAGGACATCGCGCAGGCGGGCAAAATCCGCCTTGGCAGGCCCGGCAATCGCAACCGAATGGTCGGCGAGTTTCGCAGCACGTCCGTCGTCCCGCTGGGCAAAGGCCAGCCATGCCCGACGATATGCGGCACCGGCCGCAATCCCGGGGTGCCCCGCCTCCAATGCAAGCCGTTCGACTTTGGCCAGATTGTCGGACGCAGTGGACAGGTTGCCTGTACCCATCAATGCATCGGCAAAGCTTATCTCTTCCAACAGGGTGCCGGGCACGCTCGGTCCGACATGGCGGCGCAGAAGTTCGACATTGGTTCGCGCCGCGGTCTTCCACAGGTTGCTGTCACCCTCATGCTCGGCCACGGTCGCAAGGGTCGCGTACAAGCTAGACACCGGGCCGGGCAGTTGCTCTGCATAAGCGCGATTACGGCGGATCGAACGCTGCAACGTTTGCCGCGCCGCCGCATAGCGGCCGGCCGTAAATTGTTCGACCGACGCCTGTAGAGAGGCTTCGACATCCTCGGCCGGCGGACATTGGCGCGCGATGCAGGCGGCAAGCGCGTCGGTCGCACGGTGGCCGACGACGACGATCTCCTCTACGGGAGCGGGCGGCGGGGTGGTCGTCTGAGCGACCGCAAGGAGGATCGGCAACAGCATGACGTACATGCTCACCCGATCGTCCGATCCTGTCAATCGACTATCGGCACCGTTCCGGCGCCGCCCGCCTTACCCCAGGTCGTTCAGCGCCTTTTCGACCGCGTCCATCGTGAATGGCTTCGACAGGACCGGGCGATCGCGGTGGGCGGGTTCGATCGTGTCGCCCGATCCGCCGGTCGCCAGCACGAAGGGGATGCCCGCCGCGGCCAGCTTGTCCGCGACCGGCCAGCTCTTTTCCCCGCCGCGCAGATGGACGTCGAGGATCGCGCCGTCGACGCCGCCCCGCTCGATCGCCGACACGGCCGACGCCACGCTGTCGGCCGTTCCGGCTACGGTGCGGCCCAGCATGTCGAGGAAATCCTCGAGCATCATGGCGATCAGGGGTTCGTCCTCGACAAGGAGGATACGGGCAGGCGACGTCATACGCCCCGGTCCTTAGCGGTCAAAGCGGGAACACCGCAACCGATTTCGTCGAAGCGTCAGGACTTTGCCAGCGCATCGCGCGCCGCCGTCGCCAGTTGTTGCACCGAAAAGGGTTTCGGCAGGAAGGAAACCTGATCCAGATCAATCGACCGGCGCAACTGTTCCTCGGCATAGCCCGACATGAACAGGATCGGCAGCGTCGGATAGACTTTGCGGACATGGCCGACCATCGTCGGGCCGTCCATCGTCGGCATGACCACGTCGGAGATCAACAGGTCGATATGCGGCCGGTCGGCGAGCAGTTCGAGCGCCGCTTCGCCATGTTCGGCGGTCATGACGGTATAGCCCTGCCGCGTCAGCGCGCGTTCGGCGATGGCGCGGACCATGTCCTCGTCCTCGACCAGCAGGATCGTGCCCGATCCCCAGGCGGGTTCGGCCGGCTCGCTCTTCAGCTTCGGATTGGTGCCGAGGCGCGGCGGTTCGGCGGCGGCGGCATGGACCGGCAGGTGAATGACGAAGGTCGACCCCTGCCCGGGGCGCGATTCGGCGAAGATGTAGCCGCCCGACTGCTTGATGATGCCATAGACGGTCGACAGGCCGAGGCCGGTGCCCTTGCCCACTTCCTTGGTCGTGAAAAAGGGTTCGAAGATCTTGGGCAGCACGTCGGCGGGAATGCCGGTGCCGGTGTCGGATATCTTGAGCGTCACATAATCGCCGACCGGCAGCACGTCGTCGTCCATCGCGCGCACTTCCTGCGCGCTGGTCGCCAGCGTCTCGATGGTCAGCACGTTGCGGTTGCCGCCCTGCGAGAGCATCGCGTCGCGGGCATTGACCGCGAGGTTGACGACGACCTGTTCGAGTTGTCCCGGATCGGCGCGGACCGAGCCGAGGCCGCGCCCGTGGTTGACGACCAGTTGCACCGTTTCGCCGAGCAGGCGCTTGAGCAGGTTCGACACCTCCGAAATCACGTCGGGCAGCTGAAGCACCTGCGGCCGGAGCGTCTGCTGGCGCGAGAAGGCGAGGAGCTGGCGGGTCAGACTCGCCGCACGGTTCGAATTGGCGCGAATCTGCTGGATATCGTCGTAATCGCTGTCGCCGGGCGAATGGCGCATCAGCATCAGGTCGCAATGGCCGATGATCGCGGTCAGGATGTTGTTGAAGTCGTGCGCGACGCCGCCGGCCAGCTGGCCGACCGCCTGCATCTTGGTCGCCTGCGCCACCTGTCGCTTCAGCTTGCCCTCCTCGCCCGTGTCGCGCAGCGACAGGACGACGGCGGCCTCACCCAGCCCGCGCGCGCCGGCGATCGAGAGCGCGACCGGCTCTTCCGACCGGTCGTTGAGGCGGACGGCCATGTCGGCGCTGTGCTGCGCGCCGCCGGCGAAGCGGCGGACGGCATCGGCGAGCGCGGCCTTGTCCTCGCGCACGACCAGGTCGCCCGGATAGAGCGGCGGCGCGACCGGGTTGACTCCGGTCGCGCGGATGAAGGCGTCGTTCATGTGCAGGAAGCGCCCGTCGCGGTCGACCAGCGCCATGCCGACCGGCAACAGCGAGACGAGCGCGCGGACCTGCGCGGCCGATCCCGGTGCGGCGATCGGCATCAGGCCGACGGGTGCCTCTTCCTCGTCCAGCATCGCGACCAGCATCGGGCCGGCGGGATCGTCGACGAATGGCACCTGCACGATGCGCAAGGGGTCGCCGCCCAGCCCTTCGCGGTCGAAGCGGACCCGACCCCTGCTGTCGGTGACGAGGAAGCGGGCGAAATCGCGGCCTTCGATCGCGGCGTCCTCGTTCCCGACGGCGCGGGCGCGGAACACGCGGTTGGCGGCACGGATGCGGCCATCGGCGCTGAGCAGGGCGACCATGACGCCGGCATTGCCCAGCCGCTCGCCGGCATCCCCCGCGATCATCGCGCGCATCGTCACCGCTTCCGCAATGGCCTGCCCGCCCTCGAACCGCCAGACGAGCATCGCTTCGCCGGCGCGGGTGAGCGTCGCGATCAGCGGGGCATCGCCCTGTCGCACGGTGGCCTTCGCCTCCCCGTCGCGCCAGGCGGCACGCGCCGCGCCGGCCAGTGCGCTGCCGTCGACGCCGTCGCCCAGCACGCCGGGCGGGGTGGGATAGCCGCCGAACAGCGTGGCATAGCGATCGTTCGCGCATACCAGCCGCCCGGCCCGGTCGGTCACCGCCAGTGCGTGCGGGCTGACCGCCGCCAGCGTCTGCGCCAGCGACCAGTCGATCACCGGCTCGGCGACCGCGCTATCGCTGGACCAGCGGCGCAGGCCGAGCGCCACGCCCGACAGCAGGATGGCGGCGGCGACGAAGCCGATCGCGACGGGCACGCTGCCGATCGTCCACAGGACAAGCGCCGCGGCAATGCCGCCGGCGACCAGCGCACTGGCGAGCGGCAGGACCGGTGAAGCGGCGGACGGGGATTTCGACAGCATAGGGGCTGTTGCGGTGCTTCGGGGGGCGACGTCAAGCGGTGCGTCGGGTGATCGGGCGCGGGGGTGCGATCGGGAGAGGTCCGGCGGGGTATGGTGCCCGTGGCAAAAGCGTACCCCGGCGTAGGCAGGGGTCCAGGGCCCGGATAGCCAACGTCAGCCTACCTGGCTCTGGACCCCCGCCTGCGCGGGGGTACGGCTTTGGATTGGGGCGGTTCCCCTACCTCAAGCCGTACCCCGGGGGAGGCCGGGGTACGGTCGAAAGTCGGGGTTCAGTCGGAACGCCCCTGCCCTTACCAGATACGCACGCGCTTTTCGGGCGACAGGAACAGATATTCGCCCGTCGTCGGCTGATAGCCCTGATACCAGGGGTCGAGGTTGCGCACGACCCAGGCGCGCTGTTCGGACGGGCTGTGCGGATCGGTCAGCAGCCGCTGGCGCAGGTTCGCCTCGCGGTAGCTGCGGCGCCACACCTGTGCCCAGCCGAGATAGAAGCGCTGTTCGGGGCCGAAGCCGTCGATCACCTTTTTATCGTTCGGATAGGCATGGGTATAGGCGTCCCATGCGGCGGTCAGGCCGGCCAGGTCGGCGATGTTCTCGCCCAGCGTCAGTTCGCCCTTCACATGCATTCCGGGCAGCGGCTCATAGGCGTCATACTGCTTGACCAGCGCGGCGGTGCGTTCGTCGAAGCGCTTGACGTCCTCGGCCGTCCACCAGTCGGTCAGGCTGCCGTTGACGTCGTACTTGCGGCCCTGATCGTCGAAATGGTGGCTGATCTCGTGCCCGATCACCGCGCCGATCGCGCCGTAATTGACCGCCGGATCGGCGTTGGGATCGAAGAAGGGCGGCTGCAGGATCGCGGCGGGGAACACGATCTCGTTCATCACCGGGTTCGCATAGGCGTTCACGGTCATGGGGGTCATGAACCATTCCCACTTCTGGATCGGTTTGCCCAGATGCTGCACATTGTAGCGCTGCTGCCACTGGTTCGCGCGCAGCATGTTGCCGAACGCGTCGCCGGGCGTGATGGTAAGGTCGCTCATGTCGCGCCACTGGTCCGGATAGCCGATCTTGGGCGTGAAGGCGGCGAGCTTCGCGCGTGCCTTCGCCTTGGTTTCCGGCGCCATCCAGTCGAGATTGTCGATCCGGCGGCCCATCGCCTCGGTCACGTTGCGGACCAGTTCGTCCGCCGCCGCCTTGGTAGCGGGCGGGAAATACTTCGCGACATAGGCCTTGCTGACATCATCGGCGACGGCGTCCGCCGTGAAGTCGACCGCGCGCTTCCAGCGTTCCTCCTGCTGCGGCGTACCCGACAGGACGGTGCCGTAGAAGGCGAAATTTTCCTGGTCGAACGCCTGGGGCAGCACGCCCGAGAAGCCGTCGAGCGAGCGGAGCAGCAGCTGGTCCTTCAGCACGCCGAGCGGGGCCGCGCCGATCACCTTCGCCATGCCGGTGAAGGCGGTCGGCTGCGCGACGATCACGTCGGTCGTGTTCGCCCCCAGCCCGCGGAAATAGGTGGCGAAGTCGAAGCCCGGCGCGCGACGCTGCAGCTCGGCGACGGTCATCTTGTTATAGGTCTTGTTCGCGTCGCGGCTTTCGATCCGCGTCCAGTGCGCCTTCGCGATCTGGGTTTCGAGCGCGACGACCGCGGCGGCGCGGGCGGCGGCGTTCGGCTCGCCCGCCAGCGTCAGCATCTTGGCGAGGTGCGCCTCATAGGCCTTGCGCTGTTCGACCAGCTTGGCATCGGTCGAGAGATAATAGTCGCGGTCGGGCATCCCGAGGCCGGCCTGCGCGGTCTGCAGCGCATAGACGGTCGGCTGCTTGTCGTCCGGGCCGACATAGGCCCCGAACGGCCCGCCGACGCCGGCCTGCGACGCCTTGGCCGCGAGCGCGGCATAGCCGGCCTTCGACGTGAGACCCTTGATCTCGGTCAGCCATGGCTGGATCGGGGCCAGCCCCTTGGCCTCAATCGCCGCCTGGTCGAGATAGGTGGCATAGGCGACGCCGATCTTGGAATTGGGATCGCCCTTCGCCGCGTCGAGCAGTTCGCGGGTGCGCGTCTTGGACAGGTCGTCCAATGCGGTGAACATGCCGTAGTTCGACTTGTCGGCCGGGATCGGGGTGATCCTTTCCCAGGTGCCGTTGGCATATTTGTAGAAATTGTCGCCCGGCTTCACGCTGCGGTCCATGCCGGCCACGTCGAAGCCGAAATCGCCGATCTCGGGCTTGGGGGCGGGCGCTGCTTCGGGTGCAGCAGCCGGGGTGGTGGCGGCGGTTTCGACCGGGCCGGTCGGCGTGGTCGCGCAGGCCGACAGGGCGGACGCCGCAAGCAGGGTGGTGAGGACGAAACTACGCCGCATCGAATAAGCCTCTTCGTATCGGGTGATACCGCAATGCTGCACCCGGGCTTATCGATCGTCAATATCTGGTTTGCTGGACGTCCTCTCCCGTTCGGTTCGAGCAGCTTCGAGCCTGTCGAGAAGCGTCCGTCGAGAACCCTGCGTTTGGGGTAACCCCTTCTCGACTTCGGTTCTCGACAGGCTCGAACCTGCGCTCGAAGCAAACGGAGGAGGAAATTGGTGGTAAGTTGGAGGGAAAGATCAGGCCTGTACCCCATGCCCACGCCGCTTCCATTTGGCGGCAATCCATGCCCGCCAGCCGAGTGCGGCGATGGCATAGCCCAGCACCGCGCCGATCACCGAACACACCACCATGCCGAGCGCGGTGGCCGGCCCGACCTCCGCCACCAGCCATTCGAGCCAGCCCGGTGGTGCCTTTACCGCGTCGCCGATCGGATCGCCTGGCACGACCTTGTCGAGGTGGAGCAGCCATGCCCCGACCTTGTAGTAGAGGATGAACAGCAGCGGCGTCGTGATCGGGTTGGTGAAGAAGGTGGTCAGCGCCGCCGCCGGCACATTGGCGCGTAAAGGAAGCGCGAGTACGGCAGAAGCGGGGATCTGTCCCAGCGGGATCAGGATGCCGGTGAACATGCCCAGCGCAACGCCGCGCGGGACCGAGCGGCGGGTGAAGCGCCAGAGTTCGGGGGCGAGGACGCGGTGCGCGACGGGCCGCAGGAAGCGGTTCGCCTCCATCGATTCGCGGGTCGGCATGTTCGCGGCGATCCAGCGCAACGCACGCGCGCCCAGCCGCCGGTCGTCTTCGCCCTGCGGTTCAGCCACGGTCGCGGAGCAACCTTCCCTGTTCACGCTTCCAGTCCCGCTCTTTGATATGCTCGCGCTTGTCGTGGTTCTTGCGACCCTTGGCCAGAGCCAGCTCGACCTTCGCGCGCCCTTTTCCGTTGAAATACACCGATAGCGCGATGAGCGTCATGCCGTCGCGCGCCACCGCCCCGTGCATCTTGTTTATCTCGCGTTCGTGAAGCAGCAGTTTACGCGGGCGGCGCGGTTCGTGGTTGAAGCGGTTGCCGTGGCTGAATTCGGGAATGTTCGAATTGATCAGGAACACCTGCCCGTCGCGGACATCGGCATAGCTTTCGGTGATCGACCCTTCGCCGAAGCGCAGCGACTTCACCTCGGTACCGGTCAGGGCGATGCCGGCCTCGTACACCGTGTCGATCTCGTAATCGAACCGCGCGCGGCGGTTTTCGGCGACGGTTTTCTTCTTGTCGAACAACTGGGGACGCGGACGGCTCATGGAGCGGACATAGGGTGTCGGGGGGCGAAGGGGAAGCACCGCAACCGCTCCTCCCCATATATGGGGAGGGGGACCGCCGCGAAGCGGTGGTGGAGGGGGTTGGCCGCGCAACGCAGCGGTGCCGTACGCGGACACCCCCCTCCACCATCCTGCGGACGGTCCCCCTCCCCGTGCCGGGGAGGATCTTTACGCGTCCAGTGCCTCGCGCACCTTTCTTGCCAGTTCGTCCACGCCGAACGGCTTGGGCAGCAACCGCGTGCCCGGATCGAGGACGCCGTTATGCACCACGGCATTGCGGGTATAGCCGGTCGTGTACAGCACGCGCAGCCCCGGCCGCATCGCCTGTGCGCGGTCGGCCAGCTCCCGGCCGGTCATGCCCGGCATCACCACGTCGGTGAACAGCAAGGTGACGCGCACCCCCTGTTCGAGCAGTTCCAGTGCCTCCGGCCCGTTCGACGCGTGCAGCACGCCATAGCCCAGGTCGCGCAGCACCTCGACCGAGAAGCTGCGGACGCGCGATTCGTCCTCGACCACCAGCACCGTCTCGCCGGGATTGCCGCGGCGGACCGGCTCGATCGTCGTGCGCGGCGTGGGGGTCGGCGTCTCGCCATAGAAACGCGGCAGGTACAGGCGCACGGTCGTGCCGACGCCCGGTTCGGAATAGATGCGTACATGGCCGCGCGACTGGCGGACGAAGCCGAAGACCTGGCTGAGGCCGAGGCCCGTGCCCCGCCCGACCGGCTTGGTGGTGAAGAACGGCTCGAACGCCTTGGCCAGCACGTCGGGCGCCATGCCGGTGCCGGTGTCGGTGACCGCGATCATGACGTACTGGCCGGCGGCCATGTCGGCTTCCCGCGCATAATCGTCGCCGACATGGGCGTTGGCGGTCTCGATGGTCAGCTTGCCGCCATCGGGCATCGCGTCGCGGGCATTGACCGCCAGATTGACGATGGCGTTCTCCAGCTGGCCCCGATCGGCCTCCGCGCGCCACAGGCCGGCGCTCAGCACCGTTTCGACCGCGATCGGTTCGCCGAGCGTCCGGGTCAGCAACTCGGTCAGGTCGGCGACCAGGCGGTTGCCCTCGACCGGTTCGGGCGACAGCGGCGACTGGCGCGAAAAGGCGAGCAGCCGCTGCGTCAGCGCGGCGGCGCGGGTCGCCCCGTCCTTCGCCGCCTCGACATAGCGCTCCACATCGCCGCGCCCGGCAGCGATCCGCCGTTCGATCATGTCGAGGCCGCCGATGACCACCGCCAGCATGTTGTTGAAATCATGCGCGATGCCGCCGGTCAGCTGGCCGACCGCCTCCATCTTCTGCAACTGGCGGACCTGCGTTTCGGCGGCGGCGCGGGCGCTGGCGGCATTGTGCAGTTCGGTCGCGACGCGTTCGAGCTGTGCGTCCTGCCGCCCGACCTTCGCCTGCAGCCGGAGGAGCGCGTCGGCGCGCTGGACGGTGACCCAGCTGATTTCGGCCACTTCCTGCAACAGCGCGATCTCACCGGGCAGCCAGTGGCGCGGCGCGCCGTGGCCGACGATCAGCAGCCCCTCCAGCCGGCCGTCCTGCCGCAACGGCACGCCGAGGCCGGACACGGCGGAATAGGACGACGCCTCGCTCGCGACGAAGGCCGGGTCGATGGCGAACTCGTCGGACACGATCGTCCGTCCCGCGCGCAGCAGCGCGGTGTTGCTGGGGCCGAAGCGGTCGAGCGAATGTTCGCCGGTCAGCAGCGGCAGCACGCCGTCGTTCCATCCGGCCATGTAGCGCACGCGGTTGGCCGCCACCCGCGCAAAGGCGATGCGATCGACCTGCAACCATTCGCCCAGCGCCCGCGCGGTGAAGCGCATGATCGCATCGGGATCGGTCGCGGCACGTTGCCGGGCGCTGAGCGACAGGACGAATTCGCGCTCCGCCTTCGCCGCCAGCGCGGCCAGCTCCGCCTGCTTGCGGTCGTCGATATCGTAGCTGACGCCGGGAAAGCGCAGCGGACGGCCGGTATCGTCGAAGGTGCAGCGCCCCTGCGCCGAAACCCAGCGGCAATTGCCGTCATGGTCGATAACGCGATATTCGGCGACCAGCGTCCCGTTGCCGGACGGGTCCATCGCGCGTTCGATGGCGCGCTGCGCCTCGGGCAGATCGTCGGGATGGATACCGCGAAAGAAGGTCGCGATCGGCGCGCCCTGCTCCGCGACCGCCGGATCGACATTATAGAGCAGCGCGAACCGCGCATCGGCGCGGATCATATCCGCCTGCACGTCCCAGTCCCACGCACCGATATTGCGCCCGGCGGTCAGGGCCAGTTGCAGGCGTTCGTCGGCGGCGGCGCGTTCGCGCTCCGCCACGACGCGCGCCGTCGTCTCCCCGGTCACGCACAGCAGCCCGGCGATGCGGCCCGCATCGTCGAACACCGGCGAATAGGTGAAGCTCCACCAGCTATCCTCGGGCTCGCCGGTGCGGGCGAGGTCCAGCTTCATGTCGGTCGCGACGACATGGCCGCCGGCCATGGTCTTGTCGACCAGCGGGATCAGTTCTTCCCAGATATTGGCCCAGACGACATCGAAGCGCTCGCCCAGCGAACCGGCGATCCGCACGCCGAGCAACGGGCGATAGGCGTCGTTGTAGAAACAGCGCAGCTCCGGCCCCCATGCCAGGAACATCGGCGTGGGGCAGGACAACATCATCGCCAGCAGCGACCTGAGCGATACCGGCCAACCCTCGATCGGGCCGAGCGGATGGGCCGACCAGTCGTGCGCGGCGATCTCCGCGCCCGTAACCGTTTGAATCGCAAGGGGTCCGTTTGGCATATGCACCACGTGTTAGGCCTGCACAGCCGCTACGGCAACGGGGCGGTGCGCGCTCAGCGGATCAGGCCGGCATGGGCGAGCGCGGCATCGACCGCCGCCTGCGACGCTTCCGACGCGGGCGTCATCGGCAGGCGCAGGTCGGTCGGGAAGCCCGGACGGACCCGGCCCAGCGCATATTTGACCGGCCCCGGCGACGCATCGCTGAACAGCGCCGCGTGCAGCGGGAACAGCCGGTCCTGGATGGTCAGCGCGCGGGCATAGTCGCCGGCGGCGCAGGCGTCCTGGAATTCCGCGCACATCGCCGGCGCGACATTGGCGGTGACCGAGATCGCGCCGACGCCGCCCATCGCCATGAAGGCCAGCGTCATGTCGTCATTGCCCGACAACTGGGCGAAGCCGGTCCCGCACCGCATCCGGTGTTCGGCGACGCGCGCCATCTGGCCGGTCGCGTCCTTGATGCCGACAACGACGTCGGGGAACGCCTTCACGATGCGCTCGACCGTTTCGACATTGATGTCGGTGATGGTGCGGCCGGGTACGTTGTAGAGGACGATCGGCAGGCCGCCCTGCGACGCCAGCACCTCGAAATGGCGGAACACCCCCTCCTGATTGGGGCGGTTGTAATAAGGGGGCACCAGCAGCGCGGCGGCGGCGCCGGCGGCCTTGGCGGCATGGATGTGGTGCAGCGCGACGGCGGTGTCGTTCGACCCACAGCCGGCGATCACCGGCACCCGGCCGCGCGCCTGATCGACGCAGACGCGCACGACATGGTCATGCTCCTCGATCGTCATCGTCGCCGCTTCGCCGGTGGTGCCGCAGGGGACCAACGCGCTCGACCCGCTCTCGATCTGCCAGTCGACGAGGGCGCGGAACGATGCTTCGTCGAACCGACCGTCGGCGAACGGGGTGACGAGCGCGGGAATCGAGCCGGAAAACATGGAAAACGCGCTCCGCAGACTGGGATTTGAGCCGAAAAGGTGGCGACAGATAGGGCGGGCTTCCATATCATGTCCAGTATGCTGACCACCGTGTTCAAGAGCGCGTTCCTGCTCACCGGCGTCGCGAGCGCCGCCATGGCCGCCGGGATGTTCAATCCCGCCGCGCAAATCTCCGTTCAACCGCAGCCTGCACCGATAGTGCAGCCGCTGCCCGCCCCTGCCCGACCGATGGTGCAGCCGGTAGCGCAGGCGCAAGCCTACGACCCGATTCAGCCGGTGCTGGCCGACTGGAAACGGTTGCAGCAATCGGACAATTATCCCTTCACCGACTATGCCCGCTTCCTGCTGGCCCATCCGGGATTTCCGGGGGAAACCAGCCGGCGCGCGGCGGCGGAGACGGTGCTGGCCGATGGCGCGCAGGACCCGGCGACGGTGCTGCGCTTCTTCGATCGCTATCCCCCGCTGACCGCCGCCGGACGGCTGCGCATGGCGGAAGCGCTGGCGGCGAGCGGGCGGATGGCGGAGGCGCAGGAGGCCGCGCGCGCCGCATGGCGCCGGGGTGCGCTACGTACCAATGACGAAACGAAGCTGCTCGGCCGGTTCGCGTCCGCCCTCACGCCGCAGGATCACGACGCGCGGATGGACCGGTTGTTGTGGCAGAATGCGACGACCGCCGCAGGCCGGCAGATCGGCTATGTCTCCGCCGCGATGCGCCCGACCTTCGACGCGCGCATCGCGTTCCGCACCAATGCGTCGGATGCCAGCGTCCGCGGCGAGCAGCCGGGCGTCGACCGCGCCGATCCGGGCTATATCGGCGACCGCGCCAGCTGGCTGCGCGCGACCGGCCAGTCGGTGGCCGCACGCTCCTACCTCGCCCAGCCGCGCCGCCTGTCGCGCAGCCCCGGCGATGTCGAGGAATGGCTCGAGGTCCTGCTGACCAATGCGAAGGCGGCGCAGGCGGACAGCCAGTTCGACCTCGCCTATCGCATCGCGTCGCAGATCGACGACGCGTTCCCGGCAGGCACGGTCATCGCCGATGCGGCCTATGGCGAGCGCGACGACTATACCAGCCTTGCCTGGCTGGCCGGCACCGTGGCGTTGCAGAAGCTGAACCGGCCGACCGACGCGACGGGCATGTTCGCGCGCTATGCCAGCGGATCGCGCACGCCGACCGTCAGGACCAAAGGCTATTACTGGGCAGGCCGCGCGGCGGAGGCGGCGGGCGACCGCGCCACCGCCGATCGCTGGTATGCGCAGGCCGCCGATCTGGGCGACCTGTATTACGGACAACTTGCCAGCGAACGCATCGGCCGGCCGCTGCGCGCGCCGAGCGACACCGCCGATCCGGCGGCGATCCCGGCGGCGGTGCGTGCGGCCTATATGAACAGCGACGTGGCGAAGGCGACCCGCTATCTCGGCCGCACCGGGCAAGTTGCCGATCAGGGCCTGTTCGTCCGCAAGATCGCGGAGGATGCGCGCAGCGACACCGACCATGCGCTGGCGGTCGAGCTGGCCAAGGCGGTCGACCGCCCCGACCTGGCCGTGATGGTCGGGCGCAGCGCGCTGCTGAACGGGCATAGCGACTATACGCTGGCCGGATACCCATCGGTCCCGGTCACCGCATCGCAACGCGACCAGTTCACGCTGATCCACGCCATCGCGCGGCAGGAAAGCCAGTTCGACCGCACCGCCGTCAGCCGCACCGGCGCGCGCGGGTTGATGCAGCTGATGCCGGCCACGGCCCGGGAAACGGCGGGGAAGCTGGGGCTGTCTTACAGTCCGTCATCGCTGAACGACCCGTCGTACAACATGGCGCTGGGGTCGAGCTTCATCCAGCGGATGCTCGATTATTACGGCGGCAGCTATCCGCTGGCGGTGGCGGCGTACAATGCCGGGCCGGGCAATGTGAACAAATGGCTGCGGGCCAATGGCGACCCGCGCATGCCGGGCGTCGACGTGATCGACTGGATCGAGAAGATTCCGTACAGCGAGACGCGCGGTTACGTGCAGCGGGTGCTGGAAAATGCGGTCGTCTATGACCTGATCCATACCGAGAAGGCGCGGTCGCGCGGGCCGAACAACCTTAGCTGGTATCTTGGGAAGAACCGTCCGGGATGAGCGAGCCGCGTCCGAACTATATCACGCCGACGGGCTATGCCGTGTTGAAGGCCGAATATGACCAGCTGCTGGGCGAGGAACGGCCCAAGCTGGTCGACGTCATCGCCTGGGCCGCGGGCAATGGCGACCGGTCGGAAAATGGCGACTATATCTATGGTCGCAAACGGCTCCGCGAGATCGACCGGCGGCTGGGCTTCCTCGCCAAGCGGATGAAGGCGGCGCGGGTCGTCGACCCCGCCGCCCAGACCGAACGCGGCCGGGCATGGTTCGGCGCGACCGTCACCATCGCCGACGAAGATGACAATCACCGCGTGCTGGAGCTGGTCGGCGATGACGAGGCCGATGCCGGCAAGGGGCGGATCGGGTGGAACTCGCCGATGGCGCGCGCCCTGCGCGGGAGCGCGGTCGGCGACGTGCGGACCGTCGCGCTGCCCGCCGGTGCCAAGGAATATGAGGTGATGGCGATCACCTATCCGTAAGCCGATGGGGTCGGGGGAGCGAGATGCGGTTGATGGCAATGGTCGGCGCGGTGCTGTTGTCGGGCTGCGGTGGCCCCCCGACGCAGGAACCGACGGTGCGCGTCGAGACTCACGGCGCGAAGGCGCAAACGGACAGCCTCCCCTCCCCCAAACCTGTCCTTCCTGCCGATGTCGTCGCCTTCCGCCTGAAGCGCGACGAATGCGACCATCTGCGCGGCGAGGAGCCGACCGGGCCGGCACGCGCGGCATTCCTGAAATATGGCATGGAGCGAACCTGCACCGGTACCGACGCCGCCCTTCGTGCGCTGCGCCAGCGCCATGCCCGCGACCCGGCGGCGATCGCCGCGCTCGCGGGATATGAGGACGACATCGAATGACCCCGCGCCGCCCCTGCCATTGACGGGCAAGCAAATTCGGTACGTCGGCGAACCCAAGCGCGCTGCCGTCCGTTCGCTAGTCAACTAACCGGCCTAGGAGACGCAATGCCGCATTACACGCCGCTGATCGGAACCATCGTCACCGCATTGGTCGCAGCGTTCGCGCTGGGTGCGGTGGCGCTCAAGCTGCGCGTGTCGCCGATCGCCGGCTATCTGATGGCGGGCGTGTTGATCGGCCCGTTCACGCCGGGCTTCGTAGCGCATTCGGGCATTGCGACCGAACTGGCGGAGATCGGCGTCATCCTGCTGATGTTCGGGGTCGGGCTGCATTTCTCGCTGAAGGACCTGTTGTCCGTCTGGCGCATCGCCGTGCCGGGCGCGATCGTGCAGATTGCCGTCGCGACGACGATGGGCTGGGGCCTGTCGCAGTTTCTCGGCTGGTCGCTGATGGCCGGGATCGTGTTCGGGCTGGCGCTGTCGGTCGCGAGTACCGTCGTCCTGCTGCGCGCGCTGGAGGCCCGCGCGCTGGTCCAGACCGAGCGGGGACGGATCGCGGTCGGGTGGCTGATCGTCGAGGATCTGGCGATGGTGCTGGCGCTCGTCCTGTTGCCCGTCGTGGCCGCCGCAGTCGATCCGGCCAAGGCCGCCGCGCCGGGTGCGATCTTTACCGCCATCGCGATGACGCTGCTGAAGGTTACCGGCTTCGTCACGCTGATGCTGGTGGTCGGGCGGCGGGTAATCCCGTGGGCGCTGCACTGGGTGGTGCATACCGGTTCCCGCGAGTTGTTCCGGCTGGCGGTGCTGGCCATTGCATTGGGTGTGGCGTTCGGGGCGGCCCTGGCGTTCGACGTCTCGTTCGCGCTCGGCGCGTTCTTCGCCGGCATGATCCTGGGCGAGACGCCGCTCAGCCGGCGGGCGGCGCAGGAAACGCTGCCGTTGCGCGATGCGTTCGCCGTACTGTTCTTCGTGTCGGTCGGCATGTTGTTCAATCCGCAGGTGCTGGTCGAACAACCCGGACCGTTGATCGCGACGATCGCCATCATCGTCATCGGCAAGTCGGCGGCCGCCTTTGCCATCGTCCGCCTGTTCGGCCATCCCAATCGGACGGCCGCGACCATCGCCGCCAGCCTTGCGCAGATCGGCGAATTCTCGTTCATCCTCGCCGGCATCGGGACCAGCCTGAACATCCTGCCGAGCGAGGGCCGCGACCTGATCCTGGCGGGGGCGATCCTGTCGATCATGGTCAATCCGTTCCTGTTCGGCGCGGTCGCCGGACGGGGCGAGGAGCCGGGGCCGTCGCAGGCGCGCGAGGCGGCGCGGGAGGAAGCGCGCGAGGATCATGTCGTGCTGATCGGTGCGGGCCGGGTCGGGCGACTGATCGCGGAAGGGCTGCGTGAGTCGGGCCGCGCGTTCGTCGTGATCGAGGATCAGGCCGATACCGCGCGCACGGCGCAGGCGCATGGCTGGAGCGTGGTACTGGGCAATGCGCTCGACCCCAATGTGCTGCGCGATGCCGGCGTGGCGCAGGCGACCAAGCTGCTGATCGCCATTCCCGGCGGGTTCGAGGCGGGCGCCATCGTCCAGCACGCGCGCGGCATGAATGCCGACCTCTACATATTGTCGCGGGCGCATTCGGCGGAGGAAGTGCAATATCTCACCCGCCACGGCGTCGACCAGGTCGTGCTGGGCGAGGAGGAACTGGCCCGCACCATGTTGCGCCGGGCCGAGGAACAGCGGTTGCAGGAGGCATAGCCGCCGCCGCCCGGACAGGATAGACGAACGCCATGGCCAATCATCACGCCCCCACCGGCAACGTCGCGTTGCTGATCGATGCCGACAATGCCGGCGCCGCCTATCTCGATTCCGTGCTGACGGTGCTGGCCGAGTTCGGCACGGTCAATGTCCGCCGCGCCTATGGCAATTGGGAGAAGCCGGGCCTGAAGAGCTGGAAGGCGCTGTTGATGCGCCACGGTATCGAACCGTTCCAGCAGTTCGACATCACCAAGGGCAAGAACGCCACCGACATGCGCATGACCATCGACGCGATGGACCTGCTGCTGCGCGGCCGGATCACCGGGTTCGGCATCATGTCGTCGGACAGCGACTTCATGCCGCTTGCCCAGCGCATCCGGCAGGAAGGGGTGCCGGTCTATGGCTTCGGCACCGACCGCACGCCCGAAGGGTTCCGCGAGAGCTGCACGCGGTTCATCGATGTCGCGTCGCTGGATGTCGAGGACGTGGCCAACATGCCGCTGCCCCCCGCGATCGGCGGCGTTGCCGCGCCGGCTGCCACCCCGGCGGCCAAGCCCGCGCCTGCCCCGGCGCGCAAGAGCCAGAAGGTCGATGCGTCGCTGGTGAAGCTGCTGTCCGATGCCTATGACGCGTCGAAGGTCGACAAGCGCGGCTTTGCCAGCCTGTCCGAAGTCGGCCAGCGCGCGGCCAACCGGTCGAGCTTCGACACGCGCAATTACGGGTTCAAGCGGTTGTCGGACCTGATCGAGAAGGTGAAGGAGTTCGAGGTCGAGCGCCGCGATACCGGGGTGTTCGTCAAGCGGGTGTGAGGGGGGGCGGCCTCCCCCTTTCCTGACCCACCCCGTTTGCTTCGAGCAGGTTCGAGCCTGTCGAGAACCGCCCGTCGAGAAGCCGGTGTCACAAGCAGGCCGTTCTCGACAGACGCTTCTCGACAAGCTCGAAACTGCTCGAACCGAACGGGTCGGAAGTGGCCTACACCGCCTCGGGCAGCGGTATCGCGAACGTCACACGCGTTCCCGGTGCCGCATCGTCGAACGTCAGCGTGCCGCCCAGCTGCCGCGCCAGGCTGGACACCATCCGCATCCCCAGGCTGGTCGGGCGCGCCGCGGTCGGATCGAACCCCGCCGGTAGCCCCTGCCCGCGATCGACGACCTCCATCCGGAGTTGCCCGTCGTCGCAGCGCGTCTCGATCGTGACCGTGCCGCCGCCCTCGCCATAGGCATATTTTATCGCGTTGGTGACCAGTTCGGTCAGCAACAGCCCCAGCGGGATCGCGGTATCGCCGCTGACGACCAGCGGCGCGATGTCGCACTCGATCGCGTGGTCGGGCGCCTGTTCCCGCAATTGCTCGACGATGCCGCACAGCAGCCGGTCGAGCGCGACGACGCCCACGCGGTCGCCCTGCCACAGCTGGTCGTGCGCCTGCCCGATGGCGACGATCCGCGCCTGCGCATCGCCCAGCATCCGCTGGACGCGCGGATCGTCGTCCTCGCGCATCTGCAGGTTGAGCATGGCCGACACCATCGCCAGGCTGTTCTTGACCCGGTGCGATGCCTCGCGCGTCAACAGTTCCTGATGCTCGATCGCCGCGCGCAGCGATGCTTCGGCCTCCAGCCGTTCGATGGCGACGCCGATCAGGTTGGCGAAGCCCTGCATGAAGGCGAGGTCGTCTTCCTCGAACCGACCGTCCTGGCGGCTGTCGACCTCCAGCACGCCGAAGCGGCGGCCATTGGCCTCGACCAACACGTTGATCGCGCGCTTGACCCCGTGATCGGCCATGAAACCGGGCGTGCGGAAGCGCTTTTCGTCGCTCAGATGGTTGGAGATCACCGCCTCACCGGTGCGGAAGGCGAAGCCGGCGGGCGAGGCGAGATCGTCGCCCATCTCCGCCTGCCCGACGACACCTTCGTCCCAGCCGATGCCGGCGCGGACGATCAGCGCGCCGCCCTGATCGTCATGGTGCAAAAACTTGGCGAGCCGCGTCCGCATCCCGCGCGCGGCAAGTTCGACCGCCGCCCGGACGATCTCGTCGATATCGCGGCTGCGCAGCGCGATGCCGCCGAATTCGGCGAGAATGCGCTGCTGGTCGAGGCGATAGCGGATCGCATCGGCGGGATCGTCCGACCCCGCCCCGTTTTCTTCCACTACCGCCATCGGATCAGCGCGTCAGCTTCTTGTAGGCGAGGCGCGTCGGACGATCCGCCGCATCGCCCATGCGGCGGCGCTTGTCTTCCTCATAGGCTTCGAAATTGCCCTCGAACCATTCGACATGGCTGTCGCCTTCGAACGCCAGGATGTGGGTGCACAGGCGGTCGAGGAAGAAGCGGTCGTGGCTGATGACCACGGCGCAGCCGGCGAACGACTCCAGCGCTTCTTCGAGCGCACGCAGCGTTTCGACGTCGAGGTCGTTGGTCGGTTCGTCGAGCAGCAGGACGTTGCCGCCCTCCTTCAGCATCTTGGCTATATGGACGCGGTTGCGCTCACCGCCCGACAGCTGACCGACCTTCTTCTGCTGGTCCTGCCCCTTGAAGTTGAACGCGCCGACATAGGCCCGCGTCCCCAGCTCCTGCTTGCCGAAGCGGAACACGTCGAGGCCGTCCGACACTTCTTCCCAAACGTTCTTGTTCGGGTCGAGGTCATCGCGGCTCTGGTCGACATAGCCGAGCTTCACCGTTTGCCCGACCTCGATCGACCCGCCATCGGGCTGTTCCTGGCCGGTGATGAGCTTGAACAGCGTCGACTTGCCCGCGCCGTTCGGCCCGATCACGCCGACGATGCCGCCGGGCGGCAGGTTGAAGTCGAGACCCTCGAACAGCAGCTTGTCGCCATAGGCCTTGGTCAGGCCCTTGGCCTCGATCACCTTGCCGCCAAGACGCTCGGGGATCTGGATGAGGATCTGCGCCTTGCCGACCGCGCGGTTTTCCTGGTTCTTGACCAGTTCGTCGAACGCCCGGATACGCGCCTTGGACTTGGTCTGGCGCGCCTTGGGCGTCTGCCGCATCCAGTTGAGTTCGTCCTGGATCGCCTTGGCCTTGCCGGCTTCCTCGCGCTCTTCCTGCTCGAGCCGCTTGGCCTTCTTTTCCAGATAGCCGGAATAGTTCGCTTCATAGGTATAGTAGCGACCGCGATCGAGTTCGAGGACCCAGTTGACCACGTTATCGAGGAAATAGCGGTCGTGGGTCACGAGGATCACGTTGCCGGTATATTCCTTGAGGTAGTTTTCCAGCCAGCCGACGCTTTCGGCGTCGAGGTGGTTGGTCGGTTCGTCGAGGAGCAAAATCTGGGGCTTTTCGAGCAGCAGCTTGCACAAAGCGACGCGGCGCTTCTCACCGCCCGACAGGTTCTCGACCGAGGCGTCGCCCGGCGGGCAGCGCAGTGCCTCCATCGCGATTTCGAGCTGGTTGTCGAGGCTCCAGCCATCGACCGCGTCGATCTTCGCCTGCAGCTCGCCCATTTCCTCGAGCAGCTTGTCGAAGTCGGTATCGTCCTTGGGATCGCCCATTTCCGCCGAAATGGCGTTGAAGCGATCGACCAGGTCCGCGACCGGGCGCACGCCGTCCTTGACGTTTTCCATCACCGTCTTGGTCGGGTCGAGCTTCGGTTCCTGCGGCAGGTAACCGACCTTGATGCCCTCGGCGGCCCAAGCCTCCCCGGTGAATTCGGTGTCCATGCCGGCCATGACCTTCATCAGGGTCGACTTGCCCGCGCCGTTCGGGCCGATGATCGCGATCTTCGCATCGGGCAGGAACTGCAAGTGGATATTGTTCAGGACCGGCTTGTTGGCGCCGGGGAAGGTCTTGGTCAGACCCTTCATCACATAGCTGTACTGCACGGCCATTGCCGAAGGCTCCGTTTCGAATATCTGAAGGTGGTATCAAAGGTTCTGGCGCGATGTAGCGACGGGGCGGCGAATTGGCAACGCGGCCACCATGGACCGAACGGCGGCGGCGCCGGGCCGATTCGCAGCGATTTGCGTCCCTGCCCGCCGAAGGTTTCGATAAACTTTACGCAAGATGACGGCAGCGGGCGGGACCGTCCCCGCCATGCGTTCGCAGGCGCAACATGACGTAGCGGCAACGGCGGAAATCCGGGTAAAAACGAACGGTTTCGTCGGTTCGTCGCGCCGCTACCACGGTCCACCATTGGTCGCAAAGCCGCATTCTTGCCACAATTGGAGATTGACGGCGGCTGCGAAGGCGCTATTGCGGCAATCTCGCGACGGCGGTGACGCCGGGATATTCGCGAAATGGAATTTTCTGGGAGTAACCCGAATGAAGAAGATCATGCTCGTCGCCGCCGCTGCCGGCCTCCTCTCGGTCGCCGCTTGCAAGAACACCCCGACCGACAACGCTGCGGACGCAGCTTCGGACAACCTGGAAATGCTGGCGGACAACCTGGAAGCCCAGGCTGAGAACACCTCGAACGAAGCAGTCGCTGCCGACCTGATGAACGCTTCGGAAAACGCCGAAGACGCTTCGGACGCGATCGAGAACGCCGCCGAGCACAACGGCATGTAATTCCCGTTCCCGCGCTTATGTGGCGCGGGAAACCGGAATTCGGAAAGGGGCGCCCCGGCAACGGTGGCGCCCCTTTTCTTTGGAATACAGCGGGTCGTTACGCCGACAGCATCACCGTGGCGCGATTGCGGCGCGATTACGACACATAGGTTAAGGAATGTTGCGTGTTGCGGTGCCGCATTCCGGCGTGCTCGCGCAGTTGGCGAACGCCATCGGAGCGCCTGCTGGCATATCCTATGGACAGCGTTCGGCGGCAGCCGTGCGAGTCCCTCGCCCGCGCGAAGGAACGGCCGTGATCGTCAGCGCCGAACGTCCAGCCCGCCGGCGAGGAATGCGTCGATATCCGCTTGACGGAACAGGCTGAAATCGCCGGGCAGCGAATGTTTGAGCGCCGCAACCGCGAGCCCCCAGTTCGCCGCCGTCGCTTCGTCGCGATCCGACATCAGCGCGTGCAGCACGCCGCTGGCAAAGGCATCGCCCC
>NZ_JAKREU010000028.1 GCF_022664435.1 Sphingomonas panni | reverse complement strand
CCCCCCTTTTCCGCCCGCCGCCGAGACGTGGGCGCGGACCGTGGTGCTGTCGATGCTGTAGTGGCCAGTATCCGCCATGATCTCGGCCAAGGTCACCGCTACAATCTCCCAGACCCCGGCCTCGCTCCATCGACGGAACCGGCGGTAGATGGTGTTCCAGCTCCCGTATTTCGGCGGCACGTCGCGCCACGGCGCACTACATCGCAGCCGCCAGAGTATGCCGTTGATGATGGAACGGTTCTGTTCGGGAGGTCGGCCCCGACTCCGGTTCTTGCGCTCGATCGGCAGCAAGTCTTTCAGGATGCGCCACTCTGCCTCGGTAAGATCGCCCCGGCTCAAGCCTGCCTCCAAAAAGCAGCCTTGAATCAAGCCTCCTGCATCGCGTCAACGTCTGCCGCATCTCTCGCCAAATCGCGCTGCTTGCTGACCCTGGCCCCCTTGTTTCAGAAGAACCGACAGGTGATCCGGGATATATCTATGCTGCTACGAGACGACGATGAACACGAGGTGCCACTGAACT
>NZ_JAKREU010000003.1 GCF_022664435.1 Sphingomonas panni | reverse complement strand
CGTTGATGAAGAAGTCAGCGACCTTACCCTCCACGCACGATTGCGCGATGCGCCAGAGGCACGCCTTGAGGTTCAGTCGGTGCACGTCCCCTAACAAACAGGCGTGCCAATTTGTCCACGCTGCCTAGCCATTCCCGTCACTCCGGACGTGATCCGGGGTCGCGTTTTCCAGCTACCGTAGGGAAGAAGCGGGACCCCGGGTCAGGCCCGGGGTGACGAACAGAAGAACGCCTCGCGCTTGTCGCCAACGGGTTGCCTGCCCCCGGCTTCACGACGGCGCAAACCGCCGCAGCCGGACCCGTCGGCGGCGCGATCAGTTCGGCCGTGCGCCCGCCTGCAAAAACGCTCGTGCCGCTTTCTGCGCGTCGGCGATCTGGCGCGGGGTCATGTCGCACGCGATTTCCGCGCGCCATGCCTGCGCCGCCTCGACCCCCGACATGGCGGCGAGATTGAACCATTTATGCGCCTCGACCAGGTCGATCATCGCTCCGCCGGTACCGCTGGAATAGCAGATGCCGAGGTCGAACCACGCCGTGCTTTCGTTCGCGCCTGCGTCTTCCGCCCGGCTTTCCGAGAGAAAGCGGGCGCCTTTCTGACTAATGCCCATGTTCCAAACCCCCATTGGTACAGGCAAGATATTGCCGGCAATGGCGTTGTGATTTGGTTAACGGCGAAAAGCCTGTAGCTTCAGTGCGTTGGCGTACCGTGGGTTAAGCATGTTGCCCGGCGTGCCGCTTATCCTTGCGTGGACTCCCCCATGCTGGGGCCGCGTCGTTGCCGGTGTGTGGCAACGGGCCCCGCTTTTTTCGGGAGCACCACCGCGCGAACGGTCAGCCCTGCGCCAGCGCGTCGAGCGTGGGCCGTATGCCAGACAGGTCGTAGCCGGCGGCACCGCCCGCCGCGACCAGGCCGGCGGGATCGCCGCCCTGCTTGGCACGGGCGAGCGCCCACAAATTGCACGACCGCGTGCCCGAGCGGCAATAGGCGAGGATCGGGCCTTCTGCCTCCGTCAGGATCGCGGCCATCGCGTCGAGCTGCGGATGGCTGAACCCCGCATGGGTGATCGGGATGGCGTGATAGGCCATGCCCGCCGCCGCCGCCGCGTCGGCGATCGTATCGCCCGCCGGCTGACCCGCTTCCTCGCCATCGGGACGGTTGTTGACGATGGTGGTGAAGCCTTGGGCCTTCAGCGTCGCGACATCGTCGGCGGTGATCTGCGGGCTGACCGAAATGCGGTCGTCGATACGGCGGATGTGCATGGGGCGAGGATAGCGGCGGGCGGCGACGTGCGCAAATCCTCCCCGTGCCGGGGAGGAACCTAGTGCTGTTTGATGACGCTCAGGAACGCGTCGCCGTACGCCTGCAGCTTCTTTTCGCCCACGCCGGTGATCCGGCGCATCCCGCCGATCGTCTGGGGCCGGTCCGTCGCCATTTCGCGCAGCACCGAATCGTGGAAGATGACATAGGGCGGCACGCCCGCCTCCTGCGCCAGTTCGCGGCGTTTGGCGCGCAATGCCTCGAACAGCGGATCGCCGGTCGGGTTGGGGGTGGCGGAGCCGCCGCCGCGCCGCCGCCGCTCGCGCTTGGGCGGAACGATCAGCGACAGGGTATCGCCGCCCTTCAACAGCCCGCGCGCCGCAGGGCCGAATTCCAGCCCGCCATGGTCGTTGGCGCGCAGCGCGTCTCGCAGTTGCAGCGCACGGCCGACGGGCTTGAGCAGCGCGACCTCGTCACCGTCGACGATGTTCCACACCGACAGGCTTTCGTGACCGTTGGTCATGCTGCGTTCGGTCGACTGACCGGTCAGCACCTGTTCGATATAGGTCGCGCCGAACATCATCCCGGTGCGGAACACGGCGGAGAGATATTTCTGCGCTACCTGCGTCGCGTCGACCGCATTGGGCGGGGTCAGGCAATTATCGCAATTCCCGCAATAATCGGGCGGCGACTCGCCGAAATGCTTCAGCAGGATCGCACGACGGCAACCGGCGGTCTCGACCAGTGCGCCCAGTGCGTTCAGCCGCTGGCGCTCGCCCGGCTGGCGTGCCGGTTCGACCTCACCGATCCGCTGCCGTGCGCGGGCGAAGTCGTCGGCACCCCAGAACAGGTGCGCAACTGCCGGATCGCCGTCGCGGCCGGCACGGCCGGTTTCCTGATAATAGGCCTCTATCGACTTCGGCAGCCCGGCATGGGCAACGAAGCGGACATCGGGTTTGTCGATCCCCATGCCGAAAGCAATGGTCGCGACCATCACCATGTCCTCCGACGCGACGAAGTCATGCTGGTTGCGCTGGCGCACGGCGGGATCGAGGCCGGCATGATAGACGCGGACCGGGCGGCCGGTCTTCGCCAGCGCCTCCGCCAGGCGTTCGGTGCCGGCGCGCGACTGGACATAGACGATGCCGGGACCCGGCGTCGCGGCGATGACGTCGGCGATCTGGCGCGTCCCCTGATCGCGCGGCGTGATGTGGTAGCGGATATTGGGGCGGTCGAAGCCGGCGACGATCAGCCCGTCGTGCGGAATGCCCAGCTGTTCGAGAATGTCGGCGCGGGTATGCGCGTCGGCGGTGGCGGTCAGTGCGAGGCGCGGGACGTCGGGAAACTGGTCGAACAGTGGGCGCAGCAACCGGTAGTCGGGCCGGAAGTCGTGGCCCCATTCGCTGACGCAATGCGCCTCGTCGATCGCGAACAGCGACAGGTTGCCGCGGGCGAGCAGCTCGCGGAAATCGCTGCCCGATGCGCGTTCGGGCGCGACGTAGAGCAGGTCCAGTTCGCCATCGAGGAAGCGGCCACGCGTTTCCGCGCGATTGTCGTCGGCGGAGGTCAGCGTCGCCGCCCGGATGCCGACCGCGGTCGCCGCGCGCAGCTGGTCGTGCATCAGCGCGATCAGCGGCGAGACGACGACGCAGGTGCCCGGCAGCATCTGCGCCGGCAGCTGATAGGTCAGCGACTTGCCGGCACCGGTCGGCATGACGGCGAGGGTGCGCTGACCGGCGAGCACGCGGTCGACCACCTGCCGCTGGACGCCGCGGAAGTCGGGAAAGCCGAAGGTCGATTGCAATACGGGGATCGGGTCGAGCGCCATCGGCTCCCACCTAGGGATGCGGGGCAGGCGCGTCGAGGGGTGGTTAGTCCGTACGGACCGCTCGCCAGCCTTCGCCGGTGATGGCGGCGTCGCCGACGGTGCCGGTATAGGTAACGCTTCCGACCGTGAAGATCAGTTCGGTGCCGCGCAGCCGGCCGGCGACCTGCTTCCCGTCGAACGTTCCGGTGACGAACTGGAATGTCTGGTCGAGATGCAGCGTCCCGGCACGACCATCCGACAGGGTCATCCGCCAGTCACCGCCCGCAACGGCCGGTACGATGTACAGATAGATGGAGCGGTCGGTGACCAGCCCCCATTCGTCCGCCTGCCAGTCGCCCAGGTCGAAGGCGTGGGTGACGATGCGCGTACCGGGTTTGAGTTCGGTCAGCAGGCGCGGGCGCAACGCCATGTTGATGCGCGGCAGCAGGTACATCGTCACCACGCTGGCGTCGCGCAGCGGCGTGTCGAACAGGTTGGCGGCGGTGAAGCGGGCGCGATCCTGCAGCCCGTGCAGCGCGGCGTTGCGGCGCGCCCGCTCGACCAGGATCGGGTCGATTTCGACGCCGCTCGCGCGGGCGCCCAATCGTGCGGCGGCGATCGGGATGCGGCCATCGCCCGAGCCGAGGTCGAGCAGCATGTCGGTCGGACCGACCTTCGCGATCGACAGCATCGCGTCGACCACCGGTTCGGGGGTGGGGACATAGGGCACGTCGTAATCGGGTTCGCGCGCGGCGATGCCCTTGCCTGCCAGGATGTCGCCCATCCCGTCGCCATAGGCGCTGCACCCGCCGAGCAGGACGGCGAGGAGCAGCGCCCGACGCTTCACGCGGATGTCGCGGTGCGCAGCCACCGGGCGGTATCGGCGGCATGGGTGACGGGGATCATATGACCGCCACCGATCCTGGTCAGCGTCGCACCCGGTATCTCGCCGGCGGTGACATCGCCCTGACCGACCGGATCGAGCAGTTCGTCATCGCGGCCATACAGGATGGCGACCGGCAGCTTGATCGCGCCATAGCGCGGCACCATCGTCGCCAGCGCGCGATTGGCGTCGGTCAGTTCGGCGGCCCCGGCCTGGAAGCTCGATGGGCGCAACGCGATCAGTCCGCCGCCGCGCGTGCCGAAGTCCATCGGTACGGCATCGGGTGCGAAGACCTGTTTCGACACCATCGGCCCGGTCAGCGTGGTCAGCGGCACGCCGACCGTCCATGCGGCCAGTCCGCGCAACGGGGCGGGCGGGGCTTTCCCCCGGAAGATCGCGGGCATCTCGGTCATCTGCTGCGTCAGGGGGGCGATCAGCGCGAGGCCGCGAATCTTCGACGGCTGGTTCAGCGCCATGGCCAGCGCCACCGCGCCGCCCATCGAATGGCCGACCAGCAACGGGCGGTCGAGGCCCAGCGCATCGATCAGGTCGGCGATCATCCGCGCCTGCACCTCGATCGTCGGATGGTCGCCCTCGACGCTCGAATGACCCCAGCCGGGGCGGTCGACCACGATCAGCCGGTGGTCGGTCAGCTCGCCGGTCAGCGCATAGGTGAAGTTGCGCAACTGGCCATAGATGCCGTGGAGCAGGACGACGGTCGGGCCGTCGCCGCCGGTATCGACATAATGCAACCGGGCACCCGGCACGTCGACGAAATCGCCGTCCGCCGGGACCAGCGCCTCCGACGCGCCGGCCGCCAATGCGGTCCACAGCGCCAGTCCGCCGCCGACCAATGCGGTCGTCGCCGCCGCCTTCTTCAGGGAATCGTTCATGCGCGTTCCTCCCGCAATGCCACGGGGATACGCGTCAGCGCGGCGGAGTGTCCATCGCCGATGACGAACCGCCTATGCCTCGGCCAGTGCCGCCTCGCGCTCCGCCGCCTGTCGCGCCCACATTTCGGCATAGGTGCCGCCGAGGCGCAGCAGGTCGCCATGCGATCCGCTTTCGACGACGCGACCGCCCTCCAGCACGACGATGCGGTCGGCATGGACCACGGTCGACAGGCGATGGGCGATGACGATGGTCGTGCGGCCGCG
The DNA here is from genome assembly GCF_022664435.1 of Sphingomonas panni. Classification (GTDB taxonomy): domain Bacteria; phylum Pseudomonadota; class Alphaproteobacteria; order Sphingomonadales; family Sphingomonadaceae; genus Sphingomonas; species Sphingomonas panni. Next base: position 468,405 of record NZ_JAKREU010000003.1, on the reverse strand, counting down.
CTCGATCGCCTCCAGCGTATCGAGGATGTCGGCCTCGGTCCGGCTGTCGAGCGCGCTGGTCGCTTCGTCGAGGATCAGGACCGGCGGGTTCTTCAGCAGCGTGCGGGCGATCGCCACGCGCTGCTTCTCGCCGCCCGACAGCTTCAGTCCGCGTTCGCCGACGCGGGTGTCGTAACCCTCGGGCAGGCTGGCGATAAACGGCGCGATCGACGCGCCGCGCGCAGCCTCGGCGATCTGGGCGGGGGTCGCATCGGCGCGGCCATAGGCGATGTTGTAGCCGATGGTGTCGTTGAACAGCACGGTGTCCTGCGGCACGATCCCGATCGCGCGGCGCAGCGACGCCTGCGTCACCTGCGCGATATCCTGCCCGTCGATGGTGATCCGCCCGGCGGTGGGATCGTAGAAGCGGAACAGCAGCCGGGCGAGCGTGGACTTGCCCGCGCCCGACGGCCCCACCACCGCCAGCGTCGTGCCGGGGGGAATGTCGAGGTCGATGCCGTTCAGAATCTGGCGACCGTCGCCATAGCCGAAACCGACCCCTTCGAAGCGGACATGGCCGCTTCTCACGGTCATCGGCGCCGCGCCGCGCGCATCGACGATCTCGGCCGGTGCATCGATCAGGTCGAACATCGCGCCCATGTCGACGACCCCCTGCCGCACGGTGCGATAGACCATGCCCAGCAGGTCGAGCGGACGGAACAGCTGGGTCAGCAGGGTCGACACCAGCACGACGTCGCCGGGTGAGAAGCGTCCGCCGGACCAGCCGAACACGATCAACGCCATGCCGCCGCCCAGCATCAGCGCGGTAATCAACGCCTGTCCGATGTTGAGCAGCGCCAGCGAGTTTTCGGACTTCACCGCCGCATCGGCATAGCCGGCGATGGCGCGGTCGTAACGCTGCGCCTCACGCTCCTCCGCGCCGAAATATTTGACCGTCTCGAAGTTCAGCAGCGAATCGACCGCATGGGCGACCGCGCCGGTGTCGAGGTCGTTCATCCGTTCGCGCAAAGCGGAGCGCCAGTCGGTGACCCAGCGGGTGAAGACGATGTAGAACACGACCATCGCCACCGTGCCGCCGACCAGCCAGCCGCCGAAGCGGGTGCCGAAGATCGACAGGACCAGCGTCAGTTCGAGGATGGTCGGAGCGATGTTGAACAGCAGGAAATAGAGCATCGTGTCGATGCTCTTCGTGCCGCGTTCGACCACCTTGGTCACCGCGCCGGTCCGCCGTTCGAGGTGGAAGCGCAGCGACAGCGCATGGAGGTGGCGGAAGACCGACGCCGCCAGCCGCCGCGTCGCATCCTGTCCGACGCGTTCGAACACCACGTTGCGCAGATTGTCGAACAGCGTTCCGCCGAATCGCGCCGCCGCATAGCCCGCGACCAGCGCGACCACGAGCCACAGCGCATCGCGCGAACCCGCCGCCATCGTGTCGATCGCACCCTGCAATGCGAAGGGCGCGCCATAGACCTGCACCAGCTTCGACGCGACGACCAGCAATAGCGCAGCGACAATGCGCACCTTCAGCCCCGGCGCGTCGGCGGGCCAGAGATAGGGCAGGAAGCGGCGGAGCGTCGCCAGCATCGGCCGGGTCGGACCGGAGGCGGAATGGGTTTCTGGCGGCATGGCAAGCGCCATTTGGGGTGGCCGGCGCGGATAGGCAACGCTTCGTCGGAACAAGGTGCTTGCCGAAGTATTGAAATCGTCGAGGAGACGGAAGATGGCACCTCTGGTCTATGTCATGGCGATCCTGGGTTGCGGCGACGATGGCGCGACCTGCACGCGGGAGCGGGTCGCTCCGGCGAGCTATTCGTCGGTCGCCGAATGTCAGGCGGCGATGCCGACGATCCTCGCCACCAACACCGACCTGTCCTACCCGGTCATCAGTGCATCGTGCGAACGCGGTGGACGCTTCGTGGTCGACAATGCCAAACGGACCGCACCGAAGGCAGGCTGAGTTGCCGCCCGCTTGACGGCCTCGAATCGTCGGAATACTTACATCGTTGTAAGTAGCGGAGACGGTGATGGCCACGCAGGGAATCGACACGATCCAGCCGATGCGTCGCGACTGGGGTGCGGCTTGGGCGGCGTTGCAGCGTCTGCTCGCCAATGGCGACGACACGGTGCAGGTGTTCCGTATCATGCGTGCGCTCAACGCCGATACGAGCCATCGCAATTACGCGCGGCTATTGCGCGAGCCGGGTGGCGGGCGCATCGCCTATGACCATGTCGAACTGGCACGGCGCTTTTCCGATCGGGCATGGGTCGACGCACTACCCGACGGCAGTGTGGGCGCACACTATCGCGCGTTCCTCGACCGTACCGGATTTTCGGCGCAGGGGCTGGCCGATATCAGCTATGCCGATGGCGAGGGGTGGCAGGATGCCGACCATCCGGTCGCATGGTTCGGTCGACGCGAGCGCGACGTGCATGACATCTGGCACGTCCTGACCGGCTATACCGCCGAGGAACATCTGGGCGAGGCGTGCCTCGTCGCCTTTTCCTATGCGCAGACCGGTGGGTTGGGCTGGGCCGCGATCGGCCTGGGCGCGGCGCTGAAGTCGCTGCGGATCACCGGCGAGCGGGCGTTCGCGAAGGCCGTGTGGGAAGGATATCGCCACGGTCGCAAGGCACGGTGGCTGCACGCCGAGGATTATGAAACACTGCTGGCCGAGCCGCTGGACGTCGCACGACGGCGCCTGAATATCGCCGAACCGGTAGCGTATCATGCGGCGCAGAAGCGGCTGCGGGAGCAGGGGCTGGCGGGTATTTAGGGGCGGGGAGCGCGCAACATGGTCGTCCCTCTCGGCGGAGGCTGGAGTCTCCTGCGGCTCCCCTTACGCGCTATAACGGGGAGACCCCAGCCTGCGCTGGGGTGACGCATAAAGGCAGGAAGGTTCTACTTCGCCAGTGCGGCGCTAGCCTGGGCCTCGCCCCGATCGCGGACCGCCTTGGCGCGGGCTTCGGCCTGCTGTTCGACCAGCTTGGCCTCTTCACGGATCGCATCCGCACGAACCTTCAGCCGTTCGGCGTCATAGCCCCCGGCCTGCCCGGCCTGGTTCAACAGCCCTTCCGCCTCGACCTTCATCTGCGCGGTCTGGTTCTCGGCAGCGGCCTCGATCGCGTCGGCCTCTGCATCCGCCTGATCGCGCAGCTGGTCCGCGCGCTGCTGCTCGGGGCTTTGCGAGCCGCAGGCAGTGAGCGCGAAAGCGGCGGCGGCCATCAGGACGAAACGGGGCATCGGCGATTCCTGTCGTAAGTCGAACCTTCAAAATACGCGACGGGTCGGAAAGTTGCGTTCGTATAACAACGGGTCGCCCGCGTGAGGGTTTCGCGTGGGCGTCCGCACCGCTAACGGTCGCATCCAGATGCTTACCCGCCTGACCCTGACCGATTTTCGCAACCATGCGGGCGGCACCATCGAACCGGGTGGCGGCTTCGTCGTGCTGAGCGGTCCCAATGGTGCGGGCAAGACCAATGTGCTGGAGGCGGTGTCGCTGCTGGCGCCGGGGCGGGGCCTGCGCCGCGCGCCGCTGTCCGACATGGCGCGTGAGGGCGGAGCGGGCGGTTTCGGCGTCGCGGCCGACCTGACCGACGATGTGCGGATCGGGACGGGGACGCAGGCGAGCGCACCCGAGCGGCGGATCGTGCGGGTGAACGGTGCGAGCGCGGCGGCGACGGCGCTCGCCGAATGGCTGTCGGTGCTGTGGCTGACCCCGGCGATGGACCGGCTGTTCGTCGAGCCGGCAGGCGAGCGGCGGCGGTTCCTCGACCGGATGACGCTGGCGCTGAACCCGGCCCATGCGACGCAGGCGACCCGCTATGACGCGGCGATGCGTCAGCGCAACCGGTTGCTGGCGGAGGAGGCAATGCCCGATCCCGACTGGCTGTCGGCGCTGGAAGCGCGGATGGTCGAGCATGGCGTGGCGCTGGGCGCAGCGCGGGCGGAGGCGGTCGCGATGCTGGAGGATCGGATCGCGGCGCTCCCCGCAACCGATTTTCCGCGCGCGGCGCTGGCGCTGGAGGGGTGGCATGGCGACGGTGCGCTGTTCGCGCGCGAGCTGGCGTCGGGGCGTGCGCGCGATGCGGCGGCGGGGCGGGCGCTCAGCGGGCCGCACCGCGTCGACCTGATCGTCACCGATCGCGACCGGGGCATGGCGGCGGCGCGCTGTTCGACCGGCGAGCAGAAGGCGTTGCTGCTCGGGCTGGTGCTGGCCCATGCCGAGCTGGTGGCGGAGCGGGCCGGGCGGCGGCCGGTCCTGTTACTCGACGAAGTGGCCGCGCATCTCGACCCCGCACGGCGCGCGGCACTCTTTGCGCGGGCGGCGGGGGCGGGGCAGGTGTGGCTGACGGGAACCGAGGCGGCGCTGTTCAGCGACATTCCGGGCGATGCCACCCGCTATCATGTCGCGGGCGGGCGGATCGAGCGCGATCAGTAGAAGCGCAGCTCGCGCGGTACGCGTTCCGGTGTCTCGCCACGCAACCGCGCCAGCGCGGCGTCGATCACCCGGGCGAGGGAAGCGCTCTGGAACGGCTTGGCGACACAGCCGAGGATCAGCGGATGGTCGGCGATGTCCGGGCAATTGCCGCTGAGGAACAGGCAGGGGATGCCGCGTTCCGCCAAGGTCGTCGCGACGCCGCGGCCGCAATCGCCTTGGGCCAGCCGCACATCGCATAGCGCCAGGTCGGGCCGGTCGACATCGGCCAGCGCCAGTGCGTCGGCACGCGTGTCGGCGATACCGGTGACGACATGCCCCTGCGCCACCAGCGCGTCCTCGACCAGCATCGCGACCAGCGCCTCGTCCTCGACCAGCAAAATGCGCAGAGGTTCAGCCATCGTCGCGGCCGGGTACGGTCAGGGTCAGCCGGTCATCCGCGCGGGTCACGGTCGCGCGCAATTGCCGCGCCAATCCGCGCACGAGGCGGCTGTCGTCCAGCGCCGGTCGGCTATGCCCCATGGCGGGGCCGATCAGCGCGATGCGCAGCGCCGTATCTGTCCGCTCCACTGCGATGCCGGTTACCGCATCGGGTTCGGCGCCGAGAAACGCATGGGTCAGCAGCGCGACCGCCGCCGCCTGTTCGATCGGCAGCGACGGTTCGCCGGTCACCATGACCTCGACCGGTTCGTCGTCGCTGCGCTCGACCAGCGATTCGATCAGCGCGGCGATGTCGATCCGGCTGGGGCTGTCGGTCGCATAGAGCGGGCGATGCGCGGCGGCGAGAACCTCCAGCCGGGCGGCGGCCCCGCCCAGCGCGTCGCGCGCCGCCCCGTCAACGGTGTCGGCCGCGCCCAGCCGGACGACGGCGATGGCGGTCTGCAGCGCGTTGCGGACGCGGTGGTTGAGTTCGGCGAGCAGCCGTTCGCGCGATGCGATGCCGGCGCGCAGCTCCGCCTCGATCTTCAACCGGTATTTGGCGAGCGCGACATAATGGCAGATGGTGTGGAGAAAGGTCAGTTCGTCGGCGTCGAACCGGTCGGTCCAGCGCCGTCCGAACCCCAGTGTCCCGAGCAGTTCGGACCCGTGGACCAGCGGCGTGCAGGCATAGGCGTCGATGCCCAGGTCGCGGACGAAGTCGGTCAGCGGATCGTCCGATGCCTGCACCCCGAACGCCTGGATCGGACGGCGTTCGCACGCGGCGAACCCGCACACCGCCTGTCCCACCGCCAGCTGCGCGCCCGTTGCCGCCTGTTCCTCGGTCAGGCCGCCATAGGCGACCAGGGTCAGCACATCGCCGTCGAGGCGATAGTTGAAGAACGCATCGAGCCGCAGTTCGTCGGCGATTAGCGCGAACAGCTCGTCCACCATCACCGCCGGGTCCTGGGCGGCAAGCAGGCGGTCGGCGGCTTCGCCCAACAGGCGCAGGTGACGGCGCGGCAGGCCGTCGACGGCGGGATCGGCCGAGTGGGTTTCGGACATGCTTCGTTACTAAGCCTCTGATTCCGCCGTTGCCAGCGGCAATCGGTGGCAGGAACGGTCGTCTTCTTGACCTGGGTCAACAGATCGCCTATTTGCCGCAGCGCAGCGACGCTTTTCAGGCAGCGTGATCGGACCATGATTGGTCTCGGCTCCGCGTCGCAGCTCCAACCGGCTTCCCTAGTCACGCGGGTCGCAATTTTTTGCCCCGCCATCCGTGCGCCTTGTGTGAGCGCTTACGGGTGCCGGACCTGTTTTATAGGAACTGTCATGTCCTTCCAGTCGCTCGGCCTGTCGAAGTCGATCCTCGACGCGCTCGCCGCCAAGAATTACGAAACCCCGACCCCGATCCAGCGCGACGCGATCCCGCTGGTCCTCGAAGGGCGCGACCTGCTGGGCATCGCCCAGACCGGCACCGGCAAGACCGCCGCGTTCGTCCTTCCCTCGATCGACCTGCTCGTGAAGGCGAATGTTCGTCGCCGCCCGATGCGCTGCCGGATGCTGGTGCTGGCCCCCACGCGCGAACTGGTTAGCCAGATCGCCGACAATGCCCGCGCCTATGCCAAGCACAGCAAGCTGACCGTCGCGACCGTGTTCGGCGGTGTGCCGGTGCCGCGCAACATCCGCGACGTGGCAGCGGGCGTCGACATCCTCGTCGCGACGCCGGGCCGTCTGCTCGACTTGATCGACCAGAAGTGCCTGGGGTTGGGCGAGCTGGAAATCCTCGTCCTCGACGAAGCGGACCAGATGCTCGACCTGGGCTTCATCCACGCGCTGCGCCGCATCGTGTCGATGGTGCCGAAGTCGCGCCAGACGCTGTTCTTCTCGGCGACGATGCCGAAGGACATTCGCGAGCTGGCCGACAAATATCTGACCGATCCGGCCACGGTGCAGGTGACGCCGGTGTCCTCGACCGCGGAGCGTGTCGAGCAATATGTCACCTTCGTCCAGCAGGCGGAGAAGCAGACGCTGCTGACGATGTTCTTCCGCAATACCAAGATCGACCGCGCGCTGGTGTTCACCCGCACCAAGCATGGTGCCGACCGCGTCGTGAAGCTGCTGGCGGCGAACGGTATCGCGTCGAACGCGATCCACGGCAACAAGTCGCAGCCGCAGCGCGAGCGCGCGCTGGCCGCCTTCCGCGACGGCACCGTGCCGATCCTGGTCGCGACCGACATCGCCGCGCGCGGCATCGACGTGTCGGGGGTCAGCCATGTGGTGAACTTCGAACTGCCCAACGTGTCGGAGCAGTACGTCCATCGCATCGGCCGCACCGCGCGCGCCGGTGCGTCGGGCGTGGCGTTCAGCTTCTGCGCGGATGACGAGCGGCCCTATCTGAAGGGTATCGAGCGGCTGACCAAGCAGAAGGTCGAGGTCGTGCCGCTGCCCGACGACTTCCTGCAGCAGAGCGCGCAGATCAAGGCGAGCCGGGCGCCCTATGCCCCCGATCGTCCCGAGCGCCTGCCCAGCGAGCGTGGTCCGGCGCGGCCGCGTGCGACCCATGCCCATGGCGCGAAGCCGGCGCATGGTCGCGGCGGTCCGGTCGGCAACCCGGCACGCGGCGGCGGTCAGCCGCAGCGCGGCGAAGGCCAGGGCGGCGGTCGCCCGCCGCGCGAAGCCGGTGCCGGCGGGGGCGGGCGTCCGGGTGGCGGTGGCCGTCCGGGCGGCAACGGCGGCGGTGGTCGCGGCCGGGGTGGTCGCGGTCGTGGCGGCGGCGCTCCCCGCGCGGCGGTGTAATCGACAAGCCCCGGCAGGCGACTGCCGGGGTTTTTTGTTTGTCCAAGATCCTCCCCGGCACGGGGAGGGGGACCACGCGCAGCATGGTGGAGGGGGTTCTCGACGCAACGCGACGGTGTCGTATGCGGACAGCCCCCTCCACCAGCTTCGCTGGTCCCCCTCCCCGTGCCGGGGAGGATTTACAGTTCCCGTAACGCCCGTGCGGGCCGCGCACTCAAGATCGGCAGCGCCCCGAGGAGTCCGATCCCGACCGTGACCCCGACCCCTGCCAGCAGCGTCAGCGCGATCGCGCCGTAATCCGGCAGCCATTCGAATGCGAACAGTTCGACCACGACATACCAGCCCCCGGCGATACCGATCGCGGCGGCCAGCGCGGCGAGGATGACCGCCAGCAGCAGATATTCCAGCGCCTGCGCCGCCAGGATTTGTCCGCGTGTCGCGCCCAGCGTCTTCAGGATCACCGAATCATAGGTCCGCGTCTCGCGCGCCGCCGCGATCGCGCCGACCAGCACGGCGATGCCGGCGAGGATGGCGATGCCCGCCGCGGCCGCGATCGCGGTCGCCATCTGGGAGACGATGGTGCGGACCTGTCCGATCACCTCGCGCACCTCGACCACCGACGTCGACGGGAAGCCTGCCGACAGCGCATGGACGATGGCGCGTTCGCGGCCGGGCGGCATGGTGATCGTCGCCGCGAGGTTGTGGGGCACGTCGGACAGCGCGTTCGGACTGAACACCATCACGAAATTGAAGCCCATCGTGTCCCATTCGATCTTGCGCAGCGAGGCGATGCGCGCGGTGCGTTCCTGCCCGGCGACGCTGATCGTCAGCGGATCGCCGAGCTTGAGGTTCAGCGCCTGCGCCATGCGTTCGTCGACCGATACCAGCGGCGGGCCGCTATAGTTCGCCGGCCACCATTTGCCGGCAACCAGTTCGCTGCCGGGCGGCAGGTCGTCGGCGAAGGTCAGGCCGCGTTCGCCGCGCAATGCCCATGCCCCTTCGGGAATGGTTTTCAGGTCGGCGACCCGGGTCGTGCCGTAGGCGGTGATGGTACCGCGCATCAGGGGGACGGTCTGGATTTCGGCGTCGGGCTGGATGTTGGCGATGGTTGTGCGGAACGGTGATTCGCGGTCCGGGGGCACGTCGAGCGCGAAAAGGGCGGGTGCGCGCGCCGGAACGGTCCGTTCGATGTTGGCGTCGAGGCTGGTGCGGATGGCCGCCAGCAGCACGAACAGCGTCAGGCCGAGGCCCAACGCCACCACCAGCGCACCAGTCCGCGCGCCGGGACGGTGGAGCGCCGCCACCGCGAGCCGCCACAGGGGCTTGCGCGACCGGGGCAGGCGGGCGGCGAGGGTGCGGATCAGCCAGCCAAGTGCCGACAATAGCAGGAGAAGTCCGCCAGCCGCCGCAAGGAATGCCGCGCCGAACCACGGCCGTTCGCTGGTCGCCAGCACCAGCAGGACGATCCCGGCAAAGGCCGCGCCCATCCATGCCGCCGCCTTCCACCACGGCGCGCCACGCCCGTCATGGACGCCGCGCAACAGCCCGGCCGCAGGGACTGCGCCAGCCGCCAACAACGGCGGCGCGGCAAAGGCGAGTGCGATCAGCAAACCATAGGCAGCGGCCTGTGCCAAGGGCAACGGGTGGATCGCAAAGGCCGGCGCGACCGGCAGGACATCGCCCGCCAGCGCCACGATCAGCGGCACGGCGGCGATGCCGATCGCCAGCCCGATGGCGATGCCGATCGCGGAAACTGCCACGATCTGAAGAAGATACACCCGCGCGATCAGGCCGGAGGTCGCCCCCAACACCTTCAGCGTGGCGATGCTGGAACGGCGCGTGGCGAGGTAGCTCGACACGCCATTGCCGACGCCGATCCCGGCTATGACCAGCGCCGTCAGGCCGACCAGCACGAGGAACTCGCCCATGCGCGAGAGGAAGCGTTCGGCCCCCGGCGAGGCGCGGTCGCGGGTGCGGGTGTCCCACCCCTGTGCGGGATAGCGGTCGGTGAACGCCTTGACCGCCTGGGCCGGATCATAGCGGCTGGCGATGCGGTATTTGCTTTCGTACAGGCTGCCCGGCGCGATCAGGGCGGTGCGTTGCAGCCCATCGAGCGAGACCAGCGCCACCGCGCCCAGCGTAAAACCTTCGCTTAGCCGGTCGGGTTCGTCGGCGATGATCCCGGCGATGGTGAAGCGCGCGGTGCCGTAGCGGACCTGACCGCCGACGCGCAGCTTCAGCCGTTCGACCAGCGCCGGTCCGACATAGGTTTCGGTCGGGCCAAGCGGGCGGGCGGGACCCCCTTGCAGGGTGAGCGTGCCGTAGAGCGGGTAGGAAGCGTCGACCGCCTTCAGCTCGATCGGGGCGGTCTGGCCGTCGAAGTTGGCGGCCATCGACTGCATCCGCAGCGTTTCCGACACGCGGCCGAGCTTCGCCATCGACCGGCGTTCGCCATCGGTGGCGGTCCGCTGCGATACCGATAGTTCGAGATCGCCGCCCAAAAGGCTTTGGCCACGGGCGGATAGCTCCGTGGTGATCGAGCGGGTGAGGCTGCCGATCGCCGCCAGCGCGCCGACGCCGAGGATCAGGCAGACCAGCAGGAGGCGCAGCCCCCGGAAGCGGGCGTCGAGTTCGCGGCGCGCAAACTTCCACGCGAGGCGCCAGTCGGTCATGCGGCGGGTCCGTGGGCGTCGCGTTGCAGTCCGCCCATGGCGACGTCAGGGTGATAGTCGCAAGCCCGTACCCCGGCGAAGGCCGGGGTCCAGTAGGAAAGGCCGTTCCGTAGAATAGGCGCGTCCCCCAACTGGACCCCGGCCTTCGCCGGGGTACGGCGGGGATGTCGGGTCGCTGCGGGTCGTTGCAGCGGTTTTCTCTTCGCACAAGGAGGAACGGCGCGCCCCCTCGTACCCCCGCGCAGGCGGGGGGCCAGAGCCAGATAGACCAGCCGGCTGCGTGTGCCGCCCTGGACCCCCGCCTGCGCGGGGGTACTGCACGGGGCGGGGGGTGCGATCGTCTCCAGGTGCCGGACCTTCACGAAACCGCGACAAATGCCATTGTACCGTACCCCGGCGAAGGCCGCGGCCCGGGCGGGAGACGTTCGCGATCTACGGACAGGACATGCCGACTGGACCCGGGCCTTCGCCGGGGTACGGAGAAGGGCCTTGGCCAACGCCCCTGTCATACCCCGCTGTCCCGCGCGATCCGCCCGTCGGCCAGTTCGACCACCCGGTCGCAGCGTTCGGCCAGCGCCGGGTCGTGGGTGATGACCAGCAACGTCGCGGCGGTCGCGGCGCGGCGTTCGAACAGCAGGTCCATGATCGCCTGCCCCGTCGCGCGGTCGAGATTGCCGGTCGGTTCGTCGGCAAAGAGCAGCGCCGGCCGCCCGGCGAGCGCGCGGGCGATGGCGACGCGCTGCTGTTCGCCGCCCGACAATTGCGTGGGATAATGGTGGAGCCGGTGGCTCAAGCCCACCGACACCAGTTCGGCCTCGGCACGGGCAAAGGCGTCGCCGGCCCCCGCCAGCTCCATCGGCACGGCGACATTTTCCAATGCGGTCATGGTCGGCAGCAGGTGGAATGCCTGCAACACGATGCCGATCCGACCGCGCCTGGCGCGCGCCAGATCGTCCTCGCCCATCGTCCCGAAATCCGCGCCCGCGACATGGACCTGCCCGCCACTGGCCCGTTCCAGCCCCGACAGCACCGCCATCAGCGACGACTTGCCCGAACCCGAGGCGCCGAGCAGCGCGACGCTGGTCCCGGTGGCTACGGACAGGTCGATCCCGTGGAGGATGCGGGTGGCGGCATCGCCTTCGCCAAGTGTCAGGGTGACACCGCGCGCGTCGATGACCATATCGTTCGGAACCGAGGGCATGGAGTTTTTCGCCAGTGACGAAGCAGGGACCCCCATATGCGGGCGCGATCGCCATTCTCCAAGGCGCGTTGCTGTTGTCGGGCTGTGGCGGGCCGGATTTGTCGGAGGCGAACGATGCCGCGCCGGTGAATATCGCGGCGGACGCGACCCCGACCCCGGTCGGGTCGCAGGCACCGGTGGCAGGCCCCGAACGGTTGGTATTGGCCTTCGGCGACAGCCTGTACGCCGGCTATGGGCTGGCGCGCGGCGACAGCCTGCCCGACGATCTGCAGGATGCGTTGCGGGCGGACGGCATCAATGCGCGGGTGGTGAATGCCGGCATTTCGGGCGACACCAGCGCGGCGGGGCGGCAGCGGCTGGCCTTCACGCTCGACAAGCTGGATCGCAAGCCCGACCTCGTGCTGCTGGGGCTGGGCGGCAACGACCTGCTGCGCCAGATTCCGCCGGCGGAAACGCGGGCGAATTTCGTCGCGATGCTGGACGAACTGAAAGCACGCGGCATTCCGGTGGTGCTGACCGGCATGATGGTGCCGCCCAATCTGGGGCCGGACTATGCCGCGCAGTTCAACCGCATCTGGCCCGACATGGCGAAGCGGTACGACGCGACGCTCGACCCGTTCATCCTCGCCGGGGTGATCGGCAACCGCGCGCTGATGCTGCCGGACGGGATTCATCCCAATGCGCAGGGGGTGGACCGGATCGTGGCGCGGTTGGGACCGGTGGTGGCGGCGCGGTTGCGGGGGTAGGCGCCGGCGCCGCGAATCGGGTCATCGCGCGGTGTCTGGCAGCAGAATATTACGCGAACCCAACAACATGCCACAATGCTATTGCGAGTATGTATCAATAGCAATATTGGGCCTCACATCTCATGAGGGGGACCCAATCGATGAAGTCTGTCATTCTAGGCGGCGTGGCGCTGGCAACGTTGGTCGGCGCGCCGGCATGGGCCGCCGCGCCGGACGAGCGGGATCGTGCGACGTCCGCCGTCGCGGAAGAACCGGACCAGCACGAAATCCTGGTGGAGGGGCACCGGGACAAAATGTTCACCGGTACGAAGACTGATACGCCGCCGATCGAGGTGCCGCAGCCGGTCACCGTCATCTCCGATGATGTCTATCTGGCGCAGGGGGCGATCAACATCGCCGATACCGTCCGCTATGCCGCCGGGATCAACGCCGACCCCTATGGCCGCGATACCCGCGTGGACAGTTTCGTCATTCGCGGGGTCAATGCGCTGCAGTTCCGCGACGGTATGCGCGACATCTTCAGCTTCTATGCCAGCATCGCCGCCGACCCCTATAACTTCTCGCGGGTGGAGGTCGTGCGCGGCCCGGCGTCGGTCCTGTTCGGGCAGGGGTCGATCGGCGGACTGGTGAACCTCGTGTCGAAGACGCCGCTGTTCACCAACAGCGCGAATATCGACCTCGTCTATGGCAGCTATGACCGCAAGGAAGCGCTGGCCGATGTCAACGCCGTGCTGGGCGACCGCGTGGGGGCGCGGGTCGTGGCGCGGGTGCGCGATGCCGATACCTATGTCGACCATGTGCCCGACGACCGGGTGATGCTCGCGCCGTCGGTTACCTGGCGTCCGGGGGAGCGTACCGACGTCACGCTGCTTGGCTTGTATCAGGAGGACCGGACCGGTTCGACGTCCAACTTCCTGCCGGTGATCGGCACGCTGCGGGACAATCCCGGCAACCCGCCGCTGTCGCGTTACCTGTTCGTCGGCAAGCCGGGATATGACCGGTATGACGGGCGGCTGTTGCAGGGTTCGGGGATCGTCACCCACCGCTTCACCGACGATGTGAAGCTCAGCCTGAAGGCGCGCTACATCGACAGCGACGTCGATTATTACGCGCATTATGCCGACAGCTACAGCAACCCGACCAACCCCTATGTGCCGGGCAGCAACGGCCGGCGCATCGGCCTATATGCCGGGTCGTCGGTGGCGCGGTTGAACGTGTTCTCGACCGACAACAACGTCCAGTGGCGCTTCGACACCGGGCAGGCGGTCGAGCATGTCCTGCTGGCCGGCGTCGATTACAGCTGGAACCAGGTGCGCAAGAGCGACAACTACGCCTATCAGGTCATCGACCTCTACGATATCGACTATGGATCGATCATCGAGCCGCCGCTGACCGCGCCCTTCACCCGTGAGACGCAGAAGCAGCTGGGCCTGTATGTTCAGGACCAGATCCGGCTGTGGGATCGCGTTTCGGTCGTGCTGGGCGTGCGCCGCGACCGGGTGCGCGGGTCCAGCCTGAACACCGTGACCGGCATCACCACCCGCACCACCGACAATGCCACGACGTTCCGCGCCGGTATCATCGGCGAGGTGGTCGCGGGCCTGTCGCCGTTCGTCAGCTATACCGAAAGCTTCCGGCCGATCGCGGGGCGGACCACCGCCGGCACCCCCTTCCGCCCGCAGACCGGCAAGCAGTTCGAAGGCGGCGTGAAGTGGGCGGCGGACGGCGCGACGCTGGTCACGCTCACCGGTTTCCACATCACCGAACGCAACCGGCCGGTGCCCGACCCCGCCAACCCGCTCGGCCAGATCCAGGCCGGGGAACTGACGACCAAGGGGTTCGAGGTGGAGGCGACGCGCGCGCTGCCCGACAATTACGATCTGACGCTGGCCTATGGCTTCAACGATGTCGACGGCGATACGGGTGAGGTCGGCTATCTGTCGCGGCATACCGCGTCGGCCTGGGCGACCAAGACGATCCCGTTCGACCGGGCGACGCTGCGGCTGGGCGCGGGCGTGCGCTATATGGGCGAACAGGTGTCGAGCAATGCCGCCTGGACCCTCGTCACCCCGGCCCGCACGATGGTCGACGCGCTGGTGGAACTGGCGCGGGACCGCTGGCGGCTGCGGTTGAACGTCACCAACCTGCTCGACGATCGCAGCTTCGCGACCTGCCTTGCCCGCGGCGACTGTTTCGTGTCCGCGCCGCGCAACGTGATGCTGTCGATGGGCTATCGGTTCTAGAGCGCGGGGCCACGGGCGGGGGGCGGCAGGATCGCGGCAGCGCCCCGCCGTCCGGGTCGCTACCCGAATGGCCGATCGATCGACGGCTGCGGCTGCGTGAACCACCTCGCCCCGTCCTCCGTCACATGGAAATGATCCTCCAGCCGGATGCCGAAGCGGTCGGGGACGACGATCATCGGTTCGTTGGAGAAGCACATGCCGGGCGCGAGCGGGGTCGTGTCGCCGCGCACCAGATAGGCCGGTTCGTGGATCGAGAGGCCGATGCCATGGCCGGTGCGGTGGGGCAGGCCCGGGAGGCGATAATCGGGGCCTAGCCCTTCGCGGACCAGTATCGCGCGGGCGGCGGCGTCGACCTGCTCGCACGGGACGCCGGGGGCGGCGGCGGCGAAGGCGGCGGCCTGCGCGGCATGTTCGATGTCCCAGATCGCGCGGACTTCGTCGGCAACGGGTCCGAAGGCATAGGTGCGGGTGATGTCGCTGTGATAGCCCTCCACCCGGCAACCGGTGTCGATCAGCACCAGTTCGCCTTCCGCCAGCGCGCGGTCGCCGGGCAGGCCGTGGGGAAAGGCGGTGGCACGGCCGAACTGGACGATGCAGAACGTCGACCCGCCGCCGCCGATGGCGCGGTGGGCGTCTTCGATGAAGCGGATGACTTCGCTCGCCAGGATGCCGGGGCGTAAGGTCCGCGCGGCGGCGGCCTGTACCGCCAGCGTCATGTCCTTCGCCTGTTGCAGCAGCGCGAGCTCGGCGGGGGATTTGACCATGCGGCAGCCGTCGATCGCCGGCGCGCCATCGGTCAGCGTCAGGCCATGGCGGGCGAGCTTCTGTCCCCAGGCGAAGGGCAGCAGCGGGTCGACCGCGAGGGTCGCACCGGCGGGCAGGGCATCGGCGACCAGCGTGGTCGGGTCGGCATCCTCCTCCCACAGCAGCAGCTCGGCGGGGATGGTCAGGTCGGCCTCCAGCGTGCCGCGCTCGAATGCCGGGCAGACGATGCGCGGGGTGCCGGCGACGGGCAGCAGCAGCGCGACCATCCGCTCGCTCGGCCCCCATGGGATGCCGGTGAAATATTGCAGCGACGCGCCGGTATGGACCAGCAGCGCCTGTGCCCCCGCCGCCTCGGTCAGGGCGCGGGCGCGTTCGATCCGCGCCAGGCGTTCGGCCGTGGTGATCGCCGGGGCGGGGGTGGCCCAGGGAGCGATCGCCGCCAGCTGCGCCGCTGCGTTCGATCCGCCGATGGTCATGTCCGCACTCCCGATATCGTTGCCGACGCGGCATAGCGTGCGGCGCCGGTGATGGCGATATGGCAGGCGCGGTCCTGCGCGGGCTGGTCGGTCAGCAGGGAGGGGAAAGTGGTGCCCGGAGACGGATTCGAACCGCCGACACTGCGATTTTCAGTCGCATGCTCTACCAACTGAGCTATCCGGGCACGCCCGGTTGTCCGGGAGAGCGCGCCTGTTAGCGGGGCGAATCGTCGCTGTCCAGCCCGGTATCGCGATTTTCGTCGGACGATGCCGCCGGGCCGGCGATGCGATAGCCTTCGCCCATCCAGTTCAGCATGTCGCGGTCGCGACAGCCGCGGCTGCAGAAGGGGCGATAGGCGGCGTCCGTCGGGGCGGAACACAGCGGGCAGTTGTTACGGGAAGCGGGCCTGGACATCGCCGCCGGATATGGCGAGGCCGGCGTCGCCCCGCAAGGCGAGCGTCGCACCGAGCGTGCGTTCCACGGTGCTAACCCAATCGGGACGCGCGGCGATGGCGGCGAGGACGGCGGGGTGCGCGGTCAGCGTGCGCTCGCCGCTGCCGCGGTCGCGCTCGGCCTGACGCAGCAGGGCGCGGGCATAAGCGGGGACGTGCGCGAAGAGTTCGGGGAGCGAGGCGCGGGTGCGGCGGCGCACGATCTGCAGGAAGCCGAAGCCATTGACGGCGGTGCGCTCGAAGGGTTGCGGCAGGACGGCGTCGACCGCTTCGGCGGCGGCAAGGCGCACGCCCTTGTCGCCGACGGTCGGCAGGTCAATGCCGATCGATCCGGCAAGGTCGAGCCGGGCGATGGCGCGGGCGGCTTCGCGTGCGCCGGTGACCGCCAGTTCGGCGGGAGCGAGATCGCCGTCGATGTCGATCAGCGTCATGGCAGGCGTCAGCGAAATGGTCAGCGCGCCGCCGGGAAAACCGACCTGCCCGGTGGCCGCTTCCTCGATCAGCAGCGGCCAGCCGGCATCGCCCAGCAGGTCCCGGTCGAACGGGCCGACGATGCGCGCTTGCGGAAGATCGGCGAGCGAGGGGCCGTCGCACGGGGTCGCGTCGGGCAGGGCAGGGCGGGCGCGGGCGCGCTTGGGCTTGCCGGGTTCGGGCGTGGCGGGGCGGGTGATCTCGACCAGCAGCGTCGCGCCTTCGGTCACGGTGCGGGGCAGGGGGTGGAGCAATGCTTCTCCGCCGTCCCAGGCGACGATCCCCTCGTTGCGCACGGGAATGCGGCGGACGAGGCGGGCGGGGAGGATCGTGCCGGCGCGGAGTGCATCGTCGGGTTCGATCCGCGCCTCGACGATGGCGTCATTGACGATGCGCGCGGCACGGATTTCACCGATGCCGCGCTCGACGATCCAGTCAGCCAAGCGGGACGCCGGCGGTTTCGAGCAGCGCCCGCGTGTCGAACAGCGGCAGGCCGATCACGCCGGAATGGCTGCCCGACAGGAAGCGGACGAACGCTTCGGCCCGACCCTGGATGGCATAGCCGCCGGCCTTGCCCAGCCCCTCGCCGCAGGCGACATAGGCGTCGATCTCACGCTGCTCCAGCCGCTTGAAGGCGACGATGGTATCGGCGATGCGCACGCGCGCGGTGCCATCGGGCATCAGCAGGCAGATGGCCGACAGGCAATGGTGACGGCGACCCGACAGCAGGCCGAGCAGTTCGCGCTGGACGTCTTCGGTGGTGGCGGGCGGCAGGATGCGGCGGCCGAGCGCGATGGTCGTATCGCCGGCCAGCACGACCGCTTGCGGCTGCGGACCGATCGCGCGCGCCTTCGCCTCGGCAAGGCGCTGCGCATAGGGGCGCGGAAGTTCGCCCTTCAGCGGGGTCTCGTCGATATCGGGTGCCTCCACCCGGTCGGGCACCGCGCCGATCCGCGCCAGCAGGTCGCGGCGACGGGGCGAGGTCGAGGCAAGGATCAGGCGCATGGGATCGGGCACTGGGCCGTCGAACCGGACACGCGAACCCGCTTACTTGAAGCGGTAGGTGATGCGACCCTTGGTCAGGTCATAGGGGGTCAGTTCGACGAGAACTTCGTCCCCGACCAGCACGCGGATGCGGTTCTTGCGCATCTTGCCGGCGGTGTGCCCCAGGATTTCGTGATCGTTCTCGAGCCGGACGCGGAACATCGCGTTGGGCAGCAGTTCGACCACCTGGCCGCGCATTTCGAGAAGTTCTTCCTTCGCCAAACAAATACCTCATGAGATTATGGCGCACCGGCAACCGGGCGGGTTCCCATAGGCGCTAAACGATAAAAAGGAAAGCGCGAACGACCGGACCCGTGCGGGGCACGGCCGGTCGATGCTGTCGGTATGAGATAGGGGGTGGGGAAGGGGAGGGCAAGGGTGGCTCCACCTTCGTCATTCCCGCGAAGGCGGGAATCCATAACCGTCGACCTCACGGCAGGAGGCGCGACCGCCCCGTCTATGGATCCCCGCCTTCGCGGGGATGACGAACGCATGGGGCAGGCGGGGGCGGCGAGCGCCCCCTATGACGGGTTGTGCTCCTTCAGGAACGCGGTCATCTCGCTCAGGAATTGCAGCCGGTCCTCGCTGCGCGAGAAGAAATGGTCGCCCAGCGGCTGTTCGACATAGCGGTACGGCTTTCCCGCACGCTTCAGTTCGGCGGCGAGGGTGCGCGACTGGGCGACCGGCACGCGCTTGTCGACCTTGCCATGCATCAACAGGATCGGGGTCGAGAAGTCGGCGGCGTGGAAGCGCGGCGAGATCAGCTGGAAATCGGGGGCCTGGGTCTTCAGCCAGTCGCCGATGGTCCGGCCGTTCAGGAACTGGCTGTCATAGCGGCGCAGCGCGGCGAGGTCGGACACGCCGGCATAGCTGATCGCGCAGCGATACAGCTTGCCGTCGCGCTGGGCTGCGCGCATCGCCGCATAGCCGCCGTACGAAGCACCGACCATGCAGACGCGCTTCGGGTCGGCGATGCCCTGTTTCGCGAGATGGGTGACCGCGTCGTTCAGGTCGTCCTGCATCTTCAGGCCCCATTCGCCCGCGCCCTTCTTGGCGAAGGCGACGCCATATCCCGACGATCCGCGATAATTGGGCTGGATCACGACATAGCCGATCTCCGCCAGATATTGCGTCCACCAGTCCCAGCCTTCGCTGTCGCGCGCCGACGGGCCGCCATGCGGCAGGACGATCAGCGGCAGGTTCTTTTGCCCGACGCGGTGGCGCGGCATGGTCAGCACCGCTTCGATCGGGGTTCCGTCGCGCGCGGCATAGCGGATGGTGCTGACGGGGGAGAGGCGGCGGCTTTTCAGCGTATCGCTGTTCCACGCGATGCGGTTCATCCTGGGATTGCCGGTGTCCCAGAAATACAGGCCGCCGGGCTGCGACGGCGCGCCGACCTCGATCAGGAAGCGGCTGCGGTCGCGGTTCCACGAGATGATCTGCGCGCGGCGGTCGCCGACCGAACCGTCGATCGCGGTCTGCAATTCCTTCAGCCGTTCGTCGAACCAGATCGAACGGCCGTGACGATCGGTCACACGCGCGCCGATGACGTCGTTCTCCTGCTGGTTGTCGACGATCCCGTCGACGTCATAGCCCTCCAGCCCGTAGAGTTTCCGGCCGAGCTTCAGGTCGGGCAGCGACACTTCGTAAAGCGAGGTGAAGCCGTCTTCATCATCGAACGCAACGGCGCTGGCGCCGTCGGCGCGGAAGGTCAGCGGGATGGTGATGCCGTCCTCGTCCTTGCGCGCGCGGCGCGCGATGGTGCGGAACGTGTCGCGGTTGTTGGCGCGGTAGAGCAATGCGGCGCTGCGCGAGCTGTCATTATACTGATAGGCGGCGCGGACCTGCCCCTCGCCATCGGCATACCAGTTGTAGACGTTGGGACGCCCCTCCGCCACGCGGCGCGATTTGCCGGTGGAAACATCGATCTCGAACACCGACGGGTTGAAATCGGCTTCGGTTTCGATGCCGGTCTGTTTCGACAACAGGATGCGCGGGCTGCCGTCATGCGCGACCCACAGGACATTGTCGGCATGGATGCCGGAATTGGTCCAGTCGAGCTTGCGGGTGGTCTTCAGGTCGGTGCTCAGCGCCAGCACCCGGGTGACGTAGATTTCATGCCCGAAATAGTCCTGCTGCGCGCCGAGGCCGACGATGACCCAGTCGTCATTGACCCAGCGCCACCAGTTGATGTCGGTGTTCTCGGGCGCGCCCATGGTATGGCGCTGCGTGGCGTCGACCAGCGAGGTGAGGAGCAGGACCTGGCGTCCGTTCACCGCGCCCTTGGCCATCACGCGGGTGCCGTCGGGCGACAGGCTGGGCGATTCGAGCAGCGGCAATTCGGCAAAGGCGGTGATCGGCACGGGGGCTGCCGGATCGACCGCCGTCGCGGGCGGTGCCGGGGTCTGCGCCGGCAGGGCGGTCGCCAGCGCCAGTCCGATCCATGGTAACAGCCGCATTCCGATCCCCCCAGATGCGGCGGGGTCGGGGGGAGCGCGCCGCCGCCCCCCGGTAGCGTGCATCCGTCCCCGATCGAAAAGCCCCCGCCGTTCGGACGCGATGGTAGCGTGGCCGCTGCGGGGCGCAATCCGCAATCGTCAGCCGGCACCACCCCCGGCGAGCGCGGCGAGCAGCAGCAGCGCGACGATGTTGGTGATCTTGATCATCGGGTTGACGGCCGGGCCGGCGGTGTCCTTGTACGGATCGCCGACCGTATCGCCGGTGACGGCAGCCTTGTGCGCCTCCGACCCCTTGCCGCCATGATTGCCGTCCTCGATATATTTCTTGGCATTGTCCCATGCGCCGCCGCCGCTGGTCATCGAGATGGCGACGAACAGGCCGGAGACGATGACGCCGAGCAGCATCGCGCCGAGTGCCGCGAAGCCCTGCGCCTGCCCCGCCACCAGCTTCACGATGTAATAGACCGCGACGGGCGACAGGACGGGGAGGAGCGAGGGCACGATCATCTCGCGGATCGCGGCGCGGGTGACGATGTCGACGGTGCGGCCATATTGCGGGCGGCTGGTGCCGGCCATGATGCCGGGATCGGCGGCGAATTGCGCGCGGACATCCTCCACCACCGAACCCGCCGCGCGGCCGACCGCGGTCATGCCGAACGCCCCGAACAGATAGGGGAGCAGCGCGCCCAGCAGCAGCCCGACGATGACATAGGGGTTGGACAGCGAGAAATCGACGGTCAGGTCGGGGAAGAACAGCTTCAGGTCGGTGGTGTAGGCGCCGAACAGGACGAGCGCGGCGAGCGCGGCCGAGCCGATCGCATAGCCCTTCGTCACCGCCTTGGTCGTGTTGCCGACGGCGTCCAATGCGTCGGTGCGGTGGCGGACTTCGTCGGGCAGATTGGCCATTTCGGCGATGCCGCCGGCATTGTCGGTGACAGGGCCATAGGCGTCGAGGGCGACGACCATGCCGGCCAGCGCCAGCAGCGCGGTCGCGGCGAAGGCGACGCCGATGATGCCGGCGAGCTGGTAGGAGGCGATGACCGCGACGACGATCACCAGCGTGGGGAGGGCGGTCGATTCGAGGCTGATCGCCAGCCCCTGAATGACGTTGGTGCCATGGCCGGTGACGCTGGCGCGCGCGATCGACTTGACCGGGCGATAGGCGGTGCCGGTGTAATATTCGGTGATCCACACCAAAGCGGCGGTGACGCCGAGGCCGATCATCATGCACCAGAACAGGTCCATGCCGGTGAACGATGCCCCCGCGACCGGGGCTTGCGCGCCCAGTGCCCCCTCGACCGTCAGCGCGTCGCCGGCCGGATCGAGGAAGCCCGCGCCGCCGATGACGGCGTTGAGGTCGCCCAGCGCCCAGCTGGCGGCGAAATAGATGGCGGGGACGGCGAGCAGCGCGGTGGTCCAGAAGCCCTTGTACAGCGCGCCCATGATCGACTGACCGCGTCCCAGCCGGACCATGTAGGTGCCGAGGATCGAGGTGACGATGCACACCCCGCCGACGACCAGCGGCAATGCCATCAGGCGGAGCAGTTCGGCGGGCGGCGCCTGGATCAGCAGCGCGATCGACACCATGGTCAGGCCGATGGTGACGACATAGGTTTCGAACAGGTCGGCGGCCATGCCGGCGCAGTCGCCGACATTATCGCCCACGTTATCGGCAATGACGGCGGGGTTGCGGGGGTCGTCTTCCGGGATGCCCGCCTCGACCTTGCCGACGAGGTCCGCGCCGACGTCGGCCGCCTTGGTAAAGATGCCGCCGCCCAGCCGCGCGAAGATCGAGATCAGCGATGCGCCGAAGGCGAGGGCGGTCAGTGCCTCGACCACCTCCCGGTCGCCCGGACCGTGCCCCGCGATGGCGACGAGATACCAGAAGATGCCGGCGATCGCGAACAGGCCGAGGCCCGCGACCAGCATGCCGGTAATCGCGCCGGAGCGGAACGCCATGGTCAGGCCGCCCTGCAGCGATCCGCGTGCGGCCTCCGCCGTGCGGACGTTCGCGCGGACCGAAATCTCCATGCCGGCATAGCCCGCCACGCCCGACAGCACCGCGCCGATGACGAAGCCGACCGTCGACAGCGGGCCGAGCGTGGGAAAGAGGATGATGGCGACGATGACGCCGACGATGGCGATGGTGCGATACTGGCGGCCGAGATACGCCTTGGCCCCTTCCTGAATGGCGGCGGCGATATCCTGCATCCGGGCGTCGCCGGCGGGTGCGCGCAGCACCTGCATGGCGGTGAAGATGCCGTAGAGCACGGCCAGTGCCGCACATGCCATGGCCAGATAGACGATCGTCATCCGCAAACCCCTCCTGAACGGGGCCGCCCGGCTGTCTCGTCGGGTCGATGCCCTTGAAGCGCGGCAGCTTATGCCGATGGGCGGGGGGTGCAACCTTTAAATCCGCCCCGGCGCGGGGAGGGGCTAATGCTGGTAGCCGAGGCGGTCGGGCAGGGGGATGGGATGGCCGTGCCGGAGCAGCGTCAGCCCCGCGCCCTCCACAAATCGCCCGATGCGGGTGGCGGGGACCGGCGGCTCGGTGTCGCAGGCGAACAGCAACTCGTAATCGTCGCCTGCCGTCGCCGCAGTCAGGGCATCATGGCCGAACGCCTGCAGGTCGTCGGACAGCGGAACGGCGGCCACGTCGATCTCCACCACAAGGCCGCTGGCTGCCGCCATCCGGCCGGCGTCGATCAGCAGGCCGTCGGACACGTCCATCATCGCATGGACATGGCGGGCGAGCGCCTGTCCTTCGGCCAGACGCGGGGTCGGACGACGATAGCGGGCGAGGAGCGAGGCCGGTCCGGCAGCGCCTTTTGCGATGGCAAGGCCGGCGCCGGCATCGCCGATCGTACCAGTTATCCACAGGCTATCCCCAGGTCGCGCGCCGCCCCGGCGGGGGGCATGGGCGCTGCGACCGAGCGCGGTCAGCGAGAGGATGCGGGGGGCATCGGGCGGCAGCTTGACGGTGTCGCCGCCGAGCAGCGGGCAGTCGAACGCGCGCAGCACCGCATCGAGGCCGGAGAGGAAGGCGCGGTCCCAGTCGTCGTCGCCGATCGGGTAGCCGAGCATCACGCCGACCGGCACCGCGCCCTTGGCGGCGAGGTCGGACAGGTTGGTCGCGACCAGCTTCCACGCGACGTCGGTGGGCGGGTCGCTGGGCAGGAAATGGACGCCCGCGACGATCATGTCCTTGGTCAGCACGAGGTCGCCGAGATGGGCGGCATCGTCGGTCAGGTCGTGCGCCCCGGCATGGAGCGGCAGGCGGCGCAGCGCGGCGATGAAGTCGGCCTCGGTCACAGCGCCTCGATCCACGCGCCATGGGCGTGGGCGGTGGCGAGCATCCGGGGTTCGGGCCGGCCCGGCCAGTGCTGGACGATCAGTTCCTGGCGTTGCAGCACGCGGTCCGGCTCCATGCGGACCCAGGCGAGCGGGCGTTCGGATGTCGCGCGGGTCGCGGCGTCCTGCATCATGGCGGCGATCGCGGCGCGGCGGGCGTCGCCCAGATATTGCCAGACGACCGAATGCAGCAGCACGCGGGTGACGCCCATCGGCTGCGGTTCGGCGAGGCGGGCGCGGAGCCAGTCGACCGCATCGCCCTGTACCAGATCAACCGGTCGTGCCCGCTGCATATCGATGGCGGCGGACAGGCGCGCCTGCCGCTCGGGCTGGTCGGCCCAGATATAGCCGGCGAGGCGGGTGGCGACGGCCGGGTCGGTGGCGTCGAGCGGCTGGATATCGACGCCGCGTACCGAGCGGATGGCGACCGGCACGGCGGGCGGCGGGGGACCGCGCCAGTCGGGACGAATCGTTACCGGGCTGCCGTCCGGCCCGACCATCACCCCGCCCAGGTCGAAGCGATAGCGGTCGATCAGCAGGTTGAGGCCGGCGCTCGACCCGATCTCCAGCAGCTCGACCGCCGGACCATGGGCGGCGGCGACCGCCAGCAGCCCGGTCATCAACACGCCCGATCGCATCGGTTCGTTGGTCTGCGGCGGGCCGTCGAGCCACGGGAGCAGCGCCGCGTCGTGTTCGACCAGCACGCGGCGAAGGATCGCCATCGCGTCGCCCTGTCCGGCGAACAGCGCGGTCAGATCCATGTCGCTGCCCGTTCGGGCAAGGGCGTGAAGACCGCCGACCAGCCGGAGCGGCAGCGCGTCGGTGATCGGTTCGCCGGGCCAGTCGAGCGTGCGGCTTCCCGTTTCGCTGTCGGCCGAGAGCGCCTCTGCCAGCGCGGCACAGACCCGTGCAGTGATCGGTGCATCCATCGCCGCGCAGAACGCCGCCTGCTGGCGAAAGGCGTCACGATTCGTCGGTTCGTCGGCCATGGCCCGTCTGTTGCGCCCGCGATGCGCCCCAAGTAAAGCCCGGCCTGCCCATGACCGATCCCATCATCATCGCCGTGCCCAAGGGGCGCATCCTCGACGAAGCCATGCCGCTGCTCGCCCGCGCCGGCATCGTGCCCGAAGCGGCGTTTCGCGATCCCGACAGCCGCGCGCTGCGCTTCAGGACCGACCGGCCGGACATCGACCTGATCCGGGTGCGGGCGTTCGACGTGGCGACCTTCGTCGCGCATGGCGCGGCGCAGCTGGGCATCGTCGGGTCGGACGTGCTGGCCGAGTTCGACTATTCGGAGCTGTACGCGCCGGTCGACCTGAAGATCGGCCATTGCCGCATCTCCGTCGCCGAACCTGCCGGCATGGCGGCGACCGACGATCCGCGCGGGTGGAGCCATGTGCGCATCGCCACCAAATATCCCCACACGACGCAGCGCCACTTCGCCGCGCGGGGCGTTCAGGCGGAGTGCGTCAAGCTGAACGGCGCGATGGAGCTGGCCCCGGTGCTGGGCCTGGCGCCGCGCATCGTCGACCTGGTGTCGTCGGGCCGGACGCTGAAGGAGAATGGGCTGGTGGAAGTCGAAACCATTGCCGAGGTGACGTCGCGGCTGGTCGTCAACCGTGCGGCGTTCAAGACGCGGGAACAGGTCGTGCCGCTGGTCGACGCGTTCCGCCGGGCGGTGGCGGCATGATCCGGCTGGATGTCGGTGCGGCGGGCTTTGCCGCCGACTTCGCCGCGCTGGTCGATGCACGGCGCGAGGCGGACAGCGACGTGGCGCGCGACGTGACGGCGATCCTGCGGTCGGTGCGCGAGGATGGCGATGCGGCGGTGCGCGCCTTTACCGAGAAGTTCGACGGGCACGACCCGGATGCGACCGGCTGGCGGATCGAACTGGCCGAATGCCGCAAGGCGCTGGACGGCCTCGACCCCGATCTGCGCGCGGCGCTGGAACTCGCGCACGACCGGATCGCGGCCTATCACGCCAAGCAGCGGCCCGAGGATCGCGACGAGGTCGACGCCGATGGCGTACGGCTGGGCGCGCGGTGGAGTGCGGTCGAAGCGGCCGGGGTCTATGTTCCCGGCGGGCGCGCGGCATATCCGTCGTCGGTGCTGATGAACGTGGTCCCGGCCAAGGTCGCCGGGGTCGAGCGGATCGTGATGGTGACGCCGACGCCGAAGGGCGAGGTGAACCCGCTGGTGCTGGCCGCCGCGGCGCTGGCCGGCGTGGACGAGGTGTGGCGGATCGGCGGGGCGCAGGCGGTTGCCGCGCTCGCTTATGGTACCGACCGGATCAAGGCGGTCGATGTCGTGACCGGCCCGGGCAATGCGTGGGTCGCGGAGGCCAAGCGGCAGCTGTACGGCGTGGTCGGCATCGACATGGTCGCGGGGCCGTCGGAGATCGTGGTCGTCGCCGACGGGCAGAACGATCCCGACTGGATCGCCGCCGACCTGCTGAGCCAGGCCGAGCATGACCCGACCAGCCAGTCGATCCTGTTCACCGACGATGCCGGTTTCGGGGATGCGGTGGCAAAGGCGGTCGACGCGCAGATCGCCGAGCTGGCGACCGGACAAGTCGCGCGCGCCAGCTGGGACGCGAACGGGGCAATCGTGATCGTGCCGACGCTCAGCGATGCGATGCCGCTGGTCGACCGGCTGGCCCCGGAGCATCTGGAGCTGGCGGTCGGCGATCCCGAGCCGCTGTTCAAGGCGGTACGCCATGCCGGGTCGGTGTTCCTCGGGCGCTATACGCCGGAAGCGGTCGGCGATTATGTCGCGGGGCCGAACCATGTGCTGCCGACCGGGCGGCGGGCGCGGTTCGCATCGGGGCTGTCGGTGCTGGACTACATGAAGCGCACCAGCTTCCTCGGGCTGGACGCGGCGGCGCTGGCGAAGATCGGGCCGGCGGCGGTGACGCTGGCCGGGGCCGAGGGGCTGCCGGCGCACGCGCGGTCAGTGGCGATTCGGCTGGACGCGCCGGGCAACGGGGCAGCGTAGCTGCACCGAGCCGCACGAGGCGCGTCCGGCCGGCGGCGTTGGCAGCGCCGTCCGACGGCACGGGCTTTGCCCGTGACGGGCCTGTCCATTCCCGGCCCGTTGTCGAGGACAGGCGCATTTTTGGCCCAAAGTTCACAAAGTTCACACTCGCCACGCATTTCGAATGCGCGTCGTCCCGGCGCAGGCCGGGGCCTTTCGCGGCGAGGAGGGCGCTTCCTCACCGGGAGATCCCAGCCTTCGCTGGGATGACGGGCGGGGCGGCGGGCGACCAGCTTTCGCGTCGAAGTTCACACTCGCGCGCAATTCGCGTGCCGGACGGATGGCGGCGTGCGGGATGGCGGACGGTTCAAAGAGCTTTTTGCCACGCTGGCAGGGTCGGCGTGTGTAGGAAAGCGGCCCCTCGACTTACGCCCCCGGGTGGCGCTATGGGGCGGCGCTTATGACCAGCAAGAATTCCCGTCCGCGCGGTGCCCGTCAGGCGCGCGCCGCCGCCCGGTTGGCCGCCGTGCAGGCGCTGTACCAGCATGAGATGGAAGCGACGCCGATCCCGGTGCTGCTCCATGAATTCCACCAGCACCGGCTGGGCGCGACGATCGAGGACGTCGAATATGCCGAGGCGGACGTTCATTTCTTCGACGATGTGGTCAAGGGCGTCGATGCCCGCCGCGAAGAGATCGACGCGCTGATTTCGACCAAGCTGTCGAGCGGGTGGACCATCGACCGGCTGGACAAGCCGATGCGCCAGATCCTGCGTGCCGGGACGTACGAACTGCTCGCGCGGGTCGATGTGCCGGTGGCGGCGGTCATCAGCGAATATCTCGACGTGGCGGATGCGTTTTACGACCGGCGCGAGAAGGGGTTCGTCAACGGGCTGCTCGATTCGGTGGCGAAGCAGGTTCGGGGGTAGGTTTTTCCGCCTTCTTCCACCTACCCCGTCCGTTCGCTTCGAGCGCAGGTTCGAGCCTGTCGAGAACCGTAGTCGAGAAGGGGGTGCCCCGAACTCCGCGGTTCTCGACGGGCGCTTCTCGACAAGCTTGAAGCTGCTCGAACCGAACGGGGTGGGTGGGGATGCGCAGCTTCACCCCGTTTGTCCTGAGTAGCCACTGAGCCTGTCGAAACGGCGTATCGAAGGACGGTCATAGGCGCTTCGATACGGGCCTTCGACTTCGCTCCGTCCCTGCTCGGCACAAACGGGGTGGGTTTGGGGTACGTTGGGTTGGCCGTCAGACCAGCCACGCCCGCACCGCCGCATTTACCGCCTCCGGGGCCTCCCACGGCACGAAATGCCCCGCCTCGACCTTCACCACCGTCAGGTCGGGCACATAGTCGGGCAACGCCTCCAACTGCACCGGCAACAGGGCATGGTCCTGCACGCCCCAGATCACCAGCGTCGGCTGGGTCACCGGCGGAAAGGGGCCGTCGAGCCATGCCGGGCGCTCCGGGGTTTCGTCCGGCGCCGGAACGATGATCGGCGACGCACGATACCAGTTCAGCATCGCGGTCATCGCGCCGGGATGGCCCCATTCGGCGAGATACGCTGCCTTGTCCTCGCCCGCGATCGCCCGCGTGACGAACTTCGCAAAGCCGTTCGCGAAGAAATGTTCGAGACCGGCGCCGACCAGTCCCCGGTCGAGCGACGTGTCGCGGAAGCGGGTCATGTACTGGCTGGCGGCGCGCTGGTCCGGGTCGTCGAACAGCGAGCGCTGGAAGACCAGCGGATGCGGCGCGTTCAGGATGACGAGCCGTTCGATCCGGTCGGGATGGTTGAGCGCCGCCATCCACGCGATCGCGCCGCCCCAGTCGTGGCCGACGAGCGTGAAGCGATCGATTTCCAGCGCATCGGCCAGCGCGATCAGGTCGGCGACGATGCGCGCGGGGGCGTAATCCTCGACCGCCGGCGGCTTGTCCGAGGCGGCATAGCCGCGCTGGTCGGGGGCCACGACATAATGGTCGCGGGCAAATTCGGACAGTTGGTGCCGCCACGTCCGGTGCGATTCGGGAAAGCCGTGGAGGAAGATCATCGCCGGATGCGCCGGGTCGCCCGCCACGGCCACGTCGAGCGACACGCCGGTGGACAGCGCGATGCGGCGAAGATCGGTCATGGATAGCTCACCGTCTTGGGGATTTCGGGGATCGGGATGAACTCTTCGGCATCGTCGGGCACCTTGGGGAAGTTGCCGGCCTTCCAGTCGCGTTTCGCCTGATCGATGCGGTCGCGGCGCGACGAGACGAAGTTCCACCAGACGAAGCGGGGCGTGGTGAACGCCTCCCCGCCGCACAGCATTACCCGCGCCCCGGCCGACGAGCGCAGCGTCGCGGCGATGCCGGGGCGCAGGACGTAGAGCGTCATCGGTTCGAGCGTGACGCCGTCGAGCGCGGCATCGCCATGCGTCAGGTAGAGCGCGCGTTCGTCGGCGCCCGCATCGATCGGGATCGCGCCGCCGGCCTCCAGCACGATATCGGCATAGATGGTCGCGGCGTACTGGGTGGTGGGGGCCGACACGCCCCACAGGTCGCCCATGACGACGCGGGCGGTCGCGCCGCTGGCGGAGACGACCGGCAGCTTGTCCGCTTCGACATGTTCGAACGCCGGGTCCATCTCTTCCCGGTCCTCGGGCACCGCCAGCCACGTCTGGATGCCCGAGAGCAGCGGGCCGCCGGCACGTTCGTCAGCCGGCGAGCGTTCGGAATGGACGATGCCGTGGCCGGCGGTCATCAGGTTGACCGCGCCGGGTTCGATCCGGGCGAATGTGCCGAGCGAATCGCGGTGGTCGATCGCCCCGCCGAACAGATAGGTGACGGTGGCGAGGTTGATATGCGGGTGCGGGCGCACGTCGATCCCCTGTCCGGGGTCGAGTTCGGCGGGGCCCATCTGGTCGAAGAAGATGAACGGGCCGACCATCGTGCGCGTCCGGGTCGGCAGAGTGCGATGGACCTTGAACCCGCCCAGGTCATGGGTCACCGGCTGGATCGTCTGGAGGAAGAAGCGGTCGTTTTCCATCAGTCGGCGTCCAGTTCGGGATAATGGCGAAAGATGCCATCGGTATTGAAGGCGATCCGGCGGTCGCTGGCAAGATAGGCGGCGATGCCGGGCAGCTTCGCCACCTGATCGTGGATCGCGATCAGCCGGGACAGGCGGCGCTCCAGCGTCGCCATCCGCCGGGGAAAGGCATAGCGCAGTCCCGCGACCAGCTGGAACAGCGAGGTGTCGACCGTGGTCCAGCGATGGTCGATCGCCCAGGGGCCGCTATGTTCGTCGAGCAGCGTTTCGAAATAGTGCAGATATTTGGGCAGGCGTTCGGCGAGGAACTGCGCAGCGTTGCGCGCCGCCTCCGCGCGCTGGTCGTCATACCAGGCCGACACCGCGACCGGATGGTGCGTGGCGTGCACCTCGACCAGCAGGTCGGCGATGGTCAGCTGCCACTGGTTCGCCCATTGCCGGTCGCGGATGCTGGAGAGGGCGAGGCCGTGGCGCTCGCCCAGATATTGCAGGATATTGGCGACCTGCGCGATGCGGATGCCGTCGAGGTCGAGAAAAGGCGGGGCGAAGGGGGCGCGGGGGCTGCGGTCCAGCTGTTGCTGCATCGCGGCCACGCCGTCGATCCGGGCGCGGTCGCGATAGTCGATACCGGCCGCCTCCATCGGCAGGCGGACGAATTCGCCGCGTCCCTGAATGGTGGGCCAATACCAAAGGTCATAGGTCAATCGCCGTCTCCGGGCGCGCGGGCGCGAATCGCCAGCGCATGAATGCGGGTCGCCAGCAGATCGGCCAGCGCGCGGTTGACCAGCCGCTGCCGCGCGACCCGCGACTGGCCGGTGAAGGCGTCGGCGACGATGTCGACCGAGAAATGCGTCTCGCCGGTGCCGTCGTCGCCCATATGGCCGGCATGGTGATGGCTGTCGTTGGTGACGGTCAGCGCGGCGGGCGCCAGCGCCTCGCGCAGGCGGGCTTCGATCAGATCGGCGAGGGGCATGGTAGCGGTGTCGGTCATGCGACCTATATAACGCGTTTTGCCAAAGGGAGTCGCGTGGCGCGCGAGAGAATATCCAAGGATCGCCCCAATGCCCGGTTTCACGGCCGGATGGAGGCGAACGGTCGCCCGTGCGAAGTGCCCGGATGCCCCGAATCGGGCGAATTCCGGGCGCCGCCGCTGGAGGGTGCGCCGCAGGGTGGCGACCGGCCGAGCGCCTATCGCTGGTTCTGCCTCGACCATATCCGCGCGTTCAACGCGGGCTATAACTATTTCGCGGGCATGACGGCGGAGGAAATCCACGACGCCCAGCGGCCCTATGCCGGATGGGAGCGCGAGACGCGCGCCTTTGCGCGCGCCGGGACCGATCCGGGGCCGGCCTGGGCCGACTTCGCCGATCCGCTGGACGCGATCGGGGCGAAGTTCCGCACCGCGCGCGAGGCGCGGGCCGAGCGGCAGGACGGGCGGCCGCTGTCGCCGGCGGACCGGTCGGCGCTGAAGGTCATGGGGCTGGCGGTCGATGTCGACCGGATGGCCCTGAGCAAACGCTATTCGGAGCTGGTCCGGCTGTATCACCCCGACCGCAACGGCGGGGACCGCAGCCATGAGGCGGCGTTGCAAAAGGTGATCGCGGCGTATCAGCAGTTGAAGGGCGCGGCGGCGTTTGCGTGAGGGGTTTCCCTTCCACCCATTCCGTTTGCTTCGAGCGGAGGTTCGAGCCTGTCGAGAACCGTAGTCGAGAAGGGGTTGCCCCAGGCGAACGGGTTCTCGACGGGCGCTTCTCGACAGGCTCGAAGCTGCTCGAACCGAACGGAGTGGGTAGGGCGAGGGGATGAGGAGTCAGGGCTGGGGTGGTTTAGTCCAGCCCCAGCGCCACCGCCTCCAATTGCTGCGCGACCATCGCCCAGCCGCCTTCGAACCCCATCTCCGCGTGCATCTTCGCCGTTTCCTCGTCCCAGTGGCGGGCGGCGGCGCGGTAGAGCGTCGCGCCGTCGCCGTCCGCGTCGAAGGTGAAGACGCCGACAAAGGCCAGCCGCTGCGGCTGCGGTATCCAGCCGGGGGCGAAGGCGTTGGTGAAGACGATCCGCTGCTGCGGCACGACGTCGAGGATCACGCCCTCGCCGGTCATCGCCTCGCCGCCCGGACCGCGCATGGTGGTGGCGAACCGGCCGCCGGGGACGAGGTCGAGGGCGAGCAGCTCGGTGGTCCACGGACGCGGCGCCCACCATTTGGGCAGATGCTGCGTCCATGCGCGCCAGACCGTGGCGACGGGGGCGGAGATGCGGCGTTCGATGGCGAGTTCGTGTTCGGGTGTCATGGGCGCGCTCCTGTCAGGCCGAAACGTGCCCTCATAGGATCGCAGGCGACGACCGAAAAGCCGCCGCCGGGGATCGGGTCCGGCCCCTGCAACACGTCGCCGCCCCGGGCCGCGATCCGCGCGGCGGCGGCGTCGATATCGGCGACGTGGATGAAATATTGCCAGCCGGCCTGCCCGCCCGGCACCATGCCCATCGCCGCGCCGATGCCCGTGTCGCCGCTGTGCAGGAACTTGTAATCGCCCCATGCCCCCATCGGCATCGACCCTTCCTGTCGCCAGCCGAACCGGTCGCGATAGAAGGCGATGGCGGCATCGGGATCGGCGGCCATCAGCTGGTTCCAGACGAAATGGCCCGGCGTCGCCCGGTCGGCGGGCTGGAATACGGTGCTGGTCTCCGCGCTCTCGCTGCACATGATGTAGAGCGCGGCGTGCTGCGGATCGGCCAGCATCGCCATGCGGCCGACGCCGGGCAGGGTGGTCGGCGGCATATGCTGCGTGCCCCCGGCGGCGACATAGTCGGCGGCGGTAGCATCGACATCGTCGACCGCGACATAGCCGAGCCAAATGGGGTCTGGCATCCCGCCGGGCATCGCCATCAGCCCGCCGACCATCGTGCCGTCGGGGGCGACGAACAGGCGATAGTCCATGCCCGACATCCCCGAATCCTGCACGGTCCAGCCGATGACGTCGCCATAAAAGGCCGCCGCCGCGTCGATGTCGCGGGTCAGCAGTTCGTACCAGATGAAGTCGCCCTGCCGGTTCATGCGCCGGCCCCCATGCGGCGATCGACGATCGGCACGAAGCCGCCATAGACCATGCGTTTGCCGTCGAAGGGCATGTCCCGCCCGGCCATGCGCGGGTCGGCCATCACCGCCTGCCAGCCGGCATCGCGCGCGTCCTTCGACGGCCATTCGATCCACGAATAGCAGGCGACCTCGTCCGGCTGCAGCGCGACGGCGCGGGCATAGTCGGTGTGGGTGCCGGCGGGAACGTCGTCGCCCCAGCCCTCCACGACGCGCAGCGCGCCATGGTCGCGGAACAGCTGCGCCGATCGGGCGGCGAAGGCGAGATAGGCGTCGCGGTCGGCGGCGGCGACAGGGGTCAGGCAGCCATCGATATAGCCGGGCGTCGCCAGTTCGCCGCTGACCATCGCGGCGTCGAACCCGCCATAGATCATGCGCCTGCCGTCGAACGGCATGTCGAGTGCGGCCATGCGCGGATCGGCCATCATCGCCGCGCCCGCCGCGTCGCGCGTCGCCCGGTCGGGATATTCGATCCAGCTGAACAGGATGTCCTCACCCGCCTGCAACGCGACCGATCGCGCAAAGTCGGTATGCGTGCCGGCGGGCACATCGTCGCCCCAGCATTCGACCAGCCGCGTCGCGCCGAGATCGGCGAAGATCGCTGCCGCCTGCGCGACATGCGCTTCATAGGCGGCGCGGTTGGCGCGCGGCACCGGGGTCACGAACCCGTCGAGATAGGTCATGCGCAGGCCCCCTCGTGCGCGGCCTGCGCCGCCGTCATGTCCATGGTGAACGGGCCCCAGCCATGGCCGTCGAGATCCTCGAACGCGCGGCTGTACATATCGCCTTCGTCCTCGGGATCGTGCAGTTCGCGCCCGCCCGCCGCCAGCGCCGCTTGCGTGATCGCATCGACACCGGCGCGATCGTCGAACGAGAGCGCGAGCAGCACGCCGCTTTCGGTCTTGGTATCGATGATCCGCTTGGGCGTGAAGGTCGCGTAGAATTCGCGGTCGAGCAGCATGACATGGATGCTGTCCGACCACGTCATGCCCAACCCGCGCTCGTTCGAAAAACGTTCGTCCTTCACGAACCCGATCGCTTCGTAGAAGCGCGTCGCGGACGCCACGTCGGCGACCGCGAGGTTCACGAAAATCATCTTCGGCATCGGCCCTCTCCCGGCTTGCTCGAATCGTCGTTTGTATTGGATGCGCGTCGAGGTTAGAAAAAGCAACGATGGAGTTAGAAAAAGTAACCAAGGCAGACAAACGGCGCTATGACGATGCCTGCGGCGCGGCGCTGGGGATGGAATATGTCGGCGAACGCTGGGCGTTGCTGCTGATCCGCGAGCTGTTGCTGGGGCCGCGCCGCTTCGGCGAGTTGCGTGGCGGTTTGCCGGGGATCAGCGCGAACGTGCTGACGCAGCGGCTCGCCGGACTGGAGGCGGCGGGGATCGTCGAGCGCCACCGGTTGCCGCCGCCGGCCAATGCGCAGGTCTATGCGCTGACGCCATGGGGGCAGGAGGCGGAGCCGGTCGTGCTGGCGCTGGCGAAATGGGCGCTGCGCGCGCCGACGCACGATCCGACGCTGCCGTTTTCGGCGGTGTCGCTGATGCTGTCGCTCAAGATGCTGCTGGTGGCGGAGCGGGCGGGGGAGTGGCGTGCGCGGATCGCGTTCCGGCTGGGCGACGATCCCTATGTCGCGACGCTGGCGGACCGGGCGCTCACCGTGGCGCGGGGCGTCGCGGAGGAGGTCGATGCCACGCTGTCCGGGCGGCCGTCGGCGTTCCTGCCGGTCGTCTTCGGCCGGCGGTCGCTGGACGATGCACTGGCCGAAGGGGCAATCGCGCTGACCGGGAACCGCGCCACCGCCGAACGGTTCGTCACGTTGTTCCAACTGCCGCCGAAGGTTGAGTAGGTGGCCTGCTTCGTCCTAAAGGACCGCGGGCGCTCTCCCACGCCCACGCGAAAGGCCCGCATGACTACCGATACCCTGCCCCAGCCGTCCGAAACCACGATCCTGAGCGCGCCCGACCGGATGGTGAAGGTGCGCGAGATGTTCGGCATCGACAGCGACCTCGAAGTGCCTGCCTTTTCGGTTGCCGACGAACGCGTGCCCGATGCCGATCCGGCCTATGTGTTCGATCCCGACACGACGCTGGCGATCCTCGCGGGCTTCGCGCACAACCGGCGGGTGATGGTGCAGGGCTATCACGGTACCGGCAAGTCGACCCATATCGAACAGGTCGCGGCGCGGCTCAACTGGCCGTGCATCCGCATCAACCTCGACGCGCATATCAGCCGCATCGACCTGATCGGCCGCGACGCGATCGTGCTGAAGGACGGGCAGCAGATCACCGAGTTCCGTGAGGGGCTGCTGCCATGGGCATTGCAGACGCCGACCGCGCTGGTGTTCGACGAATATGACGCCGGCCGCCCCGACGTGATGTTCGTGATCCAGCGCGTGCTGGAGACCGAGGGCAAGCTGACGCTGCTCGACCAGAATCGCGTGATCCGGCCCAACCCCTGGTTCCGGCTGTTCGCTACCGCCAACACGGTCGGGCTGGGCGATACCTCGGGGCTGTATCATGGCACGCAGCAGATCAACCAGGGGCAGATGGACCGGTGGAACATCGTCGTCACGCTGAACTACCTGCCCGCCGCGACCGAGGCGCGGATCGTGCTCGCCAAGTCGGGCGAATATGACAAGGTCGGCGGCAAGGAGACGGTCGAGAAGATGGTGCGCGTCGCCGACATGACCCGGCGCGGCTTCGTCAACGGCGATATCTCGACGGTCATGAGCCCGCGTACGGTCATCACCTGGGCGCAGAATGCGCTGATCTTCGGCGATGTCGGTTTCGCGTTCCGCCTGTCGTTCCTGAACAAGTGCGACGAGGCGGAGCGGGCGCTGGTCGCGGAATATTATCAGCGCGTGTTCGGCAAGGATTTGCCGGAGAGCGTGGTGGGGAAGGCGTAACCTGTTCCGTCACCCCGGGCTTGACCCGGGGTCCCGCTTTTGCCGACAGCAGCAGAAGAAGCGGGACCCCGGATCAAGTCCGGGGTGACGATAGGGTCGGGTAGTCGCGGCAGGGATAGTGGCCGGCGCGGGCCGTCGCGGGGGTGTCGCAATCGCCCAATCCGCCGCGACTCGCATTGACTCGGGTGTCAGCAACGCCCATCCCATTCCCATGGCTCACCAGCATCCGCTCGCCGTCGCACCCGGCGACATCGACCATATGGGTCACGTCAACAATGCGGTGTACCTGTCATGGGTACAGGACGCGGTCGTCGCCTATTGGGAGCGGGTCGCCCCGGCCGATGCGGTTGCCAAGCACCTGTGGGTCGCGCTGAAGCACGAGATCACCTATCGCCGGCCCGCTTTCCTCGACGATCCGATCGTCGCGACGGTGGTGGCCGAACGGGTGGAGGGCGTGCGTGCCTATTTCTCGACTCTCATCAAGCGCGGTGAAGAGGTGCTGGCCGAGGTGCAGAGCACCTGGTGTTCGCTGGACGCGATCACCAAGCGGCCCGCACGTCTGGCGCGCGACGTGGTGCATCGCTTCCTGCCCGAATAACGATTTCGTTTTTTGCAATCACGCTGAAAACCTGTGCAGTTGCGATATTGCGCTGCACCATGCATTCCTCCGGTCAACGAACGACGCCCGAGCGTCGACCTTCAACAGACCGGAGACAGACCCATGCGCAGCTTTGCCGCCGCCGCCGCCTTTCGCGTTGCCCTCGTCGCCGCGGGCATGTTGATCCCCGCCCTCGCCTCGGCCAACGAGATCGAGCGCGACGGGTACAAGTTCGACTATAGCCGCAGCGTCACCGACAAGGGCGACACCGTCCTGTCGGGCACCGTGAAGTCGACCGGCGAGCCGTTCCGCCTGGTCGTGCGCGACCGCACCGTGACCGGTGACGTCGGTGGCCGCGCCGTCCGCTTCCGCATCGCCAAGCCGCTGCCGACCGCCGAGCAGGTTGCCGCGCGCTAAGCCGTCGACCTCTCCCGGTTGATGCGCCCGTTCCCGAAAGGGGGCGGGCGTTTTGCGTCGTGGGGGGACGCTTCGAACGGGGCGTCATCCCGGCGAAGGCTGGGACCGCCCCGTGACAGCACGCAGCAGGAGTCGCGAGAGGCCCCAGCCTTCGCTGGGGCGACGTTTTGCGGCCAGGGGACCTGCCGCCTAGTTCGCCGCCATCCCGCTATACTCGATCCGCCACAGTTTCAGCGGCGACCCCTTGGGCAGGGCAACGGGCGTCAGCCAGCCGGGCACCTTGCCATGCGCCAGCTGGTCGTAGAATCCGCCGGGCGAGCGCGCGCGATACACGGTGGTTTCCGCCATGTTGGGGCAGGTCAACAGATAGGTCGCGCCATGCCGCCGGGTGATGGTGCGGAAATTCTCCGGATCGCCCTGAAACGCGTGATGTACGTCGAGGATCGCGTCGCCGTTGCGGTGGTAGGGGCCGGTGATGCCGTCATGATGCGTCGCGACGATCAGGCGGGGGCCGAGGTCGACATGGGTGAACATCACCGCCGCCGGGATGCGGTTCAGCGCCTGCAGCGCGGGCAGGCTGGCGCAGCGGGCGCCGGCGCGCAGCACCTGTTTGGTGCGCGCGTCCTGCGGCTTGATGCGGACATGCTTGGCAAGGCCGCTGTCGGGCAGCATCGACAGCCACTTGCCGACCTGATCGACCGCCAGGTTGCCGAGCAGCAGCAGCGACACCAGCGCCGCCGTTCCCAGCACGCGCACCGCCGCGCTGTTGCGGGCGAGCAGCCACGGGATCACGATCCATGCGAGCGCCACGGTGCCGGGAATCGCGAGCAGCTGCGCGGCGGGGCCGGAGCGAATCTGCCAGAACAGCATCGCGACCGCGAACAGGGTGAACAGCGTCGTCACCGCCCAGCCGACGAAATTGGCCGACCGGCGCGCGCGCCACGTCGCGACGATCGCGCCGAACAGGCCGATGATGGGGCCGGTCACGATCAGCAGGATCGTGCGACCGGGCATGGTGTAGAGCGGTTTCGCCTCGCGCACATTGTTGAGCCAGGTGCGTGCCAGTTCCTCCGACACGCCTTCGGGCCGCTGCAGGCATTGCGGAAACAGCGTCGCGAAGGCGGCCGCCAGCACGCCGCCGGCGATCAGGGTGAGCACCAGCCGCACCGCCCATGAACGCGGGCTGAGCCATGCCAGGAGTACGAGGAAGGCGCCGCCCGCGATCACCGCCGACAGCCAGACCGGGGTCAGCGCGTCGCAGCGCATCGCGTAATTGGCGTTGGAGGCGAAGGCGACGAAGCCGATCGCGCTCGCCCCGGCAAGCGTCGCGCCATAGACGGTCAGGCGACGTGCCTCCGCCCGGTCCCAGACCCAGCGCAACGCCACGATCCCGCCGGCCATCGCGCAATAGGGGAGCAGTTCGAGGCCGATGGTCAGCGAATAGGCCGAGGAGAAGCCGACGACCGCCCCGCCGCGCGCGCGCTTCGGGTCGGCAAGCCCGGCGACGGTCCAGGCGAGACAGGCAAGCTGCCAGCCATGATGGTCGATGCGTTCGGGCATGAACATCAGCAAGGTCGACGAACAGCCGAGCAGGAACAGCACCGCGAGTGGCCACGCGACCGGCGCGACCAGCCGCCGCGCCGTCACCGACAACGCGGCCATCGCCACGCCCATCGGCAGCAAAGGCGCGATGCCGACCGCGAGTTTCTCCGCCCAGACGGGGCCGGCGAACGGCTTGAAGAGCAGGATCAGCCCGGCGATCGGCAGGTCGACCAGCCGCGACCAGTGGATGTCCAATCCGCCCGGCGGGTTCAGCCGGTACTGGCGCAGGTCGTACCAGCCCTGGCCGCCCATCCACGCCCGCACCTGCATCAGCCGCATATTGTCGTCGGTGTCGGACAGGGCCAGCCAGTGGACCGCGTTCCAGCGTTGCCACAGGAACCATGCCGCGATCGCCACCCAGGCAAGCAGCAGCCAGCGCCGCCAGTGACGGTCGAGTTCGGTGAGGCGCGCGGGGGTGTCGGTCAAAATCGCTTTCCCAAGGCCCCCGCGCATTCTACGGCGGCTGTCCTGCCATGGTGGCAGTGGCCAAGCGCTGTATCGGATGGCGCGCAAAGGACAAGGGTGGCACGCGGGTGATCGCGCGGATCGAACGGTTGATGGCGGACGGGGTGCTGGGGCAGTTGATCCGCTTCGGCATCGTCGGCGGGCTGTCGACGGTGATTTATTCGGCGGTCTATCTGCCGCTCGTCTATCATGTCCTGCCGACCGGCTATGCGTTCGTCGCGGTGATCCCGGCGTTTATCGTTGCGGCCGCATTCGGCTGGTTCGCGCATGGCCGCTGGAGCTTTCAAGGCCATGGCACACGCACCGGGGGCGCCGAACAGCCGATCAAGTTCCTGGTGGTGCAGGGGTTCGGCATGGTGCTGAACGGGCTTTTCACCTACGGGATGGTCGATCTGGCGGGGCTGGCGGACTGGACCCCGCTGATCCCGGCCGTGCTGGTCACCCCCTTCGCCACCTTCGCGCTCAACCGTTCATGGGTATTCGGATAAGATGGACCGCATCGTTTACGACCGCATGGCGGCGCACGACTCGACGCATTGGTGGTATCGCGCCCGCCGCGAGATCCTGGCGGACTATGTCGAGCGCTATGCCGCGCTGAAGCCCGGCGCGCGCATCCTCGAGATCGGGTGCGGCACCGGCCACAACCTGCCGATGCTGGGCGCGTTCGGCGAGGTCGACGCGATCGAGATCGATCCGGCGGCGCGCGCGATCGCCAGCGAACGGCTGGGCAAGCCGGTCGGTACCGCGCCGCTGCCGACGCTGGCCGGCGTGACCGGCCAGTACGACCTGATCGCGGTGCTGGACGTGGTCGAGCATATCGAGGACGATGTCGCGACGTTCCGCGGCATGGCCGAGCGACTGGCCCCCGGCGGCAAGATCCTGGTCACCGTGCCCGCGCACCAGTGGATGTGGAGCGCGCACGACGTGGTGAACCACCATCATCGCCGCTATTCGAAGGCGACGCTGGCGAAGGCGATCGCCGATGCCGGCCTTCGCCACAACGGCCTGCGCTATTTCAATTCGCTGCTGTTCCCCGCCGCCGTCGCGGCACGGGTGGCGGGGAAGCTGACCGGCAAGGACGACAGCGACGATTCCCCCCCGCCCAAGCCGCTGAACAAGGCGTTCGAGGCGATCTTCCGGCTGGAGCGGTTCCTGATCGGCCGCGTGCCGATGCCGCCGGGGCTGTCGATCGTGACGCTGGTCACGAAGTAGGGCTGCCGGCCGCCGCCATCTCGGCCGCCAGGCGCGCGAGAACGGTCGCGTGGTTGGGCAGGAACGGGGCCACCGGGTCGGCCGGTGGAATGCCACTGCCTTCGTAATAGCGCCCATCGGCCGCGCGATAGGTCTCGGCGGGCAGGGTCAGCGTCCAGCCGTTTGGCAGCGGCTTGACCAGCTGGTCCGACAATGCGCCGCGCGTCCGCGCACCGACATGGCGGACATTGGGCAGGGCGCGCATCGCAAGGGTGAAGGTTTCGCCCGCGCTGACGGTCACGTCACTGGTCAGCAGGACCACGGGGCCGGTGTACCGGATGCGCGGCGACGGTTCGACGCGGAACGGCTGCCACACGGTCGATCCGACCGGGGCCTTGGCATAGGCACCGGCTGCGCGGGCGGCGAAGCGGCCGGCGATCCGCAGGCCGATGCCGTCATAGCCGCCGCGATTGTTGCTGACGTCGACGATCACGCCGGGCAGATCGCGGAAATCCGCGAGCGCGGCGTCGAGCGCCGCATCCAGCACGGGCAGGTCGTCCCCTCCGGCTTCGGCAAA
The DNA here is from genome assembly GCF_022664435.1 of Sphingomonas panni. Taxonomy (GTDB): domain Bacteria; phylum Pseudomonadota; class Alphaproteobacteria; order Sphingomonadales; family Sphingomonadaceae; genus Sphingomonas; species Sphingomonas panni. Next base: position 428,023 of record NZ_JAKREU010000003.1, on the reverse strand, counting down.
GCCGCCCATCGTCAGGACGTTGAGATAGCCGATCCGCCCGATCCGGCCCCACAGGATGCGGCGATGCGCGACCAGATGGCCGCCGCCAGCCAGCAGGCCGGCGATGCCGATGCGATATCGATCGTTCCACGCCCGTTCACGGGCGGCGGGATCCGGCCCGTGTGCGGGATCGCGCCGCACTGCGCGCAGCGTCGGTGCCTCGCCGCTTTCCATGCTGCGTTCGTGCCCGTCGATGGTTGCGGAGAGCGAGACATGCGCATCGTCCAGCGGATCGAGCGCGTCCGCCAGCCGATCGAACAGGTCGGCGGAAACCGTGTCCGCGGCAACCGTCGCCAGCCGTGCGTCAAGCTGTCGCCGGTGCCGCTCGCGCACTGGGGTGCGCGGATAGAGGTCGACGAACGTTGCCGCGACCAGCCGCGCAATGTCGCCGCCCGACCAGCGGCGAGTGGTCCGGCAGGCGGCGGGAAGCGTCGCAATGCGTCGATAGACATAGCGCGTCTGGCCCGGCCCGTCCGAAAAGGCGATGCGGTCGGGACCAAGCATCGTCATCGCCTGCCTGAGGATCGCCTGTGCGCCATCGGTGTCGGGATCGGGGTAACAATAGGGGCCGGCGACGTGGTAGAGGACCGATCGGTCCGCCGTTACCGCCAATAGCTGTCCATAGCCTTCCGCCCGCCACAGGCCGGTCGGCATCGCTGGCGCTGCGCCGAGCGTCAGCGGCAGGAGCGACAGGACGGCGAGGTGGCGCAGCGACGGCAATGGCTCAACCCCGCTTGAACCATTTCCACTTCGGCCCCGCCGATTGCAGCACGCCACGTCGGAACAGCCGTGCGCCGAGGCCGATCGTGATCGCGACCCAGAGCAGTTGCCAGGCGAGCGCCGCGACATGCGGCCAGATCGCGGCGCTGGTCGCGGCGCGGCCAGCCATGGCGAAGGGGGAGCTGAAAGGGAACAGTTCGGCCGCCGTCGCGACCCAGCTGTCGGGGCGACCGATCGCGGCAAGGGCGAAGCCGAACATTGCCATCTGGAAGATGGTGATCGGCAGCGACAGCATCTGGATTTCGCGCGGGGTCGATGCCTGCGCGCCGACGGTCAGGAACACCGATCCGAGCAGCATATAGGCAAGCGTGAAATAGAGGATGTAGAGCATCACGAACCCCGGGAAACCGATGGCGGGCGCGATGCCCGACAGCCCCTCGGCGAAGTCCGGCGGCAGCAGCGCGCCGATATTGGCCCCGACCGCCGCCCAGAAGGCGAGGAACAGGATCGCCACGCCGAACATGCCGATCAGCTTGCCCAAGAACACCGATTCGAGCGGCACGGCGGCGGCCAGCACCTCGATTACCTTGTTTGAGCGTTCCTCCGCCATGGTGCCGACCGCCTGTCCCGCCAGCATCAGCGTGACGACGAACAGGGTGACGACGGCGAAGGTGCCCGCCGCGCTCTTGCCGCCCAGCGACGTGCTGTCGCGTTCGACCCGGGTGAAGGTCGGTCGCGACAGGGGCGCGCCGTCCAGCCCCGCGCGCCGGTCGCGTTCGGCCTGTTCGGCCAGTGCCGCCAGATATTTGACGGTGGTCGAGGCAGGGTTGGCATGGATCAGCTGCGGTCGGTCGAGCGGACCGTACAGGACCGAGGGCACGTCGATATCGGGATCGGACAGCAGCGCGCGCGCCTGTGCCGCGGGATCGGCGGCGGGGGCGACGGTCGCGAGCGGCGGCAGGCCGCGTTCGGGGGACAAGGCGGGACGCAGCCGCGCATCGGCGGCCCGCAACCGCGCGGCATCGTCGGGCGTGGCGATGGCGTAGATTTTTTCCCTGCCCTCCGCGCCCTGACCCACGGTCATCGCGCCTAGGCTGCCCATCAGGCCGAAGCCGATGAACAGCAGCGGGGCGAGCAGGAACAGCAGGAACATCGGCGTCATCACCGTCGCGGTGAAGTCGCGCCGCGCGATGGTCAGCGTCTGGCGGATCAGCTTGCGGGGCGTGCTCATGCCGCATCCCCCCGCGCGGCGTCGCCGACGATGCGGACGAACGCGTCGTGCAGCCCCGGCCGTTCGATCGACAGCCCCGAAATGCCGTAGCCCGCGTCGATCAGCCGCACCAATGTCCCCTCTATCCCGTCCGCCGGCAGCGTGAAGCGCCAGCCGCCGCGATCCTCCTGCGCATCGGCGGGCAGCAGCGCCGCAATGCCGGGCGCGGGATGGTGCGGCACGTAATGCGCCTTCATCGGCAACAGCGCGCGGGCATCGTCCACCGTCCCTTCGAACCGGCGACGCCCGCCCGCGATGACGCACAGCCGGTCACATAGCCGTTCGGCATGGGCCATGACGTGGGTGGAGAACAGGATGGTCGCCCCCCGGTCGCGCTCGGCGCGGATCAGCGCCTCCAGCCGTTCCTGGTTGACCGGATCGAGGCCGGAAAAGGGTTCGTCCAGAACGAGGAAGTCGGGGCGGTGGACGACGCTGCCCAGCAGCTGCACGAACTGCGCCATGCCCTTGGACAGTTTGCGAATCTTGCTGTCGATCGCATGGCCGAGACCGGCTTGCTCCAGCATCTCCGCCGCGCGCCTGCGCCCGACCTTCCAGTCGAGGCCGCGCAGCGCGCCCATGAAGGCGATCGCCTCGCGCGCCTTCATGCCGGGATAAAGGCCGCGTTCCTCGGGCAGATAGCCGACCCGGTCCGATGCGTCGCGCGGGGAGGCATGGCCGAGCAGGCTGCGCGACCCTTCGTCCGGTTCGATGATGCCGAGCAACATGCGCAGCGTCGTCGTCTTACCCGCGCCATTGGGGCCGAGCACGCCGTACACCGCGCCGGTCGGCACCGACAGGTCGATGCCGTCGACCACGCGGCGGTCACCGAACCGCTTGACCAGCCCGGTCGCGTGCAGCGCCGGGGCATTCCGGGCCAGATGATCGTCGCGCAACACCATATCCCCCCAACGACGCTCTTTAGCGTGCGCTATGAAAAGCGTAGCGGGGGGAAGTGATCCAAGACAAGGCCATCCCGACCGATATTGTCGCGCGGATTCGTGCCAAGGCGGCCGAATGCGGCTTCGTCGCATGCGGTATCGCCCGCGCCGACGCCGCGCCGCGCACCGCAGAGCGGCTGCGCCAATGGCTGGACGAGGGGCGGCACGGATCGATGATCTGGATGGAGGAGCGTAGCGAGCAGCGCGGATCGCCCGCCGGATTGTGGAGCGAGGTGCGTTCGGTCATCGCGCTCGGGATGAGCTATGCGCCCGGCGGCGATCCGCTGGCGCTGGCCGGGGTCGGTGACCGGGGGCGCATCTCGGTCTATGCGCAGGGCGGCGATTATCATGACGTGGTCAAGAAGGCGCTGAAAGCGCTCGGCCGCTGGCTGGCGCAGGAATCGGGCTGTGATCTCAAGGTATTCGTCGATACCGCGCCGGTGATGGAAAAGCCGCTCAGCGAAGCGGCGGGGCTGGGGTGGCAGGGCAAGCACACCAATCTGGTCAGCCGCGACCATGGCAGCTGGCTGTTCCTCGGCGCGATCTATACCACGCTCGACCTAACGCCCGACCGGCCGGGGCGCGACAGCTGCGGGTCGTGCGATGCATGCCAGCGGGTTTGTCCGACCGACGCCTTTCCCGCTCCGTACCGGTTGGATGCGCGGCGGTGCGTCTCGTACCTGACGATCGAACATGCAGGACCCATCCCGCATGACCTTCGCGAAGGGATCGGCAACCGCATCTATGGCTGTGACGACTGCCTGGCGGTGTGTCCGTGGAACAAGTTCGCCGAGGCGGCAGCGGCGAACCGGGCGTTTGCCGGGCGGGCGGAACTGGCGGCGCCGCGCCTCGCCGACCTGATCGCGCTGGACGATGCGGCGTTTCGCGAGGTGTTTCGCGGGTCGCCGATCAAGCGGATCGGGCGCAACCGGATGGTGCGCAACGCGCTGATCGCGGCCGGTAACAGCGGCGATGCGGCGCTGATCCCCCCGGTGCGTGCGGCCTGCGCCGATCCCGATCCGGTGGTCGCCGAGGCGGCGGACTGGGCATTGGAAAGGCTAGGCCGCCTGCCGCGCTAGATTGGAGGCATCGAGCCATTCGATGCGGTTCCGCCCGCCATGTTTGGCGCGGTACAGCGCCTCGTCCAGCCCGCGCAGCAGTGCCGGCGGGTCGACCGGCCGGCGATCGAGGTGGAACGCGCCGATGCTGGCGGTCGCGCGGATCGCGGTGCCGTGCCAGTCGACGACCAGGGCCGCGATGGCCTCGCGCAAGCGTTCGGCGACGACCGCGCTGGCCGTCGCGTCGCTCGTGACCACGGCCAGCGCGAATTCCTCGCCGCCCAGCCGTGCCGACAGGTCCTCGGGGCGGCAGCTGGCGTCGATCGTCGCTGCCACGGCGCGCAGCACCGCATCGCCCGCCGGATGGCCGTAGCGGTCGTTGATCGCCTTGAAATGGTCGAGGTCGAGCCAGAGGAGCGCCAGCCCTTCGGCACCTGCACCCCGGTCGAGTCGCTGGTGCAGCCGGTGTTCGAACGCCCGGCGGTTGAGCAGCCCGGTCAGCCCGTCATGGTCGGCCGCCCGCTGCAATTGCGCCATCAGATCGTCGCGCACCGCCATCGCGCTGCTGATCGTCAGCGGGACCAGTGCTAGGAACGCGACCGCGATCCGTATCGAAACGACCATGCGCGGGATCGCCATATCCTGTCCGATATCGACCATCCCCAGCCCGATGGCCACCATATAGCCGCTGCCCAGCACCATGGTGATGAGCGCGGCGGTCGACACCGAATAGGTCAATGCGCAGAGCAGCAGCGCGGGCATGGGGAACATCATGCAGCCCGGCCCGTCGCAATAGACCGACAGCGCGCAGGATGCGGCGAGGAACAGGATCGGCCATATCGGCTTGGCCTTCCGGGCAGTCGCGGCGATCGTCGCGCGGCGTTCGCGTTGCCATGGCGGCCGTACGGTCAGTATCGCCGGCAGGAAGATCAGGTAGTTGGCGATCTCGCTGGCGGTCCAGGTCATGATCGTCTGGGTCGGCGACCCGTGGAACTGCACGACGACCATGACCGCACCGATCGCGGCCGCGACGAGGCTGCCCGGCAGAAGTCCGACCGAGATGCGCAGCACCGAATGCACCCGCCGCAGGCCGAGGTCGCGCGGACCCAATCGTCGCAGCAGCAGGAAGACGGTCAGCGAACCGGCGACATTCGCCGCGGCGAACCAGCCGCTCAGTACCGGGGTCTGGCCCCCGATCAGGTCGGCCAAAAGGAATCCCGTCACGGCGCCCGCCCAGCCCGCCGAGCGGGAGAGATGTGGCGCGCGCAGCATCATTCCGGCGAGAATCGCATTTGCCGGCCAGAACGCGACCGAAAAGGCATGGCGGGTAATCAGCCCGAGCGCGGCGGCGCTGCCGACCATAGCACCGACCAGCAGGAAGGCGCGGACCATGTCGAGCGCCGCAACAGGGCGGCGCGCGGCGGGTGCGCTCCGCTCGTCGTCGGATCGCACGCCGGTCGGGACGATGGTCGGCATGGCACGACAAATTATATACGGTCCGTAAATTTTCGGTAAGAGGTCGCCGCTACGCCCGGCTTTCCCGCCGAACGGCGGCGAGGTCGCCATTGGGTCGACCCTGCACATGCGCCCAGTCGCGGAATTTCCAGTCGCCGCCCCAGACCAGTCCTTCCGCCTTCGCCGCCTTGCCCAGCGCGCGGAAGAAGACATGGGCGTCGGGTTCGCGCCAGTACCAGCGTTCGTCGACGAGATCGGCGGCCCAGGCGGCGGGCAGGCCGTCGGGCGTCTGCGCATTGTGGAAGCTGAAGCGCACCTTGCTGCTGCCGGCGCGGAACAGCCGCTGCTGCACGTCGACCGAACGCCAGCCATAGACGAGGACCGGGCGGAAGCGGTCGGCGCGCAGCCGGGCCATCACCGCGACGACGCGCGGGCGGAAGCGCGGGTGGAGGCTGGCGAGCTTGCGTGCCTGCGGCCAGTTGCTGCTGTCGCCATCCCAGCGCGCCGGTGCCGCACGCAGCCGGGCGAGCGTCGCGCCGCCGGGATCGACGCGGCCGTCGGTTTCGATCTCGAACCGGTCCTGCGCCAAGCGGATCGCCGCAATCAGGCGCGGCCCGGCGATGCCGTCGATCCCGCCCGGTTCGATCCCGATGCGCAGCAACAGCCACTGCACCGCGCGCACGTCGCCCGCGCGATTCGCGCCGCCTTCGCCGACCGCCGCCTCGATCATCGCCCGTCCCTTGTCCTGTTGCTGGGGCCGGGGACGCTGGCGGTGGAAATCCTACATTTCAAGCGCGGTTCAGCGTCGCCGTGCGCGCGCCGCCGCGACCTGTGCGCCGAACGCGCGGGCCCGTTCGTCGAGCGCGGCGGTGTTGGTCCAGGCGGGGCCGCCGGCCCTGGCCTGTTGCGCGAGGCGTTCGATCATCGCGCTTTCGGCGCGCAGCGTGCGGGCTTCGGCGCGGCTGAGGTCGCCGCGCCGCCGCCCGTCGCGGATCGAACGGTTCGCGTCGCTCAGGTCGCGGCCGAAGGTCGCGCTCGGTGCAGCAGGCATTTCGCGCATGGCGGAACGACCCCCGTCCCAGATCTGCGCACCGGCCGGTGTCGCGAGCAGGATAGGGAGGATCGACAGCAGGGCACGCATCGGCGGTCTCCGGGATGGGTTCGCCGATCCTATCGTCGCATCGCGATCCGCGCCATCCGGCTTTTCCTGTCGCGCGGCTTGGGGTAACGCCACCGCCCATGATCCGTCCCGCGCTATCAATCGTCGTTCCCTGTTATAACGAGGCCGCGTGCCTCGACGTGCTGCACACCCGCATTTCGGCGGCGGCGCGTGCGGTGGTCGGCGACGATCATGAGATCGTGCTGGTGAACGACGGGTCGCGCGACCAGAGCTGGGCGGTGATGGAGCGCCTCGCCGCGGCCGATCCCCGGCTGGTCGCGATCAACCTGTCGCGCAACCACGGGCATCAGCTGGCGCTGACCGCCGGCCTCGACCTGTGCGCGGGTGAACGCATCCTCATCATCGATGCCGACCTGCAGGACCCGCCCGAATTGCTCGGCGACATGATCGCCGCGATGGAGGCGGAAGGGGCCGATGTCGTCTATGCGGTGCGGCGCAAGCGCGAGGGCGAGACCTTCTTCAAGAAGCTGACCGCCGCCGCCTTCTACCGCGTGCTCGACCGGGTGACCGATACGCCGATCCCGCTCGACACCGGCGATTTCCGGCTGATGAGCCGCCGGGCGCTCGACGCGTTCCTGTCGCTGCCCGAACAGGCGCGCTTCATCCGGGGCATGGTGGCGTGGGTCGGGTTCCGGCAAATACCGTTTCCCTATGATCGCGACGAACGGCTTGCCGGAGAGAGTAAATATCCGCTGGGCAAGATGATCCGCTTCGCGTTGGATGCGGTCACCGGCTTTTCCACCGCGCCGCTGCGCCTGGCCAGCCATATGGGGCTGGTGCTGACCGCGCTGTCGCTGCTGCTGTTCGCCTATATCGCGGTCGGTTGGATTTCGGGCAGCGCGGTGCAGGGATGGACGTCGACGATGCTGGTCGTCGTGTTCCTGGGCGCGGTGCAGATGTTCGTGCTGGGGATGATAGGCGAATATCTTGGGCGGCTCTATGTCGAATCGAAGCGGCGGCCGCTGTACTTGGTCGCCGACGTGGCCGGGCCGGTGAAGGGACGGGCGAGTTTGGGGTATCGGGCCGGGGATCGCGGCGAGGTCACGGTGTCGCCGGTGCTGCCGGAGCAGCAGTAGAGTCGGTTTCACGCGAAGGCGCGGAGACGCGAAGAAGAAGGTAGATTTCGCGCAGAGACGCGGAGGCGCAGAGTGGTTACGATCGCGGACAGCTTTTCCGCGATAGCGGCCTCATTCGTCGTTGCAGCGAAAGATGCCGTCTCCCGATCGCGCGCGCTCACGTCGCACGAACCCTCTCTGCGCCTCCGCGTCTCTGCGCGAACCCATTCCTTCTTTTTCTTCTTCGCGTCTCCGCGCCTTCGCGTGAAAACGACTTATCGCGCACCAACCTCGCCCAGCAACCAGGACCGGATCGCACTCGCCAGATTGGGCGGATCGTCTCCTTCGATCCGCACCGCATCGATCGCCGCGACCAGCGCCGACAGCGGCAGCGACCGTCGCGCCGCCGCGTCCTCCAGCGCCGCCCAGAAGCCGGGTTCGAGACTGATCGAGGTCGCGTGGCCGGCGATGGTGATCGACCGCTTCACCGGCCCGCGAAAGCCGCCCGGCGGGGCGACCGGCTTCATGGCGTGTCGAACAGCGACGCCAGCTGTTCGATCATCGTGCCGGCCAGTTGCTCGGCATCCATGATCGTGACCGCGCGGTTGTACCAGCGGGTGACGTCGTGGCCGATGCCGATCGCGACCAGCTCGACCGGCGACTTGCCCTCGATATAGGCGATCACCTGGCGCAGGTGCCGCTCCAGATAACTGCCCGAGTTGACCGACAGCGTGGAATCATCGACCGGCGCGCCGTCCGAGATGACCATCAGCACCTTGCGATCTTCGGGACGCGCGATCAGCCGGCCATGCGCCCACAGCAAGGCCTCGCCGTCGATATTCTCCTTCAGCAGCCCCTCGCGCATCATCAGCCCGAGCGACTTCTTCGCGCGGCGCCACGGTTCGTCGGCCTGTTTGTAGACGATGTGGCGCAGGTCGTTGAGGCGGCCGGGCTGGGGCGGGCGACCGGCGGCGAGCCATGCCTCTCGGGATTGCCCGCCCTTCCACGCCCGCGTGGTGAAGCCGAGAATCTCGACCTTCACGCCGACGCGTTCGAGCGTGCGGGCGAGGATGTCGGCGCTGATCGCGGCGATGCCGATCGGGCGGCCGCGCATCGAGCCTGAATTGTCGATCAGCAGCGTGACGACGGTGTCGCGGAATTCGGTATCCCGCTCGATCTTGTAGCTGAGCGACTGTGCGGGATTGATGACAACCCGCGCCAGCCGCGCGGCGTCGAGCAGCCCTTCCTCCTGGTCGAAGTCCCAGGAGCGCGACTGTTGTGCCATCAGCCGGCGCTGCAGCCGGTTGGCGAGCTTGGTCACCACCCCCTGCAACTGCACCAGCTGCTGGTCGAGATAGGCGCGCAGCCGCTCCAGCTCGTCGGCGTCGCACAGCTCGGTCGCGGCGATCACCTCGTCGAACTTGGTGGTGAAGGCGCGATAGTCGAACTGTGCGTTCAGGTCGGCAAAGGGGCGGTTGGGACGCACCGGCATCATGCCGCCCTCATCCTCGCCATCGGCCATGTCGTCGCCCTCGGCATCGACATCCTCGGACGGGTCGTCGGATCGGGCCTCGGCCTGGTCGTCGCTGCGATCCTCCCCGCGCGCCTCTACCTGACCCTCGCCGCCCTGCTGTTCGCCTTCGTCGTCGCCGTCGTCCTGCGGGGTTTCCTCGTCTTCCCCTTCCGAATCGTCGCCGCCGTCGTCGGCCTGTTCCGGCTCGACCTCGCCCTCGACCAGTTCGAGGTCCTGCAGGATGCGGGTGATGCCGCGTCCGAACGCCGCTTGATCGCCTGCCAGTGCGGCGAGGCTGTCGAGCTGCGTGCCGGCGCGTTCCTCGATCCAGTCGGTTATCAGCGCCATTGCGGGAATCGCGGCGGCGGGCGGCATCCGCCCGGTCAGCCGCTCGCGCACCATCAGCTGGACGGCGGTCGACAGCGGCACTTCGGCCCGCGTCCGCGCGCGCGTGATCGGGTCGGACCGCATCCTGAGGTCGAGCGCATGGTCGAGATTGTCGGCGATCCCGTCATAGCCCGCCGAGCCGACCGCATCGACCCGCGCCTGTTCGACCGCATCGAACACCGCGCGCGCCACCGCGTCGCCCGGTGCCGCGCGGGCATGGAGCGCGGTGTCGTGGTAGCGCATCTTGAGCGCGAAGCCGTCGGCCAGCCCGCGTGCCTCCGCCACCTGGTCCGCCGGCAGCGCGCGGGCGGGCATCGGCACCTTGATATGCTTGCCGGAGGCGACCGGCGCGTCGGCGGTGAAGCCCAACTCCACCTCCGGTTCCTCGGCAATCGCGCGCGACGTGCCGCGCAGGACGTCGCGAAACCGGTCGAGTGGGGATTCCTGTGCCATGGCGACTGCTTTGGGGATTGCCCGGAGCAAGGGCAAGAGGCTGGTGCGGCCCGTAGGGGCAGGGGGGCGCTCACGCATCGAGTCTATTGCGCGGTTGCAAACCCGCCTCGCTTCACCTCGACCCGTCGCGCCGCGCACGCACCAGGCGAATGGAACCGCATTGTCCTGACGACGAAGCGCCGGCTGCCACGGCAGCGTCGACCGGCGCGTCGCTGTTGAGGCGATATCTCCGTTCGACGACCTTGGCACCGGCACGCTTGCGCCCCATGTCGTCGTCCATGGCCCTTGCCCGATGGATCACCCCGCATCCCAGCGGCATTCACCTGCCCGCGATCGACGTCTGGATCGATCCGTCGGAGCCGGTTGCGCGGGCGATGGTCACGCACGGTCATGCCGATCATGCGCGCGGTGGGCACGGGCAGGTCTGGGCGACGCTGGAGACGCTGGCGATCATGGCGACGCGCTATGGCCCGCAGAACGGCGCGCCGGTCGCCTATGGCGAGAGCATTCGCATGGGCGACTACGACATTTCCTTCGTGCCCGCCGGCCATGTGCTGGGATCGGCGCAGATCGTGCTGGACCATGGTGGCGAGCGGGTGGTGGTATCGGGCGATTACAAGCGCCGCCCCGACCCGACCTGTGCGCCGTTTCAGCCGGTGCCGTGCGACGTGTTCGTGACCGAGGCGACGTTCGGCCTGCCGGTCTTTCGCCATCCCGAAACCCGCGACGAGATCGACAAGCTGCTGGCGGCGCTCCGGATGGAGCCGCAACGTTGTGTGCTGGTCGGTGCCTATGCGCTGGGCAAGGCGCAGCGGGTGATCGCCGAGGCGCGGGCGATGGGGTTCGACGATCCGATCTATCTGCACGGCGCGATGCAGCGTCTGTGCGACCTCTATGTCGAACTGGGCGTCGATCTGGGCGAGTTGCGCCCGGTGGCAGGCGCAACCAAGGCGGAGTTGCAGGGGCGGATCATCGTCGCGCCACCATCCGCGCTCGGCGATCGCTGGTCGCGGCGTCTGCCCGATCCGATCACCGCGATGGCCAGCGGCTGGATGACGGTCCGCGCCCGCGCCCGGCAGCGCGGGGTCGAACTGCCGCTGATCCTGTCCGACCACGCCGATTGGGACGAACTCACGCAGACCCTTACCGAGATCGCGCCCAGGGAAGTATGGGTGACGCATGGCCGCGAGGACGCGCTGGTCCATTGGTGCATGACGCGGCAGATCAAGGCGCGCGCGCTCGACCTCGTGGGGTTCGAGGATGAGGATGATTGAGGGGCAAGGCCAAGGATGCGGTGCGGCTTCCTGTTCGGCGCTGGTTGATATCCGGGGATCGTAAGTCCCACTACCGCCTCTGCCGACCGCCCGACTGCTGCGAACGGACAGCGCATCTCACCTTCCCTGGCAATACCGGCCCGGTGATTATCGCTCCGGTGGCGACGCTGTGTAATCTTCGAATTCCCAATGTGACCATCGCGCCAGCTTCGTAGCGACTTCGTCCCAGTCCGCGCCGGTTGCCTGCGCAATCCGGTTGGCAACATATCGTTCGACCGCGTCATAATCGAACTGCGCCATGAACAGGCGGAAGCGGCCGGATACCACGCCGTCGCGCTCTACCTCCGCCGTAAGCCACAAGGGTGAGCAAATGTCGAAGTCGAACGACTCCTCGCCCGGCAGGCCGCTCGGTCCGATCAGTGCGTGCAGCGTAATGCAGAAGCGGTCGCCCGGTGCGGAGGACCGCAGATCGTCGACGTCGGTGCTGAAAAGGGAACGAAGTTCGGCTTGCATCTGGTCGTCAGGGCGAAGCGATTTGGGGAAAGCTATCGTTCAGTAGCGCAAAACCGCCACATCGCTCAAACGGGTCGCACAGTCGCTTCGATGGGAAGGCCGCTACCGGCGCTCGATCATCCACTTCGCGCCGCCCGGGGAAAGGGCATCAGACGGCCCGTACCTCAAATCAGAAGCGGAACGCGGTTCCCACATAAACCGCCTGGCCCTCGCGGCGATCCGGGCTGACACGCAGCATCCGTTCGCGGTCGGTGCGATAGCGCATGCCTGCCGTCACATCGAGGTTGCGGGTCAGCTTGTACGATCCGCCACCATCAAGCGAGTAGCCCGAGGTGTCGGCGACCATCTTGGTCGACGGGTCGGTCAGCGCATGGTCGGCGGTAATCGAGGTTCGGGTGCCGAACTTGCGCGCCGAATAGCCCATGCCGATCGGATCGCGGCTGCCCGGCTGCGTGCCGAGGTCGAGTCGGGTCAGGTCGCCGATCGCGGCCAGCCGCTTGCCGCCGACCGATCCGCCCAGGTTGTAGGCGACCGGATTGAGGGTAAGCGTCGGCGTCACGGCGGCGACGCGGTCGGTCGGGCGCTCCGCCTGCAACGTGGCGCTGCGGACGGCGGCCTTGATCGCGCGGCTGCCGATGACGGCGCCTTCGGACGGGGTAAACTGGAAACCGGTCGGGTTCAGCGCCGTGCGGGACAGCGCGGCGGCGAGTCGCGGATCGGCCGAGGCCGGGGTGAACGATCCGAAGCCCGCCAGCGGCATCCGGCCCATGTCGAGCTGCTTCAGGACACGCGGGGCGCGCTGTTCCTGCGCGAAAAGGGCAGGCGACGCACCAAGCCCGGCGGCGATCATCGCCCCCAGTCCCATGCCAGCCAAGATCCTGCCACCCGTCATGTCAAACCTCACTCCCCGCTAATGGCGATATCATGATTCGGTTTCCTGTATCCACCGCCCCCGGTCGCTTTCCGTGACAGTGTTGCATCGAACACACATATTTGTCTGACCAGAACCTCCGCTGTGCCTTGCCCGGCGAAGGGCCGCCGATTTCGCCCGCTGCACGACCCTTGCCACCAACCCGCTTGCCGCGTCCGCGCCACCTCCTATAGAAGCGGGCCGAACTGCCATATTGGCCTGTAGTCAAGGAACCGCCTATGAACCGCCCGCTGCTGATCGCGTTGCTGGCAACGCTTGCTTTGCCGATGGCCGCGTGCAGCGGGGGCAAGGGGCGCATCGCGGGCGACCTTGCCGCGTCGAAGGTCACCACGATCGGTGTGAACAGCTATCTGTGGCGTGCCAGCCTCGATACGCTGTCGTTCATGCCGATGGCGCAGACCGATTCGAACGGCGGCGTCATCGTCACCGACTGGTATGTGAACCCGGCCATCCCGACCGAGCGGACCAAGGTGACGGTCACGATCCTCGACCAGGACCTGCGCGCCGATGCGCTGCGCGTCGCGCAGATTCGCCAGGTGAACCAGGGCGGCCAGTGGGTCGAGGCACCGGTTGCTGCCGCGACCGTGCAGAAGCTGGAAGACATCATCCTGACCCGTGCGCGCGACCTGCGCCGCGGTGCCATCACGGGCTGACCTGACGACCATGACTCCGCGTTTTTCGCCGGCCGAGGCCGATGCCCGCTGGCAGGCCGCATGGGATTCGGCGCAAACTTTCGTCGCCGACGACCATTCGCCGCGCCCCAAGCGCTATGTGCTGGAGATGTTCCCGTACCCCTCCGGGCGCATCCATATGGGGCACGTTCGCAACTATACGATGGGCGACGTGCTGGCGCGTTTCCTGCGGATGACCGGCCATGAAGTGCTGCATCCGATGGGCTGGGATGCCTTCGGGATGCCGGCCGAGAATGCGGCGATGGAAAAGAAGGTCCATCCGGGTCAGTGGACCTATGCCAATATCGCGGCGATGAAGGCGCAGCTGAAGCGGCTGGGCCTCGCCTTCGACTGGAGCCGTGAGTTCGCGACCTGCGATCCCGAATATTACGGCCATGAACAGGCGCTGTTCCTCGAACTGCTCAAGGGCGGGCTGGTGTACCGCAAGGAATCGGCGGTCAACTGGGACCCGGTCGACATGACCGTGCTGGCCAACGAACAGGTGATCGACGGCCGCGGCTGGCGGTCGGGCGCGCTGGTCGAGAAGCGCAAGCTCAGCCAGTGGTTCCTGAAGATCACCGACTTCGCCGACGACCTGCTCGCAGGGCTGGGCAGCCTCGACCAGTGGCCCGACAAGGTCCGGTTGATGCAGGAAAACTGGATCGGCAAGTCGGAGGGGCTGCAATTCTCCTTCGCCCCCGTCGAACCGTTCGGTGAGCGGATCGAGGTCTATTCGACCCGCCCCGACACGATCTTCGGCGCAAGCTTCGTCGCGATCGCCGCCGATCACCCGATCGCGCGGGTGCTGGCGGATGCGAACCCCGATGCCGCCGCGTTCATCGAGCTGTGCAAGCAGGGCGGGACCACCGCCGCCGAGCTGGAAACGGCGGAGAAGCTGGGCTTCGATACCGGCTATCGGATGCAGCATCCCTTTGATGCGAGCGTGGAACTGCCGGTCTATATCGCGAACTTCGTGCTGATGGACTATGGCACCGGCGCGGTGATGGGCGTGCCGGCGCATGACCAGCGCGACCTCGACTTCGCGCGGAAATACGGCCTCGACGTTCGCCGCGTCGTCGCCGATGGCGAGCTGGCCGATCCGGTGTTCGACGGCTCCGAAGCCTATACCGGTCCCGGCCGCCTGGTGAACTCCGACTTCCTGAACGACATGGACGTCGCCGCCGCCAAGCGCGCGGTGATCGACCGGGCCGAAGCGGGCGGCTGGGGCAAGGGCACGACGGTGTGGCGCCTGCGCGACTGGGGGGTGAGCCGCCAGCGTTACTGGGGCACGCCGATCCCGATCGTGCATTGCGACGCGTGCGGTGTCGTGCCGGTCCCGACCGAGCAGCTGCCGGTCAAGCTGCCCGACGACGTGTCGTTCGACATTCCCGGCAATCCGCTCGACCGCCATCCGACGTGGAAGCATGTCGACTGCCCGGCCTGCGGCAAACCGGCGCGGCGCGAAACCGACACGCTCGACACCTTCGTCGATTCGTCGTGGTATTTCATCCGCTTCGCTAGCCAGCCTACGGACAAGCCGTTCGACCGGGCGGTCGCGGAAAGCTGGCTGCCGGTGGGGCAGTATATCGGCGGGGTCGAACATGCGATCCTCCACCTGCTCTATGCCCGCTTCTGGACGCGGGCGCTCAACCATGTCGGGTTGATCGACCTGAAGGAGCCGTTTGCCGGGCTGTTCACGCAAGGGATGGTCACGCACGAGACGTACAAGTCGGCGGATGGCCGCTGGCTGGCCCCGTCCGAAGTGACCGACGGCATCGAAACGGCGACGGGCGGCGCGATCACGGTCGGCCGCGTCGAGAAGATGTCGAAGTCGAAGAAGAATACGGTCGATCCCGAACCGATTCTCGATCGCTACGGTGCCGATGCCGCGCGCTGGTTCATGCTGTCGGACAGCCCGCCCGAACGCGACCTGCCGTGGAGCGAGGCCGGCATCGAAGGCGCGGAACGCTTCGTCAGGCGCGTGTGGAAGCTGGTCGCGAACCATATACCCGGCGGCGCAAGCCCGGAGGCGCTGACTCGCGCCGTCCATCGCACCATCGCCGGCGTCGCCGACGACATCACTGCGCTGCAGTTCAACAAGGCGGTGGCCAAGCTCTACACGCTGCTGGGCGAGGCGGAGAAGGCGAGGGGCATGTCGGACGCCGACATGGACGCGCTGCTGCTGCTGGTCAGCCCGATGATCCCGCATCTGGCCGAGGAAGCGTGGTCGCAGCTGGGTCGTCCCGGCCTGATCGCCGATGCGGCCTGGCCGCTGGTCGACGCGGCGATGCTGGTCGAGGCCGAATCGACCATCGCGGTGCAGGTCAACGGCAAGCTGCGCGACACCATCGTCCTGCCCAAGGGCATCGCGAAGGAAGAGGCAGAGGCCGCCGCGCTGGCGAGCGAGAAGATCGTCCGCGCGCTGGAGGGCAAGGCCCCGCGCAAGGTCATCGTCGTCCCCGACCGCCTCGTGAACATCGTCGCATGATCCGCGTCGCCGTCCTCGCCGCCGCGCTTCTGTTGGGCGGTTGCGGCCTGCGCCCGCTCTATGCCGGCGGCGAGGGCGGGGTGGTGCGCCAGACGCTGTCGGGCGTCGAGGTCGCGCCGATTGCGGGCCAGAATGGCTGGCTGGTCGCCAACGCACTGCGCGACCGGCTGCGGGCGGAAGGGCCGGCGCGCTACCGGCTGGAGATCAAGCTCGACGACGATATCACCGGTCTGGGCGTGCGGCGCGACGATTCGATCACGCGCGAACGGCGGACGCTGCGCGCGCGCTATCAGCTGATCGACCTGTCGAACGGGGCGGTAACGCTGGATGCGACGGCGGGGTCGGATGCCGGGATCGACGTGGTGCGGTCCGAATATGCGACCATTGCCGCCGAACGCACCGCGCTCGAACGCCTGTCGGTGATCGTCGCCGACCAGATCGTGACCCGGATCGCGCTGAACCTGCCCAGGAACGGCCAGAAGCCGGGGTCATGAAGCTTCGGCCCGAGCAGGTCGCGGCCAAGCTCGACCGGCCCGGTCCGGATATCCGGCTCTACCTGTTCCACGGCCCCGACACGGCCGGCGCGCTGGCGCTGGCCGCGCGTCTTGCAAAGGGTGTGGGCGAGGGGGCCGAGCGCGTCGACATGGACGGCGCGATGCTCAAGAGCCGTCCCGGCCTGCTCGCCGACGAAGCTGCGTCGATGTCGCTGTTCGGCGATGCGCGCTTCATCCGCGTGACGGGCATGGGCGAGGAATCGGTCGAGGCGGTGACGCTGCTGCTCGCCGCGACAAGCGCCGGCAATCCGGTCGCCGCCATCGCGCCGACGGTCAAGGGCACGTCGAAGCTGGTGAAGCTCGTGACGGCGTCGCTCAACGCCGTGGCCGTTGCCTGCTACGTCCCCGATGCGGCACAGGCGGCGAAGCTGGCGGTGGCGATGGCGCGCGACCAGGGCCTCCGTCTGCTGGGCGACGTGCCCGACCGGCTGGCGGCGGTGACGGCGGGCGACCGCGCGGTGCTGGCGAGCGAGATCGAGAAGCTTGCGCTGTATTTGGACGCTTCGCCCGAACGGCCGCGTGATGCCGATGGGGAGGCGTTCGATGCGATCGGCGCGTCGATTGCGGACGCGGAAATGAACGGGATCGTCAGCGCGATGATCGCCGGCGATGCGGCCGCCGCCGCGCTGCCCGAAATTCCCGGCGGCCCGATTCCGCTGCTGCGGGGTGTCGCCCGGCGGCTGCTGTCGCTGGCGGAGATGCGCGCCGATATCGACGAGGGGGAGAGCGTCGACCGGGTGATGGAGCGCCACCGCGTGTTCTTCAAGGAGCAGGCCGCGACCGCGACCGCGCTGCGCCGCTGGGACGCGCCGCGCCTTGCCCGTGCACTGGAGCGGGTGCGTGATGCGGAGCGGGCGGCGTTGTCGGGTAGCGGCCTTGGCGACGTGATGACCGCCGCCGAAGCCATCGCGATCGCCCGTGCGGCGGCACGTGGACGATAACGCATAAAAGCATTTGCACGACCGCCAACGCGCTGCTAGGGGCACCCTCCTGCCAGCCAAGGGGGCGACCCCAAGGTGTTCACGTGCGGTCGTGGCGGAACTGGTAGACGCGCAACGTTGAGGTCGTTGTGGCCGAAAGGCCGTGGAAGTTCGAGTCTTCTCGACCGCACCATTTCCCGTTCCGTGATCGGAACGGGGCTATTCCGACAATCGCATCAGGATATCGTCCCCGGTTCCGCCGGAACGACGACCAGCGGTTGCAGGTCGCGCAGCAATTTCATCCCCACGCCGTTCTGCGCCGCAAGGCCCGCTTCGCGCAGCGCGATCTCCAGCGTGCAGCGCGCCGGGGAATCCTTTCCGTCGCGCAGCACCTGCTGAACCTTCGCTACCGGCCATCCGGTCCGCTGCGCGACATCGTCGACGATCTCGCCCGGCACGGTGAACCGGGTGCGGATATTGGCCGGCGCATAGCCGCTGGTGTTCAGCATGACGTCGTGCAGCAACGCACGCTGTTGTTCCCGCATCGGTTCCGGCACTCGGCCAAGTTCCGTCGCGACATTCGCGGCGACGCACGCAGCAGGCGAACGTTGTCGCAATATGCGCATTGCGCTGACGTCGAACCGGGTGAGGCGGACGAGCAGGTCGTCGGGCGGGTTGCTCATGCCCGCCTGCAGCCGCTTGGCGATCAGTTCGCCGATCAGGGTTTCGCGGGTCTTCGTCTCGCCGCTGCGACCGGCAGACGATTCTGCATTGGCGACGGCGGCGACGATGTCGACGGCCAAGCTGGGGTTGATCTTCTGCACCTCGAGCAGATGCTTGCCCGCCACTGCCTGCGCGATACGGTCGGCGTCCAGCTTTGGCGGATGGACGGGCGTCAAGAAACTCGTGCCGATCCGGGCGGCTACGAACAGCAGCGCCAGCGCAAGCCATAGCCGCATCCGTATGCGCGGACTTTTGCCGAACACCTTCGTCCATCGGGCGACCCGATTCGGGTTCATCCGGCTTTCGGCTTCGGGGTAACGTTGCCGCACCGTCGTCAGCAGATCGCGGATGTCGGTCGGCGAGGTCAGCCAGTTTCGCCGGCTGTCGTCGTCGCGCGTAAGCTCGACCCATGCCCTGTGCAGCCGATGCTTCGGATCGCTTACCAGCGCCGCGAACCGGGTCGCGGCGATGCGTTCGATGATCGCGTGGGCGTCTGCCGACAGAGCATAGTCGTCGCGGCGGTTGATCCAGCCGAACGCGGCCGCCGCCGGTTCGAGCAGCGGATCGGAGCGGGGAATGCTCGCCGCCAGCGTCTCGGCGAACCAGCGTTCGGCACCGGTCGCGAAATCGACCTGTTCCAGCCGGGGATCGGCCAGCAGCGCGCGGCCGTGATGGTCGATCTGCGCCTGTTCCTCTGCGGTAGGCGCGGCGTCGTGGCCGGGGAAGAGCAACGCTTCGAGCGCATGAAAATGCGCGTTCATCGCCTCGGCCAGCGGATCGACTTCCGGCTCCGGTTCAGGCTCGACCCGTGCGGCGCGCAAGGTATCCGTCAGGACCGGTTCGACGTCGACCGCCGCCACCGGATCGGCCGCACGCGCCAGTGCGGCGTCACGGGCGTCGCGCAATGCTTCGAAGGCGTCCGGGTCGGCATCGACGTCCATCGCCTTCAACCGCGCGGCATAGGCGCGGCGGATCGCGGCGCGGTCGGTGGTCGGGTCGCAGTCGAGCGTTGCCCAGATGCCGTACCTCACAGGAACCGCTCGCCTTCGATCTGGTCGAGCGCCGCACCGAAGGCGGCGCGTGCCTCGGCGATCAGCCGTTCGTCCTGCGTTGCCAGCACCCCTTCGAACTGGCCAAGCATATGGCCGATCGCTGCGCGGGTATCGCCCAGGAACGATTCATAGGCCCGCCGCGCCCGCGCCAGCAGTGCGGCGTTGACCGCATCGTCGCGCGGATGAACCTTGAGCGCGGCCAGTGCCGCGCGCCGCTTTTCCAGTTCGGCCGGGTTGGGCGCATCCTCGTCATCGACGATCACCAGGTTCCGGGTCATGCCCGTCTCCGGCACGGTGATGTCGACCTCCAGCAGACCCGAACTGTCATAGCTGAAGCGGCAGTCGAGTGAGACATGCCCGGCGGGTTTCGGCGGGACCGCGACGGTAATCTCGCCGAGCTTGACGTTGCCCGACACTTCGCGCGCCTCGCCCTGATAGATGCCGAACTGCACCCTGCGCTGCTGGTCGCTGACCGTCGAGAAACTCGACACGCGGCTGATCGGCACCGCCGAATTGCGTTCGATGATGGGGGAGAACAATCCGGTGCGAAAGCCGCCGCGCCCGTCCGGCTCGCTGGTATCGACGCCCAGGGTGAAGGGGCAGACATCGCTCAGCCGGATCTCGTCCAGCCCGGCGTCGCGCGCCAGCAGTCCGGCCTGCACCGCCGCGCCCATCGCGACCGCATGGTCGGGATGCACCGTGGTCGCGGGAAAGCGCCCGAACATGCGGGTGACGGCACGACGCACGACCGGCATCCGCGTCGCGCCACCGACCAGCACGACTTCCGACAGCGTGGCGGCAGCGATGTCGCTGTCGCGCAGCGAACGCAGCACCGGTTCGCGAATCCGTGCCAGCAGCGCTGCGGCATGGTCCTCGAACGCGGCGGCGGTGACGGCCATGCGGAGCGCGGCATCCTCGATCGTCACCGCGAAGTCGGCCGAATCGCTTTCGCTCAGTGCGCGACGGCAGCGTTCGGCGGCCTGCGCCAGCAATGCCGTGGCGCGATCCGGCGGCAGCGTCGCGAGCAACCCGTCGGGGTCGAGCGTCGGGCGGACCAGATCGATCAGGCAGTCGTTGAAGTCGTCGCCGCCCAGCCGATTGTCGCCGGCCGACGCGCGCACCTCGATCACGCCGTCGAACATCTCGACGATCGACACGTCGAACGTGCCCCCGCCCAGGTCGAACACCAGGAACGGTTCGCGGTCGCCCCGGTCGGCGATGCCATAGGCCAGCGCGGCGGCGGTCGGTTCGTTGATGAGCCGCCGGATCGGCAGCCCGGCCAGCTCGCCCGCGCGCCGGGTCGCCTTGCGCTGGCGATCGTTGAAATAGGCCGGGACGGTCACGACCGCGCCGGTCACTGTTTCGCCGGCAAAGGCCTCCGTATCGCGCTTCAGGCTGGACAGGACCAGCGCCGACAGCGCCTCCGCGTCGAAGTCGCGTCTGGCCAGCCGCGCGGTTTCGCGCGTGCCGATGCGCCGCTTGAAACTGGTGACGGTCCGGTCGGGGTGCGTCGCCATCCGGTCGCGTGCCGCGCGCCCGACCAGTACCGCGTCATCCTCGCCGATGCTGACGGCGGACGGGGTCAGAAACTCGCCAAGCGCGTTCGGCACCATCACCGGTTGGTCGCCCTGCCACAGGGCGCAGGCGCTGTTGGTGGTGCCCAAATCGATACCGACGATCATGTGCTGCCTCGTTGTTGCTGCGCATCGATGTAGCGGTTGGGCGGCGGCTGACAACGCGGGATTGCCGGGTCCGTGTTAACCGGCTGGTATCCACCTCCCCTTTAAGCCTGCTCTCATGAACCGAATAAGGTTCGGGGGGATGCTTGTAATGCGGAACTGGGGACATTTGCTGGCGGCGACCGCCTGTGTGACCGTGGCGGCGCCGGTATCGGCACAGGGCCTTCGCGGAGTCGTGCCGACCGCGGGCGACAAGTCGGAGGCGAAGCCGACGGAGGAGCAATCGGCCAACACGGCGGACATCGTCGTCACCGCGACTCGCCGGTCGCAGCGCCTGTCGAACGTGCCGATCGCGGTCAGCGCCTACAGCACCGCCGCGCTGCAGAATTCGGGCGCGACCGACATTCGCCAGATGGCGCAGCTGTCGCCGTCGCTGATCGTGTCGTCGACCGGATCGGAAGCCAACGCGACCGCCCGCCTGCGCGGCATCGGCACGGTCGGCGACAATCCCGGCCTCGAAAGCTCGGTCGCGGTGTTCATCGACGGCGTCTATCGCAGCCGCACCGGTTCGGGCCTGAACGACCTGGGCGAGGTGGAGCGGATCGAGGTGCTGCGCGGGCCGCAGGGCACGCTGTCGGGCCGCAATTCGTCGGCCGGTGCGATCAGCATCTACACCAAATATCCCTCGTTCGATTTCGGCGGCTATGGCGAGGCGACCTATGGCAATTTCAACGCCGTCCGCCTCGCCGGTGCGCTGACCGGTCCGATCGTCAAGGACAAGCTGGCGTTCCGCGTCGACGGCGTGTTCGGCAAGCGGGACGGCTTTTACCGCGATGTCGTCAACGACACCGACTATAACGACCGCAACCGCTATTTCGTGCGCGGGCAGCTGTTCTTCCGACCGGTCGACAATTTCTCGATCCGGCTGATCGGCGACTATACCTATCGCGACGAAAAATGCTGCGGTGCAGTCTATGTCGATACGCAGGAGAAGGTCGATCCGACGCCGGGCGTCGCGGGCGACTATGCCCCGGCGGCGCGGAACCGCATCGTCACGATCCTGCAGAGCCTGGGCGGCGTGCTGCCCAGCGACGGCGATCCGTACAATCGCCAGATCGCCAACACACGCGGCCGCGCCTATGCCAACGTGACCAAGGATTATGGCGGATCGGCGCGGATCGGCTGGACCTTCGCCAACATGCAGCTGATCTCGATCAGCGCATATCGCGAGTACAAGGCCGGGGGCGCTGCCGATCTCGATTACGGCAATGTCGACATCGGCTATCGCCCCGATGACGGCAACGCCTATCGCCAGTTCCGCACCTTTACCCAGGAAACGCGGCTGAGCGGCGGGTTGTTCGGCAATCGGCTGGACTGGATGGTCGGCGGCTATTACGCCCATGAAAAGCTGCAGGTCGCCGACAATCTGCGCTTCGGTGCCGATTATGGCGCGTTCGCCGCGTGCCGCGTCGTGGCGACGATCAACCCGCTGGACGTGCTGCGCGCCCCGCGCGCCACCGGCTGCCTCAGCGCCACCGGTCGCGCCGCACTGACCCCGGCGGTCGGACAGGCGATCATCGCCGGCATCGATCGCCTGTCGACGCTGAACGACCTGGGTAGCATTCGCGACACCTATGACCAGACCAGCAGCAACTATGCGTTCTTCACGCACAATATCTTCAAGGTTACCGACACGCTCAGCCTGACCGGCGGCCTGCGCTACACCAACGAACGCAAGCAGCTGAACGCCAGCTTCCTGAACAACAACACCGTCTGCCCGGCGCAGCAGCGCGCGCTCGGCCCGCTGCTCGGCAGCACCAACGCGACGCTGCGGTCGCTGGCGGCGGGCATCGTCACACTGACCTGCACCGGAAATTCGACCGAAGCACTGACCGGCGTGCCGATCCGCGATTCGCTGCGCGAGGGGCAGGTGACCGGTACGACCGTGCTGTCATGGAAGCCGGTGCAAAGCACTTTGCTCTATGCGTCCTATGCGCGCGGGTACAAGGCGGGCGGTTACAATCTCGACCGCTCCGATCTGTCGGCGACCGTCTTCGCCACGCCGACCGCGGCGAGCGCATCCAACCTGCGCTTCGACCCGGAAACGGTGCAGGCGTTCGAAGTCGGCGTGAAGTACAGCTCGGCAAAGTTCACGGCGAACCTCGCCGCGTTCCGCTCGGCGTTCCGCAACTTCCAGCTGAACACCTTCAACGGCACCAACTTCATCGTCCAGAATATCAGTTCATGCGCCGATTCGCTCGGCGGTGCCGATCGCGACAATGATTCGGCGACCGGCCGCTGCACCGGAAAGGTCGGCGCGGGCGTCGTGACGCAAGGCTTCGAACTGGAGGCCGGTGCCTATCCCGCGCCGAATGTCGCGTTCAACATCGGCTATACCTATGCCCATACCCAGTATCGCCGGAACCTGGTTGGCAGCGAAGCGGGCGAGCCGCTGAACGCCGCGCTGTTCCTGCTGCCGGGCAACCAGATGTCGAACGCCCCGCGCCACACCATCACCAATTCGGCGGTATGGACTCCGGCGGTGTCGCGTAACCTGACCGCGCTATTCTATGTCGATAGCCGGTTGTCGAGCGACTATAATACCGGGTCCGACCTGTTCGCCGAAAAGCGGCTGGACGGCTTCTTCCTGATGAATGCCCGCATCGGCCTGCGCGGTCCCGAACAGCGCTGGGCGATCGAGTTCTGGGGGCAGAACATCCTCGATACCGATTATCAGCAGGTCGCCTTCGCCGCGCCGTTTCAGGGATCGGGCAGCGTGTCGCAGGTGACGCGCTTCGGTTCGCCCGCCTTTGCCGTCGGCAATGCGATCACCTCTTCCTACCTCGCCGAACCGCGCACCTATGGCATCACGCTGCGGTCGCGGTTCTGACATGATTATCTTGTTACCAACGGATCGGCTCCGATGAAGATACCGCGCAAGCTTGGCCTCTCGTTCCTGACGATCAACGCGTCGGCGGCGGTGGTCATGCTGGTGTTCCTTGCCAGCATCCTGATGATCGCCCGCACGACCGAGCGGAACAATCACAGCCAGGACATCTATGCCAAGGCGTTGACGCTGGAGACCGCGATCCTGCGCCAGAACAGCCAGTTTCGCGGCTTTCTGGTGACGGGCGACGTCAGCTACCTCAAATCCTATGAGGAAGCGCGGGTCGAGTTCGACGCGACGGCGGTCGAACTGGCGGCGTTGCTGACGGTCGCGTCGGAACAGGAACAACTGGCCGAGGCGCGACGCGAGACGCTGGCGTGGCGGCGCAACTGGGGCGACCGGCTGATCGCGCGAGTGAAGGCGGGCGACCGCGATGCCGCGCAGCAGGAGGTGCGCGACGCGGGCCAGAAGGTGCTGGTCAGCAAGATCGCGCTGCCGCTGCGAGCACTGCGCGCGACCGAAACCGACGCGATGGCGGCCCATGCCGGCGATCAGGCGTCGGCGATCCGCATGGCGTTGATCGCGCTGGTGGTCGGCGGCATCGCGCTGATCGCGATCGCGGTCGCACTGGCGATGCTGCTCAGCCGGCAGATCGCGCGACCGATCACGACGCTGACCGGGGCGATGGCTGACCTTGCCGCCGGGCGGCACGATATCGATGTCGGCGCCGCAGGACGCACCGACGAACTGGGCGACATGGCGCGCGCGGTGCTGGTGTTCCGCGACACGGCGGTCGCCAAGCTGGCCGACGACCGCGACCGCGAGGCGGCGATGACCGCGATCGGCGGCGGCCTGCGCAGCCTGTCGCAGGCCGACCTGACCGCGCGGCTGGCCGATGTGCCGGCAGCATTCCGCGCGCTGTCCGACGACTTCAACCTCGCCACCGCCAGCCTCAGCCAGGTGCTGGGCGATGTCCGGGGCAGCGTCGATTCGATCAAGCGCAATTCGGGCGAGATCGCGCAGGCCGCCACCGACCTTGCCGAACGGACCGAGCGCGAGGCGGCGGCATTGCAAGAATCGTCGTCCGCGCTGGACGAGGTCACGCGGTCGATCCGCGAAGGCGCGGTCGCGGCGATCGACGCCAGCAGCGCGATGGCCGATACCCGCGGCGAGGCGGAGCGGGGCGACGCGGTGGTGCGACAGGCGATCGCCGCGATGCACGGCATCGAACAGGCGAGCGACGAGATCGCGCAGATCATCACCCTGATCGACGGCATCGCCTTCCAGACCAACCTGCTGGCACTGAACGCCGGGATCGAGGCGGCGCGGGCCGGGGAAGCGGGCAAGGGCTTTGCCGTCGTCGCTTCCGAAGTGCGCGCGCTGGCGCAACGCTCCGCCGATGCCGCGACCGAGGTGAAGGCCAAGGTGAAGGCCGCATCGACCCATGTCGGTGCGGGCGTCGCGCTGGTCGAACAGACCGGGGAGGCACTGGCCGCGATCATCGAACGGGTGGCAGGCGTCGGCTCCTCGATCGATGCGATTGCGCGCCAGTCGGATCATCAGGCGACCAGTCTGGGCCAGATCAACGTCGCCATCGCCGAAATGGACGCGATGACGCAGCAGAACGCGGCCATGGTCGAACAGACCTCCGCCGCGTCGCGCCAGCTGGTCGCGGAGGCGGAGGCACTGGCGATGTCGGTCGCGACCTTTGCGATCGATGCGGCCGCCGATGCCGCTCCGCGCGCGCCGGCGACCGTGACCCCGCTGCAGCCCAAGCGCACGTCGCGTCGCTGGGTAACACCGCCCGAGCCCGCCCCGCTGAAGGTCGCCAATGACGATTGGGATGCGTTCTGATCCTCATGACGAGTCCACTGGCCAGGCAGGCCCAGGTCGTTCGCGCCCTGGGCTCCGAATTCGTCGCGGCGATACTTTCGGCGGGTGAGCGGCATTTGCATCGCGCGCCTCGAACCGCCCGGCTGATCGATGACTGGCCGGGCGATCCGGCGGCGGACGCGGTGGCGATGCGCTTCAACGGCGCGCTGCACGCACTGGCGCGCCGCGGCGACTGTGCGGCGTTGACCGACCTCTATGCCGCACGGGCCGGGGATTTCGACCGGGTGATCGGCGGAGCGATGGCCGCCTTCGACGACTTCATCGCCGACTGGATGCGCGAACCGCCACAGACCAACGAGGTCGCCCGCAGCGCCGCGATCATGGCCGCGCTGATGACCCTGCGTGCAGAGGTCGACCTGCCGGTCGAACTGCTCGAACTGGGGGCAAGCGCCGGACTGAACCTCAATCTCGGCCGTTACGCCTTCGACCTGGGCGGGGTCCGGGTCGGCGATGCCGCGTCGCCGGTGCGGATCGCGCCCGACTGGCGCGGGCCGCCGCCGCTCGCTCGACCGGTCGAGGTCGCCGCTGCGCGCGGTGTCGACCTGCGGCCGTTACAGGTCGGCGACCCGGCGGCACGCGAACGGTTGATGGCCTATGTCTGGGCCGACCAGCCCGACCGTGCCGCGCGGCTGCACCATGCGCTTGCCATCGCCCGCGCGCATCCGCCCTTGGTGGAGCAGGGCGATATCGTCGACTGGCTGCCGCGCGAACTGTCCCGCCCGGCGGGTGCGCAGGTCTGCCGCGTGGTCGTCCACGCCATGTCGCTGCAATATTGCGGTGCCGCCACCCATGCGACCGTCGCTGCCGCGCTGGCCGCTGCCGAGACGCCGATCGCCCGCATCGGGTTCGAATGGACCGAGGCGCGCGACGCGGTGCATCTGACGCTTACGACCTATCCGGGTGGTCGCGCGCGCCATCTGGCGACGTGCCATGCCTATGGCCACTGGATCGAATGGCACGGCCCGACCAACGACGCGCGGGTGCCTTCGCTCAGCGCAGGATGATCGCGGCGCCATGTTTGTGCGCGCGGATTTCGTCCTCGCTCAGACCGTTGATCTCGTGCGGGAAGATCAGCCAGTCGTTCGTTTCATGTACGAAGAAGTCCGGCGCGAGGTCGGTCACGTTGCGTGACGGCTTGTAGTAGACGGTCGCGACCTTCAGCTCGGCCGGCAGGTCCGCACCGCATCGCTCGCTGAGTTCGCGCAGCACCGCGCGGATCGACCGCCCGGAATCGAACACATCGTCGATCAGCAACAGGCGATCGTCGCGCGTCAGCATATCGACCAGATAGCCCAGCCCATAGACGCGCACCTCCGCTTCCTGCCGGTCGATGCCGCTATAGGATGCGGTGCGGATCGCGATATGGTCGCTCTGCACGCCGCGATATTCCAGCAACTCCTGCACCGCGATGCCGACCGGCGCACCGCCGCGCCAGATGCCGACGATATAGGTCGGATGAAACCCGGCGTCGAACACCCGGTTGGCGAGGCGGAACGAATCCTCCAGCAAACGATCGGCGGACAGATAGACTTTGGCGCTCACGAAATTTCCATTGTGACGGGATGCGGACGACGCGGCCATCGCCGCGGATCGTCCGGGATATGGCGGAGGCGGCGGCACGCTGGCAATCATGGCTCCTAAAAAATGCAAATATGGAGATGGATTAAATCGTATAAATAAGCGGTTGTCCCGATCATATCCGCAAGTTAGGTCTGATCGGCACTGTTAAGGTGCGATTGGCGATGCTTTCGCGAAGGAGAGGAGCCCGCCCGAAGAGGCGGCACCGAGCGCTGTGCCGACCGGGACGTTCGTCCGGGCGGGCACCCGTGCCTTCGCCGTCGGTAGCGTTCCCCGTCGCATCCGGTGATGTCCCGCGCAGGGTTGCTGCGCAGACCAGACAACGATCGGGAGACGGACGATGGAAGCAACACGGCGGCAGATGATCGGTGGCAGCGTGGCGACCGTCGCGCTGGCCCCGGCCGCGGCGAAGGCGGTTTCGACCCTGCCCACCCCGACCGGCCCCGGTCGTGCGCTGACGGTGCCGGCACCCGCGCGCTTCACCCCCGACTGGCAGTCGCTGACCAGCGGATACAGCGTGCCCGACTGGTTCCGGGATGCGAAGTTCGGCATGTGGGCGCACTGGACCGCGCAATGCGTGCCCGAGGCAGGCGACTGGTATGCCCGCGAGATGTACCTGCCCGGATCGCGCGCCTATCACCATCACCTGAAACATTACGGCCATCCCGCTGATCGCGGGTTCATGGAAATCCAGAATCTGTGGAAGGCCGATCGCTGGGACCCCGCCCGGCTGCTCGACCTCTACAAGCGGGCGGGCATCAAATATTTCATGGCGCTGGCCAATCACCACGACAATCTCGACACCTGGCCGTCGCAATATCATCCATGGAACACGGCGCGCGTCGGCCCGCGCAAGGACATTGTCGGCACGTGGGAAAAGCTGGCGCGCGAGCGTGGGCTGCGCTTCGCGGTGTCCAATCACTCCGCCCATGCATGGCATTGGGGGCAGCCCGCCTATGGCTATGATCCCGAAGGACCGCGCGCCGGGCAGCGGTACGACGCCTACAAGCTGACCGGGGCGCAGGGGCGCGGCACATGGTGGGAGGGGCTGGACCCCCAGCAACTCTATGGCGGCCGGCACATGCCGATGCCGGACGGTATTCGCACCAACCGCGAGGCTGCCGAGTGGCACGAATCCACCGACCGGTTGTGGAACGAGGGGGTACCGACCGGCGATTTCGCACGCACCTGGCTGTTGCGCTGTCAGGACCTGGTCCGGACATATCGCCCCGACATGGTCTATTTCGACAATTTCGACCTGCCGCTGGAGCAATATGGGCTGGATTTCACCGCCTGGTATTACAACGAATCGATGAAATGGCATGGCGGTCGGCTGGAGGCGGTCGTCACTGCCAAGATGACGCCGCCGCAGCGCCGCATGGGGATCGTCGACGACGTCGAACGCGGCGGCAAGAGCTATATCGAGCGTTTCCCGTGGCAGACGGATACGTGCATCGGCGCATGGCACTATGATGCCGACCTGGCGGCGCGCAACGGATACAAGTCGGCGGCGACCGTCATCCATACGCTGTGCGACGTGGTGTCGAAGAACGGCAACCTGATGGTATCGGTGCCGATGCGGGGCGACGGTACGATCGACGAGAAGGAAGAACGGATCGTCACCGAGATCGGCGACTGGATGGGCCGGTATGGCGAGGCGATCTATGGCAGCCGGCCGTGGAAGATCAACGGCGAAGGCCCGACCGGGGGCGGAAGCGGCCTGTTTTCGGAAGGCGGCCCAGAATCGCGCTACACGGCGCGGGACGTGCGCTATGTCACCCGTGGCGGGAATCTCCATGCGCTGGTCATGGGATGGCCCGACGACAATGTCGCGCGCCTGACGCTGCTCGGCCGTCGGAACCCGACCATGTCGGGGGAGGTGACGCGGGTCACGCTGCCGGGGGATGCGACGCCGCTGTCGTTCCGCCGGACCGACGACGCGGTCGAGGTGACGTTGCCGGAGCGTGCGCGGCATCCGATCGGCGTGGCGCTCGTCCTGTCGGGCAACGGCGTCACGGCCTGAGACCCGGCTCCCGCTGGCAGGACGTTCTGGTACACCGATTGGCGATGATCGATTCGCACCTGCATTTCTGGTCGCTGGCGACGCCGGGCAATATGTGGCCGACCCCCGACGAAGCCGCGATCCACCGCGATTTCGGGCCTGGCGATCTGCACGTCGCTGCCCGCGACGTGCCGTTGAATGGGGCGGTGCTGGTCCAGTCCCAGCCGAACGATACCGACACCGACTGGATGCTCGCGCTGGCCGCGGACGAACCGCTGGTCCGGGCGGTCGTCGGCTGGGTCGATCTCGCCGATCCGGCGGTGCCCGGACGGATCGCGGCGCTCGCCGCCAATCCGCTGCTGCGTGGCCTGCGCCCGATGCTGCAGGGAATCGAGGATAGCGACTGGCTGCTGGGCGATGCCCTGACCCCGGCGATCCGGGCGATGATCGACCATGGCCTGCGTTTCGATGCGCTGGTCCAGCCGCGCCACCTGCCGATGCTGGCGCGCTTTGCGGCACGCTGGCCCGACCTGCCGATCGTCATCGACCATGCGGCAAAGCCTCCTGCTGCACGGGGCACGCTGGAGCCGTGGCGCTCGGACATCGCGCGGCTCGGGCAGGCGGGGGCCTATTGCAAGCTGTCCGGGCTGCGCACCGAACAGGCACCGGGCCAATCGTCCGACGACCTGTTTGCCTATGTCGATCACCTTGCCGCGACGTTCGGCGACCGGTTGATGTGGGGCAGCGACTGGCCGGTGCTGACGCTGTCGGGCGACGGCTATGGTCGCTGGCTGGCCGATGCCCGGCGGCTGGCCCAGAGGTGCGCACTGGACGAGGAGCGGCTGTTTTCGACCTGCGCCGCCGAATTCTACGGGCTTTGACGATCGGCCCCGTCGCGGCGGTTGCCGCTCCCGGACCTAGACGGAGGCGGATCAGCGCACGCATAGGTAGCGGGGGGCAGGCAGGTTGCGATAGCTGAACGCGAGTGATGCGCTGCTGCGATATTCGCTGGATGCCCCGTGAGGATTCGAACCTCAATTAACGGAGTCAGAGTCCGTGGTCTTACCTTTAGACGACAGGGCAGCGTCGCAGCGAGGGCGGTCGGATAGGGCGACTGTCCGGGCATGTCAACGCCGAATCGCTCGTTTCGTCGCAACGCCTTGTCGGACAGGGTCGCCTTCGCTAGGTTGATGTCCAAGCACCGAGCGGCGTTCGGCCGTGACGGATAGAACATAAGTGAGTGACGGCATGGGGGATCTCTCCGCCCGGTTGCCGCACCGGGGGGCGCGTGGCGCTCCTCGAAAGGCAGCCTCTTCGCCGGCGCGGCCGCGCTGGCCGGGCGCGCGTCATTACGCCGCGCTCGATCTTGGCACCAACAACTGCCGGCTGCTGATCGCCCGGCCGCAGGGTGACGGCTTTGCCGTGGTCGATGCCTTTTCGCGCATCGTCCGGCTGGGCGAGGGGCTGGCGGCGACCGGCCGCCTGTCCGACGCCGCGATGGACCGCACCGTCGCCGCGCTGAAGATTTGTGCCGAAAAGCTGAAGCGCCGCGACGTGACGCTCGCCCGGTCGGTCGCGACCGAGGCATGCCGCCGCGCCAGCAACGGCCCGGCCTTCGTCGAACGGGTGTTGGCGGAAACCGGCATCCACCTCGACATCATCACGGCGGAGGAGGAAGCCCGGCTGGCGGTGCTGGGCTGTCACGCGCTGCTGGAGCCGGGTGACGGGCCGGCATTGGTGTTCGATATCGGCGGCGGGTCGACCGAACTGGTGCTGCTCGACGCGTCTGGGCCGGTGCCGCGCGTGCTCGACTGGCATTCCGCGCCGTGGGGCGTGGTATCGCTGACCGAGAGCCTGGGCGCGGGCAGGGAAGCGCCGATGGCGTCGGGCGCCTATGCCCGGATGCGCGCCTGCGTGACGGAGAGCTTCGCGCCCTTTGCCAAGCGCCTGCCCCGGACCGACGAGCCGCGCCGGCTGCTCGGCACCAGCGGTACGGTGACGACGCTGGCGAGCGTCCATCTCGGCCTCGCCTCCTATGACCGGTCGCAGATCGACGGGCTGATCGTGCCGGCCGAATCGATGCTGGCGGTCAGCCAGCGGCTGGCGGGCATGAGCCTGGCCGAACGCGGCACCGTGCCGTGCATCGGCAGCGAGCGCGCCGATCTGGTCGTCGCGGGCTGTGCGATTCTGGAAACGATTCTGGCGCTCTGGCCCGCCGAACGGCTAGGGGTCGCCGACCGTGGGATTCGCGAAGGAATCCTGCGCCGATTGATGGCAGGAACCCGATGACCCGCGGAAGCCCCCCCGGACGCCAACGTGTACGCACCGCGCGCTCGCGCTCGGCCCAGTCGACGCGCTGGCTCGAACGCCAGTTGAACGACCCCTATGTCAAGAAAGCTCGCGCGGAAGGCTATCGCAGCCGGGCGGCGTACAAGCTGATCGAGCTGGACGAACGTTTCAAGCTGCTCCGCGGCGTCAAGCGCGTCGTCGATCTGGGCATTGCGCCCGGCGGCTGGACGCAGGTCGTGCGCAAGGTACGGCCGGACTGCACCGTGGTCGGCATCGACCTGTTGCCGGTCGATCCGATCGACGGGGTGACGATCCTGCAGATGGACTTCCTTGCCGACCATGCGCCCGACCGGTTGCGCGAGGAGCTGGGTGGCGAGGCGGATCTGGTCCTGTCGGACATGGCGGCCAACACCGTCGGCCATCCGCAGACCGATCACCTGCGCACCATGGCGCTGGTCGAGGCGGCCGTCATGTTCGCCTGCGAAGTGCTGCGTCCCGGCGGCGATTTCGTGGCGAAGGTGCTGGCGGGCGGCGCCGACAACGAACTGGTCGCCGAACTGAAGCGCAATTTCCAGGCGGTAAAGCACGCCAAGCCGCCGGCGAGCCGCAAGGATTCGTCCGAATGGTATGTCATCGCCACCAACTTCAAGGGGCGGCGGGATGCGCCTTCCACCGGTTTGGAGCCGGCCGAAACGGACGACGACGACACGCTATAGCTTGCCGCACATCGCGCCCGACCCTTCCCTTCGTCACTCCCGCGCAGGCGGGAGTCCATATACGCAACGCTCGTGTATCTGGCTGAAACCTCAGCGCATATGGATTCCCGCCTTCGCGGGAATGACGAAGAGGGGGTGCCTCTTACGGAATGATGCGATCCGCGCGCAGCCGTTCGAACAGGGCGAAGAACGCATCGTCGGTCGCGCGATAGCCGGTGAAGCCCAGCCGGCGGCTTTTCGACATGTCGGTCACCACTTCGATCGGGCGGCCGAGATCGGCGTCGGTGTGCCAGGGCGATGCCAGCCGGTCGAGGTCGCCCTCGACCAGTCCATGCTTCGCCGCGATCTCTACCCAGCGCGAGGCGTCGTCCGCCATCTGCCGTTCCAGCGGGCGGGGCGTGCCGTCGAACGGCGCGGCCTCAATGCCGAACCACTGCGCGATCCGTCCCCACATCCATTGCCAGCGAAAGACGTCGCCGTTGACGACGTTGAACGCCTCGTCATGCGCCGCCGGGGTTTCCGCCGCCCATAGCAGCTGTTCGGCCAGCAGTCCGGCATCGGTCATGTCGGTCAGGCCATGCCACTGCGCCGCCGATCCGGGGAAGGCGAACGGCCGCCCGGTTTCGCGGCACAATGTCGCATAGACGGCCAGTGTCGTGCCCATGTTCATCGCATTGCCGACCGCCTTGCCGATCACGGTATGCGGGCGGTGGACGCTCCAGGTCGAACCGTCGCGCGCGGCGGCGGCGAACAGCTCGTCCTCCTGCGCATAATAGAAGTTGGCCACCGGCAGTCGCCCCTGTTCCTCGCGGAACGGCGTCTGCGGCAGGCTGCCCTGTCCGTACGCTTCGAAGGGTCCCAGATAATGTTTGAGCCCGGTCACCAGCGCCACATGGCGGGCGCGGTCGGCGGCGGGCAGGGCGGCCAGCAGGTTGCGGACCATCGCCGCGTTGACCCGGATATTCTCCGCCTCGCTGTCCTGCCGCAACCAGGTGGTGATGAACACCGCATCGGCCTGTACTCCGGCCAGCGCGCCCCGCGTCGCGTCCGCATCCAGCAGGTCGGCGGCCAGCGGCTGCACGCCCTGCTGCGCCACCGGCCGGCGGGCAAGGCCATGGACGGTCCAGCCCTGCCGCACCAGCAGGTCGGCGGTCGCGCTGCCGATGATGCCGCTCGCCCCCGCCACGATTGCCGTCTTTCCCGCCATGTCCGTTCCTTTCCTTTGTCGAAACGGGCAGTTAGGAAGCGGGCCACGCCGCCGAAAGACGGCACCCTCTCCACCCCCAGGCACCTAAAGGTACCCATGCGACCCGGATCGGACGAGGCGGAATGGCGGGAGGATTGCGCGCCGCGCCGCGTGCTGTCGCTGTTCGCGACCAAATGGACCAGCATGGTGCTGCACACGCTGCATGCCCGCCATGGCGGCACCGCGCGCACCGGCGTGTTGCTGCGCAGCCTGCCCGGTATCTCCAAGAAGATGCTGACCCAGACGCTGCGCGAGATGGAGGAGATCGGCCTGATCGCGCGTGACGTGCTCGCGGTGATGCCGCCCGCGGTCGAATATCGCCTGACGGAGCTGGGCTGCCGGTTCGTGGAGCCGGTGAACCTGCTCTATGACTGGGGGCGGGCGAACGCCGATGCGCTGGATGCGTTGGGCAGCCGGCCGGGCGCGCGGCGGGGGTGAGCCATAATCGTCATTCCCGCGAAGGCGGGATTCCATAGACACTGCCGTGGCGGAGCGATCAGCAGCGCCAGCGTCAATGGACTCCCGCCTGCGCGGGAGTGACGAACCCGGCTGACGGCTAACCCATCGCTCGCCCGCTCGAAACGAAAAGGGCGGCCCCGCAGGACCGCCCTCTCGAACTCAAAACGACCGACCGGCCTCAGCCGTCATAGTCGCCACCGACATTCTGGTTGCGCGGGGGTGCGGCGGCGGTGAGGCGCAGCGCCTCTGCCGATGCGGCCAGCGAACCCAGTTCGTCCGGTGCTTCCTCGTCGTCGATCTGCACCTTCTGCATCGAAGTGATGACCGATTCGCGCAGATGGTCGGGGGTGATGTTCTCCTCGGCGATTTCGCGCAGGGCGACGACCGGGTTCTTGTCACGGTCGCGATCGAGCGTGAGTTCGGCACCGCCCGAAATCTGGCGGGCGCGCTGGGCAGCCATCAACACCAGGTCGAAACGGTTGGGGATCTTGTCGACGCAATCCTCGACGGTGACGCGCGCCATGAAACGCCTTCCTTGCAAAACGGAGGGTATCGGAAAGCACGCTGCCTACGCACGCACGCCCGGAAAGTCAATGAAACTTGGGGAAGCGACAGCCGTTACGCCATGGCAACGGATGGGAGAGGGCATGAACGCAGCGACCGAGCCGACCTTCACCGTCGCCGGCAACCGGCTCACGCTGTTGACGGAGGGGCCCGAACGGCTGTCGGCGCTGCTCGCGCTGATCGACGGCGCGCGCCATTCGCTGCGGTTCCTGTTCTATATCTGGGAAGAGGACGATGCCGGCACGCGGGTGCGCGACGCGCTGGTCGCCGCGGCGACGCGCGGGGTACGGGTGGCGCTGATCGTCGACGGGCTGGGCGCGGAGGCGGCGGCCAGTCGCCGCTTCTTCGAACCGCTCCGCGCGGCCGGGGGCGATGTCTGCGTGTTCGTGCCGCGCATCGGCCGGCGCTATCTGCTGCGCAATCACCAGAAGCTGGCGCTGGCCGACGATGCCCGCGTCATTGTCGGCGGCTTCAATATCGAGGACGCCTATTTTGGCACGGTCGAGGATCAGGCATGGCGCGACCTGGGGCTGATCGTCGAAGGGCCGGCCGCCGGGCGATTGGCGGGCTATTTCGACGCGCTGAAGGCGTGGACGGCGCTGCCCGGTGCCCCATTGCGCAGATTGTCGAAGCTGTTGCGCGACTGGAGCGAGGATAGCGGGCCGATCCGCTGGTTGCTGGGCGGGCCGTCGCGGCGGCTGTCCCCCTGGGCGCGGATGGTGAAGCACGAGATTCGCCATAGCGAGCGGATCGACATGATCGCGGCCTATTTCGCGCCCGGCCCGCTGATGACCCGGCGGCTGGACCATGCCGCGCGACGGACCCGACTGCGCATCGTCGTGCCGGCCAAGACCGACCATGCCATCGCCCTGCTGGCGGCGCGCTTCACCTATCGCGGGCTGCTGCGCCACGGGGCCGAGCTGTATGAATATCGCCCGACCAAGCTGCATACCAAATTGTTCGTCGCCGACGACGCCGTGCATATCGGGTCGGCCAATTTCGATATGCGGTCGATGTTCCTGAACATGGAACTGATGCTGCGGGTGGAGGACGCCGCCTTCGCAGCGCATCTGCGCGCCTATATGGACCGCGAGGTCGCCGAGTCGCAGCGGGTGACGCGCGAGCTGAACCGGGCGCGATCGGGCTGGTGGACGCGGGTGAAGCAGGCCGGGGCCTATTTCGTGATGGCGGTGCTCGACCCGGAAATCACCGTGTGGCTCAACCGCGACTGAAGCCGCTTGAGGTAAGCGCGGCGCTGGTCCATCGCTTGCGGCCATGGATATCCCCACGCTTTATGCCCAATTCATTCAGGCCATTGGCGACGGCACCGGCATGGCCGACAGCCTGTTGCACGTTCATGCCGGCATGGCGGTGCTGCTGATCACGCGCGTCGTGACGGGGCGTCGACTGTCGACACCGATCCCGCTGGCGATGGTGGCGCTGGCCGAACTGGCCAATGAAGTCCTCGACCGTCTGCATTACGGGTCATGGCGCTGGGACGACACGCTGCTCGACATCCTCAACACGATGTTCTGGCCGACGATGCTGTTCCTCGGCCTGCGCCTGCGCAACCGGTTCGAACTGCGCGAGAAGGCAGCGGAGGAACAGCCGGCGATCCGAAGGGGTTGATGCGGGAAAGGAGCCTTTCCCCATGACCGACACCCCTACGCATCCCAAGGTCGATCCGGAGCGGACCGAGCCGCAGAACGCTTTCGACAACCCGACCGGCTATTCGGGCCAGGAATATGACCGCGACCGTGCGGCGCGGCAGGAAGCTGCCGAGGCGCGCCCGCCCGCTACCGTCCATGCCGATGACGGCCGCGAAATCCCGCCCGAGGCCGGCCACCGCGCGTCGATCGGCCCCAATGGCGAGGTCCATGGCAGCGGCGCCAATGCCGGTGGCGGCGGGCAGGGCGAGAATTTCGACGACGACGCGCCGGGCGAAGGTGCGGGCGTGCCGCCGACGGAACGCGCACCGGATCGGTAATGCTTCCTCGTCATTCTCCGCCTGCGCGGGGAATGACGAATTTGGCGGTTGATCAGCCCTTCGCCTCGCCGATCAGCTTCGCGGCATCCGCCCCGGCCCAGTCCATGCCGCCGGTCACGCGCCACACTTCCTTGCCGCCCGCGTCATACAGGATCGTCGTCGGCAGGCTGACCCCCATGCCGGTCGAGAATTGCAGGTCGGGATCGCGATAGGCGACGAGGTTCGCCAGCTTGCGCTCGGTCAGAAACGGCTGGACCTTCCCCGGCTCCATGTCCTGCGACACGGTCAGGACGTGCAGCGACGCCTTATCCCGCACCGCCAGCGCATCCAGCGTCGGCATTTCCCGCACGCACGGCGCGCACCACGTCGCCCACAGGTTCAGCAACACCGGCTTGCCCCGGAAATCGGCCAGCGTCACCGGCTTTCCCGCGCCGTCCTGAAACTTGTAGGCGGGCATCGCCTCGCCCTTGTGGCTGCGGTCGACCTTCGCCACCGCTTCCGGTGCGGCGTCGTTGGCAGGCGCGTCGACGTCCGGCACGGTGCCGTCGCCTTCCGCGGCGGCTTGCTCCGGCGCGGCGGCTCGCTTATCGCAAGCGCCGACGAACAGGCTCAGTCCAAGGAGAAGCGCGATTACCGGGCGCATGGAAGGCTCCAACAGCATGTGGGGCGGGCGCTTTGCCGAAGGCCCGTCCGCGGTGATGCGTGAGATAAACGCCTCGATCCCCTTCGACAAGCGGATGTGGCGACAGGATATCGCCGGGTCCAGGGCGCACGCAACGATGCTGGGCGCGCAGGGCATCGTCGACCCGGCCGATGTGGCGAAGATTCTCGACGGGCTGGATGCGGTCGCGGCGGACTATGCCGAACAGGGCGTGCCCGACGACCTGACGCTCGAAGACATCCATATGCTGACCGAGGCGCGGCTGGCCGAAAAGATCGGTCCCGTCGCCGGACGGCTGCACACGGCCCGCTCGCGCAACGACCAGGTTGCGACCGATTTCCGCCTGTGGACTCGCGATGCGATCGATGCGGTCGACGCCGCGCTCGGCCAGTTGCAGGCGGCGCTGCTGAACCGGGCGGAGGAACATGCCGCGACGGTCATGCCGGGCTTCACCCATCTGCAGGTCGCGCAGCCGGTGACGCTGGGCCATCACCTGATGGCCTATCACACGATGATCGCGCGCGACCGGGGTCGCTTCGCCGATGCCCGCGCGCGGCTGAACTACAACCCGCTGGGATCGGCGGCGCTGGCCGGGACCGGCTTCCCGCTCGACCGGCACGCGACGGCAAAGGCGCTGGGCTTTGCCGGGCCGACGGTCAATTCGCTCGATTCGGTGTCCGACCGCGACTTCGCGATCGAATATCTGACCGCCGCGGTGCAATGTTCGCTGCACCTGTCGCGCCTCGCCGAAGAGTTCGTGA
The DNA here is from genome assembly GCF_022664435.1 of Sphingomonas panni. Taxonomy (GTDB): domain Bacteria; phylum Pseudomonadota; class Alphaproteobacteria; order Sphingomonadales; family Sphingomonadaceae; genus Sphingomonas; species Sphingomonas panni. The sequence continues at coordinate 390,107 of NZ_JAKREU010000003.1, read as the reverse complement.
TCTGGGCGTCGCAGATGTTCGGCTTCGTCTCGCTGTCTGACCAATGGTCGACCGGCAGCTCGATCATGCCGCAGAAGCGCAATCCCGACGCCGCCGAACTGGTGCGCGGGCATAGCGGGCGGATCATGGGCTGCATGACGTCGCTGATGGTGACGATGAAGGGCCTGCCGCTGGCCTATTCGAAGGACATGCAGGACGACAAGCCGCCGGTGTTCGAGGCGACCGACCTGCTGGCGCTGTCGATCGCGGCGATGACCGGCATGGTCGAAAGCGCGACCTTCCGCCCCGACCGGATGCGCGCGGCGGCCGAAACCGGCTTTTCGACCGCGACCGACCTTGCCGACTGGCTGGTGCGCGAAGCGGGCGTGCCGTTCCGCGAGGCGCACCACATCACCGGCCGCGCGGTGAAGCTGGCGGAGGAAAAGGGCGTGCGACTCGATGGGCTGACCCTCGACGACCTGACCGGCATCGACGCGCGCATCCATGGCGGCATCTTCGACGTGCTGAGCGTCGACGCCTCGGTCGCCAGCCGCAAGAGCTTCGGCGGCACCGCGCCCGAACGGGTGCGCGAAGCCATCGCCACCGCGCGGGGGCAGTGATGCGGGCGCTCGCCCTGCTCGGCATCGCGCTGGCACTGGCCGGGTGCGGCCAGCGCCGCGACCTGCGTCCGCAGGAGAACGCATCGCTGCCGCCCGCACCCTATGGCGCGACCGCGACGCCCACTTCCGGCGAACTGCTCGACCCGACGACGCAGCAGCGCCCCTCGCGCAGCGACGAACTGCTGACCGAATCGAAGGCGCGCGGCGACGACCCCTTCGCCCTGCCGCCGCGCTGAGGGTCGCCAAAGCCTGCGTCTATGGATTCCCGCCTGTGCGGGAATGACGGGCGGCGACCCCATTCTCAACCCGCCCCGGCCGTTCTAAAGGCGAAGCCATGGACAATTTCACCCTGCGCGACGGCACGCTCCATGCCGAGGATGTCAGCCTGCCCGCCATCGCCGATGCGGTCGGCACGCCGGTCTATGTCTATTCGACCGCCACCCTCGAACGCCATGTGCAGGTGTTTCGCGACGCCGTGGCAGGGCTGGGCAAGGGCGAGCCGCTGGTCGCCTTCGCGGTAAAGGCCAATCCGAACAAGGCGGTGCTGGCGACGCTCGGCCGCGCCGGCATGGGCGCCGACGTGGTGTCGGGTGGCGAGCTGTACCGCGCGCTCGACGCGGGCATGGACCCCGACAAGATCGTGTTTTCCGGTGTCGGCAAGACGGCGGACGAAATGGCGCAGGCGCTCGCCGCCGGCATCGGCCAGTTCAACATCGAATCCGAACCCGAACTCGACATGTTGTCCGCGGTCGCGACGCGTCTGGGCAAGGTCGCGCAGATCGCCATCCGGGTGAACCCCGACGTGATCGCCGGCACCCATGCGAAGATTTCGACCGGGGGCAAGGAGAACAAGTTCGGCATCGACTACCACGCCGCGCCCGCCGCCTACGCCCATGCCGCGTCGCTGCCGGGGATCAAGGTGCGCGGCGTCGCGGTGCATATCGGCAGCCAGCTGACCGACCTCGTGCCCTTGGAGGCCGCGTTCGGCCGCGTCGGTGCGCTGATCGCCGAATTGCGTGCCGGCGGCCATGACATCACCCATGCCGATCTGGGCGGTGGGCTGGGCGTCCCCTACGACCCCGCCAAGCCCCTGCCGCCGTCGCCCGCCGCCTATGGCGAAATGGTCGCGCGGGCGACCGCCGGCTGGGATGCGCGGCTGATGTTCGAGCCGGGCCGGCTGATCGTCGCCAATGCCGGGATGCTGGTATCGCGCGTCATCCGCGTGAAGCAGGGCGCGACCGCGCCGTTCGTGGTCGTCGATGCGGCGATGAACGACCTGCTGCGCCCCAGCCTGTACGACGCCTATCACGACATTCGCGCTGTGACCCCGACCGGGGAGCGTGCGGTGACCAATATCGTCGGCCCGGTGTGCGAAACCGGCGATACCTTTGCGCTGGGCCGTGAAATGGACGTGGTCGCCGCCGACGATCTGGTCGCGTTCATGACCGCCGGCGCGTACGGCGCGACCATGGCTTCGACCTACAACTCGCGCGCGCTGGTGCCCGAGGTGCTGGTGGCCGGGGATCAGTTCGCGGTGGTGCGCGAACGGCCGCCGATTCAGGCGCTGGCAGAGGCCGACCGCCTGCCGCCCTGGCTGTGAACGGACTGCCGATCCTGTTGCGTACCGCCGGGCGCAGCGTGATCCTGGTCGGGGAGGGGGAGGCGGCCGATGCCAAGCGTCGCCTGCTCGAACGCAGCGGCCTGACCATCGTATCCGATGCCTCCGACGCCCGGATCGCGGTCGTCGCGGTCGAGGATGACGCCGAGGCCCGCACCGCGATCGACGCGCTGAAGGCGCGCGGCATCTTGGTCAACGCCGTCGACCGGCCGGACGATTGCGACTTCACCCTGCCGGCGATCGTCGACCGTTCGCCGATCCTGATCGCGATTTCGACCGGCGGTGTCTCGGCCGGGCTGGCAGCGGCGATCCGGCAAAGGCTGGAGGCGATGCTGCCCGCCGACGTCGGGCGATTGGCCGAAGGGCTGGGCGCGGCGCGTGCGGCCCTGCGCGCCCGCTTTCCCGATGGCGGCGACCGGCGGCGGGCGATCGGCGCGGCGATCGCCGCCGGCGGCCCGCTCGACCCGATGGTGCCGCACGCCGACGAGGCTGTTGCGCAGTGGCTGGCAGGAGCAAGACAAGTTGCCGGCCGGGTGGAGACGATCCGCCTGCGCTCGGCCGATCCCGACGACCTGACCCTCCGCGAAGCCCGCTGGCTGGGGCAGGCCGACCGCATCCATCACACGCCGCACGTCCCGGCCGTGATCCTCGACCGCGCTCGCGCCGATGCGGTGCGGATCATGGGGCCGGTCCCGGCCGATCCGCTCCCCGGCCTGACGATCGACCTCGCATGAAGTGTCGCGCATGGCATATCGATGGGGGCAGGGCGACGCCGATCGACCCGCTGGCGGCGGTGGACACGACCGGTGGCTTCGTGTGGATTCACCTGCACGGCGATGGCGATGTCGTCGCGGCATGGCTGCGCACCCACGCCCATCTGCCCGACTATGTCATCGACCCGCTGACCGCCGTCGAGACCCGCCCGCGCTGCGACGCGATCGGCAGGGGGGCGTTCGTCAACCTGCGCGGCCTGTCCGACGACCAGCTGACCAGCGCCGATCCGCTCGCCTCGGTCCGGCTCTATGCCAGCGCGGGGCGGGTCCATTCGGTGACCCGGCGCAAGCTGACCGCGTTCCACACCGTCGTCGAAGAGGTCGAGGGTGGCGGGGTGGCCGATCCCGGCGACCTGATCGTCGCTTTCGCCAGTGCGATCACGGAGCAACTCGACCCGCTGATCGCCGATCTGGGCGACACGCTCGACGAATGCGAGGAGGCATTGGACCCGACTCGCATCTTCGAACAGCGCCGCGCCGTGACCCATACCCGCGTCCGCGCGATCGGCTATCGCCGGTTCCTCGTGCCGCAGCGTTCCGCACTCGAAAAGCTGGGGCAGTTGCCCGGCGACTGGCTGCAAGCCGATGACCGGCTCCACCTCGCTGCCGCTGCCGACCGTGCCGCGCGCATGGCGGAGGAGGTCGATTCGATCCGCGAACGCGCCGCGCTGATCCACGAGACACTGACCGACCTGCGTGCGGAACAGCTCGATCAGCGTTCGCTCCAGATCGCGATCGTCGCGATGGTGTTCCTGCCGCTGACCTTCGTGACCGGGCTGCTGGGCATGAATGTGAAGGGGATACCCTTTGCCGACGAACCCTGGGCCTTTGCCGGGGTGGTCGCGCTGTGCGTCGCGATGAGCGCGGCGATCGTCGCGTGGTTCGTGCGCAAACATTGGATCGGGCGCTAGGGTCTGATCCACTTCCGTGGAAGCGGTGCCGGCCCGCTCCCCTACCCGACCACCGCTGAATGGGCGGCCGGACAGGGGAGCGGGCCGGCACCCCCCGATCCGATTTCAGGGGCGGTTCAGGCGGCGCGACCGAAGGCGTCGTCGTCCTCGTCCGGCCCACCGTGCGTCAGGTCGAGTGCGAAGCCGCGCGCCCGCGCCTGCTGCTCCATGACCGAGTTGCTCTTCGCCTTCGGGGCAGGAGCCGCCTTCGCCCGACGGGCTGCCGGCTTGCGGCTGGCCGCAGGCTTGCGGGTGGTGACGGCATCGCCGATGTTGAAGAAGGCAATGCTCTGCTGCAGTTCCTCCGCCTGGCTGGCCAGTTCCTCGGAGGTCGAGGTGATCTGTTCGGATGCCGAGGCATTCTGCTGCGTGACCGTGTCGAGCTGTTGCAGCGCTTGGTTGATCTGGCCCGCGCCGATATCCTGTTCGCGGCACGCGGCGCTGATTTCCGATACCAGTTCGGCCGTCCGGCGGATATCGGGCACCAGCTTGGTCAGCATTTCGCCGGCCTGTGCCGCCGCCTGCACCGTGTCGCCCGACACCGCGCTGATTTCGGCAGCGGCGGTCTGGCTGCGTTCGGCGAGCTTGCGCACTTCGGAAGCGACGACCGCGAAACCCCGGCCATGTTCGCCGGCACGCGCCGCCTCGACCGCCGCGTTCAGCGCCAGCAGGTCGGTCTGGCGGGCGATCTCCTGTACGATGCTGATCTTCGCCGCGATGGTGCGCATCGCCTCGACCGCCTTGTCGACCGCGACACCGCTGGCTTCGGCATCCTTCGACGACTGACGTGCGATCTTTTCGGTCTGCGCCGCATTGTCGGCATTCTGTTTGATGTTGGCGGCCATCTGCTCCATCGAAGCGGATGCTTCCTCGGCGGCGGCGGCCTGTTCGGTGGCGCCCTGCGACACCTGTTCCGACGACGCCGAAAGCTGCTGGCTGCCGCCCGCGACATTGTCCGCCGCGCTCGAAGCATCGCCGACCACGACCCGCAGCCGTTCGACCATCGACACCAGCGCATGGCCCAGCTTGTCGCGGTCCGACAACGGCGTGTGGTCGACGGTCAGGTCGCCCTGCGCGATCTGGTCGGCCAGCGTCGCCGACTTGCGCAGGCCACCGACCATCGTCACCAGCGCATGGCCCAGCCGGTCCTTGTCCGACAGCGGAACATAGTCGACCGACAGGTCGCCGACCGCGATGGTGTCGGCCAGCGTCGCCGATTTGCGCAGGCCGTCGGTCATCGCGACCATGGCATGGCCCAACCGGTCCTTGTCCGACAGCGGCTTGTGATCGATCGACAGGTCGCCCTGCGCGATGGTGTCGGCCACGCCCGCGGTCTGGCGCAGATTGCCGACCATGTCGTTGAGTGCGGTGGTCAGCAGCCCGACCTCGTCGTTCGACTGGACGGTGGCGGTCTGCGACACGTCGCCCTGTGCGACTGCCTCGGCAAGGTCGGTCGCCTGGCGCAGGTTGCGACGGATTGCGTTGGTGACGACCCAACCCACCGCAGATGCGATGGCCAGTGCGACCAGTGCCACGATCGCCATCACCCAGTTCAGCATGCGCGACAGCGCGGCGCCGTCGGCGCGTGCGGTCTCGGCGGCCTTCAGCTGATAATCGGACAGGTGGCCGATCCCCGCCGTGGTCGGGTCGATCCCGGCATACATCTCCGTATCGGCGAAGCGGGCCAGCGCGGCGCTGTCGTGCGCCGCGATGATCGCGTTCAGCCGCGCCACCGCCTGGTCCGACTGATTCATGTTCTGGCGGACCTGCGTCACGACCGACCGTTCCTCGTCGGTCAGGTCGGTCTGCATATAGGCCGACCATTCGCGGTCGATCGTCCGCTTCGCCTCCGCCACCGACGTGCTGGCCTGTGCCCAGTCGAGCTTGCCGGCGCGCAGCTTGTGCGTGGTGTCGACGATGTTGATCGCATAGGCGTCCGACACCGCCTTCAGCTGGCGGACCGGTACCAGGCGGTCGTCATAGATCGACGTCATCGCGCCGGTCAGCGCGTTCATCCCGTAAAAGCCGGCACCGCCGATGATCGCCGCGATGGCGATCCCCGATGCGAGCTGGATCGTCAGGATCCTGGTCCCTATGGAGGTAAATTTCGTGCCGGCAGGTTTCATGGATTGCGTCCCCAAATCTCGCGGAAAGGGTACGCAGCGCGCCTTAAAGTGACGTAAACATACCGTATACCATTGCCAGTAAACGGTTTTGGGACGAAGCGCCCGAGTCGCTCAGCGAGCGACGAAGCCGATCATCTGTTCGACCATCAGCCGCAACTGTCGATCGGCCTTGTCGATCGCGCCGTCCTCGACGGTGTTGATCGCCACGCCGACCGGGGTCGGCCATCCGCGCAGCGCATGGGCGACGGTGCGCAGCGTCGTCATCGTGGCGACCGCCGCCTGCCACCCCGCCGCCGTCGCGACGATGCCGATCGGCATCCCGTCGAAATAGACTCGGTCGTCGCGGCGCAGCAGCTCGACATGGTCCAGCGCATTCTTGACCAGTCCGGACAGCGTGCCGTGATAGCCCGGCGACCCGATGATGATCCCGTCGGCATCGCGCAGCGCGCGCAGGAACGACTGGATCCGCGGATTGCCGCCCGCCGCTTCGGGTTCGTAGTTCGGGAAATCGATCGCCGGCCCGGTCAGCAGCGTGGTTCGCGCGCCCAGCATCGCGGCATGGGCCAGCGCCCGCTCCAATGCGGCGGCGGTCCCCGAAGTCGGGCGCAGCGTGCCCCCCAGCGCGACGATATGCGGTTGCTTCATGCGCGCACCGCTAGCGGATCATGGCGGCCGATGCCACCGTTGAGAAGGGGGGAGCGCGCCACGTCCGGCTATCGCCCCCATCGGCCACGATCGAGGGAACGATCCTATCGCGGCCGGACCGCTTCCCATGCCTCGGCGATATCGGTCAGCGACGCGGCGGCGTTCAGGAACGGCTGTGCGTCCTGCCCGATGCTGGCGTTTACGATCTGTTCGCGCAGGCCCGTGTAGAGCCGCGACAGCGTCTGCGACAGGTCGCCGCCCTTCTCGTAATCCAGCCCGGCTTCGAGCGCGAACAGGATCGCGGTCGCGCGGGTCACGCGCTCGCCTTTCATCGCATATTGGCGGTTGGTCGTCGCCCACGCGGCCGACCGCAACGCGCGGATCGCCTCTTCGTACAACAGCGACACCAAGGCGTGCGGATCGGCCCCGCCGGTGCGCGCGGCCAGGTCGACCGATCGATAGGTCTGGGCGGGATCGCCCGCGAGCGCGGTGGCATAGCGGGTCATTATTCGCTCCGCGTCCACATCTTGATCTGGTTTTCCATGAAGGTCTGTCGCGCCTTGTACGCGGCGACGCGCGCTTCGGACGCCGCGAACTGCTGCGTCATGCGGGTCGATGTCACTTCGGTCTGTTCGGCGACCTTGGCCTGTTCCTTGGCCAGATCGGCCTGCAGGCCGGCATAGCGCTTGTCACTGGCGCCAAGGCCCAGCGTCGTGCTCTTCGCGGTGGCGGCGATGCGGTTCAGCGTCGCGGGCAGGCTGCTGCCGGTCGTACCGTCGCTGCCGGTGCCGGCGGCGAACATCGCTTCCACCGCGCCGGGATTATTGGCGAGTGCCGACGACAGCATCTTCGCATCGACGCGCAGCGATCCGTCGTTGTTGGTCGCGATGCCGATCGATGCCAGCGTGGTCGGGCTGCCGTCCTTGGCGCCGGTCAGATCGGTCAGGGTCAGCTTCTGCAGTGACCGCTTCATCGCCATCGCCGCCGGATCGGCGCGCAGGTCGCCGGTGATCGGGTCGGTCGCCTTGTTCACCGACGTCAACATCTGGTTATAGGCGGCGACCACGTTGTTGACCGCCTCCTTCAGCGCATCGGTCGGCGTCGACGAACTGAGCGTCACCGGACCGTCGGTCGTCACCGCCTTCAGCTCCAGCTTGACCCCGTCCGCGCCGGTGATGGTGTTCGATGCGCTGACCATCGGCACGCCGTCGACGCTGAACACGGCATTGCCGGCGCGGGTCACGACCTCCGCGCCATCGGTGGTGTTCGAATCGAAATCGACGTTCAGCCGCTCCAGCCCGGTGCTGCCCGAATCGTTCGTCGCGGTGACGGTGAAAGCCTGGTTCGCGCCGTCGGTGCTGCGCATGACGAGGCGCTGGCCATTGGCGTCGGTCACGACGCTGGCGGTGACGCCGGCCTTTGCGGCGGTGATCTTGTCGGCGACCTTTTGCAGCGACATGGCGTCGCTGGCCGTGATCGTGATCGCCGGGATGGCGGTGCCGTTCGACGTGAACTTCCCGTTCGCATCGACGCTGCCCAGTTGCAGCTGGATCGTGCCGGACCCGACCGATCCGGTGGTGCTGAACGATTCCTTGGTCACCGCCACCTGCGGCGAGGCGAGGCGCGCGACCGACACGCTGGCGTTCAGGCTCGTCACCTTCGCGCCGCTGGTCAGCGATGCCTTCACCGCCGGCCCGCTGCTGCTCAGCTGGGTGGTGAGACCGCCCGATTCGGCCAGCGCGGTCAGCGCCGTGGCGAATTCGGTAATGCCCGATTTCAGTTCCGACACCGCCGATACCTGCGCGGTCAGCGTTTCGGCCTGCCGCGTCAGCCGGGCGTTCCTGTTGGCGAACTGCGCATCGACCAGGCTCTTGACCAGTGCGGTCGTATCGACGCCCGATCCGGCGCCCAGCGCATTGGCGAGGTTTGGAGTCGTCGCCTTGCTCGTGGTCGTGGTCGACGTCTTTGCCGTGGTGGCGCTGGCCGTCGCACTGGTTGTCGTGATCGCCATCGCTGGTCCCCGGTCCGTCTCCCCCATCCAACGGCACGGCGTGGCGAATCTTTAGGAGATTTTTACCGCCAGATTGCCGTTCTCGTCATAGCGCGCCTCGGGCGGCACGGTCACCGGCGGCTGGATGCCGCCCGCCTGCCGGTTGACCCCCATGACGAACGCCAGGACGGTGGCGATGGCGAGGTACAGGTCGTCGCGAATCTCCTGTCCCTGCCGGCTGGTATAATAGACCGCACGGGCCAGCTGCGGATATTCGAGCATCGGCACCTTCGCCTCCGCCGCCAGTTCGCGGATGGCGAGCGCGGTCGCGCCACGCCCCTTGGCGACCACCACCGGCACCTGATCGCGCCCATGTTCGTAGCGCAGCGCGACCGCGAAATGGGTCGGGTTGGTCAGCACGACCTGTGCCTCGCCCACCGCCGCCTTGAACCCGCCCTTCAAAATCTCGTGCCGGCGCTGGCGGATCTGCGCCTTCACATGCGGATCGCCGTCGCTTTCCTTATGCTCGTCGCGCACTTCCTGCTTGGTCATCTGCAGCCGCTGCATCCGCTGGAAGATCGCCAGCGGCACGTCCAGCCCGGCGATCAGCACCAACCCGCCGGCCATCACGAACAGCAAGGTGAGGAAGGTGCCGCCCAGATCACCGACCGCCTGGTCGACATTCGACGACACCAGCCCGACCGAACTGACCGCCGCCTTCTTGAGCATGACATAGCCGATCGCGCCGAGCAGGATGACCTTCAGCAGCGACTTGCCCAGTTCGATCCAGCCCTGCGTGCCGAAGATGCGCTTCATCCCCGATGCCGGATTGATCCGCGACCCCTTGGGGGCCAGCGCGCCGCCGTTGAAGCGGATGCCGGTCAGCCCCGCCTGCGCCAGGATGCTGGCCGATACCGCGAGCGCGAGGATACCGCCCAAAGACGGCAGCAGCTTCCACCCCGCCTCGATCAACGGGCGCCAGGGCTGGAAATCCTCGACATCCGCTCGGCCGAAACGGAAGCTGGCGGTCATGATCGCCTTGCACGCCCCCACCAGCGAGGGACCGAGCAGCGCAAGCCACGCGCAGCCCGCCAGGATCACCAGCGCCGCGCCCAGCTCCTTGGACTTGAGGATGTCGCCATCTTCGCGCGCCTTGTCGAGGCGCTTCTGGGTTGGGCTTTCGGTTTTGTCCTCGCTCACCTGACCCCTCCCAGCACCAGCGTATTGGCGGCGTCCAGCGCCTCCTGCACGATGACCAGCATATAGTCGGTCATCGCGGGCAGGGCGACGAACAAGGCGACCACGCCGACGAACAGGCTGGCCGGCAGACCCACCGCGAACAGGTTGAGCGCGGGGGCCGAGCGCGACAACATCCCCATGACGAGGTTGAGGCACAGCAGCAGGAACCCGACCGGCAGCGCCAGCAACAGCCCCGACAGGAACGCATAGCCGCCGAAGATCGCGATATTCTCCAGCTTGGCGGGCGACAGCCACGCGGCACCCGGCGGCAGCAGCTCATAGGAGCGCACGATCAGGTCGATCAGTAGCAGATGCCCGTCGAGCGACAGGAACAGCAACGTCAGCAGCACCGACAGGAAGGTGCCCAGCGCCGGGCTTTGCGCGCCATTCTGCGGATCGACCATCGCGGCGAAGCCGATGCCCATCGAAATGCCGATGACTTCGGCGGCGATGACCGGGGCGGCGAATGCGATCTGCAGGACGAGGCCGATGGCGAGGCCGACCAGCCCCTCCGCCGCGATGCTGAGGAAGGTGGTGAGCGAAAACACCTCGGTCGGAATGGCGAAGGGCTGGGCTTTCAGCACCAGCACCGCGATCGCGCCCGATAGAAGCACCCGCACCTGCACCGGCATCGCCACCGCCCCGAACACCGGCGCGACGATGAACGCAGCGCCGATGCGGACCATGGTGAAGAGCAGCGCCCAGAGCTGCGGCTCGACCGCGAGGCCGAGGCCTAGCATGGGGCGAATGCCCGCGACGCGACCCAAGCGCGCACTCGTGTCCCCGCGCAGGCGGGGACCCAGGGCCACGAACGCCGACGCCCGCGACCCTGGACCCCCGCCTGCGCGGGGGTACGGCGGAAGGTGGCACATACCACGCGTCCAAACACGTCACCCCAGCGAAGGCTGGGGTCTCCCTCGTAGGCACCGCGACGCTGGACTGTGAGAGACCCCAGCCTGCGCTGGGGTGACGTGCGTGGCGCGCAACCGACCAAACCCACCCCGTCATTCCGGCGAAAGCCCGAATCGACGGACACGACCGCCATCGACGAAGCGCAACCGTCCCCCCATCCATGGATTCCGGCCTCCGCCGGAATGACGGACGGCGAGCGGTAAGCGCCCCCCGCAATCACCGCACCAAATCCGGAATCCGCTCGAAAATGCTCGTCGTGAAATCGCTCAGCAGCCCGAGGATCATCCCCCCGAACACCGCCAGGCTGATGCCGACCACCGCCAGCTTCGGCACGAACGACAGCGTCTGTTCGTTGATCGACGTCGCCGCCTGGATCATGCCGAGGATCAGGCCCGACAACAGCGCCGGAATGAGAATGGGTGCCGCGACCAGCGCCAGCACCCACATCGCCTCGCGCGCGACGGTCATGAAATAGCCTGCGTCCATAACGCTAACTCACGAAAGAGGCGGCAAGGCTGCCCATGGTCAGCGCCCAGCCATCGACCAGCACGAACAGCAATAGCTTGAACGGCAAGGAGATGATCGTCGGCGACAGCATCATCATGCCGAGCGACATCAGGACCGTCGCCACCACCAGGTCGATGACGATGAAGGGCAGGAAGATCAGGAACGCGATCTGGAACGCGGTCTTGAGCTCGCTGGTGACGAAGGCTGGCAGCAGGATCGTGAACGGCGTGTCGGCGGGCGTCGCGATCGGGCCGATCTTGGCCATCTGCGCGAACATCGTCACGTCCTTGGTCCGGGTCTGCTTCAGCATGAACGAATGCAGCGGCAGGCTGGCCGCCTCGATCATCTGGGTCGAACTGATCTGTCCGGCGGCATAGGGTTTGATCGCGGTCTCGTTGATCCGCCCGATCACCGGCGACATCACGAACAGCGACAGGAACAGCGACAGGCCGATCAGCACCTGATTGGGTGGTGTCTGCTGCAGGCCCAGCGCCTGGCGCAGTACCGCCAGCACGATGATGATCCGGGTAAAGCTGGTCATCATCAGCAGGATGCCGGGCAGGACCGACAACAGCCCCATGATGATGAGGATCTGGAGGGACAGTGCCATCGGCGCGTCGTTCTTGCCCCCCAGCTGCCCCAGCGCGCGGTCGAGCGCGTCGGCCGCCCCCGGCGTCGGCGCGGGCGCGGCGGGCACGCCCTGCGCCATCGCCGGCATGGCGAGGAACAGCATCAGCACGATGCCCACCACCGCCAGCGCGACTTCGAACCGCCAGTGCGGCAGCGTGCGCGCCGGGCGGCGGACTTTCACTGTCTGCGCCGGCACGGTCGCCATCGTCCGCCGGCGCGCGGCGGCGATCGGCGACGGCCGATACCGCATTTGCGACAATACCGGCGCGAGCTTCCCCCCCAGGACGCTCACTTGTCGCCCCGGTCCAGCAGCGTGACCCCGTTACGGCTGACCGATACCAGCAGCAGCCGGTCGTCGAATTCCAGCACCGCCAGCTTGGTGCCGGTCGACACCATCATCGTCTCGCGCACCTTGACCAGCCGTTCGCCCTGATTGCCCGGCATCCGCGCTTCCAGCCGGCGCCACAGATACAGGCAGCCGATCATCAGCCCGCACACCAGCGGCAGCAGGATGACCAGCTTCAGGATGTACGACCACATCATCAGCGGCTGACCCGCTTGTCCGGGCTGACCAGTTCGGTCATGCGCACGCCGAAGCGGTCGCCGACGGTCACGACCTCGCCGCGCCCGATCAGCGTGCCGTTGACGAACACGTCGAGCAGTTCGTTCGCCGCCCGGTCCAGCTCGATCACGCTCTGCTCGCTCAGCGCCAGCAGTTCGCGCAGTGTCAGCTGAGTCGACCCGATCTCGACGGTCAGGCGGACGTCGACATCCTGCAACAGCTTGAAATTGGCGGCGAGCGACGCTTCGGCGGGGAAGCCGCCGGTCATCTCGTTCATTGGAATTCCTCTTCGAAACCGGGGTCGATGGAGTTGAGCTTGATCGCGGCCTGTCCGTTGGCGGTGCCGACCGTGCCGGTGCCCAGCCGTCGGTTGGCGACCCAGACCGGCACCTGCGGGCCGAAGCTGATCGGGATGATGTCGCCCTCCTTCAACTCCAGCAGCATGGCGAGCGACACGACCGGTTCGGCCAGTACCGATCGCACCGGCAGCTTCACCGACATGACCGCGCGGGTCAGGCCCGACAGCCATTTCGGGTCGGGCGCGCTCTTGCCGTGCACCTTGGTCGACAGCTGCGGTGCATGGGGCTTCAGCGCCGCCACGGGGTAGAGGATGTCGATGAAGGTCGGCTCCGCCTCCCCCGCCGCGATGCCGAACCGGGTCGCGATCACCGCGTCCTCGCCATCGATCGCGCCCATCATCGCCGGGTTCGATTCGGGATTGCCGGGTTCGAAGCCGATGCCGGCCAGCGGCCCCCATGCCTCGCTTAGCGGTTGCGCGATCGCCCCCGCCAGCCGCCGCAGCATCGCCTCGGCCGCCGGCGAGAACTCGATCGGCAGCGGCGAGGGGGCCTCGCCGAACCCGCCGAAGAAGATGTCGAGCACTTCGAGCAGGAACGCGCCGTCGAACACGATGATCGCCGGGCTTCCCCCGGTCGACAGCGTCATCGGCACCCATCCGGTCAGCCGGTCCTTGCGCCGGGCCTGGATATAGCCCGCGAATCGATCCACCTCGACCGGTTCGGCCCAGCTGCGCACGCCCCGGCGCAGCAGCGGCTCGAACACCTGTCGCATCGATCGCGCCATCCGTGCGGACAGATGCTCCAGCGCATGGAGGTCGCCGAACGGATTGAGGTTCGCCACGCCGAGCGTCGGCACGTGCGACGCCGGGGGATTCCGGCGGCTCCGTTCGCGGCGCTCGGGCGCGGAGGTGGATGGCGCGTTAACCATGCGCGTTTACTGAACGACAAATTGGGTAAAATAAACGTTACCGATGCCGCCAAAGCCCTCTTTCTGCTCAAGTGTGTCGTTGATGGCCTTCTTGATCCGCAACGACAGCTGTTTCTTGCCCTCGGCGGTGAACACCTGATCCTCGGTCGTCTCGCCCAGCGCCAGCAGGATCGCCGAGCGAATCGCGATCTCATGGGTCTTCAGATTGTCGAGCACCTTGTGATCGTAGGAGGTCGAGATGGCGACGCCGACCTGGATGAAATGCGTGCTGTCCGCCAGGTTGGAGGTGAACTCCTTGTCCATCGCGTAATAGCTCGACGCATAGCGGTCGCCGCCTTCCATCTCGGGGGTCGGACGGCCGCCTTCGCCGTTATTGGCGGCTTCGCCGCCACTTTCGCCGCCTTCGCCACCGCCGCCATGGCCGCCGCCCTCGCCGCCGCCTTCCGCGCTGGCCTTCACTTCCTCGGACTTGGGCACCAGCTTGGGCAGGTCCTTCTTGACCTCCTCATGCTCGCTTTCCTTGCCGTGCCCGCCGCCGATCAGGCCCGACGAGCTGGCATATAGCCCGGCGCCTACGCCACCGCCCAGCAGGACGATGACGCCGACCGCCATGACGATGATCTTGCCGAGCTTGCCCTTCTTCTTGGCCGGTTTCTCGTCCGGCGATTCCTTGTCGCTCATGTCATGCTTCCTCAGGCGATACGATCATCGGATCGGGTGGTTTGGGTGTCTGCTCGTGCGGCGGACCGCGGCGCGCGGGGGGCGGGATTGCCCTGATCCTGCGCCTGGCGCTGCGACTGCTGCGACTGTTGCTGCGTGCCAACATCGACCTGCATCCCGCCCAGCTTCAGCCCGCGGGCCTCGGCCATCTGCAACAGGCGCGGCTGCGCATCGGCCAGCAGGCGGCCGGCATCGGCATTGTCGCTGTTGAAGTGGACATGCAGCTTGCCGTCGTCACCGGTGCGGATCGCGACCTCGACATCGCCCAGCGCGTCGGGCGACAGGCGGATGCGGGTCTCGCCGCTGCCGTTCGTGCCGCTCGCCTCGCGCAGCGTCTCTATCCGGTCGATCATCCCCTCGATCCATTGCGGCTGGCGCGTGTCGAGCGCGGGGTTCGCGGCATGGGCGGTCGGCGCGACCGGGCGCAGCACGGCGGCGTCGGGCGCGGCGATGGCGCCGGTCGTCGGGATCGCCGGATCATCGTCCCGCCGTGCGCGTGGCACCTGCGTGTCGCTGTCGCGCAGCATCGCGTCGGCCACGACCGGGGCGACACCCGCCACCGGAACGGCGTCGCGGCGCGTGACCGGCGGCATCGCTGCGGGCACGTCGACCTGCGCATCCACCGGCCGGCGAGCGGCGGGAAGAACGCCCTGACCATCGTCCAGGGTCGCATCCGGGACCGGTGCGGTGTCCGGCACCGGAACGCCGGCAATCCGCGTGACCGGCGGCGCGGCAACGGTGGGCTGGGTCGCAGCAGCGGCAACCGAGACGGCGGGCGCAGTGGCATCGCTCGCGATCGGCTGACGATCGGTGTTTGCTGCCGCGGGCGGTCGGAGGTTGCTCGGCCGGGCGGCGATCTCGGTCGCGGCTTCACGGTCGATCGGCTGACGATCGACGAGCACTTCCGCCAGCGGCACGGGATTGCCTGAGTCGGCGACCGGGATAGGCGTTGCCGTGCCGCGTTCGACCACCGCGTCGGCGTTCGGCGCAATGCCGCGCGACACAGGAGCGGTCGGTGCGAAGCCGGTCCGCGTCATCGGCCGGGAAAGGCGGGTTGGCGATGGCATCGTCGGAGTTTCGGCCGGACGCAGCACCGCGTCGGCGGTCGGCTTCCGGGCGGGTTGCCCGACGTCGATGGTAACCGGCGTTGCCGCTGCATCGGCAGGCATGGCCGGCGCGACGCTAGGCATTTGCGGTGTAGCGGGAGCCGTCATCGCCAGCGGCGCTTCGTCGACCGGCAACAGATCGACCATCGCCCCGGCCAGCCCATCCGGTGCCACCGCAGCAACCGGAGCGATACCGGCGGTCCGCACCGCATCCGACCCGGTCGAGCGAACGAAGGACGGCGCGATCGCCGCACGACCGGGCATCGGCGTCGCGGATGTCTGGGGCGGTACGACCGCGGATGCAGCGGCGGTGGCGGGTGGCCGGACGATCGACCCGGCGCTTCGGGCGGGAGCGGCGGCCATGGGCACGACCAGCGGCGCGCCGTCCACGACCGGCGGCACCACGACATGCACCGGCACCGGCTGATCGGTATCGAGCGCAGTCACGACGCCGATCGCCGGTTCGGCGACTATGGCGTCCCGATCGCTATCGGCCGTCCGATCGATTGTCGCGGCAGCCGCGCGACGGGTCTCGGCCGGGGGGAGGGCGGCATCGGTCCGCTTCGCCGATCGCATCGTCGATGCCTTGCCCGATACCGGTTCGGCGGCAACGACCTCGCCCATTTCGATCACCATCATCGCGGCGGGCGTCGGGCCATCGCCCGACGCGGTGACCGGATCGCCGGCCTGCACGGTCGCCTGCACGGCGGCGGGCAACAGGATCGCGTCGGCCGGTGGCGGCACGATTACCGGTGCGGCAACGACCGGCACTGCGGCCTCCGCGGCCGGTTGTTCGGGATCGGTGCCGTCCTCCTGGCTCTCTGGGCCGGCCGTGTCGGGCGTCGCGGTCTCGGCCCGCTTCGCGCGCGGCGGAGTCATCGCAAAGCGGGTCGGCACCGGCATGGGCAGCGCGCGGGCGACGACCTCCTCGGCACGCGGCGGGGTCTCGACCGTTTCCTTGTCGGGCAGCGCGCCCGCCAGAACGCCGATCGCCGCGGCGGCCACCAGCACCGGTGCGATCTGCTCGATCGGCGTCGCCACCGGCGCAGCGGCTTCCTGCGGTAGCATCAGCACTGCCTCGGTCGCCGACACCGGCAGCGGCGGCGCGATGGGTGCCGTAACCTCGACCGGCGCGACCGGCGTCAATGGCGTGGCAAGCGTTACCGGCAAGGCGTTGCCGGTCGGGGCAGTACCCTGCCGCTCCCCCGCAACCGGCATCGCTTCGGCATCGCCCGCCGGCACCATTCCCGCGATCAACGCCGCGAAATCGCCGGTCAGCGGGCCGACGAGCGGCATTGCCGGCATCGCAAGCGGTGAGGTGGTGCTGGAAAGGGCCGAGAGCAGGGTCATAGGTCGATCCGTCGAAGCGTTCGACCGGTCGATCAGCAAGGATCGTGCCGATTGAGACGGCGGACCGGCGGCGCGTTTTCGAGCGCGCGCAACTCGCGCAACGCACGGGCGGCATGGGCGCGCTCCAGCAGCTTTTCGACCGCGCTCTGGTCGCGCTTGGCGGCCATGGTCGCGGACTTGGCGCGGGTCAGCCCGTCGTCGGCCTGTGCCACGCGATGTTCGACGACGCGCGCGGTCGCGTGGAGTTTCTCGCGATAATGGGCGGCGGCGCCCAGCGTCTGTGCGCTCGCGCTGGGCGTCGGCACCGGCGACACCGCCTGCGCCAGATTAAGGATACGGTCGCGCAGCGCGATCTCTTCCGCCACGCGGGCGGCGGCGCGGGCCTCTTCGGCCTGGGTGAGGTTCAGCTGCATGGTGCGCACCCGCAGCACGCGGGCGAGGCGCTTGGCCCTGTCAGCCACCGAACACGCCCACCAGCTCGGCGACGGCATCGTCCAGCGACACGACCTCGTCCGAATCCTGCTTCACATATTCCATGACCGCCGGATGCGCGGCCAGCGCCCCGTCGATCGCGGCATCGGTGCCGGGGCGATAGGCCCCCATCAGCACGAGATCGCGATTCTCCTCGTACGTCGCCAGGTGCCGGCGCAGCACCCGCGCGGCGGCCAGATGCGGCTTGTCGGCGATGTCGGTCATCACGCGGCTGACCGACGGCCCGAGGTCGATGGCGGGATAGACGCCGCGCTCGGCCAGCTGGCGGCTCAGCACGATATGCCCGTCGAGGATCGACCGCGCCGAATCGACCACCGGGTCGCTATTGTCGTCGCCATCGGCCAGCACGGTATAGATGGCGGTGATCGACCCGCCGGTGCGCACGCAAGTGCCCGCGCGTTCGATCAGCCCCGGCAGCATCGCGATGGCACTGGGCGGATAGCCCCGCGCCGACGCCGGCTCGCCCAGCGCCAGCCCGATCTCGCGGCCGGCATGCGCCACGCGGGTCAGCGAATCGATGATAAGCAGGACCTTCTTGCCCTGTTCGCGAAACGCCTCGGCAATGGCGGTCGCGCGCAGCGCGCCGCGAATGCGCAGCACCGGCGAATGATTGGCCGGCACCGCGACCACGACCGAGCGCGCGCGGGCATCGCCCTTCAGCTTGGTTTCGAGGAAGTCCGACACTTCGCGGCTGCGCTCGCCGATCAGGCCGACGACGATCACATCGGCCTTGGCGGCGCGGACCATCATGCCCAGCAGCACCGATTTGCCGACGCCGGAGCCAGCCATGATGCCGACGCGCTGGCCCTGGCCGATCGTCAGCAACCCGTTGATCGCGCGCACGCCCACGTCCATCGGCTCCAGCACGCGGCCGCGGTCCAGCGGCGACTGGATACGTCCGGCCAGCGGCCAGCGACCCGCACCGCGGATCGGGCCCTTGCCGTCGATCGGCTTGCCCGCGCCATCGACCACCCGGCCCAGCATCGCGTCGCCGACCTCGGCCTCGCCCGGCTTGTCGCCCGGCCGCACCAGCGCACCGGGGAGCAGGGGCGCGGGTCCGCCCAGATTCATCATCAGCGTCCGGCCGTTGCGAAAGCCGATCGCCTCCGCCTCGACCATGCCGCCATCGCCGGTGCCGACCTGGCACACGGTGCCGACCGGCAGCGACAGCCCGACCGCTTCCATCAGCAGCCCGTCATAGCTGGCGAGCTTGCCCGCCACCCGCGCACGCGGCCGGAAATCGGTCGGGGCCAGCGCACCCAGATAGTCGTCGGTGAAACGGTTGAGCATCAGCGGGGCACCGGTACGGTTTCGATCGCCGCGCCCAGCTGTTCCAGCCAGAGCGAGGGACCGTCCTCGACCACGGTCGAGGCGGATTCGAGGATGAAGCCGCCGCGCTCGACATGGGCGTCGGCGACGGGAAAGACGGCCTTGGGCAGCTTGCCCTCGACGAGCGGCATGTCGGCCTCGTGCATCCTCAGGATCGCGGATTCGGCACCGTCGGCCAGCAGGTCGGCGGCGGCGTCGATCCGTTCGATCAGGTGGTTGGCCGATACGCCGACCTCGCCCACGATCTGGCGGACCAGCGTCAGCACCGTCGCGCGCAGCCGCTCGGCCATCGCTTCACGGTCGATATGGGTCGCGGTGCCCAGCGCCTCGGCCAGCTTCCCCAGCAGCGCATGGTCGCGCGCGGTGTCGGACTGGCTGGCGGCGGCAGCGGCGGCCAGCCCCTCGGCATAGCCTGCCGCATGGGCTTCGGCGACCGGGTCCAGCGTATGGACGCTTTCCTCGACGACGGTCGAGAACGGGTCCCAGCCCTCGGTCGGGTTGCTGTCGGGATCGGCCGGGCGGAAATGCCTTGGGCCGGACGGCTGCACCGGTTCGGCGGCCATGCCGAAATCGGCGGGGCGCACGGGGATGACGCCGGTCGCCGCGAACGGATCGGGCGCACCGAAGGCGCGGGCCAGGATATCGGCCGCCGCGACATGGCGGCTGGCGAAGCCGGCGACGAAGCCGGTCGCGGGCGCGGGGGAGGCGGCGCTCTCAAACATAATCGTCGTCGCCGCCGCCCATCATGATCGTCCCGTCCTTGGCCAGCTGGCGCGCGATGGTGATGACGCCCTTCTGCGCGTCCAGCACCTCGGCCAGCTTCATCGGCCCGCGCGCCTCCATCTCGTCGCGGATGCCGTCGGCGGCGCGCGCCGACATGCAGCCCAGGAACCGGCCGCGCGCATTCTCGTCGACGCCCTTCAGGGCGCGGACCAGCAGGTCGCTGTCGACGTTGCGGATCAGCACGCCCAGATTCTTGTCGTCCATCTCCAGCAGGTTGTCGAAGACGAACAGCTGGTCCTCGATCTGGCGGGCAATGTCGCGGTCGATCTTGGCCAGTTTCGGCATGACCCGCGTCTCGGTCGCCTTGCGGCCCGACGACAGGATCTTGGCGGCGTCCTTCGCCCCGCCCAGCTGCACGCCGCTGCCCGAACTGCGCCCGGTCGAGCGGCGCGACAGCATCGACTTCAGCGTTTCGATCGCCTCCGGCGTGATCGGGCCGAGCTTCGCGATACGGTGCAGGATCTGCGGCTGCGACGCTTCGGGCAGTCCTTCCAGCACCTGCGCGGCGATGGTCGCGTCGAGATTGGCGAGCAGGACGGCGGCGATCTGCGGATGTTCGTCCTTGATGAGGCTGACGATCTCCGATGCGTCCATCCAGTCGAGCAGCTCGATCTGGCATGCGGTCTCCACCGGCGTGATCTTGGCCAGCACGCTCTCGGCCTTGTCGGCACCCAGCGCACGGTTCATCACCGTTTCGATGTGCGGGCGCGGGTCGAAGCCGACCGTGGTGCGCTCGCGGGCCTTTTCGACGAAATCGTCGAGGACCACGGCGACCTCGTCCTCGCTGACATCGGCGACGCTGAACATCGCCTTGCCCAGCTGCTGGACCTCTTCCGGCTCCAGCTTCTGGAGGATGGCGGCGGCTTCCTCCTCGCCGACCAGCATCATCAGGACGGCGGCGCGTTCGACGCCGGTCTGGATACGGACGGGCGCGTTCACTGCTTGGCGTCCGACTGGATCATGTCGCGGACGGCCAGCGCGGCGCGCGTCGGATTGTCGCGGGTGAAGCCACGGACCAGCCCGACCCGGTCGTCATAGCTGGTGGCGGTTTCCAGCATCTCCATGCTCACCGGTTCCGGCCCGGCCGGGGCGGCCAGCGCGGCCTTTGCAGCGGCTTCGGCGGCTTCGGCGGCGGCGATCCGGGCCGTTTCGGCGGCGGCATCGGCGTTGCGCTTTTCGTTCATCGCCTTGACCATCGGGCGGACCCCCATGAACAGCACCAGCAGCGCGATGATGAGCGCGGTGCCGTTGCGGGCGGCCAGCGGCACCCAGTCGGCATCGTACCACGGGCGGGCGACATCGGTCGCGACCGCATCGGGCGAAAATTTCCGGCTGATGACCGTGACCGTGTCCTGGCGCTGCTGGTTATAGCCGACCGCCGCCTTCACCAGGTCGTTGATCTGCTGGATCTCGGCCGGGGTGCGCGGCTTCGCCCCTTCGGGTTCGCGCAGCAGCACGGCGACCGACAGGCGACGGATCGAACCGGGGGCGGCACGGGTCACCGACACTTCCTTGCCCAAATCATAGGCGCGGTTGAAATTCTCGCTGGTCTTGACCGGCGCGGGAGCACCCGGCGCGGTACCCGGCTGGACCGTCGCACCGGCGGGGCCGGGGGTCGCGGTCGCCAGCGTCGATGCGGCGGGTGGGGTGTTGGCCAGTGCGCCGGGCACGCCGCCGGGGGTGGTTTCGCCGGGCGTATTGCCCTGCCAATTACCCTGTTCGGCGCGGACGACCCCCTGCTTGTCATAGCTTTCGCGCGTCGCCTGGCTCTGGTCCAGATCGACATCGGCCTGGATTTCGGCCGAGAAATTGCCGGCACCCAGCAGCGGGGTCAGCAGCGTGTTGAGCTGCGCGCGATATTTGTCCTCGATGCGGCGCTGATAATCGATCCGCTCGTCCGACAGAGTCGATCCTTCCGACCCGTCGGTCGGCTTGCTCAGCAGCGCGCCCATCTGGTCGATGATCGTCACCTGATCGGCCTTCATCCCCGGCACCGAACTGGCGACGAGGTTGACGATCGAGCGGACCTGCGCCTGCGTGAGGCTCCGACCGGGTTCGAGCCGGACGATGACCGAGGCGGAGGGCTGCGCATTGTCGCGCACGAAGACCGAGGATTCGGGCATCGCCAGGTGGACGCGGGCGTCCGCCACCGACTCGATCTCGCCGATCGACTTGGCCAATTCGGTCTCGCGCGCCTGGCGCAGCCGCTCGCCCTCGACGGCGCGGCTGACGCCCATCGGCAGCTGGTCGAGGATGGCGTATCCGCCCGGCGCGGCCTTGGGCAGGCCTTGGCCCGCCAGCAGGATGCGCGCGCGGTGGTAATCGTCCTCGGCGACGGTGATCCCGCCCGAATCGTCGACATGGCTGGTGATCTTCGCGGCGGAAAGCGCGTCGACCACCGCCTGCTTGTCGCTGTCGGGCAGCTGCGGGAACAGCGTGCGCTGGGGCGGGGTGGCCAATGCCATCCAGGCGAGCGCCGCCGACAGGACGAGCCCGACGATGAAGATCATCGGCAGGCTGCGCTTGACGGCGGGGTTCTTCATGATCCCGCCGATCTGGGTCAGCGGGTTGGCGAACTTGGTCGCGGGGGCGGCGGGAACGCCGCCTGCACCGGTGGTGGCGAGTGCGTTTTCCATATCAGACCGGCATGCTCATGATGTCCTTGTAGGCGGACAAGAGTTTGTTCCTGACCTGCATCGTGGCTTCGAAGCCGACCGATGCCTGCTGGCGGGCCATCATCACCTTGGCGATGTCCACGGTCTCGCCGCGTTCGTACATCGCCGACAATTCGCTCGCCTTGTTCTGCTGCGCGTTCACGCCCTTCAGCGCGTCGCCCATCGCATCGGCGAAGCTGGTCGGCTTGGCCGGTTCGGCCTGTACCGGGGCGGTCGCGACCTGCGCATTCGCCTTGGACAGGGCCTGGTTGCGTTCGAGGATCTGCGCACGCAGCGCCATCACCCGGTCGACGCCCATCGCGCCGCCGACACCGCCGACGCCGCTCATGCCGACGCCGCCATCGACTGGGTCGCGGGTGCGGCGAGCAGCTCGCCGGCCTCACGCGCCTTGGCGAGGCGGTAGCGCAGCGTCCGCTCCGAAATGCCCAGCCGCTTCGCGGTTTCGATCCGGTTGCCGCCGCATTCCTCCAGCGTGCGGCGGATCGCCGCGAACTCGTGGATCTGGACGATGTTGGTCAGCGTCGCGGCGACCGGCTCGACCGCCTGCGGCACGGTGGCAGCGGTGGCGGCCGGAACGCTCGCCCGGTCGAACACGATATCGTGCGCCTCGATCCGGTCGCCCATGCCCAGCAGCAGCGCGCGCTGGATCACATTCTCCAGCTCCCGCGCATTGCCCGGCCAGTCATGGCGGCCGAGCATCGCCAGCGCCTCGTCCGAAATCCACGGCAGGGTCCCGCGCATTCCGGCATGGCGCACCACCATCGCGGCGGCGAGCGCGGCGATGTCGCCCGGCCGGTCGGCCAGCGCGCGGGTGGTCAGCGGAAAGACGCTGAGGCGGTAATAGAGATCGGCGCGGAAGCGGCCGGCGGCGACTTCGTCCTGCAGGTCGCGATTGGCGCAGGCGACGACGCGGACATCGACCGCCTCGGCCTGGGTCGCGCCGATCGGCACGACTTCGCGTTCCTGCAACACGCGCAGCAGCTTGGCCTGCAGCGGCAGCGGCATTTCCGCGATTTCGTCGAGCAGCAGCGTGCCGCCATGCGCCGCGCGGAAAAACCCTTCGCCCGCCGCGCCCGCGCCGGTGAACGCGCCCTTCACATGGCCGAACAGCATCGCTTCCAGCATGGTTTCGGGCAGTGCCGCGCAGTTGATCGCGATGAACGGGCCTTCGGCACGGTTGCTCTCGGCATGGATGGTGCGGGCCAGCACTTCCTTGCCGGTGCCGGTCGGGCCGTTGACCAGCACGGTGATGTCCGCCCCGGCGACCCGGCGGGCCAGCGCCTGCAGCGCCAGGCTTTCGGGGTCGGCGGCGACCGCCTCGTGCCGACCGCACAGCAGCGCGGCGGCAAAGGCATGGGCCAGCTCGGTATCGGCATGGGAATAGGACAGGCGGGCCGGGCGGCCTCCTTCGAACGGGGTGGCGGAGGCCGGACCGTCGGCCAGCACCAGCGTGCGCGCGGCGATCGGCGGCACTTCGCCTTCCATCACCAGGAACACGTCGTGCGGCCCCGGCTTCTGCCCGGCATTGGCCAGCGCAAAGCCCTGCGCACGCAGCGACGAGACCAGCGTAAACTTCGACGCGAGCACGGCGGCGGATGGATAGATCGAGCGCATTGTTTCGGACATTCCCCCTGAACGGCACCCTTTTGCCGGCAAATGGTTAACGGCCGGTAAAATGACCCCCGATTCGGCTCTGTACTCCGCGTACGCCCTCGTGCGCGCGCGAGGGCCGGGGAAGGCCCGGAACTTTTTTGCTTAATGCCGTCCGATGCGTGCCGTTTCTCCGGGCAGCAGCTTCGATCCCGATCGCTTCAAGGGGGGGACGCGGGGCGCTGGAAGTCAGACTGGAGGACACACCCAATGACCGTTATCGGATCCAACATCGGATCGCTCCGCGCCGCGAACGCCTCGACCGCCGCCAACGACTCGCTCAAGGCGTCGATGGAGCGCCTGTCGACCGGCAAGCGCATCAACTCGGCCAAGGACGACGCCGCCGGCCTCGCCATCGCCAGCCGCATGACCAGCCAGATCAAGACGATGGCCGTCGCCGCGCGCAACGCGAACGACGGCATCTCGATGGCGCAGACCGCCGAAGGCGCGCTGGGCGAAGTCACCAACATGCTGCAGCGCATGAAGGAACTCGCAGGGCAAGCCGCCAACGGCACGCTGGGTTCGTCGGAACGCAAGGCGCTCCAGTCGGAAGTCGGTCAGCTGACCGCGCAGATCAACGACATCGCGACCAAGACCAACTTCAACGGCATCAACCTGCTCGACGGTTCGGTGAAGGCCGTGACGCTGCAGACCGGTTCGCAGGCCGGGCAGACCACGTCGGTCAGCCTCACCAGCACCTCGGCCACTGCGCTCGGCCTGAATGGCTATCGTGTCGAAGGTCAGGCGACCACCGGCCGCGTCAATGGTGCCACGGTCGCTGTCGGTGACGTTCAGTTCAACGGCAAGAACGCGCTCGGAACCGCGCTGACCACCGCCGACGCAGAGACGACTGCCGCCAGCATCAACGCCAACACCGGCCAGACCGGCGTGTCGGCCAAGGCATATAACACCCTGTCGGGTGGCCCGATCGCGGCAGGCGGCATCACCGCCACCGGCAGCCTAACCATCAAGGTCGGTGCCGGCGCAGCCGTCGACATCACCGGCGCCAACGGCCAGGAACTGGTCGACAAGATCAACCGTGACGTGGGCGGCATCAGCGCCCAGCTCGACAGCGAAGGCAAGATCGTCCTGTCGAACGATACCGGCAAAACGATCGAAATCGGCGGCACGGCAGCGGGCAAGGCGGGGTTCACCGCCGGCACCTATGGCGGTTTCGTCGCGCTGCAAAGCTCGACCGGCGAAGCGATCGACATCAAGCGCAGCGCAACCGGCCCGGCCGCAAGTCTGACCGCGCTCGGCCTGAACGAAACCACCACCAATGACGGTGTGAAGGGGTCTTCGGTCAGCGATACCAAGCTCGCCACCACCGATGACGTCCGCATCAATGGCGTCGCCGTCGGTGCCTCGAACGACGCCTCGGCCGCGTCGAAGGCCGCCGCGATCAACGCGGTCAGTGAAAAGTCGGGTGTCACCGCCACCGCCACGACGACGGCAACCGTAGCGCTCGACTCGTCGAAGGTCGTCGCCGCCAACACCGTCATCATCAACGGCGCGACCGTCACCCTCGCCGATTCGGACGGCAAGGCCGGCATGTCGATGGCGGAAGTGGTGAAGAACATCAACGACGCCGGCATCAGCGGCCTGGTCGCGTCGAGCGACGATAAGGGCAACCTGATCCTGACCTCGTCGACCGGCAACGACATCACCATCAAGGACGGCACTGGCGGTACCTCGGCGGGCATGGTCACCGCGATGTCGGGCGATGACGGCACGGCCGCAACCGGCACCACCGCCGGCGCGGCGGGCATGACCCTGCGCGGCCGTATCGAACTGAAGTCGGACACCGGTGCGGAAATCCGCGTCGAAAGCTCGACCGCAGGTTCGCTCGCCAAGGTCGGCATCTCGGCACAGGGCGGTTCGGCTGCCACGGTCGGCGGCGCGCTGAACGTGTCGACCCAGGCGAATGCCGCGGTGGCGATGAACGCCATCGACAAGGCGCTCGACAAGGTCTCGTCGATCCGCGGCGACTTGGGTGCGGTGCAGAACCGTCTGCAGGTCACCGTCAACAACCTGACGACCACCTCGTCGAACCTGCAGGAAGCGCGCAGCCGCATCGAAGATACCGACTTCTCGTCGGAATCGACGGCGCTCGCCAAGGCGCAGATCCTCGGCCAGGCCTCGACCGCGATGCTCGCCCAGGCGAACCAGTCGCAGCAGGGCGTGCTGAAGCTCCTCGGCTAATCCCGGCTCCGCCGCCGCCGTTCCCCCTTGATGAAGGCGGTGGCGGCGGAACTCCCGGCAACGGGACCAACCCCCGGCGACCCGAAGCGGTCTCCGGGGGTTTCGGCGTTCTGAAGCGCACACGGACTCTATATACAGGGCACGACCCAAATCCTCCCCGGCACGGGGAGGGGGACCGTCCGCAGGACGGTGGAGGGGGACGTCCACAAACGCCACGCCCGCATATTGTCGTACCCGTATCCCCGCGCAGGCGAGGATTCAGACGCCCGCCGTATCAGGTCGTCGTCGTCGGCCGGCGTATCCCCGCGCAGGCGGGGATCCAGAGTCCCAATCGCAACGATAGCGCTCGACAACCCTGGACCCCCGCCTGCGCGGGGGCACGGAACCAGCATTGCGGCCCTCACCCACAACCTGCCCTACCCCGGCGGAGGCCGGGGCCCAGTTGGGAAAACACCACGCTTCTATCGCTGTCGTCCCCCAACTGGACCCCGGCCTCCGCCGGAGTACCCACGGGTGGCGGAGTGCGACAACTGCACCGCTTTCCTACAACCGCCCCGCCAGGCTAACCTGCGCGCGCTCTTTCTCGCCACCGAACCCCATCGTCACCCCGGGCCTGACCCGGGGTCCCGCTTCTTCTTCTCCGACCGGACCGACGACCCAACCGCACCGCGCGCAAAATGTGCACGAGTGTGAACTTTGTGAACTTTGGGCGCGAAAACGGGGCCGGACTTCCCGCCCGACCCCGTCCAAATATCTAAATTGAAAGCGAAACTACCCGGCGGCCCGTGCCAGTGCCCGTTTCAGCTTCTCATGCGCCGCCTTCTTGATCTGGCAGATGCGCGCGGCCCCCACGCCCAGCACCTGCCCGATCTCTTCGAGGTTCAGTTCCTCGACATAATAGAGCTGGATCACCTGCGCCTCGCGCTCGGGCAGGGCGGCGATCGCGGCTATCAGCGTGTCGCGCAGCTGCCCCTCGGCCAGCGCTTCGAAGGCGTCGGGACCGTCGTCCATGAACCACGGGGCCTCGTCGGTATAGACGTCGTCGATCGAATCGAACTGCACCGACTGGACATCGGCATAGTCGACGCGCAACCGCCCCAGCGGCACGCCCAGCCGGTCGGCGATCTCGGCCGGCACCGGCGCGCGGCCCAGCTCGACCGTCAGGGTCGACACCGCCTTGGCATAGTCGCGCCGCCGCTTCATCGCGCCCCGGCTGATCGTCGCCTGTCGCCTGAGCTCGTCGATCATCGCCCCGCGCAGCCGCGTGGCCAGATATTGCTCGAAGGTGACGGTGCCACGATCCTCGAACATCGGCACCGCCTCGACCAGTGCGACCAGTCCGACCTGCACCAGGTCCTCGACATCGACCATCGTGCTCATATGGCCATGGACGTGCCACGCGATGCGGCGGACCAGCGGCAGGTGGCGGCGGACGATCGCGTCGCCATCGTTGGGCCGGGCGCTGCGGGTATAGACCGGCACGCTCAGCTCGGGCTGGGGAAAGAAGGGGGCGTTCATGCGGGGATGGCCTCCGGGGCACCGATGACGGCGACGACTTCGACTGCCTTGTCCTCGGGAACTTCGAAGAAGCTCATGACCGGGGTGTCGGGCAGGCAGGTCTTGACGAGCTTGCGGATCGCGACGCGGATCGACGGCTGCACGACCAGTGCGAACGGCTTGGCCTCGGCCATCAGCGGCTGGGCGGCATGGGTCAGCGCGTCGATGATGCGGCGGCCGAGGTCCGGTTCGATCGCATGGCGGCGCGACGGATCGTTGCGCATCGCCTGGCCCAGCAAGGCCTCCAGCTGCCCTTCGAGGGTCATGACGCGCAGCGGCTCGCGCACCCCGCACAGCTTCTGGATGATGAGCGCGCCCAGCTCCGGCCGGATCAGCTCGACGATCTCGTCGGCATCCTGCGTCCGCTGGGCGACGACGACGATCGCGGCGGCGATGCGGCGGAATTCCTTGAGCGTGATATTCTCGGCCAGCAGCGCGCGCAGCACCTGCGTCAGCGTGGTGAGCGTCAACGGGTTGGGGCAGAGCGCCGCCACCAGATTGGCGGCACGGTCCTTCAGCCCGTCCAGCAGCGCCTGCACCTCGTCCGGGCCGAGCAGCTCGGTCGCATTGACGGTCAGCACATGGTTCAGGTGCGTGGCGATGACGGTCCCGGCATCGACCACCAGATAGCCGGCACCCGTCGCCGCATCGGCATCACCCGGCTGGATCCACACGGCGTCCAATCCGAAGGTCGGGTCCTTGGCGGTCTTGCCGTTCAGCATGCCGACCGCCTGGCCCGTGTCGAGCGCCAGCATCTCGGTCGCCGACGCCATGTCCTCGCCGACGACCACGCCGCCGATCGAGATGCGATAGGTATAGGGAGCAAGGTTGATGTCGTCGCGCACCTTCACCTGCGGCACGACGAAACCCAGTTCCTTGGACAGCTGGCGGCGGACCCCGGTGATTCGGCTCATCAGCGGCGCACCCTTGCGCTCGTCGACCAGCGGCACGAGGCCATAGCCGATGTCGAGCATGACGTGGCAGGTGTCGGCGACTTCGTCCCAGCCGATCTTCGACAGGTCGGCGGCCTCGGGCAGTGCCTCGACCGGCGGCGGGGGCGGGGGGGCGTTCTTCTTCTTGGCAAGCTTCCACGATGCGAAGCCCGCAATGCCTGCCGCCGGGGCCAGCACCAGGAACGGCATCCCCGGCAGCATCGCCAGCAGCCCGAGGATACCGGCGACCGGCGCCCAGGTGCGGTGCGACGCGAACTGGGTACCGATCTGTCCGGCCAGGTCCTGCGACGAGGTGGAGGTGACGCGGGTCACGATGGCGGCGGCGGCGATCGACAGCAGCAGCGATGGCACCTGCGCGACCAGCGCGTCGCCGATGGCCAGCAGGACATAGGTCTGCGCCGCCTGTCCGACCGCCATCTGGTGGCTGACGACCCCCAGGATCAGGCCGCCGACGATATTGATCGCCAGGATCAGCAGGCCGGCGACCGCGTCGCCCTTCACGAACTTCGACGAACCGTCCATCGCACCGTAGAAATCGGCTTCGGCGCCGGTCTCGATGCGCTTGGCGCGGGCTTCGTCGGGGGTGATGAGTCCCGCGTTCAGATCGGCGTCGATCGCCATCTGCTTGCCGGGCAGGGCGTCGAGGGTGAAGCGCGCCGACACTTCGGACACGCGGCCCGCACCCTTGGTCACCACGATCATGTTGATGATGATGAGGATCGAGAAGACGAAGAGACCGACGACATAGTCGCCGCCAATCAGGAAGGTGCCGAACGCCTCGATGACATGGCCCGCCGCCGCTTCGCCTTCGTGGCCGTGCACCAGCACGACTCGGGTCGATGCGACGTTGAGGCCGAGGCGGAACAGCGTCGCGAACAGCAGCACGGTCGGAAAGGCGGAAAAGTCGAGCGGCTTCTGCGCGTTGAGCGCGACCATCAGGACCGCGATCGAGATCATGATGTTCATGACGAAGAAGATGTCGAGCATGAACGCCGGGATCGGCACGACCATCAGCAGCACGAGCAGCAGGATCGCACCGGGCAGCGCCGACCCGCGCAGCGCGGGCAGGATGCTCTTGGGATTGCTCAGGATCGCCTGCATCACGCGTTCCCCAGGCCGGCGAGGATCGAATAGGCGAGCCGCGCCGACTCAGGAGTCGGGCGATAGAGCGAGGCCATCTGCATCTGCGGCGTCGTGGCGTCGCCGCTGCGGCTGCGCACGACGTTCAGGTTGGCGAGCGTCGTCGTCAGCCATGCCGCGTCGCCACCCTGCGCCTCGTTGCCCATGATGACGTCGCCGTCGAAGCCGTTCATCAGCACCGCCGGCTGCATCCTATTGACCGGAAAGCCGCCGTTCAGCGCGTCGCCCATGTCGACGCCCTCGCCGCCGCCGGCCTTCGCGCCACGATCCAGCTTGGTGGCCATCCTGTCATAGATTTCGGCAAGCGAGCGCGGCTGGCCGCCGGCGCCGTAGAAGATCGAGCGGTTCGCGCGCGCCGCGGCGGGGAACATGGCCGCCGCCGAGCGGTCGGGATTGCTCTGCATGGTGGTCAGGAACTGGCGCGCACCGCCCAGCCCGAGGAAATGCGCCATATACAGGTCGGTACCGGTCGCCGAGCGGCCCAGCGCATTCTCCAGCGCGGCCTTGTTGTCGGCGGCATGTTCGGCGGCCATCAGCGACGATGCCTGCGGGTCGCTGCGCAGGTTCAGGATCGCGCGGCGGGTTCCCGCATCGGCGACATAATAGCGGCCGTTGCTCCCCTGGCGGATGCTGTCGGCGGCCCAGGCCATGCCGTGTTCGGCGCCATGCGCCTTCACCACGCCCAGCCAGCTCTGTTCGACGAACTGATAGAGGCCGGTCGCGGAGGACGTGCCGGCGCGGGCATTGGCCTGCAGGCCGCTTTCGACCTGTGCCTGCCCCAGCAGGTAATTGAAATCGACACCGGTCCGCGCGCTCGCCTTGGCGATCGCGCTGTGGACATAGGATCGGGATTCTACCGGAACGACACTCATCGGGCTTTGCTCTGCTTCCCCTGTTCAGGAGCAAGCACAGCAAGCGGCGTGCCAATTCGAGATTTGCTGTCGTCGACCGATCAGCGATATGCCGCGGCGGCCATGCGCTGCGGCGTGCCGGCAACCACTGGCCGGTAGGCCGGCAAACCGCCGCCGGACAGCTGGTCGATCCGCCGGCGGACATTGGCCGCCATCAGGTTGACATAGATGCGCGCGGTCTCGTTCAGCCGCTGCGCCTCGCGTGCCAGCGTTTCCAGCTCCGCGTCGAGCGGCAGGTCGTCATTGGCGGCGACCGCTTCGATCCCCTGCAGCTTCATCGCGGTGGCGGTTTCCAACGCGGTGACATCGTTGGTCTGCAACGCCGCGATTTCGGCGTGCAGGCTGTCGATGATCTGGATCAGCGCATCACGCCGGTTCATTGCTGTTCCAATCGAGTTTCAATGCGATGAGCCGGTCGGCGATGGTCGCGGGCGACAGGGGGAAGCGTCCTTCGGAAATCGCCTTGCGGATCGTCGCGACCCGATCGGTATCGACCGGCGGCGCTGCCGACATCGCTTGCGCCGTGGTCCCGCCGGACAGAAGCGACACGCCGCTCTTGGCGGGAGTCGCATCCGGCGCACCCTGCGTCGTTTCGGCGCGTGTCTGCCCATCGGTCCGCGCGACACCGCGCCCCCCGATCGACGAAACCAGCCTTGATCCAACAGAGTCCACCATGTCCCCGTCCTTCACGAACTGCTGACATGAGGAGAAACGGCGGCATCCGGAACTTCTTTAGCAAAAATTACTGTGGGCTTATTTTTTTGCCTCGGCGGTGCCGGGGCAGCGGTACCGCCGCTTCAGCCGGTGAAGCCCGGCAGGGCGGCACGTCCCGATTCCAGCGCGATCGCCTGGATCGGCGGCTTGGCCGGATCGATCTTGACCATCAACCGCCCGCCGACCGGCGCATCGCCCATCGCGACGCCGTCGCGGGTGATCGAAAAGCCGGGGGCACCAGCCTCGACCATGATCGGGTCGCCGCGGCGGATGACCGGTTCGGGCTTGGCGGCGACGACGGCGACCGGGGCGGCGGCCGGGCGGTCGGGCATGGCGCGGGTCAGCCGGCGGACCGGGACATAGACTTTCCATGCCGGTGCCATGCAACTGATGACGACCGCGTCCTGCCGGTCGGACAGCCAGCCGAATTGCGGCATCGGACAGCGTGCCAGCTTCAGCCGGGGGTCGACCGGCATCTGCGCGCCGCCATCCATGCCGATGCTGGCACCGGTGAACTGCACTACCGCTTCGTCGAGCTGGGCGGTCGATTGAAAAGTCTGCGCGGCGGCGGGGGCCGTGACCAGCATCGCGGCGAACAGGGTGGTACGGATCATTTCTCTGCTCCATCGGCCGGGGCGGCAAGCGGCGCTTGCCGGTCGGCAACGGCTTGCCGCTCACCGGCAAAACCAAGATCGATCGAAACGCCGCGTCCGCCGGTTCCGGGCGGGGCAAAGGCGATCTGGGCGGGCGTCACCGCGCCTTCGCGAACCAGCAGCGCGGCGACGGCCCGCGCGCGGTCGGTGGCGAGGATCGCGGCGCTGCCGGTCGTCCGATCGACGTCACCGGCCGTTCCACCGGTCAGCGTGACGGCGATGCGCCGGTCCGCCGCCGCGCCGCGCACGAACTCGACGGTGTTGGCGGTGCCAGTAGGCAGCGTGGCCGATCCGGGGGCGAAGCCGTCGATCGCCGCACGATCGACCGTCATCGGGATCGGCTGGGCATCGAAACCGGCGCGGATACCGGCGGTCAGCGCGCGTTTGTCGACGGCCTGTGCCGCCTGCAGAAACACGAAGAACCCGACCAGCAGCAGCGACAGGTCGGCAAGGGTGGTCAGCCATAGCGGGCGACCGGGGGCGGGGTCGAAACGGTTCATTCTCATTCTGCGGCCTCCCGGAATTGTGGGCGTTCGCGTCTGGCGAGCGCGACCAGAGGTGCCTCGAAACGGGCACGTTCGAATGCTTCGGCGCGGGCGAGGCGACGCAGCCGCCCGGCGATCGGCATGCCGACCAGCGCGGCCAGCACCGCGCCGTAGAGCGTCGACAGCAGGGCGACGGCCATCGCCTGTCCGATGGTGGTCGGATCGGTCATCGCCATGAACATCCTGACCAGCCCGACCAGCGTGCCGACCATGCCCAGCGCCGGCGCCAGTTCGGCGATGGCGGTCCACACATCGGCGGCGGCCAGATGGCGTTCGGCACGGGCTTCGTTGCGATGGCGCAGCGTCGCGGCGACCCCCTCCGGCCCCATGCCGTCGACGATCGCGGCGATCGCATCGGCGATATCGGGATCGGCGATGCGCGACCGGTCGAGCGTCATGACGCCGTGGCGCTTGGCGATGCGCCCCAGCGCCGCGATCTGGTCCAGCCCCTCCTCGGCGGAAAAGGGGCGACGGCCGAGCGTCGCGAGCGCTCGGACCGCGCGGCCAAGGTCGCCCGGCGGGGTACGGATCAGCAGCGCGACCATGGTCCCGCCGAGCACGAAGGCGGCGGCGAGGGGGTCGGCATAGGGGGCAAGCACGGCGGCGTCCATGCCCGCTTCCCTGCAAGCACGGTGCCAGTTTGGCGGCGGCAAGCGATTGCCGGGGGCGGTTGCCGCTTGCCGGTCCGGGGCGGCAAAGCCCCCGTTTCGCCGTTCGATGACCGGTGGCGCCGAAACTGGCACGCCCTTTGCTGTGATCCCGTGTGACGCGCATCCGGCGCGCCGACTTTGGGATCGTCCGATGGCCGACAACGCTCTGTTCGGGATACATGGCACCGCGCTGCAGCTGCGGGCGCAGCGCATGGGGATGCTCGCCTCGAACATCGCCAATGCCTCGACGCCCGGCTTCAAGGCGAAGGACGTCGATTTCCGCGCGGCGCTGGCCGGCGTCGAGCAGGGGGGCAATGTCGATCGCTCGATCGACAGCAACACGCTCTATCGCCGTCCGCTCCAGCCCTCGCTCGACGGCAATACCGTCGAACTGACCACCGAACAGACCGCCTTTGCCGAGAATGCCGTGGCGTATCAGACGACGCTGGCATTCCTGAACGGTCGCATCTCCACCATCACCCGCGCGCTGAAGGGGGAATAAGCCCATGCCCGCACCCATGAGCATTTTCGAAGTATCGGGCCGCGCGATGTCCGCGCAGATGATACGGATGAACACGACCGCATCGAACCTCGCCAATGCCGGCGCGGTATCGACGACCGAGGCGGGCGCCTATCGCACGATGAAACCGGTATTCCGCACCACCTTCGATGCGGCGAGCGGCCTGGCGACGGTCGATGCGGCGCAGGTGGTGACGGCGGGCGAGGCACCGTCCAAGCGCCACGACCCCGGCAACCCGCTGGCCGATGCCGATGGCAATATCTGGGAAGCGGCCGTCGACGAACCGCGCGAGCTGGTCGACATGCTCGATGCCGCGCGCACCTATCAGAATAATGTCGAGGTGATGTCGACCGCCAAATCGCTCATCACCGAAACGCTCCGCCTGGGACGCTGATATGACCACGACTTCGATCCAGAATATCCCGACGGTCAAGGGCGCGAACGACGCCGCGGCCAAGGCGAAGCTCGGCCAGCGGTCGCTGGGGCAGGACGATTTCCTGCGCCTGATGACCGCGCAGCTGCAATATCAGGACCCGTTCAATCCGACCGACAATACCCAGATGGTCGCACAGATGGCGCAGATGTCGTCGCTGTCGGGCATCACCGAAATGAGTTCGACGCTCAAGACGCTGTCCGCCCGGCTGGCTGGCAGCGGGACCAGCGACGCGGTGTCGTGGATCGGCAAGGCGGTGCTGACCGCCAGCGCGACCGCGACCGCCGATACCAAGGGCAATGTCACCGGCGCGGTCGAACTGGACGCGGACGCCGCGCAGGTGAAGGTCGAGATTCGCGACGCGTCGGGCAATCTCGCCCGTGCCGTCTCGCTGGGCAGCCAGCCTGCCGGGCTGGTCGACTATCAATGGGACGGCAAGACCGATGACGGCACCGCCGCCGGCGCCGGCCCCTATACCATCAGCGTCGCTGCCAGCGATGCCAGCGGACAGGTCGTGAAGGCGCGCAACCTCGCCTGGGCCGGCGTGTCGTCCGTCATGCCCAATGGCGGCAAGCCGATGCTGACGCTGTCCGACGGGCAGCAGGTGCTGGCCGATACCGTTCGCAAGATCGCCTGATCCCAAACCCTTTCATCTGAATTTTCGCAGGAGCAACTCCCATGTCCTTCTACACTTCGCTGTCCGGTCTGAAGGCCTCGCAGGTCGACATGGCGTCGATCTCGCACAACCTCGCCAACGTCGGCACCACCGGCTTCAAGAAGAGCCGCGCCGAATTCGCCGACGTGATCGCATCCAACCTGTCGGTCGCGCCGACACAGATGGTCGGGTCGGGTACCGTGGTGAAGGGCAATCGCCAGCAGTTCGGCGAAGGCAATCTGGTCCAGTCGTCCTCGTCGCTCGACATCGCGATCGCCGGTGACGGCTTCTTCGCGCTGAAGCCCGATCCGACCAAGGACGGCCTGACCTTTACCCGCAACGGGTCGCTGCGCGTCGATTCCAACCAGTTCGTGACCGATGCGCAGGGCGCGCGGCTGCAGGTCTATCCGGTCGACGGGTCGGGCAACGTCGTGTCGACGACGCGCGGGTCGCTGACCGACCTCGTCCTGAACGAAACCTCGGGCAAGCCCAAGGGAACCGAGAATGTCGACCTCAGCCTCAACATCAACGCCCGGTCGGTCCGGCCGGCAACGACGCCGTTCAACCGGTTCGACGCGACCAGCTATAACGAGGCGCTGACGACCGTCGTCTATGACGGCGCGGGCAATCCGATGACGATGACCACCTATATGGTCCGCACGACGGCGCCGGCAGGCAACCCGACCGACCTGTCCAGCACGTGGCAGGCGTACAGCTTCGTCGGCGACAAGGCGATGGAGGTCGGCGGCACGCCGGCGACCGGCACGACCCCGGCGGTACCGGGCACGCAGCCGGTCACCATCACGTTCGACGCCAACGGCGCACTCGCCAACCCGGTCGTCACGACCTTCGATTCGTTCATGCCGGCCAGCGGCGTGGCGCAGCAGCAGATCAAGCTGACCATCCCGAACACCACCGCCGCGACGACGAAGCCGTTCAAGCTGGAAGAGCAGAAGCAGGACGGCGTCGCGGTCGGCCGGCTGCAGGGCGTGACGATCAACGAAAAGGGCGTGGTCACCGCCAGCTATTCGAACGGTGATACCAAGGCGCTGGGCCAGGTCGCGATCGTCAACTTCTCGAACTCGGCGGGTCTGCGCCAGATGGGCAACAGCAACTGGCAGGCGACCGGCCTGTCGGGCGATCCCAGCTTCGCCAGCTCGGGCGAAAACGGCGCGGGGTCGCTGATGTCGGGCATGATCGAAGGATCGAACGTGGACATCACCGAGGAACTGGTCAGCCTGATTGCCGCGCAGCGCAACTTCCAGGCGAACTCGAAGGCGCTCGACACCTCGAACCAGATCACGCGGTCGATCCTCGACCTGCGTGCCTAACCGCTGAAACTGGCATGACCCTTGCTGTGAAGCAGGGGTCATCATTGGGAGGTTTCGATGGACCGGCTGGTCTATACCGCAATGTCGGGGATGCGTGGCCATATGGCCGCGCAGGCGACGATCGCGAACAACATCGCGAACGGCTCGACGATCGGGTATCGCGCGGACAAGATCGATTTCGAGCAGCTGTTGCTGAAGGGCAAGAACGGCGAACTCGAAACCCGGTCGCCCTCTTCGGAGGAAGTGCGCGACATGGACCGCCGGGCCGGCGCGATCCTCGCCACCGGCCGCCCGCTGGACATCGCCATGGAAGGCGACAGCTGGATGGCGGTGCAGGGGCTGGATGGCACCGAAGCCTATACCCGTCGCGGCGACCTGCAGGTTTCTGCCGCCGGCACGCTGGAGACCGGCGATCGCTTGCCGGTCATGGGTGCCGGCGGGCCGATCACGGTGCCGCCCTATCAGTCGATCTCGATCACCGCCGATGGTCGCGTGATGATCGTGCCGCAGGGCGCGCCCGCGGGCACGCCCGACCAGGAAATCGGACAGATCAAGCTTGCCAGCACCGCCGGCAGCCAGACGGTCAAGGGCATCGACAACCTGCTGCACGTCCGCGGCGGCGGCGTCCTGCCCGGCGACATGACTGCCAAGGTCCGCTCGGGGTCGCTCGAACAGTCGAACGTCAACATGACGCAGGCGCTGGTCGACATGATCGAGAACCAGCGGTCGTACGAAGTACAGGCGGGAATGCTCAAGCAGGCGAAGGAAATGGATGAGTCCGCCGCCAACCTGATGCGCGTCCAGAGTTAAGGGGAAGACACCATGGCCAATGCCGCACTCCATATCGCCCGCACCGGGCTGGACGCGCAGGACACGCGGATGCGTGTCATCTCGAACAACCTGGCGAACGTCAACACGACCGGGTTCAAGCGCGACCGCGCCTCGTTCGAGGCGCTGAGCTATCAGATCGTCACCGCGCAGGGCGCCGCATCGACCGCAGAATCGCGCTATGCCACCGGTCTGAACCTCGGCACCGGCGTAAAGATTCAGGGGACCGCCAGCATCCAGACGCAGGGGTCGCTGTCGTCGACCGGCAACACGCTGGACGTGGCGCTGGAAGGGGACGGCTTCTTCCAGGTGCAGCTGCCCGGCGGCCAGCTCGGCTATACCCGCGCCGGCAATTTCAGCCGCTCGCCCGAGGGAATGCTGGTCACGACCGAAGGCTATCAGGTGATGCCCGGCATCACCCTGCCCGAAGGCGCGACCTCGATCACCATCGGCGGCGACGGCACGGTCAGCGCGACCATCCCGAACCAGACCGAGGCGACGCAGATCGGCCAGATCCCGGTGGCGACCTTCGCCAATCCGGCAGGCCTGCAGCCGGTCGGCGACAATTTCCTGATCGAGACCGGCGCATCGGGCGCGGTGCAGACCGGGGTCGCCGGCCTCGAGGGCCGTGCCCGCATCCGGCAGGGGATGCTGGAAGGGTCGAACGTTAACGTCGTCGAGGAACTCGTCGACATGATCGAGACGCAACGCGCCTATGAGGTCAATTCGAAGATGATCTCGGCCACCGACGAAATGCTGAAATATGTCAACCAGAACATCTGACGCCATGCGCGCGGTCGCACTCGCCGCGGTCGTGCTGGCGGCAATGCCGGCAACTGCCCGCCCCCTGTTCGGCAGGAAATCGCCGCCCGAGGATTATTCGGCGTCGCGTCCGGCACCGCCGATGGCCACCGTCGTCGCGACCGGTGCGATCTTCCAGGCGGATCACGGCTATGCCGCGCTGTACGAAGGCTGGCGCGCCAAGAAGGTCGGCGACCCGCTGACCATCGTGCTGGTCGAACGCACCAGCGCGTCGAAATCGGCCGGGTCGAAGCTCGACAGCGGCGGCGGCTTCGGGATCACCCCGCCATCGGCCGGGCCGCTGTCGTTCGATCCGAACATCGCGTCGGCATCGGGCAAGCGCAATTTCGGCGGTACCGGAACGGCGGACCAGACCAATGCGCTGTCGGGCGAATTGTCGGTGACCATCGCCGAAGTCTATTCCAACGGCACGATGCTGGTGCAGGGCCGCAAGCAGGTGACGCTCAACCGCGGCGACGAATTCGTCGCGATCAAGGGCATCGTCCGCATGGCCGATGTCGATGCGAACAATCGGGTCCCGTCGACCCGCGTCGCCGATGCCCGCATTTCCTATACCGGCAAGGGCGATGTCGCCCGCGCCAGCCGGCAGGGGTGGCTCAACCGCTTCTTCCAAGTCATCAGCCCGTTCTAGGACAGCCCATGCGCATCCTGCTCGCCCTTCTCGCCGCGCTTTTCGCGATCCAGCCCGCCGCCGCCGAACGGGTCAAGGACCTCGGCCGCTTCCAGGGCATCCGTTCCAACCAGCTGACCGGCTACGGCATCGTCGTCGGCCTGCCCGGCACCGGTGACGACAATCTCGAATATACCGTGCAGTCGGTGAAGGCGATAACGTCGCGCATGGGGTTGCAGCTGCCGCAGGGCGTCAATCCCGGCCTGAAGAACGCGGCGGTGGTGATGATTACCGCCGAACTGCCCGCCTTCGCCAAGCCCGGTCAGCGGATCGACGTGACCGTCGCCTCGATGGGCAAGGCGAAGTCGCTGCGCGGCGGCGCGCTGGTGATGACCCCGCTGATGGGTGCCGATGGGCAGATCTATGCGATGGCGCAGGGCAACCTCGCGGTCGGCGGCCTGGGGGCCGAAGGGGCGGACGGCTCCAAGATCGTGGTCAACATTCCCTCGGCCGGTCGCATCCCCGACGGGGCGACGGTCGAACGCACGGTCGACACCGGTTTCGCCACCGCGCCGACGCTGACCTTCAACCTCGCACAGGCCGACTTCACCACCGCGCAGAACGTCGCCAGCGCGATCAACCGCCGCTTCGGTGCCGGCACCGCCACCGCGATCGACGCGGTGTCGGTGGCGATGCGCGCCGCGCCGGGGGCCGATACGCGATCGATGCTGATGAGCGAGGTCGAGAATTTGCCGGTCCAGCCGGCCGAGACGGCGGCACGGGTTATCGTCAACGCGCGGACCGGCACGGTCGTCATCAATTCGGCGGTGCGGGTGTCGCCGTCGGCGGTGACGCACGGCAAGCTGACCGTGAAGATCGATGAGAACCAGCGGATCAGCCAGCCGGCCCCGCTCAGCCAGGGCCAGACCGCCGTCGAACAGAAGAGCGCCGTGACCGTCGAGCAGGAGGTCAAGCCGATGTTCATGCTCGAACCCGGCCCCAAGCTGGCCGATGTGGTGAAGGCGATCAACGCCATCGGCGCATCGCCCGCCGACCTGGTCGCGATCCTCGAGGCGCTGAAGGAATCGGGCGCGCTCAAGGCCGAGCTGGTGATCCTGTGAGCCTGATCGGCGCGACGACCGGCATCGGGGTCGACAGCAGCCGCATCGGCACCGACAAGAACCTGAAGGCCGCCGGCCAGCGCTTCGAATCGGTCTTCACCGGCATGATGCTGAAGTCGATGCGCCAGGCGAAGCTGGCGGACGGCCTGTTCGAGAACAAGGCCGGTACCCAGTTCCGCGACATGTGGGATCAGAAGGTCGCGGAGAACATGGCCGTGTCGACGCCGCTGGGCATCGGCAAGGCGATGACCGAGTTCCTGGCGAAGGCGCAGAGGGTTAACGCGGCGGAAACCGCCAATTCGACGCAAGCCGGACCGCAAACTGCCGTTAACCCCTCTGAAGGGAAGAGCGGATGAGCGACCTGCTGTCGATCGGCACGAGCGGCGTCAGGGCCTATCAGTCGGCGCTGACCACCACGTCGGATAACATCGCGAACGCCGGCACCCCCGGCTATGTCCGCCGCACGACCTCGCTGGCCGAGATCGGCGTCGGATCGGCGGTCCAGCTGACCGGCAGCGGCGTGACCGTTGCCGGTATCGCGCGTTCCGCCGACCCGTTCCGAGCGGCAGATGTCCGCCAGACGACCTCCGACGTATCGCGCAGCGACGGCGGCATCGTGTGGATGCAGCGGATCGAGGATGCGCTGGGCAGCCGCGCGCTGACCACGCGCATGACCGCCTTCTTCAACACGGCGACCACGCTGTCGTCCGACCCGTCGGCCGATGCCCCGCGCCGGGCGATGCTGGAGGAAGCGGAAAGCGTCGCCCAGTCGTTTTCGGGCACGATCAAGGCGCTGGACGATGCGTCGACCAATCTCGACCAGACCGCCGCCAGCGTCGCCGAAAAGATTTCGAACGGTGCCGCCTCGCTCGCCCGGATCAACGACGGGCTGGCGCGCGTCGCGCGCGGTTCGGTCGGTGAGATGCAGCTGCTCGACCAGCGCGACCGGATGCTCGACGAGATGAGCGAGATGATCGACATTGACGTCCAGTTCGATGCGGTCGGGCGGGTCACGGTCCGGGCGGGGGCCGGCGACAATCCACCGCTGGTCCATGGCATCACGGCATCGGTCGTACGCACCTGGCGGGACGAGAACAGCAACCTGCCGGTGTTCGGCGCGGTCCGTGACGGGCAGGAAACCATCCTCATCCCGCGCGGCGGGTCGACGGCGGGCATGGTCGACGGGGCACAGCGCATCAACGAGATGCGGGACAGCGTCGCGCAGCTGGCGGCGGACTTCGTCAGCGGCGTCAACGCGGCGTTCGAGGGCGGCGAGGATGCCAAGGGCAATACCGGCGCCGGCAACGCCATGTTCGCGATCGACGCCAACAGCCGCGTCACCCGCGTGTTCGACGATCCGACCAAGATCGCGGCGGCGACCATCGGCAAGGGGCCGCGCGACAGCGGCAACCTGGCCGTGCTGGCGGAGGTCCGCCGCACCGGCGCGTTCGAGACCAAGGTCACGGCGCTGCAATCGACCAACGGGTCGGCGCTGGCCGCGCGCAAGACGGTGGCCGAGGCGCAGGGTTCGATCCGCGATTCGGCGGTCGACATGCGCGATGCCGCGTCGGGCGTGAACCTCGATCAGGAAGCGGTCAACCTGATGCGGTTCCAGCAGGCATATCAGGCGTCGAGCCG
The DNA here is from genome assembly GCF_022664435.1 of Sphingomonas panni. Classification (GTDB taxonomy): domain Bacteria; phylum Pseudomonadota; class Alphaproteobacteria; order Sphingomonadales; family Sphingomonadaceae; genus Sphingomonas; species Sphingomonas panni. The sequence goes on along the minus strand of NZ_JAKREU010000003.1, from coordinate 348,941 downwards.
CGTGATCCAGGTCGCGCGCGAGACGTTCGACGCGATTCTCGCGATCCGATAGGACGTATCATGCAGATATCCACCGCCAGCTTCTACAACCGGTCCGCTGCGCAGATGGCGCGGCTGAACGCCGACCTCAACCGGTTCCAGACCGAGATGACGACGAAGAAGCTGAACGTCGCGTCGCAGGATTCGACCGCCTGGATGATGCTGGGCGGGATCAAGCGCGAAGAGGCCGACGCCACCGCCTACCGTGCGAACATCACCCTGTCGCGCGGGCTGCTGGCGCAGGCGGACACCGCGCTCGGCAATGTCGACGACCGGCTGGTGCGCGTGCGCGAACTGGCGACGCGCGCGGGTACCGAAACGCTGAACGACGCGGATCGCACGTCGATCGCCAACGAATTGGGGCAGTTGCGCGAAGGGCTGCTGGCGCTGGCCAATATCAGCGACGTGCGCGGCCATGCCATCTTCGGCGGCCTGGGCGATGCGGCCTTTGCCAAGGACGCCACGACCGGGGCCATCAAATATACCGGCATCGATGCGACCGGGGCCGTGGTGGTGGACGTGGCGTCGACCGCGCGTATCCGCATCGGCGATGCCAGCGAAATCCAGGTGGGCATCGACGGCAGCCGGGTCTTCGGCGGTGCGACCGGCACGACGGACATCTTCCAGCTGATCGACGACCTGAAGGCGGCGATGGAGATGCCGCTGACCGCGCCCGGTACGACCGCGGCCGGCGGCACGGCGGGCGGCACCACGACCGGGGGAACCACGGGTGGCACCACCGGGGGGACGACCGGAGGCACCGCCGGCGGCACGGCAACGACCGATCCGAACGCGCCCTTCGATGCGGAAGCCGCGCGCAGCAAATATGCGCTGGCGATCAGCTCCGCGCTCAAGAAGCTGGACGCGGCAGAGGGGCAGATCGGTGCCGCCCGTGCCGCCAACGGCGCCCGCGCCGCACGGCTGGAGATCGAATCGAGCCAGCTCGAATCGGTCGGCATCGACCGCGAAGAGGCGCGCAGCTCGCTGGAGGACGTCGATATCGCGACGATGACGGTCGAGTTCCAGAAGACGCTGACCATCCTGAACGCGACCCAGGCGACCATCTCCAAGCTCGCGAACCTGTCGCTGTTCAACTACCTGAAGTAACGATCCGCAGGCGGTAACGATTTCTCGACGTCTGTCGGGCAGAAGGGGGACAACATGACGCGCCGCGACCGGCGGGGCGCCATTTCGTAAACCCAGGGGCAAGTGCCATATGTTTCCGGCCATCGGCTTCGTCGTCCTTATCGCCATGGTGTTCGGCGGGTTCGCCTTCACCGGCGGCGATCTCGGTCCCGTGCTGCACGCCCTGCCGCACGAAATGCTCATCATCGGCGGCGCGGCGGTCGGCGCGCTCATCATCGGTAATTCGGGCCGCGAGCTGAAGGGGATGGGCGGCGGCTTCATGAAGGTCCTCAAGGGGCCGAAGTACAAGAAGCAGGATTATCTCGACGCGATCTTCCTGGTGTCGAAGCTGATGAAGATGCTGCGCGCCGAAGGGCCGATCGCGCTGGAGCCGCATGTCGAGGACCCGAAATCGTCGTCGGTGTTCAGCGAATATCCGCGCCTGATGAAGGACCATACGCTGGTCAACCTGATCGCCGATACGCTGCGCCTGATCGTCGTGTCGTCGGGCACCTTGGACGTCCATGCGGTCGAGGAGGTCATGGACAACGCGATCAAGACCCATCACCACGAGGAGCAGGGGCCGCAGGCGACGCTGCAGGGCCTGGCCGACGCGCTGCCCGCACTGGGCATCGTCGCCGCCGTGCTGGGCGTGGTGAAGACCATGGGATCGATCGACAAGCCGCCCTCGATCCTGGGCGGGATGATCGGGTCGGCGCTGGTCGGCACGTTCCTGGGCATTTTGCTGGCTTATGGTCTGGTCGGACCGCTCGCCGGACGGTTGCAGCAGGTGATCGACGCCGATGCCGCCATCTATCACACCGTCAAGCAGATCATCATCGCCTCGCTCCACGGCCATCCGCAGCCGCTGGTGATCGAAGCGGCGCGCTCGGGCATCCCGCACCACAACCAGCCCGGTTTCGCCGAAGTCTTCGACGGCCTGCGCGGACGCTGATCCATGGCGAAGGCACCGCACGGCAACAACCAGCCGCCCCCCGTCATCATCGTCAAGAAGATCATCGCCGAGGGCCATGGCGGCCATCACGGCGGTGCGTGGAAGGTCGCCTATGCCGATTTCGTGACGGCGATGATGGCGTTCTTCCTGCTGATGTGGCTGCTGGGTGCGACGACCGAGAAGCAGCGCAAGGGGCTGGCCGATTATTTCGCGCCGACATTGGTCGAGGTGAAGGCGGGTTCCGCAGGATCGAACGGCCTGTTCGGCGGCGAATCGATCGTCGACCAGGACAGCTATCCCCACCGCGCGGCGCAGACCGGCACCCGGTCGCTGACCATCCCGACCGATTCCACGGGCGGTGCGAAGGAAGGGGCGGGCGACAAGGGCCGGTTGAAGAACAAGGCCGAACTCACCGCGTCGGACAAGAAGGCGTTCGAACGGGTCAAGCGCGACCTGCAGCGCAAGCTGGCCGCCAATGCCGAACTGCGCAAGCTGTCACGCAACATCCGTTTCGTGCCGACGCATGACGGGGTGCGCATCGACCTGGTCGACAATGCCGATTATTCGATGTTCGCGCTGGGCACCACGGCGCTCGCCCCCGAAGCGGCCAAGCTGATGACGCTGATTGCGCAGACGGTCAGCGACCTGCCCAACACGATCATGATCCGCGGCCATACCGACGCCGTCGCCTATGGCCGGCCGCAGGACATGAACAACTGGATGCTGTCGTCGGGCCGGGCGGAAGCGACCCGCCGCCGGCTGGCGATGGGCGGGGTGGGCGAGCGGCGTTTCGAACGGATCGAGGGCGTGGCCGACCGCGAACCGATGATCGCCAAGGACCCCTATGATCCGCGCAACCGCCGCGTGGCGATCACGCTCCTCTATCAGGCGACCGAAGGCTTTGGCGGGTCGCGCATGGCGAGCATCGACAGCGGCCCTGCGGAAAGGGCGGACGTGGCACGGCCGGGGCGGGAGAATCCGGCGCATTGAGAAGGGGGCGGTGAGCCGAAGCCGTTCGCCAACCGGCAGCCGCATTCTTTACCGTCACCCCGGATCAGGTCCGGGGTAACGGCGAGCGGGTCCCGCTTCCCGTCAGAAGAACAGCTTGCGCAAGGTCAGCCGCACGACCCGGCCATTGGGATCGAGATAGCCCGGCTGATAGTTGATCGGTACGACCCCGTTGGCGTCGGTCACGCGCTGGCGGGCGTTGAACAGATTGTCGACGCCCAGGCTGATCCGCGTGCCCCGCAGCCAGCGATTGTTCCGCACCAGCCCCGGCTGCTGCCCCAGATCGGCGAACAGGCGCAGGCCGACCGTGGCGAGGCTGCCGAAGTTCAGCCGCTGCGTCGATCCGGTCGCGCCGCCATCGACTTCGGTCCCCGACTGCCAGTTGACCACCAGCCGTGATCCGATGCCGTCGCGGGTATAGCCGCCGTTGAACTGCACCTGATGGCGCGGCTGGCCGCCGGTATCGCCGATCGCCGATCCGTTCAGCAGGTCCAGTTCGGGCAGGCCGGGCCGGATCAGGATCGTGTTGGACAGCGCGACCGTGTGATAGACGCTGGCCCAGATCCGGCCGCCGCCGCCACCGCCGCCACGTCCTCCGAACCCGCCGCCGGGGCCGCCGAAACCGCGTCCGCCACCCGGTCCGCGCCCCTCGCCACCGGGGCCACGGCCTTCGCCACCCGGGCCGCGTCCCTCGCCCGGCGGGGGCGGGGGTGGTGCGTCACCGGGGGGCGGCGCGCCGTTCGCCTCGGCCGCTTCGCGCGCGGCGCGACGCTGTTCCATCCGCGCCTGCCGCATCGCTTCGAACTGGCGCGAGCGGGCGGTCGTCACCCGTTTCGAGAAATTGATGCCCCAGCGCAGCTGGCTGCTGTCCGCCCGGGCGAAATTGATCGGGCGGTTGTCGACGCGCAACAGCACGCCATCGGCATCGCGCACGAACCGGTCGGGGAATGCCGCCTGGATATCGGCGGTGATCGCGGGAAAGCTCTGGATCGGATTGTCGATCCGGCTGTCGGTATAGTCGAACTGCAGCGAAACGTCGCGCTCGCTCCAAGGCTTCACGTTCAGCCCCAGCTTCAGGACGCGGCTGTTGCTCGACACCAGGTCGGGATTGCCGCCGCCGATCGTCGTGACATCGACCGTGGTACCACGCACATAGTCGAAGGTGCGCACGAACGGCGTGGTGATGAGCGGATTGCCCAGCTGCTGCTGCGTCGGGGCGTTCTCCTCATGGCTGACCGAGGCGAGCAGGCGGATCGCGGTGATCGGCTGCCAGTTGACGCCATAGCCGAGCGTGGTGAGAGTGCCGAAATCCGACAGCTGCTCGACCTCCGCATTGGCGTTCAGCGACAGGCGGCCGAGCGCCGACAGCACGTCGCGCGCGGCATTGGCGATCGGCAGGTCGATATTGGCGCGGATCGATCCGCTGTCACGGCCGAGATTGGTCGAATTGGCGATACCGGCGCGCAGCGAATCGCTGGTGAAGTCGGTGGTCGTCGCGGCCACGCGGAAGCTGGTGCTGACGTCGCCGGCCGGCAGCGAGAAGGGCGATCCGGCGACCAGCGCGTTCAGCCCCGCCGCGCTCGACACCGATTTCGCGCGGTCGGCGGTGCGGATCAGGTTGCCGAGATCGCCGAACGGGCTGAACGTGCCCGCCGTCACCGCCGCCTGAATGTCCGACACGTCGACGCCGCGTTCGGTGCGGGTACTGGTTTCGGTGCGGTCGTAATTGCCGTTCACCGTCCAGCGCCAGCGGCCGAGATCGCCGTTCAGCGCCAGCGCGGCATTGGCGGTCGTCGTCTCGCCATTGCGCATTAGTGGATCGGTATCGCCATAGCGCCGGACGATCACGTCGCTGGCAAAGGGGGAAAAGGGCGTGTTGCCCGGCAGCGTGAGCGACACGCCTGGCAGGCCGAGGAGCGATTCGGTGCGGGTATGTTCGACGCGGGTGGTGACCGTCGCCGCGACATTGCCGAAGATGCTGCGGGCATAGACGCCGTTCGCCGAAAACCGGTCGACCGCACCCGACAGCGTGCGGAACGGGGTCGTGTCGGTGATGTTCGGATCGTTCGCGCCGGCGGCGAACCCGGCCAGCGTCGGCGTGGCACCCGGCACAGCCGCAACGATCACCGGGGTTCCGGCCAGCGCGGTGAGCGCCGGATCGATCGGCGCGCCGCTGACCGTCGAGGTGACGTTGCCGGTCAGGTCGAACGGGATGCCGGTCGTGTTCGGGATGATCCCGCGTTCGCTCTCCAGCAGGTTCGACGTGGTTTCGGCTTGCAGGTTCAGGTTGAACCGCTTGTCCTGGTCGATGCGGACCAGACCGCCCTCGGCCTCGAAATTGCTCGATCCGCCATCAGTCGGCGCGCCGCCCTGCAATTCGCCGGTATAGCTGCGGAAACGCGGGCGCAGGACGAAGTTGATGACCTTCTGGTCCGAACGATAGCCATATTTGAGCGCGACTTCTTCCGGCAGGATGTCGACGCGCAGGATCGCTTCGGTCGGCAGGTCGCGGATTTCCTGGAAACCGGCCGAACGGCGACCGTTGACCAGGAATACCGGCTGCCCGCCACGCACCGATTGCAGCTGCGGGGCCAGTTCGGTGACGAGTTCCGCGACCGAGCTGACGCCATAGGAGCGGATGTCGGCGGGGGAGAGCTGCAACTCGGGCTTGATGTCGCCGGGTACCGATCCGGGGGGCGGCCGGCCGGTGACGACGATCTCTTCCGCCTCGCTTTCGGTATCGGTGCCGCCCGCCCCACCCGATCCGGGTTCGACCGGCTCGGGCGTCTGAGTCTGGGCGGTGGGGGCGGTCGGGGTCGTCTGTGCCGCCAGTGCAGCCGGCGCGGTTCCCAAGGCCAGTACCAGTAACGTCCACCGCGCCATGCGCATTCCTTCCAAACCCTGCCCGCCACGATGCGGGAACAGGGGCAATAGGGTCCAAATGTCGCACAACTATCGCGGGCGGCGAAAATATCCGGGGGGTCAGCGCTTCAGCAGATAGTTCAGCCGGGCGGCGGCGATGGGGCGGTCGCGATCGTCCTGCCACGCGGTCGCGGTGACATTGGCGATGCGCGTGCCCAGCCGGGTGACCTCTCCGGCGGCAAAGGTCGTGCGCTCGCGCCCGCCGCGCATGAAGTCGATGGTGACGTTGATCGGCTTGATGACCGTCTCTTCCTCACCCAGCGCCGCGCGCAACGCGGCCCAGGCGGCCATTTCGAGCATCCCGCCGATCGCGCCGCCATGGACGAAGCCCGGCCGGCCCAGCACGTCGCGACCGAACTCCATCGTCACCAGCGGATTGCCCTGCGCATCGGTGGCGAAGGTCAGGCCGAGCAGGTCGGCATAGGGCGACATGCTCATGCCGCCACGTCCAGCAGCATGAAGGTGCCCGCGACATGCGCGACCGGGTCTTGCGGGTCGCCGTCATGGGCGATGCCGCGCACGAACGCGACCTGCCGCGCCACGCGGTAGCATTCGCCGCGCCCGATGACCGTCCGCCCCGGTGTCGCCGGCCGCAGATAGTCGAGCCGCAGGTCGAGCGTCGCATGGGGCAGGAACGCCCCGCGCCGCAGCCACACGCCGACGCTGGTCGCCATGTCCATCAGCGTGACGATCGGCCCCGACGCCAGCACCCCGCGCGCCGGATCGCCGATCAGGTCGTCGCGAAACGGCAGCAGCAACTCGCACCAGTCGGCCCCGTGCGCCTGATACCCGATGCCCAGCCGCGACCCATGGCCGTCGAGCCGGGCGGCGAAGAAACGGGCCGGGTCGAAACCGGGCAAAGGGGGAGGGACGCGCATCGCCAGCGTCATAGGGCCGAACGCACGCGGAATGAAGCGCGCGATCATAACAGCCTTGTAACTATGGCCGGCAAGTATGGGGGCATAGGATCGCGGCCGCGGCGCAGGAACGTCGCAACAGGGGGAAACGGGATATGCCGATCGTCACCATGGCGCTGGCCGACATCGTCGAACTGGGCACGCAGGTCGCGACCACCGGCGCGATCCGCGCCGCGGAGGCGTCGGGCGACCAAGTCTTCGAATATATCATCGCCGTCGCCATGCTGGTGTACGAAATGTATCCGAACCCCAGCTGAGATGCGGAGACCGATCGACGACCGGTTGCGCGATGCGATCGCATCGGCGCGGACTCGGTCGCTGGCCGCCGGTCGGGCGTGGGTCGACGATGCGGCGGTCCGGGCGGTAACCGCGCGCTTTGCCGATGTGACGACGCTGGCCGAGGGAGAGGCCGCTGCGCGTTCGCTGGTGGATGACGCCGGATGGGTCGAGGCGCTGCTCACTCCGTGGATCGCCCGGTTGCGGGACGATCCGTTGTTTGAACCGCCGTTCAGGAGCCAGCGCGACGCGCTGCGCACCGGCATGGTGCTGGCCGAAACCCCGGCGGCGAGCGTGACGATGGCGGCGATCGACCACCTTGCCCCGGCCGCGCGGACGATGCCCGATACGGTGGTCGTCGGCGGGCGGGTGTCGTGGACGCGGTATCTGCGCGGGGGTGAGGCGCGGTTGTGGCGATGGCGCGCCGACCCGGTCGATGCCGGGTGGCATGGCGGTATTGCCGAACCCGCCCGGCCGATCGGCGTGCAGCCGCTGGCCGATGGCGCGGTGGTGCGGATCGACGGGCGGACCGATGCGATGCTGCTCGCCGATCCGGCGGCGGCGATCCTGTCGGTGACGATCACGCTGCGCCACGGGGCCGCGCCGTTCATGCGCGAATATGACCGGCGGAGCGGCACGCTGGTCCGGGTGGCGACGCTGGACGATGGCGCGGCGCGCAGCTCGATGTTGCTGACGCTGCTGCGCGAACTCGGGCAGGCGGATGCGGAGGTGTTCGATGCGCTGTCGCACGATCCGGCGTTCTTCGTCCGATGGGACGCGATGCGCGAATGGCTCGCCGCCGATGCCCGTGCCGCGCTGCCCCGGTTGCGGACGATGACCGATGATCCCCACCCGGACGTCCGCGCGGCGGCGAGCGCGATGGTGCCGGTGGTCGAAGCGCGGCTGGAGGCGGCATGGCCCGGTTGATTGATCCGGGCAGCGGCGATGCGATCACGCTGGACGATCTGGTCGAGCTGCTCGCCGAGGCGAAGGTCGATGTGCGCGACGAGGAGGCGTTCGCCTCGCTCGGGCCCGCGCTCGCGCGGCTGGGGCGCAACCGGCACTTCCTCGGCGAACTGGCGCTGGCCGAACTGAAACAGCGGTGCCGGGGACAGGTCGATGGTAATGCCTATGGCGCGCAGGTCCTATTGCTGCGTCCGCCCGATGGCCGGTTCGTGCTGCGTGCGAATTTCTGGCCGGCGGCACAGGATCGGGCACTCCGGGCCGGCGGGCGGGGGGCCTATTTCTACGACCTGCCGCACGACCATAATTTCCCGTTCCTGACGGTCGGCTATCACGGGCCGGGCTATTGGAGCGACGATTATCGCTATGATGTCGGCGCGATCGACGGTGTCGTCGGCGAAGTGGCGGGGCTGCGCCATGTCGGGCGGTCGCGGCTCGATCCGGGGAAGGTGCTGCTGTACCGGATGCGCGACGACGTGCATGTCCAACTGCCGCCCGATGCGTTTTCGGTGTCGCTCAACATCCTCGGCTATGACGCGGCCCAGCCGTGGCTCGACCAGTATCGCTTCGACATTCGCGGCAACACGATCGCGCAGGTGCTGACCTCCACGCCGGCCGAGATACTCGTGACGCTGGCAGCGGGGGTGGACCTGCCCGGCGCGCTGGACCTTGCCGAGGGTTTTGCGCGCCATCATCCGTGCGAGCGGATGCGGATCACCGCGACCGACGCGCTGGTGCGGTTCGGACCCGATCCCGCGGCAGCGCTCGACCGGGCCTCGGGCGACACGTCGCGGCGGGTGGCGATCCATGCCCGACAATTGCGCGAACAGATCGATCCGGTTCGGACCGGGTTGCCGTAACCGCCGGCGCGCGCGCGGCTAAGGTACGGGCGATGCAGCTTGTCGCCGTCCTCGATCCGATGCCCGCGCTGGTCGTTCCGGCGCGGCGGCGCGGTATCGCGCTGCAAACCTTGGCCGAGGCACCCCATGCCGCCGTTCGCGTCGCCCGCTGGCGCCGGCACGAGCAGTGCGTATCGGGTCGCCTGCACATGGTCCGCGCGGGCAAGCGATCGGTGCGGGCGATGCTGCTGGTCGAGGATGCCGCCGCGCTTGCCGAGGGGCTGGACGCCGGCGCGGACGATGCGGTGCTGGAACGCGCCCACCCGGTGGAGATCGTCGCCCGGATGCTGGCATTGTTGCGGGGGCCACGTCATGCCGGGATGCTCACCATCGGCGACCTGACCATCGACCGCGCCGCCCGCCGGGCATGGCGCGGCGGCGCGGCGCTGCACCTGCTGCCGCGCGAATATGCGGTGCTGGCCTATCTCGCCGACCATGCGGGCAGCACCATCTCGCGCGAGGCATTGTTGCGCGGGGTGTGGGACCGCGCCTTCGATCCTGGTACCAATGTCGTACAGGTGCAGATGTCACGGCTGCGTGCAAAGCTGGACGCGGCCGGACCGCCACTGCTGCACACCGATCGCGGGCGCGGCTATCGGCTGGGCGATCCGCCATGGCTTCCGGCACCGGCGACCGATAGATAGGTCGCGAAAGAAAACGGGAAGAGGATGCCGCATGACTCGGGTGACGGTTGCGATGGTCGATGGCGTCGCCGAGGTGCGGCTGGCGCGCGGCGACAAGATGAACGCCATCGACCCCGCGATGTTCGATGCGCTGATCGACGCGATCGACACGCTGCGCACGTCTTCGGCCCGCTGCGTCGTGCTGTCGGGCGAGGGGCGGGCTTTCTGCGCCGGGCTGGACATGGCCAGCATGGCGGCGGGCGCGGCGGGGCTGGATCTGGCGACGCGCACCCACGGCATCGCCAATCGCGTGCAGCAGGTGGCGTGGGGCTGGCGGACGCTGCCGATGCCGGTCATCACGGCGGTCCATGGGCTGGCGTTCGGCGGGGGCCTGCAGATCATGGCCGGCGCCGATGTGCGCATCGCCGCGCCCGATACGCGCTTTGCGGTGCTTGAGGCGAAATGGGGGCTGGTCGCGGACATGGCCGGCTTTGCGCTGTGGCGCGAGGTGCGCGGCGATATCCTGCGCGAACTGGCCTTTTCCGCGCGCGAGTTCACGGCGGAAGAGGCGCTGCGGGCCGGGTTCGTGACGCGGCTGTCCGACGATCCGCATGGCGCGGCGATGGTGCTGGCCCGCGCTATCGCCGCCCGCAGCCCCGACGCGGTACGTGCCGCCAAGCGGATGGCGAACCTTGCCGACGAAGCCGATGCGGCGGCGATCCTCGCTGCGGAAAGTGCCGAGCAACAGGCGCTGCTCGGCACGCCCAATCAGGTCGAGGCAGTGCGGGCGGGGATGGAGCGGCGAGCGGCCGTTTTTCGGGACTGACCCGCGCATCGTCATTCCCGCGAAGGCGGGAATCCATACACGCTGGACTATCGGCAAGAAACGCAACGTCAGCGTCTATGGACTCCCGCCTTCGCGGGAGTGACGGGGTTTTGGCCTGCGCCGACCGCAGCCAACGATAGCCGTCAAATATCCTGCACCAGCCGCCCGTACAGCTCCGGCCGGCGATCGCGGAAGAAGCCGAACGCCGCGCGGTGGCGCTTTACGCGATCGAGGTCGAAGGTTGCGGTGATGACGCCCTCTTCCTCGCGATCCAGTTCCGCGACGATGTCGCCGCGCTCGTCGGTGATGAACGACGTGCCGTAGAAGGTCTGGCCATGTTCCACGCCGATGCGGTTGGCGGCAACGACCGGTACGACGTTCGACACCGCATGACCGACCATCGCCCGCCGCCACAGTCGCGCGGTGTCGAGGCTGGTGTCATGCGGTTCGCTGCCGATCGCGGTCGGGAAGAACAGCAGCTGCGCACCCATCAGCATCAGCGCGCGCGCGGTTTCGGGATACCATTGGTCCCAGCAGATGCCGACGCCCAGCTTCGCCGGGCCGTCCCACACCTTGAACCCGGTATTGCCGGGACGGAAATAGAATTTTTCCTCGTATCCCGGCCCATCGGGGATATGGCTCTTGCGATACACACCCTGGATGCGGCCATCGGGGTCGATCATCGCCAGGCTGTTGTAATGATGCTGTCCGTCCAGTTCGAAGAAGCTGGTCGGGATCGCGATCTTCAGTTCGCGCGCCAGTTCCTGCATCGCCAGCACCGCCTTGTGCTCGCCGACCGGCTTGGCATTGGCGAACAGCCCCTCGTCCTCGACGCGGCAGAAATATTCGCCTTCGAACAATTCTGGCGGCAGCACGACCTGCGCGCCCCGGGCGGCGGCTTCGCGCACCAGGGCAGAGACATTGGCGATGTTGCGGTCGATATCGGCGGTGAAGCCGAGCTGGAGCGCGGCAACGGTGATGTCGGTCATGGACGGTCCTAAAGCGTGACGCCGAAACGGGCGGCGACGGGGATAGTGGCGCAATACAGCAGGATCGTGACACCGCAACCGGCGAGGAGCGCCCACCAGAAGCCGATCCCATGCCGCAGCAGCGCGGGCACGATCAGGAACATGGGAAGCGAGGGCAGCACATACCAGAAGGTCGCCTCCGCATGGGCCGCCAGCCGCACCGTGTCGCCCGTATCGCGCCACAGCCAGACCATGCCGAGCAGCGAGACGAGCGGCAGCGACGCGACCAGCGCCCCCGCCGCCGGACTGCGCCTTGCGATCAGCGCCACGGCGGCGACGATCAGCCCGGACAGCGCGGCGCGGAGCGCAAAGGCGATCAAGCGGCCGGAATCTGCTGGCTGATGCAGTGGAAACTGCCGCCGCCGGTCAGGATATGATCGGCGCGCAGTCCGACGACCTCATGGTTCGGAAAAATTTCGGCGAACGCAGCGACTGCCGCAGCATCGGTCCCGGTGCCATAGAGCGGCACGACCACCGCGGCATTGCCGATATAGAAGTTCATGTGGCTGCCCGGAATGATCTCCTCGTCGGGCGACAGCACGCGGCCCGGCGACGGGACGAGCACGACCTCGACACCGAATGCCTTCGCGCGGGCGGCGGCATCCTGATAGATGCGCCAGTTCGGATCATTCTCCGCCGCTTGCGGGATCGCCAGCCGGTTCGGCCCGACGAAACGGGCGAGGTTGTCGACATGGCCGTCGGTATGGTCGTTCAGCAACCCGTCGCCCAGCCACAGCACCCGGTCATAGCCCAGGTCCTCGCGCAGGCGCGTTTCGGCGGTTTCCCGATCGAAATGGTCGTTGCGATTGCGGTTCAGCAGGCATTGCTCGGTCGTGACGACCAGCCCCGTGCCGTCGCCGTCGAGCGCGCCGCCCTCGACGATCCAGTCATGCTCCACGACGTCCAGTCCCCGCTCGCGGGCGAGGCGCAGGCCGATATCGTCGTCGCCGGGCAGGTCGTATTTGCCGCCCCAGCCGTTGAAGCCGAACGAATGCGCGGTGCCGTCGCCGCCGATGATCGGGCCGGTGTCGCGCAGCCAGATATCGCCGAACGGTTCGATCACGACCTCGGCAAAGGGTGCCCGCTGCCGCGCATCGTCGGCGGCTTCGATATCGGCCGCGACCAGCAGCACCTTCTCGCCCCGGCCATCGGCATGGACGGCGCGGGCAAAGGCGACGACTTCGTCACGGGCGGGGTCGAGGTCCTCCTGCCACAGTTCGGGATGGCTGGGATAGCCGATCCATACGGCGGCGTGGGGGGCCCATTCGGGTTTCGGCGCGGTCATGCGCGCGGAAATAGTGGATCGCGCGCCGGAGGAAAAGAGCCTGCCGTAGTGCACCGCACGGGCAAACCTTGCCCCGGCGGCGGCGATGCGCGATGGGGCGGCCAGTGCCTCCATCCGCCAGGAACCCGAGTCCCATGAAATTCTTCGTCGACACCGCCGATACCAACGACATCCGCGAACTGGCCGATACCGGCCTGCTCGACGGGGTCACCACCAACCCGTCGCTGATCCACAAGTCGGGCCGCGATTTCCTCGAAGTCGTCGCCGAAATCTGCTCGATCACGCCCGGCCCGGTGTCGGCCGAAGTGGTCGCGCTCGACCACGAAGGCATGATGCGCGAGGCCGAAATCCTGCGCAAGATCGCCGACAATGTTGCGGTGAAGGTGCCGCTGACCATCGACGGCCTCAAGACCTGCAAGGCGCTGACCGACGATGGCACGATGGTCAACGTGACCCTGTGCTTCTCGGCGAATCAGGCGCTGCTGGCGGCGAAGGCCGGCGCGAGCTTCGTCTCGCCGTTCGTCGGCCGGCATGACGATATCGGCTTCGACGGCATGGGGCTGATCAGCGATATCCGCCTGATCTACGACAATTATGATTTCGGCACCGAAATCCTCGTCGCCAGCGTCCGTCACCCGATCCACGTCCTCGAATCGGCCAAGCTGGGTGCGGACGTGATGACCGCGCCGCCGTCGGTGATCCGCGCGCTGGTCAAGCACCCGCTGACCGACAAGGGCATCGAGGGCTTCATGGCCGACTGGGCCAAGTCGGGCCAGACCATCGGCTGATCCGCGTTCGACAGCGGCTGCGGCATGGCGCTATCAGGCGACCATGACGCAGCCGCTGCCGCTGGCTTTCGCCACCCATCTTTCCCGCGACCGCCGCCGGTCTGCGCATACCGTCCGGGCCTATGCCGCGACTGCCGAGCGGCTGGTCGCGTTCCTGCAGGGCCATTGGGGCGGCGCGGTCGATGCGCCCATGGTCCACCGCATCACCGCCGCCGACCTGCGCGCCTTTCTCGCCCATCGCCGCGAACAGGGGCTGGGCAATGCTGCCGCCGCGCGCGAATTGTCGGCGGTGCGGGCATTTATTGCCTTTGCCGGGGGTGAAGCCCCGCCGCTGCGTGGTCCCCGCGTCGCGAAGAACGTTCCCCGTCCGATCTCTCCCTACGAAGCCGTCGCATTAGCCGGGGAAGTCGCCGATGCCGCCGCCGAGCCATGGATCGGCGCGCGCGACTGGGCGATCCTGTTGCTGCTCTATGGCGCGGGCCTGCGCATCGGCGAGGCGCTGTCGCTGACCGGGCGCGTGCTGCCGCTGGGTGAGACACTGGTCGTGACCGGCAAGCGCGACAAGACACGGATGGTGCCGCTGCTCCCGCCGGTACGCGCGGCGGTAGAGGCTTATGTCGCACAGCAACCCTGGGGCACTGCCCGCGACGCCCCGCTGTTCCGTGGGGCGAAGGGCGGGGCGCTTGATGCCGGTGTGGTGCGCAAGGCGGTGCGCACCGCCCGCGTCGCGCTGGGCCTGGGCGACCGTACGACGCCGCACGCGCTGCGCCACAGCTTCGCGACGCATCTGCTCGGTCGCGGGGCGGACCTGCGCTCGCTCCAGGCGCTGCTGGGCCATGCCAGCCTCTCGTCGACGCAAATCTATACCGCCGTCGATGCGGCGCATCTGCTGGATGTGTACCGGAATGCACATCCGCGGGGGTAGGGGTGGCCGGGCAAGATACCGCTTGCCCACTCCGTCACCCCGGACTTGATCCGGGGTCCCGCTTCTTCTTCGATCGCGGCCAGGAAAGCGGGACCCCGGGTCAAGCCCGGAGTGACGAGGGGGAGGGCAGTGTGCGTCCCTCGACGTTGCTCCAAAACACGAACGCCGCGCCGGACCCCAGTCCGACGCGGCGTTCGCCTAACCCAATGTGCCGAACGCCTTAGCCGGCCTGCTCGGCGAGGATCGTCAGCCCCTTTGCGGTCACCTCGGCAAAGCCGCCGCGGATCGCAATGCGCTCCGCCTCGCCCTTTTCGGCGCGCTGGATCAGGACGTCGCCGTCGCGGATCGTCGACATGAACGGGGCATGGCCCTCCAGCACGCCGAAGTCGCCTTCGGTGCCCGGCACGGTGACCATATAGACCGATTCCGAGCGCACGAGCTTTTCGGGGGTCACGAGTTCGAAGTGCAGCATGTCAGGGTCTCGTTTCAATCGCGCGGTCGAACGCGGCGGTGGCCGCATCGAACTTGTCCCGGCAGCCGGGATTACAGAAGCCGACCACCGCGCCGCGATACACCGTCAGGGCGTCGTCGCTGATCGGCTTACCCGACCAGGGACAGACATCGTTCACGGCATCCTCGCGGCGCAGTGCCGTCATCAGGCGTCCTGCGCCATCTTCTGTGCCTTGGCGACGACTTCGTCGATGCCGCCGACCATGTAGAAGGCCGATTCCGGCAGGTGGTCATACTCGCCCTCGACGACCGCCTTGAACGACTTCACCGTGTCCTCCAGCGCGACGAACTTGCCGCTGATGCCGGTGAAGACTTCCGCGACGTGGAACGGCTGGCTGAGGAACTTCTGAATCTTGCGGGCGCGGGCGACCGTGATCTTATCCTCTTCGCTCAGCTCGTCCATGCCGAGGATGGCGATGATGTCCTGCAGCGACTTGTAGCGCTGGAGCAGCGACTGCACGGCGCGCGCCGTGTCGTAATGCTCCTGGCCGACCGTGCGCGGCTCCAGCACGCGGCTGGTCGAATCGAGCGGATCGACCGCCGGATAGATGCCGAGTTCCGAGATGGCGCGGTTGAGAACGGTCGTCGCGTCCAAGTGGGCGAACGACGTCGCCGGTGCCGGATCGGTCAAATCGTCGGCGGGGACGTAGATCGCCTGCACCGAGGTGATCGAGCCCTTGTTGGTCGAGGTGATGCGCTCCTGCAGCGCGCCCATGTCGGTCGACAGGGTCGGCTGATAGCCCACCGCCGACGGGATGCGGCCGAGCAGCGCCGACACTTCCGAACCCGCCTGGGTGAAGCGGAAGATGTTGTCGACGAAGAACAGCACGTCCTGGCCTTCGACGTCGCGGAAATATTCGGCGATCGTCAGGCCCGACAGCGCGACGCGCGCACGGGCGCCCGGCGGTTCGTTCATCTGGCCGTACACCAGCGCCACCTTCGAACCCTCGCTGGTCGGATTGCCTTCGGCATCCTTGGCAATGACGCCCGCGTCGAGGAATTCGTGGTACAGGTCGTTGCCCTCGCGGGTACGCTCACCCACGCCCGCGAACACCGACGTGCCGCCATGGCCCTTGGCGATGTTGTTGATCAGTTCCTGGATGAGAACCGTCTTGCCGACGCCGGCGCCGCCGAACAGGCCGATCTTGCCGCCCTTCGCATAGGGGGCGAGCAGGTCGATGACCTTGATGCCGGTGACGAGGATCGCGCTCTCGGTCGACTGGTCGACGAATTCCGGTGCCTTGGCGTGGATTGGGGCGGTGGTTTCCGCGCCGACCGGACCACGCTCGTCGATCGGCTCTCCGACGACGTTCAGGATGCGGCCGAGCGTCTTCGGGCCGACCGGCACGCGGATCTGCGAACCGGTGTCCTTGACCGACTGGCCACGGGTCAGGCCTTCGGTTGCGTCCATCGCGATCGTGCGGACGGTGTTCTCGCCCAGATGCTGCGCGACTTCGAGGACCAGCCGGTTGCCGTTATTGTCGGTTTCCAGTGCCGACAGGATGGCGGGCAGTTCGCCGTCGAACGTCACGTCGACGACCGCGCCGATCACCTGGCTGATGCGGCCGGTATTGTTGGTGCTGCCCTGCGGGGCGTAGGTGTCTGCGGCGGTTGCCATTACGGGTTCCTCGGGTGGCTGTCCCCGGCTTGGCGGCCGGGACGGGTAAAGGTCACGATCAGGCGACGACCGCCATCGATCGGTTCACGGGTAATCTTGTAGTCCGCGCCGGGCAGGGTACCCGATGCGGGGCTTTCGGTGCGGATCGCCTTTTCGACGACATCCTGCCCCGGCAGCGCCATCGATGCCAGCGGCCGGTTCACCCAGCGGATGAACTGGTCCTTGGCGAACGGGCTGGAATCGAGGTTCACGATGTCGAGCGTGAAGCGCAATTCACCGATCCGCTGGGCATCGCCGGTCACGCTCAGATTGGCGGTGTTGACCGGCTTGATCGACGGATCGCCCATCGGGGTGGGCTGTGCCGTCGTCACGAACGCGCCACCGTTGGGCGCATAGGCCGACAGGCGGAAGCCCATGCCGTTCAGCAGCTCGATCGTGCGCGGCGCGTCGCCCAGCACGGTGGCCCAGCCGCCATCGACGAACGGCGTCGGCGTCGCGCGCGGCTTGTCCGCTGCCTTGTCGGCAGCGGGCTGACCGCAGCCGGCCAGCGTGGCGACGAGCGCCAGCAGGACGGCGGGCCGGATCACAGCGCTTCGGCGCCCGAGATGATCTCGACCAGTTCGGTCGTGATCGCGGCCTGGCGGGTGCGGTTATATTCGATGGTCAGACGGTTGATGAGGTCGCCCGCATTGCGCGTGGCATTGTCCATCGCCGTCATCTTCGAACCCTGTTCCGACGCCGCATTTTCCTTCATCGCGCGATAGATCTGCACGGCGATGTTGGTCGGCAGCAGGCTGTCGAGGATCGCTTCCTCGCTTGGCTCATATTCCACCACGGCGTCGGCGGCGGGGGCCTTGGTCGCGTCGGGAATCTTGACCGGGATCAGCTGCTGCTCGGTCGGCTCCTGCGTCAGCACCGTCTTGAACGTGGCATAGAACAGGTGCGCGACGTCGAATTCGCCCGCTTCGTAGCGGCGGATCAGATCGTCGGCATAGCCCTTCGCATCGGCGAAGGTCAGCTTGCCCAGATCGCCCGGTTCGACCGCATGGACGAAACCTTCGCGGAACTGGCGGGCCAGCACGGCGCGGCCCTTGCGACCGATCGTCAGGAACTTGACGGTCTTGCCCTCGGCCTGCAGTTCGAGCGCGCGACGGCGAGCCAGACGGGCGATGTTCGAGTTGAACGCGCCGGCCAGCCCCTTGTCCGACGTCGCGACGACGAACAGGTGGACCTGATCGCGGCCGGTCCCGGCGAGCAGCGGCGAGCTGCCCTCGGTGATCTGCGCGGTGCTCGCCAGGCTGGCGACGACCTGCTCGACCCGCTGGGCATAGGGGCGACCGGCCTCGGCCGCCTCCTGCGCACGGCGCAGCTTGGCGGCGGCGACCATCTTCATCGCCTTGGTGATCTTCTGCGTCGACTTCACCGAGCCGATGCGCAGTTTCAGGGCCTTGAGACTAGCCATTTGTCTTCCCTACTCCCTCTCCCCCTCGGGGGAGAGGGTCGGGGAGAGGGGGCTGTCGCAACGACCGCCCCGCTCTGCCCCTCTCCCAACCCTCTCCCCCGCGGGGGAGAGGGCTTTGATGTTACGCGAAGGTCTTCGCGAACTGGTCGAGCGCGGCCTTCAGCCCCGACTTCGCCTCGTCGCCCAGGTCCTTGGTGTCACGGATCTTGGCCAGCACCTGCGGGTGGTTCGCCTTGAGGTCCGACAGCATCGCCGCTTCGTAGCGGACGACGTCGTTCACCGGAACGGTGTCGAGATAGCCTTGGGTGCCGGCGAAGATCGATGCGACCTGCTCCTCGAACGGCATCGGCGAGAACTGGGCCTGCTTGAGCAGCTCCGTCAGGCGCGCGCCGCGGTTCAGCAGCTTCTGCGTCGACGCGTCGAGGTCCGACCCGAACTGCGCGAAGGCGGCCATTTCACGATACTGGGCCAGCTCCAGCTTGATGCTGCCGGCGACCTTCTTCATCGCCTTGGTCTGCGCGGCGGAACCGACGCGGCTGACCGACAGGCCGACGTTGATCGCGGGGCGGATGCCGGCGAAGAACAGGTCGGTTTCGAGGAAGATCTGACCATCGGTGATCGAGATCACGTTGGTCGGGATATAGGCCGACACGTCGCCCGCCTGCGTCTCGATGATCGGCAGCGCGGTCAGCGAGCCGCCGCCATTGGCGTCCGACATCTTGGCGGCGCGCTCCAGCAGGCGGCTGTGGAGATAGAACACGTCGCCCGGATAGGCTTCGCGGCCCGGCGGACGGCGCAGCAGCAGCGACATCTGGCGATAGGCGACCGCCTGCTTCGACAGATCGTCGAACACGATCAGGCCGTGCATCCCATTGTCGCGGAAATATTCGCCCATCGCGGTGCCGGTGTACGGCGCCAGATACTGCAGCGGGGCGGGGTCCGACGCGGTCGCGGCGACGACGATCGAATATTCCATCGCGCCATTTTCTTCGAGCGTGCGCACCAGCTGGGCGACGGTCGAGCGCTTCTGGCCGACGGCGACATAGACGCAGTAGAGCTTCTTGCTCTCGTCATCGCCCGCATTCGCGATCTTCTGGTTGATGAAGGTGTCGATCGCGACCGCCGACTTGCCGGTCTGGCGGTCGCCGATGATCAGCTCGCGCTGGCCACGGCCGACGGGGACGAGGGCGTCGATCGCCTTCAGGCCCGACTGCATCGGCTCGCTGACTGACTGGCGCGGAATGATGCCCGGTGCCTTCACGTCGACGCGCGCGCGCTGTTCGCTGACGATCGGGCCCTTGCCGTCGATCGGGTTGCCGAGGCCGTCGACCACGCGACCCAGCAGGCCCTTGCCGACGGGAACGTCGACGATGGTGCCGGTGCGCTTGACGGTGTCGCCTTCCTTGATCGACGAGTCCGACCCGAAGATCACGACGCCGACATTGTCGGCTTCGAGGTTCAGCGCCATGCCCTGGATGCCGCCGCCGAACTCGACCATTTCGCCCGCCTGGACGTTGTCGAGCCCGTGGATGCGGGCGATGCCGTCACCGACCGACAGCACCTGGCCGACTTCCGAAACCTGCGCTTCGGTGCCGAAATTGGCGATCTGGTCGCGGATGACCTTCGAGATTTCTGCGGCGCGGATATCCATGTTCAGCCTTTCATCGCGTGCGCGAGCGTGTTCAGTCGGGTCTTGATCGAGCTATCGATCATCTGGCTGCCGATCTTCACGACCAGTCCGCCAAGGAGAGAGTGGTCGACCTTCAGGTCGATGGCGACCTCGCGGCCGACCCGGTGACGCAGCTGCTGCTTGAGCGCGTCGACCTGGGCCTGGTCCAGCGGGTGGGCCGAGACGACCTCCGCATTCGTCTCGCCGCGCGAACGGGCGGCAAGGTCGCGGAAGGCGCGGATGATCGCCGGCAGGTCGCCCAGGCGACGATTCTGCGCCAGCACGCCGAGGAAATTGGCGGTGAGCGGGTCGAGGCCCAGCACCGGCACCAGCGCCGCGATGGCGCGCGCGGCGTCGTCGCGACCGACCAGCGGGCTCTTCACCAGCGCGGCCAGATCGGCCGATTCGCCCATCGCGGTCGACACCGTCTTCAGGCTCGATTCGACGGCCGTCAGCTGGCCCTGCTGCCGGGCGAGGTCAAACAGCGCGGTCGCATAGCGGCCGCCCAGGCTCGCCTGGATCGTACCGCCGCCACCAGTAGTTCCGCCGGATGTCTCCACGCGCGCGTCCTTGTCAGGGGTCAATTCAACGTCCCATGCCGATAAGGGAGCTGCCATGCCAACCGCCGTCGCGAACCAATGTCGCGCCGCTGACCGGCCCATGCGCCCCCGATGGGTCGTGGGGCCGCTAGCATCGGTGTCACGATTTCGCAAGCTTTGTGGGACGTGGGTCCGCGCAATGCGATTCACGGGGATGCTGAACGAGGGATTACGCAACCCGCTCCGCGCATTCAGCGGATCCCCGCGCAGGCAGGAATCGAGTGCCCCGATCGGCAGCGCCTGTAACTCTGAACCCCCGCCTGCGCGGGGGTGCGGATATTACTTCGCCGCCGTACAGCGATACACCAGCCGCTCGTTGACCTGCGCCGGCAGCGACGTGCGAATCGCCGATTGCTGCGTCGCCAGCGCCGCGCGCCCGCCCGTGTCGGCGGCGCACGCCTTTTGCTGCACCTGCCCGCGCAGCGTACGGGCACGCTGCATCGCCTCGGCCGACAGCAGGTAGCGGCTGTTGGTATAGCTGCCGCTCAGCGGATCGAAGCGCAGTACGGAGACGGTCGCGTCTTCGTTCGGCACGAGGATGCGTTCCCAGCCGCCGCCCGGCGCCTCGGCATATTGCGTCCGGCCGTTCATGCAGCCATCGCCGCGCCAGTCGAAGCGGACCGTCTCGACCGGCGGCAGGATGATGCGGCTGCGTTCGGGCACCAGCGCGCATTGCAACGGCCCCGACAGCGCCGTCGCACGGGTCGCGGCGGTACGGCCCGATTCGTCGGCGGCGGCGACCGATTCGGGATCGAAATCGGGCCGCAGCAGGAACGTCGCGACCGCCGCGACGAACAGCACGCCACCACCGATCGCGGCGAGGCGCGCATGGCGTTGCTGCTTCTTCTGCCGCCTGCTCGCCAGCATCCCCGCATAGCCGACCGCCAGCACCGACAGGGCCAGCAGCAGCGCCGCAATGGCGATCATGTTCTCGCGCGTTTCGGCATTGTCGGCGCGCGCCTTTTCCAGCGCGGCCTCGCGGTCGTCGCGGGCGCGTTCGGCGGCGGCACGGGCGCGCTCGCGATCCTCGACGCTCTGCCGCTCGGCATCGGCCCGGTCGCGCGCATCGGCATCGGCGAGCGTCAGGCAGGGGGTGGCGATGGTTGAGACTGGCTGGTCGGCCTCGCGCAGGAACGCGATCAGTTCGCTGTCGGCGATGGCGAAGGCGAAGCTGGCATCGCCTTCCTCGCCCCGCGTCAGCGCCGAATTGACCCCCAGCACCCGGCCGCACCGGTCGAGCAGCGGCCCGCCCGAATTGCCGCGCGCGATGCTGGCAGTGTGGACCAGCACGGAGGTTCCCTCGAGGGTGCGGTTTCCCGACATCACGCCCTGCGACCGCACCGGCGCGGTCGGCGTCACGAAGTCATCGGCCGATCGCGCGGTCGCCAGGTCGACATTGCCCGGATAGCCCAATGCGATCAGCGGATCGCTCTCCCCCAACGGCCCGGTATAGAGGGTGAGCGGCGGCAGGCGCACGCCGCTGACCTCGATCAGGGCCAGGTCGCGCGACTTGTCGAGGCGCAGCACGCGACCCTCGAACGACTTGTCGCCCTCCGACGGCACCACGCCGACCACCGCTTCGCCGGGATAGCGTTCCAGCAGCTCGACGACATGGGCGTTGGTGACGATCCGGCCCGGCGCGACGGCAAAGCCGGTGCCATGTTCGATATCGACCATCTCGCCATCGACCGTCGCGATGACCACGACCCGCACCACCCCGCGCGCCGCCGCCGACACGTCGTCGGCACGGGCTGGCGCGGACAGGGAGAGGAGGGCGGCGAACACCACCATCCAGGTCGTCAGCAATCGCATGATCGGCATTCCGTCTTTCCCCATGACGCCGCCGTTTCGGCGAAAGCGGCGCGCGGGGCAAGAGGGAGGGCGTAACCGCTGCGTTCATCGTCACCCCGGGCTTGACCCGGGGTCCCGCTTACTTGCCGCGGTAGAAGAAGAAGCGGGACCCCGGATCAAGTCCGGGGTGACGATGGTGGCGGAGGAGTGGGGCTTCAAACGAAACTATACGGATCGACGTCCACCGCCACCCGGACCTTCGTTCCCCATTCCACGCCGTCCAGCCAGTCGCGGATCACGTCCTGCACGTCTAGGCTGCGCGTCGCATGGACCAGCAGGCGGAATCGGTGCCGCCCGCGCAGCATGGCGAGCGGCGCGGGGGCGGGGCCGTAGACATGGCATCCCTCCACCTGCGGTGCGGCACGGCCGATGGCGCGGGCGGTCGCCTCCGCCGCGCCCTTGTCCTCCGACGACACGATGATCGCGGCATAGCGCCCGAACGGGGGCACCCCGGCATCGGCCCGCGCCTCGGTTTCGGCGGCATAGAAGCTGTCGGCATCGCCGGAGATCAGCGCCTGCATCACCGGCGCGTTCGGCTGCGTCGTCTGGATATAGACATGGCCGCGCTTGGTCCCGCGCCCCGCGCGCCCGGCGACCTGCGCGATCTGTTGAAAGGTGCGTTCGGACGCACGCAGGTCGCCGCCCTGCAGCCCCAGATCGGCATCGATCACCCCGACACAGGTGAGGTTCGGGAAATGATAGCCCTTGGTCACCAGCTGTGTGCCGACGACGATGTCGATGTCGCCTGCCTCCATCCGCCCGACGAACTCCGCCGCCTTGGCCGGGGACCAGATGGTGTCGGAGGTGACGATGGCGATCTTCGCAGTCGGCCACAGCGCCGCCGCCTCGTCCGCGATGCGTTCGACACCGGGACCGCAGGCGACCAGCGCGTCCTCCGCCTGGCATTCGGGGCAGGCGCGCGGGGTGGGGATCACATGACCACAATGATGGCACGACAGCCGGTGGATCAGCCGATGCTCGACCATCCATGCGGTGCAGTTGGGGCATTGGAAACGATGCCCGCACGACCGGCACAGCGTCAGCGGCGCATAGCCGCGCCGGTTGAGGAACAGCAGCGCCTGTTCCTTCCTCGCCAAAGTCTCGTCGATCGCCTTGACCAGCGGCGCTGCGATCCAGCGGCCGCGTTCGGGCGGCTGCTCGATCAGGTCGATCGCCTCGATCGTCGGCAGTTGCGCCTTGCCATAGCGGCCGGGCAGCTTGACCTCGGTATAGCGGCCTTGCGCCACCTGTTGCCGGGTCTCGATCGCCGGCGTGGCGCTGGCGAGGATCACCGGGCATTTCTCGAACAGCCCGCGCATCACCGCCACGTCGCGGGCGTGATAATGCACGCCCTCTTCCTGCTTGAAGCTCGTCTCATGGGCCTCGTCGACGACGATCAGGCCGAGATCGGCATAGGGCAGGAACAGCGCGGACCTTGCGCCGACCACGACCTTCGCCTGTCCGCTGGCGGTGGCGCGCCACGCCCGGCGGCGTTGCGTGCTGCGCAGGTCGCTGTGCCATGGCACCGGCTCACAGCCGAAGCGGGCGGTGAAGCGTTTCAGGAACGGTTCGGTCAGCGCGATTTCGGGCAGGAGCACCAGCACCTGCCGGTCCTGGCGGATCGCCGCCGCCACCGCCTCGAAATACACCTCGGTCTTGCCCGATCCGGTGACGCCGTCGAGCAGGAAAGGGTGAAAGGCGTTCGCATCGACCGCCCCCGTCAGCCGGTCGGCCGCCGCCTGCTGATCGGCGGACAAAGCGGGCTGATGATGGTCGGGGTCGGGGGTGGCATAGGGCTGGTCGATATCGACCGATACCGCCTCGATCGCCCCGAGCTTCACCAGCCCCCGGATCACCGCGTCGGACACGTCGGCGAGGGCCGCCAACTCGCGCACCAGCCCGCGCCGCTCGCCGATCCGCTCCAGCGCCTGTTCGCGCTGCGGCGTCATCCGCTCGGGCACCTGCCCCGTCGCGCGATATTCGATGGCGAGCTTCGCCCCCTCCAGCGCCGAATTCGACGCGAGGCACATGCGCAGCACGGAGGCGGGAGCAGCGAGATAATAGCCCGCCGTCCACTCGACCAACCGGCGCAACGGCGCAGCGATCGGTGGCACGTCGGCGACCGAGAGCAGGGGGCGCAGGCGATTGTCGCCGACTTCCTCCGCCGCCAGCCGCTCGGCATCCCACACCACCCCCAGCAGCTGCCGGGGGCCGAGCGGGGCGGTGACGATCGAACCCGGCTCGACGGTCATGCCATGCGGCACGCGGTAATCGAGCGGCCCGAGTGCGGCGTTGAGCAAAAGGACGCGGGCGCGGGACATGAACGGGTAGATAGGGAGGGTCGGGGCGGATTGGAATCCACCGCACATCTTCGTCGTCATGACGGTAGTGTCACCGTCCGGCGCTTCGCTATCCCGGCCCGTTCGTCATTCCCGCGAAGGCGGGAATCCATAGACGCCGACGATAGCGCCTCTTACGCAACCGTCGGCGTTTATGGGTCCCCGCCTTCGCGGGGACGACGAAAAAGATGGGGCCGGGGCGGGGCCGCCGCCCACGATTCGCTCCGTGAAAGGGCGAATTACAGCGCCAGTCGCACCGTCGCCCGGATGTCGCGCCCGGCCAGCGGCGCATAGTCCTTCAGGAAGCTGGCATGACGGCGTGCCTCCACGTCGAAGATGTTGTTCGCCGACAGCAGCAGCGTGGTCTTGCTGTCGCGCCCGAACGGCCGCAGCGACACCGATGCGTTGACCATCGTATAGGCCGGCGTCGTCGTCTCCAGCGCGGCGACGCGGTCCTGCGCGGTCACATGCTCGACCTCGCCGCGCACCTGCACCATCCGGCCCTGTGCCTCGATCCCGCCCAGCACGCGCAGCGGCGGGATGCGCGGGGCGGGGCCGCGGTCGACGATCGTCGCGCGGGTATAGTCGGCCAGGCCGTCGATGTTGATCGCCGTCTCGCCGAACTTCGCAAGGCGCGCCGACGCTTCGGCCTCGAAGCCCCACAGCCGGGCATCGGCCTGCGAATATTGGAACACGGGCAGGTCGTCCTCGACCGCGCCGGTCGGGTTCTCGTAGATGAAGTTGCGGAACCAGTTGTGATAGGCCGACAGCCCGAAGCTGTAGCCGTCGCCCGACCCCTTCAGCGTCGCTTCGAGGCCGTCGCTGATTTCCTTGGCAAAGCCCGGATTGCCGACCTCGAACGCCTGGGTGCCGGCGTGCGGGCCGTTGGCGAACAATTCTTCGGCCGACGGCGCGCGCTCGGTATGGCTGGCGTTGATGCCGAAGCGCAGATTGTCGCCCAGCCCGACGCTGCCGCCGAGCGAACCTGAGAAGCTGTCGAAGCTGCGGCGGATGTTGCCGTTACCCAGCAGGTCGTCGGCCGCCGCACGCGCTACGGTATATTCGTACCGCCCGCCGGCTTCCGCCCGGAACGCGCCCATGTCGAACGACTGGAGCGTGAACAGGCCATATTGCTGCGTTTCGTTGCGCGGCACGAACTTTTCCTCGCCCTGCACGTCGAAGTCGCGGATGAACATCTGCCCGCCGACCGCGCCGCGCCAGCCGCCGCGCGCCGCCTGCACCAGTTCGAGGCGCGCCTCGACGCTCTGGTTGAAGAAGCTGGTGCCGATCTCGCCGGTATCCTCGATTTCGTCATGGCGGTAATCGGCGAAGCCCGCGCGCAGGCGGATCTTTTCGAGGACGTTGCCGCCGGTCTCCACTTCGCCGCGCATATCGGCGCGGGTCTGCTGGACGTGCAGCGACACTTCCTCCGCCTCGCCGCCGTCCAGCGAATAGCGCACCGGCACGCCGTACCGGTTGTCGAGATGGCTGACCGAGAAGCCGAGATTGCCGGTATCGGTCACGACCGCCGCACCGCCGGCCACTTCCCACATCTTCGACTGCGAATTGGGCAGCTTGCCCTTCAGCTCGGCCAGTTCGCGGATATCGGCATCGGCGCTCGCCGCCGCCTGCGCGCGCAACGGGCGCGACAGGATATAGCCGCCGGTGTCGAGGTCGTCGGTGTTGCCATAGGTCCCGTCGAGGTGGAACACGACCTTGTCGGTCACCGGCACGTCGACCGCCGCCGACGCGTTGCGCTCGTTCGCGGCCGATCCGTAGTTCGCGATGGCGTCGACATGGATCGGTTCGTCGGGCACCCGGCGCGGGATGCGGCTGTCGATCACGTTCACCACGCCGCCGATCGCCGACGATCCGAACAGCAGGGCGGACGGCCCGCGCAGCACTTCGATCCGGTCGGCGGTCAGCGGGTTGATGGCGACGGCATGGTCGACCGAGGTGTTCGACACGTCGAAGCTGCCGATCCCGTCGGTCAGCACGCGGACGCGCTCGCCCTGCAGGCCGCGCAGCACGGGGCGCGAGGCGTTGGGACCGAAGCTGGTCGCCGACACGCCGGGCTGGCGGGCCAGCGTCTCGCCGATGGTCGGGCGCAGTTCGCGGGTCAGCTTCTCGCCGCTCAGCACGCTGGTGCCCGACAGGATATCGGCCTGGTTGCGCTGATACGGGGCGGTCACGATGATCTCGGGCGGGGCTTCGCTATGATAGCCGCCGGTGGTCGGCCCGGTGTCCTGAACCGTCGTGCTCTGGGCAAAGGCGGCGGCGGGCAGGGCCAAAGCGGTGGTCGACAGCCACAGGGCGGGACGGAACATTGCGAAGCACTCCAGTTTACGAAGACTCGGTCCGGTAGCGTAATATGATACAACATACCACAACATTTGTGCGACGCAGCGCCGGCTTTGCGTCGGGTTGCACGTCCCCGCTTTTCCGGCGAAGGTCCGCGCCATGACGCGCAAGTCCCCCGTTCCGCCCGCCGACACTGCCATCGACCCCCCGGTCGATGCCGACGCCGCCGACGACCGCCGCTATCGCGCGCCCGCGCTGGAAAAGGGGCTCGACATCCTCGAACTGCTGGCCGGGGTCACGACGCCGTTGACGCTGACCCAGATCGTCCAGCGGCTGGGCCGGTCGCATGGCGAACTGTTCCGCATGGTGCAGGTGCTGGAATATCGCGGCTATCTGACGACCGAGGCGGGGGGCGACGGCTATACGCTCAGCGACCGGCTGTTCTCGCTCGGCATGAACCAGCCGCGCACCCGCTATCTGATCGAGGTGGCCCTGCCAGAGATGCGACGGCTGGCGCAGGAAACCGGGCAGTCCTGCCATGTCGCGGTCCATACCATGGGCGACATGGCGGTGATCGCGCGGATGGAATCGGCGGAGCAGCTCGGCTTTTCGGTCCGGGTCGGCTATCGCCGCCCGCTGTTGCAAGTCGCGTCGGGCGTGGTCCTCTATGCCTATCAGCCCGAGGATGTCCGCGCCCGTTGGGAAGCGATGCTGACCCCTGCGCCGGCACCCGAGGCGCTGGCGGCGTTCCGCGCCCATGCCGAAGAGGTGCGGGCGGCGGGGATCGAGCGCACGCCCAGCCGCTTCGTCGACGGAGTGACCGACCTGTCGGCCCCGATCCTGCGCGGCGGCGTCGCGGCGGCGGCGCTGACCATGCCCTATCTGTCCAAGCTGGCCGAACCCGACCGGATCGACGCGGCAGCCGCGGCAGTCAGGGCGGCCGCCCAGCGCATATCGGAGCAGCTGGTCGACGACGACCATCATCCGTAACCGACGTACCGCGCCCTCCCTCACCGGCGCTTTCCGGTTGCAAGGAAAATTCGGTTCACATATGAAAACCGTTCGGCGCCGGGCACGGCGACCGGAACGGGGCGGAGCGATCATGTACGGACGGCCCCATGGGGGCTGCGCATGACGATCATTACCCGGCTATCGGTCCACGACATCCGGTTTCCGACCTCGGCCTTTCTCGACGGGTCGGATGCGATGAACCCGGAACCGGACTATTCGGCCGCCTATTGCATCCTCGAAACCGATACGCCGGGGCTGGAGGGGCATGGCCTGACCTTCACCATCGGGCGCGGCAACGACCTGTGCTGCGCGGCGATCGCGACGCTGGCGCCGTTGATCGAGGGGGTGTCGCTCAACGCGATCCGCAGCGACGGGGCGGGCTTCTGGCGGCGGATGACCGGCGACAGCCAGTTGCGCTGGGTCGGCCCGGAAAAGGGGATCATCCACCTCGCGACCGGTGCGGTCGTCAATGCGGTCTGGGACCTGCTGGCCAAGGCCGCGGGCCTGCCGCTATGGGACTATATCGGATCGATGTCGGCCAGCGAGATCGTCGGCCTGATCGACTTCCGCTACATGACCGACTGCATCACCCCCGACGAAGCCGTCGCGCTGCTCGAAGAGCGGGCCATCGGCAAGGCAGAGCGGCGCGCCACGCTGCTGGCGGAGGGGTATCCGGCCTATACCACCTCGCCCGGCTGGCTCGGCTATTCGGACGAAAAGCTGGTCCGTCTGTGTCGCAAGGCGGTCGCCGACGGCTTCACCCATATCAAGCTGAAGGTCGGTGGCGATCCCGAAAATGACCGCCGCCGCGTCGCGCTGGCGCGCGAGGCGATCGGGCCGAACATCGACCTGATGATCGACGCGAACCAGGTGTGGGAAGTCGATCAGGCGATCGCGCGGGTCAACGACCTCGCCTTCGCCAGGCCGCGCTTCATCGAGGAGCCGACCTCGCCCGACGATGTCGAGGGGCATCGCGCGATCCGCGAGCGCGTGAAGCCGGTGCAGGTCGCCACCGGCGAGATGTGCCAGAACCGCATCGTCTTCAAACAGTTCATCATGCGCCACGCGCTGGACGTGGTGCAGATCGACGCCTGCCGGCTGGGTGGGGTGAACGAAGTGCTGGCGGTGCTGCTGATGGCCGCCCGGTTCAACCTTGCCGTCTGGCCCCATGCCGGCGGCGTCGGCCTGTGCGAATATGTCCAGCACCTCTCGATGATCGACTATCTGTGCTTTTCGGGCGTGAAGCACGACCGCGCGGCCGAGTTCGTCGATCACCTCCACGAACATTTCGTCGACCCGTGCGTGGTCGCAAACGGCGCCTATCGCGCCCCGTCGCGGCCGGGCTATTCGATCGAGATGAAGCGGGAATCGATGGACGCGCATCGCTGGACGGGCTTGCGCTGACCGGCGCTCCACCGCGATAGCTTCGTCACCCCGGCCTTGCGCCGGGGTCCCGCTTCTTCTTCTGATGCGGGTAAGAGCAAGGCCCGGGGTCAGGGGATGAGCGCTGTGACTTGGCGGTC
Organism: Sphingomonas panni; assembly: GCF_022664435.1. Lineage (GTDB taxonomy): Bacteria > Pseudomonadota > Alphaproteobacteria > Sphingomonadales > Sphingomonadaceae > Sphingomonas > Sphingomonas panni. The sequence goes on along the minus strand of NZ_JAKREU010000003.1, from coordinate 319,479 downwards.
GATCACCGATCGTCGCCCACCCGCGACAATTTGCGACAACCTTCGCATTGCGCGATTTGACGTGGCGCGTATGAAATCGTCTTCGAAACTTTTCGGGCGTGGCGATGGTTGTGCGTCGGCGCGTCCGCGCCGCTATCCTGTCGCAAAGGTTGTCGCCTTGATCCGATCCGCGTCGCCGCGCGTCCGCATGTCCCTGTTCCTGCCCGCCCTTGTCGCACTGTCCGCCTGTGGCGGCGGCGGGAGCGAGAAGGCGACCAAGAACGGGCGCGGTGACCGGGGGCCGGCGCAGGTCGGCTTCGTCGTGGTCCAGCCGACCAGCGTCGCCCAGACCGCCGACCTCGCCGCCCGCGTCGTCGCGTTCCAGCAGTCGGAGGTTCGCCCGCAGGTCGCCGGCATCATCCGCAAGCGCTACTTTACCGAAGGTGCGCTGGTCCGTGCCGGACAGACGCTCTACCAGATCGACCCGCGCCTCTACCGCGCGCAGGCCAACGAAGCCGTCGCCAACCTCAACAGCGCGCGCGCCAATGCGGAGGCGACCCGCGTCCGCGCCGACCGCTATCGCCCGCTGGCCGAGATCGAGGCGGTCAGCCGCCAGGACTATACCGACGCCGCGGCGCAGGCACGGCAGGCCGCCGCAGCGGTCGAACAGAGCCGCGCCCAGCTGGAAACGGCGCGAGTGAACCTGTCCTTCACCAACGTCCCCGCGCCGATCACCGGCCGCATCGGCCGGAGCTATTTCACCGAAGGCGCGCTGGTCACGACGAACCAGACCGATCCGCTGGCGGTGATCCAGCGGCTCGACCCGATCTTCGTCGATATCCAGCAATCCGCCGCCGACCTCCTCGCGCTGCGCCGTGAACTGGCCAGCGGCGGCGTGGTCCCGGCCTCGGCCGCCGTCCGGCTGCGGCTGGAGGATGGCAGCGACTATGGCCAGACCGGGACGGTGCAGTTTGCCGAGGTGATGGTGAATGCCCAGACCGGCACCGTCACGCTGCGCGCCCGCTTCCCCAACGCCCAGGGCATCCTGCTGCCCGGCATGTTCGTCCGCGCGCAATTCGCGCAGGCGATCGATCAGCGCGCGATCCTGGTCCCGCAACAGGCGGTGAAGCGCGATCCCAAGGGGCAGGCGACCGTCTTCGTCGTCGGTCCCAACGATACCGCCGTGCAGAAGGTGGTGCAGGCCGACCGGACCCAGGGCGAATTCTGGGTCGTGACCGGCGGCCTCAACCCCGGCGACAAGGTGATTACGCAGGGGACCGCGAACCTGAAGCCCAATGCGAAGATTCGGCCGGTGCCGGCCAACACCCCGCAACGGCTCCAACCCAAGCCGCAAGGCGACAAGGCCGCCACGCCACAGAAGGCGGGATAAGCCATGTCCCGCATCTTTATCGATCGCCCCATCTTCGCATGGGTGATCGCGATCATCGTGATGCTGGGCGGGCTGGGTGCGATCCTGTCGCTGCCAATCGCGCAATATCCCGACGTCGCCCCGCCCCAGGTCAATATCCGCGCCACCTATCCGGGTGCGAATGCGGAGACGATCCAGAACTCCGTCACCCAGATCATCGAACAGCAGCTGACCGGCATCGACGGGCTGCTCTATTTCAGCTCGCAAAGCTCGTCGCGCGGGCAGGTGACGATCAGCGCGACCTTCGACAAGGGCGTCGATCCCGACATCGCGCAGGTGCAGGTGCAGAACCAAGTGCAGCAGGCCCTGTCGCGCCTGCCGCAACAGGTCCAGCAACAGGGCATCCGCGTTACCAAGTCGAACCCCGACTTCCTGATGATCGTCGGCATCTTCGACGAAACCGACCAGCGCACCAATGGCGACGTGTCGGACTATATGGAGGCGAACCTCGTCGAGCCGCTGGCGCGGATCAACGGCGTCGGCGAGACCAACGTGTTCGGCTCGCAATATGCGATGCGCATCTGGCTCGACCCGGCGAAGCTCGCCTCCTTCTCGCTGATGCCCGGCGATGTCGTCACCGCGATCCAGAACCAGAATACCGAAGTCGCGGCGGGCGAACTGGGCGGCCAGCCGACCGGCCCCGAACAGCAGCTGAACGCCACCGTCACCGCCCAGTCGCGGCTGCAGACCCCGGCGCAGTTCCGCGCGATCATTCTCAAGACGTTGCCCGACGGCTCGACCGTCCGCCTGTCGGACGTGGCGCGGATCGAACTGGGGCAGGAGAATTATTCGGCGCTCAGCCGGGTCAACGCCCATCCCGGCGCGGGCCTCGCCATCAGCCTCGCGCCCGGTGCCGATGCGCTGGAAACGGCCGAACTGGTCAAGGCCGAGGTCGAGCGCCAGTCGCAGAACTTCCCCGCCGGCCTGACCTTCGCCTATGCCAACGACACCACCGCCTTCATCAAGCTGTCGATCGAGGAAGTGGTCAAGACACTGGTCGAGGCGGTCATCCTCGTCGTCATCGTCATGTTCGTGTTCCTGCAAAGCTGGCGCGCGACGCTGATCCCGACCATCGCGGTGCCCGTGGTGCTGCTCGGCACCTTCGGCGTCTTCTATCTCTTCGGCTTCTCGATCAACACGCTGACCCTGTTCGGGCTGGTGCTGGCGATCGGCCTGCTGGTCGACGACGCGATCGTGGTCGTGGAGAATGTCGAGCGCCTGCTCGACGAAAATCCCGACATGACGCCGCGCGAGGCGACGATCGAATCGATGAAGGAGATTCAGGTCGCGCTGGTCGCGATCGGGATCGTGCTGTCGGCGGTGTTCCTGCCGATGGCGTTCTTCGGCGGGTCGACCGGCGTGATCTATCGCCAGTTCTCGGTGACGATCGTCGCGGCGATGATCCTGTCGGTGCTGGTCGCGCTGATCCTGTCGCCCGCGCTCACCGCGACGCTGCTCAAGCAGAAGAAGCGGGGCGAGGACGGCAGCTTGGAGGGCGGCTGGCTCGAACGCAAATTCCCGCGCGTCGCCCATGTCGGCGAACGGCTGCGTAACGGCTTCAACAGCCGGTTCGACCGGGGCGTGGCGAAATACGAACGCGGCGTCATCCATGTGATCGACCGCAAATGGCTCTATCTGCTGCTCTATGCGGCGGTCCTCGCCATCCTCGCCTTGCTCTTCTTCCGCCTGCCGACCAGCTTCCTGCCGACCGAGGATCAGGGCGCGGCAACCGTCCGGTTCCAGCTGCCCGCCGGATCGACGCGCGGCCGCACCGAGGAGGTGCAGCGCGCGGTCGAAAAATATCTGCTGACCTATGAAAAGGACAATATCCGCACGATCCTGACCGTCGCCGGCGGCGGCGGCGGCAGTTCGGGGCAGAATACCGGGCAGGGCTTCATCAACTTCACCGATTGGGCGGAACGCAAGGGGAAGGAAAACAGCGCCGACGCGATCGTCGCCCGCGCCTCCGCCGCGTTCGGGGGCCTGCGCGACGCACAGGTCTTCGCGCTGCTGCCGCCCGCCGTACGCGGCCTGGGACAGGCGAACGGCTTCACCATGGAGCTGCAGAACGCCAGCGGCATGAGCACCGCCGAATTCGCCGAGGCGCGCGACAAGCTGCTCGCCGCCGCCAATGCCGATCCGATGCTGACCGGCGTACGCCTGTCCGAACTGCCCGATATCGCCACGCTGAACGTCGACATCGACCAGCAGCGGCTGTCGACGCTCGGCCTGACGCAGGGCGACGTCAACAACACGCTGTCGACCGCCTGGGGTGGCCGCTACGTCAACGACTTCATCGATCGCGGCCGGGTAAAGCGCGTGTTCGTGCAGGGCGACGCGCCCTATCGCAGCGAACCGACCGACCTGTCGCAATGGTTCGTGCGCGGCAGCAACGGACAGATGGTGCCCTTCTCGTCCTTCTCGCGCACCGGCTGGACCGTCGCGCCGACCACCCTGTCGCGCTTTCAGGGCCTGCCCTCGTTCGAATTTCAGGGGCAGGCGGCACCGGGCGTCAGCTCGGGCGAGGCGATGGACCGCATCGCCGAACTCGCCGGCCAGATTCCGGGCACCAGCGTCGCCTGGGCCGGGCTGTCGTTCCAGGAACGACTGTCCTCGGGACAGGCGCCCTTGCTCTACGGCCTGTCGATCCTCGTCGTGTTCCTGTGCCTCGCCGCGCTGTACGAAAGCTGGTCGATTCCGATCGCGGTGCTGCTGGTCATTCCATTGGGCCTGATCGGCGCGATCGCCTTCGTCACGCTGCGCGGGCTTGAGAACGACGTCTATCTCCAGATCGGGCTGCTCACCACCATGGGCCTCGCCGCCAAGAACGCGATCCTCATGATCGAATTCGCCGAGCAGGCGGAAAAGAAGGGCGCGCGCGTCATCGACGCCGCGCTGGAGGCCGCCCGCATCCGTCTCCGCCCGATCCTGATGACGTCGCTCGCCTTCATCTTCGGCGTGCTGCCGCTCGCCATCTCGACCGGGGCCGGCGCGAACAGCCGCATCGCCATCGGCACGGCGGTGATCGGCGGCATGTTCACTGCGACCGTGCTGGCGATCTTCTACATCCCGCTGTTCTTCGTGCTGGTCCGGCGCGGGGTACGCGACGGTCTCGCCAAGCTGCGCCATCATCCGCCCAAGGAGGCCGACGCATGAAGCGGCTGACGATCCCGCTCATCGCCGCGCTGCTGGCCGGCTGTTCGATGACCCCGGCCTATGAACGGCCGACCGCGGTGGTCCCGCCCTCCTGGCCGGTCGGCGACGCCTATCTGCGGCAGAGCGAGGCGAGCCTGCCCGCGTTGACCTTCGAACAGGTGTTCACCGCACCCGGCCTGCGCACGCTGGTCGGGCAGGCGCTGGTCAACAACCGCGATTTGGCGGTCGCCGCCGCGAACATTCGCGCGGCCCGCGCGCAGTACCGTATCCAGCGCGCCGATTTGTTGCCGCAGGTCGATGCCTCGGCCCGCTACAGCTATCGCGGCACCGGCAGCAACGGCACGACCACGATCCCCACCACTGGGGGCGGTACCGGCAATGGTGGCACGGGAACCGGGACCGGGACTGGCGGCACGGGCACCGGCGGCACGATCGTCACCAGCGGGCGCTCGCCCAGCAGCTTCTCGCTCGACCTCGGCGCGACCGCGTTCGAACTCGACCTGTTCGGCCGCATCCGTTCGCTGACCGAGGCCGAGCAGAATCGCTATTTCGCGACCGAGGCTGGCGCGCGTGCCACCCGGCTGACACTGGTCGGCGACATTGCCGAGGCCTGGGCGACCTATGGTGCCGACCGCAGCCTGATGGCGGTGGCGGAGGCGACCGCCGCCAGCGCCCGGCGCAGCGTCACGCTGACCCGCGCCCGGCTGCAGGGCGGGATCGCCCCGCGCACCGACCTGCGCCAGGCCGAACAGATCCTCGCCACGGCGGAAAGCGACCTCGCCGAACAGCGGACCCAGCTGGCGCAGGACATCAACGCGCTGCAACTGCTGGTCGGCGCGCCCATCGATCCCGCGCTGCTGCCCACATCGATCGACGTCGCGCTGCCGACCATCGCCAATCTGCCTGCCGGAATCGATTCGTCGATCCTCTTGCGCCGCCCCGACGTGGTGCAGGCCGAATATGAACTGCTCGCCGCCAATGCCGATATCGGTGCGGCGCGTGCGGCGCTGTTCCCGCGCCTGTCGCTGACCGGACTGGTCGGTTTCGCCAGCGACGCGCTGCGCACGCTCTTCACCGGCGGGGCGTTCAACTATTCGGTCGCCCCCTCGCTCAGCTATCCGATCTTCCGCGCTGGAGCAGGCCGTGCGGGTGTCGAGTTCAGCAAGGCGCAACGCGACGCGCTGCTCGCCACCTATGAACGCACCATCCAGTCGGCGTTCCGCGACGTGGCCGACGCGCTGGCGCGGCAGGGTACGATCGCCGAACAGACCCGCGCCGAACGCGCCAACCTGCTCGCCGCGCAGGACACGTTCCGCCTGACCGAGGCACGCTATCGGGGCGGGATCGACACCTTCCTCACCAGCCTCGACGCGCAGCGCAGCTATTACAGCGCGCAACGCCGGCTGGTCGCGACACAACTGGTCGCCGCAACCAACCGGGTGACGCTGTACCGGTCCTTGGGTGGCGATTCGCTGCTGGAGGCGGGACCCGACGGCCCGGTGTCGGTGACGCCGGAGGCTCCTGCGACACCCGCTCCCTAATCGTCACCCCGGGCTTGACCCGGGGTCCCGCTTCTTCTCCTGCCTTGGTCAAGAAAGCGGGACCCCGGATCAAGTCCGGGGTGACGGTAGAGCTTCAAGCGGCCAGCCAAACCCCCGCCGGCTCGTCATCATTCGCCGCCTTCCGCGCCACCCGCACCCGCCGCGTCCGCCGACCGCGCCGCCGCGGCAACACCCGCGCCACCCACAGTTTCAGCGACGTCCCCCGCACGGCGCTCGCCACCGCCAGCGCCGCCAGCACCGCGTCGAGATACGCCGCGACATCGACCGCCAGCAACACGCCAGCCAGTTCCGGCGATCCCATCGCCGTCACCACCAGCATGTCGCCGCCCATCCAGACAACGGTCCCGGCCGCCGCCGACAGGATCGCAAACAGCAACCAATGCCCCGGCGTCAGCGCGGCCACCCGCCGCGCGACCGGCACGATCAGCAGGGCGGCCAGTATGCGCGCCATCGGCAGGTCCGGCCACAACCGCAGGACGACGATACAGGCGACGAACGTGGCAGCAACGATCAGCATATGGTTCCCCCTCCGCAACGACATGGGGAGCCGGCACCGCCGGGTAAAGATCAGCCGCCGTCGACGATCAGGTCGACCGATGTGCCCCGCCCCTCGGGCGACAGGAACACGGCATAGGCGGCATTGCCGCGCGTGCCGCCCAGCACATGCTGGTCGCCCTCCGCCTGATGCTCCGCCGAATAGCCGCCCTTCCGGGCGCGGGTGTAATACCAGTCGACCATGCGATCGACCGGCTGGGCGATGGTGAAGCTGACCACCCGCATCCGGCAGCCATCGGCATCGGTGCCGGCCGCTTCCGACAGCCGCGCATCGGGATGGAGTGCAAAGGCGGCGGGCAGGCGATTGGCCCATGCCGCGCTATAACCGACCTTTGCCGCGCACTGCCGGTTGCCGGCCTTCTGCACGGCGGCCAGTTCCCCCAGCGTCAGCGCCTCGCGCCCGCCCTTGCACGACGGGCAGCTACCCGGCTTCGGCGCGGATTCGAGTGATTCGGACGCGCCTGCGCTGCCCGATGCGACATCGGCGGCGGGGGCGGCGGCGCTGTACGGCTTGTCGGCGGGCTTGAGCGCGCCATTGCCCGATTGGCCGGTCAGGCTGGGGTCGACCATGATCTGGTCCTGCAACGCCGCCGTCACCGCGGGATCGCCGGCATTGCCGCGCAGCAGTTCGGCGTCGAGCGAATCGACGCTGTTCGCGCTCGGCGCGCTCTGGTTGCACGCGCCGAGCAGCGCGATCGGCAACAGGATCGAAACGGCACGAATCATCGGCGACACACTCCGGGCAGTCAGGGCCGCACGACGCTATCGCCGCCGGGTTAAGATTCGACCCTAACGGAAAATCGCCCCTTCGCCATTGCCCGATGCGCCCGCCGGGGCCATGTCCTGTCCCATGTTGAACATCGTCTCGATCCTGATCGGTCTCGTCGCGCTGGTGATCGCCATCCCCGCGCTCATCCCCATCGTCTCGCTGATGAACTGGATCGCCTTTCCGATCGCGCTGGTCGGGTTCGTGGTCGGGCTGCTGTCGTCGAAGAATACCGGCCGCAACCTGAACCTCGTGATCCTCATCATCGCCGGCCTGCGCCTGTTCCTGACCGGCGGCCTGATCTAACCACGATGGACGGGGAAGGGGCGGACCGGCGGGGGCTGGCGTTCGGCGTCGGCGCCTATGCCTTATGGGGCTTGCTGCCCCTGTATTTCCGGCTGCTCGGGCCGATCGACGCGGGCGAGATCGTCGCGCAGCGCGTGTTGTGGTCGGCGCTGCTGGTCGCGATCCTAGTCGTCGCGGTCGGGCGCGGGCGACAGCTGCGCGCGGCCTTCGCCGACCGGCGGGCGCTCGCCAACCTCGTCGCCAGCGCCGGCTTCATCGCGATCAACTGGCTGGTCTATGTCTGGGCGGTGCTGCACGGTGAAGTGCTGGCGGCCAGCCTCGCCTATTTCCTGAACCCCTTGCTGAACGTCCTGCTCGGCGTCGTCCTGCTCGGCGAGCGAATGAACCGGACGCAGGGCGCGGCGGTGGCGCTGGCCGGGGCGGGGGTGGCGCTGTTCGCCTTCGGATCGTCGTGGGTCGCGCTCGGTATCAGCCTCAGCCTCGCCATCAGCTTCGCGCTCTATGGCCTGATCCGCAAGACGGTGTCGGTCGGCGCGCTGGAGGGGTTGATGGTCGAAACCACGCTGCTTGCCCCCGTGGCGCTCGGCTATCTGCTGTTCCTGAGCACGAAGCAGCCGCTCGCCTTCGATCAGGGGGCGGGGATGGCCGGCCTGCTGATCCTCGCCGGGGCGGTCACGACCGCGCCGCTGCTGCTCTTCTCCGCCGCTGCACGCCGGCTGCGGCTGGCGACGATGGGGATGCTGCAATTCCTCGCACCCTCGATCCAGTTCCTGCTGGCGATCGCGGTGTTCGGCGAAACGCTGACGCCGGTCAGGCTGGGATGTTTCGCCCTGATCTGGGCGGGGCTCGCCGTCTATGTCATCGGCGGGCGCAAGCCGGGGCGGCGCGAGGCCGCCCCGAACCGGGCTTAGCGGCAGACCACCTGGCCACGGTCGACCGAGCGACCGAGCAGCGCACCCGCGCCGCCACCGAGCAGCGTACCGAGCAGGCCCGAATTGCCACCCGCCAGGACATTGCCCAGCACGCCGCCACCGATGCCGCCGATGATCAGGCCGGTCGTGCCGTCGCTGCGGCGGCAGTAATAGCGATTGTCCTGTCCGCGATAGATGCGGTCGTTCCGGGTCAGCCGGCGCGGCTGATAATAGCGGCCGTCGCGATAGTAACGATCGGCATAATAGCGGTTCTGGCCCGGTTCGAACCGGTTGTAGTTATAGTTGCGATAGCCGCGCCAGTCGCGCTGGTCCCGACGCAGGTCGCGGCGGGCGTCGTTCACGTCACGGGCGTATTCGCGCTCGGCACGGCGCACGTCGCGGGGGCTGTCGGCATTGCGCAGGTCGCGGCGATAGTCGCGGCGGGCGTCGCGCACTTCGTCGCGATAGTCCTGGCGCGGAGTCTGCGCCATCGCCGGGGCGGCGGCAAGGGTCGGCAGGGTCACGGCCGCGACCATCGCGGCAAGAATGGGGGTACGCATCATACGGCTCCTATCCAGAGGACGGGCGGTAGAACGATGCGTACCCTTGTCCAGTTGCGTGAACGGGAAACTACTTCCCGTTCATTCCGGCGTCAGGCATATTGTTCACCCGGATAGGCGAACAACAGGTCGGCATCTTCGCTGGAGCGCAACTGCACGTCACCTTCGAACGTCAGGCAGTCACCGGCGGTCCAATTCGTACCGTCCGCCGTTCCATTGCCGGTGACCGGCACGAACCAGCCCTTGGTCCCTGCCGGAACCTTCACCGTGCGTTCGCCACCGGTCCAGCGCTCCAGCACGAATTTCGGCCCGTTGACCAGGATGCTGCGATCCTCGGCGACCTTGCCCGGCGCTTCCGGGGCGACGAACGGCCGCGCGTCCGACACCGCGACGCCGTCGTCCAGATGCAGCTCGCGCGGACGACCATAATCGTACAGGCGATAGGTGGTTTCCGAATTCTGCTGGATCTCGATCAGCGTGATCCCGGCACCGATCGCATGGACCGTGCCCGACTTGGCGTAGAAGAAATCACCGGCCTTTACCGGCTTCCAGTCGAGCTTCTGCTCGATCGACCCGTCCAGCGCCGCGTCGCGCAGCTGTTCGGCGGTCATCGGCTCCAGCGTACCCAGCGCGATCGTCGAATCGGCTTCGGCCGCCAGCAGCGTCCAGCATTCGTCCTTGCCGCGCGGCAGGCCGCGGGCCTGGGCCTGCTTGTCGTCGGGGTGGACCTGCACCGACAGTTTTTCCGACGTGAACAGATATTTGACCAGCAGGTCAGGCGTGTCGTCGCCCGGCGTCTTGTACCAGATTTCGCCGACCGGATCGGCATCGGCGGGCTGGTCGGCAAAACCGAAGCCCAGGGTGTGGCGACCCCATGGCTTTTCGACACGGTGCATTTCGAGCTTGGTGACCGGCACTGGACGCGCTCCTGATCGGTGGTGAACGGGTTGGTGTGCTCCATGCGCGAACGGCATCGTTCGCGCTACCCTCAACTACGCGCGAAAGGGACTGTTCGCGCTACCCCTGTGGCAGTAGAAGCGTCGCCCATATGCGTACCGTATCGACCCGCGCGTCTGCGCTCATCCTCGTCGCCATTGCCGGTCTCGGCCTGTCCGCCTGCGCGCGCGGCGGTGCAGGTGCCGGCCGCGACCTGCCCTATGTCGCGCGCGACGTGGGCACGCTCTACACCGCCGCCAAGGACCGGCTCGACCGCCACCAGTACAAGGTCGCGGCGGCATTGTTCGACGAAGTGGAGCGCCAGCACCCCTATTCGGTCTGGGCGCGCCGCGCGCAGCTGATGGGCGCGTTCAGCTATTATCTCGATGCGGACTATACGAAGGCGATCGCCGGCGCGCAGCGTTTCCTGTCGGTCCATCCCGGCAACCGCGACGCGCCCTATGCCTATTATCTGATCGCGCTCAGCTATTACGAGCAGATCAGCGACGTGACCCGTGACCAGAAGATCACGATGCAGGCGATGGACGCGCTGGGCGAACTCTCGCGCCGCTATCCCAACACGCCCTATGCCGCCGATGCCCGGCTGAAGCTCGATCTGGTCCGCGATCACCTCGCGGGCAAGGAAATGGAGATCGGCCGCTTCTACCAGCAGCGCGGCCAGTGGCTCGCCGCCTCGATGCGCTTCCGCTCGGTCGTCGATCAGTATCAGACGACGACCCATGCGCCCGAAGCACTGATGCGCCTGACCGAAACCTATCTGGCGCTGGGCGTGCCGGCCGAGGCGAAGAAGTCGGCGGCAGTGCTGGGGGTCAATTATCCGGGCACCGACTGGTATCAGCGCGCCTATGACCTCATCAACGACAAGACGCCGCCGCCGCCCAAGCCGATCCCGGTGAAGTACGCGCCGCCCGCGCCGCCGCCCACCGGCACCGTGACGGTCGAACCCGGCGACGATCCCGTGCCCGCGCCCCGGACCCCGCCGGCGGTGACCCCGTCGCCGACCGGTCCGACGACCGGCGGCACGACGACCGGCGCGGGCAGCCCGTCGGGCAACTGACCTTTTCGTCACTCCCGCGAAGGTGGGAGTCCATAAACGTGGCCGCTGCACTTCGCTGGCACATTCGTCATCCCAGCGAAGGCTGGGATCTCCCGCTGATAGCACGGGGCAGGAGCCGCCTGAGGCCCCAGCCTTCGCTGGGGCGACGGTTCCTGTCGGATGGAACAGGGTAGCCTCCACGGATCGAACCCCCGCATCATCCGTTCGCACCCCATGCCGCACGAAGCCATTTGTTCTTGCCTCGTTCCGCGGCTATGGAGGGCGCGATGCTGACGGCGCTTTCCATCCGTGACGTGGTGCTGATCGAGGCGCTCGACCTCGATTTCGCCGCTGGTCTGGGCGTGTTGACCGGGGAAACCGGCGCGGGAAAATCGATTCTGCTCGATGCGCTGGGCCTCGCGCTCGGCGCGCGCGGCGACACCGCGCTGGTTCGCCATGGCGCGAAACAGGCGGGCGTGACCGCGATCTTCGCGCCCCCCGTGCCCGACGGCCCGGTCGCCCGGCTGTTCGACGATAACGGCCTCGACCTCGAACCCGGCGAGCCGCTCATCATCCGCCGCATCGTCAAGGCTGATGGTGGCAGCCGCGGCTTCGTCAACGATCAGCCCGCCTCCGCCGGCCTGCTGCGCGACCTCGCCCCGCATCTGGTGGAAATCCACGGCCAGCATGACGATCGCGGCCTGCTCAACCCGCGCGGCCACCGCGCGCTGCTCGACGGCTTCGGCCGGATCGACACCGCCCCTTTGTCGCGCGCCTATCGTGACTGGCGCACGGCCGAAGCGGCGCTGGGCGCGGCACTGGCCGAGATCGAGGTGGCGCAGCGCGACCGCGAATGGCTGGAACACGCCGTCGCCGAACTGACCGCCTTGAACCCCGAACCGGGCGAGGAAGAGACTCTCGCCGAACGCCGCCGTTCGATGCAGCGCGCCGAAAAGGTCGCGGACGACCTGACCCAGGTCGAGGAACGACTCGACGGTCCCAATGGCGCGCTGTCGGCACTGCGACAGGCCGCCCGCGCGCTCGAACGCATCGCGGACGCCCATCCGGCGCTCACCGAATCGCTCGCCGCCGTCGACCGCGCCTTGGTCGAGGCGGAGGCGGCCGAGGTCGCGCTGCGCGAGGCGAGCGACGCGCTGGCGTTCGATGCCGGCGCGCTGGAGGATGACGAGTCCCGCCTGTTCGCGCTGCGGGCGATGGCGCGCAAGCACCGCGTCCAGCCCGACGACCTTGCGACCCTCGCCGAGGAGCTGACCGCGCGACTCGCCCTGCTCGAATCGGGTGAGGCTGGCCTGGGCAAGCTGGAGGCGACCGTCGCCAGGGCGCGCACCGCCTATGCGAAGGAAGCTGATCGCGTCCACGTCGCCCGTGCCGAAGCGGCCGCGCGACTCGATGCGGCGGTGGCGGGCGAACTCGCCCCGCTGAAGCTCGACGCCGCCCGCTTCCGCACCGTCGTCGCCGAACTGGACGACGCCCAATGGTCGTCCTCCGGCCGCGACCGGGTGGAATTCGAAATCTCGACCAACCCCGGTGCGCCCTTCGCCCCGCTGGCGAAAATCGCCTCGGGCGGCGAATTGTCGCGCTTCATCCTCGCGTTGAAGGTGGCGCTCGCCGAAGAAGGCGGGGCAGCCACCATGATCTTCGACGAAATCGATCGCGGCGTCGGCGGCGCGGTCGCCTCGGCGATCGGCGACCGGCTCCACCGCCTGTCGCGCGCCACCCAGCTGCTGGTCGTCACCCACAGCCCCCAGGTCGCGGCGCGCGGCGACCGTCACCTGCTGATCGCCAAGGCCCATGACGGTACCGTCACCCGCACCGGCGTCCGCCCGCTGTCGAGCGACGAACGCCGCGAGGAAATCGCCCGGATGCTCTCGGGTGCGGAGATTACCGACGAGGCGCGGGCGCAGGCGCGGCGGCTGATCGAACCGGCATGACGCAGCCGCCACGCACGCCCGATGGCCGTTATATCGTGGTCGACGGCGTGCTGTGGCGCGCGACCCGCCCCGACCTGCCCGAGAGCGAGCGCGAAACCCTCGTCCACGCCCTGATGGACGCCCGCCGCGCGGTGGGCGCGGGCAAGCGCGCCGGCGACGACGCAGCGGTGGCCAAGGCGCGCAAGGCGGTCGACGCGGCCAAAACGGCGCTCGGCGAACGCGGCCCCGTCTGGTGGACCGACGGCGCGCCCGATTACAACCGGCACAAGGTCGAGAACACGCCCTATACCGGTTGGTGGGCGGCGCGGTAGGATCGGGTCGAGCGCCATGGCGTGCCGGTCAACCGGCGGCTATCGTGGTGAAGAAGCCGACCTTCCGACTGACGGGGAACCCTCATGCTGCTCGCGACCCTTATCGCCCTGTCCTTGCCACAGGCGGTTTCCACGCCGCGCGATGAGGCGTGTCCGCCGACGCCTATCGGCCTGCCGCGCGGCATGGAGGGTTGGGGCCGGCCAACCGCTATCACCGCCGCCTCGACCGCGTCGAAGCCCGCGTTGCTGACGCCCGGAGTGGCCGTGCGCGCGACGCTGCTTCCGACCGCTGGCGTGACCTATGCCGTCCGCCCCGCAAAGCCCGGTGCGGCGAGCAGTCATGGCGGCGTCTTTGCGTTCGATGTCGCGCGGGCAGGGCGCTACCGCGTCGCGCTCGGGTCGGCGGCATGGATCGACGTATTGCGCGGCACGACACCGGTCGCCTCGGTAACGCATGGCCATGGCCCGGCCTGCTCGACGATCCGCAAGATGGTCGATTTCGACCTCAAACCCGGTCGCCATCTCCTGCAGATCGCCGGCAGCGAACCGGCGGCGGTGACGCTGATGGTGACGCCGGTCGGCTGATCCACCGCGGACCGATGTTCGCCAATTCCGGCACCGTTTCCCTTTTCGTCGTCACCCCGGGCTTGACCCGGGGTCCCGCTTCTCCGTCGATCGTGGCGGAAGCGGGACGCAGCGCCAGGCTCGTTCGCAACGGACGACCGGCACCACCGCACGGACCGCTTTCCTACACGGGGTCGGGCTGTCAGTATCGCTCCGCCCTTTGACAGGTGGACCGCTATTTCGACATCGTCGACATTCTGACTGGCGTCGAAAATGCCTACGCCAGGAATTACGACCGGTCGGCGATCACGGCCTGACGACTGGGCCGCTGTCGCGTGAGAGAAACGCCTGTCCTACAGCGCGGTGGCCTGCCACACTCCTTGCGTTCTTTGACAATCGAATCGCTACTGCGTCCCGGTCGCAACTGTCGCGCAAAAACGTGGCAAGTGTGAACTTTGTGAACTTTGGCGAGAAAAGCCTTTGTTTTCAGGAGGCGCGACACCGGCAAAGCCGGTGCCGTCGGACGGCGCTTCTCGCGCCGCCGGCCGGACGCGGCTTGAGCCTCGGTCCAGCGATGCTGGACCTTGGCCGCCGCTAAATCGCGCTGTTCTTCGCCGCCTTCGTCTCTGGATCGAACATATAATGGTGCCACGCGAACACCGTCGCGGCGCTGCGATGCGGCCGCCACGCCTCGGCAAGGTCACGGATCGCCTTCTCGCTCGGCCGTTCGGGCAGGCCCAGTATCTTGCCGATCTCGACCTGCACCGCCAGGTCGCCTGCCGGCCACACGTCCAGCCGCCCCTCGGCGAACAGCAGGTAGATTTCGGCCGACCATCGTCCGATCCCCTTGACCCGCACCAGCTGCGCGATCGCTTCCTCGTCATCGTCGGGCAGGTTGGCGAGGTCCAGCCGCCCGCTCAGCACCTCGTCGGCGAGACTCCGGGCATAGCCGCTCTTCTGCCGCGACAGCCCGGCGGCGCGCAGTTCCTCGTCGGTCTTGGTCGCGATTCGCGCGGGATCGCTGGCATCGCCCAGCAAGGTCTCCAGCTTCTTCCACACCGCGTCCGCCGCCTTGTAGCTGACCTGCTGCCCGACGATGGTGCGCAACAAGGTCACATAGCCACGCTCGCGGATGCGCGGTTCGGGATAGCCGGCATAGGCCAGCGCCGCCGCGAACGCCGGCTCGCGCTGTGCCAACGCATCCAGCGACGTGCGCAGCTGTTCGGCGGAAAGTCCCATGGCCGGTCCTTGAAAAGCGCCGGTCGCCCCGGCATGGGGCGGCGGACAGGAGAAGATATCATGCCAACGCTTACCGTCGTCGACCGTGCCGGGGAAGAACGAACCGTGGACGCGGAGGTCGGGCTGTCCGTCATGGAAGTGCTGAAGATCAACGGCTTCGACGACATCCTCGCTTTGTGCGGCGGCTGCTGTTCCTGTGCGACCTGCCATGTCCATGTCGACGCCGCCTATCTCGACCGCCTGCCGCCCGTCAGCGAGGACGAGGACGACCTGCTCGATGCGGTCGAGGACCGGGACGCGACCTCGCGGCTGTCGTGCCAGCTGCCCATCAGCGAGGCGCTGGACGGAATGCGGGTGGTGATCGCGAAGGAAGACTGACGCGGCACCGCAAGCTGGCGCGCAGCCCTTCCAAGCGCGGCCGGCGGGGCAACGCCCCGACCGACGACATGGGCTTTGCCCATGGCGCTTTGCGTGCGCGGAGAGGCGTTCTCGATACGGGCTCTCGACAAGCTCGATCCCTACTCGAACCGAACGGGGAGTATCAGGGGGCAGCGGGGCTGGAGAAGGGATCAACCCCTCCAAACCCTCCCCGTTCAGTTCGAGCAGCTTCGAGCGAAGTCGAGAAGCGTCCGTCGAGAACCGAGAACCCCGCCCCAAATGCAACCCGCCATGGGCAAAGCTCATGTCGTCGGACGGGCTGAAGCCCGCCGGCCGGCCCGGGGATGATGCGAAGCAGCTTGCGCTGCTCCGTCTTCATCCCTCGTGCGTCGCCACCGCATACAGCGCGATCGCCGCCGCATTCGACACGTTCAAACTCTCGATCCGGTCCGAAATCGGCAGCTTGGCGAGGATGTCGCAATGCGCCGCGGTATTCTGCCGCATGCCTTCGCCTTCGGCCCCGACGACCAGCGCCACCCGCTTCGGCCCCAGCGCCTGCGCCAGCGTCGTCTCGGTATGCCCGGTCAGCCCGACGCGCCAATATCCGGCATCGCCCAGCTCGACCAGCGCGCGGGACAGGTTCACCACACGGACCCACGGAACGCTCTCCAGCGCGCCCGATGCCGACCGCGCGACCGTGCCCGATTCGGGCGGTGCGTGCCGGTCCTGCGTCACCACGCCCAGACAGTCGAACGCGGCGGCCGAGCGCAGGATCGCGCCGACATTGTGCGGGTCGGTCACTTGGTCGAGCAACAGGATCGGCCGGTCGTCGTCGCGCCCCTGTTCGATCAGGTCGGCCAGCCAGATATCCTCCAGCGGATCGGCCTCGACCACGATTCCCTGGTGCGGCGCATCGGCGGGGACGAGGCGGGCGAGGTCGGCGGCTTCGGCGAAGACCACCGGCACGCCTTCGGGCAGGACCAGCTGCGACCCCATCTCGCGGGTGCACCAGATCTTGCGGATCACCCGCTCCGGATTGTCGAGCGCGGCGAAGGCGGCGTGCCGGCCCCAGAAACGCGGGCGTTGCGGCGATGCCTTGCTGGGGCGGTGTCCTTTGCGGGCCATGTCGGTCTTTCGAATCTTTCGGGGTGCGGCCGTGGTCGGCAAACGCGATGCCCGGCTCATAGCCGCGACGGGCGCATCGGCGCAAATCGGCAACAAAGTTGCAGGCAGGCGTTGACAGCGCCGCGCCGGGACGGCAATGGGCGCCCTCGCTCAGCGGCTTGCCCGCCTGAGTGGCGGCTGGACAGGTGGCCGAGTGGTTAAAGGCAGCAGACTGTAAATCTGCCCGGGTTTCCCGTACGCTGGTTCGAATCCAGCCCTGTCCACCACCGTCCGCGCAGGTAGCGCGGCGGTGCCCCAGCGGGAGGTGAGCATCCCGACCCCCATCCTCTTCATCCTCGCCGCCCTGTGCGAGATCGCGGGCTGCTTCGCCTTCTGGGCATGGTGGCGGCTCGACCGTTCGCCCCTCTGGCTGATCCCCGGCATCGCCGCGCTGGTCGCCTTCGCATGGCTGCTCGCGCAAAGCGGCACCGCCGGGGCAGGGCGCGCCTATGCGGCCTATGGCGGCGTCTATGTGCTGGGCGCGGTGCTGTGGGGCTGGACGGTCGAGGGGATGGTGCCCGACCGGTTCGACCTGATCGGCGCGGCGCTATGCATCGCCGGGTGCGGCGTGATCCTGTTCGGACCGCGATGATGTGGGGGTTGGAGCGGGTAACGGGAATCGAACCCGTGTATTCAGCTTGGAAGGCTGCTGCACTACCATTGTGCTATACCCGCCCACGCGCTTGCGTGTCAGAGCGATGCACCTGCCACAGCGAAGCGGGACAGGTCAACCGCCTCGTGCAACACCTTGCTTTTACAGTACCCAGCCCTATTGCTCCGACCACAGGTTGCCGGGGGAGGGCGCAATGCTGAACGACATGGGCGCCGCGCTCGGCGATGTGCTGAACCCGCATGGGCCTGCGGTACAGGCGGCGAAGAGCTTCGCGCCGTCCGATTATTCGATCCATTTCTTCCTGCAACTGGCGGTGATCCTGCTGGCGTGCCGTGTGGTCGGCTGGGCGGGCAAGCGCTTCCTGGGTCAGCCGCAGGTGGTGGGGGAGATGATCGCCGGCGTCGTCCTCGGCCCGTCGCTGCTCGGCCTGTTCTTCCCCGATCTGCAGGCGGCGATCTTCCCCAAGGAAACACGCGGCGTCCTCTATGCGGGCGCGCAACTGGGCGTCGGCCTCTACATGTTCCTCGTCGGCCTGACGCTCCGGCTCGACCATTTCCAGAGCAAGGCACGAAGCGCGGCGATGGTATCGGCGGCGGGCATCGCCGTGCCGTTCCTGCTGGCGGTGCTGGTGACGCCACTGCTGCTGCGGGTGCCGGGGCTGTTCGCCGAAGGGATTTCGACCGGCAGCGCGACGCTGTTCATGGGCGCCTGCATCGCGCTCACCGCCTTTCCGATGCTGGCGCGCATCATCCACGAACGGGGCCTTGCCGACACCGCGCTCGGCACGCTGTCGCTGACCGCCGGGGCGTTCGACGATGCGGTGTCGTGGTGCGTGCTGGCGATCGTGCTGGCGACGTTCGGGGCAGGGGCGGGCGTCGCCATCCTCGCCATCGGCGGGGCGCTGCTCTACGCCGCGTTCCTGATCCTGTTCGGCAAGCGCCTGCTCGCCCCGCTCGGCCGCGCGGTCGAGGCGCGGGGCGAGATGAGCATGACCGTGCTGTCGATCACGCTGATGCTGTTCTGTCTCTCTGCCTTCTTCATGGACGCGATCGGCATCCACGCCATCTTCGGCGGCTTCATCCTTGGCGTGTTCATGCCGCGCGGGCTGTTCGTCGAGGAGCTGAAGCGCAAGGTGGAGCCGCTGGCGGTCGTCCTCCTTCTGCCGATGTTCTTCACCTATTCGGGGCTGAACACGCGGATGGATACGGTCAGTTCGTTGCCGCTCCTCCTGATCGCGCTCGGCGTGCTGGTGATGTCGATCCTCGCCAAGTTCGGCGCCTGCTGGGCGGCGGCGCGGTTGGCGGGTGAAGACAATCGCACCGCGCTCGGCATCGGCGCGCTGATGAACTCTCGCGGGCTGATGGAACTCATCATCATCAATATCGGCCTGCAAAAGGGGATCATCGGTCCCACGCTGTTCGCGATGCTGGTGCTGATGGCCATCGTCACGACCGTGATGGCGACCCCGTTGTTCGAGGCGGTCTATGGCCGCCAGGCGCGGGCCAGCGGCGAACTGGGACATGTGCCTGCGTAAACGCTGGCGTTCGTCCGGCGGACACCATAAATCGCGCGCATAATGGCAAAGATCACGACTCCGCGTCCGGTGCGCGGCACCCAGGACATTTTCGGCGATTTCGAGCGGCGCTTCACCCATGTCGCCGAGACGTTCGAGCGCGTCCGCCGGCTCTACTGCTTTAATCGGGTCGAAGTGCCGGTGTTCGAATCGACCGCCGTCTTCGCCCGCTCGCTGGGCGAGACGACCGATGTCGTGTCGAAGGAAATGTATTCCTTCGAGGATCGTGGCGGCGATTCGCTGACGCTGCGCCCCGAATTCACCGCCGGCATCGCCCGCGCGTTCCTGACCGAAGGGTGGCAGCAGCACGCCCCGCTCAAGCTCGCGACGCATGGCCCCGTGTTCCGCTACGAACGCCCACAAAAGGGCCGCTATCGCCAGTTCCACCAGATCGACGCCGAGGTAATCGGTGCGGCCGAGCCGATGGCCGATGTCGAACTGCTGGCAATGGCCGACCAGCTGCTCAAGGAACTGGGCATTTCGGACGGCGTCACGCTGCAGCTCAATACGCTGGGCGATGCCGAGACGCGCGACGCATGGCGCGCCGCGCTGGTCGAGCATTTCGAAGCGCATCGTGGCGACCTGTCGGAAGACAGCCTCAAGCGGCTCGACAAGAACCCGATGCGCATCCTCGATTCGAAGGACCCGCGCGACCGCCCGATCGCCGATTCGGCACCGGGGATCGACGGGTATCTGACGGCGGAGGCGGCGGACTTCTTCGCGGCGGTCACGTCGGGGCTGGATGCGGCGGGGGTCGCATGGACCCGCAACGACCGGCTGGTGCGCGGTCTCGACTATTACCGCCACACCGCGTTCGAATTCGTCACCGACCGGCTGGGTGCGCAAGGGACCGTGCTGGCCGGCGGGCGCTATGACGGGCTGATCGAAAGCCTCGGTGGCCCCTCGACCCCCGGTGTCGGCTGGGCTGCGGGGATCGAGCGGCTGGCGATGCTGCTGGAGGAGCTTCCAAGGCCTCCGAAGAAGATCGCGGTCGTTGCCGAAGATGACGATTTTGTTTTGCCGGCAGTGCAGTATGCTACGACACTACGGAAAAACGACTTCGCCGTTGAAGCTTTCGTCACGGCCAATCCAAAGAAGCGTCACAACCGTGCGCTGCGATACGGTGCAGATGCTGCCATCTTCATGGTGCGCCATGAAGACGCGATGAAGATCGATTTCCTAAATTTGCGCCTCACGGATACGGAAGAAGCCGCGCTTCGTGCCGTAATGGCCAAGATCGTTTCCGCATGACCATCGCCCCCGAACGCATCGCCCAGATCGAGGCGCGGCGCGACGAACTGGCGGCGCAGATGGCGACGGGCGACCTGCCCGGCGACCGCTTCGTCGCGGTGTCGAAGGAATATGCCGAGCTGGAGCCGGTCGCGGCAGCGGCGGGTGAGGTCCGGCGGCTCCGCGCCGAGAGCGAGAGCCTGTCGTTCATGACGCAGGACGCCGATGACGATTTGCGGCAGATGGCGGTCGAGGAACTCCACACCAACCGCCAGCAGCTCGAAGCCGCCGAACGCGCCCTGTCGCTGGCGCTCCTCCCGCGCGACGCGGCGGACGAACGCGCGGCGATGCTCGAAATCCGCGCCGGGACCGGTGGCGACGAAGCCGCGCTGTTCGCGGGCGACCTGTTCCGCATGTACCAGCGCTATGCCGACAGTCGCGGCTGGCGGGTTGAACTGATCTCCGCATCGGTATCGGATGCTGGCGGCTACAAGGAAGTCGTCGCCAGCGTCACCGGCGCCGGCGTGTTCGCGCGGCTGAAGTTCGAAAGCGGCGTCCACCGCGTACAGCGCGTCCCCGCGACCGAGAGCGGCGGGCGCATCCACACCAGCGCCGCGACCGTCGCGGTCCTGCCCGAGGCGGAAGATGTCGACGTCCAGATCGACGACAAGGACCTGCGCATCGACGTGTACCGCTCGTCCGGGCCTGGCGGCCAGTCGGTCAACACGACAGATTCGGCGGTGCGCATCACCCACCTTCCGACCGGCCTTGTCGTCATCCAGCAGGACGAGAAGTCGCAGCACAAGAACAAGGCGAAGGCGCTCAAGGTCCTGCGCACCCGCCTGTACGAGGCCGAACGCCAGCGGCTGGCCGACGAGCGGGCCGGCACCCGCCGGTCGATGGTCGGATCGGGTGATCGGTCGGAACGCATCCGCACCTATAATTTCCCGCAGGGGCGGGTGACCGATCACCGCATCAACCTGACGCTCCATCGCCTGCCCGAAATCCTCGAAGGCGAGATGGAGGAATTGATCGGCGCATTGATCGCGCAGGACGAGGCGGAGCGGCTGGCGACGCTGGATGGCTGATCCACGCGAAGGCGCGAAGACGCGAAGGGAAGAAGAGAGTTTTCGCGCAGAGGCGCAGAGGCGCAGAGCGGTTGAGACGGCCGATCGCGCAGCGATCCCTCGCTATCGCCAAGGCAATTCAGCCGGAAAGCGCCTGACGGCGCGGAACGTCTCCCGGCGCGCACCCTCTCCGCGCCTCTGCGCCTCTGCGCGAAACCAACCCTTCTTCGCGTCTTCGCGCCTTCGCGTGAACCCGTGATCACGCTGCGCCGAGCGCTGACCGAAGCAACGGCCCGCATCGCCGCTGTCTCCGACTCTCCCCGCCTCGATGCCGAACTCCTCGCCGCCCATGCGCTTGGCTGTACGCGGGAGGCGATGCTGCTCGCCCGCCTCGACGATCCGGCACCGGCGGGCTTCGATGCGCTGGTCGAACGCCGGCTGACCCATGAACCGGTCGCGTACATCACCGGCAGCCGCGCCTTCTGGACGATCGAGCTGCTGGTCGGCCCCGGCGTGCTGGTGCCGCGGGCGGACAGCGAGACGCTGATCGAGGCGGCGGTGGCGCATTTCGCCGGGCGGGCACCGGCGCGCATTCTCGACCTCGGCACCGGGCCGGGCACGCTGCTGCTCGCCGCGCTCGACGAATGGCGCGACGCGACCGGTCTGGGCGTCGATGCCTCGGGTGTCGCGCTCGACTATGCCAGGCACAATGGCGAAGTGCTGGGGATGGGCAGGCGGGTGACGTGGCGACAGGGCGACTGGACCGCCGGCATCGACGAACGCTTCGACCTGATCCTGACCAACCCGCCTTACATCGGCACTGCCGAAGCCTTGCCGCAGGAGGTCGTCGGCCATGAACCGGCCGGCGCGCTGTTCGCCGGGCAGGACGGTCTGGACGATTACCGTCGGATCGTCCCGGAACTGCCGCGCCTGCTGGCACCGAACGGCATCGCCGCCATCGAGATCGGCCACGAACAGGGCGATGCCGTGCTGGCGCTGGTGCGGGACGCAGGGCTGCCGGCGCGGCTGGTGCGTGATCTGGGCGATCGGGCGCGCTGTGTCGTGGCCGGTTGAAGCAGTTGCGCCTCGACCCCATCTTTCCGCTTGGAGTTGCACGATGCAGCCGCTAAGACCGGCGGCGGGGCAGGCACCATCGACCAAGGCGTCGATTGCGGGGCGTGGCTCCTTCCATCGTCATGTGAACCACTGTCGTCCGGTGGTCATGGCAGGCGGACGGTGCCCGTGCATCGTTTCGCGAAGTGGCTCGCACCCGGGATCGCGAGATCGACGGACAGGTAAGGACAGGAC
The DNA here is from genome assembly GCF_022664435.1 of Sphingomonas panni. Classification (GTDB taxonomy): domain Bacteria; phylum Pseudomonadota; class Alphaproteobacteria; order Sphingomonadales; family Sphingomonadaceae; genus Sphingomonas; species Sphingomonas panni. The sequence continues at coordinate 296,863 of NZ_JAKREU010000003.1, read as the reverse complement.
AACCAACCCTTGATGAACAATCGTCAGGCCGGCCGCCGTCGCGGTCGCGGTGGCCAGCGGCAGCCGGGAAGCGGCGGCGGCAATCCGCGGGATAACGGCAACCGCATAGACAACCGCGCGCGTGGTAACGCCGCGCAATTGCTGGAAAAGTACAAGAACCTCGCCGCCGATGCGCAACGCGCCGGCGACCGGGTGAACACCGAATATTACCTCCAGTTCGCCGATCATTACTTCCGCGTGCTGGAAGCCGGTCGTTCGCGGGTCGAGGAACAGCGCCGCAGCCGCGACGAGTTCGACGGCAGCGATGAAGAGGATTTCGACGGCGACGGCGACAATGGCGCCGAAACCGGCGGCCAGGATCGCGGCAACCGCGACGATCGTGGCCAGCGCGAGGACCGCGGCCAGCGGGAAGATCGCGGCAATCGCGACGACCGCCAGCCCCGTGCCCAGCGCGACTATCGGGACGACCGTGGCCCGCGCGAAGAGCGTCAGCCGCGCGAGGAACGCCAGTCGCGTGACGATCGGGCACCGCGCGAGGATCGTCCGCAGCGCGAAGACCGTCCGCAGCGTGAACGCCTGCGCCGTGACGGCGGGCGCACCACCGCACCGGCCAATGACGGTGCCGAACTGCGCGGCGTGGAAGGCGAAGTCGGCACGCAGCAGAACGACGTGACCGAAGCCGCCCCTGAAGTGGCGGTCGAGGCCAAGCCGGTCCGCCGCCGCACGACCCGGTCCCGCGTCGAGGCCCCGGTGGCCGAGCCGGTCGAAGCCGCGCCGTCGATCGAGGCGGACCGCCTGCCGCCGGCGCTGTCGGCGAACGACGATGCGGCCGAGCGCCCGCGCCGCCGCCGCCGCGTCCGTGCGGACGAGGAAGAGGCCGTGCCGCCCGCCGCCTGATCGGGCGACGCGCGTCAGACGATAAGGGGCCGGTATCGCCAAGCGCGATACCGGCCCTTTTCGTTTGGGCGCGGGGTAATAGAGAGTCTCGTCACCCCGGACTTGATCCGGGGTGACGAGGAATCGCATGGTAGCGAACGGTCGAACCGCCCTGCGGCCTTACCCCGCCGCGAACTGGTCCGCGCTGAGCGAATACAGCCCACCCGCACCGGCCATCGCCGCCATGCCGAGGCCACGCGCCTCCGGCACGATCCGGTCGAGATAGAAGGCGACCGCCGCCCGCTTGCGCGCGACGAAATCAGGGTCCGCGACGCCGTCCAGCGCCCGGCCCTGGCGTTCGAGTAGCCAGCCACAGACACAGGTCGCGAGCATCGTCAGGAACGGATAGCTGCCGGCCAGCCGATCGTCGACGTCCGCCTCCAGCATCCAGCGCGATACCGCGCGGGTGTCGTTCAGCAGGTCGCGCAGCGCCGCATGGCCGACCTCGCCCTCCATCTCCGCGAACAGCGCCTCGACGCCCGCGCCGCCATCGCCGATGAGCTTGCGCCCGACCAGATCGGCGGCCTGGATGCCGTTGGTGCCTTCGTAGATCGGCGTGATCCGCGCATCGCGATAATGCTGCGCCGCGCCGGTTTCCTCGACATAGCCCATGCCGCCATGGACCTGCACGCCGAGGCTGGCGACCTCGCAGCCGATATCGGTGCCATGCGCCTTGGCCAGCGGGGTCACGAGGTCGAGCCGCGCCTTTGCGCCCTCGACGCCCAGCGTCGCAAGGTCGACCTGTCCGGCGGCGTAATAGACCAGTGCGCGGGCGGCCATGGTCTGTGCGGTCATGCGCAGCAGCATCCGGCGGACATCGGGATGTTCGATGATCGCCACCGGCGCGCCGCCGGTCGAGGCGCGGGGCGACTGGATACGGTCGCGGGCATAGGCAACGGCGCGCTGCGTCGCGGCCTCCGCCACCTGCACCCCCTGCAGCCCGACATTGAGGCGGGCATTGTTCATCATCGTGAACATCGCGCGCATCCCCGCGCCCTCCGCCCCGATCAGCTCGCCGATGCAGTCGCCATGGTCGCCGAACGACAGGACGCAGGTGGGCGAGGCGTGCAGTCCCATCTTGTGTTCGATCGACACCACGCGGACGTCGTTCGGCTCGCCCGGTTCTCCGTTCGCATCGAGCCGGTATTTGGGCACGAGGAACAGCGAAATGCCCTTGGTCCCCGCAGGAGCGCCGGGCGTGCGGGCAAGGACCAGGTGGACGATATTGTCGGCCATGTCGTGATCGCCGAACGAGATGTAGATCTTGGTGCCCGTGATCCGCCAGTTGCCGTCACCGACCGGTTCGGCCCGCGTCGTCAGCGCGCCGACGTCCGATCCGGCCTGCGGCTCGGTCAGGTTCATCGTGCCGGTCCATTCGCCGGTCGCCAGCTTGGGCAGATAGCGTGCCTGTTGTTCGACGCTGCCATGATGGGTCAGTGCCTCGATCGCGCCGACGGTCAGCGTCGGGGCAAGCGCAAAGCCCATGTCGGCGGTGCCGAGCGTCTCCAGCACGGCAGTCGCCACCGCGAAGGGCAGGGCCTGTCCGCCATATTCGGCCGGCGAGCCGATCGTGCCCCACCCGCCGGTGACATAGGCCTGATAGGCGGCGCGATAGCCATCGGGCATCACCACGCCGTCGGGGGTCCAGCGCGCGCCGACCGTATCGCCCTTTCGTGCCAGCGGCCGCCATTCGCCGGCGGCAAAATCGCCGATCCCGGTCAGGATCGCATCGAGCGTGTCGGGCGTCGCATCGGCGAAGCGGGGGGCGTCGGCGATCGTTTCGATCCCTGCGGCATGGGTCAGCACGAAACGCTGTTCGGCGGTGACGGGGGTCAGGTCCATTTGCCCTCTCTCGATCCTTGGTTTTTGGCGGTATAGGCACCGAACCATGACTGCTTCAAACCCTTCGATCGCGACCGTTTCCTTACCCTACGGCACGGCGGGGATCGCAGCGGCGGCCGAGGTGATCGCAGGCGGCGGTTGCGTCGCGGTGCCGACCGAGACGGTCTACGGCCTTGCCGCCGACGCGACCGATTCGCGGGCGGTGGCGGGCATCTATGCGGCCAAGGGGCGACCGGGATTCAACCCGCTGATCGTGCATGTGCCGGATCGCGCGGCCGCCGAGGCGCTGGCGGTCTTCGACGATTCCGCGCTGCGACTGGCCGCGGCGTTCTGGCCGGGGCCGCTGACCCTGGTGCTGCCGATCCGCGCGGGGGCGGGGATCGCGTCGCTGGTCACGGCCGGGCTGCCGACGATCGCGATCCGGGTGCCGGCGCATGACGCGATGCAGGCGCTGCTGCGCGCGACCGGACGGCCGCTGGCCGCGCCATCGGCCAACGCCAGCGGATCAATCAGCCCGACGCGTGCCGACCATGTCCTGCGCAGCCTGAACGGGCGCATTCCGATGGTGATCGACGCCGGGCCGACCGCGCGCGGAATCGAATCGACGATCATCGCCTGTGTCGACGGACAGGTGCGGCAGTTGCGCCCCGGCCCGATCCCGCGAGAGGCGGTCGCCGACCTGCTGGGCGTACAGGTCGGCGGGGCGGGGGCAGGGATCGAGGCCCCGGGACAGCTTGCCAGCCATTATGCCCCGTCCAAGCCGGTGCGGCTGAACGCGACCGATCGTCGGACAGACGAATGGCTGATCGGGTTCGGCGCGGTGGCGGGCGATGATTCGCTGTCCGAGCGCGGCGACCCGGTGGAGGCGGCGGCGCGGCTGTTCGATGCGCTGCACGTTGCCGATACTGCCGGCCCCGGCCGGATCGCGGTGGCACCGGTGCCGGAGGACGGGCTGGGTGCGGCGATCAACGACCGGTTGCGCCGCGCGGCGGTGCCCGCCGCATAATTTCGTACAGGATACTGCAAACGATATCCGACCGCTACGCAACCTTAACGTTTTGTCCCGTAACAATTCTTTGTACGGGAGGGATCAAATCGTGAGCGGACAGGACGAGATCAATTTCGACCAACGGCTGGCGGCGTTCGATTATGACGAACGCAGCTACCGGGCGTTTCCCATGGTCAAGCGCGCGATCGAGCGCCATGCGCCGGCGGCACTGACAGCTCTGTATCGCCATATCGCGAACACCGCCTCGATCCGGGGGATGTTCGCGTCGCAGACGCGGATGGACCATGCCCGCGACAAGCAGATGGAGCATTGGCGCAAGCTGTTCTCCGGGCCGATCAACCGCGACTATGCCGCCGCCGCGACCAACATCGGCAACGTCCATGCGCGGATCGGCCTTGCCCCCACCTGGTACATCAGCGGCTATGCCCGGATGCTGGAACATGTCCTCCCCCGGCTGGTGCTGGGGCGGCTGGGTCTGCCCTTTGGGGCGCGAGCGCGGGCGCGGGCGGCGACCGCGCTGGTGAAGGCGTCGCTGATCGACATGGATATCGCGCTCGCCGCCTATTTCACCGCCGAACAGGCCGGGCGGCGTGCGGTGATCGAACGTTGCGGCGCGGCGTTCGAACGGATGGCGCATGGCGACCTGACCGTCTCGCTCGACGGACTGCCCACCGAATATCAGGCGCTGGCCGAGAGTTTCGAGGCGATGCGCGTGCAGATGTGCGAGACGCTGGGCATGGTCACCCGGTCGGGCGAGCAGATCCGCATCGGGTCGGGCAATATCCGCCAGGCGTCGGACGACCTGTCGCAGCGCACCGAGCAGCAGGCGGCGAGCCTGGAAGAAACCGCCGCCGCGATGGACGAGATCACCAGCACTGTCCGCCAGACCGCCGACGGCGCATCGCGCGCCGACCGCATCGTCGGCGAAGCGCGCAGCGAGGCCGAGGAATCGGGGCGCATCGTGCGACAGGCGGTCGATGCGATGGGCGGTATCCAGCGCTCGTCGGCCGAGATCAGCGAGATCATCAGCGTGATCGACGGCATCGCGTTCCAGACGAACCTGCTGGCGCTGAACGCAGGCGTCGAAGCGGCACGCGCGGGCGACGCGGGCAAGGGCTTCGCCGTCGTCGCATCCGAAGTGCGGGCGCTGGCGCAGCGTTCGGCCGATGCGGCGAAGGACGTAAAGGTGAAGATCACCGCCTCGTCCGATCAGGTCGATGCCGGAGTCGACCTGGTCAATGCGACCGGACAGGCGCTGCAACGGATCATCGGCCGTATCGGCGAGATCAGCGAACTGGTGTCGGGCATCGCCAGTTCGGCGGCGCAGCAGTCGATCGGCCTGCAACAGGTCAACACCGCCGTGTCGGAAATGGACAGCGTGACCCAGCGCAATGCGGCGATGGTCGAACAGGCGACCGCCGCCGCCCGCATCCTGGCGCAGGAGGCCGAAGTGCTGGCCGCCGAGGTCGCCCGGTTCCGGCTGGAAGGGGCCGGGGCGGTGAACGAGGTACATCGGTTGCAGCAGCGGCTGGCGGCGGCGTGATCCCGACCTGCGGCAGGATGACCTGCGCGCCCATTTGTCGGCCCGCTGCGTTCGTAACTGCCTGACACCCTGCAAACGGCTTGCACCCGGCCGGCGTGCGTGCTTGGGATCGCGGGGGATCGGGAAGGGTTTATGGCCAGCCGCGCAAGCAACGGACAGGTCGAGGCCGGCGTGACGGGCGCGCACTGGCTGAACGACTATTGCGCGCGGGCGCCGCGCGGGGATGTGCTGTGCCAGGCCACCGGGCCTGACCGGGCGGCGTGGGACGCGGCGTTCGACGAACTGGCCGGCGTGCCCGATACGCTGGCCGGTGCCCGCGAACGGGCGCAGCGCCATGCCGACGATATCGGTACCGCCTATCGCGCGGCGGGCGAGAAGGAGGAGCGCCGCTGGCCGCTCTCTCCCGTCCCGCTGCTGATCGGGGCCGAGGAATGGCGCGGCATCGCCGAGGGGATGGCCGAGCGCGCCGAGCTGTTCGAATCGATCATCACCGATATCCATGGCGACCAGCGGCTGGTGGCCGATGGCGTCCTGCCGGCGATGCTGGTGACCGGATCGCCGCTGTTCCTGCGCCCGATGGTCGGGCTGATGCCGCCGGGCGGGCATCAGTTGCACTTCGTCGCCGCCGATCTTTGCCGGGGGCCGGACGGGCGCTGGCGGGTGCTGGCCGATCACCTGCGCGTGCCGGTCGGGGCGGGCTATGCGCTGGAAAACCGGCTGGCGATGGGCCGCACTTTGGGCGGGTTGCCGTCGCGGGTGAATGTCGAACGCCATGCACCGTTCTTTGCCGCGATGCGCGCGGGCATCGCCGCCGCGTGTCGCCGGGCAGAGCCGCGCATCGGGCTGCTGACGTCGGGCAAGCTCAACCCCAGCTATCCCGAACAGGCGCATCTGGCGCGCTATCTGGGGTTCCTGCTGGTCGAGGGGGCGGACCTCGCGGTGCGCGACGACCAGCTGTACGTCCGCACCATTGCCGGGCTGAAACGGATCGACGCGCTGTGGCGGCGGATCGACCCGCGGTTGATCGATCCGCTGGCGTTCGATGCCAATTCGACGATCGGCGTGCCGGGCCTCGTCGATGCGATGGCGGCGGGCAATGTCGTCATCGCCAATGCGCCGGGCGTCGGCGTGCTCGAATCGCCGGCCTTCGCCGCGTTCCTGCCGGCGCTGGGCGAAAGGCTGCTGGGTCGTGCGCCGTCGCTGTCGTCGATCGGGACATGGTGGTGCGGCGATACGGCGGCGCGGGCGCAGGTGCTGGCGTCGCTCGACCAGCTGGTGATCGGCCCCGCCTTTGCCGGTCCGGTCGCGGGAATGCCGGATGGCGCGGTACTGGGCGCGTCGCTCGATGCCGAAGCGCGTGCGCGGCTGGTGGCGGCGATGGCGCTGCGCCCACAGGATTATGTCGGGCAGGAGGTCGCCGAACTGTCGACCATGCCGACCGCGTGCGGGGCAGGGCTGTTGCCGCGCCCCTTCTCGCTCCGCGTCTTTGCCGCGCGTGGGGGGGACGGGCGCTGGGTGGTGCTGCCCGGTGGCTTCGTGCGGATCGGCGACCAGCCCGACGCGCGCGCGGCGGTGATGGGCGAGGGGTCGTGGTCGGCCGACGTCATCGTCCATGGCCCCGATCCGGTGGAGCCGGTGTCGCTGCTGCAACCGACCGATAGCGTGGAGCTGCGCCGCAATCCCGGCACGCTGCCCAGCCGGGTCGCCGACAATATGTTCTGGCTGGGCCGCTATCTGGAGCGGGGCGAGGCGCTGCTGGGCGTGATCCGCGTGCTGTTCGGCCATTCGATCTCGGCCGATACCGGTGCGGCACTGGCCCCGGCGACCGTCGAGCGGCTGGTGACGATCATCGCCGATACCGGGGCCGCGCCGCGCCCGCCCAGCCATCGCCGCCGCGACCTCGTCGATTTCGCGCGCGAGGCGATGGAGTCGGTCGATGGCTGGGGCAGCGTGCGCGCGGTCAACCGCATGGCGACCGGCATCGGCGGCATTTCGCGCGACCGGCTGTCGGCGGACATGGTGCGGCTGCTCGACGCGCCGCATCCGACCACGGGTACGTTGCTCGACCGGGCGGGTACGTTGCAGCGCCGCTATGCCGCGCTCGCCGGGCTGTCGGCCGAACATATGGGGCGGACCGATGCGTGGCGCTTCCACGACCTCGGCCGCCGGATCGAACGCGCGCTGGCGGTGACGCGCACCTTGCTGTCGGTCGACCTGCGTCGCGCCAATGCCGAGGACCTGTCGACATTGCTCGACCTCGCCGACAGCCAGATCAGCTATCGCCAGCGCTACCTGATCGGCTTTGCCCGGGTGCCGGTGATCGACCTGATCGCGCTTGACCCCGGCAATCCGCGCGGGATCGCGTATCAGGTGGAGACGATCGTGCAGCATCTCTGCAAGCTGCCGGTGCTGAACGATGCCGGTATCGCCGAACCGCAGCAGCGCATCGCCGCGCGCCTGACCGCCGGAATCGCCATGGCATCGGCGGAACGGGTCGATCGCGGCTGGGTATTGGAGATCAACCAGCAGCTGCAGAAGCTGTCCGACGCCATCGCCACCCGTTATTTCCTGCAGGGCGCACAGGCACTCCGCGAAGCCGGGCTGACGCTGGCATGATGCGCTATGCGATCCGCCACATCACCCGCTTCGATTATGAAGAGGCGGCGGGGTTCGCGCGCTGCAACCTGCGCCTCCGGCCGATCCTGTGGTCGGGACAGACGCTGGAGGATTATGCGCTGCTGGTCGAGCCGGGCGGTCATACCCATCCGGCGCGGGCGCAGGCGGGGCTGGCCAACGTCACCCGGCTGGTGGTCGAACGGCCCGAACGCACGCTGACGATCGAGAGCCGGGCGACGGTCAGCGTGGATCGCCCGATCCCGGTGCCGTCGCCGGCCGATCCGACGCTGGCGGACATTCGCAGGCTGGTGGCGAATGTCGCCGATGCCGGCCCGGCCAGCCCGGTCAGCTATCTCTTCCCCTCCGCCCACGTCCCGATCGTGCCGGAGATCGCGGATTGGTGCGCCGGGGACCTAGCCGACGATCGCGGCATCCTCGACGCGGCGATATCGCTCGCCCGTCGCATTCAGCACGATTTCGCCTTCGATCCGACCGCGACCCTGGTCGACACGCCGCCCGCCGAAGCCTTCGCCAAGCGTGGCGGGGTGTGTCAGGATTTCGCGCAGATCATGCTGTCGGGCCTGCGCGGTGCCGGCCTGCCCGCCGCCTATTGTTCGGGCTATCTGCGCACCCTGCCGCCGCCGGGGCAGGAGCGGCTGGTCGGGGCGGATGCGACCCATGCTTGGGTATTGGTGTGGGCCGGTCTCGAATCGGGATGGGTCGGCGTCGATCCGACCAACGGCATCTGGATGGCCGAGGACCATGTCGTGATGGCGATCGGCCGCGACTATGCCGACATCGCGCCGATCGACGGCGTGGTGCTGGGGTCCGGCGCGCAGACGATGCACGTGTCGGTCGATGTGGAGCCGTTGCCGGTCGGGTAAGAGCGTTCGCGTTGTCCTGAACCAAACGTCATCCCAGCGGAGGCTGGGATCTCCCCGTTTGCTTGGGCGCGCGCCTCGCCGCTGGAGGCCCCAGCCTTCGCTGGGGCGACGTTTCGGACAGAAGTGCCTGTACCGATGGCGCACCCCTCCCAACCCGGATTGACGAATCCATAAGGGTTGGAGGATAAAGAACAAATCATGAACGTAGAGTCGCCCACCCTGTCCGCGCTGAAGCGGCAAGTCGCCGCCATGGAGCGGCGCGCGCCGATAGGCAAGGCGGTGCGGGTCGCGACCGGGCATGGCGATATCGATGCCGCACTGGATGGGGGCATAGCCCGCGGACGGCTGCACGAGATTTTTGCGGCGGAGGAAGGCGATGCCGGTAGCGCGACCGGCTTTGCAGGGATGCTGTCGATCCGGCTGGGCGGCGGCATCGTGTGGCTGCGCGAGGAGGCGGCGGTGCGCGGTGGCGGGCATCTCCATGCGCCGGGACTGGTCGAGATCGGAGTCGATCCCGCGCGGTTGCTGCTCGGCTTCCTCCCCGATGCGCTGTCGGTGCTGCGCGCCGCCGCCGACGTCGTACGCTGCGCCGGAGTCGGCGTGGCGGTGATCGAACTGCACCGCGATCCCCGCGCACTCGACCTGACCGCCAGCCGTCGCCTGGCACTGGCGGCGGAGGAAAGCGGAGTGACCGCGCTGTTGCTGCGCATCGCCGCGACTCCGGTGGCGAGTGCCGCCGACACGCGCTGGGCGGTGCGGTCCTGCGCATCGCAACCGCTGCCGGCCAATGCACCGGGGCATCCGACCTTCGACCTCGAATTATTGCGTCAGCGCGGCCGGGGTGCCGATGGCCGCTGGCAAGTGGAGTGGAACCGTGAGCAAGCCGTCTTCACCAGCCCGGCCCAGCGGCCGACGCCATCTGGCGCTGTGGTGGCCGTTCCTGCCCACCGACCGGTTGCGATTCCAATCCCCTTGCGTCGTGCCGGATGACGCGCCGTTCGTCTGTGTCGAGACGGTGCGGGGTGCCTTGCGTATCGCATCGGTCGACCCACAAGCGGCGGACAAGGGGATCGCGCCGGGCATGACGCTGGCCGATGCGCGGGCGCAACTGCCCGATCTGGTCGCGGTCGATGCCGATCCGTTTGCCGACCATGGCTGGCTGGAGCGGATGGCGGACGCCTGCGACCGGTTCACGCCGCTGGTGGCACTGGACGGCGGCGACGGGGTGACGCTCGACATTACCGGCTGCGCGCATCTGTTCGGCGGAGAGGCCGCGCTGGTGGCAGAGGTCGAGACGCGCCTCGCCCGGTTTGGGACGTTGCGTCATGCGCTAGCCGATACGCCCGATGCGGCGCAGGCGCTAGCGCGGTTCCAGAGCGCGCCGGCGGCAAGCGAGGCGGCGGCGGTCCGGCGGCTGGGCGTTGCGGCGCTCAGGCTGGACGACGAGATTGCGGTGGCGCTCCGTCGCGCGGGCCTGCGTACCATCGGCGATCTGGCGAGCCGCCCGACCGCGCCGATCGCGGCGCGCTTCGGCGAGGAGACGGTGGCGGCGCTGGCGCGGTTGCTGGGCGATGCCGATCAGCGGTTGCGCCCGCGCCGGGCGCTGCCGGCGCTGTTCTTCGAACGGCGCTTCGCCGAACCGATTGCACGCGACGGCGATGTGCTCTCGACGATCGGCGAGCTGGCGGCGGAGGCGGAGGCGGAGCTGACCGCGCGCGACCGTGGCGGGCGGCGTTTCGCGGTGCGATTGTACCGGGCGGATGGGGCGCTGCGCGATCTGGCGGTGGAAAGCGGGCTGCCGATGCGCGATCCGCCGTCGATCCTGCGGCTGTTCCGCGAACGGATCGACGCGCTGGCCGACCCGATCGATCCGGGCTTCGGTTTCGACATGATCCGCATGAGCGTGCCCGCGCTCGAACCGCTGGCACCGACGCAGTTGCAGCTGGAGGGCGGCGCGGTCAGCGAAGAGGCGATGGCGGCGCTGGTCGATCGGCTGAGTACGCGGCTGGGACGCGGGCGGATCGCACGGGTCGCGCCGGGCGACAGTCATCTGCCCGAACAGGGGATGCTGACCATTGACGCGATCGACGCGCCTGTGCCGACCGGATGGGACGCGCCGGAGGCGGGCGAGCCGCCGCTGCGCCCGATCCACCTGTTCGACCCGCCGCAACGGATCGAGGTGATGGCCGAGGTCCCCGACGGCCCGCCGCACCGCTTTCGCTGGCGGCGCGTGCTGCACGATGTGATCCGCTTCGAAGGGCCGGAGCGGATCGCCGCGCAATGGTGGCGGCGCGGGCAGGCGAAGGTGCGCACGCGGGATTACTACCGCGTCGAGGATGTGCGCGGGCGGCGCTACTGGATTTTCCGGCACGGGCTGTACGATCGCGAGACGCCCGACCCGCTATGGTATGTGCATGGGGTGTTCGCGTGACGACGCCTCAACCTCGTCATTCCCGCGCAGGCGGGAATCCATTCACGCCGACGCTGCGGATGAAATCGAGACGTCAGCGCATATGGATTCCCGCCTGCGCGGGAATGACGAAAGGTGGTTTGGTAGCGCGGGTTTGTCCTCCCTTCGTCATCCCGGCGCAGGCCGGGATCCACCGTGCCGCATATTCGATGGCTTCGGCGCTTGCGGAACCATGGATCCCGGCCTGCGCCGGGTTGACGAACGGGGCGGGGTGGTGCTTCGCCTCCGCTGCTCCGTGAGATGGTCTTTGCCGAACTGATCGCCGCGACGCATTTCTCCTTCCTGCGCGGGGCGTCGTCGCCGTCCGAAATGGTTGCGCGCGCTAACGAACTGGAAATGGCCGGAATCGGGATTGCCGACCGCAACACCGTTGCGGGCGTCGTGCAGGCGCATCTGGCTCTTAAAAAGGCGAATGAAGGGCTGGTCGAGCAGGGACTGCCGCCCAACGACTTCGATCTCGTGGTCGGCGCGCGGCTGGTGTTCGCGGACGGGACGCCGGACATCGTCGCCTATCCGACGGACCGCGCGGCCTGGGGACGGCTGACACGATTGCTGAGTACCGGCAACCGGCGGGCGAAGAAGGGGGAGTGCCATCTCGACCTTGCCGACCTGCTCGACTGGCAGGAAGGGTTGTTGCTGATCGTCACCGCGCCCGATGCGGCATTGCTGGCGCGGCTCGGCGATGCCTGTCCGGGGCGGGTGTGGCTGGCCGCGGCGATGCCGCGCGGCGGGCGCGACCGGCGACGCTTGGCGGCAAGGATCGCGCTGGCGCAGGCGGTGGGCGTCCCGCTGCTGGCGACCAACGACGCCCTCTATGCGACCCATGAACAGCGCCCGTTGCACGACGTGCTGACCTGTATCCGCGAGGGCACGACGCTCGCCGCGGCCGGGCGCAAGCTGGCCGCCAATGCCGAGCGGCATTTGAAGGACCCGCTGGAGATGGCGCGGCTGTTCCGCGACTGCCCGGAGGCGGTGGACGAAAGCGTGCGGCTGCTGAAGCGCATCACCTTTCGCCTGACCGACCTGAAGTACGAATATCCGCACGAACCGGTGCCGGACGGGTGGGAGGCGCAGGACTGGCTGGAGCATCTGGCGACGACCGCCGCGCATGACCGCTATGGTCCCGACCTGCCGGACGATGTGCGACATCGGCTGGACGAGGAGTTCGCGCTGATCCGTAGCGAGAAATATGCGCATTACTTTCTGACGGTCCACGACCTCGTCCGGTTCGCGCGGACCTGCGACCCGCCGATCCTGTGCCAGGGGCGGGGGTCGGCGGCGAATTCGATCGTGTGCTTCCTGCTGGGCGTCACATCGGTCGATCCAAGCGAGCATGACCTGCTCTTCTCGCGCTTCGTGTCCGAACAGCGCGGCGAGCCGCCCGACATCGACGTCGATTTCGAACATGAGCGGCGCGAGGAGGTGATCCAGTATATCTACCGCCGCTACACCCGCGAGCGTGCCGGCATCGCCGCGACCGTGATCCATTACCGGCCGAGGAGCGCGGTGGCGGAGGTCGGCAAGGTGCTGGGCCTGACCCGCGACGTGACGCAGCGGCTGGGCAGCACGGTATGGGGCAGTTTCGCCGGACAGATGGAGGCGCGGCGCTATACCAGTGCCGGGTTCGACCTGAACAATCCCGACATCGCGCAGCTGCGCTGGCTGGTCGACCAGATCATGGAATTCCCGTGTCATCTGTCGCAGCATGTCGGCGGGTTCGTGCTGACGCAGGGGCGGCTGGACGAAATGGTGCCGATCCATAACGGCGCGATGGAGGGCCGGACCTTCATCGAATGGGACAAGGACGATATCGACGCGCTGGGGCTGATGAAGGTCGATGTGCTGGCGCTGGGGATGCTGACCTGCATCCGCAAGGCGTTCGACCTGCTGCGCCATCATGGGCTGGGCGACCACGACCTGACGGTCGACCTGAAGGCCGATGACCAGCAGGTCTACGAGATGCTGCACAAGGGCGACAGCATCGGCGTGTTCCAGGTCGAAAGCCGGGCGCAGATGAACATGCTGCCCCGCCTCAAGCCCGAAAGCCTCTATGACCTGTCGGTGCAGGTGGCGATCGTGCGGCCGGGGCCGATCGAGGGGGACATGGTGCATCCCTATCTGCGGCGGCGGGCGAGCAAGGAGGTGGTGACCTACCCCTCGCCCAAGCCGCCGCACGACCCCGATGAACTGAAGACGCTGCTCGACAAGACGTACGGCGTGCCGCTGTTCCAGGAACAGGTGATGAAGCTGGCGATCGTCGCCGCCGACTTTACGCCGGGCGAGGCGAACGAACTGCGCCGGGCGATGGCGACGTTCCGCAATCCCGGGACGATCCAGAAGCTGCGCGACAAGCTGGTCACCGGCATGACGGCACGGGGCTACGAACCCGACTTCGCCGAACGCTGCTTCCGCCAGATCGAGGGGTTCGGCAGTTACGGCTTTCCCGAAAGCCACGCGCTGTCGTTCGCAAGGCTGGTCTATGTATCGTCATGGATCAAGTGCCACCATCCGGCGGTGTTCGCCTGCGCGCTGCTCAATTCGCAGCCGATGGGATTCTATGCCCCGGCGCAGATCGTCCGCGACGCGCGCGACCATAGCGTGGAGGTGCGCGGGATCGATGTGAACGTCAGCGACTGGCACAACAAGCTGGAAGGAGTGTCTCTCGCACTCAGGCTGGGCTTTCGGCAGATGGACGGGTTTCGGGAGAAATGGGCGGAGGCGATCGTCGAGGCGCGCCCCTTTGCCAGCGTCGAGGAACTGGCGCGCCGCGCCCGGTTGCCGCAGCGGGCGCTCAGGCTGCTGGCCGATGCCGATGCGTTCCGGTCGATCGGGCGCGACCGGCGCGAGGCGTTGTGGGAGGTGCGGCGGACGCCCGATGCCGAACTGCCGCTGTTCGCCCATGCCCGCGCCGCCGAACTGGGCGCGGAGCCGGACATGGCGCTGCCGGTAATGCCCGCAGTCGAGCATGTCGTGACCGATTACCAGACGCTCAGGCTGTCGTTGCAGGGCCATCCGATGCAGTTCCTCCGCGACCGATTGACGCGGATGGGCGTGGCGAGTTGCGCCGACATCATGGCGGCGAAGGCGGGGGCGAAGGTGACCGCCGCCGGCCTCGTCCTCGTCCGGCAGCGGCCGGGCAAGGGCAATGCGATCTTCGTCACGCTGGAGGACGAGGGCGGCATCACCAACGTCGTGCTGTGGGCGCGGTTGTTCGAGGCGTATCGGCGCGAGGTGATGGGCGCGCGACTGATGCTGGTCGAGGGCGAGGTGCAGCGGACCCGCGAAGGGATCGTCCATTTGATGGGGGCGCGGGTGCGGGACCGCAGCGACCTGCTCGACACGCTGGGCGAGGCACCGCCGCCGATACCCTCCTCGTGGGGCGACGAAGCGATCCGCCCGGTCGCGTCACGCCATCCGCGCGACGTGCGGCTGGTGCCCAAGTCGCGCGATTTCCACTGACAAGCGCCCCGGCCACCGCGTAGGACGGGGGCAGGGGAGGATGCATGGACGGGTTGCTGCTGTTCGTCGTCGCGATCGGCTATGCCGCGCTGCTGTTCGCGGTGGCGTGGATCGTGCGGCGGCGCGGGATTGCGGCCGGGCAGCGGCGGGCGGTCTATACGCTGGGGCTGGCGGTCTATTGCAGCAGCTGGACCTTCAACGGCGCGGTCGGCAGCGCGGTGGCGGATGGCTGGGCCTATCTGCCGATCTATCTGGGGCCGATCCTGTTGTTCGTCGGGGGTCGGCGGCTGCTGGTGCGGCTGGTGAGCGCGGTGCAGGCCGATGGCGCGACGTCGATCGCGGACTTCATCGGCGGGCGGTTTTCGCGCAGCCGGGGGGTGGCGGCTTTGGTCACGCTGATCGCGCTGACCGGCACCGTGCCCTATGTCGCGCTGCAGCTGCGGTCGGTCGCGACCAGCTATGGTGCGCTGTCCGGCATGGCCGATGCAACGCGACCGATGATCGTTACCGCGATCGTGCTGGCGGGATTTGCCGTCGCGTTCGGGACGCGCGGCGATGCGCGGACGCGGGCCGATGGCGGGCTGCTGGCGGCGGTGGCGGTGGAGTCGGTCATCAAGCTGGTCGCCTTTGCCGGGGTTGCGCTGTTCGCGTTGTGGCTGGTTTCGCAAGCCGCCCCGGCGGATCGCGCGGTCGGGCTGGATCGGCTGGCGAGCGGCTTTGCCCGGCCGCCGGCCGTCGGCGACTTCGCCATCGCCACGCTGCTGGCGATGGCGGCGATGCTGTGCCTGCCGCGCCAGTTCCATGTGACGGTGATCGCGGCGCATGACCAGCAGGACCCTGCGCGGGCGCGCTGGCCCTTCGTCGCCTATCTGGCGCTGACCGCGCTGCTGGTCGTGCCGATCACCTGGGGGGCGCTGGTGCAGGGCGGCGTGACGCGGCCCGACCTGCTGGTCATCGCCATGCCCCTTTCGGCCGGAGCGCCCATGATCGCGCTGCTGGGGTTCGTCGGCGGCTTTTCGGCGGCGACGGCGATGGTGGTGATGGAGACGGTCGCGCTGGCGACGATGGTGTCGAACGACCTGATCGCGCCGCTGTTGCTGCGCAGCCCGCGCATGGCCGCCGCCGCGCATGTCGGGCGCACATTGCTATGGGTACGGCGGGGAGTGATCGTGGGGATCATCGCGGTGGCGCTGCTCAGCGCGCTGCTGATTCCGATGACGCGCGGGCTGGCGACGATCGGCCTCGTCGCCTTTGCCGCGATGGCGCAGTTCGCGCCGGCGCTGGTGCTGGCGGTACTGGGCGGCGGGCGCGATCCACTGGCGGCGAAGGCGGGGCTGGCGACCGGTTTGGCGGGGTGGACGCTGCTGCTGTTCGTGCCGACGCTCAGCGGCGCGCCGCTGCCGATCGCGGGGCTGGCGGGGATGGGGGCGGTCGCGACGGGGGCGGTGGTGACGCTGGCCGCGAACCTGGCCGTCCATGCGGCGGTCGCGATGTCGCGCGCGCCGCGCCTGCCGTTCGTGCGCGACGACCGGGTGCCGCCGGTGCGCGACCTGCCCGAACTGACCCAGCTGGTCGCGCGCTTCGTGGGCGAGGAACGCGCCGCCGCCGAGCTGGGTACCGGCACCCATATCGATGCCCGTGCGGCACGGCGGGCCGAGCGGCTGGTGGCGCAGGCGGTCGGCGTCTCGTCGGCCCGGCGGCTCGTCGCCTCCGCGCTGTCGGGCGAGGGGCTGGGTGCCGAGGATGTCGCGCGGATGCTGGACGAAAGCGGACAGAGCCTGCAATTTTCCAAGGGGCTGCTGGCCGCCACGCTGGAGCATATCGATCCGGGGGTCAGCGTGGTCGATGCCGAGCTGAACCTCGTCGCGTGGAATCAGCGCTATCTCGACATGTTCGGCTTTCCGGCCGGCATGATCCGCATCGGCGCGCCGGTCGCCGACGCGATCGCGTTCAATGCCCTGCGCGGCGATTGCGGTCCCGGTGAGGTCGACGACCATGTGCGGCGGCGGCTGGCGCATATGCGGCGCGGCACCCGGCACAGTTTCGAGCGGGTCAGGAACGACGGGCGGGTGCTGAAGACGGTCGGCGGGCCGATGCCCGGCGGCGGCTATGTCATGTGCTTTTCGGACATCACCGCCGAGGCGCAGGCGCTGCGCGCGGTGGAGACGGCACGGGCCGATCTGGAGCGGCGGGTCGCGGCGCGGACGCGAGCGCTGTCGGATGCCAATGCCGCGCTGGCGCGGGCGACGGCGGACAAGACCCGGTTCCTTGCCGCTGCCAGCCATGACCTGTTGCAGCCGCTCCATGCCGCACGGCTGTTCACCGCCGCCTTGGCACGGGGAGCGGACGACCGGGCGAAGCCGCTGGTCGAGCGGATCGACCAGTCGATCGCGGCGGCGGACCAGCTGCTGCGCGCGCTGCTCGACATATCGAAGCTGGACGCCGGGGGGATCGTGCCGGTGCCAACCCGCTTCGGGGTACGCGACCTGCTGGCCGAACTGGTCGACAGCTTTGCCGATCAGGCGCGGGCCAAGGGGCTGGTGCTGCGGCTGGGGGCGGGGGATGCGGTGGTGGCGACCGACCGGGTGCTGCTGCGATCGATCGTCCAGAACCTGCTGGGCAATGCGGTGCGCTACACGGCGCGCGGCGGGGTGGTGATCGGGGTGCGGCGGCAGGGCGGACTAGCGCGGATCGAGGTGGTCGATAGCGGGCCGGGAATCGACGACGCCGACCGGGCGCGGGTGTTCCGTGAGTTCGAGCGGCTGGCGACGGCGGAGGATGCCGGGCTGGGCCTAGGCCTCGCCATCGTCGCGCGGACGGCGGCGCTGCTGGGCGCACAGGTCGATCTCGACAGTCGTGTCGGGCGGGGGAGCCGCTTTGTGGTGACGCTGCCGATGGTTGCAGGTGTCGTTGCGCCGGTGCCGGAGCGGGTGGCGGCGCGCGATGTGGGGCCGCTGTCGTGCCTGATCGTCGATGACGATGCCGGGGTGCGGCGGGCGATGAAGGCGCTGGCGGAGAGCCGGGGGCATCGGGTGCGGGTGGCGGCTGGCGTCGCGGAGGCGTTGTCGGACGTGCGCGAGGACGTTGCGTTCGTCGACCATGATCTGGGCGGGGAGATGGACGGGCTGGCGCTGATCGCGGCGTTGCGGGCGCGCAAGCCGGATTTGCGCGCGGCGCTGGTGACGGCGGATGCCAGCCGGACGCTGGCCGAAACGGCGCAACGCGCGGGGGTGGCGGTGTTGCTGAAGCCGTTGTCGGGCGAGGTGTTCGACGGGTGGGTAGCCGCGCCGGGCGAGCGGTAGCGCAGCTACGGCGAGCCGAACGAGGCGCGGCCGGCCGGCGGCGCTTAAAGCGCCGTCCGACGACATGGGCTTTGCCCATGGCGGGTCATGCTGAAAACAAAGGGTTTTTCGGCCAAAGTTCACTAAGTTCACACTCGCCGCGCCCGGCAAGGCGTAGCGCAGCTAGGCCGAGCCGCACGAGGCGCGGCCGGCCGGCGGCGCGTAAAGCGCCGTCCGACGGCACGGGCTTTGCCCGTGTCGGGCCTTCTGAAAACAAAGGGTTTTTCGGCCAAAGTTCACTAAGTTCACACTCGCCGCGTTTTTGTCGCGGGACCGTGCGCGGCGCGGTGGGATGGCGGAACCGACGATGGGAAAGAGCAGGGTGCGACCCTGGCAGATTGGCGGCCTGTAGGACAGTGCCTCGCGGCGGGGGGTGGAGGAGAAGCGGGACCCCGGATCAAGTCCGGGGTGACGGTGGGGGTGACGGGTTCGCCACATAGCACCGATCCCTAGGAAAGCTGGGGATCGACCTGACCAATGGTCCTTTGTCGGTTGGAAACGCTCCGCATAGCGTCGCTGGCAGCCCGCTGCCCTTGGCGGAGCGTTCCGTGGAGGTCCGACGTGCCGCGCATCCTTGCCCTGTTGCCGATTGCCCTGTGTCTGGCGGCGAGCGACACGCCGCCACTGCCGAAGAACGAGCGCGTCGGGGTGTGGCAGGCACCGGACGGTGGTGTTCAGATACCATTGTGGCCGGCGGAGGTGGCGCTGAGCAAGCCTGATACCGGCGATCGGCCGGAGGCGACGGGCAACGGGACCGGGTTGGTCGCAGGGCGGAAATGGCATTGGGCGAGCTATGTCACGCGGCCGACGATGACGGTGTTCCGGCCGAAGGGGCGGGGCAATGGTACGGGCGTGCTGGTGCTGCCCGGTGGCGGGTTCGAGGTGGTGGCGACCGATCTGGAAGGGACCGAGATTTGCGACTGGGTGGTCGCGCAGGGGATGACGTGCGCGATGCTGAAATATCGCGTGCCGCAACGCTGGCCGCAGGTCGACGGTCGGCAGCAACGGCCCGAGGTGCTGCTGGCGCTGGAGGATGCGCAGCGGGCGATGGGATTGCTCCGCGCCGACGCCGCGCGGTTCGGGATCGATCCGCACAAGCTGGGGGTGATCGGCTTTTCGGCGGGGGCGTATCTGGCGGCGAATATGAGCAATAGCGAGGCGCGGACCTATCCGACGCAAGATGCCGCCGACCGGGTATCGCCGCGCCCGGACTTTGCGGTCATCGCCTATACCGCGCGGATGCTGGACGACAGCAAGGGGCGCAACAGCCTCGAACTGCGACCATGGGTGACGATCGATCCGAAGGCGCCGCCGACGCTGCTGCTGCACGCGATGAACGATCCGACGGACAAGGTGCGTCAGCCGCTCGCCTATGCGCTGGCGCTGAGCGATGCGGGGGTGCCGGTCGACCTTCGCTTCTATGCGAAGGGCGGCCATGCGTTCGGGCTGCGGCCGGGGGCCAATCCGATCACCCGCGAATGGCCGGGGCAGGTGGCGCAGTGGTTGCGCAATTTGGGAATGTTGTGAGGGAGATCAGCCCGTCACTTCCAGCCCCAGCGCGCGGGCGGCGACGGCGGCTTGCGTGCGGTTGCCGACGTCGAGCTTGCGCAGCACGGCGGTCATGTGGACCTTTACCGTGGCTTCGGCGATGCCGAGGTCGTGGGCGATCTGCTTGTTCAGCCGACCGTCGAGAACGCCGAGCAGGACGCGGAGTTGTGTCGGGGTGAGGCTGGCGACGCGGGCGGCCATGTCGTCCTCCGCGGCATCGCCTGCGGCCATGCGGTCGCCGGCGAGCGCGGCGGCGATGGCGGCTTCGATCGATTCCAGTGGCGCGTCCTTGCCGACGAAGCCGACCGCGCCGAAGCGGGCGACCTGCGCGAATGCCGCCGCGCGATCTGCGCCGGAGACGACGAGGACGGGGACGTCGGGTGCTTCGGCATGGAGCAGCGCCACGCCGCTATAGCCGACCGCGCCGGGCATGTTCAGGTCGAGCAGGATCAGGGCGAGGGAGTCGGCGTCGCGTGTTGCCTGCACTGCGCGGTCGAGCGAGCCGGCCTCGACGATGGTCGCGTCGGGGCGGACCTGCAGGACGGCGAGGGTCAGCGCCTGGCGGAACAGGGGGTGGTCGTCGGCGACGAGGATGGTGGTCATCGGCCAGTTCTCGTCTGTTCGTCGTCACCCCGGGTCAAGCCCGGGGTGACGAGAGGGGCGGTTGCCCGATCCTCAGGCCGGGCGGATGCGTTCGCTGACCAGCGTGTCGACCACCGACGGGTCGGCGAGCGTCGAGGTGTCGCCCAAATTCGACGTGTCGTTCTCCGCGATCTTGCGCAGGATGCGGCGCATGATCTTGCCCGAGCGGGTCTTCGGCAGGCCGGGGGCGAATTGCAGCGCGTCGGGGGTGGCGACCGGGCCGATTTCCTTGCGGACCCATTGGCGCAGTTCGGTGCGCAGGTCCTCGGTCGGCTCGTCGCCGGCGTTGAGCGTCACATAGGCGTAGATGCCCTGGCCCTTGATGTCGTGGGGCATTCCGACGACCGCCGCCTCGGCGACCTTGGGATGCGAGACCAGCGCGCTTTCGACCTCGGCGGTGCCCATGCGGTGGCCGCTGACGTTGATGACGTCGTCGACGCGGCCGGTGATCCAGTAATAGCTGTCCTCGTCCCGCCGCACGCCGTCGCCGGTGAAATATTTGCCGGGATAGGTCGTGAAATAGGTCTGGAAGAAACGGTCGTGGTCGCCCCACACCGTCCGCATCTGTCCGGGCCAGCTGTCGGTGATGCAGAGATTGCCTTCGGTCGCGCCGGTCAGTTCCTTGCCCTCGGCATCGACGATCATCGGCTGCACGCCGGGCAGCGGTTTGGTCGCGCTGCCGGGCTTCAGGTCGGTTGCATAGGGCAGCGGCGAAATCAGGATGCCGCCGGTTTCGGTCTGCCACCAGGTATCGACGATCGGGCAGCGGCGCTCACCCACGACCCGGTGATACCATTCCCACGCCTCCGGGTTGATCGGTTCGCCGACGCTCCCAAGCAGGCGCAGCGACTGGCGGCTGGACTTGGTGACCCAGCCGCCGCCTTCACGCATCAGCGCGCGGATCGCGGTGGGGGCGGTGTAGAAGATGTTGACGCCCAACCGGTCGATCGTTTCCCAGAACCGGCCATGGTCGGGATAGTTGGGCACGCCGTCGAACATGACGGTGGTCGCGCCGTTCGATAGCGGGCCATAGACGACATAGCTGTGCCCGGTGACCCAGCCGATATCGGCGGTGCACCAGAACACCTCGCCGTCGCGATAATCGAACACGTCGCGGAAGGTGGTGTGCGCCCAAACCAGATAGCCGCCCGTCGTGTGGAGCACGCCCTTGGGCTTGCCGGTCGACCCCGACGTGTAGAGGATGAACAGCGGGTCTTCGGCGTCCATCGGCTCGGCCGGGCAGTCGGGCGAGGCGTCGGCGAGCAGGTCGTGCAGCCAGAAATCGCGGCCGTCGACCATCGGCACGTCGGCACCGCTGCGGCGGATGACGATGACGGTATCGACACCGGGGGCGTGGTCCAGCGCCTTATCGACATTGGCCTTGAGCGGAATACGCTTGCCGCCGCGACAGCCTTCGTCGGCGGTGATGACGAGACGGCTGTCGCAATCGACCAGGCGGTTGGCGAGGCTGTCGGGGGAAAAGCCGCCGAACACGATCGAATGGATCGCGCCGATGCGGGTGCAGGCGAGCATCGCGGCGGCGGCTTCGGGGACCATCGGCAGATAGAGGGTGACGCGGTCGCCCTTCTTCACGCCCTTGCCCTTCAGGACGTTGGCGAAGCAGCAGACCTGTTGATGGAGTTCGCGATAGGTGACCTTGCGCGTTTCGCCCGGTTCGTCGCCTTCCCAGAGGATCGCGACCTGGTCGCCGCGGGTTTCGAGATGGCGGTCGAGGCAGTTGACCGACACGTTGGTCTGCCCGTCGGCGAACCAGCGGATGCGGAAATCCGCCTCGTCGAACGACGTGTCCTTCACCTGCGTATAGGGCCGCGACCAGTCGATGCAGCGGCCGCCTTCACGCCAATAGGCTTCCGTGTTGCTGACCGATGCGGCGTAGCGCGCGTCATATTCGGCCTTGTCCACCTGTGCGGCGGCGTCCTGCGGTGCCGCATGGATCGTCTGGGTCATATGTCTCTCCTGTGCGCCTGATGTGCGGTCGCGGGGGCGCGCGTCAAGCCGATGGTTCCTACGACCAAGGTCGTACTGGCCCCCATGGCGCGCGCAGATGACACTGGCGCGGCACGAGGTGTGGCGACAGACTGCACCGGACAAGACGAGAGGATGCCGCCATGGCAGAGGCTGTAGCCGTGCCCCACAAGGGCCAGAACGAGAAGCTGGTGATCGCGGCGTCGTCGCTCGGCACCGTGTTCGAATGGTACGACTTCTACCTGTACGGGTTGCTGGCGAGCTATATCTCGAAGCAGTTCTTTTCGGGCGTGAACGAGACGACCGGGTTCATCCTCGCGCTGGGCGCGTTTGCGGCCGGTTTCGCGGTGCGGCCGTTCGGCGCGCTGGTGTTCGGGCGGATCGGCGATCTGGTCGGGCGCAAGAACACGTTTCTGGTGACGATGGGGCTGATGGGCCTGTCGACCTTTGCGGTGGGCCTTCTCCCCTCCTATGCCAGCATCGGCGTGGCCGCGCCGATCATCCTGGTGCTGCTGCGGATCGTGCAGGGTCTGGCGCTCGGCGGTGAATATGGTGGTGCTGCGACCTATGTTGCGGAGCATGCGCCCGACGGGAAGCGGGGGCTGTACACCAGCTTCATCCAGACGACGGCGACGATGGGGCTGTTTGCGGCACTTCTGGTCGTGATCGGGTTCCGTACGGCGCTGGGCGAGGAGACGTTCGGCGGGTTCGGGTGGCGGCTGCCGTTCCTCGTGTCGATCCTGCTGCTGGGCGTGTCGATGTGGATCCGGCTGCAGCTGTCGGAAAGCCCGGTGTTCCTGAAGATGAAGGAAGAGGGCAAGACGTCGAAGGCGCCGCTGACCGAGGCGTTCCTGCGCTGGCCGAACCTTAAGGTCGTGCTGATCGCGCTGTTCGGCGCGGCGATGGGTCAGGCGGTGGTGTGGTATACCGGGCAGTTCTACGTCCTGTTCTTCCTCGAAAAGATGATGAAGGTCGACGGCGCGACGGTGAACGTGCTGCTGGCCATCGCACTGGCGCTGGGTACGCCGTTCTTCGTGTTCTTCGGCTGGCTGTCGGACAAGATCGGGCGGAAATGGATCATCATGGGCGGGTGCGCCATCGCCGCGCTGACCTATTTCCCGCTGTTCGGCGCGCTGACCAATGCCGCCAACCCGGCGCTGGCCGCCGCGCAGGTGGCATCGCCGGTGCGGGTGAGCGCACATGACGAGGATTGCTCGGTCCAGTTCGACCCGATCGGGCGCAACAAGTTCGATGCGAAGAGCTGCGACATCGCCAAATCCTATCTGGCGAAGAACGGCATCAGCTATACCAATGTCGAGGCACCGGCGGGCACCATCGCCAGCGTGGCGGTAGGCGACCGGGTGCTGGTCGCGCCCGATCCGTCGAAGGTGACGGGCGCGGAACGCGCGGCGGCGATCACGGCGTATCAGGGCGAAGTCGCGGCGGCGCTCAGCGCAGCCGGCTATCCGGCCAAGGCCGATCCGGCGGCGATCGACAAGCCGCTGGTGGTACTGATCCTGTGGTTCATGGTGATCCTGGTGACCATGGTCTATGGCCCGATCGCGGCGCTGCTGGTCGAGCTGTTCCCCAGCCGCATCCGCTATACGTCGATGTCACTGCCCTATCATATCGGCAATGGCTGGTTCGGCGGGTTCCTGCCGACCACGGCCTTCGCGATGGTCGCGGCGACCGGGGATATCTATTACGGGCTGTGGTATCCGGTGGTGCTGGCGGTGGTGACTTTGGTGCTGGGCGTGCTGTTCCTGCCGGAGACGTTCCGGCGGAATATCCGGGATTGAGAATGCGCCCCTTCCTGAAAAGGGAGGGGTTTTTGTACCTGCCCCACGCACGTCATCCCAGCGCAGGCTGGGATCTCCCGGTTGTCAGGCGGGGCAGGAGCCGCGAGAGACCCCAGCCTGCGCTGGGGTGACGTGTTTGGTGAAGGCGCGGGCGGTGTGGCCGGTGCTGTCAGCAGCAACGCGGCGGGGCGCCGGGGCCGGTGCCGTAGCGCCGTGCGATGCGGTCGCGGTGGAATTCCTTGACGCTCATCACCGGTTCGCCCGGATGATGCGCCGCCCGGTGCGCGACATAGCGGTCGTAGTCGGGGACGCCGACCATCAACCGCGCGGTTTCGGCGAGCTTATGCAGGAAGGGCATCGCCGACCTCCTGCGCGGTCGGGACGGGCGATGCCTTCGCCTTGCGGATCGCGCCGATGCCGTAGGCGAGGATCGACAGCACGACGACGATGAACAGCACGCACAGCGCGGCGTCGATGCGGTCGTTGAGGATGATCCGCTGCATCTCCGCCGCCGTCTTGGCGGGGGCGAGGATTTCGCCGCGCGCCAGGGCTTCGGAAAAGACGTCGGCATGGGCGAGGAAGCCGATCTTCGGATTGGCGTCGAACAGCTTCTGCCAGCCGGCGGTCAGCGTGCAGATCAGCAGCCATGCGGTCGGGACCATCGTCACCCATGCATAGCGGTCGCGCTTCATCTTGAAGAGCAGCACCGTCGACAGGATCAGCGCGATGGCGGCGAGCATCTGGTTCGAGATGCCGAACAGCGGCCACAGCGTGTTGATGCCACCCAGCGGATCGGTGACGCCGCTGTAGAGGAAATACCCCCATGCCGCGACGGCGAGCGCGGTGCCGATCAGGTTGGGGCCGAGCTTCTGCGTCTCCTTCATGGCGGGCACGAAGCTGCCGAGCAGGTCCTGGATCATGAAGCGGGCGACGCGGGTGCCGGCATCGACCGTGGTCAGGATGAACAAGGCTTCGAAGAGGATGGCGAAGTGGTACCAGAAGGCCATCATCGCCTGTCCGCCGATCACCTGGGACAGGATGTGCGCCATGCCGACCGCCAGCGTCGGCGCCCCGCCCGCGCGCGACAGGATGCTGGTTTCGCCGACGTCGCGCGCCAGCTGGGTCAGCATGTCGGGGGTGATGACGAAGCCCCAGTTCGCGATCGCCTGCGCCGCGCTGTCGGCGGTGGTGCCGATCAGGGCGGCGGGGGCATTCATCGCGAAATAGACGGCGGGGTCGAGGACGCAGGCAGCGATCAGCGCCATGATCGCGACGAAGCTTTCGGTCAGCATCGCGCCATAGCCGATGAAGCGCAGGTCGGCCTCGCTCGCGACCATCTTCGGCGTGGTGCCGCTGGCGATCAGGGCGTGGAAGCCGGAGACGGCACCGCAGGCGATGGTGATGAACAGGAACGGGAAGAGCTTGCCCGAAAAGGCCGGGCCGGTGCCGTCGATGAAATGGGTGACGGCGGGCATCTGCAAATCGGGGCGGACATAGAGGATGCCGAGTGCCAAGCCGGCGATCACCCCGATCTTGAGGAAGGTCGACAGGTAGTCGCGCGGGGCGAGCAGCAGCCAGACGGGCACGACCGAGGCGACGAAGCCATAGGCCATCAGGATCAGCGCCAGCGCCGTGCCGGAATAGGTGAACATCGGCGCGAAGACCGGCGAATGCGCCACCGGCTCCCCGCCGACGATCGCGGCCATCAGCAGGACGAAGCCGATCAGCGACATTTCGGCGATCTTGCCGGGGCGCAGGAAGCGGCCATAGAGGCCCATCAGTATCGCGATCGGGATCGTCGCGAAGACGGTGAAAGTGCCCCATGGGCTGCCGGTCAGCGCCTTGACCACCACCAGCGCCAGCACCGCCAGCAGGATGACCATGATCATCAGCACGCCGACCAATGCGATGGTGCCGGGGATCAGCCCCATCTCGCTGCGGATCATGTCGCCGAGCGACCGCGCGTCGCGGCGAGTGGAGAAATAGAGGATCAGGAAATCCTGCACCGCGCCGGCGAACACGACCCCGGCCAGCAGCCAGAGCGTGCCGGGGAGATAGCCCATCTGTGCGGCAAGGACCGGGCCGACCAGTGGACCGGCACCGGCGATGGCGGCGAAGTGATGGCCGAACAGCACGCCCTTGTGCGTGGGAACATAGTCGAGGCCGTCGTCGCGCCGCACCGCCGGGGTCGGGCGGGACGGATCGACGCGCAGCACGCGGCTGGCGATGAAGAGGCCGTAGAAGCGATAGGCGATGGCGTAGACGCAGAGCGATGCGACGACGATCCACAGCGCGTTGACCGGCTCGCCGCGCATCAGCGCGATCCAGCCGAGCGCGACCGCGCCGACGATCGCGACCGCTGCCCAGCCGAGCCATTCGAGCGCTGACTTCGGTGCGATCGGTGTGACTGCTGTTGCCATCGGCCTCTCCCCTGTTTCGGGAGAGTATTGGCGCAAGGGGGCGGGGGATGCCATGGGTTTCGTGATTTGAGCGAATCCGGCACATCCGTTTGCTTCGAGCGCAGGTTCGAGCCTGTCGAGAACCGAAGTCGAGAAGGGGTTGCCCCAAGGAACCGGGTTCTCGACGGACGCTTCTCGACTTCGCTCGAAGCTGCTCGAACTAAACGGTTAGAGGAAAAATATGTCACTACCATCCGACCGCTCGTTCCTGCTCGTCTGCCTCGGCAATATCTGTCGCTCGCCCCTCGCAGAGGCGGCGTTGCGCGATGCGGCGGCGCGGGCCGGGGTGGCGATCGCGGTCGATTCGGCCGGGACCGGGGCATGGCATGTCGGCAACCCGCCCGATCCGCGGTCGCAGGCGGTGGCGCTGGCGCATGGCATCGACATTTCGGGCTATCGCGGGCGGCAGGTGGAAGCGGCGGATTATCGGCGGTTCACCGACATCCTCGCGCTGGACAAGGACAATCTGGTCGAGCTGCGGCGGCGGGCGCCGAGCGATGCGACCGCGCGGATCGGCCTGTTGATGGACGCGGTGCCGGGGCGGAAGGGGCAGGCGGTGGCCGACCCCTATTATGGCGATGCGGCGGGGTTCGAGGTGACTTGGGCCGATGTGTCGGCGGCGGCGGAGGCGATCGTGGCGGGCTTACGCTGATCCCGCGACGCCACGACCCCGAACGTCACCCCGGCGCGACCACGCGCGTCACCCCAGCGAAGGCTGGGGTCTCTCGCGGTTCCTGTCCCGCGCTTTTACCGGGAAACCCCAGCCTGCGCTGGGGTGACGTGCGCGGTTGGCAGCGACAGGGGTCGGGGCGCTCTACCCCCCGAACGAACGACCGCCGCCCCAGCCGCCGCTGGAGCGCGCGCTCACCCGGCCGCCGAAGCCGCCGCGCGAGACGACCGAGCTGCGCGTCTGGATGCGCTGGGTCGTGACCGGGGTCGTGATCGCCTTGCTGCCGACATTGTAGCGATAGCCGCTGCTGGGGCTGAGATAGGCGCCGCCCGGCGTGTACCAGCCGCCGTCGCGCTGGCTGCGGTACAGGCCGCCATAATTGTAGCGCGCCGAATTGTTGTTGAGGATCTGCCCGATCAGGAAGCCGGTCAGCAGGGGCGTGAAGAAGCTCTGTCCGCCTTCGCTGCGGCGCTGGCACTGGGCGGCGCCGAACTGTTCCTCGCACAGTTGCTGGCTGTCGAAGCGCGGCGCGGCCTTGCCGTCGTCGTTGAACGCCTTTTGCTGCGCGGCGACGCAGGTGTCGCGGTCATACTGGCCGCTGTCGACGCATTGCTGCACCGTCTGGAATGCGGCGACCTCGGTCGGGGGGCCGAAACGCGCCTGATCGTTATTGTCGTCGCAGCCCGACAGCATCGCGACCGCGCCGACGGCGGTCAGGCCGGCAGCGACCGAGCGTTTGCGGCGGGGGGGCTGATTGGTCATGGGGTAGCCCTTCAATAGGTCATCGACGCGGCGTTGAGCAGGCCGACGCCGATCGAGGTCGCCGCGCTGTAGATCGCGCTGGCGATGTTGCCGGCTTCGATCCGCTGCGCCATGTCGCGCACGACGACGCGGCGGATGATGAAGGCGGCGACGATTTGGATCATGCCCGCCAACAGGCCCCAGGCGGCGAATTCGACGATGCTGCCGGTCACCTCCAGCGCGGAGGCGAGGGGGAGGGCGAAGCCGATGATCGCCCCGCCCAGCGCCACGGCGGCGGCGGTGTTGTTGGCGGCGATCAGCGCACGTTCGTCATAGGGGGTGGAGACCTGATACAGCCATTTGAAGATGGTCAGGAACAGGCACGCCAGGCCGAACGCGACGATGAAATGCACCGCGCCGTTCGTGAAATAGGCAATATCGAACATTCCGATCCCCCTGTCGGTCGCTAAGGCTCAGGCGTTGAATTCGGCGGGCAGCAGCGGCAGCCCGACCATGATCTCGTGCGTCAGGTCGCCGCCCTCGGGCTGCATCGCCAGCGCCAGCAGCAGCTCCTGCCCCTCAGGCGGGACTTCGCGGGCATAGAGCATACAGGCCTGCTTGATGTGGCGGACCGGGCGGCCGGTGCGTTCCTCATACACCGCTTCCCATAGTTCGACCGGCGGCTGCACCCGGTCGTCGTCGGGATACCAGAAGCGGTCGAAGCGGGCGAGGCCGGGTTCGTCCCACACCGGCTGCGACAGGCGGTTGCGGAACGCGCCGGTATCGGCCCAGTCGGTCGGATAGGTCGACGACCATGGCCGGAACAGGGTGAAGTCGTCGGCGTCCGATCCGTCGGCGCGCTGGCTGACCGCCTGCAGCATCAGTTCGTCATCGGTGTAGAAACGGTGGACATGGCTGCCATCGTCCAGCCGGATCAGCCCCTGTGCGGTGATTTCCAGCGTGTCGCGCTCGAGAGTGAAGGCGGCACCGGTCAGCCGCCGCCACGCGAGCGCGTCCAGTCGCACCTGTCGTCCGATGGTGATGTTGCGGACCACCGCCACGGCGGGGGTTTCGTCCTTGGGAGCGCCGCCGAACAGGCTGCCGAAAATCATGCCGCGATCCTTGTGCGCGCGATGTAGAACAGCCGGTCGCCGGCCGCGACCTGACCGTCGGGGTCGAATAAAGGCGAATTCTGTCCGGCGCCACAGCTGGCGACCAAAATTCCGCCGCGGGCGCGCAGATCGCGGGCCGCATCGTCGAAGCTGCCCGCGGTGCGGGCGGTGGTGGCATAGAGCGTGCCGCCATCGTCGGTATGGCTGGCAAGCTGGGCGATCAGGCGGCTGGAGCCGGGGTCGCTCAGCGCCTTCACCACCAGTTCGACGGTGGGGGTCAGCACCACCTCGACCTGCGGGCAATGCGCGGCGAGCAGCCCGGCGGTGTCGGCATCGCGCAGGAAGCAGACGACATGGCCTGTGTCGTTGAGCGCGGTGACCGCCAGCGTCGCCGCCAGCGTATCGGGGTCGGACGGGCCATAGACGATCACCCGCTCGGCGGTGGCGACGCCGGCGCGGCGCAGGTCGGCAGGCGCGGTCAGCGAGGGCACGCGGACGAAGCGGTGCGTTGCGGCGTCGCCCGACAGCTCCTGCGTCGCGACCAGCACCAGTTCGTGACCCTGCCCGTCGGCGACGATCTCGGCGATCATGCGCGGCGTGCGCTCGGGATCGTAGCCGACCAGGACGATATGGCCACGCATCGCGCTATAGTCCCCCAGCCCCATGCGCCGTCGCCGCCAGCGCGCCGACACCCCGGCAAAGACGCGGGCGATCGACACGGTGAACAACGCGATCGCGCCGGGCATGACGAACAGCGCGGTGACGATCCGGCCCATGTCCGATTTCGGCGACAGGTCGCCATAGCCGACCGTCGAGGCGGTGGTCGCATACCAGTAGAGATAGGCGGAGGGGCGCAGCAGGTCGGTTTCGCCCGCGAACGACAGCAGTTCCCACGAAATCGTCATGTGCAGCACCAGCAGCGCGAACAGCACGCCGCGATGCAGCTCGCTGGCCGCGAGATAGAGCCGGCGAAGATACGTGCCCAGATTGAATGGCTTCATTCCTCGACTGCCCCCGCGCCTTGCTTTTTGGTCGCGCCTTATGCTTGGGGTGTCAAGCACGGCCAACACACCGGCCGCGTTTCGGAGGGATGAATGGACGACGCACCCCGTAGCTGGACGACCACAGGCCTGGCCGATGCCTTGCGTGGCGCCGAGTTTGCCGACGAACTGAGCGTCGAGCGGATCGAGCAGGCCGAACCGGTCCTTAAGGTCACCATGCACCATTTCGGCGACCTCGCCATCTTCGCCTCGGTCGCGGGCGAGCAGATCATCGTGTCGTCGCTGCTGTGGCCGGTCGAAGAACAGGCGGACCAGCACGCGTTCAACCGGTTCCTGCTGAAAACGCAGAAGCTGGTCCCGCTGTCGAATTTCGCCATCGCCGAAGTCGGCGGACGCGAATATTATGAACTGGTGGGTGAGCTGTCGGTCGAATCGTCGCTGCGTACCGTGCTGATCGAACTGCGCGTGCTGGCGCAAAATGCGATCGAGGCGGCGTCCGAGCTGCGCACCGAATTTGCCGCGTAACGGAGTTTAGTCGATGTCGATGTGGAAGAATCTGGTCGCGCTGGTTCGCGGCACCGCGCATGAAACCGGCCAGTCGATCGTCGACGCAAAGGCGCTGACGATCCTCGACCAGCAGATCCGCGATGCGGGCACGCTGCAGGCGAAGGCGCGCGACGATCTGGCGACGCTGACCGCCAAGCGGCGGATGATCGAAAAGGAGCTGGAGGCGCTAACCTCGCAGCGTGAGAAGTACGAATCGTCGGCGCGTGCGGCGATGGCCCGCGGCGATATGGACCTCGCGCGCGAAGTCGCCGAGCGGCTGGCGACGATCGAGAGCGAGGCGACGCTCAAGACGCCGCAGATCGCCGACATGCGCGCGGCCGAGGACAAGATTCGCGCCATCATCAAGACGGGCGACGGCAAGATCGACGCGCTGCGTCGTGAGGTCGACGTCGTCCGCGCGAACGAGAGCGTGCAGAAGGCGCAGGCCTCGGTCGCCAGCAGCTATGGCGGTGCGGCATCCTCGCTGGGATCGGCGGCGGACAGCCTCGCGCGGCTGAAGGAACGGCAGGCGATCCGCGAGGAGAAGTTCCGCGCGTCGGCCGAGCTGGAGGACATGCGCACCGGCGCCGATCTCGACGCCAAGCTGAAGGCGGCCGGACTGCTGCCCGGATCGTCGAGCGCCGATGACATCCTCGCGCGGCTGTCGCAGCCCAAGGACGCCGCGCCGCGCCTGTCGGACGGCACGCGCGACGGCGGGACGATCGGGCGCGATTGATGGAACGCCGCACGGTCGCCCCCCGTCCCGACTGGCGGGCGACCGCCGAGCGGATGGGATTCACCTTCCACCATCAGGACGGACAGAAATATTGGGAGGAGGAGGCGTGGTACGCCTTCTCGCTCGACGAGGTGGAACAGGGGATCGAGGGGCCTAGCGCCGAGCTGCACGGAATGTGCCGCGATCTGGTGGACGAGGTGGTCGGCAGCGATGCGCTGATGCACCGGCTCGCCATCCCGCAGGACATGCGCGACGTGGTGGCGGCATCGTGGCGTGCCCATGCGCCGTCGCTCTATGGACGGTTCGACTTCGCCTTTGATGGGACCGGTCCGGCCAAGCTGCTCGAATATAACGCCGATACGCCGACCAGCATTTTCGAGACCGCGCTGTTCCAGTGGCAGTGGCTGGAGGATCGCATCGCCGACGGCACGCTGCCGGCGGGAGCCGACCAGTATAACCGGCTGCACGATGCGTTGGTCGAACGGTTCGGCGCGCTGTTCACCCGTGGCAGCACGGTGCATTTCGCGTCGGTCGACGATCATGTCGAGGATCGCCAGACGGTCCGCTATCTGGAGGATGTCGCGCGGCAGGCGGGACTGGACCCGGCGTTCGTCGCGATCGACCGGATCGGGGTCGACGGCGACGGTGCGTTCGTCGATGGCGACGACGTGCTGATCGGCGCGCTGTTCAAGCTGTATCCGTGGGAGGATATGCTGCGCGAACCCTATGCCAAGCAGCTGGCGGCGACGAAGACGCTGTTCCTCGAACCGGCGTGGAAGGCGCTGTTGTCGAACAAGGGAATATTGCCGCTGTTGTGGCAGCGGCACCGGGGGCATCCCAATCTGCTGCCCGCCGCCTTTGCCGACGATACGGCGGCGCTGGCGGAGATCGGCGATGCCTATGTGCGCAAGCCGATCTTTTCGCGCGAGGGGTGGGATATCGAGCTGGTCGACGGCGCGACCACCGCGCGCGGGCCGGACGGCGGCTATGGCGAGGAAGGGCATGTCGTGCAGGCGCTCAGCGCGCTGCCGGTGTTCGACGGCAATCATGCGGTGATCGGATCGTGGATCGTCGGCGACGAGGCGGTGGCGCTGTCGGTGCGCGAGGATGACGGGCCGATCACGCGCGATCTGGCGCGGTTCGTGCCGCATGCGATTGTTTGAGCACGTCGTCATTCCGGCGTAGGCCGGAATCCATTGTGTCGGGTGTTCTCGATGGAAGGGCGGCGGGGCCGTATCCATGGATCCCGGCCTTCGCCGGGATGACGGAGGGGCTGTTTCGTCGTTCCCGCGCAGGCGGGAACCCATTGCCGCTGACGGTCGTGATGGAGCCGTGGCGTTGCGTGTATGGATTCCCGCCTGCGCGGGAATGACGATTGGGGCGCGGGAATGACGATGGGGTCAGGCGGGAATGAGCGCCCTTAGCCCCGCCTCCAAAGCCACCGCATCGCCTACAATCCGCAACCGTTTCACCCGGCTGGTCTGCCCTGTGACCAGCGTCACCGACCCGCGGCCGACCCCCAACGCCTTCGCCACGAACCGCACGACCTCTTCATTCGCCGCGCCGTCGACCGGCGGGGCGGCAACGCGCAGGCCGAGCGCGGTCGCGTCGCCTTCCAGCGCGACGACGCCCGTCACCGCCGTCTTCGAGGCTTTTGGCGTCACGCGGATCGTGAGCGTTGCGCCGGTCGCGTCGAGGGTGAAGGGATTGCGCATCGCCGGACCCATGCCGCGTCCCCGGACCGCGATGCAAGTCGCTTGGCACAAAGCGGCGCTTGCCGCATTCACCCGTCATGGCATCGACCCCCGCACCCGGCGTGACCGCGACGCATAGTTCCCCGCTGTCGATCCCGATCTTTCGCGCCATCTGGATCGCGTCGATGGCGTCGAATTTCGGCGGGCTGATCCAGTCGGTCGGCGCGTCGTGGATGATGACGTCGCTGGCGGCGTCGCCGCAGATGATCGCGCTGGTCCAGGCGTCGACGACGCTGCCGATCATGCTGTTGTCGCTCTGGGCCGGTGCGGTCGCCGACAATCTCGACCGGCGGCGGGTGATGCTGGCGGCGCAGAGCTTCATGCTGCTCGTGTCGGTCGCGCTGGCGGTGTGCGCGTGGATGGGGCTGCTCAGTCCGTGGCTGCTGCTGTCGTTCACCTTCCTGATCGGGTGTGGGACGGCAATCAACGGACCGGCATGGCAGGCATCGGTCGGCGACATGGTGCCGAGGAGCGTGTTGCCCAGCGCGGTCGCGCTCAATTCGATGGGGTTCAACATCGCGCGCAGCGTCGGGCCGGCACTGGGTG
Source organism: Sphingomonas panni (assembly GCF_022664435.1). Classification (GTDB taxonomy): domain Bacteria; phylum Pseudomonadota; class Alphaproteobacteria; order Sphingomonadales; family Sphingomonadaceae; genus Sphingomonas; species Sphingomonas panni. The sequence goes on along the minus strand of NZ_JAKREU010000003.1, from coordinate 263,223 downwards.
GCGCGATCGTCGCGGCGGCGGGGGCGGCGGCGGCGTTCCTGACCAATGCGCTCAGCTATATCGGGCTGATCGCGGTGCTGGCGCGGTGGAAGCCGGACTATGCCCCGCGCCTGTTGCCGCGCGAGACGCTGGGCCTCGCGATGGCCGCCGGGGTGCGCTACGTCCGCATGTCGCCGTCGCTGCGTACCGTGCTGCTGCGCGCGGCGCTGTTCGGCATTGCGGCCAGCGCGGTGCCGGCGATGATGCCGCTGGTCGCGCGCGACCTGGTGACCGGCGGGCCGCTGACCTATGGCGCGCTGCTGGGCGCGTTCGGGGCGGGCGCGGTCGGCGGGGCGTTGACCAGCGTGCGGCTGCGGCGGCGCTGGGCGCCCGAAAAGCTGGTGCGGGTCGCCGCCACGGCGTTGTCGGCGGGCGGGGCGGTCGCGGCGCTCAGCCCGTGGTTGCCGCTGACGATGGCGGCACTGGTTCTGGCGGGGGCGGGGTGGGTCGCGGCGCTCAGCACGTTCAACGTATCGGTGCAGATGGCCGCCCCCCGCTGGGTAGTCGCCCGCGCGCTGGCGCTGTACCAGATGGCGGCGTTCGGCGGCATGACGCTGGGCAGCTGGCTGTTCGGATCGATCGCCGAAGGGCGCGGCGTGCAGACCGCGCTGTTGACCGCCGCCGGGGTCCAGATGCTGAGCGTCGTCGCGGGACTGAAGCTGCCGCTGCGCGATATCGAGACCGCGAATCTTGCCCCACGCGGCTGGGAAACGCCCGATACCGAGGTGCCGGTGGAGGCGCGGTCGGGGCCGGTCGTCGTCACGATCGATTACCGCATCGCGGCGCAGGACGTGATGACGTTCCTGAACGTGATGAACGAACGGCGGCGCATCCGGCGGCGCGACGGGGCGCATCACTGGGCTTTGCTGCGCGACCTGAACGATCCCGAATTGTGGATCGAGCGCTATCATGTGTCCACCTGGCTCGATTACATCCGCCATAACCAGCGCCGCACCGAGGCGGACCGCGCGAACAGCGAGGCGCTGCTGGCGCTCCACCGGGGCGACGACGCCCCCCGCGTCCACCGCATGATCGAACGCCAGACCGGGTCGCTGCCGATCAGCCGCCTGCCGACTCCGCGCGAAATGGCCGATCCGATGACCGACCCGACCCGTTCCAGCTGATATATTGAACAGTGTTATTTTTCTGCTAGCTTGACGCGGACGGTTCGAATCGCGGCTATGGCGGCCTAGCGTTCGAACCGGTGTCGAACCCGCCAAGGGGGAATACATGTCCGCACCCGATTTCTCGCTGCTGACCCGGCGTCGCTACGCACCGCTCTTCACCGTGCAGTTCCTGACGGCGATGAACGACAATCTGCTGAAGTTCGCGTTGCTGTTCCTCGCCAATTTCACGCTGTACCGCGCCGATCCCGCGAAGGCGGCGACGCTGGCGACGATCTCCACCGGCCTGTTCATCCTGCCTTATTTCCTGTTTTCAGGACTGGCCGGGCAGATGGCGGATGCGTGGAACAAGGCGTGGCTGATCCGTGCGGTGAAGGGCGCGGAGATCGCGATCATGGCGCTGGCGCTGGCCGGCTTCTGGTTCGAATCGGTGCCGGTATTGCTGACCTGCCTGTTCCTGATGGGCGTGCATTCGACGGTGTTCGGGCCGGTCAAATATTCGATCCTGCCGCAGCATCTGCGCCCCCATGAACTGATGGGCGGCACCGGGCTGGTCGAGGCGGGGACGTTCGTCGCGATCCTGACGGGGCAGTTGCTCGGCGGGATCATTCCGCCTTGGGAAGCGGGCTTGGCGGCGTTCGGCTTCGCGGTGCTGGGGTTCCTCGCTGCGCTCATGGTGCAGAGCGCGCCGTCGGCGGCCCCGGACATGCGGATCGACCTGAACCCGTTTCGCAGCACCGCCGCGATCCTGCGCGCGGCGCATGGCGGGCGGGGGGTGTGGCTGGCGATCCTCGGGATCAGTTGGTTCTTTTCGGTCGGTGCGGTGGTGTTGTCGGAGTTCGCGCCTTTGGTCGCCGGCACGCTGAACGCCGCGCCGGAGGTGGTGACGCTGTTCCTCGCGGTGTTCAGCCTGTCGGTTGCGGCGGGGTCGCTGCTGGTCAACCGGCTGCTGAAGGGCGAGGTGTCGGCGCGGTACGTGCCGGTTGCCGCGATCGGGCTGGCGGTGTTCCTGATCGACCTGTGGCTGACCAGCGGACGCTTCGTGGTGGCGACGCCGGGGGCGGACATCACCGCGTTCCTCGCGACGCCGGGCAGCTGGCATCTGCTGGTCGACCTGGCGGGCATCGCATTGTCGGGCGGGGTGTTCGTGGTGCCGCTCTACGCCATTCTCCAGACGTGGAGCGCGCCGGAAAAGCGCTCGCAGATCATCGCGGCGAACAATGTCATCAACGCCATCGTCACCGTGCTGATGGTCGCGGTGGTGACGGCGATGCTGGCGGGGGGCACGACCGTGCCCGGTATCTTCGGCGCGTTGGGCTTCGCGACGCTGTCGATCGCGCTGATTTCGTGCTGGCTGCTGCCCGAGACGGTGTTCAAGGGCATCGTGCGCTGGGCATTGCGGCTGGCGTACCGGGTCGAGGTGCATGGTGCCGAGAACATGCCGGCGCCGGGCGAGCGGGCGGTGGTGGTCGTGAACCACGTATCGTTCCTCGACGGGCTGCTGCTCGCGGCGTTCCTGCCGGGCAAGCCTACCTTCGCGATCCACAGCCGCTTTGCCCGGGCGTGGTGGATGCAGCCGCTGCTGAAGCTGTTCGACGCCTTTCCGGTCGACCCGACCAACCCGATGTCGGCAAAGGCGATGGTGAAGGCGGTGCGCGAGGGGCGGACGCTGGTGATCTTTCCAGAGGGGCGGATCACCGTCACCGGCGCGCTGATGAAGATCTTCGACGGCCCCGGCATGGTCGCCGACCGCGCCGATGCGCCGATCGTGCCGGTCAGGATCGACGGCGCGCAATATAGCCGCTTCTCCCGCCTGAAGGGCAAGGCGCGGCTGCACTGGTTCCCGAAGATCGAGCTGACCGTGCTGCCGCCGCGCCGGTTCGCGCTGCCCGAGGGGATGAGCGCGCGCGAACGGCGGGCGATTGCCGGGCGGCGACTGTATGACGTGATGAGCGAGATGATCTTCGCCACGTCGGACACCGACCGCACGCTGTACGATGCGCTGATCGATGCGCGGCACCTGCATGGACATGCGATGGGCGTGGTCGAGGATGTGCAGCGCGTGCCGCTGACCTATGACCGGCTGGTTACGGGCACGCAGGCGCTGGCGCGACCGCTGGCGGTCGGGACGACGCAGGGCGAGGCGGTCGGCGTTCTGCTGCCCAACGTCAATGGCGTGGTCGTGACGTTCTTTGCGTTGCAGGCGACGGGGCGGGTGCCGGCGATGCTGAACTACACCGCCGGCCTCGCCAATCTGCGGGCCGCCTGTACCGCGGCGCAGATCAGGACGGTGGTGACCGCGCGGGCGTTCGTCGAGCAGGCGAAGCTGGGCGAGGTCGTCGCGGCGCTGGCCGGCGAGGGGATCGCCATCCGCTATTTGGAGGATATTCGCGAGAAGATCGGCGCGGGGGCGAAAGTCATGGCGCTGGTCCGATCGCGCATGGCGGGACGGCTGCACCGGCGGCAGCGGGTGGCGGCGGATGCGCCGGCGGTCATCCTGTTCACCAGCGGGTCGGAAGGCGTGCCGAAGGGCGTGGTCCTGACGCACCGCAACCTGCTGGCCAACTGCCTGCAGCTGTCGTCGCGGATCGATTTCAACCGGGCGGACGTGGTGCTGAACGCGCTGCCGGTATTCCACAGCTTCGGCCTGACCGGCGGTACGCTGCTGCCGATCCTGTCGGGGGTGAAGACGGTGCTGTACCCCAGCCCGCTGCATTACCGGATCGTGCCGGCGCTTGCCTATGACGCCAATGCGACGATCCTGTTCGGGACCGATACCTTCCTGTCGGGCTATGCGCGGATGGCGCATGGCTACGACTTCTATGCGCTGCGCTACATCTTTGCAGGCGCAGAGCGGGTGCGGCCGGAGACGCGCGCGGTCTATGCCGAGAAGTTCGGGCTGCGCATCCTGGAAGGCTATGGCGCGACCGAGGCGGCCCCGGTGATCGCGGTCAACACGCCGATGCATTTCAAGGCCGGCAGCGTCGGGCGGCTGTTGCCGGGGATCGAGGCGCGGCTGGACAGCGTGCCGGGCATCGAAGAGGGCGCGCGGCTGGCGATCCGGGGGCCGAACGTGATGGCGGGGTATCTGAAGGTCGATGCGCCAGGCGTGGTGCAGCCGCCCGAGGACGGGTGGCACGATACCGGCGATATCGTCACCATCGACGACAGCGGCTTCGTCACGATCCGGGGGCGGGCCAAGCGCTTTGCCAAGATCGGCGGCGAGATGGTGTCGTTGCCGGCGGTCGAGGGCTATGCGGCGAAGCTCTGGCCGGGCGCCGAACATGCGGTGGTGACCCGGCCGGATGCGAAGAAGGGCGAGCAGCTGGTGCTGTTCACCACCCAGCCGGACGCGGCGGCGGGGGCGTTGTCGGCATGGGGGCGGGCGAACGGCGTGTCCGAACTGGCGCTGCCACGCGACGTGCGGGTGGTGGCGAACCTGCCGGTGCTGGGCACGGGCAAGCTGGATTATGTGACGATGGGGGCGATGGCGGCCCGGTAGCGCGGAAGTTGGCGAAGGTTGGGAGGCGTCGGGTTTTTGCGGCGGGTCTTTTCGTTTCCGGCCAATGGGTTGGTCGTGAATTTCAGGCCGGAAGTTGGCGTTTTGGGTTGTCGCGCGTGTCATGTCGGGATGGTGGCCGGCGTTTGGGCGATCCTTACGCCCGATCGACATTCGGCTGTCTCGACAATCGTTCCGGGGTCACGGCTCCGGCCGAAACGTCAGCGGATATGGATTCCCGCCTGCGCGGGAATGACGGTGGGGACGGGCGTTGAAGGTCGATCGATCCTCTGGAGGCTGGGATCGCCCGGCGATGGCGCACCGCAGGAGCCGATGGAGACCCCAGCCTTCGCTGGGGTGACGGTTTGGTGGCGGTGGATCAACGTTGGGCGGACGATGGGAAAGAGCGTTGGCGATCCTGCCATCCGAGTGGCGTGTAGGAAAGGGCGGGGTGCGGGTTCTCGACAAGGGGCGGGTCGGATTGTCCCCCGGACAATCCTGAACCATGTGGGGTATGGTTCACCTGACCCGCTTCTCGACAGGCTGGCCCCCTGCTCAGCACGAACGGTTCTACCTTTTGTCATCACGCCATAATGTTGCGGGGCGCTTCCTGACCGGCGTTGCGGGACAAGCGAGACCCCGGGTCAAGCCCGGGGTGACGATGGGGGATCGTCAATAGCGATAGTCGAGCGTCGCCGTGTCGCCGGGGGCAACCGTTACCCGCCACGTCTGGATGCCGTCGATCCGCTCCAGCCCCGGCGCGTCGACCTGTCCGCCGGGGGCGCCGATCGGCAGCTCGACATCGACCGGAACCGCGCGGGCATTGGTGACGGTCAGGCGAGCGGTGCGGTTGTCGAGCCGGGTCTGGGTCACCTGCACCTGCCGGCTGCTGCCCGCGCCGATCAGCAGCGTTTCGCCCTCCGCACGGTCGGTCATCGTGCCGGTGCCGATCAGCAGCGCGCTATCGCCGCGCGGCGCGTAGAGCGCGGTGGTTCCGGCGGGAAGGGGAATGCCGAGGCCGGCGGCCTTGTCGTTCTTGACCCGCAGCGCGATGTCGAGTGCGCCGCCGTCGATCGGCTGGGCGATGGGAATGCGGCGGCGATAGACCCGGCGATAGGCGACGCCGTCCTGCCGCAGCAGCGCGACCTGTTTCTGGCCCTTGGCCGCAACGGTGGTGCGGCCGGGGATGCGGTAGAGTTTCACGTCGCCCAGATTTTCGGGCGCGGGTGGCGCCATGGGAGCGGGCGGGGCGGGCGGCCCCGGTGCGTAGACCGGCGGTGGGGCGGAAACGCGTTGTAGTCGCGCACCAGTAACGACGATCTCCTCCGCCGCTTCGAACCTGCGCGTTCGTAGATCCGACGTCGTCGTACCCAGCGGATAGCAGCGCAGTTGCAGCCGGCTGCCTGCCGCTGCGATCGGGTCGACCCATCGCCGGTTCAGCCGGCCGGCGACGACCTGTACCTCGGCATCGGCGAACCCCTCCGCATTGCCGTTGGCGAGCGTGGTCCAGGCGAACAGGTCCAGCCGATCGCCGTTGAGCGTGCCGACATAGCTGGCCGACCAGTCGAACCCGCTGGCGAGATAGGACAGGCGGACGGTCACGGTGCGCCGCGCCGGGCTGTCGGTGGTGACGCTCAGCACCGGCCTGGCGGCGAGATCGGCGGGGACGCGGGCGTATTTCAGGCTGTCGGCGAGGCCGGCACAGCCCAGCGCTTCGACGCCGTTCGGCGTCTGCAGGACCACGCCGCCGGTCGGGCCGGACAGGATGGTCGCCTCCTCCTCGCGCACCGTGCCGCTCGCGCGGTCGGTGCGGCGCAGCGTCACGCGGTTGCCGAGCGTGCCGTCGACCAGCGCGGCGGGGGAGAGGAGGCGGGCATCGCGATTCTTTTCGACCGTGCCGCCGGGCAGGCCGTCGACGACCGCGCTGACCGGGATGATGCCGCCGGCGACCCCTTCGAAGCGAAGCACCGCGCGGCCGCGCGGCAGGTTGACGCGGCGGGTTTCGGTGACCAGTGCATAGCCCTGAAGATTGCGTAGGTTCATTGCTTCGCGGGCGGAGCGAAAGGGCGCGCGGTAGAGGGTGACGGCGACGGTCTGCGGGGCGGGAGAGGTGACGGTAGGCGTGGGGGGGGCGGGGGCGGTGGAATCCCAGCGGCGTTCGCCGAAGGTGGCACGACCGCCCGTGCCAATATCATCGCGTACCCCAGCGGAGGCCGGGGTCCAGTTGGGTGGGGGTTGCGTTCGATAACCGGCGTCCCCCGACTGGACCCCGGCCTTCGCCGGGGTGCGGGTGGGGGTGGATGCCGGGTTGCGGGCGGCCAGCGGCGCGGTGGTTGCCAGCAGGGCGGCGACAGCGAGCGTAGCGGCGCCGCGATGGCCGTACCCCCGTGCAGGCGGGGGGGCAGCGTTGTCGAAGACCGACGTCGGCGCGCTTGGCCCTGGACCCCCGCCTGCGCGGGGGTACGGCATTGTGCGGGGCGGGCGGTCGTTCGCCTGCCGAAACCGGCGCGGCCCGCGCATCAGTAGCGCGTGTCGAACGTCGCGGTGACGGTGGCCGATCCGTTGGCCGGGACCGGCACCTGCCATACCGCCTGTCCGGCATCGACCCGCTCGCTCGGGCGGCTCTGTTCGGGGATGCGGGTGTCGCTCCAGTCCAGCCCGGCCTGTGCCAGTTCGATGGTAACCGCGGCGGGCGTGGCGTTGGTCAGGGTGTAGCGCATCTTCGTCTGCCAGCGGCTGGCGTTGAGGCGGGTGCGGCTCTCTACGACGGCGCGGACCTTTACGTCGAAGGCGTCGCCGGTCGCCAGCGCGATCTTCGACCCCTGCGGCGTGTGATCGATCGCCGCTTCGCCGGTGAATTGCGGCTGGCCGCGCGCGTCGCGCATATAGACGCGGATCGTGCCGGCGGGGAGCGCGTCGCCCAAGCCGCCCTTCGCCGCGTTGCTGAAGCGGACGATGCTCTGCGCGCTGGCGGGCTGTTCGGTGGTGCCGAGCCAGTTGTTGACGAAGCGATAGCCGCTGGTCGCGGGCGTGCCCTTCACGTCGAGGAAGCTGACCTGCTTGGTCTGCTTGTCGGCGATCGTGGTCCGTTCGGGCAGCGGATAGAGGTAGAAATCGCCGAGCTGTTCGCGATTGGCGGTCTCGGTGCCGGGCTGCATCACCGGCTGGCGGCGCGGGCGGTTCGGCCGATACATCTGCTGGTCGTCGCTGCTCGAAGCGACCTCGCCCGCGACCAGCAGCGTGCGAGCGTTGGTGAAGGTCGTGCCGGTGGTGTTGGTCAGCGTGACCCAGCCCTGTACGTCGATCGTGCCGCTCCTGCGGTCGAGCAGCGCGACATAGTCTGCTTTCCAGCCCAGACCCCGGCTGAGATAGGACAAGGTTGCCGGGCGGGTGCCGGCGCGGCTGCTGTCGAGCGTCACCGACAGGGTGGGGCGGGCGCGCAGCGACGGCGGCACCTTGTCGAAAATCGCGCGGACCGGCAGGCCGTCGTCGCGCAGCACCTCGATCCAGTCGCCGATCTGGAGGACGACGCCACCATTGACCGCGAGCACCCTGGCGCGTTCGCGCGTCTCCGCGCCGGTCGCGGGGTTGGTGCGCAGCAGGGTGATGGTTTCGCCGACCGCCTTTTCCATCAGGCTGGAGGGGGAGAGCAGGTCGAAGTCGAAATTCTGTTCGACGATGCGGGCATCGGGGACGGCGAGCGAGACGGTTTCGGGGCGGATCTGCGCGCTGACGTCGGGGAAATCCTGTCGCACGGTGCCGCTGTTCAGCGACAGCGGGCGGACGTCCTGGATGAGCGCGACGTCGCCGTTATAGATGGTGACCGACACGTCGCCCTGTGCGGAGGGGGCGATCGCCGCCGGGGTGGCGGCGTCCTGCGCGAGTGCGGGAAGGGGGGCGAGGAGGCTCGCCAGCAGCAGCCAGGTCGGTTTCATCGCGCATCCCCCCGTTGTTTCGCGCAAGTGTGGCGGGGGGATGTTACGTTGGCAAGACGGGAGGTTTTGCCCTTTTTGCCTCCCCGCTTGGTTCGAGCAGCTTCGAGCTTGTCGAGAAGCGGTAGTCGAGAACGCCCCGTTTGGGGCAACCCCTTCTCGACTACGGTTCTCGACAGGCTCGAACCTGCGCTCGAAGCAAACGGGGTTGGGACGGGTGGGATGGGGGAGGAGGGAGCTGCGTTCCGCCCTCTCCCCCTACCGCACCTCAGTGGTTATCGCGGGGCAGGCCGCGGGTCTGGGCGATCTTCTGATAGGCCTCGGCCCCTTCGAGGATCGCGCCGGTGGCCATCTGTCCGACGACCGAGCGCTGGATTTCCTGCCACGGGGTCTGCGATGCGGGGTACTGGTACCCGCCGGCCGCCTCCAGTTCCTGCCGGCGTGCGGCGAGTTCCTCGTCCGACAGCAGCACGTCGGCGCGGCCCTTGCCCAGATCGATCCGCACGCGGTCGCCGGTGCGCAGCAGCGCGAGGCCGCCGCCCGCCGCCGCTTCGGGCGAGGCGTTCAGGATCGAGGGCGAGCCGGACGTGCCCGACTGGCGGCCGTCGCCGATGCACGGCAGCGCGCTGACGCCTTCGGTGATGAGGTATGCCGGCGGGCGCATGTTCACGACCTCGGCGGCGCCCGGATAGCCGATCGGCCCCGCGCCGCGCATGAACATCAGCGTTTCCGGCGTGATGCCGAGCGACGGATCGTCGATGCGGTGGTGATAATCCTCCGGCCCGTCGAACACGACCGCCGGTCCTTCGAACGCGTCGGGGTCGTTGGGGTTGGACAGATAGCGTTCGCGGAATTCGGGGCCGATCACGCTGGTCTTCATCACCGCCGCGTCGAACAGATTGCCCTTCAGCACGATGAAACCGGCCTCTTCCTTCAGCGGCTGGCCGAAGGGGCGGATGACCTTTTCATCCTCGATCACCGCGTCGCGGCAATTGTCGCCGATCGACTTGCCGTTCACGGTCAGCGCGTCTTCGGCGATCAGGCCCGCGCCCATCAGTTCGCGGACGACCGCCGGCACGCCGCCCGCGCGGTAATAATCCTCGCCCAGATATTCGCCGGCGGGTTGCAGGTTGACCAGCAGCGGGACCTTGTGCCCCTGTTCCTGCCAGTCCTCGATCGGCAGGTCGACGCCGATATGGCGGGCGAGGGCGGCGAGATGAATCGGCGCGTTGGTCGATCCGCCGATCGCCGAATTGACCTTGATCGCGTTGTGGAACGCGTCGCGCGTCAGGATGTCGGAGGGCTTCAAATCCTCGCGCACCATGTCGACGATGCGGAGACCGGTGCGATAGGCGATTTCCTGCCGGTCGCGATAGGGGGCAGGAATCGCGGCCGATCCGGGCAGCTGCATCCCCAGCGCCTCGGCCAGCGAGTTCATCGTCGTCGCCGTGCCCATCGTGTTGCAATAGCCGGTCGAGGGGGCCGAGGACGAGACGAGGCGGATGAATTCCTTGTTGTCGATCTCTCCGGCGGCCAGCATCTGCCGCGCCTTCCACACGATCGTGCCCGAACCGGTGCGCTCGCCCTTGTGCCAGCCGTTCAGCATCGGGCCGACCGACAGCGCGATGGCCGGGATGTTGACGGTCGCGGCGGCCATCAGGCAGGCGGGCGTCGTCTTGTCGCAGCCGATCGTCAGCACCACGCCATCGAGCGGATAGCCGTACAGCACCTCGACCAGCCCGAGATAGGCGAGGTTGCGGTCCAGCCCGGCGGTCGGGCGCTTGCCGGTTTCCTGGATCGGGTGGACCGGGAATTCGAGGACGATGCCGCCCGCTTCGCGAATCCCCTCGCGCAGCCGTTCGGCGAGCACGAGGTGGTGGCGGTTGCAGGGCGACAGGTCGCTGCCGGTCTGGGCGATGCCGATGATCGGCTTGCCCGATTGCAGCTCTTCCTGGCTGAGGCCGAAGTTCAGATACCGTTCGATATACAACGCCGTCATGTCGATATTGTCGGGATTGTCGAACCACGCGCGGCTGCGCAGGGGGGGCATGTCGGTCATCGAAGTTCCGGTTCACCAAGAGGGTGTGGGCATGGCGGCCCTGGCGAAGCCGGAGCGTGCGGCAGTCCGGCCCGGTACCCCGAATCCGTTCCCCGCCTGCATTCCCCGCGCCGCCGTTGACGCCGTGCGTTGCCGCATATAGTCAGACAAAATCGAATAGGGCAAGCGATGCGACGGAACAAACCGTCCCGCGGTGCCACAGGACAGGGAGAAGACCAGGATGCCGGCCCCGATTTCCGCGCGCTCCGCCGGGGGTGCGACCAGCCCCGCCGGGGCCAGCTACGCCCCCGCGCTGACGCTGCTGGCCAGCCTGTTCTTCATGTGGGGGTTCATCACCGTCATCAACAACACGCTGCTGCCGCACCTGCGCAGCGTGTTCGACCTGAACTATACCCAGACGACGCTGATCGAGAGCGTGTGGTTCATCGCCTATTTCGTCGCATCGATCCCCTCGGCCAAGCTGATCGAGCGAATCGGCTATCAGAAGTCGCTGGTTATCGGGCTGCTGGTGATGGCGGCCGGGGCGCTCGGCATGGTGCTGGCGGCCAGCCTGCCCTCCTATGGCGTCACGTTGCTGATGTTGTTCGTAATCGCCAGCGGCATCACGCTGCTGCAGGTCGCGGCCAACCCCTATGTCACCGTCATCGGCCCGCCCGAGACCGGGTCGTCGCGCCTGAACCTGGTCCAGGCGTTCAATTCGCTCGGCACGACGCTCGCGCCGATCTTCGCGGGCTATCTGATCCTCGGGCGGTCGGTCGGCGGCACGACGCAGGACCGTGTGCTCACCCCGGCCGAGCGGCTGGCGGACGCGCAGTCGGTGATCCTGCCCTATGTGCTGGTCGCAGGCGTGCTGGTCGTGCTCGCGGTCGTCATCGCCCGTTTCCCGCTGCCCGCCATGGGATCGGCGACCAGCCGGGTCGCGAAGGAAGAGCGCAAGAAGCATTCGCTGTGGAACCACCGCAACCTGGTGTTCGGCGTGCCGGCGATCTTCATCTACCTGATCGCCGAGATCGGGGTCGCCAACCTGTTCATCAATTTCGTCTCGCAGCGCGACATCGCCAACATCACCCAGGCGGAAGCGTCGCGCTACCTCGCGCTGCTGTGGGGCGGTATGATGGTCGGCCGCTTCGCCGGTTCGCTTATCATGCAGAAGATCGCCGCCGAACGGGTGCTGGCGTTCTTTTCGATCGGCGCGTTCGTCGTGATGCTGGGTGCGACCTTCCTGTCGGGGCCAGCGGCGATGTGGTCGCTGATCCTGGTCGGGCTGTTCCATTCGATCATGTTCCCGACGATCTTCTCGCTCGGCATCAAGGGGCTGGGACCGTTGACCGAGGAAGGGTCGGGGCTGCTCATCATGGCGATCGCCGGCGGCGCGCTGGTGGTGGTGCAGGGCTGGCTGGCCGACAAATACGGCCTGCAATGGTCGTTCCTGCTGACCGCCGCGTGCGAACTGTACATCCTGTTCTATGCCGTGTGGGGGTCGAAGGTGACGAACCCGATCGCCGATACCCCCGCCGACGACGACGTCTTTGCATAAGGAAAATTCGATGACTCTCCGTCTGTTGCAGCGCGTGGCTCCGTCGCGCGCCGTCATCGCCGCGACCGAAGCGGGCGCGCATGTCGTGCCCGGTGTCGACAGCATCCGCGCGCTGGCACTGCGCGCGATCGATGCCGGCCACAGCATCGCCGACGCGGTCGCCGCACTGGGGCAAGGGGAGGCGGTCGATATCGCCGCGCTGCTCGACGCCGGTGCGATCGGATCGCCGATCGACCATGAGGACCCGGCGCATGTCATCCTGACCGGTACCGGCCTGACCCATCTCGGTTCGGCCGAGGGGCGTGACAAGATGCACCGCGCCGCCGCCGAAGCCGCGACCCAGACCGATTCGATGCGGATGTTCCTGGAGGGCGTCGAGGGCGGCAAGCCGGCGGCGGGGCAGGTCGGGCAGCAGCCCGAATGGTTCTTCAAGGGCGACGGCACGCAGATGGTGGCGCCGGGTGGCGACTTCACCATGCCGCATTTCGCGCAGGATGGCGGCGAGGAGCCGGAACTGGCCGGCATCTATGTGATCGGTTCGGACGGCACGCCGCACCGCATCGGCCTCGCGCTCGCCAACGAATTTTCGGACCATGTGACCGAGCGGCACAATTACCTCTGGCTGGCGCACAGCAAGCTGCGCCAGGCGTCGGTCGGTCCCGAATTGCTGGTCGGCGCGCCGCCCGAGCATATCGAGGGGACGAGCCGCATCGTGCGGGGCGGCGATACGATCTGGGAAAAGCCGTTCCTGTCGGGCGAGGCGAACATGTCGCACAGCCTGTCGAACCTCGAACATCACCATTTCAAATATCCGCTGTTCCGGCGGCCGGGGGACATCCATGTCCACTTCTTCGGCACGGCGACGCTGTCCTTCTCGGACGGGGTGCGGACCGAGGAAGGCGATGTGTTCGAGATTCAGGCCGCGCCGTTCACGCTGCCGTTGAAGAACCGGCTGACGCGGGCGGCGGACGTGCCGGTGGCGGTGAAGGTTCTTTAATCGGTGACCGTCTCCCGGCGGAGGTCGGGGGGGCGTTGTGTCGGGTGATTTGGATGGAAGCGTGACCGTTTCGCGTCCGTGGATTCCGGCCTTCGCCGGGATGACGGGGGCGGTGTGCGGGGCGCTTCCTGGTGTTCGTCACTTCTGCGGAGGTGGGATGCCATTGGCGCTGGCGTTGCGGGTTTGCCGCGACGGTGGCGTGTATGGATTCCCGCCTTCGCGGGAATGACGGGTGGGGCGGGCGACTTTCTTACCCTGCGCGCTTCGGGCGTTCCCTTTGCTTTCTCCCCACAGGCCCCCCCCGTTTGCTTCGAGCGGAGGTTCGAGCCTGTCGAGAACCGTAGTCGAGAAGGGGGTGCCGCAAGAGAGGCGTTCTCGACCGGCGCTTCTCGACTTCGCTCGAAGCTGCTCGAACCGAACGGGGTGGCTGTGGGGTAGAAGGGGTGGAAAGGAGCCTACCCCAGCAGCGGCTCGATCCGGTCCAGTAGCGGCAGCTGGCTTTTCAGCATCATCATCCGTGCTTCGGCGACCGGCATCCACCGCGCCGCGTCGACCTCCGGGAAGCTCCGCCGCCGGCCGCTGCGCGGGGGCCATTCCAGTTCGAAGGTCATGCTGGTGATTGCATGGGTGTCGACATCCTGTTCGGCGGCGAAGGCCGAGACGGACTTGCCGCCCGCCTGTCGCACCGTGCCGAGCGGGGCGAGCGGGGCGACGACCGCGACGCCCAGTTCCTCCGCGACCTCGCGGCGCGCGGCGTCCTCGACCGCTTCATCGGGTTCGACATGGCCCTTGGGAATCTGCCACGCGCCGACCTGCCGCCGCGCCCAATAGGGGCCGCCGGGATGGACGAGCAGCACCGCCGGGCTGGGCGTGCGACGATATAGCAGGATGCCCGCGCTATGCTGTGGCATGAAGCTGTCCCTGTTCTTGACGGGCGATCGTGATCGTCGCCGCTTGTTGATGGACAGACGCCGCCAACCCATGTTGCGTTCCATGGGCGTTGCATCGGACCGTTTCGCACCCTTTCGGACAGGGTTTCGCTGCGCGTGACCCAGTTCGATCTCTTTGCCGGCGCGCCGACAATACCGGGGTTGCGCCATGCGCGGGGTGTGGTGCCGCAGGGGCAGCTGGCCGGGCTGAGCGAGGCGATCGACGCCGCGCCGCTGACGCCGTTCCGGTTCCAGCAATGGACCGGCCTCCGGCTGACCGCCTCCTATGGCTGGCATTATGATTTCGAGGCGGGCCGGGTCGGGCAGGCGGAGCCGATGCCCGACTGGCTGTTGGCGGTGCGGGAGGTGGCGGCAGGCTTTTCGGGCGTAGCGGCGGAGGCGCTCGTGCAGGCGCTGCTGATCCGTTACGATCCGGGTGCCGGGATCGGCTGGCATCGCGACCGGCCGGTGTTCGACCATGTCGTCGGGCTGTCGATCGGCGCGCCGGCCACGCTGCGGTTCCGGCGGCGGCGGGCGGACGGGTTCGACCGGTTCGCGCAAGCGCTGGTGGCGGGGGATGCGTACCATCTGACCGGCGATGCGCGCTGGGAGTGGGAGCATGGCATCGCGCCGATGGACGCGACGCGCTGGTCGATCACCTTTCGCAGCCTGACCGAGCGGTTCCGGCGGGAGATCGGCGATGCGTGAGTTGAGCCTGCATGTGGTCGGGGCCGATCATCCCAATCGGGGTGGGGGCAATCGCCGGTTCGAGATATTGCTGTGCACGCCGGGCGAGGCGGTGACGCTGGTCCCCGAACCGCGCAACCCGGTCGACCCCAATGCGGTGATGGTGCTGAGCGCGCGCGGGGTGCAGATCGGCTATCTGACCGCCGACCGCGCGGCGTGGATCGGCGCGATGCTGCGGCAGGGGCGCGAGGTGGCGGCGCTGTTCCAGCAGGCGACGCCGATGGGCGCGGCGATCCGGGTGGCGTTCGACGGCGCGGTGCCGGTGCTGCCGAAGGTCGTGGCGGCGGAGGTGGAGCCGGAGCCGGAGTTCTGGCCGGACGAGGTTCCGCCCGACGACTGGGAGTAAGTCCCTCTGTCCCGATCCGTTCGGTTCGAGCCTGTCGAGAGCGCCCGTCCAGCGGAACCCCGTTCTCGATACGCGCTCTCGACTTCGCTCGATCGCTACTCGAACCGAACGGGAAAGAAAAATGGGGGAGGCGATCAATCCTCCATGATCTGGCTGTGCGTCCGCGTATCGCGCATCCGCAGGTAGACGACCAGCGACACGGCGATCATCGCCGTCACATACCAGTAGAAGCCGCGTTCGAAGCCGGCGTCCTTGAACTTCAGCGCGACGACCTCCGCCGTGCCGCCGAACAGGGTGTTGGCCAGCGCATAGGGCAGCGCCACGCCCAGCGCACGGATATGCGCCGGGAACAGCTCGGCCTTCACCACCGCGTTGATCGAGGTATAGCCGGTGACGATCACTAGCGCCCCCATCACCAGCAGCCCGGCGGTGATCGGATCGCGCGTCGTCTCCAGCGTGGAGAAGATCGGATAGGTGAACAGGACGCCGGCCAGGCCGAACGCGATCATCAGCGGTTTGCGCCCGATCCGGTCGCTGAGCGCGCCGGCGACCGGTTGCAGCAGCATGAAGACGAACAGCGTTACGCCGTTGATCTGGCTGGCGACTTCCCGGCTGAACCCGGAGGTGTTGACCAGGAATTTCTGCATGTAGATCGAATAGGCGTAGAAGGCGAGCGTGCCGCCCGCCGTCAGCAGCATGACGACGGCGGTTTCCTTGGGATGCTGGGTCAGCAGCTGGAGAAAGCCCGACTTGGGCGCGCCCGCCGCCTTGGCATTGGTGAAGCTCTGGCTTTCGGCGAGGCCGCGTCGAATCCAGAACACGACCACCGCCAGCACCGCGCCGATGGCGAACGGAATGCGCCAGCCCCATGCGTCGAGCTGCCCCTCGCTCATCGTCGATTGGAGAACCAGCAGGACGAGGATCGCGAGCAGCTGTCCCGAGATCAGCGTGACATATTGAAAGGACGAGAAGAAGCCGCGCCGGTCCTTGCCCGCCATTTCCGACAGATAGGTCGCGCTGGCGCCATATTCGCCGCCGACCGACAGGCCCTGCATCAGCCGCGCGAGGGTCAGCAGGATCGGGGCGGCGATGCCGATCGTCTCGAACCCCGGCGTCAGCGCGATCATCAGCGATCCGGCGCACATCAACGTGACCGAGATCGACAGCCCGGCCTTGCGCCCATGGCGGTCGGCATAGATGCCCATGATCCACGCGCCGATCGGCCGCATGACGAACCCGACCGCGAACACCGCCGCGGTGCCGAGCAGCTGCGCCGTCCGGTCGGTGCTGGGGAAGAAATGCGGCGCGAAATAGAGCGAGAAGGCCGCATAGACATACCAGTCGAACCATTCGACCAGATTGCCGGTGGACCCACCGATGATCGCCTTCAGGCGGGCGGCGCGGTCGGGGACCGCAGCGGAGGCTGAATGACTGTTCATGCGCGAGGGCTATCGCGTAGCGCCGGCCGCGCCAACCCCCGTGACGACTGGTAGCGGTACCTTGTCAGAAGCTGTTTGAAAATGCGCTGAAGGCGCATTTATGCGGTGCCGGCCCGCTCCCCCTCCCGGCCACCCACACGGTATTCTGATGGGTGGCCGGGAGGGGGAGCGGGCCGGCACCGCCTGAAATTGGCTCTCTCGCCAATTTCCAAATGGACCCTCAGAAGCTGCCCTGCACGCTTGCCCCGCCGGGCAGGCCGGTGAACGGCAGTGTCGCCGCGCCGTCGCCGGTCAGCGCGAAGCGCAGGCTGCCGTCCTCGTTGATCGTCGCATCCATCAACGTCTTGCGCCGCTGGTCGGCGGGGACGAGGCGCACGCGGGTCTGGGTGCCGATATGTTCGGCGGTCAGCAGCATGGCGGGGGTCGGCGTGGCGACGTTGCCCGGTTTCGTCACGCAACTGCCCGGATCGATCGCGATGCGGCCATCGGCCATGGCCGACCCGGCGATGGTCGAGAGGACCGGCAGATCGACCTGCCAGGTCGAATCGCAGGCAAAGGGCAAATTGGGTTGCAGCGCGGCCAGCAGCGACGCATCGGCCGATCCGCTCACCCGGTCGAGCCGCACGCCGCCGGGGCGCAGCAGCGCCTGCCCGCCCAGATCGGTATCGGCCCCGGTCGCGGTCCAGTCGACGGCGAAGCCGAGGCTGGTCAGGCTGCGAAGTGGGGCGAAATGCCATTCGAGGCGGCTGCCCCCGGCGATGCCGACTTCGCCGTTCCACACCGTGCCGCCGACGCCGCTGCGCCAGTCGGTATTGCCCGCGATCAAGCTGGCCGGGAGCGTCGCTACGATCGCCACCGCGAACGAGGCTATGCCGAGCGCGGCGAAGCGGATACTACGCCGACGTGCCAGCAACCGGGAAGGACTCGACAATGCGATCGCGGCGCTCGACGCTTGGACTGGTTCGCGATGCGGTGCTGCTGTCGTCGGTGGCATCGATCGCGTCCCCCATCATGGCTGCCAAGCGGGGCAAGCGCTCCGCCGCGTTGCTGGTTCCGCTGACCGGAGACCGCGCGGCGCTGGGCCTTAGCATACGCAATGCGGCGATGCTTGCTGAAACCGATGCCGCGGCGCTGAGCGTGATCGATACCGGGGGCACGGCGGCGGGGGCGGCCAGTGCGGCGCGGGCGGCGGTGAAGCGCGGGGCGGCGATGCTGCTCGGCCCCTTGTCAGCGGCCGAGACGCGGGCGGTGGCGGCGGCGGTCAGCGTGCCGGTCGTGGCGCTGACCAACGATTCGGGCGCACGCGGCGGACCGGCGTTCGTGTTCGGCATCACGCCCGCACAGGCGACGGCGGCGATCCTGAGCTATGCCCGGTCGCGCGGGGTGCGGCGGATCGTGGCGGTCGATGACGGCACGCCATGGTCGCAGGCGTCGGTCGCGGCGGCGCGGGTCGCCGAGGCCGATCTGGGGCTGACCATCGTGCCGGTGACCGGGGCGACGATCCCGCCCGGCGTCGAGGGGGATGCGGCGTTCGTGCCCGGGTCGGCCGTGGCGATCGCGCCTGTCCTGAAGAACCGGGGGATGCAGCTGCTGGCGACGATGCAGACGCTCGACTATCGCCCCGATGCGCTGACCGCGCTGGAGGGGGCGTGGATCGCCAGCCCCGATCCGGCGAAGTTCGCGAGCTTCGCCAGCGCCTATGCCGCGCGCAACGGCGGACGGCCGGGCGCCATCGCGGCACTGGGCAACGATGCGGCGCTGATCGCCAAGGCATTGCGCGACAGCGACCAGATGACGCGCGAGGGTGTGCTGCGCGAGGCGGGCTTCGACGGCGTGACCGGGCCGGTCCGCTTCCGCTCGGACGGCAGCTGCGCGCGCGACTTCGCGATCCTCGTTCCCACCAACGGCGTGTACGACAAGGTGGCGGAGAGCCGCGGGGCATGACGCCGGCGCGCGACGGGGAGGGTGGCTTCACCCTGCTCGAACTGATGATCTCACTGGGGCTGTTCGCGCTGATCGCGGTGGCGGGCCTCGCGCTGGTCGACAGCGTCATCGGGGTGGACGGGCGGACCGAGGCGCGGCTGGACCGGGTCGCCGACCTGCAGCGCGCGATGGTCGTCATCTCCAGCGACCTCGACCAGATCGCGCCGGGGCCGATGGGCGGCGACGCGGCGGGCCTGCGGTTCCGGCGGAGTGCACCGGGCGTGGGCGGGCCGCCGGTCGGGGTCGGATATCGCGTCGCCGAGGGGCAGTTGCAGCGGGTGGTCGATGGCCGCGCGCAGCTGGTGCTGGATCAGGTGAGCGCCGCGCGCTGGCGCTATTTCGACGGCGGCTGGCGTGACAGCTGGCCGCCCGCGCCCGACCGCTCGCTCGACTGGCCGCGCGCGGTGGTGGTGGAATTGCAGGTCGGCGGGCCGGGCGGCGGCAATCTGCGGCGGATCGTGACCTTGCCCGTCGCGGCGAAGACGACATGACCGCGCGGGTGCCGGAGCGCGAGCAGGGCATGATCCTGGTCAATGTCCTGATGTTCGTGGCGATCGCCAGCGGGCTGGTTCTGCTGATGATCAACCGCGAGGAAGTGGCGCTCGACCGGTCGATCCGATCGCGCGAAGCGGCGCGGGCGCTGGCCATCGTGCGCGGGGGCGAGCTGTCGGCGCTGTCGGCGCTGCAACGCGATGCGCTTGTGTCGCCGGAGGCCGACTATCCGGGCGAACCCTGGGGCGCGATCAGCGAGAATGGCATTGCGATCGAGGGCGGGACGTTCGACCTGGCGATTGCCGATGCCGAGGGGCGCTTCAACGTCAATTCGGTGCGGCGTGAGCTGGACCCGATCCCGCAATTGCTGTTCCTGCGCATCGCCAAGGCGGCGGGGATCGAGGAGGAGAAGGCGGTCGCCGCCATCGCGCTGATCCGCGAGCGGGGGCCGGTGCAGGACCTGCGGCCGCTCGCGGTGTTCCTGCCGCCCGAACAGGCGCAGCTGCTGGCGCGGATGGTGACCGCGCTGCCGGGCGATACCGCGATCAACCTGAACGCCGCGACGCCCGAATTGATGGCGGTGCTGTTCGAACCGGACAAGGCCCAGCGGCTGGTCGCGATCCGCAACCGGCAGGGCTATCTGTCGAAGGACGATCTGGCGCGCGAGGATGTGACGATGCCCGGCGGCACGCGGTTCAAGTCGGACCATTTCTGGGTCCGCACCCGCGCGACGATCGGCGGCACGGTGCAGCAGGGTGCGACGCTGATCCAGCGGGTCGAGCGCAAGGAGGGCGCGCAGAGCCTGCCGGTGGCGGTGCCGGTCGAGCGCTGGCGCAATGCCGCCATTCCCCCGGAAGTGCCTGGCTTTGCCGGGTAAATCGGCCAAAGTTCACGAAGTTCACACTTGCCGCGTTTTGCGCGGCGGTTGACGTCGGGGCAGGGTGGCAGTGTCAAGGAGCGCGGCCGGAGCGTGGTCGGCGAGCATGGTCGCAGCTATCCCGCCTGTAGGAAAGCGGTGCGTGCCAAGGTCCGGCGCGCAGGCCGGATTACTTCTGCGCGGGTAGCGGTTGCGGTCTGCGGGTCGTGAGCGTCACCGGCTTCATGCAGCCGCCCTCGCTATACGCCACGGCCGCTTCCTGTCGGGCGGGCGGTTCCTGGTTCAACGGGCGGATGCTAGCCGTGCCAGACGCTTGTGCGGCATGAGCGGTGGCGCGTTCGCACTTTTCCGGCGGCACCGCGGGCAGCGGCGGCGTGGCGAGCGGAGCGGACAGCGCGGCAAGCAGCGATAGGAACATCGTTCGACCCCTTCTCCTGTCGGCGCGTCCGTGTCGGTTCGCGGCATCGGTTCGCCGGAGCCTGAAATATCATGCCGGGGGCATCGGCGAAACCGGAATATGGTCGTGGCGTCTCAGGCGAAGCCGCGCACCGTCAGCAGCGGGGCGAGGCGGGTGACAAGGGCGGCGGCGGCATCGATCTGCCCGATCGGGACGATGCCGATCACCAGCCCGTCGCCATCCTCGACGATCAGCAGGTCGAGGTCTGCCTCCGCCAGCGCCAGCCGGACGGAACCCGGGCAGGGGCGCCCGAGCCGTTGTTCGGCCAGGAAGCGGATCAGCGCCTCGATCGTCTCCTCGTGCAGGTCGACCGCCACGACCCGGTCTTCGTCCCGCAGCAGGTCGATGAAGGCGTTCATCCGGCCATCGTCGGTGGCGTCCTCCTGATCGACGAAGAAACCGTCGCACAGCCGGCGGCGGGCGGTCGCGGGGGAGCAACCGGCGAGGTGGCCATAGAGCGCGACATAGTCCCGCTGCCACGCCGGAACGCGCGGGGCCGGAGCAACCGGCGGCGCGGAGGGGAGGACATGTTCGGCCCAGCCGAGCAGGGCGGCCAGATATTGTTCCTGCCGCTTCGTCAGGTCCGGGGTTTCGCGTCGTCCTTCGAGATGGTGCAGCGTGACCGCGCCATCGCCCGCCGCGCCCGTCACGCGGAAGATCGCGTGGAGCAACGCCGCGCCGGTGACATCCGACCGCAGGCCGAGTTTCAGCGTCAGGCGACCGCCATCCCGTCCGCGCGTGCATTCGGCGATGCGATCGCCTTCCCGCATCTTCAATGTCTTGCCATCGGGACAATGGCGGATCAGCGCGCGAACCCGGTCGGCATGGCGCGCGGCGAGCGGGGAGGTGTCCGTCATTGCCGTACCGCCTCGGTCACGTCGCGGGTGGCCTGATCGACCAGCGCGGCGGACTGGCGCGCGGCGTCGAGGAAGTCGGCTTCGGACGCGGGCGTGTAGTTGCAGCCGACGAACAACCTGTCGGCGGGCGGCGGTGGGGGAGCCTTCTCGCCGAATGCCCCGGCCAGCATCGCGGCCACCATGTCGCCGGTCGGTTCGAACGCGCCCAGCATCGGCCCGCTTTCGGGATCGATGAAGCGATAATATTGTCGCGTGATCGCAATCGGGGCGCGCTTCAGGCGCTGGGCGGTGACGAACGCCTCCGCCTGCGCGCGCGGCAACAACGCCAGCACCCAGTCCTTCAGGAAATAGACCCGGTCGACCTTCTGGCCCAGCAGGTCGACCGGTTCGCGCAGCGTATAGCCATAGAGGCCTATCATGCCCCTCGTCGCCTTGTCGCCCTTGGCCTTGCGCATCCATGCCGGCGGCGTGGTGTCGAGGAACAGGGCGGAGGCGAAGGCCTGCGCTGCCGCTGCCGAGCGGCAGGACAGCGCGTCGCCAAGCGCGGCGGGGGTCAGGGCGACGGTCGGGGCATCGCTCCGTGCCCGTGCTGACAGCGGGGCGGCGAGGGTCAGGGCGAGGAGGAGGGGACGCAGGAAGCGGGGCATGGCGGGGTTTCTAATATCCGATCCACGCATTCTCGATATGGCGCGGCGGGGTGCGCGGGGCGAGGAGGATGACGTCGATGCGGATGTCGCAGCCCTCGGCATAGGTCGGGGCGAGTAGTTCCGCCGCTGCCGCCACGCGGGCGAGGCGGCGTTCGTCGATGGCGTGGTCTAGGTCGGCGGCGGTGGCGCGTGCCTTTACCTCGACGAAGACGACGATGGTGCCGCGCCGCGCGATCAGGTCGACTTCGCCGGCCTTGGTGCGGACGCGGCGGGCGAGGATGCGCCAGCCCTTGAGCCGCAGCCACCAGCCGGCGATCCGTTCGCCCCGGCGGCCGGCATCGTCGGCGGCGATGCGGGACGCGCGCGAGCGGGGGCGGGGCGGGCGAGCGAGCATGGCTCCATGTGCCGCGCGGCCGCCCGCGCGGCAAGTCAGCGCATCAGGCCGGCGCTGCGCAACGCCCTTTCGATCGTCGCCTGTACCCCGGTGCCGGTCACGGCGTGCGTGACGGGTTCGGGGCGGTGCGGAGCCTCGCCGGTATCGATGGCGGGGGCGACCAGTCCCCAGCCGCGCGCGATCTCCAGCGTGCTCGACAGGCCGACATCGAGCATGAACGGCCCCGTCGCACCGATGCCGCTCGACGGATCGACCGGGACGCCGTGGCCCATGCCGACGATGCGCCATTCCTCGACCAGTGCATGGCCCTGCGCATCGCACCACGCGCGGTGCGACCAGTTCGGACCGTTGCCGCCCTGCTGCGGTTCGGCGGGCAGGGCGTGGACGGCGCGCCACTGGCGGACCAGCGCGTCGCTGTTGGCGATGACGACGGTCGTATCGGCGGTGCCATGCCAGATGGCGACGCGTGGGCTGACGGACGCGGGGGCGATGGGCAGCGTGTCGGTGGCGGCGGCCCCGCGCATCCGCTCCAGCGCGGCGCGGACACCGATCGCGGTGCCATAGGGCAGGCCACCGATGATCGCGCCGGCGGCGAACTTCTCCGGGTAGGTCGCCAACATCACGGCGGTCATCGCGCCGCCCGCCGACAGGCCGGTGATGAACACGCGCGCCGGATCGATGGCATGTTCGGCCACGACATGATCGATCATCGCCGCGATCGATTCCGCTTCGCCGCCGAGACGGGCGATGTCGGCGGATTCGAACCAGTTAAAGCACATATTGGCGTTGTTCGCGCGGCGTTGTTCGGGGAACAGCACGGCGAAGCCCTCCGCATCGGCCAGCGTCGACCAGCCGGTGCCATGATCGTACACCGCCGCATCCTGCGTACAGCCATGCAGCGCGACCACCAGCGCCGCGCCGGGACGCAGCTCTTTCGGGTCATAAGCGCGCGCGCGCAGGTTGCCGGGATCGGGCGCGAAACCGGTCACGTCGTGCAGCCGGTCGGGGACGTGCGACGGGCCGACGCCCTTCATGCGCGACAGGTTCGCGATGGTAGTGGAGAGCGACGCCATGATTCCGTGTCCTTCCTCGCGGTATCGTTCGATACCATAGGCGGAATATGGCGGCTATGCTGCATTGCACAATAGCCGGAACGCGCGAAGCTGTGGTGCAAGGGCGGTTGGTAAGGCGGTAAGTCGTTCGATTCACAGGGGATGCCATGGGCGGCAATCGTCCTGTGGCCGAGGCGGCGGGATTCCCGACCTGCTATATGGCACGTGGAAGGCTTGGCGCGATGCGTCGGAGGTAACGCCCGGCCCAACGGCTGGCCCGCGCGCTGCGCATCGGGAGGATCGTCCCCGATGCGCAGCGTCCCGGCAGGAAGGTCAGAAGCTGAACTTGGCGCCCGCGCTGAAGCTGCGGCCGACCAGCCCGGCATAATGCCAGCTGCTGAGATAGTTCGGGTTGCTGGTATAGGCACCCGATGCGAGCGGTGCACGGGCGTTGGTCACGTTCTGGACGTTCACGAAGAAGCGGAACTGGTCGTTCACCTCCACCGCGGCGTTCAGGTCGGCATAGATGAATGGCCGGATATAGCATTGCGCGGTCAGCGCCTTGCTGCACGACAGGTCGATCACCCCGTTGACCGGCGTGATATTGTCCGCCGCGACCTGCTTGATCCGGCCGACATAATAGGTCGTCGCGGTCAGGGCGAAGTTGCCGACTTCGACCGAATTCTGCCAGTTGCCGCGGGTGCGCGGCGTGCCGCCACCCGACGACAGCTGGTACGGCCCCAGCGTACCGGCATATTTCTGCACCACGCCATCCGGGGTCACCAGGTCGAGATTGATGACCTGCGTGACGTCGAGGCGGCTGATCAGGCGCAGCTGGTCCGTCACGGGGACGTTCAGGTTCGCCTGCATGTCGACGCCCGAGCTGACCTGGTAGTTGGCGTTGACATAGGGCACGTCGAACACGAGCAGGCGGGGCAGGGCATTGGGGTTGTCGGGATCGGGCGCATCGAGGACGTTGCAGCGATAGCCTTCGCCGACCGCTGCCAGAGCGGCACATCCGGCGGTCGCATTGGTCTGTGCATAATAGGCGGCGATCGCGGCGGCGCGGCGCGGACCCGTGACGATCAGGTTCGACTTCTTGATGTTGTAATAGTCGACGGTGAGGTTGAACCAGCGCACCGGCTTGAAGATCGCGCCGGCCGAGAAGCTGCGCGAGACTTCGGGCAGGATGTCGGCATTGCCGGTCGCGCCGTTACCGATGTTGTAGGTGTTGGTATAGGCGGGGTTGCCCGGATGCGCGGCGACGAAGCTGGCCGGCGGGGTGAACGGCGAGAAGCCGGCATAGCTGCTGGCCGGATTGTTTTCGGCGAAGGTCGGTGCGCGGAACCCCTTCGAATAGGTGGCGCGCAGCGAGAACTGGTCGATCGGCATGAACTTCATGCCGACCTTCGGCGAGAAGCGGCTATAGCCCTGCGAATAGCTGTCGTAGCGGCCCGACACGTTCAGGTCGAATTCGCGCACGAACGGGGCGTCGATTTCGAAGAAGCCGGCGGTCACCGTCTGCGCGCCGCGCGCCGACGACGTGTTCAGCCCGTAATAGCTGAGGTCGCGGTTCTGGTTGCGGTTCAGCAGCGTTTCGCGACGGACCTGGAACCCGGCACCGACGTTCAGGTCGCCGCCGCCGAGCGGCAGCAGCGTCTTCAGCAGCGAGCCGCCGATCGTCGCGACCGTCGAATAGGACGGGGTGGTACGATCGGGCGAGATCTGCGCACGCACCGCCGCGCTGTTCTGTTCCGGATTGACGAAATTGTAGGCGCCGGTGTTGATCGCGTTCAGCAGCCCCTGAATATTCAGGAAGCCGCGCTGCGTGACGGCGAAGTTGTCGCGGGCATAGACGCCGTTCAGGCGGAATTTGAACCCGCTGCCCAGATCGCCCGAAATGCCCGCCGTGGTGCGGAACACGTCGACATAGCGGTGGCTGTTCGCCGGGATGTCGCCGAACGAATAATAGATGCGCGCCGCGCCCTGGCTTGGATTGGCAGCGAAGGCCGCGGCATAGGGGTTGTTCGGGTTCAGCCGCCGATCCGCCGCCGTCGCGCAGTTGGTGCCGGCCGCACAGACATAGACCGGCAGCACGATGCCCGGGCTGCTGGATGCCAGCGCCGCCGAACTGCCGAAGGGCTGGGTCTGGCGGATGCCGGTCGGGGCGCCCTTGATGTCGACTTCGGAATGCGAATAGCTGCCGCTGGCGAACATCTCGAAATTGTCGCTCAGCCGGATGCTCAGGCGGCCGGTGGTCGAATAGCGCTGCTGCTGCGGCTGGATGATCGAATATTCGGCCGGGATGTTGTGTGCGCAGCCGGTCCCCTGTGCGGCGGTCGTGTTCACCGTATAGGTGCCGAACGGGCAGGAACCGGGGTTGAGCAGTTGATACTGGTTCGTCAGCGGCGATCCGACCTTGCCCGACAGCGGGTTGTTCAGGTCGCTCTGGCTGACGCGGACGACGACCGCCTGCGGGTTCTGCGCGGTCAGCGATTCGTCGTTGAGGTTGCGATCGCTCAGGCCGCTCGGCCGCAGGTCCAGCGTGTTGAACGGATAACCGCGCGAATTGTTGGTGATGTAGGCGTCATAGGTATATTCGCCGTTGAGGTAGAAGTTGAACCCCTGTTCCTTGTAATCGCCATAGCCGGCGGTCAGCGTCGCGCGGTAGCGCGAGCCATCGGCCTTTTCGGTGGTGCCGCCCTGCACCGTTCCTTCGACGCCCTGGAAATTCTTCTTGCTGATCAGGTTCACGACGCCGCCGATCGCGTCCGCGCCATAGGTCGACGAGGCGCCGTCCTTCAACACTTCGATCCGGTCGACGATGCTGAACGGGATCGAATTCAGATCGACATAGGCGTTGTGGCCGTCATCGTTCAGCGGGAAGTTGGCCGAGCGCAGGCCGTCGATCAGCACGACCGTCGACGACACGCCCAGACCGCGCAGCGACACCGCGGCACCGCCGGCGGAAAAACCGTTGCGGAAGCCGGTCGAGATCGACCCGGCGCTGTCCGCCGAAACCGACCGGATCGCGTCCTGCGCCGTGGTGATGTTCGCGCGTTCGAGCGTTTCGGAGCTGAGCACGGTCACCGGCGAGATCGAGCTGGCGTTCGAATCGCGGAACAGCGTGCCGGTGACGATGATGGTCGCGGGCTGACCGGCATCGGCGGCCGGGGCTGCTGGAACCTGCGCGACGGGCGCTGTCGCCGCATCCTCGACCACCGGTTCGGCGGTGGTGGTGGCGGTGGCCGGTGCCGTATTCTGGGCCAGCGCAGGAACGGCCGACGCCGCCAGCAAGGCTGCCGTCGAGATGCCGAGGCGCAGTGCGCCACGGGCCGAATGAATCAGAACCACCAGGAATTTCCCCCAACATTACACGGCGACACGCGTCGCCATCCCCCATGCGCCGTGCGGGACGGTGCGGGGCGCTGGTATGGCCAGGGCATTAGCGAGTCGTTAACAGGGCGGTCGGGCGCGACTGGAAAATGTTCTTCTGCGCCGGCGGGGCCACCATGACGGGCGGAAATCGAAGGCGTGCCACCGCTGTCGCGTTACGAAGTCGAGGCAGGAAAGCCCCGGCCTGAAAACACCGACCGGCGTTCGCGCCACTGGTTGCCGTGCCGTGCGCCGGTCCGTTCCCGCGCGATCCCCGACCGGCCCGACCAAGGACATGGTGCCGTTCGTAGCTGCCGATCGCACCCTGCCCGGGTGGCGCGGGGCGCCCTATCGTTCGAACAGCCGGTCGGGCAGGCGGCGCAGCAACAGCGCCAGCGCCAGCAGGTCGAGCGCGACGATCGCCGACGATACCAGAAACGCGCCCGGCACCGCCGCCGCCGATCGGCCCGCCACGACCATGAAATAGACCGTCGTGATCAGTGCGGTGCCCAGCGCGCCGCCGATCTGCTGCACCGTCTTGTGCGTCGCCCCGGCCACGCCGGCATGGTTGCGGTCGACACGGGCCAGGGTGATCGGGCCGAGCGGCCCGCTGAGCGTACCCATGCCGACCCCGGCGACCAGCAGCAGCGCGCCGATCACGACGGCCGGCATCGCCTGATGGATCGCCGCCGCAGTCGTCAGGCAGCCGGCGGCCATCACCACCGCGCCGGTCATCGGCACGCGCCGGCCGTATCGGGGCAACGCCTTGCGACCGATCTGGCTGATCCCCGCCATCACCCCCAGTCCGAACGGAATGTGCAGCAGCGCGACATCGATCGGCGCATAGCCAAGCCCGCGTTGCAGCGTGAGGCTGAAGGTCAGCAGAAAGCCGCCCGACGCCACTGCAAAGCCGGTCGTCGCGGCCAGGCCGATGCGAAAGCCGGGGTCGGCGAACAGCGACGGTTCGATCAGCGCCGAACCGACCGTCGCGCGTCGCCGACATTCGTAGCGCCAGAACGCCCACCACAGCACGACGCTGGCCAGCCCGAGCGCTGCGGTCCACCACGGCCATCCGGCAGCGCGCCCCTCGATCAAGGGGAACAGCAGGCTGCCGAGCGCGGCGAACAGCAGGAGCGACCCCGGAACGTCGGGGCGCAGCGCGTCGCCCGACCGGCCGCGCGGCAGCAGCGTCAGCCCCGCGACCAGTGCCATCAGGCCGAAGGGCAGGTTGATCAGGAACACGCTGCGCCAGCCAAGGCCGAACGGGCTCCATTCGATCAGCATCCCGCCCAGCACCGGGCCGCCGATCGCCGCAAGGCCGCCGATAACCCCGAATGCCGCCAGGCGCCCGATGCGTTCGGTCGGGGTGTAGAGGAGCTGGATCAACGCGACCCCCTGCGGCGCCATCAGTGCCGCCGCCGCCCCCTGGGCCAGTCGCGCGGCCGACAGCGCGCCGCCATCCGCCGCCAGTCCGCAGGCGAGCGAGGCGAGGGTGAAGCCGATCACCCCGATCACGAACATCCGGGCATAGCCGAACAGGTCGCCCAGCCGCCCGCCGACGACCAGCAGCACGGCGAATGTCAGGAAATAGCCCGAGACGACCCATTGCATCGCCCGGTCGGAAGCCCCCAGCGCGGACTGGATGGGGGGCAGGGCGGTGTTGACGATCGTGGAGTCGACGACGTCCATCACGAACGCGATCAGGACGGTGACGAACGCCAGGCTGCGCTGGCGGTCGCTCAATCGATCGGTAAACGCCGTATCGGGCACCGTGGGAATCCTTGTCCGGCGGGAGCGGACGGATCCGCCCGGTTCCGAAGAAAATCGGCCCCCGCGTCAACCCGAAGGTCGCGACGGGGGCCAGGTGGGGAAGCTTTCGGTCCTGTTCACGCGCCGGCCGCCGATGCCGCCGCAATCGGCAGCAGGAAAAGCAGGCGACAAGGGGGCGTCATGGTCGGCATGTCCTTCCGCGCGAGGGACTGCTCCGGCACCGGCACGCGCCGCCCCGTTGTGGGACGGCGCGCCGTGGATCAGAAGTCGAAGCCGAGGCGGACACCATAGGTGCGTGGCGCCCCGAACCCCCAGTTGTAGACCCGGTCTGGCCCGGCCGAGACGAAGTCGGCAAAGGCGAGCGGACGGATATCCTCGAGGTTGCGAACGAAGGCCTGCAGGCTCCACCGCTCCGACACCGGCTGGAACTTCAGGCTGAGGTCGGTCTGGGTATAGGCTTCCTGGCGATTGTCGCGGTAGTTGTTGCCGACGAAGTAATCGCTCTTGAACCGGCTGAATGCGCTGGCCGTCAGCCGGCCGGTGTTCCCCAGATCGAACACATGGTCGTAGCCGACCGAGATCGTCCATTCGGGCGACTGGCTCAGCCGGTTCCCGGCCAGGTTGGGCGGGACGATCCGCGTCGGCGACGGGTCGAGGTCGCCGACCGCGGTCTGGGTGCAATCGACGCAGAATACCGTCAGCGTCGTGAACAGTTCGTCATAGCGGGTGTTGAGATAGTTGACCGCCGCCGAGAAGGTGTTGCGATCGTCGAGGTTGATGACCGTCTCCGCCTCGACGCCCCATACCGTCGCCCCGCCGGCGTTGAACACCTGCGCACCGATGGCATTGTCGATCAGCGTCGGCACCTGCAGGTTGCGATAGTCGTAATAGAAGCCGGCGAGGTTGAAGTGGCTGCGCCGTCCGGCCATGAAGTCGAGCTTCAACCCGGCTTCATAGGCGGTGTTGGTTTCCGGTGCATAGGAACCGACACTGTCGAAGCCGCCCGACTTGAACCCGGTCGACACCTTGCCATAGATCAGGGTGTCGTTGTTCGGCTTGTAGTTCAGCCCGGCCAGCCAGGTGATCTTGTCGTCGGCAGAGCTGGGGTACAGCAGCTGCGTCGGTGCCGTCGTCGCCCTGTTCGGACCGCTGTTGAAGCGGAAGCCGTAGTTGCCGAACACGCCATTGCGCTTGTCGTTGGTATAGCGCACGCCGCCGACCGCGGTCAGCGTGTCGGTGATCGGCGCGTCGACCTGTCCGAACACGGCCCAGCTCTTCGTGTCGCTCGCGCGGGTGAAATAGTTGATGAAGCTGCCGTTCGGACCGATGCGCGGGTTGAACAGGCCGCGGTTGTTGTCGAGCTTTTCGCGGTAGTAGAAGGCACCCGTCTGCCAGATGAAGCCGCCGGTGTCGCCGTTCAGGCGCAGTTCGTGGCTCTGGGTCGCGGTATTGTTCGCGAATTCGAGGAAGCGGTAGCTGGGCGGCACCGCCGGTTCGGACTTTTGCGCGACGTCGCGATAGCCGCCGGTATAGGTCAGGATCGCGGGACCGAAGTCATATTGGATGCGTCCGCGCACCGCGGTCGACTGCTGCTGGTTGCGGCCGACGCCGGTCAGGGCCGCGTCGTAGCGCTTGCGGTCGATCCGGCTGAGATAGTTGGTGTTCCGCGGAATGCACTGCCCGCCGGCGAGCAGCGGCGCGACATCGACCCAGCCGTTCTGCGAACAATTGGCACCGGGGCCGTTGCCGGCGGCGTTCAGGTCGACCGAGGCGAACGAGCTGATGATGTTGTCGATATCGACATATTCGACCGCGGCGTCGATGGTCAGCCGGTCGACTGGCTGCAACCGCACGCTGGCGCGACCGCCGATCGTACCCGCCGTCGCGCTGCGCGCATCGATATTGGGGTGATAGAAATAGCCGCTGCGGTCGGTATAGATCCCCGACAGGCGCAGGCCGCCGAAACCGAACGGCACGTTCACGCCGCCTTCCAGCGTCTTGAGGTCGTAATTGCCGTAGGTCGCCGACCCGTTGGCCGAAAAGTCCCTCGTATTCGCCTTGCGCGTGATGAAGTTGATCGCGCCGCCCGTGGCGCTGCGGCCGTAGAGCGTACCCTGCGGCCCGCGCAGCACCTCCACCCGGTCGAGGTCGAACAGCGAGATGTTGAGGATGTTGGCGCGGTTCAGATATTCGCCGTCGATATTGATCGCGATCGACTGGTCCTGCGACTCGTCGTTCGAATTGGTGCCGACGCCGCGGACGGTGACCCGGGTGAAGTTCGCGTCCTGGGTGATGTTGACGGCAGGTGCCAGTCGTTCGATCTCACGGAAATCGGTGACGCCGGCATCCTTGATCGCTTCCGCGCCGATCACGTCGATCGCGATGGGGACGTCCTGCACGCTTTGCGCGCGATTCTGTGCCGTGACGACGATTTCCGCTACCTGATCGTCGGGCGCGGTGTCGGTCGTCTGGGCAAAGGCCGGCATGGCGATGGTCGCGCAACCGACCATGAGCATGTGAATCGTCGCGGAAAAACGCATAAAGTCCCCTCCTCAGGCTGCCAGCTTCCCTGGTCATTACCAGAACAGGTATTCTGATTCGGATGGAGGTTGTCAACTGGGTCGCGCGGCTGCGGCGCAAGAAAATCCTCGTTGCCCGCGCCCGATACCACTTCCCGTCCAAGCTCGCTTGACAGTTTCGCGAGGCCAAGTGATACCGCTTATCAGAACATTAGTTCTAATAAGCCGGCCAACCGGCGAGACATGCGAAGAGAGGATCGGCGATGGCTTCCGACATGCGGGAATTACACGCGCGCCGCCCCGGATTGGGGCAGGGGATAACCGTCATCATCGCCGGGTTCCTGCCGATCCTGGCCATCGTGTCGCTGTTTCCGGCGGTGCCGTCGATCATCGACCATTTCGCCGCCGATTCGACCGCCACGTGGAAGGTACCGGCGATGGTGTCCGCGCCGGGGCTGACGATCGCGATCTTCGCGCTGTTCGCCGGTATCCTGGTCGACCGATTCGGACGGCGAAAGCTGCTGCTGGCGGCGACGCTGCTGTTCGGCGTGTTCGGGACCGCGCCGTTCTTTCTGGACAATCTCAATGCGATCTACGGATCGCGCCTGCTGCTGGGCATTGCCGAAGCGGCGATCCTGACGACGATGAACACGCTGATCGGCGATTACTGGGACGAGAAGGGCCGTCGCAACTGGCTGACGCTGCAGGGCATGGCCGGACCGCTGCTGGCCAGCGGGGTCATCCTGGCGTCGGGTTTCCTGACGGGGCTGCGCTGGAACGGCATCTTCCTGATCTACCTGATCGCCTTTCCGACCTTCCTCGCCGCCGCCCGGTTTTTGTACGAACCGGCCAGCGACGCGACCGCGCGCAAGATGCTCGGCATCGGCGCGGAACCGGCGCGCAGCCCGTTCCCGACCGCATCGGTCGCGGCGATCGGCGCAGTGACGCTGTTCGCATCGGCGCTCTATTACGTCTTCATCATCAACGGCGGGATGGCGTTTCGGGAAGTCGGTGTCCAATCGTCGCAGGAGCTGGGCAAGCTGACCTTCATCCCCAGCCTGTTCGTCGTCGTCGGGTCGGTGATCTTCTGGGCGACGGGGCGGGCACGGCCGGTGGTGCAGCTCGGCATCTTCCTCTCGCTGATCGGCGGCGGGCTGGCGATGATCGGGCTGGCGCCCGACTGGCGCTGGATGGTCGCCGGGCTGGTCGTGCAGCAGACCGGGGCGGGGATGGCGGTGCCGACGCTGATCGCCTGGGCGCAGACCAAGCTGCCCTTCGAGCATCGCGGGCGCGGCATGGGGGTGTGGACCGCCTGCTTCTTCTTCGGGCAGTTCTCCAGCCCGTTCCTCGTCTCCCTGTTCCGGGTCCAGACCGGCGCGATGCAGTCCGCGTTCCTCATCATGGGCGCGGCCGGGGTCGTCGGCGCGGTCGTCGCCTTTCTTCTCGCGGTGACGCGGCGCGGCGGATCGACCGCCGCTGCGCCGGCGGTCGCCTGATCCCACCCTCATATCCAGGACGATGGTCATGACGATCAAGCGGGGCGTCAGCCTCTACAGCTATCAGAACGAAACCTTTCTCGGCAAAATGACGCTGGAGGACTGTATC
This sequence comes from Sphingomonas panni, assembly GCF_022664435.1. Taxonomy (GTDB): domain Bacteria; phylum Pseudomonadota; class Alphaproteobacteria; order Sphingomonadales; family Sphingomonadaceae; genus Sphingomonas; species Sphingomonas panni. The sequence goes on along the minus strand of NZ_JAKREU010000003.1, from coordinate 230,547 downwards.
CGCACCAGCGTCGAGCTGGGCGCGCCGGGAATCGAGGTGATCGGCGAGCAGAGTTTCTGGGGCTGGCCCGAAGTCGGCGTCGCCGACGAGAAGATTGCCGAATGGCATCAGCTGCTCGCGAAACATGGTGCGGTGCCGGTCGCGCACGACTTCATGCTCGATTACAAGCGCTACAAGGGGCGCGAGATGCCGTTCGACGAACAGGTCGCAAACATCCGCAGGGATATCGACTTCGGCGCGCGCCTGGGCGTGAAGTACCTTCGTGCGCTGGTTTCGATCGCGCCCGACGTGCTGGTCGCCGCCGCGCCCTATGCCGAGGAAAAGGGGGTCAAGCTGCTGATCGAGGTGCATGCCCCGCTTCATTTCGACCATCCCTGGATCGTCCGCCATGCCGAGGCTTTCGAAAAGTCGGGCAGCGATGCGCTCGGCTTCCTGCCCGACATGGGCATGTTCCTCGCCGCCTTTCCGCCGGTGTGGAAGGAGCGTTTCATCCGCAACGGCGTGCCGCAGCACATCGCCGACTATATCGTGCAGGCCTATGACGACCGCGTGCTCAGCGAATATGTCATCCTGAACGTGCGCGACATGGGCGGCACCGGGCCGGCGCTGGGCATGGCCGAGACGCTGCGCCACAACGCGGCGTACGAACCGAAGCGGATGCTCGATTACATGCACCGCATCCACCACATCCACGGCAAATTCTATCAGATGGATGCGGATCTGGTCGAACCATCGATCCCCTATGACAAGATCGTGGGAGTGCTGAAGCAGGGCGGCTATGACGGCTATATCTGTTCGGAATATGAGGGAAATCGCTGGATCGAGGACGCGCACGAAGTCGACTCGGTCGAACAGGTCCGCCGTCATCAGGAGATGCTGAAAGCCCTGATCGACGCTCCCGCCACCAACGCCATCGCCGCTTGAAGGACGCCGACATGTTCGACAACAAGATGATCGTGGACGACAGCCTGAAGGCCACCGATGACGGCTTCAGCATCGAGGCGCGGCTGCCCTATTATCGCGGCCTTGGCCTTTCGATGATTGAGAATGTCGCGGTGAGCGTCGATGGCGAGGCGGTGCTGCGCGAGGACATCACCGTAACCCTGCGCGGCCGGACCTGGACGCTCGACCAGATGGAAAGCGAATATGGCGACCGCTGGAATTTCGGCGAGAAGGCGGTGGTCGGCGTGAAGCGCGCCGGCGGGCTGGCGGCGGGCGAGCATCGCATCGAGCTGGCCGAGACGATGCGGATTTCCTACCTGCCGTTCGTGCCTACGACGAAGGATGCGAAGACGCTGACGCTGCGCTGACAGGGATTGGCGGAGCGGAAGAGGGGGGCGGTGTCCGAGAGGATGCCGCCCCTTCTGTACGTGGCCGTCGCGATGCCGCGCGGGTTGCGATGACGTGGCAACCGCCGCCCCACTGAGGTAGCCCCGCGCAGGCGGGGGTCCAGAGCCGAACACAACTATGGTTGCGCCTCTGACTCTGGACCCCCGCCTGCGCGGGGGTACGTCAATGCGGGGCAATCGAATGCTCGGCCACTCGCGTACCGTTCGAATAGCCCGGATCAGGCTGACCGCGCGATCGCCGGATAGCGCGCGATCACCGCCATCTGTGCGACCAGGCACGCGACGATCGGCGCGTAATAGAGCCAGCGCAGGCCGGAGACGACCTCCGCGCCGCCCTTGCCCGGCACATAGCCGATGCCGGCAAGGCCGAAGGCGATCAGCGCGCCGCCGAGCGCCATGCCGATCTTGGTCGACAGGCTGATCCCCGACGACAGCAACCCTTCGTTGCGGGTGCCGGTCAATTGTTCGTGATACTCGATCGACTCTGCCGCCATGGCGAAGATCGCGGTCATGGTGATGCTGAGCAGCACCGAGCCGAGCAGGTACAGCGTCAGGAAGCCGGCGGTCGATCCTTCCACCAGCGGCAGCGCGGCGAACAGCGGCAGTGCGGCCAGCAGCGCGATCAGGTTGCCGCGCCGCATCCCCAGCCGTTTGAAATAGGGCGGGGCGATGACCGATCCGATCAGCAACGTGCCCGACACCGCCGGCAGCAGGATCGAGATCATCCACGGCTTGCCCAGCACGTTGATCGCGAAGAACGGCGTGATCGCCAGCACCGCGCCGAAGCGGACGAAGTTGAGCAGCGCGAACAGGAACACCGTGTTCCATGCCCGGTTGGCGAGCATCGCGCGCACCTGCGGCCAGATCGCCTGTCCGCTCGGCGGTTCGACGGCATGGACCTGTTCGGGACAGCGCAGCAGGTTGAGCGTGGTGAGCGTCGTGACGAGGCCGAACAATCCGCCGACGATCAGGAAACCCAGTCGCTGGTCCCCGCCGCCCAACGCGCCGACCAGCGGCATGGTCGCGGCAGTCGCGACGATGACCGAGATCGCGGTGCCGGCGGCGCGCAGGCTGCCCAGCGTCAGCCGCTCGCCCTGGCGGTTGGTCATCATCGGCAGCAGCGCGCCGTACGGGATGTTGATCGCCGAGAACAGAATGCCGAGCAATGCGAAGGTGCCGATCGCCCAGACCAGCCGGCCGCTTTCCCCGACCGGCGGCATCCAGAAGGTCGCGGCGCATAGCAGCCCGAACGGGATTGCCCCCCATTTGAACCACGGCCGCGCCCGCCCGCTGCGCCCGTGCGTGCGGTCGACCAATATCCCGATCACCGGGTCGATCGCGGCATCGGCGAGACGCGACACCAGCAACAGCGTTCCGACCGCTGCCGCCGGCAGCAGCGCGACATCGGTATAGTAGAACAGCAGGAACGCCCCCACCATGTTCCACGACAGGCCGAACCCGAAATCGCCGAGCCCGTAGGCGAGCTTCGCCGACCCCCGGAGCGGCGGCGAAGCGGCGGGAAGCGTGTCCCTTACCCCCTCCATGACGTCAGATCCCCGGCGCGTTGCGGCCGCGGTCGGCAACGAACGGCCCTTCGATACAGGCGGTACGGTACATGGTCATTCACTCCGGGCGGTACCGACGCTGCGGCACCTGGCGGGATGTGCCCGCTAGCAGATCGGAATCAGAGCGCGCCTTCCTTCAGCATCGACACCGCGGTCGCACAGGCCCGCGCGGTCAGCGCCATATAAGTCAGCGACGGGTTCTGGCAGGCCGAGGACGACATCTGCGCCCCGTCGGTGACGAACAGGTTGGCGACGTCATGCGCCTGGCTCCACTTGTTCAGCACGCTGGTCTTCGGATCATGCCCCATCCGCGCGCCACCCATTTCATGGATCGCCGATCCGCCGGGGCTGGGCTGGTCGAGGCCCATGATGACATGGCCGCCGGCGGCGGTCAGCATCGCGGCGGCCTCCGCCTTCGCCTCGGCCAGCGCGGCATGTTCCTGCGCTCCATGTTCGAATGCGATGCGCAGCGCGGGCAGGCCGACCGAGTCCTTCACGACGGGGTCGAGGGTGATGCGGTTGGTCGCACGCGGGACCGAATCGGCAAAGGCGACCAGCACCATCCGCCACGGACCCGGCTCCCGCAGGCCGTTCTTGTAGTCGGCACCGATCCCGGCGTCGCGCTTGCCCCGCGTCCACGCCGCGCGGAACGCCCCGCCCTGATAGGAAAAGCCGCGCGAATGCCCCTTGCCGTCGATGGTGTCGAGGTTGCGGAAGCGGGGGATGACGACGCCGGTCGGGCGGTTGCCGAAATAGGTGTGCCCTTCGAACCCCGGCATGATCGCGATGCCGGCGACCGTTTGCGCATGGTCCATGATATGGGTGCCGAGCACCCCGCTCGAATTGGCGAGGCCGTTCGGGTTCGCCTCGGTCGCAGAGCGCAATAGCACGCCGACGCTGTTGAACGATCCCGCGTTCAGGAACACGATCCGCGCCGTCGCGCGCTTGCGCTCGCCGCTTTTGGTATCGATGAAGCGCACGCCGGTCGCGCGGCCGGTAGCGGGGTCGTGCTCGATCGCCTCGACCGCCGCATCGGTGATGAGCGTCAGGTTGCCGGTCTTCTGCGCGGCGGGCAGGGTCGAGCTCTGCGTCGAGAAATAGGCTCCGTAGGAACAGCCGCGCGGACAGATCGAACGATATTGGCACGCCGCGCGCCCCTGCTCGGGCTTGGCCTGCGTCAGGTTCGCATTGCGTCCGATCGTCAGCCGCCGGCCCGGCCAGCGTTCGCCGATCACCGACCGGACATGTTCCTCGACCGGGTTCAGCGCCATCGGCGGCAGGAAGCGGCCATCGGGCAGCTGCGGCAGCCCCTCCGCCATGCCGGCCACGCCGACGAATTCCTCGACCTTGTCATACCAGGGGGCGACATCGGCATAGCGGATCGGCCAGTCGGTGCCGTGGCCGTCGCGGCGATTGGCGTCGAAATCATAGTCCGACCAGCGATAGCATTGGCGGCCCCACGCCAGCGACCGGCCGCCCAGTCCATGGCTGCGCCACCAGTTGAACTGCGTGTCGCCATCGGTCGTGTAGGGATTTTCACGGTCGTTGACGAACCGGTCCTGGGTGAATTCGGTGAAGTGGCGGTTCTTGCGCTGGACCGCATAGTCGGTCTCGTACAGCGCGGCATCGCCCAGGCCTCGGAACTCCAGATCCCATGGCGCCTTGCTTTCGTTCACATAGCCCGCGCCATGTTCGATCATGGCACCGCGTTCGAGCATCAGGACCTTCAGCCCCGCCTCGGTCAGCTCCTTTGCCGCCCAGCCGCCGGTAATTCCCGATCCGATCACGATCGCGTCGAACAGTGCATCGCTCATCAGCTGAACTCCACCGCGGTCCAGTCGCTCGACCACGCGCGGCTGCCGGGAACAAAGGGAAGGTCCGGTTCCCATTTTCCGGGGACCAGTTCATATTGCAGCTCGCGCGAGCCGCCGGTTTCGGAGGTGTAATAGGCGGTGAGGATCAGCGCCTTCAGCTTCTTCCACGGCGATTCGGGGGCGTCGCGGTCGGTTTCGGCGAAGGCCGCCTGGTCGACCGCCGCGACGGCGGCCATGCGCCGGGCGGGGCTGGCACCCAGGAAATCGCCCCTGGCACTGGCATCGAGCTGCCATTCCAGCCAGTCGAGATAATCGAGCGTTCCGTCGCTGCGCAGGTGGCGGGTGACCGTCACCGGCAATGCCGCACTGGACGCCGGGGCGCGGGTGCCGTCCAGGCCGTGGGCGAGCGCGAGGATGACGAAATCATGCGCGCCGATATCGCCCGCGCCGGGCGTTGCGGTGCGCGGGATCACGGCCTGCGCCGTTTCGCGCAAGATCGCCCGCTGGCGATCGCTGACCGTATCGGACGTGTCGGTCGCCCGTACCACGGCGACGGGCAACCCCACCGCCAGCGCAAACAACGCCGCCCCGCCCAGCGTATCGCGCCGGGTCCAGCCCCTGTCGGCCATGACGCTCCTCATCCTTCGCTCATGCCGCTTGTCACGGTCATAATTAGAACTTTGGTTCTATTAACCGAGCATCAGCGAGCGGGCAAGAGCAAAGGCGATCGATGCCGGCAAAAGGATATGCACGGCCGAGCGGCGGCGGCAGCGCGCGGGCGGTCGCGCGCTGCCCGTCGGGTGAATCAGCGCGCCGGTCGCTGGCCTTTGGACGCCGTCGACAGATAGGCGGCCAGCATGTCGCCCAGATCGTCCTTCAACTGGTTCCAGTCGCCTTCGCCCGCCGCGTCCAGCGACGAACCGAAGCCCAGATAGCGGGCGATCGCGGCGTAGACGATGCGAAACCCGGCATTGGCGGCATGGCGCGGATCGGCATGGCGGATTTCCGCTTCGCAGGTCAGCAACGCGCCGATTACCGCGTCGCTGGTTCGCGAATAGCTGCGCTTGCCGATCGCGGCGATGACGGGGTCGCCGCTCGCCCGCAGCATCAAGGGCCGCATGACCGCCGCATAGCGCCGCAGCACGTCGGCGATCGCCTGTACCAGGTCGTGGACCATGTCGGTCAGGTCGCCACCGCGTTCCTGCACCGCCGCGACTGCCGCCAGCATGTCGGTGTCGACCCGCTCCAGCACGCGAAGCTGCACGACATGGACCAGATCGTCCTTGCTGTCGAAGCGGCAATAGATCGACCCGATCGACACCTTGCCGTGTTTGGCCACCTCGTTGAGCGTGAATTCGTCCGATCCACGCTGTGTCATCAGCTCTTCGGCGGTGGTCAGCATCCGTTCGAAGCTGGCCTTGCTGCGCCCCTGCTGCGGTGCGCGCGCCTTCGCCATGATCGTTTCGATATCCATTCGACACCCCATTGACAGCGGCCCGAGCGGCGGCATATCAAAATACAAGTTCTAATTTCAGTTTAGTCCACCCGGCAACGGGCGGCAACCGCGCACCGGGACAATCGGGCGCGAAAAGGGAGAGGTCGGATGCGTTTCTCGGTGTTCCTCAATGCACGCTCGATGGCGCCGGAACAGGACCGCGCGCTGATCCATCACCTGACGAATCATGCCGAACGCGCCGCCGCGCTCGGCTTCGATGCGCTGTTCCTGCCCGACCATCACTTCAACGGTTATATGCCGATCGCCAGCGACAGCTATATGTTCGCATCCTATCTGGCGGCGAAATTCCCGCACATGCATTTCGGCTTTTCGGTGACGTCGGTTCCGCTGCACCACCCGGTCCGCTTCGTCGAACGCATCAACATCCTCGACCAGCTGACCGACGGGAAGCTGCTGGTCGGCGTCGGATCGGGTACGACGCCCGAGGAGATGATCGGCTTCGGCGTCGATTATCGCGATGCCGGGGCGATTTCCGAAAAGAACCTCGCGCTCGCCGAACAGCTTTGGGCCAAGACGATGGACGACCCGGCGGTCGAGATCGACAACGGCCCGCACCAGGGCCGCGTGCTGCAACGCATCGCCCCTGCCGCCTATAGCGAGGGTCATGCCCGGTTGATGCCGGTCGCGATGAAGGAATCGAGCGCGCGGCGCGCCGCCGAGAATGCCTGGCCGGCCTTCATCCCGGCCTTTACCCCGCCGCAGATCGGCGGCACCGAACCGATGAAGCATGTGGCCAAGTTCTTCGGCATCTATCGCACGATGCTGGAGGCGGCGGGCCACAGTGCCGACAAGATCGCCCGCGCGCTGGACTGGACCACGCATACCTATCAGCTGGTGCATCTCGCCGACAGCGACGAACAGGCCCGCGACGAGATGATGGCGATCCTGCGCGCCTATCAGGACGCGATCGAGCGTGAGGCCGAATTCAACGCCCGCGCCGAATCGAACGACGCGAACAGGAAGACCGATCGCACACCCAATGCGCTGACCGAGGACTGGATCGGCACCTGGTGCCTGTACGGTTCGCCCGAAACGGTGGTCGAGCATCTCAAACCCTATGAAGAACTGGGCATCGGCAACATCCTGTGCGGCACCACCACCGGACCGCTGACCGACGAACGGCTGCGCCTGGGCGACCAGACGCTGCGGCTGCTGTCGGAAAAGGTCATGCCCGCGTTCAAGAAGGCGTAAGGGCGATGACCCGGCATATCGTGGGGATCGGCGGTACGTTCCGCCCGCGTTCGTCGAGCGAGATGCTCGTGCGCGCCGTGTTGAACGAATGCGAGCAACTGGGCGCGCGGACGACGATGTTCGACGGCCCGGCGCTCGCGGCGCTGCCGCACTTCAATCCGGAACGCCCCGAGCGGACGCCCGAACAGGCGGCCTTCGTCGCCGCATTGCGTGACGCGGACGCGCTGGTGATCGGCACGCCGGGTTATCATGGCGGGGTGTCGGGCGTGGTCAAGAACGCGATCGACCTGCTGGAGGACCTGCGCGGCGACGATCGGGTCTATTTCGACGGGATGCCGGTCGGGCTGATCGTGTCGGCGGCGGGATGGCAGGCCGGTGGCGTCACGCTGGCCGCGCTGCGCGGCATCGTCCACGCGATGCGCGGCTGGCCGACCCCGGCGGGGATCGCGATCAACTCGATCGCGCAGAAGCCGTTCGGCGGGGCCGGCGAACTGGCCGATGCCGGTATCGCCGGACAGGTCGCGACGATGGCGCGGCAGATCATGGCATTTCGACTGGAGGCGGTGGCATGAGCAAGCTGACGCTCGAAGAGGCGGCCAGCCTGACCGCAGGCGCGGCGATGTGGCGGACGGTCGCGATCCCGCATGCGGACGTGCCCGCGCTGCACCTGAGCGACGGCCCGATGGGCATCGCCAGCGGTCGGGTGGACGAACGCGACGTGGCGCGGCTGTCGCCCTGCGCCACCGCGCTCGGAGCCAGTTTCGATCCGGCGCTGATCGAACGCGTCGGCGCGCTGGTCGGCGGGGAGGCGGTGCGCTGCGGCGTCGACATGGTGCTGGCCCCCAACGTCAACCTCGCGCGCAGCCCGCTGGCGGGACGCGCCTTCGAATATTATTCCGAGGACCCGTTGCTGACCGGCATTGCCGGGGCGGCATGGACGCGCGGGTTGCAGTCGACCGGCACCGGCGCCTGCCCCAAGCATATGGTGTGCAACGACAGCGAAACCGATCGCGACCGGATGAATGCGGTCGTGGACGAACGGACGCTGCGCGAAATCTACCTGTTGCCGTTCGAATTCTGCGCGGCGGCCGGGGCGGGGGCGATGCTGACCGCCTATAACCGCGTGAACGGGACATGGTGCGCCGAACAGGGCCATGTCTCGACCATCGTGAAGCAGGAATGGGGCTTTGACGGTCCGCTCATTTCCGACTGGTTCGGCACGCATTCGACGGCAGGCAGCCTGAACGGTGGGCTCGACCTGGAGATGCCGGGGCCGGCGCGCTTCGTCGGTGCGAAGGCGGTCGGCGCGGTCGAGGCCGGCGAGGTGTCGGCCGACCGCGTGGCCGACGCCGCCGACCGCGTGGCCCGCGCCGCGCGGCGGTGGACCGGCGCCAAGCGTCCGCCGACCGAGGATGCCGATGCGCTGCTGGTCGAGGCGGCGGCGGCGGGCATGGTGCTGCTGCGCAACGAGGGCGAGCTGTTGCCGCTGGTGCCCGGTCGCGACGCGCGGATCGCGGTGATCGGCCCGAACGCGGCCGCCCCCTGCTATCAGGGCGGCACCTTTGCCAAGATCGCGCTGTCGCCCGACGCGGCACGTCCGCTGGAGGCGATCGTCGAGCGTTATGCCGGGGTCGAGGTGGTGTACGAACCCGGCGTCGATCCGCAGCCGCGCCTGCCGTCGATGCCGGTGGCGTCGATCGACGGCGAAGGGCGGGGGATGACCATCGACTATTTCGCCGATCCCGATCTGGGCGGCGAACCGATCTACAGCGAAGTGCGCGACACCAATTCGCTGGTGTGGTTCGTCGGCGTGCATGACGAAGGGGTGTTCGACCGCCCGGCCGCGGTGCGGGCTTCCGGCTGGTTCACCGCCGAAGCCGATGGCCCGCACCGTTTCTATGTCGGCGCGACCGGCGCGGTGCGGATGACCGTCGACGGCCGGGTCATCCTCGACCGGGCCGAGCGGATCGCGGCATCCGACGTCATGGGGTCGCTGAAGCGCGGCGATGCCGACAGCGCGGAAGTTATGCTGACCACCGGGCAGCGGGTGCGGGTCGAGGTCGCGTTCACCTATGACGGCGCTCGGGTCCATGGGCTGTGGTACGGGGTACGCGGGCCCGACAGCGCGGCGGCGATGCTGGCCCGCGCGGTCGACGCGGCACGTTCCGCCGATGCGGTGGTGCTGATCGTCGGCGAAACGTCGGATTCTAGCGTCGAGAGCAAGGACCGGCCCGACACCGCGCTCGCCGCCGAACAGGTGGCGCTGATCGATGCCGTCTGCGCGGCCAACCCGCGCGTCGCGATCGTGGCGAATATCGGCCATGCGTTCGATGCGCGCTGGGGCGAACAGGCCGCGGCATTGCTGTCGGCCTGGTATCCGGGGGAGGGCTTCGGCCCGGCGCTGGCGGCGGTGCTGTCGGGGGATCGGGAACCGGGCGGGCGCCTGCCGGTCACGCTGGCGCGCAGCGAGGCGGACTATCCCGCGCTGGCGCTGACCCCCGACGACAGGGGCGACCTCGCCTATGATGACGGCGTGCTGGTCGGCTATCGCGGCATGGCCGCACGCGGGGTCGCGCCGCTCCATGCGTTTGGTGCGGGGCGGGGCTATACCCGGTTCGACTGGATCGCGGCGGAAGCGGACGGCGGCGACGTGCTGGTCACGATCCGCAATGCCGGCGACCGCGCGGGCAGCGAGGTCGTGCAGCTCTATCGCCACGATCCCGAATTCGCGCTGGTCGGCTTTGCCAAGGTGCATCTGGGCGCGGGCGAACAGGCGGTGGTCCGCGTGACGCCCGAGCCGCGGCTGTTCCGGATCTGGCGCGACGATCGCTGGACGCAGCTCGACGGCCCGGTCCGCCTGAGCGTCGGTCCGGCGAGCGATCGCATGTCGTTCACGATCGACACCGACCGCTGAACGACGACGGTCCGTGCGCCGGCACGGCGGCGCACACGAACATGTGCCTTGGGAGAGACCGATGGCCTGGGTGTCCGAGATAGGTTTCGTCGCAGATGCCGTTCCGCATGGGGCGGCGGAGCGCCGCTGCCGTGTCGATATGTGGGGACTGGCCGAACTCCCGGGCGATGGCGGCATGGCCCATATCGCGGCCCACTGCGCCGACGAGGAATATCTGGCCCGCCTGCGCAGGGATGGCGCGCGCCGGCGCGCCGGTGCCGGATATCGGCTGCGCGTGGTCGAGGAGCGATCGCTGCACCGGTAGCTACAGGTAGATGAGGACACCGTATCCGCAGAAATAACGTGGGACGGCTTTACAGGAGAGAGACATGTTGCACCAATCAGGCAAGCATCCGGGACGTCGCTTCGACAACCTGCGTTGTTCGGCGATGGAGATAACTACCCTGACGATTTTCGTCGGATCGTTCTGGCTGGCGGGAATCCTGTTCTGATCGGTAGCGGCGGTGCGGCGCGAAGGTTGCCGCGCTTGCAAATCGCGTCGAACGTCGTAAACACTATCATACAAAATAGCGGAAATGAGTCCGCCAGGCATACGGATGCGACGCGCATCACGGGGCCGTAGAATGGGAAGGGTCCTATGTCTGCGGTCTACCAACTATCTACCTGTATCGAATGGCAGTTTGCCGAAGCAGGCGACCTTGCCGCGCGATTGCGCGCCGCCAGGGACGCCGGGTTCGACCTTGCCGAGTTTCATCTCTGGCGGGACAAGCCGATCGAGGCGATGGCCGAAGCATTGGCCGATACCGGCATGCGGCTGACCAGCCTGTGCGTCGATCCGCGCAAATCGATCGTCGATCCGGCAGAGCGCGACGCGATGGTCGCTGCCGTGCGCGAGACGATCGAGGCGACGGCGATCCTCGGCAAGCCCAACCTGATCGTTGCGTCGGGCTTTCGCGTCGACGGGCTGAGCGAGGAAGCGCATTTCGCCAACGCCGTCACCGCGTTGCGCGCTGCCGCTGACGCGGCGGAGGAAGCGGGCGTGATGCTGCTGCTCGAACCGCTCAACACCCGGTTGTTCGCGACCATGTATCTGGTCAGCACCAAGCTCGGCCTCGATCTGGTCGAAGCGGTGAACAGCCCGAACCTGCGCCTGCTCTACGACATCTGGCACAGTGCGGTGATGGGGGAGGACATGGAGGCGGTGCTTTCCGGCCGCATCCATCTTGTCGGCCATGTGCAGGCCGCCGACATGCCCGACCGCAACGAACCCGGCACCGGCACCCTCGATTGGGCCGAGGTCATGCGGACCCTGCGCGCGGTGGGATATGACGGGGCGATCGGCCTCGAATATTTCCCGACGATGCCGATGACGCAGTCGCTGGACCAGTCCCGGCGGATGCTCGCCGACTGAGACCGACGGGCTGAACGCCCATTTCCGGCGCGAACGACCGCGCCCCTCCATTGCGGAACCTATCCATGCACAGCGATCAATTCGCGGTCAGCCTAGACCTTATCAACCGGCATTACTCGGAACCCAATCGGAACCGGTACGAAAGCAAGTATTTCTGGGAGGAACTCTACCCGCTGATCGGCGCGGCAGGGTTCCGCTCGATCGAAATCCCCTATGAGCCGGTGTGGCAGTTCGGCGGGCGCAGCGGCGTGCCGATGAATCGCTACTGCATCAACACGAAATACGCGAATGCCGACAATTATCGCGCAGCATTGGCGAGGGGGGACATCGACCGGGTCAGCGGCGTGACGTTCGATCCGAACCTGTTCATGCGCAACGCCAACCTCGACTTCTATTTCGGGGCGACCGGCCATTTCGCGGGCGAGGCGCTGGCCCATGCCGCCGATCTGAAGGCAGCATATTTGGCGATCAGCCCGTCGGCCTATTACGGACGCATCCTACACTATCATCCCCATCTGGAGGACGAGTTGGGGGCGTTCACCGATCGGGTGGCCGACCTGCTGGGCGGTCTGGCGGCGAAGGCACGGGCGGCGGGCGTCACGCTGGTCCTGCGCAACGAATATTGGAGCGTGTTTCGTGGCGAACGCATCCTGCCGCTGCTCGAACGGCTGCCGGAGGACGTGAAGCTGGACGTCGATACCGCCAGCCTGACGATTGCCGGGATCGATCCGGCCGCGTTCATCACCGCGCAGCGTGACCGGATCGGGTGCGTGCATCTGACCGACACGGCGTTCGTCGACAAGGCGGAGACGTGGAAGACGCCCAACCCGGAATTTCCCGAACACCGCGCGACGCAGGTGTTTCGCGATCCGGGAACCGGCACGGTCGATCTGCCGGCCATCGTCAGCCTGCTCGATCGGATCGGCTATGCCGGACCGGTCATTTGCAGCGCCCGCCAGACGCGCGACCCATTCCGGGCGTTGCTGCGCACGCGCGCGCTGCTCAGCCACCTACAGAATTAAGTCGGACGGAGTCTCCGCCATGCCCAATATCCGCTATGCCAACATGTCTCACTGGAAGACCATTCCGTATCGGAAGATCGATAATTTCCGCGAATTCTATTACGAGGACAAGACCAACACGGCCTATTATTCGGATTGGGAAACGATCCTGAAATATCAGGTGGCGCTCGGCTTCGACGGGATCGAGATCGCGCCATGGGATCTGGCCGACATCCTGCCCCTGTTCGGATCGCCCGAAAATTTCACGGCCTTCGCCAAGGAACGCGGGGTCGAGGTGATCGGCATGTTCCACGGCGCGCACGCCTCGCACCAGGCCGACCATTTCGAGGAAGCGGTTCGTTCGGGGCGTGAGGCAGTCGATACCATCGTCAAGTTCGGCGGCCGCTACATGAACACCTGCCCCACGCAGAATTATTACGGTTCGGGTCCGCTGACCCGCGAAGAGGTGCAGCAATGCGCCAAGGTGATGAACGAGATCGGCCGCTATGCGACCGATCACGGGGTCAAGATCGGCCTGCACAACGAGTTCTTCTGCGCGATCAATCTGCCCAACCATCGCGAACTGATCGAATCGACCGATCCGCGCTACGTCCATTATTGTCTCGACACGGCGCAGGTGGCGATCATGGGCGAGGATCTGCTGACCTTCTATCGCGACTATCGCGACCGGATCAGCACCTTCCATTTGAAGGACACGGCATCGGAACGGCAACCCGACAGCGTGCGCTATGCGCAGGACCCGGAAATCACCGATGACGGAACGCGCTGGTTCTGGGAACCGGGGCTCGGGAACCTCGACCTGTCGGGGCTGTACCGGATGCTGAAGGAGGATCAGTTCAAGGGCTGGATGTCGATCGAATATGACGGGTCGCCCGATCTGCTCGCATCGATGGCGCTGACCCGCCACCATCTCGATACGGTATTGCGGCCGATCTACGACTGACCGGTTGGGGAGCGGGCGGCTTCCACACTGCTCCCCTTCGCTATGGCGTCACGCGCCACCGCGAGATCGACACCATCGGTGACGTCCGGCTCACCCGACTCGTCCATGCGAGGCCGGGTCTGAAGACGTGGCGTCAACCGATGCGCGGTGCACCAGCGATGTGAGCGGGGGCACCGGACCGACACCGGCGTAATCTTTTGGGGAAGCCGCCTGAAACGGCGGAAATCCAATGGTCGGGGAGAGAGGATTCGAACCTCCGGCCCCTGCCTCCCGAAGGCAGTGCTCTACCAGGCTGAGCTACTCCCCGACGGAGTATCGACCGGGCCGTTTCGGGCACCTGCCGTTGCTTGGAGGCGCGCCTATAGCGCTCGGATTCCGGGTCCGCAAGCGGGATTCGTACATGGGTCTGTTTGGCTTTGGCGGGGAAGCTGCTAGGGGCGCTTGCATCCTACTCTTTCCGAATGTGTGACCGTGGCCACTCCGCTCGACAAACTGCGCAATTTCTCGATCATCGCCCATATCGACCATGGCAAGTCGACGCTGGCCGACCGGCTGATCCAGCGGACCGGCGGCCTCGCCGAGCGCGAGATGTCGGCGCAGGTGCTCGACAATATGGACATCGAGAAGGAACGCGGCATCACCATCAAGGCGCAGACCGTGCGTCTCGAATGGAAGGGCCATGTCCTGAACCTGATGGACACGCCGGGCCATGTCGACTTCGCGTATGAAGTGTCGCGCAGCCTCGCGGCGTGTGAGGGCGCGCTGCTGGTGGTCGATGCGGCGCAGGGCGTCGAGGCGCAGACGCTGGCGAACGTCTACCAGTCGATCGAGCATGATCACGAGATCATTCCGGTCATCAACAAGATCGACCTGCCCGCCGCCGAGCCGGAACGGGTGAAGACCGAGATCGAGGACATCATCGGCATCGATACGTCGAACGCCGTGCTGGCATCGGCCAAGTCGGGCATCGGCATCGACGAGATTCTCGACGCGATCGTGGCGCATATCCCGCCGCCCAAGGGCGACGTGAACGCACCGCTCAAGGCGATGCTGGTCGACAGCTGGTACGACCCGTATCTGGGCGTCGTCATCCTGATCCGCGTGATCGACGGGTCGATCCGCAAAGGCCAGCAGATCAAGTTCATGAACGCCGACACGACGCACCTGGTCGACCGGGTCGGCGCGTTCCGCCCGAAGATCGAGCAGCTGCCCGACCTGGGGCCGGGCGAGATCGGCTTCATCACCGCGCAGATCAAGGAAGTGGCGCAGACCATGGTCGGCGACACGATCACCGACGCCAAGCGCCCGGCCGCCGAACCGCTGCCCGGATTCAAGGAAGTGCAGTCGGTCGTGTTCTGCGGCTTGTTCCCGGTCGATGCCGCCGATTTCGACAAGTTGCGCGAATCGATCAGCAAGCTGCGGCTGAACGACGCCAGCTTCACCTTCGAGATGGAAAGCTCGGCGGCATTGGGCTTCGGCTTCCGCTGCGGGTTCCTCGGGCTGCTGCATCTCGAGATCATCCAGGAGCGGCTGACGCGCGAGTACGACCTCGACCTCATCACCACCGCGCCGTCGGTGGTGTACCAGATCGAGCTGACCCATCCCGATCCGGCCGGCATCACGCAGATCGACCTGCACAACCCGGCCGACATGCCCGACGTCAACAAGATCAAGACGATCAGCGAGCCGTGGATTCAGGCGACGATCTATGTCCCCGACGAATATCTGGGCGGCATTTTGAAGCTGTGCCAGGATCGGCGCGGCATCCAGATGAACCTGACCTATGTCGGCGGGCGGGCGCAGGCGGTGTATGAACTGCCGCTCAACGAAGTGGTGTTCGACTTCTATGACCGGTTGAAATCGCTGTCGAAGGGCTATGCCAGCTTCGATTACGAACAGATCGGCTATCGCGAGGGGGATCTCGTCAAGATGAGCATCCTCGTCAACGAAGAGCCGGTCGATGCGCTGTCGATGATCGTCCATCGCGGCACCGCCGAGACGCGGGGGCGCGGCATGGTCGAGCGGTTGAAGGAACTGATCCCGCGCCACCTGTTCAAGATTCCGATTCAGGCGGCGATCGGCGGCAAGGTGATCGCGCGCGAGACGATCAGCGCGATGCGCAAGGACGTGACCGCCAAATGCTATGGTGGCGATGCCAGCCGCAAGCGCAAGCTGCTCGACAAGCAGAAGAAGGGCAAGGCGAAGATGCGCGAATACGGGTCGGTCAGCATCCCGCAGGAAGCGTTCATTGCCGCGTTGCGGATGGGTGACGACAACTGACGCCGCCCGGCGCGGCCGCCGCCCCGCCCATGACGCAAAAAGGGCCGACGCTGTGGCAGCGCCGGCCCTTTTTCTATCCTACGCTGGCGATATCGTCAGGCGAGGACGCCCATCACCATCTGAACGGCAAGGGCGACGCCTGCCCAACCCAGAACCGCCATGCCGGCGAGGGTTGCGATCGTCGTGCGACCCGAAACTTTGCTGTGCATCCTCTCAACCCTCCTGTTTTTCTATCTTGCGGCAAACTGTCCCAAAAAAACGACGATTGCAAATTTGGGAAAGGCCGAAATCGGGCAATTTATGCCACATTTCCGCGCCATTTTGCGCCGGGCAACCCGGTTTTGTTGCGATGCAAAACGGAGCATGTAAAGGATGTGGTTTCAAAATGGGACATTCCGGCTCCGCTATCTCGCAGCTGCGATGCGACGTTCGGTCATAGGGATGAGCCGAAAATATTTTTTCGCTCGAGTCAGGAAATTGTCAGAATCGTTGGGTTTGCGCCGGCCAACGCCTGTTCGCAGGGCGCGTATGGACCGAATCGCAACGCCATCGGGAACCATCGGCGGCTACGGGCGTCAGGCAATACGGGTAGTTTTGCCCGTCACAGGAGCAGCCGATGGCCGACACCGATTCGAATCCCGCCGCCCAAGCAGCCGAGCGGATGCGCGCCGCCGGTAGCGCGATGACCGAGCAGGGATCGCAGCTGGGACTGACCATCCTGTCGCAGGCGGAAGCGAACACGCAGGAAGCGTTCCGGGCGATGCGGGCGGCGGCGCAGGCCAGCGACGTCAACGAAGTGATGAAGATTCAGTCGGACTATATGCGCGAACAGGGTGCCCGATCGATGGCACAGGCCCGCGAGGTCGGGGAACTGATCGCGAACTTCGGCCGCAACGCCATCGGGCAGATGACCGGACGCGGCTGAACCGTCGACCGAAAGGCCGGCACTTATGGGGGGTATCATGATCCGGCGTCTGTTCTTGCTGCTGGCAGGCCTGCTGCTTGCCGAACCCGTGACTGCGCAGTCGCGCCCGCCGGTGGTACTGGCCGCAGCCAGCCTGCAGGAATCGATGAACGCCGCGGCCGACGCGTGGGCGAAGCGGGGGCATGTCCGTCCGACCCTATCCTTCGCCGCCAGCTCGGCGCTGGCTCGCCAGATCGTGGCTGGGGCGCCTGCGGACCTGTTCGTGTCGGCCGATGTCGAATGGATGGACGATCTCGACCGCCGCGGGGTGCTGGCGAAGGGGAGCCGGGTCAATCTGCTCGGCAACCGGCTGGTGCTGGTCGCACCGGCCGATAGCCGCGTGCGCGTCACGCTGCGCCCCGGCGTAGACCTGCGTCCGGCGTTGAACGGCGGGCGGCTGGCGATGGCGGACCCGGATGCGGTGCCGGCGGGTCGCTATGGCAAGGCGGCGCTGACCCGGTTGCGCGGATGGGACGCGGTCGCGCCATCGGTCGTGCGGGCGGAGAATGTCCGCGCGGCGCTGGCACTGGTCGAGCGCGGCGCGGCGCCGCTCGGCATCGTCTATGCCACCGATGCCAAGGCGTCGGCGAAGGTGCGGGTCGTGGGTGTCTTTCCCGCCGCCAGCCACCCGCCGATCACCTATCCGATCGCCCGGATCAAGGCGTCGCGCAGTGTCGAGGGCGAGCGGTTCCGGCGCTTCCTGATCAGCCCGGCCGGCCGGAAAATCTTTATAACCTACGGGTTCAGCCCCCGCTGATGCCCGACGGCGCCGAATGGGCGATCGTCCTGCTGTCGGTGAAGATCGGGGGCGTGGCGATGCTGGGCGCGCTGCCGCTCGCCTATGCGCTGGCGTGGGTGCTGGCGCGGGGGCGGTTTCCGGGGCGGGTGGTGCTGGACGGGATCGTCCATCTGCCGCTGGTGCTGCCGCCGGTCGTCACCGGCTGGCTGTTGCTGCTGGCGTTCGCGCCGACCGGGCCGGTCGGCCGCTGGCTGGAGACGTGGTTCGGCGTCAGCGTGCTGTTCCGCTGGAGCGGGGCGGCGATCGCGGCGGCGGTGATGGCACTTCCGCTGATGGTGCGCGCCATCCGGCTGTCGATCGAGGGCGTCGACCGGCGGCTGGAGAGCGTTGCCCGGACGCTGGGCGCCAGCCGGGCGCGGGTGTTCTGGAGCGTGACCGCACCGCTCAGCCTGCCCGGCGTGCTGGCGGGGATGGTGCTCGGCTTCGCCCGCGCGCTGGGCGAGTTCGGCGCGACGATCACCTTCGTGTCCAACGTGCCGGGTGAGACGGCGACGCTGCCGCTGGCGATCTACAGCGCGTTGCAGGTGCCGGGCAGCGAGGCGAGCGTCGTGCGGCTTGCCGGCATGTCGGTCGCGCTGTCGCTGGCGGCACTGGTCGTGTCCGAATGGCTGGCACGTCGCGGCGGGCGGAGGGTCCATGTCCTTTGACATCGACGTGACCGTCCGGCTGGGCGAGGCGGTGATCGGCGCAGTGGTGCCGGACGACGGACGGGACAGCGGGCTGACGGTGCTGTTCGGCCCATCCGGGGTGGGCAAATCGAGCGTGCTGAACATGGTCGCCGGGCTGCTGCGGCCGGCGGCGGGGCATGTCCGGGTCGGCGGCGTCACGCTGTTCGATGCCGCCGCCGGGATCGACGTCCCGGTCGCGGCGCGCTGCTGTGGCTATGTGTTCCAGGAGCCGCGCCTGTTCCCGCACCGCCGGGTCGCGGCCAATCTGCGCTACGGCATGGGGCGGGGGGAGCCGCCGATCGGGTATGACGACATGGTGGCGCTGCTGGGGCTGGGCGACCTGCTCGATCGCTGGCCCGCGACGCTGTCGGGGGGCGAGGCGAAGCGGGTGGCGATCGGGCGGGCGCTGCTGTCGGGCGCGCGGTTCCTGTTGATGGACGAGCCGCTGTCCTCGCTCGACCGGGCGCGGCGCGAGGAAGTGATGGCGACGATCGAGCGGCTGCGTGACGCGTTGCGGCTGCCGATTTTGTACGTCACGCACGACGCGGCGGAGGCGGAGCGGCTGGCGACGCGGATCGTCGCGATGTGACCATCATGCCGCCGCAATCCACAGGCCATGTCGTGCCCGAAACGATCGGGAGCTGGCGATGCGGGTTTTGATGGCGAGCGTGGGCGTACTGGCGGCGGTCCCGGCGATGGCGCAGGATGTCGAACCCAATGGTCCCGACATCGTGGTCACTGGGGGCAAGCCGCTGAAGCTGAACGCCAAGGTGTTGCGCGCCGCGCAGCGCCGCTTTGCCGCAGATCGCGCGGCGCTGTCGCCCGAGGGCAGTCTCCGCTTCGAATTGTGGCGTGGCGGGCGGCGGATACCGGCGGGAACGGTGCCGGTCGTGCTGAGCGACGGGGAGGGGCGGACCCTGCCGGTGACGATCGACGGCGACGGGCGAATGGTGTTCGCTACCCTGCCCGAGGGGCGCTGGTTCCTGACCGCGCCGGCGCAGGCGCAAGGGATGCGGTTGCGGGCAATGGTCCTGTCGCGGGGAACGACCGTGGAGGACCGGCGACTGGGCGACCTTCGCATGCAATGCCATGTCGCGATTTCAATGGCGAAGGCGCAAGCGTCGTTGGTGCAGATGCCACTGCTCGGGCTGCTCGACGCGATCGGCGGGTGCGAAAGCAGGCGGGTCGAGATGCTGCATCCGACGGAGCATCCCATCGCCAGCGCGACTGCCTTCGTGCCAGGTGGCGAACAGTCGTTGCAAGTGTCGAAGCAGGGCACGTCCTATGTCGCGCCGGTGTCGGACCGGACGCTGGGCAATGATGTGCGGGTGAAGATCGTCTATCGCTGATCGTCGTTGCCGGGCATGGGCACGCGTGCGCTCTGTCCGCCACGGGTAAAATAGGCGGCGTCGATGGCGAGGTTGCGCAATTGCCAGCCATCGATGCTGTCACCGGGCGACAGGGTACGCGTGCCCGCGCTGCCGCGCACCAGCGCGACCGCATCGCGGCCGAGGCGGCCGACCACGCCCAGCAACTGCGGCGCATCGGCGGGCAGCGCGTCGGCAGCGGGCGGGGCGAAGAGCGTGCGGGCGAAGGCGGCGCGCAAGGATGGCGGTGCGGCCGGCGCGGCGAGCGGGGGCGTGGCGACCACCGTGACCGTTGCCGGTGCCGGTTCGCGCAGCAGCCACGGCGGCACCGCCAGCGCGACCAGCACCGCACCGGCCAGCAACGCGTGCTGGCGCAGGCTCAGCCCCGCCATGGTGCCACCAGCGTCGCGTCGAGCCGGACGCCGCCGGGTGCGGCGGTCAGCCGCCATGCCCGCATACGGATGGCGGGGCGCGCACGCTCCAGCGTATCGGCAAAGGCGACGACCGCCTTTTCGGTACCCGAGGCGCGCAGCGTCAGGAGCGTGACCGGTGTCGGGGCGGCGGGATCGGCGGTGAGCGTTTCGATCAGCACCCCGCCGCGCACGGCATCGGCGCGAACCCGCGCGGCGAGACGCACGCGGGCGTCGGCGGCGCTGTCGGCGGGAAAGGCTGCGTCGGCGGTGGCCAGCGGCGGGGTGGGAGCGCTTGCCCCGATCCGGGCAGCATCGCGGGCGGCGCGGGCATCGGCCAGTTCGTCCAGCGCGCCATAGGCCGGAATCGCCAGCAGCGCGGCGACGCCACACGCAATCAGGGGCAGGCGGGGGATCACCGCGGCGGCTCCAACGTGATGCGCATCCGCCCGTCACCCTCCGCGCGCGCCTGCGCCGTCGCCCGCAGGCCGGGCAGCGCGGCGATCACGCGGTCGGGATCGGGGGCGACGACCTCCATCGACAGCTTGCCCGCGCCGTCGCGCTCGACCCGCAGAAGCGCGGCATCCTTCGGAAGATCGCGGGCAGTGTCCTCAAGCGTGGTGCCGAGCGTCGGCAGACTCCATGCCTGTTGCAGCAGGACGCGCGAACGCTGTGCCGCCGCCTGTTCCGCGAGCTGCGGCGCGGAGCGGCGGGCGATGGCGCGACCCTCCTCCTGCACCCGTGCGGTCAGGATCGCGGCCCCGCCCCAGGTCAGCAGCGGCGTGGCGAGGATTGCGACGGCCAGCAATAGTGCCGCCCGGTCGAGCGGGGGGCGGGGGGTGCCGGGCGTAGGCGGTGGTGGGGCAGGACGCTCCCGCCGGGCGGCGTCCACCGCCCGGTCGAACAGGCTGGGTCGGATCGGCGCGCTGTCATTGGCGGGGCGGGGGTCGGCGACCATGCCCATTCCCTACGCCCGGCATCGGCGACCGCACAAGCCGGTCATCGAACTGTCGTCGTTTCGCCACACGGACTTCATCGATCCGCAACCGCCCTGTCGCAGCGATGCGCCAACGAAAGGGGCAGGGAGGGTGCCGACACGCGCGGCGTCCAGATAAACGGGGAAATCCAATGGCGAATACCGACCTGACCATCGGCTATGACGATGGCGATATCGAAACCAACCCCAGCACCGGCCCCAGCCTGCAGGATCTGGTCGACCAGCGTTATTCGCGGCGGCAGGCGCTGCGCGGCGGGGCGTCGACGGCGGCGGTCGCGGTCTTTGGCGGATCGCTGCTCGCGGCGTGCGACGACAAGGTGCAGGGCATCGACAACACGCCCCCGGTGGTCGGCGGCACGTCGAGCGGCGCGACCAGCGCGGGCCGCGTCGTCACGCTGACCGGCACCGCCACCGACGACAATGCGATCGTCTCCCAGACCTTTACCCAGGTGTCCGGTCCGACCGTCGCGATCAGCAGCACGACGCCGGGCACCGCGACCTTCATCGCGCCCGCCGTATCGGCGACGACCGATGTGGTGATCCGCTATACCGCGACCGACGTGAAGGGTGCCAGCAGCAGCCGCGATATTACCGTCGCCGTGTCGCCGCCGACGCTGGGCTTCTCGGCCGTCGCGAAGAGCCTGGCCGATGTCGTGGTCGTGCCGACCGGCTATACCGCCAGCGTGCTGTATCGCCTGGGCGATCCGCTCAACACCGCGACCGCGGCCTTTGCCAATAACGGCACCGACACCGGCTATGCGTCGCGCGCGGGCGACCATCATGACGGCATGAGCTATTTCGGCCTGTCGGTCAGCGGCAACACGCCCGATGCGAACAATTCGACGCGCGGCCTGCTGGTGATGAACCACGAGAATATCTCGGAACAGTATCTGCACGTCGCCGGGGTGACGACGGTCAACGGCGCGCGGCCGACGTCGGAAGTCGTCAAGGAAATGGAATGCCACGGCGTGTCGGTCGTCGAGGTGACCCGCGGATCGGACGCCAAGTGGAGCTACGTCCAGGGGTCGTCGTTCAACCGCCGTATCACCCCCTATACCCCGACCGCGTTCAGCGGCCCGGTGAAGGGCAGCCCGCTGCTGTTCACCGCCTATTCGCCGGACGGCACGACCGGGCGCGGCACGATCAACAACTGCGCCAACGGCCATATGCCGTGGGGCACGTACATGACCTGCGAGGAAAACTGGGCGGGGTATTTCCGTCGCGACAGCGGCGACAATACGACCCGCACCGCGCTGCTGGGAGCCAAGTCGACCCAGGCGTTCACCCGCTATGGCCTGTCGCAGCGCACCGGCAATTACGGCTGGACCACGGCTGCCGAGGCAACCGCCGGTTCGACGCTGATCGGGAAGTTCAACGCGACGATCGACCCGACCAAGCCGGTCAGCGGCACCGGCGATTTCCGCAACGAACCGAACCAATATGGCTGGTGCGTCGAGATCGATCCCTATGACCCGACCTCCACCCCGCGCAAGCGCACAGCGCTCGGCCGGATGAACCACGAAGGCTGCTGCCCCGGCCGCGCCATCGCCGGGGTCAAGCCCGCCTTCTACATGGGCGACGACGCGCAGAACGAATATATCTACAAGTTCGTGTCGAACACCGCTTGGTCCGAAGCCGATGCGACCGCCACCAACCGCCTGGCGATCGGTGACAAATATCTCGACAACGGCACGCTCTACGTCGCCAAGTTCAACGCCGACGGGTCGGGCGAATGGATCGCCCTGGTGTTCGGACAGAACGGCCTGACCGCCGCCAACACGCTCTATCCCTTCGCCGATCAGGCGGATGTGCTGACCCATTGCCGCCTCGCGGGCGATGCGGTCGGTGCGACGCGGATGGACCGGCCGGAATGGACCGCGGTCAACCCGGCGACCGGCGAGATGTACTGCACGCTGACCAACAACTCGTCGCGCTCGCCCGAACGCGTCGATGCGGCCAACCCGCGGTCGTACATCGATCCGAAGGTCAACAGCACGTCGCGCTCGACCGGCAACGCCAACGGCCACATCATCCGCCTGCGCGAAGCCGGCGATACCACCGAAGCGACGCGCTTCGCCTGGGACGTCTATGCCTTTGGCGCGGGATCGGACCTCGACCCGACCAACATCAACCTGTCGGGCCTCGACGCGACCAACGACTTCTCCAGCCCCGACGGGCTGTGGTTCGGCAAGCCGTCGAACGCGTCGGGTCAGGTGACGCCGGTGCTGTGGATCCAGACCGACGACGGCGCGTACACCGACGTCACCAACTGCATGATGCTGGCGGCGATGCCGGGCAAGGTCGGCGACGGCGGCACGAAGACGATCACGAACACCGGCGTGTCGGCGACCAGCACCGCGACGACCCGCATCGGCAAGGCACCGGGCACGACGCTGCGCCGCTTCCTGGTAGGGCCGGTCCAGTGCGAGATCACCGGCATCGAATCCACGCCGGACGGCCGGTCGCTGTTCGTGAACATTCAGCATCCGGGCGAGGGCGGCAATTTCGACAAGCCGACCAGCAACTGGCCGTCGACCACCGCCGGCACCCGCCCGCGGTCGGCGACGATCGTCATCACCAAGGACGATGGCGGCGTGGTCGCGCTGTAACGCCGAACGCGACGACGACAGGGGGAAGGGGCGACGGTAAAGGGATCGCCGCCCCTTTTTCCGTTCAGAACCGCGCGCGCAATCCGGCCAGCACCAGCCGCGGCGCGCCCGGCCGCGCGCCGGCGGGCGAGAAGGCGACGTTGTACGTCGTGTCGAACAGGTTCTGCACCGTCGCATAGGCGCTGATCGCCGGGGTGACATCGACCTCCCCCGACAGGTCGAGCAGCGTGCGTGCATCGATCCGTTCGGCAGCGGGGATCGCGCCGGAGCCGGCAAAGCCCCGCGTCGCATCGACATAATTGACCGAGGCATTGATTTGCGCCGCGCCGGCATCGATCCCGCCGGTCAGCGTCAGCTGGTTCGCCGGCAGATAGGGCAGCCGGTCGCCCCGCGTCACGGTGCCGAAGAAGCTGCTGGCAAAGGAGGTGCCGAACCGCGCGCGGGTATGGGTATAGGCCAGCGCCAGCGGCGCGCGCCAGTTTCCGCCGAGCGGAACGGTGTAGCCGCCGGACACTTCCACACCGGTCGCGCGCGCCTTGCCGCCATCGAACTGTTCGCCCAGGTCGCAGGTGACGCCGGTCGACGCGGTGCAGGTGCCGACGAGATTGCGATAGTCGTTGAGGAAGCCGATCGCCTCCAGCCGCCAGTCGCCATCGCCCAGCCGGACACCCGCTTCATAGTTCCACGACGTTTCGGGATCGATCGTCGACCCCGGCGCGGGCGCCGCGAATCCGTGATGGGCGCCGCCGACCAGCCGCACCGTGTCGGTCAGCCGCACCACCGCGCCGATTCCGGGGATCAGCACATCGACCCGCCGCCGGGCGTTCGCGACCGGGGTGGCGCGGGTCAGGTCGCCCAGCGCCCAGCGGGTCTGTTCCAGTTCGATCGTTTCGTAGCGCAGGCCGGGGGTCAGCACGACCGGACCCGCTTCGATCCGGTCCTGTACGAAGAAGGCCCAGGCGCGGGCGTCGCCCCGGCGATTGTCCTGCGTCCCGCGCACGCCGGCGCTGGTCAGCACCATCCGCCCGTCGACCATGCGGTAGCGGTCCTCCTGCTGCAGCCGGTCCTCATAATCCGCATGGTACCGGGCGGAGAGTTCGAGGCGATGGGCAAGGCCGCCGGTGGCGAAGTCCGCGCCCAGCACCGACTGGACCCCGGTCGTGCGGTAGCGGCGGTCATTGGCCCGGACCCGCAGCGCCCCGGCGCGACCGGTATAGCCCGGCGCACCGACCAGATCGGCGAATTGCACCGGGTTCGCCGCCGGATCGGCCAGAACGTCGGCCATCGACGACCAGCCGGTGTTCGCGGCGTTGCGCACGTCCTGCAGCTTGTACCACAGCCGCGCGGTGTCGGTGCGATAGGCGATGGTGGTCAGGTCGACGGCATCGCCCAGTTGCGACCGCCAGCTCAGCTGATAGGTGCTGTGATCGACCGTCATCCGGTCGCGCTGGCTGGCATTGTAGCGGCGATGCGGGTTCGCGGCGAAATCGGTCAGGGTCAGGCCGAGATAGGTTTCGTCGCTATGTTCGTCATAGCTCTGGTATTTCAGCGCGACGACGTGGCGGCCATCGCCGCTGCGCAGGGCAAGCTTGGCGACCATGTCGTTGATGCGGAACCCGGTCGGGCCGCCGCTGTCGATCCGCTTGAACCCGTCCGACGCCTCGTACAGGCCCTCGACCATCGCGCCGATCTCGATGCCCCGGGCAAGCGGCTGCCACCCGCCGACCGCGCCGTGGAGGCGACGGCCGCCGTAATTGCCGGCCAGTGCCTCGCCCAGCGCCATCACCTCGCCCACGCCTTTGGTCGAGATCGGGGTCGAGAACAGGTTGATCGCGCCGCCGATCGTCGAGGGACCATATTTGATCGCCGCCGGCCCCTTGGCCACCTCGACCGCCGACATGCGGGCCATGCGCGGGAAATAATAGGCGGCCGGCGCGGCATAGGGCGCGGGCGCTGCAAGGATGCCGTCCTCCATCACGACGATGCGCGCGCTGCGGTCGGTACCCGACCCGCGAATGCCGATATTGGGGCGCAGGCCGAAGCCGTCCTCCTCCTGCAAGGCGACGCCCGGGATCGCGCGCAGCACGCGGTTGACGTCGGAATAGGCGAAGGTGCGCAATTGTTCGCTGTCGAGCCGCTGCACCGATCCGCCGGCCTGGTCGGCATCGTCGCGCGTGCCGGTCACCACGATCGCGTCGAGCAGGTCGTCGTCCTGCGTTGCTTTCGCTTGAGCGAACGCCGCATCGGCCGACGACAGCGCAGCGATGGCCGCGCAGAGAAATAGCGAAGTACGCGTGAATTGCATGATGTGCCCCCCCTGTTCGGCGGGCGCACTAGATAATGTTGATAGTAGTTAGCAATAGCGATTTGGTATCATAATATTTCCGTGTCGGATGTATGGGAAATTGCCGCGCAGGATCAGACTCTTCCATGCGCCTGTAGGAACGAAAAAGGCGCTAGAGGGGATGGCCGGCTACGGTCCTGGCCAGTCATTCGGCGACCGGTGTCGCGAATCGCCGGGACTTGGACGCCGACCAGAACGGTGCCTTGCCAATGCGACGCACCGGAACCGACTGACATTCAGTGCCCATCGCAACTTCCCGTCATTCCCGCGCAGGCGGGGATATGTAGCCACTGACGTTTCTGCCGGCGTCGTAACTCTGGCGCTTGTGAACTTAGGTCCGCGCGGAAGTGACGATCGAATGGAGCGGTCGTCCCGGGGGCTGAACCTTGATCGGCCTTGGATCACGGCGTCGGTTGACTCTTAAATCTACATATGTTTGATCTGCATCATGGTTCGCGAACGACGCCCTTCGAAACAGATGATCGCGCTGCTGCGGCTCTTGTCGGAGCAGCCGCAGCAATGGCGGCATGGCTATGACCTGATGAAGCAGGCGGGGTTGCTGTCGGGTACGCTCTACCCGCTGCTCATGCGGATGGGCGATCAGGGGTTGGTCGAGGCGCAGTGGCAGGCACCGACCCAGCCGGGGCGGCCACCCCGCCACGCCTATCGCCTGACCGGCGCGGGACTGGCGCTGGCGCGGGAGATTACGGACGGTGCACCCGATCCTTCGGCGGCGGTCCCGGCATGAGCGACGCGCTCGCCCGGTTGCTGATGGCGCTGGCGACCCGCTGGCTGGGCGACGCGCGGCGCGATTGGGCAGAGGCGATGAAGGCCGAGTATCACGAAGCGGCCGATGCGGGAGAGGGGCTGGGCTTCGCCGCCGGCTGCCTGTCGAGTGCGGCACGAGCGATGCTGGCGCGGCCCGAAGGGCGGTTTGCGGTGGCGACGCATGTGCTGGCGGTCGGGGTGCTGGTCCCGATGGCGGGGCTGTTGCTGGTCAGCGCGGCGCTCGGCTTTCCCTATCTGGCGTTCGAGACGGTCGGCGCGCAGGCCTTGGGCAGCGGTTGGCCGCAGGGGGCGGTCAATGTCGGCAACCGGTTCGGCGTGCCGTTGCTGGCGCTGCTGACCGGGGTGACCGGGATCGGCCATGTCGCCATCGCCTGGGCGTTGCTGGAGCGCGACTGGGAGCGGGTGGCCCGCTATGCCCGGATCGGGGCAGCGATGCTGGCGACGATTTTCGCCTTTTCGGCGGTGCTGTTCCTCTACAACCCGTGCGCCCTGCCGCAGCTGGCCATCGTCTGCGCAGAGCTGGTGCTGGTGTGGCTGGCGGTGCGCTGGCACGACGACCTGCCCGCCTGGTCCAGCGCCTGACCTGACCGGCCGCGCGGCCGACCCTTATCCATGACCGACCCTGTCCAACGGAGTGACCGACGATGATCGCCGCACGACGCCTGCTGCCCTTTGCCCTGCTGATCGGAGCGCCGGTCGCGCCGCTGTTCGCCCAGACCCCGCCGACCAAGGAGGCGGTGCGGATCGCTTCCGAACCCGGCGTCACATTGGCGGGCGAACTGCAACTGCCGCCGGGCGTGCAGCATCCGCCGGTCGTGCTGCTGCTGGGCGGAGCGGGGGAGTCGCCGCACGGCATCTATCCGCTGCTCGAACAGCGGTTGCTGGCGCGAGGGATCGCGACGTGCAGTTTCGACAAGCGCGGCATGGGCAAGTCGACCGGAACGTTCTTCGACGCGATCGACGTGGCGCAGCGCGATGCGGCGGCGGTGCTGGCGTGGCTTCGTACGCGGGGCGACGTGATCGATCCCGCGCGGATCGCGGTGCTGGGGATGAGCCAGAGCGGGGTGATCGGCCCGGCGCTGGCGGTCGCTACGCCGCGCGTCGCCGCACCGCCGATCGCGGCGGTGGTGATGCTGTCGGCCCCCGCGGGCGAGCGGGGCAAGTTGTTCCTCGATTCGATGCAGGAGCAGCTGGCGACGTCGGGAATGAAGCCCGTGGCGGTGTCGGACGTGATCGATGCGACGCGGCGCTATCTGGATGACCTGACCGGCGGCGGTGCGCCGGGGCTGGTCGCGACGGGCCGGGCAGGGGTGGTCGATGCGTTCGTCGCGGCGGGCTGGACGGCAGCGCAGGCTGAGGGGGCGGTGAAGACGCTGAGCGATCCGGCGACGTCGTCGCTCTACACGGTCGGGCCGGGCGCGGTGCTGCGGCAGGTGAAGGCACCCGTACTCGCGCTCTATGCTGCCGGCGATACGGTGATTAGCAACCGGCTGGCCATCCCCTCCGCATTGGGTGCGTTGAGCGACAATCCGGATGCGACGGTGGCGCGGATGCCGAAGGTCGAACACGCCTTCAAGCCGCTGATGATGACCGGCGACGGCACGGCGGAATATCGCGGCTGGCCGATTTCCGATCCCGATACGATCGACCTGATCGATCGCTGGCTGGGAAAGCGGTTGGGGGTTGGAGCATAGTCGCTCTCTGCTTCGTCACCCCGGGGCAAGCCCGGGGTGACGGTAGGGGCGTCAATAAATCCCGTCGATTTCCATGGTCAGACGCGGGGCGGGGGGATTGAGGAGCAGGCTGCGCTTGTCCCCCTGCAACACTTCCTCCCGCCGCAACCGGTCGTAACGCGTGCGCGCCGCCTCCGCCGCATCCGCGCCGTCGCGCAGGATGGTGGGTTTCAGGAACACGAACAGCGTGCGCTTCTGGCGGCTTTCGGTGCGGCCCTTGAACAGCTCGCCGACGATGGGAAGGCTGCCGAGGATCGGCACCTGGCTGCGCAGCCGCTGGTAATCGTCGCTGGTCAGACCCCCCAGCACGATCGTCTGGCCGTTGTCGGCGAGGACGGTGGTGTTGGCCGATCGCTTGTTGGTGATGATGTCCGCCGCGCCGCTGACCTGGGTCGGGGCGATGGAGGAGGCTTCTTGGCTTACCTCCAGCCGGATCGTGTCGCCGGCATTGATGCGCGGCAGGACGCGCAGGGTGATGCCGACGTCCTTGCGTTCGATGGTGGTGTAGGGATTGGCGGTGCCGTTGCCGGTCAGGATCGAACCCGTCACGAACGGCACTTCCTGCGCCACGACGAACTCGCCGAGCTTGTTGTCGAGGACGGTGATCTGCGGGGTCGAGAGCAGGTTTGCCTTTTGCGAGGTACTGAGCGCCTGTACCAGGATCGAGAAGTCGTTGCCGATGCCGATATTGGCGGACAGACCGCCGGACAGCAGCCCGGCCGCCGGCACGCCCAATACCCCCAGGATCTGCCCGAGGGAGCTGCCGGCATTCGTGAACGACGTACCGGCCCCGCTGACCTGCGTCAGCGCAGCGCCCGCCGTACCGATCTGTACCGCAAGCCGTTCGGCATCGTCGCCGGTGATTTCCGCGATCGCCGCTTCGATCAGCACCTGTGGGCGGCGGACGTCGAGGTCGGGGATCAGCCGTTCGATCTGGGCGATGGCGGTCGGCGTGCCGCGCACGACCACTGCGTTGATGTCGGGGGCGGGCTGAACGGTGATGTCCGGGGTGGTGAAGCCCTGTGCCGGGGTCGCCGTCTGGTTCTGGCCCACGGTGCTGATGCTGCCGCCGGTGCCGAGCCCTCCGCCATTGGCGGCGGCGGCCAGCGCGCCCGCATTCGCGCCGCCATTGGCGATCAGGCCCGACAGCGCCTGCCCGGCATTGTTGCGCTGGCTGACGGTCGAGAGGCTGCGGGCGACCGGATTGGTCGCCGACTGCTGCTGGCCGAGGATACCGCGCAGCACCTCGGTCACGCTTTCCGCATCGGCATAGTTCAGGCGGAAGACGCGGGTGGACATGGTCGCGCTGCCGCCGCGCGCGTCGAGCGACTGGGCGATGCGGCGCGCCTCTGCGACGCCGGCGGGCGTGCCGCGCACGAGGATGGTGTTGCTACGCGGATCGCCCGCGACGCGCGCGCCGCCCTCGCCTAGCACCGCCTGCATCGCCGTCGCGATATCGGCGGCGTTGCCGTTGGTCAGCGTGATGGTGGCGAAGGTCGAACCGCCGCCGCCGTCGAGCGAGCGGGCCAGCGCCTCGATCCGGCGGACGTTATCGGCATAGTCGGTGACGACGATCGCATTGGGCTGGGTCAGCGGCTCGACGCTGCCGAAGCTGGCGACCAGCGGGCGCACGATCCGCGCGGCATCGGCCGAGGGGACGTTGGACAGGCGGACCATACGCGTGGTCAGTTCCTGTCCGCCGACCCCGCGCGACCGCACGCCGCCGTCGCGCACTGCATTGGCCTGTGGGATGATGCGCCATGCCGAGCCGGAACGCACCGCCGCGAAGCCGTTGGCGCGCAGCACCGACTGGAACAACTCCCACACGCCCGCCGGTGACAGCGGTTCGGCCGAGGTGACGGTCACCTGCCCCTTGACCGTGGGGTCGAGGATCAGCGTGCGGCCGGTGATGCGGCTGATCTGATCGGCGACGTCGGCGATCTCCACGCCGCGCATGTTGACGACGATGTCGGCGGCCTGCGCTTGCGCCATGGCCGGCGACAGGCTGGTCGCGGCGAGCGCGAGGGACAGGAAGGCGGAGGCGAAGCGGTGGCGCACGGGGGAAAACCCTAACGAATGGGAATGGAGACGGTGATCGGCTTGCCGTCGCGAAGGATGGTGACCTGTGCCTGCCCCGATGCGGCGGCGCTGGCGATGGCGGAATTGACGGCGGACTGGTCGGTCATGGCGGCGCCGTTGACCGACTGGACGACATCGCCCTGCCGCATTCCCGGCGGGGCGTTGGCGCCGATCGCATAGCCCCCGGCTACGGGCGTGGCGTTCAGGCGCGACAGCACCGCCTGTGCGCTGGGGGGCGCGGGCGTGGTGGCGGGGGCGGGCTGCGCCATCGGCTGGCCCGGCGCAGGGGCGGGGGCGGCACCGGGCACGGGCGTCGCCTGTCCGAACGGATCGGGGAAGGCGAGATATTCGAGCCGCCCGCCATTGTTCAGGATGATGCGGTCGCGGCGAATCTCGGTCACCTGCGCCCCTGCCAGCGCGTCGCCGACCTTGTACGGCTTGGCTGGTTCGTTGCCGATCGACACGAACGAGATCGACAGTTCGGCGGGGCGGGCGAAGACGACGCCCTTCAGGACCGCTTGGATGCCGGTTGGTGAGGTCGCGTCGGCGGCGGTCGGGCTGCCGAAGGGGGACCAGGCGATGGCCGGGCCGGTGTCGACGGTGACCGCGCGGGCGCGGGCGTCGGAGGGCACGGTGATCGCGCCGGTATCGGCGTGACCGGCGATGCGCCAGACGACGCCGGCGAGCGCGAAGGCGACCGACACGATCGCGGCGGCGGCGAGCCAGTCGACCCAGCGTTCACGGACTTTCAGGCGTTCGACGACGATCATGCCGCGTCCTTGCGCAGGAAGCCGTCGAGCCGGGCCATGACCGCACTTTCCCCTGCCGGGGTGACGGTGATGGTCACCCGGTCGAGCGCGGGATCGCTGGTCGCGGTCCGGTTCACCGCCACGCTCCAGTTCCGTCCCAGCATGTCCACCGTTTCCCCATTCGCCTCCGGCGTCCCCACTTCCAGATCGGCCAGCCGGTTTTCGGCGACCCACATCGCGATCGCGCGCCGTTCGACGCCACGGGTCGAATCGATGTGCTGCTCGACCGCGCCGATCAGCCCTACCGTGGCGATCGCCAATACCGCCAGCGCCACCATCGCCTCGATCAAAGAAAAGCCGGAATCTGTATCCTCCCCGGCACGGGGAGGGGGACCGTCCGCGTAGCGGATGGTGGAGGGGGAGCGCCGCGCAACGCAACGGTCGCGTCTGGGGACAGCCCCCTCCACCATGCTGCGCATGGTCCCCCTCCCCGTGCCGGGGAGGATCTTCACTTCGTCACCTTCGTCGCCCGCGCCGTCACGCCGTCATATTGCACCCGCCACGTCTGGTCGCCGCCGGTCACCGTCGCGCCCAGCGGTTGCCCGGTGCCGTCGACGCCCAAAATCACCGGCGGTGCGGTGTCGAGCGCCATGACCATGCCGCCGGGCAGGGTGTGGAACGCCAGCGCATCGTCGGTGATCGGCGTCAGCCCGCGTGGGCCGACCCGGGCGAAGCCATAGCCGTGCGTGTCGGTGGTCAGCGCGATCAGCCGGTCGCCCAGCATCGCATCGTCCGCCGCCGCCTGCAGCCGGACGGCCAGTCGTCGCGCTTCCGTCTCGACATTGGGCGCGCGGGTGGCGGCGCCGATGCCGAGGCTGACCGCTCCCGCCGCCACGCCGACGATGGCAAGGACGATCAGCATCTCGATCAGGGTCATGCCGGACTGGGAATCGTCCGTCGCTCCCGCGCAGGCGGGAGCCCATCGACGCTGACGGTGCGAATCGCTCACAAACGTCGGCGGCAATGGATTCCCGCCTGCGCGGGAATGACGAAGCTGGGCGTGGATCAGCGCGCCGACCCGTCGATATCGGCGTCGAGGCCCTCGCCGCCGGGCTTGCCGTCCTTGCCGAGCGACTTGATCGTGAAGCGCCCACCGGTCGATTCGTAGACATAGGGATTGCCCCACGGGTCCTGCGGCATCTGCGACAGGTAACCATCGGGCGGATAGGCGCCGGGGACCGGTGGCTGGGTCGGTTTTTCGACCAGCGCCTTAAGCCCCTGATTCGTCGTCGGGTAATCGCCATTGTCGAGCCGGTACATTTTGAGGGCACCGGAGATCGACTTGATATCGGTGCCGGCGGTCGTCACCCGCGCCTGATCGGGGCGGTTGATGACGTTGGGCACGATCAACGCGGCGACCAGCGCGATGATCGCCAGCACGACGATCATTTCGACCAATGTTAGGCCGGCCTGGTTGTCAGGGACAGAAACCTTGCGGGCGGCGGGGTTCGCGGCCAAGGTGTCACGAAACTTTCGGAATAAGATGCGCATCCACGCCCCAATGCGTCCACACGATGAAGCCATTGTGACAATCGAACCCGCCCCCGCCGGTCCGGCCGCCGGCGTGTGGGCTGTCGCGGGCGGCGAAGCCATATTAGTCGATGGGACGGTCGCGGCAACAACCTTGCTCGTGCCGTCCGAATCGGTCCTTCTCCTCGCCGTCGATCTGCCGCTGCCCAGCCGGGCCAAAAGGCTGGCGGCATTACCCTTCGCGATCGAGGACCGGATCGCCGATCCGCTGGACGCGGTGCATCTGGCGCTGGGCGATACGGTCGGCGACAAACGCTATCTGGTGGCGGTGGTCCGGCACGGCGTGATGGCCGAATGGATCGCCATCGCCGAAGCCGCCGGGATCGGTACGTCGGCGTTCATACCCGATGCGCTGGTGCTGCCGGTCCCGGTCGAGGGGTGGAGCGTCGAGGTGACGGGCGGCCGCGCGCTGGTCCGCGCCGCCGACGGCACCGGATTTGCGCTGCCATTGCCCATGCTGGTCGCGGCATGGGAGGCGGCGGGGCGGCCCAAGGTGGCGGCGTCGGGCGATCCGCTGCCCGAAGCGATGGCGGGCGACGGCGCGGCCTTTCCACCGGCATCGCTGGCCGACCGGGTGGCGGCGACACCGATCGACCTGCGGCAAGGTGCCTATGCCCGCAGGCGTACGGCGTGGCCCAGCACCACGCGCAAGGTCGCGATGATCCTCGGGATCGCGGCGCTGGCGCATGGCGTGATCGCGGTGGCCGATACGCTGATGCTGCAACGCATTGCCGAGCGGCGCTACGACGCGCTGCAACAGCTGGTCGCGACGACCGCGCCGTCGGTGCCGACCGGGGGCGACGATTTCATGGTGCGGGTCGCCGACCTGCTGCCGCGTCCGACCGGGAGCAACCGGTTCGTGCCCTTGCTGTCGCGGGTCGGCGGGGCACTCAGCCCGATCGGGCCGGTCCTGGTGGTGCGGACGATGAGCTTCGAAGGAAATGCGCTGACGATCGAATGCGAATCGCCCGAGACCGGCATGGCCGACCGGGTGCGTGCGGCATTGTCGGCGGCGGGCGTCGCGGCACAGGTCGTGGCGGCCCCCGGCGGGACTTTGCGCATCGTGGCACGCGGCGCATGATCGTCCTGCTGAAACGCAACGCCCGCATCGAAGCGGCGCTGGGTCGCTTCGACAGCTGGTGGCAGGGGCTGACCACGCGCGAGCGGGTGCTGGTGGGCACGCTGGCGGCGCTGCTGGCCGGGGTGGTGCTGGTATACGGCGTGGTGAAGCCGGTGCAGGCGGCGCGGGCGCTGGCGCGTGCCGATATCCGCCAGGCCGAGACGCTGATGGCGCGGGTCCGTGCCGCCGGGCGGCTGGAGTCCGCGCCGCAGACCATCGCTTCCGGGCCTCCGCAAGCGGTCATCACCTCCATCGCGGCGACTGCCGGGTTGCAGCCGGTCGTGGCGGAGGCGAATGGCGCGATCACCGCGACACTGACCGATGCGCCCTATCCGGCGGTGGTGACGTGGCTCAGTTCGGTCGCGTCGACCAGCACCATCGACGTGCGGCGGGTGACGATGCAGCGGGGCGCTACCTCCGGCCGGGTCAATGCGACCGTGGAGTTCCAGCCGTGACCGACACGTTGCTCCATGCCGAACCGGTGCGCCTGCCCTATGGCTATGCGCGCAAGGGCGGCGTGCTGATCCGGTTGGGCAAGGCGGGCATGGAATGCGTCCACCGCGCCGACGCGACGCTGGACGCGATGCTGGAGGTGCAGCGGGTCGCGCCGGGCATCCCGTTCGTGGCGCTGGACGACGGCGCGTTCGATGCGGCGTTGCAGGCGAGCTATGGCGGTAGCGCCTCGACCGCCGCCGATATCGAACTGGCCGAAACCGATCTCGCGGCGCTGGCCGACAGCGCGGCGGCGGTCGACGACCTGCTCGACGCACGCGACGACTCGCCGGTCATCCGCCTGATCAACGCGCTGCTGCTGGAGGCGATCAAGGAAGGCGCGTCCGACGTCCATGTCGAGACGCAGGAAAAGCGCCTCGTCGTCCGTTTCCGCATCGACGGCGTGCTGCGCGACATCGTCGAGCCGCCGCGCGCGCTGGCCCCTTTGCTGGTCAGCCGGATCAAGGTCATGGCGAAGCTGGACATTGCCGAGCGCCGCACGCCGCAGGACGGGCGGGTGACGCTGCGCATCGGCGGGCACGACGTCGATGCCCGCGTGTCGACCATGCCGACCCAGCATGGCGAACGCGTGGTGCTGCGCCTGCTCGAACGTGGGGGCATGATGCTCGACCTCGCCGGCCTCGGCATGTCGGAACGGGACGAGACGGTGTTCGCGCGGTTGCTCGAACGTCCGCACGGGCTGTTGCTGGTCACCGGACCGACCGGTTCGGGCAAGACGACGACGCTCTACACCGCATTGACCCGGCTCAACGACCGCCGCCGCAACGTGATGACGGTCGAAGACCCGATCGAATACGAGTTGGCGGGAATCGCGCAGACGCAGGTTAATCCGCGTACCGACATGACCTTCGCGCGGGGACTGCGCGCGATCCTGCGGCAGGACCCCGACGTCATCATGGTCGGCGAAATCCGCGATCAGGAAACCGCGCAGACGGCGGTGCGGTCGTCGATGACCGGCCATTTCGTGCTGTCGACGCTGCACACCAATACCGCGATCGGATCGGTCACCCGGCTGATCGACATGGGGGTCGAGCGCTACCTGCTGGCGCCGATGCTGGTCGGGCTGGTCGCGCAGCGGCTGGTACGGCGGTTGTGCGTCGAATGCCGCTGGCAGGACCGCGCGACCGAGGCGGACAGTGTGCTGCTGGGCGGCGCGATCAAGCCGGGCAAGAAATTGTGGCGCAAGGGCGGCTGCGAGGCATGCCACCACGAGGGCTATCGCGGGCGTGCGGGCCTGTACGAGGTCGTGGCGGTCGACGACCGGTTGCAGGCGATGATCCATAACGGTGCGGCCGAGGCCGATCTGGAGCGCGCGGCGCGGGTGGATAATCCGGCGTTGCTGGACGATGGCGTGGCGAAGGTGCGTGCCGGAGTGACCACGGTCGAGGAGGTCGCGCGGGTCGTGCGGGACGAGGGGTGATTTTGCCCTCCTTTTCCTTCAACCCAGAAATTCCGTTTGGTTCGAGTAGCGATCGAGCTTGTCGAGAGCGCGTATCGAGAACGGGGTTCCGCTGGGCAGGCGTTCTCGACGGACGCTTCTCGACAAGCTCGAAGCTGCTCGAACCAAACGGATTTCGGGTGGGGATGGGGCGGGGGCTTCCATGACCGCCTACGCCTATCGCGCAGCTTCCCGCACCGGCGCGACCGTGAAGGGCGTGATCGAGGCCTCTAGCCCGGCCGCCGCCCGCGCGCTCCTCCGCGAACGCGGCGAGCTCCCGCTGTCGGTCGAGGAAGCCGCCGAGAAAGGCCCGAAGCTCGGCAGCATCCATCTCCCCCGGCTGTTCCGGCGGGGCGTGTCGGCCAAGGCGCTGGCGACCATGACCCGCCAGATCGCGACGCTGGTCGGCTCCGATATTTCGATCGAGGAATCGCTGCGGATCGTCGCGGGCCAGGCGGACAATGCCGCGGTCAACGCGCTGCTGCTGGACGTGCGTGCCGCGATCCTCGACGGGCGCAGCTTCGCGCAGGGGCTGGCGCGGCATCCAAAGGCCTTTCCCGAATTCTACCGCGCGTCGGTGGCGGCGGGCGAACAGTCGGGGCGGTTGCCCGACGTCCTCAATCACCTCGCCAATTTCGTCGAGACGCGGCAGGCCAATGGGCAGAAGATGCAGCTGGCGCTGCTGTACCCGGCACTGTTGGCCACCGTCAGCTTCGGCATGATGGTGCTGCTGATGGTCTATGTCGTGCCCGATATCGTCCGCGTGTTCGTGTCGCGCGGGGCGGAGTTGCCGTTCCTCACGCGGGCGCTGATCGCGCTGTCGGCGTTCATCCAGAACTACGGGCTGTATGTCGCGGTCGGCGGGCTGGTGCTGTTCCTAGTCGGGGCGCGGTGGTTGCGGGTGCCGACTAACCGGTTGCGGGTCGACCGGCGGCTGGCGACGCGGGCGCCGTTTCGTCGGTTCAGCCGCCAGCATAATGCTGCGCGTTTCGCCGGCAGCCTCGCGACGCTGGTCGGCAGCGCGGTGCCGCTGGTCGAGGCGCTGCACGCCGCCGCCGCCGTCACCCCCAATCGCTTCGTGCGCGACAAGGCGCTGACCGTCGCGGCGCGGGTGCGCGAAGGGTTGTCGTTGCGCGCGGCGATGGCGGAGGCGGAGATATTTCCGTCGATGCTGGTCGCGATCGTCGCTTCGGGCGAGACGTCGGGTCGGCTGGCCCCCGCGCTCGACCGCGCGTCGGGGGAACTGGAGCGCGAACTCGACGCACTGGTCGCGACACTGGTCGCGCTGGTCGAACCGATGGTCCTGCTGCTGATGGGCGGGCTGGTGCTGATGATGGTGCTGGCGATCCTGCTGCCGATCATCAACCTGAACAATCTGGTCACGATCTAGCGACCGTATCCCCGCGCAGGTGGGGATCCAGGGTCGCAGGCGCTGCCTTCGGTGGCTGTGGACCCCCGCCTCCGTGGGGGTACGGTTCGCCTTTGGCAGGAGCGCATGCTACCCTTCGTCTGTATCGCAACAAGGAAACACTATGACCGACCTCGCCCGCATCGTTGCCGAGGTAACGGAGGAGATCACCGCCAATGCCGCCGAGATTGAGGCGGCGGCGGAGGCGGGCCTCGCCTATTCGCCCGACTGGTTCGGCATGACGGTCGCGACCGCCGACGGGCAGGTGCATCATGGCGGCTATTCGCATATCCGCTTCCCGATCCAGAGCATTTCGAAGGTCTTCGCGCTCGAACTGGCGCTGGAGGCGTGCGGCGACAAGGTGTTCAAGCGGGTGGGGCGGGAACCCTCGGGCGATCCGTTCAATTCGATCGTCGACCTCGAACGCAACAAGGGCGTGCCGCGCAACCCGTTCATCAACGCCGGCGCGCTGGTCGTGTGCGACATATTGGTCGAGCATAAGGGCGACGATGCATCGGCGCGGGCGGTGGTCGAGTTCGTGCGGGCGCAGGCGGGGCTGAGCGAGGTCATCCTGAACGACGACGTGCTGGAAAGCGGGCGCAAGGGCGGCGACCTGAACCGCGCGATGATGAGCTTTGCCAAGCATCACGGCAATCTGCACAGCGATATCGACGAGGTGATGGAAGCCTATGTCCATCAATGCGCGATCGAGTTGAGCGCCCAGTCGCTGGCGAAGGCCGGGCTGTTCCTGACCCGCACCGCGCGGACCGGCGATGCCGAGGACGACAAACGGGCGAAGCGGACGCGGCGCTTGCTGTCGCTGATGACGACCAGCGGCCAATATGACGGTTCGGGCGACTTTGCGTATCGGGTGGGCTTGCCGGCCAAGAGCGGGGTGGGTGGCGGTATCCTCGCCATCGTGCCGCAGGTCGCGTCGATCGCGGTGTGGTCGAACAATCTCGACAAGCAGGGGAATTCGATTCTGGGGGTCCGGGCGCTGGAGTTGCTGGCGGACAAGGCGGATTGGTCGGTGTTCGGGTAGAGGGGCTTTCCGCCTCCCTTACCCTCCCGTCCCGCCCCCAACCCCACACCCCGTTTGCTTCGAGCGCAGGTTCGAGCCTGTCGAGAACCGTAGTCGAGAAGGGGGTGCCCCAAAGTCAGGGTTCTCGACAGACGCTTCTCGACTTCGCTCGAAGCTGCTCGAACCAAACGGGGTGGGTGAGGAGAGGGCGTCACCCCGCCTTTTGCGGCCCCAGCAAATCCAGCACCGCTGCGGTCATCGCGATCGTGCCGGTCACAATCGCCGGCTCCGGCGCGATCTTGAACAGTGGCGAATGGTGCGATGGGATCGCAGGCCCGCCATTCTTCGCCGCGACGATGTCCGCCATCGGGGTGCCGCCGACCGCGAAATAATATCCCTTCACCTTGGAATCCGGCTGGACCAGATAGGCGAAGTCCTCCGCGCCCATGCCGGTTTGTTCGAACGGCACGACATTCTTCGCCCCCAGCGTCGTCGCCATCACGGCGTTCAGGCGACGGGCGAGCGGGCCGTCGTTGATCGTGGTCGGCGTGCCCTCGATCACTTTCGCGGTCGGCATCCTGTCGGCCGGCATCCCGTTCAGCGTGCCGATGCCGGTGGTCACGCGCTGGATGCCGTCGAGCAGCTGCTTGCGCGTCGCTTCGTCATTGGCGCGGACGGTTACCTGCAGCTTCGCCATGTCGCTGATGATATTGTGTTTCAGCCCGGCGTGGAACGAGCCGACGGTGATGACGCCGGGGGCGAGCGGCTGGCGTTCGCGGCTGATAAGTCCCTGCAGCGCGATCACCAGCTGCGACGCCATATAGATTGGGTCCTTGCCGGCATGCGGGCTGGCGCCGTGTGCGCCGATGCCCGGCACGTCGATGTCGACCGAGTCCGACGACGAATATTGGATGCCCTCCGACGCGGATACCATGCCGGCGGGCAGCCCGGCGGCGACGTGGAAGGCCAAGGCATAGTCGGGCTTGGGGAAACGGCTGTAGAGACCGTCGGCGACCATCGCTTTCGCGCCGCCGACGCGTTCCTCGGCGGGCTGGACGATGAAGACGATCGTTCCCTTCCAGCGGTCCTTCAGCGCCGCCAGCCGGCGGGCGGTGCCGACCATCGACGTGATGTGCGTGTCATGGCCGCAGGCGTGCATTACCGGTGCCTCGACCCCGTCGACGCCGACCTGCCGCACCTTGCTGGCATTGGCCAGGCCCGATTTCTCCTCGACCGGCAGGCCGTCCATGTCGGCGCGGACCAGTACGGTCGGACCTGCCCCGTTCTTCAGCACGCCGACCACGCCGGTGCCGCCGACGCCGGTGGTGACCTGCATTCCCTGCACCTTGCGCAACTCGGTCGCCATGCGATCGGCGGTCTTCACCTCCTTGAACGACAGTTCCGGATTGCGATGGAACCAGTCCCACATGCTCCCCAGCGACGCGCTGTAG
Organism: Sphingomonas panni; assembly: GCF_022664435.1. Classification (GTDB taxonomy): domain Bacteria; phylum Pseudomonadota; class Alphaproteobacteria; order Sphingomonadales; family Sphingomonadaceae; genus Sphingomonas; species Sphingomonas panni. Next base: position 190,493 of record NZ_JAKREU010000003.1, on the reverse strand, counting down.
TCCGCGCGGACGGCGGGTGCCCAATCGGGTTCGGCGATGGCGGGCGTGGCGGCCAGCAGGCAGGCGGCGGTGGCGATCAGTGTGCGCATGTCATGGGTCCCCTTTGGGGGCCAAGCTATCGGGTTCGGGGCGGGTGTCGAGGGGGATTTGGTTTACGCGAAGGCGCGGGGACGCGGAGGAGGTCCGTGCGCAGGAGCGTCACTCTACCCCTCAGGCCCCCGGATCCCGTCATGCCAGCGAAGGCTGGCATCTCCCGCGACGAGGCGCGCGCTCTACTACCGGGAGACCCCAGCCTTCGCTAGGGTGACGTTTGTGGCCGATTCGGGTGTTGGTCGGTCACGCAACCGCTCCGCGCCTCCGCGCGAGCCAATTCCTTCTTCTTCGCGAACTTGGCGTGAATCACGAATCCGCCCGCTCCGAATGTTGCCGTCCCGTTCCGCGTCACCCATATTCCGACGCATGGCGATCATGATCCGCACCGACCTGTCCGAACCGGAAACCGGGCAGACCTTCATCCCCCACCGCCCGGCGCGTCCGGCGAAGGTGGATGCGGGAAAACGCTTCGTCATCAAGTCCGACTATGAACCCGCCGGCGACCAGCCGACCGCGATTGCCGAACTGGTCGCGGCAGCCAAGGCGGGGGAGAAGGATCAGGTGCTGCTGGGCGTCACCGGCTCGGGCAAGACCTTCACCATGGCCAAGACGATCGAGGAGCTGCAGCGCCCCGCGCTGATCCTCGCGCCCAACAAGATTCTCGCCGCGCAGCTCTACGGGGAAATGAAGTCGTTCTTTCCTGACAATGCCGTCGAATATTTCGTCAGCTATTACGACTATTATCAGCCCGAAGCCTATGTGCCGCGGTCGGACACCTATATCGAGAAGGAAAGCTCGACCAACGAGGCGATCGACCGGATGCGGCATTCGGCTACCCGGTCGCTGCTCGAGCGCGATGACGTCATCATCGTCGCGTCGGTGTCGTGCCTCTACGGTATCGGATCGGTCGAAACCTATTCGGCGATGATCTTCGATTTGAAGAAGGGCGATGTCGTCGACCAGCGCGAGATCGTGCGCAAGCTGGTCGCGCTGCAGTACAAGCGCAACGATGCCGCGTTCCAGCGCGGCAATTTCCGCGTCCGCGGCGACAGCCTCGAACTCTTCCCGTCGCATTACGAGGACAGCGCGTGGCGGATCACCTTTTTCGGGGACGATATCGAGGAGATCACCGAGTTCGACCCGCTGACGGGCAAGAAGATCGCGAATCTCAACTCGATCCGCGTCTATGCGAACTCGCACTATGTGACGCCGGGGCCGACGCTGAAACAGGCGGGCGAGGCGATCAAGCATGAGCTGGCCGAGCGGCTCAAGGAACTGGTGATGGAGGGCAAGCTGCTGGAGGCACAGCGGCTGGAGCAACGCACCAATTTCGACTTGGAAATGATCGCCGCCACCGGTTCGTGTGCGGGGATCGAGAATTACAGCCGCTTCCTGACCGGTCGCCTGCCCGGCGAACCGCCGCCCACGCTGTTCGAATATCTGCCCGAAAACGCACTGCTGTTCGTCGACGAAAGCCACCAGACGATCGGCCAGATCAACGGCATGTCGCGCGGCGACCATCGGCGCAAGATCACGCTGGCCGAGTATGGCTTTCGCCTGCCCAGCGCGATCGACAACCGGCCGCTGCGCTTCAACGAATGGGACGCGATGCGGCCGCAGACGGTGTGCGTGTCCGCGACGCCGGGCACTTGGGAGATGGAGCAGACCGGCGGCGTGTTCAGCGAACAGGTCATCCGCCCGACGGGGCTGATCGATCCGCCGATCACGATCCGGCCGGTCGAGGAACAGGTCGACGACCTGATCCATGAGGCGAAGGAGACGGCGAAGAACGGCTATCGCACGCTGGTCACCACGCTGACCAAGCGCATGGCCGAGGATCTGACCGAGTTCATGCACGAAGCCGGCCTCAAGGTCCGCTACATGCACTCGGACGTCGAGACGCTGGAGCGGATCGAACTGATCCGGGACCTGCGCATGGGGGTGTACGACGTGCTGGTCGGCATCAACCTGTTGCGCGAAGGGTTGGACATTCCCGAATGCGGGCTGGTCGCGATCCTCGACGCCGACAAGGAAGGGTTCCTCCGCTCCGAAACCTCGCTGATCCAGACGATCGGCCGCGCGGCGCGCAACGTCGACGGGCGGGTGATCCTCTATGCCGACCGGATGACCGGCAGCATGGAGCGCGCCATCGCTGAAACCGACCGCCGCCGCGAAAAGCAGCGCGCCTATAACGAGGCGCACGGCATCACCCCGACGACGATCAAGCGCCAGATCGGCGACATCATCGCCGACGTCGCCTCGCGCGATCAGGTGACCGTCGAGATCGACGAGGACGGACCGCGCCACATGGTCGGCCACAACCTGCGCTCGTACATCGAAAGCCTCGAAAAGCAGATGCGCGAGGCGGCGGCGAATCTGGAGTTCGAAACCGCCGGGCGGCTGCGCGACGAGATCCGGTCGCTGGAGAATGAGGAACTTGGCCTGCCGGCGAGCGAGCACAAGGCACCGATCATGGGCCGGTCGAACGAGGGCAAGCCGGGGACGCGCAAGACGCGCTATGGCAAGCAGAAGGCGATGCGGATGGCCGGCGGCGGCGGGCGCGGGCGGTAGCGGGCCATTTCGCCAATCCTGCCGCCGTAGGATTGGACCGACTTTCGTCATCCCGGCGAAGGCCGGGATCCATTTTGTCGGATGCGGTCGGCTCCATCGCGACGGCACCCCATCCGTGGATTCCGGCTTCCGCCGGAATGACGGGGGGTGATGGAAGGCATTTGGCCCCGTCCCCGGTTGAGGCTACCGTCCGCATCGCCCATAAGGGCGCCATGCGTATTCTGTTCCCCCTCGCCGCCGTCGTCCTGCTGGCCGGGTGCGTACCGCCCGGTGCGCCGCCCGCGACCGAAGAGGTGCCGGCCCCCGTCCAGCCGCCGGCGCCGGTCCGCCCGACACCGGTGGCACCGGTTGCCGACTGGCGCGACCTGCCGCGCACGCCGGGGGACTGGCAATATCGTGGCCTGGGCGGCGGATCGATGGCGACCTATGGTGCGCGCGGCGCTGCGCCGGTGGCGACGCTGACCTGTGACCGCGCCGCCGGACAAGTCACGATGACCTTCGCCACCCCGCGGCCGACCGCCGGCGGCGTTACCATCCGTACGACCAGCACGCAGAGGACGCTGAACGTTCAGCCGCTGGCCGGCGGGGTCGGCGTTTCGCTTGCCGCCAGCGACCGGCTGCTGGATGCGATCGGGTTCAGCCGGGGGCGGTTCGTGGTCGAGGGCGCTCCGGTCGGCCGGCTGGTCCTGCCCGCCTGGGCCGAAGTGCTGCGCGTGACAGAGGATTGTCGCCGCTGATGCGGGGGCGGGTGCCGGTCGTGCTGCTGGCGTTGGCGAGCTGTTCGAGCGAACCGCCGCCACCCGCTCCGGTGCCAACGGCCAGTCCTGCACCATCGCCAACCCCGGCGCCGTCGCCCCGCCCGCGAAAGCCCGGACAGTTGCCGACGCCCGAACTTGACGGAGCGGTGCCGCTGGCCGGTAGCTGGTCGGCAACGCGCGACGCCGCGCGCTACACCGCCGACGGGCGGATTGCCTTTGCCCTTCGGTGCGACCGCCCGGCCCGCCGCATCCTGGTGTCGCGCGACGTGGCGGACGGGGCGACGATCGCGTTGTTCACCGACGATGCCGCCGCGACCTTCCCGGCGCAGGTGGTCGATGGCGCGCTGGAAACGCCGGTAACGACCGGACAGACGTTTCTCGACGCGCTGATGCGGGCGGATGTTATCGGGGTGGCGGCGGGCAAGGGGCCGATCCTGCGCATTCCGGGCGATCCCGCCATCGGCAGGGTGGTGCGCGGCTGCCGACCGGCGGGGCGCTGATTCCCCGCGGTCAGGGGCGCGAAGTATGGCCGGAACCGTACGGATTACAAGTCTTGTACGTGATCGCCGGATGCCCCACGTTGCGGGTGCGCACCGGTCGGTGCGTAACGGCTTTAACTAGCGAAAGGAGGTGATCCGATGTCTCATGGTTCAGCAATGGGGTCGGTTCAGTTCGTTCGGGAGACGCGCCGCTAACGTCCCGTGCCGCGTGCGGGGGGTATCCTCCCCCAGTCAACGCCGTGGCCGGGAATAGAGCGGCTCGCATGGTCTCCCGGGCTGGAGCTTCCGGCCGCTGACCATGCTTGAGGTCGTCGGGCGTCGAGAGACCCCGGCGGCCTCTTTCATATTCGGGGATGTCTGGTTTGCCCTGCTTCCCGCAAATGACGCCTCAGCGCAGGCTGGGTTATAAGGCGGTTCCTGTTCCGTGCTTTCACAGGAAGACCAGTCTTCGCCAAGACGACGCTTCGATCGCGCGCGCTACTGTGCCTTCGTCAGCACCCGGTGCCCCGCTGCCAAGGTGATCGCGACCAGCGACCCGCCGACGATGTTCCCCGCCGTCACCAGCAGCAGATTGCCGAGCAGCGGCCCGAACGGCACCGCCGCCGGGTCCAGTCCCCAGGCGACCGGCAGCAGCGTCATGTTCGCGACCGAATGCTCGAACCCCGCCGCCACGAACAGCGTCACCGGGCCGATCACGGCGGCGATCTTGCCCGCGACGGTCTTGGCCCCCGTCGCCATCCAGACCGCGAGGCATACCAGCATATTGGCAAGCACGCCGGAGGCGAACAGTTCGATCCAGTCCTTGGCCAGCTTCGTATCGGCGGTCTTCAGCGCCGCCTGTTCCACCGCGCCGCCCACCGCATGGGGTGCGCCCGAGGCGACGAAGAGGGCGGCAATGACCAGGCTGCCGACCAGATTGGCACCCCACACGATGCTCCAGTCGCGCAGCGTCTCGCCGATGCCCAGCCGATGCTGGGCGGCGGGCAGGACCAGCATCGTGTTGCCGGTGAACAACTGCGTGCCCGTCACCATTACCAGCATCAGCCCGACCGAAAAGGCGACGCCCGACAGCAATTGCGTACCGCCGCCCGGCGTCATCCCCGCCTGCGCCACCAGATAACCGATCGCGCCGAACCCTATCTGTGCGCCCGCCGCGATGCCCAGCAGGACCATCGCGCCGACCGGCGGGCGGGTCTTGGCCAGCATGGCGTCGTCGACGCTGTCGGCCAGCGTATCGGCGGTTACGTCGTCCTGCGCCATGGCATGTCCTCCCTTGTTGTGCAGGAGAGAACGATCGGCCGCGCCGCCGGCTCCGGTTCAGCGCAGCAGCGGCATCACGTCGACCACATGGACATCGTGCATCTGGTGCAGATAGGCGTCCAGATAGGGCTTGTGCGACGCGCCGACTACGACCAATGCGCGCTGCCCCGGCCGTTCGCCCAGCATGTCGCGGATGTTCGCCGCCATCCGCAGATTGCGGGTTTCCCAATAGGCGACATATTGCCGGCCGAACCGCTGCGGTGAAGGCTCCTCCAATGCCGCGCCGAAGTCGCTGGCATAGACGATCGCCGCCATGTCCGGCGCATTGAAGGCGCGATACATCGTCAGGATGCCGGGACCGGTTGCAAGGTCGCGCTGGGCCGCTCCGTCCCGCACGCGCCGTTTCGCCCCGGCGGGATTGTCCCACGCCTTCTGGATCGCCGCGCCGTACGGGGCTTCGTCCGCCTTCGCCATCATCCGGTCGGCGCTGTGGTCGTCCATCGCATAGACGCGCTCCAGTCCCAGTCGAGCGGCGAGGCGTGCGGCGATCATCAGGCTTTCGTCATGCCGCGTTGCCAGCTTGGTCAGGCGTTCGACCAGCGTGGTGTCCAGCCCGTCGCCAGCGCGGCGTTCGGCGGGGGGCAAGCGCAGCCACTGGACGAGCGCGGACGCCTGTTCTCCTCCTGCCAGGAAGGTGGCGGCCAATCGCCTGCGCTGCGCGGCGGAAGGGGTGGCGGGCCAGTCCGCGAGGATCTTCGCGAAGGCGGCGTTGGCCGTTGGAACGTCCAGCCCGGTCGCGGCGCGCGCGGCGGCGGTGTCGGCGCAATAGGAGTCGATGGTGTCGGCGTAGCGATAGGGATAGCGGCGCAGTTCGTCGCACTGGGCGCCGGACAGACTCTCGATCGCAATGGCCTGCGGCTTCCACGCGGCGAGCCTGTCGAGCAGCGGGGCGAGCGCCTCAGGACGGAAGCCGTCGGGCAGTTGCGACAAATGGGGCGAACCAAGCACGGCGACCTCGTTCGGCGGGCCGGTTCGCGGACCCTTGTGCGCCGACGGGTCGGAGGGCGGGTGGTAGGTCTGGGCGGTTGCCGGCGCGGCGAGCAGCAGGAGCGCGAACAGGATGCGGTGCATGGGTCCCCCTTGGTTCGCGGCAGGGTAGGGCGGACGCGCGGGCGAGGGAAGGTGGCTCGGAACCATCGTCATCCGGGTCTAGCCGGAGGCGACGTGGTGGAGAGGGCGGTGCGTTGCTCTACCCCCAAAACGAAACCGCCGCCCGGTTGCCCGGACGGCGGCTCGTTCAACTCACGAAGACCCGAACGATCAGTCGTTCAGATACTCGCCCGCATCGGCGTCGGTGCCGGTGCCCGAGGGCACGACATCGGCCAGCGGATCGTTGGCACCCTGACCGTCGCGGGCTGAACGGGCCAGCTCGGCGGCATGTTCTTCCTCGGCCGAGTTCGGCGCGATGAAGCCCTGCAGCGCCCGCTGCTGGGCACGGAGCGCCGCATCGCGCGACGATGCCGCGACCCGCAGGCGGTTCATGCCGGCACCGGTGCCCGCCGGGATCAGGCGGCCGACGATGACGTTTTCCTTCAGACCGTTCAGACTGTCGATCTTGCCCTGCACCGACGCTTCGGTGAGGACGCGGGTCGTTTCCTGGAACGATGCGGCCGAGATGAAGCTGCGGGTCTGCAGCGACGCCTTGGTGATGCCGAGCAGCACCGGCTTGCCCTGCGCCGGGGCCTGACCCGGTTCGAGCTTCGCATTGGCTTCGTCCATCTCGTCACGGTCGAGCTGTTCGCCGGCCAGCAGGGTGGTGTCGCCACCGTCGGTGATCTCGACCTTCTGCAGCATCTGACGAACGATCGTCTCGATGTGCTTGTCGTTGATCTTCACGCCCTGCAGTCGATAGACGCCCTGGATTTCGCTGACCAGATACTCGGCCAGCGGCTCGATGCCGAGCGTTTCCAGAATGTCGTGCGGGTTCGGCGAACCACCGATCAGGTTGTCGCCGCGCTTGACATAGTCGCCTTCCTGAACGTCGATCACCTTCGACTTCGGGATCAGATACTCGACGACCTCGCCGCCATCCTCGGGCTGGATGCCGATCTTGCGCTTCGCCTTGTAATCCTTGCCGAACACGACGCGGCCCGAGACCTTGGCGATGATCGCCGCTTCCTTCGGGATGCGCGCCTCGAACAGCTCGGCGACGCGCGGCAGACCGCCGGTGATGTCGCGGGTCTTGGCCGATTCACGGGCGACACGGGCGAGAACGTCACCCGCCTGCACCTGTGCGCCGTCCTCGACCGACAGCACCGCGCCCGGCGCCAGCATGTAGCGCGCAGCCTCGCCCGAATTCGCGTCGAGCAGGGTCATACGCGGACGCAGATCCTCCTTCGACTTCGACGTGGCGCGATATTCGATGATCTCGCGCTGGGCGATACCGGTCGCTTCGTCAACGCGCTCGGTGACCGTCTTGTTCTCGATCAGGTCGATGAACTTCACGGTACCGGCGGTTTCGGTGATAACCGGCGCGGTGAACGGGTCCCATTCCGCCATGCGGTCGCCCTGCGAGACGATGTGACCATCGTCGAACAGCACATACGCGCCGTACGGGATGCGGTGGACCGACAGGTCGCGGCCGTCCATGTCGACGATCGCGATCTCACCCGAACGGCTGAGCACCACGCGGCGGCCACGCTGATCCTCGATCAGGCGCAGGTCGCGGAACTCGACCGTGCCGTCTACCGGCGCTTCGAGGTTCGACTGTTCGTTCAGCTGCGCCGCACCACCGATGTGGAAGGTACGCATGGTCAGCTGCGTGCCCGGCTCACCGATCGACTGCGCCGCGATGACGCCGACCGCTTCGCCGATGTTCACCGGCGTACCACGGGCGAGGTCACGGCCGTAGCAGGTGCCGCAGACGCCGACCTTGGCTTCGCAGACCAGCGGGCTGCGGATCTTCATCGCCTGAAGGCCCATCGCCTCGATCTTGGCGACCATGGCTTCGTCGAGCAGCGTTCCGGTCGGGAACACCACTTCGCCGGTCTTCGGATCGACCACGTCCTCTGCCGTGGTGCGGCCAAGGATGCGCTCGCCCAGCGACGCGATGGTCGCGCCGCCTTCGATGATCGAGCGCATTTCCAGCGCGCGCTGGGTACCGCAATCGTCCATGATGACGACGCAGTCCTGCGACACGTCGACCAGACGGCGGGTCAGGTAGCCCGAGTTCGCCGTCTTGAGCGCCGTATCCGCGAGGCCCTTGCGAGCGCCGTGGGTCGAGTTGAAGTACTCAAGGACGGTCAGGCCTTCCTTGAAGTTCGAGATGATCGGCGTTTCGATGATCTCGCCCGACGGCTTGGCCATCAGCCCGCGCATGCCGGCCAGCTGCTTGATCTGCGCCTGCGAACCGCGGGCACCCGAGTGGGCCATCATGTAGATCGAGTTGATCGGCTTCTCGCGGCCCTGCATCGGACCTTCCTCGTAGCGGCGAACCGCCTTGATTTCGTCCATCATGCTGGTCGCGACCTGATCGCCGCAACGGCTCCAGGCGTCGATCACCTTGTTGTACTTCTCCTGCTGCGTGATCAGGCCGTCCTGATACTGCTGCTCGAAGTCCTTCACCTGGTCGCGAGTCTCGTCGACCAGCTTGTCCTTGTCCGGCGCGATCAGCATGTCGTCCTTGCCGAACGAGATGCCGGCACGGAACGCGTGACGGAAGCCAAGTGCCATGATCGCGTCGGCGAACAGGACGGTCTCCTTCTGCCCGGTGTGGCGATACACCTCGTCGATGACGTCGCCGACGTCCTTCTTGGTCAGCAGGCGGTTGACCGTGTCGAACGGCACCTTGTGCGACTTCGGCAGGCATTCGCCCAGCAACATACGACCCGGGGTGGTCTCATAGCGCTTGAGATACTGCTGACCATTCTCATCGGTCTGCGGAACGCGGCTGACGATCTTGGTGTGCAGCGTTACGGCACCGGCGTGGAGTGCCTGATGCACCTCCGCCATGTCGCCCAGCAGCATCCCTTCGCCCGGCTCGTTCGTCTTTTCCATCGACAGATAGTAGAGACCCAGCACCATGTCCTGCGACGGCACGATGATCGGCTTGCCGTTGGCGGGCGACAGGATGTTGTTCGTCGACATCATCAGGACGCGCGCTTCCAGCTGCGCTTCGAGCGACAGCGGAACGTGGACGGCCATCTGGTCGCCATCGAAGTCGGCGTTGAACGCCGAGCAGACCAGCGGGTGCAGCTGGATCGCCTTGCCCTCGATCAGCACCGGCTCGAACGCCTGGATGCCCAGACGGTGGAGCGTCGGCGCGCGGTTCAGCATGACCGGATGCTCGCGGATCACCTCGTCGAGGATGTCCCAGACTTCCTTGCGCTCCTTCTCGACCCACTTCTTGGCCTGCTTCAGGGTCATCGACAGACCCTTGGCGTCCAGACGGGCGTAGATGAACGGCTTGAACAGCTCGAGCGCCATCTTCTTCGGCAGGCCGCACTGGTGCAGCTTGAGTTCCGGACCGGTCACGATGACCGAACGACCCGAATAGTCGACGCGCTTGCCGAGCAGGTTCTGGCGGAAGCGGCCCTGCTTGCCCTTCAGCATGTCGGACAGCGACTTGAGCGGACGCTTGTTGGCACCGGTGATCGTGCGGCCGCGACGGCCGTTGTCGAACAGCGCGTCGACCGCTTCCTGCAACATGCGCTTTTCGTTGCGGACGATGATGTCCGGCGCGCGCAGTTCCATCAGCCGCTTCAGGCGGTTGTTGCGGTTGATAACGCGGCGGTACAGGTCGTTCAGATCCGACGTCGCGAAGCGACCGCCGTCCAGCGGCACCAGCGGGCGCAGTTCGGGCGGAATGACCGGCACGACGTCGAGGATCATCCATTCGGGACGGTTGCCCGATTCGAGGAAGCTCTCGACGACCTTCAGCCGCTTGATGATCTTCTTGGGCTTCAGTTCCGACTTGGTCACGGCCAGCTCTTCGAGCAGGTCGCGCTTCTCGCCCTCGAGGTCGAGGTCGATCAGCATCTGCTTGACCGCTTCGGCGCCGATCCCGGCCGAGAACGCGTCCTCGCCATACTGGTCCTGCGCGTCGAGCAGTTCGTCCTCGGTGAGGAGCTGATACTTTTCGAGGGCGGTCAGGCCCGGCTCGATCACGATATAGGATTCGAAGTACAGCACGCGCTCGAGCTGCTTGAGCTGCATGTCGAGCAGCAGGCCGATGCGCGACGGCAGCGACTTCAGGAACCAGATATGCGCGACGGGGGCGGCGAGTTCGATATGGCCCATACGCTCACGGCGAACCTTCGACACCGTGACTTCGACACCGCACTTTTCGCAGACGATGCCCTTGTACTTCATGCGCTTGTACTTGCCGCACAGGCATTCGTAATCCTTGATCGGACCGAAGATGCGCGCGCAGAACAGGCCGTCACGCTCGGGCTTGAACGTGCGATAGTTGATCGTTTCGGGCTTCTTGATTTCGCCGAACGACCACGAGCGGATACGCTCCGGCGAGGCGATGCCGATCTGGATCTGGTCGAAGGTCTCCGGCTTGGCCACCGGGTTCGCGAAATTGGTCAGTTCGTTCATGATCTTACCTCATAGCCCTCTCTCCTTCAGGGGAGAGGGTTGGGAGAGGGGAAGTGCGGAGAGGGTAGTTGACTGCCCCTCTCCCCGACCCTCTCCCCGCACGCGGGGAGAGGGAGATTGGATCGCTTATTCCGCCGCCTCGGCCATGCCGTCGGTCTCTTCAATGCTGCTCAACTCGATGTTGAGGCCCAGCGAGCGCATTTCCTTGACCAGCACGTTGAAGCTTTCGGGGATGCCGGCCTCGAAGGTGTCGTCGCCCTTGACGATCGCTTCATAGACCTTGGTGCGGCCGACCACGTCGTCGGACTTCACCGTCAGCATTTCCTGGAGCGTGTAGGCGGCGCCATAGGCCTGGAGCGCCCACACTTCCATTTCCCCGAAGCGCTGGCCACCGAACTGCGCCTTGCCGCCCAGCGGCTGCTGGGTGACGAGGCTGTACGGCCCGATCGAACGCGCGTGGATCTTGTCGTCGACCAGGTGGTGCAGCTTCAGCATGTAGATGATGCCGACGGTGACCATCCGGTCGAACTGATCGCCGGTACGCCCGTCGAACAGCACCGACTGACCCGAGCTGTGCAGGCCGGCCAGCTGCAGCATGTCCGACACGTCGCTTTCGCGCGCGCCGTCGAACACCGGGGTCCCCATCGGGACGCCCGTGCTGATGTTCTGGACCAGCTCGGCCAACTGCTCGTTCGAGCGCGTGTCGAGGTCTTCGGCATAGTGATCGCCGTAGATCTCCTTCAGGCGATCCTTGACCGCCGCCGGCATTTCGCCCGCGACCGCATCCGGGTTCGCCTCGCGCCAGTCGCGAAGCGACCGTGCGACCTGCATCCCCAGGTTGCGCGCCGCCCAGCCAAGGTGCGTTTCGAAGATCTGACCGACGTTCATGCGCGACGGCACGCCCAGCGGGTTCAGCACCAGGTCGACCGGCGTGCCGTCCTCGAGGAACGGCATGTCTTCCTGCGGCAGGATGCGCGAGATGACGCCCTTGTTGCCGTGACGGCCGGCCATCTTGTCGCCCGGCTGCAGCTTGCGCTTCACCGCGACGAAGACCTTGACCATCTTGAGCACGCCCGGCGGCAGCTCGTCACCCCGCTCCAGCTTCTCGCGGCGATCGTGGAACTTGTCGGTGATACGCTTCACCGCCTCGTCATACTGCGCCTTGATCGCTTCGAGATTGCCCTGCGCCGCATCGTCGGCGACGGCAAAGCGCCACCATTCGTGCTTTTCGACGCTGTCGAGCAGGTCGCGGTCGATGACCACGCCCTTCTTGACGCCCTTGGGCGCGGCCGTCGCGGTCTGCCCTTCGAGCATCTCGCGCAGGCGCGACCAGGTCGCACGGTTGAGGATGCCGCGCTCGTCGTCCGAGTCCTTCTTCAGGCGCTCGATCTCCTCGCGCTCGATCGCCATCGCGCGCTCGTCCTTGTCGATGCCATGACGGTTGAAGACGCGGACGTCGACGACCGTACCCGACACGCCCGGCGGCAGGCGGAGCGAGGTGTCGCGCACGTCGCTGGCCTTTTCACCGAAGATCGCGCGCAGGAGCTTTTCCTCCGGCGTCATCGGCGATTCGCCCTTCGGCGTGATCTTGCCGGCGAGAATGTCGCCCGGCTCGACCTCGGCACCAATATAGACGATGCCCGCCTCGTCGAGGTTGCGCAGCGCTTCTTCACCCACGTTCGGAATGTCGCGGGTGATGTCTTCCGGCCCGAGCTTGGTATCGCGGGCCATCACTTCGAACTCGTCGATATGGATCGACGTGAACACGTCGTCCTTCACGATCCGCTCGCTGATGAGGATCGAGTCCTCGTAGTTGTACCCGTTCCACGGCATGAACGCGACGAGCGCGTTGCGGCCCAGCGCCAGTTCGCCGAACTCGGTCGACGGGCCGTCGGCGATGACTTCGCCGGCACGGACCACGTCGCCCACCTTCACCAGCGGACGCTGGTTGATGCAGGTCGACTGGTTCGAACGCTGGAACTTCATCAGCGTGTAGATGTCGACGCCGCTCTCGGTCGCATCGACCTCGCCGGTCGCGCGGATCACGATACGGGCCGCATCGACCTGGTCCACGACACCGGCGCGCTTGGCCGAGATCGCCGCGCCCGAATCGCGCGCCACCGTCTCTTCCATGCCGGTGCCGACGAAGGGCGCTTCCGCCTTCACCAGCGGCACGGCCTGACGCTGCATGTTCGAGCCCATCAGCGCGCGGTTGGCGTCGTCGTTTTCCAGGAACGGAATGAGCGAGGCGGCGACCGACACGAGCTGCTTGGGGCTAACGTCCATCAGCGTGACGTTTTCAGGCAGCGCCATCAGGAATTCGCCGGCCTGACGGGCCGACACCAGTTCCTCGGCGAAGCTGCCGTCTTCGTTCAGCGCGGCCGACGCCTGCGCGACGGTGTGCTTCTGCTCTTCCATCGCCGACAGGTACACGACCTCGTCCGACACCTTGCCGTCGATGATGCGACGATAGGGGGTCTCAATGAAGCCGTATTTGTTGACGCGGCTGAACGTCGCGAGGCTGTTGATCAGACCGATGTTCGGGCCTTCCGGCGTTTCGATCGGGCAGATACGGCCATAATGCGTCGGGTGGACGTCGCGGACTTCGAAGCCCGCGCGCTCACGCGTCAGACCGCCCGGCCCGAGGGCCGAGACGCGACGCTTGTGCGTCACTTCCGACAGCGGGTTGGTCTGGTCCATGAACTGCGACAGCTGCGACGAACCGAAGAACTCGCGAACGGCAGCGACTGCCGGCTTGGCGTTGATCAGGTCGTTCGGCATGACCGTCGACACGTCGACCGACGACATGCGCTCCTTGACCGCGCGCTCCATGCGCAGCAGCCCGACGCGATACTGGTTCTCCAGCAGCTCGCCGACCGAACGCACGCGACGGTTGCCGAGATTGTCGATGTCGTCGACTTCGCCCTTGCCGTCCTTCAGGTCGACCAGCGTCTTGACGACGGCCAGAATGTCCTCGCTGCGCAGCGTGGTCACCGTGTCCGGCGTGTCGAGGTCGAGGCGCATGTTGAGCTTCACGCGACCAACGGCCGAGAGGTCGTAGCGCTCGGGATCGAAGAACAGGCCGGCGAACAGCGCTTCGGCGGTTTCCAGCGTCGGCGGTTCGCCAGGGCGCATCACGCGATAGATGTCCGACAGCGCCTGCTCGCGCTCCTCGGCCTTGTCGACGTTCAGCGTGTTGCGGATCCACGGACCGGTCGACACGTGATCGATGTCGAGCAGCTCGATCCGCTCGATCCCGGCCTGGTCGAGCAGTTCGAGATTCTCGGGCGAAACCTCGTCGCCGGCTTCGATATAGATCTGGCCGGTCTGCTCATTGATCAGGTCATAGGCGCTGTAGCGGCCGAAGATTTCCTCGGTCGGGATCAGCAGGTCGGTCAGGCCGTCCTTGCCCGCCTTGTTGGCGAGGCGCGGCGAAATCTTGGTGCCGGCCGGGAACACCACTTCGCCGGTGTTGGCATCGACGATGTCGAACGCCGGCTTCTGGCCACGCCAGTTTTCCGGTGCATAGGGAATGCGCCAGCCGCCTTCACCACGGACGAAGGTCACGCGGTTGTAGAAGTGGTTGAGGATGTCCTCGCCGGTCATGCCCAGCGCATAGAGCAGCGACGTGACCGGCAGCTTGCGCTTGCGGTCGATGCGGACGTTGACGATGTCCTTGGCGTCGAATTCGAAATCGAGCCACGACCCGCGATACGGGATCACGCGCGCGGCGAAGAGATACTTGCCGCTGGCATGGGTCTTGCCGCGATCATGGTCGAACAGCACACCCGGCGAACGGTGCATCTGCGACACGATCACGCGCTCGGTGCCGTTGATGAAGAAGGTGCCGTTCTCGGTCATGAGCGGCATGTCGCCCATGTACACGTCCTGCTCCTTGATATCGAGGACCGAGCGGGCCTCGGTATCGGCGTCGACCTCGAATACGATCAGGCGGAGGGTGACGCGCATCGGGGCGGCATAGGTGATGCCGCGCTGACGGCATTCCTCGACATCGAACTTGGGATCTTCCAGCTCGTAGGTGACGAAGTCCAGCTCGGCGGTGCCGGCGAAGTCGCGGATCGGGAAGACCGAGCGCAGCGTCTTTTCGAGGCCGGAGACATAGCCGATCGACGGGTCCGACCGCAGGAACTGTTCATAGCTCTCGCGCTGAACCTCGATCAGGTTCGGCATCTGCACCACTTCGTGGATGTCGCCGAACACCTTGCGGATGCGGCGCTTGTGCGTGCCGGTTGCGGTTGCCTTGGTCGCCATGGGGTCGTGGGCCTCGCTTACAGTCAAATCTCGTGCCCGGTGGCCACCGGGCTGGCGTGCGGACAGGACGACGAAAGCCGCGTCACCCACTGGGGGCCGCAGCTGATCGAGCGTCCTGGAATGGCGACAGGCCTATGCATGCAATGCGCTGCGCGACGACGCATTCTTTCCCGGTCCTGTAGCAAGCCAGTCATATAGAAGCCGAGGCAGAGGCTGTCAACGCGAGGAAGGGCCGCTTTCGGTTTAGCGTGCGGATGGCTCGGTTCATCGTATATCGGGGCGGGGCAGGCTGACGCGGACGCAAAAACCCCGGTTGAGGGATGTCATGCAGTTCCAGCTTCCGCTCGCGGCCGTAGTCGCGATCCTCGCCGTGCCCGCCGCCGCGAAGCAGACGTCGCCCGGCGGGTCGATCCCGATCTACGACATCACGCCGCAGCCGCTGCCGACTCCGTCGCCGACCCCCAGTGCGACGCCGACCCCGCGCGTCACGCCGACCCCGACGCCCCGTGCGGCCGCGCCCGCGCCCCGCGCGACGCCGACCCCGACGCCGCGGGCGACGGCGACTCCGGTGCCAGTGCGGCCAACGCCTACGCCGACTCCGACCCCTGGTGCGCAACCGGAAGCCGTACCCGCCGCGGAGCCGACCTATGTCGGGCAACCCGTCCTGCCGCTGCCGACGCCCGAGCCCTCGGCCACGCCGTCTCCGGTCGCCAGCGCGCCGCCGGCCGCCGCCGCGCCCGCCACATCGGACGGCGAGTCGCTGCCGTGGTGGGTATGGTTCCTCGGCGGGATTGCCGTGGCCAGCGCCGTCGCCTTCGTCCTGACCCGGCGTCGCGCCCCGGAGCCGCGCTACGAACCCGCGCCGATGGAGCCGGCACCGCCCGCCCCGCCGGTGCCGCCGGTCGAGCCGGAAGTACCGCCCGTCGTTCCCGCGCCGCGGCCCGTTCGACCTCCCGTCGCGCCGCTAACGCCGCCCGCGCCGGCTCCGGTCGCGCCGACGCCCGGCCCGTTCCTCGAATTCCAGCTCGCGCCGCTGCGTGTGGGGCTGGAGGGTGACCGCGCGCTGCTCGATTTCGACCTGACCGTCGGCAATCCGGCATCGGCCGCCGTGTCCGAAGTCCGCATCGCGACGCTGCTGATCACCGCCAATGCCGGGCAGGACGAACAGCTCGCTGCCTTCTTCTCGGACGCCGACAAGCGGGGGCTCGATCCGTTTCCGCTGGCCGCCGGTGAGCGCCGGCATCTGGAGGCGACGATGGCCCTGCCGCGCGCTGCGGTGAATATCGTGCAAGCCAATGACCGCGCGTTCTTCGTTCCCATGATCGCGATCGACGCGCGCTATCGCTGGGAGGATGGCCGCGAGTCGCGTACCACCGCCGCCTTCATGGTCGGTCCGGCGGCCCCGCAGGGCAAGCTCGCCCCCATCTTCGCCGATCGCGGCGATCGCATGGTCGATCGGCTGGAAGTACGATTGCACGGTCAGGTCCGCCGGACGTAAGTCGATCGGCGACGGCCCTTGTCGATTATCGATAACCGGCTTAGCGTCCGACGAGGGCGAGGAAGAGGACTGCATGGCGCGGCGTGACCGGATATTGCGATTCACCGTCGCGGTGCTGCGGGTGCTGTTGGTCCTGAACATCGTCTTTGCCGCCGTCTTCCTGCTCGGCACGCTGGCAAGCTTCCCGTTCCACGACATGCTGGCCGGGCGGATCGCGACGAAATATCCGGCGATCGATGCCGAACGTGTCGTCGGCGGCATCCGCGCGTTGCTGCTGCTGGGCGTTGCGGCGTCGGGTCCCGCACATATCATCTTTTCGCGCCTGATCGCGATCAGCGCCACCGTGCTGGCAGGGGAGACCTTCGCGTCGCCCAACGCGCGGCGGGTGCGGGCGATCGGGTGGGCGCTGCTTGCTATTCAACTGCTCGACGTGCCGCTGCTGCTGATCGTGCCGAGCTTCGAGGGGATGGGCGTGCGGGTCGACGGATCGTCGATTTCGATCGGCGGGTGGCTGTCGGTGCTGGTCGCCTTCATTCTTGCCCGCGTCTTTGCCGAAGGCGCGGCGCTGCGCGAAGACCTGGAGGGAACGGTCTGATGGCGGTGCTGGTCCGCCTCGACGAAGTGTTGCAGGCCCGGCGCATGACGTTGACCGAGCTGGCGCAGGCGGTCGACATTACGCTCGCGAACCTGTCGATCCTGAAGACCGGGAAGGCGCGCGCGATCCGCTTTACGACGCTGGACGCGATCTGCCGCGTGCTGGAATGCCAGCCGGGCGACATCCTCGTCCATTCGCCGGCCGATATGGACGAGAGCGACGACTGACGCCCGCCCCGGAGGTTACTGCGGCGGCATGTCTGCTTCGGCGGCCTCGGCACCAAGCTGTTCGTCGGGGCGGATGGCGAACCGGACTCGCTTGATGCACCCGCTGGCCCCGGTCGGCGAGGGCGGTCGCTTGGCCGATCGCACGACCTGCATCGCGCGTTGGCCGAACGCCTCGGCCGGTTCGCTCGCCAGCACACGGGTATTCCCGACCTCGCCCCAGGGCGCGACATCGAACTGGACGACGGCCCATCCCTCGATCCGCCGGCGATTCCATGCTTCGGGGTAAGTCAGGCGCGGCTGCTGCGCCCACTCCACCGCCGGACAATGCGGCGTCGGTCCGAACTGGGCTTCGTCGGGTGCGACCGGCGCGGCAAGGCGCAATGCGGCGCGCGAATAGGGATAGAGGCAGCCTTGACGCTTGCCTTCGGTAAAGCGCGAGGTCGACACCGCCTTGCGCGCGGCGGCGTCGAGCGCGGTATTGCCGGTTCCGCTGGTTGTGCGGACGGCAACGGGGCGCCCCTTCGCGTCGAGGTCGTAACTGGTCATCGACCATTGCCGCTCTCCCGGCGTACCGGGAAGCTTGCGGAAGTCGGGATAGGCGCGCAGCAACGCCGCCGGTCGCGGCTGACGCAGGCAGTCGGTATCCGCCGGACGGATTCGTTCCCATCCCTCGGGCCGCAACGGGCCGCTGGTCGGTGCCAGCGAATAGGCGATCAGGTCGGCCGGGTCCGCTTGCGCCAGCGGGACCACCTGCTGACGATAGTCGATGCGACAATCGGTGTGCGGGGTGCCGGGCGCGAAGGTCGATGCCGCCAGCGCCGGCGCGATATCTTCGCTATTCGGTACGAAGGACGTGCCTTCAGCCCGGATCGACAAGGGCCGTCCATCGCTATCGATGCGGAACTGCAGCGTGACCGTGGTCGGTTCGCCCGGACCCCAGCGCAGCCATGGCTGGACGGCGGACAGCCGGACCGGCGCGACGACGGTTTCACCGCACCGCACCGGTCCCGGATTCCATCGGCCCAGGGAATGAGCGGTCGAAGCCGTCGTGACGACAGGCTGCGGCACGGTGTTTGCCGCCAGAAGCAGCGCGAGCGAGGCGATCGACATGGTGCAAAGGATGACCGCAGTTCGCGACGGGGGCAAGACGGATCGGAAGCGATCGTCGCGGCATGAAAAAAGGGGCCGCCCGTCGCCGGGCAGCCCCTTCTTTCTGGTGGAGCCGGGATGGAAGTGAATTCCATCCCGTCGGTCGGGCCTTGCGGCCCGCCGGCCGGCCTTGACGGAGATAGCGGACCCTTGGGTCCGCTGTCCCATCTGCGGCTTACTTGACTTCGACGGTCGCGCCGGCGCCTTCGAGCTGCGCCTTGATCTTGGCAGCTTCGTCCTTGTTGACGCCTTCCTTGACGGCCTTCGGCGCGCCTTCGACGAGCGCCTTGGCTTCGGTCAGGCCCAGGCCGGTGATGGCGCGGACTTCCTTGATGACGTTGATCTTCTTGCCACCGTCGCCGGTGAGGATCACGTCGAACTCGGTCTGCTCTTCAGCAGCCGGGGCAGCGGCGCCACCGCCAGCGGCCGGAGCGGCGGCAACGGCAGCAGCGGCCGAAACGCCCCACTTTTCTTCGAGCAGCTTCGACAGTTCAGCCGCTTCGAGGACGGTCAGCGCGCTCAGCTGTTCGACGATCGCGTTCAGGTCAGCCATGATATTCTCCGTAAATCAGATAGGGTTGTGTCAGTGGGAAGCGCCAGATCAGGCTGCTTCCTTCTCCGCATATGCCGACAGCACGCGCGCGACCTGGGCCGCGGGTGCCTGCGTGATGGTCGCCAGCCTCGTTGCCGGGGCAACGATGAGGCCGACCAGCTTGGCGCGCAGTTCGTCGAGCGAGGGCAGCGAGGCAAGAGCCTTCACGCCGTTCGCGTCGAGGATCTGGCCGCCCATGGCGCCGCCGACGATCTCGATCTTGTCCGTCGTCTTGGCGAAGTCGTTGATGACCCGCGCCGCAGCGACGGGATCGGTCGACGTCGCCAGCGCCGTCGGGCCGGTCAGCAGGTCCGACAACACCGAGTACGGCGTGCCTTCGGCTGCGATCCGGGCAAGACGGTTCTTCGAGACCTTGTAGCTCGCGCCGGCGTCACGCATCTTGTTGCGCAGGGCCGTCGACTGGGCGACGGTCATGCCGAGGTTGCGGGTGACGACCACCACGCCGACCTCGTTGAAGGTGCGGTTCAGCTCGGCGACGGCTTCACTCTTCTGAGTGCGATCCATGCCGTTCTCCTTTACTGGGGCGTGTCCCGGCAGAACCGGAAACGCCCGCGAACAATCCGCCCGTCGCGGGTTGCGACGACCGGGGCGAAAGTCCGTGAGGGGCATGGTCGCCATACGGAGCCTCGCGGGTGCGAGAGTCGCTGCATGGCCGGCCCGGCGTGCCTCGGCACGGTCGGGCGGAAAAACACATTCCCCGTCTCGGCAGGGGATTAAGCGGGAAACCCGCACCTGCTGTCTCGGACGGACGTCGCACGACGGACGAATCCCCATGCGACGGCTGGCCGCGCGCTTACGCGTGCGTGCCGGGGGAGTCAAGCACGCGAACCGGCTTGACCTTGGCCGTCCACGCTTCATTAGTCGGATAATTCTGGAGGGGCCATGCCGCGCACGACGTTGGAAATCTGCATCGACAGCGTCGCGGGGGCCGAGGCGGCGATCGCCGGGGGGGCGGACCGGATCGAGCTGTGCGGCGCGCTGTCGGTCGGCGGGCTGACGCCTTCGGCGGGGCTGGTGGCCGAGGTCGTGCGGCTGGCGCGTCAGGCCAGCGTCCGCGTCCACGCGATGGTCCGGCCGCGTGCGGGGGACTTCGCTTATGATCCCGCCGAAGTTTCAACCGCAATGTCCGAGGGGAAGGCGCTGGTCCTTGCCGGTGTGGACGGGCTGGTGTTCGGTGCGGTGCGGGACGGCAACCTCGATCGCGACGTGCTGGCGCAGTGGGTCGGGGCGATGCGGTCGGCACGCGCCGATATCGACCTGACGCTGCACCGGGCGGTCGACCTGCTGGCCGATCCGGTCGCGGCGGTCGCCCCCGCCATCGCGCTGGGGTTCGGTCGCATCCTTACTTCGGGCGGGGCTGTCCGCGCTGTCGAGGGTGCGGACGTGATCCGGGTGATGCACGAACGGGCGGCGGGGCGGATCGTCGTGATGCCGGGATCGGGCGTCCGGCCCGACAATGTAGCGGCGTTGCTGGCGGAAACCGGGGCGGGGGAAGTCCATGCCTCGGCCAGCGTGACGGTAGTGCAGGACGATCCGCGCGTCGTCGCGCTGGGCTTTGCCGGACCGGGCCTCGTCCGGACCGACCGGGCGACCGTGCGGGCGCTGCGCGACGCGATCGACGCCTGACAGGGGAGGGGAGAATGAATGTGATGCCGATCGATCGCCGGACGCTGCTTGCAGGGACCGCCGGCACGCTGGCGGCCGGGGCGCTGCCCCTGCCCGCACAGGCGGCGCGGGCGGAGCCAAGCGGGCTGCTCCAGGGCCTGTCGCCACGCCCCGGCCTGCCCGAACGGCTGCCGGTCGAGGACCCGTCGCGCATCCTGTTGTCGCAAGGCTGGCTGTTCCATGAAGGCGACATCGTGCCGCCCGCGCCGACGACGCATGACGAAACCTATACCAATGCCAAGGCGGGTAATGCGCGCGGCGCGGCGGCGATGGACTATGACGACAGCGACTGGACGCAGGTCAGCGTGCCGCACGACTGGGCATCGGCACAGGGGTTCGTCGAGACCGCGAATGTCGCGCAGGGGTATCGCCCGCGCGGGATCGGCTGGTATCGCCGCACGCTGCGGCTCGCGCCCGAGGATCGCGGCCGGAAGCTCGAACTTCATTTCGGCGCGATCGCGACCGCCGCGACGATCTGGATCAACGGCAGCGTCGTCGCGCGCAACTTCTCCGGCTACAATGCGATTACCGTTGATCTGACCCCGTTCGCGCGGTTCGGCGATGAGCTGAACGTCATCGCGATCCGGGTCGATGCGAATGCGATGGAGGGATGGTGGTACGAAGGTGCCGGCCTGTACCGCCATGTCTGGCTGGCGAAGCGGTCGCCGGTATCGATCGCGACCGATGGCGTGCATTGCGATCCCCGCCTTGGCAGCGACGGGCGGTGGCAGGTGCCGGTCACGGTCGCGCTGGAGAGCATCGCGCGGACGGTGGCGAGCGCGACCGTTATGGTCGACCTGATCGATCCAGCCGGCAAGGTCGTCGGCAGCGCACGCGGACAGGCGGACGTCTCGCCACTGGGAACGGCGCAGGTCGCGCTGTCGCTCCCCATCGCCGATCCGCAGCGCTGGTCGATCGAGACACCGACGCTCTACGCCGTCCGCGTCGCGACCGATGCGCCGGGTGGCGGGGACGAGCGTCGCATCGCCATCGGGTTCCGCACGATCCGGTTCGATGCGCAGGCGGGCTTCTTCCTGAACGAACAGCCCGTGAAGCTGAAGGGCGTCTGCCTGCATCAGGATCATGCCGGCGTCGGCGTGGCGGTGCCCGACGCGTTGCTGGCGTGGCGGTTGCAGCGGATGAAGGACACCGGCGTCAACGCGATCCGCTGTTCGCACAATGCGCAGGCCGAGGCTTTCTACCAGCTGTGCGACCGGATGGGGTTCGTCGTGATGGATGAGAACCGCATCTTCAACCCGGCGCCGGAGAATATGGCGCAGCTGGAATGGCTGGTCCGCGCGCATCGCAACCATCCCAGCATCATCCTGTGGTCGGTGTTCAACGAGGAACCGATGCAAGGTACCGAAGCGGGTGTGGAAATGGTGCGGCGGATGGCCGCCCATGTCCATGCGCTGGACGACAGCCGCCCGGTCACGGCGGCGATGAACGGCAGTTTCTACGACCCGCAGAATGTGTCGAGCGTCGTCGATGTGATGGGGTTCAACTATTATCAGGGCGACTACGACAAGTTCCACGCGCTGAACCCCGCCAAGCCCAGCACCTCGTCCGAGGATACGAGCGCGTTCATGACGCGCGGTGCCTATGCCACCGACCAGGCCGCGCATGTCATGTCGTCGATGGATACCGAAGCCGCGCCGTGGGGCGCGACGCACCGCAAGGCATGGGCGGAGATCGCCAAACGTCGCTTCGTCGCCGGCGGGTTCGTGTGGACCGGGTTCGACTATCATGGCGAGCCGACGCCCTTCGCATGGCCGACCATCGCCAGCTTCTTCGGCATCCTCGACCTGTGCGGCTTCCCCAAGACCGCCTACGACATCCATCGCGCACACTGGATCGACGACCGGGCGGTGGTCGGCATCGCGCCCCACTGGACATGGCCGGGCAGGGAAGGGCAGCCGGTCGAACTGCTGGTCACCAGCAATGCCGAGCGGGTCCGCGTCGTGCTGAACGGGCGGATGGTCGGCGAACAGGCGGTCGATCGGATCATGGGCAATGCCTTCACCGTTCCCTATGCGCCGGGCAGGCTGGAAGCGGTCGCGCTCAAGGGCGGGCGCGAGGTTGCGCGCGCGGTACACGAGACGGCGGGACCGGCGGTCGCGCTGCGGCTGACCCCGGCGCGGGCCCAGATGCTGGGCGATGGCGAGGATGTCGTGCCGGTCACGATCGATGCCGTCGATGCGAAGGGGCGGCATGTCCCGACCGCGAACCGGATGACCCGCTTCACGGTGGATGGCGCGACGCTGATCGGGGTCGGCAATGGCGATCCCAACAGTCATGAAAGCGAGAAGGCACCGCAGCGTTCGCTGTTCAACGGCCTCGCGCAGATGATCGTGCAGGCGGGCGAAGGGCGCGGCAAGGTGACGATCACCGCGACGGCCGACGGCCTGCGGCCCGCGCGGCTGGTGATCGACCGGGTGGCGGCGACCCCGCGTCCACAGGTCGAGGTGACGCCGCCGGGGGCGTTCATCCTCGGCTGGCGCCGGTCGAAATCCTTCACGACCGCGCCCGATCCCGGCCTGACCCCGCCGGTCAACGACAACAACAGCTGGGACTTCACCCGCAGCGGCACGCCGGCTTCTCCGGAAGCCGGGCCGTCGTTCCGTCTGTATCGTGCCGCCCTGCCCATGCGACGGCGGGTGGTGGCCGAGGGCGGCACGCTGACCTTTGCCCGGATCGACGGGCGGGCCAGCGTCTATGTCGATGGCCGGCCGGTCGGGGCGAAGGTTGATCCGGCAGCCGGCGCGCTGGTGGTGCCGGTGCCGGCAGGGGCGAAGGATGTGGCGGTGCTGGTCGAGGCGACGCCCGGCGCGCGGTCGGGGATTACCGGGACGGTGCGGCTGGCGCCGAAGGGGTAGGGCGCGACCTCCCCTTACCCACCGCCCGTTCGGTTCGAGCAGCTTCGAGCCTGTCGAGAAGCGTCCGTCGAGAACGTGGTCGCTTGGGGCAACGCCTTCTCGACTTCGGTTCTCGAAAGGCTCGAAGCAAACGGGGAGGGGGACGGGGAGGGGGCGGCTATCCTACCGGAACGCCCCGATCTCCGCGACGGCGATCGCCGGGGCCGGCACCGCCGGTTGCGGGAAGGCGAAGCGCAGGTAGCGCGCCGAGCGCGCGGTGGTGAAGGGCAGGCGCTGCGTCGCGCGGGCGTAGTTGATGTTGGGGAACTCGCCCTCGCCACCCGGCGTCCACGTTTTGCCGTCGACGCTGGTTTCCACGCGATATCTCATCGGCGGCGCGGCGTTCGGGTCGACATGGCGGGTCGGTGTCAGGGTGAAGCCGGCGAGCTTTTCCGCACGGCCCATGTCGATGGTCAGCGCGGCCGGTGCCGGGCTTTGCCATGCGGTGCGCGGTGAGGCGTCGAGCAACGCTTCCCCGCCGGGCGCGCTGGCGGCGGTCACTTTCCAGCCTGCGCGGTCGATGATGCTGGGATCGCTGACCTTCAGCGGCGGCAGGTCGACCGGCGCGACCGAACGGAACAGCGCGAATTCGCGGATCGCCGGACCGGCTTCGGCAGCGACGGTGCGAAAGCGGACGCGGCGCGGAGCGATCGGGGCGGGCAGCCGGACCAGCCGCTGCGGGCCGACCATGTCCTTTTCCGCGACCGTGGTCCACTGGTCGCCGCCGTCCGATACGTCGATGGCGAAGCGGGTGACGCGGAGACCCAGCGGCAGCCATTCCTGCAACCGCACCGTGTCGAAGCTGCGGCCGGGCGGCAGGTCGAGGATGATCGTCGCGTCGGTCGCCTCCGGCGGGGCGAGCCAGAAGGTGTCGAGGTTGCCGTCATTGACGTTGCGGGCGGTGCTGCCGGTATCAGCGCTGGCGGTCGTCACCGCACCGGCCGCCAGATCGTTGGCGAAGGTTGCGCGGAGCGCGTTGCCGAAGGCGGTCAGGCTGGCGACGTCGCGGTCGTGGATGCGGCCGCGGCGGTCGGGGGGCAGGTTGAGGTGGAAGGTGGTGCCATGGCCGACCGACTGATCGTACATCTCCATGATTTTGCTGGGGTTTTTTACCTGCGCATCCTCATCGGCATGGTAGAACCAGCCCGGCCGGATCGACACGTTGGTTTCCGCCGGCCACCACAAGGGCGCACCGCGCACGCCGGTGTTACCTTCGGCTTGGTCATAGGGGTGGTTGGGCATGGTCGGCCAGCAGGGGTCGGCGGCGTGGCCGTCCTCGTTCCCGACCCAGCGAATGTCCGCGCCCAAGGGATCGAAGGTGCAGGCATCGGGTTGCAGCCGGTGGACCAGCGCGATGATCGACGGCCAGTTATAATATTGAACCGCATCGATTTTCCGCGTCTCGCGCGCGCCGCCATAATAGCCGTCGCCGCCATTCGCGCCGTCGAACCAGACCTCGAACAGCTTGCCATAGCGGGTGCAAAGCTCGGTCAGCTGCGCGCGGTAATAGGTGATGTAGCTGGGCGTGCCATAGTCCGCGCGGTTGCGGTCCCATGGTGACAGATACACGCCGAAGTTGATCCCGCCGCGCCGGCACGCCGCCTCCAGTTCGCCGACAATGTCGCCTTTCCCGCCTTTATAGGGCGAATTGCGGATGCAATGTTCGGTGAGCATCGTCGGCCACAGGCAGAAACCGTCATGGTGCTTGGCGGTCAGGATCAGGCCGGTCAGGCCCCCGGCCTTGGCCGCCGCGACGATCTGATCGGGGTCGAAGTCGGTCGGGTTGAACAATTTGGGGTCTTCGTCGCCGTAACCCCATTCCTTGTCGGTGAAGGTGTTGATCGAGAAATGGATGAAGCCATACTGGCGATGGTCATGCCATTTCAGCTGGCGCGGCGAGGGCGTGGCCCCCCATGGCGCGGGCAGCGCGGTCGGTGTCGGCGTGATCGCGGCGCGCGGGGTGCAGGCGGCGGCACCGGCGATCAGGCTGCTGCCCATCAGGCTGCGGCGGGAAAGGGTCATTGCGATGCTCCGGGTGCGGTTGGTTCAGGGAAAAGGGGGGCGGGGATCAGCCAGGTCTGGGCGATCTGATGACCGCGCCCGCCGCCACCGATGCCGGGCGGGCGGTGCCATTCGAGGGTGAGCGTGCCGTCGGCGGTGAGGGCTTGCGGGATGGCGGTTTCGACCGTCTCGCGGTCGCCCTTGCGCGGGCGGGGACTGTGCAGTTCGACACCATTGCCGGTCAGCCGCATCGGCAGGGCGTAATCCTCCCCCGCCCAGCGCGCGACCAGCCGGTAGCGGCGATTTCGCTCCAGGCCCGTATAGCGCAGCCGCACCGGGGTTTCGTACAGTCCCTCGGCATAGCTCAAATCCGCCATGCGCCAGCCTTGATCCGGGTAATGATCGGCGACGCCGTCGATTGCGCTGACCAGCGATTGCGGATCTGCATCGAAGCCGGGGCCGCGAACCAGATGCGGTTCGGCGGTCGGATCGCCCAGATCGTCGTAGAGCGCCATGTCGCGGGTGCGCCACGGATCGCCGATCATGGCGAGGCGGGCGGCGGCGTCGGGCCGGGTCAGGGCGTCGGCGATGTCGGCCTCTACCGCCGTCCGGTCGTTCAACTGGATGTCGGCACGGTCGAGGTTCGCGCCGCGTTCCCAGTTCGACGCGCCATGGCGCGGCACCGACAGCTGCATCCGCGCGCGCGTCCATAG
This sequence comes from Sphingomonas panni, assembly GCF_022664435.1. Taxonomy (GTDB): domain Bacteria; phylum Pseudomonadota; class Alphaproteobacteria; order Sphingomonadales; family Sphingomonadaceae; genus Sphingomonas; species Sphingomonas panni. The sequence goes on along the minus strand of NZ_JAKREU010000003.1, from coordinate 164,062 downwards.
CCGGTCGGCAATGGCGGTCAGGTCGGCGCGCAGCGGCGCGACCATCGCCGGTTCGGGGCGGGCATAGGCGAAGCGCGCGGCGACGGCGGCGGCCTGTGCGCCGGTCGCCGGGGCCTGTCGCAGCGTGTAGAGCGCCTCTGCCTGCGTGGCTTTCGCTGCGATCAGCCGGTGGCGGACCAGCGCGTCATAGGTGGCGCGGTAGCGATAGAGGTCGATCCGCCAGTCGGCCCAGCGCGCGGGACGCAGGCCGTTTACCAGCGCCAGCGTCGCATCGATCCCGGCATTGGCCGACGGGTCGCCGCGCCAATTGCCCTCCAGCGCCTGTGGCACGGCGGCAAAGGCCCGGTCGCCGACGAACATCCGTGCATATTCGCCGGCGATCTGGGCGACGGGGGTCGCCGGGTTCCAGCCGAGGCGGAACCACTGGGTCACGTTCCAGTCGTCGTTCACCCCCTCGCTATAGGTCACGAAGCCGCGCGTAGCGGGGGCGAGATAGGCGAAGATGCGCGTCGTCGCGGCGGGGCGGGGGTTCACCGGCTCGCGCCCTTCGGTCAGCGCGAACGCCGGGTGCCAGTCGGGGATCGGGAATTGCGCGTGCATCGTGTGCGCGGTGTCCGGGTAGGTTTCGATCGGGTATCGGCCGGCGATGCGGCGGCGATGGTCGGCGATACTGTCGCGGGTCTGCGGGCCGACGAAGATCGCGGTCAGCCAGCGCGGGCGCTTCGCCAGTTGCGAGTGGAAGGCATCGAGGCCGGCGGCGTCGAACCCCTGCGTCGACAGCAGCACTTCGGCTTTTGGGAAACGCTGGCGCAGCGCGGTCGCGACGCTGCCGGCGACCGGGAACAGCCGGTCGGGCGCGGTATGCCCCGGATCGCCGCCGGGAATGTAGAGTGCGTCGAGCGCCGGGAGTTTTGCGGCAAGGGCGGTGAAGTCGGCGACTTCGGCTTCCGCGCTGCCCGGTTTCCCGTAATCGCGCAGCAGGGGGTAGAAGAGCGCAACGTCGATGCCAAGCCGATGCGTGGCCTGCGCGACCGCGATCAGCGTCTCGGTCGCGGGCAATGGGGAGAGGGGCGAGGAGGCCGCATCGTCGGACACGGGTGCGACGAACTGGATGCGGTTGCCGCCCAGCAGCGCGAAATCCTCGATCCGCCGGGTGAGCATGGACACCGTCCATGCATCATAGCTGTTGTTCTTGGCGCGATAGCCGATCTGGGTGCCGCGGATCGCCATTGCCGGGGCGTCGGCGACATGGGCGGGCGCGGTGAGGGTCAGGTTGTCGAGATGGCGCAGCAGGTAGCCGGCGGCGAACATCCGTGCGCGGGTGGTGGCGGCGCGGATGGTGATGGCGGTGCGGGTCGTCGTGATGGCGAAGGCTTCAGGAGCGAGCTTTGCTGGCAGGAAGCGGATCGCTACGACTCTTGCTGCGCAAACGCCGTATTCCCGCGCAGGCGGGAATCCAGGGTTCGGGTCGCAACCGTTCGGTTTGTGCGGCTCTGGACCCCCGCCTGCGCGGGGGTACGGGTGGAGCGTTGCCTGTCCTGACACTCCGTCATTCCGGCGAAGGCCGGAATCCATTGTGTCGGGTGCCGCAGGAGCCGCGGGAGACCCCAGCCTGCGCTGGGGTAACGTTGTGGGGCGGGGGCGACACACCGCCCCGCGCTCCACCAGCCGTTCGCGCAGGACCTGCGCCGCCGGGTCGGTGCCGACGACGCAGGCCGCGTCCAGCGGCACGACGACCGGCGCGGCGGTGGCGAGGAGCGTGGCGAGGATCACTTGTTGCCCGGCCGGTCCTGCGGAGCGCGGCCGAATGCCTTGTTGGGGGTGGCCGACATTTCGAACACCAGACGCCCGCCCTTCACCAGATCGGCGTGCGCGATCCAGCTTTTGGTCCAGGGCCGCCCGTTCCACGTGACGCTGCGGACATAGGGGCGGTCGGGCGCGTTGCCGCGTGCCTCGACCACCAGTTCCCGGCCGCCGCCGACCTGTACGGTCGCCCGGTCGAACAACGGGCTGCCCAGCACATAGGTCGCGCTGACCGGATCGACCGGATAGAAGCCGAGCGCGGAGAGCAAATACCACGCGCTCATCTGGCCGCAATCGTCGTTGCCGATGATGCCGTCGGGCCGGGCGTGATACATTTCGGTCAGCAGCCGGCGGACCATCGCCTGCGTCTTATACGGCGCGCCGCAATAGGCGTAGAGATAGGCGACGTGGTGGCTGGGTTCGTTGCCATGCGCATATTGCCCGACCAGCCCGGAAATGTCGGGCGGCGCGTCGGCGGGCAGTTCGGACGAGGCGGTGAACAGGCCGTCCAGCTTCGCCTCGAACGCGGCATCGCCGCCCATCGCCGCAATCAGGCCGTGGACGTCGTGCTGGTTGAGGAAGGTCGCCTGCCAGCTGTTGCTTTCGGTATAGTCGCGCCACTTCTTCGAATGGCCGATGCCGTTCGGGGCAAAGGGTTCGGCCCAGCTGCCATCGGCTAGCCGGGCGCGGGCGAAGTTCAGTTTGGTATCGAATACGTTGCGCCAGTTGCCCGACCGCTTGCGCAGCCGTGCCGCGCCGACGGCATCGCCGGCCGCATCGGCGATGAACGCACCGGCATAATCGTCATAGGCAAATTCCAGCGTCTTCGACACGCTTTCGAAGATGCGGTCGGCGGGCGCATAGCCGAGTTCGTCATAGGCCTGCACGCCGATGCTGTTGTCGAGATTGGGCGTGGTCCAGTCGAACGAGCGCTTCTTCACGCCCCCCCATGCGGCGGCATAGTCGGCGACGATGCCCTTTGCCCGCGCCTCCGCCATCACCGGCACCGCGTGCCAGCCGATCATGCAGCCGGTCTCCACCCCCTGCAGCGGCCAGACCGGTGGGCCGAACGGGCTTTGCTGCGTCTGGCGGATCAGGTCGCGGGTGAATTGTTGCGACCGCGCCGGACGGATCAGCGTCTGGAGCGGGTGGAAGGCGCGATAGGTGTCCCATAGCGAATAGGCGCTGTACGCCGCCTCGCCCTTCGGCACGGTATGGGTCTGGCGATCGAGGCCGATATAGCGGCCATCGATGTCGGAGAAGAGCGTCGGTCCGATCGAGGCGTGGTAGAGCGCGGAGGCGGCGACGGTGCGCTGCGTTTCGGTGCCGCCTTGGAAGTGGATCAGGTCCAGTTCGCGCGCCCATGCACCTTGGGCTTCGTTGGCATAGCGATCGAAATTCCAATGCGTCGCCTCGGCGGCGAGGTTCGCTTTCGCGCCGTCCAGGTCGACGGCCGAGATGCCGGTGCGGATCACGACCGGCGCGGCGCTGCCGTCGTCATAGTGCAGGACCGCCTTCACCCGTTTGCCGGTCACACCCTTCGCACCTGCCGGGGCATTGCCGTCGCCGAAGAACTCGACCCGGTCGGGCTTGCGCGACAGCTGCATCGCAAAGAAGATTCGCCGCCCCTTGGCCCAGCGGAACACGCGGCGGGTGCCGGTCAGCGTGCCGTCGGCCTCCAGCGTCAGCGCGGCATCGTCAATATAGGGGCGCTGGTTCGGCCCCTCCATCACGAGGTGCGATAGGTCGATCAGGATGTGCGCGGGGCCGGCTGGGAAGCGGTGACGCTGAATGCCGGTGCGGTCGGTGACGGTCAGTTCGGAGCGGACCCCGCTTTCGAGCGTGACGGCGTAATAGCCGGGATCGGCGACCTCGTCCTCGTAGCGCTGGCGATAGCCCTTGTCCGGGTCCTCCAGCGGCCCGCCGTCGAGCAGTACCGGCCCCCGCGTCGGCACGACAAGCACGTCGAGCATGTCGCCGATGCCCGTGCCCGACAGATGCGTGTGGCTGAACCCCAGGATCGAGCTGTCGCCCTTGTGATAGCCCGAACAGGTCGCCCAGCGCGCGGTGTCGGTGTCGGGCGACAGCTGCACCATCCCGAACGGCATCGTCGCGCCGGGAAAGGTATGGCCGTCGCCACCGGTGCCGATGAACAGGTTGGGGCGAGCAGGGGGGGGCGTGACGGTCGTCGCCGGCAAGGCGGCGGCGACCGCGAGTCCGGCGCTGCTGCCGAGCAGTGCGCGGCGGGAAAGCATCGTCATTTCGGCAACTCCTGCGTGCCGGTGATGGTGAAGGCGACTTCCTGTCCGGGCGTGTCCCCCGGCTGGCCGCCGCCGACGAACAGGCGGTAGCTGCCCGGTCGCACGGCGCGGGTGCCGTCGAGCGACACGGTGCTGAGCAGGCGCGAGTCGAGGGTGAAGGTCACGGTCCTGCCCTGTCCGGGCTCGAGCGCGACCCGCTGGAAACCGACCAGGCTGTGGCGCAGCACGGGGTCGTTCCATGCACCGATCTTGTTGAGTTCGGCTGGCGCGATCAAATAGGCCTGCGCGACTTCCTCGCCGGCGCGCTTGCCAGTGTTGATGACGCGGGCGGTGACGGTCAGCGTCTGGCCGGCGGTCAGCGTCGTCGGCGCCTTGGCGTCGGCATAGGCATAGCTGGTGTAGCTCAGGCCATGGCCGAAGCCCCAGAGCGGGGTCCCGTCGAAATAGCGGTAGGTGCGCCCCTTCATATTGTAGTCGACGAAGGCCGGCAGGTCGCTCGTCTTCGCATAGAAGGTGACCGGCAGGCGGCCCGACGGATTGGTCGTGCCGTCGAGCAGGTCGGCGATGGCGGTACCGCCGACCTCGCCCGGATACCAGCCGGCGACGATCGCGTCGGCGTGGCTCTTGGCCCATTCCATCGCGACGGCGCTGCCCGAGAGCAGGACGACGACCAGCGGCTTGCCCGATGCCTTGACCGCTTCGAGCAGTTGCTGCTGCGTTTGCGGCAGGGCGATGTCGGTGCGGTCGCCGCCCGAGAAGCCGGCGACTTCGAGGCGGAGAGCCTCGCCCTCGACCGCGGGGGACAGGCCGACGAAGGCGACGACGGCATCGGCATTGCGTGCCGCGGCGACGGCTTGTGCGCGCTGCGGATCGGCAGGGGCGATCCAGGTCAGGCGGATGCTGTCGTCGGTGCTGGCATGGGTCAGGTCGAGGCGGAAGGGCTTGGGCGACGTGTCGGCGAAGTCGAGGACCGCCTCCATCCGTTCCGACTTGCTGTCGTTCGCTGCACCTTCGACCGCAGCGGTGCCGGTGGCGCTCAGCACGTCCTTGCCATCGACCCACAGCTTGACCGCATCGCGGCCCGAGCATTTGTCCCAGCAGCGGTTGATGTCGATGCGCAGCGTATAGCGGCCCGGCCCCGGCGGGGTCAGCGTGCCGGTCCAGCGGACGCCGTAGCGGTTCACGGGCAGGCTCGCGGCGGGGCTGGTGCGCGCCCAGTTGAAATCGATGGTGCGGTCGGTGCGGGTCAGGACGGGCGTGCCGGTCATCGCCGGGTCGGCAAAGAACTCGGCCTTCAGCCCCGCGCCGAACGCCGTCTGCGGCACGGGTAGCGGCACGCCGTCCGCCAGCGTTGCCCCTTGTGCATAGGCAACGGCGAAGCGATCGGCCAGTGCCTTCAGGGGCGTTACCGGATCGGCGGCGGTGCCGTTGTAATTGGCCTCCAGCACGTCGAGGCTGTCGGCATTCGGGCCGACGACCGCGATCTTCGCACCGCGTTTCAGCGGCAGGACGCCGTTATTCTGGAGCAGGACCAGCGACTTGGCGGCAGCCTCAAGCGCCAGTGCGCGGTTGGCGGGGGTGTGGAGGGCGCTGGCCGGGATCGTATCCCAGCGGCTCTTCGCGCCGAACGCATCGCCCAGCCGCTTGCGGGCTTCGAAGGCGCGGGTGAGTGCGCGATCCACGACGGCCTGGGTCGTCAGGCCGCGTTCCAGCGCCTTGGGCAGCGCGGCGTAGGCCGATCCGCAGTTTACATCCATGCCGGCATTGATCGCGGCGGCGGAGCCGGCGGCATTGTCGAGGGCGTAGCGTTGGTAATGGGCGATGTTGCCGATCGCGTCGCAGTCGGACACGACCAGCCCGTTCCAGCCCCAGTCGCGGCGGATGCGATCGTTGAGCAGCCAGTCGGCGGCGCAGACCGGCACGCCGTGGACGCCGTTATAGGCGCACATCACCGACTGCGCCTTCCCCTCGGTCAGCGCGCGGCGGAAGGCGGGAAGGTAGGTCGCCTCCATGTCATAGGGCGCGGTCTGCACGCTGAACGCGTCGCGCCCCGCCTCCGGCCCGCTATGCGCGACCAGATGCTTGGGGGTCGCGATGACGCGGGGTTGCAGCGGGTCCGGCCCTTGCAGCCCGCGCACATAACCGACCGCCATCGCGCCGGTCAGTACCGGGTCCTCGCCATAGGTTTCCATGCCGCGGCCCCAACGGGGATCGCGGAAGATGTTGATGTTGGGCGACCAGATGGTCAGCCCTTCATAGCGCCGCCGGTTCTTCCCCGGCAGGGCGTTGTATTTGGCGCGCGCCTCGGTGGAGACGACGGTGCCGATCCGCTCCATCAGCGGCGCGTCCCACGTCGCGGCGAGGCCGATCGCCTGCGGAAAGACGGTGGCGACGCCGTTGCGCGCGAGGCCGTGCAGTGCCTCGTTCCAATAGTCATAGGCCGGCAGGACCTCGCTCTGTGCTGGGGCGGTGCTTTGCAACTGGGCCGCCTTTTCCGCAGGGGTCATCGCGGCGATGGTCGCGGCGATCTGCGGATCGGGTTCCGCTGCGCCTGCGAGCAGGGCGAGGAGGATGCTCACTTGGCGGCTCCCAGCGTCTGCAGGCGCAATGCCTTTTTGAGTGCGCCGGCCGATGCCTTGCCCGCGATCGTCACCGTCACGCTTTCGCCCGGCAGCAGGTCGAGGAAATTGTCCGATGCCTGCACGTCCAGCGTGCCGAAACCGATCCACAGCGCACGGGCCAGCCGCTGCGCGGTGATCGTCAGCGCGGGCTTGCCACCGACCGTCGACCAGCGGGTGGTGAGGCCCGGATCGGGCAGGGTCATGTCCTTTTCCGGCAGGGCGGTGACCAGCGCACGCGACGCCACCGCGCCGTCTACGATCAGCTCGACCACGGTCACGCTGCGCTTCGGATCGGCACCCTTGAACAGGTCGGCGTCGGTCATCGTCACGACCTTCGTCGCCGACAGTGCGGGCAGCTGGATCGCGGCTTCATGCGCCATCGTCACCTTGCCATCCACATCCATCGTCCGCATCCGCCAGCGTGCGGTGACCGGCACGGTCCGGTCGGAGATCAACGTGATGTCGGTCGTACCGGTCGGCTTGCGCGCCGCCGACACGGCAAGCGGGGCGTAGAAGCGGCGGGCGGCGAAGTGCAGCGCCTTCCACCGGCCATAATAGTCGATGCTCGACCACGACGCGCCGGGCCACACGTCGTTCAGCTGCCAGTAGAGCGAACCGCTGGTCACCGGGCGGCAGGCGCGATGGTGGAGCGCGCCGAGCTGGATGCCGTCGGCCTGCATCACCTGGCTGAGATAGACGAAGTCGGCGAAATCGCGGGGTTCGCGGTAGCGCATCCGGATATAGTCGAGCAGCCGCTGCTGGCCAGCACCCTTCAGGAATTTCTGGTGCGCGGTCATGACGGGGGAGTCGATGGCGTAATCCGCAGGCTTGGCGAACTTCGCGATGGTCGCCATGTCGGGCATCGCCTGCAGCCCATATTCGGACATGAAGCGCGGGCAGCTGTCGAGATAGGCGGTGGCGGGCTTCTTGCCGCCCCACACGTCCCAATAATGGCGGTCGCCATTGCCGTCCTGATCGGGCTTGCCCTCGTAATTGGCGCTGGGGCTGCCGGGCCAGTAGGGGACGTCGGCGTCGCGCCGTTCGGCGGCATCGCGCAGCACGCGGTCGAACAGGATCGCCATGCCGACCCCGACACGTTCCTGTTCGTCCGCCCCGACACGCTTCTTGAAGGCGGTGCGGTCGCTCCAGCCCTCCCAACCCGACAGCACTTCGTTATTGCCCGACCACAACACGATCGAGGGATGCGCCTGCACCCGTTCGACCTGTTCCTCGGCCTCGATCTTCACGCTCTCCCGATAATCGGGGTCATAGGGGGTGATCGCGCCACCGAACATGAAGTCGGACCAGATCATCAGCCCCAGCCGGTCGGCGGTGTCGAAGAAGCTGTCGGGCAGGTACATGCCGCCGCCCCAGATGCGGATCATGTTCATGTTCGCCGCCTGCGCGTCGCCCATGATCCGGGACATGTACGCATCGGTGACGCGCGGGCCGAAGCTGTCGAACGGGATCAGGTTCGCGCCCTTGGCGAACACCGGAATACCGTTGATGCGGAACAGGAAGCCGCGACCGATCGCGTCCTTTTCCCGGACCAGTTCGACGGTGCGGATGCCGGTCGAGCGTTGCTGCGTGTCGACGACTTCGCCGTCCAGACGGGTTTCGGTGGCGACGGTGTAGAGTGGCTGCGCGCCATAGCCGGCCGGATACCAGAGTTGCGGCTTGGCGATGGCGAGGGGGACGCTGACCCGGTTCTCACCCGCCGTGACGGCGACGGTGCGGGTGGCGCGGACCTTGGTGCCGTCGGGGGCGGTGACGATCGCGTCGACCTGCACGGTGGCGTCGCGGTCGGCGACCAGCGTCACGTCGGCGGACAGGCGGGCCTCGGTCGGGGTCACCGCCTCCTGCTGGACGCGCAGCGTATCGATGCGAACGTCGTCCCACGCGTCGACCTTCACCGGGCCGTTGGGACCGACATTGATGATGCGGGGACCCCAGTCCCAGCCATAATGATATTTGGGCTTGCGGATGTACGGCGAGGTCTGCCGCCCTTCCGGTTCGTCGCCGGCGGTCGAGTCATATTCGCCGGGGAGCGGGTTTTCGAGTCTCGCGACCATGGGCTTCAACACACCCAAGGGCGACTTGAACGCGATGCGGATCTCGTTCGCGCCCGCCTTCAGCAGCGGCTTGGCGTCGGCGCGCCAGCGGCGATGGGCATTGTCGGCGGCGAGCAGCTTCGTGCCGTTGACGAACACCTCGGCAAAGGTGTCCAGCCCGTCGAACACCAGGTCGACATGCCCGCGCGCGAGCAGGGTGGGGGAGGCGTTCAGCGTGCCCTTATATTCCCAGTCGCTGCGCCCGACCCATTGGATCGTCGCTTCGTTCAAGCCCGTGAACGGATCGGGCGTGACCTTGGCCGCGATCAGGTCGGTCTGGACATAGCCGGGCACCTTGGCCGGCAGCCAGCGCGCCGCCTTCGGATGCGCCTTCGCCGCCGCATCGCCGGGCGCCAGGCGCACCTGCCACCCCTTGTCGAGCGTCACCGTCTCGCGCGGCGCCGCCCACAGGGCTGCGGGGGCGGCGGCGAGCAGAAGGAACAGCGCAGGCTTCTTCACTTCGCGTCTTCCAGTTGCAGCGTGTCGACGGTGTAGAAGGGGTCGGATAGCGGGGAGGTGAATTGCAGGCACACGTCCGTATCGCCCGGCTGCTTCGCGAAGCTGCCCTTGAAGGCGAACCGGTTGGGTGCGGTGTCGGGATCGGGCAGCGGGAAGGTCGCGGCGATGGTCCCGTCGCAGCCGCCGGTCCGCATGACCAACTCGCCATATTGCGTGACCGCGAAATGCTCGCGCAGCGCCTTGTAATCATGCGCCAGGCCATAGTGGCGCGGCAGGCGGGCGACGGTCACCGTGAACGCCTGCGCCACGTCGAGCGGCATCTTCGGTGCCTGGGTACAGGTGTCGAAGATATTGACGTTGTACGCCGGGGCGTCGCCCGACTGGCCGGACACCAAAGGCACGCGCAGCCCCAGCGCGCCCTTCGGGCACGCCACCATGTCCGCCGTGCCGGTCGCCCGCAGCAGCGCGGGCTGAGTCGCGTCGAACGCGCGGGGGCGGGCGAGGGCATGGCCGTCCTTCGCAAAGGCGGCGGCGGTGATCGTCTGGCCCGGCTTCACCGCGATCGGCGCGGCATAGGCGCGCGAGCGAGCGGTCGGCTGGCTGCCGTCGGTGGTGTAGCGGATCGTGCCGGCGCCGGTCTGCGTCGTCATCGCAAGCTTGGGAAGCTTCTGGCGCAGAACGTCGCCCTTCGATCCATCGAGCGCGTAGGTCACCGCGAACGCCGCATCGGCCGCCGCGATCCCCTGCCGCTCATAGCGCAGCATCTGCGGCTGGAGGCGTTCGACGAACCCCTTCCAGTCGCGCTTGTCGCGCGGGCTCCAGGTGAATTCGGCGATGGCCGACAGGCGCGGGAAGGTGGCGTGTTCCTTCTGCTTCGCGGTCGCCAGATATTCGGACCACGCATTGCCCTGCGCGCCCAGCACATGCGCCGCGGCCTCCGCCGTCACGCCGGGGCGGACGGGTTCATAGCCATAGACCATTTCCAGCGTCTGCAGCCCGATGCGACCGGGCGGCTCGTCGCCGGCAGCCGACTGGATATTGTCGAGATAGAGATTGGGCGCGGGCGACATGACGACGTCATGCCCCTTGTTCGCCGCCTCGACCGCGCCCGCCTCGCCGCGCCACGACATGACCGTCGCGCTGGTCGGTACGTCGCCTTCGAGGATTTCGTCCCAGCCGATCAGGCGGCGGCCCTTGCTCGCCAGATGCTTGCCGAGTTCGGAGATCATCCAGCCCTGCATCTGGTTCTCGGTCTTCAGGCCCAGCGCCTTCATCTGCGCCTGCACTTGCGGAGAGCGCTGCCACTGGTCCTTCACCGCCTCGTCGCCGCCGACATGGATGAACTGGCCGGGGAAGATGTCGATCAGCTCGTCCAGCACGTTCTTGATGAAGGTCATGCTGCGCGGGGAGGGGGAGAAGAGCCACGGATTGACGCCCCAGTCATGGCCGACCGGCGGGCGGTCGCCCAGCACGCCGACCTCCTCCGGATAGGCCGCGACCGCCGCCTGCGCATGGCCGGGCATGTCGATTTCGGGGACGATGGTGATGCCGCGTTCCGCCGCATAGGCGACCAGCTTGCGCAGCTCGTCCTGCGTATAGAAGCCGCCGACCTTCGGCCCCGGCTGTCCGCCCGCGACCGGGGGTTCCCGGAACCCGCCGATTTCGGTCAGCTTCGGGTATCGCTTGATCTCGACGCGCCATCCCTGATCGTCCGTCAGGTGCATGTGCAGCGTGTTGAGCTTCTGCGCGGCCATCGTGTCGACGATCGGATAGAGGGTGTCGATCGGCTGGAACGAGCGGGTCACGTCGACCATCAGTCCGCGCCAGCGGAAGCGCGGCGCGTCGTTGATGGTGGTCGCCGCGACGCGGACCGGCTTGCCGAACTGCGTATCGGGGCTGAGCAGCTGGGCGAGCGTCATCGCGCCCCAGATCAGGCCCCGGTCGCCACTGGCGGCGATGGTGATGCCGCTGGAAGTGACGGTCAGGCGATAGGCTTCGTCACCGGCGATCGCGGCGTCGCGGACGAAGCGGATCTTGCCCGTAGCGCCGGGCGTCAGGGTCAGGCCGCGGTCGACCTTCACCCGGTCGGCCAGCAGGCGTGCGGCGGTCGCGGCGCCCTTGTCAGCGGTCGGGGCGACGATGCCGGCGCCGTTGGCGATGGTGATCGATCCGCCGGCCGGCGTCATCTGCGCCGGCAGCGGGAGCAGGGGGGCGGTCTGTGCGGATGCGGGCGCGACGATCGCGGTTGCGGCGGCGAGGGCGGCCCAGGTCAGACGATGCTTCACGCGATACTCCCCTTGGATGACCGGTCGATTCGACCGTGCCGGAACTTCTAGCGGCCCGAACGAAAAAAGGCCCCGGCAAAGCCGGGGCCTTCGGGCAAAACGGAGGGCACGGGCCGCACCCCCCGGATCACCGGCCCCTTCACATACGGAAGGTGGCGTTGAGCGAGAACACCCGGCCGTTCTTGTACACCGAGGTCGGCGCGTTCGGGGTGCTGCTGTACTGATAGTAGGTTTCATCGAGCAGGTTCGATGCCTGTGCCGTGATCGACACGCCTTCGGTCAGCGCATAGCTGATCTGTGCATCGAGCTGGCGATAGGCATCGGTATAGTCCTGCGACGACTGGCGGCCGAAGCGATAGAAATACTTCGAACGACGGTTGTAGCTGACCCGCGCCTGGAACGGACCATTCTCGTAATAGGGCGAGAGCTGGAGCGTGTGGCGCGACAGGTACGGCAGGCCGGTCGCCAGCGACGCCTCGGCATCGGCGAAGGTGTAGCTGCCCTGGAAGCCGAAGCCCCAGATCAGGTTGGTATTGCCCGACAGCGAGAAGCCGGTGACCTGCGCCGTACCGCCATTGACCGGCCGCGAGACGGCATAGGTCGCATTGCGGGCGAGCAGGACGTTGAACTGCGTCTCGTTGTTCACCTGGTTGACGGTGTAGTTCGAAATGTCGCGGTAGAAGAACTCGGCCGCCAGGAAGCTGGCCGGCGCGAAATACCATTCCGCCGACAGGCCGTAATTGGTGGCTTCGTAGGGCTTGAGCGCCGGGTTGCCGCCGCTACCGCTCAGCTGGTTGTCGTCGAGCGACAGGGCGCCGGCGAGGTCGCTGTAGCGCTGGCGGGCCAGCACCTTCGCGGCCGAAGCGCGCAGCACGACGTCTTCACCCGCCTGGTAGATCAGGTTCGCCGACGGCAGCAGGCGGTTATAGTCGTTCTTGACCGGCGTGTAGGTGTAGACCGGGAAGGTCTGACCCGAACGGTTGCTGGCGGTGTAGAACTTCGCTTCGTCGCTGGTGTGGGCGAAGCGCACGCCGACGTTGCCGCGGAACTTGCCGGTTTCGAAGTTCGCTTGGGCATAGGCGGCCGCGATCTTTTCGTTCACGCCGAAGAATTCGTTGAACGAGAAGCCACGGTCGATCTGCTTGTTGCCGTACTTGGCAAGGGCGGCGATGATGCCGTCCTTGTCCAGCGTGGCGTACGGGGTGCCGTTACCCGACACGCCGAGGCCGTTATAGAGACCGCCCGGCAGGACGTAGTAAGGCAGGTCGGCCAGCGTGAAGTTCTGGTTGGTGAACACCGCGTTGCTGTAGGTCGTCTGCTTGTTGTCGTGATCGACATAGCGACCGCCAAACAGGATTTCGGTCACCGGACCGAAAGCGACCGGGTGCTTGAAGTTCACTTCGGCGAACTTCTCCTGGTCCATCGTGAAGCCCGACTGGAGCGGGATGCCACCGATCTGGCGACCGAAGAACTGCACGCCGCCGTTGCGCGCCAGATCCTGCGCGCCGAGGTTGCTGCCGCCCGACGCGGTGAAATTGCTCAGCCACATCGTCGGGTCGCTGGCCGGCTTCGCCCAGTTGACGACGGTGTCCTGGCCGTTCGCGCCGGCAGTGAAGCCCTGCTGCGTACGGAAGTCGAGCAGATATTCCGGGTCCTTGCCGCCGGTAGCCTTGGTGCCGCCGACATTGCCGGTGATCGTCCAGTCGCCCGGCTTCCAGTCGACGAGCAGCGTGACCGAGTCGTTCTTCAGGCGGGTACGGCGATAGTTGGTGTCGAGCTGGCCGGTGGCACCGGTCTGGCCGGCGGCGATGCCCGCGAAGGTCGCCGAGGTGACGAGGCCGTTCGACGACTGTGCCGAGACCAGACGCGAACCTTCGAAGCCATAGGTATAGGCCGAGTTCGACACGTTGTCGTAGTTGCCGCGGATGAACAGGCCGGTCGCGGTCACCGTCAGGTTGTCGGTCGGACGAGCCTGTACCGCACCCGAGAAACCGATGCGCTCACGCTCCTGCTTGAAGAATTCGCGGGCGAGGAACGACGCGAAGCGCGCGCTGCTGAAGCTGGCGCGTTCGGCGGCGGTCAGCGCGGCGATGTTCTTGCCGTTGATCGTCGCGGTGGTCGGTGCGTTGGCGAGCAGCGCGTCGCCGGTGCGATACCAGTAGACCGCCGAACCGGCGCGGCTCAGCTGTTCCTTGTCGTAGCTGACCGAGCCGAGGAAGCCGATCGTGTCGTCGGCATTGTGCCAGCTGTACAGCGCCGACCCACGGAAGCTTCCGCGCTTGGCACGGTCGTTATATTCGCCGCCGGCGGTGGCCGCGATCGTGCCCGACTTCAGGTCGAGCGGCTTGCGGGTGACGACGTCGACGCTGGCGCCGATCGCGCCTTCCTGCAGGCGGGCTTCGGGGGTCTTGTACACGACCGCCTGGCTTATGATCGTCGGCGACAGCAGCGAGTAGTTGAACGAACGGCTCGAACGGTCGGACGGGTTGCCGCCCCAATCGGCCGAGGCGACCGAGTGGCCGTCGACGGTCAGGCGGTTCAGCGCCGGCTCGACGCCCGCGATCGACAGCTGCTCGCCTTCGCCGAACTGGCGGTCGACGGTGACGCCGGGCAGGCGGGCCAGCGAGTCGGCGACGTTCGCGTCGGGGAACTTGCCGACGTCTTCGGCCGAGATGACGTCGACGATCGAGCTGGCGTCACGCTTGGTCGCAATCGAGTCGGCGATCGACTTGCGGATGCCGGTGACGGTGATCGTATCGCCCTCGTCCGCCGTCGTCGGCGCGGGCGCTTCCTGTGCGAAGGCCGGCGTGGCGAGTGCCACCAGCGCCGTGGAAGCTAGATATGCGAAGCGCGAAAAAGCCATGGATCCCTACCCCTTAACTCCGAGCGCAATATGCGCTCCCCCGATGTGGCCGCGACGGGCAAGACGACTTGCGTCGAGCATTGGACCTGTATTGGTTCCATGCCGGCTCGTTTTGGTCGATTGCAATGTGACCAATCGCAATCATAAAATCTACATAAAAATGAAAACATTATGTACTGGTGGAAAAATAGCCGGATTTTGGCGCGGAATTTTGCCGCAGGCGGTCCATATTTGCGCTTTCAGGTAATATAATTACTCAAACGGTCTTGGCGCTCCGCCGTCACCCATCGTTCGATGCAAGGCCAAAATGCGATGCTGGGGTAGTCCAATCGCAGCCCTGATGCTTCGATGAACCCGCAAATCGCCCCTGGGTCAGAGGTCGAATCTGCATTGCACAATACCAAAAACATACCTATCCAGAGCCTATGTCCGCGCCGTCCGCCCTTTCGATCGACCGTTCGCCGGCCTTGCCGGTTGCCGGGACGACGTTCTCCGAACGGGTCGGGCAGTTGCGCGGCGACGCCCATGCGCCGCTGTACGTGCAGCTGCAGCAGCTGGTCCGCAGCGCGATCGAACGGCGCATCCTGCAGCAGGACGACGCGATCCCGCCCGAACGCGACCTCGCCGCCGAATATGCCGTGTCGCGCATCACCGTGCGCAAGGCGATCGAGGGGCTGGCGAACGAGGGGCTGGTGGTGCGTCGGCGGGGTGCGGGCACCTTCGTCGCGGCGCGGGTCGACAAGAGCTTTTCGAAACTGTCGTCCTTTTCGGAGGACATGGTCGCGCGGGGGCGCGTGCCGAGCAGCAGCTGGGTGTCGAAATCGGCCGGACTGGTGACGCCCGAGGAATCGATGTCGCTGGGCCTGTCGCCGGGAACGCCGGTCTATCGGTTCCAGCGGATGCGCTTTGCCGACGACGTGCCGATGGCGGTCGAATATTCGGCGATTGCGGGCCATTGCCTGCCGAATGTCGATGCGGTCGGTGAATCGCTCTATGCCGCGCTGGAAGTGACCGGGTGCCGCCCGGTGCGCGCCTTGCAGCGGCTGCGGGCCATGGCGTTTCCCGCCGAACAGGCGAAGCGGCTGGGCGTCGAGGTCGGCCATGCCGGGCTGTTCATCGAACGGCGCGGCTTCCTGGCCGATGGCGACACGGTCGAGTTCACCCAATCCTATTATCGCGGCGATGCCTATGACGTCGTCGCCGAACTGAACGCAAGCTGATCCGGCGCTGGCCGGGACCAAGAGGGGGTTCATGACGTCCATAGTCGAAGCCGGGCCGAAGCCGGTCCTAGCCGAGCATACCGCCATGCACCGCGAGGCGGGGGAGGGGGCCGCGTCGGTCGCCCGGTTCCTGTCGCGCAATGCCGCCACGCTGAAGGCATTGGGTGAATCGCTGCGCGCCGATCCGCCGGCACTGGTCGTCACCTGCGCGCGCGGGTCGTCGGACCATGCCGCGACCTATGGCAAATATCTGGTCGAGACGCTGTGCGGCGTGCCGGTCGCGTCGGCGGCGCCGTCGGTCGCGTCGGTCTATGCGACGCGGATGGAGCGGATGAACGCGCTGGTGATCGCGGTGTCGCAATCGGGCCGCAGCCCCGACCTGCTGCGCACGGTCGAAAGCTACAGGGCGGCTGGGGCGCGCGTCGTGGCGCTGGTGAATGTCGAGGATTCGCCGCTCGCCGCCTTGGCCGACACGGTGCTGCCGCTGTCGGCGGGGGCGGAGACGTCGGTCGCCGCGACTAAGTCGTTCATCGCCTCGCTCGCCGGTCTTGCCGCTATCGCTGCACACTGGAGCGGGGACGCCGACCTGCTCGCCGCGCTGGACGGCCTGCCCGCGCAGTTGGAAGAGGCGTTCGCGCTCGACTGGACGGCGGTGGCCGATACGCTGGTCGATGCGCGCAACCTGTTCGTGATCGGGCGCGGCTACAGCTTCGGCGTGGCGCAGGAAGCGGCGTTGAAGATGAAGGAAACCTCCGCGCTCCATGCCGAGGCGTTCAGCAGCGCCGAGGTTCGCCACGGGCCGATGGCGATCATCAATGACGGCTTTCCGCTGCTGGGCTTCGCCACCTCCGACGATGCCGGCGACGACGTACGTGCGGCGGCGGCGGAGTTCGCCGGGCGCGGCGCCGCGGTGCATCTGGCCGATGCGGCCGATGGCGACAGCCATCCGCCGGCGATCCGCAGCCACCCCGCGATCGAGCCGATCCTGATGATCCAGAGCTTCTATCGCATGGTCAACACGGTGTCGCTGCGGCGCGGGCTGAACCCCGACCAGCCGCCGCACCTGCGCAAGGTCACGGAAACCCGATGAGCAGTTTCGTCTTTCGCGGCGGGCGCGTCCTGGCCGATCACTGCACGCAGGACAGCTGCGCGTTCCGGGTCGAGCATGGCGTTATCGCCGACTTCCACGCCGGGGACGATGCGCAGGTCATCGACCTCGACGGCGGCTGGCTGGTGCCGGGCTATGTCGATACGCAGGTCAATGGCGGCGGCGGGGTGTTGTTCAACGACCACCCGACCGCGGAGGGCATCCGCGCGATCGGTGCGGCCCATGCACAGTATGGCACGACCGCCTATCTGCCGACGCTGATCAGCGATTCGCTGGAGATCGTCGCGGCGGGTCTCGACGCGGTGGATGCCGCGATCGAGGCAGGGGTGCCGGGCGTGGTCGGTATCCATGTCGAGGGGCCGTTCCTGAATCCCGCGCGCAAGGGCATTCACGACGCGAAGCATTTCCGCGCGCTGGACGATGCGGCGATCGACCTGCTGACCGCCCCGCGCAAGGGCGCGGTGATGGTGACGCTGGCGCCCGAGCGCAACGATGTGGCGGCCATCGAGCGGCTGGTCGCCGCCGGCGTGATCGTCAGCATCGGCCATAGCGACGCGACCTATGAACAGGCGCGCCGCGCGATCGATGCCGGGGCACGCGGCGTCACGCATCTCTATAACGCCATGTCGCCGCTCAAGCATCGCGATCCGGGCGTGGTCGGTGCGGTGCTGGAGGACCGCACGCTCTATGCCGGGCTGATCGTCGACGGCGCGCATCTCCACCCGGCGGCGATCCGCGTCGCGCTGGCGGCGCGGCCGATCGACCGGTTCATGCTGGTGACCGATGCGATGCCGACGGTCGGCGCGGCGAGCAAGGAATTCATCCTCAACGGCCAGCCGATCCATGTCGAGAACGGCGTGTGCGTCGACGACAACGGCACTCTTGCCGGCTGCGACCTCGACATGGCGACGGCGGTTCGGAACACGGTCGAACTGGGCGTATCGTTCGAGGATGCGGTGGCGATGGCATCGGGCAATCCCGCCGCGTTCCTGCGCCTGTCGCATCGGATCGGCAGTATCGATGTCGGCCATAGCGCCGATTTCGTGTGGCTTGCCGCCGACCTGACCGTGCGCGGCACGTGGATCGCGGGCAACCGCATCGTCTGACAGATCCGGCCCGGCGGGCGCAGCAGGCGCGGCCGGGCCTTCTACTCAAGGGGGCATTGATGACCGCCATCCAGCTGACCGCGCCGCTTCACGGTTGGGCGGCCGCACTCGACGATGTGCCCGATGCGGTGTTCGCGGGAAGGATGCTGGGCGATGGCGCGGCGATCGACCCGCTCGGCACCACGCTGCACGCACCGTGCGACGGACAGGTGCTGACGCTGCACGCCGGCGGCCATGCCATTACCCTGCGCGGGGAGGGCGGGATCGAGCTGCTGATGCATATCGGCATCGACACGGTGCAGCTGGGCGGCAGCGGTTTCACGGCGAAGGTCGCGGTCGGCGACATGGTGACGCGCGGACAGCCGTTGATCGACTTCGACCTCGACGCGCTGGTACAGGCCGCGCCATCGCTGATGACGCCGGTCATCGTCACCAATGGCGACCGGTTCCGCATCATCGATCGCTCTGGTGGCAAGGTGGTCGCGGTGGGCGAGCCGCTGCTGATGCTGGAGCCGCTGGACGCGGCGGCCGTCGTGCAGGATGCGTCGGGCGAGCGGGTCGTGGCCGACGTCGGCGTGCCGATGGCGCACGGCATCCATGCCCGTCCGGCGGCGCGCATCGGCGAGGTCGCGCGCGGCTTTGCTGCGACCTGCTGGCTGGCGAAGGGGGACGCGGAGGCCAAGGCATCGGGCGTGGTCGGGCTGCTGGGTCTGGGCATCCGGTTCGGCGACACGATCCGCATCAGCGCCAGCGGTCCCGATGCGGCACGGGCGGTCGGCGCGCTGGTCGCGTTGATCGAAGGCGGCATGGGCGAGGGCGTGGCGGAAGCGCCGGCCGCGCCCATCGCCGCACCGCCGCCGGTGCAGCCGGTCGAACTGCCGGAAGGGCAATTGGCCGGCACGCTTGCCGCGCCGGGCTTTGCGATCGGCACCGCCCGCTGGCTGCGGGTCGCCGACATTCCGGTGCCGGTCGACGGACAGGGACCGGGCGTCGAAGCCGCGCGGCTCGACAGCGCGCTGGCGGCGGTGCGCGACCGGCTGTCGTCGCAGGACGGCACCGGCGCAGGTGCTGCGATCCGCGCGGCGCATATCGCGTTCCTCGACGATCCCGAACTGCGCGAAGCCGCCGATCAGGATGTGGGTGCCGGGCGCGATGCCGGCCATGCGTGGCGACAGGCGACGCGGGCACAGGCGGCGACGCTCAGGTCGCTGGGCGATGCGCGGCTGGCCGAGCGCGCCGACGATCTGCTCGACCTGGAACGGCAGGTGCTGCGCGAACTGACCGGTGCGGCCGACGATGCGATGAGCTTCGCGCCGGGCACGATCCTGCTGGCCGACGACCTGTTGCCGTCGCAGGTGATGGCGCTCGATCCGGCCTGCGTTGCCGCCCTGGTGGTCGAGCGCGGCGGTCCGACCTCGCATGTCGCGATCCTTGCCGCGACGATGGGCCTGCCGGCGCTGGTCGCGGTCGGCGCGCCGCTGACCGACGTGGCGGATGGAACGACGCTGATCCTCGATGCCGACAATGGCGTGATCCACGTCGCGCCCGACGATGCCACGCTGGACCTTGCCCGCATTCGCATGGAGCGTCGCGCCGCCGATCGCGCGGCGGCGCTGGCGCAGGCGGCCGAGCATTGCGTCACCATCGACGGCAAACGCATCGAAGCCTTCGCCAATCTGGGGTCGCTGGAGGACGCGGTCGCCGCCATGGCCAATGGCGCGGAAGGATCGGGGCTGCTGCGCACCGAATTCCTGTTCCTCGATCGCGACACCGCGCCGGACATCGCCGAACAGGCTGCGCTCTATGGCGATATCGCTGCCACGCTGGAGGGACGGCCGCTGATCGTCCGCCTGCTCGACGTGGGCGGGGACAAGCCCGCACCCTATCTGCCGATCGCGCCGGAGGAAAATCCGGCGCTGGGCCTGCGCGGTATCCGCGTCGCGCTGGCGATGCCCGACATCCTCGAAGCGCAGCTGCGCGCGATCCTGTCGGTGCAGCCGGTCGGCCAGTGCCGGATCATGGTGCCGATGGTCGCCAGTGTCGACGAGATCGCCGCCGTCCGCGCGGTGGTCGACCGGTTGCGCGGCGAGCTGGGCATTGCCGATCGGGTCGAGGTCGGCATCATGGTCGAAACCCCGGCGGCGGCGGTGACGTCGGCGACGCTGGCCGCCCATGCCGATTTCCTGTCGATCGGCACCAACGACCTGACCCAATATGCGCTGGCGATGGACCGCGGCAATCCGGCGGTCGCGGGTGGCGTCGACGGGCTGCATCCGGCGGTGCTGCAACTGATCGCGCATACGGTCGAAGGGGGCAGGCGCCACGGCCGCTGGGTCGGGGTGTGCGGCGGGCTTGCCTCCGACCGGCTGGCGGTCCCGCTGCTGGTCGGGCTTGGCATTACCGAATTGTCGGCGTCGCCCCGGTTCGTTCCCGAATTGAAGGCGCTGGTCCGCCGGCTCGACACCCTTGCCTGCCATCGGCTCGCGATCCGCGCGCTGGCGGCATCCTCGCCGCGCGAGGTCCGCGCGATGGCACGCGAATTTCTGCAGGAGCTGACCGCATGAAGTCGATCGTCGAAGCGCTGCAACCGATCGGCCGGGCGCTGATGCTGCCGATCGCGGTCCTGCCGGTGGCGGGGCTGTTGTTGCGGTTGGGCCAGCCCGACCTGCTCGACATCGGTCTGCTCGCGGCGGCGGGCGATGCGTTGTTCAACAACCTCGGGCTGTTGTTCGCGATCGGTGTCGCCTGCGGCATCGCGCGCGACGGCAACGGCGCGGCGTGTCTTGCCGGAGTCGTCTGCTACCTCGTCATCAAGAATGGCGGGCCGGTGTTCCTGGCCGTTCCCCCGGAAGTGACCAAAGGGTTCGACGAAGCCACCGCCGCGACCCTGTCCGCTGCGTGGAAGATGAAGGCGTTCGCCAAGCTCGACGTGCCGATCGGCATCGTCTCCGGCCTGATCGGTGGCAGCTTCTACAACCGGTTCGCGACGATCAAGGTCCCGGAATATCTCGCCTTCTTCGGCGGACGCCGCTTCGTGCCGATCGTCAGCGGCGTGGCCGGCATCGCGATTGCGGTGCTGGTGGGCATGAGCTTTGCCGGGATCAGCGCGGCGCTCGACCTGACCAGCCGGGGGCTGGTGGCCTCGGGAAGCTTCGGGCTGTTCGGCTTCGGCCTGCTCAACCGGCTGCTGCTGGTGACCGGGCTGCACCATATCCTGAACAATGTCGCATGGTTCGTGCTGGGCGACTTCAACGGCACGACCGGCGATCTGCGGCGCTTCTTCGCGGGTGATCCCCATGCCGGGGCGTTCATGGCCGGCTTCTTCCCCGTCATGATGTTCGGCCTGCCCGCCGCGTGCCTTGCCATGTACCGCTCGGCGCTGCCCGACCGGCGCAAGGCGGTGGGGGGAATGTTGCTCAGCCTGGCGCTGACCAGCTTCCTGACCGGCGTGACCGAACCGATCGAGTTCTCGTTCATGTTCCTCGCCCCCGTCCTCTATGCGATCCATGCGGTGCTGACCGGCGTGTCGATGGCGGTGATGGACGCACTGGGCGTGCGGCTGGGCTTTGGCTTTTCGGCGGGGCTGTTCGACTATGTGCTGAATTATGGCAAGGCGACCAAGCCGCTGCTGCTGCTGCCGATCGGTGCGGTATATTTCGCGCTCTATTACGGGGTGTTCCGCTTCTTCATCGTGCGGTTCGACCTGAAGACGCCGGGCCGCGACGCCAGCGTCGCGCCGATGACCGGCGCGCCGGCGGCGGCCGGAGAGCGGGGGCGGGCGTTCCTGACGGCGCTGGGCGGCAGCACGAACCTGGCGAGCATCGGTGCCTGCACCACCCGGCTGCGGCTGGTGGTCGCGGACCAGGCGCTGGTCGACGAAGCGGCGCTCAAGGCGCTGGGTGCGATGGGCGTCATCCGCCCGTCCGACCGTGCGGTGCAGGTCATCGTCGGGCCGATCGCCGATCAGGTCGCGGAGGAAATCCGCGCGGCCGGGGCCGGAGTGCCGATGGCCGGCGTCGCGGCGATATCGGCGGAACCGGCCGGGGATGCGGCCGATCTGTCGCCGGCGCTGGTCGCAGCATTGGGCGGGGCAGGGGCGATCGTGCAGGCGCGGACGCTGGCCGGACGCGTCCGGGTCGAATTGCGCGAACCGCGGACGGTCGACGCTGCGACCCTGCCGGGCGTGCGGGGCATGGTACAGCTCACCCCGACCACCTTGCACCTGCTGGTTTGAGAACGTTCACGGTGTGTTGCGTAAACAGCACGCCGTGAAAGCAATACGGTTGGCATGGGTGAAAATCGGTTTCAGCTGATATTGACGCGACTGCTCGCTGACGGAAAACTGTCTCACAGGTGAAATAATCGCGCCTTGGGACGCGACACCGACAAGGGGGACATTCATGAAGCCGATCACCAAGCTGCTGGCAACGTCGTGCCTTGCGACCATGCTGGCGGGGACCGCCCATGCGCAGGTCGTGCCGGTCGAGGCTCTGCCGGATACGAACACGGCATCGACCAATAACGACGATGACAAGGCGATCGTTGTTACCGGCACGCGGATCGTCCGCCCCAACAACAAATCGGCCGCGCCGATCGCGACCG
This sequence comes from Sphingomonas panni, assembly GCF_022664435.1. GTDB lineage: Bacteria > Pseudomonadota > Alphaproteobacteria > Sphingomonadales > Sphingomonadaceae > Sphingomonas > Sphingomonas panni. The sequence goes on along the minus strand of NZ_JAKREU010000003.1, from coordinate 141,623 downwards.
TGACCGCGCAGGAGATCCAGGCGCAGGGCGCGACCACGATCGAAGAGGTGCTGAACCGCCTGCCGCAGGTCGCGCCCAACGCCGAACAGAATTACGCCGAATCGAGCGGCCGCCAGCGCATCAAGCTGCGCAGCCTCGGCTTCGAGCGCACCCTGACGCTGGTCGATGGCCTGCGCCTCGGCATCCAGAACGGCATGGACGTCGGCATCATCCCGGCGTCGCTGGTCGAACGGATCGACGTGCTGAGCGGCGGTGCATCGTCGGTCTATGGGTCGGACGCGGTGTCGGGCGTCGTCAACTTCATCTTGAAGAAGAATTTCGACGGCGTGGAGTTGAACGCCAATTACAGCTTCTACAACCACCAGAACCGTGAAAACGCGGTGACCGAGGCTGCGCGGCGTGCCTTCTTCCAGACGCCGCTGGGCATGACCAACGACGGTGCCCGGATGGACGTCACGATGACGGCGGGCAAGTCGTTCTTCGACAATCGCGTCAACCTGACCGGCTTCTTCAGCTATCGCCAGTCGGACATTCTGCCGCAGGGTTCGCGGTCGTGGTCGGCGTGCGAAGTGACCCAGCCGACCAAGGACGCGGCGCTTACCTGTACCCGCAGCCAATATACCCAGGTCGGTACGATCATTCCCGGCAGCGGCGCGAATGCCGGCCGGGTGCTGGTCAACAATCCGAACGGTTCGGGCAACCTCATCCCGTGGGGTTCGGTCGCCGGTGCCGCCGCCAATCCGTTCGACGAATTCGCCGCGCAGCGTGAGTTCAACCGCATCAACGCCGGCGGTTTCCTGACCGTCGACCTGTCGGACGCGGCGGAAATCTATTCGACCTTCCTCGCCTATCGCGACCGGTCGCAGAACCCGACGCCGCTGCGCATCTATCCCTCGGGCGTCTATGGCGCGACCCCCTATCAGGTGAACTGCAACAACCCGTTCCTGTCGGCATCGCAGGGGCAGACGCTGTGCGGTAACGCGGCCGGCACGAACACGCTGGTGCCGTTCAACCTGCTGTACCGGTTCGACGGGCTGCCGCCCGCGTACAACAAGTTCGAAAATCTCGGCTACCGCGTCACCGGCGGCATTCGCGGCGACGTGCTGAAGGCATGGCATTACGACATTGCGGGCGTCTATTCGGCGAACCGTTCGACGCTGACCTATCCGGCATTCCCGGATGAGACGCGCCTGCGCCAGTCGCTGATCGTCGACAACGTCAATGGCGTGCCGACCTGCCGCACCGGCGGCTCGGCCTGCGTGCCGTTCAATCCGTTCCGGCCGTATAACAATGCCGCCGCCTTTGCCGACTATGCCTTCCAGTCGGTCGACGGTGCGCAGATCAGCAAGCCCAGCATGTGGCAGGTGCTCGGCACCGTGTCGGGTGACCTCGGCGAATATGGCATCAAGTCGCCGCTTGCCGATCAAGGCATCGCGATCGCCGCCGGCGTCGAATTCCGCGCCGAACGCTATATCGAGACCGCCGACGCCCTGTTCCGCGAAACCAATGGCGGCACCGACGCACGCTATACGCAGAACATCCTCGAAGGGAACGTCGAGGCGCAGCTGCCGCTGGTCGAGGACCAGAGCTGGACCCAGCTGCTGCAGATCAACGCCGGCTATCGCCGGTCGAAGTACAACCGCCTCGGCGGTGCGTTCGACACGTGGAAGGTCGAGGGGCTGTGGGCACCGGTCGACGACATCACCTTCCGTGCGTCGATCAACAAGGCGCAGGCCGCACCGACGCTGACGCAGGCGGTGTCGGCCAGCAACATCAACTATGTCACGGTCGGATCGCGCAACGATCCGTGCGCGACCACGCCCGATCCGCAGAATCCGGGCCGCTTCCTGGCCCCCGTCGCCAGCATCGCGGCGTGCCGTGCGACCGGCCTGCCCGACAATCTGTACGGCAGCCAGACGCTCAGCTGCCCGGACGGGCTGTGCACGATCCGCAACGGCGGGTTCAACCTGACCCCGGAAACCGCCTATACCAAGACGTTCGGCATCGTGTTCCGTCCGCGCTTCGTGCCGGGCCTGACGGTGTCGATCGACCGGTTCCTGATCGATCTGGACGATTCGATCAGTTATTTCAGCGCGGGCGATTTCGTGAACGGCTGCGTGCAGACGCAGAATCCCTATTATTGCCGCGGCATTGTTCGCAATCCGAACACCTACACGCTCTACAGCCCGGCGGCGAGCAACCCGACGACCGGCTTCATCATCCAGGGCACCAGCAACGGCTATAAGAGCGATTCGCACGGCTGGGATTTCCAGGGGCAATATGCGCTAAACCTGCAGACGGCCGGGCGGCTCGACCTGAGCTTCAACGGTACGTTGATGACCTCGGTCGGCGGGCAGGAATCGCCGACCGTCACCGCGCGCCAGTGCGTCGGCTATTATGGTCCGTTCTGTGGCGAAGGCTTCCCGAAATGGGTCCATGGCCTGCGCACGACGTGGTCGGATGCCAGCAACGTGGTGAACGTGTCGCTCAACTGGCGTCACCAGGGGCCGATGACGATCACCTTCAATGCAGAGGAAGGGTTGGGCATTCCCTATGGCCCGGCGAACCGTCGTTCGACGTACAACCGGATCGGCGCGTACAATTATTTCGATCTGGCGACGACGTTCAATGTCGCCAAACGCTATGTGCTGCGCCTTGCGGTCAACAACCTGTTCGATCGCGATCCGCCGCTGATCCCGAATTCGCGGTCGGAACTGGGGCTGCTGCGCAACAACACCGTGTTCCGCTACGACCTGCTGGGTCGTCAGATCGTGGCCGGGGCGACGGTCCGCTTCTGATCGGCACGGTCCGGTAGAACGAAGGGTCCGCTCCCCCGGTCGGGGAGCGGGCCTTTTCGCGTCAGGCGGTGCGCAGGCTGGCGGATTTGATGATGGTGCTGCGTCCGTCGTCGCCGGTTACGGCATAGGTGAAGCCCGGCAGGATCGCGAAGGCACCGACCTGTCCGTTCCGGTCCATGGCGAGGAAGCCGACCTGCACCCCGTCGAGCGCCTTGCCCCGCAGCTTCGCGATATGCTCGACCGCCTCGCGACAGGCGTTCATCGCCGTGATGCCGGCGCGCAGCGACGAAACCACGCGGGCGGTGCCGGCGATGCGGGTGACTTCCTCGCCCAGCCCGGTGGCGGTCGCCGCGCCCACGCCCGCCTCGACGAACAGGCCACTGCCGACCTGCGGTGAATCCCCGACGCGGCCGTGCAGCTTGAACGCCATGCCCGACGTCGTGCACGCGCCCGCCAGTTCGCCGTCGGGCGCGCGGGCGATCATGCCGATCGTGTCATGGTCGAGCGGTCCGCCCAGCGGCGCACGCGCATTCTCGCTATTGGCGACGGGGCGATATTGCGAGGTCTTGAGCCATTTGCGCCACTCCGCCTCGGCCTCGGACGTCAGCAGTTTTTCGGCGGAGAAGCCGTTGGCCAGCGCGAACTGCCGCGCGCCGTCCCCGACCAGGAAGGTGTGCGGCGTCCGTTCCATCACCGCGCGCGCGACCGAGATCGGGTGGGCGATATCCTCCATCGCCGCCACCGCGCCGACATGGCCCTTGTCGTCCATGATGACCGCGTCCAGCGTCACCCGCCCGTCGCGGTCGGGATAGCCGCCCTTGCCGACCGAATGGTTCGACAGGTCCGCTTCGGGCACCTTCGCCCCGGCTTCCAGTGCATCGATCAGGCTGCCGCCGCTCCTGAACCGGGCGACGGCGGCGTCGTTGGCGGCGGCGCCGAAGTCCCAGGTCGATGCGACGCGCAAGGTCCCGGGCGATCTCGGCTGGGCAGGCAGGGTCGCCGATCCGGCGGCGACGGCGATGCCGGCAAGGGCGGTGCGGCGGGTAATGGTCGGCATGGATGCCCCTTTTTTCATCGGTGATGCGCGGTTGTGCGCACTCCCGGCCAAGGGGGCAAGAGGATCAGACGGCGATCTCGCGCAGCACGGCGTCCAGCACCGGTATCCCCGCCGGGGTCAGCGCCAGCCGGTCGCCGTCGCGGGCCAGCAGCCCCTGCCGCGCCAGCAACGTCACCGCATCCGGCCGGACCACCGCATCGATCGGCCGTTCGCCGAGCGTGGCGATCCGCGCCAGGTCGACGCCCTCGCGCATCCGGAGGCCCATGACCAGCGCCTCGGTCACCCGTTCGTCAGGGGTGAGGGCGTCTTCGCGTTCGATGCCATGCCCGTTCCGGTCGACGGCGGCGATCCAGTTTTCGGGCTTCTTGCGTCGGACGGTCGCCATGCCGCCGCGCCGGCCATGCGCGCCCGGACCGATGCCGGCATAGTCGCGGTAGCGCCAGTAGGTGAGGTTGTGGCGGCTCTCCGCGCCCGGTCGGGCATGGTTCGATACCTCGTACAGCGGCAGTCCGGCGGCGCGGGTCAGCACCTGTGTCGTTTCGAACAGGTCGGCGGAGAGGTCCGCGTCGGGCAGCGTCAACTGCCCCTTGGCCGCCAGCGTCGCGAAGCGGGTGCCCGGTTCGATGGTCAATTGGTAGAGCGACAGATGTTCGGTGCCGAACGACAGCGCGCGGGTCAGTTCCGCCTCCCATGCCGACAGCGACTGGCCCGGCCGGGCATAGATCAGGTCGAAGCTGACCCGCGCGAAATGACGCTGCGCCACGTCCAGCGCCGCCAGCGCCTCGTCCACGCCATGCGCGCGTTCGAGAAAGGCGAGCGCGTCGTCGTGCAGCGCCTGTACGCCCAGCGACACGCGATTGACCCCGGCGGCGGCGATATCGGCGAAGCGTGCCGCCTCGACCGAGGACGGGTTCGCCTCCAGTGTGATCTCGATATTCGCGGTCGGCGGCCAATGGTTGCACGCCGCCTCGATGATCGCCGCCACGGTCGCGGGCGGCATCAGCGAGGGCGTGCCCCCGCCGAAGAAGATCGACGCCAGCCGCCGGTCGGGCAGGGCGGCGGCCTCATGCGCCAGATCGGCCAGCAAGGCCTGCAGCCACGCCGCCTGGTCGACGCCGTCGCGGACATGGCTGTTGAAGTCGCAATAGGGGCATTTCGACACGCAGAACGGCCAGTGGACGTATAGGGCTAAAGGATGAGGGTCGGGCGATTGGTCGGGCTGCATCGCCGTGCCATATGGTGCCGATGCGAGCGATACAAATGCTGTTGGCGGCGATCCCGCTGATCGCCTGTTCCGTTGGTACCCATCCCGCCCCGGGACGCGTCGTCGAACCCCGTGCGTCCACGGGAAGCGCGGCACATGGGCCGTCCCCGTTGCGGCAGGCGATGGAGGAGGGGCACCGCGCCGCGCGGGCCGAAAAGGGGTTGCCGCCGCTCAGCTGGGACCTGGCACTGGCGCGCGATGCGCAGGCCTATGCCGACACATTGGCCGCCACCGGCAATTTCGAACATTCTGAGCAGCCGGACGGTGACGCCGTGGAAGGCGAGAATCTGTGGAGCGGTACGCGCGGGGCCTATCGCTATGCCGAGATGGTGGGGCACTGGGTCGAGGAGAAGCGCGACTATGTGCCGGGCATCCTGCCGGACGTGTCGCGGACCGGCCAGTTCGAGGATGTGGGGCATTATACCCAGATCATGTGGCGCGCGACCCGACGGTTCGGCTGTGCGCAGGCGAGCAGCGCGGAGGACGATTACGTCGTCTGCCGCTACGCCCCCGCCGGCAACTATATCGGACAGCGCGCCTTCTGATCCGGCCGGGGGGCGGTCAGGGGTTGTGGACCACCGCCAGCTTGTTCCCCGCCGGATCGCGGAGATAGGCGGCGTACCAGTTCGGTCCATAGGGACGCAGGCCCGGTGCGCCTTCGTCACTGCCGCCATGCGCCATCGCCGCGGCGTGGAAGGCGTCGACCTGAGTCTGGCTGTCGACGAAGAAGCCGATCATCGCGCCATTGCCGGCGCTGGCCGGCGCGCCGTCGAACGGCGTACAGGCCCACAGGACGAACCCTTCGCCGCTGCCGCCCTTCGAATAGCCGCGCCAACCGGGAAAGTCGGCATGGCTGCTCCACCCGATCGTCGGCAGTACCGCGTCGTAAAAAGCGTGGGATACCGCCGGATCGAGCGCGCCGACCGTCGCCTATACCGTCATCGTCCATCCTCCCGTTCTTATGCCGGGAGAATAAGATGGTTACGCGAACGTATCAAGAACGAATGTGGATCAGCTTCGCGCGCCGGCGATCATCTTCGCGGCGATGTGGCGGACGGCATCGTCGTTCTTGTCGCCGCCATGGGTCGGGTCGCCCAGCTTGTCGAGGCTGGCTTCGAGCGAGTCGAGCAGGCCGGGATGCTGCCCCTCGACATAGCGCATCGTCCAGAACAGGAGATGTTCGACCGCGATCTCGCGGTGGCGGGTTTCGGTGATCGCGTCGGACATGGGCAGTTCCTTTCGGGCGTCCAATGCCTGGGCGGGGAGGGGTGTTCCGTTTGGTACGCTGGTCCCAATGCAACCGTCACCCCGGGTCAAGTCCGGGGTGACGGGAGGTGCTTCAGAACACCGCCTTCACCAGCTGTGCAAAGGCATCGGCGCGGTGGCTGATCGAATGCTTGTGGTCGGGATCGATCTCGCCATAGCTCTGATCCATGCCGTTCTGGACGAACATCGGGTCATAGCCGAAGCCATGCTGCCCACGTGGCGGCCAGACCAGTTGCCCGTCGACGCGCCCCTCGAACCATTCGACATGACCATCCGGCCAGGCGAGCGCCAGCGCGCAGACGAAGTGCGCCGCGCGGCTATGGTCGGGGCCGGTCGCCTGCATCCGCTCCTCGACCAGTCGCATCGCCGCGTCGAAATCCTTCGACGGCCCGGCCCAGCGGGCGGAGAAAATGCCCGGATCGCCGTTCAGTGCCTCGACGCACAGGCCGCTATCGTCGGCCAGTGCCGGGAGGCCCGACAGGTCGGCCGCCTGCAACGCCTTCAGCTCGGCATTGGCGACGAAGGTCGTGCCCGTCTCCTCCGGCTCCGGCAGGTCGAGTTCGCCGGCCGAGATCGGGGCGACGCCATAGGGACCGAGCAACGCCGCGATCTCGCGAATCTTGCCCGGATTGTGGCTGGCGATGACGAGCTTGCCGGGGGTGAGCTTGCGGATCGCCTGCGGCTCCTTGCCTTCGCCGCTCATCGCCCGGTCGCCCGCAGCTGTTCGGCGAAGATGCGGCCGCAACCGATGCGGGCAAGGCGCAGCAGGCGCAGCAGCGCCTCTTCGTCATAGCACGCGCCCTCGGCGGTGGCCTGTACCTCGGCGATGTTGTTGTCGCTGGTCAGCACGAAATTGGCATCGGCATCGGCGGCCGAGTCCTCGATATAGTCGAGGTCCAGCACTGGCGTGCCGTTGTGGATGCCGCAGCTGACGGCGGCGACCTGCCGGCTGATCGGATCGACCTCCAGCTTGCCTTCGCGCATCAGTCCGTCGACCGCGAGGCGCAGCGCCACCCATGCGCCGGAGATCGACGCGGTGCGGGTGCCGCCATCGGCCTGGATCACGTCGCAGTCGAGCGTGATCTGGCGTTCGCCCAGCGCCTTCAGGTCGACGACCGCCCGAAGGGAACGCCCGATCAGCCGCTGGATTTCCTGCGTCCGGCCGGACTGCTTGCCCTTGGCGGCTTCGCGGCTGCCACGGGTATGGGTGGCGCGGGGCAACATGCCATATTCGGCGGTGACCCAGCCCTCGCCCTTGCCGCGCAGCCATGGCGGCAGGCGTTCTTCGAGCGAGGCGGTGACCAGCACCTTGGTATCGCCGAAGCCGATCAGGCACGAACCCTCCGCATGGCGGGTGAAGTTCGTCTCGATCGTGATGGGGCGCATTTCGTCGGGGGTGCGGCCGGATGGGCGCATGGGAATCTCCTGAAATTTGCATCAGCACTAGCCGCCCGTTCATCGCCGCGCCAGCCACGGCGCGGTACGCCCATGGAATACGGGACCGAAACGACCGATGGAAAACAGGGAGACGATGATGAAGAGGATGGCTTTGGCGATGGTGCCGCTGCTGGGCGGATGCGTGATGGCCGTGGGCAATACGAACACGCCGCCGCCGCCGCCGGTCGCGATCGAGCGCGAGACGATCACCTATGAAACGTCGCGCTGCTTCGGAACCTGCCCGGTGTATCGCGTCACGGTTCAGCCCGACGGGACCGGCGTGTTCGAAGGGTGGCAGTTCACCAAGGTCGTCGGCACGCGGAATTTCCGCGCGACCCCTGCCCAATATCGCGCCTTCGCTGCCAAGCTGCAGCGTTATCGGCCGCAGGGCGAGCAATTGATCCAGCCGGGACAGCCGGGGTGCGGGCAGGTGGCGACCGATATGCCCTCGGTCGACATCCGCTGGAACGAGGTTTCGGGCGCGTCGCAGCACCTGTCGCTCTATTATGGCTGCCGGATGCACGATCAGGCGATGAACGAGGCGCTGCGCTCGGCACCGTATGAACTGCCGATCCGGGGGTTCCTCGAGACGCCGTAAGTTCCTCCCCGGAACGGGGAGGGGGACCAGCCACAGGCTGGTGGAGGGGGCTGTCGGCATAGGGCACGGTTGCGTTGCGCGGCGAACCCCCTTCACCATGCTGCGCATGGTCCCCCTCCCGATGAATGGGGAGGAACTGGGTTCCGCTCTCGGCTTGGTCGCCCTACATTCCTGCCATGGCCCAACCGATCCATGAATTGACCGACCGCGCCCGCGACGTGTTTCGGATCGTGGTCGACAGCTATCTCGCCACCGGCACGCCGGTGGGATCGCGGACCATTGCGCAGCTGTCGGGGCTGAACCTGTCGCCCGCCTCGATCCGCGGCGTGATGCAGGATCTGGAAGAGGCCGGGCTGCTCGCCGCGCCGCATGTCAGCGCGGGGCGGATGCCGACCGAGACGGGGCTGCGCCTGTTCGTCGACGGCATGATGCACGCGATGGAGCCGTCGGCACAGGAGCGCGCGACGATCGAGGCGCAGGCCGGCAATGCCGGTCCGGTCGAGGAGGCGCTGGCCGGCACTGCTGCCGCGCTGTCCGGCCTGTCGGCCAGTGCGGGCGTGGTGCTGGTGCCCAAGCGCGAGCCGGTGCTGCGACAGGTGTCGTTCGTGCCGCTGTCGGGCACGCGCGCGCTCGCGGTGCTGGTCGGGGCCGACGGATCGATCGAGAATCGGGTGGTCGAGACGCCCGGAGCCAGTCCCGCCGCGCTGGTCGAGGCCGGTAACTACCTGACCGCGCGCCTGTCGGGCCTGACGCTGAGCGAGGCGCGGGCGCGGGTCCTGCGCGAGATCGGGCAGGAACGCGCCGAACTGGACGTCGCGGCGCGCGCGCTGGTCGAACGTGGACTGGCGATGTGGAGCGAGGATGGCGACCATCGCCCGGTGCTGATCGTGCGGGGGCAGGCAAGGCTGATCGACGATGCCGCCAGTCATGATCTCGACCGCGTTCGGCAATTGCTCGACGAACTGGAGGGCAAGGAGGAAATCGCCCGGCTGCTCGAATCGGCGCAGGACGGCGATGCCGCGCGCATCTTCATCGGGTCGGAGAACAAGTTATTCGCATTGACCGGATCGTCGGTCATCGCCAAGCCGGTGCGTGCGCTGGACGGGCGCGTGGTCGGCGTGGTCGGCGTGATCGGGCCTGTCCGGTTGAACTATGCGCGCGTCGTGCCCATGGTGGATTTTACCGCAGCAACGCTGGCCCGCCTGCTGGGCTGACAAAGAAGAGACTGGAATGAACGACATCCCCGCCAACGACGATACGAACGACCTGCGCGAAGCCACCGCAGAGGCCGCCCCCGAAGTCGCCGAAGCGGATCGCAGCGCCGAACTGGAAGCGAAGCTGGCCGATGCGCAGGCCGAAGTGCTGTACGCCCGTGCCGATCTGCAGAATGTCCGCCGCCGCGCGGAAAAGGAAGTGGCCGACGCCCGCGCCTATGCCGCGACGGCATTCTCGCGCGACATCCTGTCGGTCGCCGACAATCTGTCGCGCGCGCTGTCGGCGATCCCCGACGAGCTGCGCGGCGACGAGCGGATGAAGGGGCTGGTCACCGGCCTGGAAGCGACCGGTCGCGAGCTGGAAAGCGTGTTCGGCCGCCACGGCATCACCAAGCTCGTCTCGGTCGGTGAACCGCTCGACCCCAACAAGCATCAGGCGATGTTCGAAGTCCCGTCGAGCGATGCGAAGCCCGGCACCGTCGTGCAGGAAATCCAGACCGGCTACATGATCCGCGACCGGCTGCTGCGCCCGGCGCTGGTCGGCGTGGCCAAGGCACCGGAGGGCGGCGCCTGAACGACCCTGCCCGGCCCGACCTCGCCACCCCGCCGCGGTTCGAGCGGATCGTCCACCCGGAGGCGATCGTCGATCCCGCGGCGCTGGCGCAGGCGCTTGCCCTCCTTCCCGTCGAAGCCAGCGACGGCGTGGCGCTGCGCCGCGCCGCGACCGCCGTTTTGCGCGACGCGATGGCACGCGGGCGCAGCGAGATCGAGCGACGGCTGCGCGCCAATCCCAGCCACGGGCTGGAGACGGCGGCGGCCTATGCCTATCTGACCGATGCGATCCTCGTCGCGCTGGCCGGCTTCATCGTCGAGCGCGTCCACCCGAACCACAACCCGACCGCTGCCGAGCGGATGACGCTGATCGCGGTCGGCGGTTATGGCCGGGGGGAGATGGCGCCGCATTCGGACGTCGATATCGGCGTGCTGACCCCGTGGAAGCAGACGCCATGGTCGGAACAGGTCATCGAATCCACCCTCTATGCACTGTGGGACCTGGGGCTGAAGGTCGGCCATTCGTCGCGTTCGCTCGACGAGATGGTGCGACAGGCCAAGGCCGACGTGACGGTGCGCACCGCGCTGGTCGAGGGGCGCTATGTCTGGGGCGATACCGCGCTCTATGCCGAGGCGGCGCAACGGTTCCGGAACGAGGTGCAGGAGGGGACAGCGCGGACCTTCATCGCCGAAAAGCTGGCCGAGCGCGACGCGCGGCACAAGCGGCTGGGTGACACGCGCTATGTCGTCGAACCCAATGTGAAGGAGGGGAAGGGCGGCTTGCGCGATCTGCACGCCCTCTTCTGGATCGGCAAATATGCCTATAATGTCCGCCGCGCCGCCGATCTGGTGCCCGCCGGACTGCTGAGCGCGCCGGAACTGCGCAAGTTCAACCGGGCCGAGGATTTCCTGTGGGCGGTGCGCTGCCACCTCCACCTCATCACCGGTCGCGCCGAGGAGCGGCTGACCTTCGACGTGCAGACCGAGATCGCGACGCGGATGCGCTACAGCGACCGGGTCGGCAAATCGCGCGTCGAACGCTTCATGCAATATTATTTCCTGCAGGCGAAGCGGGTCGGCGACCTGACCGGCATGTTCCTCAGCCATCTGGACGAAACCTATGCCGCGCGGGGCAGCCGGTTCGGCTTTCCCCGGCTGCGCCGTCGTCCGCGCCGGTTGCATGGCTTCGTGCTGGACCGGGGGCGCCTCGCGCTGCCCAAGGATAATTTCTTTGCCGAGGATCCGGTCCGGCTGATCGAGATGTTCGCGCTGGCCGATCTCCATGGGCTGGAGATTCATCCGCTGGCGATGCGCGCGGCGTCGCGCGATGCGCGGCTGGCGGCACAGGTCCGCTCGCACCCGCGCGCGAACCAGCTGTTCCTCGACGTGCTGACGTCGCCGCGCGATCCCGAACTGGTGCTGCGCTGGATGAACGAATGCGGCGTGTTCGGCCGCTTCATTCCCGATTTCGGCCGCATCGTCGCACAGATGCAGTTCGACATGTACCATCATTATACGGTGGACGAGCATACGATCCGCATGATCGGCCTGTTGTCGCAGGTCGAACGCGGCATCTGTCGCGAGGAGCATCCGCTCGCAACCGCGCTCTTCGGCGGCATCGTACAGCGGCGCGCGCTGTTCGTCGCCGTGCTGTGCCACGACATTGCCAAGGGGCGCGGTGGCGACCATTCGATCCTGGGCGCGGAGGTTGCCGAGCGGCTGTGCCCGCGGCTCGGCCTGACCCCGGCGGAGACCGAGACAGTCGCCTGGCTGGTCCGCTATCACCTGTTGATGTCGGCGACCGCATTCAAGCGCGACCTGTCGGATTTCAAGACGATCCTCGACTTCACCGGCATTGTCCAGTCGCCGCAGCGGCTGCGGATGCTGCTGGTGCTGACCGTCGTCGATATTCGTGCGGTCGGGCCGGGGACGTGGAACGGGTGGAAGCGGCAGCTGCTGACCACCTTGTTCGAAACCGCCGAAGAGGTGCTCCGCCTCGGCCACAAGCAGCGCGGGCGCGACGAGCGCATTGCTGAGAAGCAGGAAACGCTGCGCGCGGCGCTGGGCTGGGACAAGGAGACGCTGGCCGCCTATGTCCGCCACCTGCCGCCGGCTTATTGGATCGCCGAGCCGGACGATGTGATCGCCGCCAATGCGCGGATGGTCGACCAGTCGGGCGACACGCGCCTGACGATCGATACCAGCGTGGACGAGGATCGCGGCGCGACGCTGGTTACGGTCCATGCCGCCGACCATCCGGGGCTGTTCTATCGCATCGCCGGTGCGATCCACGCGGCGGGCGGCAACATCATCGACGCACGCATTCACACCACGCGCACCGGCATGGCGCTCGACAATTTCCTCGTTCAGCATCCGTTGGGCGGGCCGTTCGACGAGGAAGCGCAGTTGCAGCGGTTGAAGACCGCAATCGCCGATGCGCTGGCCAACCGGATGAAACTCAACGACCGGCTGGCCGCCAAGCCGCTGTCGCGGCCCCGCGCCGACGCCTTTCCGATCGAGCCGAACGTGCTGATCGACAATGCCGCGTCGAACCGCTTCACCGTGATCGAGGTCAATGCCCGCGATCGCCCGGCGCTGCTCCATCATCTGGCGCAGGCGCTGTTCCAGTCGAAGGTGACGCTGCATTCGGCGCATGTCGCGACCTATGGCGAGCGTGCGGTCGATACCTTCTATGTCACCGACCTGACCGGCGACCGGATCACCGGGCAGCTGCGGCTGAAATCGCTGGAACGGCGGATGCTGGATGCGGCGGCGGGCAAGGAGTTTGCCGGCTTCGTTTAATTCCTTGCGATCAGGTGGGGATTGAAATAGATTCCGGCCATGGGTCTGCTGATCTTGCTGCCTTGTGTAGCCTTCATCGTGGTGGCGGTCGCCGCCATCATCGCCTTCGCCAACAGCCGGCATCGCCGGCGCGCCGGGGAAAGCGGCGGCGGGTATATCGGCGATGGGGGAGGGTGGTTCGACTTCTCCTCCACCGACGGATCATCGGATTGCGGCGGCAGCGACGGCGGTGGTTGTGATGGTGGGGGCGGCGGCGGCGATTAATCGCCCACCGCCACCGGTCAGGCGACCTGCCGCACCCGACCTTCGCAGGACAGTTCGGCGCGGATCGCCGCTACCTCCTCGAGCAACCGGTTGATCTGTGCCTCGGCACGCAGGTTGGTTTCATAATCCATCCGCGCCTCCAGCCGGTCCTTCGCCGCCTGCCGGTTCTGGCTCATCATGATGATCGGTGCCTGCAACGCCGCCAGCATCGACAGCATCAGGTTGAGGAAGATGAAGGGGAAGGGGTCGAACGCCCGCGTGCCCAGCACGAGGGTGTTGAGGACCGACCAGCCGACCAGGAACAGGCAGAAGGCGGTGATGAAGCCCCATGAGCCACCGATCGCGGCGACGCGGTCGGCCAGGCGTTCGCCGAGCGACATCGTGTCGTCGAACGCGGCATTGGGGTCGCGCACCGATGCGGTGCGACGGAAGGGATCGGTCAGAAACCGGATGGTGGTGTTCATGCTATGCACCTCGCGCGATGCGACCGGCCGCGCCGGCCGATCCCCCGCGAAGTGCCCGAACGATCAGGCGATACGCGGTGACGGCCGGTGCGGCACGGTCGATCGACTGGAATCGTTATCGGACATGGACCCTGTCTCGGGACGTTGGCGGAAATGGGCGGTCGGAACCGTCCGACGGCGCGGATGCGCCCGCCGGGCGAGTCGGTCAAGACGGAGAAACATGAAAAAGCCGTCATGTTCGTATGCGAACATGACGGCTTTCTGTGTCGGCAAACTTGCCCTGTTCGTCACTCCCGCGAAGGCGGGAGTCCATAAGCACTGCCGTCGCAATTCCTGCCGAACCGCTGGCGTGTATGGATTCCCGCCTTCGCGGGAATGACGAACGGAGGTCCGCTAGGCGACGCCCACCGTTACTTCGGCGAAAGCACCATCAGCATCTGACGGCCTTCCATGCGCGGATAGGCTTCGACCTTGGCGATTTCCTGCGTCGCTTCGGCGACACGCTGCAACACCGCCATGCCGAGCTGGCCGTGGCTCAGCTCACGACCGCGGAAGCGCATCGTGACCTTTACCTTGTCGCCTTCGGTGATGAACTGCTCGACCTTCTTCATCTTCGTATCATAGTCATGATCGTCGATGTTCGGACGCATCTTGATCTCCTTGATCTCCTGCGTCTTCTGGGTCTTGCGGGCGAGGTTCGCCTTCTTCTGTGCCTCGTACTTGAACTTGCCGACGTCGAGGAACTTCGCGACCGGCGGGTCGGCGTTCGGCGACACCTCGACCAGATCGAGTCCGACCTCGGCCGCCTGCGCCATCGCTTCGCGCGTGAACATCACACCCAGATTCTCGCCCTCATGGTCGATCACACGGACCTTGGGGCTCTGGATGAACTCATTGAATCGGGGGCCGTTCATCGGCGGCGGCGCATTGGGGCGACGCATCATGGGCGGACGGATAGGTGCTGCTCCTGTAGTTATCGAAAGTCCTATATAGTCAATCTTGTGCGATTACGAAAGGTTCCGCGCAAGATCGGGGGCGAGTGCCTCGGCCTTCAACATCGCGACCAGTTCGTCGAGGGCGATGACCTGCTGCCCCTGGCTGCCCAGACGGCGCAGCGCGACGGTGCGCTCCTCCGCCTCGCGCTTGCCGACCACGACCAGTGCCGGGACCTTCGCCAGCGAATGTTCCCGCACCTTATAGTTGATCTTTTCGTTGCGCAGGTCGGTTTCGACGCGGATTCCCGCCGATTTCAGCGCGGCCATGACCTCGGTCGCATAGTCGTCGGCATCGGACACGATCGTCGCGACCACCGCCTGCACCGGCGACAGCCACATCGGCATCCGCCCGGCGTGATGCTCGATCAGGATGCCGAGGAAGCGTTCGAACGTACCGAGGATCGCGCGGTGGAGCATGACCGGGCGGTGGCGATTGCCGTCCTCCCCGACATAGGTCGCGTCGAGTCGCTCGGGCAACACGCGGTCCGACTGGATCGTGCCGACCTGCCACGTCCGCCCGATCGCATCGGTCAGGTGGAATTCGAGCTTGGGGGCGTAGAAGGCACCTTCGCCCGGCAGTTCCTCGAACTTGTCCTTGATGTCCTGCGACAGGTTCGACGACAGCACCGCCTCGCGCAGTTCCGCCTCGGCCTTGTCCCACATCTCGTCGCTGCCGAAGCGCTTGTCGGGGCGCAGCGCCAGCTTCACGGCATAGTCGGTGAATCCGAGATCCTGATAGACCGAGTCGAGCAGTTCGCAGAAGTCACGGACCTCCTCGATCAGCTGGTCCTCGCGGCAGAAGATATGCGCGTCGTCCTGCGTGAACTGGCGGACGCGCATGATGCCGTGCAGCGCGCCATGCGGTTCGTTGCGGTGGCAGCAGCCGAATTCGGCCATGCGGATCGGCAGGTCGCGATAGGACTTGATCCCCTGACGGAAGATCAGGACGTGCGCCGGGCAGTTCATCGGCTTCAATGCCATCATGTCGGCATCGGCGCTGACGATCGCGCCCTCATCCTCGGTGTTCGGGATTTCGTCGGGCACCACGAACATGTTCTCGCGATACTTGCCCCAATGGCCCGACTGTTCCCACTGCCGCGCGTCCATCAGCTGCGGCGTCTTCACTTCCTGATAGTCGTGCGCGTCGAGCCGGCGGCGCATATACGCCTCCAGCTGGCGCCACATCATATAGCCCTTGGGATGCCAGAAGACCGACCCCTGCGCTTCGGACTGGAGGTGGAACAGGTCCATCTCCGCGCCCAGCTTGCGATGGTCGCGCTTGGCGGCCTCCTCCAGCCGGGTGAGATGCGCGTCGAGCTGCTTCTTCGACAGCCAGCCGGTGCCGTAGATGCGGCTGAGCATCGCGTTCTTCTGGTCACCGCGCCAATAGGCGCCCGACACGCGGGTCAGCTTGAACGCCTGTGGGTCGAGCTTCGCCGTCGATTCGAGGTGCGGCCCGCGGCACATGTCGAGCCACTGGCCCTGACGATAGATGGTCAGTTCCTCGCCCTCGGGCAGTTCGGCGGCCCATTCGGCCTTGAACGTCTCGCCCTGCTGCGTCCAGCGATCGATCAGCTGCTGGCGCGTGACGACCTCGCGCTCGAACTTCTCGCCCTTGGCGATGATCTTGCGCATTTCGGTTTCGATCAGCGGCAGGTCTTCATCGGTGAACATGCCGCGACCCGGCGCGGGCGCGAAATCGTAATAGAAGCCGTCATCGGTCGCCGGACCGAAGGTGATCTGCGTGCCGGGATAGAGCGTCTGCACCGCTTCGGCGAGGACGTGGGCGAAGTCGTGGCGATGGAGTTCCAGCGCGTCGGCCTCGTCCTTCGCCGTTACCAGCGCCAGCGACGAATCGCCCTCGAACGGCCGGTTCAGGTCGCGCACCTGCCCGTCGACCCGCGCGGCGATCGCCGCCTTGCGCAATCCCGGCGAGATCGCGGCGGCGATGTCGGCGGGAGTAGTGCCCGGCATCACCTCACGGACGGCACCGTCGGGAAGGGTGATGCGGAACATTGCGGACATGAAGGAACACCTGGAATGTCGGAGGATAAACGCCCGTCGGTTAGCGGGTGGGCGGGGCGAGGGCAAGGATATGCCGTATCCGGCCGCTCACTCCACCGCCGCGCCGGCATCGGTATAGGTGATGCGGATACGGACCCAGCTGCCGATCAGCGGCTTGCCGCCGACGCGCGGAGGCACGATGCGGAATTGCCATGCCGCCTGGCGCACCGCGCCGGCCAGCCCCGATCCGCGTGCCGACTGGCCGATCTCGCGGCAATCGGTCACCTGGTTGTTCGGGATCGTGCGGCATGCGACCTCGCCCCAGCCGGGCCGGGCATTGCGAGGGAGGTAGGTCGACAGCTCGGCATGGGTCGGGCGGCGATACCAGTCGGCGGCGTAGAGCCGTTCCCCGCCACCGCTGCCGCCACCGGCGTCGCTGTCGGCATCGCCGTCGCCGCTGTCGCCCGCCGCGCTGCCACTGCCGACGCCCTCGACGCTGCGCGTGCCCGGCGTGATCGCGGCGCGCGCAAAGTCGCGGCCGGTCATCGGAATGACCTTGGACCACGCATCGTTCGACGGCGTGACCGGCACCGGCGGCGGGGGCGGCACATCGGGCGGCGGCGCGACGGTCGCTACCGGTTCGGCCGTGCTGGCGCTGCCGGCGGCCGCCTTGCGCTGGACCTGTTTCGCGGGCGCGGCGGCGGGGGCGACCCGATCGGCGGGCAGCATGTCGACGACCAGCGGCGATTTCTCCCCCGGCGGCGGGGACATGATCGTCGGTGCGATGCGCAGCAACAGCCACAGGATCGCGACATGGATCGCAACCACCACCGCCAGCGTCGCGATACGACGCGGCAAGGGCACCGGGCGACGCGCGGAGAATCGTTCCTGATACACTACCGACGCCACGCCCGGCCTCTAGCGCAGCCAAGAGGCGAGCGCGATGGGAAACACGCTGCCCCGCGCCATCGATCAGGGTTTCGCTGTTCATGCCGGCCGGTCGCCCCACGAGCCGAAGCGACGGTTGCGCGCCGCGCCACAGGCGCTTGGCTGGACCGCGGCCGCGGTCGTACTTTTACCTCGTCCAGCCAGGACGCCCGAAGTTCCGGCATCGCTTCACATGATCGGCGATCGCGACCAACGCGTCGTGATGCGTCATCGGTTTGGAATGCAAATGATAGCAGTATTATATTGTCAGAAGGTGCCTATCTTTCGTGGCCCAAAGAAATCGATGTCGCCAACCAAGGTATCGGCGTTGCTGATGCGCAGTCATCAGCAATAACGATTTCTGTCATTCCCCCCGATTTGACATAGCACGGCGACAGCACCCGGATCACGGGTCAGGCGTGGGAGGGGATGGGAACATGCGCGTATGTGAGCGACTGGCAGCGATGCGACGCAGTCACCCCGGCGGACATGGGGGTCGATTGGCGCTGGCCGCGTCGCTCGCCCTTTTCGGCATGGCCCCGGCGGCAATTGCGCAATCCGGTCAGCCGGCCATCACCAGTCGCGCTGTCCCGGTCATCACGGTCGAAGGGCGGCGCTTTCGCGATCTCAATCGTAACGGCACCCTCGACCGGTACGAGGACTGGCGGCTGACACCGGCGGAGCGGGCGGCCGACCTGGTCGCGCGCATGACATTGGATGAAAAGGCGGGCCAGATGGTTGTCGCCGAAGCCCCTAACAATGCGCCCTTCGGTCAGCCGGCCACGGGGTATGCAATGGACGTGGTAACCGGTCTGGTGAAGGGCGGTCACGTCACCAGCTTCAATTCGCGGCTGGTGCTGGACGCCGGCGCGCTCGCGAAGGTTCACAACGACCTGCAGGCGGCGATGGAGCAGGGGCGTCTGGGCATCCCTGCCGTGATGACGACCGATCCGCGGCATCATTTCCAGACGACGGCGGGCGCAAGCGTAGCGGCGGGATCGTTCAGCCAATGGCCGGAGTCGCTCGGGCTCGCAGCGATCGGGGATCCGGCGCTCGTCAAACGGTTCGGCGACACGGTGCGTCGCGAATTTCGCGCGACCGGCTTCGTGCAACTGCTCGGGCCGCAGATCGACCTGGCGACCGAACCGCGATGGGCGCGTATCAACGGCACGTTCGGCGAGGATGCGGCGCTTTCGGGCCGGCTGGCGGCCGCCTATGTGGTCGGGCTTCAGGGCGGGGCCGACGGCATCGGCGGCGATGGTGTCGCAGCCGTCGTCAAGCATTTTGCCGGCTATGGCGCAGCGAAGGATGGGTGGGACGCGCATAATCGCTACGGCCGGATGGGCGATTTGGGCAACGATCGCCTGGGCCTGCACCTTCGCCCGTTCGCGGACGCGTTCAAGGTACGGCCGGCCGGCGTCATGCCCGCCTATACGATGCAGCGCGGCCTGATCGTCGACGGCAAGCCGGTGGAGGAGGTGGGCGCGGCGTACAGCAGGGTGCTGATGTCCGACCTGCTGCGCGGCAAAATGCGGTTCGACGGCGTCGTCCTGTCCGATTGGGCGATCACCGAGGATTGCGGCACGATCTGCATGAACGGCTTTCCGGCCGGTCAGCGTCCGACGTTCGACGGCATCTCGACCGCCTGGGGCGTCGAGCGCCTGACCAAGCCGCAACGCTTCGCGCTGGCAATCGGCAATGGCGTCGACCAGTTCGGCGGGGTGATGGATCCGTCGCCGATCGTAACGGCGGTGAAGTCGGGCCTGCTGGGCGAAGCGGCGATAGATCGCGCCGTCACGCGCATCCTGGCGCAAAGCTTCGCGCTCGGCATCTTCGAGCATCCCTTCGTCGATGCCGATGCCGCCGTGCGCAACGTCGGCACCGCCGCCGATCGCGCGGCGGCGCGCGATGCACAGGCGCGGGCGATGGTGGTGCTGGAGGCGCGACGCCCGCTCGCGCTGCCCGCCGGTACGCGGGTCTTCCTGCGCAATGTCGATGCCGCGGCGGCCCGGGCGGCCGGGTTCACCGTCGTCGATCGGGCGCAGGACGCCGATGTCGCGATCGTTCGCACCGCTGCGCCGTTCGAGACGCTGCACCCCAATTATACCTTCGGCTCGATGCAGCATGAGGGCAGTTTGGCCTATCCCGACAATCACCCGGACGTGGCCGCGGTGCGGGCGCTGCCGGCGAAGCTTCCGGTCGTCGTCGACGTCTATCTCGACCGACCGGCGATCCTGACCCCGTTCAAGGACCGGGCGACGGTCCTGCTTGGCAATTTCGGCGCGACCGACGCCGCGCTGTTCGACGTGCTGTCGGGCAAGGTGACGCCGGTCGGGCGGCTGCCGTTCGAACTGCCGTCGTCGATGGCGGCGGTCGTGGCGCAGCGGTCCGACACCCCCGCCGACAGTGCCGCGCCCCTCTATCCGCTGCACTATCGCGCGCCGATACCGACGCAGAAATGATCGTGACCCGCGCGAACCGGCATGAGACCCACGACCAGACCGCCGTTCCTTCGTCGCCGCCGGGGCCGTGTTGGGAGTGCAGACCGCCGATGGTCCGGCGCGCGCGGGCTGGTTTGAGACCTGCTGCTGCGGACCGACTGTCCGTTCTCGGGGCTATATAGTCACGCGCGGCGCGACATCGATTTGGGAGCGCTGGAACGGCGATGTCGCGATGAACTCCTTCATCACTATGCGCTGGGGACAGTGTGCGGCTTCCTGTACCGCAGTGTCGCCGGCATCGCTTCCGCCGTGCGCCCCGCTCCGAACCGAAAGCACCTTCGTGACGGCAATCCAGTCGGGCCGGAAACCGCGCTAGCCGTGGACTACTGTTGCGCCGGCAACTGAGATCCCGCGTTCGAGGCCGCGCAGTTCAGCCAGACCGCGCATCCGGCCGATCAGCGAATAGCCCGGATTGCATTGGCGCTGCAGGTCGTCGAGCATTTCGTGTCCGTGGTCGGGACGCATCGGGATGGAACGACCTGTGTGCTGCTGGAGCGCATGGACCGCCGCCACGATCGCGGGCATCGCCGCGTCGCCTTCGAGATGGGCGGCTTCATGGAAGGCCCCGTTGGGTTCGCGCTGGACGGAACGGAGGTGGAGGAAGCCGATGCGGTCGCCCAGCCGGCGGACGATGCCCGGCAGATCGTTGTCCGCCCGGGCGCCGAGCGACCCGGCACAGAAACACAAACCGTTGGAAGCCGCCGGTTCCGCCTCGAACAACGCGGCGATGTCGGCTTCCGTGCTGACTGCGCGCGGCAGGCCGAAGATGGGAAAGGGCGGGTCGTCGGGGTGGACGACCAGCTGGACGCCTAAGGCATCGGCCACGGGACAGACGGCTTTCAGGAAGGCGATGTGGTTCGCCCGCAATGTCGTGACATCGACGTCGCGGTACAGCGCGATCGCCGCAAGGAATTGCGCGACGCTGAAATGTTCTTCGCTGCCGGGCAGGCCGGCGACGATCGTGCGTTCGAGGCGGTGGCGCTCCGTCTCCGACATGGCTGCAAAGCGTGCGTCGGCAGCGACGATCGTCTCTGGGGTATAGTCCTGTTCCGCGCCCGTCCGGCGCAGGATATGCAGATCGAACGCCGCGACCGCTTCCATCTCGAAGCGCAAGGCGCGGGCACCGTCGGGCAGCTCCCAGGCGAGGTCGGTACGCGTCCAGTCGAGCAACGGCATGAAATTATAGGTGACGGTCCGGATGCCGCACGCCGCCAGATTGCGGAGACTTTCGATATAGGTCTCGATCCATTGTGCCGAGGTCGGCGCGCCCCGCTTGATATCGTCGTGGACCGGGAGGCTCTCGACTACTTCCCAGGTCAGCCCGGCCTTTTCGATCATCGCCTTGCGTGCCGCGATCGCCGCCTGCGGCCAGACCGCGCCGTTCGGCAGTTCGTGCAGCGCCGTGACGATGCCGGTCGCGCCGCACTGGCGAATGGCTGCCAACGACACCGGATCGGCAGGGCCGAACCACCGCATCGTCTGGGTCATCATTATAGGGGCCATGAGAGTCCTGGATAATAGAAGGGGAAGCGGGGGTCAGCGCATGATCTCGATCACCGGAACGATTGCCTTGCCGTTCCGGGGCACGAACTGAAGGTCGAGCAAGTTGCCGCTGACATCAACGGGCAATTGCCGCGTGAGGGCGAAGAGCGGCTTTCCGCCGGCTGCGGCGACGTCGATCGCGGTGATCGCGTTCTGGCCGTTCGCGACCACGTCGAAGCGGCGTGCGACGGGTGCTGCTGCGGGGTCCGCGAACGTCGCGGTGACCGTGTCGAGACCGTTCGAAAGAGGCTGCAATATCCGAAGGCCTCTTTGCGATAGGTCTGGACAACGGCCTGGTCCGACGTGCCGGCGATGACTTTCGGCGCGCGGCGGGGGCCTTGGGCGGGCACTTCGTTCAGGTTCGCGCCGCGCTTATGATACCACGCTTATTGTTCGCCAGAGTGCCGATGATGAGCGAGAGGCTGAGCCCGCCTGCCCAGTCTGTCGATCCCGCCATGCCGGTTGCGGTCGCTTCCCCGGCACGGAAACGATCCGATCCAGTCGGTAACCGCTTCAACGCGGCTGGTAGCGACTGACGGCAGGGCGACGTCCGCCCGTTACCCAATGGCCCGACCGGGCAGCGGATCGATCGCCAGCACGAGACGGCGCTCGCCGGTCGCCTTGATCGGTGGGGAGCGATGAAGAAGGGGAGGGGGGTCGAGCAGCAACCGGCCTTTGAACACGCCCACCGCGCCGGTCGGGACGTCGCGGACCGCATCGGTGGCATCGGCGCGGCACCATTGCGTGCCCGGCCCGACATAGGTGCACAGCAGCCGGAGCGTCACGAAGTCGGCGTGGAAGCGGCGGCAGGCATCGGTTTCGATCACGTCCAGTCGCAGCTGCAACCGGTCCTCGCCGGTCAGTGCGGCATGGCGTCGCGCCAACAGTCCGATATCCTCGGCAAGGAGGATGGCGACGGGATCGGCATAGCCTGCGTCGACAAGCGCGCCACCGATCGCTTCGTCGGCGGCGATGTCGAGCGACACATCGTCGACCGTGTCGAGGTCGAGGGACGCCAGCGCGGCGCGCAGCGTATCGGGCAGCGACCGCGACCAGATGGCCAGGGCGGCATCGGACCGGGCAATGGCGTCCAGCGAAGCGCACTCGTGGCCGAACGCGACGATGGCAGCGGGCATGGCAAGGCTCATTCGGCTGCCTCCAGCCGCTGCTCGCCCCACGCGGGGAAGGGGTCGCGCAAGCCAGTCCACAGCGCCGGGGTGAAGGCGGCGGCGGGCACGAGGCAGGCGTCCAGTCGCGCGCGGATCCTGGCCTCGTCCATGCCGATGCCGATGAAGACCAACTCCTGCCGACGGTCGCCCCAGATCATGTCCCAATGCTTGGCGACGAACGCCTCGAACCGGCCGTCATCGGGCCATTGGTGCTTGGGGATCGACGCCCACCAGCGCCCCATGCGCGCGGTTTCGGTCTGGCTGCCCGCCACCGCCAGCTCGCCCACCCAGTCCGGGCGCGTCGCCAGCCAGAAATGCCCCTTGGCGCGCACCACATGGTCAAGCCCGCCGTCGGTCAGAAAACCGTGGAATTTCGCCGGATCGAACGGCTGAAGCGCGCGATAGACGAAGCTCTCTATGCCATATTCCTCGGTCTCGGGCTGATGATGGGCATAGCCATACAGCTCCTTGGCCCAGAGCGGGTGGCGCGAGGCCTTCTCCTCATCGAACAGCCCGGTGGCGAGCACCAGATCCAGATCGACGCGCGAATGATCGGCGGGCACGATGACGGCATCGGCGTTGAGGCTGGCGACCAGCTTCTTCACCACGGCCAGTTGCTCGGCCGACACCGACGACGCCTTGTTGACGACGACCACATCGGCGAACTCGATCTGCTCGACCAGCAGGCCGACAAGGCTACGCGTATCCTCCTCGCCCATCGTCTCACCCCGGTCGGCGAGGAAGTCCTGGCTGGAATAGTCGGCGAGCAGGTTCACCGCATCCACCACCGTCACCATCGTGTCGAGCCGCGCGACATCGCCCAGTGACACCCCGGCCTCGTCGCGGAACGAGAAGGTGGTGGCGACGGGCAAGGGCTCGGAGATGCCGGTGCTCTCGATCACCAGATAGTCAAACCGCCCCGCCTCGGCGAGCGTCCGCACCTCCGCCAGCAGGTCGTCGCGTAGCGTGCAGCAGATGCAGCCATTGGTCATCTCGACCAACGCCTCCTCCGACCGCGACAGCGCCGCTTCGCCGCCGCGCACCAGATCGGCGTCGATGTTCACCTCCGACATGTCATTGACGATCACCGCGACCCGCCGCCCCTCGCGATTGGCCAGGATGTGATTGAGCAGTGTCGTCTTTCCGGCACCCAGGAAACCGGACAGCACCGTCACCGGCAGGCGATTATCGTGCGGGGAATGGCTTGCCATGTCTGTCATCCGATGTGATACGTTACAACATCACATAATCATGAGTTTTAGCTGATGTCCAGTAGCTTCCCGATCACGGGCGATCACCCACCTCGCTGGCTCGAAGGGGGCGCCGCAGCCCCCGTCTGCCCGATGGAGGAACAGGCATGAGCGGCATTCTGGCGGAGGTTGGCGCGCGTATTCCCGTCTCGGTGCTGACCGGCTTCCTGGGCAGCGGCAAGACGACCGTCCTCAACCATCTCGTTCGCTCGCCGGGCATATCTTTCGACGAGGGATACCCCCGTTCGAGAAAGCTCGGGCGTGCTCCCGACGGCGATCCGTGCAGCTTGCCCCGTCAGGCAAATCCCGGTCGCCCGGCGGCCACCTCCGCCCGGTGCAGGACCCGGACCTCGCTGCGCGGATCGCGGCGGTCGTTGATGGCCATGCAGCGGACGTCGAGCCGTTCCGGTGTCAGGTCGATGGAGGTGTAGCCGCGGTTCGCAGCGTCGAAGTAGCGGATGTGGGGATTGGCAGGCAGGGCGGCGATGATGCCGTCGGCGGGCGGACCGTTCGACGTGATCGAGGTGACGACGATCTCGCTGGCCACGGCGGGGGTGTTCGGCCGGTCAAAGTCCTGGCGCAGCTCGGTCAGCCAAGCCGAATGATAGTCGCCCGCCAGGGTCACCGGGTTGGCGAGCCGCGTGTCGACCATCGCATCGATCAGCCGCCGCCGCGCCGCGCCGAAGCCGTTCCACGTATCGGTCCACAACAGGGTTTCCGTCGGGGTCGCGACCTTCAACGGGGCGACCAGCAGGTTCTGGACCAGCAGGTTCCAGCGCGCTCGGCTGCGCGCGAAGCCGTCGTAGAGCCAGCGTTCCTGAGCGAAGCCCAGATAGGTACGCGACGGATCGTCGAAGTCCGGGCAGTTGAGCGGTGCCATCCGCCCACGCCGGCTGGCCACTCCGTCGACACAGGCCTGCGGCGAACGGAACTGCCGTCCGTCGAGCGCGTCGAACTGGGCGAGCCGGCCCCAGTGCAGCCGGCGGTTTAGCCGGAAGCTGCCGTCGCCGCGCATCACCCGCGACAGGCGTACCGGCATGTTCTCGCAATAGGCGCGGTATGCGGCGGCGCGGCGGCGCAGGAGTTCGGGTACGGCGGTCGCGCGATCCTGCGACCAGATTCCCGAATAGTCGTTCTGTACCTCATGATCGTCCCACACTGCGACGCACGCGGCGGCGGCGTGCAGCGCGCGGAGGTCCGGGTCGGTCCGGTGCAGGGCGTAGCGGCGGCGATAGTCGGCGAGCGTCCTTGCCTCACCCATGCCATAGCTGCGCACGGTCTGGGCGCGCCGTTCGGGGGCGACGCCGTCTTCGTAAATATAGTCGCCCAGAAACAGGGTCAGGCGGCTTTCCGCGTCTTCGGCCATATGGCGATAGGCGGAGAAATAGCCGAGTTCCCAATGCGAGCAGCTCGCAGCCGTCATGCGCAATCGCGCGGGCATTGCATCGGGGGCGGGGGCGGTCCATGCCCGCCCGACCGGACTCTGCACGCCCAAGGCGGTGAAACGATACCAATGGGGGCGGTCCGGGCGCAGGCCGGTGACCTCGACATGCACCGCGCCGCCATGGGTCGGTAGCGCTTCGGCCGTGCCGTGCGCGACGATCCGCGCGAACCGGTCGTCGGCGGCGACCTCCCAGCGGACCTGCACCGCACCCGATAGGCCGCCCAGGCCGTCGATGGCGAGCGGATCGGGTGCGATGCGGGTCCACAGTACGAAGCCGTCCTGCTCCGGCTCGCCTGCCGCCACGCCCAGTGCGAAGGGATCGGACCGCGTCGCGGCGTGGGCGACCGACAGGATCGCCGGGGCTGCGGCGGCCCCGATCAGGAAACGGCGACGATCGATCGGGGCGACGGGCATGGGCATGTCCTTCGAGAAGGCGGTCAGTACCGGTACGACAGGCGCACGCCGAAGGTGCGCGGCGGATGGATGCCGACGGTCCGCGCGGAAATGAAGCGGTTGCGCGTCTCCTCGATCCGTTCGTCGAACAGATTGTAGACATAGGCCGCGATCGTCAGCGGCGTACCCGGCGGCGAGATGCCGAGATTGGCATTCGCCAGCCAGAAATGGGGAATGCGGGAGGCGTCCGACACGCTGAACCGCTCGGCGCGATAGGCCCAGTTCACTTCGGGTTCGATCTGCCACCCGCCAGCGGGCACATGCAGGGCGACGCGTCCCTTATAGTCGAGATCGGGCAGGGGCAGGCGCTGGCCGGCATTGTTCACATATTGGATGTTCGAATAGGTGCCGGTGGACGGGTTCAGCGTTGCGTTCGATTGGCTGACAAATTCGTCATACTGGCCGTATTTATAGGCGATCGCCTGATCGATGCTCAGCATCGGGACGGGGTTGAAGCTGATTTCCGCTTCGGCACCATACAGGTGCGACCGCGGCACGTTCAATATGCGGCCGACGCGGGTCGTCGTGGTGTAGAGTACGCCCTGCAACTGCTGGTTGAGATAGTCGTAGTAGAAGGCCGCCAGAGTCAGCCGGAGCTTGCGGTCGAACAGTTCGGATTTCACGCCCACCTCGTAGGCCTTCAGCACTTCGGGATCATAGGGGTCCAACTGCGCGGGCAGGCCACTGTTGTAGGTCGTGAAACCACCCGACTTCACCCCGCGCGAGACGCTGGCATAGGCGTGCGCCGTATCGCCGAATTGCCAGTCGAGCAGCGCCTTGCCCGACCATTCACGCATCTGCAGCAGCGGATTGGCGGTCGCTCGCAGCGTGTATGCCGGCGCGATGATCTCACTGCGGAAGTCGCTCAGCTCGCGCCGTTCATATTCGTACCGCGCGCCTGCTGACAGGCGCAGGCGGGGCGTCAGATACTGTTCGACGTTGCCGAACAGGCTGACGGATTCGACATGCTGATCGTAGCTGGTCTTCCAGAAATTGCGAAGCGACCGGAAATCGGAAAAGTCCGAATAGAATCCGCCGGTGACCCGTTCACGCGAGACGTACAGGCCACCCAGCCAGCGGAAGTCCCCGCGGTCGGGGGAGGCGATCCGCAGTTCGCCGGAATCGGTCCTGATGCGGTTGAAGAAATACGTGCCCGCTTCGTTCGATGCGGTCGCATCCCAATCGTTGAATTCGCGCCGGGTGAAATCCTCATGGGCGTAGATACCGATCAGCTGCATCGTGCCGAGGTCGCTGGTGACATGGACGCTGCCGCCCTTGCCGATATTGTCGCGAAACGGTTTGGCGTCGGTCCCGACACCCATGATCCGCGCGAACGTCGGGCTGACGCCCCATCCGGTCGTGCGGATGTCGGTATCGGCCTTGTAGGTGGCACCGCGTGCGGAGGTGAAGTCGGTCAGCAGCTGCAGGCCCAGCCCGTCCGACCGGTCGCGGGTATAATGACCGATCAGGTCGACGGTCGTCACCGCATCCGGTGCCCAGCGCAGGCGCAGGCGGCCGGAGGTCTGGTAGCGGTCGCCGAGGGCTTCGCCGGTGTCGCGGTTGCGTTGCCACGCCCCGCCCCGATCGGCCGACAGTGCGATGCGCGCCGACAGCGTGTCGGTGATCGGCCCGGTTGCATAGCCCTGGGCCGAAACGGCATCGAAGCTGCCATAGGACAGATCGATCCCCGCGCCTAGCTGGTCGCTCGGGGCGTTGCTGATGACGTTGATCGCGCCGCCCGTGCTGTTGCGGCCGTAAAGGGTTCCCTGCGGCCCGCGCAACACCTCGATCCGGGCGATGTCGAAGAACGCGTTCTGCGTGGTCACGCCGTAGGGAAAGGCGACCTCGTCGACATAGACGCCGACGGTGTTGGTATTGTTGGCGGCATAGTCGGTTCCGCCGACGCCGCGCAGCCGGAATTGCGGCTGTCCGCCGCCAAGCTGGCTGTCGACCTCCAGGCTCGGGACCGCGTTTTCGAGGTCGGTGACGTTCTGCAGGTTGCGCTTCTCAAGGTCGGCCCCGTTCAGCACGGTCAGCGCGGCAGGCACGTCCTGCGCCTTCTCCGTACGGCGTTGCGCCGTGACGACGATCTCCTGTCCGTCGGTCGCGGTCGGTACTTCGTCCAGTGCATCCTTTGCCGACGCCGACGCGCCGATCAGCAGCGCCCCTCCTGCTGTCGCGCTAAGAAGCAGATTCCGAAACGCCAGCCCATGCTTCCGTTCTTCAGCCGAACTCTGCAGATTACCCACGACTTGCCCCCACAAAATCAAAAGATCGCATCCGGCACGGGACGCGCGAAGACTGGCCCGACGCAGGCGCGCCAGGGTCAAACGGTCTGTTATCGGTAGTACGACACCTCTCCGGCGCCGGTGGGCGGCAGCTAGACGAGCGATGTGATCCTTTTGTTATTCGGATGCGACAGGTCGATTACGCCTGCGCATTTTCCGATGGGACATTCACGCTGGGGCCGCGGAAGCTTCCGCCCTCGCGAAATCACTGCCGGTAAGGCGCAGGATGCGAGATATGTCTGCGTTCAAAGCCCGCGAACGCGCGGTACGGATGGCCTTCGCGGCGCAATCCCGCAATCGGCCATGTCCGTCCGATGCGCTCGTGCCGGGCGGAAAGCCCGTGCGATCCGTGAGAGCATAGCGATACCGAATGTGCCGTCTTCGGGTTGATCCCAATTCCCGGCTCGGCCTCGCCAGCCAAGTTCGACAAGCCGTATCGCTGCTGGGACGATGCGCGCGGCCGTCGCGTGCGCGCCGAACCTGTCCCAGACAGCCTCCTTCGATTCCGACGAAAGGATCACATCATCCAAATATCGGGATCGAGCACCCGGTCTCCGATCTATAGCCAGCGATCGGAACCGGGTGCTTCTCCCAACAGATTTCCTCTCCGTCGAGGATCGGGATTATCGGCGAACTTCCGTTTCCGAAATATTCCACCCGCGCAAGGTTACGGTCGGCGCGACGTTCTCCAGCGATGCGGGATAGCGGATGGTGACGGTGCGGTTCTCGCCCGGCAGGAGGGAGATATAGTTGTCGCTGTAGAAGGAGGGGAGTATTCGCTTGCCGTCGGGGCCGAGCAACGTCAGCTTTGCGTTGAGCGCTGGAACCGGTCCGTCGTTGGAGAGGGTGACCGTTATGGTGCGATCGGCACCGTCCACCACGGGCGCGGCCATCCGCGTGGTTAGCTTCGCCGGGGCGAGGCCATTCAGTGCTTGATAGGATGCGGCATCCCGTCCCCGCCAATAGAAATTGTCCGACACCAGCCGACCCGCCGCATCGCTGAGGGTCAGGCGAACCAGCACTACCGGATGCGCGGCATATAGCGGGTCGAGTGGAACGGCAGCCAGCGGGGTCGCCCGGTTGGCGAGCGCGTCGACCGGTACGGTGCGGGTGAACAACTCGCTATTGTCCAGCCCGACGACCCGCACGGTCGCGGTCAGCCCCTTGGCATCGGACTGCGTCGTGTTCAGCACGACCAGTTCGTTGCCTGGCAGGTTCAGCTGGACGTGGAGCGGCTCCGCGGCCTTCTTCGCCCCGTAATAGGCGGCGTGGGTGTCGTAATCCCACGAATAGAGCTGCCACGCATTCGACGGCCATGCCGGA
Source organism: Sphingomonas panni (assembly GCF_022664435.1). GTDB lineage: Bacteria > Pseudomonadota > Alphaproteobacteria > Sphingomonadales > Sphingomonadaceae > Sphingomonas > Sphingomonas panni. The sequence continues at coordinate 112,011 of NZ_JAKREU010000003.1, read as the reverse complement.
TGCGTCATCCACAGCAACCGGCCGCTGTTCTTGGTCCACAGATGGCCCAGGAACCCCTCGTACATCGCCTTGTGCGTTTCGAGGTTCATCATCTGCGCCTTGCGTTCGAAATCGGCAAAGTCCTTGCCGGGGCCGAACATCGTGGCCAGCGTCTGCATGAAGGTCTTCGTGTCGCCGTTCCCGGCGAAATGCCAGTCGTGATAGGCAAGCACATCGCCCAGCGGCCAGCGATCCGCCGGCGGCACGTAGGAAGCGATCGATTCCGCGGTCGAGAAGGACGGCGTGCCGGTCTCGACCGAAAAACCGGTGGCGAGATCGGTGAAATAGCCGACCGGCGCACGGTAATTGTATGGACCCGACCCCTGCAGATTGACGACGTTCGAGCTGCCAGTGAACCAGCGGGTGCCGTCCAGCTGGAACACGGCATCGTCCAGCCCTTCGTTCAGCGTCGGATAGGGCACGCCTTCGTTGCGGCCGAACCACAGGATGATCGACGGGTGGTTGCGATAGCGGGCGATGGTGTCGCGCGCATTGGTCAGGAACAGCGCGGCATCGTCCGGCTCGATCTGGAAATTCTGGGTCGATTGCCAGAAATCGTTCAGGACCATCATGCCGTTTTCATCGGCCAGGTCGTAGAACTCCTCCTCGGTATTGGTCCCCATCCAGTTGCGGATGACGTTCATGTGCGCCTCGCGCTGGAGGCGGAAGAAGGGGGCGAGCCAGTCGTAGCTGACCCGCTTCATCGCATCGTCCATGCCCCAGTTACCGCCGCGCGCGGCGATGCGGACGCCGTTCACGCGGATGGTGAGATGCGGTTCGGGCAGGGTTTCCGCAATCGGGGTAACCGCCTTCGACACCTCACCCGCAGCGGTCAGCGATTCCGCCCATCCGGTCGGCGATTGCTTGATCGCACCGTGGCGGACATCGATCAGCTTCTGGCCCGACAAGCCGCCATCGGTGGTCTGCACATTGACGCGGCGAAGCGCGCCCTTCGCATCGAACAGCGACAGGTCGTAGCTGACTTCGCGAATGCCGAAGCGCTGCGCCTTGCTGTCCGACACGCCGTTCGCGTCGCTGACCTGATAGGTCGCGTGATAGAGATGCGGTTCGCCATAGCCGTTGGGCCACCAGAGCTTCGGGTTGGCGACACGCAGCGCGGGGAAGTCGGCGGGGGTGAAGCGCACCTCGCTGCGCCCGGTCGGCGCGGTCACGGCCTTTTCGACCGACACGCCCTCGAACGCGACCTTCACCGTCACCTGGCGCGCGGGGCCGCTATTTTCGATCGGCACGGTGACATGCACGTCGGCGCGGTCGGTGCGCGGCAGCGGCAGGTCGGTGACGACATGCGGGTCGAGGATGCGGACGTTCCCATGCGCCACCAGCTCGACCGGCCGCCACAGCCCGGTATTGCGGTCGCGGATGCCGGGAATCCAGTCCCACCCCTCGGTCGCGACGAAGGTCGGGCCATCGATCGCCAGCTGCCCACCATTCTCGCCGACGCCGCCTGCCACCGATTGTTCGTGCGGGATGCCGGGGTGGGGCGGGGGTGAGACCTTCACCGCGATGACATTTTCACCGGCGACCGGCACGATGTCGAACTGCCCGCGGATGAAGGCACCGCGCGTGCTTCCCAGCTTCGCGCCGTTGAGCCAGATGTCGGCGGCATAGTTGATGCCCCCGAACACGATGGTCAGCTTCTTGCCGGCAGCTTCCGCCGGCACGGTAAAGCGGGTGCGGTACCAATAATCCTGCCGCGCCAGCTTTTCCGGGATCTTCAGGTTGTTGAGGCCGTAATAGGGATCGGGATAGACGCCGCGATCGACCAGGGTCTGCAACACCGTGCCCGGCACTGTCGCCACGCGCCATTCGCCCTTCGGATTGCCCGGCCGCGACAGCGAGGCGCCGTCGCCCGCCACATCGGGCGCGGCGGCGAGCTGCCAGCCATTGATCTGCCACCGGCCTGGCGCGGTCGCTTGAAGCGCAGGCGCGCTCGGCAGCGGTTTGGCGACGGGCGCGGTGTACGCGTCGCCCTTCGACTGCGGCAGGGTCCATGGGTCCTGCTGCTGGGTCAGGCCGATATTGGCCTGTTTCTGGAACGGCCACGCGACGCCGACCTCCCACAGCTGCACATTGGCGAAGTCGGGGCGCGGCATCGCGGCGATGTCAGTAGCCGACAGTTCACGGTCGTGCAGCGTCACGCCGACCAGCGTACCGCCGAAATGGGGCTGGCCCGGCACCGCGCGCGCGACGTGCAGCACGCCGGTCGTCGCGGCAGAGCGTGCCGCCCCGGTCGCGACGCGGCGGCCATCGACATAGAGCGTGGCGCGGGTGCCGTCCGAAACGGCGGCGACCTGCGTCCAGCGGCCGGACGCGATGGCGGGACCGGTCAGCGTGGCGCTGCCGTCGGTCAGCATCAGGCGTCCGTCCTTCAGCGCAAGCACACGTGCATCGCCGAGCGCCACCAGCGGCACCATGCCCGCCTGTCGCGTATCGCCCTTAACCCACAGGGTAACGCTGTACGGCGCACCGGCCTGCGTCACCGGTCCCTCGACCGGGCGTTCGATGCCGATCCCGCCGGTCAGGAAGCTGGCATTGTACGGCCCGCCATTCACCGGCACCTGTGCGCCGACGACGCCTGCCCCCGCGACGCTGGCCAGCAGTGCGGCGATCATGCCCAGTTTCATGCAATCGTCCTTTTCGTCAGGTCGGCGCTGATCGCTTCGAGATCGCGGCCACGGGTTTCGGGAAAGAAGCGCCACACCAGCAGCGCCTGCAGCAGCATTGCGGCGGCAAAGCCCCAGAAGGGCAGCGCGCGGTCGAACTGCGCGATCAGCGGGAAGGCGAAGGACAGGACGGCATTGGCGACCCAATGCGTCGCGCTGCCGATCGCCTGTCCGCGTGCGCGCACGTCGGTCGGAAAGATTTCGCTCAAGTACACCCAGATCACCGCGCCCTGCGACATGGCGAAGGCGGCGATGAACAGGATCAGCAGCGGCAGCAGCAGCGCGGGCGATGCCGCGCCCATATAGACCAACGCGACCCCGGCGAGTGCGATCGCGGTGACGATGCCGCCCCCGATCAACAGCGGCTTGCGCCCCACCCGGTCGATCACGCCCATGCCGATGACGGTCGCGATCAGGTTCGCGACGCCGATCGCGATCGCCTGCACATCGCCCGACACGCCGGTAAAGCCGGCCGCGGCAAAGATGTCGTTGAGGTAATAGAGGATCGCGTTGATGCCCGACAGCTGATTGAACAGGCCGATGGCGACGGCAAGCAGGATCGGGGTCGCGTGCAGCCGCCAGTCGAGCCGGCCGGTCCCGCCACTTTCCCCCGCCGGAATCGCGTCGAGGCCGAGGCGCACGGCGGCGCGGTCCGCTTCGTTGCTGCGCCCGCGTGCGGAGAGCCAGCGCGGGCTTTGCGGCAGGCCGGTCAGCAGGATCAGGAACAGCGCGGCGGGCACCGCCGCCACGCCCAGCTTCCACCGCCACGCGATGTCGGGGGCGATCGCCTGCGCGACCAGATAATTGCTGAGATAGGCGATCAGGATGCCCGCGACGATGTTGAACTGGAACAGCCCGACCAGCAGCCCGCGCCGCTTCGCCGAACTGATCTCGGCGATATAGACCGGGACCAGCACCGACGACGCACCGATGGCGAGGCCGCCCAGCAGGCGGAACGCGACGAAGCCGGTCAGCGTCGTGGCGACCGCGCAACCGATCGCCGAGACGACATAGAGGAAGCCGATGACGCGTAGCACGGCAAGGCTGCCCCAGCGGTCGCCCGGCGCGCCGCTGAACAACGCGCCGACCAGCGTCCCCCACAGCGCGGCGGATACGGCAAGGCCCAGCCCCGCTTCGGACAGGCCGTAATTGCTGCGCAGTGCGTCGGTCACGCCCGAGATGACGGCGGTGTCGAAGCCGAACAACAGGCCGCCGAGGCTCATCGCGACGACGGCGCGGGTGTGCGTCGCGCCGCTCATGCGCCGGTCACCCGGTTCAGAAAGGCGCCATGCGGTTCGGCATGGGCCAGCGTCTTGCCGATCGCGTCCCGCATCCGTGCAAAGCTGTCGGCGAGGGTATCGTCGGGGATCGCATCGGCCAGCGGCGAATGGCGCGCGGGCAGGTCGCCGAACCCGGCATAGAGGCTCAGCCAGCTCGGGTCCTGGAACGTATCCCACTCGTTGCGCACGAATTCTCCTCCCGAACGCCATGCGTCCAGCTTGATCTGCAGGGGTTCGGGCGGTTCGACCGCGCGGATCGCCTGCCAGAAGGGTTCGTCCCGGCCATTGGCGAGGTAATGGAGGAACAGGAAGTCGCGCAGCCGTTCGAACTCCAGCACCGATTGCCGGTTATAGGTCGCGGCAAGGCGCGGGTCGCAGTCGCGATCGGGGAACAGCGCGACGAAGCGTTCGAGGCCGGACTGGATCAGCGAGATGCTGGTGGATTCGAGCGGTTCGAGGAACCCGGAGGCAAGGCCCAGTCCGACGACATTGCCCGACCAGAAGCGTTCGCGATGGCCGGTGACGAAGCGCAGCCTGTTGGGATCGGCGAGCGGTTCGCCCTCCAGACTAGCGAGAAGCGCGTCCTCGGCCTCGCCGTCCGTCTGGAAATCGCTGCAATAGACCGAACCGTTGCCGATCCGGTGGCGCAAGGGGATGCGCCATTGCCATCCCGCCTTGTGCGCGGTGGCGACGGTATAGGGGACAGGATCGCCGGGCGCCGCCTTGCACGGGATCGCCACGGCGCGGTCGCACGGCAGCCAGTGGCGCCAGTCGACATAGGGTACGCCCAGCGCCTCGCCCAGCAACAGGCTGCGGAAACCGGAGGCGTCGATCCACAGGTCGCCAGCGACCTCACGCCCGTCGTCGAGCGTCACCGCCGTCACATGCCCACGCGCCGGATCGGTCGCGACTTGGGTGATCCGCCCGTCGACATGCGCGACACGATTGGCGAGCGCCAGACGGCGCAGCAGCGCGGCGAACTTCGCCGCATCGAAATGCAGCGCGAAGTTGAACACGCCCAGGTCATTTGCCGGCCGCTCGGCGGGCGGCAGGAACAGGCCGTTGCGCGCCAGCTGTGTCGCGAGACAATAATCGCCGATCGGCCCGGCACGGCCGGCAGCGTTCAGTTTCAGCCAATATTGATGGAACGCGACCCCGCCCGCGCCGACGCCGTAGAGGCCGAAGGGGTGGAAGAATCGGTGATCCGCTCCACCCCAGCCATCGAAGCGAATGCCGTATTTGATCGTGCCGCCGGTTTCGCGCAGCACATCCGGCTCACCCAGTTCGATCGCCGACAGGAAGTCGCGGATCGCGGGCACCGTCGCCTCGCCCACGCCGACCGTGCCGATCGCCGCGCTGTCGACGACGGTGATCGAGAGGTTGAGATGCACGAGCCGTCGCGCGAGATAGGTCGCCGCCATCCATCCGGCGGTGCCCCCGCCGACGATGACGATCGAGCGGACCGGTTCCTGTGGCATCGTTCCCCCCTGTTGGTGCGTCTCGTCCGTAGCGCTCACCACCGTACCCCCGCACAGGCGGGGGTCCAGAGCCAAGCAGGACAGCGTTTGCGTATGTGGCACTGGACCCCCGCCTGCGCGGGGGTATGGCCGGATGCTGCAAACGTCCTGCCCTTACGCCTCACCCCGGCCTGCGCTCGGCTCAGGCGTGGCGACGTGGCGACGATCCGCCCCGCCGCCGCCCGGTCATCAGAACTTCGCCCGCACACCGGCGATAAAGCGGCGCTCATAGATGTTCTCGTTGAACACCTGATCGGGCCAGGTCAGGTAATAGCGTTCGGTCTCGCCGGTCAGGTTCGATGCCTGTCCATAGAGGCTGAACTGCGGCGTCACGTCATAGCTGATCGACGCATCCAGATAATTGGTGGGTTGCTGATACTGGGCGAGGCCCCGGATACCGCCATAGTTGGACGAAGCGAGACGCTTCGAACGATAGTTATAGGCGACGCGCGCCTGCAACCCGTATTTCTCGAACCACAGTGCCGCGTTCACCTGATGCTTGCTGTTGTCCTGGAACGGCTGGTTGTTGCCCGCCAGATCGACGAGGCCGGCGTCGCCGAGCGACAATGTGTAGTTGGCATCGACACCGAACCCGCCAAGGAAGCCGTTCACGCCGTAATCGGCCAGCGACTGGCGCGCCGATGCCTCGATCCCCTTCAGCGTGCCGCCTTCACCCTGCGCCAGCGTGTTGGTGATGACCGGACGACGGATCACGCCGTCATTGTCGGGAATGTCGTTGCGCGTCTCGGTCGTGGTCGTGATGAAGCTGTCGACCGAGATATAGAAGGCACCGACCGCGACCAGGCTGGAACGGCCGGTGTAATATTCGAGGCTCGCCTCGGCATTGGTCGCGCGCCATGGATTCAGGTTCGGGTTGCCGCGCGAATCCGCGGTCCGCGCCTCGAACCGGGCCGGGTTCACCTGCGTGTTGATCGCATAGTTGACGTTCAGGCCGCCGCCCCATTGCAGGAAGTCGAGCACCGTCATCGTCTTCGAGAAGGCGGCGCGGGCGCGCAGCTTGTCGGTGATGTCGAACGCGACGTTGAACGCGGGCAGGAAGTCGGTGAACTCGCGCTTGGTCACGACGTCACCGGCATCGACTCCGGACACGCCGTAAGGCTGCGGCGCACCGACGATGTTCTGGCGGACGTTCAGGCGGGTGTTGACCACCTGCAAGCCGCCATTGGCGCGGAACGGCATGCCGAACAGCACCCCTTCGCCCGATACCTGGCCGTAGCCCGAAATCTGGCTGACATTGACGGTGAAGCTGTCGGCCGGGTTCACCAGATTCTGGCTGCCCGGGTAGAATTTGTTCTGCCACGCCTCGCTGTCGTCCATCGCGTGCGGGTCGAGCGCATACAGGGCAGGGGCGCCGCCGGCGGGCAGGGCATATTGCTTGATCAGGCCGGCAAAGATCGGGTCGTTGGCCTGTCGGGTATAGCCCGCGGTATAGGCATTGCCCTGCGCATCGCGCACCGCGCACTTGTTGTCGTTCAGGTTGACGTCGAACGCCTTCCACTTGACCAGGCACCCGCCCGCCGGATTGCCGGGATTGTCGGTATTGCCGGCATAGAAGGGCGAGACGCGATCGAAGGTGAACTGGTCGACGCTGCGTTCGCCGTAGCGGCCGCCGAACGACAGCTTGACGCCATTGTCGGCGGTATATTCGCCATCGGCGCGCACCGCCCACAGGTCGCCATTCTGATACTGGTTGCCCTCCGACGAAATCGTCTTGAGACCATAGCGCGACGGATCGGACGCCTGTGCCAGGAAGGCGGGCGAGAAGCCGAACACCGGCGCGCCGCTCGAATAGTCGACGGTCGCGGTCTGGCTGTAGATCTGGTAGCCGGTCGGATTGAACTGGCGGTCGCCACCGACCGACGCCGGATAGTTGCCGACGCCGTTATAGGCCCATTGCGTGCCGTTGGTCAGGCTGAACTGGGTATAGGCCTGGTCGCGCTTGCGCGACGCCTTGCCGTAGATGCCGCGGACCGTGCCCTTGAACTGGTCGCTCGGCTGCCAGTCGAGCTGGACATTGTAGTTCTGCGATTCGCTCTTGGTGCGGAAGGTTTCCGAATAGCTGTCGAAGCTCGGCAGACTATAGGTGTACTCCTGCACCGTGTTGACGTTGTAGCCGTTCACTACCGCGCCGGTATCGCGCGACTTGGTCGGCAGGAACGGCGACGACAACCAGTCGACATTCTGGAACTGGAACCCGGCGGTGCGGTCATATTGCGTCTGGCGGGTGTAGAAGACGTCGGCGGTCAGCTTCAGCGCATCGTTGATCTCGAACTGGAGCGAGGCGTTCGCCCCGAAGCGTTCGCGGTTGGTGATGCGGTTCCACGCGGTGTGCGATTGTGGCGTGATGAAGGCGTCATTGGCATCGCCGTCGCCGTTCACGTCATAGCCGATGATCGTGCCGGCGCCGTTCCGTACCGGGCGACCGCGGCTGACGCCGTTGTTGCCGGTCGCGAACGCGCCCTGGTTGGTGGCGCTGCCGCCTTCGTTGTTCAGCGCGACGCCATAATCCTGAATGCCGCGGAAGCTGTTGCCGAGCGTCAGGTCGCTATAGGCCGCCGAAACCAGCACGCCGAAGCGGCCGCCGTGATAGGCGATCAGGCCGTTGGCCGACGGGCTCCATTTCTCGGTCTTGTCGCCATATTGGCCTTCGGCAGCGGCCGACAGGGTGAAGCCCTGCTTCAGGTCCATCGGCCGGCGGGTCAGCAGGTCGACGGTGCCCGACAGGCCCGCCTGCTGCAGCGATGCGGTCGGCGACTTGAACACGGTCGCGCCCGAAAACAGCTGCGACGGAATGTCGGTGAAGTTGGGCTGCACCGTCGTCACCGAATTGGCGCCGAGGAACTGTTCGCCGTTCATCAGGGTCGTGACCTGCGGCAGACCACGGATGTTGACCGCGCCGCCTTCACCCGCCTCGCGGCGAATCTGCACGCCGGGGATGCGCTGCAACGAATCGGAAATGGTGACGTCGGGCAGCTTGCCGATGTCCTGCGCGCTGATCGCTTCGACCACGCTGGCGGCGTTGCGCTTGATTTCGACCGAGCGGGCCTGCGACGCGCGAATGCCGGTGACAACGATGTCGTCACCGCCGCCGTCGACCTGGGCGGGAGCTGCGGCGGCATCGGCCGGAGTCGCCGTGGCGGCGGGAGTGTTGCCGGTGCTGGTCTGGGCAAAGGCGGCACTCGGTGCGGCGAGGCCGATAATCGACACTGCACCGAGCAATGCCGAACGGACAGTAGACGGATCATAGCGCATGAAAATTCCCCTCCTTGACGTCCAGGCCATCGATCCGTGACCCGATTCAATTAATTAAAGTAATTATTCTTTTATCTGGGCGGTCTGTCAATCTGGTTTCGCTCGAACGCTCTGGCCTGATGACGGCGTCGCGGGGCGCGCTGAGGGAGTTCTACGGCATCGCGCTGGGCGATTTCGTATGAAGATCGGCCGCAGCGGGACGTTTTTCCGAAGCGGTCGGCGATCGTCATCGAGCGTAACCGGCTTTCGGAGGTGCGCGGCGCGATACGCCCGGACCGGGGCTTCCCTCGCGAGATGCAAGGCGCCGGCGGCAAGGACATTACGTCGGAGGTGACAAGCGTCCGCAGCACCCCCTCGGTCCCATCGGTCACGGTCGCCACTGACTATCGCGCGCAGGTCGAACGGCTGAACGAAGCGCTCGCCGATCCCGAGGCCCGGCTGGAGGCAATCCCGGCGCTGCGCGAACTGATCGACCGCATCGTCCTCACGCCCAATCCCAACGGGAGTGGTGTACTGCTGGAGGTCGAGGGACGGCTGGCCGCGATCTTCGATCTTGCCAGCGGCAAGTCGGCTCTGGAGGAACGGCTGTTTGTTATGGAGCGGGTGAAGGGATTCCGTTCCACGATTTGGCCACACTGAAACCCGCAGAAAACTGCGGTTTCTAGATCGTCCGAAAGGCTATGTGCTACAGTTTGGTGCCCAGTTCAATGCACCTTCCATGCGGTAAGCTCGCGCTCCGGGAGGTCCCTTGCTGAGCGATGCGATTGTCGGTCCAAGTTGATCTGAACAGTCTCACGCTGCCTAGCCAACATCGATCAGTCAGCGGCCGGCGCTGGCGCGAGACACGTTTCAAGCAGTTGTTTCAGATCAGGCGCGACCTCGTAATTTGGGGAGATGCGGTACGCATTCAGCAACTTGTCGTCATGGCCATCCGCCTTCACGACCACCTTCAGCGCCGCCAGCAGCTTCTTGCCTTTGACCGTCTCGGGCTGTGCGCCTCCGGCGGCGTTCCACAGGTCATCCGAGCCCGGCGAGCCCCCATCCGGATAGAGCTCGCGGTTCACCAACTTGCGCTTAGCGAAGAACGTATCCTTGGCCTGCCCTATCTTGGCCGCCGCTGCAACGCGCCAGCCCTCGGCAACTTCTGGCGCTACGCCATAGAGGGCAGAGAGATGGGCGGTCGAGCAGAAGTACGCCTCAACATCGCATCCGGTTGTAACCCATGGGAAAGTGCCATCGGTTTTAAAGCGGTCGGCCCACATGGTCGCCTCGTCGGCCGACATGAAGTCGCCGTCCCGATGTATGATAGCTTTGATCTTGAGCTGCCCATCCACGAGCAGCCCGCTCAGCAGCTTGTCTTTCGGCAGATTCTCTATGCCAAAGCAGCGGCACACGACGAGCTGCCGGGACAATTCGGGCCACTGACGGAGGATCGCGCGAAGTGCGGTGTCGTCCTCGTCCTCGACGAAGAAAAGCGCCGATTTGTCGAGACCACCCCACCCGAGGAGACGACGGATAGCTTCGCCATCATCGGTTTCGATCCGTCCGTCGTTCATCCAGACAAGCTGAACCGCAGGGCTGGCACTTCGCGCGATGTGCGGACTGTGAGTGGTCAGGATGATCTGAGTGTCGGTTTCTGCAGCAGCGAGTTCGAGCGCCTCGATGAGCCGCTCTTGCTTGTCTGGATGCAGGTGAGCATCGGGCTCGTCGATGAGCATTATCTTTGGTTCGAAGAGGATTAAGTAGGCGAAAATCTGAATGACCTGCAACAGTCCGGTCGCCGCCGTCTCCAAGGGGCGGTCCTGGTTGCCCAAGCCTGGCGAGGTGTAGGTAGCCGAGATGTGGTAATCCTCGCGTTCGTCGAAGGACACATCGACCTTGATGCCCGGATGAACGGTCCCGATGTAGACGTTCAGTTGCGCGAGCCGCGCTACGCCTCCGCTCTCATCGGTTTCGTTGACCCGGCGGCTGCGCAGGCTCAGCAGTACGTTTCTAAGTACGCCGCCAGCGTCGCCGCTCGCTGCCTGCCGACGCAGCGATGGCTGTGCGAGAATGCTCTCGCGCTCCGACAGTCCCGCGAGGCCGGGGATGTAGGCAGTGATGAACTGGAAGCGCTGCTTGTACGGAGTTACTGCCGCGCCCCCCTCCATGTACGCGGTGATACCACCGCGGTTGCGGGCCGCTCGAATCTTTACTGTTGCTTGGGAACGCTCCTCGCCGATGGGGAGGTGACCGAAGACAACCTCAACCGGTGTGGACGTTTTATCCGTCTTCAGTTCGCTTTTATGGGCCGTGCGCAGGGGTTCGCTCGACGGCACGTAGTCGAGTCGCTCGAACGAGATCATCTCCGTCGTGTTCTTAGGGGCGATGTAGCTGGCGGAACGTGCGGCCCAATGGACCGCCTGGAGGACAGACGACTTGCCCGAGCCGTTCGGGCCGACGAGGATCGTGACCTGTCCCAGCGGGATTACGGCTTCCTGCGTCGCCTTAAAGTTCCGGACAGTGATCGACTCCAGTCGCGTCCAGCGTCGGGCGCGGATGGAGCGCGTGTCCGCGACGCCGATGACAGGCTGCCCATCGCCAATTTCGGTTTCATAGGTTGGCTCCGGTATGTCGCTCACGAAGGCGACCGCGCTCGTCAAATCGCCGGCGTCCTTCAGAATCTGCACTGCTTCACCGGACTCTTCAATCGGAGCGGTGTCCAAGTGCTGCACCGTTGCGATTTCGGCGACAGCAGGTTCGATCGCAGTTTCAGCAAGGTCGTTGTCGTTCAATTCGGTGCCCCTTCAACAGGAAGCATAGGACCCGAGGACGCCAGTGATTACAAGCGCCAACGGGATCGACAGCGTTGCTCATGCCCGTTGGGGGGATTGGGATTCGTCTGGAGCGGAAAGGCAGATAGGGAAGGTCCGCCATCCGCCGACAAGCTTATGCTGCCAGCGACTTGGTACCTCGGACTTGCTTGCATATAATGGGTGCGATGGACGCTGCAGCCCCTTCCCTGACCGGCACGGTACCGCTGGAAACCGAGCGATGTGATGTAATCGGGACGCTGCTTGCCATTGTGTCACGCATCGTCAGTGCGAGTGCTGACCGCCATCGCGGCGGCGCCGGTGTATATCGTTGCCTGCAGTCGATCATCGTGACGCTGTTTTCGATCGGCGTTCTGGTTTGGCTGCGTCTGCAATCGGGCATCCGTCGTATCAGCGCTGCGTTCGACCCACTTGCGCTGCAACGGTTGTTGAATCGTCCGCCCCAACGCTGGGCGGCACCATAACCGCCGTTGTCATCAAATCCCGCGCCTGACCTAACTGGTTCTGGCGCAAGATGACAATGTGCCAGCCGGATCGACCTGTTGAATGCCTTCTTCTGCGAGACCTGCGATATCGCAGGTCTCGCAGGTCTCGCAGGATCAGTCCGGCTCGCCGATGGCGAGTGATACCATGAAGAAGAGTGAGGAATGGCTTCGTCCCAACGTCTTGGCGGGGAAGCTGGAAAGCCTGGTCAAGTCCGGACAGTGGAAACCGGATGGCTGTATCAATCAGGCGGCGGCTCTGTTGGGCGTCGAGCCCAATGGCCTGTTCTATAAAAACGTGAGGCTCTGGAAAGCGGCCGTTGCCGAGAAGGACGCTCCGCCAGTACTCGAAGTCCCGCCCGAAGTCCGCGCGGCGTTTCAGGGCCTTTTCGATCGCTTCACAACGGATGGGATGAATACCCTGCTCAACGCCTTCCGGGACACGGTCAATGCTATACATCGCGGCGCTTCGCTTCGGATAGCGACGGCCGAGCAGGACCTCGACAGGAGCAAAGCCGAGGTAGAGATGCTGACCGATCGATGGATCGAAGCGGAGAAAGAACGCGATGCCGCGAGAAGCCAAAGCGATCAGCTCAGGGCTCAGCTCGATGATGCCCGTCGCCGTGAAGATCGACTGACCGGACGGCTGGAGCAACTTTCCATTCAGGCGGATAAGCCCGCGATCACCAAGGTCGGCGGGGTCGAACTCGGTGCGGGCGATCAGCCTTCGGCTGAGATCAAGTCGAATGACAGGCCGGACGGCAACCATGACGATCGCGAACCCGTTGCTGACACCGACGCCGACATCCAAATACGCAGCGAGCAGCCCGAGACGATAGAAGGGTCGCACAGTAGCGGGGCCGTATCGGCGGGCGATGCTGAACCCGATAAGATGCCGATGGGTGAAATCTGGAGCGGCGGCACCGCTGACGAGCAGGGTAGAATGGAAAGCTGATCCAACAACGCCCGTACTGCCGCCGGCGGCGTCAGTACGGGTTCCATACGCTCACATCCGCTCGAGATTATAAGCCTGCGTGGTCGTCATCCAATCTACCCGCAACAGGAACTCCACCGCGCTCTTTTCCAAATTCCTTGCTCGGATTATCTTGGCATTGGCGAAGGTAACGATGAAATGTTCGGGCAATTCCACGACATCTCTGAGCGGTGTGGCCGATCTGTAGAGCTTGGCGATAGCGGCTTCGGAAAGGATATTTCCTCGAACGACCAGCTTAGCACGCCGATTGCGCATCTCGTCATAAGAAATGCCATTGCACATTTGATACGTCAGCCAAAATCCACAATGATATATGATGCTGCCGTCAGGAAAATCTTCATCTCTACAATCTGGATTTTGATCGGATGATGTGCGGCGAGGTGTGACGCCACGGCCATTTTTCCATCGATCCATCATCGAATCAATGTTCAGGCCGTACCGTGCCAGCCACGCGAGGCCCGCTAGCGAAATATATTCCATTCACCTCTCCTTGCTGATTTTTACGTGCAGCCATCTTGACAGCAGATCTTGCCATCTCGTCCGCGGCCAGTGCCGCGCCACCTTGGATTACGCAAAAGGTGGATAGAAGCCCGCGCGGCTCCATCTTCTACTGTGCGCCGGCTGACGCCTCGGATCGGAAGATCTGCGTATCGACGTCGATCCACAGACGTTGTGCATGACGCTTCAGCGCGCGACGCACGGTGGCGAGATCCTGCATGGACAGGCCAAGGTGGTCGGCAAGCGCCTGCCCGCGCAGCCCGAGGCCGATCCCGTCGATCAGCGCGGCCTGACGCGGCGAGGCAGCGCTGAGCTGGTCGAGGATGTGCTCGCACAGCAGCCGCACGCGTTCGATCTCGATGACGTCGTCGGCCGCCATGACGGTATAGCCGCCCATCGCCATCTGTTCGGCCAGGACCTCGACTGGCAGCGACACGACGTCCTCGCCACGCCGTTCACGCGCGCGGCGATGGGTCGAGGCGATGCTGCGCATGATGCCTGCCAGGAACCGCTCGCCCGACACCCCTTCACGACACGTCCGCGTCGTCAGCGCACCGACGATTGCCGTCTGAAGGAGATCACGCCCTTCACCCGGATAATCGGCGGCGAATTGTTCGGCGCAGCGCGTGATTACGGTGCCGGGTGTCATATCGATCCTGACCAGCTCGGCCTTGATTTCGTCGCGGGTGAGTTGGCGGGCGTCCTCGGCAGGAACGAAGGGCTTGGACATGACGGGTCCTATTTCCTCATGCGCCAATACAAGAATCCGCAGACAGGCTGTCCGCATTTTCCCAGATCGGCGCATGTGAGAGTAGGACCAGCCTTGTCATGACGGCGAGGCTAACGCAGGTTGGTGAAGCAAGGGTGAAGGATCAGGCCGCATCCTGATCCAGCCACGGTGCCAGGACCGCTGCATCATTGGCGGCCTTCGCATATTGTGCGGCGAAGCGTCGATCACGATGCGCCTGCAACGCGGCGATGTACCCCCGTCCCGGTCGCTGTTCGATGACGCGGCGAAGGATGCGATCCTCGACCGCCTCGGCTTCGGCGCGAGGGTCCGTCAGGCGCCGCCAGCGGGCCAGCAACAGTGCGGTCGAGATGACGTCTACCTCGCAGGCGGACGCCACCTCATCCCATCGCCCCGTCTCGATCAGCCGGGGGACCGCGAAGGGCGGACAGGTCAGCTTGCCCGGCAGGTCCATCGCGGCGAGAACCTCGGCCAGATGGATCGGCTTGATCTTCATGCCTGCGGTCAGCGCGCGGGCCAGGTCGATATGGCGGTCGCGGTGGAAACCACCATGCGATAGCCAGCCCCAGCTTCGTGGTAGCGACAGACCGTGCCGCATCGCGGCCGCAATCAGCAGCGGGATGTCATGGACCAATCCCATCCAGGTGCAGAGTTCAGCCTCTGGCGGGGCGTCGGCCAGCACGCGAAGAACGCCGGCCACAACACCGCGTTCATCCAATTCCGGGGCGGACAACGTCTCGAAGCTTCGCACATCAAAGCCGCCCTCAGCATCCTCGACCAGCACCATGATCGACGCGACGCAGAGCGTCTGGAAAATCCATCGCGGACAGGTCAGCGGGTCTTCGCTGCGGGTGTAGCCACGGCGGATTGGTTTGTTCGGCGACGGCGTCCAGCGCTCCATCTGCTGGTAGCGCTGGTGGGCGGTATGATCGAGAACGGCGGACTCAATATCGAGCACGATCCAGCTGCGTCGTGGGCGAGGCGTTGTGGCTTCGAGGGGCATGTAAGGTCTCCAGAACAATCAGGAATTAGCGGCCATCAACTGGTGCCGCCGGGTAAGTCAGGCGAAGCGGACGATCGTCTCGTGCAAGGGCTGCGGGCAGGTAACGGCGGCACCGGTGGCAACGAACTGGTTATCCGGCAGCAAGTCGCCGCTGCGGGTGGCGGCCACCGCCTTGATCCGCGACATCGCCAGCGCACGGCCGTCGCGCACGGCCTTCGGCCGACCCGCCATGCGGATCAGCGAACCCCGCGTGTCGATCGCGAAATGCTCGTCGGTGGAGGTGCTGACCAGGATCACGCGTGCGCGATCGTCCGCAGCGAAGGGAACAAGCCGATCGATGATGTCGACCGTGACCAGATCGCGAAAGGCCACCGCGAAGCCATCCGGTTCCCTGGCGGTGATGGTCGACCATCCCGAATAGACAAGGTCCTTGTTCAGCGCCTGTGCGATACGGCCAAGCTCAACGCCAACCGGCGCTGACATCGTCTGGCCCGAGGTAAATGCGATCGCGTTGTTCACCGGCGCGAAGGTGGGCCAGCCCATCAGCTGACGCAGCGCGAGCATAAAGTTCTGGTGGCGGACAGTCGTTTCCATGGGTACATTCCTTTCTGGTGACGGCCGCTTCCCGGCCGGAGCATTTTTTCCCGTTCCTGACGGTGCTCACCGCACCGCCTTCGATGACCATCAATGGACTTCGCGAAGCCGATGGCGTGCCGACACGGCGACCAGCGTCTCGATCGCCTGGCGCAGGCGGCGTATGGAGCGCGTCCGTCGGAACAGACGCAGCAGCGCGGTCTCGGCGGCTTGCTCGATCTGTGGCAGTGCCGATGGTGGCAGGCCGAGTTGATGGGCGACGTCCCGCCACAGGGCGGGCAGCAACTGCTCGGCATCTTCCGGCCGCGGCCCCGACACGTCGATGACCTCGACCCGCGACAGGAGGGCTGCGGGCAATCGGTCGATGCGATTGCCCGTCATCACCCAGTTAATGTGCGACAAGTCGATCTCGGCGGCGAGGCAGCCGTCGAAGTAGCGGCAGGCACCGGCTCCCTCCAGCATGCCGATCAGCGTCGCGACCGCGTCACCCAGATCGCTCGCGATGGCCTTCTCCACCTCGTCGATGACGATCACCGGATTGGCGGTGTTTGTCCGCTGCATGACCATTGCTGGCAGGCAGGGCTGCGGATGACGAAAGCCCCTCGGATTGCCTGCCAGGACCGCGTTGCTGTTGACCCCGGCGAAGGACAGTACCGCATCGCCACAGCCAGAAAGGACGCCCAACCTGCGCGCCAAGTACGTCTTGCCCGCGCCCGGCGCTCCGACCAGCAATATGGGGCGCAGCGCCAGCCATGGCCGCCCCGCCCAGAGACTCAGCGCGGCGCGTTCGGCGATCCGGTCGGCGAATGCCGCCATCCACGGTGCCTCGGCGCGCAGCGTTGAAGCCAGGCGTGCCTCGCCGCTGCTGCCAGCGCGCTCCAGCATTCCGCCGCCGGCGAGCGGCAGCGGCTGGGTGAGCGACGTATGCTGGGTGGGGATCGAGGTGCTCCATTCGTTGTCCGCCAGACCGTCCGACGGGATCGACCGGCAGGGACGGACATGCGGCATGCCATCGATGATCATCATCACGACCGCACCTCCGTATCCGGGGTAGCGAGCCAAGCTTCGGTGGCGGCACGGACCGGGCCAGTGTCCGGCTGGCCGTCCAGCCACATCCGCCATGTGGCCTTGGCACGGGCGGCAAGATGATCTTCGATATCACCGTGATTGCCGGTCTGGTGCGCGTCGGCGAGCGTGGTGGCCGTCATCGGCACGAACGGCAGACTGGCACGATGGGCGACGGCGTCGAACGAGGTCGCGGCCGAACCGCCAAAGGCGTCGGCGACGTCGACCATTCCGTTCTCCAGCGCCGCGTACAGCCCGCGCAGCATCCGGGCGGCGGCGACCGCGTTGCGCGCGGTGCTGGCGCATTCGATCAGGGCGGGAACGACGATGTCCTCGGCGCGCCATAGCAGCAGCCGTCCGGGCGGATGGCGTAGGCGGTCGGCCAGCCAGGCGATCGTCTGGGCCGGATCATCGGTGACGGTGGTGCTGTCGGCAACGAGATCGAAGCCATAGGTGCCGAAGCTGCGGCGTACCGCGAGCGTCGCAGCGCCGATCAGCAGGGTGCGGGCCGGTCGTTGCGCCAGGGCCGGTTGGCGGATGCAGGCGACGGACAGGACGAGGGTGTCGGTGGTCATGACGGGGGTCCTTGAAATGACGACGGCCCGGCCATCTGCGTTGATGGCCGGGCCGTCCGGGAGGCTTGGTGGTGATGGTCGCGGTCAGGCGGCGGCGAAGGCCCGCTCATCGGCTTCGCGGCGGAGCGTCGCAGTGACGCCGTCGAGCGCGGCGCGCACATCGGCGGCGAGCGCTCGCGGGCGCGACCAGCGCATCAGCGGACAGTCGACGAAGGCGTGGAGATGATGAAGCTCCGGCGTCGCCTCGATCCGTCTCGCAAGGGCCGCCAGCGGTCGCGTCACCAGCGACTCGTCAGCGTGGCGCGCCGCCGCCCAGGCGAACCACAGGACGAGCGTCGCGACAGCATCCTCCATCACATAGCGACGGATGCGGTCATGCTCGCCCGCCTCCCACAAGGCAGCGACATCGCCACCCGCCACATCGGTCTTCACGGGGATGCCGATCTGGTCGCACAGCGCTGCCAGCCCGACCTTGCGACCGAAGCTCGCATAGCGGTCGGCGAGATCGAGATGTTCGCCGCCATAGCGATGCGCAGCAGCGTGATCGGCCAGCGCCGGCAAGTTCCATAACCGGCAGCGCTGGGCGGCCAGCCGCAGGACCAGCGCATCGAATTGAGTGGAGTTGTAGCCGGTCACGACCTGCGCCCGGGAGAAGCGCTCGTCGGCGGCGCGGATCAGATCGGCCTCGTCGGTATCGCCGGTTGCGACCAGCGCCTCGATGTCGAACCTCCATTCGCCATTCCATATGGACGCGGCGGCAAAGCCGATCGCCACCGGCCGGTGCAGCGGCC
Source organism: Sphingomonas panni (assembly GCF_022664435.1). GTDB lineage: Bacteria > Pseudomonadota > Alphaproteobacteria > Sphingomonadales > Sphingomonadaceae > Sphingomonas > Sphingomonas panni. Next base: position 93,655 of record NZ_JAKREU010000003.1, on the reverse strand, counting down.
AGGGCGGGAACGCGCCATCCGGCGTCGCCGGGGCGATCGTCTCGATGTCATAGGCCACGACGGAGCCCGGAACGCTGGCGTGGCTGGACGGGCGCTGTGAAGAGCGCATAGGTCACCTCATGCTGTGGAAAGCGGGACGATGTCCCGCGGGCATGATCAGCGCGGCGGCGGGGTCGGTGTGCCTTTCACCTTTTCCTCACCATCCACCTGATCAACCGGCATGCGGTAACTGTTCCAGAACGGATGAAGCCGCCCATCCGGCGTAAGGGTTTCCTGGTATGTCCGAATGGGCGGGACGTTGCGCAGGCGGGCCGCGACCCTGCGGCGTATGTATTTGGCGACGACGGCCCAATCCTGCTCGGTCATGACCTCATGATGGCCACGCACGATACCATGGTTGTGCATGGCGCGGATGAAAGGACCGTAGACCTGGTCCGTCTTTTCGATCTTCTTCGCAGCTGCAGTTTCGCGCTTACGTTGGCCTTCCGCATCGTCCAACGCCCTAAGCATCTCCTCGGCGAACTCGATCGTGATAATATGCCCTAGCGCCTCGCTCAGCGGTTCGCCCAGCGCCCGCATGGCGTTTAGCCGGTCGGTCTGCAGTGTCTCGCGAATGCTGTCCGGGTAGGTCTGCACCCGAAAGGCGTTGAGGAGCATCCGGCGGGTGCGTTCGCCTTCGCTAGTTTTCGCGCCACTGGTCGATCGAATGAGGGTGAGCGCGTCGTCGAGCCTGCTCCAGCGGCCATGGAAACGGCGGGCTAGATGCTTAAAGGCGGCGTAGAGTTCGTCCATGATGATGTCCCGACAGTGTCGGTGGTTATATGTTGGTCGGGCGTTTGCGACAAACGAACGCCCCAGCCCCGATGCGGTCGAAGCCGCATCGGGGCGCCCGAGGACGCCGCGCGTCCGACCCGAGGCGCCCCGCGCCGAGCACAAACGAGCGTATGCGAGCCAACCGCCCCCGAAGCTCGGGGGTGGCGCAGCAAACGTGATGGCCTGCCACACGTTTGCGGTATTGCGCCTGACATGAATTTGCCCCTTCACCCGTCCGACCATGGGGGTCGGCGGCTCAGGTGCGAAATTGTACCAATCTGGTTATCCGGAAAATGCCGGATGGTGTCCGCGGAGGCGGCTTTTCGCCCTATTCTGCAAAAATAGAGCATTTTCCGGATAGGGTTTCCGGGCTTGTCCCAAAAATCGGTATTTTGGTTTGACCCAAAATACCCCATTTTACGGATAGACGTAAAATCAGGGGTTTATGGGCAATTTGGCTGTGGATTGCTGGTAGTCGATCGCCCACCGGGATGACCTGATGTCAGAGCGAGGCCTAGGAGAAGCCGGGTTTGTCCCGAAAATCGGCGCAGCTGCAAAATAGGGCTTTCTGAGCCGTTGCAAGGATCGACAGCGAATAGCCCCAAAAACGCCTTGTCCCAAAAATCAGGTATTTTGCGGATAAGCGATTTGTCCACAAAATGGGCTATTTCCCGGATAATCTCGATTTTTGGGTCAAGAGCCCAGTTTGGTACCAGTTCGGACGACGCGGCAGAGGCGTATGCCGAATGGGGTCAGCTGTCAGGTAAGACCACGTCCATCTGGACGACTAGGAATTTGTTAACGATCCGGCTATAGCCTGAGGTGGCCTGCGAGACTTTCAGTTCCGCAGGCCGGGGCGTCGAAACCCTGTAGCGAAGCCGGTCGCAAGACCACCATCGGTCGAAAGACCAACACACGGTCGCAAAGCTCTTTGTGACCGGGTGGCGGACGCGTATGTCCAGGCCACCCGGCTAAAGGCGCCCGCGCCTGTTCGCTACAGGTTTCGAACATCCGGTCTCCAGAGGGCCGGCACCCCGTCATTCAACGGGGTGCCGCCGGCTGGCGTGCATCCCTTCGAGGGGGATGACATGACGAGATTACGGGGGATCAAGGCAGCGTCGGCGAGCCTGCTGACGCTGACGATTGCAGCCTGCGGCGGCGGTGGTGGTAGCTTAGCCAGCTCGGGTAGCGTGCCAGTGCCGGCACCGACGCCAACGCCCGCGCCAAGCCCAACGCCTGCGCCGACGCCAAGCCCGACGCCGTCTCCGTCGCCAAGTCCTACCCCGTCACCAACACCCACTCCGTCACCGACGCCCACGCCATCTCCAACACCTACGCCAACCCCCAGTCCGACGCCGACACCGACGCCCACACCTACGCCCACACCAACACCGCCCGTATATTCGGCGCCGGTGCCACCGCCGGCTGGCTACATCATCACGCCGTCCAACCTGCAGCCGACCAGATCGGCTGCGGACACGGCCGAGTTCCGCCGCAACTACGGCGCGAATGAATTCGTCAACGCGCTCTATGCGCTGGACAGTGGCAATGATGGCCACGGCGTGACCGTCGCGGTCATCGACGACGGCGTCGTCAACGTGAACGGCGAACTCGATGGTCGCATCGACGCGTCACTGTCGAAGGACTTCGGCTACGTCACCAAGGGCGGGGTCAAGACGAAGCGCGATGTCCTGGGCGACGACCAGTCCGATCACGGAACCGCGGTCGCCAACATCATCGCGGGTAACGCAAACGGGCAAGGCGCGGTCGGCTATGCACCGGGCGCCAGGCTCGCGGTGCTTCGCGTCTCGGACTGGGATGAGGATACGAAGACCGAGGCGATCTTCCGCGCCGTGGAGGCGCTCGACTATGCGACGGCGCAGAAGATCAAGATCGTCAGCAGTTCGCTGAACCAGGGCGGCAGCACCACCTGGGGCCAGGCCGTCACCCGGTTCGGCGCGACCGGCGGCCTGATCGTCAATTCCGCTGGCAACAGCGCCGCGGCCAATCCTGCGGATGCCGCCGCCATCGACGCATCCAACGTCAACGCGATCATCTTCGTCGGCGCGCTGAGCCCCAACATCCAAGCCTACACCATCGAGTCCTATTCGAACCGCGCCGGGACCATGAAGGACCGCTATGTGGTGGCCGTCGGCACGAACGTGACCACCTTGGTCAACGGCACCGTCGGACTGTTCAGCGGCACCAGTTCGGCGACGCCGACGGTCGCCGCGCTCGCCGCCGACATCCTGTCGAAATGGCCGCAACTGACCGGGCAGCAGGCAGGCCAGGTGATCCTGACGACCGCGAAGGACATCGGCGATCCAGGCGTGGACGACGTGTTCGGCCACGGGTTGGTCGACTTCAAGGCCGCGCTGGCTCCGGTCAATCCGACGCTGTCGAACGGCGCGACGCAGACGTCAGTGCGTAATTCGGTGATGGCGCTGCCGGCACCGATGGGCGCGGCAGCGATCCAGACGGCGCTGTCCAACGTCACGATCCTCGACCAGTTCGGCCGCGACTATGCCGCATCGCTCGCCGGGTTGATCGTCAAGCCGCAGGTCGGTGCCGATCATCGGATTTGGCGCCGCGTCGCCCAGATGGGCCACCAGTCGGCGCTGTCCTTTGGCGGCTTCACCGGGACGATGGGATTCGCCAGCGCGCGGGTCGGCCCCGCCGGCGACCAGCTCGTCACCCAGGCGACGGCCGGCACTATCGACTATGTCAGCGACGGCCTCGGCATTCGTGCAGCGTGGAATGCGGCGGACTCGCTTCAGTCGGACGTGATGGGGCTTGCCCCCTTCGCCGACGGAGTCCTGGCGTATGTGCCGCAGGCTGGCACGAGCATGGGCGTCGATCGGTACCTGACTGGCGGGCGCCTGGGCATCACCATCGCCAGCGGTCGCACACGGGAGAGTGCGGCGAGCGCCGTGACCCTGGGTTGGTCCGGCCGGGTAGCGGATATGCGGGTGTCCTTCATCGATGAGGTGGGCACGTTGATGGGCATGCCCACGGGCGAAGGCGCGTTGCGTCTCGGTGGCGGCGCCCGCACCGTCATGATCGAAGCACATCATGGGTTCGGCGTCGCGCCCGGCTGGAGCATCGAGGGCTATGGCTCGCTCGGCCTGACGCGAATGAAGCCGGTCACGGCGTCCCTCGTCACCGGAACGACACCGCTGGTCGGCAGCCGCCTCGGCTTCCAGATGACCGGCACGGCGCTGGGCGGGCTCGTCAGCCTTGGGGTCGCACAACCGCTGACGATCGAAGCCGGCGCTGCGCGACTGACCTATGCCAGCGGCTACGATCTGGCGACCCGATCCCTGATCTATCAGTCGATCAGCGCCAGCCTCGCCGGGCAGCGCCGCGTGCAGCTGACCGCCGGCTATTCGACCGGCGGCCCCCGCTCCACCGTCCGGATCGGCCTCATGCAGGACCTGACGGACGGCTCACCCTCCATGCTCGCCCACTGGGTGGCCCGCTTCTGAACCCCGGACACAGGAACACGACCATGAAGACATTCCCGATCTCCGCCGCTGTCATTGTCGCCATGCTGCCGGCTGTCGCCCCCGCGCAGAATGGCCTCCTCGGCCGCGTGCTGAAGGCGATGACCGTGCCCGCCGTACAGGGCGCATCCGCACCGACACCGGTTCGCCCCATCGCGGTGGTCGAGCCGAGCGCCGAGCAGGCCCGCGCCATTCACGAAGCCGTCGCAGCCAGGCAGACCAACCCGGACATCGCCAAAGACATGGCAGCGGCAGCCCCACTGATCGAACGCCTCATCCGGACCAGCGCCTGCGGCGTCAACGACACCGCCTGGAGGGCACTGAATCGCGACGCGGTGACCCCATCGAATTTCGGACCGTCGCAGGGCTATGTCGCGCGGGGCGAAGACCAATATCACGACCCGCGCTACTGCCAGGACGTGCTGCGCCTCAGCGACGTCCGTAAGCCTGCCGCCAACGCGCTGGCTTTCACGGTCTATTACATCTCGCCGCAATCACAGGCCGCGCACCATCAGACGTTCGAACTGCTGCGGACGCCGGAGGGCGTGTGGATGGTAAAAACGATCGGCATGGTTTGCAGCTAATTGTAGATAGGCGCACGGATCAACCTGACGGCGACCGTCAGGTTGATTAGGGGGCGGACATTCTGAACTTCTCGTACTGGTGGAAAGCCGGCCGTGCGATTTGGGGACGGATCATTCGGTAACTGACCCTTCGTTTACCGGCCCCAACGTGGGCTCACGACCAGAGCCGGTCGTTCGCACCCCCTCCCTATGATCGTCCGAACACGACAATAGCTGCCGCTTGCCCAATCACATCCATAGTCGGCAACGCAGCGATTTGACGATTATCTGCGCTTTTGCCAGTCACCGGTCTGGCTACGTCAGACCTTGGGTGAGGAACGGATCGTCCGTTTTCGCGCTCTGGTTTACCGAAACCAGCAGTTCGTTTAGACTCGTCATGCTGGTAGCTCGACGCCTCATTCCGGCCGTTCAGTTAGTCGATCGCGCGAACGCGTCGACGCTGGCGCGTGCTGCCGTGTCGCTGCTATCCCCGAACCGCGGAATGGTCCGCGAAATCATCGGCGGCCGCGGTCATTCCAAACGACGTTCCATCTCCACGATCAAAGTCCCGTCCCACCGGCGGGCAACTAGCCTTGGCCGGGTTCCTCTTTCAAATCCTTCGCAGCCTCCAACTGGGGATGTCGCTGAGCGCATCCTTCGCGCTCGACGGCGGCGACGGGTCGACGATGACGCTAACGCTCGAGCCGGACGATGCGGGGGACATCCGCATCGACGACCGGGGCGTGCCGACGATTGAGCAGGTCAAGATCCGCGCATTGCACCGGCGCTGGACCACCGGGACCGTTTCGCGGGAGGTCCTTCCGGACCTCGTCGCCGGAGCGCGGCCAGGCGAAAAGCAGAGATTCCGGTTCACCACGAACAACCTCCGCGGGTTGGAGGCACTGGCGGCATACCTGCACCACCGTGCGCGGTCGAATACCCCGCAAGCGACCTTCGCTTGGGGCCAACGGGAACTATCGCCGGAGGCATTCCTGGCCGGGATTGCCGACGCGGCGGGGATGTCGCCGTCCGACCCCCGCCTGCTCCATGTTTTAGACAATTTGAAGTTGGTGCACATTGACGTGATGACGGCGGAACGCGAGGTCGAGGCCCGCTTGGCACCTATGCTGGGGCCGGGAGAGGACGTCGTGGAGAAACGGCGCGCGCTTATGGGGCGGCTATTCGAGGAAGGAAGCGCTGGTCGGACGCTCAACGCGGCCGAGTTGCTGCGCCTCGTCGGTCCGGACGCACCGCTGCGGCTGCGGCATACGGCAACCGTGCCTGCGCTCTCGCTCACCGCCGTGCGGCGCGACTGCGTTACGCTGGGCTACGATGCAGACGCTCAGGCGAGGCTTACGCCGATAGAGGCGGCGGACTGGTTCATCGTGCTGTCCGGCGATTCCGGTCAGGGCAAGACTTGGTCGCTCTGTCAGGCGGCACTGAACGAGGCGGAAGGTCGCGCCGTGGTCGTGGCGACTTCGGCCAACTCGGTCGCCGACGTGATTGACGCGGTTAACGACCGGCTATGGCGGCCGGCCTTCGAAACCGACGTGCCGCTCAGGGTCATGGCTAGGCGTCTAGGGCGCGACCTCGCGCCGGACGGTGGCCACTGGCTCACCGTCTATGTCGATGACGTGCAGGATCGAAACTTCGCCCGCAGCCTAGCTCGGCAGGATTGGACGGAGTTGGGCGTGCGTGTCGTGTTGACCTGCCAACCACGGATCACACTCGAGATCGTCCGCTCGCGTCCGAATACGCGTGTGGTGACGGTGTCGAACTTCACCAGCGCCGAACTGCGCCGCTACCTAAGGCACCACGGTCGGCAAGATTCCCTCGAGATGATGCCCGATGATGTCTTCGAGCTGCTGCGCAAGCCGGTCCACGCACGGGTCTACGTCAAGCTGCCCGCAAGCGAGGGCTGGGTCGACGCGACGGAATACGAGCTTTTCAAGTCCTACTGGGACGAGGCCACCGGGATGGTCCGCGAACAGTACGATCATCCCTACGATCGCCTTCGCCTAACGAACCTGTCGGGCAGCCTCCTTGGGGAACGCCCCGCTTACCCCTGGAACTGGCGCAACCTCGAGGACGCGGGAATCGCCGAGGAAGCGATCCGCCGCCTGGAGGTGGTGGGCCTTCTCCGCCGTCCGGCGTCGGACCAGGTCGTCTTCTCGACCGACCGCATGCTGAACTGGGCTGTCGCGGAGTACATTGTCGCGCGAGTCGCTGCCGGCGAGTTGGATGCGCTTGCGGTCGACGCGATCGTCGGTGGCTTCGATAACCTCGTCGACGCAACCGGCACGGCGATCGGCCGGCGGCTGGGATACGTTTTTCATGATCTCGTCTGGCTGCTGCTTCGCAAGGTCGGGCCGGATTTCGTCGCCGACCTGATCTGCGCCCACGTCACCGACACCCCGCACGAGTGGCGCGGCGAGAGCCGGTGGCGGCAGCTCGGCACCGTCGGGCCGGACCTGCTCCCCGTGCTAGAGAACCTCGCTAGGCGTGAGTATGACGAGGACCAGGACTGGGACATCCCGCACCACATCCCCGCTGCCATCGTCGCTGCCGCCATGGGCGCACCGGCGAAGGTCGAAGACATGGTGCGCCGGCTCCTCGACGCTGGTCGCGAGCGCGAGACCACGATCGCGCTGAAGGTCGCCGCCCGAATACCGCTGCCGGGTGTGCTCGACCGCCTGTTCGAGGTCCATGTTCAGCGGACAATCGATCTCGACTCGGCAAAAGACGTCGATGGCAGGAGTGACGCCATCTCTCGGTACAACCTCAGTATCGACGCGCTCAAGCGCGCCGCAGGCGCATCGCCGATCTGGCTCGACGCACGGATCGGCGCGGAGACGCGGGTGCCGGCGCTAGAGCAGTTGCTGTGGTGCCTGAACGACGACGCCTATGTGGCGGGCGGCGACGCCAGACCAATCTGGGTGCGGCGACAGGATCACGTCCTGGCAATGTTACCGAGCGACAGCAAGGCGCTAATCGGGTCGCTCGGGCACTTCGACGCCGTTGATCGCCGAGGCCATCTGGACGCGGTGTTGCCCACCCGCGACGACTGGATGTCCTCGCGGCTGCTCAAAGCCCGTGCGCGGATCGACCCGGAGGCCGCGCTGGAGCAGGTGAGGACCAGCACGGACGAGTATGGCTGGAGCGCATCCGATTGGTGGCTTCCCGAACTCCACCGCTACGATGCCGAACGCCTCTCACAGGCGTTGCGGGAGAACGTCGCGGGGCGGCGCGACCGGGGCGGTCAGCTCATGCACTACTACTACAACCAGCCCGAACTGATGGACCGGGAGACACTCGAGATCGTACTGGACGACTGCACGGAACAGCTGCGCCGACACAACAAAGCCAACACCCTGGACGACCAATCGCCACCTCCACCAAGGCGGATTATCGGCTTCCTCTGTAGGCTGCCTGAGCCCTTCCAGTTCGAAATGCTCCACCATCGGGCCGGGACGGATCTTGAGTGTGAGTTGCTGCGCTATGCATCAAGCCGCTCTGGACGCTCGTCGCGGCTCACCGACACCGAGGGCAACGAGTGCGAACGCGTACTCGCGATGATTGACGGTGCCGGCCATGCCGAGCTGGTAGTCGCCGAACTTCGGCGGCCGGACGGATTCGGTCGCGAGGATGGCTACATATGCGCACACTGGAGCGACGCAGATGCGGTATCGGCGGCCCTGGACGCAGAACAGGTGGATGATGGCGCAGACGGCTACCGCCAGGTGCTCCGGATGGAGGCCCTCGCCATTCACTCCCTGGACGCGGCGATCGAGCGCATGCTTTGGCGCGACGCACCTGTCTATGTCGCGCCGGCGGAGATGCGGAGTTCGGCCGGACGCGATCTCGGGGGTCTGCGCGCTCGCGTCGCGGAATTGCTCGCGGCCGGAAGGGGGGAGGACCTCGCGATCGCCGCCGATCTGGCGGGCTTCCTCCGCGATCCGGAGGACGCGCGGCCTCTGCTCCGACCGCTGCTCGACTCCACGACGCCCGCGGATGTGAGGCAGTCGATCGTCGGTACCATGAAGGCCCTCGAGTTCTACGACCCCGCGCTGCTGCCCACCATCCGTGGAATGCTGTCCGACCGCGATGACAACGAGGCGTGGTTCCTGACCGCCTACCTGTCGGAGTGCGGCGACGCCGAGGCGCGCGCCGCGGTCGCCGTCTGGCTCGACGCGCTCGACCTCGCCGCGCTCTCGACCACACACACGCCTACGCTCCATGCCTTATTACGACACGCAGATAGCCGCAGAAGTGCGATCCGCTTCCATCGCCGCATGAGCGAGCGCGGCCATAGGTTGCTGGACACGGACGCCATCGTCCTGCTTGCAAGCGATGGCGACGAACTGGCGCGCGAAATGCTGGTCAACGCTGCGTATCGCGGTCCCGACGGGTTCGACATCGGACCCGTCAGCGGGATACTGCACCTGCTGGAAACCGATCCAGACGAAGCCTACTTCGCGTCGACCAGGCTTCTCGCCCGCCATCGGAGGCCCGAGGCGGTGCGGCTGCTGTTCAGGATCGACAAGGACCGTGCGTGGGGCGAGTTGCTGCCCCGGTATCGTCGCTTCTCGCCGTCGCTGCGGGCCGAGATCGGCCGCAATGTCCGGGCGCATGTGTCGGCGGATACGGTCGAGCAAGCGCTCGGGGCGCTCGCGGTGTCCGGCGAGGCGGCCGACCGGCGGACGGCGGCAGAGCTGGCGGGATGGATGCCGCCAGCGACGCAATTGCCCTGGCTTTCCGGCCTGGTGGACGACGAGGATGCGACGGTGCGCAACGAGGCGATTGATGCGCTTCGCCGCAGGCGGCTCGAACTTGCCGCCCTCGGCCACCTTGAGATTCTGCCATCGTCCGCGAAGCACCTGCAGTGGGCGCGGCTGCAGACGCTGTTCGACCTCGTCGATCCGCGCTTCCTATGGACGCAGAGCGACCAGCTGAGCCTAGGCCCGTTCCTAAAGGACGCACCCTATGAGTTCTGGGTTGAGGCCAAGAAGCTGAAGGAGAAGCGCGAGAAGGCGGTCGGCGAGGCTGAAAAGAAGGCGGACGATAAGGCTGGCTGATGGGCTCGGAATTCAATGATGTTTATGGGGCTTGTATTGGCTGCTCTGGCTCAGCTCTGCCGGGTGTCGACCAGAATACGTCGTTCGGCGATCGGGCTTGAAAACGGCAGCTTCCACCGGAACCTGCCATTCTCTTCGCGGGGAGGTCTGGCAGCGATTCGCCGTAAAAATAATCGTCCGGACAGCGAGATTGCTCCTCTGGCGTATAGAGGATCGATAGCTATTATGAGGCGATCAAATACAAGCTGTTCATCGGCTATCGGGGGCGGTTTAGAGTGTCGATTGATAAAAAGAGGGAGGGGGACTACTTCCTGACCTCCGCATTCTGGGAGAACGGTCAGGCGCTTGGCTTCCCGATCCAATTCGGTTCGGTGCTCAAGCATCTTCGCCAAGACATGCGTGACGACTGGTATTTCGACTGCCTGCAATACGATGACCTATTCAATGATCCCGAGGAATCGAAACGGATCATCATCGCGATGCTCCAAGAGTGGAACGGCGTATATGCTGGAACACGCAGCGTCGTTCGCAACATTCCGAAGAAGGGATTTGGCGAACGATACGGACTGGAGACTGATTTTTTCGATAGATTCATCTATCAGTCGATCTGCAGCTTCCTTATTCCGTACTACGACAAGCTGCTTAGTCATCGGGTTCTCAGCTACCGACGCGAGCCTCACCCCCAAAATAAAAAATATCTTTTCAAGAACAAGATTGATCGATGGTTCACTTTTGAAGGTGTAACTCTGACGTTCGTCCGATCTAGCAAGTTCCTTTTAGTTACCGATCTCAGCAACTTTTTCGAGAACATCGCCCGAGAACAGATCGTGACGGGGCTCGAGAGTGTCATTCCTGAAATCGAGGCGACCGGGTCGGAGAAGCTTCAGATTAGGAATGCGATCGCCACCCTCGACAGGCTTCTCGAACGGTGGACGTTCAGCGGAAGCCATGGCCTGCCACAGAACCGGGATGCTTCATCGTTCCTCTCCAACATGCTCCTGTCCCGTGTCGATAGAGCGATGGCGGAAAAGGGATATGACTATTACCGCTACGTCGACGACATCCGGATCATCGCCGAAAGCGAGGTCCACGCCCGACGCGCCTTGCAGGACCTTATCCGCCTACTCCGAACGGTGGGTCTGAACATCAACGCGAGCAAGACAGCGATCCTGTCCCCCGAGACGTCGCAAAAGGATCTGGCCGAATTCTTTCCATCGCAGGACAGCACGACGACCGCGATCAACCAGATGTGGCAGTCACGGAGCCGGCGAATCGTCACGCGATCCGTAACCTACATCTTTGAAATCCTAACCAAGTGCATCGAAACCGGAGAGACGCAGTCACGCTCTTTCAGGTTCGCAGTCAATCGCGTCGCCCAGATTGTGGAATCCGGCCTTTTCGACGTGAGTGACGCCCTTTCTACTTCTCTGCTCGATACCCTCTCGGCGTCACTTTCGGATCATGCCGTATCGACGGACCAATATTGCCGGCTCATATCCATCTTGGATCGCGAAGGCAGGTGCCTGCCCGCGCTGGAGGCGTTCCTGCTAGCCGAGGACGGTGCCATCCACGATTGGCAGAACTACAATATCTGGCTGCTTCTCGGCACACGCAAGTACCGATCGGACGGCCTCGTTGCTCTTGCCGACCGCAAACTCGAGGAAGACATAAAGTCAGGAGAGGCGGCAGCCATCCTCATCTGGTTGCGATGTGTCGGCGAGAATGGCCTGATCGAAAGAAGCATAAGCGGCTTCGAAGGCTTGCCGTATCAGAACGCCCGGTATCTGCTCATTTCGTCTACAGTGCTAGACGATGACAAGCTGCGTTCGCTCTATGGAAGGGTGCCGACAGGCCTGAAAGCGACTAGAGACCGGGCGGGTCGTTACGAAAACGAGGATGGCTTGCCCTTCGCTGTCCGCGAGCGGCCGGACATTCTAAATCTCGTGGACGAGATTAACGAATATGATTGATCCAGTTTCCAAGCTGCTAATTTTCATCAAAGACTTCACTGGCAGAGGTGCAGATTGCTTCTATTGGTTTATCCATGATCGTCTCGTGGAGACGAACCCTGCCGAGATCATCGCATACCCCGGTCCGGTCGTCTGCCACGACTTCTGGATGATCCGCGACCTGCTCTACGACAGGACTGGCGACCTTCCAGCAGTCGTACTGGACATCGACGAATTGCGGATTTCCATCGGGGGCAATCCCGACGACCGGCTAAATCGCGAGAAGAATGACATAAGCGCTCATCTCGGTCCTTGCGGAGCATCCGAGGAGGTTTGCTCAGCATACAAAAGAATGTTTAATCGGGGCATCCCGTTCGATGCTGAGATCGCTACAAAGGCGGCGGGAGCGATCGCGAAGCTCTACCTCAGGCTCTGCGCCCAAGCCGCCGCTACGCATGAAACGGAGCGTTTTTTTAGCGTTGAAATGCCCGTCTACCGTTTGCTCCAGAAGGCGATGTCTGCGGGAATTACGATCAATGCGGCTAATCTTTCGGCAAAGCGCCGCGAAGCTGAGCACGACTATTTTTACTGCCTGAAGAACTATTCAGCCAAGCACGACATGCCACTAGAGTCTCCGTCACGGACGTCAATTGAGCGGAAACTTTACGCCTTGGGTTTCGAGTTCGAAGGCGTATCCACAAGATACGTCCTGGAGTTTGTTCCCCATCCCGACGATTTCGGAGGTGATACCCTCGCCCTTCAAGAATTCGACGCCGCCAAGCGCGTGCTCTCCTCCCTGACCTTGGCTGGCGGGCTCACGCGCCCCATCGTGGACATCTTCGGGTCCCGCACGTCGCGTATAGTCCTGCGCAATCCGCCGCTCCAAAACATGTCCAAGAAGTATCGGCCGATCGTCTGCGCTCGCGAAGGCGCGGAATTGAGCTACGTGGACTTCGATCAGTTCGAAGTCGGGATCATGGCTGCCCTCTCGGGCGATCACCACCTCGCCGCGCTCTACGCGGCGGGAGACATGTACGACCTGTTCGCGGGGCGCCATCTCGGACTCACAGGCAACCGGAAGGCCGCCAAGCAGCTCTTCCTTTCCTACGCTTACGGGATGAGCCGTAAGGCACTGGTGGACGCCGCTGTCGAACTAGGAGCCGAGCGCGATAAGGCTAAGGATGCCTTTAGGATCTTCGCACGATACGAGGAGTGGAAGAAGGAGGTTTGCGCGGAATTCCAGCGCACGGGACGGATCGCCACCGCGATGGGCAATCACTACGCCCGGAAAAACTCGGGAGCGCTCACCGGAAAGGAGCGGCGTTCTGCGGTGAGTCAGGTCGTTCAGGGCACGGGATCGCTGATCTTCAAGAAGGCGCTCCTTGAAGCGGGCAGCATCCAGGACGTCGTCATTCTGCTTCCGATGCACGACGCGCTGTTGTTCGAGCACCGCCTCGCCGATACGCCATCGAAGGTGATCGCCGCATTCGAGCGCGTGATGACGGAAACTCTGGGAAACCGGGTCGCCGGGAAAGCGTCGGTCGGGAACTTCGCACCGGGCAGACTGACTGTCGCCTGAAGGTATCCGGCTTAGCTAGCAGTGCGGAGGGGCAACTGGACGTCCGCTGCTGACGAAAACCGTCGTTCAACGTGTCGCGTTACAAGGGCAGGAATGTCCCACTCCCAGCCCTTCGCTGTGCCCTTCGGCGACGGCTCTTTGGCATACCTAGTTGACACGAACGCACGCACGCTTTCGGGCTTAGGCGCTACCCGCGATGACCAAAATTTGGTCATCGGGCCTTCCGCCGCGATGCGCATTCCTTGTACGATCCCGTCCGCGACCGTTCCTCGAGCGGCAGCAGGGCCAGCGGTGCAGGCGTGAGATGCGCCGTCAGGTTCGGCGTTGCGTCGCACATCAGACCCAGCCGCTTCTGAATGATCGCCGCACCGCCCTTCACGAACCATGCCTTGCAGTATTTGCGCGGCCCCGTTCCCTCACGGACATGGCCCAAGATGTCATCCATATAGACCTGCTTCGCGTCTGAATCTTCGAGGAAACTCGCCCCGGCGGTACGCATCGAATGGAGGTCTGCGCGCTTGCCCGAGGAGGTTCGCAGGAGCGGTACATTCTGATCGACATAGTCGAGCAGGTACCGACCAGCGCCCGCGTAGAAGCGGGTTCCACCACGCTTCTTGAGATCACCCCGGTACAATTCCGGGAACAGCATACAGTGACCTTCTGCCTCGATCGCTGTGACGTACTCCTGGAAGCCGAGCCGCAGCAGTTCCGGATGCAGAGGGATGATACGGTGGCGCGAACGGCGTTTCAGGCCCGCCGCGGTCTCGCCATTCTTGCTTTTCGTCATGTTGGCTTTGACGATTAGGAAGGGCGTCTCGACGTCGAACACGATCTCGCTGCACTCGAGCCCGCACGCCTCTTCGCGGCTCATGAAGGTGTAGGCCAGCAGCAGCGGAACCCAGTATGCAGCGTCCTGCCACACCTTGTTGTCGGAACCGGTCTTGAACCGTCGGCTGCACCCGCCGCCGCCCGTATAAATCGGAGCCTTGAAGGCGCAGACCAGTTGCTCCTCCGTCCACGGCATCCGGTCAGGATCGGTGGGATCATCTTGGACCTTGGCGGTGTGCTCGTTGAAGTCGACGATGAGGTCCTTGCCGAATCTCGGCCGCCACGACGCCTTGGCCAGTTCCCGCGAGAAGCGCGCCATGATCGTCAGATCGCGATTGTACGTGCGATCGCTGCGCGGCGTCTTCTTCGCCATTGCATCGACCTCCGCAAGTACCTCCTTCAGCGGACGACTCATGGCGCCCGCCTCGGGCGTTCCCCAGCGAAATTCGGTCGGTAGCTTCCTGAGGGTCTGGGCGTAATGCAGGGCATCGGCGGGGCCATAATCGCATAGGCGCTTGTCGCCGGTGATCCACCCGAAGCTGCGTATCACACGCCGGCGCTGATCGAGATCCTCGTCCCAGTCGCCCGCGCTCTGGATCATCTTGATGGTGTCCTCGATGATCTCGCTGAACCGTCGGGTGTCTTGGGTGAGGAACGGGGAGTCGACCGGCGTTGCGCTGGAGAACCGATGCGGATCAGCCTGATCGGATGGCGCTAGGGTTGAAGGCGCAACCGGCTGGCGCCGGATCGCTCCGACGACATCGTCGTCGAGCAGTGCCGTGTACGGATCACCCCGGCTAGATGCGAGCGGGTGATCGGCAAGCGCTGCGCGCGCCTGCGCTTCTGCCCGTGCCCGGAGGAGTTGGACGCGCGCGTCATCGATCGCGCGCGGGGTCGTCGGTGCCGACATCGCCGTCAAGGCGCTCTCCGCGTCACGTTGGGCGCTCTTATGGGGCGCCAAAGAACGGAGCATCATCACGACGGCTGCGCGATCCTCCTCCGAGAAGCCGTCGGTCAGCTCGTTGACGATGGTTTCCGGCACGCTGTCCGCATCGGCAGGCAGACGCGCCGCGATCCGATAGGCCGCCTCCAGCACCCGCAAGGTGCGGCGGTTCCCTTCCAGCGCGTCGGGGGCATCGAAATGGGAGGCCATCGCCAGCCCTAACTCCTCGTCGAGCCCTGCGCGGAAGATGCGCGTCAGTTCCTGCGCCTGGAGGAAACCGCGGCTGGTCCGGTTGAACATCTGCATCGCCATCATCTCCCATCGGGCGGACAGCCGGGGGACGAGGCGACGCGCCTCGACCGGATCGGCCGTACCGAGCGAGACGCTTATAGGATGATTGACGACGCTCCGCTGGTACAGGCGGCGGCGGTAGTAATAGCGCGCACCACGCCGGCACAGATAGGTGATCGAGGCCACGTCCCACGTCTCGTCCGATCGCCGGCACGGGCTTGGATTGCGGGCGGACGACGGCGGCGTGTGCGCAACTTGGTGCTACAGCCAGGTGTCCCGCAAAGCGCGGCCGGACGCCGGAATGGCGGAAATCCGTGGGTTCAGTGCGGAGATGGAGCGGGTGAAGGGAATCGAACCCTCGTCGTAAGCTTGGGAAGCTTCTGCTCTACCATTGAGCTACACCCGCACGCGGATGCTGCCCTTACCCAACTGCTCGGGCGGGTGCAAGCGGTGGGTGCAACTTCCCAATCCGTGCGGCTGTGGTATCGCTGCGGCATGACGCCAGCCGACCCCATCGCTGCCGAGGCCGTGCCCGGCATGATCCGCCATGTCGCGATCGTGGGGGCCGGATTTTCCGGCACGCTGCTGGCCATCAACCTGCTGCGCCATGACGGGCCGGCCGCGACCCTGATCGAGCGGGGTGATGCGGCGGGGCTGGGCGTCGCCTATGGCACGCGGCAGAGCGACCACCTGCTGAATGTCCGCGCCGCAAATATGAGCGCCTTTCCCGACCGGCCCGATCATTTCGCCGCGTGGCTGGCCGGGCGGGGCGGGGCGGCGGGGCCGGCGGATTTCGTGCCCCGCGCGCTGTACGGAGTCTATCTGCGCGAAACGCTGGCGGCGGCGCAGGCGGCGGCACCCGGCCGGTTGACGGTGGTCGATGGCGAAGCGGTCGACATCGACGGTGCGACGGTGTTGCTGAAAGATGGTAGCCGGGTTGCCGCCGATGCGGTGGTGCTGGCAGTCGGCAACCTCGCGCCGCAGGTGCCGCCGGGGCTGGAGCGAATCGCGGAACTCCCTGGCTTTGTGGGTAATCCGTGGGCCGCCGGAGCGACGACCGGGCTGGCACACGGCGATACGGTGCTGCTGATCGGGACCGGTCTGACGATGGTCGACGTCGCGCTGACGCTGGAAGCGCAGGGCTTTGCCGGGCGGATCGTCGCGCTGTCGCGGCGGGGGCTGTTGCCGCATCGCCATGCCCCGGCCACGCCGCCGGCCCAGCCACTGCGGGAGCGGCCGCGTCCGCCCCTGTCGGCGCTGGTACGCACCGTCCGGGCGCGGGGGGAGGCGATCGGGTGGCGTAGCGCCATTGATGAGTTACGTCCGTTTACCCAAGGAATATGGGCTGCGGCCGAGCCGGGCGAGCGCCGCCGCTTCCTGCGCCATTTGCGGCCATGGTGGGATATCCATCGCCACCGCCTGGCCCCCGCCGTTGCCGACCGGGTCGAGTCGATGGTGGCGAGCGGGCGGTTGACGCTGCTGGCGGGCAAGAGCTGCGACGCGCAGGCGGTGGAGGGCGGCGTGATGGTCGCATGGCGTCCGCGCGGTGAATCGGCGGTGCGGCAAATCCATGCGACGCGCGTGATTTCGTGCATCGGGCCGCAGGGCGATGTCGCGCGCACCGACGATCCGCTATTGTCTGCGCTGGTTTCGGCGGGGCGCATCCGGCCGGACAGCGAACATCTGGGCATCGATGTCGAGGTGACCGGGCGGGTGTTGCACGCGGACGGGGAGAGCGACGAGCGGCTGTTCGCGATCGGCCCGATGACGCGCGGTGCGTTCTGGGAAATCGTCGCGGTGCCCGATCTGCGGCGACAGGTGTGGGACGTCGCCCGCTATCTCTCCAACGCGCACTGGGTCGGGGGCGAGGGATTGTAACGCGGCATTGGGGCGTTCGTAGAAATGCTTCGTTGTGGGGCGACCCCAGCCACCCGAAGTGTTCGCACATGCAAAAATCCCGGAAGTTCCTGCCGTCCTTCGGCATTCAGGTCGCGATCGGCATGGTCGCGGGCGTCGCGCTGGGCCTGATCGCGGCGCAGGCGGGCGGGGCGGAGGGTGCGCTCGGCGCGGCGCTGCACACCGTCGGTCAGATCTTCGTGCAGTTGCTCAAAGTGCTGGTGCCCGCCTTGGTCTTTACCGCCATCGTCGGATCGATCGCGGCATTGCGCGACCTGCCCAATGCCGCGCGGCTCGTCGGACAGACATTG
This sequence comes from Sphingomonas panni, assembly GCF_022664435.1. Taxonomy (GTDB): domain Bacteria; phylum Pseudomonadota; class Alphaproteobacteria; order Sphingomonadales; family Sphingomonadaceae; genus Sphingomonas; species Sphingomonas panni. The sequence goes on along the minus strand of NZ_JAKREU010000003.1, from coordinate 75,904 downwards.
CTGTGGTTCGCGATCACCGCGTTGATCGCGGTGTCGATCGGTATCGTCCTGGCGCTGGCGCTGCAGCCCGGTCTCCACAGCAACGTCGCGCTGGCCAGCGCGGCGCAGCCGGGCACGGTCGGGACGTGGCTCGATTTCCTTAAAGGGCTGGTGCCGGCCAACCTGCTCGGGCTGACGGCGTCGACCAAGGTCGCGGACGGGAGCGCGACGACCACCCTCGGCTTCAACGTGTTGCAGATCATCGTCGTTGCTATCGCTGTCGGTGCTGCGGCCGTGCGGGTCGGGGCGGCGGGGGAGCCGTTCCTCGCCTTCAATACCTCGGCGTTGATGATCCTTCGGCGGCTGCTGCGCTGGGTCATCGCGCTGACGCCGATCGGGTCGGCGGCGCTGATCGGCGATGCGATCGTGCGCTATGGCTGGGGCACGCTGTCGTCGCTCGGCGCCTTTGCCGCGACGGTCTATATCGGGCTGGGGCTCGTGCTGTTCGTCGTGTACCCGGCGTTGCTGGCGCTGCACCGGATTTCGCCCTTGTGGTTCTTTCGTCGGGCGTGGCCGGCGATCCAGCTGGGCTTCGTCACCCGGTCGTCGGTCGGCACGCTGCCGGTGACGCAGGAGCGGACCGAACAGGCGCTGGGCGTGCCGCCGGCCTATGCCGCCTTTGCGGTGCCGCTGGGGTCGACGACCAAGATGGACGGATGCGCCGCCATCTATCCGGCAGTGTCGGCGATCTTCGTCGCGCAGTTCTTCGGCCTGCCGCTGCACGCGGGCGATTATGCGCTGATCGTGATGGTATCGGTGCTGGGATCGGCGGCGACTGCCGGGCTGACCGGGGCGACGGTCATGCTGACGCTGACGCTGACCACGCTCGGCCTGCCGCTGGAGGGCGCGGGGTTGTTGCTGGCGATCGACCCGATCCTCGATATGGGCCGCACCGCCGTCAACGTCGCGGGGCAGATGCTGGTGCCGACCATCGTCGCCAAGCGCGAAGGGCTGCTCGCCGCGCCCGACGAGGTTCCGGCGGAAGTTGCGTTAGGGTAGCAGCAGCGAGGCGTCGCCATAGGAATAGAAGCGATATTCCTCGGCAATCGCATGGGCATAGGCGGCAAGCATCCGCTCGCGGCCCATCAGCGCCGATACCAGCATGAACAGCGTCGATTTGGGCAGGTGGAAATTGGTCATCAGCCCGTCGATCCCCCGGAACCGATAGCCGGGGGTAATGAAGATGGCGGTGTCGCCTTCGAACGGCTGTACCTGCCCCTGCGCGTCGGTGGCGCTTTCGATCAGGCGCAGGCTGGTGGTGCCGACCGCGATTACCCGGCCCCCGGCCGCGCGTACCGCGTTCAGCCGGTCGGCGGTGGCGGAGTCGATCCGCCCCCATTCGGCGTGCATCGTGTGGTCGTCGGTATCGTCCGCCTTGACCGGCAGGAAGGTGCCCGCACCGACATGCAGCGTCAGCGTGGCATGGCCGATCCCCGCCGACTCCAGCGCGGCCATCAGGTCCGGCGTGAAGTGCAGCGCGGCGGTCGGCGCGGCGACCGCGCCGGCTTCGCGCGCGAACAGCGTCTGGTAATCCTCGGCATCGCGCGCGTCCGCCCCACCGCGCTTCGACGCGATATAGGGCGGCAGCGGCATGCGGCCGGCGCGCTCCAGCAGCAGTTCGACCGGTTCGTCACCCGCAAAGTCCAGCGCGAAGCTGCCGTCCGCGCCCTTGTCACCCGCGGTCGCAGTGACGCCTGCACCGAAATCGATCGTATCGCCGTCGCGCAGCCGTCGTCCGTTGCGCACGAAGGCCCGCCAGCGGCGCGGCCCCTCGCGCTTGTGGAGTGTCGCGCCGATCGTGGCATCGCCGCGCCTGCCCTCCAGCTGTGCCGGGATGACGCGCGTGTCGTTGAAGACGAGCAGGTCGCCGGTCCGCAGGCAGGACGGCAGGTCGCGCACGCCCATGTCGAGCGTCCGGTCACCGTCCAGCACCAGCATCCGCGCCGCATCGCGCGGGGCGGCGGGGCGCAGCGCGATGCGGTCGGTCGGCAGTTCGAAGTCGAACAGGTCGACGTGCATGAGGGTAAGCGGACCCTGTTTAGCGGGCGCGAGCCGGCTGCGGACGCTTGGCAGCGGGCGGGGTTGCGGCGGGCTTGCGCGGCATGGTCGCGGGCAGTGGTGCGACCGTCTCGGGCAGCGCGACCGGTGCAGCGGCCTGATAGGGCGGGGGATTGTCGCTGGCGATATAGGCATGGTCGATGCGCGACGGGTTCGCCGGCGGCTCGCCACGTTCGATCGCATCGACATATTGCATCCCGTCGATCACCCGGCCGAACACGGTGTACTTCTTGTCGAGCGAGAATTTCGGGGCGAACATGATGTAGAACTGGCTGTTCGCGCTGTTCTCTTCATTCGCACGCGCTGCTGCCACCGCGCCGCGGACATGGGGGAGGTAGTTGAACTCCTTTTCCACGTTCGGCAGCTTCGATCCGCCGGTGCCGTCGCCGTCCGGGTCGCCGCCCTGCGCCATGAAACCGTCGATCACCCGGTGAAAGGCAAGGCCGTCGTAGAATTTCTCGCGGGTCAGCGTCTTGATCCGTGCGACCATCTTCGGCGCGACGTCGGGGCGCAGCCAGATGGTGACCCGCCCGCCGGTCGACAGGTCGAGAATCCACAGATTGCGAGTGTCGGTGGTGGCGGGCGGCGGCTCGCGCCCGGGCACGTCGATCACCTGCGCAAGCGCGGGGAGAGCGAAGAACGAGGCGATGACAGCGAGCAAAAGGGCAAGACGACGCATGAACTTCCCGAAACGCGCGAGGAAACCAAAAGGCAGATGTTGCGCCGCATAGACCATGTGATCGCTTGCGCCAATCTGAACATGACTGGGCCGTTGTGCGCGGAAACGGCAAAAGGGATTGGCAAACGGTCGGGCGCGCGGCTATCACCCGTGCGACTGGACGGAAAACCGATCGGTCCGGCGTCGCTTCCCAAGAAGGCGACCGGAGAGGGGCAGGGCGCGAAATGCGCCCGACGACAAGGGCTGTTGAATGGCGACTGACGAAGATCAGCACGTACCCGCAGGCGGCGCATCCGCGCTCGACGGTGGGCCGGACAATCCCCGCAGGCGCGACTATCTGTCGATCGGCGCGGTGGCTTTCGCCGGGGTCGGCGCGGGCGTGATCGCGCTGCCGCTCATCAACCAGATGTCGCCCGCCGCCGATACGCTGGCGCTTTCGACGACCGAAATCGACCTGTCGGCGATCGAGCCGGGGCAGGCGATCAAGGCGACGTTCCGCAAGCAGCCGCTGTTCGTGCGCAACCTGACGCCCAAGGAAATCGCCGAGGCGAATGCCGTGCCGGTCAGCGAGCTGCGCGATCCGCAGACGCTGGCGGAACGCACCAAGACCGGCAAGGCGAACTGGCTCATCACGCTGGGCGTCTGCACGCACCTGGGCTGCGTGCCGCTGGGCGCGGGCGAGGGCGAGAACAAGGGTCCGTTCGGCGGTTATTTCTGCCCGTGCCATGGCTCCGCTTACGACACCGCCGGTCGTATCCGCTCCGGCCCCGCGCCGCAGAACCTGCACGTTCCCGAATATGCATTCACGTCCGACACCGTCGTGACGGTTGGCTGAGGAGAGAGACGATGAGCTTCCCCTGGGCCAAGCATTACGAACCGAAGCAGCCGCTGATGCGCTGGCTGGACGAGAAGCTGCCGCTTCCCCGGTTGGTCTATAACGCGGTCGGTGCCGGCTATCCGGTGCCACGCAACCTCAACTATTTCTGGAATTTCGGCGTGCTGGCCGGCGCGGCGCTGGCGGTGCAGATCATCACCGGTATCGTGCTGGCGATGCATTATGCGGCCAATGGCGCGGTGGCGTTCGATTCGGTCGAACGCATCATGCGCGACGTGCCGTCGGGCTGGTTCATCCGCTATGCCCACGCCAACGGCGCATCGATGTTCTTCATCGTCGTCTACACCCATATCGCGCGCGGCATCTATTACGGCTCGTACAAGGCGCCGCGTGAGATGGTGTGGCTGCTGGGCGTCGTCATCTTCCTGCTGATGATGGCGACCGCGTTCATGGGCTATGTGCTCCCCTGGGGACAGATGAGCTTCTGGGGCGCGCAGGTCATCACCGGATTCTTCTCGGCGATACCGGGGGTGGGCGAAACGATCCGCGTGTGGCTGCTGGGCGGCTATGCGCCGGACAATGCCGCGCTCAACCGCTTCTTCTCGCTCCACTATTTGCTGCCCTTCGTGATCGCCGGCGTCATCGTCCTGCACATCTGGGCGCTGCACATTCCGGGATCGAACAACCCGACCGGCGTCGAGGTGAAGGGGCCGCAGGATACCGTGCCCTTCCACCCCTATTACACCGCCAAGGACGGGTTCGGGCTGGGCGTGTTCCTGATCGTGTTCGCGTCGCTGATCTTCTTCGCGCCGAACCTGCTTGGCCACCCGGACAACTACATTCCGGCCAACCCGCTCTCCACGCCGGCGCATATCGTGCCCGAATGGTATTTCCTGCCCTTCTACGCGATCCTGAAGGCGTTCACCGTCGACTTCATCTTCCCGGCGAAGCTGTGGGGCGTGCTGGCGATGTTCGGGTCGATCCTGCTGCTGTTCTTCCTGCCGTGGCTGGACAAGTCGCCGGTCAAGTCGGCCAATTATCGCCCGACCTATCGCATCTTCCTGATCGTACTGCTCGTCGACGTGCTGGTGCTGGGCTATCTCGGTGGGGCGGAGGCGACGCCGGTGACGGTGCTGCTCAGCCAGATCGCGGCGGGATATTATTTCGCGCACTTCCTAGTCGTGCTGCCGATCGTGTCGGCGATGGAGCGTCCGCGTCCCCTGCCGAACTCGATCACCGAAGCGGTGCTGAAGGGCGAGGGCGGCACGTCGCCCGCGCAGACCGCCGCCCATGGTCACGCCACCCCGGCCGCGGCCGAGTAAGGGAATAACGATGCTCTCCTTCGCTTCCCGCTTTCTCGCCCGCAACCTGAACCTCGTCGTCGGCGCAGGCTTTCTGTTCGCGCTGCTGCTCGGCATCTTCTCGACCGTCAGCGGCATGATCCATGACGAGCCGGTCCATTCGGCGGAGCATGAGTTCCACCTGAAGCCGCGCGATGCCGGACTGCAATCGGCGGGCCTGTTCGGCACGTTCGACAAGCAGCAGCTGCAGCGCGGGTTCCAGGTTTACAAGGAAGTCTGTTCGGCCTGCCATTCGATCCGGCTGGTCTCGTTCCGCGACCTAGAACAGCTCGGCTATGACGAGGGTCAGGTAAAGACGATCGCCACCGACTGGCAGATCGAACAGCCGAGCGTGAACCCGGAAACGGGCGAACCGGCGACGCGCAAGAATCTGCCCTCGGATCGCTTCCCGCTGGTGTTCGCCAACGACGTCGCCGCGCGTGCCGCCAACAACAATGCGGTGCCGCCCGACCTGTCGCTGATGACCAAGGCGCGCGACGACGGCTCGGACTATGTCTATTCGCTGCTGACCGGGTATAGCGATCAGCCGGCCGAACTGCTGAAGAAGTTCCCGGACGCCAAGACGCCTACGGGTCTGTATTTCAACCGCTATTTCGCCACGCTGAACCTCGCCATGGCGCCGCCGCTGACCGGTGTCGATCAGGTCCAGTATCAGGACGGGACCCGCGCAACGGTCGACCAGATGGCGAAGGACGTCGCGGCGTTCCTGACCTGGACCGCCGAGCCGAACCTCGAAACGCGCCATGCGGCCGGTGCGGCGGCGGTGATCTTCCTGCTGATCTTCACCGCGCTGGCCTTCGGTGCCTATCGCAACATCTGGCGGGGCATGAAGCATTGAGCGGTACGGATGGCGTTGGGCGGGCGGAGATCGCCCGGCGCATCCGTACTATTTCGGATTTTCCGAAACCCGGCATCCAGTTTCGCGACATCACGACTCTGATCCTCGATCCGGAAGGGCTGCGACTGGCGGTCGAGGGCATGGTGGAAAGTGTCAGCGGCCCGATCGATCTGGTCGCCGGGATCGAGGCGCGGGGTTTCGTCTTTGCGCCTGCCGTCGCGCTGGCATTGAACGCCGGGGTCGTGCTGATCCGCAAGGACGGCAAGCTGCCCGGCGCGACCATCGCCGAAGACTATGCGCTGGAATATGGTACCGACCGGATCGCGATCCATGCCGATGCCTGCACGCCCGGCGCGCGGGTCCTGCTGGTCGATGACCTGATCGCGACCGGCGGCACGGCACGCGCGGCGGTGCGACTGCTGCGCAAGGCGGGGGCGACGGTCGAACAGGCTAGTTTCGCGATCGACCTGCCGGACCTGGGCGGCGCGGAAGCACTGCGGGCCGAGGGGATTGCGGTGTCGGCGCTGGTAGCGTTTCCCGGGCATTGAGCGGGGCCGGGCATGACCGGCTGGTTACCGTTACGCTCCGTACCTGCGCCGCATTGCCCCGCTCGCCAGGTTGATTGCATGTTGATCCTGACCTTGCTCGCGGCGACCGGCGTGACCGTACCGGATGAACCGCTGGCAGGACGATTGCGCGCGGCGATCTGGGACGATCTCCAGCGCTACGCGATGATCGGCAGCGGCAATGTATTGGCCGCGTCCATGGTACGAGGCGGGACAGGACGAACGCCCTGCGCCTCGCCTCCACATTAAAGCGCTGGACTGTTTCGAGACTAAGGTGGGGCCGGGCTGCTCCTTCACCTTCTGGCGTGAGGGTGGAATGCGGCGGGTTCCGGGCGGACTAGCCCCGGACCGGCTGTCCTGCCGTGCGCAGTTCGTTCGCAGCCCCGAGTCCGAGGGGTGGAGCGTCCTGCATCGGCTGCCGCGGCGCGCAGGGCATAGCCGGACGGATATGCGATGCCGGTTGTCGCGGGGGCCTGATCCGCCCGAGGGCGCGTCACTTCGGACTTCCGCGATTGCCGCAATGGGGAAAGGTCGACCGGGGACAGCTTCCGTTCAGCCTGCGCCGCCGATGGTGCCCGCCGGACAGGAACCGGCGGTCGCTGCCGACCGTTGCTTCTCATCATCACCGGCGTCGCGGCGCAGGCCCGTCGCCTGCGGGAGCATTCACATGTTTAACCGGTTGCGCGCGATCGTGTTGACCCTCGCGGCGGGGGCGGGCGTATCCGCCTGTGCCTATGGCGATTATGGCTATGGCGGAGTCGGTGTCGGCTATGCCTCGCCCGGCTATTATGGCGGCGGCTATGGCGGTTATTATGACGGCTATGCCGGCGGGTTCGGCGATCCCTATTGGGGCTGGTTCGGCGACTATTATTATCCCGGCACCGGCTATTACGTCTATGATCGCTATCGCCGGCCGTTCCGCTGGAACGATCGCCAGCGCTATTACTGGCAGCAGCGGCGCGGGCAGTGGCGCGGCGGCTGGGGCGACAACCGGCCGCGCTGGGATGGCTGGAACCGGCCCGGTTTCGACAACCGGCCCGGTTTCGAGAACGTCCCGCGCGGTAGCAGCCAGTCGCCACTGCCCGGACGCCGCGATGGCTGGCGGGGCAATCGGCCGGGATTCGACGATCGGCGCGGGTTCGAGAATGTACCGCGCGGGAACGGTCAAGCCCCCAGCGGCTGGCGCGAGCGGCGCGAGTCCCGGCCGGACGGTCGTCCCGGCTTCGACGGGCGTCCGGGGTTCCGCAACGTCCCCCGCGGCAGCAGCCAGTCGGCGATGCCGCCGCGCCGCGAACCGCCTGCCGCCGGTGCGGTGCGTGGCTTCGAGCGGCCCGAGGGCATTCGTCCGGGCGGCGGCCGGTTTCGCGGGCCGGACGGTCGGGGAGCGGGACGGCGCGCGCCTCGACCGCAATAACCGGCGGTTCAGACTGCGGGCGTAGCGGCGCGGGTGGCGATCAGCGCCTGGGAGATGAAGGTCATCACGACCTGATCGTCCTGGTTGCGGACCGTCACCCGGCTGGCGACGCTGCCCATTTCGGGGCGGCTGGACGACGGCCGGGTCGAGAGCACTTCGGTTTCGCACTGGAGCGTATCGCCGGGATAGACCGGGCGACGCCAGCGCAGTTCGTCGATCCCCGCTGCGCCCAAGCTGGCGACCGGGTCGTGCCGCCACTGTTCGACCAGCATGGCCATGGTCATGGCGCAGCTATGCCAGCCGCTGGCGGCGAGCCGGCCGAAATGGGTCTGCGCGGCGGCTTCGTCGGACAGGTGGAAGGGCTGCGGATCATATTGCCGCGCGAAGTCGATCACCGCCTCACGTTCGACGCGGTAGGAACCGAAGCGGGCGGTGTCGCCGACGGCGATGTCTTCGAAATAGCGCATGCGGCCAGTTTCAACGCGAAACTGGCCGGGGGCAAGCCCCGACAGGGTCCGGAACGGAGAACGATCCTATCGCAGCGCCGCGTCGCCGATCCCCGCATCGCCATCGAGGGTCGGGTCGGGCGCGATACCCAGCATCCGGCGCAACAGCGGGTGGATCGCGGTGTTGCGGAACGGGGGCAGCTTTACGCCCGAACGGAAGGCCGGGCCGCTGGCGACGAACATCGCCTGCATATCCGGCGCGGCATCGTCATAGCCATGCGCACCGCCGGTAAAGGGACGGGTGGGCGGCTTCGGCATGATGCTCCAGCCGATCTCGGCAAGGCACAGGAACGAGGCGGCGCGCGGATTGGTGCCGTAGCGCAACCGGGCGGGGATGGCCGCCTTGGGCCAGCATTGCATGTGCGGATGCGGGCGGGCGAGCGCGGCGGCCAATGCACCTTCGCGGCCGGGCATCGGCTCGATCGCGGCATAGGGTCCGGTTTCGATCAGGCGATAGCTGTCGGCGGGGGCAACGCCGTCGAATGCGATTACCCGCTCGCTGGAGGTCGCGGCCATGCCGTGATCGGCGACGAAGATCAGGTTCGCTGGCTGGCCTAGCGTCGCCAGTTCGCGCTGCAACCGCCCGATCGCGGTATCGACATGGGTCATGGCAGCGCGCGTTTCCGCCCCTAGCGGGCCATGTTCATGGCCCGCGGTGTCGACGTCGTCGAAATATAGCGTGACGAAGCGCGGCCGGGTGGCGGCGGGGCGACGCAGCCAGTCGATGACCGCATCGACCCGGTGGTCGGCGTCGATCGCCTGGTTGAATGCCTGCCAGTCGGAGGCGTGCGCTCCGCCGGCATAGACGCCGTGGTCGGGTTTGCCGCTGCCGCCCCAGGCGACTTCGCTGCCCGGCCAGAACATCGTCGCGCTGCGGATGCCGGCCTGTTCGGCGGCGATCCAGATCGGCCGGGCGGCATTCCACCAGAAGGGATCGGTGCTTTCCATAGTGAAGGTTTCACCGGGGCGGGCCGGGTCCTCCATCCTGTTGCCGACGATGCCGCTCTTGTCGGGACGCACGCCGGTCGCGATCGTCCAGAAATTGGGGAAGGTCTTGGTCGGGAAGGAGGGCTGCATCGTGCCCGACACCCCGTCCGCCGCCAGCCGCGACAGATTGGGCGTTGCCGTCGGCGACAGATAGTCGGGGCGGGCACCGTCGATCCCGATCAGGATCGTGACCGGCGTGCGGGCCTCCGCGACCGGAGCGGGGGCGGGCACCGCGGCAACGGGCGCGCGCGGGGTGGTGCACCCGCCGGTGAGGGCGAGTGCGGCGAACAGGATCGGGATACGCATCGCTGGACCTGCTAACGCCCTAAAATGACGGCGCGATGAACGGTCAGACGTTGAAGCGGAACAGCATCACGTCGCCGTCCTGCACGACATATTCCTTGCCCTCCGCGCGCAGCTTGCCCGCGTCGCGCGCGCCGCTTTCGCCCTTGCAGGCGATATAGTCGGGGAAGGCGATGGTTTCGGCACGGATGAAGCCGCGTTCGAAGTCGCTGTGGATCTCGCCTGCCGCCTGCGGTGCCTTGGCCCCGACCGACACGGTCCAGGCGCGGGCTTCCTTCGGGCCGACGGTGAAGAAGGTCAGCAGCTGAAGCAGCGAATAGCCGGCGCGGATCACGCGGGCTAGGCCGGTTTCGGACAGGCCCAGGTCGGACAGGAATTCGGCGCGGTCGGCAGGGTCCATCGTGGCGATTTCCGCCTCGATCGCGGCGGAGACGACGACCGCCTGCGCGCCTTCCGCCTTCGCCTTTGCAAAGACCTTGGCCGACAGTTCGTTGCCTTCCGCCGCGTCCTCTTCGTTGACGTTGCAGACATAGAGGACCGGCTTGGCGGTCAGCAGCTGGGCCTGCGCGAAGAGGCGTTCCTCCTCCTCGTCCTTGATCTCGGTCAGGCGGGCAGGCTTGCCGTCGCGCAGGAGGTCGAGCGCGCGGCCGAGAACGGCGGCGGCGACCTTGGCTTCCTTGTCGCCCTGCTGCCCCTTCTTGGCGAGGTTGGGCACGCGCTTTTCGAGCGATTCGAGGTCGGACAGCATCAGCTCGGTCTCGACCGTATCGGCGTCGGCGATCGGATCGACGCGGTCGTCGACATGCTGGATGTCGTCATTCTCGAAGCAGCGCAGGACGTGGACGATCGCGTCCACCTCGCGGATGTTGCCGAGGAACTGGTTGCCCAGCCCTTCACCCTTCGACGCGCCGCGCACCAGCCCGGCGATGTCGACGAACGCCAGCTGCGTCTCGATCTTCTTGGCCGATCCGGCGATCTCCGCCAGCTGGTCGAGCCGGGGGTCGGGCACCGCGACGTTGCCGACGTTCGGCTCGATCGTGCAGAAGGGATAGTTGGCCGCCTGTGCCGCCTGGGTCTGCGTCAGCGCGTTGAACAGGGTGGACTTGCCGACATTCGGCAGCCCGACGATACCGCAGCGAAAACCCACTTGGCGCAATCCCGGTGATGATGGAAAGCCCGCCCCTTAGCCGCTGGCGGCCGGCATTGCAAAACCTACCAGCGATAGTTGAAGCTGACGCTGATCCGTTCGCCCTTGCCGGCGTGCGGCATCACCTCGTGTCGCAGCCAGCTTTCCCACAGCAGCAGCGTGCCGGGTTGCGGCGCGACGGTTTCGAAGGTGCCGGGACGGGTGGGGGCGGCCATCAGCATCGGCAGGCGGGGGTCTTCGAACCGGATGCCGCCCGCGCCTTCGGGAACGGCGACATAGACGGTGCCGGACACCACGCTGTGCGGGTGGAGGTGTCCCGAATGGCCGCCGCCGGGTTTCAGCAGGTTCACCCACAGGCTGTCGAGCTTCAGCTTGCGGCCTGCCAGTTCCATGCCGCAGGCGGCGGCGAACTTCGCGACATGGCGGTCCAGCACGCGCTTCAGGTCGGCGAAGACCGGATCGCGCAAGGGCAGGTCGTTCAAGGAGGCGTAGGAGGTATAGCCGCGATAGCCATGCTCCTTCGACCAGCGGCGTCCGGCCATGTCCTCCTCCGCCAGCGCGCGGACCGAGGCGTCGAGATCGTCGACCAGCGCGGCATCGGCGAGGTCGGCTTCGTAGAGATGGGTCGGGAAGAGGGTGCGGACGGTCATGGGTGCGGCTTGGCGGATCGGCGGCGCTTTGGGAAGGGTCAGCGGCGATGCTGCGACAGGAATGCCCAGAGCGCGTCATTGTCGACGACCCAGCTATGCCCGCCGCCGATGGTGATCCGGCCTGCCACGTCCGCACCGTCTCGGCAGCCGGTATAGCGTTCCTCATAGACCTTCGGCGCGACCCAGCGGGTGGTGGGCGCGGCGGTGCAGCCGTTGAGGGCGGCCCAGCGCATCTCGGCGGCGTGCATGGTGTAGGACCAGTATTTCGCGCCGCCGCCCTGGATCGGGTTGGTGGTGTCGGCGTCGCCGGCGAAGGCGATGACCGGCAGCGGGCGGGACGGACGGCAGGTGGCGGGATCGGGGCGGCTGGGGTCGCTGACAAGCGGATTGCCGGCGCGCAGGCCGACGACCGGCGCGATGGCGGCGAAGCGGTCGGCGGCGACGCAGCCGAGCCATGACGTCATCCGCCCGCCGCCCGACAGGCCAGTGGCGTAGACGCGTGCCGGATCGGCGCAGCCGGCTTTGGCAAGCTGCTCGATCAGCGCACCCATGAACTTCACGTCGTCGGGGGCGTCCGGGCCGGGAATGTTGCCGGCGACGGTCGGCACGCCGGGAATGTTCCAGACATAGCCCTTGTCATGGGGGATGCCGGCATCGGGCGCCGCGACGACGAAGCCGTGCCTGTCCGATGCCTCGGCCAGCTTCGAATCGCGCAGCATCGCCGCGCCGGTCCCGCCGCTGCCATGGAGCAGGATCACGAGCGGGGCCGGCGTGGTGGGCGTTTGGCCCTGCGGCAGGTGGAGCAGGACCGAGCGGTCGCCGACCGCGACACGCATGTCGCCGGCAAGCGTACAGCGCGGTGCCGCCTGCGCGACGGTGCCGGTCAGCAGCAGGAACAGGAAGGCGAGCAATTGCAACGGTTTGGCCATGGGATGCTTCCTATCGGGCGAGGGCGGCGCGGCGCAAGGCCCGGTCAAAGTTCACAAAGTTCACACTAGTGGCGTAGTTGCGTTGCGTTCGGTCTGGCGGCGGAAGGATGGGGCAAAGTTCACAAAGTTCACACTCGTACGAGGTTTGCGTTGCGTTCGATCCGGTGCGTGGCGGTACATCGGATGGGGATCGGATCCGGTCAGCATGGCGATGGCGGGGCGTGTAGGAAAGCCGGTTTTCCCCAAGGCGGACCGGGAGGCAGGCGCTCCTGTCGACGATGACGCGCGCGAAGATGATTTTCGGTACTCCGGCCCTGCGCCGGTGCCCTTTTTTCCAGGCCGTATGAAGGAAGAAGCGGGACCCCGGATCAAGTCCGGGGTGACGGTGCGAGGTGGGTGCGGTTCGCCGTCTAGCGTAGTGGCAGGAACAGGTCGGTGATCGCGTCGTGTTCCGCCACCTCCGGAAAGAAGCGGACGCGTTGGCAGAAGAGAGGGAAGTCGCGCGGTTCTTCTCCGCTGGTCGGCAGCCAGTCGCGATAGAGGTGCAGTGCGGGGGCTTCGAGATCGTCGGCGCGGCCGGTTACGCGGATGACGGCGCAGCGTCCGCCGGGGATCAGGCCCATGGCGATACCGTCTTCGGCGGGAAACGCGCGATCGGTGGCGACGCACAGGTCGATGCGGACCGGTCCTGCCGCCAGGTCGTGCGGGTCGCTGTGGAAGATGTTGAAGGTCGCCGCGTTCGACGGGGGCAGGCGGTTCGCGCGCCGCCAGTCGATGAAGCGGCGGATCGTGTCGCCGATGCTGGCCATGTCGCCGTCATGCGACAGATAGGCGATCGGCGTGTCGGGGAAGTGGCGGATGGTGACGTCACAGGTCGGCATGAATCGGTTCCTCGCTTGGTCGAGCGGCAGGAGCGCCGCGCGCCACGGTGCCCAGTCGGGCGCGGAACGGAAGGCGGACGGCGACTGCCCGAATTGCCGGCGAAAGGCGCGGGCAAAGGCGTCGGGGGCATCATAGCCGGCATCCAGCGCGACATCGGTCACGCGACCGGCGTGGAACGCCAGCCGGTGCGATGCGCGTTGCAGCCGGGCAAGCTGGACGTAGCGATAGACCGGCAATCCGAAGGTCGCCACGAACTGGCGATGAAAGTGATATTTCGAAAAGGCCGCGACCGCGCTGATGCTGGCGAGGTCGAGATCGTCGTCCAGATGCCGGTCGATATGGTCGAGCGCTCGCATCATCCGGTCGTGATAGGGTGTGGCGGTCGCCGTCATGTCCGTTCCCTGTGTGGCATGGGCGGTATGCGCTGGGGAAGGGCGGAGGCGCTCGACCGATCTTGCGGAAGTCGATGCTTCCAGTCTCGTTCGTCACTCCTGCGAAGGCGGGAGTCCATAGACGCTGACGTCCGCGATGGTGCCGCAGCGTCGGCGCATATGGATTCCCGCCTTCGCGGGAATGACGATGGGCGCGCGGAGGCCTCGCTCCTTCACCCCATCCGCCGTGCTACCTCGTTCATGAAGCGCACATCGTCGTTCGCCGCCAGCCACGGCGCTTCGGCGGCGACCGCGCCCAGCAGGTCGGTCAGGTCGTCCAGTTCGGCCTTCGCGAAATTGCCCAGCACATAAGGCGTCACCCGGTCCTTGTGGCCCGGATGGCCGATGCCGAGGCGGATGCGACGGAAGTCCGGCCCGATATGCGCGTCGGTCGAACGCAGGCCGTTATGCCCGGCATGGCCGCCGCCGACCTTTACCTTCAGCTTGAACGGCGCGAGGTCGAGTTCGTCGTGGAACAGGGTCACGTCGGCCGGGGTCAGCTTGTAGAAGCGCATCGCTTCGCCGACCGAGCGGCCGCTTTCGTTCATATAGGTGCCGGGTTTCAGCAGCAGCACCTTCTGCGTGCCGATCCGCCCTTCCTGCACCCAGCCCTGGAACGCGCGTTTCGGCGCGGCGAAGCCATGGACCTCGGCGATCGCGTCCACCGCCATGAAGCCGATATTGTGGCGATGCATCGCATATTGCGGGCCGGGATTTCCCAGGCCGGTCCAGAGCTGCATTGGGGCGTCCTTCGGGTGGCGGGTGAGGGGCTGTAGCGGGTGCGGGCGCGCACCACCACTATCGTCATTCCCGCGAAGGCGGGAATCCATATGCGCTGGCGTTAGGCATGGAGTCGCTACGTTGCGTTTATGGGTTCCCGCCTTCGCGGGAACGACGAGGCGGGGCAGGGTTTTCGCCTCGCTACCGTCGTCATTCCGGCGGAGACCGGAATCCATCGTGTCGGGTGGTCGCGATCGAGGCGCGGGCTGGCCGTGTCCATGGATCCCGGCCTGCGCCGGGATGACGTGGGGAGTGCGCACCCCCAAACGCAAAGGGGAGCGGGACGGCATCGCCATCCCGCTCCCCAACGCAGCACGAGGCGGGGCGGATCAGCCCTCGGCCTTGTCCTCGCCTTCCTCGGCAGCGGCTTCGGCTTCCGCCTCGGCAGCCTGCGCCTCGGCGACTTCGGCGTCGAGCGCTTCGTCTTCGGCGGTCAGCGTCGTCGGCTGGGTGATCGTCGCGACGGTCACGGTTTCCGCATCGGCGGCGGTTTCGGCGCCGTTCGGCAGCTTCACGTCCGACAGGTGGATCGAGTCGCCGACTTCGCGGCCGGTCAGGTCGACGACGATCTCGGTCGGGATGTTCGACGCTTCGACGGTCAGTTCCAGCTCATGGGTCACGACGTTCAGCACGCCGCCGTCCCGCTTGATGCCGGGCGCGTCGTCTTCGTTGATGAACGACACCGGCACGGCGACGGTCACGGTCGCGTTCTTGGCGATGCGCAGGAAGTCGACATGGATCGGCTGGTCGGTGACGACGTCGAAGGCGACGTCCTTGGCCAGGGTGCGAACCTTCTTGCCGCCGACATCGACCATGATGACCGAGTTCATGAAGTGGCCGGTCATCAGCGCCTTCATGAGTTCGCGGGCGTTCAGGTGAATGCCCTCCGGGTCCTGCTTGTTGCCATAGATCACGGCGGGGACGCGGCCATCGCGACGCAGGGCGCGGGAGGCTCCCTTGCCTACCCGATCGCGCGTCTCGGCCGACAGATTCAGCGTGTCGCTCATCATGTCTTCCTTGAATGCTTGGTTTCTGTGTCTTGCACGGCCGGGCCTCCAGGGATGACCCCGGCACGAACAAGCGCGGGCGCATAGGGGAGTTCGGGGCGAAAGGCAAGGTTGCTGCCCTTGTCCGATCCCTCTCCCCGTTTGCTTCGAGCTTGTCGAGAACCGAAGTCGAGAAGGGGATGCCTCAAACGGGGCGTTCTCGACGGACGCTTCTCGACAGGCTCGAAGCTGCTCGAACCGAACGGGGTTGGTGGCGGGAGGGCGGAGGCTATCGCACCCGCTTCACCTCCACCCCCCGCGCCCGCAGCCGCTCCTGCACGCTGCCCGGCCCGGTCAGATGCCCCGCTCCGACCGCGACGAACCGCGTGCCGGGCCGATCCATCCACCCGGCAATCGTCTTCGCCCAAGCGGCGTTGCGCCGGTCGAGCAGCGCGGTGCGTACCGCCGGTCCGGCCTCCGCCATATCCTCGCCCAGTAACCGGTCGAGCGTCGCCATGTCGCCCCGGCCCCAGGTGGCGACCACCCGGTCCATCGCCGGCACCGGATCGCGCTCGGCGAGGGTGCGCTCCAGCATCGTCCGCTGCGCGCCCTGCGGCAGGGCGGCGAAGATGCCGAGCTGCTGGCCCAGCGTCTCGAACGCCGTGACCGGCTTGCCGCTTCGCTCGGCCAGGGTCGTCAGCAGGGTTTCGGGGGCGGGATCGCTGCGATAGCCGGCTTGCGCGAGCGGCTGGGCGGCGAGGACCGTCGCGGCGAACCATGGGGCGGTGGCGTCGAAGGCGTTGCGGGGAAAGCCCAGCTCCGCCGCCCGCGCGCGCAGCCGGCGGTCGAGTTCGCCCGGCAGCGGGGCGGGGCGGGGCGGCGTGACCTGCACCACCGCGGCGGCCATCTCGTCCGGCGAGGGTTCGACGATTTCGAGGACCAGCGTGTCGCTGCCGGCGAAGGCGTCCGCCACCGCGCCGCTCAGCCACGGCGTACGGGGACGCAGCTGATGCACCGTGCCGAACAGCCAGATGGTCGTGTCGGCATCGCGCGCGACCCACAGGGCCGGTGCCAGCACCGCCGGAGCCGCGACCGGGCTGGCCAGCGACAGCCAGCCGAGCAGCGCGGCGACGATCCGCGCGATCATCCGCGCAGGCGCTGGACGATACGGGTCGCGACCAGCGCGGCGATGGCGATGCCCCAGCCGATCATCGCCGGGTTGGGCAGGGCCAGCGGCTTCTGCGCCAGCGATAGGACCGGCAGCGCGATCAATGCGGCGATCCCCGTCACCGCGGCGGCGGCGGTCAGCTGTTGCCGCTCGACCTCATCGGCATTGCGCCAGATGCGGAGGTTGAAGACGAGCGCGCCCAGCATCGCGATGCCGATGGCGATGTAGCCGGCATGGTCGCGGGTGCGGATCGCCCGCGCAGGGTCGGCGACCTCGCTATACTCCTCGACGATGCCCAGCACGAAGGTCGTGACCAGCGGAGTCAGCGCGACGACGGCGATGGCCGCCGCCACCCATTTCCATCGCCGCCGGCGGCGCTGTCGTTCGCGGGCGGTGCCCCAATCCTCAACCATCGACGTCATCCTTGAAAATCGCTTCGATCGGCAGGTCGAACAACCGGCTCATGCGGAAGGCCAGTGGCAGCGACGGGTCGTGCTTGCCGGTCTCGATCGCGTTCACCGCCTGGCGCGACACGTCGAGCCGTCCGGCCAGTTCGGCCTGGCTCCAGTCGCGTTCCGCGCGCAGGATCTTCAGCCGGTTCTTCACGAACCGCTCAGCGCCACGATAGCGACACCGCCGCGTCGCCGAGCTGCGCGGCGAAAGAGATGCCGCTGCTTGGCGCGGGGGGCGGTGTGGGCCGTTCGTTGCGGTCGGCGGCCATTGCGGCGACGGCGGCGCATAGCGCGACGACGAACAGCGTGGAGCCTTGGGTGCCGGGACGGGGCATCGACGAAGCCTTCCATGTCAACGATCAGCGACAATGTGTCGTGTTTACCTGACTATATATCTGTAGATTCGTGCTTTGTGTCAATACTACCTGACATGATGTCGTTCGAACCTGACATGCGGTTCGCTTGACCGGCGATTGGCGATCCGGCTAGGCGCGGGACATTCCTGCATTCAAAGGCGAAACCATGTCCGCCCCGCTCAGCTTCCAGAAAATGATCCTGACGCTCCATGACTATTGGAGCGACAAGGGCTGCGTCATCCTGCAACCCTATGACATGCGGATGGGGGCGGGGACGTTCCACCCGGCGACGACGCTGCGCGCGCTGGGGCCGGAGCCGTGGAACGCCGCGTTCGTCCAGCCGTCGCGCCGGCCGACCGACGGGCGCTATGGTGAGAACCCGAACCGGTTGCAGCATTATTACCAGTATCAGGTGATCCTGAAGCCGTCGCCGCCGAACCTGCAGGAATTGTATCTGGGGTCGCTGGCGGCGATCGGGATCGACTTCACCCACCACGACATCCGTTTCGTCGAGGACGATTGGGAATCGCCGACGCTGGGCGCATGGGGCCTCGGCTGGGAAGTATGGTGCGACGGGATGGAAGTCACCCAGTTCACCTATTTCCAGCAGATGGGCGGGTTCGACTGCAAGCCGGTCGCGGGCGAGCTGACCTATGGGTTGGAGCGGCTGGCAATGTATATCCAGGATAAGGACAGCGTGTACGATCTGGCGTTCAATGACGCCGGCGTCACCTATGGCGACGTATTCCTCGAAAACGAGCGCCAGATGTCGAAATGGAATTTCGAGGTCGCCGATACCGACGGCCTGTTCGACCTGTTCAGGAAGGCGGCGGCGGAGTGCGAGAATGCGCTGGCGAACGACGTGCCGATCGCGGCCTATGAACAGGCGATCGAGGCGAGCCATGTGTTCAACCTGCTGAACGCGCGTGGCGTGATCTCGGTCGCGGAACGGCAGGCCTATATCGGCCGGGTGCGCGATCTGGCGAAGGCCAGCTGCGCGAAGTTCATCGAGACGCAGACGCCGACATGGCAGGCGAAGTATCCGGGGTGGGTGGCATGACCGATTTTCTGCTCGAACTGCGCAGCGAGGAAATTCCCGCGCGGATGCAGGCCAAGGCTCGTGAGGATTTGGC
This sequence comes from Sphingomonas panni, assembly GCF_022664435.1. Lineage (GTDB taxonomy): Bacteria > Pseudomonadota > Alphaproteobacteria > Sphingomonadales > Sphingomonadaceae > Sphingomonas > Sphingomonas panni. Next base: position 57,404 of record NZ_JAKREU010000003.1, on the reverse strand, counting down.
CAAGCTGTTCGTCGGGGAACTGGCGAAGGCCGGGATCGCCGCGCCGCGGATCACGACCTATGCGACGCCGCGGCGGCTGACGCTGATCGCGCACGACTTGCCGGATGCGACCGAGCCGGTGCGCGAGGAAGTGAAGGGGCCGCGCGCCTCGGCGCCGCCACAGGCGCTGGAAGGGTTTTTGCGCAAGACCGGGCTGACGCGGGAGGCGCTGACCGAGCGCGACGGCGTGTTGTTCGCGGTGACCGAGGTGCCGGGGCGGGAGACGGCCACGGTCCTTGCCGCCGCCATCCCCGCGATCGTGCGCGCGTTCCCGTGGTCCAAGTCGATGCGGTGGGGCACGGCGTCGCTCAGCCCGGAAAGCCCGCGCTGGGTACGGCCGTTGCAGGGGATCGTCGCGCTGTTCGGCGGCGCGGTGGTGCCGTGCGAGGTTGCCGGCGTGGTGAGCGGTACGGAGACGATGGGGCATCGCTTCCACCACGATGGGCCGGTGACGATCGCTTCCGCCGACAGCTATGTCGAGACGCTGCGCGACGCGCATGTCATCGTCGACCAGAATGAGCGCGCGGCGATCATCGCGGTCGGCGCCAAGATGGCGGCGCAGGGTGCCGGGCTGACGCTGGTCGAGGATGAAGGATTGCTGGCGGAGAATGCCGGGCTGACCGAGTGGCCGGTGCCGTTGCTGGGGCGGTTCGACGAGGCGTTTCTGGCCGTGCCGCCCGAGGTCATCCAGCTGACCGCGCGGGTGAACCAGAAATATTTCGTCTGCCGTGATGCGGACGGCAAGCTGGCGAATGCGTTCGTCTGCACCGCCAATATCGACGCGGCGGACGGCGGTGAACGGATCGTCGCGGGCAATGCCAAGGTGCTGGCGGCGCGGCTGTCGGATGCGAAATTCTTCTACGAAACCGATCTGAAGACGCGGCTGGAGGACCAGTCGCCGAAGCTCGAGAAGATCGTGTTTCACGAGAAGCTGGGCACGGTCGCCGACAAGGTCGAGCGGGTCGCGAAGCTCGCCCGGTGGCTGGTTGAGAGCGGCGTAGTAAAGCCCTCTCCCCTTCAGGGGAGAGGGTTGGGAGAGGGGGCTTTCACCGAAGCTTCGACTCTCGCGGACACGCCCCTCTCCCCAGCCCTCTCCCCTGAAGGGGAGAGGGAGCGGTTGGCCGACATGGCCGAGCGTGCCGCGCGACTGGCCAAGGCCGATCTGGTCACCGGCATGGTCGGCGAGTTCCCCGAATTGCAGGGGCTGATGGGCGGCTATTATGCCGCCGCGCAGGGCGAGCCGGTCGAGATCGCTGAGGCAGTGCGTGACCATTACAAGCCGGTCGGGCAGGGGGACGACGTTCCGACTGCGCCGGTGACGGTGGCGGTGGCGCTGGCGGACAAGCTGGACAGCATCGTCCAGTTCTTCGCGGTCGGGTTGAAGCCCAGCGGGTCGAAGGACCCGTTCGCGTTGCGGCGTTCGGCGTTGGGCGTGCTGGCGCTGCTGCTCGACAATGGCGTTCGCGTGTCGCTGTCGAAGGCAGCGTCGGCTGCCGGGGCGACCGCGCATGAAGATGTCCTCGACTTCTTCGCCGACCGCCTGAAAGTCCAGCAACGCGAAGCGGGCGTCCGCCACGACCTGATCGACGCGGTGTTCGCGCTGGGCGGCGAGGACGATCTCGTCCGCCTGCTGGCCCGCGTCCATGCCCTCCAAGCCTTCGTCACGACCGAAGACGGCGCGAACCTGCTCGCCGGGTACAAGCGCGCGGCGAATATCCTCAAGAAGGAAGCGCCCGGCGCCAGCAAGCATATCCCCGAAACCGGCGAAGAGGACCCCCTCGCCATGGTCGAGGACCCCGACTTCGCGCCCGTCGTCGCCGAATATGCGCGGACCGAGCGCGAGGCGCGCGACTATGATCGCGAGCCGGCCGAAGCCGCGCTGATCGCGGCGCTGGATGCGGCGGAGCCGCAGGCGGCCGCGGCGGTCGAGGCGGAGGGCTTCGCCGGGGCCATGGCGGCGCTCGCGACGCTGCGCGCGCCGATCGACGCCTTCTTCACCGACGTCACGGTCAACGATGCCGACCCGCACAAGCGCACCGCGCGGCTCGCGCTGCTGGCACGGGTGCGCGACGCGGTACACCGGGTCGCCGATTTTTCGAAGATCGAGGGCTGACCAATCGGTTTAACCCGTTTAACGGGGTTGGGAGCGGAGGGTGATTCGTCACGCTCCGGTGCTAACCCCGTGGCCGTCGGCCCGGATGGAAGGGAACGAGCATGACGCAGTATGTCTATCGGTTCGGCGGCGGGGTTTCGGACGGAGGCTCGGGCGACAAGACCCTGCTGGGCGGCAAGGGCGCGAACCTGGCGGAGATGGCGTCGATCGGCCTGCCGGTACCGCCGGGCTTCACCATCGCGACGACGATGTGCACCCGCTATTACGAGGATGGCGAGCGCTTCCCCGACAGTCTGCGTGACGAAGTGGCGACCGGCATCGCCCATATCGAGGGGATCACGGGCAAGAAATTCGGCGACGAAGCCGATCCGCTGCTGGTGTCGGTCCGTTCCGGCGCGCGGGTGTCGATGCCGGGCATGATGGACACGGTGCTGAACCTCGGCCTCAACGACCAGACGGTCGAGGGGCTGGCGGCGGTGTCGGACGATGCCCGCTTCGCTTGGGACAGCTATCGCCGCTTCATCCAGATGTATTCGGATGTGGTGCTGGAACTCGACCATGGCCGGTTCGAGGAAGCGCTGGAGATCGCGAAGGAAGATCGCGGCTATTATCTCGACACCGACCTGACCGCCGATGACTGGCGCGCACTGGTCGGCCAGTACAAGGACATCGTGGTCGAGCTGTGGGGCAAGCCGTTTCCGCAGGACGTGCACGACCAGCTATGGGGCGCGATCGGCGCGGTGTTCGGGTCGTGGCAGGCGGACCGGGCGAAGGTCTATCGCCGGTTGAACGACATTCCGGGCGACTGGGGCACGGCAGTCAACGTGCAGGCGATGGTGTTCGGCAATATGGGCGACACCAGCGCCACCGGCGTCGCCTTCACCCGCGATCCGTCGACCGGGGTAAATGCCTATTATGGCGAATTCCTCATCAATGCGCAGGGCGAGGACGTGGTGGCGGGCATCCGCACGCCGCAATATCTGACGACTGCCGCGCGCGCGGCGGCGAACGCCAAGCCGCTGTCGATGGAAGAGGCGATGCCCGACGCGTACGCCGAACTGGCGGCGGTGTTCGACCGGCTGGAGCGGCATTACCGCGACATGCAGGACATCGAATTCACGGTGCAGCAGGGCAAATTGTGGATGCTGCAGACCCGGTCGGGCAAGCGCACCGCCAAGGCCGCGCTGAAGATCGCGGTCGACATGGCCGAGGAAGGGCTGATTTCGCGCGAGGAGGCGATCCTGCGCGTCGACCCGCAGGCATTGGACCAGCTGCTCCACCCGACATTGGACCCCAAGGCACCGCGCGACGTGCTGACCAAGGGGCTGCCGGCATCGCCGGGGGCGGCCAGCGGCATCGCGGTGTTCGACAGCGACACCGCCGAACGCCGCGCCAATGCCGGCGATGCGGTGATCCTGATCCGCACCGAAACCAGCCCAGAAGACATTCACGGGATGCACGCGGCGCGCGGCATCCTGACCGCGCGGGGCGGGATGACCAGCCACGCCGCCGTCGTGGCGCGCGGCATGGGCCGGCCGTGCGTGTCGGGTGCGGGCAGCATCTCGATCGATGCCAAGGCGGGGGTGATGAAGGTCGGTTCGCGTGAGATTCGCGAGGGCGATATCGTCACCATCGACGGCGCGACCGGCGAAGTGATGGCGGGTGCCGTCGCGACGGTGCAGCCCGAACTTGCCGGCGATTTCGGCACGTTGATGGAATGGGCCGATGGCGTCCGTCGCCTGAAGGTGCGGACCAATGCCGAAACCCCGCTCGATTGCCGCACCGCGCGCGATTTCGGTGCGGAGGGGATCGGGCTGTGCCGTACCGAGCATATGTTCTTCGAACAGTCGCGCATCACCGCCGTGCGGCAGATGATCCTTGCGGAGGACGAGGCCGGGCGGCGCGCGGCGCTCGAGCGGCTGTTGCCCGAACAGCGCAGCGATTTCGTCGAGATCTTCGAGGTGATGGTCGGGCTGCCCTGCACCATCCGCCTGCTCGACCCGCCGCTGCACGAATTCCTGCCGCATCAGGAGGCGGAGTTCGCCGAAGTCGCGCAGGCTGCCGGCATCGCCGTCGACCAGCTCAAGCGCCGCGCGGCAGAACTGCACGAGTTCAACCCGATGCTGGGCCATCGCGGATGCCGGCTGGGCGTTACCTACCCTGAAATCTACGAGATGCAGGCACGCGCGATCTTCGAAGCGGCGGTGATCGTCGCCGAGAAGTCGGGCGAGGCGCCGATCCCCGAGGTGATGATCCCGCTGGTCGGCACCAGGCGTGAGCTGGAGCTGATGAAGGCGGTGGTCGACAAGGCGGCGGAAGCCGTGTTCGCCGACAAGGGCCGGCGGATCGAATATCTGGTCGGTACGATGATCGAACTGCCGCGCGCCGCGCTGAAGGCCGGGGAGATCGCCGAAGCCGGGCAGTTCTTCTCGTTCGGGACCAACGACCTGACCCAGACGACGCTAGGCGTCAGCCGCGACGATGCCAGCCGGTTCCTGGGGGCCTATGTCGAAAAGGGCATCTATGCGCGCGATCCGTTCGTCTCGATCGATGTCGAAGGCGTGGGCGAACTGATCGAACTGGCCGCCGAACGCGGGCGCAAGACGCGACCCGATATCAAGCTCGGCATCTGCGGCGAGCATGGCGGCGACCCGGCGTCGATCGCCTTCTGCGAGAAGGTCGGGCTGGATTACGTCTCGGCCAGCCCGTACCGCGTGCCGATCGCCCGGCTGGCGGCGGCGCAGGCGGCGCTCGCCAAATGAAGGCCGCACCGTTCAGCGACCGCCCGCGCATCACCCGCGACGGCTATGACCGGATCGGTCCGTTCCACCCGGCATTCGTGTGGGGCGCGGTGATCGCGTTCGACCTGATCGTGATCGTCGCGCTGCTGCTGGCCGTGACCAAGATCGGCGACAAGGTCGAGGATGTCGTGTTCCCCGGCGGGACCGAGTGGGTGACGTTCTGATCCTGCCCCGCCCCGGTCGGTACCGGGGCGGGTCGCAGCATCAATAGGCGGCGGTGAAGCGGGCGCGCGGGTGACGGTGCGCCTCCAACTCGTCGACCATCGCGATCGCGAAATCGGCGAAGCTGATCCGACTGACCCCGGCATCGTCGGTGACGAGCGTGTCGGTGCCGAGCCGGAAGCGGCCGGTCCGCTCGCCCGGCTCGATCAGCGCGGCCGGCGAAAAGAACGTCCAGTCGATATCCTCGACCGACCGCAGCGCGTCGAGAAAGGCGATGCCGCCCATCGCGATCTCGCGCCATTTGGCCGGGAAGTCGGGCGAGTCGATCAGCCGCTGGCCCGGTGCGACCTCCAGGCTGGCCGCGCCGCCGGTGACGAGCAGCCGGGCGACCTTCGCTTGGCGCAGGGCCGCCAGCAACGTGTCGGCGGTAACGTCGAAGTGCAGCGCGCTGATGACCGCGTCCGACCCGGCGATCAGCGGAGCGAGGGCTTCGGGATCATGCGCGTCGCCGGCGATGGCCTGCACGCCGGGCAGCGCGGGGATCGCATCGGGCTTGCGCGCAATAGCCCGAACCTTGTGCCCGCGCCGGGCCAGTTCGCGGGTGATTTCTGACCCGGCATTGCCGCTCGCGCCCAGTACCGCAACATCCATCATTCGTCTCCTGTGGTATCCAATGGTGACTACGTGCTATCGGGATACCGATGACGCAAGACGGTACTTTTCCGATACCCGGTAACGCCGGGGGAACCCCGTGGTTGAAGGGGGATGTGTTCGACCCGGCGTGCCCGACGCGACTGCTGCTCGACCGGATCGGCGACAAATGGAGCGTGCTGGTGCTGCTGTTGCTCGGGGAAGAGGCGCGCCGGTTCAACGAGTTGAAGCGGCGGATCGCCGGCGTCTCGCAGAAGATGCTGAGCCAGACGCTGCGCATGTTGGAGCGGGACGGCCTGGTGACGCGGCAGGTGATTGCGACCAAGCCGGTCAGCGTCCGCTATGCGATCACGCCGCTGGGCGCGGAACTGCTGGACGCGTTGCGGGCGCTGATGATGTGGTCCGAACAGCGGATCGGTGCCGTGCTGGCCGCACAGCGTGCCTATGACGGGCGGGAAGCGTCGGCCTAGGTCGATCTGTTCCTATCGTGACAGACGTCAGCCCAGTCCTGACCCGCATGCGCGTGTTCGGTCGCCCACACCGCTCTTATCCCCAGCGGCTGCGATGTTCGTCGTCGTGACCGGCGCGCAGCATCGCCGCCTGTTCGCGCCAGCGTTCGCTGTCGATCGTGCCCGGGCGTAAGCGCAGATCGTCTTCCAGTGCGCGTTCGTCGGCTTCGCTCAACCCCTCGATCGCGCGATAGGTCTTGATGCCGCGCTGGCTCAGCGCGCGCTCCAGCTCGGCGTCGATGCCGCGAATGCGCGACAGATTGTCGCCGCCCCAGCCGAAGAAGCCGCTGCCGCTGCTCGCGGCGGCGCCGGTGGCGGCTGCCGCTGCGGTCGTGGTCGCGGTGCTGCGTTCATGGGTCAACCGGTCGCGTTCGGCTTCCACTTCGCGCAGGCGTTCGTCGCGGGTCTTCAGGTCGGCGGCGACTTCGGCGCGATAGGCCTTGTGCGCCGCTTCCTCGTCGCGATAGCGCTGCTTCCACTTCTTGCCGCCCGAGGAGGAGGCAAGACCGAACAGCCACCCGGCCAGCAGGACGAGGGCAAGGACCGCGAACTGGGTCGGCGTCTGGAACAGCATCGTGCAGGCCCCTTTGCATTGGTTACGGGGCAATAACGGACGGGGGCAGGGGGCGTTCCCCGCCCGCTCCCCCGGCGCGTCGGCGGGCTATTTACCGAACGCGTCGCTGATGCTGCAGGCGGCCGGACCCAGGATGACGACGAACAGCGTCGGCAGGATGAACAGGATCAACGGCACGGTCATGATCGCGGGCAGGCGCGCGGCCTTTTCCTCGGCGCGCATCATGCGTTCGTTGCGGAATTCGGCCGACAGCACGCGCAGCGCGGAGGCGAGCGGCGTGCCGTATTTCTCGGTCTGGATCATAGTCGTCACCACGCCCTTCACCGCGTCGAGATCGATGCGCATCGCCAGATTTTCGAACGCCTGCCGCCGTTCGGTCAGGAAGCCCAGCTCGATCGCGGTCAGCGAGAATTCCTCGCCCAGTTCGGGATAGGCGCGCCCCAGTTCGCGCGCGACCCGGGTAAAGGCGGCGTCGACCGTCAGGCCGGCTTCGGCACAGATCACCAGCAGGTCGAGCGCATCGGGCAGCCCCTTGCGGATCGCATCGGTGCGCTTGGTGATCTTGTTCTTCAGATAGATGTCGGGCGCCTTGTAGCTCAGGATGAACGTCCCGGCGACGAGGCCGTAAGCCTTGAGCGGCGACCAATCGGCGAAGGTGTCGGTGCCATAGACGATGTAGAGCATCGGCAGGCCCAGCACGATCGGCAGCACCAGCCGCCCGAAGATGACCGCGACCGCCCAGTCCTTCGACCGGATGCCGGCCTGCATCAGCTTGCGCTGCGCGACCTGCAGCTGCGAATCCTGCAGCATCTTCATCGATGCCAGCAATCCGCGAATGCGATCGGTCGCGTCGTTCTGCTGCACCAGCTTCGCGCGGCGCTTGCTGGTGGAGGCGGTGATGCCGGCCTTCAGCTGTTCACGACGGTCGTTCAGCGCCTTGACCCGGCGGGTCATCGGATCGCGCGAGGTCGTGGCGACATAGATCGCCAGCAGGATCGACAGGACGGCGATGGCCGACAATGCGGTCGCGACGTTGACGACGTCGAAGCCGAGCAGCGTGGGATTGGGGCCGGTTACCATCGCATCAGATCTCGAAATTGACCATCTTGGCCATGATGAACGCGCCGATCGCCATCCATAGCGCCCCGCCAAGTCCTGCGATCATCAGCCGCGGATCGATGAAGAAATTCTGCATATAGGTGTCGTTGATGACCCAGATCATGCCGAACACGATGAAGGGCAGCGACCCGACGATATAGGCCGATGCCTTGGATTCCGACGACATCGCCTTGATCTTCAGCTTCATCTGCGACCGTTTGCGCAGCACGTCGGCGAGGTTGGCGAGCGTTTCGGCCAGGTTGCCGCCGGTTTCGCGCTGGATGGCGATGGTGATGATGAAGAACTGGAATTCGGGCGTGCCGAGCCGGTCGCCGGTTTCCTGAAGCGCGGCGTCGAGCGAACGGCCGATCTTCATCCGGTCGCTGACCAGGCGGAATTCCTCGCCCACCGGGCCGTCGACTTCCTGTCCGACGACGGTCATCGTCTCGGTGATCGGCAGGCCGGAGCGCAGGCCGCGCACCAGCAGCTCGATCGCGTCGGGGAATTTGGCGGTGAAGCGCGCGATGCGCTTCTTGATGACGAAGCTGACTACGAAATGCGGCACGCCCATCGCCGCGACCAGCCCCAGCAACACGGCAAGAACCGGCGGGAAGCCGCGCAGCATCAGCAGCGCGACGACGCCGATCAGGATGCCCAGCGACACCTTGCCATATTGGGCGAGCGTCCAGTTGCGGCCGGTCTTTTGCAGGCGCAGCTGCAGCTGTTCGACATTGGGCAGGAAACGCGCGGCGGTGCGGTCCGCCTTCGACGTGCCGCGATTGCCGATGCGGCGCATCTGCGCCTCCATCGCGGTCGTGCTGGCGGCAGAGGCGTGGCGCTCGCGCACCGCCAGCAGCCGCCGATTGCGCGCGCGGTCCCCCGTCGGCCCCGACAGGGCAAGGGCGAGCAGCACCAGCGTCATCGCCGCGCCGGTCGCGAGCAGGAGGAGGGGGAGCAGGTCCATCGCCGGGCCGTCCGCGCCTATTTCTTCGCCCGCGCGGGCAGGCGCGTGCGCAGGCCGGCAAGCTTGCCGATCAGCGACGTGCCGCCCTTGCCCTTGGCCTTTGCCCCGTCCGCCGCGTCGTCGTCGGTGGCGTCGTGCAGCTTGCACAGGTGGCGCGACAGGTCGATCAGTGGCGTCAGGGCGCGGTTGCCCTTGCCCGCCTCAGCCAGCGGCTTGCCGAGCTTGGCCGCCTGCGCCGCCAGCTTGCCGTCCCACGGCAGCAGGAAGTCGAGCTTGCGTTCGACCGATCCTTCGAAATCCTTGCGCGTGATTTCCTGGTTCGCCGCCGGCTGCACCTTGTTCCCGACCAGCACGACCGTGACGTGCGGCGCGTTGGAGCGGAACCACGACAACAGCCGGATCGTGTCGCGCGCGGCGGCCAGCGTCAGTTCGGTGACGATCACCGCGGTCTGCACTTCCTCCACCAGATGCGGGTAATTGACCAGCATGGTACGCGGCAGGTCGACGATGGTGCATTCGAACGCGGCGCGCATCTCCTCCTGCAACTGATAGAAGGCGCTGCCATCGGTCTGGATTGGCGCGTTGATCGGCGCCTCGGCCGACAGGACCGACAGCCGTTCGCCGGCGCGGACCATGGCGCGTTCGATGAACAGCCCGTCGATGCGGCTGGGATTCTCGATGGCGTCGGTCAGCCCGCGCCCGGGTTCGAGGTCGAGGCCCAGCGCCCCGGTGCCGAAATGCACGTCGAGGTCGAGCAGCGCGGTGCTGCGCTGTTCCTGTTCGCCGCTGAGCCAGGCGAGGGATGTGGCGATGGTCGACGCGCCGGCCCCGCCGCGCGTGCCGATGACGGCGATCGCGCAATGCGGGCGCTCGACGCTCGCCTCCGCCACCTTGGGCGCGTGGAGCAGCGCATGAGCCTGCGCGATCGATTCGCGCACCATGTCGGGGTTGAGGGGTTTCAGCAGATAGTCGTGGATGCCGCTGGACAGCAGGTCGCGGTACAGGCGGACGTCGTTCACCTGCCCCATGGCGATCACGATCGTGCCGGGTTCGCATACCTCGGCCAGGCCGTTGATGTCGTTGAGCGGATCACCCGATTCGGACAGGTCGACGAACAGGACGTGCGGGCTGGCCGAGACGGACAGCGTCTGCACCGCATTGCGCAGGCCGCCCTTCATGACCTTTTCGACCGGCCAGCCATGGTCGTTGGCGACGCCGCGCAGGGTTTCTGCCGAATTCTCGTCGCAGGCAAAGGCGATGAACGCATCGCGCTGCGCCGATCTGGCGAGGGAGAAGGGGGCGTTCATTACTTGCTGCTCCCCCCGCTCGAACCGCCTGCGCTGCCGGCGGAACTGCTCACCTGTCCGCCATTGCCGCTGGGCGTCGCGCGGCGAAGCGCCCCGACCGCCTTGGTATTGACCATGGTGTCGGTCGTGTCGGCATTGCCGCGGCCCAGCACCATGTCACCCGGACGGGCGACCATCGCGGCCAGGTTCGAATTGATCGAACAGCCGAAGTCGGACGAGGTCTGCGCCGCGTAATTCGGCTGGTAGGTGCGCGAATTGTCGGGGCAGCCCGGCACCCGCGCCGTCATCCGGGACACGACGACGCGGACGGTGCCCGGTGCCACCGCGCCCGGCGTCGGCGGCACGGCATCGGCCAGCAACAGGCCGACCCGCGCGGCTTCGGCGGCGATGTCGCCGCGCACCGCATCGTCGCCGGCCCCGGCGTCGTCGACGCCGATCTCGTCGCCATAGCGCAGGTGCATCGTCTCCAGCCAGCCGGCGAGGCGCGCGCGTTCGCCCGGTGCCAGCCCTGCAGGGCCGGTCGCCATGTCGAAGGCATAGGCGGAGCGGCTGACGACCGGCTGATGCACCGATTCGACGCCGCGATTGACGGTGCCGGAGCAACCGGCGACCGCGATCGTGGTGCCGAGCGCGAGGATACGGAAAAGGGTCATCGGGGCGTGCCTCACTGAATGCTGAAACCGGGGGCGACGCTCTGGGCGTCGCGGCCACCCTTGCGCGGGGGCGGTGCGGCGGCGGTGGCGGCGTCGGGAACGACCGGGGCGGGCGCGGTCAGCCCGATCGCGGGCCGGGCGGGCGGTTGCGGTGCCATGGTCGGGACGGGCCGCGGCGTCGGTTTGCGCTGTCCGGTCAGCTGACCCATCAGCACGCGTTCGACATCGTCCGGCGTGGAATAGGCATCGGTCGGCAACGCGATGCGCGACTGGCTGTCGACCGGCTTCACCAGATACGGGGTGATGACGATGACCAGCTCGGTTTCGTTGCGGGTGAAGGCGTTCGACCGGAACAGCGACCCCAGGATCGGCAGGTCGCCGAGGCCCGGTGCCTTGTCGATCGAATTGTCATGGCTGTTCGACAACAGCCCGCCGATCATCATGCTCTGTCCCGACCCCAGTTCGACCGTGGTTTCGGCACGACGGGTGGTGAGCGCCGGGATGGTCGTGCCGTCGATCTGTACCGCGCCGGCCGCCGACAGCTGCGACACTTCGGGACGGACGCGCAGCGAGATGCGGCCATCGGCCAGCACGGTCGGGGTATAGGCGAGGCTGACGCCGTACTGCTTGTACTGCACCGATACCGCGCCGAAGCCCTGGCTGATCGGGATCGGGATTTCGCCGCCCGCCAGGAACGATCCGGTCTCGCCGGACAGGGCGGTCAGGTTCGGGTTGGCGAGCGTCGTCACCTGTCCGATCCGCTCGCCAAGGTCGAGTGCGCCGAGCAGTTCGAGGCCGAGCAGCTTGCCGGCGAGGTTCAGCGTCGTGCCGCTGGTGCCCTTGGTCGGAGAACCATAGGCGGTCGCGCCGGGACGCAGGCCGTTGACAAGGAATTCGGGGTTGGTCGGCAAACCGGGAACGGTGGTGATGGTCCCCTGACGCCCCTGCGCGATACCGACCAGCATTCCGCCCGACAGGTCGCGCGAGGTCAGATTGACGCCGATATTCTTGACGAAGTTGCGGCTGACCTCGGCGATGCGGACCTGCAGGTTGACCTGCAGCGGGGTGGCTAGCTTCAACCGGTTGACCACCGCGACCTTCAGCGCCGCATTCGGATCGCTGGTCGACATGCCGGGGTTCAGCAGCGCGGTGACCAGCCGTTCGGCCTGCGCACTGTCGGCGGGGGAGGCGATCGTGCCGTTGAGGACCGCGATCTGCCCGACCGTCGTCACGCGGATATCGGCCTCGGGCATCGCGGCCTTCATCATCCGGTCGAGCGAGGTCAGGTTCTGGCCCACCCGGACATTGGCCGAATAGACGACGGCACCGCTGGCGTTGGTGGCGAAGATGGTGGCCTCGCCATCGGTCTTGCCGAACAGGTGGATCTGGCGCGGATTACCGACATAGACATCGGCGACCGCCGGGTTCGACACCCAGACATCGACGACGTTGGACGGCAGCGTCACCAGTTCGCCCTGGCCGATCGACAGCTGGACGTCGTTGGTAGGACGCAGCGTGCCGGTAGGCGTGCCGACCCGCGCTGCGCGGACGGCGGCCGTGCCGGGGGCGGCGATGGCCGCGGCGGGCAGCGCCGAGCCGGCGACCAGCGCGACCGACAGGGTCGCGGCCAGCGACCGGTGGATGAGCTTCATGCCAGACATTATTTGGTTCCTCCGACCGGCACGGCGGTCACGTCATTGCCGCGGGTGATCCGCACGACCGGCCCGGTGGCGGCGGCAGGCGCGGTCGGCCCGGCGGGCACCATCGTCGTGGCAGGCGGTCCGACACTGCCCGACGTCGCCATCATGCCGGCCTTGCCGGGTACCGAGCTGCGCTGGAACCGCGAGACGTCGGCACCGGTCGAGAAGGTCGACGCGCCATCGATCGGGCGGCTGGCGATATGGTCGAGCGCGGCCTTTTCCGCCTTCGGGTCGCCATTGGCGGGCAGTTGCACGTCGCCGCTGGCGATGGCTTCCTCCAGTTCGGACCGGTTGTCGGCGATCGAACGGAGCGACAGCGACAGCGTGCCGACGGTCTGCGCCACCGCGATCTTTTCGGCGATGCGCGGCGTCGCCTCGACCGTCACGGTCGAATAGGTCGATACCAGCGTCTTGCCCTGATCGTCGGTATTCTTGTCGGTGCGCTGATCGGTCGCCAGGACGCGCAGGTTGCGCAGGAAGGTCTCCGCCGCCTTCAGCGGGGCACCGTCACCGCCGCCGGGGACGTTCTGCGTCAGGACCAAGTCGACCCGGTCGCCGGGGAAGACGAAGCCTGCGACCGCGCTTTGCGCCGATACCGGCACGGTCACCGCGCGCATCCCCGGCCCGAGGGCGGCGGCAAGGAAGCCGCGATCACCCGGCTTCACCAGCGCCCCTTGCGTGATCGGCTGGCCTGCCGGAATGGCGAAGCGCACGACGGTGCCGACCAGGTTGCGCGATTCCGGCATGGCTTCGAGGAAATAGGCGTTTTCCACCAGTTCCTTGGGCCAGGGCTGGAACCGCAGCGCCGTCGCATCGATGATGGTGCCGACCGGCAGCGCCTTGGTCGCGACCAGCACGCGGGGGCCATCGATCGGGGCCGCGACCGGCGCGGCGGTGGCCATCGGCGCCGATGCGCCGGCCATCAGGCTGCGCGCCATGAACGCGGTCAGGCCCGCCACGAACAGCGCTCCGATCAGCAGGAACAGTTTGCGAGAATCCATGACGTTCGTGGCCCTTCCAATTCGTCTGGCCGGTTGATTCGCCGTTAAACATCACCGAAATGGGTTAAGAACGGGTTCGCGATGGCGAGCATCCCGGCGATGGCGATGGCGATCCCGTAAGGAATCTCCGGCACTTGGGCCGTGCGCCGCCACCATCGGTCGGCGAGGAACAACAGGGTCAGCACCCCGCCCAGCAGCGACATCACCATCAGCATCGACAGGACTGCGCCCGGCGGCAGCCACAGCGCGAGCGCGGCGATCATCTTCACATCGCCGCCACCCATCTGTCCGGCGACGAATGCCGCGAAGAACAGCGCGAAGACGATCAGCGCGACGCCGACCTGCCATGCGATGTCGACGGCGCCGAGGCCATTGGCCCACCACCATGGCAGCGCCAGCAGCGCGATGGCCGCGTTCTTGCCGTTCGCGATCTCGCGGGTGCGCGCATCCTCGATGCCGGCGAACAGCAGCAGCAGCAACAGCGCGAGCGCCAGCCAAGGAACGACGATACCCCCCATGGCGTTAACCCCTAGACGTAAGGGGTTGCGAAACCGTAACCGGACCCATGGCCGCCCACGCCCTATATCGCCGCGCGATTCCCGCCGCCGCCGCCATCACCCGGTGGCAGGCACCCGATGGCTGGTCGCACCGCCGGTTCGACTGGGCCGCGCCGGCCAATGTCCGCCCGCGCGGCAGCCTGTTGTTCCAGACCGGGCGCGGCGACATGTTCGAGAAATATCTGGAGGCCTTTGCCCATTGGCATGTGCGCGGGTGGAGCATCACCGCGTTCGACTGGCGCGGGCAGGGCGGGTCGGGGCGCTGCACCCCGGCGGGGGATTGCGGCGACATCGACCGGTTCGAAACCTATCTCGACGACCTGACCGCCTTCTGGAGCCAATGGACCGGCGAGGGACCGCGCGTGCTGATCGGCCATTCGATGGGCGGGCATCTGGCGCTGCGCGGCGTCGTCGAGCAACGCGTCGATCCGGCGGCCTGCGTGCTGGTCGCGCCGATGCTGGGGCTGCGCTCGCCGATCGGGCCGCGCTTCGGCGAGCGGATGGCGCGGGTGCTGAGCGCGATGGGCAGCCCGCTCCGCCCGGCATGGAAAGGCAATGAACGTCCGCACACCGTCCGCCCGCGGGAGGCGATGCTGACACATGACCCGGCGCGCTATTCGGATGAGCTGTGGTGGCAGGGGACCGACGCGGCGCTGCGCACCGGGCCGCCCAGCTGGCGCTGGGTGATCGATGCGTTCCGGTCGACCCGCGAACTGCGCGCCGATCCGCGACTGGCCGAGGTGCAGGTGCCGATCCAGATGCTGGTCGCCGATGAAGATGCGCTGGTCGACGCGCGGGCGGCGGTCGAGGTTGCCGGGCGGTTGCCCGATATCGAATTGCTGCGCTTCGGCCCCGAATCGGCGCATGAGATATTGCGCGAGGCCGATCCGGTCCGCGCGCGCGCCATCGCCGCGATCGATGCTTTCCTCGACGCCCGCGCGCCCGCGCCGCACCGGACCCACGCATGACGCGCAGGCGGGTGGCGATTATCGGCGCAGGCATGGCGGGGGCGAGCCTTGCCGCCGAACTCGCCGCGACCGACGACGTGGTCCTGCTGGAGGCGGAGGATCAGCCCGGTTTCCATGCCACGGGGCGGTCGGCGGCCTTCTGGTCGGAAACCTATGGTGGGCCGCTGGTCCAGCCGCTGACGACCGCATCGGGACCGTTCCTCCATGCGCCGCCCGCCGATTTCGCGCCACGCGGGTTCCTGCGCACGCGGGGCGAGTTGCTGCTCGCGCGCGACCGCGACGTGCTGGAGGCGATGGCGGCGGACTTTGCGGCCAGTGGCGTACCGATCGCATGGCGCGATCCTCACGCGGTCGTCGACGGCCTGCGCGGGGAGTGGCACGCGCTGTGGTCGCCCGGCTGTGCCGATATCGATGTGGGGGCGCTGCACGCCGCCTATCTGGCCAAGGCGCGGCGGGGCGGGGTGGAGTTGCGCTGCGACGCGCGGGTGGCCGGCGCGCGCCGCGCTGGCGGACGCTGGTTGCTGACGACCGCGTCGGGCGACGGGGTGACGGCCGATATCGTCGTGAACGCCGCCGGTGCCTGGGCAGATTCGGTTGCCGGAATGCTGGACGCCGCGCCGCAGGGGATACGCCCCTATCGCCGGACGGTGGTGCAGGTCCGGGTCGATCCGCCGGCATCGGCCGACCTGCCGCTGGTGATGGATGCCGCCGGCGGATTCTATTTCAAGCCCGAGCCGGGCGGTCGCCTATGGCTGACCCCGCATGACGAGACGCCGGACCGCCCGCATGACGTGGCGGCCGAGGAGATCGACGTCGCGCTCGCTATCGACCGGTTCGAGGCGGCGGTCGACTGGCGGGTGCAGGCGGTCGAGCGGCGCTGGGCGGGGCTGCGCAGTTTCGCGCCCGACCGACTGCCGGTCTATGGCTTCGACCGGCAGGTGCCGGGATTCTTCTGGTGCGCGGGGCAGGGCGGCTTCGGCATCCAGACCGCACCGGCCGCTGCACGCCTTTGCGCCGCGCTGCTGGGCGTCGGGAATGTGCCGCAGGGGGTCGACGCGGCGGTCTATTCGCCGCATAGATTGTCGGAGTAATTCGCGACACCCATTTACGTTAGCGCTATCAGTTCCTATCTGGGCGCCAACACTTTGCGCAAAGAGGATGCACATGACGATCACCGGCGAACTGTTCCTGGGTTCGAAGCGCGTCGCCCGCGACGACCTGTTCCAGGCCTATGACCCCGCGACCGGCGCGCTGTTCGGCGAAGGCTTCTCGAAGGGCACGAAGGAAGATGCCGAGGAAGCGTGCGCACGGGCGGCCGAGGCCTTTCCGATCTATGCCGCGCTGCCGCTCGAACGGCGTGCCGGCTTCCTCGACGCGATCGCCGAAGAGATCGAGGCGCTGGGCGATGCGCTGATCGAACGCGGTGCCCGTGAGACCGGCCTGCCGACCGCCCGCCTGACCGGCGAGCGCGGTCGCACCTGTGGCCAGCTGCGCCTGTTCGCGAAGGAAGTGCGCGACGGCGCGTGGCAGCAGCTGCGCATTGACCATGCCGACCCGGCGCGCGCTCCGGTGCCCAAGCCCGACCTGCGGCTGCGCACCATTCCGGTCGGCCCGGTGGTGGTGTTCGGCGCGTCGAACTTCCCGCTCGCCTTCTCGACCGCCGGTGGCGACACCGCATCGGCGCTGGCCGCCGGCTGCACCGTGATCGTGAAGGCGCATCAGGCGCATCCGGGTACCGCTGAACTGGTCGCATCGGCGATCATCAAGGCGGCGGAGAAGACCGGGATGCCCGACGGAGTGTTCTCGATGGTGTCGGGCGCTGGCCAGACGATCGGCACCGCGCTGGTCGCCGATCCGCGCGTGCAGGCAGTGGGCTTCACCGGCTCGCGCGCCGGCGGCACCGCGCTGATGAAGGTCGCGCAGGACCGTCCGCAGCCGATTCCGGTCTATGCCGAAATGTCGTCGATCAACCCGGTCGTGCTGATGCCGGAAGCGCTCAAGAACCGCGGCGAGGCGCTGGCCAAGGGCTATGTCGGGTCGCTCAGCATGGGGGCGGGCCAGTTCTGCACCAATCCGGGCCTCGTCCTTGCCATTGCCGGGCCGGAACTCGACGCGTTCCTCGACACGGCGGGCGAAGCGCTGGTCGGCACGCCGGCACAGGTCATGCTGACCGACGGCATCCACAAGGCCTATGAGGAAGGGCGCGCCAAGCTCGCTGCCAGCCCGGCGGTGACCGTCATCGGCGAAGGACAGGAACCCGAAGGCCCGACCCGCGGCCGCGCGGCGATCTTCGCCGTGTCGGGCAAGGACTTCCTCGCCGATCCCGCCCATGCACACGAAGTGTTCGGCATGACGTCGGTCGTGGTGAAGTGCGCCGATGCCGACGAACTGGCCGGGGTGCTGGGCAAGCTGGAAGGCCAGCTGACCGCGACGCTGCAGATCGACGAGGGCGATTACGAAGACGCGCGCAAGCTGATCCCGGTACTGGAGCGCACCGTCGGTCGCATCCTGTGCAACGGCTGGCCGACCGGCGTCGAAGTGGGCCATGCGATGGTCCATGGCGGGCCGTTCCCGGCGACGTCGGACGGGCGCACGACCTCGGTCGGCACGCTCGCCATCGACCGCTTCCTGCGGCCGGTGTCGTATCAGGACTTCCCCGAAGCACTGCTGCCCGACGCGCTGCGCGAAGGGAACCAGCAGGGTGCGCTGGCCCGGATCGACGGAGCGTGGACGCTCGGTTGATCGGCGTTCGACGCGATGCGGGCCTGAGGGAGCGGGCCGGCATCGCGTCGGACAAGGGAGACAAGGTGGCGGCGGGTCGTTGATCCGCCGCCGCTTTTCGTTTTGGATGCTGTGATGGACGACGACACGATCATCGATACCCCCGAAGGACCGAAGCGCTGGGGGGATTGGAAGAAGAAGAACCCGGTGCAGCTGCCGTCAAGGCGCACCAAGGGGAAGGACTTGCCGAACAAGGTGAAAATTCGGACGGATGAGTGATCTGAGCCACTTCCGTTCGTCCTGAGTAGCCGCTGAGCCTGTCGAAGCGGCGTATCGAAGGACGGTAGCAGGTGCTTCGTTACGGGCCTTCGACTTCGCTCAGTCGCTGCCCGGCACGGACGGGGGCGGCCTTTCCCCTATCCCCACCCACCCCGTTCGGTTCGAGCAGCTTCGAGCTCGTCGAGAAGCGTCCGTCGAGAACGGGTTGTTTGGGGCGGGCGGGTTCTCGACAGGCTCGAACGGAACGGCGGTAAGGTAGGTTCATCCGCCGCCGGTGCTACCCGTGCGGAACCCCGTTCTCGACAAGCTCGAACCAAACGGGAAGGGATAGGGGAGTGTTGCTCTCTACCGCCGCCCGGCAAGCCAGATCACATGGCGGGCGCCCTTGGTCCCCCGCGCCCGCACGACCTGTTCGTCGACCAGATAGCCGCAATCCTTCAGCCGCTTGGTGAACGCCGCATCGGCATAGGCCGACCAGATCGCCAGCACGCCCGCGGAGCGCAATGCGCGCTGCGTCACCTGTAGGCCGCGCGTCGAATAGAGCTTGTCGTTGCCGGCATGGGTCAATCCATCCGGCCCGTTGTCGACATCGAGCAGGATCGCATCCCAGCCGCCTTCCTCGATCGCCCAGGCGACGTCGCCGACAGCGATCCGCACGCGCGGATCGTCGAGGCAGCCGTCGAAGATATGCGCCAGCGGCCCGCGTGCCCATTCGACGATCTTGGGCACCAGTTCGGCGACCACCACCACGGCATCGGCCGGCAGGATCTTCAGCGCGCGGCGCAGGGTGAAGCCCATGCCCAGCCCGCCGATCAGGACGCGGGCGCCCTTGCACCCGGCCAGATGCGCGCAGCCGAGATCGGCCAGCGCCTCTTCCGATGCCGACATGCGGCTGCTCATCAACTCGTTGCGGTCGAGGACGATCATGAAATCGTCGCCGCGCTGGACGAGGCGCAGTTCGACATCGTCGCCGGGCACCTGCGCGGTGTCGATCAGGACGCGTGGGATCATTGGTGTGCCCCCGTCTGGTTCAGGGCTGCATCGCTGGCGAGCTTGTCGGCCCGCTCGTTATCGGGATGGCCGGCATGGCCCTTGACCCATTTCCATTCGATCCGGTGCGGCTTGGCGGCGGCGAGCAGCGCCTGCCACAGTTCGGCGTTCTTGACCGGCTGTTTCGCGGCGGTCTTCCAGCCATTCTTCTGCCAGCCCTTGATCCACTTGGTCAGGCCGTCCATCACATAGCGGCTGTCGGTCGACAGGATCACGCGGCACGGGCGCTTGAGGGCGTTCAGCCCCTCGATCGCGGCCATCAATTCCATGCGGTTGTTGGTCGTCTCGCGCTCGCCGCCGGACAATTCGCGTTCGCGGCCATCGGCGGCGCGCAGCACCGCACCCCAGCCGCCGCGCCCGGGATTGCCCTTGCACGCGCCGTCGGTCGCGATTTCCACGCGGGGGAGTTCAGGCGTTTCGGTCATGCGAAGGCGGTCGGGTTCGTGTCGTACCAGTCGAGCCGGCGGAGATAGGCGAGCGGGTCCTTCCGCGTCACCAGCGCATCGGCGGGCGTGTTGATCCAGTCCCACGCGCGGGTCAGCAGGAACCGGATGCACGCGCCCTTGGCCAGCAGCGGCAATGCCGCGACCTCCGCTTCGGACAGCATCGCCTGCGTTCGATAGCCGGCCAGCAGCGCCTGTCCGATCGCGGGGTCGAGCGGCGCACCGGTCGCATCGAAGCTCCACGCCGAATGGGTGATCGCGACATCATAGGCGACGATGTCGGTGCAGGCGAAATAGAAGTCGATCAGCCCGGTGACGGTGTTGCCCAGCATCAGGACGTTGTCTGGGAACAGATCGGCATGAATCGCGCCGGTCGGCAGATCGGCGGGCCATGCCGCTACGACCGCGTTCAGCGCACTGCCGACACGCGCGCGCAGGCCCGGCTGGATCGAATCGAGCTGGGGCGCACAGTCGGCATATAGCTTCGGCCATATCGCCACGCCCATCGAATTGGCGCGGGTCGGTGTGAAATCGGCCAGACTGCGATGGAGCGCGCCAAGCGCCGCGCCCGCCGCATGGGCCTGTTCGGCGGTCGGGTGGCTGACCGACACGCCCGACAGGAATTCGATCAGGCAGGCGGGACGGCCTTCCAGCGTCTGGATCACCTGTCCGTTGCGGTCGGGCAGCGCGCGCGGCACCGGGTTGCCGGCATCGGCCAGCGCATCGGTCATCGCGAAGAAGAAGGGCAGGTCGGCGAGGTCGACCCGCTTTTCATACAGCGTCAGGATGAAGCGGCCGGTGGTGGTATCGACCAGATAGTTGCTGTTCTCGACCCCCTCAGCAATTCCCTTGGCCGAGACCAGTTCGCCATGGTCATAGCCCGACAGGAAGCGCGCGAGCGCCTCCGCCGACACCTGCGTATAGACGGCCATCAGGCGGCTTCGAGACCGCGCGGCAGCTTGAACGCGATCGTCTCGCGCGTCATCTCGACCTCGCGCTCGGTCACGTCGAAGCGGGTGGCGATGCGGTCGACCAGTTCGCGCACCAGCACTTCCGGGGCGGAGGCACCGGCGGTGATGCCGAGCGTGCCGACGCCGTCCAGCCAGGCGAAGTCGAGATCGGCGGCGCGCTGGATCAGCTTGGCCGAGGTACCTTCACGCTCCGCCACCTCGACCAGCCGCACCGAATTGGACGAATTGGGCGCGCCGATCACCAGGACCAGGTCGCAGCTCTGCGCGATCGCCTTGACCGCGCTCTGTCGGTTCGACGTGGCGTAACAGATGTCGTCCGCCTTGGGCGCGACGATGGTCGGGAAACGGGCGATGGTCGCTTCCACGATGGCGCGGGTGTCGTCGACCGACAGGGTCGTCTGCGTCAGGAAGGCAAGGTTGTCGGGATCGGCCGGCGTCAGCTTCGCGACATCTTCGACCGTCTCGATCAGCGTCATCTGTCCCGCGGGCACCTGACCGAACGTCCCGATCACCTCCGGGTGGCCGGCATGGCCGACGAACAGGATGTGGCGGCCCGATGCGACCAGCCGCTCCGCCTGGCGATGCACCTTCGACACCAGCGGGCAGGTCGCGTCGAGATATTCGAGGCCGCGCTCGCTGGCCGCCGCCGGCACCGACTTGGGCACGCCGTGCGCCGAGAACACGACCGGCACGCCGTCGGGCACCTGGTCCAGTTCCTCGACGAAGATTGCGCCCTTGGCCCGAAGCGAATCGACCACGAACTTGTTGTGGACGATTTCGTGGCGGACATAGACCGGCGCGCCGTGTTTCTGGATCGCCAGCTCGACGATCTGGATCGCGCGGTCGACCCCGGCGCAAAAGCCGCGGGGGGCGGCGATGAGCAATTCGATGGCGGGGCGTTGGGTCTCGGTCATGGCCACCGCGCTTACAGCTTGTTGGGGAACACGCCAAGTGAAGCCGGTCGACGCGACCCCAAACACGCGATTGCTTGCACGCGCGAAAGCCGGTTCCTATGAAGCGTGGCTATTCAGGAGGCGCGGCATCGCCGCACCCGTGCATAAGGTACAGATTTCCGTGACCCTCCGCAAAACCGCCGCCGTCGCCACGATCGCCCTTGCTGCATTGTCGGGGTGCAAGCGCACCGGCGAGCTGGACGTGACGCAGGGCGTCGGCATTTCGGCAGTACGCTCGGCCTGCCCGGTGGCGGGCGTGCCGGCCGGAACCGGCGACATCACGCTGTTCGACCCCGCCGGCAGCACCGATGCGAAGGCGATCGACGTGGTGGCGACGCTGACCAACGTCCGCGCGAACTGCGTCGAGGGCAGCGATACGATCAACAGCACGATCAGCTTCGACGTGCAGGCGCGGCGCAACCGCACCGATGCGGCGCGCACCGTGACGTTGCCGTACTTCGTATCGGTCGTGCGCGGCGGAACGCAGGTCGTGTCGAAGCGAGTGGGACAGGTCACGCTGAACTTCGCGGCGGGTGAGGCGCGGGCCTCGGCGCAGGGGCAGGGCACGGCGGTCGTCGACCGCGCGGCGGCCACCCTGCCGCAGGAAACCCGCGACCAGATCAACCGCCGCCGCAAGCCCGGAGACCAGGACGCGGCGATCGATCCGCTGTCGGACCCGGCCGTGCGTCAGGCGGTGCTGGCGGCCACGTTCGAAGCGCTGGTCGGATTCCAGCTGACCGACGCGCAGCTGCGGTACAACGTCACGCGTTGAGGCGGGGCGGGCAGTCCTTTGGGTCATTCCCGCGAAGGCGGGAATCCATAGCCGCTGCCGTTTGAGCAAGAGTTACTGCCGTTGCGTGTATGGATTCCCGCCTTCGCGGGAATGACGAAGTGGGTTGGGATAGGCGCGCCTTTGTCATCCCGGCGAAGGCCGGGATCCACGGACAGGCGACGTCACGGCGCCATCGATACGGCCCGTATCCATGGATCCCGGCCTGCGCCGGGATGACGAGCGGGGGGCTTCCGTCCGCCGCCATCGCCGCTTTCCCGATTGACTAATTCCCACGCCCAAGCCAGAGCTTCGGCCATCACAGGCTTGCAGCCGACGCCACGCGCGGGAGAGTGCGGAGCAATCCGCCGCCGAAGGAGCAACCGCCCCGGAATCTCTCAGGCAACAGGGACCGCGCGAGGCAGTAAGATACTCTGGAAAGCGTCGCGGCCGAAATGGTCGGACCACCGAAGGGGTAAGCAGGTTCGCCTGCGAAAGCTCTCAGGTTCCGTGACAGAGGGGGCGATGGTCGTTGGGCGCGGTGCGTCCGTGCGACCGTCGTTGATCCCATCACGAAGGACGTGGCCCATGAGCGACATTGCCCCCGAACCCGCCCACGAACTGCGCGCCGACGGCACCGATCCGGTCGAGGAACTGCCGCCGGAGCTGCTGCCGCTCGACGCATGGCACCGGGCGAAGGGCGGGCGCATGGTCCCGTTCGCGGGCTACACGATGCCGGTCCAGTATGAAGGCATCATGGCCGAGCATCTGTGGACGCGTGAGAGCGCCGGGCTGTTCGACGTCAGCCATATGGGCCAGCTGCTGATCCACGGGCCGGACGCGACCGGCGCGCTGGAAGCGCTGTTGCCGGGTGACCTGCGCATCCTGAAGCCGACGAAGATCCGCTATTCGCTGCTGCTGGATGAACAGGGTGGCATCCTCGACGACCTGATGGTTACGCGGGTCGATGCCGCCGGCCCGGAAGTGCCGTTCCCTCTAAGTGAGGCAGCCGAAGGCGAAGACGCCTTCTACATGGTCGTAAACGGCGCGACGAAATATGACGATATCGGCCATCTGCGCGAGCATCTGGCCGACGAGATCACGCTCAACCATCTCGATGACCGCGCGCTGCTGGCGGTGCAGGGGCCGAAGGCGGTCGATGCGCTGGATCGCATCCTGCCGGGCGTCGCCGCGCTGACCTTCATGACCGCCGGCAGCTTCGACTGGAACGGCCATGCGCTGTGGGTCAGTCGCTCGGGCTATACCGGCGAGGACGGCTATGAAATCTCGCTGCCCGAGGACGCCGCCGCCGGTTTTGCCGATGCGATCTGTGCCGAACCGGAGGTGAAGCCGATCGGCCTGGGTGCGCGCGACTCGCTGCGCCTCGAAGCCGGTCTGCCGCTCTACGGCCATGACCTCAGCCCCGACACGACGCCGGTCGCCGCCGACCTGGGCTTCGCGCTGTCGAAGCGTCGCCGCGAGGAAGGGGGCTTCCCCGGTGCCGAGCGTATCCTGGCAGAGCGCGCCGCCGGTCCCGTGCTCAAGCGGATCGGCATGATTGTCGAAGGCCGTCAGCCGGTGCGCGAAGGTGCCGATGTCGTCGACGCGGACGGCAATGTCGTCGGCCACGTCACCTCGGGCGGGTTCGCGCCCAGCGTCCAGGCACCGATCGCCATGGCCTATTGCCCGCCGGCGCTGGCGGAAACCGGGTCGCTGACCCTGCGTCAGCGCGGCAAGCTGCATACGGCGCGGGTCGTGCCCATGCCGTTCGTCCCCCATCGTTACGTCCGTTAAGAGGGAGTTGCCCCGATGAGCCGTTTTTTCACGCAGGAACATGAGTGGATCGAAGTCGACGGTGAAGTCGCGACGGTCGGCATCACCGAATATGCCGCCGGGCAGCTGGGCGACATCGTGTTCGTCGACGTGCCCGCCGATGGCCGCGAACTGACCAAGGGCGACGACGCCGCCGTGGTCGAATCGGTCAAGGCCGCCTCCGACGTCTACACCCCGGCATCGGGCACCGTGATCGAGGGCAATGCCGCGTTGGCCGACAACCCCCAGCTGGTCAACGAAGACCCCGAAGGCGATGGCTGGTTCTTTAAGCTGACGCTGCGCGACGACAGCGAGCTGGGCGAGCTGATGGATGAAGAGAAATACGCCGCATACATCGCGCGGCTGTAAGGATCGCGCCTGACACCATCGTCGTCCCGGCGCAGGCCGGGACCCATGGATACGGGCCGTTCCGACGTTTCGATGCCGCCCGTGTCCATGGATTCCGGCCTTCGCCGGAATGACGGACGCAAAGGCGGTTCTGCAGTAGGACCATCATGCGCTATCTTCCCCTGACCCCGACCGACCGTGCGGACATGCTGTCCGTGATCGGTGCCGACAGCATCGACGACCTGTTCGTCGACGTCCCCCAATCCGCCCGGCTCGACGGGCCGGTGCCCGGCCTGCCCAACCATGCCAGCGAGCTGGCGGTCGAGCGGCATTTGTCGGCGCTGGCGGCGAAGAATGTCGCGGCGGGGTCGGTGCCGTTCTTCCTCGGCTGCGGCGCGTATCGCCACCATGTGCCGGCCAGCGTCGATCACCTGATCCAGCGCGGTGAGTATCTGACGGCCTACACGCCCTATCAGCCCGAAATCGCGCAGGGCACGCTGCAGATGCTGTTCGAATTCCAGAGCCAGGTCGCCCGGCTGCTGGGCTGCGACGTGGCGAATGCGTCGATGTACGACGGCTCGACCGCCTGCTGGGAAGCGGTGACCATGGCCCGCCGCGTGACGCGCAAGGCGAAGGCGGTGTTCTCGGGCGGCGTGCATCCGCACTACGTCTCGGTTGCGAAGACGATGGCGAAGTACACCGGCGACGTGCTGACGACGGCGCTGCCGGTGCTCGACGCCGCGACCGACGACGACGCGGTGATCGCCGGGATCGATGCCGATACGTCGTGCGTGGTCGTGCAATATCCCGACATTCTCGGCCGCATCCCCGACCTGCGCCGCATCGCCGATGCGGCCCATGCCGCCAAGGCGCTGCTGATCGCGGTCGTGACCGAACCGGTGGCGCTCGGCGCAATCGAGGCGCCGGGCAATCTGGGCGCGGACATCGTGGTCGGCGAGGGCCAGTCGCTCGGCGTCGGCCTGCAATTCGGCGGTCCCTATGTCGGGTTGTTCGCCTGCTCGGAAAAGCTGGTGCGGCAGATGCCGGGCCGCTTGTGCGGCGAGACGGTCGATGCCGAAGGCAAGCGCGGCTTCGTGCTGACGCTGTCGACCCGCGAACAGCATATCCGCCGCGAAAAGGCGACGTCGAACATCTGCACCAATTCGGGGCTGTGTGCGCTGGCCTTCTCGATCCACCTGACGCTGCTGGGCGAAAAGGGGCTGCGGCAGCTGGCGGAGGTCAACCACGCCAAGGCCTGCGCCGCCGCCGCCCGTCTGGCCCAGGTGCCCGGCGTCGAACTGGTCAACGATACGTTCTTCAACGAATTCACGCTGAGGCTGCCGACCGAAGCGCGGCCGGTGGTGCGTGAACTGGCGGATCGTGGCGTGTTGGCGGGCGTGTCGCTCGGCCGGCTCTATCCGGGCGAGGACGCACTGGCGAACGGACTGGTCGTGGCGGTCACCGAAACCGTGACCGAGGAAGATATCGAGGCGCTGGCAGCGGCGCTCACGGAGGTACTGGCATGAGCGTGAACCAGAGCGGCTGGCGTCCCGAAATGGGCGATACTTCGCAGGCGGCGCAGGCGACCTTCACCGGCAATCGCGCGCTGATGCTGGAAGAGGCGCTGATCTTCGAGATCGGATCGACCGAAACCACCGGTGTCGACATCGACGAAGCGCCCAAGGTCGCGTCGCGTCTGGGCGGCCATGCCCGCAAGGGCGCGATCGGCCTGCCCGGCCTGTCGGAACCGGAAGCGGTGCGCCACTATACCCGGTTGTCGCGGCAGAACTACGCCATCGATCTCGGGCTGTTCCCACTGGGCAGCTGCACGATGAAGCACAACCCGCGCCTCAACGAGCGGATGGCGCGCCTGCCGGGCTTTGCCGATCTCCATCCGCTGGGTCCGATCGACACGGTGCAGGGCGCGCTGGAGCTGATCCATCAGCTGGCGCACTGGCTGGTCACGCTGACCAACATGGATTCGGTCGCGATGTCGCCCAAGGCCGGCGCGCATGGCGAGCTGTGCGGCATCCTCGCGATCAAGGCGGCGCTGGAGAAGCGCGGCGAGGGCCATCGCAAGACGATCCTGGTCCCCGAATCGGCGCACGGCACCAACCCGGCGACGGCGGCATTCGCCGGCTTCACCGTGAAGGCAATTCCCGCCACCGCCGAAGGGCGCATCGATACGCAGGCGCTGAAGGACCGGCTGGGGCCCGATGTCGCGGGCGTGATGATTACCAACCCCAATACCTGCGGGCTGTTCGAGCGGGACCTCAAGGAAATCTCCGACGCGGTCCATGCGGCGGGCGGCTATGTCTATTGCGACGGCGCGAACTTCAACGCGATCGTCGGGCGGGTGCGGCCGGGCGATCTCGGCGTCGATGCGATGCACATCAACCTGCACAAGACCTTTTCGACCCCGCATGGCGGCGGCGGTCCGGGGTCGGGGCCGGTGGTGTTCTCCAAGGCGCTGACCCCCTTCGCCCCGCTGCCCTTCGTGGAACAGCAGGACGGCCGCTTCGTGCTGGTCGAGGAAGAGACGGCGGGCGAACATCATGCCGACAGCTTCGGCCGCATGGTCGCCTTCCATGGGCAGATGGGCATGTTCACCCGCGCGCTGAGCTATATCCTCAGCCACGGAGCGGACGGCCTGAAGCAGGTGGCAGAGGATGCCGTGCTGAACGCCAACTATGTGCTCCGCAGCCTCGACGACACGCTCGACGCGCCGTTCGGCAACAGCGGGCCGTGTATGCACGAGGCGCTGTTCAGCGATGCGAACCTCGCCGAGGGCTTCTCGACGCTGGACGTGGCCAAGGGGCTGATCGACGAGGGCTATCATCCGATGACGGTCTATTTCCCGCTGGTCGTTCACGGCGCGATGCTGGTCGAACCGACCGAAACCGAGAGCAAGGCCGCGCTCGACCAGTTCATCGGCGCGCTGAAGTCGGTCGGCGAACGCGCCAAGGCCGGGGATCAGGCGCTGAAGTCCGCGCCGCACTTCGCGCCGCGCCGCCGTCTCGACGAGACGCTGGCCGCGCGCAAGCCGGTGCTGGCGTGGAAGGACAGCGCCGCGCCGGTGCCCGAAGCCGCCGAGTAGGCACCGCCGCCCCGCCCGGTCGCCGGGCGGGGCGGGCAGGGGCGCGGCGGAACCGCGCCCGTTGCGGCGGGTTGAGATCGGCACATGTCCGAAACAAACGCCCCCGCCAGCGATCCGACCGACGAGGAAAGCAAGGTCGCGCTCGACCCCGAACAGGAGGAGGTCGTCGACGATCGCCGTGCCGCGTCGGCGCTGATCGTCCATGAAGTCGTCCGGCGGCAGGGCATCGAGGAGCTGGAACGCCCCGCCGCGTCGCTGATGTGGTCGGGCATTACCGCCGGCCTCGCCATCGGCCTGTCGCTGTTGGGCAAGGCGGTGATGGAAACGGCGGTGCCGAGCGGCGCGTGGACCCCACTGCTCCAGGCGCTGGGTTACGCCATCGGCTTCGTCGTCGTGATCCTCGGGCGGATGCAGCTTTTCACCGAAAGCACGCTGTCCGCCGTGCTACCGCTGGCGACCG
Organism: Sphingomonas panni; assembly: GCF_022664435.1. GTDB lineage: Bacteria > Pseudomonadota > Alphaproteobacteria > Sphingomonadales > Sphingomonadaceae > Sphingomonas > Sphingomonas panni. The sequence goes on along the minus strand of NZ_JAKREU010000003.1, from coordinate 29,404 downwards.
AACCGAGTGCCAAGAATCTGGCGCGGACCCTCAGGCTATGGGCGATCGTGCTGGTCGCGAACCTGATCGGCACCTTTGCCTTTGCCGGTTTCGCGATGCTGGGCGGACTAGGCGTCGAACAGGCCAATGAACTGGTCGAGGTCAGCGGCGTGGTGCTGGAGCATCTCGGAATGCACGGGTTCCTGGCGGGCATACCCTCCGGCCTGTTGCTGGCGAGCGTGGTGTGGACCCTGCCGAGCGTCGAGGGGCAGAAGGTGACGCTCATCATCCTGTTGACCGGGTTGATCGATCTCGGCGGCTTCGCGCATGTCGTCGCCGGATCGGCGGAGATGTGGGTGCTGCTGCTGCACGGCGACATGGGTTTCGGACAGGCGGTGGCGTTCTTCTTTCCGGTGCTGCTCGGCAATATCGTCGGCGGCAGCGTGTTGTTCGCGTTGCTGGCCCATGCGCAGGTTCGGGGGGAGATCGAGGAGTAGGATCAGTCCTCCTCGACCATCGCGCGCACCTTTTGCCGGCCGAGGCGATGTTCGCGCCACACGATGAACAGGCCGCTGGCGATGATGATCGGCGCCCCGGCCCATGTCATCGGTGTCGGCAACACCCCGAACAACAGCCAGCCATAGACGGTCGCCCATAGCAGCCCCGAATAGTCCATCGGCACCACCACCGCGACCGGCGCGGCGCGCGAGGCGGCGGTCAGCGCGATCTGCCCCATGCCGCCGACCATGCCGATCGCGATCAGGTTCACCCAGGTCAGCCAGTCGTGCGCACGGATGTCGAAGGCATAGGCGGTTGCGATGAACGGCAAGGTGAGCGTCGAGAACCAGAAGACGGTCGTTCCCGCCGGTTCGTCGCGCAACTGGCGCAGCGCGATCGCGACCAGCGCGACGAACAGCGCCGCCATCAGCCCGACGAACGCACCGAACAGCGGGACGTGCGAACTGCCCGGCTGCGACACGACCAGCACGCCGACAAACCCCAGCAACACCGCGCCCCAGCGTTGCCAGCCGGTCGGCTCGCGCAGCACCAGCGCGCCGAGCAACGTCGCGAAGATCGGCACGGTGAACTGGAACGTCGTCGCCTCCGCCAACGGCAGCAACAGCACCGCGCCGAAGGTGAAGACCATGCCGACCAGCCCGATCATCGACCGGGTCAGATGCTTTTTGAACCGCGTGGTCCGCAGCGAGCGGAGGCCGGGGCCGGCGGCGACGAAGCCCAGTACGATCGGCAGCGCGCACAGCTGGCGGTAGAACATGGTTTCGGGCAGCGACGCGCCACGCGTCTCGGCCAGCTTCACCAGTGCCGACATGGTGGACAGGAAGAAGATCGCGAGCAGGCGAAGCGCCAACCCCCTGAGGATACGGTCGCCGGGCATGGGGGGCATCTAACGCGTGCGGCGCACCGGCGCTACCCCGCGCAATATTCGCGTGGGCACTGCGGCATCGGCATGACGCATTGCTAACCATTCGTGTCCGGACCAGCGGCGCCCACACCCGTCGCGCCCATGATCGACGCCGCTCCCCGCGCGTTTTCGCTTCGGCGGCGGTGTGCAGTATCGCAACGAAAGCGTCGATAAAACAACGCGGTAGGATTGGATCGCTGGAGCTTATCGATGCAGCATGACCCGCATTCCCACCGTCTTGATCGCGTCGAGACCGCGTCGATCGATCGGATGACATGGCCCCAGCGCCCGTTACGCCCTCGGCCACGGGCGACCATGTGGTACTGGCTGGCCATGGTAATCGTGCCGTGGGCGGCAATCATTGCCTATGCATGGCGCAGCGGATGATTCGCCCTGCGCATCCTTGGCTGGCGAACCGCCCCCTTTGCCGCTATCGCCGCACCCATGAAGCACGCTCTCAACGTCACGCGCGAACAGGATTTCGCCGCCTGGTATCAAGCCGTCATCACCGAGGCCGATCTGGCCGAGGAATCCGGGGTGCGCGGGTGCATGGTCATCCGCCCGTGGGGCTATGGCATCTGGGAACGTATCCAGCGCCTGCTCGACGACCGGATCAAGGCGACGGGGCACGAGAATTGCTATTTCCCGCTGTTCATTCCGCTCTCCTATTTCGAGAAGGAAGCCGAGCATGTCGACGGCTTCGCCAAGGAGATGGCGGTCGTCACCCACCACCGGCTGGTGGCGGACGGCAAGGGCGGGCTGACCCCCGACCCGGAAGCGAAGCTGGAGGAGCCGCTGGTCGTGCGCCCGACCAGCGAGACGGTGATCGGCACCGCCTTTTCGCGCTGGGTCCAGTCGTGGCGCGACCTGCCGGTGCTTATCAATCAGTGGGCGAACGTCGTCCGCTGGGAAATGCGCACCCGCATGTTCCTGCGCACCGCCGAATTCCTGTGGCAGGAAGGGCATACCGCCCATGCCACGGCGGAAGAGGCTCGCGAAGAGACGCTCAAGATGCTCGAAGTCTATCGCGAGTTCGCCGAAACCTGTCTCGGCCTGCATGTGATCGCGGGCGAGAAGCCGGAGAATGAACGCTTCCCCGGCGCGGTCGCGACCTACAGCATCGAAGCGATGATGCAGGACGGCAAGGCGCTGCAGGCGGGCACCTCGCACTTCCTCGGCACCAATTTCGCGCATGCGCAGAACATCCGCTTCCAGAATGCCGAGGGGCAGTTCGAACATGCCAACACGACCAGTTGGGGCGTGTCGACGCGGATGATCGGCGGGGTCATCATGGTGCATGGCGACGACGACGGCCTGCGCGTGCCGCCCGCGATCGCGCCGTGGCAGGTGGTGATCGTGCCGATGCTGCGCGACGCGCCGGAGGATGAGCCGCTGATCGCCTATTGCCGCGAATTGCAGGCTGCGCTCGCGAAGCAGTCGGCGCTGGGCGAACCGGTCCGCGCGCTGCTCGACCTCAAGCCGGCCAAGGCGGCGAACAAGCGCTGGGGCTGGGTCAAGAAGGGTGCTCCGATCATCATCGAGGTCGGCGGGCGCGACATGGCCGGCGGCAATGTCTCGGTCGTCCGCCGGGATCGACTGTACCGCGCCGACGGCAAGCTCGACAGCGCGATCGTCGCGAAGGACGATTTCACGGGGCAGGTCGGCGACATGCTTGCCGATGTTCAGGCGACGCTGCTGGCGCAGTCGACCGAGAAGCTGCGTGCCGCAATCGTGCCGGTCGACGACTGGGCCGGGGTGGAGGCGCATTTCGCATCGGGCGTCAAGAATCCCGGCTGGGTCGATGTCCGCTGGTCGAAGCCGACCGGCGACACGCTGGAGGCGGTCGTGCAGCGCTTGAAGGCGCTGAAGCTCACGATCCGCAACGCGCCGCTCGGTCAGACCGGTTGCGACGATGGGCCGTGCGTGTTCACCGGCGCGCCGGCGGTAGAGCGGGTGCTGATCGGGCGGGCGTATTGAGGCCTACCGCATAAGCAACGTCACCCCGGGCTTGATCCGAGGTCCCGCTTTCTGTCCGGCGGTTGGGAAGAAGCGGGACCCCGGGTCAAGCCCGGGGTGACGATAGGGGTTGGGCTGGTCGTTCTTCATCCCAATCGCGAGCCGTATCCCCGCGCAGGCGGGGATCCAGAGCCGCAAGCGGTACCGTGCTTGACATGGTCCCCCGCCTGCGCGGGGGTGCGCAGAGGGTCAGGCATCGGCTACGGCCCACGCCATACCCCGGCGAAGGCCGGGGTCCAGTTGGGGAAGGTGCGTGGCTGACAACGAACGGCCCGCAACTGGACCCCGGCTTCCGCCGGGGTACGGTGGATAGGGGACGTCCGGGCCGCCTCAATCCTTCAGCTTGCCCGGCACCTGACCGCCGGCCTTGCCCAGTTCCTGCAACACCGCGCGGTGCAGCCAGATGTTCATTTCGGCACTGCCGTCCTTTGCGCCGGTATAGCCAAGCTCGGTCGCCAGCTCCTTGCGGTTGTCGAGGCTGGAGTCCAGGTCGAGCAGCTTCATCAGGTCGACGATCGACGTGCGCCAGTTAAGCGGCGGATTGCCCTTTTGCTGGGCGATGCGCTCGATCGCGGTCATCGGGTCGACCGGCTGCGGTGCGGTGGGGGCCGCTGGTGCGGCAGGGGCCGCGGGGGCAGGTGCGGCGGGCGCAGGTGCGTGTTGCGCGGGGGCGGATGCTGGCGTCGGCTGCGGTGCGGGTGCGTCCTTCTTCTGGCCAAAGTAGTTGTCGCCGAACGGGCCGCCGTCCTTGCCGAAAATCTGTGTCTTGATGCGTTCGAAAATGCCCATGATCGTCTCCCTTGGGGTGTTCGACCGTTCCAACGGGCGGACGCCGGATCGGGTCCTTGGGCGTTTGCCATTGGTCTGATGGGCAGGGCGCTCTATGTCATGGCCGATGGTACGCACCAAAACGCCGCCCGGCCTGCCCACGCGTGAGCAGATTCTCGATTTCATCCAGTCGTCGGACACTCCGGCGGGGAAGCGCGAGATTGCCCGCGCCTTCGGCCTGTCGGCGCAGCAGAAGATCGCGCTGAAGGCGCTGCTGAAAGACATGGCCGATGAAGGGCTGATCGACAGCGCCCCCGGTCGTGCCTTTCACAAGATGGGCGGCCTGCCCAAGGTGACGGTGCTGCGCGTCGCCGATGTCGATGACGGCGGCAATGTCTGGGCGGTGCCCGAACGCTGGGAAGCGGACACGCCGCCGCCGAAAGTCCGGGTGCGCGAGCGCGGCCGGCGCAGCGCGCTGGGCATCGGCGACCGCATCCTCGCGCGGACGGAGGAGGCGGGGAGCGGCTGGGCCGCCTACCCGATGAAGAAGCTCGACCGCGCGGCCGAAGCGGTGCTGGGCGTGCTTCGCGCCGAGGGCGACAAGCTCTGGCTGCAGGGCGTCGACAAGAAGGAACGGCGCGAGGTGCCGGTGTCCGATGCCGGCGGTGCCGCGCCCGGCGACCTCGTGCTGGCGGCGATGGCCGGCCGCCCGCCGCGCATCACCGCGCGGGTGGTCGAACGGCTGGGCGATCCGTTCGAGGCGCGCAGCTTCTCGCTGATCGCGATCCACAAGCACGGCATTCCCGACGTGTTTCCTGAGGAGGTGCTGGCGGAGGCACGGAAGGTCGCAGGGTATCCGGTCAAGGATCGCGAGGACCTACGCCATCTGCCGATCGTCGCGATCGACCCGATCGACGCGCGCGACCATGACGATGCGGTCTGGGCGAAGGCCGACGATAGCGCCGACAACGATGGCGGCTGGCAGGCGATCGTCGCCATCGCCGACGTATCCTTCTATGTCCGCCCCGGCTCCGACCTCGACAAGTCGGCTCGGTCGCGCGGCAACAGCGTCTATTTCCCCGACCGGGTGGTGCCGATGCTGCCCGAAATCCTGTCGGCGGACGTGTGTTCGCTGAAGGCGGGGCAGGACCGGGCCGCGCTGGTCTGCCATTTGACCATCGCAAAGGACGGGACGCTCAAGGGATGGCGCTTCACCCGCGCGGTGATCCGCGTCGCGGCGAACATCGCCTATGAACATGCCCAAGCCGCGTTCGACGGCGTGGAGGCGGCCCCGGTGCCGGCCGAACTGGTCGAGAGCGCGCTGAAACCGCTCTGGGCCTGCTGGGCGGCCCTGGCCAAGGCGCGGGCGAAGCGTGAGCCGCTCGACCTCGACCTGCCAGAACGGCGCATCGTGCTGGACGACAAGGGTCGCATCCTGTCGGTCGCGCCGCGCGAACGGCTGGATTCGATGCGGCTGATCGAGGACTACATGATCGCTGCCAATGTCGCGGCGGCCAAGGCGCTGGAGGCGAAGAAGGCACCGGTCATGTACCGCGTCCACGAACCGCCGACGCGCGAGAAGCTGGTGGCGCTGAAGGACTATCTCGAAACCTTCGACGTGCCCTTCGCGCTGGGGCAGGTGGTCCGCCCGGCGACGTTCAACCACATCCTCGACCGCATCGGCGAGGCGGATTTCCGTCCGCAGGTGATGGAGCAGATCCTCCGCACCCAGACGCAGGCATTTTACGGCCCGCAGAACCATGGGCATTTCGGGCTGGGGCTGGGGAGCTATGCGCACTTTACTTCGCCGATTCGACGCTATGCCGACCTGATCGTCCATCGCTCGCTGGTGGGCAGCTATGTCCTGGGCGAAGGGGCGTTGCCGGCCGAGGATGCGGCGAACATGGAGCGGGTGGGCGAGGCGATCAGCGGCCTCGAACGCCGCGCGATGGAGGCGGAGCGCGAAACCGTCGACCGCTATGTCGCCGCCTATCTGGCCGAACATGTCGGCACGGTGATGGAGGCGCGGATCACCGGCGTCGCCAGCTTCGGCTTCTTCGCCACGGTCGAGGGGGTGGGCGGCGACGGCCTGGTGCCAGCACGCGACCTCGGCACCGAATATTTCCGCTTCGACGAAAGCTCGCAATCGCTGATCGGCGACCAGAGCGGCGAGACCTTCGCCGCCGGACAGCGGCTGCAACTGCGCCTGGCGGAGGCGAACCCGGTATCCGGCGCGCTGCGTTTCGAACTGCCCGATGGCAAGGGGTCTGCGGGAAGCGATCGGCGCAAGGGACCGCCGCCACGGGTGCTGAAGCGGCGCGGGCGCCCGGCCAATATCCGGCATAACGGGCGCAAGCGGTGAACGTCGCGGTGCAGGAGATGGCCCCACGCAGCAGGCGGGGGCGGTTTCGGCGCTGGTGGCGGATCAACGTCATCGGATCGGTCGACCATGACGCGGTGTTGCGGCAGGTGGCGGAGGAATCAGGCTGGTCGCCCCGCTACGGGCTGATGATCGTGCTGTCGATGGCGCTGTCGCTGCTGGGGCTGTTGATGCCGTCGGTCGCCGTGCTGATCGGCGCGATGCTCATTTCGCCGCTGATGATGCCGATCATCGGCCTCGGCTTCGGCATCGCGGTGCTCGACGTGCCCGACATCCGCAAATCGCTGATCGCGCTGGCGATCGGCGCGGGGCTGGCGGTCGGCCTGTCGGCGCTGCTGGTCGCGCTGTCGCCGATCCAGACGATCACGACCGAGATTGCGGGACGAACCCGCCCGACGCTGTTCGACCTGCTGGTCGCGTTCCTGTCGGCGATTGCGGGGGGCTATGCGCTGATCCGGGGGCGGGGGTCGACGGTGGTCGGCGTCGCCATCGCCATCGCGCTGATGCCGCCGCTCTGCGTGGTGGGCTTCGGCATCGCGACGCATAACGCGACGGTGGCAGGCGGGGCGCTGCTGCTGTTCTTTACCAACCTCATCACCATCGCGCTGACTGCGGCGGCAATGGCGCGCCTCTATGGTTTCGGCCGGCACCTGACGCCGCGCAATACGACATTTCAGATCGTGCTGTTCGTCGGGGCGATGCTGGCGCTGGCCGTCCCGCTGGGCGCGGCGCTGCGCCAGATCGCGTTCGAATCGGTGGCGCAGCGCCAGGTGCGTGGTGCGATCCTGTCGCGCTTTCCCGACGAGGCGCGTTTGAGTCAGCTCGAAATCACCTATGACCGCAACGCCATGCGCGTGCGCGCCGTGGTGCTGACCCCGAAGCTCGATGCGAAGGCGGACGGCGCGCTCGCCGCGGAACTGGGCGAGCGATTGGGACGGCGGCTGGACCTGCATGTCGACCAGATCCGCAGCTCGATGGACCAGCAGGCGACCGAGGCGGCGCAGATCGCCAAGGTCAACGAGCGCGCCGGCGCGACGTTCGGCCCGGTGCGCGAACGGATCATGGCGCAGGTCGCGCTGGTGACCGGCGCGGCGGTCGATGCGATGCAGGTCGACGACGCCAGCCGCAGCGTCCGCGCGACCGCTGCCGAGCTGCCGGGTCTCCCCCCGCGCGGCTATCGCGCGATCGAGGCCCGCGCCCGCGCCGCCGCTCCGGGATGGCAGGTCGATGTGGTGCCGCCGATCGCCGGCGATGCGCCGCCGCAGATCGCTTATGAAGCGGGCGTGGCCGATGCCCGCGCGCTGGACGATGCGGCGTGGCTGTCGGCCCGGCTGGGCCGTGGGATCGTGGTCGGTGGCGGGACCGCGACACAGCGTGCGGCGCTGGTCGAGGGGATCGGCGCGCGCGGTGGCCGGGCGGCTGCCGGGCCGGCAGCGGGGGCATTGGTATTGACCTGGGCACCGGTGGAGAGCGGACAGGCAGAGGTCGTTCCGGCAACAAAATGATCGTTGTCACGGGACTGTCACGCCCGGTTAGGTGCTGCTTTACCCTCCGAGCCTAACGCTTGGGCGGTAATGGCACCGCCTTCTCGCCTCGATCCGGCCGTGATGGCCGAGCATCTGACGATCCGTCATGACGCGACCCTGGTCGATGTCGTCGATCGATTTCGGCGTCATCACGACCTGCGGTTGCTGGCGGTGCTGGACGACCGGCGGCGGCCGGTGGGCCTGCTGCGTGAAGTCGATGTGCGCGAACTGCTGTTTAATCCGTTTGGCCACGCGCTGTTGCGCAACCCCAGCTTCGGGAGCGGCATGGCGCAGCTGATCCGGCCCGCCACCCTCGCCGACCATGATACGCCGTTGCCCGACCTGCTGGCGCTGCACGGCGACAATGGCGTGGTCCTGACGCAGCAGGGTGCCTTCTTCGCGCTGCTCGATCCGGTCCAGCTGTTGCGCATGGCGAGCCGGTGGCATGGCGACGAGTCGGCGCTGGCCCGCGCCCGGTCGCAGCGAGTCCATAGCGCCGCCAATGCATTCGAGGCAGGGATCAAGGCGCTGGCAGCCGATATCGGCACCGCTTGTACCGCGATCGGGCGGGTCGCCGCCGAGCTGGACCAGCGCGCGACCGCCACCCATGACAGCGCCGCATCGGTCGCCTCGGCAGCGCATCAGACCGCGGTCGGCATGGTCGACCTCGAACAGCGTGGTCGGGCGTTGGCGCTGTCGATCGAGCGCATCACCCGCGACGCGGGCGAGGCGCTACGCCTGCGCGAACAGGCCAGCGCGGCGGTCGAGCGCACCGGGACACAGGTCCAGTCGCTCTCCGAAGTTGCCACCACGATCGAAGCGATGCTGGCATTGATCCGCGGCCTTGCCAAACAGACTAATTTCCTGGCGCTGAACGCCGGGATAGAGGCGGCGCGCGCCGGGGCGGCGGGCACCGGCTTCGCGGTGGTCGCGGGCGAGGTGAAGTCGCTGGCGCGCCAGACCGAGACGGCGGCCGGCGATATCGCGCGGCGGGTGGATGCGGTGCATGCGCTGCTCGGCGATGTCGGGCACGGGCAGATGGCCGTGCAGAGTGCGATCGCCGCGATCGGTCAGATCACCACCACCATCGGCACCGCCGTCGCGGCCGAGCGCGATACTACGCAGGCGATCGCCGAACGGGTCGAGGAAGCCCGCGGCGCCGGCGCCGACATCGACGCCCGCGCTGGCGCCATCGCGACGGCGGCCGACAGTATCGGCGACCGGGCGGGGATGCTGGCGCGGCTGGTCGACGGGCTGTCTGGGCTCAGCCGCCAGTTGCAGGGTCGGGCGAGCGAGTTGGTATCGGCGGTGGCTTGAGGCGCGCGCTTCCCTATCGCCAACTCCCTGACCCCGTTCGCTTCGAGCGCACGTTCGAGCCTGTCGAGAACCGAAGTCGAGAAGGGGTTGCCCCAGGCGGGGAGTTCTCGACGGACGCTTCTCGACAAGCTCGAAGCTGCTCGAACCGAACGGGTTGCTGGTTGAAGTTTCCCTCAACCCCCTTCGTGAAACTGCAGGTTCGCCAGCCGCGCATACAGCCCGCCCTGCGCGATCAACTCCGCGTGACGCCCGCTTTCGACGATCCGCCCCTGCTCCATCACGATGATCCGCGATGCGGCGCGTACCGTCGCCAGGCGGTGGGCGATCACCAATGTCGTGCGGTTCGCCATCAGCCGGTCGAGCGCGTCCTGCACCAGCCGCTCGCTTTCCGCATCCAGCGCGGAGGTCGCTTCGTCGAGCAACAGGATCGGCGCGTCGCGCAGCAGCGCTCGGGCGATCGCCACCCGCTGCCGCTGCCCGCCCGACAGGCGCGCGCCGCCTTCGCCGAGATAGGTGTCGAGCCCCTCGGGTAGTTCGCGCAGGAACGCGCTGGCATTGGCAGCGTCGGCGGCGGCCCAGAGCTGCTCATCGCTCGCGTCCCAGCGACCATAGCGCAGATTGTCGCGGGCCGACGCGGCGAAGATCACCGTTTCCTGCGGCACCATCGCGATGCGCGCGCGCACCGCCGCCGGATCGGCGTCACGGACGTCGACGCCATCGACCGCGATCACGCCGGCTTCTGGGTCGTAGAAGCGCTGGATCAACTGGAACAGCGTCGACTTGCCCGCGCCGGACGGCCCCACCACCGCCACCGTTTCACCGGGCGTCACCGCCAGCGTGAAGTCGGACAGCGCCGCCACGTCCGGCCGGGTCGGATAGTGGAACGTGACCCCGTCGAAGGCTACCGCGCCCCGTGCCGGTTCGGGCAGTACGACCGGGCTGGCGGGTGCGGCGATGACCGGGCGCTGCGCCAGCAGGTCGGCGAGCCGCCCGGCGGCACCCGACGCGCGCAGCAGGTCGCCATAGACTTCGGTCAGCGCACCGAACGACCCCGTGACCAAAGCGGCAGTCAGCACGAAGGCGGTGATCGCCCCGCCGGTGGTCCGCCCCGCCGCCACGTCGCTGACCGCGTCCCACATGATGAGGGTGATCGCGGCGAACAACATGCCGATGACGAAGGCGGTCATGATCGCCCGCGTCGCGAACCGCTTCTTGGCGGTGGCGAAGCCGCGATCGACGGCGGCTTCGAACCGCTCACCCTCGCGCCGCTCCTGTCCGAACGCCTGGACAATCTTCATCGCGCCCAGCGTTTCCGACGCGACCGATCCGATATCGGCGATGCGATCCTGGCTGGAACGCGACAATTTGCGCACCCGCCCGCCCAGCCACATGATCGGGAACACGATGACGGGGATGCCGACGATCAGGTACAGCGTCAGCTTGGGCTGCAGGCTGAACAGGTAGATCACCCCGCCGACGCCCACCAGCAGGTTGCGCAGCGCGACCGACACGGTGGTGCTGACGATCCCTTCGACGATGGCGGTATCGGCGGTCAGGCGGGAGGCGATTTCCGACGGGCGGTTCTCCTCGAACCAGCCGGGCGACAGGGTCAGCAGGTTGCGATGCACCGCCATGCGCAGGTCGGCGACGGTCCGCTCCCCCAGCCATGACACGAAATAGAAACGTCCCGCCGTCGCGATCGCCAGTACGACGACGACCCCCAGCAGCCCCTCGAAATAGACGCCGATCTCGTTGACGCTCGCTCCTTCGGCAAAGCCGTTGTCGACCACCTTCTGAAAGGTGCGCGGAATCCACAGCGTCGCGATGGCGGCGGTGACGAGCGACAGCAGCGCGCCCGCCAGTTGCAGCTTGTAGCGAAAGGTGAAGCGCCAGATCAGCCGGAGCGCCGGCAGCATCTTCGCACGATCGGGGGCGGGGGGCGTGTCGGCCATGGTCCGCTGCCTAGCGCCAGTAGCGGGCAACCGCAAAGGGAACCTCCGGCCCGCTTCGTTGCTTCAACGTATCGAAGGATGCGATCGGTGTCCGCCCATGTGCTTTCAGCTCCGGGACAGGTTCGAGCTACGACCTTCGAAGCGTTGCCGATGGCAACGAATCGCTATATTTTCACTGGTACGGGTAGTTCCCGTCAGAAAAGGTCCGGGGATGCCCATGTTGTACGACGCTTATGAATGGCAACGCTCGCTGCTCGCCGGGGCCAGCGCGATGGCGAATTTCAGCGCGGGGCTGTTACAGAATCCGAGCAATCCCTTCGCCTATTTCGGCGGCGGCCCGGTGTTGGGATCGGCATTGCAGGTGTTCGCCCATGCCGCCGCGCCGCGTGGCAAGCCGGCCTTCGGCCTCACCAGTACGACGATCGACGGCAAGCCGGTGGCGGTGCGTGAAGAGATCGTGCTGCGCCGTCCGTTCGGACAGCTCAAGCGCTTCGTCCGCGAAGGCGTGGAGGGCGGACCGAAGCTGCTGATCGTCGCGCCGATGAGCGGCCATTATGCGACGCTGCTGCGCGGTACGGTCGAACGGATGCTGCCCAGCGCCGATGTGTACATCACCGACTGGCGCGACGCGAAGCTGGTGCCGGTGGCGGACGGTCGTTTCGACCTCGACGACTATATCGACTATGTCGTCGCCTTCCTTGAAAAGATGGGGGAGGCGGGCGATGCGCGCTCGCATGTGCTGGCGGTGTGCCAGCCTTCGGTCCCGGTCTATGCAGCCACCGCGCTGATGGGGGCCGACAAGCATCCCAACCGTCCGCGGACGCTGACGATGATGGGCGGGCCGATCGACACGCGCGAGGCGCCGACTGCCGTCAACACGCTGGCGACCGAACGGCCGCATGCCTGGTTCGAGCAGAATGTGATCGCGACCGTGCCGATGACCTATCCGGGGGCCGGCCGCCGCGTCTATCCGGGCTTCCTGCAGCTCGCCGGATTCATGAGCATGAATCTGGGCAGCCACATGATTTCGCACTGGGAGATGTTCAAGCATCTGGTGCAGGGCGACGGCGAAGGGGCCGGTTCGACGCAGCGCTTCTATGACGAATATCGCGCGGTGTGCGACATGACCGCCGAATTCTATCTTCAGACGATCGACCTGGTGTTCCAGACCCATGCCCTGCCCGAGGGTACGATGAAGCATCGCGGGCGTGCGGTCGATCCGGGTGCGATTACCGATACCGCCATCCTCGCCATCGAGGGCGAACGCGACGATATCTCTGGCCTGGGTCAGACCCGCGCCGCGCTGACGCTGGCGACGGCGTTGCCCGAGGAACGGAAGCACTATCACATGGCTTCGGAAGTCGGCCATTACGGCATCTTCAACGGCTCGAAATGGCGGACCCGTATCGCGCCGGTGCTGGAGCAATGGATTGCCCGTCACGACGGTTGATCGACCGCCGGATCGGTTCAAGGGAAAAAGGGGCGGGGGCGCGAACCCCCGCCCTTTTTCGGTTCAGACGTCGACGACGGCGTGGCTGCCGGCTTCGTCCCCGCCCTTGATCGTCTGGCCGGTGAACATCTTCAGCTTGCCGAGCAGCGACTGGTCGGTTTCCCACACTTCGGCATCGTCCAGCTTGAAGCGCAGCATCAGCAGCGACGGGTCCTGTCGGCCCTGTTCGTACCAGGCCTCCACCTGCTTCGACCAGTATTTGTCGATGATCGCCGGATCGGTTTCCTCGGTCAGCGTGCCCGCGATGCAGGCGAACAGGTCGTGCCCCTTGGCAACGAACTGCACCATCGCCGGACCGCCCGATGCGGCGCGATTGTCGCGCTTGGTGTAGAACCAGAATTCGCTATGGGCATCTTCGTCCAGCACCGCGTACATCGGCTCGCTATGCTGCTGCTTGCCGGTCAGGCCCAGCATCACATAGGGGCTCGCCGCCATCGCCTTCCACATGGCGTCACGGATTTCGGCTGGGCTCTTGGTCGACATGGATGTTCCTTCCTGGACAATGCCCGTCCTCAACGACCCAGAGCCGACAGGTTTCCCGACGATGTCGGCGCGGAAAGCCATTGCGAATCCCGCTGGTTCCTCCTAGTGCCTCCCCTCCACCGCGCCACCGCGCGGCTGCTGGGGCGTCGCCAAGCGGTAAGGCACCGGTTTTTGGTACCGGCATTCGTAGGTTCGAATCCTGCCGCCCCAGCCAATTCGCACCTAAGGACTTGATCTCGCTGGCTTCTCGCTCGTGAGACGGAACGATTGTGCATCGGATTGTGCCAATGCGCTGGCCGGGAAGGCCGCGGTTTTGGACTGTCTTCAACACGTTTACCGGCGCGGACACATTTTCTGGTGGCGCCGAATTCACCGATTATTGGATAATGGCATCCTAGATGTCCGGCTGTCGCTGCGGACCCCGACCGGAAGGCAGCGCGCAATATGGGGGCGGCGCTCACGGCGGTGACGCCGAGGGTGCTGGAGATGCTCGACAGGCGGGCCAAGCAGAAGACCGATATCACCGAGCAGGAACTCCAAGCGATCGCCAAGGCGATGTACGAGGAGCGTCTGGCGGAGGTCTGCACCCTGCAGCGATCGACGCCGTACGATGTCGAGAACCACTCGGCCGCCAATCTGGCGTTCGTCGACTATTTCGAGCGGCTGAAGAACCAGGGCGGTCGCATGTCCTTCCTGCCGGCCGAAGAGCGAAAGTTGCAGGCGGAGGGCTGGAGCGCAGCGGATCGCCGACCTGCGCAGGATCATCGCCATGCGGGAGGAGCGCGGCATCGACCCGATCCGGCAGGACGAGATCGATCGCCATCTTGCCGCCGCCGGTTTCGCGGTCGATGACCGGCTGCGCTGGATGCTGGAGCTAGCCCTCTATCCGGCGTACCGCGATGTCTATGCCGCCGCAGAGGCGCAGCTGCGAGGTGCGGCCACCCCAGGGCGGTGGCGCCTGGCAGTACGGCCACGCCTACACCGGCACCGTTCCCCATTCCGGTCGCTGGCGTTCATCCGGCGCCGGTCGGTGCCGCACCAGCGGTGGCGGACGACTGGCTGCATTGCACCCCGACCGAGGCAGCGGAGCGGATCATCGCCACGACGCCCCGACTGCTGTAGCATCGCAAGGGCGGCAAGCGTGAGAAGGACAGCGTCGGCGAACGGACTTTGCGCCAGATCCGCTGGGCTGCCGTGCTGCCGCAGAAGTCGTTGCCGCCCGGCACGCCGATGTGGCGTGTTACCAAGGCGGACATCGTCAAGCTCGACAAATGGTTCGATCAGCTCTCCGTCAACTATGGCAGCCGTCGCGTCCGCAACCAGATCATGCTCTCCCTGAGCGAGTTGCCCCACCGGCAGCTGCGGCCGTTACTCCGTCGCAATCGCCCGTCCCGACGAAGCATCAGGTTCAAGGTACGAAGGACAAGGTGCCCGCTAACCCGGTCGAGGCTGTTCCCGCGGAATCACCATCGGCAAATGTGATCAAGCGACCGATGGTCCAAACGGAATCGCCCGCCGTGTCGGAACCCGTGCGGCACGCGACGGTGCCTCATCGTGCTCTCGCTAGGCGAGTGGCACGTGCCCGGTGACGGACTGAGCACCGCCCGACAGCATGTCCACCTCTGCGTGTTGGCGCGACAGCACCTGCCGAGCGGACGGGCCGGTGAGCATCCCGATCTCGTGGATACGGCCCATTGACTCTGGGCGGACGAGATCAGCGCTTTCCGCACGGGTTGGAGCAGGGGCACAGCGGCGGCCTGAGCGGCACGGGGCGGCATCGGCCGTCCCGTATCCTACAGGGTCAGCGATCGCCCATCACGTCGGTCCAGCTCAGATCGAACCGCGCCAGATATTTTCGCAGGCGATCGGCGTCGTTGGTCGAGGTGCGCTGACGGCGCGATGCGGCGAACAGGGTGCGGCCGGCTTCGGACAGCGAGCGGCTCTCGCGACAGGTCTCCACCACATGGGCCAACTGGACCCGATCGAACGGGTCCAGCGCGTCCAACTGCTCGGGTGACAGCAGATCGGCGAGTACATCGAGCGCGTCCGCCCCGCCCGCCCAAAGTCGCTTGAGCCGCGCGATCTCGGCGGTGACGCAGTCGACGTTGATCCGTCCCGACGGACTGAAGGTCGCCATGCGGGTGACGCTGGCGGCAAGGTCGCGGAAGTTGCCGGGCCAGCGTGCCTCGGCACTGGTCGCGAAAGTAAGATAGCGGTCGCGGGCTTCCTTGTTGAAGGTGATGCGGTCGCCCTCGCGCTCGGCGTGGCGATCGAGCTCATAGTCCAGGTTGGGCGCGATATCCTCGCGGCGCTTGGCCAAGCCGGGCAGCGCGAAGGTCCAAAGGTTCAGCCGCGCATACAGGTCGTCGCGGAACGTCCCCGCCGCTACGCAGGCGGCAAGGTCGCGGTTGGTGCCGGCGATCAGTTGGAAGTCGCTGTCGACTTCGCGATCGGCACCCACCGGCAGGAACCGCTTGTCCTCGATCGCGCGCAGGATCATCGCCTGTTCGTCCAGGCCGAGTTCGCCGATCTCGTCGAGGAACAGCACGCCGGTGTCCGCCGTGCGCAGCAGCCCGGCACGGTCCGCAGCGGCGCCGGTGAAGGCGCCCTTGCGGTGGCCGAACAGGGCCGACATCGCGCTGTCACCCTTCAGCGTTGCGCAGTTCACCTCGACCAGCGCCCCCTTCACCTGTCGCTTGACCCGCTTCAGTTCGTAGATGCGCCGGGCGAGCTGGCTCTTGCCCGCGCCGGTCGGTCCCATCAGCAGCAGGGGCGCGCGGCTGCGAACGGCTACCTGCTCGATCTCGTCGATCATCGCGTTGAAGGCGGCGTTGCGCGTGTCGATGCCGGATTTCAGGAAGCTGGTGCTCTCGGCGCTGTCGGCGGCGAAGCGCGTGGCGATGCTGTCGTAGCGCGACAGGTCGAGGTCGATGATGCTCCACCCCCCTGCGACGCCGCCAGACCCACGGGCAGGCTGTGTCTGAAGCAGGCGACCCGGCAGATAATGCGCCTCGGTCAGCAGGAAGAGGCAGATTTGCGCGACGTGCGTGCCGGTCGTGATGTGGACGAGATAGTCCGCCGCATCCGGATCGAACGGATAGGCCCGCGCGAAGTCGAGCAGCTTTCCATAGACCTCCTCGAAATCCCATGGGTCGGCGAAATCGAGAATGTGTGGCCTGACCTGCGTTTCCGGCGACACCGAGGCGATATCCTCTGCCACGTAGTGCGCGAGCCGCTGATGCTGGGAGCCGTGCAGCAGGACCAGCTGGTCGACCCGCAGGTCCTCGTGCATCGTCAGGCCGACCGTCGGTCGCCACTTCGACCAGCGCGACGGGCCGAACTTGCTCGCATCGAGGGTGGAGCCGAGGAAGCCGATGACGACGGTTGGACGCATGGCGATACCATAAGATAAATATCGATCCATGTCGATCGCATCTCATTACAGTGGGGCTTCCTGAACCTCCCGCTTCATTTTGTAAAAAATTGTGTTCTGTCAAATGATTAGGTGAGTTTTATAGTCGGCTTGCGGCAATTGGCACGTCCCTCGCAATGCAATGCTCGTCGGGTCGCATGGTATCGAACGGTCCGACACGCGGCAGAGGCGGCCGGAATAGGCCGGCCGCCTCAAAGGTAAGTCCGAGGAGTTAGACGATGACCGCCACCGCTTACGAATACACCGACGTCCCCGGCGGCGTGCCGATCAAGGCCTGGACGCGTGGCGTGCCGGTCGAGGACGGCGCGCGGGCGCAGCTGGCCAAGGCGGCGCAGATGCCGTTCATCTTCAAGCATGTCGCCGCCATGCCCGATGTCCATGTCGGCATCGGTGCGACGGTGGGGTCGGTGATCCCGACCAAGGGCGCGGTGATCCCGGCGGCGGTCGGGGTCGATATCGGCTGCGGCATGATGGCGGCGCGGACCTCACTGATGGCAAGCGACCTGCCCGACCATCTGGAGGGCGTCCGCTCGGCGATCGAGCAGGCGGTGCCGCATGGCCGCAGCGTCGGCAGGGGCAAGCGCGACAATGGAAGTTGGGGCTCGCCGCCGCCCGCGATCGTCTCGGCCTGGGCGACGCTCGTCCAGCGCTTCGACCGGATCTGCGAGAAGCACCCGCGGCTCAAGAACACGAACAATCTCGTACATCTGGGGACGCTGGGCACCGGCAACCATTTTATCGAGCTGTGCCTCGATGAAGAAGCGCGGGTGTGGGTGATGCTGCATTCGGGTTCGCGTGGCGTCGGCAACGCGATCGGCACCTTCTTCATCGAGCTGGCCAAGCAGGACATGCGCAAATGGCACCTGAACCTGCCCGATGAGGATTTGGCGTACTTCCCGGAAGGGACCGACCATTTCGACGATTATGTCGAGGCGGTCGGCTGGGCGCAGGATTATGCGGCGCTCAACCGGCGGATGATGATGACCAACGTCATCGCCGCCCTGCGCAAGGTCATCGCCAAGCCGTTCGAGGCGGAATTGGAGGCGGTCAATTGCCACCACAATTACGTCACGCGCGAAAACCACTTCGGCGAGAACGTGCTGGTGACCCGCAAGGGCGCGGTGCGCGCGGCGAAGGGCGTGATGGGGATCATCCCCGGATCGATGGGCGCCAAGTCGTTCATCGTCCGTGGCCTAGGCAACCCGGACTCGTTCGATAGCTGCAGCCATGGCGCAGGCCGGGTGATGAGCCGAACGGCCGCCAAGAAGCTGGTGACGCTCGACGAGCATATCGCCGACACCGCCGGCGTCGAGTGCCGCAAGGACGAAGGCGTGATCGACGAGACGCCCAAGGCCTACAAGCCGATCGAAGCCGTGATGGCCGCGCAGGCCGATCTGGTCGAGATCGTCCACACGCTGAAACAGGTGGTGTGCGTGAAGGGCTGAGGTGGCGTTTCCGCCGCCTCATCCATCCCGCCGCCGCTCGAGGAATATCTGATGACGATCCTGCATAAAAACGCGATTGCCCCAGCGATCCGTAGCGACATCGAGAGCCGACTGGCCGTCGTCGAAGCGAAGGAGGGCGTGCGCCTGCTGCTCACGGTCGAGTCCGGTTCGCGGGCGTGGGGCTTTCCCTCGCCCGACAGCGATTACGATGTGCGGTTCATCTATGTCCGGCCGCGCGACTGGTATCTGTCGCTGACGCCCGGCCGCGACGTGATCGAGGCGCCGATCGTCGATGACATCGATCTGAGCGGCTGGGACATCCGCAAGGCGCTGGGCCTGTTGCTGAAGTCGAACGCCGTGGTCAGCGAGTGGATTGAAAGCCCGATCCGCTACCGCGCCGACGACGAGATCGTCAGCGACCTCGCAGCCTTGGCTGACGGGGTGATCGATGCCCGGTCGATGGCCTATCATTACGCGAGTCTGGGGCGAAACGCAGCCGATCGGTGGCTGGACGGTGATGGCGCAGTGCCGGTGAAGAAGTATTTCTACGCGCTGCGTCCGGCGCTCGCGATCCGGTGGTTGCGGCGTGAGGGTGGACGCCGTCCACCGATGGATCTGCAATCGCTGGTCGATGCCGTGGACCTGTCGGACGGCCTTATGGACGACATCGCCGCGCTGGTGGCGGCGAAGCGACGGAGCAACGAGCGGAGCAATACCGCGCGCATCCCTGCGCTCGACGCGCTGATCCGCGACGAACTGACCCGCGTCGACGAGGTGCGGGGTGGCCCCGTCGATCCGCGCTCCCGCGAGCGGGCGGAGGCGCTATTTTTGCATTTGGTGAACACATGATCGAAATCGATGGAGCGGAAGGCGAGGGCGGGGGACAGGTGGTGCGCAACGCATGCGCGCTGTCGCTCGTCACGGGAGAGCCGGTCCGCATCACCAATGTCCGCGCCAGGCGGTCGAAGCCGGGGTTGATGCGCCAGCACGTCACGGCGATCGAGGCGGCGTGTGCGATCGGTGGCGCTACCTGCGAGGGGCTGGTCGTCGGATCGTCCGACCTGACCTTCCGTCCCGGCCGGGTGACGGCCGGGGAGTATCGCTTTTCGGTCGGAACGGCGGGATCGACGGGGCTGGTGTTGCAGACGGTGCTGATGCCGCTGCTGCTCGCCGACGGTCCGTCGCGGCTGGTGCTGGAGGGCGGGACCCACAACATGCTGGCCCCGCC
This sequence comes from Sphingomonas panni, assembly GCF_022664435.1. Classification (GTDB taxonomy): domain Bacteria; phylum Pseudomonadota; class Alphaproteobacteria; order Sphingomonadales; family Sphingomonadaceae; genus Sphingomonas; species Sphingomonas panni. The sequence continues at coordinate 9,944 of NZ_JAKREU010000003.1, read as the reverse complement.
GTTCGAGTTCATCGAGCGCAGCTTCTTGCCGATCGTCCGGCGGATGGGCGGGCAGGTGGAGGTGCGGCTGATCCGGCATGGTTTCTACCCGCGTGGCGGCGGGCGGATAGAGGCGGATATCACCCCCGGTCCGCTCCAGCCGATCGAGTGCCTGACGCGGGGAGGGGCGCTGGGCGTGTCGGCCTGCGCCTTGTTCGCCGGGCTACTCATGTCGATCGCCGAACGCGAGATCGCTTTTGCCCGCAAGGCGTTCGACTGGTCGGAGCGCGAATGCTTCATGCGGGAATTGCCGGTCGATCAGGGGCCGGGCAACATCCTGCTGCTGGAGGCCCGGTTCGAGCATGTTACCGAGATCGTCAGTGGTTTCGCGCAACTGGGCGTGACGGCGGAGCGGGTCGCGAAGACGGCGGTCGGGCGGATGCGCGGCTATCTGGCGTGCGATGCCTTTGCTGGGCCGTATCTCGCCGACCAGTTGCTGCTGCCGATGGCTCTGGCGGGCGGCGGCATGTTCACCACCGTCAAGCCGAGCGAGCACGCCCGCACGGCGGCGATGGTGATCGAGCGTTTTACCGGGCGGCGTACCCGGTTCGAGCAGCAGGCGGCAGGGGCGCATGTTGTGACGATCGCGTGAGCGGGTCGCATTCCGCAACGGATGGGAACAGGTGTCCGCCGCAGCATGACGCGTAGACGGGGCGGCGGACAGCGCCGCCCCGTCTTTTCGCTACGGGCGATCTGCAGATCGCTTTTAGAACGAGGATTTGGAGGGCAGCCCGCCAGTTGCGACGCCTTGGACGTTTGCGTCCCACGCCTGCTCGATCTCAAGCCATTCCAGCAGATCGATTTTCAGCTTGTGATAGGCGTCCTCTTCGGCATGTAAGGCTGGCTTTGCTCTGGCGAGAGCAGATCGGCAATTCTCGCCGGGCGCGCACTAATTCATGTTTATTGGAGATTGCGGTGGCGACGCGAAGCCGGGTGTTGCGTAACGCTGAACGAGTTGTGCTCGCACTTGGTCGGGCGAGCGCCCTGCCATGGGCGCGCTGTAGTAAGCAGCCTTCACGGTCGCACCTGAGGGTATAGGGCGGAAAAGCAGCAGAAGCTCTTCATCGTCTTTTTTGCCCGCAAACCCTCGATCCCGTTGCGTGGCAGATCATGCAGCTTGCCATTGCGCTGGCGACGAACCTGTTCATCGACGGTCGTCGCCCAGTCGAAACCGGGGAACGTTTCGACAGTCCAGCCGACCGCGCGCAGATTTCGTTTTTGGCGAGCGGCTCCAGAATGACGGTTCAGCTTCGAACGTCTCCGCCGCCGAAGACGACCTGGTTGCGCATGGCGGGGGCGAACAGGCCGTATAGAAACGAAAGGTTGCCACCGCTCACCGCATCGAGCGCCGCATGGTGATCGGGCGACAGGGTAAGGCCAAGGGCGGCGACATTGTCGGTTACCTGCTCCGCTCGACTCACGCCCATCAGCGTCGATGTGACGCCAGGCTGTCCGATCACCCACGATAGCGCGACCCGCGCCGGTGTCTCGTCAACCTCTGCGGCGACGCGTTTCAGTTCGTCGAGGATCTGCCAGTTGCGCTCGGTGAACAGCGTGTCGCCGAACGGATTGTCGCCATCGAGCCGCTTGTCGTTGGCGGGCCGCGCCGTATCGTCCTGCCCGGCTTGGTTGGGGACGCCGCCCGCGCGCTTCGGACCTGCCTCGACGGTCGCGCGGTCGTATTTGCCGGTGAGCAGGCCATAGGCGAGGGGGCTCCAGGGCACGAGACCCATACCCGCCGACCGCGCGAGCGGCAGGTGCTCAGCTTCGACTCCGCGTTCGACCAGCGAATAGAAATATTGCAGGCCGATCGGCGCCGGATCGCCCTGGACCCGCGCCAGCGTCGCGAGTTCGGCGACGTACCAGGCCGGAGTGTTGGATATGCCCCAGTAGCGGATCTTGCCCGCTGCGACGAGCGCGGTCATCGTCCGAAGCAATTCCCCGGGCGGGGTGATGCCGTCCCAGACATGTACCCAGTACAGGTCGATGAAGTCCGTCCGGAGTCGGCGGAGCGATCCGTCGACGGACGCCAGCAGGTGGCGCGCGCCATTGCCGCCTGCATGATAGCTGCGGCCGGTCGCAAACCCCGATTTCGTCGCGATCACCAGCCGATCGCGCGACGATTGCGCGGCGACAAAACTACCGATCATCTCTTCCGATCGCCCGCCTGCATAGACGTCGGCGGTGTCGATGAAATTGCCGCCAAGATCAGTGTACCGATCGAACACCGCGCGGCTTCCGCGCTCGTCCAACCCCCATCGCGGCGTGCCGAAGGTCATCGTACCGAGTGCCAGCGGGCTGACGAGAAGGCCGGAGCGGCCGAGCGGGCGATAGGTGTCGAGTTTCATGATCGCATCCTGCAGTGTGTTGTCTGCAGATGGACGCCGGACGGCGCGAGGATTAGATCATCTGCGGCGCATGGGTTGCTGAAGGATGTTCAGGAATGGATCGCGATCTCTGGTCCGGTCTGGCGGTGTTCGAGACGATCGTCGAGGCCGGCAGCTTCGCGCGAGCGGCGACGCGGCTTGGATTGTCCGCCTCGGCTTTGAGCCATGCGATGCGGTCGCTCGAAACGAAACTGGGCGTCCGGCTGCTCGACCGTACCACGCGGTCGCTGGCGCCGACGCTTGCAGGTGAGGAACTGCTGGCGCGGTTGAGGCCGGCGATCGCTTCGGTCGCGGACGCGCTGGCCGACCTGGACAATGCCCGGGAACGACCGGCGGGGCGGATCCGGGTCAGCGCGCACCGGGTCGCGGCGCTCTACGCCATCCTGCCGCGACTGGCCGACTTTGCGCTCAACTATCCCGACATCGCGGTTGAGCTGGTGGTCGACGACGGGTTCGTCGACATCGTCGCGGACCGTTTCGACTGCGGGGTACGGCACGCGCAGACGCTGCAGGCCGACATGATATCGGTGCAGATCAGCGCGACGGTGCCACTCGTCTTCGTTGCCGCCCCGACCTACCTTGCCGACCATCCCGCACCGACAGGTCCCGACGATCTCTCTGCGCATCGGTGCCTGTGTTACCGGTACACGTCGTCCGGTGTCGTACACCGATGGGAATTCGAGCGGGACGGCCGGACGGTGGAACGCTCGGTCCGCGGCGACTTCATCACCAACGATATCGACGTGATGCGCGACGCTGCGGTGGCAGGGCTGGGCGTGACTTGCCTGCCGCTGCCGCACGCTGCACAGGCACTGGCAGACGGGACGCTGGTCGAAGTGCTCGCTGGCTGGGCGCCCATATTGGCGCCGAACCACCTCTATTATCCGAGCCGCCGCCAACCGACTGCTGCTTTCCAGGCGTTCGTGGCGGCGATGCGCGTCTGATCGCAAGCGTGCCCTAGAGCGGTTTCCGGCCTTTTTTGAATCGTCGAGGATTCACACGGGCGCGGTTTTCTGATTCAGGCTCGGAGCCGGGTCAGGAGGCCGGCACATATGCCGCGAGTGCTGTCACAGGACCTTCGGGAGCGGGTGCCTGTTGCGACCAGCTGCACAGATCGGACAGAGTAGGCTTACCCGATTGCTCGACGGCAGCAAAATCTCGTCATCCTTGAAGGAAAACATTGGCTCGGCGCTCATATAGCCGGAAGGGAGAGACGAGACGGAACGCGTAGCATTGGCGCAGTGGGTTGGACGTGAAATCCTGCCGCATGAGCGAGACCTTCGGGTCTGGCTGCGGTCGCGGGTGTTCGCCGCCGACGATGCGGAGGACATCGTGCAGGAATGCTATTGCCAGTTGGCGAAATTGCAGGACGTGTCGCATATCCTCGCACCGCGAGCCTATCTGTTCACGATGGCGCGCCACCTGCTGCATCGTCAGCGTCGTCAGGCGCGTATCGTCCGTTTCGAGCCGCTGCCGGAAGATGCCGACGCAGAACCGGTCAGCGATGCGGCCTCTCCCGAACGTGCGGTCGCTGCTCGGCAGGAACTCGAACGGGTCCGCGCTGCGCTGGCAACGCTTTCCGAGCGGGCGCAGCGCATCTTCATCATGCGCAAGGTCGAGGGACTGAGCCAGAAGGCCATTGCCGAGACACTGGGCGTATCCGAAGCGGTCGTGGAAAACGACGCCAGTCGCGGATTGCGTGCGATACTGAAACATCTGGGCGGAGTGCCCGATATGAACCTTCCGGAGCCAGTCCATGTTCGACGCCGCTGAGGACGAGGCGGCCCGGTGGGCGCTGCGCCATCCGTTGGGCCCGGACGAGGAAGACGCCCTGCAACGTTGGCTGGCGCTCGACCCTCGTCATCCGGGGCAGTTGCTGCGAGCGATGGCCGCGCTTGCTGCTGTCGATCGCGCTCTGGTTCCGGCTGATGTCGAAAAGAATCACGGCGACACCCGGTTCAGCCGTCGCCGTCTGTTTGTCGGGGCGGGAGGCGCGATCGCCGCGACGGCAGTCGGTACGATCGGCTGGTCGATTCTGGCGGGCGAGCAGGTGACGACGCGCCGTGGCGAAATTCGCCGATTGCCACTTCGGGACGGATCGGTCGCGACGATCAACACGGAAAGCGAATTGCGTGTCATCTTCGGACAGGCCGATCGCAGGATCGTGCTGGATCGGGGCGAGGCATGGTTTCAGGTTGCCAAGGACCGCAAGCGTCCCTTCGTCGTCGACGCCGGCATCGCGCAGGCTCGAGCGGTCGGTACCGCCTTTTCCGTCGAGCGCGAGGATGATGGTGTCCGCATCCATGTGACGGAGGGCGTCGTCGCGGCGTGGGCCGCCAGTGCCAGCGGCGCGGTCACTCTGTTGAAAGCGGGACAACAGGCCTATTTCCCGGACGCTGCATCACCGCCGAAGGTGACGACGGCACCGGCGGCAGTCGAGCGGACGCTGGCATGGCGTAACGGCGAGATCGCGCTGGAGAATGAAACGCTGGCGCATGCCGTAACGCAGTTCAACCGCTACAATCGCCAGCAACTCGTGATCGACGATCCCACGCTTGGCGAAGAACGGTTGGTCGGGCTGTTCCAGATCGACAAGCCGGCCGACTTCGCTGCCACTCTCGCTGCTTCGCACGATGTTTCCGTCACGGTTACCAGCGGCAGCATTTCGCTGCGGCGTAGAATTCGCGAGCGGGACTGACGGAAAGCGGCCACGCCGGCCTCTTATCTATCGAACGCCGAAAATGGCGTCATGGGGGAGGACAGGGATGGGTAAGGCGCGATTCCGGCAGTGGGCAAGCGGTGCGGCAATCGTCGCAAGCATCGGAGGCGCCGGCTCCGCCCTGGCACAGACCCGTCGGTTTGACGTGCCGGCGCAATCCGCCAGCTCAGGCATCCCGATGTTTGCCCATCAGGCGGGCATCCAGATATTGGTCGGCGCGCCAGCGGTCGAGAGGCTGCGGACCAATCGTGTGCAAGGCACGATGGAAGTCGATACTGCGCTGCGCACCTTGCTGGCCGGGACCGATCTGGTGCCGGCACGCGTGGGTAACGCGGTGGTATTGCGGCGGCGCGAACCTGTGTCGATAACGTCGACCACGGCGTCTTTCGCGCCTCTCCAGGACGGATCGGCGCCTGCCGGCGGCGCTGGCTTCGTACCGGACGAGCCTCCGGCGGAAGATATCGTCGTCACGGGGATTCGCCAGTCCGTGCAGGAATCGATTAACGTCAAGCGGTCGGCGGCGTCGATCGTCGACGTCATCAGTGCGCAGGATATCGGGAAATTGCCCGATCAGAATGTTGCTGAAAGCCTGAGCCGTGTGACGGGTGTCCAGATCGGCCGCCGCGAGGGGGACGGGTCGACCTTCACGGTGCGCGGCATTTCGCAGAACCGATTGGAAATCAACGGCCGGACCTTCATCGGGCCGAGCAATGGTGGCGGTGCCGCCCTGGAGGCGATCAGTCCCGAAATCCTGTCCAGCATCGTCGTCACGAAATCGCCTACGGCGGATATGCCTGAAGGGGCGTTGGGCGCAACGGTGAACCTGCGGACCAAGCGGCCGTTGGCGCTGAAGGATTTCGTTGCCGCCGGCCGCATCCAAGGCGCCTATGCCGATCAGGCGAACCATGTCGGCTATCGGACCTCCGGACTGATTTCCAAGAATTTCGGCGATCGGTTCGGCGTTCTGGCCAGCGTTGCCTATCAAGATACCAAGACGCTTGGCTATTCGTTCGAATCGGGCGGATGGACGCGGACCAACGCCATCGACGGGAATGGCGACGGCATCGACGATGCCAATCTGTTTCGTCCCAATCGGCTGATGGCGCGGATCTACGACCGGGCGGAGCAACGGCTGACCGTCAATGGCACGATGCAGTTCAAGCCGACCGACAATCTCGAACTCATCCTCGACGGTACGTTCAATCATCTCAAGCGGCAGCGCAATTCGGTTAATTACCAGATACTGCTCAACAACAACGACGTCGGTGCGGTCGCGAACCAAAACGGGACGGTCGTGGCTGGCACCTTCCGCGGCGTTACACTTCGTCCATTGATCTACGACGAGCCGACGGACCTCAAGTCCACGACCCTGGGCATGTCCGGCAAATGGGAGGAAGGGCGCGGTCAGGTGACCTTCGACCTGTCGTACAGCAAGGGAGAGGGGAGCGACGGCTTTCCGGGCGCGTCGTTCACCTATGTCATCGTACCGCGCGCGGGGCGGACCGTCGACGCCAGCTACGATTTCCGGCCGGGGAACGCCTTTCCCAACCTGTCGCTCACATCCAACTTCAATCGAGACGATCCGACAAACTATCAGTTGCTGTCGGTATTCGACGCGGACACCAACACCAGCAATGTCGGCTATGAAGGGCGTGTCGACTGGACCTACAGGACGGATTGGGGGCCGCTCTCCTCGGTACAAGCGGGTTTCCGCTACGAAAAGGTCGACCTGTTCACCGCCGACCCGCAGAATCTCCCGGTCGCGGCGGCGTTGCTGGGCAGGGGCGATCGCAATGGCGACGGGATCATCACGATCGATGAACTGGGCGGCGTCACCTATGACCAGCGTTACGGTACCTTCTATCCCGGGGTGCCCGGTGAATTCCCCCGCAACCTGCTGGGCGGCAGCATAGACAAGAACGCGGCACGCGCTTCGCTCGGACTGGTTCGGCCGACACCCTTCGGGTCGGGGATCACCGTGGGTCCGACGTCGGTCAAGGACGTGACTCAGGACACACTGGGTTTCTATGGCAAGGTCAACGGCGAAACCGAGTTCGGCGGTGTCGTCGTTACCGGCAATGCCGGTCTGCGCTACATAACGACGCTGCGAGAATCGACCGGATACCTTTCGGCAACGCAAAGAAACCCGTCGAAGGCCGAGTTCAACTATCTCCTTCCCAGTGCCAATATGGCGGTCAACCTGACCAACGACCTGACGCTCCGTCTTGCCGCCGCAAAGGTGGTTGCCCGTCCGAGCCTGGGCGAAGTGAGCACCAGCTTCGTGCCGAATACCGTGGCCTTCACCGGATCACGCGGCAACCCTAGCCTGCGCCCGTTCGAAGCGACGCAATATGATGCGACACTGGAATGGTATTTTGCGCCGGCCAGTTCGATTACCGGCGCAATCTTTCGGAAGAACGTCAATTCCTTCACGGTCGTAACGGTGACCCGCGAGTTCGTGCCCGGCTTTTCCGAACGCTTCGGTCTGTTCGATATCAGCCAGCCGACCAACGGCGCGAACGGCACAATCCAGGGGTTCGAACTCGCGTACCAGCATGCGCTACGCTTTCTGCCTGGCATCCTGCGCAACCTGGGCGTGCAGGCGAACTACACGTTCGTCGACAGCAGCACTCCGTTGGTCGACTCGATCACTGGCGCGCGCCTGCCGCTGCCCGGCCTGTCGCGCGACAGCTACACACTGATTGGCTATTATGAGGATAAGGGTGTGTCACTACGCGCGGCATACACCTATCGCAGCGCGTTCCTGAGCACGGTGCAATCGGCTGCCAGCGGCGGCAACGCCTATTCGATCGGGCGTGGCCAGCTCGATGCCTCGGCGCAGATCAACCTCACTCGTAACGTGCGCCTGACCGTCGATGCGATCAACCTGACCAAGGAGATCGCCGGCCAGTATCTGCAGACGCCCGAACGGCTTTCGCTCACGACGCGCGAGGATCGCCGCATCTTCTTCGGCATCGCCGCCGCCTTTTGACGTCCACCGACAGGAACGCGCATCATGAAAATCAAGGCCACGCTGCTCACGCTCGTACCGGCACTGTTCGTCGCGCCAACGTTGGATGCCCGTCCCGCACCACAGCGTGCCGACATCGTCATCTACGGCTGTACGTCGGCTGGGGTCGTCGCCGCGATCGAGGCGCGGCGACTGAACCGCGGCGTGCTGCTGGTCTGCACGGGGAATTATCTGGGCGGGATGACCACGAACGGGCTTGGATGGTCGGATACCGGCAATCATCGCGCGATCGGCGGATTGGCGCTCGACTTTTATCGAAAGGTAAAACGCCATTACGACAACCCAGCAGTCTGGATCCATTCCAAGCCGCCCAAGGCCGGGTCGGAGAATTTCGCCGATGACGGGGCGATGTGGATGTTCGAGCCGAAGGTTGCGGAGAAGATTTTCGAGGACTGGGTGCGCGACGCCGGGGTCGATGTCGTACGCAACCAGCCGCTCCGCCGCGATGCGCAGGGTGTGGAGCGCAAGGGGCAGCGGATCGTCGCGTTCACGTCGAAGAGTGGCCGGCGCTTCGCAGGCGAGGTTTTCATCGACGCGACTTATGAAGGCGACCTGATGGGCCTGTCCGGCGTGAGTTTCACGACGGGCCGCGAAGCGAACAGCCGGTACGGCGAAACGCTGAACGGGGTGCAACTGAAGAACACCACGAATCACCAGTTCACGCTGCCGATCGATCCCTATCGCATCAAGGGAGACCCGAGCAGCGGCCTGCTGCCTCGCATCAGCGCTGCAACGCCCGCCGCCGATGGAACGGCGGATGACAAGATCCAGGCCTATACCTTTCGCCTCTGTATGACCGACGTTCCGGCGAACCGCCTGCCGTTGCCGAAGCCTGCCGGCTACGATCCGGGGCAATATGCGTTGCTCAAACGGTACATGGACGCTGGCTATCGCAATTTCTTCGGCAAGTTCGATCGCATCCCCAACGGGAAGACGGACACCAATAATTTTGGCGCGTTTTCCACCGACAATATCGGCATGAACTACGGCTATCCGCTGGGCAGCGATGCCGAACGGGCCCGGATTATCCGCGAACATGTCACCTACCAGCAGGGGCTGTTCTACTTCATGGCCAACGACCCGAGCGTGCCGGCGGAAACGCGGGCGGAAATGTCGCGCTGGGGGCTGTGCAGGGATGAATTCGTAACCAGTGGCGGCTGGCCGAGAGAATTCTATGTCCGGGAAGCACGACGGATGGTGTCGGACTTCGTGATGGCCGAACCGCATCTGCGGGGCAGCAAACCGACGCCACGACCGATTGGCATGGGCTCGTACAACATGGATTCGCACAATGTGCAGCGCATTGTTGATGCCAATGGCCATGTCCGTAACGAGGGCAATATCGAAGTCAGTCCGGGACGCGCCTACCCGATCAGCTATGATGCGATCGTTCCGAAGCGTGGGGAGGCGCCCAACCTTCTGGTTCCGGTGGCATTGTCGGCATCGCACATCGCTTACGGATCGATACGGATGGAACCCGTGTTCATGATCTTGGGCCAATCGGCCGCTGCTGCCGCGGACATTGCAATCGACGACAGGGTTGCGGTCCAGGATGTTGCATACGACAAGCTGGCATCACTCCTTCGCTCCGAAAAGCAGGTGCTGGATTTGACCCTCGAAGCGGAGAATTAACTACGTAGTTAGGCAGCGTGGACAAATTGGCACGCCTGTTTGTTAGGGGACGTGCACCGACTGAACCTCAAGGCGTGCCTCTGGCGCATCGCGCAATCGTGCGTGGAGGGTAAGGTCGCTGACTTCTTCATCAACG
>NZ_JAKREU010000027.1 GCF_022664435.1 Sphingomonas panni | reverse complement strand
GCTTGCGACAAGATGGCCGCGTAAATGGCCCGAGGGCGGCGCTTTCCCCGCCGCCCTCCCGTTACATTGCGAGCCAAGGCGCGTGAGACGGTGCGATGCACGGTCAGGGTTGCGGCAACGCTTTAGAGAGGGGCGTTGTCTGCCCTGCCGCTAGTAGGCTAGCGGCCCGCCCGCCCGCGGCTTGGCGCGGCGGTTCCAGGCAAACCCGATCACGATCACGGCAAGCATCAGGAGTTGTGCCAGCACCGACTGAAATGTCGGGAACAGGCCCAACATCGAGATACGTGGCACACTGGCGAGCGGCGCTATGTCGATGATCCCGGCCTCTTGGAGGGCAGCGACTCCCTTACCGGCCAGCACGACCGTCAGAGCGGCCATCAGCCACGAGCTGTAGCGGAAGAACTGCGTAATCGGCAGCGTCCGGCTGTAGCGGAGCATTGCCCAGGCGATGACGGCGAGAAGGCTGATCGCTGCGCCGGCGCCGGCCAGCAGCATCGCGGTGTTACCCTGTGTCGAGAGCGCGGCGTAGAAAAGGATCGT
>NZ_JAKREU010000026.1 GCF_022664435.1 Sphingomonas panni | reverse complement strand
CACAATGCCACATACCCCTCCCGCCCAAATGGGCGACAAAGGTGTCGCGGGGTGGAGCAGCCCGGTAGCTCGTCAGGCTCATAACCTGAAGGTCACAGGTTCAAATCCTGTCCCCGCAACCAGTGCAACAACAATCAAACCGTCTCAGGATTTTCTGAGGCGGTTTTTTTGTTTTTCGTGCTTTAGTTCCGGGTCGTGCGGTCCCACTACGCATCGCGGCAGCTCTGCGGATGCCAAGACGTAGATTCGCCTTCGTGGGTATCATCGCTGCCTCGGCAAGAGATACCCTCACGGAGCTCACAGTCCACCAGTCGCCGCCTCAGGCAGCATGTCTGCCAAGTTTGCCGTTTTGCCAGCGTCAATTGCTAAGCCGAGCGTGGCCCGGCCGAGCATCTCGGGCAACTGCTCAACCTTAGTAAGCGTGGTCAGCAGGCCGCCTTGCGGTAGCGCCGGTAGGCAGGATGCTTGTCGCCTTTGACGAGGGCGCGGGCGGTGCAGGAAGTTATCGGTTCTACGACCAGTCATACGAGCACTCGTATGAC
>NZ_JAKREU010000025.1 GCF_022664435.1 Sphingomonas panni | reverse complement strand
TGAGCAGCCCCCACCGGGTGGTCCGGGTTGATAGTTAGTGCATTGTCGTCTCCGCCGCCATTGCCGGTCGGAGGTGGAGCGAAGCGGAACCGGAGGCCGGCAATGGCGGTGTCGCCGCTTCCGGGGCGGGTGGTCGATAGCCGAGGCTGCTGTGCGGTCGGACAGTGTTGTAGTGACGCCGCCACGCCTCGATCAGCACCCTGGCTTCAGCGAGGGTGTAGAAGATCTCGCCGTTCAGCAGCTCATCCCGCAGCGAGCCGTTGAAGCTCTCGTTGTAGCCGTTCTCCCATGGCGAGCCCGGGGCGATGTAGAGCGTCTTCACGCCGATCTGCCTGAGCCAGGTCTGGACGGCGGCGGCGATGAACTCGCTGCCATTGTCCGACCTGATATGCGCGGGCGGACCACGCTCGATGAACAACTCGGCCAGCGCTGCCAGTACGTCTTCGTGTTTGAGCTGGCGCGCGACGACGAGTGCCAGGCACTCCCTGCTCGCCTCGTCGATAATGGTAAGGATGCGGAACTTGCGTCCGTCATGGGTGCGTTCCTCGACGAAGTCGTAAGCCCAGACATGCCCCGGATACTCCGGCCGCAACCGGATGCACGAGCCATCGTTCAGCCATAACCGGCCGCGTTTCGGCTGGCGCTGCGGCACCTTCAGCCCCTCGCGTCGCCAGATCCGTTCCACCCGTTTAT
>NZ_JAKREU010000024.1 GCF_022664435.1 Sphingomonas panni | reverse complement strand
TCGACCGCATCCCGGCGGGACGCTGGGGCGATCCGGCGGACCTGGGCGGGGCGGCGGTGTTCCTCGCCTCCGATGCCGCGGCCTATGTGCAGGGCCATGTCCTTGCCGTCGATGGCGGGTGGCTCGCGCGATGATCCTGTGTTTCGGCGAACTGCTGCTGCGGATGACCGCACCGGGGCGCGAATTGCTGATGCAGACCGGGCGGCTGGACGTCCATGTCGGCGGGGCGGAGGCGAATGTCGCGGTCGGTCTCGCCAATCTCGGCCATGCCAGTGCGATGGTCAGCATGGTGCCCGACAATCCGCTGGGGCGGGGCGCGGTCACGGCCCTGCGCGGGCAGGGCGTCGATTGTTCGCGTGTCGCGGTGCGCGACGGCCGGATGGGGCTGTATTTCCTCAGTCCCGGCGCAGGGCTGCGCGCGTCCGATATCGTCTATGACCGGGCGGGGTCGAGCTTTGCGACGACGCCGGCCGATGCATGGGACTGGGACGCGCTGCTGGCCGGTTGCACGCGGCTGCACCTGTCGGGGATCACTCCGGCGCTCGGCGACGAAACCGCCAAAGCGGCGATCGCGGCGGCGGAGGCGGCGCGGGCGCGGGGGCTGACCATTTCGTTCGACGGCAATTACCGCGCGCGGCTGTGGGACGCATGGGACAGCGACCCGCGCGCCGTGCTGACGCGACTGGTCGCCCTGGCCGACCTGTTGTTCGGCAACCACCGCGACATATCGCTGCTGCTGGGCCGGCAGTTTTCGGGCGATGGCGAGGATCGCCGGCGCGAGGCGGCCGAGGCGGCGTTCGCAGCCTTTCCGAACCTGAAGCATATCGCCTCTACCGCGCGGCACGTCGACGATGCCGACCGCCACCGCCTGTCGGCGCGGATCGACACGCCGATCGGTGCCGTGCAGACCGGCGAGGTCGCGATCTCGGGCATCGTCGACCGGATCGGCGGGGGCGATGCCTTTGCCAGCGGCGTGCTGCACGCGCTGATGTCGGATCGCGACGAAGCGACGGCGGCGAACTGGGGGCTCGCGGTTGCGGCGCTCAAACATTCGCTGCCCGGCGATTTCAGCCTGTT
>NZ_JAKREU010000023.1 GCF_022664435.1 Sphingomonas panni | reverse complement strand
CATCGGCCTGGAGGAAGCCGCGAAAGCCGGCCAGATGAGACAGCGGGTGCGCGGCGGTGCGGTCTGGCGTGAAGCGATACCAGGTCGCGCGCGGCGCCGTGCTACCGGATGCCCGGTCGTCTGCGGCATACACCCACAACCGCCCGGTCGCGGTCTTGCCCCGGCCGGGGTCGAGCACCGGCACGGGCGTATCGTCGGCATGGACCTTGTCGGCCTTGAGGACTTCGTCCCGGATGCGGCTGACGATGGGGTCGAGAAGTGCTGCGGCCTGTCCGGTCCAGCCCGCCAATGTCGAGCGGTCGATGTCGAGCCCCTGCGCGGCCATCATCTCGGCCTGGCGGTGGAGCGGCAAATGGTGGTCGAATTTCGAGACGACGATGTGTGCCAGCGTGGCGAAGGTCGCCTTGCCCCTGGCCACGGCGCTGACCGGCGCAGGCACCTGGACGATTTTCTCACACACCCGGCAGCTGTATTTGGGGCGGACGTTGCGCACGACCCGCCAGCGCACCGGCATGATGTCGAGCATCTCGTGCGCGTCGATACCCAGCGGACGCATCGCACCGCCGCAGTCCGGGCAGGTGCAGGTGCCCGACGCCGGTTCGTGAACGACATCCTCGCGCGGCAGATGTCCGGGCAGACTGCGGACGGGCACCGGTCGAACCGCTACGCCGCCGTCGGCCACCTCAGGCACAGGCGCATCACGCTCCGTTTCCAGTTCCTCCAGAGCCAGTTCGAGCTGCTTGATCTCGCGGCCGAACTTTTCGGACGAGGCACCGAACTGCATCCGCCGCAGCCGGGCGATCTGTCCGCGCAGGGTATCGATGAGCAGGTCGCGGGCGGCGAGTGCGGCATTCGCCCGGGCGAGCGAGGCCTCCAACGCGGCAATCCGCGCGGCGGCATCAGCAGGGGAAACGGGCGCTTCCGGCACCCGCATTTTATAGCAGATTGCATGGCAACGGGCGAGCAAAAGCAACGCAAAACCGCCGTTTCTACCCCGCCAGCGTCGGCGTGAACGTCCGCTCCGGTCGCCGCCAGTCGATGCCTTCCAGCAGCATCGACAATTGCGCCGGCGTCAGCGTCACCGTGCCCGTCGCGGTCACCGGCCAGACGAAGCGTCCACGGTCCAACCGCTTGGAAAACAGGCAAAGCCCCTGGCCGTCGAACCACAGCAGCTTGACCAGATGGCCGCGCTTGCCGCGGAACGCGAACAGCGCTCCGGAATGTGGGTTCTGCGCGAGCACCTGCTGCACCAGCACCGCCAGGCCATCGAACCCCTTGCGCATGTCGGTCACCCCACACGCCAGAAACACCCGCGTAGGCAGCGGCACCGGGTTCACCGCAGCACCGACAACACCCGTGCAAGTGCACCCGCATCCACGCCCGCGTCGACACTCACCCGCACACCGCCCGGCAACTCGATCTGGATGAGCCCCGATGGATATGGCGCTGGCAGTGGCGCAGGCGGCGTCGGTTCCGACACCTGCACCTCGGCAAACACCGGCAGCGACGGCACCGCCCCGGCCAGCTTACCTTCGCGCAACTGCTTGCGCCATGTGTAGATCAGGCTGCTCGATACCTCGCGACGAGCGATAATATCGCAGACCCGGATCCCCGGGCGGAACGCCTCGGCCAAAATCTCCAGCTTCTCCGCGTCCGACCATCGGCGCCGGCCCGATACCCGGCCGACCACCTCCATCCGACCAGTCATACGAGTGCTCGTATGACTGGTCGTAGAACCGATAACTTCCTGCACCGCCCGCGCCCTCGTCAAAGGCGACAAGCATCCTGCCTACCGGCGCTACCGCAAGGCGGCCTGCTGACCACGCTTAC
>NZ_JAKREU010000022.1 GCF_022664435.1 Sphingomonas panni | reverse complement strand
GCAGCGTCCGGCTGTAGCGGAGCATTGCCCAGGCGATGACGGCGAGAAGGCTGATCGCTGCGCCGGCGCCGGCCAGCAGCATCGCGGTGTTACCCTGTGTCGAGAGCGCGGCGTAGAAAAGGATCGTTTCAAAGACCTCCCGATAGACCACCAGGAATGCGAGCCCGAACAGGAACCATCCCGACCCGCCCGATAGCGCCCGTGACATTTTCTCCCGGATATAGCGTTGCCACTGATCGGCTTGGGCCTTGCCGTGCATCCAGATTCCGACCGAGAGCAGCACGATCGCGGCGAACAGCGAGCCGAACCCTTCGGTCAGCTCCCGGCTCGCGCCGCTGATCCCGATCGCATAGGTGGCGACGGCCCAGGTAAGCCCGCCCGCGATGAGCGCCCCGATCCACCCGCCATGAACATAGCGCAAGGCTTCTGGCCGTTCCGCTTTGCGGAGGAACGCGATCATGGCGACCACGATCAAAAGAGCTTCCAGCCCCTCACGCAGCAGGATCGTAAAGGCCCCCAAGAAGGTGGACGCCTGCGTCGCGGCGTCGGGCGCGAGCGCCGCCTCGGCATCATCGAACAGGCCGCCCAGCACTGCCACTCGTTCGGCCACATCATCGGCCGACGTGCTGCTCTCCACAGCGGCGCGATATTCTCCCATCGCGCCTTCGATCCTGGACATGAGCGTCGGGTCGCGCGCCGAGAGCGTCGGTTCGATCGGCTCGAACCCGTCGAGATAGGCGGACAGCGCCAGTTCCTTTGCGCCGCGCCGGTCGCCGCGCCGGAACGCGGCGAGGCTTTGCGCAAGCTTGGAGCGAGCGACCGCGAGCGAGCCCGGGGCTTGTTGCATCACCTGATCGGGGTGGCGCCGCAGATAGGCGAGCACCGCGTCGGCTTTCGCCTGCCCGATGCTGCCCGCAAGCGCGGCGGGGGTGAGCGCGACCAGGGTTTTCAAATCGGGGATCCGCGCCCGCAAGCTCGGCTGGGACTTCCACAGCCGTTCGCCTTCGACCGCTTGCGCGTCGGTCAGGGCGAAGCTGCCAGCGCGGAACGCCAGCGCCCAGCGTTGATCGTTCGGCAGATCGGCGAAGCTCTGCATCGCGGTCCCGTCGATGCCTTGGCTTATCACCTGATAGAGCGCGAACACGCTGCGCTGGCGCGCCCGTTCGGCGTCGGTGAACGCGATCGGCGGCGGGTCGAGTCTGGCAGCGTCAGGCCCATGTCCGTCGCCGGTGAGGCCGTGGCAGGACGAGCAGCTTTGGACGTATAGCCTTGTTCCCATGGCGGGGTCGGGTGCCTTGGCGGGAGCGAGCGGCACCGGATAGGCCTTGAGCAGATCGGCGGCGAGGCCATGCGCGAGTGTCGCGACCTCTCGGGACGATCCCTTGCGGCCGATCACGGCTTCGAGCTGCGAAGCGCTTTGGATTAGAGATTGCCGCTCAGGCGTCGCGGGAAGTGCGCGGAGGCGCGTCGACACCCCAGCGGCGAACTCCGTCATCTCCGCGTATTCGGACGCGCTTATGACCGCGCCGTTGGCGACCGCACCGCCATAATCGACCGCCATATAGTCGAGCAGACGCCAAGCAGTTTGAACATCGCGGGTATCGGCCATCGCCGCAGCGGGGATCAACAGCAGCATAAGCGACGCGACCAGCGCGACCAGAGGTGACGGCATATGGGTGATCGATTCCAAGCTTCACTCGTCGCGGACTATGCGAACAACTCTCATTAGCAGTATTGGGCAGCGTGCGCGACCACCAATGGCAGGATGATGAACATCGCCGCCGGAGAGCTGGCGGGCGATCGTCTCCGGCGACAAGATCGTGACCGCGAACCCGGAGACGATCGGGGGGGTAGAAAAGCGGCAGCGAAGGCGCGTGACGGTGTGCGATGCGCGATCAAGGTTTTCGATGAGGCTAAGCAGTGATTGAAGATACTTTCAGATCACGTACTTGTCCCAGCTTGCATAATGCTCGGCGCTGCGCTTTCCCCTTGGAAAGCTGAGGCCGACGAGCGCAATGCCGGCTACGACCGAGGCCACGGCCCCAAGGTGACCAACGCCGTCGAGGAGGAAAGGCGCGGCCACAAGCCAGGCTCCGAACGCGACGTTGATCAGCCGCAGCGCGCGGGCAACTTCTGCGGTGGCGATGATCGCGACCGTGATGACCAGCGCACCCACAACGTGATCGCTGTTCGCCATACCGCCTTCCGTGCCGAACAGTATTCGGGTCAGCATCAGCAGGACGCCGATGACTGAGCTGCCCCCTTCTGAGTGGTCCATCGACTATTACAGTCTGGACCAAGGAAGGGACGACGAATGCCTGCGAAGAAGCACAAGCCCGAGGAGATTATCGGGAAGCTACGTGAGGTTGAGATCAT
>NZ_JAKREU010000021.1:0-3235 GCF_022664435.1 Sphingomonas panni | reverse complement strand
AAACAACCGCGATACACTGCTCTGCCGAGTTTCGTGTCGTCGTTCTAGCGAACGTCGATCCAGTGTTGTCGTTGGTGGTGTGGACTCTCAAGCGTGAGGTAAGGGCAATTCGTGGATGCCTTGGCATGTACAGGCGATGAAGGACGTGGCACGCTGCGATAAGCGTCGGTGAGGTGTGAGCAACCTTTGACCCGACGATTTCCGAATGGGGAAACCCACCTATCCGATTAATCCTGACTGTTGGAAACGGCATGCAGGGTTAATTGGGCAAGGTATCTTGAGACTGAATACATAGGTTTCGAGAAGCGAACCCGGCGAACTGAAACATCTCAGTACCCGGAGGAAAAGACATCAACCGAGATTCCGTTAGTAGTGGCGAGCGAACGCGGACCAGGCCAGTGCCTGACATTCAACTAGCAGAACGTTCTGGAAAGGACGGCCATAGCGGGTGACAGCCCCGTATGCGAAAGTGATGTGTCAGGACTCGAGTAGGGCGGAACACGTGTAATTCTGTCTGAACATGGGGGGACCACCCTCCAAGCCTAAATACTCGTACATGACCGATAGCGAACTAGTACCGTGAGGGAAAGGTGAAAAGCACCCCGATGAGGGGAGTGA
The DNA here is from genome assembly GCF_022664435.1 of Sphingomonas panni. Lineage (GTDB taxonomy): Bacteria > Pseudomonadota > Alphaproteobacteria > Sphingomonadales > Sphingomonadaceae > Sphingomonas > Sphingomonas panni. Next base: position 2,617 of record NZ_JAKREU010000021.1, on the reverse strand, counting down.
AACAGTACCTGAAACGGATTGCCTACAAGCAGTTGGAGCCTCTTCATGGGGTGACAGCGTACCTCTTGCATAATGGGTCTGTGACTTAATCTATCAAGCAAGCTTAAGCCGTTAGGTGTAGGCGCAGCGAAAGCGAGTCTGAATAGGGCGAATTAGTTTGATGGATTAGACCCGAAACCCGGCGATCTAGGCATGACCAGGATGAAGGTGGGGTAACACCCACTGGAGGTCCGAACCGATTAACGTTGAAAAGTTACCGGATGAGTTGTGTTTAGGGGTGAAAGGCCAATCAAGCCGGGAAATAGCTGGTTCTCCGCGAAAACTATTGAGGTAGTGCCTCGGATGGACACCTTATGGGGTAGAGCACTGGATGGTTGCGGGGGTCGCGAGATCTACCAATACTAACCAAACTCCGAATACATAAGAGTGATATCCGGGAGACAGACGGCGGGTGCTAAGGTCCGTCGTCAAAAGGGAAACAGCCCTGACCTACAGCTAAGGTCCCCAAGTCGTGTCTAAGTGGGAAAGCATGTGGGAATCCCAAAACAACCAGGAGGTTGGCTTAGAAGCAGCCATCCTTTAAAGAAAGCGTAACAGCTCACTGGTCTAAACAAGGGTTCCTGCGGCGAAGATGTAACGGGGCTCAAGACACGCACCGAAGCTTAGGGTGTACACTTTGTGTACGCGGTAGCGGAGCGTTCCGTACGCCTGTGAAGCGGTCTGGTAATGGACCGTGGAGGTATCGGAAGTGCGAATGCAGACATGAGTAGCGATAAAGAGGGTGAGATGCCCTCTCGCCGAAAGACCAAGGGTTCCTGCGCAAGGCTAATCCGCGCAGGGTGAGCCGGCCCCTAAGACGAGCCCGAAGGGGGTAGTCGATGGGAACCACGTTAATATTCGTGGGCCTGGTGGTGTGTGACGGATGGCGTGTGTTGTCGGATCTTATCGGATTGATCCGGCTTCGAAGCTGTCCCGGGAAATAGCCCCACCGTATAGACCGTACCCGAAACCGACACAGGTGGTCAGGTAGAGTATACCAAGGCGCTTGAGAGAAGTGTCCTGAAGGAACTCGGCAAATTGCCTCCGTACCTTCGGAAGAAGGAGGCCCAGCATAAGCGCAAGCTCTTGCTGGGGGCACAGGCCAGGGGGTAGCGACTGTTTAGCAAAAACACAGGGCTCTGCTAAGTCGGCTTCAAGACGACGTATAGGGCCTGACGCCTGCCCGGTGCCTGAAGGTTAAGTGGAGGGGTGCAAGCTCTGAAATGAAGCCCAGGTAAACGGCGGCCGTAACTATAACGGTCCTAAGGTAGCGAAATTCCTTGTCGGGTAAGTTCCGACCTGCACGAATGGCGTAACGACTTCCCCACTGTCTCCAGGACATGCTCAGCGAAATTGAATTCTCCGTGAAGATGCGGAGTACCCGCGGTTAGACGGAAAGACCCCGTGCACCTTTACTGCAGCTTCAGAGTGGCATTAGGAAAGAACTGTGTAGCATAGGTGGGAGGCTTTGAAGCATTGGCGCCAGCCGGTGTGGAGCCATAGGTGAAATACCACCCTGTTGTTTTCTGATGTCTAACCTGCAACCATGAAACTGGTTGAGGGACCCTCTGTGGCGGGTAGTTTGACTGGGGCGGTCGCCTCCTAAAGAGTAACGGAGGCGCGCGAAGGTTGGCTCAGGACGGTTGGAAACCGTCTGTTAGAGTGCAATGGCATAAGCCAGCCTGACTGCGAGACTGACAAGTCGAGCAGAGACGAAAGTCGGTCATAGTGATCCGGTGGTCCCTCGTGGAAGGGCCATCGCTCAACGGATAAAAGGTACGCCGGGGATAACAGGCTGATAACCCCCAAGAGCTCATATCGACGGGGTTGTTTGGCACCTCGATGTCGGCTCATCACATCCTGGGGCTGGAGCAGGTCCCAAGGGTTTGGCTGTTCGCCAATTAAAGTGGTACGTGAGCTGGGTTCAGAACGTCGCGAGACAGTTTGGTCCCTATCTGCCGTGGGCGTCGAAATTTGAGAGGAGTTGCCCCTAGTACGAGAGGACCGGGGTGAACATGCCTCTGGTGTACCTGTCGTCGTGCCAACGGCGCAGCAGGGTAGCTATGCATGGACGGGATAACCGCTGAAAGCATCTAAGCGGGAAGCCTCCCTCAAGATAAGATTTCTTAGGACGGTCGGAGACCACGACCTTGATAGATCGGATGTGGAAGCGCAGTAATGCGTGAAGCTAACCGATACTAATTGTCCTATTCGCGCTTGTAGAGTTCACACCCCCAACGTCAGCACTGGCTGACTACCGTGGTTGAAAATACCCAGCCTTCCCATCGATTTGAAAACCGTGCACCCGCTTCATTGCCTGGTGGCTATAGCGTCTGTGAACCACCCGATCCCATCCCGAACTCGGCCGTGAAACCAGACCGCGCCAATGGTACTACTGCCTAAGCAGTGGAAGAGTAGGTCGTCGCCAGGCATTGAAGCCGGTGCACATAACCATTCACAATGCCACATACCCCTCCCGCCCAAATGGGCGACAAAGGTGTCGCGGGGTGGAGCAGCCCGGTAGCTCGTCAGGCTCATAACCTGAAGGTCACAGGTTCAAATCCTGTCCCCGCAACCA
>NZ_JAKREU010000020.1 GCF_022664435.1 Sphingomonas panni | reverse complement strand
GCAGCGTCCGGCTGTAGCGGAGCATTGCCCAGGCGATGACGGCGAGAAGGCTGATCGCTGCGCCGGCGCCGGCCAGCAGCATCGCGGTGTTACCCTGTGTCGAGAGCGCGGCGTAGAAAAGGATCGTCTCGAATACCTCCCGATAGACCACCAGGAATGCGAGCCCGAACAGGAACCATCCCGACCCGCCCGATAGCGCCCGTGACATTTTCTCCCGGATATAGCGTTGCCACTGATCGGCTTGTGCCTTGCCGTGCATCCAGATTCCGACCGAGAGCAGGACCACGGCCGCGAACAGCGAGCCGAACCCTTCCGTCAGTTCCCGGCTCGCGCCGCTTATACCGATCGCATAGGTGGCAACCGCCCAGGTAATCCCGCCGGCGACGAGCGCGCCGACCCAGCCACCATGCACATAGCGCATGGCTTCCGGCCGCTCCGCTTTGCGGAGGAACGCAATCATGGCCACCACGATCAAGAGAGCTTCCAGCCCTTCGCGCAGCAGGATCGTGAAGGCTCCCAAGAAGGTGGACGCCTGCGTCGCGGCGTCGGGCGCGAGCGCGGCCTCGGCATCATCGAACAGGCCGCCCAGCACTGCCACTCGTTCGGTCACGTCATCGGCTGACGTGCTGCTCTCCACAGCGGCGCGATATTCTCCCATCGCGCCTTCGATCCGGGACATGAGGTTCGGGTCGCGCGCCGAGAGCGTCGGTTCGATCGGCTCGAACCCGTCGAGGTAGGCGGACAGCGCCAGTTCCTTTGCAGCGCGCCGGTCGCCGCGCTGGAACGCGGCGAGGCTTTGCGCAAGCTTGGCGCGCGCCACGGCGAGCGGGCTTGGGGCTTGTTGCATCACCTGATCGGGGTGGCGACGCAGATAGGCGAGCACCGCGTCGGCTTTCACCTGCCCGATGCTGCCCGCAAGCGCGGCGGGGGTGAGCGCGACCAGGGTTTTCAGGTCGGGAATTCGTGCCCGCAAGCTCGCGTCCGACTTCCACAGCCGCTCACCCTCGACCGCTTGTGCGTCGGTGGAGGCGAAGCTGCCGGAGCGGAACGCGAGCGCCCAGCGCTGATCGCTAGACAGATCGACGAAGCTCTGCATCGCGGTTCCGTCGATGCCTTGGCTTATCACCTGATAGAGCGCGAACACGCTGCGCTGGCGCGCTCGCTCGGCATCAGTAAAGGCGATCGGTGGCGGGTCGAGCTTGGCGGCGTCGGGACCGTGCCCGTTGCCTGTCATGCCGTGGCAGGACGCGCAGGATTGTCGAAAAACCGCTCCTGCTGTGGAGATGTCCGGTGTCTTGTCCGGGGCGAGCGGAACCGGATAGGCCTTGAGCAGATCGGCGGCGAGCCCGTAGGCGAGCGCCGCGACCTGTTGGGCCGAGCCCTTGCGGGCAATCACGCCTTGGAGCTGCGAAGCCCGTTGGATCAGGGATTGCCGCTCAGGTGTCGCAGGGAGCGCGCGCAGGCGGGTGGACACGCCTGCGGCGAACTCCGTCATCTCCGCGTATTCGGACGCACTTGTGACCGCGCCGTTGGCGACCGCACCGCCATAATCGACCGCCATATAATCGAGCAGACGCCAAGCGGTTTGCACGTCGCCGGGATCGGCCGTCGCCGCAGCGGGAATCAACAGCAGCATAAGCGACGCGACCAGCGCGAGTGCAGGCTTAATCAGCGCGACCCGAAGTGACAGCATATGGGTGATCGTCTCCAAGCTTTACTCGTCGCGCACTATGCGAACAGCTCTCATTAGCAGTATTGGGCGGAGGGCGCGATCACCAAGGCAGCCGATGATGAACATCGCCGCGTCAACGGGCGATCGTCGCCGGCGACAGATCGTGACCGTGAACCGGTCCCGATTGAACGACGCAAGAAAGCGGCGACGAAGGCACGCGAGACGGTGCGATGCGCGATCAAGGTCCGCAATAGAGCCAGCAGTGATCGAGGATACTTTCAGATCACGTACTTGTCCCAGCCTGCATAATGCTCGGCGCTGCGCTTCCCCCTTGGAAAGCTGAGGCCGACGAGCGCAATGCCCGCTACGACCGAGGCCACGGCACCAAGGTGACCAACGCCGTCCAGGAGGAAAGGCGCGGCCACGAGCCAGGCTCCGAACGCGACATTGATCAGCCGCAGCACGCGGGCAACCTCCGCTGTGGCGATGATCGCGACCGTGATGACCAGCGCACCCACAACGTGATCGCTGTTCGCCATCCCGCCTTCCGTGCCGAACAATACCCGGGTGAGCATCAGCAGGACGCCGATGACGATGCTCGCAGTCAGCGTCCATGGCAGGGTCAGACCCTTCTTCGCGTCCGCCCAGAAGGTGCTTGGCGAGGCCATCGCGTCCGAGGTGTCCTCTCTGCCGGCCGCGATCGCGTCGCCTTGGAAGAAGGTGCGGATCAGCGGTTTGCCTTGCCGGCGCGCCCAGAGAAGGAACTGACCCATCGCAATCACCTCGTCGAGCGCGAACGGGATCATGATCAGCATGGCGAGCGCGGCGATCAGCGCCAGCGTGCTCCACGTGCCGATGACGATCGGCTGGCTGATGATGAAGTAGATGCTGACGACGCCGAGCGGGATGACCAGAATGCCGAAGAAGGTCACCATCCACGGCATGGTGCGCCAGCGATCGCGGGTTCCCATCACTGCCATCAGGATCTCGAGCACGTAGCTGATGGTGCCGAGACCGCCGTCGGCGATCGGCCACGCCTTCGACATGTCGGAAGTGATGATCTCCTCCGTCCCGTTACGCGGGTCAGTCAGCGATCCGACGAAGAACGGCTCCCAGGCTGTATCGATGTGCCCGAGCTGGTAAGCGGTCAGGATGCGCGAGGTGAGAAGGCCGATCAGGCCCATGGCGACGATCGGCAGCCGCTGCGCGTCAGTGGACGGCGAATAGGTCCAGCCAGGCGGGATGTTCTTGGGGTCCATCATGCCCGCCATGCTCATGCCCGGCATCATCGGCACGAGCACCGACAGGGCAATCACGGCCGAGCCGATGAGCAGGTTGTTGTTGTACTGAGCAGCGCTCGGGCTCCAGAAGATTAGCGGGGCGAAGAACAGCCAAATGCCGACGAACGCCACCGCCCATTGCGCCCAGGTCTTGGTCCTGGCCGACAGCGACAGCGCACCGAACAGCGCGATGGCGAGGCCGCTGACGACATCGCTAATGGCCAGCGCGTTCGCCCGCCACTCAATCGACGGCAACCCGCGATCAATCGTTACGAAGCGCGCGGCCTCGCCGACGCTCTGCGTGGTCACGGAGTCGTATATGAGCGGGCTGGAGGCGAGCCACAGCCCAAGACCGATGTTCGCGTAAAGAGCCCAGCGCGCACGGCGCTCGTCCCGGTCCATTATGGCCATGTGATCGCCGTGTGCACCGTGGCCGGACATCGCCATGTCCGCCGCGCCAGGGCCGTGCCCCATGGCTGCATGGTCCATGCTACTATGGTCCACAGCCCCGTGATCCATACCGGCCATCCCGGCGCCTGCCGCCGCAGGTTGATGGCTCGGCGCTACAGGTTCGGCCTCTGGCTTATCGTGCCAGGCAACCAGGTTCTCGTTGAGCTTGTTGTTCCGATACCAGGCCCGCGGATGGCGCTTCAACGCGGCAACGATCGCGGGCAGTGTGTCGCGGAGACTGTGTTTCGGCTCCCATCCGAGCAGCGAACGCGCTCGGGAGATATCAAGGATATAGTGGTCGTTGCTGCTGTCGATCATCCAGGGCTGGATGAAGTCGTCACTGCCGAGCGCTTCGTTCTGCAGGATAATCCCGGCCTTCGCGAGCGGCTGCGGAATCCGGATCGTCTTCCAGCCCTCGCCGTGGAGCGCCTCGCCGACGATGTCCTGGATCTCGGCATAGCCGGGCGCGTCGGGCTCGCCGATGAGCAGTGGCAGCTCCGTCGGAAGTTCGTGCCGCCGATCGACGAGACGCAGCACGGCATCGGCCAAATCGTTGCGGTGCACCGATGACTGTGCCGCACACAGCATGCCGGGATAAAAGTGCGAGATCAGGCGGTGCTCGTAAATCTGCGATATCTGCTGCGCGAGAAACGCCGAGCGTCCGTCGTCGTCGTAAACTCCGGCGGCGCGCATGTAGACGACCGGGATGTTCCCGTGCTGCTCATGCAGCAACGCCTCGCCATCGACCTTTGACTGCGGGTACGCCCAGGATGCACCGATCGGAGAGTCCTCGTTGATGCGCTCGTCGGGTGTGGAAGTCGGCTTATGAACCAGCATCGTGCTGGCGAAGATGAATTGCTCGACCTCAAACGATTGTAGCCCGTCAATCAGCCGGCGGGTGCCCTGCACGGTGACCTTGTCATAAAGCGGATTGGCATCGCCCGTAATATCGTAATAGGCGGCGAGATGGATCACCGAGGCGATGCGGTTGCCATAGCGGGCACGAACCTCATCAAGTGCAGCGCGCACTGCCTCGTCAGAGCCGAGATCGAAGTCGACTGCTGCGGCGGGCGGCGGCGGATCGGGAGGACCAGCGCGATCGAGGCCGACGACCCTATAGCGCTCGCTAAGCTTGGCGATCAACGCGGCCGCGATGAAGCCGCTCGCGCCCGTGATCAGAACGACGCCGCCACCACCCTGGCCGCTGCCGGCTTCACTGCTTTTGCCATCGGCCATGAATTGCTATCCTCGTTCGTCCGTCTCTGAAAACACCAACAGGCTAGCTTTTACGCCGTTAACCGGCGGCGTGTACGGGCATCCGGTCATAGAACTCGACCTGCATTCGCATCGGTCCGAGCGGCTCGACAAAATGTGGTTGGTCCGGGAGCACCAGGCCAGGACAATCAGGATCGAGTATCGTTTCCGAAGCCGGGTCGAGCACCTGATAGCGCAACCGACCGTCGAGCACTCGAATGACGCCCCACACCCCAGGCTTGGTGCGATGCTCCTTTCGAAGCGTGGCCGGAAGCGTGTTCTGCGCACTCAACGTAATGACCATCCCGGACCAATCCTCTCGTACACTCAGCTTTGCAGCGCGAGGCGACAGTCCCGCAAGCACCTGTGGGCGACTTAGGGCGTCGGACACGTAAGCTCAGTCCAAGCGGGGGGTATCTTGGGAGGCGAGGGTTAAGCCGCGCAAGTGGGTAAAAGAAGGTGGAAGGCCTGGGCGGCGCTTGTGTGGGCGGATGGTCCATAGCGTTTACATGCCCGACGCGGGTGGCGCGAGGGTGCCTAGCCATGCCACGAGCGCCAGAATGCCGATCACGCAGGCTGTCTCGATCGCGAGGCTGACCCGCAGCGCCCTAAGCGCCCCGCGATGGTCGTTCATGGCAATCGAGCGCTCAAAGGCCGGCGTGAGGCGAAACCGATTGAGGGAAGCGAGCCCCAGCATCCCGGCGAACAGGGCTAGCTTGGCGAGCAGCAACAGGCCGTAAAGTGTCGTTCCCAGAGCCATAAAATTGGTCGGCCCGACGAGCAGCCAACTGTTGATCAAACCAGTTACCACCAGGGTAACAACAACGAGCGTACCAACGGAGCCAAACCCGTGCAGGGCGCGATGGGTCAGCCGAAGGTGCGCAGCATCGATCTCCTCGGCGCGCCGCGCCATCAGGAGAAGCAATCCGAACAGCGCCCCGACCCACAGACCGGCAGCAAGGAGATGGAGGATGTCCGCAGTGAGGTGAAGCCATCCCGTGCTTCCCTCGCTCGCGGCACCATGCCCGTTCCACGCGAGTGTCGCCAATGCCGCGGCTGCCGCAATCATGGCCATAGCCAGCCATGATGCTCTGCCTCGCGCCAGCAGGGCTGCACCGCCGGCGATGACGAGCGCCACCATACGCACCTTCCAGGCGGTGCCAACCGCCGACCCTCCGAGCAGCGCGGCCGCAGCAGCCTGATCGATCGGCCAGAACGGAGATCCGGCCATCGCCGAGGCCATGAGGATCAGGCCAGCGGCCGAGAGAAGCAACCCGAGCGCCGCGCTTGCCGTGAGCCAAGGCCGCAGCGCGATTGCATCATCGCGCTCGCCAAGGCGAAGGCCGTAGAGGCTGAAGGCCGACAGGCCGAACAGCGCCGCCAGGACCAGGTACAACGCCAAGCGGATGGCGACGGTCGGCCAGTCGAGCATTCGCTCACTTCACCGTGAAATTGTAGCTGCCGGTGATTTTATGTGTGTCGCCAGAGACGACCTGCCAGTCGACGCTGTAGCGTCCACGCGGGAGACGCTGCTTCGGGGTGATGGTGAGCGTCCGGCCATCGGCGCCGACTGCGGCGCTGCTGGGCATTTTCATGGCCGCCATGCCAGGCATCGCGGCCATGGTAAGGTCGGCCTTAGAGAAAGCCGGCACGAGCTTCTCGCTGAACTGGAGGCTGATCTTCTCGGGGGTCGCGACCGCCGCGTTGGCAGCGGGACTGGCGGACACCAGCTTCGGATGCGCGTTCGCCACGCCGCCTACGAAGAACAGGGCGGCGGCGGCAGTCGTGATGAACAAGCGGCGCATTTAGGTAATCTCCATTTCAATTGGGCTCACCTGTATTACGCAGCTGGACGGGTCACCCCTCACGATCTTTTTTCGTGCCGACACACCGCTCTCGATGAGGGGTCGGCGGTGGCAGCGCGTATTCAGAAGGGAGCATGGAGCGCTTTTTCACTGCGTCTCCCCTTAAACCAACTGTGGCCGCGGGCCTGATAGGCGCATGCGCGGGGTAATGATGAGGTTGCGGTTGACCGATCAGGGCTGGACTGGAGATCCTGAGGAGGTCATCGACTGTCTGATAGTGGGCGGTGGTCCAGCGGGCCTCATGACCGCGATCTATCTGTCGCGGTTTCTCAGGAGCTGCGTCGTCTACGATGCGGCGGCAGGGCGCGCCGCGTCCATCCCGCGCTCGCACAACCTGCCAGGATTTCCCGGCGGCATTTCCGGCGTCACGTTTCTTGCCCGTTTGCAGGCTCAGCTGCGCGAATATGGCGGTACGGTCCAGAGAGGTGAGATTGACGCAATCGTCGCGTCAGGCGACCACTTCTCGGCAAGCTGCGAACTGAACGTCCTGTATGCGCGGACCGTTGTCCTTGCGACGGGCGTCGTCAACCGGCGTCCCGAGATGCCTGATGCGATGCATGACATCGGCGTGGCGCGTGGGCTTCTCCGCTATTGCCCGATCTGCGATGGTTATGAGGCCCGGCGCATGAACGTGGCGGTGCTCGGCGGCGATGGTCATGGTGCTGAAGAAGCCGAATTCCTGAGGGCTTATGGGGCCAAGGTCACGCTTCTGGCCGAACGCTCGCTCGATCTTGGGCCGACCGAACTTGCCAAGCTGGACCAGCAGGGCATTGATGTCGCCCCCTCGCCTGTCGGGCAGTTGCGTCTTGGCGAGTGTGTCGAGGTGAGGCTGGCCAATGGCTTGGAGCTACAATTCGACACGCTTTACCCCGCACTCGGCTCATCACCTCGGACGCGGCTTGCCTCTTTGCTCGGAGCACAGCTCAGCGAATCCGGGTGCGTGCTAACCAATGCCCACCAACAAACCTCGGTTAAGGGTCTCTACGCAGTCGGCGACGTCGTGGAAGGGCTCGATCAGATCAGCGTCGCAGCCGGACAAGCGGCGATCGCTGCGACCGCAATTCATAACCTGTTGCGCGACCGCGACAGTGGATTGTCATCCGCCCTCGCCGGGCTGTATTCCGCTCGGAGCGTACCGCCGACGTAGCGGGAGCCATTGGCGGTGCGACGAGCGAACACCGCCAACAAAGCGCTGATCGCCGGCTCGCTTGTCATCTTCTTCGGCTGCTTCGCGCTTATTCGTATCCACACGACGATCGGCGACACGGCCTTTCTCCGTTCGATGATCCCGTACCACGATCCCGTGGCTCGCGCGCGAGTGCATCGAGACAGTGTGCTATTATCAGGGTCGGGGTTCCTCGACACGCCCGAGCGGAGCCGGGATCGCTGGCGGCATCCTACGGCACGAAGGTCGGCGCTGCCGCATTCTCCTTCGAACCGCGCCAACACGCGAGCGGCTACTAAGCGTCGGGCCCCTCAGAACGCCAAGTGGTTTATTCCGCCATGCATGAAGGTTCCGCCGAGGAACCCCTGAATTGAGATCGCGAGCGTCATCAGGCCAAGCACCACCCAATACAACGACCGCGACCGCTCGGGACCCTTGCGGTGGCGGGCTGCCATCCAAGCCAGCACGACGCCGAAGACCGCGATCGATGTTCCGAGCCAGCGATGCGTCATCAGGATAGGGTTGCGGTCGGTCAGGTAGAACCCGCCTGCGAACCAGCCCAGGAACGCCGCTGCGATCGCTCCCAGCGCGCCGACCACCAGCATTATGTGTGCGACATGCTGATAGTCCCGGTTGCGGCGCCATAACCCGAACAGCTCTAACCCGAACGCGCCGATGAACATGGCGATGGGAAAATGAATGACCATGGTGTGCAGCCGGCCCAGCCAGCTCACAAGCCGTTCGCCGAAACTCTTGTTCTTGTTGGCGGTCTCCTCGTGCATGCCGCCCATGTCCATGTCGTCGCCAGCGTCCGCCCCATCTGCTTTCTGCGTCTCGGCTGCGCTGTTAGCGACCGGCCCGGGACCCGCCCCGAGCGCATTGTGATCTTCGTGCGCCGATGCCGACGTGCTGACTGATATTGCAACCGCAAGAAGTATAGCGAAGGTCCCGCCTCGTTTGCCGCCCATCACCTGACCCCTTGATCCGTGTTCATCCATTCCCGTTTACGCACGCCCGGCCTTCTCCCCTCACCCGCCCATTAGCTCTTTCCGTGAGACTTTTCGTCTGCTTCGACGCGAACTGGATGGAGGAGTCACGCTGGCAGCGGCAGGCGCGTCCTGCCGGCCCTAACCAGAAAAATCGCCGATCAGCTGCCGTGGCGGGCGAACAAGCGGCGTCCGCCGGTGCCGAAGGCGACCACGTCATAGGCCTGCGCCTTGACGCCCGGCACTTCCATTCCCGGCGAGCCGAGCGGCATACCGCCGACCGCCAGGCCCCGCACGCCCTTGGGCCGGGTCGCAAGAGCCCGCTTCATGTCGGCGATCGGCACGTGGCCCTCGAAAGCCATGCCATCGGCGATCGCGGTGTGGCAGGACGAGAGGTCCGCGGGAACGCCCGCGCGCTTCTGCAGCGCCGGGCGGTTAGAATCATCGACGACGCGCACCTGCCGGCCGAGCTGCTGCTGCACCTGCGCCGCCCACTTGGCGCAACAGCCGCAGCCGGGGTCGCGGTGCATAACGATCGGGGTAGCCGCGCTGGCGGCAACCGGAACCAACAAGGCTGCGGCAGTAAGCGCAAATCGCAACGCTGACTTCATGGAAAAATCTCCTTGGTCATTCCTCCCGTTGCTGGCTGGGGGCGGGAGGAATGAGGCTTATTACTGAGGACGCTTGCCCATCGACCGGAGCATCGCCTGGAGTTCACCGATGCTCTTGTTCTGCTCGGCAATCGATTTCTGAGCCATTTGCCGGGTCTTCGCATCGGGCGACTCCCGGAGAACGATCTGCGACATGGCGATCGCACCGCGGTGATGCTCGATCATCTTGCGGACCCACGTCTCGCTCGCATTAGCGCCCTTGGCCTTCATCATCTTTTCATGCATCGCCATTTCGGCGGGCATGAAGGGCGTGTTCATGCCAGGCATGTTGTCGTGGTTCATGCCTTGCATTTTCGAGTGGTCCATGCCCTGCTGAGCCAAAGCGGGGCTCGCCGACATCGCGGCCAGAGCCAGAAGCGTTACTGCCTTGAACATCGATTTCTCCTTCTTGGCCTTGGCCAACGCAACAAGACTAGTTGGCCTTAGAACCATGTGCGAATGCCCAGAACGAGGCTGGTCGACGCCGCGCCCTGGCCTTCGGCGCGCGCGAAGCGGGCTGTGTCCCCGAAGCTGCGGTCGTACGATATGCCCACATAGGGCGCGAACTCGCGCCTGATCTCGTAGCGGAGACGCAGACCGAGTTCGGCCGTGGAAAGGCCTGAGCCGATGCCGATTTCCGGCACGTCCTGCGCGGCGAAGTTGAGTTCGGCGCGTGGCTGAAGAACCAGCCGCTGCGTGATCCGCTGATCGTAATAACCTTCCAGGCGCCCCAGCAGGTCGCCCTTGTTGGACAGGAACAGTGCGCCCTCGACATCGAAGAAGCCGGGTGCCAGCGTTTCGAAGCCGACCGACGCATAGACGCGCGAGGGGTTGGGCTTGAAATCGTAGCGGACGCCAAGCTGTATATCGGTGTATGGGCCAATGGCGTGCGAATAAAGCGCCTGTACCTCCGCCGCTTCCAGACTTCCCCCGATATTCCCTTCGCCCTCGGTCTTGAGCACCAGCCGGTTGATATCACCCCCATACCAGGCACTGCCGTCCCACCGGTAACCATCGCGACCGTCCCGGATCTGGACTTCAGCCAGATTGAATATGACCTGGGAGAAATTCTGCCCGCCGTGCATCGACCGCAGATGCTGCTGCGAATGCGCCATAGCAGCGGCAGAGTAGACCTGGTCCGCGGCCCGATCGGTCGGGATGGGCGGCGGCGGAGCGGTGCCGGCCTGAAGGTTGGTGCCGATCATCGCCGCGCCCGTGGCTGAGGGCATGCTTCCCATGCCGTGTCCCGGCATGCCTTGCATCGCGCCCGAACTTTGGCCCATTCCCGGCATCGATCCATGGTCCATGCCTTGCATAGCACCTGGCTCAGCGGGGTTGGCGCCGCCGGACGCACCTGGCATCGCGGACATGTCGTGCCCCGAACTGGCATCAGGTTTGGCTTCAGGCATATTCATACCGGGCATGGCGGACATGTCATGACCGGCGTGAGGATCAGCAACAGCCGGTCCACCGACCGGAGGCTTGGCGGACCGACTTGCGGCAGGCTTGGCCCCCAATCCCGCCTTCGCGCGCGGTGTCGACCTGGCGGCAGGCTTCGCGGACTCCTTGTGCACGGCGGGCTTGGTCGCTGAGGGCTTCTTGGCGGCAGGCTTTTTTACCGCTGGCGCCTTTGGCGGCGGCATCTTCATGCCGGGCATGTTGGAATGGTCCATCTGCGCGGCCGCCGGCGTTGCGAGGCCAAGCGCCGCGCCGCCGGCGATCAGGAGGAACTTAGGCTGCATCGCGATTCTCCTCGCCCATCGGGCGAACCGTCACGACACGCATCATCCCCGCGGTCATGTGATAGAGATTGTGGCAGTGGAACGCCCAGTCGCCGGGCGCATCGGCCGTTACGTCGAATGTCATCTTACCGCCTGGCGCCACATTCACAGTGTGCTTGCGAGGCCCAAAGTCGCCATGTCCGGTCACCAACTCGAAGAAGTGGCCGTGCAAATGGATGGGGTGCGGCATCATCGTGTCATTGACCAGGGTAACGCGCGCGCGCTCGTCCTTGCGGAACGGGATGGGGTCGGCAGGGTCGCTCATCTTCTGGCCGTCAAAGCCCCACATGTAGCGCTCCATATTGCCCGTGAGGTGGATCTCCAACTGACGCGACGGGGCGCGAACGTCCGGGTTGCGGTCCAGCGCGACAAGGTCGCGATAGGTGAGCACGCGATGATCCGCATCCTCCAGCCCCTGCGGCGGCTCGCCCGTGCGGTCCTTCGGCATCGGCGAGATGGTCTGCACTCCCGGCCCCATCTTGACGCCGGGCGCGTTCTTGGGGTTGCGCATGTTCATGTCCATGCTGCCGCCTGACCCATGATCCATCCCGGCCATGCCGCCGCTGCTCATCTGACCATGGTCCATGCCCGCCATCCCGGCAGCGCCCGCCGCCATTTGGCTATGGTCCATCCCAGGCATAGCGCCGCTCATCTGGTCGCCCCCCATCCCAGCCATGCTGGCCATCGCAGCGCCTATCGGCTTCGTTCCGTGATCGGTGGGCTCTTTCCACCCGGTGAGCTTCCACAGGTTGCGCGAGGCATTCTGCATCAACGTGGGATCCGGCCCGCGCTTTGCGACCGGGTTCTCGTCCGCCATACCGGACATCCCCTCCATCCCGCTCATGTCCATGCCCATGTCGGTCATGGTCAGCAACGTGCGCGGGCGGAGCGGCGGGACCGGGGCGATCATGCCCTCGCGCGGGGCCAGTGTCGCGCGCCCCATGCCGGATCGGTCGATCGCCTCGGAAACGAAGCTGTAGGCGCGGTCCTCGGGCGTCACGATCACGTCGAAGGTTTCCGCGACGCCGATCTGGAATTCGTCCACGGTTACCGGCCGGACGTTCTGGCCGTCGGCCTGCACCACCGTCATCGGCAAGTCAGGGATGCGCACGTTGAAGTTGGTTTGCGCCGCAGCATTGACGATGCGCAGCCGAACCCGCTCGCCCGGTCGGAAGAGACCCGTCCAGTTGTCGTAAGGTCCAAAGCCATTGACCAGGAAGGTGTAGGTCGAACCAGTGACGTCCGCGATGTCCGCCGGGTCCATCCGCATCTGCCCCCAATCGAGGCGATCCTTAAGGCGCATTTCGCGGCCGGCCAGCAGCCCACTCAGCGTCGGGCGTTGATAGTTGAAATAGGCGCCGCCCATCTGCTTGAGCTTGCGAAAGATTTCCTCGCCCGTCATTTCGCTATGGTCGGAGAGGACGATCACATGCTCGCGGTCGAACGCGACTGGGTCGGCACCCGCCGGATCAATCACGATGGGTCCGTAGAGTCCTGCCTGCTCCTGCTCGCCCGAGTGGCTGTGATACCAGTAGGTGCCGGACTGCAAGATCGGGAACTCGTACACAAAGGTCGAACGCGCCTTGATGCCGGGGAAGCTGATCCCGGGTACGCCGTCCATTTGGAACGGCAGAATGAGCCCGTGCCAGTGGATCGAGCTATCTTCGTCGAGGTTGTTGGTCACCGCAAGGCGGACCTTCTGGCCCTCTTTGAGGCGGACGAGTGGTGCCGGGACCGTGCCGTTTACCCCGATCGCGGGCGTCGTGATCCCGTCCATGACGAGCTTCATCCTGTCGATCGTCAGCGCGATGTTTGTGCCCGACACGGTCGGCAGGGGCCTGGCGATGCCGCGCGACACAGGTTGCGCCCAAGCCGGCAGGTAGGCCGACATGGCCAGCGTGCCGCCAAGCATGGCGGTTCCGCGCATTACGTCGCGCCGGTTTAGATTGCGGCTCATGCCTTTCCTTCGCTCCAGTTCAATGCTTGCGGCCGGCGGCGGGGGGGG